>NZ_CM147704.1:4800000-6342500 GCF_055792845.1 Streptomyces sp. DSM 106670
GAGAGCCACATGGCCTCCCGTACTCCGGTCGCCGCGTGTACGGCCGCCTCCCGGTGGCGTTCGTCGCCGGTCCGGGCCCAGAGCCGGACCAGGAACGTGCCGATGCCCGAGGAGCCGCTGCACCAGTGCGTCTGCCCCACCGGCCCGTCGGCGTCCCGGTCCCCGGCCGGCCAGACCGCCCGGCCGGCCTCGAACCGGGCCAGCTTCACCAGGGTGTCGCCCGCCCGGCCGGCCGCCCAGAGGAGGCCCTCGTGTTCCGCCGCCACCCCGGCGGCCAGCAGGAACGCGCCGATCCCCGCGATGCCGTGGGCGAACCCGTAGTGGCGGGCTCCGGCGAGGTTCGAGTCGAAGGCGGCCGGGACGGGCCAGATGACCCCGGCGGGGTGATCCTCGGCCGCCGCGATGATCGCGTCGGCGCAGGCGACCGCCCGGTCGCGGAAGACCGGATCACCCGTCGTCCGCCAGAAGTGCAGTTGGGTCATGCCGGCCCCCGCCGCCCCGTGGCAGATGTCCCGGTTGGGCCAGTCGACGGGAACCGCGCGCGCGAGCGCGGACGCCTCCGCGGCGACGTCCTCGTCGCCCAGCAGCAGGGCCGCGTCCAGCAGCGCCCAGGCCGTGCCGGAGCGGCCGAAGTGCAGCCCGGGCAGGAGCGTTCCGTCGGGTGTCCGGCCGGTGGGAAGACCGGCGAGACGCCGCCGTGTCCACTCCGTCAGCTCCGCCACCCCGTGCCGCACGTCGGGCCCCGCGCCCGCCGCCGCGGCCCGGGTGAGCACGGCGAGGACGCCGGCCGAGCCGTACTGGACGTTCAGCGGGTCGGTGGTCGCGCCGAACGCGCTGACGTCCCAGAGGTGTCCGCCGCTGCCGGGACCGGTGCGGAGCAGGTACGCGATGCCATCGGCGATCAGCCGCTCGCGCTCCTCGCCGGACAGGGCCGGAACGCCGCCCCCACCGGTGGCGCCCGTGCCCGTCACCCGGGTTCCGCCGGTCTCTCCGCTCCCTCCGCCGGTGGACCGGTGGCCGGTTCCGGGCAGCTCCGCGAGAGCCTTCCGTACGTGGGGCAGCTCCCAGCGTTCCTCGGGGAGCGGGGCGCAGAGGGCGAGGAGCAGGGGCAGAAGCGGTGCGGCCCAGGGGTGATCGGCGATCGCCGCCGTGATCAGGGCCTGCGTACGGTCGCCGATCGGGCGGTCGTCGGGGACCAGGAGCATGTCGACACCCGTCGCCAGGTGGAGCAGCACCGCGCCGAGGCCGTAGAGATCGCCCGCGTACGTGGGAGCCGTGAAGTCGTAGTCCCGCAGCGAGGACACCTCGGGGCCGACATAGCCGGGGGTGTACCCGCGGCGGACCGGGACGCCCTCGGGGGCCAGGTACTCGACGTCGATGAGCCGGACCCGGCCTTCCGGCGTGACCATGAGGTTGTTCGGCGAGAGGTCGCGCAGCACCCGCCCGGTGCCGTGGACGGCCGCCACGATGTCCACGATCTGCCGGCCCAGGGCCAGGAACTCCGCGAGGTCCCGCACCGGGCGCTCCACCAGCCGGTCGCGCAGCGTCCGCCCCGGCACGAACTCCTGGGCCAGGAAGAGGTTGCCGCCCTGGGCGAACAACTCGATCGCGGCCGGGGTGAAGCCCAGCGGCTCCAGCGCCTCCAGCGTCTCGGCCTCGTGGCGCAGGGTGTCCTGGAGGTCGGTGCCGTCCATGCGGACGCCCACGTGGGCCCGGGCCTCCTTCACCACGACCTGCCGGCCGGTGGTCTCGTCGGTCGCGAGATACACCCCGCCCTTGAAGGCGTGCCGGATCGCCTTGGCGACCACGTAACGGCCGTTGAGGCGGACGGACTTCCTCCCCGGTGCCCGCGTCGGTGTCCGCTTCCGCGGTCCGGCCGGCTCCTGCCCCTGCCCCTGCCCCTGCCCCTGCCCCTGCCCCTGCTCCTGCTCCTGCTCCCGCGACGGGCCCGGCGTGGTCGTCGGGGAAGCCGCCGGTTCCGGGAACGGCGGTGGCGCCCACGCGGGGGTGGTGACCCAGGCCTGACGCCGGTCCTTCTCCAGCCCGCCGCCGGGGTTGCGCAGCCGTACGTCCGTGTCCCCGTCGTTCGTCGTCGTCCGCACCCCGCCGAACACCCCGTAGCGGTAGTGGACGAGGCTGCCCGGGGCGTACGGCCGGTCCGAGAGGATGCGGGGGCCGCGCAGTCCCAGCGTCGCCGCGTGCAGCCGCCGGGCCAGCCGGCGGAACAGCTCCGGGTCGTCGGGGTAGACCGTGATGAACTTGCCGCCGCCGCCGCGGTCGGCACGCCCGCCCGTCAGCAGCGCGACCCGGTCCAGGGCCCCCGCGAACTTGAACGAGGCCCGTTCCTCGACCAGGACGTCGGCCGCCACCGCCAGGACCAGAGCCGCGGACAGCGGTGTGGCCGACAGGTGCAGCTTCCAGCCCTGCTCGCCGCTCCGGTGGCCGCGCGGCCGGACCGAGCACCAGAACTCCCCCTGCTCGACCGCCCATCGCGTCGCACCGCGCCGGTGCAGCACCCCTTCGACGATGCCGGGCAGCAGGCCGGTGTCCAGCGCGAAGAAGCTGCCGCTGTCGTGTTCGTCGCGGTCGGTGCTCACGGGCGATCCTTCCTTGCCGGTGCGGTGTGGTGGCGGGACCCTGACGGTCCGGGCGGAGCCGGTGCGCGGTGCGGAAGTGGTGATGGCCACGGATGACGCATCGTCATATGCGTTTCAGCCAGGGCGCGTCGAAAGATCTGCCGAGTTGTCCGGGAATCGCGGACCGTCCTCGGCCACCTCTGCCTATCGTGGCCGCGGGCGATCCCCCGATCGCCACGGGTGACGTTAGCGGTGTGCCGAGGGGCCGGTGCACCACCCGTTCTGGGGGGTTGCGATCAAGGGGGGCCGTCGGATCGACAGAACCGAAACCGGGCTGCACCGGGCCCGGAAGACCATGGTCATCGCCACCGCGCTGTATCGCGGCAGCCACCTGGTCGCGGGGGGTGTCGTGGTCGCGCAGCACCAGCGCGACCGCCTGTTCCCGTGGCTGGCTCTGAGTGCCGCGATCGCGTCCACCGCGCTCATCTGGTTCATGGCGGCCCGGCACCGGCGGCTCGTTCCCTGGGTCGTGGGACTCGATGTACTGGTGATCGGCTGCCTGCTGCCCTTCGGCGCGTACGCCTGGGGCGGGGCCCGCACCCAGGAGTCGGTCGCCTGGGTCATGCTCCTGGGCGGATCGGCTTCGGCCATGGCCGCCGTCGCCTTCGGAGCGCGCCTCCTCGCCGTCGCCGTGGCCCTCCTGGTGGCCACCCATCTCGCCGGGTACCTCATGGTGGAGGCGGACGCCGCCGTGACCGGCGCCCATCTGAACGCCCTGGTCTTCTCCGCCGTCGTGTCCTGGGTGCTCACCTGGTACCTCTGCCGACAGGGCGAGCAGGTCGATTCGGCCAACCGGCGGGCGCTGGCCGCGGAGGCGCAGCGGGCCAGGTTCGCGGAGCGCGTCGCCCATCACAACGCCCTGCACGACACCGTCCTCGCCACGCTGACGGCCATCGCCCGCGGCGGCGTCGACGCCAACACCTCGATGATGCGCGAGCGTTGCGCGCGGGAGGCCGCGTACCTCAGGAGGCTGGTCGAGCAGGCGGACGACCGTGAGCCGGCCTCCGAGGTGCGGGCCGCGCTCGAGGAGTCCGTACGCGCCGCCGAAGCGCTGGGGCTGCGGGTGACCGCCCGCTACCACGAGCCGCCCGCCGTGCCCGGCGAGATAGCGCTGGCCATGGCACGGGCCACGACCGAGGCCCTCAACAACGTGCGGTGCCACGCCGGTACGGGGCACGCCTTCCTGACCGCCGCCGGTGACTCCGGCCGGCTGATCGTCACCGTGGTCGACCGAGGCCGGGGTTTCGACACCGGACCCGCCGGGCCGGAAGGAGCGGGTGGACCCGCCGGACCGGGCGATGCGGGCGGAGCCGCCGGACCGAGGGCGTCGGGCGGATCAGAGAGCCCGGTCGGTCCCGACCGGCAGGCCACCGGCGGGATCGGGCTCGACCGTTCCGTGTACGCCCGGATGCGCGGCGTGGGCGGCCGGGCCTTCGTGGACAGCGCCCCCGGCGAGGGCGTCCGCGTGGAGCTGAGATGGCCGGGGTGATCACCGTCGCCGTGGTGGACGACGACCGGATGCTGCGCGACGGCATCCGTTCGTGGTTCGCGGGAGTCGAGGAGCTGGACCTCGTCGCGTGCGCGGCCACCGTCGACGAGTTGCTCGCGGGCCCCTGGGAGCCGCCGGACGTCGTCCTGCTGGACCTCATGCTCCGGGACGACCGGCCGCCCGCCGACAACATCCGCCGCCTCCGGGCGGCCGGCAGCCGCGTGCTGATGATCAGCGTGGTGGCGGACCGCGACCGGATCGTCGCGGCCATCACCGACGGCGCCGACGGCTTCCTCACGAAGGACCACGAGCTGTCCGTCCTCGTCGAAGCCGTCGGCGAGATCGCGGCCGGGCGCACCCCCCACTCCCCGGAGCTGGCC
Organism: Streptomyces sp. DSM 106670; assembly: GCF_055792845.1. Lineage (NCBI taxonomy): Bacteria > Bacillati > Actinomycetota > Actinomycetes > Kitasatosporales > Streptomycetaceae > Streptomyces > Streptomyces sp. DSM 106670. Next base: position 4,804,506 of record NZ_CM147704.1, read on the forward strand.
TTCGCCCTGGCCTACGACCGGGGCTCTGCCCGCCCCCGGCTCTCTCCCCAGGAACGCGAGGTGCTGGTGGGGTACGCCTCCGGGCTCACGTTGAAGGCGACCGCCCGCCGTGCCGGGATCACGGTGAACACGGCGAAGTACTACCTGGACCGCGTGAAGGCCAAATACCAGGAGACGGGGCGGCCCACCTACACCAAGATCGACCTGGCGACCCGGGTCCGCGAGGACGGCTGGCGTTGACCCGCACGCGGGCGGCATCCGAGGATCGCTGGTGTGAGCCACCCTTCTGACCTGCCTCCGCCCCCGCCCGAGCCCTCATCTCCGGGCGAACCGCCCCGTACGGACGGGCCGCCCTCCCCCTGGGCCCAGCCGTCGCACCCGCCCGCACCGGCCTGGCCGGGCGGGCCGGCAGGGCAGGCATGGCCGGGCGTGCCGGGTGGGCAGGGAGTGCCGGGCGGGCAGGGCTGGGACAGGCCCCCGGAGTGGAGCCGCCCGCCTTCCGGTCCGGTGCGCGCGCCCGCCGGCTCCCGCTACGACGAGCAGGGGCGCAACGGGCAGGGCGGACGGTTCGGCTGGCTCGGCGAGCTGGCGGTCGTCGTGGCGCTGGTCGTGGTGGGCATCCTGGTCGTCAGCATCGCCGGGTTCGTCGTCGCGGAGCTGCTGGACGCGGGGCCCGAATCGGCGGACAGCGAACTCTTCTTCGAGGACCCGGTCGCCGATCTCGTCGTCCAGCTCCTCGGCATCGCGATCGGCATCCCCATCGTCCTGCTGGCCGTCCGGCTGCTGGGCCGCCGCCCCGCCGGAACCGTCTCCTCCGTCGTCGGGCGGATCCGCTGGGGCTGGCTCCTCCGGTGCGCCGCCGTGGCGTTTCCGCTGATGATCGTGCAGATCGGCCTGCTGATCGCGTGGACCTGGAACGACGAGCCGCTCGGGGAGACGGGGACCGGCTTCCCGGGGTGGCCCGTCTTTCTGCTGAGCCTGGCCGTGGTGCTGGCGCTCGTCCCGTTCCAGGCCGCCGCCGAGGAGTACGTCTTCCGGGGCTGGCTGGTCCAGGTGATCGGCCGGGCCGTGCGGACACCGTGGCCCGCGATCGTGATCGCATCCCTGCTGTTCGCCCTGGCCCACGGGTTCGGCGAACTCTCCGGCTTCCTGCTGCTGTTGTACTCGGCGCTGTGGTGGGGCTGGCTGGTGATCCGTACCGGCGGTCTCGAAGCCGTGATCGTCATGCACGTCGCGAACAACCTGCTGGCCTTCGGCCTGGCGGCCGGCTTCGGTGAGCTGGCCAGCACGGAGACCGCGGCCGACGCGCCCTGGCAGGCCATGGTGATCGAGCTGCTCTTCGCCCCGCTGTACTGCCTGACCATGGCCCGGATCGCGGACCGCCGCGGGGTCGAGCGGGTGACCCCCTGAGGGGCCGGGGCCGACCGGGTCGGGGAGAACCTGTGGAGCGTACGAGGCTGTGGAAGTCCTTCGTCCCGGTGGTGGCGAACCTGTTGCTCGGGATTCCGGCCGTGGTGCCGGTCTTCCTGATCTGGTACGTCCTGTCCAACGGGCCCCTGGCGGAGCTGGGGTGGACCCGGCGGGATCCGAACGAGGACGACGGGATGCTGCTGTGGCTGGTCATCGTCGTGCCGGTGGTGGCCTGCTTCGGAGGTCTCTGGACCCTGCTCAACCTGTGGATGCGGCGCCGGCTGATCGCTGCGGCGTCCCCGTACCCGTACTGGTCGCTGGCGGTGACACTGACCCTCGCCCCGTTCCTCCTGGGCGTCGCCTTCGGCTGAGGAACGCGGCGGCGCAGGCCAGGGCGACGGCGAGACCGGCCGCCGTACGCAGGAGCACGCTGACCGACGGGGGAAGGTGCTCCACCGTCGAGCCGTCGGCGTAGAGGCAGGCGTTGCGCAGGGGCCAGAACTCCTGCTCCAGGCCCACCAGTGGGGCACCGGACATGTTCCTGTCCTCGCACAGTGCGGGGAACGGCCCTCCGAGGGTGACGGAGAACCAGCCGGCGCAGTACACGGCCGTGGCCGCGAAGCCGCAGAGCAGGGCGGCGACCGCGCAGATCCTGGCCGGGGAACGGGGCGGGTGCTTCAGCAGGAGAACGAGCACCAGGGCGCAGGCGGCCGCAGCCGCCGCGCTGAGCAGCAGGAACAGGCCCATCAATGGCGTCGGCACGGACCCATCCTCTCTCGGCCGGGTCAGCCGGGTCAGCCGGGTCAGCCGGGTCGGCCGGGGCAGGCGGGTCAGGCGGGTCGGAGGGGGCAGGCGCGTCAGGCAGGTCGGAGGGGTCGGCCGGGTCAGAACGGCACGGTCAGTTGGGCCCGGACGTGTGCCCGCAGTACTCCCGCCATGTCCGTCGCGCAGTCGCTGATCAGCCACTGGATCTGGAGGCCGTCCATCAGCGCGATGAGCTGCTGCGCGGCCGCCGACGGATCGACGTCGTCCCGGAGTTCGCCCGCCTGCCGGGCCTGGAGATAGGCGCGTTCGGTGTTGGCGACCGACGTACGGTAGCGGGCCTCGAAGTACGCGTGTGCCGGGTGGTCGGGGGCGGTGGCCTCCGCCGCGACCACCGAGAACAGCTCGACGATCCCGCGCCGCTTGGCGTTCAGCTCCGCGAGGTCGGTCAGCCGGCGCAGATGGTCGATGCCCCGCGTCACGCCCAGGGACAGCCACTCGTCGTCCACGTCGTCACGGCGCTGGAGCACGGCGAGGAGCAGGGCCTCCTTCGTCGGGAAGTGGTGCAGGAGGCCCGGGTGGGAGATGCCGCAGCGGGTGGCGATGACGCGCAGCGAAGCGCCCCGGTAGCCGGCCTCGCCGAACAGGGCCATCGCCTGGTCGAGGATCTCGGTCCGCTTGGCCCGGCCCTTGGCGTAGCCGCGCCGGGTTTCCGGGGTCACGCGTATTCACCCGTTGTCATCGGACGCCTTTCTCGTTCCGCCCCAGATTCTCACAGGGGCGAATACTTACCAAGCGGTCGGGATTGAGCGTACGGTACTGCGGAGTGCCGTCATGGCTGTCGTGGCCGTCGTGAAAGGAAGTCCTGTGGGTCTCAAGTCGCCGTATCTCGACCCCGAGCTGCCCGTCGGGGAACGGGTCGCCGACCTCCTGGGGCGCATGACGCTGCCCGAGAAGGTCGGCCAGATGCTCCAGCTCAACGCGAAGGAGGGGGTGCGGCACCTCGTCGAGGACCTGCACGCCGGCTCGATCCTGCACGCCTCGCCGGACCGGGTGCGCGAGGCCGCCGCGCTCACCGCCAAGACCCGGCTGCGCATCCCGCTGCTCGTCGCCGAGGACTGCATCCACGGGCACTCCTTCTGGGAGGGCGCCACGATCTACCCGACGCAGCTCGGGATGGCCGCCACCTGGGACCCGGAGCTGGTGGAGCGGATCGCGCGGGCGACGGCGGTCGAGGTCGCGGCGACCGGGGTGCACTGGACGTTCTCGCCGGTGCTCTGCATCACCCGGGACCTGCGGTGGGGCCGGGTGAGCGAGACCTTCGGCGAGGACCCGCTCCTGATCGGCGAGCTGGCCTCCGCGATGGTGCGCGGCTACCAGGGCGACGGCCTCGACGACCCGACCGCGATCCTGGCCTGCGCCAAGCACTTCGCCGGGTACTCCGAGACCCAGGGCGGCCGGGACGCCAGCGAGGCGGACATCTCACGGCGCAAGCTGCGCTCCTGGTTCCTGCCGCCGTTCGAGCGGGTCGCCAAGGAGGGCTGCCGTACGTTCATGCTCGGCTACCAGTCGATGGACGGCGTGCCGATCACCGTGAACAACTGGCTGCTCAACGAGGTGCTGCGCGGCGAGTGGGGCTACACCGGGACGCTGGTCACCGACTGGGACAACGTCGGCCGCATGGTGTGGGAGCAGAAGGTCTACGCCGACTACGCGCAGGCCTCGGCGGCGGCGGTCCGCGCGGGCAACGACATGGTGATGACCACGTCGAACTTCTTCGAGGGGGCCCAGGAGGCGGTCGCCCAGGGCGAGTTGTCGGAGACGGAGATCGACGCCGCCGTACGCCGCATCCTGACGCTCAAGTTCGAGCTGGGCCTCTTCGAGAACCCGCGCCACCCCGACGCCGGCCGGCAGGCCGAGTTCATCGGCAGTGCGGCGCACGCCGAGCTGAACCTGGAGGCGGCCCGCCGCTCGCTGGTTCTGCTGACGAACGACGGCACGCTGCCGTTCGCGGGCGGCCTGACGGCCGAAGGGGAGGGGAGGGCCACCGGGCCCGGTCCCCGTACGGTGGCGGTCATCGGCCCCAACGCCGATGACGCGCAGACCCAGTTGGGCGACTGGGCGGGCTCCTCCGGGCAGGCCGACTGGCTGCCGGACGGCCAGCCGCGCGCCATGATCCGTACGGTCCTCGACGGCTTCCGCGACCGGGTGCCCGCCGACTGGACCGTCTCGTACGCGCCCGGCGCCCGGATCCTGGATGTCGGGCCCGATCCGGAGGGGGAGTTCTTCCCGGACGGCCAGCCCCGCCCGGAGGTCGTCCACCCGGCCGCCCCCGACGCGGAGTTGATCGCCGAGGCCGTCGCCGCCGCCGAGGCCGCCGACCATGTGGTGGCCGTCGTCGGCGACCGGATCGAGCTGATCGGCGAGGGCAAGTCGACCGCCACCCTCGAACTCGTGGGCGACCAGGTCGCGTTGCTGGACGCGCTGGCCGCGACGGGCAAGCCGCTCGTCGTGGTGGTCATCAGCTCCAAGCCGCTGGTGCTGCCGCCGTCCGCGCTCGGCGCGGCGGCGATCGTGTACGCGGCCAACCCGGGCATGCTCGGCGGTCGGGCCGTGGCCGAACTGCTCCTCGGGCTGGTCGAGCCGACCGGTCGGCTGCCGCTGTCCTTCGCCCGGCACGCGGGCCAGCAGCCGACGTACTACAACCAGGTGCGCGGCCAGCACGGCACGCGCTACGCGGACCTCACCCAGCGCCCGGCGTTCGCGTTCGGTGAGGGGCTGAGCTACTCGACGGTCGCCTACACGGACCTGGAGGTGCTGACGGCGGTGGTCGACGAGTCGGAGACCGTACGGGCCCGGGTCACGGTGACCAACACCGGTGCGCGGCCCGCGCTGGAGACGGTGCAGGTGTACGTGAGCGACACGGTGACCTCGGTGACCTGGGCGGAGAAGGAGCTGAAGGCCTACCGCCAGGTGGAGCTGGCCCCCGGGCAGTCGCGCGAGGTCCTCTTCGAGCTTCCGGCCGCCGACTGCACGCTCGTGGACGCGGCGGGCCGCCGCATCGTGGAGCCGGGCCGCTTCGACCTGCTGGTGGGCCCGTCGTCCCGCGACGAGGCGCTGCTGCGGGGGGAGTTCACGGTCAAGGGCTGAGCCCAGGACCGTGACGGCCGAGCCGCCGATGGGACCGCCCCGCGCCTGACCGCGGGAGCGGTCCCATCGGTGATGTCCCCGTAGCCGTCGGACGTCCCTGTAGCCGTCGGACGTCGGCGGACGTCAGCGGACCTCGAAGAAGTCCACGTTGTGCCGGTTGACCTTGATGCCGAGCTTCACGAAGCCGCCCTTGCCGTCCTCGCCCGCGTACTTGCCCCAGTACTGGCAGTGGAAGCCGGTCTCGGTCTCCTCGTCCACGGCCTTGGCCGCGGGCAGCTCCTCGCAGGAGAGCTTGCTGATGTCGGAACGGCCCTTGTTGGCGGTCCAGAACCGGTCGTAGGCGTTCTTGGCGACCAGCAGGCCCTTCTTCGGGGTGCTGTTGTAGAAGGTGAGGAAGCTGCCCGGCTTGTACTTCTCGCTGATCTCGATCTCGTACGGGACGGTCGCGCCCTCGTAGGTCACGTTGCAGATGCTGACGGCACTGGCCTTCTGGGTCACCCCGTCCGGGCAGTTCGCGCTGGTCTTCCCCGGCACCTTGAGGCGGCCGAGCAGGTCTTCCTGGAGCTTGTGCTCGACCTTCTCGGTGAACGACGCGCCGTTGGCGGGCTTCGGGGTGACCTTGAGCTTGGGGTCGGAGCTGGACGCGAGGACGTCCGGCTGCGGCCCGGTCACCGGGACCGCGAGGTCCGCGCCCGGCTCGGGAGCCTTGGCCTCCTCGCTGGGAGCCTGGCTGGCGGAGCCGGCCGATCCGGAGGAGCCGGCGGAGTCGTCGCTCGACGAGGAGCCGCAACCGGCCGCCAGAATGCCGACGGCGGCCAGCCCGATGAGGTTCTTGGAGATACGCATAAAGGGAGCCTAAGTTGCGCCTGTGACAACCCTGTGTGGCCGATCGGGCCTCTGGGGGCCTTGAGTGGGGCGGCCAAAAGGTATGTTCAGCACGAGAATGGGGCGTTCCGGTTTGCGAACCGTACGTTCTGTGACCTTGATGGTGGCTCAGTCGAGAAGGACCCGTGGCCCGACTGTGACGGTCGGCTCGGTGACCGGGGCGGTGGCCGGGGCGCTGACCGGGCCGATGGCCGAGGCGGTGACCGTGACCGGCGGGGTGCCCGGGACCGGGACCGGGCCGGTGGCCGCGGCAGGCTTCGGGGCGGGCCGGCGGGCGTCGTCGCCGAAGACCCGGCGGGCCAGCTCCTCGCGGAGCCGGACGAGCCGGGCGATCTCGGCGTCGAGGGCGGCGAGCCGGCGGCCGACGACACCGGACCCGGAACCCTCCGGAGCGTCGGCGGCGCCGCACCGCGGTGGCGGGTCCTCGGTGAGGAGGTGGAGACGGTCGGCGCAGGAACGCAGGTCCTCAATGGTGAACCCGGAACTCAGGAGCTCGCGGATGACGCGGAGCAGGGCGACCTCGGCGGGCCGGTAGTCGCGCTGGCCCGAGGCCGTGCGGCCGGGCGGCGGGAGCAGCCCGCGTTCCTCGTACAGCCGCAGCGCTCTGGGGGTGCAGCCCGCCGCCGCTGCCGCCTCACCGATCCGCATGGACGCCCGCCCCCGATTCCCCGCTCCCGGCCGTCCGCCCCGGCCTCCGCTACGGCAACTCCACGACCACGGCGCCGAAGTGCCGGCCCCCGATCAACTCCTGCAACGCCTGCGGAGCGCGATCGATGCCCGGGATCCGGGTGTGGGGGAAGACGATCTCGCCGGAGCGCAGCCACTGCCCGAACCGTCCGGTCCACTCCTGCTCGACGTCGGGATGGTCCGCGCCGCTGTAGCCGCGTAGCGAGACGCCCCGGGTGATGACCCGGAAGGAATCGATCTCCACTGGTGAGCTGCCGCCCGCCCGTCGCGCCGACAGCTGTCCGGACAGCGCCCCGACCAGGGCGAAGCGGGCCCCCTGGCGGGCCGCGTGGACGGCCGCCGCGAGCTGTTCACCGCCGACGCTGTCGAGCAGGACGTCGATGCCCTCGGGCGCGGCGGCGGCGAGCTGGGCGGCGAACGGGGTGTCGGCGTCGCCCAGGATGACGGCGTCGTAACCGAGTTCGGCGACCAGCCGCTCGGCCTTTCCGGCGGACCGGGTGCTGCCGATCACCCGCCCCGCGCCCAGCAGCCGGGCGATCTGGCCCGCGAGCGTGCCCACGGCCCCGGCCGCGCCGGTGACCAGGACGGTGTCACCGGCACGGACCCCGGCCAGGCGGGTCAGGGCCCCGTAGGCGGACGAGCCCTGGGCCAGGTGGGCGACGGGGTCCGGCAGGACGTCTCGGACGGGCGTGCAGTGGGCGGCGTCCACCACGGCGTGGTCCCGCCACCCCTGGAGGTGGGTGACGGTGTCGCCCGGCCGCAGCGGGCTGCCCTCCGCCGCCGCGACCACCTCGCCGACGGCGGGGCCGAACAGGGTGTCGCCGCTGCGCAGGGCGGGGAGCGGCACTCCGTCGACCTCTCCGCCGATCAGGGTGCGCAGCCCCGGGAAGACGAGGAAGGCACGGTTGCGGACGAGCACCTGGCCGGCGCCGGGTGCCGGCAGAGGCGCTTCGACGACGGCGAAGTTCTCCGGTGCGGGCAGACCTTCGGGTACGGAGGTCAGCCGGACCTCCCGTGCGGTACGGGGCGGGTGCGGGACGGCGGGCATGGCGGGCTCCTCGGCTCCGGCCCTGACAGGGCCGGGGTTTCGGCGGCTGGGGTGCGGTGACGCTAACCCCTGCCCCGTACGTCAGGGTCAAGCCGAAGTGCCGCTGCCGGAGCTCCCGGCGGACCTCGTCAGCTTGTACAGGTCCCAGGAGTCCGGGTCGCCGATGTACTGGTAGAGGGTGGGCCGGCTCTCCGTGCCGCCGATGTTCCAGATGGCGTACGAGCACGCTTCGAAGCTCACGTCCACGCCCTGCGACCAGCGGTCCGTGCCGGGCTCGAAGGTCCAGCTGCCCTGCCCCGTACAGCTCTTGTGGCCGTCCTGCGGGCCCGACGGCTCCTGGTCCGTCGCGCCGTACTCGCCCCAGACGTCGAGCGCTTCCTCGTCGACGTCGACGGCGGTGACCCGGCCGTCCGCGGTGAAGGTGAGCGTCCCGCCCCTTCCGTCGGACCAGGTGCCGACGATGTCCGCCGAGGTGACCGCCGGTGGGCGGTACTCCCGGAGCAGCCCCGTCGCCAGGCCGGTGCCGCCGAGGACGGCGGTGAGGACCACGGCGGCCACGCCCCACAGCAGCACGGGCCCGAAGACCCGCTTCCGCCGTGACCGCCAGAGCAGGGCCGGAACGGTCAGCGCGGCCGTGGTCAGGAACCAGCCTGTCGTGACCGCGACGGGCCCCGCGCCCCCGGACAGAGCGACAACGGCTCCGACCACCAGGAGCGAGACGGCCGCCGCCACCACCGGAACCCACCACCACACCTCGCGCCCGCCGAAGCGGCGGCCCAGCACTTCGCTCAGCCAGGCGGTCGGGAGGACGAGGGCCAGGGACAGGACGGCTGCGGCGCTGGTCGTGAACACGGCGAGCACGGGCAGCAGCAGGACGAACATCGCCGAACCGCCGACGCCGGTGTTCGGCGACTCCTGGGTGACGCCGTACACGATGTTGGCGACGAGCATGATCGCTGCTTCCAGGTGCAGGACCAGGATCGAGAGCAGCAACGACAGCCCGTAGGGCCGCTTCTTCTCCATCGTTCTCACCGTTGAGCCCCCCTTGCGCACGGTGATGTACGCGGCGCGCCCGGCCGGGGCGGCAGCTGTGGCCATCGTGGCAGAGCCGTTTGAACGCGTTCAACGCGGGGTTCGCCGTGCGACGCGGCGCACCTGAGGGCCGAGCACGGGGGCGCATCCGGGGCGCGCAAAGAAGAAGCGTTTCCGCGTGCGGGTATTCGCCCGTACGGGTGTGGCGCGGCCGTCCGGACGGCGGTGGGGCGAGCACAATGGGGCGGCGGTTCGTGCAGAGGCGCGCAGGCCCCTCTCCCGCACCTTGCGCTCAAGGAGGACCGGTGGCGGAGAGCTGGACGGTTCAGCGGACCGGGCCCGGGGATGTCGCGCGCACCCAGGCGCGCGAACAACTTCTGGAAGCAGCCAGGGAGTTGTACGGCGTCAACGGATACCGGGAGACCGCCGAGCACGATGTGTGCGAGGCGGCCGGCGTGCCGGTCGAGGTGCTGCGTCAGGAGTACGGCTCCCGGGAGGGGCTGCTCATCGCCCTCCACAACCGGGTCACGACGACCGGGCTGCGGGCGGCGGAGAGCGCCCTGCTGACCGAGGGCATCGAGGAGTGCTCGATCGCGGAGCGGGTCCGGCGGCTCTTCGACGCCTATGTGGAGTCCGTCACCAGCGACCCGCGCGAGGCCCGCGTGACGTTCGTCGAAGTGCTGGGCGTGAGCGCCGTGGTGGACGAGCACTGCAAGCTCTGGCGGGCGCTGTGGACGGAGTTCCTGACCGGGGAGGCCGAGCGTGCGGTGGAGCGCGGCGAGGCGGAGGACCGGGACCACCGGGTCGACGTGATGGTGATGGTCGGCACGGTCCACGAACTGATGGCCCACCACGCCCGCCGCTGCCGCCGGGCCCGCCCCGGCGAGGTCTCGGGCGAACTGACCCAGCTGGCCCTGTCGATGCTGGGGTCGCAGCGGACGGGGGAATGAGCCGGGAGGGCGTCAGGCGGGCAAGGACTGCGCCGGAACCCGCTGCCCGGCATACGGCCCGCCCAGCCCCCACGCCTGGTGCATCGCGTCGGCGAAGGTGGCGGCGAGCTTGTGTTCGCCCGTCGGGCCCGGGTGGGTGCCGTCGTACGTGTCCGTGTGGATGTCGTAGCCCGGCGGGCGTGACGCCAGCAGGATCGGGGACGACGGGGTGTCGAGGTCGGCCACCGCCTTGGCCAGCAGTTCGTTGAAGTGGGCGCAGGAGGCGGCGAAGGGGGCGTCCGTCTCGGCCCGGACGTTCGGTATCACCGGGAGCAGCACCATGCGGATGCGCGGGTTCGCCGTGCGCGCCGCCGCGATGAAGGCGCGGGCGTTGGCCGCCGTCTGCCCGGCGTCCGTGTAGAACCCGAGGTCTATCAGGCCGAGCGAGACCAGCAGGACGTCCGCCTCCGTCTCGCGCACCGCGTCCGCGATCACCGGGGCCATGTGCAGCCAGCCCTCGCCCCAGCCGGACAGATGCCGACGGGCGGCGAGCGGGAAGGACGGGTCGGCGTACGCGTGGGAGAGCGGGGCGCCCGCCCCGGCGTCGTACAGCGTCGAGCGCGGGCCGACGATCTCGTACGGGAGGCCGGCGGATGCCTCCAGGTGCTGCCACATCCGGTAGCGCCAGGTGACGTCGCCGGCGCTCCCGATGGTCATGGAATCGCCGACGAAGAGGAAACGCATGGCGTCATCATGGCCGATCACGGCTCCGGCCTGCGACGTGACGATGGACACTTGGGCCATGCGTTCGTATCCGACCGGCCCGACGGGCACCCGTGCCGCAGCCCTCGCCGCCGCCCTTCTGCTGTTCGCCGGGGCCGGTCCGGCCATGGCCGACGACGGGCGGCCCGACCGTGACTTCACGATCGAGGACCCCCGCATCACCGAGTCCAGCGGCCTCGCCGCCAGCCGTGCGCACCCCGGCGTCTACTGGACGCACAACGACAGCGACGACGGCCCCTACGTCTTCGCCGTCGACTCCCGCACCGGGAAGACCCTCGCCACCATCACCATGCGCGGCGTGGGGGAGCCGAGGGACGTCGAGGGCATCTCCATCGGTCCGGACGGCGACATCTACGTCGGTGACATCGGCGACAATCTGGACGGCAGCTGGGACCACGTCTGGATCTACCGGTTCCCCGAGCCGAAGCAGTTGCGCGACGCGACCGTCACGGCCGTCCAGTACGACGTGAAGTACGCCGACGGGGCCCGCAACGCCGAGGCGCTGATGGTCCACCCCAAGACCGGCCGGGTCTACATCGCCTCCAAGAACGAGGACGGCGGCGGCCTCTACGAAGGGCCCGCGAAGCTGACCGCCGGTTCCACGAACGTGTTCCGGCGGGTGGGCGAGGTGCCGTGGGTGACGGACGGGGCCTTCTCGCCCGACGGCACCCGGCTGGCGCTGCGCTCGTACTTCAGCGCCCGCGAGTACGCCTTCGAGAACGGCCGCCTCGGTGCGGACCGGCCGGTCGCCGCACCGTTCCAGCGCCAGGCGGAGTCGGTGACGTACACGGCGGACGGCACGGCCCTGATGTTCGGCTCGGAGGGCGCGCGCAGCGGTGTCGTCCGGGTGGAGGTGAAGGGCGGGCCGGGGAACGGTTCGGATTCCGGCTCCGGCTCCGGGGCTCCTTCGAAGGGCGGCGCGCGGGGCGACGCCGACAAGGCAGGTGACGGGGATGGTGACGGTGGCGGCAACGCGGCGCTCGGGGCCGCCGTCCTCGTCGGGGTGGCCGCCCTCTGGCTCGCGCTGAAGCGGCGGCGCGGTCAGGGATGAGGCGGCTGTCGCCTCAGGTGTCGTCCGTCACCGGCCACACCTCGTAGTGCAGCGTCCGGTCCCGCTTCAGCCGGTGCGCGAGCGGGACCAGCACGCCCTGCACGATCGGGTATTTGCGCGACATCATCCGCGCCGCGTGCGTGTTCTCCTTCGTGCCCGGCCGCAGCAGCCGCGCGTGCGCCCTGATCTGCGGTCCGGTGGGTCTGCCCCGGACCGTGCAGGGGGCGAGCTCCACCTGCGGGTGGTTGCGCATCCGCTCGACCTTCCAGGCGGAGGAGAACGTGCGGATGAACGCGTGATCGCCCTCGACGGCGATGTTGACCGGTGTGCCGACGGGGGTCCCGTCCTGCCGGTGGGTGCTCAGCAGGACGGCGTACTGCTTGACGAAAGGAGCGAGCTCCCGGCTGGCGTCCATATATCCATTGGGGCACGGGCCGGGAGCGTTGTCATGTCCGGGCTGCTGTTCAGCCCGAGGTCCCCGCCGTCCCCGCCGTCCCCGCCGTCCCCGACGTACTCTCCGCTGCCCGTTCCGCCGTCCGCTCCGCGACCAGGGCCTCGAATCCGGCGATCAGCCGTCGCAGCCCGAACTCGAAGTGGTCGAAGTCGGGGCTGAAGGTGTCCTCCGACATGCCCGCCATCATCGGGTAAGCGCCGCTGAGCATGGCCCGTTCCAGGTAGGGGCGCTGGTTGTCCCAGAACTCCTCGTCGCTCAGCCCGGTCTGCGCCACCGCCTCCGCCTCGTCGGCCTGGGTGCGGGCGAGGCCCTCCACGAAGCTGTTCACCGTGATGATCACGCCGATCAGCTCGGGGTCGCGCAGCCCCATGGTCCGTAGCGAGGTGAGCGAGAGCTCCAGCCCGCGCAGGGCGCTGGGGCCGAGCACCGTACGGGCCTGGTTGATCTTCAGCAGCCAGGGGTGGCGGCGCAGGTTGTCCAGGTAGGTGCGGGCCATGGTGTCGATCGCCGCCCGCCAGTCGGCCGGGGCGTCGGCCGGTTCGGCGGGTGCCCCGGACGTGTCGGCGGGGTCCGCGCCCGCTTCCGTGCCCGTGCCCGTGTCCGTGCCGGTGTCCGAGGGCAGCGGCTCGCCCAGTACCCGGTCGAGCATCAGGTCCAGCAGTTCGGCCTTGCCGGGGACGTACCGGTAGAGCGACATCGTGCCCGTGCCGAGCTCGGTGGAGAGCCGGCGCATGGAGACGGCGGCCAGCCCTTCCGCGTCCGCGACGGCGACCGCGGCCGTGACGATCCGGTCGAGCGTGAGGCCCGGTTTGGGGCCGCGGCTGGGGCGCTCCCCGGTGCCCCACAGGAGTTCCAGGCTGCGCGCGATGTCGCCGCTCCCGGTGGCCGTGCCGTCCGTCGCCGCTGTCGATCCGTCTTTCGCCATGGGGTCAGCGTAATGCTCCGGAACGGATGTGGGTACACCGTACCCGTATGAGAGTACACCGTACTCAGTGTGGGGTGCGGTGTACTCAATTGGCTTCTGTCGGTCGGAGAAACAGGGGGTCGCGCCATGCCTGTGTCCATGTCCACATCCACGTCCATGTCCATGCCGGAAACCGCGTCCGGGTACGCGGTGCTTACCGAAGGCGTGGTGAAGCGGTACCGGGGGAAGGGCGGGACGGAGAAGCGGGCGCTCGACGGATTCGACCTCGCCGTCCGCCCCGGCACCGTCCACGGACTGCTCGGCCCGAACGGGGCCGGCAAGACCACCGCCGTGCGGGTCCTCGCCACGCTCCTGCGGTACGACGCGGGCCGGGCCGAGGTCGCCGGGCTCGACGTGGCCAGCGAACCCCGCCGCGTACGGAGCCGGATCGGGCTCACCGGTCAGTACGCGGCCGTCGACGAGGGCCTCACCGGGCGGCAGAACCTGGAGATGTTCGGGCGGCTCTTCCACCTCGGCAACCGCCGGGCCCGGCAGCGCGCCGGGGAGCTGCTGGAGCGGTTCGACCTGGTCGAGGCGGCCGACAAGAGCGCCGGCGAGTACAGCGGCGGCATGCGGCGACGGCTCGATCTCGCCTCCTCGATGATCCTTTCCCCCGATGTGCTCTTCCTGGACGAGCCGACGACCGGGCTCGACCCGCGCGGCCGGGGCGAGGTCTGGGACGCGGTCCGGGCCCTGGTGGCGGGCGGTACGACGGTGCTGCTGACCACGCAGTACCTGGACGAGGCGGACCGGCTCGCCTCGCACATCACCGTCATCGACCGGGGGCGGGCCATCGCCGACGACACCCCGGACGCGCTCAAGGACCGGGTCGGCGGTGACCGGATCGAGGTCGTGGCCGCCGACGCGGGGGACCTCGCCACGGTGGCGAGGACGGTGGACCGGGTGGCCGGCGGCGGTCTCGTCGTCACCGACGCCACCACCCGCCGGGTGCACGCCCAGGTCGCCGACCGGGTGGCCGCGCTCACCGAGGTGGCCCGGAGCCTCCAGGACGACGGGATCGCGGTGGAGGACATCGGGCTGCGCCGGCCGAGCCTGGACGACGTGTTCCTGCGCCTGACGGGTCACGGCACGGAACCCGACACGGAACCCGACCCGGGCCACGGCACGGAACACGGCACCGGGAACCACGACGCGCGAGAGGTGGCGGCGGCATGACCACGCTCGAACGGAGCCTCCCCTACTGGGCGGTCTCCGACTGCTGGAACATCACCCGCCGCACCCTGACCCACTACCAGCGCCACCCCTCCGCCATCGTCTGGCAGCTCGGCTTCCCGATCCTCTCCGTCCTGCTGTACGGGTACGTCTTCGGCAGCGCGATGAAGGTGCCCGGAGGCGGGGACTACCGGGTGTTCCTGATGCCCGGCATGTTCGCCATGACGATGGCCATGGGCTTCATGAACACCGCCGTGGCCGTCGTCACCGACGTCTCGAAGGGGGTCGTCGACCGCTTCCGGTCCATGCCGATGGCCCCCTCCGCCTTCGCCTCCGGGCGCGGGGCGGCCGATCTGGTGGTGGCCGCCGCCGAACTGACCATCCTGGCCGTCACGGCGCTGCTGATCGGCTGGCGCGCGGACGGCGGGGCGATGGCGGCGCTCGGAGCGTTCGGACTGCTCCTGCTGCTGCGGTTCAGCCTGATCTGGGTCGGCGTCTGGCTCGGCATGCTGGTGCCCACCCCGGAGGCGGCGGGCGGACTGTACGCGGTCGCCTTCCCCCTCACGATGATCTCCAGCACCTTCGTCGCCCCGTCCCTGATGCCCGGCTGGCTGGGCACGGTCGCGGCCTGGAACCCGATCTCCTCGACCGCGACGGCCACCCGCGAACTGTTCGGCAACCCGGTGGCGGGCGGCGGCACCTGGGTGGAGGAGCACGCCGTGCTGATGGCGGTGGTGTGGCCGCTGGTGATCACGCTGGTCTTCCTGCCGCTGGCGGTCCGCCGCTTCCAGCGCCTGAGCCGGTGAAGGGCCTCGCGCACCGGCGGTGAGCTGCCGAAATCAGGTGCCCGGTGCGGACGGTCGGCGTAGGGTCGAGGGCCGTGCCGACCACCACCGGGCCCCTGCCCTTCACCACACCTCGCCTCGACGCGCTGCCCCTCGATCCGGCATACGCCGAGGAGATGGCGGCCGTCCTCGCGGACCCGGCGTTGTACGTGTTCACCGGGGGCGGCCCGCCGGACCCGGCCGCACTGCGGTCCCGGTACGAGCGGCAGTGCGCCGGTTCGCCGGACCCCGGCGAGCTGTGGTGGAACTGGGTGCTCCGGGTCCGTGCGGACGGGCGCCTGGCCGGATACGTCCAGGCGACCGTACGGGGTCCGCGTGCGGAGATCGCCTGGGTGGTCGGGACGCCGTGGCAGGGCCGGGGCTACGCGAGCGAGGCGGCGAAGGGCCTTGCGGCACACCTGACTTCGGCCGGGGGCGTCCGGACGCTCGTCGCCCATGTCCACCCCGACCACGCCGCGTCGGAGGCGGTGGCGTCGGCGGCGGGGCTCGCGCCGACGGGGGAGTGGGAGGACGGCGAGCGACGCTGGACGGGCAACCCGCCCGTGCCGGGTGCCCGTTAGGGCCGGCCAGGCCGGATGACCTCGTGCGGGTCGCGTAGCCATACCTGCTGCCCCCGGTCGGTGACGGTCAGCCCGAACTGTTCGGCGTCGGGCCGACCTTCCGTCTCGTACTCCCACCAGGTCTGTTCGATCTCTTCCCAGAGGAATCCGGGCCCGTACTGCCACGCTTCCTCTCCGGTGGCGGCTGTCGCGGCGGCTCCGTTTTCGCGGGTCGCCCACACTTGGACGCCGTTGTCGGTGTTCTGGTGGATGAGGCGTACGCCGGGGAGCCGGGCCCCGGCGTAGAGGGCGAACCCGAGGTCGAGGAGGAGGGCGGGGTCCAGACCTGCGGCACGCGCCCGCCCTTCTCCGTGTACGTCGTGGAGATCAGGCACGCGATGCGCTCTCATCGGCATGTACGTGGCTCCGCCGCGGAACGGGCCGGTCGCGGTGCCGTCGTCCTGGACGTGGAGCTGGACCAGGGCTCCGGACCAGAACTCCCGGGCGAGCGGGGCGACGACGATCCCGCCGGGCCGGACTTGTCGGAGCAGTGTGTACGGGATGTAGCGCAGGGCGCAGGTGGCGATGAGCCGGTCGACCGGGCCCAGGCCGGGCCAGGGCTGCTCGCCGTCGCCGACCCGCAGATGCGGCCGGTACCCGGCCTGAGCGAGAGCGTCGGCTGCCTGCCGGGCCACGACCGGGTCCAGCTCGACGCTGTGGACCAGGTCGTCACCGAGCCGCTCACACAGCAACGCAGCGACGTACCCGGTGCCGGTCCCGATCTCCAACACCCGCTGATCGTCCTCGATGTCGAGCAGGCCGAGCATGCGGGCGACCATCGAGGGCATCGAGTTCGACGACGTCGCGATGCCGGGTCCGTCCTCGTCCCCGTCGTCGAGTTGTGTGACGAC
Organism: Streptomyces sp. DSM 106670; assembly: GCF_055792845.1. NCBI lineage: Bacteria > Bacillati > Actinomycetota > Actinomycetes > Kitasatosporales > Streptomycetaceae > Streptomyces > Streptomyces sp. DSM 106670. The sequence goes on from NZ_CM147704.1 coordinate 4,821,129, forward strand.
CGGCTCGTCGCTGTTCACCAACGCCAGCCACGCGTCCGTCCCCACCACCGGCTCGCACCGGTCCGGGAGCTGCCGCCACACATCGGCCGGGACGAACCCACTACGCGGCACAGCATCGAACACCCGCCGCCAACGGGCAGTGAGCAGCCCACCATCGGCCAACTCCTGCACCAGCGCCGAGTACGTAGGAACCTCCTGCGCGGTGCTCATGACTGCGGCACAAACTGGGGCCGGCTGCCGTCCGGCGACGGCTTCGGCTCCTGCGGCGGGGTCCAGGGCTTGTCCGACGGCGGCCCTCCATGCTTGCCGGCCTCGACGGGTACGGGGGTGCTGGTCATCGTCCATCTCCTCTGATCGGTGAAGCTGACTGGTCGACACGGTGGTGCAGTCGGTAGATCCCGTACGGCGGAAAGACATCAACCCGGCGCGGACAGCCACCCTCGGCACACGCCCGGCACAACAGATCCCGACCAAGGACAGTGCGCCGGACGGCGGTCACCGGTGCGCGCCAACACGCCTCACACGTACGGACATCCGCGACCGACAGGTCGAAGGTCATCCGGCATCCCGGAAAGCAGGGGTCAATACGTGGCACGGGCAGGTGCACTCCGGCAAGCGGCACAGGGCATGCACCCCGGCCAGGTCCGTCACCAACGCACTACGGCAGACAACGCTGCACGGACCCTCCGCACCCGCCGACAAAGCGTCCAGAGCAACGACCGCCCCTCCAGACACATCGGCGGCAGTGATCGGATCACCACGCCACAACAGCGTCACCCCATGCTCCGGACAATAGGCACCCGTCTCGTCCTCGACCGGAGACTCGTGCGCGACCCCCTCCGCGAAACACCTCATCCGCGCCGCGCCTCCCGCCAAGCACGACCCAACCGCACAGCTGTCGGACAGGAGACTCCGGCACGGCAGCTGGCGCAGGTCGTGGTGTGGCCAAGAAGTCTGCGGTAGGTGGCTTCCGGCCGGGCTGAGGGCATGGTCAGCGCGCTCATGGCTCTCTTCCTTCGGGCAGGTGTGGGCAAGGGCGGCACGCCTCGGCGTGGCCATGACCAGCACGTTAGAGAGCTGAGGGGGCATGTGATGGGCGATTGCGCCGGGTTGCGAATCCTGCTCGACACGTTGAGCGCAGTTGGCTAGTCGAGCTCCAGCGACGCCCGCGCCCGACCGATCAAGCGCCGCGCCTGAGGCCCCTGGACCGCGGCTTCGGCCATCAGGTCCCACGCCCGCTCGTACAGAACAACGTTCTCCTCGTCGTCGAGCCACATCTCGGTGTTGAGCGTTTCGACGATCACGCGACGCCGGTCATAGATCCAGAACCCGTGGCCCGGTGCACGCCGCAGTTGCGCGCCGAGGGGCACCACACCGATCTCGACGGTGTCCAGGCCGATCAGCCCGGCGAGGCGGTCCAGCTGTGCGGCCATGACTTCGCGGGGGCAGGTCAGTACGTACAGTGCCGCTTCCCACACCACGAACCGGAAGAGCTTGCCGGCCTCGTACAACGCCTCTTGGCGGCGCATACGTGCCCGGACCGCTGCCTCGATGTCCCGAGGGATCCTGCGGAACTCGGCGTTCGCCTGAAACGTGTGCCGGGCGTAATCCGCAGTCTGGAACAGGCCCGGAATGCGCGACACTTCCACGCCTCGGATGAGCTTCGTAGCCGTCGTCTCGGTGACGGCCAACTCCTGGCGTGCCCGATGACCACCGGCGAGTTGTCGTCGCCACGACCGGTACTGCGATTCCAGTCCGACGAGTCGTCCCCGTAGCTCGGTTGCCACGTCAGGCCGCCCCACCGCTTGAGACCACTCCGTGAGGTCCCTCGCGGTGGGGGTCTGCTTTCCCGTCTCCAGGCGCGAGACCTTCGAGCGTTGCCAGCCGAGGGCCTCGGCCACTCCCTTGCCGTTGAGACCGGCTTCACTTCGTAGCTCGCGGAGCCGTGCTCCGAGAGCGATCCGCGCGGATTGGAAGTCGGTGCTCACCCTGTCGAAGCTACCGCCTTCGCGAAATCAGCGGTGCGGGTCGCGTGGTGCCAGGCCGCGTCTCGCGCCTGACAGGCAGCTGCGACCTCGGCCGGGTCCTCGCTGAGGACGACGCCGAGCGTTGTGTCGTTCTCGTCGAAGACGAACCGTGCGACGAGCCTGGAGTCGAACAGCCAGAAGTCGTGGTCCGGCAGGCCGATGCGCTCGGCCTCGGCCCGGGGCAGGTTGCGGATGTCCTCGCCTGCCGACACGTTGCTGTGCCCACTGGCGAGAAGGAACCGTTGCCCCTCGGTGAGGGGCTGGTCAACGAGCCGGACCCGTTCGAACCGCTTCCCCTCCGCTGTCTGCGCGCGGACGTTCTCGCGCCATGCGTTGTCCGGCTCCGTCGCGATGTCCGCGCCGCTCTTCCACCGTTCCCACTTCGGGCCGTTGCGGTCGGAGGCGTATCCGCGCCGGGTCTCCAGCCGGAACGCGGTGTGCTTGAACTCGCGGAACAGCGGGGCGATCTCGGAGAACGGCACCATCTCGGGACGGGTGGTGCGTGGAGCGAAGCGGACCAGGAGGGCGCGTGGCACCAGTACGAACGTCTCGCTGTCCTTCACATCGCGGAGCTGGGCAAGCTGCTCGGGGTCGGTCACGCGGTCGCCCTGAACAAGGATGTCGGTGGTGCCCTCGACCTCGTAGAGCGTGGGGCAGTCTCCGTCGTCGCTGGTCGTACCGAGGAACCTCAGGTGCGTCATCGAGCCCTCCGTCTGTGCTGGGTGGGGATCCAGAATGCGGCGGATCGCGCGAGGCCACCGATGCATTGCGCGGAATTGCAGATCGTCGTCCAGACACGGCAGTTGCGCGCAACCGATGACGGGTGAGTACTGGCATGAGCGTCCTGAGCTTGGCGGGGCGTTCCGAGCCGGTCCGCCCAAGTTCCCTACCGACCCCGAAGCTCGGGTCCCGAGCCCCCGGCCTCGGGCTTCGGGGCGGTCCGGTCACTCTTCCGGGGGTACGTGAAAGGGGCCCCGGCCCGAAGCTCGGGTGCCGAGACTCGGGCTTCGGGATGCGAGACCCGAGGTTCGAGCGCCTTCCTTAACCGGTAGGTAGAAGAAGGGGGTTGGGGAAAACCTACCCTCCCTCCCCACCCCGTCACGGCCAGGAAGTATGACTAATCGTGACAGCTTGCGGCGCAGCGTGACCGCCGCTTACGGTGCGAGAACTAAACGACCCCGACGCGGTGTTACAGCACCAGGCCGGGGTCTCACCGCAAGATCGACACGCAGCAGAAAGCCGACCTCGTGGCTACACAGCACATTAGCTCCGCCCCGCCTGCCCCCGCACTTTCCGCCGCTTACCCGATGGCCAATCCCGGGTACGGCAAACGCTCCGCCCCGGGGCAGCAGGCCCGGACGCGCAACGACTTCTGCCTCCTGCCGACGCGCGAACGCTACGTCGCCGGATTCGTCGACCACCTTCCCGACGGTGCCGCGATGAGCGTCAAGCAGCTGGCCAAACAGCTCCCGCTCTACGGGCAGCAAGCCATCTCCACCGCCCTGAACGCCCTCTCCGTCGCCGGGCACCTGCGACGCGTCCGGTGCTCCGTCACCAACGCGCGCGACGAAACCCGCTGGGTCTTCCGCTCCTTCTGGTCCCGCACCGCACGCGACAACGAGTGGTGGAACACCTACCTCGCCACCGAGAACAGCAGCTCGGCCGCGAGTTCCGGACCGGACATCCCGGAGTTCGACGCAGCGCTCCCGCCACTCGGGGGCCTGGCCGAGGAACCGGCGCCCGCACCGGAAGAATCCCGTACGGAACAGGCCCCCGAACTCCCCGCCGTACCGCACCAGCGCACCCCGGACCAGGAACCGGCTCCGGACGCCGAGCCCGCGCCGCCTGCCCCGGAAGCGGCCAGCTTGACGTCCCCCGCCTACCTCGCCCTCGCCCGCCTCGGCCGTGACGATCATCGGCTGACGCTCTCCGCCGCCGACTGTGCCGCCCTGGAAGCGCAGGCGACGGAATGGCTCGCCCGGGGTGTGACCGTCGACTACCTGACCAGGGCCCTCACGGCAGGGCTTCCCGCCCAGGTCGACAGCCCGGTCGGCTTCGTCCGCCGCCGTCTCGTCGACAAGATCCCTCCGCGGCTACCCACCGGGAACGCCCGGTCCAGCAGCCCCGGCCCGGCCCGCCGCATCCTCATGGAATGCACCGACTGCGGCCGGCCCGGCCGCCCCGAAGCCCTCTTCGACGGGCTCTGCCGCCCCTGCCGCGAAGCCCACTCCCTGGGCGAGGAGGACGCGACTCGCACCGCCGACACCGCCGACATCGCCGACGTCAAGCTACGCATGAGCAACCTCCGCGAGCTGCTCAAACCCGTCTGACCCTGCCTCGCTAGCCGATGCGTACGGCGCGGCGTTGTCCGGAGCCGGTCAGTCGGGCTGCTTCTCCATGTGGGCTAGGACGCGGTTCGCGATGCGGGCGAGGGCGTCCAGCTCTTCCTGGGTGAGCGCGTCGATGAACAGCCGCCGGACATGTTCGACGTGCAGGGGCGCGGCCTCCTCGATCGCCTCCCGGCCGGCCGGGGTGGCGACGATGAAGGAGCCGCGTCCGTCGTCGGGGCATTCCTCCTTGGCCACCAGGCCGCGCTTCGCCATCCGCGCCACCTGGTGGGACATGCGGCTCTTCTCCCACTCCACCAGCTTGGTGAGGTCCATGAAGCGCATACGTCCGCCGGCCTCGGTGAGCTTGGCCAGCACGAGGTAGTCGGCGGGGGACATCCGGGAGTCTGCCTGGACCTGGCGGGAGAGCCGTCCGATGAGCTTCTCCTGCATGCGGATGAAGCCGTCCCAGGCGGCCTGCTGGTCCGGGGTGAGCCAGCGAGGCGTCGCGTTCATGCGAGGAGCGTAGCGAGGCCGTACGGACTGTCTCCACCGGATCCTCGGCATGGGCGCCAAGTCGCCCGCCCCGAGTGGTGGTTGACCCATCAACCATCCATGCCTAATGTGGATGACGCGTCAACCAAATGATGTCGGAATGCCGGTCGTCGTCCGGATCCACGGGCGCGACGCTCCAGAAGGGGAACCCATGAGCACCCAGAACAAGGCCGGACTCGATGCGCTGCTGACGCCCGAGGAGAGCGTCCTGGTGCTGATCGACCATCAGCCGTTCCAGGTCGCCAACCTGAACAGCCATGAGCCGACGATGGTCGTCAACAACGTCGTCGGCCTCGCCAAGGCGGCCAAGGCGTTTGACGTCCCGACCATTCTGACGACCGTCCTGGAGGAGCGCGGCGGCCTGATCCTCCAGGGGATACAGGATGTGTTCCCGGAGCAGAAGCCGATCAACAGGACCCTCGTCAACACATGGCAGGACGAGCGCGTCGTCGACGCCGTCAAGGCGACCGGGCGCAAGAAGCTGATCCTCGCGGGGCTCTGGACGGAGGTCTGCCTGGCGATGCCCGCCATACAGGCGGCCGGTGAGGGCTTCGAGGTCTATGCCGTCGTCGACGCTTCGGGAGGCGCTTCGGTGGAGTCGCACGAGACGGCGGTGCGACGCATGGTCCAGGCGGGTGTCGTGCCGATCACCTGGGTGGCCGTGCTCGCCGAGTGGCAGCGCGACTGGGCCCGCGAGGAGACCGTGCCGGCCGTGATCGAGATCCAGGCCCAGCACGGCGGAGCCTCGGGTATCGCCTACGCCTGGGAGCAGCAGCTCCTCGCGACGCCCCCCGGCAGCGCTGCCTGACGCCGAGGCCGCTCGATGGCGGACGGGTGGGGAGGGGAGGGAGCGGGCGGGGGAGGGAGGGGAGAGGTGTCAGCACTCCCTCTTCCCGCCCTCCCCTCCCCTCCTCTCTCTCCGCCTAAAGTGACGGCCATGACCGTCTCCGGCCCGGCCACCGACTTCCAGCGCGCCACCCGTGACTCGTACGACGCCCTGGCCCCCGCCTACGTCGAGTTCGCGCGCGGCGAGCTGGCCGCCAAGCCCCTGGAACGCGCGCTGTTGGGTACGTTCGCGGAACTCGCGGCGGCGAGCGGCGGCGGCCTCCCGGTGGCCGATGTCGGCTGCGGAACGGGCCGGGTGACCGAGTACCTCCACGGACTCGGCCTGGGACTGGACGTGTTCGGTATCGACCTCTCCCCGCGGATGATCGCGGTGGCGCGGCAGGAGCACCCCGGGCTGCGCTTCGAGGAGGGCTCCATGCTCGCCCTCGGCCTGCCGGACGCGTCGCTGGGCGGCCTGCTCGCCTGGTATTCGACGATCCACGTCCCGGACGAGGAACTGCCGCGCGTCTTCGCGGAGTTCCACCGCGTGCTGGCGCCCGGCGCCCACGTACAGCTGGGCTTCCAGGTCGGCGACGAGCCGATGCGTATGTCGGAGGCGTGGGGTACGGAGATCTCCCTCGACTTCCATCGGCGGCAGCCGGAGAGGATCGCCGAACTGCTGCGGGACGCGGGCCTGGAGGTCGTGTCCCGGGTGTGGCGGGAGCGGGAGACGGACGGGCCGTTCCCGGAGCGGGTGCCGCAGGGGTTCGTCCTCGCGCGCAGGCCGATTGTCAGTGGTGGCTGTGAGGATGGGGACATCAGCGCGACGGACTGACCGGCACACGGATTGAGGGGGACCCCATGGGCGCCTGGGACATCGGCCACTTCGACAACGACACCGCCGCCGACTTCGGCGGCCGGGTCGACGACGCGGAGACGGCGAAGAAGGCGGATGTGCTCCGGGACGTCCTGACCGCCGTCGCGGACACCGGGCCGGAGGACTATGCGGACGGCGGTGAGGAGGCGGTGGCCGCCGCCGCGCTGATCGCCGCCCAGTGCCCCGGCGGCGAGCCCGTCACCACGGCGTACGGCCCGAAGGAGCCCCTGCCGCCGCTCCCCGCCGACCTGCGCCCGCTGGCCGTCCGCGCCCTGGACCGCCTCACCGCGAAGAACGCGGAGCCGCTGGACCTGTGGGCGGACGCCGGCGCGGACCAGGAGTGGCTGGCGGGGATAGCCGCGCTGCGGGCGGTGCTGGCGGGCGCGCCGGGGGAGTGACCTCCGAGGACTCTCAGCGTTTCGGGCTGCCCGCGCGTACGAGTTCTTCGACGTCCAGGGAGACTTCTGCGCCGATGGAGTCGGGGAGGGTGACCGTTTGGCCGGGCGCGTAGACCTGGTGGTTGTCGTAACCACCGGCGAGCGGTTCGGTCAGGACGTGTACCCGGCTGTGCTTGCGGTCGAGGATGACGTAGACCGGGATCTTGGCCAGGGCATAGGCGGTGACCTTGTTGCGGAGATCGTTCTGGTAGTTCCCGGAGGTGACCTCCAGCACAAGACGGAAGACGCTGGGGTCGTAGGTTGCGTTCTCGGCCTGATGGTCTCTGTAGTCCGCGTCGACGAGCGCCAGATCGGGGATGGCATAGTCGTAGGGGCCACTGGGCAGCCAGAGACCGGCCCCTTGAAGGACTCTGGACTCCTGGCCGTGGAGCCCCGCGGCTCCGAACAGGAGCGCGAGTGTGGTCAGCGCGTCGGCGTGCGGGCCGTCCGGGGACGGGGCCACGGTGATGACGCCTCCGATGATCTCGACGCGGCGACCCGGGAGCTGATCGGACAGTTCGTTGGCGCTGTCCAGCAGCGAGAATTCCGGCTCACCGTCACAGGGGTGCTCGACTGCTGCTGCAGACATTGCGGGCCTCCTGGAATGGGCTGGTGTCGAGAGCATCATCGTAGGGCGGGACTGCCCGAGATCGCGCTTCTGGCATATGCCACCCGGTCGAGTGAAGCAGAAACGGCCCGGCACCCACGTGGGTGCCGGGCCGCCTCCGTACAGCCGTACAGAACCGAAGGGCTACAGCTTCTCGATCACGTAATCGATGCAGGCCGTCAGCGCCTGCACGTCCGCCGGGTCGATCGCCGGGAACATCGCCACGCGCAGCTGGTTGCGGCCCAGCTTGCGGTACGGCTCGGTGTCCACGATGCCGTTGGCGCGCAGCACCTTGGCGACGGCGGCCGCGTCGATCTCGTCCGCGAAGTCGATCGTGCCGATGACCTGCGAGCGCTTCGCCGGGTCCGTGACGAACGGGGTGGCGTACTTCGACTCGTCGGCCCAGCCGTAGAGGTGGCCCGACGAAGCCGCCGTGCGGCCGGTCGTGAAGTCCAGGCCGCCCTGGGTGTTCATCCACTTCAGCTGCTCGTTCAGCAGGAAGAGGGTGGCCAGCGCCGGGGTGTTGTACGTCTGGTTCTTCAGCGAGTTGTCGATCGCCGTCGGGAGCGAGAAGAACTCCGGGATGTGCCGGCCCGAGGCGTGGATCCGGGCGGCGCGCTCCAGGGCGGCCGGGGAGAAGACACCGATCCACAGGCCGCCGTCGGAGGCGAAGGACTTCTGCGGGGCGAAGTAGTAGACGTCGGACTCGGTGATGTCGACCGGCAGGCCGCCCGCGCCCGAGGTGGCGTCCACCAGGACGAGTGCGCCCTCGTCGGCGCCCGCGACGCGCTTGACCGGGGCGGCGACACCGGTGGAGGTCTCGTTGTGGGTGAAGGCGTAGACGTCGACGCCCGCCTCGGCCTGCGGGTCCGGGTGGGTGCCCGGGTCGGAGGCGATGACGGTGGGGTCGGACAGCCAGGGCGCGAGTTTCGCGGCCTTGGCGAACTTCGACGAGAACTCGCCGAAGTTCAGGTGCTGGGACTTCGAGTCGATCAGACCGTGCGTCGCCACGTCCCAGAAGGCGGTGGAGCCGCCGTTGCCGAGGATGACCTCGTAACCCTCGGGGAGAGAGAAGAGGCTGCGGACGCCGTCCCGTACCTCGCCGACCAGGTTCTTGACCGGGGCCTGGCGGTGGGACGTACCGAGGAGAGAGGTGCCGGTGGCGGCCAGCGCGTCGAGCGCCTCCGTCCGCACCTTGGAAGGACCGGCGCCGAAGCGTCCGTCGGCGGGCTTGATGTCAGCGGGAATCTGGATGTCGGCCACGGGACGGAGCGTAGTCCCTCGGTGGCACGGCTTCGTAACCGTGTCCGTCCGATGAGACGTGCGCTCCGACCTGTGGACCGCGTGCGCGGGGGCCTACTTCTTGTCGCCGCCGAACGGGCAGCCCAGCTTCACCGGCAGCTCGTGCAGGTCGTTCTGCGTCACGATCGGCTTGTTGCGCAGCTCGGACGCCGGGACCGCCAGGTCCAGTTCCGGGAAGCGCTCGTAGAGGGCGGGGAGCGCGATGCCCGCCTCCAGGCGGGACAGCGCCGCGCCCGGGCAGACGTGCGGGCCGTGGCCGAAGGCGATGTGGCGGTTCGGGGTGCGGGTGGCGTCGAACTCGCCCGCCGTCGGGCCGTACTGCTCCTCGTCCCGGCCCAGCGCGCCGAACGAGATGATCAGGCCCTCGCCCTTGGGCAGGACCTTGTCGCCGACCTCGATGTCCTCCGTCGCGAAGCGGATCAGGACGTGCGAGGTCGGGGTGTTCCAGCGCAGCGTCTCCTCGATCACGCCGTCCCACGGGATCTCGCCGTTCAACACCTTCTTGCGCTGCTCCGGGTGGGTCTGGAGCGCCTCCACGACGTTGACGATCAGGCTGATCGTGGTCTCGTGTCCGGCGGCGATGATCAGCTGCAGCGTGTTGACGATCTCCTCGTCGGTGAGGTGGTCGCCGTTCTCGGAGGCCGCGATCAGGGCGCTGGTGAGGTCGTCGCCGGGGCTGGTCCGCTTGGCGTCGACGATCTTCGTGAAGAGCGTTCCGAGGTCCGCCATCATCTGCGGGACCTCCTCCGGCGGCGTCTGCGTCGAGAAGAACTTCTCGAACAGCTCCTTCAGCCGCGGGTGGTCCGCCGCGTCCACGCCCATCAGCTCGCTGATGACGTTCATGGGGAGGGGGTAGGCGAACTCCGCCTTGAGGTCGACCGGCTCCCCGGCGGGCAGCGCCGCCAGCTTCTCCAGGCTCGCGTTCGTGAGCGTTTCGATGCCCGCCCGCAGCCGCTCCACCCGTTTCACCGTGAGCGCCTGCGCCACCAGCGTACGGAGCCGGCGGTGGTCGGCCCCGTCGACCGTCAGCATCGAGCGGCCCGGGTTGGCCAGGCCGATCAGCGGCCAGTCCATCGGTATCTCGCCGCGCTGCCAGGCGCCCCAGACGTTGATGTCCTTGACCACCCGGCTGTCGGTGAGCAGCGCGCGGGCCTCCGCGTGGCGGGTGACCGCGTACACGTGTACACCGCCCGGCAGCTCCACCTCGGCCAGCGGACCGGCGGCCCGCAGCGCGGCGCTCTCGCCGTCGAGGTCGGTGACGAACGGGTCGAGCGCGATGCGGGTCATGCGGGGCCTCCGTGGCTTCCGGGTCTGCCGAGGGCGGGGGTGGGCGTGAAGAGCACCGGCAGGTCCGTCAGACCGCGCAGCCACGGTGACGGGCGGCGGGTGAGCTGCTCGGGGGCGACGGCGAGGTCCACGTCCGGCAGCCGGTCGAGCAGGACCTCGATACCGGTACGGGCGATGACCTCGGCGGTCTCCTGGGCCGGGAACGGGCAGCGGTGCTCGCCGTGTCCGAAGGAGAGGAAGGCGTTGTTGCCGCCGGTCAGCGCCGAACCGTCGGTGCGTACCTGCGGGTCGCCGTTGGCGGCGGCGAGGCCCAGGAGCAGCAGGTCGCCCGCGCGGACGTGGCGGCCGCCGATGTGGGTGTCGCGGGCGGCCCAGCGGCCGGCCACGTTCTGCGTCGGGGTGTCCTCCCAGAGGACCTCGTTCATCGCCTCGGCGACGCTGTGCCGGCCGCCCGAGAGCGAGGCGGCGAACCGGTCGTCGGTGAGCATCAGGCGCAGGGAGTTGCCCATCCAGTCGGCGGTCGGCTGGTGGCCGGCCGCCATCATCACCATGAGGTCCTGGGCGACCTCCTCGTCGGTGAAGCCGCCGGTGTCGGCGATCATCCGGCTGGCCACGTCGTCGCCGGGCTCGGCGTGCTTGTCGGCGAGGAGCTGGAACATCGAGGCGGCCAGGTGCTGCTGTCCGGCGAGCGCCCGCTCCCGGCCGTCGATCATGTCGTTGATCGCGCCGACCAGCGGATACGCCTCCTCGTCGGAGAAGCCGTAGATCCTGGCCAGGACCAGGGCGGGCAGCAGCTTGGCGTACTCCGCGATGATGTCGACCGAGCCCTTGGTGCAGAACCGGTCGATCAGCTCGTCCGCGAACTCCTCCGCGTACCGCTTCAGGGAGAACGGGTCGACGCCCTCCAGCGCGTTGCTGATCATCATGGCGCGGACGCTGTGGCGCTCGCCGACGGTGTAGAGGATCGAGTTCTGCTTGCGCCCGATCATCGGCAGCAGCGGCCAGTCGTCCGGGATGCGGTCCCACTGGTTCCACAGGTCGGAGTCCCGGCTGAACAGGACCGGGTCGCCGGTGACCTGGTGCAGCTCGCGGTAGCCGAGGACGAGCCAGGCGGGCACGTCGCCGTCCAGCACGACCGGGGCGATGGCCCCGTGTTCGCGGCGCAGGTCCCGGTAGAGCTGGACCGGGTCGATCTGGAAGCGGGGCCCGGACAGCGGGACGGAGGTGTGGGTGACGGGGCAGCCGGAGACAGTGGTCACGGGGCGGACTCCGGGGTCGGGCCGGCCGCCGCCAGGGCCGCCGTGGGAGCGGCCGCCGCGGAGGCGGTCGTTCCGGTGGCCTGGAGGCGGGCGGCGGAGAGCGCGGCGAGGTGCTCGACGAGCGTGATGAGCACGTACTTGCTGGAGGACCGGTCGCGGGCGTCGCACTCCACCAGCGGCACGTCCTCCGAGAGGTCCAGGGCCTCCCGGATCTGCTGCTCGCTGTGGAGCGGGCCTCCGAAGTCGTTGCACGCCACGATGAACGGGGTGCCGTGGTGCTCCAGGCGGTCGATGGCGTACCAGGAGTCGGCGAGCCGGCGGGTGTCGACGAGGACGACCGCGCCGAGCGTGCCGGAGAACAGCCGGTCCCACAGGAACCAGAAGCGTTCCTGTCCGGGCGCGCCGAAGAGGTACAGCACGGAGCGTTCGTCGAGCGTGATCCGGCCGAAGTCGAACGCCACCGTGGTGGACGTCTTGGCCTGGACGCCGTCGAGGTCGTCGACGGCCTCGCCCGCGCGGGTCATGGTCTCCTCCGTGTTGAGCGGACGGATCTCGCTCACGGATCGGACCATGGTGGTCTTGCCGACCCCGAAGCCGCCGACGACAACGATCTTGAGTCCGTTGTCGGCCGTCGCGCTCAGGGCGGCGCGGTCAGAGGTTGCGGAGTCCAACGAGCACCTGTTCCAGGATGTCGGGGTCGGGGAGCCGGTCCGCGACACGGGCTGTACGGGGGTGGCGGGCGCTGATCCGGCCGGTGTCGAGCAGATCGCACAGCATGATGCGGACGATGCTGACCGGCAGGTTCAGGTTCGCGGCTATCTCGACGACGGCGGTGGGGCCCTGGCACATCCGCAGGATCGCGACGTGCTCGGACTGCATCCCGGGGGCCGGATCGCACTCGGCGACGACGAGCGTCACCAGGTCGAAGGCGGCGGAGTCGGAACGGCTGCGGCCACCGGTGAGGGTGTACAGCCGGTCCGGATCGTCGTCGCGGCCCGGTCGGGGGCGGGGTGCCGTCGTCATACGGCCGAACTCTCTGCCACGGGTGAGCGCGGCGGGGCGACCAGGTGCTCACCGAGCTGCTCGACGAGCTCGCTCATGTTGTGGCCGACGAGGCCGACGTCGGAGTCCTCGTCGGCGACGACGGCCAGGTGGGCCCCGGCCCCCGCCTCGACGATGAACAGCACGCCGCCGTAGAACTCGGCCATCGCGGACCGCACGCCGCCGGTGCCGTCGCCGAACTCGACGGACGCCCCGTGCGACAGGCTCTGGATCCCGGCGGAGATCGCGGCCAGCTGGTCGGCCTGGTCGACGGAGAGCTCGGGGGTGCGGCACAGCTTGAGGCCGTCGCGGGACAGGACGAGGGCGTGGCGGGTACCGGGGGTGCGGTCGAGCAGCCCCTCCAGCAGCCAGTTGAGCTTCTCGTCGGTGGTCGCGGTCATCGGGTGTTGCCTTCCGGGTGCGAAGAGTTGGCTCGTACCGCCTTGCTGAAGGTGCTGAAGCGCGCGGCCTGGACCTTCGGGTCGGTGGTACGGGCCCGGGGGGTGTCGGCTCCGCCGGGGGTGGCGTTGCCGGTACGGGCTTCGGCGGCGGCCAGGGTGCGGCCGCGGCGGCGCTTGGGCAGGCCGCTCTCGCCGAACGCGGGCACGGCGCCGGTGGACTCCGACTCCGACTCCGCCGCCGGGGTCGGGGGTGTGGAGGCGTCGTCCTCGGCGAGGGACCGGGCCGTGGGGGCGGCGTCGGCGGTGTCCGTTCCGGCGGCCGAGGCGTGCGAGGGCTCCGGCTCGGCGGGGGTGGAGGCGGTGGCGGTGGTCGGCGCGGTGGTGCCGGCCCGGTCCTGCGCCCGGTCCGGGCCGGTCTGGGCCGGGATCGTCGCCGTCGCCGTCGGGGCCGCCGCCGGGGCCGCCGCGGTCGGTGCGGTCGCGCGGGAGATCAGCTCCTGGGGGAGCATCATCAGCGCGCCGGTGCCGCCCCGGGCGGATGGCCGGAAGGAGACGGTCAGGCCGTGCTTACGGGCCAGCCGGCCGACGACGGCGAGCCCGAGGCGGGTGCCGGAGAGGTTGGTGAGGTCCTGGTTCTCGGCCGAGACGGCCCGCTCCGCACGGCGCAGCTGCACCTCGCTCATGACGAGCCCGCTGTCCTCGACGGTGATGACGATGCCCGCCGGGACCTCCTCCACGTACACATGGACCTCGGCGGTGGGCGGCGAGAAGTTGGCCGCGTTGTCGAGGAGTTCGGCGAGCGCGTGCATGACGCCCTCGGCCGCGTGACCGGCGATGGCGACATCGCTGGTGGAGTGCAGCCGGACCCGCTGGTAGCTGCCGATCCGGCCCATCGCGCCGCGCAGGATCGACTCCATGACGATCGGCTTGGCCCAGCGCCGCCCGGAACGGGCCCCGGTCAGCACGGCGATGGAGTCGGCGAGGCGGCCCGCCTGGGCGGTGCGGTGGTCCAGGTGGAGCAGGTCCCCGAGCACGGACTCGTCGGAGTGCCGGTGCTCCATCTCGCGGAGGTCGGCCAGCATGCTGGTGGCCAGGGCCTGCATCCGCCCCGCCGCGTTGGCGCAGGCGGCGACGGCCGCGGAGCGCTCGGTCTCGGCGCGGGTGGCGCGGGCGGTCAGCCGGTCCACGGTGACCTGGAGCCGGGCCTGCTCGGCGGCGGCGTCCGCGGCGATCCGCTCGTTCTCGGCGCGGGCCTCGGCGGCGACCCGGGCGGTCTCGGCGGAGGCGGCGCCCTTGATCCTGGCCGTCTCCGCGGTGAAGCGCTGGGCCTCGACGGCGGAGGAGGAGACCAGCCGCGAGGTCTCGGAGGTGAACCGCTGGGCGTCGGCGGCCCGCAGGGCGCGCAGCGTCCGCGCGGTCCCCAGGGTGTGGACGGTGACGGCCACGCAGACGCTCAGCAGCACGGCGGCTGCGCCCGCGCCCCAGGCCAGCGGAGTCCGTACCGTGTCGGGGGCCGCGGCGACGCCCCACAGGGTCAGCGTGCCGGTTGCGGCTGCCGAGATCAGCAGGGCGAGTGCGGTGGGCCGGTGTGAGGGGCGCAATCGGAGTCCTCGGTGGCGGACGGTGCGGGCGGTATGGGGCGGAGCGGGCGGTACGGGCGGTACGGGCGGTACGGATCGAGCGAAACCGACCAGTCGAATTCAGGACAGTTCGGTACGGGTGCGGGCGATCATGCACAACTGGAGCTGATAGTTCCTGCGCAAGTCTTGGTCACTATAGGAGACTTGACGGTCTGTTTGGGAAGATCTTGTGGGCTTTTTTGTGCGGCTTACCCACTTTCGTCCGCGCGGATCCCAAGAGTTCACCTGTACCGACGGCATGCTGAAGGAATGGCCGAACAGCATCGACCGCGTACCGGACCTTCCCCCGCCGCTTCCCCGGCTTCCCCCGCTGCTTCCCCGGCTTTCGTCGCCGCGCTCCGCTCCGCCGTACGCGGCACGAGCGACTTCGGGGCCACCGCACGGGCGTTGACGACCATGGACGCCTCCAACCACCGCCGCGTTCCGCTCGGCGTGCTCGCCCCGCGCGACGCCGACGACATCGCCGCCGCCCTGGCCGTCTGCCGGGAGCACGGGGTGCCGGTCGTGGCGCGCGGCGGCGGCACGTCCATCGCCGGACAGGCCACCGGCACCGGCCTCGTCCTCGATCTGACCCGCCATCTGCGCACGGTCCTCGACCTGGACCCCGCCGCCCGCACCGCCGTCGTCCAGCCCGGAGTGATCCTGGACGACCTGCGGGCCGCCGCCGCACCCCACGGCCTGACCTTCGGCCCCGACCCCTCCACCCACAGCCGCTGCACCCTCGGCGGAATGATCGGCAACAACTCCTGCGGCGCGCACTCGGTGGCCTGGGGCACGACGGCGGACAACGTGCGGGCGCTGTCGGTGGTCCGCTACGGCGGCGAGGCGCTGCGTCTGGAGCAGGGGAGCGGCGAGCACCCCGAAGGCGCCCGGGGCACGCGCGGGGCGACGGCCCACGGCCCCGAAGGCGTCACCGAACTGATCGCCTCCCACCTCGCCCTCCTCCGCACCGGCTACCCCGACCTGCCGCGCCGCATCTCCGGGTACGCGCTCGACGCCCTGCTCCCCGAACACCCCGGCGGCCCCGACCCGGTCCGGGCCTTCTGCGGCAGCGAGGGCACCCTCGGCGTCGTCACCGAGGCCACCGTGCGCCTGGTCGAGGCCCCGCGCGCCCGCGCCCTGGCCGTCCTCGGTTACGCCGACGAGTCCGCCGCCGCCGACGCCGCCCCGGGCCTCCTCCCGTACGGCCCGCTCACCGTCGAGGGCATGGCCGCCGACCTCGTACGGGAGTCCGCCGGGCTGCCGCGCGGGGCCGCCTGGCTGTTCGTCGAGACCGGCGGCGGCACCCCGGCCGAGGCGAGAGCGCACGCCGAGCGCGTCCTGCGGGCCGCCGACGCCGTGGACGCCACGGTCGTCACGGACCCGGCCGGGCAGCGGGCCCTGTGGCGGATCCGCGAGGACGCCGCCGGCACCGCGACCCGGACGCCCGACGGCAGTGAGGCCTGGCCCGGCTGGGAGGACTGCGCGGTGCCGCCCGCCCGGCTCGGCGCGTACCTCCGCGACTTCCGGGCGCTGCTCGCCGAACACGGCCTGCGCGGCACCCCGTACGGCCACTTCGGCGACGGCTGCATCCACGTCCGTATCGACTTCGACCTGATCAGCCCGGAAGGGGTGGCCCGCTTCCGCCGGTTCTCCGAGCAGACGGCCGACCTCGTCGTCGCGCACGGCGGCTCCCTCAGCGGCGAACACGGCGACGGCCAGGCGCGCGCGGAGCTGCTGCCCCGGATGTACGGAGACGAACTCGTCGCCCTCTTCGGCCGGTTCAAGGATCTGTGGGACCCGGACGGCGGCCTGAACCCGGGCATCCTCGCCCGCCCCGCCCGCCTCGACGAGAACCTGCGCTTCGCGGTCCTGCCGAAACGCCCGGTGGACGTGGAGTTCGGCTACCCGCAGGACGGCGGCGACTTCGCGGGCGCGGTCCGCCGCTGCGTCGGCGTCGCCAAGTGCCGTACGGAGAAGGCGAGCGGCGCGGGCGTCATGTGCCCGTCCTTCCGGGCGACCGGCGAGGAGGCCCACTCGACCCGGGGCCGGGCCCGGCTGCTGCACGAGATGCTGGCGGGCGAGGTCATCACGGACGGCTGGCGGAGCACGGAGGTGCGGGACGCGCTCGACCTGTGCCTCTCCTGCAAGGGCTGTCGCAGCGACTGCCCGGTGGGCGTCGACATGGCCACGTACAAGGCGGAGTTCCTGCACCACCACTACCGGGGCAGGATCAGGCCCGCCGCCCACTACGCGATGGGCCGCCTCCCGCAGTGGCTGCGGCCGGCCGCCCCGTTCGCCCGCCCGCTCAACGCCCTGGCCCGGCTGCGGCCGCTCGCCGCGCTCGCGAAACGGCTGGCCGGGATCGCGCCCGAGCGCACGATCCCGGTCCTGGCGACGGAGACGTACAGCCGTTGGCTGCGCCGTCACCAGGGCGGCGGGACGCACATCCTCTCCTCGGACCGGGTGGTGGCCCTCTGGGCGGACACCTTCACCGAGCATCTGTCACCGCAGGTGGGCCGGGCGGCCGTCCGGGTGCTGGAGGAGGCGACGGGGCGTACGGTGCTGCCGCCCGTCCCCGGACTGTGCTGCGGGCTCACCTACGTGTCGACCGGCCAGCTCGACGCGGCCCGCCGCGTGATGCGCCGCACCCTGGACCGGCTCGGCCTCTTCCCCGGCCACCCGCTCGTCGTCCTGGAGCCGAGCTGCGCCGCGACGCTCCGCACCGACCTGCCCGAGCTGCTTCCCGACGACCCGCGCGCCGCCGAACTCGCCTCTTCCGTCCGGACGTTCGCCCAGTATCTGGAGGAGTACGCCCCCGACTGGACCCCGCCCCGACTGGACCGGCCGGCCGCCGGTCAGACGCACTGCCACCAGCACGCGGTGCTCGGCGACGCGGCGGAACGCAGACTGCGCGACCGGCTGGGCCTGACCGGCGAACTCAGCGGCGGCTGCTGCGGACTGGCCGGGAACTTCGGCTTCGAGAAGGGTCACTGGGAGGTGTCCACCGCCTGCGCGGAGGAGCAACTGCTGCCCGCCGTAAGGGAAGCGGGGCCCGGTACGGAACTCCTCGCCGACGGCTTCTCCTGCCGCACCCAGCTCGACCAGCTCGCCGGACGCCGGGCCCGGCACCTCGCGGAGGTCATCGCTGAGGCCATCGCGGAGACCGTCGCGGAGGAGCTGGAGCCCGGCGCATGAGGCGACTGATGCGGCGTGATCAGCAGTTACGGATGGACCAGACGGGGGACCAGTCCTGTTGCCGCTTCTCGGGGAACGGCTTGAAGGTCTTGATCGCGTTGCCGCTCTGACCGTAGAAGGTCGACGTCGGGGTGCCGGTCTGCTTGTTCCAGTACGGGCCGGTGCCCGCCCAGTTGGCGAGGTAGTACCGCTTGCAGGTGTAGAGGAAGTAGATCTTCCACTTCGAGTTGGTCGGGTTCCAGACCGCCGTGCAGAGGTTGCCGGCCCTGCAGCTGAAGGTGCCGCCCGGATCCACGTGCTGATAGCCGGGGCTGGGGGTGGTGGTGATGGTCGGCGCCACGGCGGCCGCTCCCCGGGCGGCCGCGGTCTCCGCGCCCTCGGGCGCGGCCGGGGCGGTCAGGATCTGCTCGCCCGCACCCCGGTCGGTGGGTGCGGCGGCCTGGGCGGTGCCGACGAACGGTGCCAGCAGCACGATGGACAGGGCGCCGAGGGCGCCGAGGGTCGAACGGTGCTTGCGCATGTGTGAATCCCCCTGTCGGACGACGGCGCGCGAGCTCCGCACGCCGGTGTGTACGGGAGTGTCGGTGCTTCCCCGTGCCCCGTACGCCATCCAAGGTGTCGGCGCGGGCGCGGTCCGCGCCACACGGTGAAGCTCCCGCTTAAACGAGCGTCGGCAGGGCGGTCCGCGCGTCGAAGAAGTGCCGACGAGGGCATACTTTTCGGACATTCCCGAGACTTCCGCTTGTTGCCGTCGTGGCGGGAACCGAGGGTGATAGGGCCGGTCCGACCACGGGGGGTCGTACGTGCCGCAGCGCTTCGGCGGGCTCTGGTGTCTCCTCGCGTGAACCACCGTCGTCAGAGGAGATTCCCTTGCTGCGGGTGCACTTCACCACCGAGGACATCGCACGCGTCCGCGTCGCCACGGGCCCCGATCCGCTGTGGGAGATCGTCAACAGCTTCCATGTGCTGCTCACCGGGGCGAAGCCGCTGGTGTTCGGCGACTGGCGCCGACGCGTCCTGCACCGGCCACCTCCGGCCATCCGGCCCCTGGGCCCGTTGCTTCCGCCGCGCGGCTTCTTCCCGGACTTCCTCACCCCCGACCTGCGCGGCGACCTCGACCTGCCGCACGCGGTCGACACCGTGCTCGGCACCCCCCGGGCCGTGCTGCGCGGCGATCTGCGGCGGCTCGCCGCCGCGCGCCCCCGGTCACGGCCGCTGCCCGCCGAGACCCGGGCGCTCGCCGACGGGAGACCGCAGGACCTGCGCCGGCTGGGCGAGGCGCTGCTCGGCTACCACCGACAGGCGCTGGCGCCGTTCGGACCGCGGATCCGGGAGCGGCTCGACGCCGACCTGACGGTCCGGGCCCGGGCGGTGCTGAGCGGGGGCACGGAAGGGCTGCTGCAGAGCCTGCGTCCGGTGCTGCGGTGGCGGCCCCCGGTGCTGGAGGCCGACTACCCCGTCGACCGGGACCTGCGGCTGGAGGGACGGGGACTGCTGCTGCAACCGTCCTTCTTCTGTGTACGGACGCCGATCACGCTGGCCTGCGAGGAGCTGACACCGGTCATCGTCTACCCGGTCGAGCACACCCTCGGCTGGGCGGCGGACCGGGACACGCCCTGCGGTGCGGGCGGCCCGGACGGTCGTGGCGGCGGGCTGGGAGCGCTCATGGGCTGCACCCGCGCCGCCGTCCTGGAAGACGTCGTGAACGGGCGCACGACCGGCGACCTCGCCCGACGGCTCGGCATCTCCCCGGCCGCCGTCAGCCAGCACACGGCGGTGCTGCGCGGATCGGGCCTGCTCCTGAGCGTCCGCCGGGGCCGGCACGTCCTGCACACCGTCACCCCGAAGGGCCTCGCCCTCCTGGACCACCCGCACGGCACTCCGGTCGCCGGCTGAGCGGACGGGAGCCGGGAACGCCCGCCCGCCCGGCCGGCCCCGGCCTCAGCGCACCGCCTCCACCGCACGGATCACGGCCTGTGCCAGACGGGCGTTCTCGGGCGCCGCGCCGCCCGGGTAGGCCCAGGTGCGCCGTGTGTATCCGTACGCCACCTTGTTCACCGGGTCCGCGAAGGACTGCGAACCGGCGGCCCCGGCATGGCCGATCGAGCCCTCGCCCAGGAACGGATAGGACTGCCGCACCCGTTCGAAGCCGAGGCCGAAGCCGTCGACCGTGCCGGTCACCAGGTCGGTGCCGAGCAGATGCGGCCGGCCGAACTCGGCGAGCGTCTCCGGCTTGAGCAGCGGCGCCGCGCCGTCCAGGCCGCCCACGGCCGCCGCGTACATCCCCGCGAGACCGCGCGCGTTGGCGACGCCGCCCACCGAGGCGGGGCTCAGCGCCCGTGTCGTACGGGAGTTGACGAGGTCCACCAGGTCGATCGGGGGCTTGGCCCCGGCGCTGAAGGCGATGGCGGTGAGGCTGTCGGGGCCCGCGTCGTTCGCCTGGAGCTCCGCGAGCTGCTCGGGGGTGGGGACCAGCGGGCGGATCGGCACGTACCGCGGCTCCAGCGCCTCGGGCAGACCGAGGTGGAAGCCGAGACCGTACGGGGCGCGGACCCGCTCCTCGAAGAGCTCCTGGACCGAACGGCCCGTCACCCGGCGCACCACCTCGCCGGTGAGCGCGCCGATGGTCAGCGCGTGGTACCCGAAGGCCGTGCCCGGCTCCCAGTGCGGGCGCTGCCCCGCAAGACGGGCGGCTATCAGCCGGTCGTCGGCCAGCTCGTCGAGGGTGAACCCGTCGTCGGCGCCGATCAGTCCGGCGCTGTGCGCGAGCACATCGCGCAGGGTCAGCCGCTCCTTGCCGCCGCCGGTGAACTCCGGCCAGTAGGCGGTGATACGCCGGTCCAGGTCCAGGACCCCGTCCTGCACGAGCAGGGCGACCACCAGATGGGCCGCGCCCTTGGTCGAGGAGAAGACGGCGGTCAGCGCGTCGCCCGTGATGCCGTCCCCCGCCCAGAGGTCCACCACCGGCCGGCCGTCCAGGTACGCGGCGAGCTGCGCGCCGGGCTCGGCGGTCTCCTCGGCCAGGACGGCGGCGAACTCCTCCCGTACGCCCTCGAAACCCTCGGCCACCGTTCCGTGGACGGCGATGTCGTACGCCATGGCTCTCTCCCCCTGATGCTTCCGCTGTCTCGTGTGTCCTCCCAACAGGAGGCAGCGGCGGGGAAATTCCCGGGGGAGTCGTGCGTCTCACCGCGCTGGTCGCGCACTTACGGGCCGCTCGCGATGATCTCGCGTGCCAGTGCGGCCAGTTGGGGGAGGGCCGGGTGGCCGGGGGCGTCGCGGCGGGCGAGGAGGACCGGGACGCCCGGGGCGTCGTCGAGCGGGACGTAGGCGACCCCGGTGTGCGGGTGCAGAGCCGCGGTCGATGCGGTGGAGACCCCGCTGCCGCGTCCGGCGGCGATGGCGGTGAGCCAGTCGTCGGTGTTGCCCACGGTGAGGGTGGTGGCCGGGCGGGCGTGCGGCGGCCAGAGGCCGACGGTCGTGGTGCCGGAGACGGTGTTCAGGACGACGGGTCCGTCCGCGAGGTCCGCGAGGGCGAGCGAGGCGCGTCCCGCGAGCGGCCCGTCCGCGGTCACCGCCGCCACCCGGACCTCGGTGAACAGCACCTCCGTGACGAGCCCCGGCGCGTCCACGGGCCCCCGCAACAGCGCCGCGTCGACCTCGCCCCGGGTCAGACCGGCGGTGCGGTCGTCGATCCGCAGGAGTTCCAGCGGGGTTCCCGGGTGGCGCTCCTGCCAGGTCCGCAGCAGCGGTGTGGTGTACGGCCCGAACGCGGACCAGGCGTGGCCGAGCCGCAGCGGCCAGGTGCGCAGCCGCCCGGGGGCCAGCGCCTCGTCGAAGGCGGCGACCGCGGCGGCGGCCTTGTCGCGGAAGGCGACGCCGTCGGGGGTCAGGGCGAGGTGGTGGGTGGAACGGTCGACGAGCCGGACGCCCAGGTGCCGTTCCAGCGCCGCGAGGGTGCGGGAGACGGCGGGCTGGGTGAGCCGGAGGCGGGCGGCGGCGCGCGTGATGTTGAGCTCATCGGCGACCGCGAGGAAGGCCCGCAGATGCCGGAGTTCCATGGGGCGGCCGGTGGAGGGTCCCTCGTTCATGCGTGGTGAGCATAACGAGAGCGTGATCGGTATTTCACGGAACGCGCGGGCGTCCATACGGTGAAGGAAAACCGCTGGCGGCAGAGTGCGGCTTCCCGTACTGTCCGGTCCATTACAGTGTACTGAGCCATCGTGCCCCTGTTCCTTTGGAAGGTCCCCCGTGAACGACCAGCGCAGCGCCGCCGAACCGGCCGCCGCAGCCGTCGCCGTACCCGAAGCGGCGACGGCACTCGAAGGCACCGGTACGGGCGGCACGGGCACGCCCGCCGCCGGGCGGACCGGGGCCGGGCGCCGGGCGGCGCTGATGCCGATCGTGCTGGTGGTCGCGGGCGGCCTGTCCGTCCAGTTCGGCTCGGCCGTCGCGGCGCTCCTGATGCCCAAGGCGGGAGCGCTGGGCGTCGTCACCCTGCGGCTGGCCGCCGCCGCGCTGATCCTGCTGGTGATCTGCCGGCCCAAGCTGCGCGGCCACTCGCGTGCCGACTGGGGCACGGTGCTCGCCTTCGGCGTCGCGATGGGCGGCATGAACACCCTGTTCTACCTGGCGCTGGACCGGATCCCGCTCGGCATCGCCGTCACCCTGGAGGTGCTGGGCCCGCTCGCCCTCTCGGTGTTCGCCTCCCGCCGCCTGATCAACGCGCTCTGGGCCGGCCTCGCCCTCGTCGGCGTCGTCCTGCTGGGCGGCGGCGGCTTCGACCGCCTCGACCCGCTCGGCGCGGCGTTCGCCCTGGGGGCCGGGGCGATGTGGGCGGCGTACATCGTGTTCAGCGCCCGCACCGGCCGCCGCTTCCCGCAGGCGGACGGTCTGGCGCTGGCGATGGTGGTCGCCGCGGTCCTCTCGCTGCCGCTCGGCATCATCGAGTCCGGGGCGAAGCTGACGGTCCCGTCCACCGTGGCGCTCGGCGCGGCGGTGGCGGTCCTCAGCTCGGTCCTCCCGTACACCCTGGAGCTGATGGCCCTGCGCCGGCTGCCCGCGCCCACGTTCGCCGTGATGATGAGCCTGGAGCCGGCCATCGCCGCCGGAGCGGGCTTCCTGATCCTGGACCAGGCCCTCTCCACGACGGACGCCCTCGCCATCGCCCTCGTCATCGGTGCCAGCATCGGCGCGGTACGCAGCCGGACGGGCCGCCGCGAACCGTGAGCCGTCCCTGACGGCCGGGTGCGGGCCGGCCTTCAGCCGTCGGCGGGCAGGATCCGGAAGGAGTCCAGTCCAGGGGTCAGCGGTGACATCGCGCGGAAGTCGCGCTGGTCCAGGGTGAAGATGCGATCTGTTCGGTAGCGGTCGGCCAGGACCACTCCGACGGCGTCGGCCAGGTCGAGCCGTAGCCCTTCGTACTTCCGCCGGACCTCATGGGCGGTGTGCAGGTCCGTGAGCTTGAGCTCGGCGAGACGGTACTGCCCATCGTCCATGCGGGAGTTCAGCGCCTCCATCACCTGCAGGGCCGCCGGGAACCCCAGGTCGCGGTGGACCAGGTGATCCAGTTCGGTGACGACGAGCGGGGAGATCGCCAGCCGCTCGTACTCCAGGATCTTCGCCGCTGCGGCGTGCTCGGTCTGGGCGGCGTCGAACGCGGCGTAGAGGGCCGAGGTGTCGGCGACGATGATCAACGGCGTGCGGCCCGTTCCTTGATGTGCTCGTAGACGGAGCTGTCCATCTCGTCGGGCGTACGGGAGCGTCCGCTGTCGAAGACGGGCAGCTCACGGCTGTGCTTCGGCCGCTCGGCGCTGTCCAGCAGCATGGCGATGCCGCGCCGGATGAGCTCGGCCTTGCTGACGCCGGTCGCGGACGACTCGGCGTCCAGTCGCACTTCCAATTCGTCCGGAAGGTACACGGTCGTCTTTATCATGCTGTCCAATTTACCACCCTGCCCTACGTAGGGCAGGGTGGTAAGGGGCGCGATCGAGCGTGCGCCCTCACCACTCGCACGGCCGGTCGAGGTCGGTGATCGAGTCGGCCAGTTCGGCCGGGCGGTCCGGCCACCCCGTCCGGTGCCAGTGCTCGATGCGCCAGGACAGCCGGCGGGGCCACAGCGGGGTGTCGGGCAGCTGCTCCAGCGGTATCCAGGCCGGGGCGCCGCCGTAGTTGTCCAGCGTCTCCGGTGCGCCGACCTCGCCGGTGGCGGAGACGAGGAAGTAGTGCTCGTGCCGCCCGCCCTTCCACACCCGGGCCACCTCGGGCCCGACGGTCCCGGTCAGGCCGGTCTCCTCGTCGAGCTCGCGTACGACGGCCTCCTCCGGGGTCTCGCCCTCCTCGACACCGCCGCCCGGAATCTCGTAGTAGGGGGCGCCGTCCTCCTCGAAGCGGATCAGCAGCATGGCCCCGTCGCGGATGACGACCGCCCCGGCCCGTACCCGTACCGGCGGAACGGCCGCGGGATCGTCCAGGGCCACCGGACCCGATGGGGCCGTGCCTTCCGCCCAGGAGCGCAGGACCGTTTCCGCGGTACCGGCCGGCCGGATGCGCGCATGGACGGCCTCCGCCAGGGACAGGGCGACGCACGGTGCGCCGGAGGCCCCGGAGCGGCCGTCGGGGAAGGCGTAGTAGGCGCCTTCGGCGTCGTGGCGGAGCTCCAGGACCAGCTGGTCCGCGTCGAACCGGACGGTCACCGGGCGGGTTTCGGCAGTCATCGACGGAGGCTAACGCGCACCACGGCCGCGCCGCCGCCGGAATGCCTTCGTCCGTACGGTGCCCGGCCCTAGAGTCGCCGGATCGAGCCATCGCCCCCGCCCCGCACCCCCGGAGGTCATCCGTGGAACCCGCCGAACCGACCGGCACCGCCCCGAAGTCCCGTGAACGCGATGACCTGCTGGCCATGGTCGCCGACCAGCGCACCAACTTCCTCTACACGGTCGCCGGGCTCACCGACGAGCAGGCCCGCACCCGGTCGACCGTCAGCGAGCTGACCCTCGGCGGCCTCGTCAAGCACCTCGCCGAGGTGCAGCGCAGCCGGCTGTCCGTGATCGACGGCACCGCCGCCCCCGAGGTCGGCTGGGCCGATCTCGATCCGGACGGCAACCGCATGACCGACGACGAGACCCTCGCCGGGCACCTCGACGCGTTCCGGGCCGGGGCGGAGGCCTTCGACCGGGCCGTCCGCGACGAACCCGATCTCGACCGGGCGATCACCCTGCCGCGCTACCCCTGGTCGCCGCCGGAGCCCCTCGTCTGGACCGTCCGGCACGTCCTGCTGCACGCGTTCCGCGAGATCGCCCACCACAGCGGCCACGCGGACATCGTGCGCGAGGCCCTCGACGGGGCCAGTACGACGGAGCGGATGGCGAAGGCTGCCATGGGCGGAGAGTGACCGAACCTGGAGGGGCCGCCGGCGAGTGACCGGCGGCGAGTGAGCGGCAGGGCGGTGGGCGGCGCGGTGGGCGTCGTCCCGGCGGTCTGCGGGCAGAAAATCATGCAAGCGTGCTTGATTGTTTCCTGGGGCGCTGCCATGCTCCTGGGCACCACACCCGGTCCCGAGGGGAGCGCACGTGTCCGCTGTCGTAGCCGTGATCGACGATCTGCGCGAAGAGAGCGATGAACTCGACGAGCTCGTGCGGGAGTTGGACGCCCCGGGCTGGCGCGGCCCCACGCCCGCCGAGCGGTGGACCGTGGCCCACCAGATCGCCCATCTCAGCTGGACCGACGAGGTCGCGCTGCTGGCGGCCACCGAGCCGGACCGGTTCGGCGACGAGGTGACCAGGGCCCTGGCCGCGCCCGACTCCTTCGTCGACGAGGCGGCCGACGCCCTGGTCGCCGCCCACGCCCCGGACGCCCTGCTGGCTCGCTGGCGGGAGGGCCGGCAGCGGCTCGACAAGGTTCTCCGCGACGCCCCGGACGGGACCCGGATCCCCTGGTACGGGCCGCCGATGAGCGTGGCGTCCATGGCGACCGCCCGGCTCATGGAGACCTGGGCGCACGGCCAGGACATCGCCGACGCCCTCGGCGTGACCCGGGCCCCCACCGCCCGGCTCCGGCATGTGGCGCGGATCGGCGTACGGGCCCGGAACTACGCCTACGCGGTACGCGGCATCACCGCCCCCGAGGTCGAGTTCCGCGTCGAACTCCGCACCCCGGACGGCGAGATGATCGCGTACGGGCCGGAGGACGCGGCCCAGCGCGTCACCGGGCCGCTCCTCGACTTCTGCCTCCTGGTCACCCAGCGCGCCCACCGGTCCGACCTCGCGGTCACCGCCGAGGGGCGCGAGGCCGATCAGTGGCTCTCCATCGCCCAGGCCTTCGCCGGACCTCCCGGACCGGGCCGGCTGCCCCGCGCGGAGCAGGCCGGACGAGGTGACCGATGATCGCCCCCGTTCCCGCGCCCCTCCGGATCGGCAACGCCTCCGGCTTCTACGGCGACCGCTTCGACGCGCTGCGCGAGATGCTCACCGGCGGCCCTCTCGACGTCCTCACCGGCGACTATCTCGCCGAGCTGACCATGCTCATCCTCGGCCGCAGCCGCCTCAAGGACCCGGAGAAGGGCTACGCCACCACCTTCCTGCGCCAGTTGGAGGAAGGGCTCGGCCTCGCCCACGAGCGCGGGGTGAAGATCGTCGCCAACGCGGGCGGCCTCAACCCGGCCGGACTCGCCGACGCCGTACGGACGTTGGCGGCCAAGGTCGGCGTGCCCGTCACCGTCGCGCATGTCGAGGGCGACAGCCTGCCCGTGCCGGACGGCTTCCTCACCGCCAACGCCTACCTCGGCGGCTCCGGGATCACCGCCTGTCTGCGGGCCGGGGCCGATGTCGTCGTCACCGGCCGGGTCACCGACGCGGCCCTGGTCACCGGGCCCGCCGCCGCCCACTTCGGCTGGGGCCCGGACGACCTGGACGCGCTCGCGGGCGCCGTGGTCGCCGGGCATGTCCTGGAGTGCGGTACGCAGGCGACCGGCGGCAACCACGCCTTCTTCGGCGAGCACGACCCCGCCCGCCTCCGCCGCCCCGGCTTCCCGCTCGCCGAGATCCACGCCGACGGCTCGTCCGTCATCACCAAGCACGACGGTACGGGCGGGGTCGTCGACCTCTCCACCGTCACCGCCCAACTCCTGTACGAGACCGGCGGAGCCCGGTACGCGGGCCCCGACGTCACCGCCCGCCTCGACACCGTGAGGCTCACGGCCGACGGCCCGGACCGGGTCAGGATCGACGGCGTACGCGGCGAGGCCCCGCCGCCCACCCTCAAGGCCGGGCTCACCCGGCTCGGCGGCTGGCGCAACGAGGTCGTGTTCGTCCTCACCGGCCTGGACATCGAGGCCAAGGCGGACCTGGTGAAGGCCCAGTTCGCCGACGCCCTGGAACGCGGCGGCACCCGCCCGCCCGCCGAGGTGCGCTGGGAGCTGGCCCGTACCGACCACCCCGACGCCGACACCGAGGAGCGGGCCAGCGCGCTGCTCCGGCTCGTCGTCCGCGACCAGGACGCCGAAGCGGTCGGCCGGGCCGTCTCCGGGGCCGCCGTGGAGCTGGCCCTCGGCAGCTACCCGGGCTTCCATGTCACCGCCCCGCCCGGAAAGGGCGCGCCCTACGGGGTGTTCGAGGCCCGGCCCGTACCGGCGGGCGATGTCGAGCACACCGCCGTGCTGCCGGACGGACGCCGACTGGTCCTCGAACCTCCGGCGCTCACACAGGAGTTGACCGAGGTCGAGGAGCCGCCGCTGCCCGATCCGTACCCCTCCACCGCTCCCACCCGGCGCGTCCCGCTCGGACTGATCGCGGGCGCGCGCAGCGGCGACAAGGGCGGTGACGCCAACGTCGGCGTCTGGGTGCGCGGCGAGGACGCCTGGCGGTGGCTGGCGCACGAGCTGACCGTCGAGCGGTTCAAGGAACTCCTGCCGGAGACCGCCCACTTGACCGTCGTCCGCCATGTCCTGCCCAACCTGCGCGCCCTGAACTTCACCGTCCACGGCCTCCTGGGCGAGGGCGTCGCCGCCCAGGCCCGGTTCGACCCGCAGGCCAAGGCGGTGGGGGAGTGGCTGCGGTCCCGGTGGCTGCCCGTCCCCGTACCGCTGCTGGAAGGCGTCCCCCTCCCGGAGGTGACCGCATGACCGTCCTGCCCACCGCGCTCGACACCAACAGCCGCGATTACGCGGCGAATCGGGCCACCCTGCTGGCCAAGCTCGCCGAGCTGGAGACCGAGCACGCCAAGGCGCTCGCGGGCGGCGGCGAGAAGTATGCGACCCGGCACCGCAAGCGCGGAAAGCTCCCGGCGCGCGAGCGGATCGAGCTGCTCGTCGACCCCGACACCCCGTTCCTGGAGCTGTCGCCGCTGGCCGCCTGGGGCAGCGACTATGCGGTCGGGGCCTCGCTCGTCACCGGGATCGGGGTGGTGGCGGGCGTCGAGTGCCTGATCACCGCCAACGACCCGACCGTACGCGGCGGAGCCTCCAACCCCTGGACGCTGAAGAAGGCCCTGCGCGCCAACGAGATCGCCTTCGCCAACCGGCTCCCCGTCATCAGCCTGGTGGAGTCGGGCGGGGCCGATCTGCCGTCCCAGAAGGAGATCTTCATCCCGGGCGGGGCGCTGTTCCGGGACCTCACCCGGCTCTCCGCCGCCGGAATCCCCACCGTGGCCGTCGTGTTCGGCAACTCGACGGCCGGCGGCGCGTACGTCCCCGGCATGTCCGACCACACCGTGATGATCAAGGAGCGGTCCAAGGTCTTCCTCGGCGGACCGCCCCTGGTGAAGATGGCCACCGGCGAGGAGAGCGACGACGAATCGCTCGGCGGGGCCGAGATGCACGCCCGTACCTCCGGGCTCGCCGACCACTTCGCCGTCGACGAGCAGGACGCGATCCGCCAGGCCCGCCGTATCGTCGCCCGCCTCAACTGGCGCAAGGCGCACACCGATCCCGGCCCCGCCGAGCCGCCGAAGTATGACGAGGACGAGCTGCTGGGCATCGTGCCGGGCGATCTGAAGGTGCCGTTCGACCCGCGCGAGGTCATCGCCCGGCTGGTCGACGGCTCGGACTTCGACGCGTTCAAGCCGCTGTACGGGACGAGCCTGGTGACGGGGTGGGCGCGGCTGCACGGCTATCCGGTCGGGATCCTCGCCAACGCCCAAGGGGTGCTGTTCAGCGAGGAGTCGCAGAAGGCCGCCCAGTTCATCCAGCTCGCCAACCAGCGCGACATCCCGCTCCTCTTCCTCCACAACACCACCGGCTACATGGTCGGCAAGGAGTACGAGCAGGGCGGCATCATCAAGCACGGCGCGATGATGATCAACGCGGTGGCGAACTCGAAGGTCCCGCACCTGTCGGTCCTGATGGGCGCCTCGTACGGGGCCGGGCACTACGGCATGTGCGGCCGCGCCTACGACCCGCGCTTCCTCTTCGCCTGGCCCAGCAGCAAGTCCGCCGTCATGGGCCCGCAGCAGCTCGCGGGTGTGCTGTCGATCGTCGCCCGCGCCTCGGCGGCGGCGAAGGGGCAGCCGTACGACGACGAGGCCGACGCCGGACTGCGCGCCATGGTGGAGCAGCAGATCGAGTCGGAGTCGCTGCCGATGTTCCTGTCCGGGCGGCTGTACGACGACGGGGTCATCGATCCGCGCGACACCCGGACCGTCCTCGGCATGTGCCTGTCCGCGATCCACACCGCACCGGTCGAGGGCGCCCGCGGCGGCTTCGGCGTCTTCCGGATGTGAGGCCCAGATGACCATCACCACGTTGCTCGTCGCCAACCGGGGCGAGATCGCCTGCCGGATCTTCCGCACCTGCCGCGACCTGGGCATCACCACGGTCGCTGTGTACTCCGACGCGGACGCCGAGGCCCTGCACGTACGGGAGGCGGACCTCGCCGTACGGCTGCCGGGGGCCGCGCCCGCCGACACCTATCTGCGCGGCGACCTCGTCGTGGCCGCCGCGCTGGCCGCCGGGGCGGACGCCGTGCACCCCGGCTACGGCTTCCTCTCCGAGAACGCCGCCTTCGCCGCCGCCGTGCAGGACGCGGGACTCGTCTGGGTGGGCCCGCCGGTGAAGGCCATCGAGCTGATGGCGTCCAAGACCCGGGCCAAGGAGCTGATGGCCGGGGCCGGGGTGCCGCTGCTCGCCCCGGTGGACCCGGCGACGGCGGGCGAGGACGCTCTGCCGCTGCTGCTCAAGGCGGCCTCCGGCGGCGGTGGCCGCGGCATGCGGATCGTCCGCGAACTCGGTGCGCTGCCAGGTGAGTTGCTGGCGGCCGCCGCCGAGGCGGCGTCGGCCTTCGGTGACGGCGAGGTCTTCGCCGAGCCGTACGTGGAACGCGGCCGGCATGTCGAGGTCCAGGTGATGGCCGACGAGCACGGCGCCGTGTGGGCGCTCGGCACCCGCGACTGCTCGCTCCAGCGCCGCCACCAGAAGGTCATCGAGGAGGCCCCGGCCCCCGGCCTGGACGAGGCCCTGCGCACCCGGCTCCACGAAGCGGCGGTGGCGGCGGCCCGTGCCGTGGACTACCGGGGCGCGGGCACCGTGGAGTTCCTGGTCTCCGCCGACGGCCGCCCGTACTTCCTGGAGATGAACACCCGCCTCCAGGTCGAACACCCGGTCACGGAAGCCGTGTTCGGGATCGACCTGGTCGCCCTGCAACTACGGGTGGCGGAAGGCGAACCGCTGCCGGCCCCCGAGCCCCCGCAGCCGTCCGGCCACGCGGTCGAGGCCAGGCTCTACGCCGAGGACCCGGCCCGCGACTGGCAGCCGCAGACCGGGGCCCTGCACGCACTGGAGGTGCCGGACGCGCCGGGCCTGCGCCTGGACACCGGATACACCGGCGGCGACACCATCGGCGTGCACTACGACCCGATGCTCGCCAAGGTCATCGCCCACGCCCCGACCCGCGCCGAGGCCGTCCGGCTGCTGGCCCGCGCGCTGGAGCGGGCCCGGATCCACGGGCCGGTCACCAACCGCGAGCTGCTCGTACGGTCGTTGCGCCACCCGGACTTCGCGGCGGCGCGCCTGGACACCGGGTTCTACGACCGGCACCTGGCCGCCCTGACCGCACCGGGATCCGGCGACCCCGCCACCGCCGCCCTCGCCGCCGCCCTGGCCTCGGCCGTACGCAACACCACCGCACCCGGCGGACCGGCCCCCACCCGCTTCGGGGCCTGGCGCAACGTGCCCTCGGGTCCCCAGCGCAAGCGCTACCGAAGCGAACCCGACGGGACCGAACACGAGGTCGCCTACCGCTCCGGACGCACCGGCACCCCGGAACCGCACGACGCCCCCGGCATCCGGGTCCTGACCGCCGCACCCGACCGTGTCGCCCTCGAAGTCGGCGGCGTCACCCGGCACTTCGCCATCAGCGCCCACGGCGACCGGATCCACGTGGACACCACCGGCGCCTCGCACACCTTCACCGCCCTGCCCCGCTTCACCGACCCCGCCGCCCACACCGCCCCCGGCTCCCTGCTCGCCCCGATGCCCGGGACCGTCGTCCGCCTCGCGGAGGGCCTGGCCGCCGGGGTTCCCGTCGAGGCCGGGCAGCCGCTGATCTGGCTGGAGGCGATGAAGATGGAGCACCGCATCCTCGCCCCCGCCACCGGCACCCTCACCGCCCTGCACGCCGCCCCCGGCCACCAGGTCGAGGTCGGCGCGCTGCTCGCCGTGGTCCAGGAGGACCCGGCCGCCGCCCCCGTACCCGTTCCCGTACCGGAGGAGACCGCATGAGCACCGCACGCACCGCCCTCGAAACCGAAGAGCACCAGGCCCTGCGCTCAGCCGTCGCCGCCCTCGGAAAGCGGTACGGGCGCGACTACATGACCACCGTCATCCGCGAGGGCCACCACACCGACGAGCTGTGGGCGGAGGCCGCGAAGCTTGGCTACCTCGGGGTGAACCTTCCCGAGGAGTACGGCGGCGGGGGCGGCGGCATGGCCGAACTCTCCATCGTGCTGGAGGAGTTGGGTGCGGCCGGCTCGCCGCTGCTGATGATGATCGTGTCGCCCGCGATCTGCGGCACGGTCATCGCCCGCTTCGGCACGGAGGAGCAGAAGCGGACGTGGCTGCCGGGCCTCGCCGACGGCAGCCTCACCATGGCCTTCGGCATCACCGAACCGGACGCGGGCTCCAACTCGCACCGCATCACCACCACCGCCCGCCGCGACGGCGACGACTGGCGCCTCACCGGCCGCAAGGTCTTCGTCTCCGGCGTCGACATAGCCGACGCCACGCTGATCGTCGGCCGCACCGAGGACGCCCGCTCCGGGAAGCTGAAGCCCTGCCTGTTCATCGTCCCGCGCGACGCCGAGGGCTTCGGCCGCAACCAGATCGACATGGAACTCCACGCCCCCGAGAAGCAGTTCGAACTCGTCCTGGACGACGTACGCCTGCCCGCCGACGCGCTCGTCGGCGACGAGGACGCGGGCCTGCTCCAGCTCTTCGCCGGGCTCAACCCCGAACGGATCATGACGGCGGCGTTCGGCATCGGGATGGGCCGCTTCGCCCTCTCCCGGGCCGTCGAGTACGCCCGTACCCGCCAGGTCTGGAAGGAGCCCATCGGCTCCCACCAGGCCATCGCGCACCCGCTCGCCACCGCGCACATCGACCTGGAGCTGTCGCGCCTGATGATGCAGAAGGCGGCCCGGCTCTACGACGAGGGCGACGACATCGGGGCGGGCGAGGCGGCGAACATGGCGAAGTACGCGGCCGGGGAGGCGTGCGTGAAGGCGGTCGACCAGGCCGTGCACACCCTCGGCGGCAACGGCCTGACCCGCGAATACGGCCTCGCGTCCCTGATCACCGCGTCCCGGGTGGCCCGGATCGCCCCGGTCAGCCGCGAGATGATCCTGAACTACGTCTCGCACCAGACGCTGGGCCTGCCGAAGTCCTACTAGACCGGACCGTGAGTTTTCGCGCTGTCCGACCTCTCCCCATCCCTCCCTCACAGGGGTGATTCTGACCCTCCACACCCGCACGGCGTCCCGCGCCTCCGCCCCGGCGGCGCGGGGAGCCGCGACGACAGGGGACCGCCATGGTGTTCCGCAGCGAGTACGCAGACGTACCGGCCCTCGACACGCCCATCCACGACGCGGTCCTCGGCGAGGCCGCCGGGTTCGGTGACACCGTCGCCCTGATCGACGGGACGAACGGCACCTCCCTCACGTACGCCCAGCTCGACGGCTTCCACCGGCGCATCGCCGCCGCGCTCGCCGGGGCGGGGCTCCGCAAGGGCGACGTCCTCGCCCTGCACAGCCCGAACACCATCGCCTACCCGGCGGTCTTCTACGGGGCCACCCGCGCCGGGGCCTCCGTCACCACCGTGCACCCGCTGGCCACGCCCGAGGAGTTCGCCAAGCAGCTCGCCGACAGCGGCGCGAAGTGGATCGTCACGGTCTCCCCGCTTCTGGCGACGGCCCGCCGCGCGGCCGAACTGACGGGCGGGGTCCGGGAGATCTACGTCTGCGACCAGGCGGAGGGCCACACCTCCGTCCTGGACATGCTCTCTTCCACCGCCCCCGAACCGGAGATCGCGATCGACCCCGGCGAGGACGTCGCGGCGCTCCCGTACAGCTCCGGCACGACCGGCACACCCAAGGGCGTGATGCTCACGCACCGGTCGATCGCGACCAACCTGGAGCAGCTGAGACCGTTCATCCCCATGGGCGAGGGCGACCGCATCCTGGCCGTCCTCCCCTTCTTCCACATCTACGGCCTCACCGCCCTGATGAACGTGCCGCTGCGCTGCGGCTCGACGGTCGTCGTCCTGCCCCGCTTCGACCTGGCGCAGTTCCTGGAGGCCATCCAGACGCACCGGATCACCGGCCTGTACGTGGCCCCGCCGATCGTGCTGGCACTGGCGAAGCACCCGCTGGTGGGGGAGTACGACCTCTCCTCGCTCCAGTACATCGTGAGTGCGGCGGCCCCCCTGGACGCCGAGCTGGCGGCGGCGTGTTCGGCCCGGCTCGGGGTCCCTCCGGTGCGGCAGGCGTACGGGATGACGGAGCTGTCGCCGGGCACGCACGTGGTGCCGCTCTCCGTCGAGCAGCCGCCGCCGGGCACGGTCGGCAAGCTGCTGCCGGGCACCGAGATGCGGATCGTGTCGCTGGAGGACCCGGCGAAGGACGCCGAGCCGGGCGCGGACGGCGAGATCCTGATCCGGGGCCCGCAGGTGATGAAGGGCTACCTGGGCCGCCCCGACGCCACCGCCGACATGATCGACGCGGACGGCTGGGTGCACACCGGCGACGTCGGCCGGACCGACGAGGACGGCTGGCTGTACGTCGTCGACCGGGTGAAGGAGCTGATCAAGTACAAGGGCTACCAGGTCGCCCCCGCCGAGCTGGAGGCCCTGCTCCTGACCCATGAGCAGGTGGCGGACGCGGCGGTGATCGGGGTGTACGACGCCGAGGGCAACGAGATCCCGAAGGCGTTCCTGGTCCGGGGATCGGGACCGGCGGCGGACGGCCTGACGGCGGACGACGTGATGGCGTACGTCGCCGAGCGCGTGTCCCCGTACAAGAAGGTGCGGCAGGCCGAGTTCATCGAGGCGGTGCCCCGGGCGGCCTCCGGCAAGATCCTCCGGCGCGAGCTGCGCGACCGCGAGAAGACGGAGAGGACGGACGAGACGTGACCCTGATCGCCACATCCCGGGAGCGGGGCATCGCGACGCTGACGCTGGACTCCCCGGCCAACCGCAACGCGCTGTCCGCGGCGCTGGTGGGGGAGTTGCGCGACGCCCTGGCGGAGTGTGCGGGCGACGACACCGTACGGGCGGTGGTGCTGGCCCACACGGGGTCGACGTTCTGCGCCGGGGCGGATCTGAAGGCGCCGCCGGACCCGGAGGCGTTCGTGGGCCTGATGCGGGAGATCGTGGCGCTGCCGAAACCGGTGGTCGCCCGGGTGGACGGCCATGTCCGGGCGGGCGGTCTCGGCCTGCTCGCGGCGTGCGACATCGCGGTGGCGGGCGAGGCGTCGTCGTTCGCCCTCACCGAGTCCCGCCTGGGCCTGGCCCCGGCGGTCATCTCCCTCACCCTGCTGCCGCGCCTGGACGGTACGGCCGCGCACCGCTACTACCTCACCGGTGAGCGCTTCGACGCGGCGGAGGCGGCCAGGATCTCGCTGGTGACGGTGGCCGCCGAGGACGTGGACAAGGCGCTCGTACCGGTCCTGGACGGTCTGCGCCGGGCCTCGCCGCAGGGGCTGGCCGCATCGAAGGAGCTGGTCACGGCTACGGTGCTGAGGAGCTTCGACCAGTACGCCGAAGACCTCATCGCCCGATCCGCCGCGTTGTTCGCCTCCGACGAGGCGAGGGAGGGGATGACGGCCTTCCTGGAACGACGGGACCCAGCGTGGGTGCGGTGACCTCCTCCTCCACCACTCCTCGGGCTGCTCACGCGCCCAAGCAGGACCGCAGCCGGGCGACCCGGCAGCGGCTCCTGGAGGCCGCGGTGGCCTGTCTGGCCGACCACGGCTGGGCGGGCTCCACCGTCTCCGTCGTCGCGGAGCGGGCCGGCGTCTCGCGGGGCGCGGCCCAGCACCACTTCCCGACCCGCGAGGACCTGTTCACGGGTGCGGTGGAGTACGTCGCCGAGGAACGCTCCGCCGCCCTGCGCGCGCTGCCCGTCCAGGGCCGCGCCGAGGTCGTCGCGGCCCTCGTCGACCTCTACACCGGCCCGCTGTTCCGGGCCGCGCTCCAGCTCTGGGTGGCCGCCTCCAACGAGGCCCAGCTCCACCCGCGCGTCACGGAGCTGGAGGCCCGGGTGGGCCGCGAGACCCACCGCATCGCCGTCGAACTCCTCGGCGCCGACGAGTCCCGCCCCGGCGCCCGCGAGACGGTCCAGGGCCTGCTGGACATGGCCCGCGGCCTCGGCCTCGCCAACCTCCTCACCGACGACACCGCCCGGCGGGCGCGGGTGGTGGCGCAGTGGGCGACGCTGGTGGAGGAGGGGCTGGGGCCGACCACGCCACAGTGACGTGTGGACGTGTGGACGTGTGCGGAATCCCTGCGCGGCGGCGGCCTACTTCTTCGTGCTGCCGGTCACCGACACGACGAACCGTCCATCGCTCTCGATGACCGCCAGGTCGGCGATCGGGGCCGATGACGGTCCGAGGACGAACCGGTGCTCCGCACCCATCCGGTCGCCGCGCACCTCACGGACATCAAGCGCGTCGACATCCCCGGCTGCGCCGAGCCCGGAGACCCAGGTCACCGCCTCGTCGACGTTCTCGCCTTCCTGGAGGTACCGGCAGACATCCTCGTCGGAGTCGTCCCGGGCCGCCGCACTCAGGAACTGACGCACGGCGTCCTCGCCGGACTCCGCACCGCTGCCGCAGCCCGACTTGTCACTGCAGCCCGTCGCCAGCAGGCCGGCCGATGCCAGAAGGGCCAGCCATGCCGGCAGACGACCCCAGCCCAGGAGCCTGCTCACACCTTGTTTGCCCACCATGTCCTGCCCTTGGTGTTGATCGCGGTGAACGGCTTGTTCTTGGTATTCGACGTGTGGTACGAGAGCAGCGGAACGTTACCGCTGTGTCCGGTGGTCACCATCGAGTGCACCATCTTGTTGTAGCTGGTGCTGTTTGCATACTGCAGGATGTCACCGGCCCGCAACTGGTAGACGTTCGACCATCCCGTTGCCCGCTTGGACTCGATCCGCGCGAAGCGGAAGAAGTTGGCGGCGCCGGCCCAGGTCCACGAAGCGCGGATACCGATGTTCCCGGTGTACCACCAGTTGCCGTCGCTGCGGTACCAGCCCAGATCGTGCTTCCAGCCTCCCGCCTTGAGCGACTGCGACACGAAGTTGGTGCAGTCCTGCGACCACTTGTGGTAGGAGGAGTTGGGGCTGAGCGCGTACTTCAGAGCGTAGTTCTTCACCTTCGTCCGGTTGGCCGCGCTCAGTGCCATGGTCTCGATCCCGCCCGGGACCTCGGCCTTGTCCAACGGCTCGATCGAGGACGGTTCGACCGCCGGATCGGTCGCGGGGACGAGCGGCGTCTGCGGATCGGGGTCGGCGAACTCGTTCGGATCGAACTTCGGCACGCTCTCGAAGTCGAGCAACTCGGCGGGAACCTGGTCGTACTGCACGGCGTCGCCGTCGACGGCGAAGAACTGGCCCGGCCGCAACGTGCCGAGCGGTGCGTCGATCACCGCGAACGGCTGCAGTTCCTCCCACACCTGGCCATCGCCCAGGGTCCTCGCGATGTGCAACGTGACGAACCGGACGCCGTCATCGGTCTCCACGCTGTCGACCGACGTGTCGACGTCGGTGACCTCGATCCTGCCGTCGGCATGGAACCGCTCGGCGACGTCCTCGATCCGGTCCGCCTCGACGGCGAGGGAGTGGAGCGCGAGCGGTTGGGCGGCAAGCCCTGACGCCTCTTTGCTCACCGACCGCTGAAGGCCGGCTGCGGACGTGTCCTGCTTTTCGACGTAGATCTCGCGGTTGATGTGCTCGACGGCTGCCGCGAGGTCGTCCTCTGCCAGGGTGACGCCGGGCAAGGCACTCCGAGGTTCGGCCGAGGCCGTGGAGACCGTGGTCATCATCAGCCCGGCGAGCAGTGTCAGCGCACCTACGAGTGCGACACCGGCTCTGCCTCTCGGCGCGGCCACTCCTGCCGTGAGCGCGGACTCCTGAGCGTCGCCCTGTCTCGGTCGATTCACTCGCTTCACTTCATCCCCCCGTGGGTCGGAGCCCTCCACCGCGTCGATGGAGTGGCTTCAACCACCTGATGTCACGGGATCGCGAAATCCCACAGGCATCGCTAGGCGAATCTCCGACCACGCCGACTTGGCGAGCCTGGCCGAGTTATCCGAATGCCCGTACGTTCAGGCCTTGTTACGCTGCCCGGTGGGGGAGTGCGCATCCCTGAGCACGGCCTGACAGTCGGCCTGGCGGGAGCACTTGGCGTCCGGGGGGACGCCGATTCGACACGGCCTGCTCAGCGTGATGCGCCGACGAAGGCGCTGCAGGGGGGTCGGATGAGGGATGCCTTCTACGTCGAGTACTTCACAGACATGTTTCCGAAGGTGCACCGGTTCATCCGGGCGAGGCTCCATTCCGGGCTCGCCGAGGACCTGGCCAGCGAGACGATGCTGACCGTCTGGCGCAAACAGGTGCCCGTCCCCAGCGACGACGTGGGCCTGCGCCAGTTGCGTACCTTGACCTACAAGATCGCCTTGGGGCACATCGCCAACGCGGAGCGGAAGAGAGCCCGGGAATCGGATGTCCTCCATCAAGGGACGCTCCGGGTCACTCCTGAAGCCGATCCCACGTACGAGGCGGTCGTGCCGGTGGTTCTGGCCGAAGCGGTCGCCCAACTCGACTTCTACGACCGCCAGGGGGTGCACCTGATGATCGCCGGATTCCGTACCGCGGAGATCGCGGACATGCTCGGGATCACCGAGAAGGCGGCGTCCATGCGTCTGGCGCGTGCACGGAAGCGTCTCGGCCGAAGGCTCGTCGCAGGCGAGAAGGACGTGGACGACGACGTCAGCGCCTGACGCCGAACGGGAGGACGGACCGGCGCACATGATCTCGTGGTGCACCGCGCGCTCGTGATGGCTGTGGACGCGGACGGTCGGCTCCAGAGCCGGGGGCCGGGTGTACGGGAAGTGGCGCGCGGATGAGGAGTCGGCGGCCATCATCCGTACGGCCTCCCGAACGGCCTTGGGCAGCCGTGCCGCTGGCTACGTTGGTGCCGTGCGGAGGAGCCAGCGGGAGAGGTCGGAGAGCGACGGCGGGGGCAGACCCGAGGGCACGCGGGGCGTGGCCGGGGATGTCGAGCAGGCGCGCCGGGCCGGGCTTCCGGCCGGACCGGGGGTCTTCGGCGGTGGTCCCGGCGGCCTGATGCCCCTGCAGCGGATGCTGGGCAACGAGGCCACCACCCGGGCGCTGCGCCGCGGGAAGCGGCCCGCCGCGCCGCCCCCGGCCATCGACGAGCGGGCCGAGCAGGGGCTCGTGCTGCCGCCTTACCTGATGGACCTGGAGGCGGGCGGACTGTCCACCGCGTACGGGCTGACCGGGCAGGAGTTCGTGGGCAGCGCCGTCGCGGCCGTCGTGGGCCACGGCGGTGGCACGGTGGCCGTCATCGCCGCCGAACTGGCCGGGCGGCCCGAGTCGTTCTTCGGCCGGGGCCGCGCGTTCGCGGTGGAGGGCGCACAGGGCGGCGACGGGTTCGACGTCACCGTGCGCATCGCGCCCGCGCCCGACGATCGGCCGCCCACATTCCACCCGGCCGCCGACCTGCCGTCGGCCGCACCGGACCCGGGCGGGGCGCCGCTCGCCGCGGTGGACGAGGCGGAGGGCAAGGAGACCAAGGTCGACGTCCAGCACAACAGCGGGGCCACCGCGAGCAGGACGGCCGGCAACTCCTCCAGCACCGGCGTCGGCGGCACGGCGTTCGGGCTCGCCCCGGTCGCACCGGGTCTGTGGCTGGGCGGCGCGGCGACCGGCAGCGTCCAGCCCTGGCAGTCCTCACGGGACTCCCGCGCCCAGCGCGGTGTCGCCGAACCCCGCGTCCTGCGCAGCGACAAGGGCTCGGTGGAAGTGTCGCGCCGAGTGCTGTACGTCGTACGGATTCGGCCCCAGGCGGGTGGCGACGAGCAGACCTTCCGGGGCTCGGGCGGCCTCACCCAGCGGGTGCCCACCGAGCACCTGATCCCGGCCGGCACCGGGGCGCCGGCCCGGCCGCAGCCGGTGGCCGACGACCTCGCGCGGCGGGTCGCGCTGGCCGACTCGCTGGCCCCGGTCGCCGTCTCCGACACCGAGGGGCCGCACCAGGGCGGCGGCGGCCTGTTCGACGCGGTCGCCTCCGTCCTGCACCCGTCCCTGACCGCGCCCGGCGCCCCCGGCCGCTCCCGGCTGTACGAGGCGACCGCCACCGCGACCGTGCTGGAGGACCTGCCCCGGCTGCTGGGCAGCGGCGTCACCGGCGACGATCTGTACTCCAAGGACGGCAGCAGCGCGGGCAGTTACCGGATGCGCGCCGTCGTCACCGGGCTGTCGCCCGCCTGGGCCACCGGCAAGACGCAGCTCCGCACCCATCAGCAGGCCCAGCACACCGCGACCGAGTCGGCGGGCAAGGGCCGTGCCGTCGCGGGCGGCGTCGGCCCGGCGATCGGGGTCGGGGCGGCGGCCAACGCGGCCGTGGTGCGGGCCACCGCGATGCCGGTCGCCGCCGCCCGCAAGGCCCGGTTCAGCGTGAACGAGCAGACCGTCTCCAGCCGCCAGGGCGCGGAGGTGCGCGGCGAGAAGGTGCTGTACCTCGGGACGGTGGAGTTCACCGTGGAGGGCACCGGGCCCCGGTCGGTCCGGGCGATCCTGCACCCGGAGGCACGGGAGGCCACCCACGCGATGCGCGTCTGGGTCGGGCTACGGGCCGACGAGGCCCAGGAGTTGGGGCTGCCGCTGCCGCCCGGGGTGACGGCGGAAGCGTTCATCAAGAGCCCGGAGCGGCCGCAGCGGGCGGGCTCCGGGGCGGACGCCGAAGAGGGCGAAGAAACGGCGGAAGACGAACGGCACCTGCCCTTCGGCGCGATGGGATCGAGCGTGACGCTCGGCCGGCTCGACACCGCGCCCATGCTGAAGGCCGTACAGGAGCTGTTCGCCACCGACCCCCGGCTGACCGGCTATCTGCCCGCCTTCGGCGCGACCGCGCCGAAGGCGGGCCTCAGCAGGGAGGAGGACGAGGCGCAGCGCACCAACCACCGCGAGCTGATGGCCGCCCTGGCCGAGGCCAACCTGCGGGTGAACAAGGACCAGTTGCTCTCCACCGGCATCCGGGTACGGCTGCGCCGCAAGACCGCGATGCACTCCCATGACGTACAGCTGCGCGTCCACGGCGAGCTGGGCGAGGCGACCCACCTCGGCGAGATCGACGACTGGCTGGTGCGCGCCCACTCCGGTGTCGGGGCCAACGCGCAGAGCGGGCGCAGCAGTTCGCGCTCCATCGGCGGCATGGTGCTGGCCCAGGCCCGGCTGGTGCCGGGCGTCCTCACGGGCTCGGCCCGCTACGAGCGGCAGAGCTCGGGCTCCCGCCGTAACCAGGGCGGCCCCACCACCCGTACCGACGTCCTCACCAACGGGTCGGAGAAGGCGAGCGCGTTCGGGGCGGCGCTGCGGCTGAACGTGGACGTCACCATGACCTCACGGCAGCGCAAGCTGGCCCGCGCCGTGACCCCGGGCGGCCCCGGCCGGGACGCGCCGGAGGCCAGGCTGCTGTCCGGGCTGCATATGGAGGAGCAGGAGATCCGGCTGCTGACGCCGTCCGAGTTCACTGTCGGCACGGACGAGAAGGCACGGCTGGACGCGGGCGCCGACCAGGCCCCAGGACCGGAGCGGGCCGTCGGCGCGGCGGGCATCGGCGAGCTGTCCCGGGTGGCCCCGGCCCCGGCCACCGGGCAGCTCGTACGGGACTGGCAGCTGGTGGAGACGATCGGCGACGGGCAGCCGGTCCGAGACCTGGCCCTGGCCCTGCTGTCCCGGGCCGCCGCCCGGGGCCGGGCGGGCCGCCAGGACCCGGCGCTGGCCGCGGAGGGACTGGCGCCCCGGCTGGCGGTCGAGGAGCGCTTCAGCCCCCGGGCGATCACGGCCGCGCTGCGGCAGGCCGCGTCCTCCGGCTGGGTGGTGAAGAACCTGCGGTACCCGCGCCGGCTGGCCGCGCTGAACGGCGCGGTGGGCACCCGGCTGGCGCTGGCCGCCCCGCAGCTGGTGCACGAGGCGGCGGGCCCCGGCACCGAGACGTTCGTGCTGGGCGGCCACCAGGCCGGCGGACAGCAGGGGGAGGGCACCTCCAGCACGGTCCAGGTCGGCGCCACCGGCGTGCAGAACGGCGCGGAGTGGCGGGTCGGCGAGGGGCTGTCGGGGTACCGCACGACGGGCAGGGGCGACAGCGAGGCCGCCACGGTGTCGGGCACCGTGGAGCGCAACGCCCACACCCCCAAGAAGGCCCCGCTGTATCTCGTACGGTGCGATCTGCTCGTGACGATGGTCGCGGAGGTCAAGGTCACCGGCGGCGGCCCGTACGTCGCCGACGCGGCCCGGACCCTGCCGGGCGCGGCGGCGGTGTGGCTGACGGCGGAGCAGCTGCGGGCGGCGGGGGTGGAGCTGCCGGAGTCGGCGCGGAAGGCGCTGAAGCTGGATGCGGAGGCATCGACGTCGGCCGAGGCGTCGACGTCGGCGGCACCGGCGGCGGCGTCCACATCAGCGGCGGCCCCGGCCTCGACATCGGCCTCGGCGATGGCATCGGCATCGGCATCGGCATCCGCGTCCGCGTCCGGTGGGCAGGCCCGCCCGACCCCGACCCTGGCCCGCGATCTGCCGCTCGGCTTCGGCATGATCGAGGAGCTGCCGGACTTCGTGCCGCTGCTGGAGCGACTGCGCGGCGCCCTCGCGCGGACCGGCCAACAGGACCTGGCCGACGACCTGCTGCCCCGGCAGCAGCTCCGCGACCGCAACGACAACGTGCAGCGCCTGCTGCGGGTCCTGGACCGGGACGGCTCCACCGGACTGCTGGGCAGCGCCATGGACGGCGGCGTCACCGTGGAGCTGCTGGACGGCCGCAGGACGCCGTACTGGGCGGTGTTCAAGGTGGACCGGGTCGGCGCGGGCTCCTGGGAGGGGGCGGCGGACGACGGCCGGGACATGGAGTACATCACCTCGGCCGCCGCCCAGCAGGCCACCTCGCACGACGAGGGGGCGACCACCGGGGTGGAGGGCATCCTCGCGGGCTCCGGCAAACCGGACGGCGGGGCGGGGCCCGTCAAGAGCGCCGGGGGCGCCGCCGGGCTCGGTGTCGCCTCGGGCTCCGGCCGCCGCCGGGGCGAGGCCGCGCGGGGCCAGCTGGGGATGAAGACGGTCGCGGAGGCGAAGACGGCGAAGGCGGCGAAGATGCGGGTGCCGGTCATCGCCACCCTCGAACTGCACCGGGGAGACCGTCGGCTGGCGTTCGCCGCCACGGGCCGTACGTCGCTGGTCCACCGGATCCTGGAGAGCGACCTCACGGCGCTGCGCCGGATGACCGCCCCGCGCCGGGCCCCCGTACGCGCCCTGTCGGGCAGGCCGCCGGGCGACCCGGCCGGACTGGGCTCCTGGCGGGCCGACGGGGTGCCGCTGCCGATGGAGGCGCAGGTGAACGGCTTCCAGGGAGCGCCGCGCGTACGGGAGTTGGTGAACGCGGCGGTACGGGCGGCGGGCGGC
Organism: Streptomyces sp. DSM 106670; assembly: GCF_055792845.1. NCBI lineage: Bacteria > Bacillati > Actinomycetota > Actinomycetes > Kitasatosporales > Streptomycetaceae > Streptomyces > Streptomyces sp. DSM 106670. The sequence goes on from NZ_CM147704.1 coordinate 4,864,070, forward strand.
GGCGACCGCTTCCGGCAGAAGGGCCAGGCCGCCGCCTACACCCTGGGCGAGGCGGTCTCCACCGAGTGGCTGATCTCGGCCCTGCCGCTGCTCACCAACGCCGGGGCGGAGCTGCCGCCGGTGCACGCGAGCGGGGCGTCGGGCCAGGACCTCCAGGCCTCGGTGCACGCGCGGCTGCGGGCGGGCAGGGTGCTGGGCGCCGGGGACAAGATGACGTTCGAGACGGTCGCCCAGAGCCACCTGGGAGCGCCGCGCCCCACCCAGGGCGAAGGCCAGAGCGCGGCCGAACAGGGCAGGCAGGCACGCGGACTTTTCGGTGCGGGTGTGCTGAACGCCGACGAGTTCCGCCTCAACCAGCTGATGGGCAACACGGGCGGCGCGGGCTCGGCGAGCGGCGCGGCGGCGCACGGAGCGGGCTCGATGCCGCTGCACAAGCCGAAGTTCACGTCGGTGCTGGTGCAATTCACGCTGGACGTACGGGTGGTGGCCCGGGTGACGGACCGGGTGCGCACCTCCCGTACGACGGTGGCGGAGCGCGAACTGACGCTGCCCCGCCCGGTGGTGGTCCGCATGCCGCTGCCCACGGCGACCCGCCTGCTGGCCGCCCACCCGGACGCCGTCACCGACCCACGCGACCACCTGGGCCTGCGCACACCGGCCGCACCACCGCTGACGGGGCCGTGAACGAGAGCGTTCAGGCTCGGCGAGCGTCCCGCCCGGACACGGGCGTCCCCTGGTGGTAGTACAACCGCCAGGCCGTCTCCCCGTCCCGCCTGCGCCACAGCGAACTCCGCCAAGCCCGGTGGCCGTCGAAGACCGTCTCGTACGTCAGGTGCACCAGCCCGGGCCCCAGCACCACCCCGGTCATCGCGGAAGTCTCGAAGCGCGGCCCGTCTGCGCCTCCGCCGTCCAGATCGGGCAGCGCGTCCAGCATCTCCGCGTACGTCCACCGCCTCCCGGACGCCCCGACCTCGACGAACTCCGGGTCGAGCAGCGCCTCGGCGGCAGACCGGGAGAGACGTACGAAGGGGTCGAGCAGCCGCAGCTCGCCGTCGATCGCCGCGTTCACATCTGTGCTGTCCTGGGTTTCCTGGGCTTCCTGACTCATCCGCCCATGATCGCCGAAGAGGCTCTCGTCCGTCATCGCGGATTCGGCGTTGGGCCGGCCCGCCTTGCGCCCAGGGCAGACCCACGTGCGGTGGCTCCTCTTGGCGTTCGTGCGAGCTTGCGCACCTCACCGATGACGACGACCACAGAGGAGTGTGGCCCATCGGCCACGGCTACTGGCGCTTGAGGCTACGGGTGACGCCCGCCGCGGCAGTCGTGGCGAAGACCCAGCCCGCCGCGATGAGGAGATAGGCGAGCCACTGGTGCACGCCGGTGGGCGTGAACGCCTTCTCCTGGCCGAAGTCGACGACCGGGAGCAGAAGGTCTGCCGCGTAGACGAGAGCGTTGAAGTCGGGGCCCTTGCCCGCCTCGGCACGCTGTGGTTCGTGGAGGCCATAGGCAAGGCTGCCGACCAGCATCAGCGCCAGGAGCCAGGTCACGGCGCGGGCGGGCCTGAAGCCGTAGCCGACGGTCACGTCCTGGACGTGACCCCACATCCGCGTGGGCCAGGCCATGGTTCGGCGGTGTCTGCGTTGCGCGGCGAGCAGGACGGTCCGCGCCTCGCCGTCCTCACCGGCACCGCGGTAGGAATGGGCCAGTTGGTCGTAACTGTGGGGTACGAAGCCGTCCGGGTCACGCTCCAGCAGGGGCAGCCGCCGGGCGGCGGGCAGCCGGGGCGAGAGCGACTCGTAGACGAGTCCGTCCAGCCGGACGGAGGAGGGCCAGACAGCTGGATCGGCCTCTATCGCTTTGAAGGTCGAGTAGTGCAGCCGCACGTCGCCCTCGATGGGCACTGCGTCGCGCAGGGTGAGCTGGCGGGCCTCACAGCTGCTCAGACCGAGCGCGACCCCTCCGGGATTACGCAGCCGCGCCTCGATGAAGGAGATCCAGCCCCCTACGCGGGCACCGGTGAGCCTCACCTTGCCCTCGGCGTCGAGGCCGCCGGCGTTGAGGACGGTGCCGACGTTGATGCTGGCGGCATTGAGAGCATGGCCTCCAGGGTTGTGCAGCCGGGCATCCTCAAGATCGAGCGCACAGGACACCTGGACCGCCTCCAAGTGGACCTCGCTCTCCGCCCACAGCCGCGCGGCACTGATGTTGCCCTCGACACGGGCGTACGCCAGCTGTACGGGGCCGGAGACCCGGCAGTCGGCGAGGAGGAGATCCCCTTCGATGCGCAGGCCGGTCGCCGTGAGCGAGGGCAGACGCGATCCGCGGAGGTCCAACTGACGTAGACGAGCTGCGCTCAGTTCGACCGGCATGTCGAAGTCGCAGTTCCTGAGCTCCACTTGATACGGAATCTCCGCGTAGGCAAGGTCGAGCCGCCCGGCGACGGTGACTCCGCTGAGACGGAGCGCGGGTATCTCGCCACCCTCGACCGGCGAGGAGAGCAGCAGACTGCGCAAGGCCGCGGCTCGCACCGAGGGGCCGGGGGCGTCGCCCGAACGGTCCGCACCGCTCGTGGCGCCGGGGCTCGAGTGTTCCGGGCGTACGTCGACCGGCTCGCCCCGTTGAAAGGCGTACCGGATGCGGGATTCGAGAGGGGTCAGATCAGCGGTCTCCATCTGCGGGACGCTACCGCTGGGCCAACCCCGCCCGCGCGACCGCCCGCGCCTTGACGCCCGTCGCAGCCGTAGCCTTTAGCGGTGCTGAACTACGACGAACTGACAGCGACTGAGCGCACGTTGTGGGACTCCTTTCCTCAAGGGCGGTGGGTGGATCTGCGCACCGGTACGCCCGAGGACGACGATCCCGCCGCCGGAGCGGATTGGGGCCCTGAGCGCACGGTCCGCGCCGGGGTTGTCGTCGCCCTACTGCTCGGCGGCAACACAGAGCGGTCGAGCAGTGTCGCTTCCCTGCGCCTCGCAGGCGCACACATCACTGGCCACCTCGATCTGGCGGGTGCGGAGGTCAGCCACCTGCTCTGGCTCAGGGAATGCCGGTTGGCGCACACGGTCAGCCTTGGCGGCGCATCGACACGGACGGTCCGCATCACGGACAGCTGGGTCCCCGGGGTGGAGGCCGAACTGGCCCGCATCGAAGGCCACCTCGACCTGGACGGGTCAGTGATGGAGACGGGCCGTCTTTCCCTCATGAATGCTCACGTGTCCGGGGAACTGGACATGGACGGGACGCGGATATTGGCGCCCGGAGGGTGGGCGGTGTGGGCCGGAGGACTGGCCACAGGCGGCGGCATCTACTGCCGGGACGGCTTCACCGCGTGGGGCGGGATGCGGTTGCCGGGGGCGCAGCTGTCCGGCGGCCTGTTCATGCGGGGCGCACGGCTGGAGAACCCCGGCGGCGCGGCACTGATGGCGGACAATCTGACAGCTCCAGTGGTGGACATGTCCAATGGATTCAGCGCGCGAGGATCCCTGCGGCTGCGGGGCGCTCACATACCCGACCTCCTCACCCTTGAAGAGGCCCACCTCGGCGGCAGCGACACGGCGCTGCTCGGCGTCGGGATGCAGGTGGGAACCTTCGACTTCACGCTCGCCGCTCCGCCCACGGGAGGGGTGGACCTTCAGGGCGCCAGGGTCACCACTCTGCGCGATGGCGAGCGGAGCTGGCCGCATGAGGTGCGGACGGACGGTCTCGTCTACGGTTCCCTCCAGTCCGACAGCACATCCCCGCAGGAGGACGTGGCCCACCGCCTAGCGTGGATCCGCCGCAATCCGGGCTATGCCCCGCAGCCGTACGAACAACTTGCTACCTGTTACCGCCAGGCCGGCCGCGACGATGCCGCCCGCAGGGTGCTCCTGGAGAAGCAACGTCACCGACGCCGCACCCTGGCCCCAGTCGGACGGCTGTGGGGGTACCTGCTCGACGCCACCGTCGGGTACGGATACCGCTCATGGCTGGCCGCCCTGTGGATGGCTGCGCTCTGCCTGCTCGGCACCTTGGTGTTCAGCGTCCGCTCGCCGATCCAAACGAAGTCCGGAGAGGGCGACCCGTTCAACCCCATGGTCTACACCGTCGACCTGCTCTTCCCCATCGGCGACCTCGGCCAACGCAGCGCATGGCATTGGGTAGGAGCGACACAGTGGCTGTCGTATCTCCTGATCGCCATCGGCTGGCTTCTCACCACGGCGGTCGTCGCCGGCGTATCCCGCACGCTCAACAGGAACTGACAGGCGTGGGCGCTCGCGTGCCAGGTGCTCCCAACCCCCTTTTTTTCCTTACCGGGTCCCGGTGGGGCGGAAGCACGGCGAATTTACGGACGGTACTCCGTGCACACCGTTCATAAAGCCGTGTTCGGCCTGCGCCAAGGCGGAACCCGCGCAGACTTGATTCGCCGTGGTGAACGTTTTCGCCGCGGCGAAGCCCCGTTGGTCAGGTGCTTCCGCCGACGCCCGCCAGCCGGTCAGAAGCCGGAGAGCCCGGCTCCCCGCATATGGAGTTCGGAGCGGACGAGTTCGAGGAGACGGCCCGTCCAGTTGCGGCCCCGGCCGCCGCTGTCGCCCCAGTAGGTCGAGTCCACGTCTTCGTAGATCAGGGTGGCGTCGTCCGTTGCCAGCAGGATCTCGGCCAGCTCGGGGTGCTGGTCGTACTTGGCGCGCAGCAGGCCGGTCATGACGGCGGTGCGTACGTGGGCCCAGTCCTCGCGGCGCGATGCGCCGGCCGCGAGCTTGCGTGCTGCGGCAGAGGTGTCCGCCGCGGCGACCGCGTCGTGGGACTCCGGATCGGCGACCGACAGAGCCCAGTAGGCGTGGGCGACCGAGGGGTAGACGATCTCCCGCACGGTGATCGGGGCGGGGTAGTCGTTGCGCAGGCCGAGCTGACCGGGGTGGGCCTCGGGCTCGCGCGGAAAGGAGTGGTGGAGCCGGACCGCCGGGCTGCGTGGAGCCGTCGGTCCGTCCGCGCGGGCCTGTGTGTCCCGTACGGCCATCCAACGGGCCCGGTCCTCGAAGTACGCGAGAGCCCGGTCGTACGAGTCCTGGGTGACCGGCGGGTCGGGCGGCAGGTACGTCGTGCCGCCGGGCCCTGCCGCCAGCACGCGCAGCGGCCAGTCCTTGCTGTCCATGTCCCCCAGGGCGTAACGGCGTTTCGAGGCCGGGATGGACAGGAAGGCGTCGCGGACCGCCGCCCGGTTCTCCTCCGTCCGGTCGGCGAGGAAGACGTCCACGGCGGCCAGGCAGCGCTCGGTCGAGGTGGGGCGGCCGTTCAACCGGGCGATGGTGTCGCGGACCTCGGCGGCGAACAGCTCGGGCGTGAGCTGACTCCGGGGCTCGCCGAACGTCCAGCGCGCCAGACCGTGCGCGGACGCCTCGGCGCCTTCCGGGAACGTGGTGGCCACCCAGCCGGTCCGGAGCTTCTCCTCGAACTCCTCGAAGGTCACCAGACCCCAGCAGTCGATGAGCCCGTCGGCGTAGATGACGAGGTCGGTGAGGAAGTAGGAGCTTCCGTTGCGGATGAAGGCGTGGCGCCAGGTTCCGGGTATGCGGACGCCGTCCGCTGTGCGATGGGTGGTCCGTCTGCCGGTCATCCGGCCATTGTGCCGCGCCGGTCGCGGGCGGGCGTGGCGCTTCTGCGCGTGCGGTGGGTGGTGGGCGGTGCGCGGTGGAAAAGCAGTGGACGCGGATCGCGTGAGCGGAACACTGGCCCGTGTGAATCGACTGCTGGTGGATGTGGAGAGCGTCACCGCACGGCTGGTCCCTCGCTTCGGTCCCCAGGTCGCCGCATGGTGCGCCGGTACGCCGGATCTCATCGCGCGGCTGGCCTCCCGGTGGGGACTTGCGCTCGGTGGGCCCCTCCCGGACGGTGCTTCGTCGGTCGCGCTGCGGTGCCGCTGGCCCGACGGTACGCCTGCGGTGCTCAAGGTCAGCCCGGAGCGGGACCTCATGGCCGAACAGGTCCGGATGCTGGGGTGGTTCGCCGCCTCGGGCCGGGTGCCCGCCGTGCTGGCCGCCGACGAGGAGGCCGGCGCCATGGTGCTGGAGGAGATCCTGCCCGGGACGTTGGCGGAGTACATGCCCGCGGCCTCCCTCCCCGAGCAGTGGGCGGAACTGCTCGCCGCGTTGCACGGTGTCGCACCGCCCCCGCAGCTCACGCGGGTGCTGCGCGGTCGGTGCGAGGAGTCCTTCGCCCGGGTCGGAAGGCGGCTGTCCGAGCCTGCGATCCGCGCACGGATGGACGCCACTCTGTGGGACAGGGCCATCCAGCGGTGCGAACGGCTGCTGGACACGGAAGCGACCACCGTGTTGCTCCACGGCGACCTGCACCTGGGCAATGCGCTCGACGGCGGCGCGGACCGCGGCCTCCTGGCCATCGACCCGAAAGCCTGCGTCGGCGACCCGTGCTTCGACGCCGGGGACTACGTCGTGGCCGGGGCCGGGCTTGAGGGCGTCGAGGCCCGCTGCGCGCGTGTGGCGGCGGCGTGCGGGCTCGACGGTGACCGGCTCCATGCCTGGAGCCGGGTCATCGCGCCGTTTTCGGCCATCGCCCATCTCGGTGCCGGTGCCGGTGCCGGTGATGGTGATGGTGGCGAAATGGTGGTCGACGAACTGCTCGCGTTGAGCCGGTGAGTACGGGCCGGTCCCGTGGTGAGCTTCCCGGCCGGGCAGCTCACCACGGGTAGGCGCGATGCGCTTCCCGCCTCACTCCTCGCGCAGCCCCGTGATCAGCTCGCGGGGCAGCCCGTGGGTGTCGTGGAGGTAGTGGAAGTCCTCCTCGGTCAGCGGGCCCCGGAACCTGGGCCTGGCGAGGACTCCCCGGCCGCGCTCCAGGAGCCGGCCGAAGCGCTGCTCCTCGTCGATCAGCGTCCGGCGCACCTCGCTCGGGCGCATGTCCTGCCGGAAGTGGTCCAGGGTGTGCCGGATCAGCTCGTCCGGGAGGTCGCCGATGCCGTGCGAGGGGGCCTGCCCCTGCCGGAGCACGGTGAGGACGCGTCGTAGCAGGCGGCGCAGCACATAGCCCCGTCCCGTGTTGGCCGGGCGCACGCCGTCGCCCAGCAGCACGACGACCGAGCGCAGGTGGTCGCAGACCAGGCGCAGGGAAGGTTCGTCCAGGGTCCACAGGGCCGGTACGAGGCGGCGCCAGGGGTCGAAGACGTCGCACTCGAAGACGGACGACCTGCCCTGGAGCAGGGAGGCCAGCCGTTCCAGGCCGAGTCCGGTGTCGACGTTGCGCTGGGGCAGCGGTACGAGAGAGCCGTCGTCGAGGCGGCGGTGGGTCATCGTCACGTGGTTCCACACCTCCACCCAGCGGTCGTCGCGGGTGGGCGTCGACTGCGGCGGGCCGTCGCCGCTCCACAGGAAGAACTCCGAGTCGGGTCCGCACGGGCCCACCGGTCCGTTGGACCACCAGTTGTCCTCGACGGTGAGCTCCACCGGCACGCCCAGGCGCTGCCACATCTCGACGGAAGCCGTGTCCGGACCCGTCCGGTCGTCACCGGCGAAGGCGGTGGCGTGCAGCAGGCCGGGATCGATGCCCAGGCCTTCGGTGAGCAGCCCGTACCCCCAGTCGAGGCTGCGCGGGCCCTCGTAATCGCCCAGCGACCAGGTGCCGAGCATCTCGAAGACGGTCAGGTGGGTGGCGTCACCGACCTCGTCCAGGTCGGTGGTGCGCAGGCAGCGCTGTACGTTGACCAGCCGCTTGCCCAGGGGATGGGGGCGGCCCTCCAGATACGGGGTGAGCGGGTGCATGCCCGAGGTGGTGAAGAGCACGGGGTCGCCGGGCGGCGGCAGCAGTGTCGAGCCGGTGATCCGGCGGTGGCCGCGCTCTTCGTAGTACTCGACGAACGTGCTGATCAGCTGGTCCGTACGCATGGGAGTGGCTCCTTCGCGTTGCGGCGGGGAGGCACCGGAGAACGGGACCCGTTCAGTCACCCGGCCGGGGCCAGAGGCTCCACGGCACTGCCGACGGACCGTTTCCGGTCGCCGGGGGGATGGGGAAGGTCAGGCGGCGGCGGCCGGCGAGCTGGTCGCTCGCGCGGTCGCGGTGGTGCTTGTGCCGGTGACGTTCATGTCATCGACGATAGCGCGGCCCCGCCCGACGAAGCACATGGATTTGCCGGCACCGGGGCCCTGGGGCCCGCCGGTCGACGCGCCTGCCCCGCCGGTCGACGCGCCTGCCGGTCGACGCGCCTGCTCCGTCGAGGGGAGCGGGCGCGCGGTCAGCCCGTGATCAGCCTCGGCCGCGCGAAGTCCGTGTTGTCCACGACCGCGTCCATCCTCGGCAGCGGGTCCACCTCCGCGAGGTACAGGTGCTCCGCCACCAGGTAGCGGTCGCGGTGGATGGCCTCCGCGTCCGAGCCCGCCCAGTTCTGGTCGCGTTCCGCACCCCGGCGTACGGAGAGTTCGGCGTCCACGTCCATCCAGATCCGGAAGTCCCAGTACGCGTCGATCTCCGGCCGGAACGCGAACACGCCGTCCACGATCAGCACCGAGTCCGGGGTGAGTGGTGTCGTGTCGGCCGCGTGGTTCTGCTGGGTCAGCGGGTCTATGGAGCACAGCGAGCAGGACCCTGCCTCCGGGCTCCGGGCGGGGTCCAGCAGGAGGCGCTTGGCCGCGTCGTAGTCGTACGCGTTGCGGTAGTAGCCCTCGCCCGACTCCCGGTCGTACAGGTGGCGGTCCCTCCACGGGTTCTTGAAGTCGTCCAGCGTGGCCCGGAGCACCGGGCGGCCCGACTCTGCCAGGCGCGCGGCGAGTTCGTGGCCGAAGCTCGTCTTCCCCGCCGCCGTGAAGCCGTCGATGCCCACGAGCAGCCGGCCCGGGCCGAGGGCCCGTACGCGCTCCGCGAGCGCTTCGGTCAGGGCGCTGCGCTCGGCCGACGCCGGTGCGGGGCACGGCTGTTGCCAGGTCGAGGGGGAGTGGCGTACGGATGCCGCGTCAGTGGGTCCCATCGGGCGATCCTCGCAAAGGCTCCTGGCGGGCCCGCAGGTGGGCCCGTTCGCCCTGGTGGCCGAAGAGGACCAGGAGTTCCACGGTGCGGTCGTCGTCGGGGCCGAGCCAGTGCGGCACATGTGTGTCGAACTCGGCCGCCTCGCCGGGCTTCAGGACGAGGGTCCGTTCGCCGAGGATCAGCCGGAGCCGCCCGGCCAGGACGTACAGCCACTCGAAGCCTTCGTGGGTGCGCAGGGTCGGCTCGGTGTCCGGCCGCGGCGGGATCAGCAGTTTGTGGGCCTGGACTCCGCCGGGGCGGCTCAGCGGTACGTACGTGAGGCCGTCCCGGGTGACCGGGCGGATGTGGATGCGCGGGTCGCCGGTGCGGGGCGCGCCCACCAGTTCGTCCAGCGGGACCGCGTGGACCTCCGCCAGCGGCAGCAGCAGCTCCAGCGTGGGCTTGCGCGTGCCGCCCTCCAGGCGGGACAGGGTGCTCTCGTTGATCCCGGTCCGCTCGGCCAGCTCGGCGAGCGTCATGCCGTGCTTGCGCCGCAGTTCGCGAAGGCGGGGGCCCACCGCGGCCAGTACGTCGTCCCTGCTTCCCGTGTCACCCATGCCTTCAGGTTGCCGAAATGGCATGGGACCTTGCAAGTGCGGCAGGGTGTGGCGCACCTTCCTGCTGAGCGGGGCGTTCATCCGGAGCGGCCGCCCGAGGGAAAGGCATGGTCGATGAGCAGCGACAGCACCGGAACCAGCGCCAGCGCCACCGGCGCCACCGACTCCGCCGGCTTCTGGGAGAGCCATTACGCCGGCATGGACGCCCAGTGGGGCACCAAGCCCAACGTCGTCCTCGCCGACGTCGTCACCGCCCTGGCCCCCGCGCCGGACGGTGCCGGCCGGGCGCTGGACCTCGGCTGCGGGCACGGCGGCGACGCGCTCTGGCTCGCCTCGCTCGGCTGGGACGTCACCGCCGTCGACGTCTCGGCGACCGCCCTGGGCCGGGTCGCCGCCGGAGCCGACGCGGCCGGGCTGGCCGACCGGGTCCACCCGAGCCGGCACGATCTGGCCCGGTCCTTTCCCGACGGGACCTTCGAACTCGTCACCGCCAGCTATTTCCACACCCCTGTGGAGATCCCCCGTGAGCAGGTGCTCCGGCGGGCGGCCCGGGCCGTCGCCCCGGGCGGCCTCCTGGTGCTGGTCGAGCATGCCTCGCTCGCGCCCTGGTCCTGGCGGGACGGCCACGAGGATGTACGGTTCCCCGCCCCCGACGACGTACTCGCCTCCCTGCGGCTCGGCGACGGCTGGCGGACCGAGCGCTGCCACGCGCCCCGGCGCACCGCCACCGGGCCCGGCGGCGAGACGGCCACCGTGACCGACAACGTCATCGCCGTCCGTCGGGGCGAGCCCGCCTGAACTGTCAGTGGCGGGTGGCAGAGTGGGGGCCAGTGGAGTCGAAGAGCCGATCCAGGTGGATCCGGACGGGCCGGAGAGAGCCGGAGAGAGACCGGAGAGACCGGACGGGTCGCAGAGAACGGTGAGTTGGAGGGGGAGCCGTGGGGGATTACTTCCAGACCGTCGTCGACCGCGATGTCACCGAGGCGGACGCCGCCCCGCTGGCCGCGCGCGTAGTCGCCTGGCTCGTGGCCGAGGGCGTGATCGGGCCCGACCGCACCGAGCCCGCGCTCGGCGGCGGCCCCGGATATCCGCCGGGGCCGCGTATCCGGGAGGTCGTCGACAGCAGCGGCTGGGGCGAGCCCTGGCAGGGCGGGGCGCTCGATGTGGTCGTCACCCGCACTGTTTTCGACTCCGGGCAGTGGGCCGACCCGTCCTCGGCCCAATGTCCGCGTTGCGAGCGGGACATCGAGTTCAAGGACAAGGCCTGGGAGGATATACCCGGTGCCTGGGACCCCTTCTCCGAGGCGATCGCCGACTGGGAGGAGGGCTGCGGCGAGGCCCTCGTGCGGTGCGCGCACTGCGACGCGTCGTCCCCGCTCGTCGACTGGGACGGAATGGAGCACTGCTTCGCCTTCGGCGGTCTCGGCTTCACCTTCTGGGGGTGGCCCGACCTCACCGCGGCCTTCCTCGCGGAGTTCGGCCGCCGGCTGGACGGCCACCGCACGGTCCTCGTGAGCGGGAAGGTCTGAGCCGGGCCGACGACGCGTCCGCCCCCCACCTCCACCGCCACCGCTGCCGTGTCGGGGCGGCCCCGGGCTACGACGAAGGGTCGGGCTCAGCCTGCCGTGCCGTCCCGCCAAGGTCGGGAGCAACCGTGTCCTGGACCGTCACCCGGTCCTGCTCGGCGAGCTCCCGGGTCTGCTCGGCCACCCACTCGGGGCTGATCGCCGGAGGCAGACCCGGGACCTTTCCGCTCACGACCAGGCAGAACGGATGACCCACCGGGTCGAGGAGCACCCGTACGTCGCTCTGGGGCTGGAACTCCGCCGGTGTCGCGCCCTCCGCCACCGCGTGCGCCACGCCCGCCTCCAGGTCCGTCACCTCGAAGTCCAGGTGCAGCATCATCAGCTGGTCGCCGGGGGAGGCGGCCGGGGCGGGCCAGACCGGGGGCACGTACGCCTCCTCCGTCTGGAAACCCAGCCCTGAGCCCCCGCCGGGCGGGACGATCTGCACCCAGCCCAGCTCCTCCTGCACGGTCTCCCATCCCAGGAGGCGGCGGTAGAAGTCCGCCAGCTCCGCCGCGTCCGGGGCGTCGAGCACCGTGCAGGACAGGGTCAGGGACGGTCGCGGCGGTCGTGGAGCGGTGGGCACGATTGCCTCCTCGGGGCGGGAGCCGTGCCGGTACTCGTACCCGGTGCCGGCGCCTTCACCGGACCCGAGCCCGGCTCGGGCCCGTAACCCCGTCCCCGGCTCGGCCCGTGCCTCGCCCCGTAACCCCATCCCCGGCTCGGGCCCGTGCCCCGCCCCGTAACCCCGTCCCCGGATCAGCCCGCGACGATGTCCTCGTACCCGCTGATCTCGCGCGGGTCCCGGGTCCCCGGGCCGATGTACGTCGCCGACGGGCGCACCAGGCGGCCCGTGCGCTTCTGCTCCAGGATGTGCGCCGACCAGCCCGCCGTACGGGCGCACGTGAACATCGACGTGAACATGTGCGCCGGGACCTCCGCGAAGTCCAGCACGATCGCCGCCCAGAACTCCACGTTCGTCGCCAGGACGCGGTCCGGACGCCGCGCGTGCAGCTCCTCCAGCGCGGCCTTCTCCAGCGCCTCCGCCACCTCGAAGCGCGGCGCGGCCAGCTCGCGGGCCGTGCGGCGCAGGACGCGGGCGCGCGGGTCCTCGGCGCGGTAGACGCGGTGGCCGAAGCCCATCAGGCGCTCGCCCCGGTCCAGGGCCTGCTTCACGTACGCGGTCGCGTCGCCCGTGCGCTCGATCTCCTCGATCATGCCGAGGACCCGGGACGGCGCGCCGCCGTGCAGCGGGCCCGACATCGCGCCCACCGCGCCGGACAGGGCCGCCGCGACGTCCGCGCCGGTCGAGGCGATGACCCGGGCGGTGAACGTGGAGGCGTTCATGCCGTGCTCGGCCGCCGACGTCCAGTAGGCGTCGACCGCCTTCACATGCTTCGGGTCCGGCTCGCCGCGCCAGCGGATCATGAACCGTTCCACCACCGACTGCGCCTTGTCGATCTCGCTCTGCGGCACCATCGGCCGTCCCTGGCCGCGTGCCGACTGCGCGACGTACGACAGCGCCATCACGGCCGCCCGCGCCAGGTCGTCGCGGGCGGTCGCCTCGTCGATGTCCAGCAGCGGCTTCAGGCCCCAGACGGGCGCGAGCATCGCCAGCGCCGACTGCACGTCGACCCGGATGTCACCGGAGTGCACGGGGATCGGGAACGGCTCGGCGGGCGGCAGACCGGGATCGAACGCCCCGTCCACCAGCAGGCCCCACACGTTCCCGAACGAGACATGGCCGACGAGATCCTCGATGTCGACCCCTCGGTAACGGAGCGAACCGCCTTCCTTGTCCGGTTCGGCGATCTCCGTTTCGAACGCGACGACTCCCTCAAGACCGGGTACGAAGTCGGACATCAGGCGGCTCCCTCAGTTCGGCGGGCGGATGGGCGACAGTCCCTACGGCCCCAGGGCTCCCACGAGGCCTGCCCCAAGATATTGGCGGGTTCCCACGGAGCGGGGAAGCGTGACATCCGGCACAGGACTCCATTTCGACGGTGCGTGGTTACGGGCCCTCCCCGCCGGGCACACTCCGCCGCTGCGGCAGGATGGGTCCGTGCCCACACCAGAAGGTTCTTCGGGCCCCTTCCCCGACGATTCCACCACCGATCCGGCGGCCATGCGCGAGCAGTACCGCTCGGAGGACTTCACCGAGCGTGACCTCAGCCCCGACCCGATGGACCAGTTCGCCCGCTGGTTCCGCCAGGTCGCCGTCGGCGGGGTGCTGCACGAGCCGAACGCCATGGTCGTCTCCACCGCCACCCCGGACGGCCGCCCGTCCTCGCGCACCGTGCTGCTCAAGCAGTACGACGACCGGGGCTTCGTCTTCTTCACCAACTACGACTCCCGCAAGGGCCGCGAGCTGGCCGCGAACGGTCATGTCTCGCTGCTCTTCCCCTGGCACCCGATGGCCCGCCAGGTCATCGTCACCGGCACCGCCTCCCGTACCTCCCGCGAGGAGACCGTGGCCTACTTCCGCACCCGCCCGCACGGCTCCCAGCTCGGCGCGTGGGCCAGCGCCCAGTCCAGCGTCGTCGGCTCCCGCGAGGAGCTCGTCACGCGGTACGAGGAGCTGGCCGCGCGCTATCCGGAGGGCGAGAAGGTGCCGGCCCCGCCGCACTGGGGCGGCTTCCGGGTGGTGCCCGGGACGATCGAGTTCTGGCAGGGGCACGCGAACCGGCTGCACGACCGGCTGCGGTACGTCAGGGAGGGCGACGGGGCGTCCGGCGGCCCGTGGCGGGTGGAGCGGCTCTGCCCGTAGGCGGCCGCTGCCCGCGCCGACAACGCAGAAACCCGCAGGCTCTGGTTCCTCCGTGCACAGAGGAGCCGGCCGGACTTACCGGCGAGCCTGCGGGTCGGTGACTGCTTGGGATTGGCCGGCGTCCGGCCATGCACTGCAAAGAGCGCGACGACGGGCGTCAGCCCGCAGTCACCTCACGAGTCCGAGAAGAAATCACTTCCGGAACACCTCCTTTCTTCGCTGCCCACAGCCTAGGAGCCGTCCGGTTCGCGGTTCAAGCTATTTATTCGGCGGCCCGCGTCAGGCCCAGGGCGCCCCGGGCCTTCCGCAGGTCCACGAACTTGAAGCCGGTGGCCTCCCGGCCCTCCTGTGCCGGGGTGGCCTCGCCGTCCTGGACGACGAGCAGGCCGCCCGGGTACCGGCTGCCGAGCGGTTCGTTCAGGACCGCCGCGCCGTCACAGGCCTCGGACCCGTCCAGCGTCGCCGAGGCGGCGGTCACCCGGAAGCCGCCCGCGTACCCGGGAAGGGTCCGGTTCCCGCGGCCGGTCCAGAGGGCGTACGCGGCGAAGGTGTCGTCGCCCTGGCTGGAGGCCAGGAGATAGCGGTCGCCGTTCCGCTCGGGGAGCAGGGTGAGGCCCTCCACGTCGGCCGCGATGCGGGTGCCGCCGAAGCCCGGGTCCGTGCCGGGGGCGCACTCCTCGCTCTCCTCGTCGTACGTCCCCGGCACCCCGTACTCACGGACCTTGTCGACCAGCACCGGCTTGCCCCGCAGGTCGGCGGGCAGCCGCCAGATGCCCACGTCCTCCTGGCCGGCGTAGAGCGTGCCGTCGGCCGGGTCGACCACCATCCCCTCGACCTGGGGCAGCTCGCCCGGCTCGCCGCAGGGCGTCCAGGCCGTGCCGTCGGGCAGCCGGAAGGAGGAGGGCAGGTCGATGCTGCGGACCTTGTGGTACGTGACCGTGCCGGACCGGGTCGGCAGCAGCTCCAGCAGGGCGATCGACGTCCGGTTGCGGCGGCTGGCCAGCGCGTACGAACGGCCGCTGCGGCGGTCCGTCCAGGTGGCCAGACCGTACGCCGTCGTCTGCTCGTCGACCTCGTCCTGGCCGGCGGAGAACACCCGGGGCGCGGCCGGGTCGGTGACGTCGGTCAGCGGGCCGCCCGGGCGGGACGGGTCGATGCGGTGGATCCGCAGCCGGTCGTGGCCCCGGTCGCTGGTGACGGCCAGATCCGCCGTACGGTCCTTCCCCCGGCCCGCGTCCGGGCCCGTGTTCCGGTCCGGGGCCAGCCGCATGCCGTGCACCAGGTCGACGTTGTTGAAGCGGCCCGGCGCGTCGTCCGGGCCGGGCGCGGCGGGTGCGGGCAGCGACTGTACGAGGCGGGCGTCCAGGCCGTAGACCCGCAGCCCGCCCTCCTTGGCGGTGGCGATCACCAGGCTGCGGTCCGGGTCGGCGGGGTTGCGCCAGATCGCGGGGTCGTCCGCGTTGGCGTTGCCGCCCTCCTCGTCGTCGTACAGCGTGGCGGTCTCGGCGCGCGGGGTGACGGCGGGCAGCGGGCGGGAGGCGTCCTGCCGGGCGGCGGCGGGTGCGGGCGCGGGGGCCGCGGCGGTGAGGGTCACGAGCGCGGCGCAGACGGCCACGGTGGTCGCGGCCGCCGGACGTGCGGTGCGGAAGGGCGTCACGGAGGGCTCCTGGAGGTCGGAGGCGAGGCCGGGAGGTCGGGGGCGAGGCCGGGCCGGGGCGGACGAGGGCGACCCAAGGCTGGGCGCGCCCGGTGGACTCCGTGTGACGGCATCGCCACGCAGCGCCGTGCCGCCGGTGAACTCCCCGCACCGGACCGCTCGATGCCCGCTTCCGATGCCCGCTCCTGAGGCGTTCGCGGCATGGCGCGAAACCATCGGGAGGCCGGTGGCGGGAGAAATGATTTCCGTGAAGTTGATGTGTGCTGGGTCACGTTCGAGTTGAATGGTCTGACGTGCAGCAATACACGCGGCGACGCGTGGGAAAACGGCCGACACGTTCTGCGGGGGGTGCGGAGTGGGTGCTTCCAGGAGCAGCGGGACCACCGACGAGCTCGGTCCTGACGAGGATTCCGGCGGCGGGCCGCCGGGATGCTCCACGGACCCCGGGGCCTCGGCCGGCGAGGGCGGCATCCCCGGGGCGCCCGACGGGTCCGAGCTGCTCGCGGCGTTGCTCGACGGCATGGACGCCGCGCTCTGCGCGTTCGACGCGGCCGGCACGGTCACCCACTGGAACCGCGAGGCCGAACGCATCCTCGGCTGGTCGGCGCAGGAGGCCGTGGGCCGGGCCGGCTTCGCGGGCTGGGCGGTGCGCCGGGCCGACGCGGACGAGGTGCGGGCGCGGCTGATGTCGGCCATGGACGCGCCGGGGCGGCAGGTGCACGAGTTCGCGCTGCTCCGCAAGGACGGTGGCCGGGTGCTGGTGCGGACCCAGTCGGCCGGGGTGCGCGGCGCGGACGGGAAGCCGGCCGGGGTCTACTGCGCGTTCAGCGAGGTGCACGCCCAGATCGACCTGGAGCGGGCCATCGCGCTGAGCGAGGCGCTGCTGGAGGACGCGTCCTGGGGCGTGGTCCTCGTCGACGTCGACCTGCGCCCGACGGTCGTCAACGCGTACGCCTCCCGTGCGCTCGGCGGAGGCCGCACCAGGCTGCTCGGCCGCCCGCTCGGCGAGCTGGTCGTCCAGGGGGTCGAGGAGCTGGAGGCGGCCCTGCACCATGTGCTCGCCGAAGGCGCGCCGAGCGCCCCGGCCGAGCTGTGGGTGACGCTGCGGACGGCGGAGGGCGAGCGCCGCCGGTGCTGGCGCAGCGGATTCCTGCGGCTGGCCTCGCCGTTGACGGAGGAGCCGGTTCCGCTCGGAGTGGGGTGGCTGTTCCGGGACGTCACCGCCGCCAAGCTCGCGGAACAGGAGGCCGACCGGCTGCGGTTCCGGGCGAGCCAGCTGCACCGGGCCGCCCGTACGGCCTCCGAGTGCGAGGACCCGATGGAGGCGGCGACCTCCCTGCTGGACTTCGCGCTCGCCGGGTTCGCCGACCACGTCCTGGTCGACCTGGTGGCGGGCGAGCGCCTGGTGCGTACGGCCGCCACGCCGTTCGACGCGCCCGGCCCGTGTCTGCCGGTCGCGGGAGGCTCCATCCCGGCCCGGTACGGCCCCGGCCACCCGGCCCTCCAGTCGGTCGAGCGCACCGGCACCGTCCGTACGAGCGCGGGCGCCGGTGAGGCCGCCGCGACGGCCTGGGCCACCGAACGCCGCTGGCCCCGGGACGCGGCGCACGCGCTCTGCGCGGTGCTCCGGAGCCGGGGCCGGACGCTGGGCGTGCTGACGTTCCTCCGCGCGGCGAACCGGGCCGCCTTCGAACGCCCGGACACGGCGTACGCGGAGACGGTCGCGGCCCGGGTCGCGGGGGCGGTCGACCTGGCGCAGGTGACCCGGGCGGCGGGCGGTTAGCGCCGGTCCGGCAATTCCCGCCTGCCGCCTGCCGCCTGCCGTCTGCCGCCTGCCGTCTGCCGCGACGCCCGGTTCCGGGCCGGTACCGACGGCCGGCGCGGCGCCGGGACGTCCGGGGCGCCAGGTACGCCGACTGCCGGGCCCGGCGTCTCACCTGCGGAGTCGGCGGCTGCCCGTCAGCCCGGCTCCGTCCGGGGTCCGGGCCGACGCACGGCCCTCCTCGTGGTCCGTGTCCTCGACGGCCTCCGCCAGCGCCGCGTAGTACGCCGCCGGGCGGGACTCGAAGTCCGTCCAGGTGGCCAGTTCGTCCGCGCCGGCGTCCGGGCCGCGCAGCAGGTCGACCGAGGCCTGGGCGAACCGCTCCGCCAGGCCCTCCCGTTCGGCCTCGGCCAGTACGAGACGCAGCTTGGTCAGGGCCGCCAGGATGTTGTCGCGCTCGTACGGTCCCGCCCGCAGCGTCTCCCGTACCCCGGCCGCAGGTTCGGCGGTGATCAGCAGCGGCTCCAGCCGGGCGGCCAGTTCCCCGCCCACGCGTCCGGCCTCCCGTGCGTCCGGGCCGGCGTCCACCAGGACCCGCAGAGCGGCGAGCAGCGCGGTGGTGCGCGGTTCGGGGCCGCCCGCGTCGAACCGTACGGTCACCTCCCGGCCCACCGCGTCGGCCGTCCGCCGGGCCGCGTCCATCGTCCGTTCGGCCGTGTTCCGTTCCATGCCGAGGAATTGCGCGAGGGCCCACGTCCCGGCGTCGAGTACGTCCCGTACCGTACGGACGCCGCCCTCCTCCAACTCCTGGGCCCGCAGCCGCTTCTCGGCCAGGCCCCGCATCCGGCTCACCGGAATCCGGCCCAGCTCGCCGTCCACCAGCTCCTGGTGCAGCGGCTCCCAGGCGGTCCGCACCGCCTCCAGGGCCCGGCGGTGGTCCCGCGCCGCCGCGTCGGCGGCCTCCTTGAGCCTCGTGGCCCGGCGGAGCACCCCGGGCCGTACCCCGCGCATCCGGCGCAGCGAGCGGATGTTGCCGCCGACGAGGCCGGTGATCGTCAGGACCAGCCCGGCCGTGATGAACGCGTCGGAGCGCTCGATCTGCTCGTCGCGCTCCTTGCCGCCCTCGTCCAGGGAGTACAGCTCGCCCTTGTCCGGTCCTTCCGCGATCACCCACCCGCTCTCCCAGCCGAAGCCGGTGCCCGGGTCGTACTCCGGCGCCTTGAGGGACGAGCTGCGGCGGGCGTCGCAGCGGTACGGTCCCTCGCGCTCGTCGTCGAACGCGAAGGGGTTCGCGTAGGCGACCGTGCACGTGCCGTCGGGCTTCTCCGCCAGCACGGTCAGATCGATCTGCTCCAGCTCCGGGAGGTCCGGCGCGGTCACGTACAGGAACGCCGACCAGGTGATCAGAGCCAGTCCCAAGGCCAGCACCCACCGGAACACGGGTATATGTCTCACCCGGCCACCCCCGCTCTCTTCATTACGGGCGTGGCACCCCTACGCCCCCCTGCTCAGCCTGCGCTGCGCGAGGGCGGAAGGACAAGGACAGGAACAGGCAGCGGCCCGTGCCGCTGCCTGCCTGTTTCCGGCAACCCGCCGGAGCCCTCCTCACGCCGCGTGCAGTGCCAGGGTCGGGGAGAGCCGGGACGCCCGGACCGCCGGGTAGAGGCCCGCCACCGTGCCGATGGCCAGCGTCGCGCCGAAGCCGCCGCCGACCGCCCACAGCGGGACCACCCAGGGCAGTCCGCCGGAGTGCGCGTACACCCCCGTCGCCGTCGCGCCCAGCGCCACGCCCGCCAGGCCGCCCAGGCCCGACAGCATCAGCGACTCCGTGACGAACTGGATGCGGATCTGGCCCCTCGTCGCGCCCAGCGAGCGGCGCAGGCCGATCTCGTACCGCCGTTCAAGGACCGAGATGATCATGGTGTTGGCCACCCCGACCCCGCCGACCAGCAGGGCGATGCCGCCCAGGCCCAGCAGCAGGCTGCTGAACGCCCCCTCGGTCGCCGCCTTCGCGCGGAGCGCCGACGACGGGTCGGTGACCTTCACGTTCTGCGGGTTCTGCGGGTCGATCGTCGCCGCCATCACCTTGCGGACGTCCCCCACCGCCGCGTCCGTGGAGCGTTCGTACACCGACGTCGGGTGGCCGTCGAAGCCCAGCAGGCGCTTCGCGCCCTCCCAGCCGACCAGCGCGGAACGCTCGATCTCCGGGGCGAGCGGCAGCGGGTCCAGGATGCCGGTGACCGTGAAGTAGCGGTCGCCCAGCCATACCTGCTGTCCCGGCTCCGTGATGCCCAGGCGCTCCGCCGACACATGGCCGAGGACCACGGAGGGGTAGCGGCCGGTCGCCGCGTTCAGCCAGCGGCCGCTGCCCACCTCGCCGCGCAGGACCCGGAGCAGGTCGGCCGTCGTCGCCTTGACCGCGATCCCGCCCGTGTCGCCCTCGTCGACCTTCTCGTTGCGGCGTACGGACGCGTTCAGATCGGCCGTCGCGCCGACGTCCTGGACGCCCTTGATCCGGCCCACCATCCCGACCGATTCCTCGGGAAGCTTCACCTCCTCCCCGGCGAACATCGACTCGCCGGGCGAGGCGACGAGCAGGTTGGTGCCCAACTTGTCGAGTTCGCGCAGCAGTTGGGCCTGGCTGGAGGCGGAGATACCGACCACCGAGATCATCGTCGCGATGCCGATGGCGATGCCCAGGGCGGAGAGCACCACCCGCATCGGCCGGCTGCGCAGACCGGACGAGCCGACGTGCGCCACGTCCCGGGGGCTCAGCCGGGCCGCCTTCAGCCTGTCCCGGCCCCGGTCCGTGCGGGTCACCGGCCCGCTCCCGTCGTCGCCGTCCCGTGGGTCACGTCCGCGACCACCCGGCCGTCCCGGATCCGCACCTCGCGCGGCAACTCCCGCGCGATCTCCGTGTCGTGCGTGATCACCGCGATCGTGGCCCCCTCCTGGTTCAGGTCCCGCAGCAGCTCCATCACCGCTTCGCCCGACGCCGAGTCGAGCGCCCCGGTCGGTTCGTCGGCCAGCAGTAGCGCGGGCTCGCCGACCACCGCGCGGGCGATGGCGACCCGCTGCTTCTGGCCGCCGGACAGCTGGTGCGGCTTGTGGTCGAGGCGGTCCGCCAGGCCGACCCGGTCCAGGGCCTCGGCCGCCCTGCGGCGGCGCACCGAGCGGGAGAGGCCGGAGTAGAGCAGGCCCTCCGCCACGTTGTCGCGGGCGCTGACGCCCGGCACCAGGTGGAACGCCTGGAAGACGAAGCCCACATGCTGGGCCCGCAGCGCGGAGAGCCTGCGGTCGGAGAGCGCCGCCACGTCGTGGCCCGCGATGTGGACGGAGCCCGCGGTGGGGCGGTCCAGGGTGCCGATGATGTGCAGCAGCGTGGACTTGCCGGAGCCGGACGGGCCCACGATGCCGAGGAGTTCGCCCTCCCCGACGGTGAGGTCCACCCCGCGCAGCGCGGCGACCGGGCCCGGGTACTCCTTGGTGACGCCGGAGAGGGCGACGACCGTACGGGGGTGGGGCGCCGGGCCCGTGGTGGTGCCGGTGCTCATATCTTCGGCACCCCGACCTTCACGCCCTCGCGCAGACCGCCGCCGGACACCTCGACCCGGCCCTCCGCGAACATGCCGAGCTCGACCTTCACCTCGCGGACCGTGCCGCCCCGGACGACCTGGAGGCCGAAGCCGCCGCCGGGCAGGGCGAGCAGCGCGTTCACCGGCACGGTCAGGACGTCCTCACGGGTCTCGCCCGTCAGATTCACCGTGACCGGAGACTGGTCGAAGCCGTCGACCTCGTCCGGCTCGTCGAAGGACACGGTCAGCGTGACCTTGGGGCTGTCGTCCTGCGGATCGTCGCCCTGCTTCGCGGTCCGGCCGACCGAGGAGACCTTCCCCGGCGCGGTCGTGCCGTCCGGCAGTTCCACGGTGACCTTCGTGCCCGCCTTCGCCAACTGGCTCTCGGCCACGTCCAGCTGGAACGTCACGATGCGTTCGGAACCGGTCGTCTCCAGGACCGGGGCGCCGGGCTGGGCCTGTTCGCCCACGCCCGCCCCGATGCTCTTGATCCGGACCTTCCCCGGCGCGAACGTGATGTCCGCCGGACCGACCTTCCCGGTCTGCTTCGCGCCGTGGGACTTCTGCCAGCGCTTGACGGCCGCCGCCGTCAGCTCGGTGTACTCGTCGTCCGGGGTGAAGCCCGTGTAGCCCAGCTCCGCGAGATTGCGCTCCAGCTGTTCCACGTCCCGGCCCTTGTCGCCCGCCTTCAGCGTCCGGTACATCGGCCCGGAGCCGTACATCAGACGCACCGGCAGGCCGTCGATCTCGTACAGCCGCTCGTCCCGCTCCACGGTCGAACCGGTGCGCGGTGTCCAGGTCATGGTGCCCGCCGCGCCCGCGTTGACCTTGCGCTCCTTGTCGTAGCCGAGCGTCCCGTCGGCCTGGGCGCTGTCGCGCAGGTCCCCGCGTTCGACCGGGGCGGTGGCCGGGGGCAGGCCGGTGTTCTTCGCCCCGCCGCTCTCCTCGTCGGACCCGAGCCGGGTGAGGGCGAGGGAACCGGCCGTCGCGGCGAGCACCGCCACCGCGACCGCCGCCGTCACGGCCCGTCCGCGCTTCATCGGCCGACGCTTTCGCACGCCTTGTTGGCCTTCTCGAACTTCTTCATGTCCTTCGGCTTCATCGCGGGCGCCGCCTGCATCGCCCCGCCGTCGAACTTCGGGTCGGGCATGTCGAAGCCGTTCTTGCGCATGCACCGGGCGTAGGCGACCAACTTGTCCTTCTCCGCCTGCGACAGCTCCTTGGGCCCGCCGCCGACCGCCTTGTCCTCGCAGGCCTTGAACGCCTTCTCCATCTCCTTCTTGCCCATCGAGCCGCCGTCGATGGTCACGCCCATGCCGTCCTGGCCCGGCTTCGGCTCGGGGATGTCCAGGCCCTGGTCCCGGAGACACTTGCGGTGCTCCAGCGCCTGGTCCTCCTTCGTCTTCTCGCTGCCGGACGCCGATCCGCCGTCCTTCGTACCGCCGCCGTCGCCGCCCGAGCAGGCGGTGGCCGTCAGGGCGAGGGCGGCGGCCAGCGCACAGGCCGCCGCCAGCGAGCGGCCGCGTGAGCGCACGGCGGTCCGGCGGGAAAGGGTCTGGTTCATGGGGGCTCCTCGTCGCTTGCCGACAGGTCCGTACAGGGACGGCCCGAGCGTGCGCGAGGACGCGGTTTCGTTTCTCTCAGCCCGGATGCTTACACCGGCGAAACATCGCTTTCGGGTACACAGGGCCCATGCGCGTGCTGGTGGTGGAGGACGAGGAATTCCTGGCGGAGATGATCGCCGAGGGGCTGCGCCGTGACGCCGTCGCCGTGGACATCGCCCCCGACGGGCGGGCGGCGCTGGAGCGGCTGCGGTTCGGCGCGTACGACGTGATGATCCTCGACCGCGACCTGCCGGGGCTGCACGGCGACGAGGTGTGCCGCCGGGTCGTCGCGCTGCGGCTGCTCACCCGGATCCTGATGCTCACCGCCGCCGGGACCGTACGGGACCGGGTGGCCGGTCTCGGGCTCGGCGCCGACGACTACCTGACCAAGCCGTTCGCGTACGACGAACTCCTCGCCCGGGTCCTCGCGCTCGGCCGCCGCGCCCGCCCCGCCCTCCCGCCCGTCCTGGAACGGGCCGGGCTGCGGCTCGACACCGCCCGCCGCCAGGTCTGCCGCGACGGCCGCTTCCTCTCCCTCTCCCGCAAGGAGTTCGCCGTGCTGGAAACCCTGCTGCGGGCCGAAGGCGCGGTCGTCAGTGGCGACGACCTGATCGAGGAGGTGTGGGAGGAGGACACCGGCTACCGCACCAACGCGGTCCGCGTCACCCTCTCCAAGCTCCGCGCCAAACTCGGCGCGCCCCCGGTCATCGAGACCGTCCCGGGGGCCGGCTACCGCATCGGGGACGCCCCCGGGGCCGGTACGGAGGACGCCCGGTGAACAGTGAGCGCACCCGTCTCGCCGCGCTGTACGGCGGACTGCTGGTCATGGCCGGCGTCCTGCTCCTGGCCATCGTCTATCTGCTGGTCAGCGAGGGCGTGTACGCCGGTATCGTCACCGCCGTCGCCCCGGCCGTCCCCGCCTCCCGGCCGGCCGGAGCCTCCGTCGCCGGTCCCGCCCTGCCCACCTCGGACTGGGCGCGGACCGCTGTCATCGAGCCCGGGCAGTACGCGGTCGCGCAGAAGGTCAGCACCGTCGCCGGGGACGCCGCGCTCAGCCAGCTGCTGACCGTCTCCGGGGTCTCCCTCGCCGTCTACTCCGCGCTCTCCGTCGCCCTCGCCTGGTGGATGGCGGGCCGGGTGCTGCGGCCGGTCGGCGTCATCACCGCCCGCGCCCGCCGGCTCTCCGGCTCCAACCTGCACGAACGGATCGCGCTGAAGGCCCCGCCCGGCGAGCTGAAGGAGCTGGCCGACACCTTCGACGGGATGCTCGACCGGATCCAGCAGCTGGTCGCCGCCCGGCAGCGGTTCGCCGCCAACGCCGCCCATGAGCTGCGCACCCCGCTCGCCGTGCAGCGGGCCGCCGCCGAGATCGGGCTCGCCGACGACCCGCCGCCGGAGAAGGTCGCCTGGATCCGGGACAAGCTCATCGACACCGCCGCGAGCAGCGAGCGGCTCATCGAGGGGCTGCTGCTCCTCGCGGTCTCCGACGAGGGGCTGCGGCGGCGGGAGCGGGTCGCGCTGGACGAGACCACCGCCACGGTCACCGAGGCGCTGGCCGTCGAGGCGAAGGAGCGGGACATCACCGTGGAGGTGACGGCCCGGCCGGTGACGGTCGAGGGCGACGCGGTCCTGCTCGACCACCTCGTGCACAACCTGGTCGCCAACGCGCTGCGCCACAACCATCCCGGCGGGACCGTACGGGTCCGGATCGGGCCGGAGGGTCTGGAGGTCGCCAACACCGGGCCGGTGGTGGACCCGGCGACCGTGCCGCTGCTGTTCGAACCGTTCCGCCGGGCCCGGGCCCGCCGTCACGCGCCCGGCGAGGGCGCGGGCCTCGGGCTCTCCATCGTGGCGTCGGTGGCGCGGGCGCACGGCGGCGACGCCGGGGCGAGCGCCAATCCGGGCGGCGGGCTGACGGCCCGGGTCGTCCTGCCGACGCGTGTCCCGGGGGCCGCGGCTCAGTGCCGGTAGAAGATCCGGTCCCGGTACTCCGTCATGACCCGGCCGTTCCACTCGTGGCCGCCGTCCACGTTCCCCGAGCGCAGCATCGGCGGCTGGACGCCCCGGTCCACCAGCCGCTCCACGGCGGCCGCCAGCATCGCCTGCATGATCGCGCTGGTCACCACGGTGGAGGCGGGGGCGAAGGGGGCCTCGACGCCCGGGGCCGTCAGCTCCGCGTCGCCGATCGCGATCTTGCTGTCCAGGACGATGTCGCAGTGGTCCCGCAGAAAGCCGCCCGAGGCGTGCCGGGAGCGGGTGTGCTCCGCGTACGCGACCGAGGTGAGGCCGATGACCTTCAGCCCGAGGGCCCGGGCGTTCTGCGCCATCTCGACCGGCAGGGCGTTGCGCCCGGACAGCGAGACGATCACCAGCAGGTCCCCGGCGGTGGCGGGGCTGGAGTCCAGGACGGCCGATGCGAGCCCGTCCACCCGCTCCAGCGCCGAACCGAGCGTCGCGGGCATGACGTCCACGCCGACCGCGCCGGGCACGGTGAGCAGGTTCATCAGCGCCAGGCCGCCCGCACGGTAGACGACGTCCTGGGCGGCCAGCGAGGAGTGGCCGGCGCCGAAGGCGAAGAGCCGGCCGCCCGACTCGACGGTGTCCGCGATCGCCGCGCCGGCGGCGGCGATGCTGTCCGCCTCCTCGTCCCGCACCCGCGTCAGCAGGCCGATCGCCGCATCGAAGAACTGGCCGGCCAGCTTGCTGTCGCTCATCGGGAAGGGCCCTTTCGGCGGGGTGGGAATGGCTGTGCCGCCGATCACGTTGCGGTCTGGACCAGTGGCCTGTCAATAGCGCCCTGCGACCCTGTCCGTACGCACTTCCACCGGTCTTCCACCGGGGCGGCACGGTTGTCGGTGCTATGCGTCAGAATTGGTGCAGGGCCATCGCACGACGTTTTCTAGTCACAGCATCGAGGGGCACGTATGTCCGGACTGATCGACACCACGGAGATGTATCTCCGCACCATCCTCGAACTGGAAGAGGAAGGCGTGGTCCCCATGCGCGCCCGGATCGCCGAACGGCTGGACCAGAGCGGTCCGACCGTCAGCCAGACGGTGGCCCGCATGGAGCGCGACGGACTGGTCCAGGTCGCGGGGGACCGCCATCTGGAGCTGACCGAGGAGGGCCGCCGCCTCGCCACCCGCGTCATGCGCAAGCACCGGCTCGCCGAGTGTCTGCTCGTGGACGTGATCGGCCTGGAGTGGGAGCAGGTCCACGCCGAGGCCTGTCGCTGGGAGCACGTGATGAGCGAGGCGGTGGAGCGGCGGGTGCTGGAGCTGCTGCGCCACCCGACGGAGTCGCCGTACGGGAATCCCATCCCGGGCCTGGAGGAGCTGGGCGAGAAGGCCGAGGCCGACCCGTTCCTGGACGCCTCCATGGTGAGCCTGGCCGACCTGGACCCGGGCGCCGAGGGCAAGACCGTGGTGGTCCGGCGGATCGGGGAGCCGATCCAGACCGACGCGCAGCTGATGTACACGCTGCGCAGGGCCGGGGTGCAGCCCGGGTCCGTGGTCAGCGTGACCGAGTCGCCCGGCGGAGTGCTGGTCGGCTCCAGCGGGGAGGCGGCGGAGCTGGACTCCGAGGTCGCCTCGCACGTCTTCGTCGCCAAGCGCTGAGCCGGCGGCCGCACCGGTGCCGGGGCGTTCGTCGCCCGGCGCCGGTGCGGCGGCCCGGCCGGGAGCCGGTCACGGCGACCCCACCGTGCTGCGCGCTTTCCGGTTTCCGTCCGGAATGGCAGCGGCCGGACGCGTCACATGCCAGGCTGAGGCCAGGCAGCGGACCTGAGGGTGTCGGCCGGCCACGGCCGGCACGGTCGGGGAGGGAGCAGGGAATGCGCCCGTCGTACCACCACGCGCACCGCACGGTGCCCGTCGCGCTTCGGAAGGGGCCGGTCCCGGCCGGTGCGGGGCGGTTCGCGCTGCCGCCTGCCATCGTTGTCGAGGCCGCCGGAGCAGCTCCGGCCCCGATCCGCAGGGCGCCCGCCGAAAGCCGTGTCCGAACAGCGGGCGGCCCCGGCGTCCGAAGACGCCGGGGCCGTTCCTCCCCTGTGCTGACCCGGAGCCCCGAGCTCTCAAGGTCAGTTCCCGCGGGCCCCTGTCCCCGAGCGGCCCGCCTCCCGCTGAAGATCTCCCCAGGCCGGTCGGCATCAATCGTTGACCGGTGTCACTCGAACGTGGGGTCTTGGGCGGCGGAACCTCGTTTTCGAATAAGAGTTCGATAGCCTGGCGGGGCGACCACACGGTGATCGAGGAGCAGAAGGGGGTGCCAGGACTATGGTGCGGCGCATCGATGTGACCGGAACCGACGGCGTACGCCTCGCGGCATGGGAGTTCGCCGACCCGCCCAAGGGGCGCGCGGAAGCGGACGGCGCTCCCGGGGTCTTACTGCTGCACGGGCTGATGGGCCGGGCCTCGCACTGGGCCCCGACCGCCCGCTGGCTCGCCGAACGGCACCGCGCGGTCGGCCTCGACCAACGGGGCCACGGCCGCAGCGACAAGCCCGCCGACGGCCCGTACACCCGCGACGCCTACGTCTCCGACGCCGAGGCCGCGATCGAACAGCTCGGCCTCGGCCCCGTCACCGTCGTCGGCCACGCCATGGGAGCGCTCACCGGCTGGCAGCTCGCCGCCAAGCGCCCCGACCTGGTCCGCGCCGTCGTCATCTGCGACATGCGGGCCTCCGCCCTCGGAGCCGCCTCCCAGCGCGAGTGGGGCGACTGGTTCGACTCCTGGCCGCTGCCCTTCGCCACCCTCGCCGACGTACGGAAGTGGTTCGGCGAGGACGACCCCTGGGTGGAGCGGCCGAACCCCTCGCGCGGCGAGTTCTACGCCGAGGTGATGGCCGAGACCGAGGACGGCTGGCGCCCGGTCTTCTCCCGCCGCCAGATGCTCCGCTCCCGCGCCACCTGGGTGTTCGACGCCCACTGGGAGGAGCTGGCCCAGGTCCGGTGCCCCGCGCTGGTGCTGCGCGGCCTCGACGGGGAGCTGGGCCGGGCCGAGGCCCAGGAGATGGTCCGCGTCCTGCCGCGCGGCCAGTACGCGGAAGTGGCGGACGCGGGCCACCTCGTCCACTACGACCAGCCGGACGGCTGGCGGGCCGCGGTGGAGCCGTTCCTGGAGCAGCTCGCCGAGGACAACCGCGACGACCGCGAACCCGTCTCGCCGTAGCCCTCGGCCCGCACCCTTCCCCGAGGGCGGCGGCTCAGCCCTTGCTGACCGCCGCCAGGATCTCCGGCAGCCGCGCCGCCGTGCGCGGCGCGGCGATCTTCAGCCCCGCCCACCCGATGAGCGCCCCGTAGACCAGCCCGCCCGGCACCATGAACCACAGCGCGTCATGGTGGTCCGAGAGGTGCATCCAGACCGTCGCCGCGATCACCGGCGACGCCAGCAGCGCGGCGGCCAGCATGCCGCCGAGGATCGAGATCCAGGCCAGACCGCCCTGCCCCGGCACCACGTTCTTGAACGCGCCCTCCTGCGGAATCGAGTACGGGAACAGCGCCGAGGCCACCGCGCCCGTCGCCACCATCGAGCTCAGCAGCGCGAACGACAGGCCCAGCGCGCCCGGCAGCGACCGCCAGTCGCCGATCATCGCCGCCGTCACCACACACACGACCAGCGTGAACGGCAGGGTGAGCAGCAGCAGGACCAGCGCCCGCGCACGCAGTTCGACATACGCGTCCCGCGGCGAGGAGATCGTCAGCGCCACCATCCAGAAGGCCGAGGTGTCCTGGCCGAACTGGTTGTACATCTGCATGCCGAGCATCCCGGCGGCGAAGCACGCGAAGTAGACCGAGCCGGTGCCCTGGACGGCGTTGAGCAGCGGCACGATCGCCCCGACCGCCAGCGCCGTCACCCAGGCCGCCTTGGTCTTCGGGTCCCGTGCCACGTACCGCAGACTGCGCTGCATCACCGTCGCCGTACGGCCCTCCGGCAGCAGCCCCGACAGACCGCCCCGGCCGGACTCCTTCTCGCGGCTCGGCTCCGCCGCCGCCAGCGTCGAACCGTCCGGCGCGGTCATCAGCTTCACCAGGCTCCGCTGCCACATCCACATCAGCGCCACCAGGGCGGCGACCGTGATCAGGAGCTGGGCGACGGCGATCCCGTACGCACCGTCCGACGCCGCGTCCACCGACGCCACCGCCGAGGCCCCGGGCAGCCAGCGCACCACGTCCGCCGCCGGGTCCAGCGTGGAGAGCCCGCCCGCCTGCCCGAGCCGCTGCGCGCCGAAGTTGACGAACTGGATGCCCACCGCGATCACCAGCCCGCTGAGCACCGCGAGGTCGCGGCCCTTGCGGGAGTTCAGCAGCCGTACGTTGGCCGTGGCCACCGCCCGTGACAGCGCCACGCACAGCAGCATCGTGAGCGGGACCGCGAGCACCGCGAACACCACGCCCGCCGCCCCGTGCGCCAGCGCCAGGACCGAGCCGATCACCAGACACAGGGTGAACAGCGGGCCGATGCCGACCAGCGAGGACACCAGCAGCGCCCGGACCAGCGGCTCGGGCCGCAGCGGCAGCATCACCAGCCGCGTCGGGTCGAGCGTGTCGTCACCGCTCGGGAAGAACAGCGGCAGCACCGCCCAGCCGAGCGCCACCACCCCCGTGAGCAGCACCACGACCGTGCCCGCGTGCTCGTTGCCGCGCAGCAGCACCAGACCGAGCACCTGGCCGGCGGCGAGCAGCAGGCTGACGACGAGCGAGGCGATGAACGCCGCCCTGCGCCCGGAGGACTGCCGCAGTCCGTTGCGCAGCAGCGTCAGCTTGAGCCGTACGAAGACCGGGGTCAGGCCCGTCGTCGGCGCGGCCGGGGCGGCCGCGGTGACCGGGGCGTCCAGCACGCTCATCGGGCACCGCCCAGCCAGTCGAGGGAGTCGCCGTTGTCCCGGCCGCCCGCGCCGACCAGTTCGAGGAAGGCGCTCTGCAGCGAGGGGGCGTCGCCGCGCACCTCGGCCAGCGTGCCCCGCGCCTTGATCCGGCCCGCCGCCATCACCGCGACCCAGTCGCACAACGACTCGACCAGCTCCATCACATGGCTGGAGAAGACCACGGTCGCCCCGGACCGGGTGTAGCGCTCCAGCACACCCCGGATGGTCTGCGCCGAGACCGGGTCGACGCCCTCGAACGGCTCGTCCAGGAACAGCACTTCGGGGTTGTGCAGCAGCGCGGCCGCCAGCCCGATCTTCTTCCGCATCCCGGTCGAGTAGTCCACGACCAGCTTGTGCTGCGCGCCCGCGAGATCCAGCACGTCCAGCAGCTGGGTGGCCCGCTTGTCCACCTCGTCGCCGGGCAGTCCGCGCAACCGGCCGTTGTACGCGAGCAGTTCACGCCCCGAGAGCCGCTCGAAGAGCCGCAGCCCCTCCGGCAGCACCCCGATCCGGGACTTCACCTCGACCGGGTCCGTCCACACGTCGTGGCCCGCGACCTCGATCCGGCCCTGGTCGGGCCGGAGCAGACCGGTGACCATCGAGAGCGTCGTCGTCTTGCCCGCCCCGTTGGGCCCCACCAGGCCGATGAACTTGCCCGCGGGCAGCTCCAGATCGATCCCCGCGACGGCGACCTGTTCCCCGAACCGCTTCCACAGCCCCTGTACCCGGACGGCGGGCCGCAGCTCGTGCGCCCCGCCGGCCGTCGCGTCCGTCGCCGCGTCTGTCTTCGTACGTGCATCTGCCTGGTCCGGCATGGCACAGCCTTTCGATATCCCCACGTGGTGGGGACCACCCTACGAAAGGCGGTCCGGGCCCTACGAAACGCGGGCGCGGGCGTCGGCCGCCTCACGGGCGCAGGCGTACGCCAGCGGGCTGATCAGCTCGTCCACATCGGGCAGCCAGCGGTTGGCGTGGGTGGGCCTGCGGGCCCACTGCACGGCCCCCCGGGCGCCGAACCGGGTGGGCGGGGCGGCGATGTAGTGGCCCTCGCCCCGGCCCGTCAGGTCGATCGCCTCGGCGTTCCAGCCGAGCGCGCGCACCAGCTCGGCGGCCTTGGCGGCGGCCCCCGGCAGCACGAAGAACAGCATCCGGCGGTCCGGTGTGCGGGTGACCGGGCCCAGGGTCAGGTCCATCCGCTCCATCCGGGCCAGCGCCAGGAAGCCCGCGGACTCCGGCACCTCCAGCGCGTCGAAGGCCCGGCCGGTCGGCAGCAGCACCGAGGCGCCGGGCCGCCGGGTCCACATGCGCCGGGCCGCGGCCCCGCTGCCGGTCGCCTGGCCCGCCCAGTCCGGCCGGTCCGCATGGGCCCCGGGCAGAGCGCAGCCGGCATCGCCGCACGAGCACCGCTCCCCGCCGCCCACCGCCTCCAGCCAGGTGCCGGGGAACACGTCCCAGTGGCGCTCTTCCGCATACCGCACCGCGGCGTCGAGCAGCGGCTCGCTCCGCTGCTGGGGGACCTGTGCGGCTTCCGTGACTCCGATGGGCTCTTCCACGTCCAGCACAACTCCCGCCGTCACCAGGGGTTACGGCCTCCCCTGAACCGGGGCCCGGCGCATCGATCCTGCACGCGGGGCGCATCGGTGCATGGGCGGGGGCGCGCGTGCGGCGTCGCACCGAAGGACGGGTAACCACCTCCAGGACCGCCGCCCGGGACCGCGCTCGGGCCCCCGCGACGGTGCAACGCGCCATGTCCGTACCGAATGCCGATGGAATATGCGCATTTCTTGTGTATGTGCCGGGCAGTGATCCCTTCCACCGATCACTGCACATAACCGATGTTTCAGGGGGACATATGGCTGCAAGGCCTCTCGTAGCCCGCCAGCCCAACGAACGGCTCCAGACGCTCATCCAGGAAGCGGCCTGTTCCAACGCGGGCCTCGCCCGCCGCGTGAACATGGTCGGGGCCGAGCGCGGTCTCGATCTGCGCTACGACAAGACCTCCGTGGCCCGTTGGCTGCGCGGACAGCAGCCCCGGGGCCGGGCCCCGGGGATCATCGCCGAGGCGCTGGGCCGCAAGCTCGGCCGTACGGTCACGATCGACGAGATCGGCATGGCCAACGGCAAGAACCTGGCCTCCGGCGTCGGCCTCCAGTACGCGCCGACCGTCGCCGGGGCCGTCGAGCAGGTCTGCGAGCTGTGGCGCAGCGACGTGGGCCGCCGCGATCTGCTCACCGGCTCGGCGGTCGCCGCGTCCGCGCTGGTCGAGCCCAGCCGGGACTGGCTGATCTCGGGCCCGGACGCGCAGGTCGAGCGGGCGGCGGGGGCCCGGGTCGGGATGTCCGACGTCGAGGCGGTGCGGGCGATGACCGCCGCGCTGACCGACCTCGACCACCGGTTCGGCAGCGGCCATGTGCGGCCGGTGCTGGTGCACTACCTCAACAGCGTGGTCTCCGGGCTGCTTTCGGGCGCGTACCGCGAACAGGTGGGGCGGCAGCTGTTCGGCGCGGTGGCCCGGCTCACCGAGCTGGCCGGCTACATGGCGGTCGACACCGGCCAGCCCGGTCTCGCCCAGCGCTACTACATCCAGGCGCTGCGGCTCGCGCAGGCGGCGGGCGACCGGGCGTACGGCGGCTATGTGCTCGCCGCCTCGATGAGCCATCTCGCCGCCCAGCTCGGCAACCCCCGCGAGATCGCCCAACTGGCCCGCGCCGCACAGGAAGGCGCCCGGGGCCAGGTCACCCCCCGCGCCCAGGCGATGTTCTACGCGGCGGAGGCCCGGGGCCACGCGCTGCTCGGGGACGCCCGGACCTGCAACGCGGTGGCGGGGCGGGCGGTCGCCGCGCTGGAGCAGGCGGGCCCGGACTCCGGCGACGACCCGGTCTGGATCGCGCACTTCGACGCGGGCTACCTCGCGGACGAACTGGCCCACTGCCACCGGGACCTGGGGCAGCCGGAGCCGGCCGCCCGGCGGGCCAAGGAGGCGCTGGCCGCGCTGCCGGAGACCCGGGCCAGGCGGCGGGGCATCGCGCTGGTGCTGCTGGCCTCGGCCCAGGTGCAGCAGCGCGAGGTGGAGCGGGCGTGCCACACGGGGACCCGGGCGATGGAGCTGCTGTCGACGGTGCGCTCCAGCCGGGGCGCCGAATATCTCGACGACCTCCAGCAGCGGCTCACGCCCTTCGCCCAGGAGCCCGCGGTACGGGAGTTCGGCGAGCGGCTGGAGCTCCAGGCGGCCTGAGCCGAAGGCCGTCGCCGACGCGGTCCGGGCCGTGTCCGCGGCGGTCCGGCCGCCCGGCCACCCCTTAACAGCGTCGCCGGGCCGCCGGATGTTACCGGCCCTGTGAAGGGGTCGTGAGGGGCACCACGCGCTTGGCGGAGGCGGGCGGCCACCCGATAGCGTGAGCCGACGATTCCGTAGGTTCACACGTAGGAGTCCCGGTGACGCAGAGCGGACAGGGCGGACAGGGCGGCGAGCACCAGCTCCCCGCCGCACGACCCGCGCACGAGGGTGTCGTGCTGCCTGCCGACGGCGGCGCCCCCTGGACCCCGGGTGCGCCCGCGGCCGGGCAGGGCGGACAGCAGGGCGAGCAGGGCGCGCCCGCGGGCGGTCAGCCGTGGGGCGGGCAGTGGGGGCCGCAGTCCGCCGGACCGCCGCAGCCGGACCAGCAGGCACAGGGGCACTACGGCTACCCGCCGGCGCAGCCCCTGCCGCCCGCGCAGCAGTCACCGGGCGCCCCGGAGACGTATCAGCAGCCGGGGGCGTACCAGCAGCCCCAGCAGCCCCAGCAGCAGCCCGGCGGCTACCTGCCGCAGCCGCAGCAGTCCCAGCAGCCCGGCGCGTATCAGCCGCAGCCGTACGGGCAGCACGAGCAGCAGCACCAGCAGGCCCAGCAGCACCAGCCGCAGCCGTACGCGCAGCCGCTGCCGCCGGAGGCCGGGCCGGGCGGTCAGGCCGGTCCGGGTGTTCCCGGCGGTGACGCGGACGCCACGCAGTACATCGCGCCCATCCCGGGCGGCCCCGGCCCCGTGGCCCCCCAGCCGGGCGGGGACGCCGACGCGACCCAGTACATACCCCCGGTGCCCGGAGGAGCCCCGTACGGGATCAGGCCGGGCGCGCCGGGGGACCGGCAGCCGCCCGCGGAGTTCGACAACCTGTTCCGTTCGGAGGAACCGGCGGGCGCCACCCAGCAGATGCCGCAGTTCGACGCGGGGCAGCAGCAGCCCCCGCAGCCGTACCAGCAGCAGCCCCCGCAGCCGTACCAGCAGCAGGGCTACCAGCCCCAGCAGCAGCCCCAGGGCGGCGCGTTGCCGCCGCAGGCCACCGGGGGCTACCAGTCCGGTCTCCAGGGCCTCCAGGGCCGCGCGGAGCAGGACGGGCCGCCGCCGCGGCAGGACGAGGCTCCGCGCCGGCGGGGCGCGCACGTGCCGCTGATCGCCGCGGTCGTCGTGGGCTGCGCCGTCATCGGGCTCGGCGCGGGCGCGCTCATGAGCGGCGGCGACGACTCCGGCAAGGACGACAAGCAGCCGGTCGCCGCGCAGAGTTCACCGGCCGAGGCCGAGCCCACCGCCAAGGCGGCGCCGGACCCGGCGAAGCCGCAGGCCGAGGCGTTGGACAAGCTGCTGGCCGACAGCAACAACAGCCGGGCCGCGGTGATCAGCGCGGTCGAGAAGATCAAGTCCTGCAAGGACCTGGATCAGGCCAACACCGATCTCAAGGGCGCCGCCCAGCAGCGCCGGGACCTGGTGACCCGGCTCGAAGGCCTGACCGTCGACAAGCTTCCGCAGCACGCCGAGCTGACCTCCTCGCTGAACCGGGCGTGGAAGGCGTCGGCGGCCGCCGACGAGCACTACGCGACCTGGGCCCGGCAGGCCAAGAAGAACAAGTCCGTCTGCAAGGGCGGCCAGGCCCGGTCGACGAACGAGACGGCCAAGGCCAACCAGCAGAGCGGGGTGGCCACCCAGGCCAAGCGCGAGGCGTCCAAGCTGTGGAACGCCATCGCGGTGAAGTACGGCCTGACCAAGCACACCTACGTGGAGCTCTGAGCCCACAAGACCCTGACAGGCGCCCCGGAGGCTACGACAGGCCCCTAGCTGCGCGGGGCGTCCGTCAGGGCGTCGGCGACGTCCACGAAGCCCTTCTTCTGGGCGGTGAGACGGCCCTCGCGGACCACCTGGAACGTCACCTTCGTGTTGACGATGCGCGGGTAGCTCAACGTGCCGACCAGGTCCTTGAAGCGCCAGCGGAGCTTCGGGGTCAGGCCGCCGGTGTCGACCTCGACGCCCCGGTTGAGGGCGGCCACGACCCGCCCCGACGTGACGTCCTCGTCGCCGAGCGCCCGGACGGCCGCCCGCAGTGCCGTGTACGCGATCCACGTCGTCTGCACGGCTGTGTCGTCCACGTCGATGCGGTTGTCGCCGAAGGCGTACTTCCCGACCACCTCGCGCATCTCCGTCCAGCGCGCGTTCTTCGCGTCCGGGTACCAGCCGGTGACGTACGCGCCCTCGAAGGGGCTGTTCCGGCCGCCCGTGCGGTCGATGAGCGGCTGGCTGACGCTGCCCAGCACGGAGGAGATCCTGACCCGCTCGCCGTCCGGCTCCAGCCGGCGGAAGGAGTCGAAGAACGTTTCAGTACGGGCCCCGAGCACCGCCGTCACACAGCTGCCGGCGGACCGCTCCAGCGCCTGCGTGGCCTGCTCGTCGTAGGACGTGGCGTCCTCGGGGGCCACGATGTCGGTGGAGGCGGGCCGGTCGGCGGCCAGCAGCCCGTTGTTGAGGAGCGGCGGCATGCCGTCGCCGCCGATCGAGTCGGGCCGCACCAGCGAGACCCGCTCGCAGCTGCCGCCCAGCTGCCGCCCGTGACCGGCCAGCAGGGCCGGCTGGCCGCCGTTGACCGGGTACGAGAGATAGCTGCTGAACTCCTCGGTGGAGGCGCCGTAGCCGCCGATGTACGGGACGCCGCCCGCCTCCAGCGCGGGCATGAAGCTCTGCCCGTGGCGGCTGTACGAACCGACGACGGCCGCCACCTTCTTCTCGACGGCCTCCCGCGCGCACCGCTCGGCGCCGATCGCGGTGTCGCCCTCGTCGCAGACGATCACCCGCAGCTCGCGCCCGTCGATGCCGCCGGTGTCGTTGACCCAGCGGGCGTAGGTCTGGGCCATCGCCGGCACCCCGGACATCTTCACCGCGTTGATGTCGTCCGAGCGGTCGGGCGCCCACGTCATCACGGTGACGGGCTCCCTGGATCCCCCCGAGACTCCAGGGAGCACACCGCAGCCGGACAGCAGCACCGCCCCCGCCGCCGCCGCGCTGATGACGCCCGGGAAGGGGCGGGGAAAGGTGGGGCGTCGCCGTCCGGTCATGAACCAGGACACTTCCGGGCCCCGGGTAACGGCGCGGTGTGCTGTTCTCAACGCACGGTGACGTCCAGGTGAATTACGGGGGCCTGTGCGGGGGCGGTGTGAAGGAACGTACGATCGAACACCGTGCAGCAAGGTTCGGAGAACTCTTCCCGTCGCGGCCGTCGCTCCTCCACCATGGGCGGCATGCCGCTCACTGACATGCCGTGGTGGCGCTGGCGCACCAACGTGCGCTCGGCGCTGCACATGCTCTCCGACCCCGTCTTCCACCACGAGTGCTGGCTCGCCGGCCGGGAAGGGTACGGGGACGTCACCGACGCCGTGTACCGCCTGGTCGAGGACACCTGGCTCGACAACTGGTCCGCCGAGAAATACGTCGGCACCATATTCAGGGACTCTGCCGAGGCCGCCGCCGTGGACGCCGCCGCCCTGCGGGTGCTGCGGATCATGCACCAGGTCGGCGCGGACGCCCCCGTCTCCGCCTATCTGGAGCACCACGGCTGGCCCGAGGCCGTCCACGCGGCCCGCGAGGCCCATGTGATGCTCGCCACCAACGACGCGGAGGATCCGGACATACCGCCGCGCTCGCTGGACGTCATCCGCATCATGACCAGAGCGGCCTGACGCCGGGCGGGTGTGGCACCCTACGAGGATGACCGCGCAGCAGCCCGCCCCCTCCGCCACCTCGGACGCCGCCGCGACCGAGCAGTACGTCCTCACGCTCTCCTGCCCCGACAAACAGGGCATCGTGCACGCCGTGTCGAGCTATCTCTTCATGACCGGCTGCAACATCGAGGACAGCCAGCAGTTCGGGGACCACGACACGGGCCTGTTCTTCATGCGCGTCCACTTCTCGGCGGACGCCACCGTCACCGTGGACAAGCTGCGCGCCAGCTTCGCCGCGATCGGGGAGGCCTTCCGCATGGAGTGCAGATCCACCGGTCCGCGGAGCGCATGCGGATCTTGCTCATGGTCAGCAAGTTCGGCCACTGCCTCAACGACCTGCTGTTCCGCTCCCGTACCGGCGCCCTGCCGGTCGAGATCGCGGCCGTCGTCTCCAACCACACGGACTTCGCCGAGCTCACCGCCTCGTACGGCATCCCCTTCCGGCACCTCCCGGTGACGAAGGACAACAAGCCGGAGGCCGAGGCGGCGCTGCTGGAGCTGGTCCGCGAGGAGGACGTCGAGCTGGTCGTCCTGGCCCGCTACATGCAGGTCCTCTCCGACGACCTGTGCAAGCAGCTGAGCGGCCGGATCATCAACATCCACCACTCCTTCCTGCCGAGCTTCAAGGGCGCCAAGCCCTACCACCAGGCGCACGCGCGCGGGGTGAAGCTGATCGGCGCGACCGCGCACTACGTCACCGCCGACCTCGACGAGGGCCCGATCATCGAGCAGGAGGTCGAGCGCGTCGGCCACGACGTCACGCCGGACCAGCTGGTCGCCATCGGCCGGGACGTGGAGTGCCAGGCGCTGGCGCGCGCGGTGAAGTGGCACGCGGAGCGGCGGATCCTGCTCAACGGCCGCCGTACGGTGATCTTCGCGTAGCGCAGCCACCCACGGACGGCCCTAGAGCCTGCTGAGCGAGGCCGTCGCGAAGAGCACGTCGCGGATGGCCTCGCGGTCGCCCTCCTGGCCCGCGGCCGCTTCCACCGGCGAGATGTGGCCCGCGACGAGCCGGCACAGCTCCACCCCGTCCAGGGCCACCTGCGCCACCGCGCGGTCCGGGGAGCCGACGGCGGCCGGTGAGTCCAGCGCGATGTACCAGTCGCCCCCGCCGTGGCCCTCGATCTCCAGATGGAGCGAGCGGCCCGGCGCCCCGGCCGTGACGAGGTCCTTCGCCGGTGCGGCCAGCCCGGTGCGGCCAGCCCGGCGCGGCGGCGCCCCGCGAGGGCGGCCGGAAGCATCCGGGCCGCCAGGTCGATCATCCGGTGCAGATGGGCCGCCGACGGGTCCTGGTACGGGTAGTCGACGGCGTCGGCGATGTCCCCGCCGTGCACCCAGCACTCGAAGGCCCGCTCCAGCAGGGCGTCCTGGAGCGGCAGCGCGAAGGCCCCGTAGGAGACGGAGGCCTCGGCGACGTTCCGCCCGGCGAAGGACGCCGTACGGATCAGCTCGTGGCTCTGCGCCCGCCAGGCTTCGCGGACGGCCCGGGTGGGCGGCGGTCCGTCGGCCGACCAGTACGTCTCGGTGCGCTCGGTCGGGTCCAGCGGCACCTCGCCGCCGCCGAGCGGGTCGTCGAGGCCGAGCGCGGCGGACAGCAGCCCGTCGACCGCCAGCAGATGGCCGATCACCCCGGCGACCGTGGTCCGGCGGCTGACCGCGCGCTCCTCCTCGAACCACCGCAGACGCACCGGCGCATGCCATTCGGAGTCGCCGATGTCGCGGAGCAGCGCGTCGAGCCGGGCGGTCTCGGCGTCGTACGGGGCGGCCCATTCCGGCACCGGGATCCTGGCCGGGCGGCGGCCCAGGCAGCCGTCGATCACCCGGGTGCGCAGCGTCGGATCGAGGTCCAGCGAGCCGTCGGTGTGCAGCAGCCCCACCGCGTCCCGCAGCCG
This sequence comes from Streptomyces sp. DSM 106670, assembly GCF_055792845.1. NCBI lineage: Bacteria > Bacillati > Actinomycetota > Actinomycetes > Kitasatosporales > Streptomycetaceae > Streptomyces > Streptomyces sp. DSM 106670. The sequence goes on from NZ_CM147704.1 coordinate 4,902,320, forward strand.
CAGGGCCTCGTCCGCGCACGGGGCGCACTCGGTGAGGTGGTCCTCCACGGCGGCGGTCTCCTCCGCCGAGCACGCGGACAGCGCCCAGGCGCCGAGCAGGGCCTTGAGGACGCGATGCGGGAGGACCGGGGCGGCGGAGCTCATGAGCGGCTCCGGGGCTTCCGCGTCGGAGGGCTCCGGCGCAGCGTCCGGAACCGCCTGCCCCTCCGCCGCCCCGGCCTGCTCCGGCACGGTCTCGGCGGAGGCGTTCGCGGAGGCGTTCCCGCCGGGCGGCGGCAGCGGAGGCAGCGGCACCGACTCCAGGTCGAGGTCGTCCGCCGCCCCGCGCGGCCCCGGTATCCGGCGAGCGCCGCGCACCTCCTCCTCGCCGCCCTCGCTCTCGCGTCCGTCGCCACTCACCGGACCCGTCCGTAACCGGGTGGCGAGGACCCTTCGAGCGGGCGGGCGTTCGCGGTGGACAGCAGCTGGAGGCCGAGCCGGAGCCGGCGGCGCGCCTCGTCCTCGGTGACCCCGAGATCGGCGGCGGTCTGCCGGTAGTCCCGGCGCTGGATGTACGCCAGCTCCAGGGCCTGCCGCAGCGGTGCGGGCATCGAGGAGACGATGTAGTCGGCGCGGGCGGCGGCCGTGGCGCTGCGCACCCGCCGCTCCAGCTCCTCCGGGTCGGGCGCCGTGCCCTCGCCGTGCTCCTCCTCGTAACGGGAGGCCGCGGCGCGGCGCAGCCGCTGGACGGACTGGCGGTGGGTGAGACGGGCCACCCACGAGCGCATCGAGCCCTGCTTCGGGTCGTACGCCTCGGGGTTCTCCCAGACCTGGGCGAAGACCTCGCGGGTCACCAGGTCGGCGGCGTCCTCGTCGTCGAGCATCCGGTGCGCCTGGCTGTGGACGAGGGCCGCGAACCGGTCGTAGAGCTCGCCGAGCGCGGCCGCCTCGCCGCGGGCCAGCCTCTGCTGCATCCTGCGGTCCCAGCGGGGTGCCGTGTCCTTCGCCATGAACCCCCCAGCCCCCGGCCTGTCTGCCCAGCTCCGTGATCCACCCTGTGCCCGTGAGGACCGAATGTAGTCCGCCCGGTGTGCGACGCACGCGCCTTTGCGTCAACTCTCTTCCCGCGACGCGTGGCCGACGACGGTAGTCGATTTTCGGCCCGAATGCCTCCCCGGCCGTTCTGATCAGCGGAAACGGGCCGAAGTGCGCCTTTCCACCGGAAACCTCCTGGGCTTGGATGGGCGCGTCGGTGTTTCATGGAGGTGCGGTTGGGCAGCCGCGAGGAGGAACGGAAACTTCCGGATTGCCGGAAGCCCCGGAACGAGAGGTCCAGTCGCGTGACGCTGAAGGTGGACGAGGCGGAGCAGGGCTCCTGGACCGTGCTGCGCATGAGCGGCGAACTCGATCTGGTGACGTCACCCGTCGTGCGCCAGTCCGTCCACGAGGCGGTGGCGGAGGGACAGCACGATGTGGTGCTCGATCTGTCCGAGGTGTTCTTCTGCGACTCCAGCGGCGTCGGTGTGCTGATCGCCTCGCGCCGGCTGATGAAGTCCTGCGGCGGCCGGCTGCGGCTGATCCTCCCGGCCCGGGGCGCGGAGGACGGTTCGCACGTCAACAAGGTGCTCGGCGCGCTCGGCGTGCGCCGGCTCTTCGACGTCTACCCGGACGCGCTGTCGGCCACCGACGAGGAGTGCAGGCCGCTCAGCGCCTGAAGCCGCGGGCGCCGATGCGAGGTTGTCACACAGGAAGAGCCGCGCGGTGACACGTGAGCGCTCCGGGCGTCGTACGCTCCCCGCATGGACAGCGCAGAGTACGAGCGAAAGATCGCGCACCGCTTCGCCGCCTTCGACCAGGACGGCAACGGCTACATCGATCGCGCCGATTTCAACGCCGCAGCCGCCCGTCTGCTCACCGAGTTCGGTACGACGGCCCGCTGCGACAAGGGGCAGGCCCTCTACACCGGGGCCGAGGCCTTCTGGCAGGGCATGGCGGGGATCGCCGATGTGGACGGGGACCAGCGGGTCACCCGTGAGGAGTTCGTGGGCGGGGCGGTGAAGCGGCTCCGGGACAATCCCGAGCGGTTCGCCGAGATCGCCCGGCCGTTCCTGCGGGCGGTCATCGCGGTCGCGGACGGCGGGAACGACGGCAGAGCGTCGGTGGCGGAGGTGGAGCGGGCGCTCCGGGTCCTCGGCGCGAGCCCCGAGATCGCGGGCATCGCCGCCCAGAGCCTGGACACGGACCGGGACGGCCGGGTCGCCGAGAGCGATGTGGTGGCGGCGTTCGCCGTGTACTTCACGGTGATCGAGCCGGACGCGTAGTCGCTCCCGGCGTTACGGGGACGGCGTCACGCGGCCGGCGTCACGGGGGCGGCGCGACCGCCCCCGTAACGCCTCGCTCACCTGCTGAACCGTTCCCGCAGCTGGTACTTGAGCACCTTGCGCAGCGTCTCGTTGCGGGGCAGCTCGTCCAGCAGCTCCAGTCGCTCGGGCACCTTGTGGACGGACAGGCCCGCTTCCCGCAGGTGGGCCGAGAGCTCGGCGAGCGTCAACGGCGGCGTGCCGGGCGGCTGTTCGACCACCGCGCAGACGCGTTCGCCGCGTTCCGGGTCGGGCAGGCCGATCACCGCCGCGTCGGCGACGGCCGGGTGGGTGTGGAGCAGATCCTCGATCTCCTTGGCGGAGATGTTCTCGCCCTTGCGGATGATGATGTCCTTCAGCCGCCCGGTGAGTGTGAGATGCCCGCTCTCCCCGACCCGGCCCAGGTCTCCGGTGATCAGGAACCCCTCGGCGTCGAAGGCCGCCGCGGAGGCCGCCGGGTCCAGATAGCCCCGGCAGACCGCCTCCCCGCGCAGCCGCACCTCGCCCTCCACGCCGTACGGCAGCGGCTTGCCGTGCTCGTCGGTGATCCGGATCTCCATGCCCTCCGGCGGCCGGCCCTCGGTCAGGGCCAGGTTCTCCGTGGTGTCGTCCGGGGCGCCCATGGTGATCATCGGGACCTCGGTCATGCCGTAGCCGTGGGTGAGCCTGACCCCCATCTCCCGGACCACCGCGTGGTAGACCTCCGGCGGCTTCGGCGCCCCGCCGCCCGCGAGGAGGCGGAGCGAGGGGATGAGCGGTGTGCCCGGGGCCTTGCGCTGCTCGGCCAGGAACATCGCGTAGAACGCCGTCGAGCCGCCCGCCACGGTCACCCCGTGACGCCGGTACTCCGCCAGCGCGTCCGGCAGCGCGAACTGCTCGAACAGCACCGCCGGGAACCCGTACAGCAGCAGCATCACCGTGTAGTCGGGCCCGGCGACATGGGCGTACGGGAACGCCATCGAGCCCACGTCGTCCGCGTCGAGCTTCAGCGCGTGGGCGAGGCAGGAGCCGCCCGCGATCAGGGAACGGTCGGTGTGCAGGACGCCCTTGGGATCGGAGGTGGTGCCCGAGGTCCAGTAGATCCAGCGGACCTCCTCGCCGCAGGCCGGTTCCGGCGGGGGCGGCAGCAGTGCCGGGTCGCCGTCGGGCAGGGCGTCGTACGCCTCGAAGACGCGTGGCGGGTCGGGGAGTTCGGCGGCGATCCGTTCGGCCATCGCGGTGTGGTCGAAGCCCCGCCAGACGCCGGGCACGGCGAAGAACGCGGCCCCCGACTCGCGCAGCGCGAACCGCACTTCGCGGTCCCGGTAGAACGGGATGACCGGGGTCTGCACGGCCCCGAGCCGGGTCAGCGCGAAGGAGAGCAGGGCCGTCTCCAGCCGGGTCGGCAGCTGCCAGGCCACCACGCTGCCCGCCCGTACGCCCATCCCGTACAGCCCGGCGGCCACCCGCTCCGCCCGGTCCCGCAGCTCGCCGAAGGTCAGGCTCCGGTCCTCCTGGAGCAGGACCGGGCGGTCCGGGGTGAGGGCGGCGCGGCGTTCGATCAGCTCCCAGAAGGTGCGGGAGGCGCCCAGGGCGTGGGCGGTCGCGGTCACGTCGTTCACGGCGGTCACAGGGATCCCTCCGAACTGACGGCCAGTCAGATATTGCGCAGAGCGTAGGGCTCCGCGCCTTGTCGGTCCAGGGGTGCGGGGCTAGCCTGAGTTCCGCAATCGCATCTGACGGACCATCAGAAAGCGTCCGGGGCCTGGAGTTCGCCGGGCGCTCCGGGTGCGCGGAGGGGACGGCACACACCATGACGGACACGGAACTGCCTCGGATCGTCAGCGTCGACGACCATGTGATCGAGCCCGCGCACCTCTTCTCCACCTGGCTGCCCGCGAAGTACCGCGAGCGCGGCCCGCAGCCGCTCACGGCGGGCATCGGGGAGCTGGCGTACACCGGCGGGAAGTACGTCATCACCATGGACCCGGACGGGCCGCCCACCGACTGGTGGATCTACGAGGACCTGAAGTTCCCGTACAAGCGGAACATCGCCGCCGTCGGTTTCGACCGCGACGACATGACCCTGGAGGGCATCACCCGGGCCGAGATGCGCCCCGGCTGCTGGGACCCGGCCGAACGCCTCAAGGACATGGACCTCAACCACGTCGAGGCCTCCCTCTGCTTCCCGACCTTCCCGCGCTTCTGCGGGCAGACCTTCGCCGAGGCGCACGACAAGGAGGTCGCCCTCGCCTGTGTGCGCGCCTACAACGACTGGATGGTCGAGGAGTGGTGCGGCGACAGCGGCGGCCGGCTGATCCCGCTCTGCATCATCCCGCTCTGGGACATCGACCTGGCGGTGGCGGAGATCAAGCGGAACGCGGCGCGGGGCGTGCGCGCGGTCACCTTCTCCGAGATCCCCACCTACCTCGGCCTGCCGTCCATCCACACCGGCTACTGGGACCCGTTCTTCGCCGTCTGCCAGGAGACCGGCACGGTCGTCAACATGCACATCGGGTCCAGCTCCCAGATGCCCGCCGCGTCCCCGGACGCACCCCCCGCCGTGCAGGCCTCGCTCTCCTTCAACAACGCGATGGCCTCGATGATGGACTTCCTCTTCAGCGGTGTGCTGGTGAAGTTCCCGACGCTCAAACTGGCGTACAGCGAGGGCCAGATGGGGTGGATCCCGTACGCCCTGGAGCGCGCCGACGACGTCTGGGAGGAGCACCGGGCCTGGGGCGGGGTGCGCGATCTGATCCCCGAGCCGCCGTCCACGTACTACTACCGGCAGATGTTCTGCTGCTTCTTCCGCGACAAGCACGGCATCTCCGCGCTGGACGTCGTCGGCCGCGACAACGCCACCTTCGAGACCGACTACCCGCACGTGGACTCGACCTTCCCGCACACCAAGGAGGTCGCCCTCGACCACGTCAAGGGACTGGACGCGGAGACCGTCCACAAACTGATGCGCGGAAACGCGATCCGCATGCTCGGCCTGGACCTGGACACGTAGGCGGGGACGGCGGTGGATCTCGCGTACACGGAGGCCGAGGAGGAGTTCCGGCGGCGGCTGCGGGAGTGGCTGGCCGGTGTCCTCCCCGGGCTGCCGCCGAAACCCTCGCCGGACGACTGGCCCGCGCGCCGGGCGTACGACACCCGCTGGCAGCGAATGCTGTACGACGCCGGGTACGCGGGTCTGCACTGGCCGGCCGACGCGGGCGGGCGGGGCGCCACCCCGACCCAGCACCTGATCTATCTGGAGGAGACGGAGAAGGCCGGGGCGCCCTATGTCGGCGCGAACTTCGTCGGGCTGCTGCACGCCGGGCCGACGATCGCCGCCGAGGGGACGGCCGGGCAGCGGGCCCGCTGGCTGCCGCCGGTGCTGCGCGGCGACGAGATCTGGTGCCAGGGGTTCAGCGAACCGGACGCGGGCTCGGACCTGGCCGCGCTGCGGACGCGGGCGGTGCGCGACGGGGACGACTACGTGGTCAGCGGGCAGAAGATCTGGACCTCGCACGCGGAGGTGGCCGACTGGTGCGAGCTGCTGGTGCGGACGGACCCGGACGCGCCGAAGCACCGGGGGATCAGCTGGCTGGCGATGCCGATGGACGCGCCCGGCATCACCGTCCGGCCGCTGCGCACGCTCGCCGGGTCCACGGAGTTCGCGGAGATGTTCCTCGACGAGGTCCGGGTGCCGGTACGCAACCGGGTCGGGGCCGAGAACGACGGCTGGCGGGTCACCATGGTCACCCTCTCCTTCGAGCGCGGCACCGCCTTCGTCGGCGAGGTCGTCGCCTGCCGCCGCACCCTGGACGCCCTCGCCGACGAGGCCCGGCGCAACGGGCGCTGGGACGACCCGGTGCTGCGCCGGCGTCTCGGTCGGCTGAACGCCGAGTTCCGGGCCCTGTGGCGGCTCACCCAGTGGAACGTGGCGGAGTCGGAGCGTACGGGCGGCGTCCCCGGCACCGGCGGCTCGGTCTTCAAGCTGCGCTACTCCGGGGCCCGTCAGGAGCTGTACGAGGCGGCGGCGGAGGTGCTGGGCGCGGAGGACGCCTTCGACCTGGACCGGGAATGGGCGCTGGACCGGCTCTCCTCGCTCTCCTACACGATCGCCGCCGGCACCTCCCAGATCCAGCGGAACATCGTCGCCGAGCGCATCCTCGGCCTGCCGAAGGGGCGCTGAGGCCACCGTGGACTTCCAGCTCTCGGACGACCAGCGGGCCCTGCGGTCCGGCATGCGCGACCTGCTCGGCGCGGTGTTCGACCGGGACCGGCTGCGGGCGGCGGTGGACCGGGGCGGGGCCCTGGACCGGAGGCTGTGGCGGGAACTGGGCGCGGCCGGGTTCTTCGCGCTCCGGCTGCCGGAGGAGACGGGCGGGGTGGGCCTCGGGCTGCCCGAGGCGGCGCTGCTCTTCGAAGAGGCGGGCCGGGCGCTGCTCCCGGGCCCGCTGGTCGCCACCCACCTCGCGGCGGGCCTGGTGAAGGGCGCCGCCGAGGGCGAGGCGGTGGTGACGGCGGTGGACGGGCGTCTGCCGGTGGCGCACCTGGCGGCGGCGGACGCGGTGCTGGTGGGGGCCGAGGCACTCACCGGGGAGGCGCTGCGGGACTTCGCGGCCGCCGCCCGGCCCGTACGGTCGACGGACCCGCTCACACCGCTGCACCGGGCGCCGACGGACGCGGAACGTGCCCCGGCCGCGACGGAGCGCACCCCGGCGTACGCGGGGCGGCTGCGGTACGAGGCCGCGCTGCTCACCGCCGCCGAACAGCTCGGCAGCGCCGCCCGGACCACCGAGGCGGCCGTTCAACACGCCGGGGACCGCGAGCAGTTCGGATCGCCCATCGGATCGTTCCAGGCGGTCAAACATCTCTGCGCCGACATGCTCGCCCGCACCGAACCGGCCCGCGCCGCCGTGTACGCGGCCGCCGTGACCGGCGATCCGGTGGAGATCGCGGCGGCCAAACTGCTCGCCGACGAGGCCGCCGTACGCAATGCCCGCGACTGTCTCCAGATCCACGGCGGCATGGGCTTCACCTGGGAGGCAGATGTTCACCTCCATCTGAAACGGGCCTGGCTCCGGGCCGCCTCCTGGCTCACCGGGGCCCGGGCGGAGGAGCTGCTGGCCGCCGCGCTGGGGGCCGCGCGGCCGCTTCCCGGCAGCTCGGCGGCGTACGGCCCGGGGGCCCCGGAAGCAGGGGGCGGAGGGTGACGCAACGCATCCGTGCCGTGCCGATACCGGCTTGTGTCCTTTGCGTGATTCGTCACCGGGTGGAGTCGGGGCCCGGCTCGGGTACGCTCCGTGGGATGCGAGTGGTTCTGGAACCGGGCGATCCGGGGGCGGCCTGTGCGGCGGCTCCGGTCCGGGGCGAGGGCGCTCGCCGGAGATGTGCCGGGCCTGCCCGAAGAGCGTTTCTCGCAGTCTCTGCGCGCTCCTGTTCGACTCCCCGCAGCGTGCGTCGCACAGTATGCACCACGCGTACTCCTTCGCGCTGGAATATGCCCGAAGCGCTTGTTGCGGTGACTGTACGTCAACCATGCTGTCGCGTAAGGGAATCACGTTCCGTGACCCTGAGGAGGCGCGAGGCGATGTGTCCGCCGGTTCGGATGGTGTGAGCGGTGCAGGTGCTTCAGGTTCAGCTGGAGGTCGGTCCGGATCCCGCAGAGGTGGGGCGGGCCCGTAGGTGGGCGCGGTCGCGCCTGGTCGGTTCCGGGATAGGGGATGACGAGCCGCTCGCCGAGACGCTCATCCTGCTGATCTCGGAGCTGGTCACCAACGCCGTCGTCCACACGGGCTGTCCCGCCGTGCTGCGGATGCTCTTCGGCGGGGCCGGGTCCTCCGGCGTGGCCGGGACCGTCCGGGTCGAGGTCGCGGACGCCAGCGACCGTCCGCCGCTCCAGCGGCACGCGGAGGGCGAGGACACCAACGGCCGGGGCCTGGAGCTGGTGGACGGCCTCGCGGACCGCTGGGGCTGGCTGCCGGAGGGCGCCGGGAAGCAGATCTGGTGCGAGGTCGACCGGAGCGGTCCGGTGCGGGGCGCGGAGCCGCCCACGGTGGTCGTCCAGGGCGGCGGCGAGGTGTGCGAACCGCCCTCGTGCGTCTTCACCGACCACCTGGCCTGAACCGCTCGTCGTTCTCCTCTACAGGACCGCGACCGGGGCGACCGGCGAACCGGTGGCCCCGGCGAACGGCTCCGGTGCGGCGGTGAGGAGGAAGGCGTACCGGCCCTCCTCCGCGCACGCCTCGGACAGCGCTTCCAGGTTCCAGTTCTGGCCCTGGAGCAGGCCCATCTCGACCAGATGCAGGGCGTGCACCGGCAGCCACAGGTCCTCGATCTCCGGCGGGAAGATCTCGAAGGTCAGGGTGTCGTTGGCGACCGCCGCCACGTCCCGGGCGTGGAACCACTCGGGGGTGCGCACCGAGAGCCCCGGCGACGGATAGCCGTACGCGTTCCGGTCCCCGGCCAGCGCGAGCCGCACCTGCCCCGTCCGTACGAGCACGATGTCCCCGGCCCGTACGGTCACGCCCCCGAACTCCTCCGCCGCCGCCAGGTCCTGTGGCGTCACGGCGTGATCGCCCGGCAGCCGGTCGACCCCCCGGGCGCGGGCCACGTCCAGCAGGACCCCGCGCGAGACGAGGTGCTCCACGGTGGCGATCGAGGAGTGCCTGGCACCGCCGTGGGCGGTGATCGTGTCCGCCGGGCGGCCGTTGTAGATCTTCCCGCTGTGCGAGACATGGGTCAGGGCGTCCCAGTGGGTGGCCGCCTGGAGCCCCATCGTGACGGCGTCGTCGCTGGTGGCGACCGTACCGGGGCCGAAGATCTCCTGGTTGATCTGGACCATCGTGTGCAGCGGATTGATCCGGCCCGGGATGAGCCCGCTCTGCACCCCGTCCTGCCGGAGCGGCAGCGCGAGCGGAATCCGGCGGCCGGTGCGGACGGCTCCGACGGCCTCCCGTACGACGGCGTCGGTGATCAGGTTCAGCGTCCCGAGTTCGTCGGCCTCTCCCCAGCGGCCCCAGTTGTTGACGCGCTTGGCGATCTCGTGGAACTCGGCCGGCAGGGACATGGGGACCTCCTGGGTCTTGTGCCGGAGTATCTGACTGCCCGTAAAATCTAACGGTCCGTCAGAAACCGCGGGAAGGGGCCGGGCATGGGGAACTTCTTGACAGGCAGGGTGGTCGCCGTGACCGGGGCCGGCCGGGGCATCGGGCGGGCGGTCGCGCTCGCCGCGGCGGCGGAGGGGGCGCGGGTCGTGGTCAACGACTACGGCGTCTCCGTCGAGGGCTCCGAACCGACCAGCGAGATCGCCCGGTCCGTCGTCAAGGAGATCGAGGCGGCGGGCGGCGAGGCGGTCGCGGTGGCCGACGACATCTCCACGATGGCGGGCGGGCAGCGGATCGTGGACACCGCGCTGGCGGAGTACGGGCGGCTCGACGGGGTGGTCTGCGTGGCCGGGATCCTCCGTGAGCGGATGCTGTTCAACATGTCCGAGGAGGAGTGGGACCCGGTGCTGGCCACCCATCTCAAGGGCACGTTCACGGTCTTCCGGGCCGCGTCGGCGGTGATGCGGAAGCAGGAGGGCGGCGGCACGCTGATCGGCTTCACCAGCGGCAACCACCAGGGCAGCGTCTCGCAGGCCAACTACAGCGCGGCGAAGGGCGGGATCATCTCGCTGGTCCGCAGCGCGGCGCTCGGCCTGCACAGGTACGGCGTCACGGCCAACGCGGTCGCGCCCGTCGCCCGGACCCGGATGTCGGCCGGCGTACCGATGGAGCTGAAGGAGATCGGGGAGCCGGAGGATGTGGCGGCGCTGGTCGTCTATCTGCTGAGCGAGCGGGCGCGGGCGGAGGGGATCACCGGGCAGGTCTACACGATCGCGGGCCCGAAGATCGCGGTCTGGGCCCAGCCGAGGGAGTTGCGGGCGGGGTACGCGGAGGGGGCGGCCTGGACCCCGGAGCGGATCGCGGACTTCCTGCCGGGGACGGTGGGGGTGGATCCGATGCCGATGCTGGCGCGGGTGGCGGAGATGGCGGCAGCGGCGAAGTCGGGCGACCGCCCGAACCGGTGACCCCTCGGGGGCTCCGCCCCCGAACCCCCGCTCCTCAATCGCCGGAGGGGCTTGGTTTTCCAGCCCCTGCGGCGATTGAGCAGCGGGGGTCTGGGGGCGGAGCCCCCAGGGACAGGAGGAACTCATGGACTTCCGTACCGAGGTGCGCGCCTGGCTGGCGGGCCGCCTCGCCGAGACCCCCGCCCCCGACCCCCGCGCGTGGGAACGCGAGCTGGGCAAGGCCGGCTGGATCGGGATCGGCTGGCCCGGCGCCGACGGCGAGACGTACGGCAACCGCCGCGCCACCCTCCCCGAACAGGTCGTCTGGGCCGAGGAGTACGCCCGCTCCGGAGCCCCCGCCCGGATGGGCCACATCGGCGAGAACCTCCTCGCGCCGACCCTCATCACCTACGGCACCGAGGAGCAGAAGCACCGCCATCTGCCCCCCGTCGCCCGGGGCGAGACCCTCTGGTGCCAGGGGTACAGCGAACCCGGCGCGGGCTCCGACCTCGCCGGTATCCGGACCACCGCCACCCCGGACACCACCACCGGCGGCTACACCGTGACCGGGCAGAAGATCTGGACCTCGCTCGCCCTGGACGCCGACTGGTGCTTCGTCCTCGCCCGCACCGACCCCGGCTCCACCCGCCACCACGGGCTGTCGTTCCTGCTGGTGGAGATGGATCAGCCGGGGCGGATCGAGGTGCGGCCGATCCGGCAGCTGACCGGCACCAGCGAGTTCAACGAGGTCTTCCTCGACGGGGCGCGGGCCACCGAGGCCGTCGGCGGCGAGGGCAACGGCTGGCAGGTCGCCATGGGCCTCCTCGCTCTGGAGCGCGGGGTCTCCACCCTCGCCCAGCAGGTCGGGTTCGCCGCGGAGCTGGAACAGGTGGTGGCCGCCGCCGTGGCGAGCGGGGCCGCCGAGGACCCGGTCATCAGGGCCAGGATCGTCCGCCAGTGGGCCGAGCTGGACACCATGCGCCGCCACGCCCTGCGCACCCTCGGCACCACCGGCGACCCGGGCGCGCCCAGCGTGGCGAAGCTGCTGTGGGGCGGCTGGCACCAGCGGCTGGGGGAGCTGGCGGTGGAGGTCGCCGGGGAGGCGGGGGCCGTCGGCCCGGAGCCCTGGACGACGCGGAGACCGTACGAACTCCACCCCGCACAGCACCTGTTCCTCTTCAGCCGGGCCGACACCATCTACGGCGGCTCCGACGAGATCCAGCGGAACATCATCGCCGAGCGGGTGCTCGGCCTACCGAGGGAGCCGAGATGAGAGGCGTCGTCTTCGACGGCACACGGACCGAGGTCGTCGACGACCTGGAGATACGCGAACCGGGCCCCGGCGAGGTGCTGGTGGCGGTCGCCGCCGCCGGGCTCTGCCACAGCGATCTGTCGGTGATCGACGGCACCATCCCCTTCCCGGTCCCGGTCGTGCTCGGCCACGAGGGCGCGGGCGTGGTGGAGGCGGTCGGGCCCGGCGTCGGCCACGTACGGCCCGGTGATCATGTCGCGCTGTCCACCCTCGCCAACTGCGGGGCCTGCGCCCAGTGCGACCGGGGCAGGCCGACCATGTGCCGCAAGGCGATCGGCCGGCCCGGGCGGCCGTTCTCGCGGGGCGGGAAGCCGGTGTTCCAGTTCGCCTCCAACTCCGCTTTCGCCGAACGTACGGTGGTGCGCGCCGTCCAGGCGGTCAGGATCCCGGCCGACCTGCCCCTCACCTCCGCCGCCCTGATCGGCTGCGGGGTGCTCACCGGCGTCGGGGCGGTCCTCAACCGGGCGAAGGTCGACCGGGGCGACAGCGTCGTGGTCATCGGCACCGGCGGCATCGGCCTCAATGTGCTCCAGGGGGCCCGGCTGGCCGGTGCGCTCACCGTCGTCGCCGTCGACAGCAACCCGGCGAAGGAGGCGGTGGCCCGGCAGTTCGGCGCCACGCACTTCCTGACGAGCGCGGAGGGCGTGCGCGACATCCTCCCCGACGGGGCCGACCACGCCTTCGAGTGCGTCGGCCGCACCGAGCTGATCCGCCAGGCGATCGACCTCCTCGACCGGCACGGGCAGGCCGTGCTCCTGGGCGTACCGGCGGCGAGCGCCGAGGCGTCGTTCCTGGTCTCCTCGATGTACCTGGACAAGTCGATCCTCGGCTGCCGCTACGGCTCCTCGCGGCCGCAGCGCGACATCGCCCTGTACGCGGACCTCTACCGGGAGGGCCGGCTGCTGCTGGACGAGCTGGTGACGGAGACGTATCCGGTGGAGGACTTCGCCAAGGCGGCCGACGACGCGCACCACGGGCGGGTGGCCCGGGGGGTGCTGGTCTTCTGACCGGTCACGGGGTCAGCAGGGCCGGGCCTCGGCGGCGGTCTTCAGCTCGGCGAGCCAGGCTTCGAGGCCCTGCTTCAGGATCTCGGTGGCGTAGGGGACGTTCGCGTCGACCTGTTCGCCGGTGTGGGTCTCCTCGGTACGGACGAGGACGCCGCCCCGGACCCGGGTGAAGGTCCACACGTGTACGCCGTCGATGTGCAGCCCCTCGCCGACGGCGGGTCCGGTCCAGCGGATGCAGGAGCCGCGCTTCAGCTGCTCGACGGTGGAGGTGATGTCCAGGCTGGTGGCGGGGGTCGCCGGGTTGGGCGGGACCGGGGTCGTCCACCGGAACGCCGAACCGGGGCGGAAGGGCCCGTGGTCGAGGCGGTCCATGCTCGTGACATGGGTCTGCCAGTCCGGCCAGCGCTCCACCTCGGTCTGGAGCTTCCACACGGTGCTCAGCGGCGCGTCGATGACGGTCTCGGTCCGGGCGCGGACCAGGGCGTCGGGGTCGACGCCCCGGCCCTGGCAGGTGAGCGACGGGGCCGGGCGCGCGGTGGCGGCCCCGGCGGGCGCGGCGGCGGCGCCGAGGAGTCCGGCGACGGCGAGCGGGAGGGCGAGCAGGGCAGCGGTGGCGGTGGCGGCGGTGGCGGCGGTGCGCGTCCGGGTCATCAGGGCTCCAGGTGTTAGTTCCTCATGTGTTCGTTAGAAGTTGTAACTCCTCGCGGGGTGAAGGGTCAAGGGGTGGGCGAGGGGTTCCGTGATATCTTCTAACGGAAATTTGAGTGAGTAGCTGACGTGGTGACGGAAGGCGGCACCCCATGGCGAAGTCCGACGCCGCGACCCCCCGGGAGCGCTACCGCGCCCAGGTCCGTACGGAGATCAAGCAGCACGCGTGGGAGCAGATCGCCACGGCCGGGGCGTCCGCGCTCTCGCTCAACGCGATCGCCAAGCGGATGGGGGTCAGCGGGCCCGCGCTCTACCGCTACTACGCGGGGCGCGACGAGCTGATCACCGAGCTCATCCGGGACGCGTACCGCAGCCTCGCCGACGCCGTCCGCGCGGCGGCCGCCACCGGCGCCGACCTGGCCGGACTCGCGCACGTCCTGCGCGACTGGGCGCTGGCGGACCCGCAGCGGTACTTCCTCATCTACGGCACCCCCGTCCCCGGCTACCACGCGCCCGAGGAGATCACCGGCATCTCGCAGGAGATCATGGCCGACCTGCTGACCGCCTGCGCGGCCCTCGAACCGGACGCGCCCGCCACCCCGTTCGCCGCCCATCTGGCCGGCCACCGCGACTGGGCCGGTGACCACCCCGCCCCGCCCGGGGCCCTGCACCGGGCCCTCGCGTTCTGGACCCGGCTGCACGGTGTGCTGTCCCTGGAGCTGGCCGGTCACTTCACCGGCATGGCCTTCGACCCCGCCCAGCTCTTCCAGGCCGAACTGGACGACCTGGTGGGGCGGCGCGGCTGAGGCCGGAGCCCTGGGAGGGGCCTCAGGAAACGCTGTCCGCCGAGGACCGGAACGTACGCCGGTAGACCGTCGGCGGCACGCCCAGGGCCGCCTGGAGGTGCTGGCGCAGCGAGGTCGCCGTGCCGAAGCCCGCGTCCCGGGCCACCTGGTCGATCGACAGGTCCGTCGACTCCAGCAGATGGCGGGCCCGCTCCACCCGCTGCTGGGTGAGCCACTGGCCGGGGCTGATCCCGACCTCCTCGCGGAAGCGGCGCGTGAACGTCCGTACGCTCATCGCCTCCTGCTCCGCCATGTCCCGCAGCAGGATCGGCCGGTCCAGCCGGGCCAGCGCCCAGGCCCGGGCGCCGGTCGTGGTCGCGAACTGCGGCTCGGGAACGGGCCGGTGGATGTACTGCGCCTGCCCGCCGTCCCGGTGCGGCGGCACGACCGTGCGGCGGGCGATCTCGTTGGCGACGGCCGTGCCGTGGTCGCGCCGCACCAGATGCAGGCAGAGGTCGATCCCGGCGGCGACCCCGGCGGAGGTGAGGACATCGCCGTCGTCGATGAACAGGACGTCCGGGTCGACGCGGACCTGCGGGAACGTCCGCTGGAAGTGGTCGGCGGACGACCAGTGCGTGGTGGCGGGGCGGCCGTCGAGGTAGCCGGCCGCCGCCAGGACGTAACTGCCGGTGCAGATGGAGACCATCCGGGTGCCGGGCCGGACCAGGGCGAGCGCGGCGGCCAGCTCCTCGGTGAGCCTGCCCTCCTCGAAGACCGGGCCCAGTTCGTAGGAGGCGGGGACGACGACCGTGTCGGCGGTGGCGAGCACCTCCGGGCCGTGCTCCACGAGGACGGAGAAGTCGGCATCGGTCCGGACCGGGCCCGGCGGCCGGACCGAGCAGGTCACCACGTCGTACAGCTTCCGGCCCGGGCCGCCCGCCTCCGTGCCGATGCTGCGGCCGAAGATCCGCTGCGGAATGCCCAGTTCGAAGGGGAGCAGCCCGTCGAGGGCCAGGACGACGACGCGGTGCGGCACGACGGCCTCCTCGAAGATCACAGGGGAATCCTGTAGCTGGTATAGACCACGAGCTGATACAGGTTAGCGACGTGAAGAAGAAGCCGACAGGGCGCGCGTCCATTCCCGGTGCCGTGCGCGACACCCGTACGTCCCCGGACCCGGACCCGGACCTGTATCCGGACCGGGGCCCTGACCGGGGCCCGAGCCCGAGCCCGGTCCCGCTCGATGGCGGCGGGTCCGCCGGGCTCGCCGGGCTCGCCGACCTCGCCGACCTCGCCGGGCCCGCAGGGTCCGCCCGGTCCGCAGGGCTCTGGAACCGTAACTTCCGCTACTTCTTCGTGGCCCGTACGGTCGCGCTCTTCGGCGACGGCATGATCCCGGTGGCCCTGACCGCCGGACTGCTGGGCGCGGGACGGCCCGCCTCGTCGGTCGGCTTCGCGCTCGCCGCCTGGATGGGGCCGCTGGCGGTGTTCGTCCTGTTCGGCGGGGTCCTCGCCGACCGCTTCACCCCGCGCCGCATGATGATCATCGCCGATGTGCTGCGGCTGATCGGCGCCTCCGTGCTGGCCGTGGCCTTCGCGACCGGCAACCCGCCGCTGTGGGTGGTGTACGTCCTCAGCTCGGTGGCCGGTGTCGGCGCGGCGCTCTTCCAGCCCGGGGTCGCCTCGACCGTGCCGCGCGTCTCCACCGACGTCCAGCGCGCCAACGCCGTCCTACGGGTCGCCGAGGCGCTGATGACCATGGCCGGGCCCGCCTTCGCCGGGGCGCTCGTCGGCCTCGCCAGCGCCGGGGCCGTCTACGCGGCCAACGCGGCGACCTTCGCGGTCTCCGGCGTCTGCCTCTTCCTGATGCGGCTGGCCCCGGCCCCGCACGACGACGCGGTACGCGGCACGTTCACCGCCGAACTGGTCGACGGGTGGCGGGAGTTCCGGGCCCGGTCCTGGCTGTGGGGCGTGATCGCGGTCTGGACGGTGTACGGCTTCGCGGTCCTCGGCCCGATGCTGCCGCTGACCGCCGTCCTGGTCACCGAGGCGCACGGCTCGGGGGCGTACGGAATGCTGATGGCGGTGAACGGCGCTGGCAGCGTCGTCGGCGGTCTCCTCGCTCTGCGGCTGCGCCCGTCGCACCCGCTGGCGGCGGGCGCGGTGGCGCTGCCGCTGGTGGCGGTGAGCCTGCTGGTGCTGGCGCTCGGGATGCCGGTGCCGGTGCTGGCGGCGGGGCAGCTGCTGGCCGGCGGGGCGGCCGCGTTCTGGCTGGTGATGTGGTCCACGACGGTCCAGACGCACGTTCCGCCGCAGGCCCTGAACCGGCTGCACGCCTACGATGTGGCGGGCTCGCTCCTGATGGTCGCGGCGGGCCGCGCGCTGGCGGGCCCGGTGGCCGAGGCGGTCGGGGCGCCGGAACTGCTGGTGGCGGCGGCCGTGATCAACATGGGGGTGGTGGCGGTGCTGCTGGTGGCCCGGCCGATCCGGCGGCTCAAGCGGATCGGGCACGTATGAGGCGCTCGACACGGCCACCCACGAAGCCCGCGTCCACGCCAACGCGTACGCCAACACCGACGCGTACGCCAACGCCCGTGCCACGTGCGGTCGCGGCGGTGGCGGCCGTCGCCACCGTCGCCGCGGGCCTCGGCGTGCGCGCCGGGGCGGACGGCGCGTTCGCCAAGTACGCCGGGAGCGCGCTCTACACGGTGCTGCTCTGCGCCCTCGTCGCCTTCTGCGCGCCCCGCGCGCGGCCGGCCGTGGTGGCGGGCGCGGCGCTGGCGGTGAGCTGGGCGGTGGAGTTCGCGCAGCTCACCGGCGTACCGGCGGAGCTGTCGGCTCACAGCACGGCGGCCCGGCTGGTGCTCGGTTCGACCTTCAACGCACCGGATCTGCTCTGGTACGCGGTGGGCGCGGCGGCGGCCTGGTCCGTCCACGCGGGGGTCACGAGGCTCCGCCGCTGACCGGTGGCGCCGCTGTGCGCGAAGCTCCGGCCCTCCGCACGCCGGACCGTGGCCCGATCCCTGCGAACCATGTCCTTCCGGCCACTCGCAGGGGGAGTCGCAGGCCAAGAAGCTGGTCCACGTGACCGAGACCATCGAAAGCGCCGCGCAGGACGACCGGCGGCCGCCCCGCGAGGCGCGCCGCCGCTTCCCCTTCTCCGTCCACCGGGCGTGGATCGTCGCCGCCGTCACCTTCGTGACGATCATCGGCGGCGCGGCCTTCAACTCCCTGCCCGGACTGCTCATCGAACCGCTCCACAGCGAGTTCGGCTGGTCGCGGGGCGAGATCGGGCTCGCGGTCTCCATCGACATGGCGCTGTACGGGCTGACCGCGCCGTTCGCCGCCGCACTCATGGACCGCTTCGGCATCCGGCGGGTCGTGGCGGTCGCGCTCACCATGGTGGCGGCCGGGGCGATCGCCAGCGTCTGGATGACCGCCTCCTGGCAACTGATGATCTATTGGGGCCTGTTGGTCGGCCTCGGTACGGGTTCGATGGCGATGGCGTTCGCCGCGACCGTCACCAACCGCTGGTTCGTGGCCCGCCGAGGGCTGGTCACCGGCATCCTCACCGCGGCGGGCGCCTCCGGGCAGCTCGTCTTCCTGCCGCTCTGCGCCTGGATCGTCGACCGGCACGGCTGGCAGCCCGCGTCGGTCACCGTCGCGCTGGCCGCCCTGGTCGTCGTCCCGTTCGTCTGGCTCCTGATGCGCGACCACCCGGCCGATGTGGGGCTCGCCCCGTACGGCGGTACGTACGTGGCGAAGCCGGCCCCGGCCCGGGGCGCCGCACGCCGGACGGTGCGGGTGCTGTTCGACGCGGCCCGCACCGGCCCGTTCTGGCTGCTCGCGGGCACCTTCGCGATCTGCGGGGCCTCCACCAACGGCCTGATCCGCACCCACTTCGTCCCCTTCGCCCACGACAATCACATGCCCATCACCGTGGCGGCCTCGCTGCTCGCGGTGATCGGGGTCTTCGACGTCATCGGCACGATCTTCTCCGGCTGGCTCACCGACCGCTTCGACGCCCGCAGACTGCTCGCCGTCTACTACGCGCTGCGCGGCATCTCGCTGCTGTTCCTGCCGCTGCTGATCGGCCCCGAGGTGCAGCCGCCGATGATCTTCTTCATCGTGTTCTACGGTCTAGACTGGGTCGCCACCGTCCCGCCGACCCTGGCCCTCTGCCGCGAGCAGTACGGCGAGGACAGCGCGATCGTCTTCGGCTGGGTGCTGGCCTCGCACCAGGTGGGCGCGGCGGTCGTGGCGTTCCTCGGCGGGGTCGCGCGGGACGTGTTCGGCAGCTACGACGTGGTCTGGTACGCGTCGGGGGCGCTGTGCGCGATGGCGGCGCTGATGTCGCTGGTGATCCGGCGGGTCCGGCAGCCGGAGGCCGGGCTCGGCCGCTGAACCGCCCGAGCTCCGGGCCCAGCCGCTGAACCGCCCGAGCTCCGGCTCAGCCGCTGAACCGGCCGAACGCGCCCCGGTGGAAGAGCAGGGGCTCGCCCTCCTCCGTCGCCCCCAGCGCCTCCACCCGGCCGACCACGATGAGGTGGTCGCCGCCGGTGTGGACGGCGTGGATACGGCAGTCGATCCAGGCGGGTACGGAGTCGAGCAGCGGTGAACCGGTCGCCGGGGCGTCCTCGTGGGCCACGCCCGCGAACTTGTCGGCCCCGCTCACCGCGAACCCCCGGCACAGCGCGCCCTGTCCGGCCCCCAGGATGTTCACGCAGAACGTCCCGGCGCGGGCGATGCGCGGCCAGGTCGTCGACGTACGGGCGACCATGAAGGACACCAGGGGCGGGTCCAGAGAGAGCGAGGCGAAGGACTGGCAGGCGAAGCCGGTCGGACCGGCCGCGTCGCGTGCGGTGATCACGGTGACGCCGCTGGCGAAGTGGCCCAGCACGCGCCGGAATTCGTCGGGTGCGACGGGTGGCCGCTCGTCGTCCCGGACCGCCCTCAGGTCCGGCCGGGGCAGCGCCTCGGCGCGTGCCCGCGGTGCGGCTGTCGTGGCGGCGCCGACGGACCTGAGGTACCGGACGGCGGTGGCGGCCATGCCTGCGTGTCCCATCACGCCGTCCATTAGAACTGACGGCTCGTCAGATGTGAAGTCGCGGGCGCGGGACGGGCGTCAGCTTCCGGAGCGCTTGGCGTAGTGGCGCTGGGCCTTCGCGCGGTTGCCGCAGCCCGCCATGGAGCACCAGCGGCGCGTGCCGTTCTTGGACACGTCGTAGAAGTGCAGGATGCACGCGTGGTTCGCGCAGGCGCGGATGCGGTCGGGTCGGTCCGCGATCAGGTGCAGCCAGTTCTCCGCCGCGTACCAGGCGGGGATCCAGGACGGGTCGTCCACCTCCACCACGGACTCCGGAACTCCGTCGGGCTTCAGTGTGCGGCGGATGCGCCCGTGGGAGAGGACCTCGTTGAGGTGGCCGGCGTCCTCGGGGGTGGCCGGATCCGGGCCGGTGGACGCGGCGGCCAGGGTGTCGAGCGCCGTGCGGGTCAGGAGCAGGCGGTCCAGTGCGGTGCGGTCGGCGGGCGGGGGCGGGGCGGCTTCCGTGGGGCGGAGGTGTTCGCGTACCGGCGGGCTGTCCAGCCAGAGGGTCAGGCCGGCCACGGAGTCCAGCAGGTCGTGCCGCCCGTCGCCGTCGATCCAGCGGGTGTTGAGCAGATCGAGGGCGAGCGGCTCGCCGGTCAGCGGCCGGGGGTCGGCCCCGGAGGGGTGTGGCACGGCTGGGCTCCTTCCGTGGGTGAGGGCGGCTGATCCAGCGATCATAACCAGTCAAGTGAAGATCACCGGTTGACGTCCGCCACTCTAACCCTCAAAATCGATATCAACGGTTACGAGATCACCTCGCGGCCCTGACCGAAGGAACGGGATCGACCATGGGCAAGGCGAAGAACCTCCAGACGGGTCATGTCGGCCTCAACGTCACCGATCTGGAGCGCTCGGCCGCCTTCTACCGCGAAGTCTTCGACTTCGAGCTGCTGGCGGAAGGCAAGGACGCCGATCGCCGCTGGGCCTTCCTGGGGCGCGATTCCCGGCTCGTGGTGACCCTGTGGCAGCAGAGCGAGGGCACGTTCGCGACGGCCCTCCCCGGTCTCCACCACCTCTCGTTCCAGGTGGACTCCGTCGAGGAGGTCCGGGCCACGGAGGACGTCCTGCGCGGGCTGGGCGCGGAGTTCGCCCATGAGGGCGTCGTGCCGCACGGCGAGAGCGGCACCTCGGGCGGCATCTTCTTCACCGACCCCGACGGCATCCGCCTGGAGGTCTACGCGCCCACCGGGGCCGACCCGGCGGACGCACCGACCACCGGTGCTCCCACCTGCGGGTTCTTCTAGACGACGAGCTGCGATCCGGCGGAAAGGCGGGCAGAGGCATGAACGGATATCACCGGGGTGAGGTCGCCGTGCAGGAGCGGGCGGGGCTCGCCCGGCGGGCGGCGGGTGCGGAGCGGGCCATCCGTTCCGACATTCCCGAGATCGCGGCGGACTTCCTCGGCCGGCAGCCCTTCCTGGTGGTGGGCGGTGCGGACGAGCGGGGGCGGATCTGGGCGACCCAGCTCACCGGCGAACCGGGGTTCCTGAGCGTTCCCGCGCCGGACACCCTGGTCGTCGGGGCCCTGCCCCGGCCCGGCGATCCGCTGGCCGGCCTGCTGTCCGGCGCCGGTGCGGGCGGTGCCGCCCCGGCCCGGATCGGCATGATCGCCATCGAACCGGCCACTCGCCGCCGGATGCGGATGAACGGCCGGGCGGTCCGCGCCGGCGACGGGCTCCGCGTCGAACTCGACCAGGCCGTCGCCAACTGCCCCAAGTACATCCAGGAGCGCCACCACCACCGCATCGCACCGGGCGAGGAGCGCGGGCAGCGGCACACGGTCACGGACGGCGACGCCCTGAGCCCCGCGCAGCAGGACGCGGTGCGGGCCGCCGACACCTTCTTCGTCGCCACCGCGTCCGACCGGGGCGACGCCGACGCCTCGCACCGGGGCGGCAACCCGGGCTTCGTCCAGGTGGTCTCGGACCGGCTGCTGCGCTGGCCCGACTACGCGGGCAACGGCATGTTCCTGACCCTGGGCAACCTCGAACTCAACCCGGCCGCCGGGCTCCTGGTGCCCGGCTGGGACACCGGGGTCGCCCTCCATCTGACCGGTCGCGCCCGCACCGTCTGGGACGCGGACGAGGTGGCACGGGTGCCGGGGGCGGAGCGGCTCGTGGAGTTCGAGGTCACCGCCGTACGGGAGGTCGCCGCCGCCTCCCCGCTGCGCTGGTCGGCCCCCGAGTTCCACCGCTTCAACCCGCCGGTGGCAGCCTGAGGTTCGGTGCTCCGGTCGGAGCCGCGGTGCCCCGGGGCTGCGGTGCCCCGGGGCCGCGATCAGTGGTTCCAGTACTCCGGTCAGTACCCCCGGTACTCCGGCGACCGGCGCTCGACGAAGGACGCCACGCCCTCGTTCGCGTCGCGCGTGGTCATGTTGATCTCCTGGGCGGCCGCCTCCGCCGCGAACGCCGTGGCCCGGTCGCCGTCCAGGGAAGTGTTCACCAGCTGCTTGGTCAGGGCCAGGGCCCGGGTGGGACCGGTGGCCAGCCGGCCCGCCCACTCCTTGGCCAGCGCCTCCAACTCCCCGCCCGGCACCGTGCGGTTGACCAGGCCGAGCCGCTCCGCGTCCGCCGCCGTGAGGGTGTCGCCGAAGAACATCAGCTCCTTGGCGCGCTGCGGGCCCACCAGCCGGGGCAGCAGATACGCGCCGCCGCCGTCCGGGACGAGCCCCCGGCGTACGAAGACCTCGATGAACGTCGCCGTGTCGGCCGCCAGGACCAGATCGCAGGCGAACGCCAGATGCGCGCCGATGCCGGCCGCCGTCCCGTTGACGGCGGCGATGACCGGCTTCTCGCAGTCCAGGACGGCCGCGATCAGCCGCTGCGCGCCCAGCCGGATCGTCCGGGCCACGTCCCCCGGGACCCGTTCGCGTGCGGGGGCCGGGGCGCCGCGCAGATCGGCGCCCGCGCAGAAGCCCCGGCCGGTGGCGGTGAGCACCACCGCCCGTACGCCGGGGTCGGCGGAGGCGTCGGCGAGGAGGGCGACGATCCGCTCGCGCTGGTCCCAGGTGACGGCGTTCATGGCCTCGGGCCGGTTGAGGGTGATCCAGGAGACGCCGCCGTCGAGGGAGTGCAGGACGGTGGCGTCCCGGGGGGCGGCCTCCGCCGCCTCCCCGCTCACCGGCACACCGCCAGCGCGTCCAGGGCCACCGCGCCCTGTCCGCGGCCCAGCACCACCAGCGGGTTGATGTCCAGCTCGGTCAGGTCGTCGCCCAGCTCCAGGGCCATGCGCTGCACCCGCAGCACCACTTCGACCAGCGCGTCCACATCGACCGGGGGGCCGCCCCGCACCCCCTCCAGCAGGGCCCGGCCGCGCAGTTCGCCCAGCATGTCCCGGGCCTGCTGCTCGCCGAACGGCGGCACCCGCACCGCCGCGTCGTGCAGCACCTCCACCAGGACCCCGCCGAGCCCCACCGTGACCGTCGGGCCGAACAGGGCGTCGTGGGTGACCCCGACCATCATCTCGACGCCCCGGTCGATCATCTGGCAGACCAGGATGCCGTCCAGGTCCACCGACTCGTACCGGGCGATGTCGGTCAGCTCGCGGTAGGCGTCGCGGACCTGGCTGGCCGAGGTGAGGCCGACCTTCACCAGGCCCAGCTCCGTCTTGTGGGCGAGCCGGGGGCCGGACGCCTTCATCACCACCGGGTAGCCCACCGGACCCGCCGCCCGGACCGCCGCCGCCGCGCTGGTCACCAACTGCTCGCGCGGCACCCGGATCCCGTACGCGCGCAGCAGCTGCTTCGCCGCGTGCTCGCTGAGCTGCTGCCCCGGCCGCAGCAGGCCCTGCGCCTTGCGGAAGGAGGGCGACGGGGTGCGCGGGGCGTCCTCGAAGGGGGAGCGGTAGCGGTCGGTGAAGCGGTGGTGGTCCAGATAGGCCTTCACGGCGGTGACGCAGTTGCGGGCGGTACGGAACGTGGCGAGGCGCGAGGAGCCCAGCAGGGTCGTCCGGTAGGCGTCCTCGGTGCCGACGGGGGAGCCCCAGACCACGCAGACCAGCTTGTCGGTGGCCTCCGCCGCGTCCGCCAGGTCCTGGGCGAGGCGGTCGCTCATCGGCGGGAAGGGGCCGGTGATCGGGCAGATCAGCACCCCGACGGACGGATCGGCGAGGATCGCGTCGATGATCTTCCGGCCGCGCCAGTCGCCGACCGGATGGCCGCCGTTGTCGATGGGGTTGGCGACGGTCAGGTACTCCGGTATCCAGGTGTGCAGCTCGTCCTGCTTGGCGGGGGAGAGCGTGGGCAGGGTGAGGCCCGCCGCCGTCGCCAGGTCCGCGAAGTGCGCGCCGGTGCCGCCGGAGATGGAGTAGACGGCCACCCCGTCGGCCTTCGGCGGGCGGGCCCGGGCCAGCAGGGCGGCGGTGTCCTGGAGCTCGTCCAGGCCGTCCACCCGGATCACCCCGAACTGCCGCATCGCCGCGTCCACCACCTGGTCCGCCCCGGTCAGCTTGCCGGTGTGCGAGGCGGCGGTCCTGGCCCCGGCCTCCGTACGGCCCACCTTCACGGCGACGACCGGCACCTTGGCGCGGGCGGCCCGGTCGGCGGCGAGCAGGAAGGAGCGGCCGTCCTTGAGCCCCTCGACGTAACAGGCGATGGCCCCGACCTCGGGGAGCTGGGCGAAGTACGCGAGGAAGTCCGCGGTCTCCAGATCGGCCTCGTTGCCCGTCGGGGCCCAGTGCGAGAGCCGGATGCCCAGCTCCTGGAGGGCGTGGAGCGGGCGGCCCTGGTGCCCGGACTGGGTGATCAGGGCGATGGCGGGGCCCGCCAGGTCGTCCCGGAACCGCTCGAAGGCGTTCAGGTTGGTGTTCGGTCCGAGCAGCCGCAGCCCGGAGCGTTCCACGGCCGCCGCCAGCCGGTCCTGGGCGGCCGCGCCCGCCTCCCCGGTCTCGGCGAACCCGGAGGCGAAGGCGACGGCGAAGGGCACCTTGGCCTCGCCGAGCTCCTCGATCACCGGGAGCGGGTCCGCGACGAGGAGGACCGCGAGGTCGACCGGCTCGGGGATCGCGGCGACCGAGGCGAAGCAGTCGCGGCCGAACACGGTTTGCCGGGTCGGGTGCACCGGGTGCAGCCGGGCCCCGACCCGTCCGGCCCAGTCGACGAGCTGCCGGGTGATGCCGGTGTTCGGGCGGCCCTCGGCGTCGGAGGCGCCGACGACGGCCACCGACCGGGGCCGGAAGAAGCGGTCCAGGTCGGGCACGGTCAGGTGCAGCGGTCGCCCGCTGACGTCGAGGCCGCCCGGGGCCGAGGCCGTCGGCAGGCTGACGACGGCGGCGTGCGGCTCCTCGCCGCAGGCCACCACCCGGGCGCGGAAGCCGGTGGTGAGGGTGCCGTGAGTCGATCCAAGCATCGTTCCGCCCACTCCTGCTCGATGGCCCGCCGGTGAACGGGCGGGGCCGGCCGGTTAACTGACACCCTGTCAGGTTACTGAACTGACGCTGCGTCAGGAATGGGTGTGCAGGCAAAGGCTCACATGGTCACGCAGGGCGATTCCGTGGCGTAAGGTGGTGTTCACCGACGCGGGGTGGAGCAGCTCGGTAGCTCGCTGGGCTCATAACCCAGAGGTCGCAGGTTCAAATCCTGTCCCCGCTACTGAAGAAGTACGCGACCGAGGCCCGGATCCACGAGGATCCGGGCCTCGGCCGTGTTCGTCTCCCCCCGGCCCTCCGACCCCCGTCTTACCGGCCGGCGGCGGACGTTCGGACATCCCTCCCGGACGCTGGGCCATGGGCGCGGGCCGCCCCGCCGCGTGAGGCTGGTGCCATGACGCAGACAGACGCGACCGCAGCAACGACCTCCGCGCAGGGCCCCGTACTGGTGACCGGCGGCACCGGCAAGACCGGCCGCCGGGTGGTGACCCGCCTCCGTGAGCTGGGAGTGGAGACCCGGGCGGCCTCCCGGTCCGGAGACACCCCGTTCGACTGGTCTGACCCCACCACCTGGCAGGCCGCCCTGGACGGCGCCGCCGCCGTCTACATCGTCCCGCTCGACGTCTCGCCCTCCCCGACGCCCGCCTTCGTCGAACAGGCCGTCGCGAGCGGGGTGCGGCGGCTGGTGCTCCTCTCGGCCCGGGGCACGGAGGTGCCCGGCTACTTCGGCCCCGCCTACGAGGACGGCGGACCGCACGGCGAGGGCGAGCGGGCGGTGCGCGCCTCCGGGGTGGAGTGGACGATCCTGCGGCCGGGCTGGTTCGCCCAGAACTTCAGCGAGGGCGTCTTCCTCGACGGCGTACGCGCCGGGGAACTGGCGCTGCCCACCCGGGACGGGAAGGCCGCGTTCATCGACGCCGACGACATCGCGGACGTGGCCGTCGCCGCGCTCACCGAGGACGGCCACGCGGGCGAGGAGTACGGACTCTCGGGCCCGCGCGCGCTCGGCATCGCCGACGTCCTGGACGAGATCGCGAAGGAGACCGGGAAGCGCGCCGCGTACGTCCCCGTCGAGGCGGCCGTCTTCCGGGCCGGGCTCCTCGCCGACCAGGGCTTCACGGACCAGGAGGCCGACCTCTGGACCGACGCGCTGGAGCCGATCACCACGAGCCGGGAGGCGCCCGTCCTGGACGGGGTGCGCCGGGCGCTCGGCCGGGAGCCGCGCGACTTCGCCGACTTCGTCCGGGACGCGGCGGCACAGGGGGTGTGGGGCTGAGGGACCCGGGGCCCCCACCCGGCGCCCGCCCCGGAGGCCCGCCGGGGCGGGCGGGGCGGCTCACCCCGCCGGGCGGCTCACCCCGCCGGGGCGGCCGCCTCCACCGTGTCGACGGCCGACGCCTCCTGCCGGAACGCGCTCGGGCTCCGGCCGCGCAGCCGCTTGAACGCCGCGCTGAAGCCGAACGCGTCCGCGTAGCCGACCCGCCGGGCCACGGCCGCCACCGTCAGCTCCGGGCGGGTCAGCAGGTCCGCCGCCAGCGTCATCCGCCACTCGGTGAGGTAGGCCACCGGGCCGTCCCCGACCAGCTCGGTGAACCGCTTCGCCAGCGTCGTCCGCGACACCCCCGCCCGGCTCGCCAGCTCCGCCGTCGTCCAGGGGTACGCCGGATCCTCGTGCATCGCCCGCAGGGCCGGCCCCGCCACCTCGTCGCCGAGCGCCCCGTACCACCCCGGCGGATCCGCCTCGGGCCGGTCGAACCAGTCCCGCAGCGTGCACACCAGCATCCAGTCCAGCAGCCGGTCGAGCACGATCTGATCGCCGGGCCGGCCGACGCCGATCTGCGCCTCCAGGTAGTCCCGCAGCGGCGCGCAGTCCTCCTCGTCGGGGACCACGAGGGCCGGGGGCAGCGCCCGCAGGAGCCGTTGGGGAAGCTGCTCCTGCACGTCATAGGTGGCGGCCAGCAGCACGGTGGGGCAGTCGAATTCGGGGCCGCGTTCCGGCGGGGCCCCGGCGTCCCGGACCTGGTCCCAGCGCACCTCCCGTACGCCGCCGGCCCGCCCCGGCCGCGTACCGTCCACCGGGTCGTCGGTGAAGACGAACGGGGCCGGGCCCCGGACGATCGCCGCCTCGCCGACCTCCACCCGCAGCGGCTCGCCGCCCTCCGGCACGATCCACCCCGCACCCCGCAACGGCAGGCACAGGGTCAGATACGCCCCGTCCGTGAACCGCAGCGACCACGGTGCGCACAGCACCGAACGGCCGAACACCGCGCCCCTGCCCCGCACGCCCCGCAACAGCTCGTCGAACACGTCCATGAGACCCAGCCTAGGCAGAGTCGCGGGCGTACCGGACGTTCACCTATGGACGACGGACGGTCACCCATGGGCCGGGACGGGCCGCGGCGACGGACGGGGCCCAGGGCGGCCGAATCCCGCCCCGGCCAGGGCGGCCGATGCTCGCCCCGGCCGTGGATTGACCCATGATTCCGCCCCGGAAATGCACCCTGTGCCGGGTCGCCTCCGCGCCTACGGTCGGTGCATGACCACGTACCAGGTACCTCAGCGCATGAATTTCTCCACCGTCGCCCCCAAGGTGTTCAAGGCCGTCCTCGCCCTCGACGCCGCCGCCCGCGAAGGGCTCGACCCCGCTCTGCTGGAGCTGGTGCAGATCCGCGCCTCGCAGATCAACCGCTGCGCGTACTGCATCGACTACCACGTCTCCGACGCCCGGAAGGCGGGGGAGTCGGAGGACCGGATCCACCAGCTCGCCGCCTGGGAGGAGTCGAGCCTGTTCACCGGGAAGGAGCGGGCCGCGCTCGCCCTGGCGGAGGCCGTCACCCTGCTGCCCGGGGGCGTGCCGGACGCGGTGTACGAGGAGGCCGCGCAGCACTTCGAGGAGAAGGAGCTCGCCCAGCTCATCGCGCTGATCTTCACCACCAACGCGTGGAACCGCATGAACGTCGCCACGCGCAAGACGCCCGGCACCCCGTGACCACCGTCGAGACCACGACGTCCACCGCGGCCGGGCGTTCACCGGTCAAGGGCTGGCTCGCCGTCCTGGCGGTGACCCTGGGCATCTTCTCGCTGATGACCTCCGAGCTGCTGCCCGTGGGCCTGCTCACCCCCATCGGTCACGCCCTGGACGTCTCCGAGGGCACCGCGGGGCTGATGATCACGGTGCCCGGACTGGTCGCCGCCGTCTCGGCGCCCCTCGTCACCGTCGCCACCGGACGTATCGACCGCCGCATCGTCCTGGTGGTCCTCATCGGCCTGATGGGCGCGGCCAATCTGGCCTCCGCCTTCGCCACCGGCTTCACGGTGGTCCTCGTCGCCCGGTTCCTGATCGGTGTCAGCGTCGGCGGCTTCTGGTCCATCGCCGGAGGCATCGCCCTGCGACTGGTGCCGGCCAGGCATGTCGCCCGGGCCACCGCCGTGATCTTCGGCGGTGTGGAGACCGCGTCCGTCCTGGGCGTGCCCACCGGAACGTTCATCGGCGACCTCAGCGGCTGGCGCACCGCGTTCGCCGTCGTGGGCGTCCTCGGGCTGATCTCCCTGACCTGCATGCTCTTCCTCATGCCGAAGGTCCCGGCCGGGCAGAGCCTCACCTTCTCCGCCCTGCCGAAGGTGTTCCGGGGCAACGCGGGTGTCCGTGCGGGGATCGCCCTGACCTTTCTGGTCATCACCGGCCACTTCCTGGCCTACACGTTCGTCCGGCCGATCCTCCAGGGCGACGGGGTCGACGACGGCTCGATCAGCGTGCTGCTGCTGACGTTCGGAGTCGCCGGCGTCTGCGGCAACTTCATCGCCGGAGCGCTCGTCGCCCGGCGGCTGCGGGCCTGTGTCACGGGCATCTCGGTGGTCCTCACCGTGGCCATGGCCGTACTCGCGCTCGCCGACACCGACGCCCTCTCGGCGGGCGCCGTTCTGGTCCTGTGGGGGCTGGGCTACGGCGCGGTGCCGGTCACCTTCCAGACCTGGATACTCGACGCCGCACCGGACGCCACCGAGGCGGCCACCTCGCTGTACGTCTCCGCCTTCAACCTGTCCATCGCGCTGGGCGCGCTCCTCGGCGGCTTCGCCGTCAACGGCGTCGGCACCACCAGCGTGCTGTGGACGGGCGCCGCCCTGACCGCGCTCGCGCTGGTCGTCGTGGGCGGCGCCCGTCGCGGCGGACCTCAGGCGGGGTGCACGAGCTGACCCACCTGGTAGCCCCCGGCCGGCTGCTGGAGGATCACGTTCAGCCGGTTGAAGGCGTTGATCAGCGCGATCAGCGAGGTCAGGGCGATGAGCTGCTCCTCGTCGTAGTGCTTGGCGGCGTTCGCCCAGACGTCGTCCGGGACCCCGCCCGCCGCGTCCGCGATCCGGGTGCCCTGTTCGGTCAGCTCCAGCGCGGCGCGCTCGGCGTCGGTGAAGACGGTGGCCTCCCGCCAGGCGGCGATCAGGTTGAGCCGCAGCGAGGTCTCACCGGCCGCGGCGGCTTCCTTGGTGTGCATGTCCAGGCAGCCGCCGCAGCCGTTGATCTGGCTCGCGCGGATCTTCACCAGCTCCTGCGTCGCCGCGGGCAGCGCCGTGCCCTCGACGACCTTGGCCGCCGAGACCAGGTGCTTGACGAGCTTTCCCGTGACGGGGCTGGCGAAGGCGTCGATACGGGCGTTCATGGTGTGCTCCTCTGCTGTCGTCAGTGGCTACACACACAGGACGGAACCGGGCCCGGAGGATGTGACATCCGGAAGCGTGACGGGCGTCACCCGACTCCGTGCCCGTATTGCATTCGTCGGCTCAGCGGTGGCCCAGCACATTGACCACCCGGCCGTTGGGGTCCCGGACGAAGAACCTCCGTACGCCCCACTCCTCGTCCTGCAGCGGGTGGACGATCTCCGCGCCGCTCTCCCGTACCGCCGCGTAGGCCGTGTCCACGTCGTCCACCTCGATGCTCATGTCGGGCACCACCGGGGCGGTCAGGTCGTGGGTCATGAAGCTGACCTGCTCCTGCGGACGGGACGGCGAGGCGACGGTCGTGATCCAGCCGAGGTTCATGACCTCCTCGAAGCCGAGCAGGCCGTAGAACTCCCGGCTCTCCTCCACCGCCTCCGAACGGACGTTGGGCACGACACGGCGAACGGTCATCATCGACTCCCCGGAAGAAGGTCCTGCGGCAGGTTGACCCGGCCGTCGCCGACCGGCAGCGCGCTCGGCGTCGGGTCCTCGTGCGCACGGTAGTGCCCGATTCCCGGAGCCGCGCTGTCAGCGGTGCGTCCGGGCCACCCGCTTGGCGATCTTCTCGGCGTCCAGGGCCAGTTCGCGGAGCATCCCGCTGATCGGGTTGGTGAAGCCGGTGAAGTAGAGCCCCGGGGCCCGCTTGGGCGAGCGGCCGCCGTGGGCGACCGGGCGGCCGCGTCCGTCCAGGACGTCCAGGTGGCCGAGCAGCGGCTCCAGGGCGCGGTCGTAGCCGGTGGCCGCGATGACGGTGTCCGGGGTGAGGCGGGTGCCGTCGGCCAGGACCACCGTGTCCCGGTCGAAGGAGGCGACTGTGGCGACGGGGGTCACCCGGCCGCTCCTCACCGCATCGATCAGGCCGACGTCCTGGACCGGGATCGCGCCCTGGCGGACCCGGGAGTAGAGCCCGGTGGCGGGGCGCGGGAGTCCCTGGGCCGCCAGGTCGGGCACGGCGATCCGGTTCATCACGGCCCCCGCGCGGTCGACGAGCCGTACCGGCAGCCGGCGGACCAGGATGCCGGTGGCCTGGGCCGGCCAGCCGGCGGTGGAGCGGCGGACGATGTGCGGGGCCGTCCGGACCGCGATGCGCACGGCGGACGCCCCGCCCTCCGCCAGGTCCGCAGCGATCTCCGCGCCCGTGTTGCCGATGCCGACCACCAGCACGTCCCGGTCCGCGTACGGGGCCGGGTTGCGGTACTGCGCCGCGTGCAGCAGCTCGCCCGTGAACGTGTCGCGGCCCGGCCAGTCGGGGATGCGCGGGGTGTGGTTGAAGCCGGTGGCGACGACGACCGCGCGGCCCCGCAGGACCCGGCCGCCCGTCGCGGTGAGCCGCCAGTCGCCGGAGCCGTCGGGGGCCGGGTCGATCCGGGTCACCTCGACGCCGGTCACCACCTCCAGCTCATGGTGCTCGCTGTACTTCTCCAGATACCGCACGACGTCGTCCCGGCCCACCCAACGCCCGAACCTGCGCGGCATCTTCAGCCCCGGCAGCGCCGACCAGCGCCGGGTCGTGTGCAGATGCAGCCGGTCGTAGTGGCCGCGCCAGGAAGCGCCGACCCGGTCCGACTTCTCCAGGACTACCGCCCGTACGCCCCGGGCGCGCAGCGCGGCAGCGGTGGCGAGACCTCCGGGGCCGCCGCCGATGACGTAGACGGGACGGTCGTCCGTACGGTCGGTGAGGGCGACGGCGTCGTGACTGGCTGCGGTGGAGGGGCTGTTGGGCATGGTTCGGAGCGTAATCGCCCACTCTGTTGATGGGTCTCGGTCAAGAGGGAAAACGATTGCGAATTGATCACGGGGGCCGTGATGCGGCACTTGACGGCTATTCGCACCGATTGTTCGTTCTAAGGTAAGGCTAACCTTGCTTGGGTTGATCGTGGAGTGACCTCGGGGGGCAGTCGCGCGGCGCCGTGCCGCGCGCCCACCCGGCGGTCGAAGGGGTGGGACGTACATGAACGGCAGACAGCTGGCCCGGACCGTGACCGGCCGTGGGGGATCCGGTGGGCTCCGGGCCCGGTTCAGGGGCGTGGCGGTGCTCGCCGCCGGTGTTCTCGCGCTGACCGCGTGCGGTGGCGGGGAGAGCGGCGCGGACGCCAAGGGCGGCGACAAGGCGGCCGCCGCCACCCGTTCCGTCAAGCACGACGCCGGGACCACCGCGAAGGTGCCCGCCCAGCCGAAGCGGATCGTCTCGGTCAGCGTCACCATGACCGGCCATCTGCTGGCCCTCGACGCCCCGGTCATCGCCTCCCAGGCCACCCCGCCCTCGGTCATCACCGACAAGCAGGGCTTCTTCACCCAGTGGTCCGAGGCCGCCGCGAAGAACAGCGTCAAGGTCGCCTACCAGGGCTTCGAGCCCGACGTGGAGAAGGTCCTCGCGCTGAAGCCGGACCTCATCGTGGGCGCATCCTCCGGTGCGGAGAACGCCGAGAAGTTCTACGACAAGCTCTCCGCCGTCGCCCCCACCCTCCTCTACCGCCACGACGACGTCTCCTGGCAGGACCTGACCGCCCGCCTCGGCAAGGACCTCGGCCTGGAGAAGCGCGCGGGCGAGGTCGTCGCCGCCCACGAGAAGCGGGTCGGCGAGGTCAAGGCCGCCATCACCGTGCCGAAGCAGTCCGCCGCCCTCGTCCGCGACAACCAGTCCGCGATGACCGTCTTCACCCCGGAGTCCGCCCAGGGCCGGCTGCTGACCGCCCTCGGCTTCACCGTCCTCGAACCGCCCGCGGGCAAGGGCCAGACACAGGGCGGGCGTTCGGACTTCGCGGAGTTCAGCCAGGAGAAGGTCGCCGACACCGCGAAGGACAGCTCGCTCCTCTTCGTCAGCCACACCCCCGAGGAGATCACCGCCGCCACCGCGCGCCCCGTCTGGAAGGACCTGGCCGCCGTCGAGGACAAGCGCGTGTACGACCTCGGCCTGGACACCTTCCGGCTGGACTACTACAGCGCGGGCAACCTGATCGACAAGATCGAGAAGGCCTTCGGCTGACAGTGGTCCGCCAGACAACCACCGCACGCGTGCGGTACGCCGCCGGGCTCACGGCGGGGCTGATCCTCCTGGCCCTCGCCGTGGCCGGCGGCCTCGCCGTGGGCGCGCAGCCCGTGCCGCCGGCCGACGTGCTCGCCGCGCTGCTCGACCCGGACGCCCCGCACGCCTCGATCGTGCGCGAGGTCCGGGTGCCGCGCACCCTGCTCGCCGTCACCGCCGGGGCCGCGCTCGGCCTCGCCGGAGCGGTGATGCAGGGGCTGACCCGTAACCCGCTGGCCGACCCCGGCATCCTCGGCGTCAACACCGGGGCCGCCTGTGCCGTGGTCGCCGCGACCGTGCTGCTCGGGACGCGTTCGCTGCACGCCGTCGTCTGGTGGGCGCTGCTCGGCGCGGCCCTCGCGGTGGTGGTCGTGTATCTGCTCGGCGGCCGAGGAGCGGGACGCGGCACCCCCGAAGGGCTCGTGCTCGCCGGGGTGGCCGTCACCGCCGTGCTCGGCGCGGTCGTCAGCGGCCTCGGAGTCCTGGACGCCGACGCGTACGGCACCCTGCGCATCTGGTCCGTCGGCACCCTCGCCGGCCGCGAACTCCCGGTGCTGTGGAACGTGTTGCCCTTCCTGCTGGTGGGCGCGGGGCTCGCGCTCGCCGTCGCGCCCGCCCTCAACGCCTTCGCCCTCGGCGACGAGGCGGGCCGTGCGCTGGGCGTCGCGCCGGGGCGGGTGCGTCTGCTCGGCACGCTCGCCACGGTGCTGCTCAGCGGCGCGTCCACCGCCGCCATCGGCCCGGTCGGCTTCATCGGCCTCGTCGCCCCGCACTGCGCCCGCCTGCTGACCGGCCCCGACCACCGCCGGCTGATGCCGTACGCGGTCCTCATCGGGGCCGGACTGCTGCTCGTCGCGGACATCGTGGGCCGGGTCGTCGCCCGCCCCGCCGAGATCCAGGTGGGCATCGTGACGGCGTTCGTGGGCGCGCCCGTACTGATCTGGCTGATCGGCCGCAACCGGCGGAGCCGACGCGGTGCTCCCCGGAAGGCGGGCCGGAAGGACCGGAAGGAAGTCCGGAAGGAGGTGGCGACGGCATGAGCGCTCCCGGCAGGCCCGTGGCCGTACGGGACCGGGTTCAGGGCCGAGGCCGGGTTCCGGGCCGGGGTCGGTCCCCTGCCCCCGCCCCCGCCCACCGCACCCTCCGCCTCGCCCCCGGCCGCCTCTCCCTCCGCGTCCGCCCCCGCCCCCTCGCGGTCACGCTGCTCCTCGTCCTCCTCGCGGCGGGCAGCGGGGCGCTCGCGCTGACCAGGGACGGTCTCGTACCGCCCGCCGAGGTGCTGGGCGCCCTGTTCGGCGCGGGCTCGGAGCAGGCCGCGTTCGTCGTCCTGGAGCTGCGGCTGCCCCGGGTGGCCCTCGGCCTCGTGGTCGGCGCGGCGCTGGGCGCGGCCGGGGCGCTGTTCCAGCAGCTCTCCCGCAACCCGCTCGGCAGCCCCGACATCGTCGGCTTCAACTCCGGTGCGGCGACCGGGGCGTTGCTGGTCCTGCTGCACGGCGACCCGGCGTACGTGGCGGCGGGCGCGACGGGCGGAGGCCTTGCCACCGCCGTCGTCGTCCAACTCCTCGCCCGACGCGGCTCGTTCCGGGGCAACCGGCTGATCCTCGCCGGGATCGCGGTGGGCTCGCTGCTCGCCTCGGTCAACGCGTATCTGCTCACCCGGGCCGCCCTCGACCACGCCCAGTCCGCCCAGCTCTGGCTGATCGGCAGCCTCGGCGGCGCCGAACGCCACCAGGTCCCGCCCGCCCTGATCGCCCTGGGGGTCCTCCTCATGGCCGCCCTCCCGGTCGTCCGCCGCCTGGACCTGCTGGAGATGGGCGACGAGGCGGCGGGGGGCCTGGGCGTGGACGCGGGCCGGACCCGGGTGCTCGTCCTCCTGATCGCGGTCGGGCTGAGCGCGGTGGCGGTCTCGGCGGCGGGACCGATCGTCTTCGTCGCCCTCTGCGCGCCTCAGCTGGCCCGCCGGCTCGCCCGCGGTACGGGAACGGGGCTGCTGCCCGCCGCCGCGATGGGGGCCCTGCTGCTCTCCGCGTCCGACCTGCTCGCCGTCACCCTGCCGACGGCCGGCCCGCTCCCCGTGGGCGTGGTCACGGGGGCGCTCGGCGGCCTCTATCTGGCGTGGCTGCTGGGGCGCGGACGGCGGCGGCCGAGGCGCGGCCCACGCGTGCCACAGGTGCGTGCGCGCCTCTTGCGCGGGACGGCCGGCATCCGCTGAACTGACGTACCGTCAGATATCTGAGGTGACCGGAGGCTGTCCGATGCAGACGATCTGGCTCAGCGGTGCGGAATGGCTCGCCGTCCTGCGCATAGGACTCGGCCTGTGGTGGCTGGAGAGCTGGCGGCACAAGGACCGGAAGGGCTGGTTCGAGCGCGGTACGGGCATCGCCTGGGCGGCGGACGTCGCGGGCAAGCACCGCTGGGGCGTGGTGCGTTCGGGCTTCCGGCGGGTCGTCGAACCGCGCCCGAAGGTGATGGCCTACCTCGTCGTCTACGCCGAACTCGCCCTCGGACTCGGCCTGGTGACCGGATTCCTGACCCCGGTCGCGCTCGTCGCGGGCCTGCTCCTCAACCTCCTCTACCTGACCCTGATGATCCACGACTGGGCCGAGCAGGGGCAGAACGCGATGATGGCGCTGATCTCGCTGGTGGCCCTGTTCGCCATGGCCTGGCAGACCTGGTCGCTGGACGCGGCGTTCGGGCTGTTCCTGTGAGCCCGCGCTTCGATCTGCCCGAGCCGGACGCCTTCACCCGCCCCTACTGGGACGCGGCGGGGGAGGGGCGGCTGCTGATCCGCCGCTGCGCCGGGTGCGGCCGGGCGCATCACTATCCGCGCGAGTTCTGCCCGTACTGCTGGAGCGAGGACGTGGGGTGGGAGCGCGCGAGTGGGGACGCCACGCTCTACACGTGGTCCGTCGTCCACCGCAACGATCTGCCGCCCTTCGGCGGGCGCGTGCCGTACGTCGCGGCCGTCGTCGACCTCGCCGAGGGGCCCCGGATGATGACGGAGATCGTGGAGTGCGCGCCCGGGGCGCTGCGCGTCGGGATGCGGCTGACCGTTGCCTTCCGGGAGGCGGGGGAGGACGGCGGGGAGACCGTGGCGGTGTTCCGGCCCGGCGGGCTCCGGTGACGGGCGAGCGGTTGGGGCCTGCTGCCCGCCGGTCATGAGGGCGCCCCGCCCACCGGCTCACGTACGTCGAGGCCACCCCACGGCATCACGCTGGACGCATGACGCCCGCAGGTCACAGACGCTGGACGCATGACGTCCGCAGGTCACAGATTCTGGACGCATGACGCCCGCGGGTCACAGCCCCGGTGCGCCCCACACCGGGAACCACCGCGACAGGTCCTTCTCCACCCGGAGGTCGTCCCCGAGCGCGCCCCGCACCTGGAGCTCCAGCTGGTTGTCCCGCTTCTCGGCGTCGCCGGGCAGCGGCGCGAACGGATAGAACGTGCCGCGCTTGTAGAGGTAGACGAGCGCCAGCGCCCGCCCGTCCGCGTTCCGGAAGCCGATCAGCGAGCAGAGCAGATGCGGGCCGAATCCGCCGTCCTGGAGCAGGGTGTTCACCGCGTGCAGGTCGTTGACCAGCCCCGCCGTGTCGTCGGCCGGGTGGCGGGCGAGCAACCAGGTGTAGCCGTACGTGTCCCGGCTGAACTCCACCGGGATGCCGCCGCGATCCGTGTCCGCGTCCAGCAGTTCGCGCACGTCCTCCTGGAGCCGGGCGAAGCCGCCGCCCTCGACGCCCGCGAAGCAGACCGAGCCCAGGCCGGTCGGCGTGAAGCCGGCGGCGGCCTGGAGGGTGAGGGCGGCGGAGGGCACCGCGAAGAGCTGGTCGAGGTCGGGGCGGACCGGTTTGCTCCGGCCGAGGATCGCGTCGAGCAGGCCCACGGACGTAACTCCTTCAACGCTCGATGGTTCGGGATCGGTTCAGCGGGACAGGTCGGTGGAGATCCGGGCCAGCTGGTCGAGGCGCTGTTCCAGCGTCGGGTGGGAGGAGAACAGCCGGCCCAGGCTCTCCTTCGCGGAGAACGCCGGCATGAAGTAGAAGGCGTTGTACGGCTCCGCCTTCCGCAGGTCCTCGGTCGGGATGCGGGCCATCTGTCCGCTGACCTTCGTCAGGGCGGAGGCGAGGGCGGAGGGCCGGCCGGTGAGCAGGGCGGCGGCCCGGTCGGCGGACAGCTCGCGGTAGCGGGAGAGCAGCCGGGTGAGCAGGAAGCTGATCGCGTACACGACGGCGCTGATCAGCGGGATCAGGAGGAGCAGGATGCCCGCCGGGTCGTTGCCCGGCCGGCTGCGGGCGAAGCCGCCCCACAGGGCGATCCGGGTGATGACGCCCGCCAGGACGCCGAGGAACGAGGCGATCGTCATGACGGCGACGTCCCGGTGCGCGACGTGCGACATCTCGTGGGCGAGGACGCCCTCCAGCTCCTCCGGCTCCAGTCGGCGCAGCAGGCCCGTCGTCGCGCAGACCAGGGCCGTCTTCTCGCTGCGGCCGGTGGCGAACGCGTTCGGTACGTCGCTCTCGGCGATGGCCACCTTGGGCTTCGGCATGTCGGCCAGCGCGCAGATGCGGTCGATCGTGCCGTGCAGTTCGGGGGCCTGCTCGGGGGTGACCTCCCGGGCGCCCATGCCGTACGCGGCGATGCGGTCGCTGAACCAGAACTGGGCGATGAACATGCCGCCCGTGATGATCAGGATGATCGGCCAGGAGCCCCGCAGGGCCGCGAGGAGCACGCCCACGAAGACGACGTAGAGCAGACCGATCAGGAACATGGTGGTGACCATGCGACCGGTCAGGCCCCGGTCGGGGGCGTAGCGCGAACGGGATCGTGGCATCGGTGCCTCCTGACGGCTCACCTCTCACCTGACTCCCATAGTGCCCCTTGACGGTGAGAACCGGATAAAAGTGCCGCCTACACCGGTCGTGGCGGGGCGGCTCCGGCCCGGCCCGGAGCCGCCCCGTTCAGGGCCAGAGCAGCTCGCGCGTCCAGTCGCCGCCTCCCGTACGGCGGTAGCGCAGCCGGATGTGGCGTCGCCGGGCGTCGCCCTGGAAGAACTCGGCCTCGGCCGGCTCGACCACGTACCGGGTCCAGGTCGGGGCCTCCGTGTCCGGCTCCGCCCGGGCCCGCTCCCAGGCGGCGTCCGCCGCCCGGTGCAGCTCCGCCACGGAGCCGACGACCTCGCTCTGGGCCCCGGTCAGCGCGGCGGCGAGCGCCCCGGTGGACCGGGCGTGCAGGTCGGCGTGGCTCTCGGCGGGCGTGCAGCGCAGGACGGGGCCCCGGACCCGTACCTGCCGCCCCTGCGCGGGCCAGTAGAAGCCGAGCGCGGCGTGCGGCCGGGCGGCGAGCTGGTGGCCCTTGGCGCTGGTGGCGTGCGAGGCGAAGTGGAAGCCCCGCTCGTCGGCCCCGTGCAGGAGCAGGATGCGCACGTCGGGCAGCCCCTCGGCGTCGGCCGTGGCCAGCGACATCGCGTGCGGCTCGGGCTGCCCCGCCGCGACGGCCCCGGCGAACCAGGTGCGGAAGAGGAGGACCGGGTCGGGCGGGGCGTCCGCCGGGTCGAAGTCCGGCAGCTCGACGTCCCAGACGCGCTGGGCGTGCAGGAGGTCGCGGAAGCCGGGGGAGGGGGGCTGGGCGGGCGCGGCGGTGTGGTCGGTCATGGAGGCCATTGGACCGTACGGGGCCGCCGACGGGCACGCACGCCGGGCCCACCCGCGGCTCGCCCCGGGACCGCCGGGCCCGGCGCACCCCCGGCCCCGGCTCACCGCGGGGCCGCTCCGGGCCCACCCGCTGTCGGCCCTCCGCTCACCCGCGCCCCAGCACCACCGTGCCCGACGAGCAGAACCAGCCGCCCGTCCCGGAGGCCACCGCCAGCTCCGGCAGGCCGCCGCCCGGCCGGTGGACCTGGCGTTCGCCGGCCTCGCCGCGCAGTTGTCGTACCGCCTCCACGAGCAGGAACAGCCCGCGCATCCCGGGGTGGCAGGCGGACAGGCCGCCGCCGTCCGTGTTCACCGGGAGCTCGCCGCGCAGCCCGGTGCGGCCCTTCTCGACGAACGCGCCGCCCTCGCCCTTCGCGCAGAAGCCCAGGTCCTCCAGCGTCACCAGCGTCATGTACGTGAACGCGTCGTAGATCTCGGCCAGGTCGATGTCGGCGGGCCGCACCCCGGCCCGTTCGAAGGCCAGGCGGCCGGAGACGGCGGCGGGGGAGACCGTGAAGTCCTCCCACTCGGACATCGTGGAGTGCGAGACGTGCTCGCCGGTGCCGAGGACCCACACCGGATGCTTCGCCGTGTCGGGCACGTACTCCTCGGCGGCCAGCAGCACCGCGCAGCCGCCGTCGCTGCGGATGCAGCAGTGCAGCTTGGTGAACGGGTCCGCGATCATCGGGCCGGAGAGCACGTCGTCCACCGTGATCGGCTCCCGGAACATCGCCTCCGGGTTCGCCGCCGCGTTCGCCCGCGCCGTCACCGCCACCTCGGCGAGCTGCTCCAACGTCGTGCCGTACTCGTGCATGTGGCGGCGGGCGGCCATCGCGTACTTGGCGATCAGCGAGTGCCCGTACGGCACCTCGAACTGCGCCGGCCCCCGCGCCCCGAACGACAGGTTCGACGTACGGCGGCCCGCCCTGATGTCGGCCCGGGCCGTCGACCCGTACACCAGGAGCACGGCACGGGCGCGGCCCGCGGCGATGGCGTCCGCCGCGTGTGCGGCCATCACCTCCCAGGTGGCGCCGCCCACCGCCGTGGAGTCGACCCAGGTGGGCCGGAGCCCCAGATACTCCGCGACCTCCACCGGGGCGAGCGTCCCGAGCCCCGCCGAGGCGAAGCCGTCGACGACCGAGCGGTCGAGGCCGGAGTCGGCCAGGGCGCGGCGGGCGGCCTGGGCGTGCAGGGCGTACGGAGTGGCGTCGTCGACGCGGCCGCAGTCCGCGAGTGCTACGCCGACGGCGGCGACCCTGCGCGGACGAGGGGAGGAGGCCCGGGCTGGCAGCATGAATCTGACGGTACATCAGATGACGGCCTCCGCAACCTCGTGCGTGCGACCTCTTCCTTCGGTCCCGGCGTGTGCGCGACCCTGGGAATTCCCCTGCCCCGCACCTAATATGACGGCTCGTCAGATCGGGAGCCGCCAGGCCCCCGGGTGGAAGGAGCCCGCAGATGGACGCCGCCTTCACCGCGGAACAGCACGAGATCCGCCGCACCCTGCGCGAACTGCTGGCCCGGGCCGCCGGACCCGGCGCGATCCCCACCGCCGTGGGCACCGCCGAGGGCTACGACCCGGTCCTGTGGCGCAGGCTCGCCCGGGAGCTCGGGCTGCCGGGCCTCGCGCTCGCGGAGGAGTACGGCGGGGCCGGCTGCACGGCCACCGAGCTGGCCCTCGCCTGCGAGGAGACCGGGCGCGCGCTGCTGCCCTCACCGCTGCTCGCCACCGCCGCCCTCGCCGCACCCCTGATCGCCGCCCTCGGCACTCCGGAGCAGCGCGCCGCCCTCCTGCCCCGGATCGCCGAGGGGGCCCTGACCGCCGCACTCGCCGTCCCCGGCGGCTCACTCGCCACCGCCCTCGGCCTCACCGGCGACAACCGCGACGGGGCCTGGGCGGGCGGCGGCCGGGCGGGCGGCATCCAGGCCCGCAGATCCGCCGACGACGGCGAGGGTGGCGGTGGCTGGCGGCTCTACGGGCAGGCCGAGCGGGTCCTGGACGGCCACGGCGCGGGGCTGCTGCTGGTCGCCGCGCACACCGGGGGCTATCCGCGCAGCCGTACGCTCCTGTTCCTGGTCCCCCGTGACACGGCGGGCCTGGTGCGTACCCGGCTCACCGCCCTCGACGAGACCCGCCCACTGGCCCGCGTCGAACTCCGCGACACCCCCGCCACGCTCCTCGGCGCGGACGACACCGCCGACACGGCCGACGCGCTCGCCGCCGTCGGGCGTACCGCCGCCGCGATCCTCGCCGCCGAGGCGGTCGGGACGGCGGCGAGCGCCCTGGAACGCACCGTGGAGTACGTGAAGACGCGCGAGCAGTTCGGCAGGGCCGTCGGCTCGTTCCAGGCCGTCAAGCACCGCCTGGCCGACCTGTACGTACGGGTCGAGGCGGCCCGCTCCGCCGCGTACCACGCCGCCCGGGAGCCGGAGGCCGGTCCGCTCGCACTCGCCCAGGCCCTGGAGGCGGCCCGGATCACCACCGGCGAGGCCGTCCAGCTGCACGGCGGCATCGGCTTCACCTGGGAGCACGAGGCGCACCGCTACCTCAAACGGGCGGCGGGCGACGAGCTGCTGTTCGGCCCGGTCCACCGGCTGCGCGACCACGCGGCACAGCGGGCCGGCCTCTTCGCGCCCGCACGGATGCCGCTCGCCGCAGCGCCCGGGGCGGGCGTCCGATGACCGGCGCCCGGGGCGCGCGCCTGATCCAGAAGGTCTCCTCCACCCGGGCCTTCGGGCGGATCGCCCCGCATGTGGTCCCCGTGCTGGACCGGTCCGTGCACCGGCTCACCCGGGGCAAGGTGCTGCTCAGCGCCCGGATGCTGCCGGGGCTCGTCCTCACGGTGCCCGGGGCGCGCACGGGCCGGCCGAGGACCACCCCGCTGGCCTGCATGCCGGAGGGCGCGGCGGAGAGCGGCTGGATCCTGGTCGGCAGCAACTTCGGCCGTACGGGGCATCCGGCCTGGACCGCGAATCTGCTGGCCCGCCCGGACGAGGCCGTCGTCAACTGGCGCGGCCGGGACATCCCGGTGCGCGCGACCCTGCTGGAGGGCGAGGAGCGGGCCCGGGTGTGGGAGGCCGCGCTGGCGTTCTGGCCGCCGTACGCGGCGTATCAGCGACGGGTGGAGCGGCAGATCCGGCTCTTCCGGCTGGAGCGGCGGTAGCGGCGGCACGGGCGTAGCGGCCGCGGTCGCCCGCCGGGAGGTATGCCGAAGCCGGTCAGGTCCTGCGGGAACGCCGACGGCGGACCACCCGCAGGGGTGCGTGGGTGGACCGCCGTCGGTGAGACAGGACGTGGGGCGTCCGGGCGAACGGGTGCCCGCCCGGTGGCGCGGGGCGTCCGGGGCCGGTGGGCCTCCGGCGCCCCGGCCTACTTCGTCGGCTTCTTGCCGGTGATGCCGAGGTGGACCAACAGGGCCAGGTTGGGCCGCAGTTCGGCCTGCTTCACACCCCAGGTGGTGAAGCCCTTCTGGTGCGAGGCGACCGCGGCCAGCATCGCCACCAGGGAGCCCGCCATCGCCGCGGGGCTGACGTCCTTGTCGACCTTGCCCTTGCTCTGGAGCTCCTTCACGGAATCCGTGAGGGAGTTGGTGACCGAGTTCAGGATCTTCATGCGGATCTTGTAGAACCGCTTGTCCCCCTCGGCCGCGCCGAGGTCGATCACCCGGAGGATCGCGTCGTTGTGCCGCCAGAAGTCGAGGAATCCCTCGACGAGTTGCTCGGAGGTCGCCCAGCCGGCCTTGCCGATCCAGGAGCGTCCGGCGACCAGTTCGGTCAGTCCGGCGCCCTCCTTGGCGACTTCCTCGGCGATTTCGAGGACGGCGCCCTCCACATCGGGGAAGTACTGGTAGAAAGTCGCGGGTGAAGTCCCGGCCTTCCGGGCGACGTCGATGACTTTGACGTCCCGGTACGGCG
This sequence comes from Streptomyces sp. DSM 106670, assembly GCF_055792845.1. Classification (NCBI taxonomy): domain Bacteria; kingdom Bacillati; phylum Actinomycetota; class Actinomycetes; order Kitasatosporales; family Streptomycetaceae; genus Streptomyces; species Streptomyces sp. DSM 106670. The sequence goes on from NZ_CM147704.1 coordinate 4,944,230, forward strand.
AGGAGCTGAGCATCTCGCTGAGGCAGTCGAGCAGCTTCTGCCGCGTCGCCTGACCGCGTCGACCGGCCACGCGGCCGTCGACGGTGCGTACTTGTCCTGTCATGCCGTCAGCTTACCGAGGGGTGCTGGGAGCGCGATTCGGCCGACTGCAAATGGGGAACGCCGCAGGACCGGCGGGGTGTGCGGGGGCGGTGAGCGGCGGTTTTCGGCCGCGGTGCGGGAGGCACCGGAGCTTGCGGGAGCCCTCGGAGCCGGGGTGCTGCCCGGTGTAAATGTTATCAACAGCCTGTGGACAACTTCGGTGGACAACTTTCGTCCACATGGTGGGCGCACCCTTCATCAATCGGTCAAAGGTTCTCTTTGGGTGCACCCGCCGCGCTTCGGGGCGCGCCGGGCCGGAGGCGACGTTACGTTGACTGTGACGGGCGTCACTGCTACGGAAGGACCCGGTTCCATGGCCGTATTCGCGCATTCCGCGCCGTGCTGGGCGGACGTGCAGCTCTCCGACCTCGAAGCGGGCAAGCGCTTCTACGGCGGGCTCTTCGGCTGGACCTTCCGGGCGGGCGACGGCATGCCCTTCGCGGACGCGCTCAGCGACGGCCGTCTGGTCGCCGCGCTCGCCGCCAAGAAGGACGGCCGGATGCCCACGGCCTGGGGCGTCTACTTCGCCACCGACGACATCCGGGCCACCGTCGCCGCGATCCGCGAGCACGGCGGCCAGATCATCACCGACCCGGTACGGGCGGGACGCGCCGGGATCGTGGCCCAGGCGGCCGACCCCGGGGGCGCGGTCTTCGGGCTCTGGCAGCCGGAGGAGCGCGCGGGCTTCGAGAAGCAGAACGACCCCGCCTCCTTCTGCTGGACCGAGGTCTACACCCGGCAGCCGGACCGGGTGGATCCCTTCTACGAGAAGGTCTTCGGCTTCCACGGCACCGACCTGGACGAGCCGGGCCACGACCTCGCCGGCGACTCCGAAGCGCTGGTGGACTTCCGGATGTGGTCCCCCGAGGGCGCCGAACCGGGCCCGGACACCGCCGTCGGCGGCCGCAGCGTCATCACGGACGCCTTCCCGGCCGAGATGCCGAGCTACTTCCTCGTCTACTTCGCCGTCGCCGACTGCGACGCCGCCGCCGAACTCGCCGTACAGCTCGGCGGCCGGGTCGCCCAGCCGCCCTTCGACATCCCCTCCGGCCGGATGGCCGTCCTGCACGACGACCAGGGGGCCGCCTTCGCCGTACTGCAGCCCGACGAACTGCTTCCGTGACCGTGCGGCCGACCGGTGCGGCCGACCGGTACGGCTGAACCCGGTGTGGACGGATACGGGATGAAGTGACATGGGACACCCCGATCCGCCCCCGGGTTCGCAACCGGAGCCCGAGCCAGGAAGAATCGGGGTGCGTACCGCCAGGTGATGCCCAGTGGTGAGACCCTGCACAGGGCGCGCTGCGCAGGGCGGGATTCGGCCGGGCAGCAACGGGCGGTAATTCGCGGACTTCGTCGCCGAGGTCCGGTGACGGGGAGGTGGCAGGCAAGTGGTGGAGCAGCTGACGCAGCACGACCCGAGACGGATCGGCCCGTTCGAGGTGCTGGGACGGCTCGGGGCCGGCGGCATGGGGCTGGTCTATCTCGCGCGCTCGGCGTCCGGCCGACGGGTGGCGATCAAGACGGTGCGGACCGAGCTCGCCGAGGACCAGCTCTTCCGGGTCCGCTTCACGCGCGAGGTCGAGGCCGCCCGTGCGGTCAGCGGGTTCTACACCGCCGCCGTGGTCGACGCCGACCCGCGGGCCGCCGTGCCCTGGCTCGCCACCGCCTATGTGCCCGCGCCCTCGCTCGAAGAGATAGTGAACGAGTGCGGCCCCATGCCGACCCAGGCCGTGCGCTGGCTGGCCGCCGGTATCGCCGAGGCCCTGCAGTCCATCCACGGCGCCGGCCTCGTCCACCGCGACCTGAAGCCGTCCAACGTGCTCGTCGTCGAGGACGGCCCCCGGGTGATCGACTTCGGTATCGCGTCCGGCGTCTCCAACACCCGGCTGACCATGACGAACGTCGCCGTCGGCACCCCCGCGTACATGTCGCCCGAGCAGGCCAGGGACTCCCGCAGCGTCACCGGGGCCAGCGACATCTTCTCGCTGGGCTCCACGCTCGTCTTCGCCGCCACCGGCCACGCCCCCTTCCACGGGGCCAACCCGGTCGAGACGGTGTTCATGCTGCTGCGCGAGGGCCCCGACCTGGAGGGCCTGCCGGACGACCTGCGGCCGCTGATCGAGTCCTGCATGCAGATGGACGCCACCCAGCGGCCCAGCCCCGCCGACCTCCAGGCGCAGCTCGCCCCGCACCTCTTCGCCTCCGGCAGCGACGACAGCGGCACGGCCTCGGCCTGGCTGCCGTCCCGGGCCACCGCGATGATCGAGCGGCGCAGGGGCGGCGGGCGCACCGCCCCGCCCGCCCCGGTGTCGCCCCCGCCGCCCCCGCGGCAGCCCCCCAGGGCCCCGGAGCGGGACACCGCCTGGCGCAGCGGGGCCGACCTCCGCTCGCCCTCCCCGCTGGCCTCGCCCTCGCCGATGTCCGGCGCGTCCGGCCCGGCCCCCTCGGCGGGCCCGTCCGCGGCCCCCGACAGCGGGCCCGTCCAGCTGCCCGGCGCCAAGGTGCCGATCGGACCGGGACCGCGTGCGGGGGAGGTGCGGGGCGCCGCCGCCGCGCACCCGGCCGCCGCCACCGGCTGGGTCCGCCCGCCCGCCGGAGTGAACGGTTCGCCGTCGGCGGCCATGGCGCCCACCGCGCCCGTCCCGGCCCCCGGGCCCGCCCAGGACGGCGCGGCCCCCGCCCCCGACCGCTGGCGGCCCTGGCGTTTCCGCATGTCCAACGACGTGTGGGGCACGCCCGTCGTCTCCGGCGATCTGCTGTACGTGACGTCCTTCGAGGTCCACGCGCTGGACGTGGGCAACGGCCGCCGCCAGTTCAAGACCCGGGACGTGGCCTGGGCGATGGCCGTCGAGGGCGGCCGCATCCACGCCTCGGACGGCCCGTCGCTGTACGCGCTGGACGCGGCGAGCGGCGCCGAGCAGTGGCGGCTGTCGACCGACGCCTGGGTGTACGCGCTCAAGGCCGACCGGGGCACGGTGCTGACCGCGACCCGGGGCGGCGGTGTCCAGGGCTGGGAGGCCTCCAACGGCGAGAAGCTGTGGGAGATCACCGGTGCGCAGAGCGACTTCGAGACGGCGGAGGCCGGGCCGGTCATCCACGACGGCACGGTGTACGTCTGGCAGGACGCCCGGCTGCGTGCGCTGGACGCGCGTACGGGCATCGAGCGCTGGTCGTACCCCATCGGCGACGCGGCCTCCTGCGGCGGCGTCCCGGTCCGGGTCACCCCGGCGCCCGACGGTTACGTCTACATCGCGGCGGGCACCCGGGTGCTGGCCGTGGAGACCGGCTCCGGGCGGGTGCGCTGGCACTTCGAGTCGCCCGCGGTCTTCCTCTCCCCGCCCGCGTTCGCGCCGGGCCCGGCGGTGACCGGCGGCGGGGTGTACCTCGCGGACTACCTCGGCACGGTGTACGCGCTGGACGCGGCGACCGGCAAGGACCGCTGGCGCATCGCCACGGAGGCCCGCTCCTCGATCGAACCGGTGCTGGTCGCGGTGGGCAACGTGCACGTCGGCAGCGGCAGCGCGCTCTACACCCTGGACGCGGTCACCGGCACCCCGAAGTGGCGCTTCGCGGCGGGCGGCGACGTGGTGGGCTCCCCGGTGGTGGCGGACGGCCGGGTCCACTTCGGCTCGGCGGACCACGTGCTGTACACGCTGGACGCGGCGGGGGGCCAACTGCGCTGGAAGCTGGCGACGGGCGGCGAGATCACGGGCTCGCCCGTGGCCCAGGCGGGTGTGGTGTACGCGTGCAGCAAGGACCGCTGCGTGTACGCGCTGGACGCGCTGAAGGGCACGGGCACGGGCAACAGAGCGAGAACCTGAGCCCTGTCTTCTGTCCTCAATCGCCGGACGGGCTTGGAGGGGCGTCCTCAAACGCCGGACGGGCTGAAAAGATGTCCTCAATCGCCGGACGGGCTTGTTTTCCCCGCCTGTCCGGCCCACTCCAGCCCGTCCGGCGTTTGAGGACGGAACCGTTGCTCGGTGGGGCGGCGACCAAGCGGATTTCCCCGCCCGTCCGGCCCGCCCCAGCCCGTCCGGCGTTTGAGGACGGAACCCTTGCTCGGTGGGGCGGCAACCGTGCGGACTACCAGCCCGTCCGGCGATTGAGGACGGAACCCTCGACGTGGTGGCCGTCAGATCTGGGGCGGCCGGTGCGGTGGATGTACCGGATCCCGGGGGTCGTCCTCCGGGTACGACCGCGTACGGGCGTCACGCGGATCCGGCCCCGTGTACGGCTCCACCTCCGGCTCCGGCCACGGCGACTGCTGCACCGACATCCCCGGCTCCTGCGTGGGCGGCCACGTGTCCACCTGATCCGCCGCCGGCGCGGCATACCGCTCCACCGGCTCCCGCCCCGCCCCCCGCCGGCTCCGCCGGCCACTCATCAACAACGCCCCGATCACCATCAGCGCCCCACCCGCCAACGCATTCGCCACCCCCACCTGCAACCCCGCCCCGTCCCCGCCCACCACCAGCGAACCCGCCGCCTGCCCCTGGCGGACCATCCACAGGATCGTGAAGCCCAGCACCACCACGCCCGCGAGGGCGACCACGAGCCGCGAGCGGAGCACCACGCCCGCGATCACCAGCAACGCCGCGACCAGGAACGGCAGCAGGATCGAGACCAGCACCCCCGACTCCGTGGCGGTGATCCCCTCGAACAGGTCCCGCACCCGGTACTCGTGCCCGGCCCGCCCGGCGTACCAGTCGCGGAACGGGCTCAGCACGGCGGAGGCCGCCCCGGCCAGCGCGACGACGGAGCCGAGGATGTTGCGGATCATCGTCAGGCCTCCAGGGGCGTACACGCACGGCCCCCGCCACCGACGCTACGCCGGGACGATCACCCCCGCCACGCAGACCATGACCGGACCGTGACAGGGTCATGACCTGAACGTGGAGTCCCGCACGGCATGCTGAGGGTCACAACGCACGCCACCGGCTCGACAAACGGCAACGAAACTCAAGGGGGGCTGCATCCATGATGCGGCGACAGATGAAGCTCGCGGCGGTCCTGGTCGTGGTGGTGCTCGCGCTCACCGGGTTCTCCACCTCCACCAGCGGCGGCAAGAGCGGCAAGAGCAGGAGCGGCAAGAGCAGCAGTTCGGGCGGCGGCTGCTCCAGCTCGAAGAAGAGCAACAACGGCTACCGCGACCACGACTACGACGACGACAACGACAGCTCGTCCTCCGGCTCGTCCGGCTCCTACGGAACCCCGACGCCCACCGCGTCCGACGCCCCCGCCGTCCGGGTCATCCGCTGTGCCGCGCCGCGCAAGGGCAAGCGCAAGGCGGTCACCGCCTCGCTGGTCGAGCTGCGGGCGAACGAGCCGGGCTCGCAGGCGTACGAGATCGACGTGCGGTTCGTCGACGCCCTGGGCCAGACCGTGGACACCGCCGAGACCACCACGAACCTGGACGGCGGCGAGGTGCGCACCCTCACCGTGCGGATGGACAGCCCCGGCAAGGTCTCCCGGGTCAAGCGCTGCGAAGTGACCGCGGTGGCGCTCTAGAGCCGGCCGGGGGCGGCCGCACCCGGGTCACCGCACCCGCGGCTGCCCGCCCCCGCCCCGCCCCGCGAACAGCTCCGCCTGCCGTTCCGGGGGCAGGTTGCCGAGGGCGATCAGCGCCGGGGCCTGGGCCATCGCCTGGGTCCTGGCCGCCTCCTTCGCGGACCACACCGCCCGGACCGTGCCCTGCACCGCCTCCGTCGGATATCCGGCGACCACCTCCGCCGACCGCAGCGCCGCCGCCACCGCGCGGCCCGGCTCCGTCACCTCGCTGACCAGCCCGACCGCGTACGCCCGCGCCGCGCTCACCCGCTCCGCGGTGCCCATCAGCGCCATCCGGGCCACCTCCCCGAACGGCATCCGCTGGGCCATCGCGATGGCCTCGTACGCCGAGACCATCCCGTACGTCGTGTGCGGGTCGAAGAACGTCGCCTCCCGGGACGCGACGACGAACTCCGCCTCGCCCAGCAGATAGAACGCCCCGCCGCACGCCATCCCCTCCACGGCCGCGACCACCGGCTTCCACAGGTCGTTGGCCTTGGGGCCGATACGTAGCAGCGGATCGTCGAGGGCGTACGGGGAGGGAGGCTGCGGGACCTCGACGCCCCGGTCGATCCCGGTACAGAAGGCCCGCGTCCCGGCCCCGGTGAGAACCACCGCCCGGATCGCCTCGTCGAACCGCAACTCCAGCCACAGTGCGGCCAGTTCACCGGCCGTCTCCAGGTCGATCGCATTGAGCTTCGCCGGCCGGTCCAGGGTGACGAGCGCGACCCCGGTCCGCTCGTCCCGCTCGGTGCGCAGGGCCATCGCTCACCGCTCCAGGACCCAGCGCACGAGCGTGACGTCGCCCCCGGGCCCGGCCGGGCAGAAGACGGCCCGCACCGGAGCGCCGATCCGCAGCCGTGCCGGATCCACCGAGTTCAGCGGCGCGTCGGGCGAGGCGACGACGTTCCCGGCGAGCCGGATCCGCGGGGCGTCCGCCAGCTCGACCAACACCGCGTTGTACGGGGCCTGTTCGGCGTAGGCGGGGAGCAGGGGCGGGTGCGGGATCACATACGACCAGAGCCGGCCGCGTCCGCTCATCAGCCGCCACGCGCTGTCGAAGGAGCCGCAGTGCGGGCAGCAGGGCCGGGGCGGGAAGCGCAGTTCGCCGCAGGCGGGGGCGGCGCAGGCCTGGACGCGGAGTTCGCCGCGCGCGGCGTACTCCCAGAAGGGTGCGCCGTCCTCGTCGACGACGGGCAGCAGCAGGGCGTCGGACATGCTCATGGGATCGCCTCAACTCCTCAGCAGGACAGCGGATGTCGGCACGCCCTCGCCCGCCGTGACCAGGCAGGTGGCGGCGTCGGGCACCTGGGCGGTGGAGGTGCCGCGCAGTTGCTTCACGCCCTCGGTGATGAGGTTGAAGCCGTGGACGTACGCCTCGCTCAGCCCGCCGCCGCCGGTGTTGACCGGCAGCCGCCCACCGCTCTCCAGCGCCCCGCCCTCGGTGAACGCCCCGCCCTCGCCGCGCCCGCAGAAGCCGTAGCCCTCCAGCGAGAGCGGGACGAGCGGGGTGAACGCGTCGTAGATCTGGGCCACATCGATGTCGTCCGGCCCGAAGTCGGCCTGTTTCCACAGCTGTCGGGCGGCCGTCCAGGCGGGGCCGGTGAGCGGGTCGTCGTTCCAGTAGTTGACCATTCCGTGGTGCTGGGCGGGCAGTCCCTGGGCGACGGAGTGGAGGTAGACGGGCCGCTGTCGGCAGTCGCGGGCGCGCTCGGCGGAGACGATGACGCAGGCCAACGCCCCGTCGGTCTCCAGGCAGTTGTCGAAGAGGCAGAGCGGTTCGCTGATCCAGCGGGAGTTCATGTACATCTCGCGGGTCAGCGGGCGTTCGTACATGATCGCGTCCGGGTTCTGGTTGGCCCGGTTGCGGCAGGCGAGGGCGACGTTGAAGAGGTGGTCGCGGGTGGCCCCGTACTCGTGCATGTAGCGGCGGGCCAACATGCCGATCTCGTCGGCGGGCCGGAGCAGTCCGTAGGGCCGGGTCCACTGGGCGGGGGTGGGGAGTTGGACGGCGGTGTTCTTCCACGGCCGGGGGCCGGATCCGCGTTTGCGGGACCGCCAGGCGACGCCGACGCTCGCCTGTCCGGTGGCGACGGCGGCGGCGAGGTGGGCGAGGGTGGCGCAGGAACCCCCGCCCCCGTACCCCACCTTGCTGAAGAAGGTGACGTCCCCGGCCCCGATCGCCTTGGCGACCTCGACCTCGTCGGTCTCCTCCATGGTGTACGAGGCGAAGCCGTCGACCTCCGAGGGGGCGATGCCCGCGTCGTCGAGGGCCGCCAGGATCGCCCGGCAGGCGAGCGTCTTCTCGGATTCCGGGAGCCGTTTCGCGAACGCCGTCTGCCCGATCCCGGCTATCGCCGTCGCGTCCTTGAGCGTTGCCATCCGCTGACCTCCCGCACCGTCGCGCCTGCTGACAGCGGCAGAGGCTACCGCTAATCTGACGGATAGTCAGCTAGTGCGGCGGCGGAAGGCGGGCGCGTGATGCGGGGCGACGAGGAGTGGGGCAGCATCCCGGGGCTGGTGCGGGCGGCGGCGGAGCGGTACGGCCCGGCCGAGGCGGTGGCCGACGGCCGCACCCGGCTCTCGTACGCCGAGCTCGGCGACCGGGTGGAGCGCGCGGCGGCCGCGTGCATCGCCTCCGGAGTGGAGCCGGGCGACCGGGTCGCGATCTGGGCCCCGAACACGACGGAGTGGATCGTCTCGGCGCTCGGGGCGGTGAGTGCGGGCGCGGTGCTGGTCCCTCTCAACACCCGCTTCAAGGGCACGGAGGCGGCGTACATCCTGCGCCGCAGCCGGGCCAGGCTGCTGTTCGTCACCGGCACGTTCCTGGGCACCTCGTACGTGGCGTCGCTGCGGCGGGCGGAGGTGAAGCTGCCGGATCTGGAGCGGGTGGTGGTGCTGGCGGACACGGCCCCGGAGGACTACACGAGCTGGCCGGACTTCCTGGCGGCGGGGGAGGGGGTGGCGCCCTCCGCCGTACGGGAACGAGCGGCGGCGATCGCCCCCTCGGACCCCTCCGACATCATCTACACCTCCGGCACCACGGGCGCCCCCAAGGGCGCGGTGATCACCCACGCGCAGACACTGCGCGCGTACGCGATCTGGAGCGACCTGGCGGGCCTGCGCGAGGGCGACCGCTACCTCATCGTCAACCCCTTCTTCCACACCTTCGGCTACAAGGCGGGGATCATCGCCTGTCTGATGCGGGGGGCCGTGATGGTGCCGCAGCCGGTGTTCAACGTGGACACGGTGCTGGCGAACATCGCGGCGGAACGGATCTCGGTCCTGCCCGGCCCGCCCACGCTCCACCAGTCGCTGCTGGACCACCCGGCACGCGAGGCGCACGACCTGTCGGCGCTGCGCCTGGTGGTGACGGGCGCGGCGGTGGTCCCCCTCCAGCTGGTGGAACGCCTGCGCAACGAACTGCACATCACGACGGTGCTGACGGCGTACGGCCTCTCCGAGGCGAGCGGCATCGTGACCATGTGCCGCCGGGGCGACGCGCCGGAGGTCGTGGCCACCACCTCCGGCCGGGCGATCCCCGGCACCGAGATCCGCGTCCTGGCGGAACCGGGCGTTCCGGGCGAGGTCCAGGTCCGCGGCTTCACCGTGATGAGCGGCTACTTCGAGGACCCGGACACGACGGCCGCCACGATGACCGAGGACGGCTGGCTCCGCACCGGCGACGTGGGCGTCCTGGACGGGGCGGGCAACCTGCGGATCACGGACCGGATCAAGGACATGTTCATCGTGGGCGGCTTCAACGCCTACCCGGCCGAGATCGAACAGCTCCTCGGCCTCCACCCGGACGTGGCCGACGTCGCGGTCATCGGCATCCCGGACCCGAGGCTGGGCGAGGTCGGCAAGGCCTACGCGGTCCGCCGCCGCGGCGCGACGCTCACCGCGGACGACCTGATCGCCTGGTCCCGCCGCGAGATGGCGAACTTCAAGGTCCCCAGGGCGGTGGAGTTCGTCCCGGAGCTCCCGCGCAACGCGAGCGGCAAGGTGGTGAAGGGGGAGCTGCGCGGACGGTAGCCGCCCCCCCCGGGACACGCGTGAGGGGCCCGAGCGCTTCCCCAGTGCTCGGGCCCCTCACACATTCCCCCGTACCGCGACCGCGGCGGCTCCCCCTCGGCGTCGCCGCGGTCGCTTCCCCCGTATCCCCGTCGGGAAGGTCTAGGCGGGCTCGCCCGTGGCGTGGTTGTCGAGCGGCTTGACGGTGCCGCCGGTCGCGTGGTTGTCGAGCGGCTTCACGGTGCCGCCCGTCGCGTGGTTGTCCTGCGGCTTGGCTTCCCCGCCGGTGGCGTGGTTGTCGAGCGGCTTGACGACCGGGTTCTTCTTCGCATCGCTCATGGTGTTCTCCAGCTTCCTGAATAGCTGTGCAACGGACTCGACGAGCCCGCCCGGCAACTCCCCCGTCGGGTTGCCGGGCGGGTGTCATCTGGCCGTTCAACGTACCTCTACGGCCACAGCCGGCCCGTCTGCCCCCCGACGCGACGGAACGACTGGGACCACAGTGTCGGGAAGCGATAAACGAATGATGAACGCTCACCACCGGCTCAGCCGGGCAGCGTTGGCACGAGCAACTTCCGTACGCTCTCGATCTCCGCCGAGCCGAGCGTCTCGTATATGTCCAGCGCCTCGCGCCAGCACACCTGGGCCCGGCCCGGCTGCCCGATCTCGCTCAGCGCCCGGCCCAGCACGGTCAGGACGTTGCCGCGCCGCCACTCGCCGCCGATGCCGCGCAGGATCGCCAGCGCCTGTTCGGACTTGGTGGCCGCCTGCGCCGGAAGGCCGGCCGCCAGGTCCACCTCCGCGAGACGGAACGTGGCCATACCCTCCCAGAGGCGCTGCCTGCTGTCCCGGAACACCGCCAGCGCGTCGTGGAGTTGCTCCGTCGCATCGGCGAACCGGCCGCTCTGCGTGAGAGCCAGGCCGAGAGCGTAACGGCCGTTCGCGCCGCGCAGCGCGTGGCCCAGCTCGTCGTAGATGTCTATGCCCTGCTGGGCCAGGGCCACCGCGCTCGTGGTGTTCCCCATCGCCAGATGGATACGGGAGAGGTTGCACAGGGCGCTCGCCTCGCCCGGGCGGTTGCCGTCGGCCCGGAAGTTGGCGATGGCCTGCTCCAGATACGCCTCTCCCTCGGCGTGGCGGTTCTGGTACAGCGCGATGATGCCGAGGTCGTTCGGAGCCCAGCAGCTCGGCAGCGGGTCGTCCACGGCGCGGGCGAGCCGCATGGCCCGCTGCGCGTCCCGCTCCGCCTGGTCGAAACGGCCCGCGACCAGACGTGCGTTGGTGAGGGTGATCAGCGCCCGCCCCTCGGCCCGCGCGTCGTCGCTGGACCGCGCCAGATCGCGCATCGTGATCGCCGCGGCCTCGTACTGCTTGGAGTTCGCGCCCGACTCCGCGAGGTCCTTGGTGGCCCAGAGCAGATCGACCGCCCGGCGCACCGCACCGGGCCCCGACGACTGACGTACGCAGGCGAGCAGGGAGTTGGCCTCCGTGTAGAGCCAGTCCTGAGCGCTGTGCCGGTCGGCGAACGTCAGCCCGCTGTACTGCGTGGGCTCCCGGTGATCGGCCAGCCGGTCCCCCGGCCGCTCCAGCGCGTACACCCCCGCCGCCGTCGCCAGATAGAAGTCCAGCAGCCGCGACAGCGCCGACTCCCGCTCCACCGGCTCCTCGTCCCGTTCCGCGCACGCACGCGCGTAGAGGCGCACCAGGTCGTGGTAGCGGTAGCGGCCCGGGGCCGCGGACTCCACCAGGCTCGTGTCGACCAGGGCCTCCAGGAGGTCCTCCGCCGTGTGCGGGTCCAGGTTCAGCAGGGCCGCCGCGGCGGCCAGCGAGATGTCCGGGCCGTCCGCGAGGCCCAGGAGGCGGAAGGCGCGGGCCTGGGCCGGTTCCAGCTGGCCGTAGCCGAGTTCGAACGTGGCCTTCACCGCGAGGTCGCCCGCCTGGAGCTCGTCCAGCCGGCGGCGTTCGTCGGCGAGCTTGGCGGCGAGGACCGAGACCGTCCAGGTGCGGCGGGCCGCGAGGCGGGAGGCGGCGATGCGGATCGCCAGGGGCAGGAAGCCGCACGCGGCCACCACGTCGAGGGCCGCCTCGCGCTCCGCGCCGACCCGCTCGTCGCCGACGATCCGGGTGAAGAGCTGCAGCGCCTCCTCCGGCGACATCACGTCCAGGTCCACCAGATGCGCCCCGGCCAGGTCCACCATCCGCACCCGGCTCGTCACCAGGGCCGCGCACCCCGGCGTACCGGGCAGCAACGGGCGGATCTGGGCGGCGTCGTGGGCGTTGTCGAGGAGGATCAGGACGCGGCGGCCGTCCAGCGTCGAGCGGTACAGCGCGGCCCGCTCGTCCAGGGTGTCCGGGATCGCCGAGTCCGCCGTGCCGAGCGCGCGCAGGAACGAGCCGAGGACCGTCTCCGGCTCCGCCGCCCTCGCCCCCGCGCCCTGGAGGTCGACGTAGAGCTGCCCGTCCGGGAAGTGCCGGCGGGCCTGGTGCGCGACGTGCACCGCCAGGGTCGTCTTGCCGACGCCGCCGATCCCGGCCACCGCGGAGACCGCCATCACCGAGCCCTCGGCGGTGGCCAGTCGGCCGCCCAGCTCGGAGACGAACGCGGACCGGCCGGTGAAGTCGGGCACGGTGGCGGGGAGCTGGGCCGGCTTCAGCGGCGCGGGCGCGGGCGCCGGTTCGTCCGCCGGGCGGGCCAGCTCCTCGTCGGCGCGCAGGATCCGCTGCTGGAGCTGGGCCAGTTCGGGGCGCGGGTCCACGCCCAGCTCCTCCGCGAGGAGCCGGCGGGTGTCCGCGTACACCGCGAGGGCCTCGGCCTGCCGACCGCTGCGGTACAGCGCCACCATCAGCAGTTCGCGCAGCCGCTCGCGCAGCGGGTGCGCGGCGGTCAGCGCGGTCAGCTCGGAGACGGCCTCCGCATGGCAGCCGACCTCCAGGTCCAAATCCAGCCGCGTCTCGGTGAGCTGGAGCCGCCACTCCTCCAGCCGGGTGCGCTGATTGTCCGCGTACGGGCCGGGCACGGAGGCCAGCGCCTCGCCGTCCCACAGACCCAGCACCTTGTTGATCAGGGTGCGCGCCTGGCAGCGGTCCCCGGCCGCCCGCGCCTTCTCGGCCTCGGCCGACAGGTCCTGGGCCAGGGTGAGGTCCAGCGTACCCCGGTCGGTGCGGATCGCGTATCCGCCGGACTCGCTCACCAGGGTGTCCTGGCCCAGGATCTTGCGCAGTCGGGAGGCGTACGTACGGATCGTGGCCAGCGCCTGCGAGGGCGGGTCCTCGCCCCAGAAGGCGTCGATCAGCTCGCCCGCGGTGGCCGTCCGGCCCTCGCGCAGCAGCAGCGCGGCGAGCAGGGCGCGTTGCTGGGGCGAGCCCGAGGAGAGCAGCTCCGAGCCCCGCCAGGCCCGTACGGGGCCGAGCACGGTGAACCTGAGGGCGTCCGCCGTACCCGGTTTCTCCGGAGCACGCTGCTCCGGTACGCGCACGCGTGGCCCGCTGTCACGGTCCATTGATGCCCCCTGTCCTGCTCGCCTGCCGGTCCCGCTCGTCTGCGGATCCTGCCGGTGGTGCCCGCGCCCGCATGTCCGCCCGTGCGTCATGTGCGGTGTGCATCCGGATGGCGCGGTACCGCTGGTATCGCGCTCAACAGTCTGCCTTGTCCCGGGCGGACTCGTCAGCAGTGGGTGACGCTCTGCACAAGCCCTCGACAACGATTCGGGAACCGAGCCCCGTGCCGGACCCGGCGCGAATGCCCGCACGCTAGCTGACGGTTCGTCAGATCGGCGCTACCGTGGAACACATGGAGACCTTCCCGAAGATCATCTCGGTGGACGACCACACGGTGGAGCCCGCTCATGTCTGGCGGGACCGGCTCCCGTCCAGATATGCGGACTCCGGTCCGCGCGTCGTTCGCGCACCGCTGAAGGAAATGACCTTCATGGGCGGAAAGTTCGCGCCCGTGATGGGTGCGAAGGGCGACGACGGGCCGGTCGGCGACTGGTGGGTGTACGAGGATCTGCACCGCCCGCTCACCCGTCTCGACACCGCCGTCGGCTACGACAGGGACGAGATCAAGCTGGAGATCATCACCTACGAACAGATGCGGCCGGGCTCCTTCTCGGTCCCGGACCGGCTCGCCGACATGGACGTCAACCATGTGCAGTCCGCGCTCTGCTTCCCGACCTTCCCGCGCTTCTGCGGGCAGACGTTCACCGAAGCGAAGGACCGCGAGCTGGGGCTCCTCGGCGTGCGCGCCTACAACGACTGGATGGTGGAGGAGTGGTGCGGCCCCGAGGCGCACGGCCGCCTCATCCCGCTCACCCTCGTCCCGCTGTGGGACGCGGAGCTCGCCGCCGCCGAGGTCCGGCGCAACGCGGCGCGGGGCGTGCGCGCGGTCGCGTTCTCCGAGATACCTCCCCATCTCGGACTTCCGTCCATACATGCGGACGACTGGGATCCGTTCCTCGCGGCCTGCGACGAGACCGGCACCGTGATCGCCATGCACATCGGCTCTTCGTCGAAGATGCCGTCCACCTCCGCCGACGCCCCGCCCGCCGTCGGCTCCACCATCACCTTCGCCAACTGCTGCTTCTCGATGGTCGACTGGCTGATGAGCGGCAAGTTCGAACGCTTCCCCAACCTGAAGATCATGTACGCGGAGGGCCAGATCGGCTGGATCCCGTACATCCTGGAACGCGCCGACGTGGTCTGGGAGGAGAACCGGGCCTGGGGCGGCGTCGCCGAGAAGGTCCACCGCCCGCCGTCCGAGCTGTTCGCCGAGCACGTCTACGGCTGCTTCTTCGACGACGCCTTCGGGCTGAAGAACCTCGACGCGATCGGCGTCGGCAACGTCCTGTACGAGACGGACTACCCGCACTCCGACTCCACCTGGCCCCGCTCCCGCGAGGTCGGCGAGGAGCAGATGGGCCATCTGGCTCCGGACGTCGTCGACCGGATCGTCCGGGGCAACGCGATCGACCTGCTGGGGCTCACGGAGGACGGGCTCTGGGCGGGGGCGTAGAGGCCAGGGCCTGCGTACGGGGAGGGGGCGGCGTGCCCCTCCCCGTACGCATCGGGCCGGTCAGGCCTTCGCCACCGGCTCCTGGAGCTCCGTCACCCACGCGCTCCGGTCCGCCGGGCACTCCAGGTTCACCTCGCGGGTGTAGCCCGTGGAGCGGTAGCCGTTGGCGTCCAGCCAGCGGGCCAGGGCGTGGGCCGTCGGCAGGACGTCGTCCATCGCGCCCCGGTGCACGATCGTCGCCGCCTCGAACGGCGGCAGCTCCACCACCCGCACCCCCGTGTCCCCGACCGCGCCCGCCGGGGCCGACACCGTCACCCCGGCGTGCACCGTGATCGCGCCGGAGCCCCCGGGGGCGTCCTCGTACCGGGCGATCCCGGGACCGGTGGGCCGGAGGCCGGCGCCCTCCAGGAGCGGGAAGAGCCTGTCGTACAGCGGGCCGATCACCGGACCGATGTCCTCCGGCTGGTAGCTCGCGGCCGTCCCGGTCAGCTCGGCCACCCGGACCGCCGGAACGGTCTTGATCACAACGTCGTCGGCAGGCATGCGCCCCTCGCTCTCGATCGACCGGAGCCTCGCCTCGACCCGGGCCAGCCGCGTCGACGCGGCCGCCACCGCCTCCGCCAGCTCGGCCCGGCGCAGCCGCAGCATCCCGCGCAGCTCCTCCGGGCCCACCTGCTCGTCCAGGACGGCCCCCACCTGCTGGAGCGTGAAGCCGAGGTCCTTGAGCGCGATGATCCGGTTGAGCCGTGCGAGCTGGGCCGCGCCGTAGCGGCGGTAGCCGGTGGCGGGGTCGGTGCGGTCGGGGTGCAGCAGCCCGATGGCGTCGTAGTGACGCAGCATCCGGGGCGACACCCGGCCGTACCTGGCGAAGTCTCCGATGGTGAACATGATGGCTCCACTGCACCCCTTCACACGGGGTCAAGGTCAAGCGGTACCGGGGTGCGGGCGTATACAGGCAGGAGCCCCGTTCCTCCGCCGAAGCGGGGGAGCGGGGCTCCTTGGGTACTGCTATGTACGGCCGCGATCGACCGACCCGGGCAACTAGGCCGGGGTGACGTTCTCAGCCTGCGGACCCTTGGGTCCCTGAGTGACGTCGAAGTTCACGACCTGGTTCTCCTCGAGGGAGCGGAACCCGGACGCGTTGATCGCGGAGTAGTGAACGAAGACATCCGGGCCGCCGCCGTCCTGGGCGATGAAGCCGAAGCCCTTTTCAGCGTTGAACCACTTGACGGTTCCGGTAGCCATAAGCCCTCCTTGGGCCAAAGGGTTGCCCTGCTCCAGAACCTGCAAACAAGTCTGAAAACTACAAAAGCCTGCGGGTTACATGCTCCGCAGGCTCTGTACTGCAAGGGAAACCAAACTGCAACTTGCGGGCGAGCCTAGCACGCAGTCTCTGGAGAGCGGTAGAGGGAAAGATCACTTCACCCGAATGTTTGACTGCCTCGTCGGGCATCCGGAGGAAGACCGCCCGAGAGCCTCCCGAAGAGGGGCGCGGAGCGGAGTGCGGGCGGGGGCGCGGGGCGGGGCGCGCGGGCCCCGGTGGTGCTCGTGGCCGGATGCGGGTCTAGCCTCGCGATGTGGACAATTCAACCGTCTCCCCCCGTGAAGGCGACGACGACCGTCGCAGCCGGCCCCGCGTCGGCCACATCCAGTTCCTGAACTGCCTCCCGCTGTACTGGGGCCTGGCCCGGACGGGAACCCTGCTCGACCTGGAGCTCTCCAAGGACACCCCGGAGCGGCTCAGCGAGCAGCTGATCAGGGGGGATCTGGACATCGGCCCGGTCACCCTCGTGGAGTACCTGCGCAACGCCGACGACCTGGTGGCGTTCCCGGACATCGCGGTCGGCTGCGACGGACCCGTGATGTCCTGCGTGATCGTCTCCCAGCTGCCGCTGGAGCAGCTCGACCGGGCCCGGGTGGCGCTCGGCTCGACCTCCCGCACCTCGGTGCGGCTGGCCCAGCTGCTGCTGGCCGAGCGCTACGGCGTCCGGCCCGACTACTACACCTGCCCGCCCGACCTGGGCCTGATGATGCAGGAAGCGGACGCCGCCGTGCTGATCGGCGACGCCGCGCTGCGCGCCAACCTCCACGACGCCCCCCGGCTCGGGCTCCAGGTCCACGACCTGGGTCAGATGTGGAAGGAGTGGACGGGGCTGCCGTTCGTCTTCGCCGTCTGGGCGGCCCGCAAGGACTTCCTGGCCGCGCACCCCGAGACGGCCGCCAAGGTCCACGAGGCGTTCCTGGCCTCCCGGGACCTCTCGCTGGAGGAGGTCACCAAGGTCGCGGAGCAGGCCGCCCGCTGGGAGGCCTTCGACGCGAAGGTGCTGGAGCAGTACTTCACGACGCTCGACTTCCGCTTCGGCCCGGACCAGCTGGCCGGCGTCCGCGAGTTCGCCCGCCGGACGGGACAGGACACCGGCTACCCGGCCGATGTCCGGGTGGAGCTGCTCGGCGGCTGAGCCAGGGCCCGGGAAAGGGCGGGAATTCCCTTTCCCGTTCCTGGGCAGGGAATTGACGGCGGGCGCCGGAACAACACATTCGCGCCTTTCCCCGGGGCGAAATGATCCCCTCCTGACCGGAGAGGGGGGAATGGTCCGGCCGTTTCCCGGTGACCGCGCCGGTGGCGCCCCCTAGGCTTCGGTCCGGGTCCGGACCGTCCACAGGGATTCCGGAGCGTCCAGAGGGATTGCCGTCCACGGGTTCACCGCCCGCAGGGTTCACAGGGGGAGTCCATATGCAGCCGCTGGAAGCGGGCGAACCGCACACCATCGGTGCCTACCGGCTGCTCGGCAGGCTCGGCGCGGGCGGCATGGGCCGGGTCTATCTGGGGCGCAGCGCGGGCGGCCGTACGGTCGCGGTCAAGGTCGTCCACCCCCACTTCGCCCTCGACGAGCAGTTCCGCGCCCGGTTCCGGCGCGAGGTGGAGTCCGCCCGGCGCATCGGCGCCCAGTGGACCGCCCCGGTCCTGGACGCCGACCCGGACGCGCCGGTGCCGTGGGTGGCGACCGGGTACGTCGCCGGGCCACCGCTCTCCCAGGCGATCACCGAGCACGGCCCGCTGCCCGAACACGCGGTGCGCACCCTGGGCGCGGGTCTCGCCGAGGCCCTCGCGGTCGTCCACGGCCAGGGCATCGTCCACCGCGACGTGAAGCCGTCCAACGTGCTGCTCGCCCTCGACGGCCCCCGCCTCATCGACTTCGGCATCGCCCGGGCCCTCGGCGCGACCGTCTCGCTCACCTCCACCGGCGTCTCCGTCGGCTCGCCCGGCTACATGGCGCCCGAGCAGATCCGGGGCCGGGACGTCTCCGGCGCGGCCGACGTCTTCTCGCTGGGCGCGGTCCTCGCGTACGCGGCGACGGGCGCGGCCCCCTTCCCGGGCGACTCCTCGGCCGTCCTCCTCTACAAGGTGGTCCACGAGGAACCCGAACTGGGCGAGCTGGAGGGTGAGCTGCACGAGGTGGTCGCGGGCTGCCTCGCCAAGGACCCGGCGGACCGCCCCGCCCCGGCCGACCTCGCCCGCGCACTCGCTCCCGAGGGGGCGGCGGCGATGGTGGCGGGCGGCTGGCTGCCGGGCCGGCTGGTGCGCGAGGTCAGCCGGTCCGCGGTGGCCCTGCTGGACCTGGAACCGCAGGACGCGCCGGTGCAGTCGGGTCCGGTGCCGTTCAGCAGCGCGTCTCTGGGGGCGGGGGCCGGGCCCCGGCCCTGGCCGGGGGAGGCCGCACCGGTCCGGCCCGGGGAATTCGGCCCACCCGCCCCGAACCCGCAGGAAGCGCCGTACGGGACGCCCCGTGCGCAGGAAGCCGCGCAGGAAGCGTTGCGGGAAGCACCGGGTCGGACACCGCAGCCGCAGGAAGCGCCGCGTGAAGCGGCGCAGGACGACGTGCCGTACCGGACCCCGCATCCGCAGGACGACGCGTACGGGACGCCGCATCCGCAGGACGAGTACGGGACGCCGCCCCCTCCGCCGCCGCCGATGCCGCCGCGCGCCAAGTCCGCCCCCACCGCACCCCCGCCCCCCGCGCACGCCGGGACCTACCGGCAGGGCGGCGACGGGACGCACAGCCCGCACGGCGCGAGCGGCCTGCCGGGGCAGCGCACCGGCGACCCCCGCCTCTCCCTGACCGTCAGCGCCGAGAACCGGCAGACCACCGGGGAGCGCCGCGGCCGCCGGGTCAGCTGCACGGTCGCCCTGGCCGTGGCCGGCGCGCTCGCCGTCGTCACCCTCGGCACGGGCCTGCTCGACGGACTCTTCCCGGGCGGCGGCGCCGACCAGGACCGGGGCAACGACGCCGCCGCGACCCCGTCGAGCTCCGCCTCCCCGCCCGCCTCCGGGAAGCCCTCGCCCGCCGAGTCCGACGACGCCGCGAGCGAGGCCCCGGCGGCCGCGCTGCCGAAGGCGTACGTGGGCACCTGGAAGGGTCCGCTCACCGAGAGGACGACCGGCCAGCCGCACGGCACCCTCACCGCCGTCTTCACCGAGGGGAAGCGCGGCGAGCGGGTCGTCCGGATGAGCACGACGATCTCCCAGCTCGGCATCACCGTCACCTGCAACAGCGTCGGCACCCTCGCCTCCGGCACCGCGAAGGAGCTGAACATCCGCGAGGCCACCGACCCGGACCGCCCCAGCACCCCCGGCCTCTGCACCACCACCGAGGCCGACCTGGTCTTCCGGCTCGCCGACGACGGCACCCTGGACTACCGCTCGAAGGAACGCGCCGCCGGTCTCCCGTACGGGAAGCTCACCAGGTCCGGCGGCTGACGGCGCACCGGGCTGGCGTACGCTGGATCGGTCCGAGGATCCGTAGAAAAACCGCCGAAAGGTGACAGCCCGGTGACCGAGAAGGCCGACCTTCAGCCCGTCCTCGACCGAGCCGCCGAAGGCGGTCGGATCACCCCGGAGGAGGCGCTCGACCTCTACCGGTCCGCGCCGCTGCACGCGCTGGGCGCCGCCGCCGACGCCGTACGCCGCCGCCGCTACGCCGGTACGGAGCACATCGCGACGTACATCATCGAGCGCAACATCAACTACACCAACGTGTGCGTGACGGCCTGCAAGTTCTGCGCCTTCTACGCCCCGCCCAAGGCCACCGACAAGGGCTGGACCCGCGACCTCGACGACATCCTGCGCCGCTGCGCGGAGACCGTCGAGCTCGGCGGCACCCAGATCATGTTCCAGGGCGGCCACCACCCGGACTTCGGCGTGGAGTACTACGAAGAGCACTTCTCCGCGATCAAGAAGGCGTTCCCGCAGCTGGTCATCCACTCGCTCGGCGCCTCCGAGATCGAGCACATGGCCCGGATCTCGAAGGTCTCCGCCGAGGAGGCCATCAGCCGGATCCACGCCGCCGGGCTCGACTCCTTCGCCGGTGCGGGCGCCGAACTGCTGCCCGCCCGGCCGCGTACCGCCATCGCCCCGCTCAAGGAGTCCGGCGAGCGCTGGCTGGAGATCATGGAGATCGCGCACGGCCTCGGTGTCGAGTCCACCTCCACCATGCTGATGGGCACCGGCGAGACCAACGCCGAGCGCATCGAGCACCTGAAGATGATCCGGGACGTCCAGGACCGCACGGGCGGCTTCCGCGCCTTCATCCCGTACACCTACCAGCCGGAGAACAACAAGCTGAAGGGCCGCACCCAGGCCACGCTCTTCGAGTACCTGCGGATGATCGCCATCGCCCGGCTCTTCCTCGACAACGTCGCCCACATCCAGGGCTCCTGGCTGACCACCGGCAAGGAGGTCGGCCAGCTGTCGCTGCACTACGGCGCGGACGACCTCGGCTCGATCATGCTGGAGGAGAACGTCGTCTCCTCGGCCGGGGCCAAGCACCGCTCCAACCGGCTGGAGATCATCGACCTGATCCGCAAGGCCGACCGCGTCCCGGCCCAGCGCGCCACGACGTACGAGCACCTCGTCGTGCACGACGACCCGGCGAACGACCCGGTCGACGAGCGCGTCGTCTCGCACATCTCGTCCACCGCGATCGAGGGCGGTACCGCCCACCCGGAGCTGAAGCTCCTCAGCGCCAACTGATCCTGCCGTGCTGACGATTCACGCCGCGCCCCTGGTCCTCCCGGTGGGCGCGGCGGCCGTCGCGGACGGGGCGGTCGCGGTGGACGGCGACCGGATCGCGGCCCTCGGCCCGTACGAGGAGGTCGCCGCCGCGTACCCGGCCGCCCGGGTCCGCCGCTGGCCCGGCCTCCTCACGCCCGGACTGCGCCAGGACCGGGCCCGTGAACTGCTCACCCGCTGCTACCACCCCGACCCGCGTGAGGCCGACGAGCTGGGCGAACTCCCTTTGTGGGGCGAGGCGTTCGAGCGGATCGCGGCGACGGCGGACGCGACCCGGCGGGCCGGCAGCGTGCGACGCGGGCTCCAGCGGATGCTGCGCCACGGCACCACCCAGGTGGCGGGCCCGTTCGGCGCGGACGACCCGGCGCTGCGCACGGCCGTCGCCCGGTCGGGTCTGGTCGTCCGGGTCGCGCCGTCGCCCGTTCCGGTACGGGAGGAGTCCGGGGAGCCTTTGCCCGTACGCGAAGGGGTGCCGGACCTGGACCCCTTCGCGGCGGGCGGCGATCTGGCCCGTACGGCACACGGACCGCTGACCGTGGGCGGCCGGGCCGACCTCGCCGTCTTCGACGTGCCCGACGAGGCGGCGCTGTACGGCGGAGGCCCTCGGCCCTGCGTGGCGACCGTGCTCGCGGGGCGGCTCGTGCACCGCGAGCGCTGAGGCCGCTTCCCCGGCAGGCGTCAGGGCACCTTCGGGCCGCCCAGGTAGCGCCCCTTCGCGTCGTACGGCCAGGCGTTGGCGACGCAGCCCTTCAGCCCGTCGATCTGCTGCATCATCGCGGGCGCGGGGCGGCCCTTCCCCGGGCAGGTCTCGTGGCCGCGCCCCAGCCAGTGGCCGACCTCGTGGTTGATGATCAGCGCCCGGTACTCCGCGACGGGCCCGTCGAACTGCGGCGAACCGAGCTGCCAGCGCTTCAGGTTGACCATCACCTTCTCGCCGCCCCGGCAGTTGACCTCGCCGCGCGTGTTCAGGCCGTACGCGCCGCACATCCGGTCCGTGGTCGCCGGGGTGGCGATCCTGATCACCAGCCCGGCCGATCCGTCGGCGACCTGGCGGAACGAGCGCTCGCCGCCGTGGCTCCAGCCGCGCGGATCGGCGAGCACCGCGGCGATGCCGGCGGCGGCCCGGTCCGGGTCGACGCCGATGCCGTCCTCCACCTCGACCCGGTAGGCGCTGCCCTTGCCCTTCGCCGTGACGCCCGCACGGGCCACGGTGAACGTGCCGGGCCCCGAGGCGGGGATGTCCTCGGCCCGGACGTCGTCCGGCTCCACCTCCGCTTCCTCGGTGGCGGACGGGGTCGGGGCCGGCGGGGGAGTGGGCTCGGGGGCGTTCTCCAGCGGCTCGGACGCGTTGTCCGGTCCGCCCTCCGGCGCCGTACGGGAGGGGGCCGGGGCGGCGTCCGCCGGGCCGCCGTCCTGCCAGGGGCGGCCGACGAGAAGCGCCGCGCCCGCGGCCACCGCGAGCGTCAGCACGACGAGGCCCACCGCCCGGCGCCGGTTCCGCTGCCGCCGCCGCACCCGGGTCCGCGCCGCGGACCGGGACCGGGGAGCGGACCGCGAGCCGCGCCGCGAGCCGTTCCGGGAGCCGCGCCCCGAGCCGTCCCCGGATCCGTCCCGGGAGCCGCTCCTCGGACCGCTCCCGGTCCGTTCCGGCGTCCGGGGCGGCGGCACGCGCAGCCGGAAGGTGTCCTCGTCGCGGTCCGGCTGCCCGTACCCGGGCGGCAGCGTGCCGGTCGTGCGGCGGCGCGTCACGAGGCGGCCCCGCTCCACGCCACCGGGTGCTCGCCGGCGTACGCGATCAGCTCCCGGAACCGCGGGCTCTGGGCGACCCGCACCAGGTCCCCCGCGGTGACGGCCGCACCGTCCGCCCCGGACCGCGCGGGCGCGACGGACAGCGCCACCGTGCTGCGGCCGGACCGGTAGTGGAGCGAGACCTCCGTGCCCGGCCGGTCCGCGCCGGGCTGCCGGAACGCCCGGGCCGGCGTGCCGTCGTCCAGGGTGACGGGCTCGCAGGTCAGCCCCTTCTCCGGGAGGTCGCGGCAGGCGGGCTCGGGGCTCCCCGGGTCCGGGCGCACCGACAGGCGGACGGTGTGCACGATGCCACCGCGCCGCCCCTCGTAGCGCTCCGGTCCGTCGCCGACGGGCCGGACGGCGCCGACCGACGCGGGCAGCAGGGCGTCCAGGGCCCGGGCCGCCTGCCGCCGGAAGTCCTCCAGCCGCCAGGCTTCTTGGGGGCCGAGCCCGGGCGGGACCGACAGGGCCGGCTCGGGCGGCCCGGGGGGTACGGGCGGCACGGCCGCGGACTCCGTCGGCACGGGGACGGCGGTGGGGCTCGGCATGTCGGTGGGGTGCTCCGTACGTCGGGGGGACGGGGTGGGCGTGGTGGCGGGCAGGGAGAGGGACGGTCCGGCGGGCGCGGCGGGTTCCGGGCCCGGCCCGGCCGACAGCCAGGGGCCGAGCACGGAGAGGCCCAGGGTCACGGCGGTGACCGCGACGAAGGCGCCCGCGACCGCGAACGCCCGGGCCCTGGCCCGCCGCCGGTGGCCCTCCCGTACGGCGTCGGCGACCAGATCCGGCTGGAGGGACAGCGGGTCGACGGTCCGGTGCAGGGCGTCCCGGAACAACTCTTCGTCCCGGCAGAGCTCTTCGTCGCGGTACAGCTCTTCGTCGCGCGTGCGGGGCGACGGGCGCTCGTACGGTTCAGGGGTCATGACCGGCCCTCAGCTTCCGGTGGAGTAGAGCTGGACGTCGCCCATCCGGGCGCGCAGACGGAGGAGCGAACGTGAGCACTGGCTCTTCACCGTCGACTCGCTGCACCGCAGCAGCGAGGCCACGGTCTCCACGCTCAGGTCGTCCCAGTAGCGCAGGACGACCATCGCCCGTGCCCGGGGCGGGAGTTCGGCGAGCAGGGCGAGCAGCGTGACCCGGAGGTCGGCGCCCGGTGCGGGATTGGGCTGCGGGCGGGGCGCGTTGCGGTTGTGGGCGAGCAGATCGCGTACGGTGCGGCGGCGTTCGGCCACGAAGGTGCGCACCAGCACGGTCTTGGCGTAGGCGTCGAGGTTGTCCGCCCGGCTCGCCCTGCGCCATTGCTGGAACAGCTTGGCGAGCGTCGTCTGCGTCAGGTCCTGCGCGCCCTCGACGTCCCCGCACAGCAGGTAGGCCGTCCGGTACAGCCGGCGCTGCCCGGTCCTGGCGTACGCCTCGAACGCGGCGCGCTCGCCGTCCGCCATGGCGGGCTCAGCCCCTGCCGGCATCCGCCCTCCCCTCTCTCCTCGACCCCCACCCCTTACAGAGCGCCCGTGTGCCGGAAAGGTTGAAGAGAAGTGAAGATCGGTTCGCGACGGTGTGTGCGCCGGTCCGGTACCCGTCCACGGACCGGTCCGAAGGCGTCTCACTCCCTGGCGGATCCTGGTGCCCGCGCGAAACGCTGTGCTAGAACAGCGCCCGTGCCAGTCGATCGTTTTCTGGTGGAGTGCCTCCACATCGATCTCTGCCGCGTCTCCAGCGCATCCTGTTGATGCCGGCCGCGGCATCCTCCGCGATGCCCACGTGATGCCTGCGCGCGTCCCCGGTATCCGCTTCCCCAGCGCCTGATCCCCTCCGGGTCCCGTCCCTCGCATCGTCGCGTACTCGCGTTCTCGCGTCCCCAGCGCCGCCCGCTCTGTGTCCTACCGGCCTGTTTCCGCAGGTCCGGCGAGGCTCCATGACCCCGGAGACACCTTCATGCCGACCACCCCGTCCGTGCGGGAACGGACCGCCGAACCCGCCGCACCCGTGACCCCGGGCCCGCCGGTCGCGGATGGTGGCCGCCGCCGTCCCGAACGCGCCGCCCTGCTGCGCCGTGTCGGACTGCGGGTCCTCGCGCTCGCCGTCCTGCTCGGCCTCTGGCAGCTGGTGACCGCGCTCCAGCTGTGGTCGCCGGTGCTGGTGCCCTCGCCCGCCGCCGTGTGGCGGGCGCTGCTGGAGACCTCCGGCACGCACGACGGCGTCCGGGGCTATCAGGGGCACACCCTGATCGAGCACCTCGGGATCAGCCTGCGCCGGATCTTCATCGGAGCCGGTGCGGGCGTGGTCGCGGGGCTCGTGCTCGGCGTCCTCATGGGGACGCTGCCGTGGGTGCGCGTCGTGCTGGAGCCCGCGGTGGCGTTCCTGCGCACCCTGCCCCCGCTCGCCTACTTCAGCCTGCTGATCATCTGGTTCGGCATCGACGAGGCGCCCAAGCTGTGGCTGCTGGCCATCGCGGCGATGCCGCCGGTCGCCGTCGCCACCGCGTCGGCCGTGGCGTCCGCGCCGACGGCCCTGGTCGAGGCGGCCCGCGCGATCGGGGCCCGGCGCGGACAGGTCGTCACCTCGGTCGTCCTGCCCTCCGCACTGCCCGAGATCCTGATCGGCGTCCGGCTCGCCTTCGGCATCGCGTACTCCTCCGTCGTCGCCGCCGAGACCGTCAACGGACTGCCGGGCATCGGCGGTCTGATCCGGGACGCGCAGCGCTACAACCAGTCCGACACCGTCGTGCTCGGCCTCTTCGCCATCGGCATCTCCGGCCTGCTCATCGACGCGGCCCTCAGGGTCCTGTCGGACCGGGTCGCCCCCTGGCGCAGCCACACATGACCGGCCCCCTCCTTCCGCCCGCCGACTCCCTCTCCCACGCCCATGCCCCCGTTCACTCTCGTACGAAGGACACCCACATGCCCCGATCACGCGGCCTGCTCCGCATCACCTCCCTCGCCGCGGCCCTGGGCTCCCTGCTGGTGATGACCGCGTGCGGCCAGGGCGGCGGCTCCGGTGACGGGGACGGCGGCAAGACGATACGCATCGCCTACCAGGCGTTCCCCAGCGGCGACCTGATCGTCAAGGAGAAGGGCTGGCTGGAGAAGGCGCTGCCCGGATACGACATCAAGTGGACCAAGTTCGACTCCGGGGCCAGCATCAACACCGCCTTCGTCGCCGGGTCCGTGGACCTCGCGGCCATCGGCTCCAGCCCGGTGGCCCGGGGGCTCTCCGCGCCGCTGAACATTCCGTACGAGGTCACCTGGGTGCTCGACGTCGCCGGGGACAACGAGGCGCTGGTCGCCCGTAACGGCTCGAAGATCTCCTCGGTGAAGGACCTGGAGGGCAAGAAGGTCGCCACCCCGTTCAGCTCCACCTCGCACTACAGCCTGCTCGCCGCGCTGGACAAGGCCGGGGTGGACGCCTCGAAGGTCCAGCTCCTCGACCTCGAACCGCAGGACATCCTGGCCGCCTGGACGCGCGGCGACATCGACGCCACGTATGTCTGGCTGCCGACGCTGGAGGAGCTGAAGAAGACCGGCGAGGTCATCGTCTCCAGCCGTGAACTCGCCGCCGGCGGCAAGCCCACCCTCGACCTCGGGGTCGCCTCCACCAGCTTCCTCAAGTCCCACCCCGATGTGCTGCCCGCCTGGCGCAAGGCCCAGGCGCAGGCGCTCGACCTGATCCACGACGACCCCGACGCCGCGTCGGCGGCCGTGGGCAAGCAGCTCGGCATCAGCCCGGCCGAGGCGGGGGCCCAGATCGAGCAGGGCATCTTCCTCAAGCCCGCCGAGCAGGCCGACGCCAAGTGGCTCGGGACCACCGGCAAGGTCGGCGGTCTGGCGGACAACCTCCACAGCGCCGCGCAGTTCCTCGTCGACCAGAAGCAGATCGACGCCGCACCGGACATCGAGGCCCTGCGCAAGGCCATCCACGTGGAAGGGCTCAGCGATGCCGTCAGCCCCTGACCTGAGCAAAGCCCCCGAGGCGGCGGCCGGTCCGCAGGAGAGCGCCGCGCCCGTCGTCTCCGTGACCGACGTCCGGCACTCCTACGGCCGGGGCGCGGACGCGGTGACCGCCCTCGGCCCGCTCTCGCTGGAGATCCCGGCCGGTGAGTTCCTGGTCCTCGTCGGCCCCTCCGGCTGCGGCAAGAGCACCCTGCTGCGGCTGATCGCCGGCTTCGAGCACGCCACCGAGGGCGCGGTGGAGGTGTTCGGCGAGCGCCCGGACCCGGGCAGCCAGGCGGGCATCGTGTTCCAGCAGCCGCGCCTCTTCCCCTGGCGCACGGTCGGCGACAACATCGGCCTGGCGCTGAAGTACGCGGGCGTGCCCCGGGCCGAACGGCCGGAGCGGACCGCCGAGCTGCTGGAGCGGGTCGGCCTCGCGGACACCGCGGGCCGCCGCATCTGGCAGATCTCCGGCGGCCAGCAGCAGCGCGTCGCCATCGCCCGCGCGCTGGCGGGCGGCAAGCGGCTCCTGCTGCTGGACGAGCCGTTCGCCGCGCTCGACGCCCTCACCCGGGAACGGCTCCAGGAGGACCTGCGCACGGTGAGCGCCGAGACCGGGACCACCTCGGTCTTCGTCACCCACAGCGTCGACGAGGCGGTCTTCCTCGGCACCCGCGCGATCGTCCTCACCAACCGCCCCGGCACGGTCGCCCTGGACATCCCGATCGACCTGCCCCGCACCGGCGCCGACCCCGACGAACTGCGCGGACTGCCCGCGTACGCCGCGCTGCGCGCCGAGATCGGCACGGCGGTACGGAACGCGGCCCGCTGACACCCGCGTACAGCGACCCGTACAACGGCATGCCCCGTCCAACGAGAGGAGAAGGATCATGACCACCGCGACGACGCCCGTCCTGCGCGAGGCCCGCATCCCCGCCGACGGTCTCTACGAGGGGCCGCGCGAGCTGCGCCGGGTCCCGGAGGGCTGGACCGACCGCCCGTACGAGCGCTTCCGGCTGGTCCCGCTCGGCCGGGTCATCGGCGCGGAGATCCACGGTGTCGACCTCTCCCGCCCGCTGGAGGCGGCCGTGCGCGCCGAGCTGGACCGGGCGCTGCTGGAGTGGAAGGTGCTGTTCTTCCGCGGCCAGCACCTCACCTCGCTCCAGCAGCGGGCGTTCGCCGGGCTCTGGGGCGAGCTGGAGACCAACCCGCTGCTCGCCACCGGCGACGACCCCGAGGTCGCCCGCCTCGACCGTGCCACCGTGCCCACCTTCGAGAACGTCTGGCACACCGACGTCACCTTCCGCGAGCGCCCCGCCCTCGGCGCGGTCCTCCAGCTCCGTGAGGTGCCGCCGGTGGGCGGCGACACGCTGTGGGCGGACATGGCCGCCGCGTACGACAACCTCGCCCCGGAGGTGAAGGAGCGCATCGAGGGGGCGCGGGCGGTGCACGACTTCATCCCCGGCTTCGCGCGCTTCTATCCGCCGGAGCGGCTGGCGGCGCACCAGGAGGAGTTCCCGCCGGTCGAGCACCCGGTGGTGCGCCGCCACCCGGTCACCGGCCGCCGCACGATCTTCGTCAACGCCTCGTTCACCACCCGGATCGTCGGTTTCGCGCAGGAGGAGAGCGACCGGCTGCTGCGGCTGCTGTTCCAGCAGGCGCACGCCCCGGAGTTCCAGGTGCGGTTCTCCTGGCGCGCGGGCGACGTCGCGTTCTGGGACAACCGGGCCACCCAGCACTACGCGGTCAACGACTACGCCCCGCACCGCCGGGTCGCGGAGCGCGTGGCCATCGCGGGCGACCGCCCTCACTGATCCCGGTGGTGCGGCTGCTTGAATGGAAGGGTGACCCGAGCCTCCCTGGAAAAGCAGCCGCACGAAGTCGCCTCGATGTTCGACGGTGTGGCGGCCAACTACGACCTGACCAACGACGTGATCTCGCTCGGCCAGGCCCGGCTGTGGCGCAAGGCGGTCGCGGCGGCGGTCGACGCCCGCCCCGCGCAGAAGATCCTCGACCTGGCGGCGGGCACCGCGACCTCCTCGCAGCCCTTCGTGAAGGCGGGCGCCTATGTCGTGCCGTGCGACTTCTCGCTGGGCATGCTCAAGGTCGGCAAGGAGCGCCACCCGTGGATGCCGTTCACGGCGGGCGACGGTATGCGGCTGCCGTTCAAGGACGAGACGTTCGACACCGTGACGATCTCCTTCGGACTGCGCAACATCCAGGACACCGATGTCGCGCTGCGCGAGCTGTACCGGGTGACGAAGCCCGGCGGCCGGGTCGTGATCTGCGAGTTCTCCCAGCCGACCTGGACCCCGTTCCGCACGGTCTACACGGAGTACCTGATGCGGGCGATCCCGCCGGCCGCCCGCGCGGTGTCCTCCAACCCGGACGCGTACGTCTACCTCGCCGAGTCCATCCGCGACTGGCCCGACCAGCCCGCCCTCGCCGCACTGCTCCAGAAGGCGGGCTGGTCGAACGTCGCCTGGCGCAACCTGACCGGCGGCGTGGTGGCCCTGCACCGGGGCACCCGCGCCTGAGTCACCCGCGGGTTCTCACAGCTCCAGCCGGAAGCAGACCGCCTCCTGGCCGCGCGGGGTGTCGTACGACTCCGCGCGCCGCATCCCGAGGCGCTCCGCCACCGCCATGGACCGGGCGTTGCGCGAGTGCACCATCGCGACCACCTCGCCGACCTCCGCCGCCCGCAGCCGCTCCAGCGTGATGCGGGCGGCGGCGGAGGCGTATCCGCGGCCCCACGCCGCACGCCCCAGCCGCCAGCCGATCTCGGTCGCGCCGACCGGCCCGTAATGCGTGTGCGGCCACGGCTGTGCCCCGGTGAAGCCGAGCACGGCGTCCTTCTCGTCCAGGACGGTCCACAGGCAGTAGCCGAGCTCCGCGTCGTGCCGGCGCTGGCGCGCGGTGAGCTCCTCGTACACGGAGAAATCCGCCCGCCGGCCCCCGAAGAACTCCATCACCTCGGGGTCGTCGAAGACCCGGTGCCAGGTCAGGGCGTCCTCGTCGGTCGGAACACGGAGGCGTACGGCGGGGGCCGAAGCATGGGGCGTGGCAGGCGCGATCGACATGAGGGAGCCCTTCGGAGGGTTGGTTCGCAGGCCCCCATAGACTGCACGGGACATGTGCCGCGCGGCACGCGAATTCGAGTCTTCGGGAGATCCGACCGTGACCGAGCCCCTCTCCGAGCACAGCGCGGATGTCATCGTCGTCGGAGCGGGCCCTGCCGGCTCCACGACCGCGTACTACCTCGCCAAGGCCGGACTGGACGTCCTGCTCCTGGAGAAGACCGCCTTCCCCCGCGAGAAGGTCTGCGGCGACGGGCTCACGCCCCGCGCCACGAAACAGCTCGTCGCCATGGGGATCGACATCTCCGAGGAGGCGGGCTGGCTGCGCAACAAGGGCCTGCGCATCATCGGCGGCGGCGTCCGGCTCCAGCTGGACTGGCCGGACCTCGCCTCCTACCCGGACTACGGACTGGTCCGCAAGCGCGACGACTTCGACGAGCAGCTGGCCCGCCAGGCGCAGAAGGCCGGCGCCCGGCTGTACGAGCGCTGCAACGTGGGCGCGCCCATCCGCGACGAGCGCACCGGCCGGATCACCGGCGTCGAGGCGAGGATCGGCGAGGAGAAGACCCCGGTCACCTTCCACGCCCCGCTCGTGGTCGCCGCCGACGGCAACTCCACCCGGCTCTCGCTGGCGATGGGCCTGCACCGCCGCGAGGACCGCCCGATGGGCGTCGCCGTCCGTACGTACTTCACCTCGCCCCGCCACGACGACGACTACCTGGAGTCCTGGCTGGAGCTGTGGGACAAACGCGGCGCCGAGGACCGGCTGCTGCCCGGCTACGGCTGGATCTTCGGCATGGGCGACGGCACCTCCAACGTGGGCCTCGGCATCCTCAACTCCTCCTCCGCCTTCAAGGAGCTGGACTGGCGCGAGGTCCTCAAGGCCTGGTGCGCCTCGATGCCGGAGGACTGGGGCTACACCCCGGAGAACATGACGATGCCGATCCGCGGCGCCGCCCTCCCGATGGCCTTCAACCGCCAGCCGCACTACACCAAGGGCCTTCTGCTCGTCGGCGACGCGGGCGGCATGGTCAACCCGTTCAACGGCGAAGGCATCGCGTACGCCATGGAGTCGGGCCAGATCGCCGCCGACGTCATCGTCCAGGCCCACGCCCGCGCCACCCCCGCCCAGCGTGAACTGGCCCTGAACAACTACCCGAAGGTGCTCAAGGAGACCTACGGCGGCTACTACACGATGGGCCGCGCCTTCGTGAAGCTGATCGGCAACCCCAAGATCATGAAGCTCGCCACCCAGCGCGGTCTGACCCACCCGCTGCTGATGAAGTTCACCCTGAAGATGCTGGCCAACCTGACCGACCCGCAGGGCGGCGACGCGATGGACCGCATCATCAACGGCCTGTCGAAGGTGGCCCCGAAGGCTTGAGGCCGCTCGGGACGTTTTACGAGGGGTCCGCCGCGCGGGTGCGTTCGTAGTGGCGGGCCACCCTCGCCCGGTTGCCGCAGGACGGCTTGCACCACTCCTGCCGGCCGTGGCTCCTGACGAAATACCGTACGCAGCGCGGCGCGTGGCAGGCCCGTAGCCGCTCGCGCTCCGGCCCGCTCAGGAAGTCGACGGCGTCGCGTGCCAGCGCCGCGACCAGCCGTACGCGTGGATCGGCCTCGGCCGACAGCAGCCCGGCCGTGGGCGGGCCTTCGGTGGGCCAGCGCAGTTGCGGGGCCACGGGCTCCCGGGCGGCGGCCGCGTTGAGGAGGGCCAGGGCCTCGTCGGCGGGCATCAGACGGTGGGCGTCGGCCGGGCTGGGCGGGGCCGGGCTGACCACCCGCGCGAACAGGGCCCGTACGGCCCGCCGTACACCGATGACCGCGTCCCTGAACTCCTCGTCGACGGCGAACTCCGGGGCGTGTACGGGCTCCTCGGCGCCGAGGGGCTCTCCGGCCGGGGCGAGGCCGCCCAGCGGCCCGGTCTGCCGCCGGATCCACCGGGCCGCCCCTTCGAGCGTGCCGAGGTCGTCGAGGACGCCGCCGTCCCCGTCGTGGCGGATGGTGCCCGCCAGTTCCATCACGGGCCGCTCGCTCACCGGCCGCTCCTCTCACGCCTCTTGAACGTCTGTCGCCTCTTGAACGTCTGCGCTCCCCACCCTAGAGTCCTAATGGAAGAAATGGGAATGAGCGTTAGAGGGGGAGGGGCTGCTCATGTTGCTCGCTCAGATCAGCGATCTGCACCTGGACGGCAGCGAACGCGCTACGCGGCGGGCCGTCCGCGTCATGGACCATCTGCGGGCGCTGCCCCGGCCGGTCGACGCGCTGCTGGTCACCGGGGACATCGCCGACCACGCGACCGAGGCCGAGTACGAGGAGGCCGTACGGCTGCTGGACGCGCCGTTCCCCGTGCTCGCCTGCCCCGGCAACCACGACGCCCGCCCCGCCTACCGCAAGGCCTTCCTCGGGGAGGCCCCGGACACCGCGCCCGTCAACCGGGTCCACCACATCGCCGGAACCGCCGTCCTGATGTGCGACTCCACGATCCCGGGCCGGGACGAGGGCCGCCTCGACGCCGGGACGCTCGCCTGGATCGACGCCACGCTCACCGGGCTGCCCGACGGCGTTCCGGCGCTGATCGCCTTCCACCAGCCTCCCGTCGCACTCCACCACCCGCTGCCGGACGCCGGGATGCTCCAGGAGCCCGAGCGGCTCGCCGCCCTGCTCACCGCCCATCCGCGGGTCGTCGCCGTCCTCACCGGACACGCCCACACGGCCGCCGCATCGGTCTTCGGCGGCCGCCCCCTGATCGTCGGCCCCGCCGTCACCTGGACCCTGCGCATGCCCTGGGAGGGCGACCGGCCGGCGGACCGGGACCAGCCCCCGGGGCTGGCCTTCCACGTCCTGGGCGAGGACCGGAGGCTGACCACCCACTTCCGTGTCGTCCTCTGATCCGGACCACAGGCTTTAATCCTCGGCCCCCCGGGTGATCGTGTGCGATGATTTGCGCGCCCCCGGTCGTCGGCAGTCCGGACCGGGCGGCGCCCGCCCGCCCCCGCCCACCGTGGCGGCACGCGGTGCGTGCCACTCTCTTTGACGCACTCTCATATCGAAACCATCGAACGCAGGCCGGCGGGGCACGGAACAAGCCGCTACAGCGCTGCTCGACCCCAAGGACTGACAGCCATGACCACCGCCTCGCTGCCCCAGCACCAGGACCTCTTCCTGGAGCCCCGCTTCGCCGTGGACCTGACCACGCCGGACGACGACGAGGACTTCGACGCCGCGTACGAAGCGCTTCCCGCGCCCACCACCTCGGCCAAGGAGCCGGAGCGGCCGAACCGCCGCCCGCGCCGCCGCTGATCCGGCAGCCTCCCGTCCCATGACCTGCCCCGAGTCCGACAGACTCCGGCCACCGGTGCGCCGGTGGCCGTGTCCGTGCTGAGCTCCACCGACTGACCCCTCGGGTCGCCGGTCCCTCCATCACGGTTCCACGCCCCGCCGGATCACCGCGGGCACGGGCCGTTCTCTTCCGCGTACGTGCCGAACCACCGCCGTACGCGGTTCGTGCCACCGGCCGATCGACGCCGGGCACTTCTTCGCGCCATGCCGCCGCCGGATCTCCGGCGGGGGCCGTCCGCGCGGCCCTCATCCCCGCACACCGGTCTGTCTGTCCATCCGACGGTTCCGTCCAAGGGGCTACTCACCCATGCCATTCGCCGTCTACGTCCTCGGGCTCGCGGTCTTCGCCCAGGGCACCTCCGAATTCATGCTGTCCGGGCTTCTCTCGGGCATCGCCGCCGACCTCGGCGTCTCCCTCTCCGCCGCCGGCCTCCTCACCTCCGCCTTCGCCGTCGGGAT
The DNA here is from genome assembly GCF_055792845.1 of Streptomyces sp. DSM 106670. Taxonomy (NCBI): domain Bacteria; kingdom Bacillati; phylum Actinomycetota; class Actinomycetes; order Kitasatosporales; family Streptomycetaceae; genus Streptomyces; species Streptomyces sp. DSM 106670. The sequence continues at coordinate 4,977,608 of NZ_CM147704.1, forward strand.
GGTCGTCGGCGCACCCCTGATGGCGCTCACCAGCCGCACCTGGCCGCGCCGCCGCGCCCTGCTCCTCTTCCTCGCCGTGTTCGTCGCCGTCCATGTGATCGGCGCACTCACCCCGCACTACGGCGTGCTCCTCGCGACCCGGTTCGTCGGAGCCCTCGCCAACGCGGGCTTCTGGGCGGTGGCCCTGACGACGGCCGTCGCGCTGGTCCCCGACCGGCTGAAGGGCCGCGCCACCGCCGTGGTGGTCGGCGGTGTGACCGTCGCCTGCGTGGTGGGCGTACCGGCCGGGGCGGTGCTGGGGGAGCACTGGGGGTGGCGGTCGGCCTTCTGGGCGGTCGCGATCGTCTCGCTGCCCGCCGTCCTCGCCGTCCTGCGCTGCATCCCGGGCGGCCGGGGTACGGGCGTGGCGGCCGCTCCCGTACCCGTACGGGACGAACTGCGCGCGCTGACCGGCCCCCTGCTGCGGCCGACCCTGCTCATGATGGCCCTGGTGCAGGGGGCGACCTTCTGCACGTTCTCCTACCTGGAGCCGCTGCTGACCCGGGTGACGGGACTGGGCGCGGGGTGGGTGCCGGTGGCCCTGGCGCTCTTCGGGGCGGGCTCGTTCGCCGGGGTCGCGGTGGCGGGCCGGTTCGCCGACGCCCGTCCGGTCGCCGTCGCCGCCACCGGCATGACGGCCCTCACCGCCGGCTGGGCGGCGCTCGCCCCGGCGGCGGGCAGCCCGGTGCTCGCCCTGGCCCTGATCCCGCTCCTCGGCATGCTCGCCTTCGGTACGGGCACCGCCCTGATCACCCGGGTGCTGGGCCTCGCCCCCGGGGCCCCGACGCTGGCCGGCGCCTTCTCGACGACGGCGTTCAACCTGGGGGCGACGGTGGGTCCGTGGGCGGGCGGACTGGCCCTGGACGCCGGGTTCGGCTACCGGTCGCCGGTCCGGGTGAGCGCCCTGCTGATGGTCCTGGCGCTGCTCGTCGCCGCGACGACGGCGAAGGGCCGCCGCCCCCGAGCGGGGGAGCGGCGGCCCTCAGCCGTGCACCGAAGCGCCGACGGGCGCTTGTGAATCAGAGAACGCGGACCGCGCCGGTCGGCCGGTCGTAGTCCAGGGAGCGCTGCACCGTGCCGGTGCTGGAGTTCTGCGCACCGACGAACTCGCCGCCGCCGACGTAGATCGCGACGTGGTACGCGCTGCCCGCGCCGCCCCAGTACAGGATGTCGCCGGGCTGGAGGTTGTCCAGGGAGACCTGGGTGCCGGCGGTCGACTGGGACTGCGAGACGCGCGGCAGGTCGATGCCCGCCGTGCGGTAGGCGGCCTGGACCAGGCCGGAGCAGTCCCACGCGTTGGGGCCGGTGCCGCCGGAGACGTACGCGTCGCCGACCTGGGCCTTGGCGAACGCCACGATGGAGGCGGCGGAACCGCTCACGTTCGAGGAGGAGGACGGGGCGGAGGCGGAGCTGCCCGTGGAGTCCGAGGAGCCGGAGGAGGCGCTGAGCGTCGTGCGCTCGGCGGTCCGGGAGGCGCGCTCGGCGCGCTCCTTGGCCTCCGCCTCGGCCCTGGCCTTGGCGGCGGCTTCGGCCTTCTTCTTGGCCTCGGCCTTGCGGACGGCCTCGGCGTGGGCCTTCTTGGCCGTCTTCGCGGCCTTCTCGGCCGCGGCGTCCTCGTCGGCCTGGGTCTCCAGGTCGAGGGCGACCTGCTGGGTGGCCTGAGCGGAGGCGGCCACAGCGGTGGAGAAGCCGGACGTGATGGTGGGCATCTCGATCGTCTGGGTCACCGGCTCGGCCTGGGCCGGACCGGCGGCACCCGCGACCGCGATGGTGCTGAGGACGCCACCGGCAACTCCGGCTCGCAGTGCCGACTTCGAGGCGCGCTGGCGGGGCTTCCGGTGGCTGGGTATGTGAGCGGTGTGGGACATGAGTACTAGCGCTATCAGGGCTGTAGGGGTCCCATCAAGAAACGTGTGTTGCGACACAGTTACGTTCGGAATCTGTGAATCCGCTTTCTGAGCGCCTTTATTGACGCCGTAACGGGCAAATCGGGCGGCCGTGATCAGGCCCGTGATCACTGCCTTTCGGTAATACGCCCGAATTGCCCGTCGCTTACCATCCGTTCACACCGATGGCCAAGCCCGGTTTCCCGGGGCGCGGGGTCGAGTGGCGCAGGTCACAGTGTGGGTCCATCGCGACGGGCAACCCTCGCGCCCGCGACCCGCGTGGGCGCCCGTGGCCGGAACCGGGGTGCGGCACATGGCCGGAACCGGAGCGCGGGGCGTCGTCGAATCCGTCGTGCCGGCGTCGTCGGGTGCCCGATCCGGAAGTTCGTGAATGCGGGCACATGTCCCCTTCGGTCCCGACCGCCCCTCGTCCGGGTGAGCATCGGGATCGGACAGCGCTCTTATCACCTCCGGGCCGTCCACCGCCAATTTGCTTGTACAGGCCGTCGATTGATAGCGCCGCGCGCCTTTGACCAGCGGTAACACCATCGAATGTCACGTCTCGTGATCACTCGGCCGCTTCGCGTACGAAGATCACCGCTCATACGACTTCATGATCCTTCGTCAGGTGGTGGAGATCACAAAGCCGTTGTCGTACCCCGTGTCGCAGATCACAGGGGACCAGGCATAGGATGCGGGGCAGTCGGGCTTGTGAACTGCCTCACATGTGCACGATCTTGGTGAGGTGGCGAGCCGGTCGCCCGATGCGGTCCAAAGGTCAAGGACGACTGGAAGGAGCGAGGAGCGTGAATGCCTACGCGCCCATCCTCGTGCTCGGCGCCCTCGGGGCAGGGTTTGCGATCTTCTCCGTGGTCATGGCCACGCTTATCGGCCCCAAGCGCTACAACCGGGCAAAGCTCGAAGCGTACGAGTGCGGTATCGAACCCACCCCGACTCCGGCCGGTGGCGGCCGCTTTCCCATCAAGTACTACCTGACGGCGATGCTTTTCATCGTCTTCGACATCGAGATCGTCTTCCTCTATCCCTGGGCGGTCTCCTTCGACGCCCTGGGGATCTTCGGGCTCGTGGAGATGCTGCTCTTCGTGCTCACCGTCTTCGTCGCCTATGCGTATGTATGGCGTCGCGGCGGCCTGGAATGGGACTGAGGGGCTGAGGGGCACACCATGGGACTCGAAGAGAAACTGCCGAGCGGCTTCGTTCTGACCACGGTCGAGCAGGCCGCGGGCTGGGTGCGGAAGTCCTCCGTCTTCCCGGCCACGTTCGGACTGGCCTGCTGCGCCATCGAGATGATGACGACCGGCGCCGGCCGCTACGACCTCGCCCGGTTCGGGATGGAGGTCTTCCGCGGGTCGCCGCGACAGGCGGACCTGATGATCGTCGCGGGGCGGGTGAGCCAGAAGATGGCACCCGTCCTGCGCCAGGTCTATGACCAGATGCCGAATCCCAAGTGGGTCATTTCCATGGGGGTTTGCGCGTCATCGGGTGGAATGTTCAACAATTACGCCATTGTGCAGGGTGTTGATCACATTGTCCCGGTCGATATCTATTTGCCGGGTTGTCCGCCCCGTCCCGAGATGCTGCTGGACGCCATCCTCAAGCTCCACCAGAAGATCCAGGACGGCAAGCTCGGGGTCAACGCGGAGGAAGCCGCCCGCGAGGCCGAGGAAGCGGCCCTCAAGGCACTGCCCCTGATCGAGATGAAGGGGCTGCTGCGGTGAGCGACCACACCCACGGCGAGGGACAGAACGGCAACGCCGTACCCGCCCCGCGCGACACCGGCGGCGAGGTCATCCGCGTCCGCAAGGGCATGTTCGGCGCCAACAACGGCGGCGACACCTCCGGCTACGGCGGCCTCGTCCGCACCGTCACCCTGCCGGGAGCCTCCTCCCGGCCGTACGGCGGCTGGTTCGACGAGGTGGCCGACGAGCTCGAAGGGGCCCTGGAGGAACAGGACCTGCTGCCCGAGAACGCCATCGAGCGGACGGTCGTCGACCGCGACGAGCTGACCTTCCACATCGCCCGCGAGCACCTCGTCCAGGTCGCCCGCACCCTGCGCGACGACCCCGCCCTGCGCTTCGAGCTCTGTACGGGCGTGAGCGGCGTCCACTTCCCGGGCGACAAGGGCCGCGAGCTGCACGCCGTCTACCACCTGCGCTCGCTCACCCACGGCCGGCTGATCCGGCTGGAGGTGTCCGCCCCGGACAGCGACCCGCACATCCCGTCGCTCGTCGAGATCTACCCGACCAACGACTGGCACGAGCGCGAGGCGTACGACTTCTTCGGGCTCGTCTTCGACGGGCACCCGGCCCTCACCCGGATCATGATGCCGGACGACTGGCAGGGCTTCCCGCAGCGCAAGGACTACCCGCTCGGCGGCATCGCCGTCGAGTACAAGGGCGCCCAGATCCCGGCTCCGGACCAGCGGAGGTCGTACTCCTGATGACCACTCCCCACGCAACACCTCGCGCCACGACCGAGGGGACTGTATATACAGTCACCGGCGGCGACTGGGACGAGGTCGTCGAATCCGCGGTGAAGTCCGACGACGAGCGCATCATCGTCAACATGGGCCCCCAGCACCCGTCCACGCACGGGGTGCTCCGCCTCATCCTGGAGATCGACGGCGAGACCGTCACCGAGGCCCGCTGCGGCATCGGCTATCTCCACACCGGCATCGAGAAGAACCTCGAATTCCGCAACTGGACCCAGGGCACCACCTTCGTCACGCGGATGGACTACCTGACGCCGTTCTTCAACGAGACGGCGTACTGCCTGGGCGTCGAGAAGCTCCTCGGCATCGAGGACCAGATCCCCGACCGGGCCACCGTCATCCGCGTACTGCTGATGGAGCTCAACCGGCTCGCCTCGCACCTGGTGTGCGTCGCCACCGGCGGCATGGAGCTCGGCGCGACCACGATCATGATCTACGGCTTCCGCGATCGTGAACTGGTTCTCGACCTCTTCGAGCTCTTCACCGGCCTGCGGATGAACCACGCGTTCGTCCGTCCCGGCGGCCTCGCCCAGGACCTGCCCCCGGGCGCGGTCGACCAGCTGCGCGAGTTCATCAAGACCATGAAGAAGAACCTGCCGGAGTACGACAAGCTCGCCACCGGCAACCCCATCTTCAAGGCCCGGATGAAGGACGTCGGCTACCTCGACCTCACCGGCTGCATGGCACTCGGCGCCACCGGCCCGGTGCTCCGCTCCGCCGGACTCCCGCACGACCTGCGCAAGAGCGACCCGTACTGCGGCTACGAGACCTACGACTTCGACGTCCCGACCGCCGACACCTGCGACTCCTACGGACGCTTCCTCATCCGGCTGGAGGAGATGCGCCAGTCGCTGCGCATCATCGAGCAGTGCATCGACCGGCTGGAGCCCGGTCCGGTCATGGTCGCCGACAAGAAGATCGCCTGGCCCGCCCAGCTCGCGCTCGGCGCCGACGGTCTCGGCAACTCGCTCGACCACATCAGGAACATCATGGGCACCTCCATGGAAGCCCTGATCCACCACTTCAAGCTGGTGACCGAGGGGTTCCGGGTCCCCGCCGGACAGACGTACACCGCCGTCGAGTCCCCCAAGGGCGAACTCGGCGTCCATGTCGTCTCCGACGGCGGCACCCGCCCCTACCGGGTCCACTTCCGCGACCCGTCCTTCACCAACCTGCAGGCCATGGCGGCGATGTGCGAAGGCGGCCAGGTCGCCGACGTCATCGTCGCCGTCGCGTCCATCGACCCCGTGATGGGAGGCGTCGACCGGTGACCACCTCACGCCAAGACGTCAGTCTGGGGATGCCGCAGCTCCCCGCCACCCCCTACCCGGCCGAGGTGCGCGCCCGGCTCGACGCGGACGCGAAGGAGGTGCTCGCCCGCTACCCTGGCAGCCGCTCCGCCCTGCTGCCGCTGCTGCACCTCGTGCAGTCCGAGGAGGGCTACGTCTCCCGTACGGGCGTCGCCTTCTGCGCCGAGACGCTCGACCTCACCACCGCCGAGGTCACCGCCGTCGCCACCTTCTACTCCATGTACCGGCGCAGGCCGAGCGGCGACTACCAGGTCGGCGTCTGCACCAACACCCTGTGCGCGGTCATGGGCGGCGACGCCATCTTCGACACGCTCAAGGACCACCTCGGCGTCGGCAACAACGAGACCACCGAGGACGGCAAGGTCACCCTCGAACACATCGAGTGCAACGCCGCCTGCGACTTCGCGCCCGTCGTGATGGTCAACTGGGAGTTCTTCGACAACCAGACGCCGGAGAGCGCCACGCAGCTCGTCGACGACCTGATCGCCGGCCGGACCGTCGAGCCCACCCGCGGCGCGCCGATCTGCTCGTACAAGGACACCGCCCGCATCCTGGCCGGCTTCCCCGACGAGCGCCCCGGCGCCGTCGAGGCGACCGGCGGCGCGGGCCCCGCCTCCCTCGTCGGGCTGAAGCTCGCCAAGGGCGAGGCGCTCCCGAAGGCGCGCGTGGTCTCCCCGCGCGCCGGGCAGCCGCAGGACGCGCAGCCGCACGACCCTTCGCCGTCCGAGCACCTCAGCTCGCACGACGCACCGCAGCAGACCTCGGCCTCCGACCCGGAGCACCCGGCCGGGCCCGCAGCCGAGGAGGGGGAGTGATGACCTTGGCCGCCGAGATCGACCACAACGGGACGAGCCCCGAGAAGCTGCTCGCACCCGTCCTCTCCGCCTTCTGGGACCAGCCCGAGTCCTGGACGCTGGACACCTACCGCCGCCACGAGGGCTACGAAGGGCTGCGCAAAGCGCTGGCCATGGACCCCGACGACCTCATCGCGTACGTCAAGGACTCCGGTCTGCGCGGCCGCGGGGGCGCGGGCTTCCCCACCGGGATGAAGTGGCAGTTCATCCCGCAGGGCGATGGCAAACCGCACTATCTGGTGGTCAACGCCGACGAGTCGGAGCCGGGGACCTGCAAGGACATCCCGCTCCTCTTCGCGAACCCGCACAGCCTCATCGAGGGCATCGTGATCGCCTGTTACGCGATCCGTTCCTCGCATGCGTTCATCTATCTGCGCGGTGAGGTCGTCCCCGTGCTGCGACGACTGCACGAGGCCGTACGAGAGGCGTACGAGGCGGGCTATCTGGGGACGAACATCCTGGGTTCAGGACTCGATCTGGAACTCACGGTGCACGCGGGCGCCGGTGCGTACATCTGTGGTGAGGAAACCGCGCTGCTCGACTCTCTCGAAGGACGGCGTGGCCAGCCCCGGCTGCGGCCCCCCTTCCCCGCGGTCGCCGGTCTGTACGCCTGCCCCACTGTGGTGAACAACGTCGAGTCCATCGCCTCGGTTCCCGCGATCCTGAACAAGGGCAAGGACTGGTTCAAGTCGATGGGCAGCGAGAAGTCCCCGGGCTTCACGCTCTACTCGCTCAGCGGCCATGTCACCAGCCCCGGCCAGTACGAGGCCCCGCTCGGCATCACGCTCCGTCAGCTCCTCGACATGAGCGGCGGCATCCGGGCCGGTCACCGCCTCAAGTTCTGGACCCCGGGCGGCTCCTCCACCCCGATGTTCACCGAGGAGCACCTCGACGTCCCCCTCGACTACGAGGGCGTCGGCGCCGCCGGGTCCATGCTCGGCACCAAGGCGCTCCAGTGCTTCGACGAGACGACCTGTGTCGTGCGGGCCGTCACCCGCTGGACCGAGTTCTACGCCCACGAGTCCTGCGGCAAGTGCACACCCTGCCGCGAAGGCACGTACTGGCTGGTCCAGCTGCTCCGCGACATCGAGGCCGGCAAGGGCGAGATGGCCGACCTCGACAAGCTCAACGACATCGCCGACAACATCAACGGCAAGTCGTTCTGCGCGCTCGGCGACGGCGCCGCCTCGCCGATCTTCTCCTCGCTGAAGTACTTCCGCGAGGAGTACGAGCAGCACATCACCGGCAAGGGCTGCCCCTTCGACCCCGCCCGGTCCACGGCCTGGGCCGACGACAAGAACACCGACGGCAAGAACGCTCACCGGGGGGTGAACGCATGACAGTCACCACGAGTGCGCCCTCCGGGGGCGGCGAGGCGGCGGTTCCGCCCGAGGACCTGGTCACGCTGACCATCGACGGCATCGAGATCAGCGTCCCGAAGGGGACCCTGGTCATCCGGGCCGCCGAACTCCTCGGCATCGAGATCCCGCGCTTCTGCGACCACCCGCTCCTCGACCCCGCGGGCGCCTGCCGCCAGTGCATCGTCGAGGTCGAGGGCCAGCGCAAGCCGATGGCCTCCTGCACCATCACCTGCACCGACGGCATGGTCGTCAAGTCGCAGATCACCTCTCCTGTCGCCGAGAAGGCGCAGAAGGGCGTGATGGAGCTGCTGCTGATCAACCATCCGCTGGACTGCCCGGTCTGCGACAAGGGCGGCGAGTGCCCGCTGCAGAACCAGGCGATGTCGCACGGCGGCGCCGACTCCCGCTTCGAGGGCAAGAAGCGGACCTTCGAGAAGCCCGTCCCGATCTCCACCCAGGTGCTGCTGGACCGCGAGCGGTGCGTGCTCTGTGCGCGCTGTACCCGGTTCTCCAACCAGGTGGCGGGCGACCCGATGATCGAGCTGATCGAGCGCGGCGCCCTCCAGCAGGTCGGCACCGGCGAGGGCGACCCCTTCGAGTCGTACTTCTCCGGCAACACCATCCAGATCTGCCCGGTCGGCGCGCTGACCTCGGCGGCGTACCGATTCCGCTCCCGCCCCTTCGACCTGGTCTCCACCCCCTCGGTGTGCGAGCAGTGCTCGGGCGGCTGCTCGACCCGGACCGACCACCGGCGCGGCAAGGTCATGCGACGCCTCGCGGCCAACGAGCCCGAGGTCAACGAGGAGTGGATCTGCGACAAGGGGCGGTTCGGCTTCCGTTACGCCCAGCAGCGCGACCGGCTCACCACCCCGCTGGTCCGCAACGCCGAAGGCGTCCTGGAACCGGCGAGCTGGCCCGAGGCGCTGGAAGCCGCGGCGGCCGGACTCCTCGCCGCCCGCGGCCGCACCGGTGTTCTGACCGGCGGCCGGCTGACCGTCGAGGACGCCTACGCGTACAGCAAGTTCGCCCGGGTCGCCCTCGACACCAACGACATCGACTTCCGCTCCCGCGTCCACAGCGCCGAGGAGGCCGACTTCCTGGCCGCCCGCGTCGCCGGACGCGGCCGGGACCTCGACGGCGAGGGTGTCACGTACACCGCCCTGGAGAAGGCCCCCGCGGTCCTGCTCGTCGGGTTCGAGTCCGAGGAGGAGGCGCCCGGCGTCTTCCTGCGGCTGCGCAAGGCCCACCGCAAGAGCGGCCAGAAGACCTTCGCGCTCGCCTCGCACGCCACCCGGGGCCTGGTGAAGGCGGGCGGCACCCTGCTGCCCGCCGCCCCCGGCACCGAGACCGAATGGCTGGACGCGCTCGCGGGCGGCGTCGGCCTGGAGGCCGAAGGAGCGGCGGCCGCCGAGGCGTTGCGCGGTGAGCATGCGCTGATCATCGTCGGCGAGCGGCTCGCGGGCGTGCCCGGCGCACTGTCCGCCGCGATCCGCACCGCCACCGCCACCGGCGCACGCCTGGTGTGGATTCCGCGCCGGGCGGGCGACCGGGGCGCGGTCGAGGCGGGCGCACTCCCCTCGCTGCTGCCCGGCGGCCGCCCGGCCACGGACCCGCGGGCCCGCGACGAGGTCGCGGAGCTGTGGCGGGTGGCCGAACTGCCCACCCGTCACGGCCGCGACACCGGCCAGATCGTCGAGGCCGCGGCCACCGGCGAACTGGGCGCGCTGCTCGTCGCCGGGGTCGGCGTCGAGGACCTGCCCGACCCGAACCGTGCCCTCCAGGCGCTGAACGAGGTCGGCTTCCTGGTCTCGCTGGAGCTGCGGCCGAGCGCGGTCACCGCCCGCGCGGACGTGGTCTTCCCGGTCGCCGCCGTCGCGGAGAAGTCCGGCACCTTCCTCAACTGGGAGGGCCGGGTCCGGATGTTCCAGGCGGCGCTGAAGCCCGAGCAGATGTCCCGGACGCTCGCGCCGACGGACTCCCGGGTCCTGCACATGCTGGCCGACGCCATGGACGTGCACTTCGCCCTGCCGGACCTGACCGCCGCCCGCCGCGAGCTGGACCGGCTCGGCGGCTGGGAGGGCGGCCACGCGGACGACCCGCGCGAGAGCGCGCGGCCGCTGCCCCGGCCCGGCGACGGCGAGGCGGTCCTCGCGGGCCACCGGATGCTGCTCGACCTGGGCCGGCTCCAGGAGGGCGACACCGCGCTCGCCGGTACCCGGCACGCGGCCGTCGCCCGGCTCTCGGCGGTCACCGCCGCCGAGTCCGGCGTCAAGGACGGCGACCTGCTCGCCGTCACCGGCCCCGCGGGCACCGTCGAACTGCCCCTCGCGGTCACCGACATGCCGGACCGGGTGGTCTGGGTGCCGCTGAACTCGGTGGGGCGCGGCATCCCCGCCGACACCGGCGTGAACCCGGGCGGCCTGGTGCGGATCGGCCCCGCCGCCGCACCGGGTGCTCCCGTCGAACCATCGGAGGTACGAGCGTGACTGGCCTCGCCGCACTCACGACGGCGCCCGAGCGCGCCGTCCTCGCCGCCGAGGATCTCTCGATGTTCGGCACCGACCCCTGGTGGCTCGTCGCCATCAAGGCGGTCTTCTGCTTCGCGTTCCTGATGCTGATCGTGCTGTTCTCCATCGTGTGGGAACGCAAGGTCGTCGCCTGGATGCAGCTGCGCATCGGACCCAACCGGCACGGCCCCTGGGGGCTCCTCCAGTCGCTCGCCGACGGCATCAAGCTGATGCTGAAGGAAGACGTGATCGTCAAGCGCGCGGACAAGGCGGTCTACGTCCTCGCGCCGATCCTCGCCGCGATCCCGGCCTTCATGGCGATCGCCGTGATCCCCTTCGGCCCGGCGGGCAACGAGGTCTCCATCTTCGGGCAGCGCACCGCGATGCAGCTCACCGACCTCCCGATCGCCGCGCTCTACATCCTCGCCGTCGGCGCGGTCGGGGTGTACGGCTTCGTGCTCGGCGGCTGGTCCTCGGGCTCGACGTACCCGCTGCTCGGCGGAATCCGTTCGTCCGCCCAGATGATCTCGTACGAGATCGCCATGGGCGCCGCCTTCGCCTCGGTCTTCCTCTACTCCGGCTCGATGTCCACCTCGACGATCGTGGAGGCGCAGGCGGACCGCTGGTACATCATGCTGCTGCCGGTCTCCTTCATCATCTACATGGTGACCATGGTCGGTGAGGCCAGCCGGGCCCCGTTCGACATGCCGGAGTCCGAGGGCGACCTGGTCGGCGGGTTCAACACCGAGTACAGCTCCATCAAGTTCGCGATGTTCATGCTCGCCGAGTACATCCACATGGTGACCGTGTCGATGATCGCGGTGACGCTGTTCCTCGGCGGCTGGCGGGCCCCGTACCCGGTCTCCGCCTTCTGGGAGGGCGCGAACCACGGCTGGTGGCCGATGCTCTGGTTCTTCCTGAAGCTCCAGCTGCTGATCTTCTTCTTCATCTGGCTGCGCGGCACCCTTCCCCGGGTGCGCTACGACCAGTTGATGAAGCTGGGCTGGAAGGTCCTCATCCCGGTCTCGGTGGTCTGGCTGATGCTCGTCGCCACCGTCCGCGCCCTGCGCAACGAGGGCTACGACTTCTCCCGGATCGTGCTGTACGTCGCCGCCGTCGTGATCTCGATCCTGCTGATCTCCTTCGTCGTCGACATGTACCGCGACCGCAGGCGCAGGACCGAGGAGGAAGCGGCCGGACCCGAGCCCGCCTTCGACCCGATGGCGGGCGGGTTCCCGGTGCCGCCGCTGCCCGGACAGACGCTGCCGCCGGTGCCCAGGCGCAGGCCACGACGGGACCGGGAGCTCGTTGTCAGTGGCGGGGCGGATACTCAGAGTGACGAAAGCGCGAGTGACGGAAAGGAGGCCGGCGGTGTCTGAGAAACCAGAGCTCACGGGCTCATCGGGATCCGCCGAGCCCTCGGGGGGCTCGGGCGACAAGTTCCAGAACCCCGTGGCCGGCTTCGGCGTGACCTTCAAGGCCATGTTCAAGAAGCGGCTCACCGAGCAGTATCCGGAGACGCCGAAGGTGACGGCGCCCCGATTCCACGGCCGCCACCAGCTCAACCGCCACCCGGACGGCCTGGAGAAGTGCGTCGGCTGCGAGCTGTGCGCCTGGGCGTGTCCGGCCGACGCGATCTACGTGGAGGGCGCGGACAACACCGAGGAGGAGCGCTACTCCCCGGGAGAGCGCTACGGCCGCGTCTACCAGATCAACTACGCGCGCTGCATCCTGTGCGGACTCTGCATCGAGGCGTGCCCCACCCGGGCGCTCACCATGACCAATGAGTTCGAGCTCGCCAACACCACCCGCGAGAGCCTCATCTACACCAAGGACGAGCTGCTCGCGGGCCTGGACGAAGGCATGGTCGACAGCCCGCACGCGATCTTCCCCGGCATGGACGAACAGGACTACTACCGGGGCGTGGTCACCGAGGCCGCCCCCGGTACGGTCCGTCAGACGGCCGTGTCCAAGGGCGAGAGCGACAAGCCCGACGAGGACCCCATCGAGTCCACCCGGGCCGCCGACGCCCGGCAGGACAAGGGGGTGGAGGCATGAACGCCCTGGCCGCGGCCACCACCACCTCGACCGGCGAGGCCATCCAGTTCTGGATCCTGGGCACCGTCGCCGTGATCGGCGCGCTCTCCACGGTGCTGATGAAGAAGTCCGTGCACAGCGCCCTGTCGCTCGCCGGGACCATGATCATCCTCGCGGTCTTCTACCTCGCCAACGGCGCGTATTTCCTCGGCATCGTCCAGATCGTCGTCTACACCGGCGCGATCATGATGCTGTTCCTCTTCGTCGTCATGCTCGTCGGCGTCACCGCGGCGGACTCCCTCAAGGAGACCCTCAAGGGCCAGCGCTGGCTGGCCCTCGGGTGCGCCCTCGGGTTCGCCGTCCTGCTGATCGCGGGCATCGGCAACGCCTCGCTGAGCACCTTCAACGGGCTCGGCGCGGCCAACGCCCTGCACGGCGGCAACGTCGAGGGAATCGCCAACCTCATCTTCACCAAGTACGTCTTCGCCTTCGAGATCACCGGTGCCCTGCTGATCACCGCGACCGTCGGGGCGATGGTGCTCACGCACCGCGAGCGCACCGAACGGGCCAAGACCCAGCGGGAGATGTCCGAGGAGCGCGTGCGCGGCAAGCACCTCCCGCCGCTCCCCGCCCCCGGCGTCTACGCCCGGCACAACGCGGTGGACATCCCCGGTCTGCTCCCCGACGGCACGCCGTCCGAGCTCACCGTCATGCAGACCCTGCGCGAACGCGGTCAGATCCGCGACGTCTCGCAGCAGTCCCTCGCCGATCTCAAGGCGCTGGAGCAGCGCTCCGGGGAGCGGCTGGGGCGCAAGGACGTGGAGAATTCGGAGGCCGCCCAGTGAACCCGGTCAACTACCTCTATCTCGCGGCCCTGCTGTTCTCGATCGGCGCCTCCGGGGTGCTGATCAGGCGGAACACGATCGTGCTGTTCATGTGCGTCGAGCTGATGCTCAACGCCTGCAATCTGGCGCTCGTCACGTTCTCGCGGATGCACGGCAACCTCGACGGGCAGATCGTCGCGTTCTTCACGATGGTCGTCGCCGCCGCGGAAGTCGTCGTCGGACTCGCGATCATCGTGTCGTTGTTCCGCTCCCGCCACTCGGCCTCGGTCGACGACGCCAGCCTGATGAAGCTGTAAGGGGTCGGAAACGTGGAGAACCTGATTGCGCTGCTCGTCGCGGCGCCCCTGCTCGGAGCGGCGGTCCTGCTCTGCGGCGGCCGCCGGCTGGACCGGACGGGCCACTGGCTCGGCACCGCACTCGCCGGCGCCTCGTTCGTCGTCGGACTGATCCTCTTCACCGACATGCTGGGGAAGGGCGCCGAGGACCGGGCCCTGCACCAGCATCTGTTCAGCTGGATTCCGGTGGAGGGCTTCCAGGCCGACATCGCCTTCCAGCTCGACCAGTTGTCGATGACGTTCGTCCTGCTCATCACCGGTGTGGGCACGCTGATCCACATCTACTCCATCGGCTACATGGAGCACGACGAGCGCAGGCGCCGCTTCTTCGGCTATCTCAACCTGTTCCTCGCGGCGATGCTCATCCTGGTCATCGCCGACAACTACCTGCTGCTGTACGTCGGGTGGGAGGGCGTCGGTCTGGCGTCGTTCCTGCTCATCGGCTTCTGGCAGCACAAGCCCACCGCGGCCACCGCCGCGAAGAAGGCCTTCCTGGTCAACCGGGTCGGCGACATGGGCCTGTCGATCGCCATCATGCTGATGTTCACCACCTTCGGCACCTTCGCCTTCGGGCCGGTGCTGGAGTCGGCGGGCGAGACGAGCCAGGGCAAGCTGACGGCCATCGGTCTGATGCTGCTGCTGGCCGCCTGCGGCAAGTCGGCGCAGGTGCCGCTGCAGTCCTGGCTCGGCGACGCGATGGAGGGCCCGACCCCGGTCTCCGCCCTCATCCACGCCGCGACCATGGTCACCGCCGGTGTCTATCTCATCGTCCGCTCCGGCGCGATCTTCAACGCCGCCCCGGACGCCCAGCTGGTCGTCGTCATCGTCGGCGCGGTCACGCTGATCTTCGGTGCGATCGTCGGTTGCGCGAAGGACGACATCAAGAAGGCCCTCGCCGGGTCCACGATGTCGCAGATCGGCTACATGATCCTCGCCGCGGGCCTCGGCCCCATCGGCTACATCTTCGCGATCATGCACCTGGTGACGCACGGCTTCTTCAAGGCCGGGCTGTTCCTCGGCGCGGGCTCCGTCATGCACGGCATGAACGACGAGGTCGACATGCGTAAGTACGGCGGCCTGCGGAAGTACATGCCGGTCACCTTCGTCACCTTCGGTCTCGGCTATCTGGCCATCATCGGCTTCCCGGGTCTGTCCGGCTTCTTCTCCAAGGACAAGATCATCGAGGCGGCCTTCGCCAAGGGCGGCACCGAGGGCTGGATCCTCGGCTCCGTGGCCCTGCTGGGCGCCGCGATCACCGCGTTCTACATGACGCGCGTGATGCTGATGACCTTCTTCGGCGAGAAGCGCTGGCAGCCCGACGCCGAGGGCCACGAGCCGCATCCGCACGAGTCCCCGAAGTCGATGACGATCCCGATGATCGTGCTGGCCTTCGGCTCGGTCTTCGCCGGCGGGTTCTTCGCGATCGGCGACCGGTTCATCAACTGGCTGGAGCCGGTGACCGGTTACGACCACGGCCACGCCCCGCTGAGCGCGGCCACGGTCACCGGAGCCACCGTGGTGGCCCTGGTCCTCGGCGTCGGCATCGCCTGGGCGATGTACGGGCGCAAGCCGGTCCCTGTGGTCGCCCCGCGCGGCTCGGTCCTCACCCGGGCCGCCCGCCGCGATCTCCTCCAGGACGACTTCAACCACGTGGTCCTGGTCCGCGGCGGCGAGCACCTCACCCGGTCGCTGGTCTACGTGGACCACTCCCTGGTGGACGGCGTCGTCAACGGCACGGCCGCCTCGGTCGGCGGGCTCTCCGGCCGGCTGCGCAAGCTGCAGAACGGCTACGCCCGCACCTACGCGGTCTCGATGTTTGGCGGTACGGCGGTCGTCATCGCCGCGACCCTGCTGATGAGGGCGGTCTGATCACATGTCCTTTCCCCTCCTGACCGCGACGGCGGCGCTCCCGGCGATCGGCGCCATCGCCACCGCCGCCGTCCCCGCCGCACGGCGCACCGCGGCCAAATGGCTCGCGCTGCTCTTCTCGCTCGGCACGCTCGTCCTGGCGGCCGTCGTCTTCCTGCGCTTCGAGCCGGGCGGCGACCGCTACCAGCTCACCGAGTCCCGTTCCTGGATCGCCGACTTCGGCGTCCGCTACGAACTGGGCGTGGACGGCATCGGGGTGGCGCTCCTCGGCCTCACCGCGCTGCTGATCCCGTTCGTCATCGCGGCCGGCTGGCACGACGCCGACCCTCTGGAGACGAAGTCCTCGCGCTGGCGTCCGACACAGGGCTTCTTCGCCCTGATCCTCATGGTCGAGGCCATGGTGATCCTGTCGTTCGTCGCGACCGACGTCTTCCTCTTCTACATCCTGTTCGAAGCCATGCTCATCCCGATGTACTTCCTCATCGGCGGCTTCGGCGACCGGGCCCACGCGGGCACCGACGAGAGCGCCGCGACCCAGCGCTCGTACGCGGCGGTCAAGTTCCTCCTCTACAACCTGGCCGGCGGCCTGATCATGCTGGCCGCCGTCATCGGGCTGTACGTGGTCGCGGGCACCTTCTCGCTCTCCGAGATCGTGGAGGCCCGCGCCAACGGCTCCCTGGAGATGGCGACCAGCACCGAGCGGTGGCTGTTCCTCGGGTTCTTCCTCGCCTTCGCGATCAAGGCCCCGCTGTGGCCGCTGCACACCTGGCTGCCCAACGCGATGGGTGAGGCGACCGCCCCGGTCGCCGTGCTGATCACCGCGATCGTCGACAAGGTCGGCACCTTCGCGATGCTCCGCTTCTGCCTCGGGCTCTTCCCGGAGGCCAGCAAGTGGGCGACGCCGGTGGTGATCGCCCTGGCGCTCGTCTCCATCGTGTACGGGGCGCTGCTCGCGGTCGGCCAGCGCGACATCAAGCGGCTCATCGCCTACGCCTCGATCTCGCACTTCGGCTTCATCATCCTGGGCATCTTCGCGATGACGAGCCAGGGCCAGTCGGGCGCCACGCTCTACATGGTCAACCACGGGATCTCCACGGCCGCGCTGCTGCTGGTCGCCGGATTCCTCATCACCCGGCGCGGATCGCGGCTCATCGCCGACTACGGCGGGGTCCAGAAGGTCGCCCCCGTGCTGGCGGGCACCTTCCTCATCGGCGGTCTGGCGACCTTGTCGCTGCCGGGGCTCGCCCCGTTCGTCAGTGAGTTCCTGGTCCTGGTCGGCACGTTCAGCGCGTATCCGGTGGCCGGCATCATCGCCACCACCGGCATCGTGCTCGCCGCGCTCTACGTCCTGGTCCTCTACCAGCGCACGATGACCGGGCCGGTGAAGGAATCGGTCCGGTCCATGCCGGACCTCAAGGCCCGTGAGCTGGCGGTCGCGCTTCCGCTGATCGCCGTGCTGATCTTCCTGGGCGTCTTCCCGAAGCCGCTCACCGAGGTCGTCAACCCGGCGGTCGAGCACACCATGTCCGACGTACAGAAGAAGGACCCCCAGCCCGAGGTGGAGGCCGCCAAGTGAGCGCAACAGCTGTCCACAGTCTGTGGACGACGGCGAGCGGGGTGACATCGGCGGCACCGGGCACCTCGTTCACGGCGCCGAAGATCGAGTACACCCAGCTGATGCCGGTCCTGATCATCGTGGGCGCCGCCGTCCTGGGCATCCTGGCGGAGGCCTTCGTGCCGCGCCGGGCCCGCTACCACGCCCAGCTCTTCCTGACCGTGGTGGCGGTCGCCGCCTCGTTCGCCGCGATCGTCGGCCTCGCGGCCGGCGGCTACGGCACCACGAAGGCCCAGATCGCGGCCATGGGCGCCATCGCGATCGACGGCCCCACGCTGTTCCTCCAGGGCACCATTCTGCTGGTCGCCATGGTGGCGGTGTTCACCTTCGCCGAACGCCGGCTGGACCCCACCGCCCACGGCAACCGGGTCGACTCCTTCGCCGCCCAGGCCGGAGCCGTACCGGGCGGTGAGGGCGAGAAGGCCGCGGTCCGGGCCGGCTTCGCCACCACCGAGGTCTTCCCGCTGCTCCTCTTCTCGGTGGCGGGGCTGCTGGTCTTCCCGGCCGCCAACGACCTGCTGACCCTGTTCATCGCGCTGGAGGTCTTCTCCCTCCCGCTCTACCTGCTGTGCGCCGTGGCCCGCCGCAAGCGGCTGCTCTCGCAGGAAGCCGCCGTGAAGTACTTCCTGCTCGGCGCGTTCTCCTCGGCGTTCTTCCTCTTCGGGATCGCCCTCCTGTACGGCTACGCGGGCTCCCTCGCGTACGCCGACATCGCCAACGTCGTCGACGGCTCGGTCCTGGAGATCGACCCGGCCCTCGCCGACACCATGGGCAACGACGCGCTGCTGCTCATCGGCGGCGCGATGATCCTGGTCGGCCTGCTCTTCAAGGTCGGCGCGATCCCGTTCCACATGTGGACCCCGGACGTCTACCAGGGCGCCCCGACCCCGGTGACCGGCTTCATGGCCGCCGCCACGAAGGTCGCGGCGTTCGGCGCGATGCTGCGCCTGCTGTACGTGGCGCTGCCGGGCCTCACCTGGGACCTGCGGCCGGTCATGTGGTCCGTGGCCATCATCACGATGCTGGGCGGTGCGATCGTCGCGATCACCCAGACCGACATCAAGCGGCTGCTGGCCTACTCCTCGATCGCGCACGCGGGCTTCATCCTCGCGGGTGTCATCGCGGCCAGCCCGGAGGGCATCTCCTCCGTCCTCTTCTACCTGCTGGCCTACTCCTTCGTGACGGTCGGCGCGTTCGCCGTCGTCACGCTGGTTAGGGACGCGGGCGGCGAGGCCACGCATCTGTCGAAGTGGGCCGGGCTCGGCCGCCGCTCGCCACTGGTCGCGGCGGTCTTCGCGGTGTTCCTGCTGGCCTTCGCCGGCATCCCGCTGACCTCCGGGTTCTCGGGGAAGTTCGCGGTGTTCAAGGCGGCCGCCGAGGGCGGTGCGGGCGGACTGGTCGTCGTCGGTGTGCTCTCCTCGGCCGTCGCGGCGTTCTTCTACATCCGGGTGATCGTCCTGATGTTCTTCAGCGAGCCGAAGGCGGACGGCCCCACGGTCGCCGTCCCGTCCCCGCTGACCATGACGACGATCGCGGCCGGCGTCGTCGTCACCCTGGTGCTGGGCCTGGCCCCGCAGTACTTCCTGGACCTGGCGAGCCAGGCGGGAGTCTTCGTGCGGTAGCCCGCGCGGATCCCCCGCAGTATGAGCGACAGCAGCGCCGGACGGTCGGTTATCCACAGACCGTCCGGCGTTGTCGTAGGAGCCGCCTATCGTGGACGGGGACGAGAGCAGGACGGACAGGGCCGGGCGTGCGGACCCTCGGGGGACAGAGCATTGGGCGTGACCATGGATGAGACCACCGGGACGGTGACCGGCACCGGCACCGACACGGGCGGCGAGAGCGAGGCGCAGCGGACGCTGCACCGCGTCTTCGGGTACGAGTCGTTCCGCGGCGAGCAGGGCGCGGTCATCGAGCATGTGGTGGCGGGCGGCGACGCGGTCGTGCTCATGCCCACCGGCGGCGGAAAGTCCCTCTGCTACCAGATCCCGTCCCTGGTCCGCCGGGGCACCGGTGTGGTCGTCTCGCCGCTGATCGCCCTCATGCAGGACCAGGTCGACGCCCTGCGGGCGCTCGGCGTCCGGGCCGGCTTCATGAACTCCACGCAGGACTTCGACGAGCGGCGCTCGATGGAGGCGCAGTTCCTCGCGGGCGAGCTGGACGTCCTCTACCTGGCCCCCGAGCGGCTGCGGCTGGACTCCACGCTCTCCCTCCTGGCCCGGGGCGAGATCTCCGTCTTCGCGATCGACGAGGCGCACTGCGTCGCCCAGTGGGGCCACGACTTCCGCCCCGACTATCTGGCCCTGTCGGTGCTCGGCGAGCGCTGGCCGGACGTGCCGCGCATCGCCCTGACGGCGACCGCGACGAACGCCACGCACGAGGAGATCACCCGCCGCCTCGGCATGCCGGACGCGAAGCACTTCGTCGCGAGCTTCGACCGGCCGAACATCCAGTACCGGATCGTGCCGAAGTCCGACCCCAAGAAGCAGCTCCTGACCTTCCTCAAGGAGGAGCACGCCGGGGACGCGGGCATCGTCTACTGCCTCTCGCGCAACTCCACCGAGAAGATCGCCGAGTACCTCTGCCGCAACGGCGTCGAGGCCGTTCCGTACCACGCGGGTCTGGACGCCTCCACGCGCGCCACCCACCAGGCGCGGTTCCTCCGCGAGGAGGGGCTCGTCGTCGTCGCGACGATCGCGTTCGGCATGGGCATCGACAAGCCGGACGTCCGCTTCGTCGCCCATGTCGACCTCCCCAAGTCCGTCGAGGGCTACTACCAGGAGACCGGCCGCGCGGGCCGTGACGGGGAGCCGTCCACGGCCTGGATGGCGTACGGACTCCAGGACGTCGTCCAGCAGCGCAAGCTCATCCAGGGCGGCGAGGGCGACGAGGCCCACCGCCGCCGGGCCGCCGCCCACCTGGACTCGATGCTGGCGCTCTGCGAGACGGTCCAGTGCCGCCGGGCGCAGCTGCTCACCTACTTCGGCCAGGAGCCCACGGCCGCCGCCTGCGGCAACTGCGACACCTGCCTGACCCCGCCGGAGACCTGGGACGGCACGGTCGTCTCGCAGAAGCTGCTCTCCACGGTGGTGCGGCTGAAGCGCGAGCGGAACCAGAAGTTCGGCGCGGGCCAGATCATCGACATCCTGCTCGGCCGCAAGACCGCCAAGGTCATCCAGTTCGACCACGACCAGCTCTCCGTCTTCGGCATCGGCGAGGAGCTGGCCGAGGCGGAGTGGCGCGGCGTGGTGCGCCAGCTGCTGGCCCAGGGCCTGCTCGCGGTCGAGGGCGAGTACGGCACGCTGGTCCTCACCGACGAGAGCGCGACGGTGCTCGGCCGCGAGCGGGACGTGCTGCTGCGCAAGGAGCCCAAGAAGCCCACATCCCGCTCGTCGTCCTCCGCGGGCGGAGCCAAGGGCCGGGGCAAGGCGGCCGCCGCCGACCTCCCCGAGTCCGCCGTCCCGGTCTTCGAGGCGCTGCGCGCCTGGCGCGGGGCGACGGCGAAGGAGCAGGGCGTCCCGGCGTACGTCATCTTCCACGACGCGACGCTGCGGGAGATCGCGACGCTGCACCCGGCCTCGCTCGCGGAGCTGGGCGGCGTCAGCGGCCTGGGCGAGAAGAAGCTCGCGACCTACGGCGAGGGCGTGCTGGAGGTCCTGGCCCAGACGCCCCCGGGGGCGCCGGAGGCCCCCGCACCCGCGGCCCCGGCATCACCTACGACGGCCCCCGCACCGCGTACCCCGGCCCGCACCAAGGCCCCGGCCCCGCAGCACAGCGACCCCGAGTTCGGCTGGGACGAGGAACCGCCCGAGTACGAGTGAGTCGCGTACCGGGCGGCGAGGAGGAGGGCGGCCGGACCTATCCCAGGTCCGCCGCCCGGCGGCGGGCCATGATCGCCGTGAGGTCCAGGTCGACGGGGAAGGGCACCGACACCTTCATCCGGTCGTGGAAGATCCCGGTCGAGGTGTAGGCGCCGGTGGCCGGCTCCCGCTCGAAGACGTACACCACGGCACGCCCGTCGTGGTTCTCCACCCGCCAGTAGTGGGGGATCGTCGCGCGGGCGTACTTCACGGGCTTGGTCTCCCGGTCGCGGGACCGGGATTCCGGGGAGACGACCTCGATGGCGAGGTGCACCGACTCGGCGGGAAACCGGGTCTGGTTCGGGTCCTGGATGACGTCACCGTCGATGACGATCACATCGGGCTCGGGCCGGTTGTAACGGTCGATGTCGATGGTGAACTCGCGCACGACCTCCAGCTCGGGCGGCGCCAGGGACTGCAGCTGCCACTCGAAGAAGCTGACCGCTCGCGAATGGAACAGGGTCTGCGGACTCACGAAAACGAGGCTCCCGTCGATCAGCTCCGTGTGCGGAGGCAGATTCGGGAGTGTGTCCAGGTCATCGGCGGTCCAGCCGCCCTCGGGCGGGACCGCCCACCGCGGCTCGGAGGCCTCGGGTTCGATGCTCATCATTGCTCCCATGGGGAGGAGTCTCGCGGGCCTGGCCAGCGTATCCGCCGTGAACCGGATCCGGATGCCCCGAACGCGTGAACGCCTCTCGCGCCGCTGACCTGCACCGCACCCCAGCGCACCGCCTAGTCCCCGCCTCCTCCTCCGCAACTGCTTCCTCCGCAGCTGCTTCCGCCGTCGCTGTCGCCCAGTCCGCCGTCGCCCCAGCCGCCGCCACCGCTGTCGCCGCCGCTGGACCGGGTCTGGCGGACGTTGTGGTGGACGGCTGTGGCGGCCCACTGGGTGCGGCGGATCGCCTTCATCGTGGTGCGGCCCGCGCGGCCGTCGGGGCTCAGGGTGCCCGCGAGGCCGATCGCCGAGATCAGGGAGGCCAGGGCGCGGTTGCGCCGGTCCGGGAAGCCCAGGGCTTCCGCCTGGTTGAAGCGCCGCCGGGCCGCACCGGTCAGGTCCGGGTCGGCCGGGAAGTGGCGCTGGTAGGGGAGTATGCCGAGGAAGCGGCGGGTCTCGCGGCGCAGGAGGCCGCGCTCGATCAGGGTGTCGAGGTGACGTTCCTCCGCGTCGCGGCCGTACTGCCGTATCCAGGCCTTGGCGCTGGTCCCGGAGCGGAAGCGGCTCTTGGACGGCGGGTTCAGCGTGCGGAGCAGCGAGGCGAGCAGCGGGTGGGCCGGGTCCAGGGGGTTGACCACCTGGACCCGGCCCCGCTTCTCGCTTATCCGGCCCTGGAGCTCCAGCTCGGCGAGGACCGCGCCGGCCGTGCCGTACCGCAGATACGTGCGGTCGCAGAGCGGCTTGCCGCGCAGCGGGTCCAGCGTCAGCAGGAGCAGTTCCTCGGGCAGTGTCAGCTCGGAGGCGTCGTGCGTCATGGCGCGGTGACGATCCTTCCGGTCACATCGCCGAGGCCCACGCGGGTGCCGTGCGGGCCCGGGGCCCAGGCGGTCAGCGTGACCGTGTCGCCGTCCTCCAGGAACGTCCGCTTGCCCTCGGGGAGTTCGAGCGCGTCGCGGCCGTTCCAGGTGAGCTCCAGGAGCGAGCCGCGCTGGGCGGGCTCGGGTCCGCTGACGGTGCCGGAGCCGTACAGGTCGCCGGTGCGCAGCGAGGCGCCGTTCACCGTCATGTGCGCGAGCTGCTGGGCCGCCGTCCAGTACATCGAGGCGAACGGCGGCTCGGCGACGACCTGGCCGTTGATCTCGACGGTGATCCGGATGTCGAAGCCGCCCGGCTCTTCCTCGTTCGCGTCGTCGAGGTAGGGCAGGAGCGGGAAGTCGCGGGCCGGGGGCGCGGTGCGGGCGGCGTCCAGGGCCTCCAGCGGGGTGACCCAGGCGGAGACGGAGGTGGCGAAGGACTTGCCGAGGAACGGGCCGAGCGGCACGTACTCCCAGGCCTGGAGGTCGCGCGCGGACCAGTCGTTGAGGAGGAAGAGCCCGAAGACGTGCTCGCGGAAGTCGGCCAGCGGCACCGGGGCGCCGTGCGCGGAGGGGACGCCGACGACGAAGCCGACCTCGGCCTCGATGTCCAGCTTCACCGAGGGCCCGAAGACGGGGGCCGGGTCGGTGGGCGCCTTGCGCTGGCCGCTGGGGCGTACGACGTCGGTGCCGGAGACCACGACGGTGCCGGAGCGGCCGTGGTAACCGATCGGCAGGTGCTTCCAGTTGGGCGTGAGCGCGTCGCCGTCCGGCCGGAAGATCTTTCCGACGTTGGTGGCGTGGTGCTCGCTGGCGTAGAAGTCGACGTAGTCCGCCACCTCGTACGGCAGGTGCAGGGTCACCGCGTCCACCGGGTGCAGCAGCGGCTCGATGTCCGCGCGGTGGGCGGGGACGGTCAGCCAGGCGGTGAGCGCGCGGCGCACGTCCCGCCAGGCGGTGCGGCCCGCCGCGAGCAGCGGCGTCAGGCTCGGCTGCGCCAGCAGCCCCGCGTACGGGGAGCCCAGCGCGTGGGCGGCGGCCCCGGCGTCCAGGACGTGGTTGCCGATGCGGACGCCGACCCGGCGGACGTCGGGGTGGTCAGGGGTGGAGAACACACCGTACGGAAGGTTGTGCGGGCCGAAGGGGTCGCCCTCGGCCAGATCGAGCGGGCTGCTCTGCTCGGGCATGTGGTGCTGCCTCGCTTTCCAGGTCGCGTGGAGGACACGTTACGTCGGGGCTCCTACCCAGCGGCAGTGCCCTGACCATCCCCAACTGTGCGTATTGCCCGGAAAGTTCACCGGTTACCGTCGGTTCCCCCGGAAATCCGGGGGAACCGAGCGGGAAACACGCGCGCCGATCAGCCCGCCGTGCGCGGGATGCGCTTCTCCCAGGTGCGGTGGAAGACGACTTCTCCGCCGTCCTTGCAGATCACCTCGTCGGAGGTGATGAAGTCCTGGCCGTCGGCGGCGATCTCGGAGCGGGTCTCGATCTCCACGTCCCAGGCCATCTCCGGGCGGTGCAGCCGGATCCGCCAGTCGGAGCGGGTCCGCGCGGAGAGCGGGTCGTCCTGCTGGATCGTGTACGTCTCCAGGGCGTCCTCGGTGAATTCGAGGCCGTCCGGGTAGACCCGCGTACCGCCGTAGCGGGGGTCGACCTCCAGGCGCCATTCACCCTTGGCGACATCGCGGACCACGAGGCGTTCGGGGCGCGGCTCCTCCAGGGTGACCGGGTAGACCACGCCGAGCGGTTCGGACTGTTCCGGTTCGCCGAAGGTGATCGCCGGGTCCTCGGTGTGGCGGCGCACCGGCAGTTCGACGAAGCTGCCGTCGGCGTCCAGGGTGAAGCCCGCCGAACCGGCCTGCGGCCAGATCCACGGCCAGTACGAGGAGGAGACGGCGAGCCGGATGCGGTGGCCGGGCGGGAAGGTGTGGCCGATGCCGTTGAGGTCGAAGACGACGTCCTCACTCTCGCCGGGCGTCCAGTCGTCGGTGCGGTCGCGGCCGTGCCGGGCGGCGAGGTTGAGGACGCCCCGGGTGACGAGCGTCGAGGAGCCGTCCGGGGCGACATCGCAGAGCCGGGCGATGGCCTGGCCGCGCGGCACGTCCATCCGGATGCGGAGCTTCACCCGGGGACGGCCGAGGATCTCGATCGGCGCCTCCGTGACCGGGAATTCGAACGACACCGACTTGGCGTCCTCGTCGCGCTGGTCCGGCGGCAGGTCCGCGTCGTTGCCGAACGGGAAGAAGCGGCCCGCGTCCAGGCCGGTCTGCTGCGGCGAGGCGACGATCCGCTCGCCGCCCTGGAGGGCGTACGCCACCGGGTTCACGTTCTCCGACGGCCAGGAGGCGTCCCCGACCCAGCGTCCCGGAAGCGTCTCGTACATCGTGGCGGGCGGGTGCGAGCCGCTGATCCAGGACCGCAGCAGCGGCTCCCGCATCACGCCCGTCTCCTTGCCCTTGAGGTGCTGGTCCCACCAGCGCAGCGTCTCCTGGAGGAAGCCGACCGCGGGCCCCGGCGGCAGCCCCCGGTCCGGATACTGGTGCGACCACGGCCCGATGATCCCGCGCACCCGCCCCGGGTCGAGGTGCTCCACCAGCCGCAGGACGGTGTCGCGGTACGGGTCGTGCCAGCCGCCGACCGCGAGGACGTTCGCCTTGATCGCGCCGTAGTCCTCGCAGACGCTGCCGTGCTTCCAGTAGGCGTCGCGGCTCTGGTGGGCCAGCCAGGTGTGGATGAAGGGGTCGACGGCCTCCAGCCGCTTCAGCCACATCTCCTTCCAGTCGTCGCCGACCTGCGCCGGGTCCGGCGGCCGGCTGACGAAGGCGAGCATGGTGGCCGCCCAGGCGTGCATGTCCACGGCGAGGACCGAGCCGCCCATGTAGTGGACGTCGTTGTCGTAGCGGTCGTCGGCCGAGCAGACGGTGACGATCGCCTTCAGCGGCTCGGGGGCGAGCGCGGCGATCTGGAGCGAGTTGAAGCCGCCCCAGGAGATGCCGAACATCCCGACCCGGCCGGAGCACCACTCCTGCTGGGCCAGCCAGTGGATGACGGCGACCCCGTCCTCCAGCTCCTGCGCGTCGTACTCGTCGCCCGGCAGCCCCTCGCTGTTGCCGTGGCCCCGGACGTCGACCCGTACGGAGGCGTAGCCGTGGCCCGCGTACCAGGGGTGGCGCTGCCAGTCGCGCGGTGCGGTCCAGTCGCCGAGCCGGTACGGCAGGTACTCCAGCAGGGCCGGGACCGGTTCGTCGGTCAGCGGCCGCCAGATCCGGGCGTAGAGCCGGGTGCCGTCGGGCAGCGGGATACGGACGTCCTCGCGGGTGGTCTCGTACGGGAACTCGGTCGTGATGTTCATGGGTCACCTCGGTGGGGGACGGGGTGCTTTCAGGCGTACGGGTCAGTGGACGGGGTGCATCGTGCGCTTCAGCCAGGGCGCGGCGAGGATCATCGCCACACCGGCCGCCACGGCGATGGCCCCGTTGACGCCGAAGTACGCGGGGTTGGAGACCTCGCCGTACAGCTTCACCGTCTGGGCCTGGATGCCGTTGGCGACGGCCAGGGAGAGGAACCACAGGGCCATGGTCTGGCTGGCGAAGGCCTTGGGAGCGAGCTTGCTGCTGGCCGAGAGGCCGGAGGTCTCCAGCAGGACGTCGCCGAGGCCGAGCAGCAGGTAGGAGCCGACGATCCACCAGACGGCCATCTTGTAGGTGTCGTCCGCGTGCCCGGAGGTCGGCAGCACCATCAGCAGGAACGACAGTCCGCCGAGGATCACACCGAAGGCGATCTTGTTGGAGGCGTGCGGCTGGCGGCGGCCCATCCGCACCCAGGTGGCGGCCACCACCGGCGCGAGCGCCACCTCGAAGGCGCCGAGCGCGGAGGCGTACCAGCTGGCCGGGAAGGTGAAGCCGAAGATCTCGGTCCGGGCGTTGGTCGACGCCAGCAGGATCATCGTCGAGTAGGCCTGGAAGAGGATGAAGTTGAAGAAGACCGAACCCAGGAAGAGCACGACGTACGGCCGCAGCCTGCCGCGCTCCTCCGCGGTGACCCGGGGGCTCTTGAACATCACCACGAAATAGGCGATCGGGGCGATGATCGAGATCACCGTCAGCACGTCCACGAACCGGTCGATGGTCAGCCATCCCACCAGCGCCAGGACGGTCGCGACGAGGGCCACCGCGACGGCCCCGCCGATGATCAGGCGCACCGCCCGCCGCATCGCGTCGGGGGCCAGCGCGAATTCCGCGCCCTCCTTGCGGCCGACCAGGTGACGGCGGCCCGCGACGTACTGGATCAGGCCGAAGGTCATGCCGATCGCGGCGGCCGAGAAGCCCCAGTGCCAGCTCCAGTGCTCGCCGAGCCAGCCGGTGATCAGCGGGCCGGCGAACGCGCCGATGTTGATGCCCATGTAGTAGAGGGCGAAGCCGGCGTCGCGCCGTTCGTCGTCGGTGCGGTAGAGCTTGCCGACCATGGAGGCCACATTGGGCTTGAGCAGGCCCGTTCCGGCGCTGATCAGGCCGAGGCCCACCCAGGTCATGGCGTCGGTGGGGACGGCCATGCAGTAGTGGCCGCAGGCGATGAGGATGCCGCCGTACAGCACCGCCCGGTACGAGCCGAGGATCCGGTCGGCCAGCCAGCCGCCCGCCACGGAGACCAGATAGACCAGCGTCCCGTAGGCGGCGGAGACGGAGGCGGCGGTGCCGGGGTCCATGTCCATGCCGCCGTTCGCCACCGTGTCGGCGAAGAACAGCACCAGGATGGCCTGCATGCCCAGGAACGAGAACCGCTCCCACACCTCCAGGCCGGACAGGGTCATCAGCCCCCGTGGCTGCCCGAAGAAGGCGTGATCGTCCTCGGGCGGGGGCTTGGCCGGCTCGGTGTCGGCGGTGCTGTGGGACAAAGCGGAGACTCCTGATCGTATGAGCTGATCCCGAACATACCGGCGGTGATGGGAAGCCGCCCACGGTGATCCATAGCGGACCGGATACGCTGAAGTTGCTAGGAGAGACAGCGACACATCGACATTGCGTGTGATCGTCAGCAGACAGGAGATGCCCTCGTGACCGTCGTCGGGCCGTTCGGACTGCACGTGCGGGACCAGGCTCTTGAGGCCGGTGTCCAGTCGGGCCTGGCAGCTGTCGAGGCGGGTCTGCTCGAAGCCACCAAGAGCGACGTGCCCTTCATCACGGACGCCGCCCAGCACCTGGTGCGGGCGGGCGGCAAGCGGTTCCGTCCCTTGCTGGTCATGCTCGCGTCACAGTTCGGCGATCCGGACGCGCCGGGAGTCGTGCCCTCCGCCGTCGTCGTCGAGCTGACCCACCTGGCCACGCTGTACCACGACGACGTGATGGACGAGGCCGACGTGCGGCGCGGGGTGCCCAGCGCCAACGCCCGCTGGGGCAACTCCGTCGCCGTCCTCACCGGCGACTTCCTCTTCGCCCGCGCCTCCCACATCCTGGCCGACCTCGGCCCCGAGGCCGTCCGCATCCAGGCCGAGGCCTTCGAGCGGCTCGTCACCGGCCAGATCCTGGAGACCGCGGGCCCGCGCGACGGCCGCGATCCGGTCGACCACTACCTGGACGTGCTCAGCGGCAAGACCGGCTCGCTGGTCGCCGTCTCCGGCCGGTTCGGCGCGATGATGTCCGGGGCCGACGAGCGGACCGTGGACATCCTCACGCAGTACGGGGAACGGCTCGGCATCGCCTTCCAGCTCGCCGACGACGTCCTCGACATCGCCTCCGACTCCCACGAGTCCGGCAAGACCCCCGGCACCGACCTGCGCGAGGGCATCCCGACCCTCCCGGTCCTGCGGCTGCGCGCCCAGGCGGCGGAGGACGGCAAGCCCGACGACCTGGAGCTCGTCGAGCTGCTCGACTCCGACCTGAGCGGCGACGACGCCCTGGCCGAGGTGCTGCGCCGGCTGCGCGCCCACCCGGCGCTGGAGCAGGCCCGCCAGGACACCGTGCGCTACGCCCAGGAGGCGCGCGCCACGCTCGCGCCGCTGCCCGAGTGCTATGCGAAGTCGGCGCTGGAGGAGCTGTGCGACGCGGTGGTGCACCGCGCGGGCTGAGTCCGTACGGTGCTGTGAGGCGTCGTTCCGGCGCGGGGTGACGTGGCGTCACCCGGTGGCCTACCCCTACTGGATGGCCCGGGTGCCCCGTCCGGTTGTCATACCGGAGCAGTAGGCGGAGTTGATCCCCCGGGCTGACGCTTCAAGCCGTCCGTTTTGGTCAGATGGATACCAACGGAAGCGCCGACCACGGAGGTAGGGCACACATGGACCCGAACGACAGCGCACAGACCACCGGCGAGGCCACGGGCACTGTCGTGGGCCGCCGGAAGGCGGCGCGCTACATCGTCCCCGTCGCGGTCGCGGGGGTGGCGGCCGCGACCATCGGACTCGTCCCGGCGCTCGCGAACTCCGGCGACCCGGACCTGCCGAAGATCAGCGCACAGGAACTCATCGAGAAGATCGCCGCTTCCGACGAGGAGCAGCTCTCCGGCACGTTCAAGATCAGCACCGATCTGGGCCTGCCCCTCGACGGCCTCGCGGGCTCCTTCGTCCCGGGCGGCAAGGGCGGCGACAAGGACGGCGGCGCGGCGGCTCCGCAGGACAAGCTCATGGAGCTGACGTCCGGCACGCACACGCTGCGGGTGGCCGCCGACGGCCCGGAGCGGCAGAAGCTCTCCATCCTCGGCGACGCGTCCGAGTACAGCCTCATCCACAACCAGGGCGAGGTCTGGGCGTACGACAGCAAGTCCGACGAGGTCTACCACGCCGAGGCCCCCGAGGGCCGGGACGGCGGCGGCCACGCCGAGAAGGCCCCGAAGGCCCCCAAGGGCGCTCCGGCGACCCCGAAGGACTTCGCCGAGCAGGCGCTGGCGGCGGCCGGGGACACCACATCGGTCACCGTGGACGGCACGGCGCAGGTCGCCGGGCGGGACGCGTACCAGCTGCTGATCAAGCCGAAGCAGTCCGGTTCGACGATCGGCTCGGTCCGGATCGCCGTGGACGCCGAGAACGGCGTACCGCTGAAGTTCACCCTGTCCGCGGCGAGCGGCGGCAAGGCCGTGGTCGACGCCGGGTTCACCAAGGTCGACTTCTCCCGGCCCGCCGCGTCCACGTTCTCCTTCACCCCGCCCAAGGGCGCCAAGGTGACCGAGGCCGACGAGCTGGAGACCGGCAAGGACGAGCACGGCGCGGCACAGAAGGCGCTGCCCGGCCAGCTGGCCGAGCTGGACGGCTTCGAGGGCCTCAACGTCATCGGCAAGGGCTGGACCTCGATCGCCGAGATCAGGACCCCGGGCGGCAAGGGCCTCCCGGCGGCCGGCTCCGACGAGGTCCCGGCCGAGGCGCAGGGCTTCCTCGACGCGCTGGGCGACAAGGTCACCGGGAAGTTCGGCTCGGGCACGGTCTTCAAGACGCGCCTGGTCAACGCCCTGCTGACGGACGACGGCTCGGTGTACGTCGGAGCGGTGACGAAGGACGCGCTGGTGCGCGCCGCCGACGCGGCCTCGAAGTAGGAACCACGTAGGACACGCCGGGCAACCGGCGCCGGACACCCGCCCCGTCGCACACTGTGCGGCGGGGCGGCGACGCCGTAAGGACCTGGCAGCCGCGCGGACGGAGAGGTGCGACCGGGATGACGACGGAGACGACGGGCACGGCAGGGGACGTCGCGGCGGATGCGGTGGGCGTGGCGGATGCGGTGGACGGGGCGGGCGCGCCGGTCATCCGTACCCGTGGCCTGACCAAGCGCTACCGGGGCGGCCAGCTCGCCGTCGACGGCCTCGACCTGGCGGTGCCCGCCGGCAGCGTCTTCGGCTTCCTCGGCCCCAACGGCTCCGGGAAGACCACCACGATCCGGATGCTGATGGGCCTCATCGACCCGACGTCCGGCACCGCCGAGGTGCTCGGCCGCCCGATGCCGGCGGCCGCCCGTACGGTGCTGCCGGAGGTCGGCGCGCTGATCGAGGGGCCCGCGCTGTACGGCTTCCTGAACGGCCGCGACAACCTCCTGCGGTACGACCGGGCCGACCCGACCGCCGACCCGCGCACCCGCCGGGCCCGGGTCGAGACGGCCCTGCGACGGGTCGGGCTCGCCGCCGCCTCCGGCAAGAAGGCCAAGGCGTACTCGCTCGGCATGAAACAGCGCCTCGGCCTGGCCGCCGCCCTGCTACGGCCGCGCCGGCTGCTGGTCCTGGACGAGCCGACCAACGGCCTCGACCCGCAGGGCATGCGGGAGATCCGCGCCCTGGTCCGGGAGCTGGCTGCCGAGGGCACCACGGTGTTCCTCTCCTCCCACCTGCTGGACGAGATCGAGCAGGTCTGCACGCACGCCGCGGTGATGGCCCGGGGCCGGCTGATCGTCCAGGGCCCGGTCGCCGACCTCGCGGCGGGCGCCCGCGGCCGGCTAGCCGTCACCACCCCGGACCCCGGGGATGCCGCCCGCATCCTCCGGGAACACGGGCTCACCGGCCTGAGCGCCGACGGCGACCGGCTCACCGCCGACGCCCCGCCCGCCGCCGTGGACCTCGCCGACCTCAACGCGGCGCTGGTGACCGGCGGGGTGCGGGTGCGGTTCTTCGGCGTCGAGCGGGGTTCGCTGGAGGACGCCTTCGTCGCACTCACGGGAGAGGGATTCGATGTCGCAGGCTGAAGCCGAACAGGTGCGCTCCCGCAGTCCGCTGTGGACGCTGGGTCTCCTCCGCTCCGAGATCACCACACTGCTCCGCCGCCACCGCACCTACGCCCTCCTCGGCGTGCTCGCCGCCGTACCCGTCCTCATCGGGATCGCGGTCCGGATCGAGACGGGCGGCGGCGGTGGCGGCGGTGCGGGCGGTCCGGACGGCGGGGCGGGGCCGGCGTTCCTCGCCCAGGTCACCAACAACGGCCTCTTCCTCGTCTTCGCCGCCCTCGCCGCGACCCTGCCGGTCTTCCTGCCGATGGCCGTCGGCGTGGTGGCGGGCGACGCCGTCGCGGGCGAGGCGAGCAGCGGCACCCTGCGCTATCTGCTGGTCGCCCCGGCGGGCCGGACCCGGCTGCTGCTCGTGAAGTACGCCTCCGTCCTCGTCTTCTGCCTGGTCGCGACCCTGGTCGTGGCGGCGTCGGCGCTGGCGGTGGGCGCGCTGCTGTTCCCGGTGGGGGAGGTCACCACGATCTCCGGCACCCGGATCGGCTTCGGCGAAGGGCTCGTCCGGGCGGCGCTGACGGCACTGGTCGTCGCGGTGTCCCTGACCGGGTTCGCCGCGCTCGGGCTGTTCGTCTCGACGCTGACCGGCAGCGGGATCGGGGCGATGGCGGCCACGGTCGGGCTGCTGATCACGGTGCAGATCCTGGACAGCATCCCGCAGCTGAGCGGCGCGCATCCGTATCTGTTCTCGCACTACTGGATGTCCTTCGCGGACGTCCTGCGCGAACCCGTCCACTGGGACGACCTGGTCAAGAACTTCCAGCTGCAGGGGCTGTACGTCGCGGTGTTCGGCTCGGCGGCCTGGGCCCGCTTCACGGCCAAGGACATCACGGCCTGAGAGGTCCTGAGCCTTCCGGAAGGGAACGCAAGGGGCCTGGCCGGATCGGATCGGCGGAGGCCGCACGCGCCGTCGGCCGGGCGAGCCGTCCCCCGATCGGCTCGTCGCGGCACGAACGGCACGAACGGTGCGGACAACGGGAACGACACGACACGGTACGTTCCGTTTCCGCCTGGGTATGGTGCGGTCTTTGACGACGAGATGTCAACAAGAGATTGGCTGGAACCCCCCTATGCTCACCGAATGATCACATCGCCGAGCAGTGTGCGACGCAGCGAACGATCACGCCGCGCGATCCTGCGGTCCGCTCTCGACCTCTGTACGGAGCGGGGATACGGGCACGTCACGATAGAGGCCATCGCGGCCGAAGCGGGGGTCAGCAAGAAGACGATCTACCGCTGGTGGCCGTCGAAGGGCGCGGTGCTGCTGGAGGCGTTCACGGACGCCCTGATCGACGCCACCCCGTTCGTGGACACCGGCGACATCGGCGCCGACCTGCGCACCCATGTCGCCGGCGCGGTGAACCTGCTCTCGGTCCCGCCGTTCGGCCCGGCCTACGCGGGCATCCTCTCCGAGCTGCACCACGACGAACTTCTGGCCCAGCAGTTGCGGGAACAACTGGTCGACCCGCGCGTCGAGGAGGCGATCGGCCGGCTGCGCAGCGCCCAGGAGCAGGGCCAGATCCCGCCCGACGCGGACCTCCCGCTGGCCGTCGAGATGCTGTACGGCCCCGTCTACTACCGCCACGTCCTGCGCAAACCCATCCAGGACGAGGCGACGATCGCCACCCTCGTGGACCACGTCCTGCGCTCGCTGCGCGCGCCGGGGTACTGAGGCGCTACCGGAAGCACACGCCGATACGTTCCGGCAGCCCGCCGCCGTCCGCCCCGTGCACCATGAGGCTGAACGCCCCCTGTGATCCGGCGGTTCAGTATGCCGCAGGCCACCGGGGCGCCCCGGCGGCAGTCTTTGCCGAACGGTCGACCACACGCGGCCCCGCCCCGGATAGCGTCCCCGTATCTCTTGAGCAGTTCCCTTCAATTCCCTTCCCTTCCCTTCCGTTCGAGGCGCGGGCCTCTCCGGCATGCCCGGAGCGCCCGCCGAGAGGTGTGTGCGATGAGTGTGGTCACGGTGTCGGAAGCGGCGGCGGCCCTGCCCCGGGCGTGGAGTTCGGCGGTGCTCGGCCGGGTGGGGACGGCCGCGGTCAAGGTGCTGCGGATGGACGCGCTGCCGGTCGAGGAGGAGCGGCACGACGAGGCCGAGGTGCTGCTCGTGCTCGACGGCCGCCTCGAACTGTCCGTGGCGGGGGCGGCGGTGTCGGTGGGGCCGGGCGAGATGTACGTGGTGGGCGCGGGCGTCGCCCACGCGGTGCGGCCGGGCAGCCGGGGGACGCTGATCATCGTGGAGCGCGGCTCCCGCACGGCTGAGGCGTGAGGGCAGGGCCCGCCCGCCTCCGTTGGCCGTCCACCGGTGGCCGGGCCCCGGGAGCCGGGTGATGCTGGACCGGCGCGCGCCGGCTCCGGTGCGACGGCGCGCCGGAGCCGGAGGGCGGGTGGAGCCGTGTCGGACGCCGAGACCCCGGCCGCGCCCGAAGGGCCACCGGGTGGGCCGGACCAGCTGGACGAGGCGGTGCTGGCCACGCTGTTCGCCCAGTCCGCCGTCGGCCTGGTCGTCCTCGACCCGCAGCTCCGGCTCGTACGCGCCAACTCGCTCGTCGAGGGCGTGGAGACCGGGGAGTTCATCGGCCGCCGGTTCACCG
Source organism: Streptomyces sp. DSM 106670 (assembly GCF_055792845.1). Classification (NCBI taxonomy): domain Bacteria; kingdom Bacillati; phylum Actinomycetota; class Actinomycetes; order Kitasatosporales; family Streptomycetaceae; genus Streptomyces; species Streptomyces sp. DSM 106670. The sequence continues at coordinate 5,011,431 of NZ_CM147704.1, forward strand.
AGGTCTTCCGGCTCGACGACCCGGACGGCGCCGAGCAGATCATGAAGCGGGTGCTCGCCGGTGAGGGGCCGATCCGCGACCACCTCGTCCGGGGCCGGCTGCGCCAGGTCCCCGGCGACCGGGAGTTCCTGGTCTCCGCGTACCGCATCGACGGCTCCAGGATCGGCCTCGGCGGCTCCGGTGACGGGCCCGCCGGACCCCCGGCCCTCGGCCTGCTGACCGCGGTCGTCGACGTCACCGAGCGGGAGCGGGCCCGCGCCCGGGAGGCCGCGCTCGCCGCCGTGCGGGACGCGGTCGGCGGCTCCCTCGACATCGCCGCCACCTGCCGCGCCTTCTCCGACGCCCTGGTGCCCGGTTTCGCCGACCTCGCCGTCATCGAGGTGGTGGACGAGGTCCTGCGCGGCGCCGACCCGCCGGTGGGCCCGCTGCCGCCCGACACCCCGCTGTGCCGTGCGGCGAGCGGCCGGTGCGACGCGGTGCGGGACGCGGTGGAGGCCGGGAGCGGGCCCGGGGCCCGGCGGGCGCGGGCCGGGGTGACCCGCCGCCTCCCCGCCCGTACGCCGTACGCGCTCGCCGTCACCGATCTGCGGCCCCGGCTCGTCGCGATCGGCCCCGACACCCCGTGGCTGGACGCCGACCCGGACGGGGCGGGAGCCGTCGCGCAGGCCGGTGCGCACTCCCTGATCGTCGTGCCGCTCACCCTGCGCGGCGCGGTCCTCGGGCTGGTCAGCCTCTACCGCTGCGCGGCGGCCGAGCCCTTCGACGAGCACGACGTCACCCTCGCCACGTCGGCGGCCACCCGCGCGGCGCTCGCCGTCGACAACGCCCGCCGCTACGAACGCGAGCACGTCATCGCCTCGACCGTCCAGCGGCGGCTGCTCCCGCAGGCCGAGCGGCAGCAGGCGGCCGTCGACACCGCGCACGTCCTGCTGCCCGGCCGGGACAGCGGCTGCTGGTTCGACGCCATCGCCCTGTCCGGCGCCCGTACCGCGCTCGTCGTGGGCGGCGTCGACGGCGAGGGCCTCCAGTCGGCCATCGCCATGGGCCAGTTGCGTACGGTCATCCAGGCGCTGGCGGGTCTCGACCTGGAGCCGGAGGAGGTCCTCGCCCGGCTCAAGGACACCGCCGACCGTCTCGCCGGCGAACGCGCCGCCCTGCCCCCGGACGACTCGCTCCACGGCGAACCCCTGAGCGCGGGCTGTGTGTACGGGGTCTACGACCCGTTCACCCGCACCTGCACCGTCGCCCGTGCCGGACACCCCGCGCCGCTGATCGTCGGCCCCGACGGGCGGACGGTCGACCTCGACGTACCGGAGGGGCCCGGACTCTTCTCCGCCGACAGCGCCCTCTTCGCCCCCGCCACCGTCACCCTGGAGGAGGGCAGCCTGCTCGCGTTCTGCACCGCCGAACTGCTCTCCGGCGACCGGGCCGTCGAACGCATCACGCAGACCCTCGCCCGGCCGGGCCGGAGCCTTCAGGAACTGGGCGACGACATCGTGTACGCACTGCCGGACGACACCCGCTCCGCCGGTGCGGCCCTGCTCCTGGCCCGTACGGGTACGGTCTCCGAACACCGGGTCGCCACCTGGGATCTGGCCCAGGACCGCGCGACGCCCGCCACCGCCCGGGTGCTCGTTCGCGACCGGCTCCAGGGCTGGGGCCTGGACGAGGACACCGTCGACGCGACCGAGCTGATCGTCAGCGAGCTCGTCACCAACGCCGTCCGCTACGGCACCCCGCCGCTGCGGCTGCGCCTCCTGCTGGACTCCACGCTCACCTGCGAGGTCCACGACGGCTCCACGGCCGCCCCGCACCTGCGGCACGCCCGGACCGTCGACGAGGGCGGCCGGGGCCTGTTCATCGTCTCCCGTCTCGCCTCGCACTGGGGCGCCCGGCACGGGCCGGACGGCAAGGTGCTGTGGACCGAACAGGAGCTGTCGAGCGACGACTTCGAGCCGCCCCGGCCACCGCCACCGCCGGGCTGAGTGCGTGCGTACGGGCATGTCGGCCGCGCCGATCGAGCAGAGTGGTCCGTATGACGACACCCGCAGAGCTGCTTCGCTCCTTCGCCCGCACCCGCGCCTCCCTCGACGGCGAGGAGGTGACGTACTGGTGGTCCGGAGATGTGTACTCCTGGGCCCCCGACGAGCCCTACCAGCGCGTCTTCGGCTTCGAGGGCCTCAATGTCTCGCGCCTGGTCCAGGACGCGGAGGCCGGTCCTGACGCGTATCAACTGCTCACCCGTGAGGCCGCGTTCTACCTGGATCCGGTCAGCCGCGAGATCCTGGAGACCTGGCAGGACCTGCCGGTGGTGCATGTCTGGAACGACCCGGCGAACCAGAAGTGGCGCCCCTTCCCGATCCCGACGACCGACCTCGGGGACCAGGTCTGCTTCAGCCTGGAGATCCCGCTCGCCTACCCGTCGCCGCTGCCGGTGGCCGAGTATCCGGTGCACTCGGCGGGGGACACGTACAAGGCCCTGGAGCTCTTCCAGTTCTTCGCGGACCGCGCCGATCTGGCGGGAGCGGCGCCCAGTGTTCCGGCCACCATGTCGTGGAGCCGGATGTCGCCGTGGCTGCCCTGGATGGCCCGGGGGCAGCGGCCCGGCGGTCTCACCTTCCACTGCCGGGGCCGCAAGCTCGGCGCGTACACCGAGGTGCCCGAGCGCACCCGCGCCCATATCGCCGACCGCCACCCGGAGTTCGCCCACGCCCCGGAGAAGTGGAGCGAGCCGAACGAGACCAGCTGGACGTACTTCCGCAAGCTCAACCCGCCCCAGGGGTAGGGCCGTTCCCGGGGGCCGTTTCCCAGGGGCCGTTCAGGGGAGTGTGATGTTCCGGCCCGGGCCGCCGTTGACCGTGTCCTTGCCGGGGCCGCCGACGATCAGGTCGTTTCCGTCCTCGCCGTGCAGCATGTCGTCGCCGGAGCCGCCGAACAGGAGGTCGTCGCCGTCCCCGCCCATGACGTGGTCGTCGCCCGGGCCCGCGTACACGACGTCGTCGCCGTCGTACGCCTCGATCATGTCGTCGCCCCGGCCGCCCCACAGCCACTGGTCGCCGTCGACGGCCATCAGGTGGTCGTCGCCGTCGCCGCCGTCGAGGACGACGCGCCCCATGACCATGTCGTCGCCCTCGTCGCCGCGCACGGTGTGCGCGGTGTGGGCGTGCAGCATGTCGTCGCCGGGGCCGCCGCTGACGGTGGCGACGCCCGGGTCGCTGGTGGCGATCTCGTCGTCGCCGTCGCCGAGGAAGACGTCGATCCGGTCCGGCCGGGCGCTGTCGGTGGGCAGTTCGCAGACGACGTACGTCTCGTCGCCCGGGGTGAGGTACGTGCAGTGGTCGCCGGGCAGGAGCGGCACCGCGTCGCGGAAGCCGATGCGCCGGACCCCGTCGCCCTGGTCCATCGGGACCACGTGGAGGTCGTTGACCTGGCCCGGGGCGGCGGTGAAGGTGATGGACTGCTTCGCCCAGTCGGCGCCGACGCGGGCCTTGCCTTCGGCGGAGGCGGAGGCGGCAGCGGGGGCCGCGACTGCCGGGGACGCGGCGAGGCCGGTGGCGAGCAGGGCCACGACGGCGGACATCATCTTGCGCTTCACGACAGCTCCTCGGTGGGTCCGTGGGGGTCTCCCGCCCGCAAGGAGTGGGGCGGGCAGGTGCATGTCAAGCAGCACGCGTGGCGGTGGGGTCGCCACGTCGGCGACCGCAGCCTACCCGTCTTGGTCTAGACCAAACTAGGGTCCGTTACGTCACTCGGGGGCCGGTGCGACCCCGGCGCCGAACAGCCGCTCCAGGACCACCGCGACCCCGTCCTCCGCGTTCGACAGGGTCACCTCGTCGGCCGCCGCGCGCAGCTCCGGATGCGCGTTGCCCATGGCCACCCGGTGGCCCGAACCGGCGAACATCGGCAGGTCGTTGGGCATGTCGCCGAACGCGATCGTCCGCTCGGCCCCGATCTCCAGCAGCTCGGCGGCCAGCGCCAGCCCCGTGCCCTTGTCCACCCCGCGCGGGGCCAGCTCCACCGTGCCGGGCCCCGCCATCGTCACCGTCGCCAGCTCGCCCACGGCGGCGCGCGCGGCGGCGGTCAGCTCGTCGTCGCCCAGCTCCGGGTGGCGCACCAGCACCTTGATCACGGGCTGCGCCCACAACGCGTCGCGGGAGCCGACACGTCGGGCGGGAAGCGTCGGGTTCGGCATCCGGTACCCGGCCTCGATCAGGGTCACCCCGTCCACGCCGTCCTGGTCCACGGCGGCGAACACCGCCCCGACCTCCGCCTCGATCTTGCCGAGCGCGGTGTCGGCGGCCTCGCGGTCCAGGGTGGCGGACCGCAGCAGCCGCCCGCTCCCGGCCTCGTACAGCTGGGTGCCCTGCCCGCAGACGACGAGCCCGGTGTACGCGAGGTCCGCGAGCAGCGCCCGTATCCCGGGGACGGGCCGCCCGGTGACGATCAGATGCCGGGCGCCCGAGGCGGCGGCGCGGGCGAGCGCCGCGCGGGACCGGGCGCTCACGGTGTCGTCCGGGCGGAGCAGGGTGCCGTCCAGGTCCGTGGCGATGAGGGCATATGCGGGTGGCGTGGGCATGGGCCATAGCCTAGGAGCCCCCGGACGGCCGCTTGCCCGCCAGGGGCGGATCGGCTATACGGACCGGCCGGGCGGGGGCGCGGGGACCGCTGTCAGGCGGCCGTCCCGCCGGCGTTGCGGATGAGCCGCTGCAGCACCTTCACCGTGGTGACGTAGTCCGCGTCGGAGATGCCCTCGTGGAGCGCAGCGCGGATCGCGGGTGCGTTGCGCGCGAGATCGACCCGCGCCTGTTCCCCCGCCTCCGTGAGCCACAGCCTGCCGCCCGTGTCCCGGTTCAGCCAGCCCCGCTCCACGAGCGCCTCGGCCTCGACCGCCAGGTCGTCCTCGGGCCGGATGTACGAGGCCATGGCCTGCTGGAGCTCGGGGAGGGCCATCCCTTCGCCGTCGGGCGAGATGTCGTTCGCCGACAGATGGCGCAGAAGCCAGAACTGGGGCTGGGTGTAGCCCTTCTCGGCCTGCCGGTCCCGGGTGTACGTGATCAGTGCCTCGTAGGCGACGCCGGTCCAGTAGGCGGCGGGCTGCCCGGCGAGTTCGGCATCGGAAAGCTGGTGATCGGTCATGACGTCTTCTCCCTCATGCGCTTCGGGGGCCTTGCGGTGGCCTCGCGGCAACCGTAGAACCTCAAGCGTTGTTGAGGGCAAGAGGATCGTCTTGCCCGGCCGGCGGGGGACCGTGTCGGCCCGGTCCCCCGCCGGCCCCGGCCCAAGCCCGGCCCGGCGCGGGCGTCAGGCGAAGATCCCGCTGTAGGCGTTCAGGGCCGGCTGGCCGCCGAGGTGGGCGTACAGGACGTTGGAGTCCTTGGGGATCTCGCCGCCGCGCACCAGGTCGATGAGTCCGGCCATGGACTTGCCCTCGTAGACCGGGTCGATGATCATCCCTTCGAGCCGGCCGGTGAGCTTGATGGCGTCCACCGTGGACGGCACGGGTATGCCGTAGAGCTCGCCGGCCCAGCCCTCCAGGACGGTGATCTCGTCGTCCTTCAGATCCCTGCCGAGGCCGATGAGTTCGGCGGTGGCGCGGGCGATCCTCGCCACCTGGTCACGGGTCTCGGCGAGCTTCGCCGACGCGTCGATGCCCAGGACCCGGCGAGGCCGGTCCTGGCCCGCGAACCCGGCGATCATGCCCGCCTGGGTGCTGCCGGTGACGCTGCACACCACGACGGTGTCGAAGAACACGCCCAACTCCTCCTCCTGCCGCTGCACTTCGCGCGCCCAGTTCGCGAAGCCGAGGCCGCCGAGGGGATGGTCGGACCCACCGGCCGGAATGGCGTACGGGGTGCCGCCCGCGGCCCGTACGTCGTCCAGGGCCTGACGCCAGCTGTCCTTGACGCCGATGCCGAAGCCCGCCTGCACCAGGCGCACGTCCGCGCCCATGATGCGGGACAGCAGGATGTTGCCGACCTTGTCGTTGACAGCGTCGGGCCAGTCCACCCAGCTCTCCTGGATCAGGACCGCCTTCAGGCCGGCGCGGGCGGCCACGGCCGCCACCTGCCGTGTGTGGTTGGACTGCACGCCGCCGATGCTGACGAGCGTGTCCGCGCCCTGCCGCAGCGCGTCGGGAAGCAGGTACTCCAGCTTGCGGGTCTTGTTGCCGCCGTACGCGAGACCGGCGTTGCAGTCCTCCCGCTTGGCCCAGATGCGCGCACCGCCGAGATGCTCGCTGAGCCGGTCCAGCGGATGCACCGGGCTGGGGCCGAACAGCAGGGGGTAACGCTCGAAGTCGTCCAGGGACATCGCGGGCTCCTCGTGTGCGTGGGCGTGGGCGGTAGGAGTGGATAGGTCCGGCGCGGCCCGGTGACGAGCCGCGTGGCACGGGCGTTCAGGAAACTTCGGTTGCGCCGCTCGCCGATCTGCCGCCGGTCCCCGATCCGCCGGGCCGCGACGTGCCGGGCCCCGGCCCGTCGGCTTCCCCGGTGGCGGCCTCCGTTCCGGCCCCCGTTCCGGCCTCCGGCCAGGCGTCGAGCAGCGGCAGCAGCGTCTGCCAGTTCGCCCGGGTCGCGGCCACCGCGCCCTCGACGTCCCCGGCCGCGCACAGCGCGATGATCCGGTCGTGCTGGGCGACCGACCCGCGCCCGCTCAGCGAGGAGAAGCGCAGCCGCTCCAGGCGTCGCAGTACGGGCGTGAACTGGTCGAGAACGGTGGCGACGGCCGCGTTGGCGCAGGCGGTCACGGCGACGCGGTGGAACGCGTCGTCGGCCTCCAGAGCCCCGTCCGCGTCGTTGCGCCGCAGGGCGTCGGCGAAGCGCGCGTTCGCCTCGCGCATCGCGTCGAGTTCCACCGCGCCCAGCTGCGGGACCGCCTCGCGCACGGCGAGTTCGTGCATGGCGGAGGTGACGGACTGGGCGGCCCGGACGGCGCGCACGTCGAGCGGGCTCACGAGGGTGTGGCGGCCGGGCTTCGTCTGCACGAGCCCCGCCTGCTCCAGCCGCGCCAGCGCCTCACGCACCGGCGTACGGCTGACCCCGAGCCACTCGGCCAGGTCACCGTCGTTGAGACGCTCGCCGGGCGCGAGCGTGCCGTCGACGATGGCGTCACGGATGGCCCGGTAGGCGCTCTCGCGGAGGAGCGACCGGGAGACGAGACCTCGGTTCTGCGGAACTGGCATGCAATATATTGCATGCCGCATGGGGGTGAGCTGTCAAGGGCGGTGAGCACGCCGTCGTGCGTCGTCGTGCGCGGCGCGGGTCACGGCCCGGCCCACTGCCCGCGAACGCGCCGCGAAAGAAAACGAGTTCGCCGGAATGCAGAAACTGACGCATGCTCACCGAGCTCATTAGGAGGAAACGACCTCCTCGATTGGAGAAACCTCCCAGGTTGTGCGGCGGCTCGGATTCGTCAGTTCCCGCTGGTTGACGCAAAGACCGATGACAACGTTGTATTTGGCGCAGCCCGCGTGACCAGTGGGTCACATGAGCCCTTCTGACCAGAGGGCCAAAGGGAGTACAGAAAACACATCATGGGGGATACGCATGCTTTCCATGCGTCGCAGAACGATAGGCCAGGCTCTGGTTACCGCGTCCGCGCTCGTCGCCGGAACGCTCGCCACCCTGACACCCGCCACGGCTGCCGAGCAGCCGTCTCCGCCGTCGGCTCAGGAATACCTTTCCTGGCTCGCCGAGCAGGACGATCCCGGGGCGGCCCGGACGGCCACAGAGTTCACGGCCCTGTCCGAGGCCGACCAGAAGAAGTTTCTCGCCTACTTGGTGGACAAGGAGGCCATGGCCGCTCTCGCCCAGGCCGCTACCGGTGACCTCGACGGCGATCCCGCCGACGAAACCGGCGGCCCGGTGCAACGCAAGCGTGCCGTGCTCGCCGGCGGCGACATCGAGGTCACCTCGGAGCAGGGGGTGAAGCCGGAGTCCCCCGACGGGCAGGCTTCCACCTTCGCCGCGGCTCAGGACTGGTCCTGCTGGTACAACGCGAAGCAGAAGGTGCTCGGGGTCACCATCACGAGCCTGAACTTCAAGCAGTGGTACCACTCCACCGGAACCAAGGTGGACAAGGTCTACAACGCGTCGGCCTCGCACACGAACTACAACGTCGGTGTGTCGATCAGCCACGAACCGGAGGAGCAGTGGATCTCCGCTGCCGGTAATGCCCTGGCCTATGTGACCTGGCACGGGAACATCATCTACAAGGGGTTCGGTGTGAGCCTGGACAAGCGCCACCATCTGCGGTGCGACGAGACCGGGCTCAGGTACCACTACCTCAAGAACGTCTAAGGAGTGCCCATGGCATCCACTGCTCGACGGCTCTGGTTGTTCGTCGGCGTGGCTTTGGCCACGCTGCTGGTGATAGGCGTCGTGGGTATGGCCCTCTGGGCTCAGCTCTGACATCGGAAAGGGAGACGGTATGCCGAACGCCATTGTCCAGGCGGCCTACTGGGGGGCACCCAGAAATTCCTCTGCGGCTTCTCCGGCCGCAGTCGCAGGCTGGGTGCTGCTGGTCCTCCTGGCGCAGGTGATCTTGGCTGCCGTCCCTCTCGCCGTGATTCTGGCGTTCACCAAGCTGCGGAACAATCGGCTTTCGGTGCGCCTGGGCGTGATCGTGTGGAGTATCGCGGTCACCGTCGCCATGTTGGTCATGGCCACAACGACAGGAGTGGCCGGATCCGCTTAGCGAAGAGGAGAACGTGGTCCCCGGCCCGCCGATCCGGTGCCGGGGATTACGTGCGTATGTAGCGGCGAACCGGGGACGCGATGATCGTCTACGCCCGGTTCGACCGGCGATCGGCGGACTGGGGCCGTGTCCCCGTTCGGCCACGCACGCGTCGTCGTGCGCGGTGCGGTCATGATTCGGTCATGATCCGGTCCGCCGCTGTGGGCAGGGCAGTTCGGGTGCGCTGCGGTTCGGGGAGCAGGTCACCAGGGCGACGGAGTGGAAGACCGTGCCGTTGAGGTAGTGGCCGAGGGACACGTCTCCGCCCCACGCGATCCGTTCGACCGCCGCCCTGACGAGCAGCACCAGCCTCGTCGCCTCCCGGTCCTGCGCGGAGGCGAACCGGGGTGCGAACTCGGTGAGTTGCCGCCCCAGCCACGCGCCGGCCTCCTTCGGCTCCTCCCAGGTGCCCCGAATCATCGAGGCCGGTTTCATGAGCCAGTGCGCCGTCTGGATCGGCGGTACGTCGGAGCCCGGGAACACGGCCACCGCCTCCCGGTACCGCTCGTGCACGTCCTGCTCACTGGTCGCCGTCGGCGCCTGGCCCGGTGGCCTGCGGATGCTCTCCTTGTCGAACGTCCGCTTCTCCCCGAGCCAGGCGTAACCGTGGTGGTGCACGGCGGCTCAGGCGGAGAGGTCGAAGCGGGCGGGGTCGATGCCCGCCGCATCCAGCTCGGCCGTCGTGAACCGCAACGGCTCGGCGTCGTCGATGGGGAGGTCGTACAAGTCGGTCATTGCTCGCGCCTTTCCCGGTCCGTGGCGGCCCCGAGGAGGCCGTCGACTGGTCGCATCGGCAGCAATGGTCTCCGAATGAGGACTCGGGTCCTAGCCGGTTTCCTGCTCGCGCAAAAACTCGTCCCGGATGCTTTCGAGCCGAGCGCGCATGTCGTCACCGGAAAGGGCGGATCTGCCGAACCCGTCGAACTTGTCGATGTACTGAGAAACATCCCTCGGGTCCGTCACCACGGTCTCTGCGTGAACCAACTCGACGGTCACCGTCCGGGTGTCCTTGATGGAAAAGGAGTGTCCGGGGAAATCGTGTTGAGGGACGGAAAGCGGTACGACGCGGATGTCGACGGAGGGCAGGCGGGAGGTCGAAATCATCCGGTCGATCTGTACCGCCATCGGAAGGGGAGGGAGAATCCGCCAGCGAAGAACAGGCTCGGTGACGATGAAACGGAATTCCTTTCCCTCCGCGTACAGGGCGGATTGTCGTGCCAGCCTGGCGCCGATGGTGCGCTCCAGCTGTATGGCCGGGAGGTTCTTGCGAGCGAATACGGCGCGTGCGTACTCGGGAGTCTGGAGCAGTCCGGGAACGAGCGAGGGCTGAAACAGGCGTAGCAAGGCTGTCCGGGACTCCAGGGCCTGGACCTGCTGCTGCTTGCGGCTGTAGCCCAGGCGGCGCACGAGCCGCCAGGCCGTGACCTCCGTGCCGGCCGCTCTCGCGGCCTCCATGTACTGCCCCTTGACGTCATCCGATACGCCTACGGCCGAAAGGATGCAGTCGACGTCCGTGATGCTCGGTATGACGTTCCCGGTCTCGATCTTGGAGAGCTTGGACCGGGACATGGCAGCGCCACGGGCAACCGCTTTGGCTTCCATACCGGAAGACTCCCGCAGTTCCCGCAGTGCTGCTCCGAGGTCGGACCTGTTCACTCGCCGTACTTCGCCCACCAGTCGGAGAACGGCACGGCCTGGGCCATGGCGGTGTCCCTGTACGCCAGGAGCCCGGAGACCTGATCGCCCTCGACGAGTTCGGAACCCAGGAAACGGCCTTCGCCGTCGTATTCCATGACCCCGGCGACCTGCTCATCGAATAGCCAGAAGTCCGGCGCTTCCGGCATGGGGTGCTCTCGATCGGTCACGTCCAGGATGAAGAACTCTTCCCCGGCCGTCATGTTCGTCGTGTAGCCCCAGCCCAGTTCGTACCGCAGATAGGGCGTGAGCGGGCGTGATACCACGTGCACGCGGTACATCCTCCGTCCGGCGTCGACATGCTTGCGTACCTCGTCGAGCCAGTCGGAGTTGTAGCCCTGAGGCTTCGGCTGCGCGTCGAGGAACAGCCGGTAAGCATCCGCGTTGCCTGACCGGCCGTAATCGTCGAGCGTTTCCAGCCGGAACGCCTCGTGCGTGAAGTCGTCGAACATGTCTCCCAAAGTCTTAGGCACTTGGCTGCTCTCCGGACGCTTTGCGGATCAGTTCCATGGTGATCTCGACGAGGGTTTCGTGGGCCGGAATCGTCAGCCCATGGCCGGTGGTGATGTTTCTCCCGATCGTTCCGGTCTGCGGAGCCGGGAGCAAGACCTTCTGGTTTCCGGAACGGGAAACCGGGACGCTGCTCGCTGCTCGGGCACCAGCAAGCCCCACCGTGCCTGCACGGTGGGGCTGTTGTTCTGTCGGCTCGCGTGGCTCAGGCGGTGCCGAAGTCTCCGGCGCGGACGCCCGCCACGAAGGTGGTGAACGCGGTGGCGGGGATGGTGAGGGCCGGGCCGGTCGGGTTCTTGGAGTCGCGGACGGGGACGATGCCGTGCGGGGCGGCGAGGTTGGTGGCGACCTCGACGCACGCGCCGCCGTTTTCGCTGTAGGAGGACGTGAACCAACGGGGGGTCTCGGTTGTCACGGGGTGCCCTTTCGCAACTGCCTGAACATGTCTACGGACGCGGCCTGGGAGGGGGCCAAGGCCTGCATCTGATGGTAGGCCGTCAGATGCTGCACCACCGAGCCACTTTCGCGCTCCAGATAGCCCTGTTGCGCCGACTTCGCGTACGACATGAGCGAGCGGTCCGGCAGGGTCAGGATGTAGAGCGGCAGGCTGAACGGGCGGTGCTCTCCCATGGTGAACGGCACCACCTGGATCACGGTGTTGGGCTGCTCGGCGAACTCGATGAGGCGGTCCATCTGCGCCTTCATGACCTCCGGCCCGCCGACCGGCCGGAGGAGGCAGCTCTCGTCCAGCAGCGCGAAGACCAGCGGCGGCTTCTCCCGGACCAGGGCCGCCTGGCGTTCCGCGACCAGAGCGACCCGCTCCTGGGCCTGGTCCGCGGTGATCACCTGCCGCCTGATGACGCTGTCCGCCAGGACCGTCGCGTACTCCGGGGTCTGGAGCAGCCCCGGGATGACGCCGACCTCGTACAGCCGGATCTCCGCCGCCCGGCGCTCGTAGTTGAGGAACTCCGGGAAGCCCTCCAGCAGACTGCCGTGCTTGATCTGGCTCAGCTCGCGCTCGAACGACGCCTCGGTTCCGGTGAGGCCCAGCGCCCGGTCCGTACTACGCGAAAAGCGCAAGGTCGCGAGTTTGCGACCAGTTTCCACGGACGAGATGTGCGTGCTGGAGTAGCCGTTGTGGCTGCCCAGCTCCTCCTGCGTCCAGCCCCGCTTCTCCCGTAACTCGCGCAGACGTGCACCGTAGGCCGCCTGCGCGGAGCTTTCCGGGTTCAGTTCCTTGACGTTCACGGACCCCGCCCCGATCTTCCGTGCCGAATAGGCAAGTTGAATGGCTCCTCACGGTAGGTCACGCTGAATCGCCCCGGTAGTCATACGGCTACAGAGAGGAGCGATAGGTGTACGGCGAGAACGTTTGCCCGAATGCGCAGCAGCCTCCCGAACTCCCGGCCCTCGGCGCGCTCATGGTGGACGCCGGGCACGGTGACCGTGTGGGCGAGTTCCGTGGGGTCGCCGGCGCCCGCTGGTCGCTGCGGCCCGTGGGTGGCGGGGTCGAGTGGGAGGCCGAGCCGCGCCGGGTCCGGCCCGCGCTCCTCATAGAGCAGCTTCGGGCCAGGACCGCCCGGCTCAACGCCCGCAGCCGGGGTGAGGTCCTGTGAACACCCGGCAGCGGCACGCCACTTGGTACGTCGCCGAGAGTCATGGCGGCGACGCGGCGCGGTCCGTCCGGCTCGGCGGGGTCCTCGTACCGACGCGGCGGCTGGCGCTGCGCTGGCTGCGGCGGCAGGCCCGGCGCTTCGCGGACGCGCTCGATCCGGACCCGTACGCCCCGTGGGTTCCGGGCCGGGCGCTGTACCCGGTCGGCGCGGCCGGCCGGCGCGACGCACCGGCCGAACTCCGTTCCTGGGTAATCAGTTTCCGTGAGCACGACTACGCGCTGGGGCGGCTCGCGGACGGGCTGCCGTACGAGTTCGTCGCCCGGGACGCCACGGCCTGGTACGGGCTCGTCATGCGCCCGCTGGTCGCCGCCGCCCGTACCCCCTCCCCTTCTCACCGGCAAGGATGAGCGCCATGTTGCAGTGCACCGCCTTCACCGAACTCCCCGAGATGGGCGCGCGGGTCGCGCTCATGGGCCTGGAGGATGAGCCCGGCGAGGCGACGGAAGCCCCCGAACTGGACGAGTTCCTGCTGTGCGAGCTCGGCGAGCACGAGGAGGGGGTCGAACACGCGGCCCAGCTCCCGTCGGTGTCGGCTTCCGGCGGGCGTGACCTGTGGATGTTCTGGAGCGAGGGCGACGGACGCCGGAAGTTCCGGTTCAAGGAACTGCTGCCGTGCCCGGCCGTCATCCACCGGCTGTCCGTCAAGGACGGCGAAGCCTGCGTGCTGTACGACCGGCACCCGGCCGCGCACTCCTGGGACGTCACGGATCCGCTCGCCGATCTGATGGCGGAGCGGATCCGGGAGGACGTACGGCGCGACCGGGAGGGCGGCGGGGCCTCCTCCTAGGGCCTGTCCGGCGTGCAGAGGGTCCTGGTCAGCGCCATCAGCCGCTGCCGGGCCCCGGTGTCGTACGCCTGCTCATGGGCCCGGGCATCGGTGAACTGGTCGAAGTAGCGGCCGGTGGTCGTCTCCAGATCCGGATGGAGGAGCAGCCGCACCGTCGGCCGTACGCCTTCGTCGACCGTGGTCGCAGGGGTCAGGCCGTAGGCACGGACCCCGCCGGTGTCCATCAGGTGGGCGGGATGAAGCGCGTTGACGGTGACGCCGGTGCCGTCCAGTTCTGCGGCCAGCTCGAAGGTGGCCATGATCAGGGCGAGTTTGCTCCTGCAGTAGGCGCGCAGCCCTTCATAGCCCAGCTCCAGCATGACGTCGTCGAAGTCGATGGCCTCCTGCCCGATCGAAGCGATGTTTACCACGCGGGCCGGAGCCGAGTCGGTCAGCAGCGGCAGCAGGCCGCGGGCGAGTGCGTAGGGGGCGAGGTGGTTGACCGCGAAGCGCAGTTCGTGGCCCTGCCGGCTGAGCTGCCGCACGTGCGGATCGGGGCCGCCGCCGACGACGGCGTTGTTCACCAGAGCGTCGAGCCGCGGTTCGGCCTCACGGATCCGCGCCGCGAGCGCGTGTATCTGGTCGAGGTCGGCAAGATCGGCGAGATACGTGCGTACGGTCGCATCCGGCGCGGCAGCCCGCACCTCGGCCGCGACGGCGTCCAGCCGGGCCCGGTCGCGGCCGTGCAACAGGACGGTCTGGCCACGGGCGGCCAGGTCGAATGCGATGCCGCGGCCCAGCCCCTGCGTGGCCCCGGTGATCAATGTCGTGCGTCGGTTCATGGCATCAGCCTGGCAGCGCCTCACCGAAACACCGGGGAGTGCGTTGACCCTGGTGTTCCCGCCACCAGGCAACCGGCCTCGCCGTGGTCCGAGAGAGAGGCCGCCGGACAGGTCTCGGGATATCTGCCGATCGGCAGATGTACGCAGGGGGCCCCGCGCGACAGCCTTGGTCTTCCGACGGCAGATGCGGATGCAGATGCCGCAAGACCAGGGGGAGTTCGTCATGTCCGACACCGTCACCGAGACGTCCGCCGAGGCCTCGGGAAGGGCCGCCCCGGACTCCGGGCCACGGCGTCGCCGCTGGTGGTCCCGGTGGCCGGACCTGGCCGGGTATCTGGCGGTCGCGTGGTCCGCACTCTACGGGACGGCGGCGCTGTACTGGGCCCTGGGCGGCGGCGGTTACCCCTTTCGGCGGGTCGACGAGGACCGTTCGTCGGGGTCGATCCTGGAGCCGAGCCGGGCCGAGGCGGTCGCCCCGGTGCTGGCCGTGTTCTGCGCCCTCGGTGTGGTCGCCGGACTGCTGATGGTGCGGAAGCTCGGCACCGGCCGGGTCCGCACGGCCCTGCTCGGCTACGGGTGGGTGGCCGGAATCGCCCTGACCCTCCTGATCCCCGACTACTCGCTGCTCGGCCTGCTGGCCTTCTCGCCGGTGCTGCTCGTGTTCGTCTTCACCGGGGTGCCGGGGCCGCAGGACATGGGCGACATCCTGTACTGGCACCGCGGGAACCTGATGATCGTCTTCATCGGCGGGCTGCTGTGGGTCGCCGCGACGCTCGCGTACCAGCGGCGCACCGGCGGGCGGTGCGTCCACTGCGGCCGGGCCCCGCACGGATCGGGACGGCGGAGTGACCCCGTCAGGCTGCGGACCTGGGGGCGTCGGGCGGTCTGGGTGGCCGTGCTCTCGACCCTCCCGTACGACATCACCCGTATCGCCTGGTATTTCGACGTGCCGCTCGGCATCACCGACGCGTTCCTGAAGGAGATGCGGGACACGCCGAACATGCTGGAGATCGGGCTCGGGCTGGGCGTGGTGTCGACCCTGGGCAGCCTGCTGATGCACGGGCTGATCGCCAGGTGGGGCGAGGTGTGGCCCCGTTGGGTGTGGTGGAGGAAGGGGCGGACGATCCATCCGGCGACCGCCGTCGTGCCGGCCGGGTTCGTCGCGGTGGTGCTCATTCCGGGCGGCCTGATGGCGGTGCGCGGCTTCGAGGCCGCCTCGTGGGGGATCACGGGGCCCGCGATCCTCTGGGTGGTGTGGGGCGCCGCGCTCGGCGCCGCCACCTTTCTGTACTACCTGCGCCGCCGGGGCGTCTGCGGCAGCTGCGGGCAGGGGTGAGGTCGAGGCCCGGCCCCGGTACGAGGTGCTGCCCGCCGCCCTGCGCGGCGAGCTGCACCTCGTACCGTCGCCCCGTCCTCATCCCTCCTTCGACTCGACCCGGCCGAACGCGTCCGGGCCCGACGTCAGCGCCTCGCGGGCCGTCTGCCAGTCGGTGTCGTCCGCGTACAGCCGGCTGCGCAGATAGGCCCAGCTGAGACGCGCGAGCGCGGCCACCCGCGCCGGGCTCTCGTCGGTCGTCTCGGCGACGTCGTATCCGGAGATCCCGCCGAGTCCGTGCTCCGCGCCGAAGAGGGTGAGCAGGGTCTTGGGGCCGGGGGAGAGGGTGTAGGGGTCGGTGTGCCAGGCCGGGCCCCGGACCGTCAGATGGGTGGATCCGTCCTTCTCGCCGTTGACCACGAGCGTGGGTGTCGCCATCCGGGAGAAGTCCGTGGTGGTCAGGAAGGGCAGCATCTCGGCCATGGCCGGTACGAGGGCGTCGCCGCCCCGGCCGGGCCCGGCCAGCAGGACGCCCGCGCCGATCCGGGAATCGGCCAGGTCCACCTCCGTACCGTCGTCCGGATCGGTGAGGCGCGCGCCCAGCAGGAGGCTCGCGGTGTGGCCGCCCATGGAGTGTCCGGCGACGGCGATCCGGTCCCGGTCCAGGCGGCCGGCGAGGCCGGGCACCGCCGCCTCGATCTCGTCGAGCCGGTCGATGAGGCGCGAGATGTCCTCGGCCCGGGAGCGCCAGTGCATGGGCGCGCCGGGGGTGTCGGCCGGCAGCTTCAGCGTCGTCGAGCTGAGGTGGGTCGGCTGGATCACGGCGAACCCGTGCGCCGCCCAGAAGCTGACGAGCGGTGCGTAGCCGTTGAGCGAGGAGAGGTTGTTGGAGAAGCCCTGGCCGTGCGAGAGCAGGATGACCGGAAGCCTGCCCTCTCCGGTCAGGGGTACGGAGACGCGGACCTGGAGGTCCACGGCCCGGTCGGGGGCGGGCAGCGTCACCGGGGCGACGGACAGGACGGGGGAGGCGGGCCCGAAGGCATGGGTGGTGCGGGGTGTCGGCGTGCTCATGGGGGAGAGAGTTCCTTCCCGGGGGTCCCTGCCACGGGTCCGAACGGGGACGGGGCAGGGGAGGTGGAAGCGTCCGGCTTCGGCTAAAGTGAAGCGGAGCGTTGTTCCATTTACGATACGGAGCACTGTTCCGCTTTGTCAACGGCTCGCTGTGCGGTGCCGGCGGAACGGGCGAGGAAAGGGGTGTGCGGTGGCTGCCGCCGATGAAGCCGCAGGGGCGTCGGCCCGACCCAGGAGGGCCGACGCGGTACGCAATCAGCAGACGCTGCTCGCCGCCGCCTCCGAGGTCTTCGTGGCCTCCGGGGTCGACGCGCCGATCCGCGAGATCGCCAAGAAGGCCGGCGTCGGCATGGGCACGATCTACCGGCACTTCCCGACCCGGGCGGACCTGGTGGTGGCCGTCTACCGCCACCAGGTCGAGGCCTGCGCCGAGGCGGGCCCGGCGCTGCTGGCCGAGGAGGAGTCGCCGTTCGTCGCGCTGGAGAAGTGGGTGGACCTCTTCGTCGACTTCCTGGTCACGAAGCACGGGCTCGCCGACGCGCTGCGCTCCGACAGCGGCGGCTTCGAGGCGCTGCACGCCTACTTCCTCGACCGGCTGGTGCCCGTCTGCGGGCAGTTGCTCGACGCGGCGGTCGCGGCGGGAGAGGCCCGGCCCGGCATCGAGCCGTACGAGCTGATGCGGGGCGTCGGGAACCTCTGCGTCGGGCGGGACGACGATCCGCGCTACGACCCGCGCCGGCTGGTGGAGCTGCTGCTGCGCGGGCTGCGGCCCTGAAGCCTGTCGTCGTGGCTGCTCGGTGGTGACGCTCGTCGTGGTCGCTCGGTGGTGGCGGGGTCAGTTCAGGCAGAACTCGTTGTCCTCGGGGTCCGTCATGACGATCCAGCTCCCGCCCTGCTCGTCGACCGTACGCAGCACCCGCGCGCCCAGTCCCACCAGCCGGTCCGCCTCCGCGTCGCGCTGCCCCGGCGCGGAGTGCACATCGATGTGGAGGCGGTTCTTGACCGTCTTCGGCTCCGGCACCCGCTGGAACAGCAGCCGCCGCCCCTGACCCGTACCGCTGACCTCGTCGTACGGGTCGTCGGGATGCCGGGCCGCCGCGAGGTCGAGCCAGGCGCGGCGGCCGTGGGCGTGGGTCGTGATGGCCTCGGGCACGGCTCCGGCCGCGAGCAGCCGCTCGACGAGCGGGCTGTTGTCCTCGATCAGGTAGCCCAGGGCCTGCGCCCAGAATCCGGCCTGCGCGTGCGGGTCGGCGCTGTCGATCACGAGCTTCCAGGATAGGGGCTGTGGCCGGGGCTGGGGCTCTGTCTGTGCCTGTGCCTGTGGCGGTGTCTGTGCCTGTGGCGGTGTCTGCGTCATGGAAACCGTTTATAGTGGTTACATGAGTGAAAAGGCAACGGACGCGCCGGGGTTGCTGCTGCGGCATCCGGACGGCAGTTCGTTCCGGTTCGATCCGGGCGCGCTGTGTCTGGAGCTGCTGCCGACCGGCGGCCCGGGCCCGCTGGCGTACTTCGAGGTGCTGCGCGAACCGGCCGATCTGGTGCGCTGGGCGGAGGAGAGCCGGCTGCCCGACGGGCTCGCTGCCGGAGTGGGCCACGGGCTTGCGGTGACCAGGGCCGAGGTGGCGGACGCGCGTGCTCTGCGCGATGCGCTCTGGCGGCTGACGGAGGGGCACGTGCGCGGTGCGCCGCCCGGCCCGGACGACCTCGCCACCCTCAACGACGCGGCGGCGCACCCGCCGCTGACGGCCCGGCTGACCGCGGACGGCGGCCGGGCCTGGGCTCCGGGGAGTACCGGGACCGGGCTGCTGTCCACCGTCGCCCGTGATGCGGTCGACCTGTTCACCGGGGCGCACGCCCACCGGATCCGTACCTGCGGCGCGCACGACTGCCGCCTGCTGTTCGTCGACACCTCACGCCCCGGCAAGCGCCGCTGGTGCTCGATGGAGCGCTGCGGCAACCGCGCCAAGGTCCGGGCCCACCGCGCCCGGCTCACCGCCGCCGACGAGTGAGGCTCTTACGCCTCGCGCGGGGGAGGGGCGGGGCAGGCCGGGCAGGCCAGGTATTGGTGCCGGTCGATCGCGGCGAGCAGGCGCGCGGCGGCCGTGCGTACGGCTTGCGCGCCGGGTGTGTCCGCTGAGCCCGGCGCTTCCGGTGCGCCCGGCACATCCGGTGCTTCAGGTGCGGCGGCCAGGCGGGCGGCCGTGGCGCGGCCCGCCGCCACCGCGTCGTGCGCCGCGCGGGTCCACGCCGGGTGCTCCGCGTTTCCGGCGGCCAGGATCGTGGCGAGCAGGTCCAGGACGCCCGCCCGGTCCCGGACCGTGTCCGTCGCCGCCAGCTCCCAGAGGAACGGCACCGTCGCCGCCGTCGAGTCGAAGACGGGCGGGGTGCCGATCCACCGTTCCAGATCGCTCAGGGCCTCGTCCGAGGTCGGCGCGTCCCCCCAGGCGATCCGCGACAGCACGCCGGGAACCTGGGACGCGGAGCCGTACGCGTGCTGCAGCTCGTGCCACCGCACGTTCCTCATGGCCCCCAGCACAGTCCCCATCCGGGCACTCAATCAGCCTTTACCGCACGGCGTCCACCATGCCGGGTGACCCGTCCGTGGGCCGGTCCGGTGACTGGTCCGGTGACCGGTCCGGTGTCCGGTCCGTGCGCGTGCCTTCGGGACGGCCCGCGGACGCGCCCGTTCCGTGGAGCCGGCGCAGATACTCCCGTACGGCATCGGCATCGTCCGCCGGTGCGTACACGCCCACATGGTGGTCGGGCCGGACGACCACGACGGTGCCCGCGCCCGTCTCGCCGGAGGTTCCCGTTCCGTACGCGGCGGCCGCGTGGCCCGCGTCGTCGACCACCGCGCCCGGTTCCGCTTCGGCCCGCTCCTCGTGCGCCGCGTACACCCGGCAGGTCCGCACCCCGGCCTCGCCGTACGCGGCCGCCACCTCGCGCAGGACCGCCGCGCCGCCGGGGCCGAAGCCGAGCACGGTCGTGCCGGGCCCCGCGAGAACGCGGTGCAGCCGGGTACGGGCTCCGGTCGCGGCATCGGTGCAGGGGGCGTCCGGCGCGCGGTCCCCGGCGTGCGGGGCGCCGTCCTCCGCCTGCGACGTGTCGGTGCGGGCGGCGGCCAAGGAGCTCCAGCGGTAGCCGACGCCCAGGCCGGTGGTGTCCGAGGTGATCGCCGCGTCCAGGCCGCCGCCGGGCCGGCGGATCGCCTCCAGCGTGGCCCGCAGCCGCTCCGATGTGAGGTCCAGGGTCCGGGCGGCCACCGGAAGCCGCTCCTCCTCATAGCTGTCCAGCAGCCTCGCGTCCGTGTGACCGGCGAGCACCAGGCCCAGCTTCCAGCCCAGGTTGAACGCGTCCTGGATGCCGGTGTTCATCCCGAGGCCGCCCGCGATGGCGTGCACATGCGCCGCGTCGCCCGCGAGGAAGACCCGCCCCGCCCGGAACCGGTCCGCCATCCGCGCATTGACCCGGTACGTCGACAGCAGCTCGGCCCGCGTCAGGTCCTCGCCGGACAGCGCGGTGTGGTGGGCGAGCAGCCGGCGGAACCCGTCGGCGTCGGGCGCGAGCGGCCGCCCCCGCCCGTCCCGCTCCGGCCCGGCCTGGAACCACCAGCCCGTCCGCGTACCGGGGATCGGGCAGAGCATCACCGCGCCGTCCTCGTCGAACCACTGGTGCCAGCGGGCACGGTCCAGGGCGCCCTCGGCCAGGTCGACATCGCCGCAGACCATCACCTGGTCCTCGTCGGTGGTGCCGTCGAACCCGATCCCGAGCAGTTTCCGTACGGAGCTGTGGGCGCCGTCGCAGCCGACGACGTACCGCGCGCGTTCCGTCCGGCCCTCCGCGAACGTCACGTCCACCCGCCGCCCGTCGGCCCCCTCCGCCAGCCCCACGACCTCGCGGCCCAGCTCGACGTGGACGCCGTGAGCGGCCAGCCGGTCGCGGAGGATGCCCTCCAGCCGCCACTGGGCGATCAGCCACCCCCGGTCGTAGTGCGCGCCCGGGGCCGGGGCGGAGTCCGCCCACGGATCGGCCTCCGCGACCGGGAGGCGGTCGCGGTACTTGAGCATCGGCAGCGGCGCCGAACCGGCGGCGAGCACCTCCTCGGCCACCCCGAGATCGTCCAGGATCTCCAGCGACCGGGGGTTGGGGCCCTTGGCGCGCGAGGTGCGCGGCGGCGCGGGGGACCGGTCCACGATCCGTACGGCGACACCGCGCCGGGCCAGATCGCAGGCCAGCACCAGCCCGGTGGGTCCAGCTCCCACGACGAGTACGTCGGTCATGCCCATGCCCATACCCATGCCCATGCCCGTGTCCACGGCTCTCCTTCGGTCACACTTCGGGTCGTCCAGGACCAGAGAAACGTAACCGAGTTAGAAAAGCAACTAGGTAATCTTTTGTTGTGCGGGGTCCGGGGCCGTGGTCGCCGGGGTTGTGGTCGTCGGCGTCGTGGTCGGGGGCGGGGTCGCGATCGTCGGCGTCGCGGTCGCCGGGGCGGCGGCCGCCGTCGCCAGCAGCTCCGCCGCCAGCGCCCGGTTGCGGCGAGCGGTCCGCAGCGCGTCCCAGGTCAGCAGCGACAGCGCCAGCCAGACCAGGGCGAACCCGGCCCACCGCTCGGGCGGCATCGACTCGTGGAAGTAGAGGACGCCCAGGCCGAACTGGAAGACCGGGGCCAGATACTGGAGCAGCCCCAGCGTGGACAGCGGCACCCGGATCGCCGCCGCGCCGAAGCAGATCAGCGGGACCGCGGTGACGATGCCCGTCGCCGCGAGCAGGAACCCGTGCCCCGCGCCCCCGTACGTGAACGTCGACTCGCCGGTCGCGGTCAGCCAGAGCAGGAAGCCGAGCGCGGGCACGAACAGCACGGCGGTCTCGGCGGCCAGGGACTCCAGGCCGCCCATGTTCACCTTCTTCTTCACCAGGCCGTACGTGGCGAAGGAGAAGGCCAGCGTCAGCGAGATCCACGGCGGCCTGCCGTAGCCGATCGCCAGCACGAGCACGGCGGCCAGACCGGTGGCGACCGCGACCCACTGGACCGGCCGCAGCCGCTCGCCCAGCAGCAGGACGCCCATGGCGATGGTGACCAGCGGATTGATGAAGTAGCCGAGCGAGGCCTCGACGACCTGGCCGTTGTTCACGGCCCAGATGTAGAGGCCCCAGTTGACGGTGATGGTCGCCGCCGCGACCGATATGAGACCCAGCTTGCGCGGATCGCGGGCCAGTTCGGCGATCCAGGCCCAGCGGCGTACGACCAGCAGGGCGACGGCGACGACGCCGAGCGACCAGACCATCCGGTGGGCGAGGATCTCGATCGCCCCGGACGGCCTCAGCAGCGGCCAGAAGAGGGGGACCAGGCCCCACATCCCGTAGGCGCCGACTCCGTACAGCAAGCCTGCCCGCTGTTCGTTCTTCCCCTTCACGTGCCCTCCCGGCCCACCCGCGCCGGCGCGACCGCCGACGGCACGACGGTAGCGCCGGAAGAGCGTCGTGTCATAGCCGTCTCACGGAAACACTCATGACAGTGCTGGGTGCGGGCGGGGCGTGCGGAGGCGCGGCCGGGGTGCGTCGGGGCTCAGGCGGCGGACAGGGCGGCGCGTACGGTCTCGGCGAGCGGCGTTGTCGGGCGGCCGATGAGCCGGGCGAGGTCGCCGCTCGTCCCCGCGAGCCGGCCGCGCCCGATCGCCTCGTCCACGTCGACGAGGATCGCCGCGAAGCCCTCGGGCAGTCCCGCGCCGACCAGGACCTCCTGGTGCGCGGCGGCCGGGACGTTCTTGTACGCGATCTCCTCGCCGGTCAGCTCGGACAGCAGCGCGGCGTACTCGGCGAGCGACCACGCGGTGTCGCCGCTCAGCTCGTAGGCGGTGTTCAGGTGGCCGTCGCCGGTCAGTACGGCGGCCGCGGCGGCGGCGTAGTCGGCGCGGGAGGCGGAGGCGATGCGCCCCTCGCCCGCGTTGGCGACGACCGCGTGGTGCGCCAGGACCGGGGCCAGGTTGGCGGTGTAGTTCTCGGTGTACCAGCCGTTGCGCAGGAAGGTGTACGGCAGTCCGGAGTCGAGGATCAGCTGCTCGGTGGCCCGGTGCTCGTCGGCCAGTGTGAAGTCCGCGTCCGGGCCGCCGAGGATGCCGGTGTACGCGAGCTGGGCGACGCCCGCCGCCTTCGCCGCGTCGATGACCGCCGCGTGCTGCGCCACCCGCCGGCCCACCTCGCTGCCGGAGATCAGCAGCACTCGGTCGCCGGACCGGAAGGCTCCGGCCAGCGTCTCGGGGCGGCTGTAGTCCGCGATGCGCAGCTCCACGCCCCGGGCGGCGAGCGCGGCGGCCTTCTCCTTGTCGCGCACGACCGCGACGACCTCGTCGGCCGGAACGGTGGTCAGCAGGGTGTCGACGACGAGACGGCCGAGTGCGCCGGTGGCTCCGGTGACAACGATGCTCATGGGGGGTTCTCCGATGCAGAGGTGGGCCGGGCGGTTCCGCCCTTCGGTCGTTGCCACCCTACGCACAGCGCTAACTGTAAGAAAGTACCCACTTTGAAGTAAGGTACGGGTATGGGAGTAAGTGCAGACGCAGCCACATCACGTCGTCCGGACGTCAACCAGCGCATGTGCCCGTCCCGGCTGATCCTGGAGCACGTGACGAGCCGCTGGGGCGTACTCGTCCTGGCGGCGCTGCTGGAGCGCTCGCACCGCTTCAGCGAACTGCGCCGCGCGGTGGGCGGCGTCAGCGAGAAGATGCTGGCCCAGACCCTCCAGACGCTGGAGCGCGACGGCTTCGTCCACCGGGACGCGAAGCCGGTGATCCCGCCGCGGGTGGACTACACGCTCACCCCGATGGGCATCGAGGCGGCCGAACAGGTGTGGGCGCTCGCCCGCTGGACCGAACGGCAGGTGAACGCGGTGCGGACGGCGCGCGAGGCATACGACGAGGCCCGGGCCTGATCCCGTGAGGGACCGGACCCGGGCCGGCCCGGGAGCGGTTCCGCTTCCGGTCGTTCCGTTCAGCCGTTCTGTTCTGCGGTTCTGTTCTGCCGTTCCGTGCTGGTTCCGTTCGGCTGTTCCGTGCCGTTCCGCCGTGCCTCAGCCGACGACCGTCCAGGTGTCGTTGCCCGCGAGGAGTGAGGCGAGGTCGCCCTTGCCCTCGCGCTCGATGGCGGCGTCCAGCTGGTCCGACATCAACGTGTCGTAGACGGGCCGCTCCACGCTGCGCAGCACCCCGATCGGGGTGTGGTGCAGGGTGTCCGCGTCGGCGAGCCGCGACAGCGCGAACGCCGTCGTGGGCGATTCGGCATGGGTGTCGTGGACGAGGATCTGCGAGCGGTTCTCCTCCGTGACGGCCACCACCCGGAGATCGCCGGTCGCCGGATCGCGGACGACGCCCTTGGGCTCCTGGGAGCCGAAGAGGATCGGCTGGCCGTGTTCGAGGCGGATGACGGCCTCGGCGGCCTGCTCCTTGTCCTTGAGGACCTCGAAAGCGCCGTCGTTGAAGATGTTGCAGTTCTGGTAGATCTCCACCAGCGCCGTGCCCGAGTGCTCGGCGGCCGCGCGCAGCACGCTCGTGAGGTGCTTGCGGTCGGAGTCGACCGTGCGCGCCACGAACGTGGCCTCCGCGCCGATGGCGAGCGACACCGGGTTGAAGGGCGCGTCGAGCGAGCCCATCGGCGTCGACTTGGTGATCTTGCCCAGCTCGGAGGTGGGGCTGTACTGGCCCTTCGTCAGCCCGTAGATCCGGTTGTTGAACAGCAGGATCTTGAGGTTGACGTTGCGGCGCAGGGCGTGGATGAGGTGGTTGCCGCCGATGGAGAGCGCGTCGCCGTCACCGGTGACCACCCACACCGACAGATCGCGGCGGGAGGTGGCGAGCCCGGTCGCGATGGACGGGGCGCGGCCGTGGATGGAGTGCATCCCGTAGGTGTTCATGTAGTACGGGAAGCGGGAGGAGCAGCCGATGCCGGAGACGAAGGTGATGTTCTCCTTCGCGAGCCCCAGCTCCGGCATGAAGCCCTGGACGGCGGCGAGGACCGCGTAGTCGCCGCAGCCGGGGCACCAGCGCACTTCCTGGTCCGACTTGAAGTCCTTCATGGACTGCTTCGCCTCGGCCTTGGGCACCAGCTGCAGCAGTTCGTTGTGCCGCAGTTCGTCGGTGTCAGGCATCGATGGCCTCCTTGAGAGCCGTGGCGAGCTGCTCTGCCTTGAACGGCATTCCATTGACCTGGTTGTAGCTGTGGGCGTCCACCAGATACTTGGCCCGCAGCAGCATCGCGAGCTGGCCGAGGTTCATCTCCGGCACGACGACCTTGTCGTAGCGCTTCAGCACCTCGCCGAGATTCTTCGGGAAGGGGTTGAGGTGGCGCAGGTGGGCCTGGGCGATGGGCGCCCCCGCGGCCCGCAGCCGGCGTACGGCGGCGGTGATCGGCCCGTACGTCGACCCCCAGCCGAGCACCAGCGTGGCGGCCCCGGCCGGGTCGTCGACCTGGAGGTCGGGGACCTCGATGCCGTCGATCTTGGCCTGGCGGGTGCGGACCATGAAGTCGTGGTTGGCCGGGTCGTAGGAGATGTTGCCGGTGCCGTCCTGCTTCTCGATCCCGCCGATGCGGTGTTCGAGGCCGGCCGTCCCAGGGACCGCCCAGGGGCGGGCCAGGGTCTGCGGGTCGCGCTTGTAGGGCCAGAAGACCTCGGTGCCGTCGGCCAGGGTGTGGTTCGGGCCGGTGGCGAAGGAGGTCTTCAGATCGGGCAGGGCCGCCGTCTCCGGGATGCGCCAGGGCTCGGAACCGTTGGCCAGATAGCCGTCGGAGAGCAGGAAGACCGGAGTCCGGTACGTCAGGGCGATCCGGGCCGCGTCGATCGCGGCGTCGAAGCAGTCCGCCGGGGTCTGCGGGGCCACGATCGGGACCGGGGCCTCGCCGTTGCGCCCGAACATCGCCTGGAGCAGATCCGCCTGCTCGGTCTTGGTCGGCAGCCCGGTGGACGGTCCGCCGCGCTGGATGTCGATGATCAGCAGCGGCAGCTCCAGGGAGACCGCGAGCCCGATCGTCTCCGACTTCAGCGCCACCCCGGGGCCGGACGTCGTCGTGACGCCCAGCGCCCCGCCGAACGCGGCACCCAGCGCCGCCCCGATCCCGGCGATCTCGTCCTCGGCCTGGAAGGTCCGTACGCCGAAGTTCTTGTGCCGGGACAGCTCGTGCAGGATGTCCGAGGCCGGGGTGATCGGATACGACCCCAGGTAGAGCGGCAGGTCCGCCAGCTGCCCGGCGGCGATCAGGCCGTAGGACAGGGCGAGGTTCCCCGAGATGTTGCGGTAGGTGCCGGTGGGGAAGGCCTGCGACGCCGGGGCGACCTCGTAGGAGACCGCGAAGTCCTCGGTCGTCTCCCCGAAATTCCACCCGGCCCGGAAGGCCGCCACATTCGCCTCGGCGATCTCGGGTTTCTTCGCGAACTTCTGCCGCAGGAACGTCTCCGTCCCCTCGGTCGGCCGGTGGTACATCCACGACAGCAGCCCGAGCGCGAACATGTTCTTGGAGCGCTCGGCCTCCTTGCGGGGGAGCCCGAACTCCTTCAGCGCCTCCAGCGTCAGCGTCGTCAGCGGCACCGGGTGGACGTTGTAGGCCTCCAGCGAACCGTCCTCCAGCGGACTGGTCGCATAGCCCACCTTCGCCATCGGCCGCTTGGTGAACTCGTCGGTGTTCACAATGATTTCCGCGCCGCGCGGTACGTCGTCGATGTTCGCCTTCAGGGCGGCGGGGTTCATCGCGACCAGGACGTTGGGGGCGTCGCCGGGGGTGAGGATGTCATGATCGGCAAAGTGGAGCTGGAAGGAAGAGACCCCCGGCAGCGTGCCTGCGGGGGCACGGATCTCGGCGGGAAAGTTCGGCAGGGTGGAGAGATCGTTGCCGAAGGAGGCGGTCTCCGAGGTGAACCGGTCACCGGTGAGCTGCATACCGTCACCCGAGTCACCCGCGAAACGGATGATCACCCGATCCAGGCGGCGGATCTCCTTGCCGTCGCCGCCCGTGGTTCCCGTCGTACCTGACAGGGGGGCTCGCTGACCCCCGAGGACGGCGTCATTGGCCTCATCGGCCTTCTCTGCCGCGCTACTGACCTGGCTCGTCACTGAACTGGACCTCCCTTGGGGCGGCGGTTCGGAACCGTCCGGCCAGCCGGCGATCCCAGAGGCCACCCTACGTCCGCGTAAGGGGCCCTCCAGGGACCGATCATATGGTGGACGCTGTTTTGAGACACCCTTTTGGTGCGGTTTGTCACCTTTCTCAAGCCCCCGATCGTGGGATGGAAGCGGCCGCGCTCTGCGTCTTTGGTCCTAAGCCCCGCGGTTGTCTCTACCGCCCCCCGGTCGTTTCCTGGTGGACCCGCCGTCGTCCTTGCTCCTCGGTCGTCTCTTGATCAGAGGTGCCCGTCCGGTGCTCGCCGGACACCCCCGGGCCTGCGCAATGCCCCCGGAGCGCTCCCGGTGCGCCCCCGAAGTGCCGCAAGTGCCGCGGGTGCTGCGGCCGCCGCATCCAGCACTATCTGACAGAGTGTCAGATCGCTAGGAGTTCAGATAGGTCAGCACGGCGAGGACGCGCCGGTGGTCCCCGTCGCTGGGCGAGAGCCCCAGCTTCAGGAAGATGTTGCTGACGTGCTTCTCGACCGCCCCGTCGCTCACCACGAGCTGCCGGGCGACGGCGGAGTTCGTCCGGCCCTCGGCCATCAGACCGAGGACCTCCCGCTCGCGCGGCGTCAGCCCGGCCAGCACATCCTGCTTACGGCTGCGGCCCAGCAACTGCGCCACCACCTCCGGGTCCAGCGCCGTCCCGCCCTGCGCCACCCGGACCACGGCGTCCACGAACTCGCGGACCTCGGCCACCCGGTCCTTCAGCAGATACCCCACCCCGCGGCTGCTGCCCGCCAGCAGCTCGGTGGCGTACTGCTCCTCCACGTACTGGGAGAGGACCAGCACCCCGATGTCCGGATAGTCCTTCCGCAGCCGCACCGCCGCGCGCACGCCCTCATCGGTGTGCGTCGGCGGCATCCGCACATCGGCGACCACCACATCGGGAAGGGCCTGCTGCCCGTCGAGCTCCGCCACGGTCTTCAGCAGCGCCTCGGCGTCCCCGACCCCGGCGACCACCTCGTGCCCGAGATCGGTGAGCAGACGGGTCAGCCCTTCCCGGAGCAGGACCGAATCCTCGGCGATGACCACGCGCACCCTGTTCTCCACGTTCTCCACGACTGCGAGTCCCCCACTGTTCCGAATATGCCGCGTTCCCCACGACCTCGCACGCACCACGCCCGACCACCGCGCACCGCGCCCCGACCGCTCAAGCATCCCAGGACCCGGACACGGATGGGGAGCCTGTGGATAACCCACCCGACACGCCCCGTCGCCCGGACCGAGGGTCCGGGCGACGGGGCACAGGTGAGAGGCACAGGTGAAGGGGAGAGCCGGAAGGTGGAGGAGGGCGGCGGAGCCGGGGTCTCGGCCCCGCCAGGGCAGTTCGCGGGGCCTCAGCCCCGCCAGGGCAGCTCGGCGGTGACCGTCGTCGGACCGCCGGCCGGGGAGTCGACGACCAGGACCCCGTCCACCGCGTCCAGCCGCTCCGTCAGCCCGGCCAGGCCACCGCCCGCGGCAGACGATGCCCCGCCCCGGCCGTTGTCCGTGACCTGGAGCATCAGCCGGTCGGCCGCCCGCCACACGTCGACCGTGGCCCGGGTCGCCCGGGCGTGCTTGCTGATGTTCTGGAGCAGCTCCGAGACGGTGAAGTACGCGATCCCCTCGATCGCCTGCGCGGGCCGTGAGTCCAGGTCCACCTCGACCGTCACGGGCACGGTGCAGCGGGAGGCGATGGCGGAGAGGGCGGCGTCCAGGCCCCGGTCGGTGAGGACAGCGGGGTGGATCCCGCGGGCCAGGTCGCGCAGCTCCTGGAGAGCCACCTTCACCTCGCCGTGCGCCTCGTCCACCATGCGGGCCGCGGCCTCCGGGTCGTCGGTGAGCTTCTCCTTCGCCAGGCCCAGATCCATGGCGAGGGCGACCAGGCGGGCCTGGGCGCCGTCGTGCAGGTCGCGTTCGATGCGGCGCAGGTCGGCGGCGGCGGTGTCCACGACGACGCCCCGGTCCGACTCCAGCTCGGAGACCCGGGTGGCCAGCCGGGACGGGCCCAGCAGACCGGTGACCATCAGCCGGTCCACGCTCAGCAGCCCCCGCACGATCCAGGGCGCCGCCAGCACGAGCACCAGGCCCACCGCCCCGGTCACCGCCAGCTCACCGGGCGAGTCCAGATACTCCTGATGGGTGCGGTCCCCGTACAGCTGGAGGCCGCCCTGCCCGCCGAACACCGGGAAGAGCCAGAACCACAGCGGGTACGTCAGCGCCGCCAGGCCGTACGTCCAGAACGAGATCGCCACGACGAACGTGAACGTCGCCCACGGGAAGTGCAGCAGCGCGTACAGCAGGTGCCGCCAGGACGCCCCGCTCTTGAGGATCGCGCCCATCCAGGACATCGGGCCGCCGGTCTTCCCCCGCACCGGCTCCGGATCCGCCACCTCGACCCGCAGCAGCCCACGCGCCCGGTGCCGCTCCAGCGCACCGAAGCCCCGGCAGACGGCGAGACCGACCGCGAGGACCGGTATCCCGATGAAGGTGACCAGCAGGCCCGCGCTCATCGACGTCATGGTGACCGCGAAGACGAACATCACCGTGCTGAGCGGGAAGCTCAGCAGCGCGTAGAGAAGCTCGCGCCAGGCGCGGGCCTCCAGCGGGGCCCGCAGCGGCGCCGGGAGGAAGTGCTTCGCCGGGGTCCTCGCCCCGAAGCCGGGGCCGGAACCCTGATGCTCCCGGTCCCGCGTGTCCGGTCCGTATGCCGTGGCCATGAGTTCCGTCCGTTCCGTCTCTGTTCTCAGTCTCTCAGTGGGCTGTGCGGTGGTGCGCGGGCAGTGGTGCGTGGGACGTGGGCGTGGGGCGTGCGGCGCGGTGGCGCCGGGGCGGCCGGTCACCACGGACCGTTCTCCCTCAAGAGTGCTGGCCGGCCGTCTTCCGCACCATGAGGCCCCTCTCCGTATCCGACCGGGGGTTTTCCCCACCCCCGGGCCGTGCCGGGCATCGGGAACACGGCCGGTCAGGCGCTGCGGTCGCGCCAGGGCAGCTCGGCGGTGACGGTCGTCGGCCCGCCCTCCGGCGAGTCCAGGACCAGCACCCCGTCGACCGCGTCGAGCCGCTCGGCGAGCCCCGCCAGCCCCGTACCGCCGCCGTCCGTCCGGGCTCCGCCCCCGCCGTCGTCCGTGACCTGGAGCATCAGCCGGTCGGCCGAACGCCACACGTCGACGGAGGCCGACCGCGCGCCGCTGTGCTTGCTGATGTTCTGGAGCAGCTCGGAGACGGTGAAGTACGCGATCCCCTCGATCGCCTCCGCCGGACGCTTCCGAAGCCCCACCGACACCTTGACCGGGACCGTGCAGCGGGAGGCGATGGCGGAGAGGGCGGCGTCCAGGCCTCGGTCGGTGAGGACGGCGGGATGGATGCCGCGGGCCAGGTGGCGCAGTTCCTGGAGGGCCACCTTGATCTCGCCGTGCGCCTCGTCGACCATGCGGGCGGCGGCCTCGGGGTCGTCGGTGAGCTTCTCCTTGGCGAGGCCGAGCCCCATGGCGAGGGCGACCAGGCGGGCCTGGGCGCCGTCGTGCAGGTCGCGTTCGATGCGGCGCAGGTCGGCGGCGGCGGTGTCCACGACAACGCCCCGGTCCGACTCCAGCTCGGCGATACGCCGCTCCAGCTCGTCCGAGGGCGACAGCAGCCCGCGCACCATCGCCCGGTCCACCGTCGTCAGCCCCCGCGCGATGAACGGCAGCACCGGCCACAGGACGAACAGGCTCACCAGCGTCACCGCGAACGTCAGCACCCCCCAGGGCAGTCGGATGAACCCGTACAGCAACGTCCGCCAGCCCACCGGGTCCTTCAGCCCCGCCCACAGCCGGGCGAAGAACCCCTGGTCCCGGTGGCCGCGCGCCAACGGACTCGGCTCCTCCACCCGTACGCCGAGCATCCCGCGCGCCCGCCGCCGTTCCAACCGGCCCAGCAGCCGGGCGCCCTGGAGCCCGGCGACCAGCAGCGGCAGACCGATCACCGTCACGGAGAGCCCGACGCCGACGGCGATCACGAGGACCGTGTAGACGAACCCGACGACGGCCAACGGCAGATCGGCGAGCAGATGTGCGATCTCCCGCCAGGTCCACCGGTCGATGGCGAAGCGGGCGGGCGGCAGCCGGCCGGGGTCCGGAACGGAAGGGCTCATGGTCATACCCACAGCCTGCCGGGCCGCACCCGCGCACACCATGGGGCTCATGGGCGGGTCGAAGTAGGGATAACCCCACCTGATGCCCGACGCGGCTGCTTACGCTCCGTTTAGCAGGCCCTAGACTCCCGTGCGTAACTCCCGCGCGTACAGAACGGGCACGTGGGACCGATGCGGCCGAAGTGGCGGCAGCAGCGGCGGACGAAGCAGCGGACCAAGCGACGGACGAAGAGGGAGCGAGGGGCGGACGTGGCCGACGTTACGGACGTGACCGGCGTGGCGGACGCGGCGGGAACGACCGGCGTGTCCGGCGTGTCCAGCGGTACGGGTGTCCTGGGCGGCCAGGGTGCCCAGGGCGTTTCGGGTGTCCCGGGTGTCCCCGGTGTCCCGGCGGACGGACCCACCGCACTCGCCTCGGAGTACTTCCAGAGCTACTCGGTCATCGGCCTGCTCGCCCTGATCGGCGTCCTGTTCGTCGCCGTGGCCTTCGGGGCCGGGCGGCTGCTGCGCCCCGTCGTCCCCACCCCGGAGAAGCTCCTCACCTACGAATGCGGCGTCGACCCGGTCGGCGAGGGCTGGGCGCACACCCAGGTCCGCTACTACGTCTACGCGTTCCTGTACGTGATCTTCGCGGTCGACTCCATCTTCCTGTTCCCGTGGGCCACGGTGTTCGCGGCGCCCGGATACGGCGCGACGACCCTGGTCGAAATGTTCATCTTCCTCGGCTTCCTGGCCGTGGGACTGCTCTACGCATGGAAGAAGGGCGTCCTCGCATGGGCCTGACGAGCCGGCCGACCCCCGCCCCCGGG
Organism: Streptomyces sp. DSM 106670; assembly: GCF_055792845.1. Classification (NCBI taxonomy): domain Bacteria; kingdom Bacillati; phylum Actinomycetota; class Actinomycetes; order Kitasatosporales; family Streptomycetaceae; genus Streptomyces; species Streptomyces sp. DSM 106670. The sequence goes on from NZ_CM147704.1 coordinate 5,043,116, forward strand.
TCGCAGCAGCCCGCGTCCCCGCCCCCGTCCGATCCGGTCCTGCTCCCCGAGCCCAAGCGCCTGGGCGTGCTCTCCCGGCTGGCACCGGAACCGATGAAGGTCGTCCTCAACTGGGGCCGCCGCTACAGCCTCTGGGTCTTCAACTTCGGACTCGCGTGCTGCGCCATCGAGTTCATCGCCGCGTCCATGGCACGCCACGACTTCATCCGGCTCGGCGTGATCCCGTTCGCCCCCGGCCCCCGGCAGGCCGACCTCATGATCGTTTCCGGCACGGTGACGGACAAGATGGCCCCGGCCGTGAAGCGGCTGTACGAGCAGATGCCCGAACCGAAGTACGTCATCTCCTTCGGCGCCTGCTCCAACTGCGGCGGCCCCTACTGGGACTCGTACTCCGTGACCAAGGGCGTCGACCAGATCATCCCCGTCGACGTGTACGTACCCGGCTGCCCGCCCCGGCCCGAGGCGCTGCTCCAGGGCATCCTCAAGCTCCAGGAGAAGATCGCGCGCGAATCCCTCGCCGAGCGGTACGCCTCCGGGGCGACGGGCGGCGGTCCGTCCACCGATGCCCTGCGCAGCGGCCTGGTCGCCGCACCGGCACCGGCTTCGCGACCGGATGGGGAGGGGCGGCGATGAGCGACCGCGACCAGCACGCGGAATCCGCAGCGGCCGCGGTGGCCCAGGCGGCCGAGGCGTTCGACCGGCTGCCGGACGCGGTCACCGACCTGTTCGGCGACGAGGCCACGGCGGAGTCCGCGTACGACCTGCTGACCGTCGACGTCCCCGCCGCCGCCTGGCTCACCGCGCTGCGGACCGCCCGTGACGAACTCGGGTGCACGTACTTCGACTGGCTCAGCGCCGTGGACGAACCGGGCGTCGGCTTCCGCGTCTGCGCCCATGTCGCGGCCCTGGGCACGGGTACGGTACGGCGGCTGATGGTACGGACGACCGTGCCGCACGACGCGGCGGTGCTGCCCAGCGCCATCGACGTGTACGCGGGGGCGGCGTGGCACGAGCGCGAGACGCACGAGATGTTCGGCGTCGCGTTCGAGGGCCACCCCCATCTCGTACCGCTGCTCCTGCCGGAAGGCTTCGAGGGCCACCCGCTGCGCAAGGACTTCGTCCTGGCCGCACGGGTCGCCAAGGCCTGGCCCGGGGCGAAGGAACCGGGGGAGCCGGCGGAGGGCCACACCGGCCCCAAGCGCCGCGCGATGCTCCCGCCCGGAGTCCCCGACCCGAACGAATGGGGCCCCCTGAAGGGCCAACTCCCCCCGGCAGCCGCCCGCCCGGCCCGAGCCGCCCGCACAGCAGCCGACCGCCCACCCCGCCGCACACGCACGGCGAGCGAGGGCTCAGCGGCACAGCGGCCTGTGCCGCCGCCCGGCACGGAGGCCGCGACACCGTCTGGTGCGGAGACCCCCACCTCCGTGTCTCCGGAGACGCCCGAGGCACCGGGAACGCCGGGTACGCCGGAGACACCCGCGGCGGCCCGCCCGCGTCGTTCCCGGTCGGCGTCGGAGGGTTCGGCGAGCCAGCGCCCGGAGCCGGACGGGCCGGGGACCACCCCTGCCCGGCCTGCCCGCCGTTCCCGCTCGGCGTCCGACGGCTCGGCCAGCCAGCGCCCGGCGTCGGACGACCGGCCCGCGCCCCCGGCGCCGGACGCCCCCGAAGGCTCGCCGTCGCGTCCGCCCCGGGTACGCAGCACGGACGCCCCGTGGCACGACGCGCAACCGGCCTTCGACGAACCGGAGGGCCCGGAGACCGAGTCCCCGGACGAGCCTTCTCAGCCCCTCCGGCGTTTGAGGAGCGGGGGCACGGGGGCGGAGCCCCCGGTTCGGGAAGGGGCGGGCAGGGGAGAAGCCCCGCGCAGCGGCCCCACCCCCACCGAAGCCACCCCCACCGAAGCCACCGACTCCGAAGACGAACCCGCACCCACCCCCGACAAGCCCACCCCAGAGCACCCCACCCCAGACCACCCCGCCGGAGGCGATCCCGAGTGAACGACGTACTCGACATCGCCCTCCGCCTGGCCATCGTCTTCGTCGTGTTCCTGGTCGCCCCCCTCCTCGTGGGCCAGACGGAGCACAAGGTGATGGCCCACATGCAGGGCCGCCTGGGCCCCATGTACGCAGGCGGCTTCCACGGCTGGGCCCAGCTCGTCGCGGACGGCGTGAAGTTCGCGCAGAAGGAGGACGTGGTCCCGGCCGCCGCCGACCGCCGCGTCTTCCAGCTCGCCCCCGCCGTCGCCCTCCTCCCGTACCTCCTCGTCCTCGTCGTCATCCCCGTCGGCCCCGACGGCGCGGTCGGCCAGGCCGTCGACGCGGGCATCTTCTTCGTGCTCGCCGTCATGGGCATCGGCGTCCTCGGCTCGCTCATGGCGGGCTGGGCCTCCGCCAACAAGTTCTCGCTCCTCGGCGGCCTCCGTACCGCCGCGCAGCTCCTCTCCTACGAGCTGCCGATGCTCCTGGCCGCCGCCTCCGTGGCCATGGCGGCCGGTACGGTCTCGCTCACCGGCATCCTCGACGCCTTCGCGTGGTGGTGGCTGCCCTGGCAGATCGTCGGCGCCCTGGTCTTCTTCGTGGCCGGTCTCGCCGAACTCCAGCGCCCGCCGTTCGACATGCCGGTGGCCGACTCCGAGATCATCTTCGGTGCGTACACCGAGTACACCGGTCTTCGCTTCGCCCTGTTCCTCCTCGCCGAGTACGCGGGCATCGTCATCCTCTGCGCCCTGACCACCGTCCTCTTCCTCGGCGGCTGGCACGGCCCGTTCGGCGCCGACGGACTCGGCTGGCTCTGGACCCTCCTCAAGACCGCCCTCCTCGCGTTCGTCGTCATCTGGCTGCGCGTCAGCTACCCGCGCCTGCGTGAGGACCAGTTGCAGAAGCTCGCCTGGACCACCCTCGTCCCGCTCGCCCTCGCGCAGATCGCGCTGACCGGCATCGTGAAGGTGGCGATCAACTGATGCCCCCGATCCCCGGATCCGGCCTGGCCAAGGGCCTTGCCGTCACCCTGCGCACGATGACGAGGAAGACCGTCACCGCGCAGTACCCGGACACCCAGCCCGAACTCCCGCCCCGCTCCCGCGGCGTCATCGGGCTGTTCGAGGAGAACTGCACGGTCTGCATGCTCTGCGCCCGTGAGTGCCCCGACTGGTGCATCTACATCGACTCCCACAAGGAGACGTCGCCGCCCGCCGCCCTCGGCGGCCGTGAGCGCAGCCGGAACGTCCTCGACCGTTTCGCCATCGACTTCTCCCTCTGCATGTACTGCGGCATCTGCATCGAGGTGTGCCCCTTCGACGCGCTGTTCTGGTCGCCGGAGTTCGAGTACGCGGAGACGGACATCCACGAACTCACCCACGAGCGCGACAAGCTCCGCGAGTGGATGTGGACCGTGCCGGAGCCGCCCGCCCTCGACCCCGGGGCCGAGGAGCCGAAGGAGATCGCCGCCGCCCGCAAGGCCGCGGACAAGCTCGCCGCCCAACGCGCACAGGAGCAGCGGGAACAGCAGCTCATGCAGGAGAAGCAGCAGGAGCAGCCGGAGAAGCAGGAGCAGCAGGACCAGCCTGACGAGAAGGGAGGAACCCCGTGACGCTGCACACCGCATCCCCGCTGCTCACCGCGACCGCCGCAGCCACGGGCGACCACCCCGGTTTCCTCTCCCCGTCCGGCGTGGAGATCGCGTTCCTCCTCGTCGGCCTCGCCACCCTCGGCGCAGCCGTCATCACCGTCACGACCAAGCAGCTGGTGCACGCCGCGCTCTGGCTCGTCGTCGCGCTCGGCGGACTGGCCGTCGAGTACCTCCTGCTCACCGCCGAGTTCATCGCCTGGGTGCAGGTACTGATCTACGTCGGTTCCATCGTCGTCCTCCTCCTCTTCGGCCTGATGCTCACCCGGGCCCCCATCGGCCGCTCCCCGGACGCCGATTCGGGCAACCGGTGGGTCGCGCTCGGGGTGGCCGCCGCCGCGGCGGCCGCTCTCGTCTGGGTCGTGGTCGACGCCTTCCGCACCACCTGGATCGACCTCGACGGGCCGGCCCAGGGCTCCACCGAAGTCACCGGCGCCTTCCTGTTCCGGAACTGGGTCCTGCCCTTCGAGGCGCTCTCCGTCCTGCTGCTCGCCGCCCTCGTCGGCGCGATCGTCCTGTCCCGCAAACGCGACACGGACACCACGGTCCGCCCCGGCCCGTCGAGCCCGTCAGGCCCGTCGAACTCGCTCGGCTCATCCGGCCCGTCCGGCAAGGAGGAGCAGCGCTGATGCACCTCGCCTATCCCGCCGTACTCGCCGCCCTCCTCTTCTGCGTCGGCCTCTACGGCGTCCTCGCCCGCCGCAACGCGATCCTGGTCCTGATGTCCGTCGAGCTGATGCTCAACGCCGTCAACCTCAACCTCGTCGCCTTCGACGTCTGGCTCCGCGACACCCTCCACTCCGGCCAGGCCCTCACGCTCTTCACCATCGCCATCGCCGCCGCCGAGATCGGCATCGGCCTCGCGATCGTCCTGGCCGTCCACCGCAACCGGGGCACCTCCGACATCGACCGGCTCCGCGACACCGCCGAGACCGACGAGGCCGAAGCGCTCCCCGACACCGCAGAGACCGACGACGCAGAGACCGACGACGCAGAGACGGCCCCCGGCCGGGCGGACGGGAAAACGGGAAAGACCAAGAAGGCAGAGGCCACCACGTGACCACCACGACCCTCGCCGCCCTCGTCCCCCTCCTCCCGTTCCTCGGCGCCCTCGCCGGGCTCGCCGTCGGCCGCACCGCCCCCGGCTTCGTCCGGCCGCTGGCGATCCTCCCGACCCTCACCGCGGCCGTACTCGCCGTGCTCGTCGCCGTCCGGCAGGGCGGCGGCCGGGCCATCGACGCCGCGACCCAGCTCACGCCCACCGGCTCGGTCCCGATCGACCTGGCCCTGCACCTCGACGGCTTCGCCGTGCTGGTCGCCGTCCTCGTCACCGTCGTCGCCACCTGCGTACAGCTCTACTCCACGGCCTACCTCCGCGACGACGCCCGCTACCCCTCCTACGCCGCCCTCGTCTCCCTCTTCACCTCCGCGATGCTGCTGGTCGTCTACTCCGGCGACCTGATGGTGCTCCTGGTCGGCTGGGAGATCATGGGCATCTGCTCGTACTTCCTCGTCGGCCACTACTGGGAGACGCCCGAGGCCCGGGCCGCCTCCCTCAAGGCCTTCCTGGTCACCAAGCTCGGCGACGTCCCCTTCCTGATCGGCCTGTTCGCGCTCGCCGCCGACACCGGCAGCTTCCGGATCACCAAGATCCTCGCCGCCGTCGGCAACGGTGGACTCGACCACCCCACCCTCATCGCCCTGCTGCTCCTCGCGGGCGTCGCGGGCAAGTCGGCGCAGTTCCCCCTGCACACCTGGCTGCCCGACGCGATGGCCGGCCCCACCCCCGTCTCCGCGCTCATCCACGCCGCGACGATGGTCGCCGCCGGCATCTACTTCGTGGCCCGCCTGCTGCCCGTCTTCGCCGCCTCCGGCGCCGCGCTCGTCGTCCTCGCCGTGATGGCCGCCGTCACGATGATCGGGTCCGGGCTCGCCGCCCTCGCCCAGGACGACATCAAGCGCGTCCTCGCCTACTCGACGATCGGTCAGCTCGGCTACATGTCGGGCGCCCTGGCCGTCGGCGACCGGGGCGCCGCCGTCTTCCACCTGATCTCGCACGGTGCGTTCAAAGCCGTCCTCTTCCTCGCCGCGGGCGTCGTCATCCACGCCGCCGGCACCAACTCACTGGCCGCCATGTCCCGGATGGGCGGCCTGGCCCGCCGTGTCCCGGACGCCTACTGGACGATGACCGTCGCCCTTCTCGCGCTGGCCGCCATCCCGCCGTTCGCCGGCTTCTTCTCCAAGGAAGCCGTCCTCGTCGCCGCCGAGCACACCGCCCTCGGCGACCGGACCGTCGCCCCGGCCGCCGCCGGCTGGACGATCCTGATCGCCGGGCTCCTCGCCGCCGTCCTGACCGCCGCCTACGCCGTACGCCTCTGGCTCCTCGCCTTCCGCGGCCGCGGGGCCGAAGTCCCCGACCACGGCAGGCAGCCCCTCGCCATGACCTCCGTCCTGTGGATCTTGGCCGTCCCCACCATCGGCTTCGGCCTCACCGCCGGCATGCTCGGCGACTGGTTCGACGGACACGCCCTCACGCCGTCGCTCACCACCGCCGTCCTGTCCACCGGCGTCGGCCTCGTCGGCGGCCTCGTCACCTACGGCGCGTGGCGGCACACCACCGCCCTCGCCGCCCGCACCCCCATCGGCGCCGTCGCCGCCCACCCCGGCGCCGAACCCGCCCTCGTCGAAGCCGAGGCCATGACGTCCCATACCGCCGCCTACGGCACCATCGCGGACGCCCCCGACCCGGCCGACCCCGGCAGGCTCCTCCTCGGGCCCCTGCACCGCCACGCGGTCACCGGCTTCCACCTCGACGCCCTGTACACGGCGCTGTTCGTCCGGCCCGTCCAGGAAGCCGCCCGCCTCGTCCGCTTCCTGGACCGCGAGGTCATCGACACCTACGTCAACGGATCGGGCGCCGTCACACGCCTCCTCGGCACCGCCGTCCGCCGGGCCCAGACCGGCAATGTGCAGACCTACGCCGGCGCCCTGCTCGCCGGGTCACTCGTCCTGGCGATCGCCGCCGTCGTCTTCGCCAACGTCAACGCGGGGTCGTGACCGTGATCGATATCAGTGCGTCCGTGATGCAGTTCCTTCTGGCGTTCATCGTCGTCGCCCCGCTCCTCGGCGCCGTCGCGGCCCTGCTCCCCGCCCCGCCCGGGCTCAAGGGGAAGAACCCCGACCAGGCCGTGCTCCGCCACGGCGTGACCGTCACCGGCGCCGTCCTCCTCGCCGCGATCGTCCTGGCCGTCGGCTTCGACCACGACCACCCCGCCACGATGCAGGCGACCACCGACATCAGCTGGATCCCGGCGCTCGACGTCCGCATCCACCTCGGCATCGACGGCATCTCCCTCCCCCTCCTGCTCCTGACCGCGCTGCTGACCTTCCTCTGCGCGCTGTACAGCTACTTCAAGCTGCCCGCGGGCCCCTCACCGAAGGCCTTCGTCGCCCTCGTCCTCGTCCTGGAGTCCGGCACCCTCGCCACCTTCGCCGTCCTCGACCTGCTGCTCTTCTTCCTCGCCTTCGAGATGGTCCTCATCCCGATGTACTTCCTCATCAATCGCTGGGGCGGCGGCCAACGGCAGGCGGCCGCCTGGAAGTTCATCCTCTACACGCTGCTCGGCTCGGTCGTCATGCTGCTCGGCCTCCTCCTCATCGGGCTGAAGAGCGGCACCTTCGACATGGTGGCACTCGCCACTGACAACGGCCGGGGCCTCACCACATCCGTGCAGGTCATCGCCGTACTCGCGATCGGTATCGGCCTCGCCGTGAAGACCCCGATGTGGCCCCTGCACAGCTGGCTCCCCGACGCCCACACCGCCGCCCCCACCGTCGGATCCGTGCTCCTCGCGGGCGTCCTGCTGAAGATGGGAACGTACGGATTCGTCCGGATCCTGCTCCCCGTCGCCCCCGACGGCATGCGGACCTTCGCGCCCTACCTCGCCGCGTTCGCCGTCGTCGGCATCGTCTACGGATCCCTCGCCTGCCTGGCCCTGGCCCGTACCGGCGCCAAGGGCGACCTCAAGCGGCTCATCGCCTACTCGTCCGTCGGCCACATGGGCTTCGTCCTCCTCGGCATCGCCACCATGACCCCCACCGGAGTCAACGGCGCGCTCTTCGCCAACATCGCCCACGGCCTCATCACCGGCCTGCTGTTCTTCCTGGTCGGCGCCATCAAGGACCGCTACGGCACCGCCGACCTCGACACCCTCGCCGGAGCGACCGGGGCCGCCCTCTACGGCCGGGCCCCCCGCCTCGGCGCGCTGCTCGCCTTCGCCGCCATCGCCTCGCTCGGGCTGCCCGGACTCGCCGGATTCTGGGGCGAGATGCTCACCCTGTTCGGCGCGTACAGCCCCGCCGAAGGCCTCAGCCGCCCCGCGTTCCGCACCTTCATGGCCATCGGGGCGTTCGGCACCCTGCTCACCGCCGCGTACATGCTCATCGTCGTCCGGCGCGTCTGCATGGGCGAACACACGCCCCACTCCCGGCTGTCGCCCGACGACCCGGCCCGGCGAACGGCCGACGGCCCCGAGCCGTCCGCAGCCCCCGACGGCCCCGAGCCGTCCGCGACCGCCGGAGCCCGGCCGGCCACCACCCCGCAGCTCGCCGACATCCGGACGTACGAAGCCGTCGCCTGGACCCCGCTCGCCGCGCTCACCGTCCTCGCCGGTCTCTGGCCCGCCGTCCTCCTCGGCCTCACCGACCCGGCCGTGCAGCAGCTCCTCGCAGGAGGCAAGTCGTGACCGCGGACATCGCCACCACCGCTGGAAGCCCCGTCGCGTACACCGCCGCGGCCGACGCCCCCAGCCTCGTCCAGTCCATCGACTGGCTCGCCATCGCGCCGCCCACCCTGACCGCGCTGGCCGCCCTGGCCGTCCTCGTCGCCGACCTGTTCCTGCCCGCGCACCGCAAGCGGCTCCTCGGCCTCGGCGCGCTCACCGCCCTCGCCGCCGCCCTGGCCCTGCTGCTCCCCCTGCGCGCCGGGGACCGGGCCACCTTCTGCGTCACCACCGGCACCCGGGCCTGCAGCTACACCGCCGACCACTTCACGCTCGTCATCCAGGCCCTCGTCCTCGGCGGCGCGTTCCTCACCGTCCTGCTCTCGCTCGACGACACCCGCAAACTGCCGGCGGGGGAGTACTGGTTCCTGCTCCTGGCCTCCGCCGCCGGGGCCGCCCTGCTGCCCGCCTCCCGCGACCTCGCCACCCTCGTCGTCGCCCTGGAAGTCGCCTCGCTGCCCGCGTTCGCCCTCGTCGGCATCAAACGCGGTGACCGGCGCTCCTCCGAGGCCGCGCTGAAGTTCTTCCTCTCCTCCGTCGTCGCCACCGCCGTCATGCTGCTCGGCGTCAGCTTCGTGTACGCGACCACCGGCACCCTGCACCTCACGGAGATCGCCGTCCGCCTCGACGACGTGTCCCCGGTGCTCGACACCCTCGCCAAGACCGGGGTCGCGCTCACCCTCGTCGGCTTCGCCTTCAAGACCGCCGCCGCGCCCTTCCACTTCTGGGTCCCCGACACCTACGTCGGCGCGCCCCTCCCGATCGCCGCCTATCTCTCCGTCGTGGGGAAGGCCGTCGGGTTTTCGGGGCTCATCCTGGTGAGCGTCATCGCGTTCCCCTCCTATGCCGACGTCTGGGGGCCCGCGCTCGCCGTCCTGGCCGCGCTCACCATGACCGTCGGCAACGTCGCGGCCCTCCGTCAGAGGGCCGACCGCGCCCGCAGCGCCGTCCGCCTCCTCGCCTGGTCGTCGGTCGCCCAGGCCGGCTACCTTTTGGTCCCGATCGCCGCCGCCGCGTACTCCAGCGACGAACAGATCGGCTCCACGGTGGCGTACGCCCTGATGTACGCCGTCGTGAACCTGGGCGCGTTCGCGGTCGCCGCCCTCGTCGCCCGTACGCACCCCGGCAACCGGCTCTCCGACTACCGGGGTCTGTACGCCACCCGGCCCCTCGCGGCCCTGGCGCTCGGCTTCTTCCTGCTCTGCCTGGCCGGACTGCCGCCCGGCATCATCGGGCTCTTCGCGAAGGTCACCGTCTTCTCCGCGGCGGTCGACGCGGGCCTCGGCTGGCTCGCCGTCGTCATGGCCGTCAACGTGGTGATCGCTCTCTACTACTACCTTCAGTGGACCGCGATCCTCTTCCGTACGCCGGACGGAGCCCCGGAAACGGCCGGGGAGGCCACCGCTGCGGCGGCCTCGGCCCCGCCGCGCCGATTCCGCGCCCCCGCCCCTCTCACCACGGCGATCGTCCTCACCACCGTCGCCGGAATCCTGCTCTCCGGGGCTCCGCAGACCGTCCTGCGCTTCGCCTCCGTGAACCTTTTCTGAGCCCTCAGGGGCCCGCAAGATCGGTTTGCCCACGGCCCCCGCCACAGGGCATGGTCTTGGCTGCACACGTCACGTAATAGGCGTGGACGTGTCAAGAACAAGAGGGAGAGAAAGCAGTGCTGAACGGGTTCAAGGACTTCATCCTGCGCGGGAACGTCATCTCCATGGCGATCGGTCTCGCGGTCGGGGCCGCGTTCACCGCCGTCGTCACGGGCTTCAGCAACGCCTTCATCACCCCGCTGATCGGCCTCGCCACCCGCGGCACCGGCGACTTCAGCAAGTCCGCCTACACCGTCGACGGCGTCAAGTTCCCCTACGGCCTCTTCGTCAGCGCCACCATCGCCTTCCTGATCACCGCCGCGGTCCTCTACTTCTGCGTCGTGGTCCCCATGGCCAAGGTGCAGGACCGTTTCGCGAAGCAAGAGGCCGTCGACATCAAGGCCGCCCTCCGCGACTGCCCGCGCTGCTTCAGCGAGATCCCCGCCGTCGCCTCCCGCTGCGGCCACTGCACCAGTGAGGTCGAGCCCGACCCCGAGGCGCTCTCCCTCGCCAAGCTCCCCGCACAGCAGCACTGACCGCACAGCAGCACTGACCGCACAGCGGTACCGCACCTCCGCATCACCCCGCACCACCAGGACGGCCCGCCGCCACCCGTACGGCCCAGCGTCACTCCGTACGGGGCCGGGGGCCCGACCGGCGCGAACACGCGGCACAGCCCCCGCCCTCCGGCCGCACGCACAAGGGAACTAGCTCCTCTCGCCTGGCGTTGACCAGTACGGGAGGCTCCACTGGGGAGTGGAGCACCACCATGCAAAGGGTTCCCCTGCTGCACCACTTGGAGGGCGTACCGTGCACCGCCGGCACAACGGGCTGAAGACCGCCGTACTCCTCGGGGGACTGTCCGCACTCATCATCGTCATCGGCAGTTTCTTCGGACGTACGGGCCTCGTCGTCGCGCTCCTCGTAGCCGTCGGCACCAATGCGTACGCGTACTGGAACAGCGACAAGCTCGCCCTGCGGGCCATGCGCGCCCGCCCCGTCAGCGAATTCGAGGCGCCGCAGCTCTACCGCACGGTCCGCGAGCTCTCCACGGCGGCCCGTCAGCCCATGCCGCGCCTCTACATCTCCCCGACGCAGGCGCCCAACGCGTTCGCCACCGGCCGCAATCCGCGCAACGCCGCCGTCTGCTGCACCGAGGGCATCCTCCAGATCCTCGACGAGCGCGAGCTGCGCGGCGTCCTCGGCCACGAGCTGAGCCATGTCTACAACCGGGACATCCTCATCTCGTCCGTCGCCGGAGCACTCGCCTCCGTCGTGATGTTCCTGGTCAACTTCGCCTGGCTCATCCCGGTGGGCCGCTCCAACGACGACGAGGGCCCCGGCCTCCTCGGCATGCTCCTGATCATGATCCTGGGGCCGCTCGCCGCGTCCGTCATCCAGCTCGCCGTCAGCCGCTCCCGCGAGTACGAGGCCGACGCCTCCGGGGCCCAGCTCACCGGCGACCCGCTGGCTCTCGCCAGTGCGCTGCGCAAGCTCGACGCCGGTACGAAACAGCTCCCGCTGCCGCCCGAGCCGAGGATCGAGACCGCGAGCCACATGATGATCGCGAATCCCTTCCGTCCCGGCCAGGGGATGGCGAAAATGTTCTCCACCCACCCGCCGATGGCGGAGCGCATCGCCCGACTAGAACAGATGGCAGGTCATCGCCCGTGAAAACCATCCTGAACATCATCTGGCTGATCCTCTGCGGATTCTGGATGTTCCTCGGCTACTTGCTCGCGGGCGTCCTGCTCTGCATCACCATCATCGGGATCCCGTTCGGCGTGGCCGCCTTCCGGATCGGCGTCTACGCCCTCTGGCCGTTCGGCTACACCGTCGTCGACCGCCGGGACGCCGGCTCGCCCTCCTGCGTGGGCAACGTCCTCTGGCTGATCCTCGCCGGATGGTGGCTCGCCCTCGGCCACATCACCACCGGCATCGCGCTGTGCATCACGATCATCGGCATCCCCCTGGGCATCGCCAACTTCAAGCTGATCCCGGTTTCCCTCATGCCCTTCGGCAAGGAGATCGTCCCCACGGACCAGCCCTTCGCCACCCGCTAGCCGCCGAGCGAGCCCGCCGAGTCCGGCGAGCGCGAGAGCAACCGAACACCTGCCCGCCGCGTCTTGGATTTCAAGACGAAACAAGGGGTAGGTGCAGCGACATGGGCATCATCAGTTGGATCATTCTCGGCCTGCTCGCCGGCCTCATAGCCAAGATCCTCCTCCCGGGACGTGACCCGGGCGGCATCATCGGCACCACTCTCATCGGCATCGCCGGGGCCTTCGTCGGCGGCTGGCTCTCCAGCCAGTTCCTCGACCGGCCCATCAGCAACGACTTCTACGACACCGCGACCTGGATCGCCGCCATCGCCGGTTCGCTGGTCCTGCTCATCGCCTACCGGCTGTTGTTCGGCAACTCCCGCGACCGCCGCTGACCGGGGGGCGAGCCCCGCCTTCCTAGGCGTCCTCCGACGCCATCCCGGTCTCCCGCAACGTCAGATTCAACCGGCCGGCCCGCAGCCCAGCGGCCGGGTCGGCCGGTCCCGCATACACCTTCGGCACCCCGTGGAACGCGTAACGCGACGGCCCGCCGAAGACGAACAGATCCCCGGACGCCAACTCCACGTCCGTGTAGGGCTGCCCGCGGCCTTCCGTGTTCCCGAAGCGGAACACGCACCTCGCCCCGATGCTCAACGACACCACAGGAGCGCTCGACCGCTCCTCCTTGTCCTGATGCATGCCCATCCGCGCCGTGTCGTCGTAGAAATTGATCAGCGCGGTATCCGGGGCGAACGCCGCCGCCGCACCCTCGTCCCCGTACGCCTCGGCCACCGCCGCCCGCCCCAGATCGCCCAGCCACTCCGGGAACGCGGCCACCCGGGCGCCGTTCACATCGTCCGCCGTGCGCGCGTACCGGTACGGCTGCCAGTGCCACCCCAGGCACACCGTCCGCACCGACATCACCCCGCCGCCCGGCAGCACGGTGTGCCGCAACGGGACCGGCCCCCGCGCCCACCGACGGCACGCCGCCACCAACTCCGCCCGGCGCTCCATCGGCAGCCACTCCGGCACATGCACGGCCCCCGGCGCGACCACCTGGCGTGGCCGCCGGAACAGCCCGTCCGAGGAGAGCGGAGGATCCTGCTCCACGGCTCAGCCCACCGGAGCTTCGACGCCTTCGAGCCCCAGCAGCAGCTTCTTGCGCTCCAGGCCGCCCGCGTACCCCCGCAGCGCCCCGTCCGCCCCGATCACCCGGTGGCACGGCCGCACGACCAGCAGCGGATTGCGCCCGATCGCCGTGCCCACCGCCCGTACCCCCGCGCCCGATGCGCCGACCTGCGCCGCGACCTGGCCATACGACACCGTGCTCCCGTACGGGATCGACTCCAGCACCGCCCAGACCCGCCGCTGGAACTCCGTGCCCGCGCCCTCGGCCACCGGTACGTCGAACCGCGTCGAGCGTCCCGCGAAATAGGCTTCCAACTGCCGGGCGACCTCCGCGAACGCCTCAGGAGCGTGCCTCCAGCCGTCCTGGACGACCACGCCGCCCTTCTGACCGGGCATCGACAGCGACCGCAGCCGGACACCGGCGCCTCCGGCCGAATCCGGCCCCTCCACCGCCGCCTCGCCGACCAGCAGCAGTTCGCCCAGCGGGCTCTCCACCCGCGCGTACACCGTCGTCGTCATGGCCTCTCACTTCCCCGGTCCGTACGGCCAGTCTGCGCTGCTCGCCGCAGCGCCACCGGCGGTATTCGGACATCGCGCCCGCACGCCCCGCACGACCGCACGGGCCGGAAACACGAAGAGGCACGCCGTCGAGGTCGGCCTCGGCGGTGTGCCCCGTTGCGTGTGGCAGTCGGCTGCCGCGACTACCGGTAGTTCACGAACTGCACCGCGAAGTCGAAGTCCTGACCCTTCAACAGCGCCTGCACGGTCTGCAGGTCGTCCCGGCTCTTCGAGCTGACCCGCAGCTCGTCGCCCTGGACCTGCGCCTTGACGCCCTTCGGGCCCTCATCGCGGATGATCTTCGCCACCTTCTTGGCGTTCTCCTGGGAGATGCCTTCCTCGATCGTGGCGAAGATCTTGTACTCCTTGCCGGAGAGCTGCGGCTCACCGGCGTCCAGCGACTTCAGCGAGATGCCGCGCTTGATCAGCTTGGACTGGAAGATGTCGAGGATGGCCTTGACGCGCTCCTCGCCGTTCGCCTCCATCAGAATCTTCTCGCCCGACCACGAGATCGAGGCGCCCGTGCCCTTGAAGTCGTAACGCTGGGAGATCTCCTTGGCGGCCTGGTTGAGGGCGTTGTCGACCTCCTGCCGCTCGACCTTCGAGACGATGTCGAAACTGGAGTCGGCCATGACGTGTGGCTCCTTGCGTCGAATGCTGGGTTACAGCTGCTGGGGATACAGCCCAAAGCCTAGCCACCGCCACACGCTCCGGTCGCTGATCAATCAGGTGGCGGAGCACCCCTGGCCATCAGGTATTGTTTACGTCGTCGCCAAGGAGCTCACCACGAGATCCAACGCGTCGTTCGAGGCGGTGTGCCCGAGTGGCCAAAGGGAGCAGACTGTAAATCTGCCGGCTCAGCCTACCCAGGTTCGAACCCTGGCGCCGCCACGCGAACGAAGCCCCCGACCAGTCTTCTGGCCGGGGGCTTCCTCGTTGTCCGGGCGGCGTTCTCGGCGCGGAGTCCCGGTGCGGATCAGTTGCCCGCGACGTCCTTCACGGCCACCGTCACCGGCACGTTCCCGGAGATCGCCTCCAGGGTGAGGCCCGCCGTCGCCGGGGTGTCCAGCAGCTCCAGCAGCGTGGCCGCCACATCGTCGCGGGGGATCGGGCCGCGGCCCGTCGAGGAGGCCAGCAGGACCTGCCCGGTGCCCGCGTCGTCGGTCAGCATGCCGGGGCGCAGGATCGTCCAGTCCAGCGCGGTACGGGAGCGTACGTCGGCGTCGGCGGCGCCCTTGGCCCGGAGGTACACGTCGAAGACCTCGTCGCCGGGGTGGTCGGGGTCGGCGCCCATCGAGGAGACGACGAGATAGCGGCGGACGCCCGCCGCCTCGGCCGCGTCGGCGAACAGCACGGCCGCGTCGCGGTCGACGGTGTCCTTGCGGGCGGTACCGCTGTTCGGCCCCGCGCCCGCCGCGAAGACGGCCGCGTCCGCGCCGCGCAGCACCTCCGCGGTCTGCTCCACGGTGGCCGATTCGAGGTCCAGCACGGCGGGTTGGGCGCCGGCGTCGGTCAGGTCCTGACTCTGTTGGGGGTTGCGGATGATCCCTACGGCTTCATCCCCGCGTGCGGCGAGCAGCCGCTCCAGCCGCAGTGCGATCTGTCCGTGTCCACCTGCGATGACAATGCGCATACCTCCGACCGTACGCCCGGGGGCGGGCTTCCGCTCAGTTCCTGGGCCCGGGACCGGAGTCGGGTCGTCCCTGGCGCGGAAGGCCGCCGAGGCCCGCGGTGGCGTCGGCGTCGGAGTCGCAGTACTCGCGCACGGCGCTGGTGCGGGCGACGATCCGGCCGCGGTGGATGACGATGCGGCTGTAGGCGAGGGAGAGCACTCCGGAGAGCCGTTCGCCGCGTACGGCGAGGAGTTCGGCGGGAAAGCCCGCCTCGACGCGTACGTCGGGAAGGCCGATGGCCGCGCGCGCGGTCGTGGAGACCAGGGCGTACGCCTGTTCGGCGCGTAGCCCGGCCTGCGAGGCGAGGAGGTAGGCCGCTTCGAGCGGATCGCCGCGGCCGACCGGATTGGCCGTGTCCCGCAGCGCGCCACTGCCCGCCGCGACACGGACGCCGGCGGAGCGCAGCAGGCGTACGGGGGCGGTCGTACGGCGCTCCGCACCGGCGCAGCCGCCCTGGGGCAGGCAGACCACGGTGATCCCGGCGGCGGCCAGCCGGTCGGCGGCGCGGGTCGCGGCGTCCAGCGGCAGATGGGCCAGACCGGCGCACGGGCCGAGGGTGACACCGGGGCGCAGACCGGCGGCCATCGCGGCGAGCCGGGCCAGCCGGGCGGGGTCGTCGCCGTCGGTGTGCAGGTCCACGGGGCAGCCGTGCTCGGCGGCGATCTCCAGGACGGCCTCGGTGTAGCCCGTGGGGTCCGGGTCGAGGTCGGGGCAGCCGCCGACGACGGCCGCGCCCATCTTCACCGCGTCCCTGAGCATCGCGAGGCTGTCCGCCCCGGCGACGCCGGTGAGGATCCGGGGGACCGCGACGGGCATCACGTCGGCGAGGCCGCGCAGGGCGCGCCGGGTCTGCAGGACGGCTTCGAGCGGGACGAGGCCCTGGACGTCGCCGACGCGGACGTGGGTGCGCAGGGCGGTCGCGCCGTGGCCGAGCTGGAGGAGCGCGGCCTCGGTGGCGCGGCGCTGGATGTCCTCGGCGCGGTGGGAGGCCGGGCCCGGGCTGTCGGGGCCCGCGCTGTCCGCCGTGAGGGCGGTGTCGCTGTGGGCGTGGGGTTCGGCCGGGGCGGGGAGCAGGAGATAGCCGCGGAGGTCGATGCGGGGGCCGCGGGCGGTGAGGCTGCCTGCGGTGCCCACGGCCTCGATCCGGCTGCCGCTCAGGCGTACGTCGACGGCCCGGCCGTCGGCGAGGCGGGCGCCGCTGAGGACGAGGGCGGGGGTGTCGGCGGTGGTGGCTGCGTCGGCGCTGTCGGGCGCGTTGTCGTCGGGCCGCCGTGGCTGGCTGTCAGGCATCGCGCTCCTGGGAGGGGTGCAAGATCACACGGAGTGACCACACCCTAGGGGCGTGCGGGGGCGGCTTCCGGGAGGAGCGGAATAGTCGTACCGGTGCGCCTGTGCTGTCGGCCGGCCGGGCCCGGTCCTGAGGCGGATGCGGCCTGGATCAAGGCCTGATCAGGGGGTGTGGGCGGCCCCGGACTGAGGGCCGGAGCGTGCGGAACAAACGGATTTGGGCAACCGGCGGGGGACCGTGTAATGTCTTCATCGCTCGCCCCAATAGCTCAGTCGGTAGAGCGTCTCCATGGTAAGGAGAAGGTCTGCGGTTCGATTCCGCATTGGGGCTCTGGTGATCGGGAAACCCCGCTTCGGCGGGGGGACTCATTCATCAAAGCGGTGTAGCTCAGTCGGTAGAGCAAGCGGCTCATAATCGCTGTGTCACCGGTTCAAGTCCGGTCACCGCTACTAACGGTAGCCGATTGTTGGGTCGGTCCTTCGATCGGCTACCCTTTCATGCGTTCATCCGTCCATCGTCCGTCCAAGGAGCACTCACGTGGCTGCCACCGACGTCCGCCCGAAGATCACGCTGGCCTGCGTGGAGTGCAAGGAGCGGAACTACATCACCAAGAAGAACCGGCGTAACAACCCGGACCGTCTTGAGATGAAGAAGCACTGCCCGCGCTGCAACTCGCACACCGCGCACCGCGAAACGCGCTGAATCAGGCTCGTACACGAGGCCGTCCCCTCTGGGGGCGGCCTCGTGTCGTTGTGTTCGTCTTTCACCAGGTTTCTCAGGAGGTAGCGAGCTCATGGCGCTCGACCAGTCCTTCGTGGGGCGGACCTATCCGCCCACTCCGGCGTACGAGGTCGGCCGGGAGAAGATCCGCGAGTTCGCCGAGGCGGTGGGCGACCCCCACCCGGCGTACGTCGACGTGGAGGCCGCCCGAGCACTCGGTCACGCCGATGTGATCGCGCCGCCCACCTTCGTCTTCTCGATCACCTTCCGGGCCGCCGGAGAGGTGGTGCAGGACCCGCAGCTGGGCCTGGACTACAGCCGGGTGGTGCACGGGGACCAGAAGTTCTCCTACGTGCGTCCGGTGCGGGCGGGGGACCTGCTGACGGTCACCTCGACGATCGAGGCGATCAAGTCCCTCGCGGGCAACGACATCCTGGACGTCCGCGGGGATGTCCACGACGAGGCCGGCGAACTGGTCGTCACGGCGTTGACGAAGCTGGTGGCGCGCGCCGCCGAGGAGGCGTGATGACGGCGAAGGTCTCTTACGGGTCGGTCGAGGTCGGCACCGAACTGCCGGCGCGGTCGTTCCCGGTGACGCGGGCCACGCTCGTGCAGTACGCGGGCGCCTCGGGTGACTTCAACCCCATCCACTGGAACGAGAAGTTCGCGCGCGAGGTCGGGCTGCCGGATGTGATCGCGCACGGCATGTTCACGATGGCCGAGGCGATCCGGGTGGTCACGGACTGGGCCGGCGACCCGGGCGCGGTCGTCGACTACGGGGTGCGTTTCACCAAGCCGGTCGTCGTGCCCAACGACGACAAGGGCGCGCTGATCGAGGTCAGCGGCAAGGTCGCCGCGAAGCTGGACGACAACCTGGTCCGGGTGGACCTGGTCGCCGTGTGCGACGGCAAGAAGGTGCTGGGCATGTCCCGCGCCGTGGTCCGACTCGCCTGAGACGTACCGGCGCGTCGGCCGGAGCCGGTGGCCGTCCGAGCCCCGGACCCCGGCGTACGGTCCGTGGCCCGGCACCGGCGGCCGGGCCACGGACCGTACTCTTGTCCCCGTGCAGGAACTCCACGACGCCCCCCTCGCCCCCCTGACCACCTTCCGGCTCGGCGGCCCCGCGGCCCGGCTGCTGACCGCCACGACCGACGCCGAGGTGATCGCCGCCGTACGCGAGGCCGACGCGAGCGGCACCCCGCTGCTGGTGATCGGCGGCGGCTCCAACCTGGTCATCGGGGACAAGGGCTTCGACGGCACCGCGCTGCGCATCGCCACCCAGGGCTTCGCACTCTCGGGTACGTCCCTGGAGCTGGCGGCCGGCGAGGTGTGGACCGACGCCGTCGCCCGGACCGTCGAGGCGGGTCTGGCGGGCATCGAGTGCCTGGCCGGAATCCCCGGCTCCGCCGGCGCGACGCCCATCCAGAACGTCGGCGCGTACGGGCAGGAGGTGTCCACCACCATCACGGAGGTCGTCGCCTACGACCGGCGCACCGAGGAGACGGTGACGATTCCGAACGCGGAGTGCGCGTTCTCGTACCGCCACAGTCGCTTCAAGGCCGAACCCGACCGCTTCGTGGTGCTGCGTGTCCGATTCGAGCTGGAAGAGGCCGCCGGGCTTTCCGCGCCCCTCAAGTACCCCGAAACGGCCAGGGCCATGGGCGTCGAGCAGGGCGACCGCGTCCCGCTGGAGGCCGCCCGCGAGACCGTGCTGCGGCTGCGGGCAGGCAAGGGCATGGTGCTGGACCCGGAGGACCACGACACCTGGTCGGCGGGGTCCTTCTTCACCAACCCGATCCTCGAACCGGCCGCGTTCCAGGACTTCCTCGACCGGGTCCGCGAACACCTCGGCCCGGACGTGACGCCCCCCGCCTTCCCCGCCGAGGACGGCCGCACCAAGACCTCGGCGGCCTGGCTGATCGACCGGGCCGGATTCACCAAGGGCTACGGCAGCGGCCCCGCCCGGATCTCCACCAAGCACACCCTCGCCCTCACCAACCGGGGCGCGGCCACCACCGAGGACCTGCTCGCCCTGGCCCGCGAGGTCGTCGCCGGAGTGCACCGGGCCTTCGGCGTCACCCTGGTCAACGAGCCGGTGACGGTCGGCGTCAGCCTCTAGGAACGTACGTACGCGGTCAGCCTCCGGGAACGTGACCACGCGGTCAGTACGCGACGCCCACGCCCTGCCGCACGGCCGCCGGGTCGTCGATCAGCGCGAGCATCGCGTGCGCCACGTCCGCCCGGGAGATGGACCGGCCGCTGCGCGGCGTACCGCCCACGACCTTCCGGTAGACGCCCGTACGCGCCCCGTCCGTCAGCTTCGGCGGGCGCACCGAGGTCCAGTCCGTGGCGCTGCGGGCCAACGCCGCCTCCATCCGGGCGAGATCGGCGTACAGCTCCGCCAGGACCGCCCCGATCGCCCGGCGCATCAACCGGTCCACCAGCGGATCGTCCGCCGGCTCCGGCCCGACCGGCGCCGCGCTCACCACCAGCAGCCGCCGGACGCCCTCCGCCTCCATCGCCGACACGATCCGGCCGGTCAGCCGCTCGGCGACGCCGTTCGCCTTCCGGCCGCGCGAGCCGAGCCCCGAGAGCACCGCGTCCCGTCCCGCCACCGCCGCCCGCACCGCCGCCGGATCGTCCAGCCGCACGACGGCGTGGAGCGCCGCGCGATCCAGCGACGCGGGCAGCCGGTCCGGGTCGCGGACCACGGCCGTCACCTCGTGCCCCGCCGAGAGTGCCTGCCCCACGACCTCCCGGCCGACACCGCCGGTCGCTCCGAACACGGTGATTCTCATGGTGCGCCCCCTGGTGGGTGAGTGTTCACTAACCTCTAGGATGGGTGGCTTCCCACCCGGGCGTCAAGATTTCCGGGTCCCGGCCGGTTGGAGCACGCATGGACCAGAAGCCCGCCCGCGTCCGGATCGTCGACGCGGCGCACGAGCTGATGCTCTCCATCGGCCTCGCCCGGACCACCACCAAGGAGATCGCCAAGGCGGCCGGCTGCTCGGAGGCGGCGCTCTACAAGTACTTCTCCGGCAAGGAGGAGCTGTTCGTCACCGTCCTCGCCGAGCGGCTGCCCCGGCTCGGCAATCTGCTCGGCGAACTGAAGGCCGGCGAGGGCAGTGTCGAGGGCAACCTCACCGAGATCGCCCGGGTGGCCGCCCTGTTCTACGAGCAGACCTTCCCCATGGCCGCGTCCCTCTACGCCGAGCCCCAGCTCAAACGCCGCCACGAGCAGGGCGTGGGCGGGCTGGAGGCCGGGCCCCACCTGCCGATCCAGTGGCTCGACGCCTATCTGCGCGCCGAACAGGGCGCGGGCCGCATCCGGGCCGACGCGGACACCTACGCCGCCGCCTCCCTGCTGATGGGCGCCTGCGCCCAGCGGGCCTTCGCCTACGCCGCGCTCCCCGGCGGCGAGCCCCCGCAGCCCCTGGACGACTTCGCCGCCTCCGTCGCCCGCACCCTGCTGGGCGGAATCAGCTAGCCAGCCAGTCGTCGATCCCGGACAGCAGCTTCTCCCGTACGTCCACGGGGGCCGCCGAGCCGCGCACCGACTGCCGGGCCAGCTCGGCCAGCTCCTCGTCGGTGAAGTCGTGGTGGCGGCGCACCAGCTCGTACTGGGCGGCCAGCCGCGAACCGAACAGCAGCGGGTCGTCCGCGCCCAGCGCCATCGGCACGCCCGCGTCGAACAGAGTGCGCAGGGGGACGTCGGCGGGCTTCTCGTAGACGCCGAGCGCCACATTGGACGACGGGCAGACCTCGCAGGTGATCCCGCGCTCGGCGAGCTTGCGCAGCAGCCGGGGGTCCTCGGCGGCCCGGACACCGTGGCCGATGCGCGAGGCGTCCAGGTCGTCGAGGCAGTCGCGCACGCTGGAGGGCCCCGACAGCTCCCCGCCGTGCGGAGCCGCCAGCAGACCGCCCTCGCGGGCGATGGCGAAGGCCCGGTCGAAGTCGCGCGCCATCCCGCGCCGCTCGTCGTTGGAGAGCCCGAAGCCGACGACGCCCCGGTCCGCGTACCGCACGGCGAGCCGGGCCAGGGTGCGGGCGTCCAGCGGGTGCTTCATCCGGTTGGCGGCGATCACCACCCGCATGCCCAGGCCGGTGTCCCGGGCGGCGCTGTCCACGGCGTCGAGGATGATCTCGATGGCCGGGATCAGCCCGCCGAGCAGCGGGGCGTACGAGGTGGGGTCGACCTGGATCTCCAGCCAGCCCGAGCCGTCCGCGACATCCTCCTGGGCGCTCTCGCGCACCAGGCGGTGGATGTCCTCCGGGGACCGCAGGCACGACCGGGCGATGTCGTAGAGGCGCTGGAAACGGAACCAGCCGCGCTCGTCGGTCGCCCGCAGCTTCGGCGGTTCACCGCCGGTCAGGGCGTCCGGGAGGTGGACCCCGTACTTGTCGGCGAGTTCGAGCAGGGTGGTGGGCCGCATCGACCCGGTGAAGTGCAGGTGCAGGTGGGCCTTGGGCAACAGACGTACATCACGCTCCATTGGAAGATCCTGCCGCACGGGCGGGCCGGAGCGGTAGCCGCTTTCCCCTACGGAGGGCGGCTCGAACAAAAAAGTGCCCCCGGCCGGTGGTGTTCCGGCGGCCGGGGGCACTTCCCGTGAGCGGCTGTGCGCGACCGGTCAGGCCTTGGCCTCGCCCAGCAGCTTCTGGATCCGCGAGACGCCCTCGATGAGGTCGTCGTCGCCCAGGGCGTAGGAAAGGCGCAGGTAGCCGGGGGTGCCGAAGGCCTCGCCGGGCACGACGGCGACCTCGGCCTCGTCCAGGATCAGGGCGGCCAGCTCGACCGAGGTGGCCGGGCGCTTGCCGCGGATCTCCTTGCCGAGCAGGTCCTTCACCGTCGGGTAGGCGTAGAACGCGCCCTCGGGCTCCGGGCAGAACACGCCGTCGATCTCGTTGAGCATCCGCACGATGAGCTTGCGGCGGCGGTCGAAGGCGGTGCGCATCTCGGCGACCGCGTCCAGCGGGCCGGAGACCGCGGCGAGCGCGGCCACCTGGGCGACGTTGGAGACGTTGGAGGTGGCGTGCGACTGGAGGTTGGTCGCGGCCTTCACGACGTCCTTCGGGCCGATGACCCAGCCCACCCGCCAGCCGGTCATCGCGTACGTCTTGGCGACGCCGTTGACGACGATGCACTTGTCGCGCAGCTCGGGGACGATCGCCGGGAGCGAGGTGAACGTGGCGTCGCCGTAGACGAGGTGCTCGTAGATCTCGTCGGTGAGCACCCACAGACCGTGCTCGACGGCCCAGCGGCCGATGGCCTCGGCGTCGGCCTCGCTGTAGACGGCGCCGGTCGGGTTGGACGGCGAGACGAAGAGAACGACCTTGGTCTTCTCGGTGCGCGCGGCCTCCAGCTGCTCGACGGAGACCCGGTAGCCGGTGGTCTCGTCGGCGACGACCTCGACCGGGACACCGCCCGCGAGCCGGATCGACTCGGGGTAGGTGGTCCAGTACGGGGCGGGGACGATGACCTCGTCGCCCGGGTCGAGGATCGCGGCGAAGGCTTCGTAGATGGCCTGCTTACCGCCGTTGGTGACCAGGATCTGGCTGGCGTCGACCTCGTAGCCGGAGTCGCGCAGCGTCTTCTCTGCGATGGCGGCCTTGAGCTCGGGGAGCCCGCCGGCCGGGGTGTAGCGGTGGTACTTCGGGTTGCGGCAGGCCTCGACCGCGGCGTCGACGATGTAGTCGGGCGTCGGGAAGTCGGGCTCGCCGGCCCCGAAGCCGATCACCGGACGCCCGGCGGCCTTGAGGGCCTTGGCCTTGGCGTCGACGGCGAGGGTCGCGGACTCGGAGATCGCACCGATGCGGGCGGAAACCCGGCGCTCGGACGGTGAAGTTGCAGCGCTCATGGCCCCATGCTCCCAGACCGTAAAAGCCGTCGGCACAGGGGTTTCAGGGACCGGACAGGACCCGGACAGCATCCGGACAGGACCGGTCGGTAGTTGTCTGTTCGACGCAGCGGCCCTGAACACGTACACTCACCTGTCGTTGGCCTTCACCAGCCGCACCGTTCCTGCACCCGGTCACCGGGAAAGATGCGGTAGGTTGGTGGAAACCACAAAGGGTCGTAGCTCAATTGGTAGAGCACTGGTCTCCAAAACCAGCGGTTGGGGGTTCAAGTCCCTCCGGCCCTGCTACACACTCCTTCGCCAGGATGTGTGCGCATGTACGTACTTCATTGCACAGCCGTGCGGCTCCACCGGGCGCGGCACGGCCACGACCCGGAATCAGGTGAGTAGCGTGACGGACGCCGTGGGCTCCATCGACATGCCTGATGCCGATGATGAAGCTCCTGAGTCGAAGAAGAAGACTCGGAAGGGCGGAAAGCGCGGCAAGAAGGGCCCTCTGGGCCGTCTCGCGCTGTTCTACCGCCAGATCGTCGCCGAACTTCGTAAGGTTGTCTGGCCGACGCGTAGCCAGCTGACGACGTACACCTCCGTGGTGATCGTGTTCGTCGTCGTCATGATCGGTCTTGTTACCGTTCTCGACATGGGCTTCGCCCGGGTCATCAAGTACGTCTTCGGCTGATCTCGCGGAAGGCGTCCGACCCGGCGCCCCTTTCGCACGTTCCACCCTTTGTATCCAGGAAGAAGCAGCCATCGTGTCTGACCCGAACCTGAACGACGCCGTCGAGCCCGAGGCCGGCGCCTCAGAGTCCGCCAAGGACGAGCTCGACATCGTTGAGGCTGCTGACTCCGTGGACCCGGACCAGGCCGAAGCCGCCGACCTCGCCGCGGGCGAGCCCGCCGAGCAGGCCGCCGTGAACGCCGAGGCGGAGGAGTCCGACGAGGACATCGCCGCCGAGGACGCCGTCGCCGAGGCCGACGACGAGAGCGCCGACGAGGAAGAGGCCGAGCCGGCCGCCCCCGTCGACCCCGTCACCGCCCTGCGCGAAGAGCTTCGCGGTCTCCCCGGCGAGTGGTACGTCATCCACACGTACGCCGGTTACGAGAAGCGCGTGAAGGCCAACCTGGAGCAGCGCGCCGTCTCGCTGAACGTGGAGGAGTTCATCTATCAGGCCGAGGTGCCTGAGGAGGAAATCGTCCAGATCAAGAACGGCGAGCGCAAGAACGTCCGGCAGAACAAGCTCCCCGGCTACGTGCTGGTGCGCATGGACCTGACGAACGAGTCCTGGGGCGTCGTGCGGAACACGCCGGGCGTCACCGGCTTCGTGGGCAACGCCTACGACCCGTACCCGCTGACCCTGGACGAGATCGTCAAGATGCTCGCCCCGGAGGCCGAGGAGAAGGCCGCCCGCGAGGCCGCCGAGGCCGAGGGCAAGCCGGCTCCGGCCCGCAAGGTCGAGGTCCAGGTGCTGGACTTCGAGGTCGGCGACTCGGTCACCGTCACCGACGGCCCGTTCGCCACGCTGCAGGCCACGATCAACGAGATCAACGCCGACTCGAAGAAGGTCAAGGGCCTCGTCGAGATCTTCGGCCGCGAGACCCCGGTCGAGCTCAGCTTCGACCAGATCCAGAAGAACTAGCGCTTCCCGCCGGTTTCTGGACACATGCCTACCCAGCAGGTCAGAGGGGCTTCGCGGCCGCTCTGACCTGCTTGGTTTTTGGTCGCACAGCTATACCCGTTATCGTTGTGCGGTATGCCTCCATCCGGATGACCGGAATCGGCGGCGAAACACTCTCACTAGGACCCGGAGAGAGCAATGCCTCCCAAGAAGAAGAAGGTCACGGGGCTTATCAAGCTCCAGATCAACGCCGGTGCGGCGAACCCGGCCCCGCCGGTCGGCCCCGCGCTCGGTCAGCACGGCGTCAACATCATGGAGTTCTGCAAGGCCTACAACGCCGCGACCGAGTCGCAGCGTGGCATGGTCGTGCCGGTGGAGATCACGGTCTACGAGGACCGCTCCTTCACCTTCATCACGAAGACTCCGCCGGCCGCCAAGCTGATCCTCAAGGCCGCGGGTGTGGACAAGGGCTCCGGCGAGCCGCACAAGACCAAGGTCGCCAAGCTGACGGCCGCCCAGGTCCGCGAGATCGCCACGACGAAGCTCCCCGACCTGAACGCCAATGACCTCGACGCCGCGTCGAAGATCATTGCCGGCACCGCCCGCTCCATGGGCATCACGGTCGAAGGCTGATTCAGCCCCGTAGCCCTCAGTGGTAGGACCAAGCGCTGGTCCGCACCACGACTCCACACTCTGAAACCACAGGAGTAGAAGTGAAGCGCAGCAAGAACCTCCGCGCTGCGGACGCCAAGGTCGACCGGGCGCGTACCTACGCCCCGCTCGAGGCCGTCCGTCTCGCCAAGGACACCTCGTCCACGAAGTTCGACGGCACCGTCGAGGTCGCCTTCGCGCTGGGTGTCGACCCGCGCAAGGCCGACCAGATGGTCCGCGGCACCGTGAACCTCCCGCACGGCACCGGCAAGACCGCCCGGGTCCTGGTCTTCGCGACCGGTGACCGTGCTGCGGCCGCGGAAGCCGCCGGAGCCGACATCGTCGGCGCCGACGAGCTCATCGACGAGGTGGCGAAGGGCCGTCTGGACTTCGACGCCGTCGTCGCGACCCCGGACCTCATGGGCAAGGTCGGCCGCCTGGGCCGCGTGCTCGGTCCGCGTGGTCTGATGCCGAACCCGAAGACCGGCACCGTCACCCCCGATGTCGCGAAGGCTGTCAACGACATCAAGGGCGGCAAGATCGAGTTCCGCGTCGACAAGCACGCGAACCTGCACTTCATCATCGGCAAGGTCTCCTTCGACGAGACCAAGCTGGTGGAGAACTACGCAGCGGCGCTGGAGGAGATCCTCCGTCTGAAGCCGTCCGCCGCCAAGGGCCGCTACATCAAGAAGGCCACCCTGGCCACCACGATGGGCCCCGGCATCCCGCTGGACTCCAGCCGCACCCGCAACCTCCTCGTCGAGGAGGACCCGGCCGCCGTCTGAGCCACCGTGCTCACCCGGTAGCCGCGTCGCACGCGTGCACTGTGTGAACGGGCCCCGCAACCTTTCGAGGTGCGGGGCCCGTCCTCGTTTCCGTAAGACCCCATGCCTGTCAGTGCCCTATGACACTGTTGTGCGGGGGACGAAAGACGAATACGAGGGGTGGACGGGTACATGAGGACGAGCACGGCACGACGCATGGGTACGGCGCTGGCCGCCGCGGCGGCACTGACGTCGATAGCGGCCTGCAGTGGCTCCGACAGCTCGGGCGGATCCGGTTCGGACAAGGCGGGCGCCGTCTCCAAGGCGAGCCCCGTGGCCGCGCTGAAGCAGGTGCAGCAGAAGACCGGCGGCGCTCAGTCCGCGAAGGTCGAGGGCACCACCGAGATGGGCGACACCATGTCCATGAAGCAGTCCGGGGCCATCGGCTGGTCCGACGGCCTCTCGGGCGCGCTGACCATCACGTACACCGGCGGCACCATGGGCGACGCCCTGAAGCAGGCCGGCGGCGACGGATCGGTGGAGGCCCGCTACTTCAAGGACGAGTACTACGCCAACATGGGCGACGCCATGGCGGCCAACCTCGGCGGGAAGCACTGGATCCGGTATTCCTACGAGGACCTCGCCGAGCTGGGCGGCGCCTCCGGCGACGTCATGAAGGACCAGATCCAGAACAGCACGCCCGAACAGGGTGTGAAGGCGCTCCTGGCCTCCGGGGACGTCAAGAAGGTCGGCCAGGAGGACGTCCGCGGGGTCTCCGCGACGCACTACTCCGGCACGGTCGACGTGGCCGACCTGACCGCGAAGAACAGCGAGCTGGACGCGGAGCAGCTGGCCGCGTTCAAGGAGCAGCTCGCGCTGGCCGGGGTGACCACCCAGACCGTCGACATCTGGGTCGACAAGAACGACCTGCTCGTGAAGAAGACCGAGCGCGGCGAGATGAAGACCGGCACGTTCAACTCGACGCTCTTCTACAGCGACTACGGCACCGAGGTCCCCTCCGAGAAGCCGGCGACCTCGGACACCGTGGACTTCAAGGAGATGCTGAAGCAGGGCGGTACCCCGGGCGGCACCGCCTGACACCTCCCGCAAGGGACGAACAGGGACGGATTTGCTCGTCCCCCTTCCGGTCGCGTACTCTCACCAGGAAGCCAAAGACCGCTGGTCGTCACTGTGTCTCGTCAGAGGGACGGTGACCGAAGGTTCCGCTAGATCGGACGACCTGCGCAGGTGACTGTGGAACGCTCCCGGACTCTGTTCGGTCGAGCTGCGCCCTGGCACTTGTGCTGGGGCGTTTCGTCTTTCCCGGCCCCTTCTGAGCGGTCCTCATCACCCGGAAGGAGGCCGACGCTCATGGCAAGGCCCGACAAGGCTGCCGCGGTAGCCGAGCTGACGGACCAGTTCCGCAGCTCGAACGCCGCCGTGCTGACCGAGTACCGGGGTCTCACCGTGGCACAGCTCAAGGAGCTGCGCCGTTCGCTCGGTGAGAACGCCCAGTACGCCGTGGTGAAGAACACGCTGACCAAGATTGCGGCCAACGAGGCCGGGATCGACACGCTGGACGACCTGTTCTCGGGTCCGACGGCGGTTGCCTTCGTCACCGGTGACCCGGTGGAGTCGGCGAAGGGTCTTCGTGACTTCGCCAAGGACAACCCCAACCTCATCATCAAGGGCGGTGTCCTTGACGGTAAGGCGCTGTCCGCCGATGAGATCAAGAAGCTCGCGGACCTCGAGTCCCGCGAGGTTCTGCTCTCCAAGCTGGCCGGTGCTTTCAAGGGCAAGCAGACGCAGGCGGCGCAGGTCTTCCAGGCCCTGCCCTCCAAGTTCGTCCGCACCGCGGAAGCTCTTCGCGCCAAGAAGGAAGAGCAGGGCGGTGCCGGTACTCCGGCTCCCGCCGAGGCCGCCGAGTAATTTCGCTCAGCGGTCCAGCGGGCTCCACGTACGCCCGCCGACACATACACCCGGCACCTGCCGAATAGTGGAAGGACGCCTGTCATGGCGAAGCTGTCCCAGGAAGAGCTGCTCGCGCAGTTCGAAGAGCTGACCCTCATCGAGCTCTCCGAGTTCGTCAAGGCCTTCGAGGAGAAGTTCGACGTCACCGCCGCTGCGGCCGTCGCCGTCGCCGGTCCCGCCCAGGGCGGCGCCCCGGCCGAGGCCGAGGCCGAGCAGGACGAGTTCGACGTCATCCTCACCGGCGCCGGCGAGAAGAAGATCCAGGTCATCAAGGTCGTGCGTGAGCTGACCTCGCTGGGTCTGAAGGAGGCCAAGGACCTCGTCGACGGCACCCCGAAGCCGGTCCTCGAGAAGGTCGCCAAGGAGGCCGCCGAGAAGGCTGCCGAGTCCCTCAAGGCCGCCGGCGCTTCCGTCGAGGTCAAGTAACACCTCGGGAGTCCTCCGGACTCCCTGGGCACGTCACGTGCCCGCGCCAAGGGCGATCACCCATCCGGGTGGTCGCCCTTCGGCGTGCCCGGGGCGGGTGCCTTGCTCTTCCGCCGACGACGAGTAGGGTGATCTTCGCCGTGCGCCTCTCGCGGGGCCCCTCAGGGGCGTCCTGCGGGTATCCCGGGGGTGGCCGGTGAAGGCTCCTGGAGGTCCGATCGGACCGGCGGGCCTTGACGAACCGGACGCGGCGCGCAATTCTCAGGACGCGTCCTCACTTCGATCCGTATCCGAGGCATGGATCGAGAGTGAAGAGGGCAGTAAAGAAGAGCGCACCCCGCGCGAGGGCTAGGGCTAGACATAGGTGTTGAGAACAGCTGTTGAGAGCAACGTGGGTCTCTGAGAACCCCGACTGGACATCAGTGTGCCGCTTGGCTACACTGACCCTTTGCGCTGCCTGTTAGCTGCCTCCTGCCCGTCACCAGGGGCATGCCCACGCTGAAGCACCGATGACCGACCCCCTCCGACCTGGTCGTTTGCGACCGATTCGGAACGGCCTGTCTTTGTGTCCAGAGTGGGACCGGTACGCGCGTAGTGAGTCCGAGCCCTCGGAAGGACCCCCTCTTGGCCGCCTCGCGCAACGCCTCGACCGCGAATACGAACAACGGTGCCAGCGCCGCCCCGCTGCGCATCTCTTTTGCAAAGATCAAGGAGCCCCTCGAGGTTCCGAACCTCCTCGCGCTGCAGACCGAGAGCTTTGACTGGCTCCTGGGCAACGCCGCCTGGAAGGCTCGCGTCGAGGCTGCTCTGGACAGTGGACAAGACGTCCCCACCAAGTCCGGCCTGGAGGAGATCTTCGAGGAGATCTCACCGATCGAGGACTTCTCCGGGTCGATGTCGCTTACGTTCCGCGACCACCGCTTCGAGCCCCCGAAGAACTCGATCGACGAGTGCAAGGAGCGCGACTTCACGTTCGCCGCGCCGCTCTTCGTCACGGCCGAGTTCACCAACAACGAGACCGGCGAGATCAAGTCCCAGACGGTCTTCATGGGCGACTTCCCGCTCATGACCAACAAGGGCACCTTCGTCATCAACGGCACCGAGCGTGTCGTCGTGTCGCAGCTGGTCCGCTCGCCGGGTGTCTACTTCGACTCCTCCATCGACAAGACGTCCGACAAGGACATCTTCTCGGCCAAGATCATCCCGTCCCGGGGTGCCTGGCTGGAGATGGAGATCGACAAGCGCGACATGGTCGGTGTCCGCATCGACCGCAAGCGCAAGCAGTCCGTCACCGTCCTCCTCAAGGCTCTCGGCTGGAGCACCGAGCAGATCCTGGAGGAGTTCGGCGAGTACGAGTCGATGCGCGCCACCCTGGAGAAGGACCACACCCAGGGCCAGGACGACGCACTGCTCGACATCTACCGCAAGCTGCGTCCGGGCGAGCCGCCGACCCGCGAGGCCGCTCAGACGCTGCTCGAGAACCTCTACTTCAACCCGAAGCGCTACGACCTCGCGAAGGTCGGCCGCTACAAGGTGAACAAGAAGCTCGGCGCCGATGAGCCGCTGGACGCCGGGGTGCTCACCACCGACGACGTCATCGCGACCATCAAGTACCTGGTCAAGCTGCACGCCGGCGAGACCGAGACGACCGGCGAGTCGGGCCGGGAGATCGTCGTCGAGACCGACGACATCGACCACTTCGGCAACCGTCGTCTGCGTAACGTCGGCGAGCTCATCCAGAACCAGGTCCGTACGGGCCTGGCGCGGATGGAGCGCGTCGTGCGTGAGCGCATGACCACCCAGGACGTCGAGGCGATCACGCCGCAGACCCTGATCAACATCCGGCCGGTCGTCGCCTCCATCAAGGAGTTCTTCGGCACCAGCCAGCTGTCGCAGTTCATGGACCAGAACAACCCGCTGTCGGGTCTCACCCACAAGCGCCGTCTGTCGGCTCTTGGCCCGGGTGGTCTCTCCCGTGAGCGGGCCGGCTTCGAGGTCCGAGACGTGCACCCGTCCCACTACGGACGCATGTGCCCGATCGAGACCCCCGAAGGCCCGAACATCGGTCTGATCGGTTCGCTCGCCTCGTACGGCCGCGTCAACGCGTTCGGCTTCATCGAGACGCCGTACCGCAAGGTCGTCGACGGCCAGGTCACCGACGACGTCGACTACATCACGGCCGACGAGGAGGACCGCTTCGTCATCGCCCAGGCGAACGCGACGCTCTCCGACGAGCTGCGCTTCACCGAGCCCCGCGTCCTGGTCCGCCGTCGTGGCGGAGAGGTCGACTACGTGCCCGGCACGGACGTCGACTACATGGACGTCTCGCCGCGCCAGATGGTGTCCGTCGCCACCGCGATGATCCCCTTCCTGGAGCACGACGACGCCAACCGTGCCCTCATGGGCGCGAACATGATGCGGCAGGCGGTGCCGCTGATCAAGTCGGAGGCCCCGCTGGTCGGCACCGGCATGGAGTACCGCTGCGCCACCGACGCCGGTGACGTCCTCAAGGCCGAGAAGGACGGTGTGGTCCAGGAGGTCTCCGCGGACTACATCACCGTCACGAACGACGACGGCACGTACACCACGTACCGCATCGCCAAGTTCATGCGCTCCAACCAGGGCACCTCGGTCAACCAGAAGGTCGTCGTCTCCGAGGGCGACCGGATCGTGGCCGACCAGGTGCTCGCCGACGGACCGGCCACCGAGAACGGTGAGATGGCCCTCGGCAAGAACCTGCTCGTGGCGTTCATGCCGTGGGAGGGTCACAACTACGAGGACGCGATCATCCTGTCGCAGCGCCTCGTGCAGGACGACGTCCTCTCCTCGATCCACATCGAGGAGCACGAGGTCGACGCCCGTGACACCAAGCTCGGCCCGGAGGAGATCACCCGGGACATCCCGAACGTCTCCGAAGAGGTCCTCGCCGACCTCGACGAGCGCGGCATCATCCGGATCGGTGCCGAGGTCGTCGCCGGCGACATCCTCGTCGGCAAGGTCACGCCCAAGGGCGAGACCGAGCTGACCCCCGAGGAGCGCCTGCTCCGCGCGATCTTCGGCGAGAAGGCGCGCGAGGTGCGCGACACCTCGCTGAAGGTGCCGCACGGTGAGATCGGCAAGGTCATCGGCGTCCGCGTCTTCGACCGCGAAGAGGGCGACGAGCTGCCGCCGGGCGTGAACCAGCTGGTCCGCGTCTACGTCGCGCAGAAGCGCAAGATCACCGATGGTGACAAGCTCGCCGGCCGTCACGGCAACAAGGGCGTCATCTCCAAGATCCTGCCGATCGAGGACATGCCGTTCCTGGAGGACGGCACCCCGGTCGACATCATCCTCAACCCGCTGGGTGTCCCGTCCCGAATGAACCCGGGACAGGTCCTGGAGATCCACCTCGGCTGGCTCGCCAGCCGCGGCTGGGACGTCTCCGGCCTCGGTGACGAGTGGGCCCAGCGCCTGCAGGCCATCGGCGCCGACCAGGTCGCCCCCGGCACCAACGTCGCCACGCCCGTCTTCGACGGTGCGCGCGAGGACGAGATCACCGGCCTCTTCCAGGCCACGATCCCCAACCGCGACGGCGACCGGCTGGTCCAGCCCTCCGGCAAGGCCCAGCTCTACGACGGCCGCTCCGGCGAGCCGTTCCCGGACCCGGTCTCGGTCGGGTTCATGTACATCCTCAAGCTGCACCACCTGGTCGACGACAAGCTCCACGCGCGTTCGACCGGCCCGTACTCCATGATCACCCAGCAGCCGCTGGGTGGTAAGGCGCAGTTCGGTGGTCAGCGCTTCGGTGAGATGGAGGTGTGGGCCCTTGAGGCATACGGCGCCGCATACGCCCTCCAGGAGCTCCTGACGATCAAGTCCGACGACGTGACCGGCCGCGTGAAGGTCTACGAGGCCATCGTCAAGGGCGAGAACATCCCCGAGCCCGGCATTCCCGAGTCCTTCAAGGTGCTCATCAAGGAAATGCAGTCGCTCTGCCTCAACGTGGAGGTGCTGTCCTCGGACGGCATGTCCATCGAGATGCGCGACACGGACGAGGACGTCTTCCGCGCGGCGGAGGAACTCGGTATCGACCTGTCCCGGCGCGAGCCGAGCAGCGTCGAAGAGGTCTGACGGGCCGGCCGGCCGCCTCATCCCGAGGCGGCCGGCCCTCCCCGGACCCGTTCAGACCATTGATTGAGACGAGACCCCGAAAGAGGGATTGACGACAAGTGCTCGACGTCAACTTCTTCGACGAGCTGCGGATCGGCCTTGCCACCGCGGACGACATCCGGACCTGGTCGCACGGCGAAGTCAAGAAGCCGGAGACCATCAACTACCGCACGCTCAAGCCCGAAAAGGACGGACTCTTCTGCGAGAAGATCTTCGGTCCGACCCGGGACTGGGAGTGCTACTGCGGCAAGTACAAGCGTGTCCGCTTCAAGGGCATCATCTGTGAGCGCTGCGGCGTCGAGGTCACTCGCGCCAAGGTGCGTCGTGAGCGGATGGGCCACATCGAGCTTGCCGCTCCCGTCACCCACATCTGGTACTTCAAGGGCGTTCCCTCGCGCCTCGGATACCTGCTGGACCTCGCGCCGAAGGACCTCGAAAAGGTCATCTACTTCGCCGCGTACATGATCACGTTCGTGGACGAGGAGCGTCGTACCCGCGACCTGCCGTCCCTGGAGGCCCACGTCTCCGTCGAGCGCCAGCAGACCGAGAACCGCCGCGACTCCGACCTGGAGGCCCGCGCCAAGAAGCTCGAGACCGACCTGGCCGAGCTGGAGGCCGAGGGCGCCAAGGCCGACGTGCGCCGCAAGGTGCGCGAAGGCGCCGAGCGTGAGATGAAGCAGCTGCGCGACCGTGCGCAGCGCGAGATCGACCGCCTCGACGAGGTGTGGAGCCGCTTCAAGAACCTCAAGGTCCAGGACCTGGAGGGCGACGAGCTGCTCTACCGCGAGCTGCGTGACCGCTTCGGCACGTACTTCGACGGCTGCATGGGCGCCGCCGCGCTGCAGAAGCGGCTGGAGTCCTTCGACCTCGACGAGGAGGCCGAGCGCCTCCGCGAGATCATCCGTACCGGCAAGGGCCAGAAGAAGACCCGTGCGCTCAAGCGCCTCAAGGTCGTCTCCGCGTTCCTGCAGACCAGCAACAAGCCCAAGGGCATGGTGCTCGACTGCGTGCCGGTCATCCCGCCGGACCTGCGTCCGATGGTGCAGCTGGACGGTGGCCGCTTCGCGACCTCCGACCTGAACGACCTGTACCGCCGTGTGATCAACCGCAACAACCGCCTCAAGCGTCTCCTTGACCTCGGCGCCCCCGAGATCATCGTGAACAACGAGAAGCGGATGCTGCAGGAGGCCGTCGACGCGCTGTTCGACAACGGCCGCCGCGGTCGCCCGGTCACCGGTCCCGGTAACCGCCCGCTGAAGTCCCTGAGCGACATGCTCAAGGGCAAGCAGGGTCGTTTCCGTCAGAACCTCCTCGGCAAGCGCGTGGACTACTCCGCGCGTTCCGTGATCGTCGTCGGTCCGCAGCTCAAGCTGCACCAGTGCGGTCTGCCGAAGGCGATGGCGCTGGAGCTCTTCAAGCCGTTCGTGATGAAGCGCCTGGTGGACCTGAACCACGCGCAGAACATCAAGTCGGCCAAGCGCATGGTCGAGCGTGGCCGCACCGTCGTGTACGACGTCCTCGAAGAGGTCATCGCCGAGCACCCGGTGCTGCTGAACCGTGCGCCCACCCTGCACCGCCTCGGCATCCAGGCCTTCGAGCCGCAGCTGGTCGAGGGCAAGGCCATCCAGATCCACCCGCTCGTCTGCACCGCGTTCAACGCGGACTTCGACGGTGACCAGATGGCCGTGCACCTGCCGCTCTCCGCGGAGGCGCAGGCCGAGGCCCGCATCCTGATGCTGTCCTCGAACAACATCCTGAAGCCGGCCGACGGTCGTCCCGTCACCATGCCGACCCAGGACATGGTGCTGGGTCTCTTCTTCCTCACCACGGACGAAGAGGGCCGCAACGTCAAGGGCACGGACCGCGCGTTCGGCTCCACGGCCGAGGCCACCATGGCCTTCGACGCCCGCGAGCTGTCGCTCCAGGCGAAGGTCGACATCCGCTTCCCGGTCGGCACCATGCCGCCGCGTGGCTGGGTGCCGCCGGTCGCCGAGGAGGGCGAGCCGGAGTACCAGCCCGGCGACACCTTCCGGCTGCGAACCAGCCTGGGCCGTGCGCTCTTCAACGAGCTGCTGCCCGAGGACTACCCGTTCGTCGACTACTCGGTGGGCAAGAAGCAGCTCTCCGAGATCGTCAACGACCTGGCCGAGCGCTACCCCAAGGTCATCGTGGCGGCGACGCTCGACAACCTGAAGGCGGCGGGCTTCCACTGGGCGACCCGTTCGGGCGTCACCGTGGCCATCTCCGACGTCGTCGTGCCCGAGGCCAAGAAGGCCATCGTCAAGGGCTACGAGGACCAGGACGAGAAGGTCCAGAAGCAGTACGAGCGCGGTCTGATCACCAAGGACGAGCGCACGCAGGAGCTCATCGCGATCTGGACCAAGGCGACCAACGAGGTTGCCGAGGCGATGAACGCGAACTTCCCGAAGACGAACCCCATCTTCATGATGGTCGACTCGGGTGCCCGAGGAAACATGATGCAGATGCGTCAGATCGCGGGTATGCGTGGTCTGGTGTCGAACGCCAAGAACGAGACGATTCCCCGTCCCATCAAGGCGTCCTTCCGCGAGGGCCTCACCGTTCTGGAGTACTTCATCTCCACGCACGGTGCCCGTAAGGGTCTGGCGGACACCGCCCTGCGTACCGCCGACTCGGGTTACCTGACCCGTCGTCTGGTGGACGTCTCGCAGGACGTGATCATTCGCGAGGAGGACTGCGGCACCGACCGCGGCCTCAAGCTGAAGATCGCGGTCAAGGGCGCCGACGGCGTGCTCCGCAAGACGGAGGACGTCGAGACCTCGGTCTACGCCCGCATGCTCGCCGAGGACGTCGTGGTGGACGGCAAGGTCATCGCGCCTGCCAACGTCGACCTCGGTGACGTCCTGATCGACGCCCTGGTGGGCGCCGGCGTCGAGGAGGTCAAGACCCGCTCGGTCCTGACCTGTGAGTCCGCGGTCGGCACCTGTGCCTTCTGCTACGGACGCTCGCTCGCCACCGGCAAGCTGGTCGACATCGGTGAGGCGGTCGGCATCATCGCCGCCCAGTCCATCGGTGAGCCCGGTACCCAGCTGACGATGCGTACCTTCCACACCGGTGGTGTGGCCGGTGACGACATCACCCAGGGTCTGCCCCGAGTCGTCGAGCTCTTCGAAGCCCGTACGCCCAAGGGTGTCGCCCCGATCTCCGAGGCCAAGGGCCGCGTGCGGATCGAGGAGACCGAGAAGACCAAGAAGCTCGTCGTCACCCCGGACGACGGCAGCGACGAGACGGCGTTCCCGATCTCGAAGCGTGCCCGTCTGCTCGTGGGCGAGGGCGACGCGGTCGAGGTGGGCCAGAAGCTCACCGTCGGTGCGACCAACCCGCACGACGTGCTGCGCATCCTCGGCCAGCGTGCGGTCCAGGTCCACCTGGTCGGCGAAGTCCAGAAGGTCTACAACTCGCAGGGCGTGTCGATCCACGACAAGCACATCGAGATCATCATCCGGCAGATGCTCCGCCGTGTGACGATCATCGAGTCCGGCGACGCGGAGCTGCTTCCGGGCGAGCTGGTCGAGCGGTCGAAGTTCGAGACCGAGAACCGTCGTGTGGTCACCGAGGGCGGTCACCCCGCCTCCGGCCGTCCGCAGCTGATGGGTATCACCAAGGCCTCGCTCGCCACCGAGTCGTGGCTGTCGGCGGCGTCCTTCCAGGAGACGACCAGGGTTCTGACCGACGCGGCGATCAACGCCAAGTCGGACTCCCTGATCGGCCTCAAGGAGAACGTCATCATCGGTAAGCTCATCCCGGCCGGTACGGGCCTGTCCCGCTACCGCAACATCCGGGTCGAGCCGACCGAGGAGGCCAAGGCCGCGATGTACTCGGCCGTCGGCTACGACGACATCGACTACTCGCCGTTCGGCACCGGCTCCGGCCAGGCCGTTCCGCTGGAGGACTACGACTACGGTCCGTACAACCAGTAAGCGAGTGCTCGTCGCTTGAACGACCGGAGGGCGGTCACCCCGTGCACAACGGGGTGGCCGCCCTCCGGCGTGTGGGCCGCCAGGAGCCGCTGGGCGCCCTCTACCGGCCGAGCAGGGCGTGGTGCACCCGGAGCAGGGCGCGGGTGCCCACGGCCAGCAGAGGGGGCACGTCGGGCAGCGGGACCCTGCGGGCGAGGGCCAGCACGTCGACGACGATCGCGTAGTCGTCGACGACGGACCGCGGCAGTCCGGGAGCGGTCATGGCCGGGGCGTAGGCGGAAGCGGCGTCACCGTATTCGATGACGGCCAGACTGACGTCGGTGTCGAGCGCGCTCGGTGCCGGGGATACGGGGTCACGGCGGTCGGCTGTCATGTGGACCTCCTTGGGCCGGGCCGGTCCGGGGACCGGTCGGGCTGGTCGGCTGACCGCATTGTCCGGCATGATGGGGTACGGCGGCAGGGCGCAAGTACGCTGTCTCCGCGCCGCTTGACTGCCGGGATCCGGCAAGTGCGTCAGCCGCCGGCCGTACGGCTCCGGGGCCCGTCCCGGGTGGTCGGCGGGCGGGGCCCGTCCGCGTGGACAGCATTTGTTTTGACCCAGCTCCGTGAGGTAGGTACGCTCAAGCCTTGTGCCTGGGGTGTGCCTGGGTTCGTGTGCGTGTCCTCAACCGCATCGCGAGTCCGTCAGTGGCCACCGCAATCTGCGCCCCTTCTGTCCCCAGGGCGGAAGTCCGCAGTATTCGACACACCCGACCGCGTGGGTCGGCGATGTTCCAGGTTAGTTTCACGAACGGCACACAGAAACCGGAGAAGTAGTGCCTACGATCCAGCAGCTGGTCCGGAAGGGCCGGCAGGACAAGGTCGAGAAGAACAAGACGCCCGCGCTCGAGGGTTCGCCCCAGCGTCGCGGTGTC
Organism: Streptomyces sp. DSM 106670; assembly: GCF_055792845.1. Lineage (NCBI taxonomy): Bacteria > Bacillati > Actinomycetota > Actinomycetes > Kitasatosporales > Streptomycetaceae > Streptomyces > Streptomyces sp. DSM 106670. The sequence goes on from NZ_CM147704.1 coordinate 5,080,824, forward strand.
TGCACGCGTGTGTTCACGACCACCCCGAAGAAGCCGAACTCGGCGCTCCGTAAGGTCGCGCGTGTGCGTCTGACCTCCGGCATCGAGGTCACGGCCTACATCCCGGGTGAGGGACACAACCTGCAGGAGCACTCCATCGTGCTCGTGCGTGGTGGCCGTGTGAAGGACCTGCCGGGTGTTCGTTACAAGATCATCCGCGGCTCCCTTGACACCCAGGGTGTCAAGAACCGCAAGCAGGCCCGCAGCCGCTACGGCGCCAAGAAGGAGAAGTAAGAATGCCTCGTAAGGGCCCCGCCCCGAAGCGCCCGGTCATCATCGACCCGGTCTACAGCTCTCCTCTTGTCACCTCGCTGATCAACAAGATCCTCCTCGACGGCAAGCGTTCCACCGCCGAGCGGATCGTGTACGGCGCCATGGAAGGCCTCCGCGAGAAGACCGGCAACGACCCGGTCATCACGCTGAAGCGCGCGCTTGAGAACGTCAAGCCCTCGCTCGAGGTCAAGTCCCGCCGTGTCGGTGGCGCCACCTACCAGGTGCCGATCGAGGTCAAGCCCGGTCGCGCCTCCACCCTCGCTCTGCGCTGGCTCGTCGGTTACTCCCGCGCCCGCCGCGAGAAGACCATGACCGAGCGCCTCATGAACGAACTGCTCGACGCCTCCAACGGCCTCGGCGCTTCGGTCAAGAAGCGTGAGGACACCCACAAGATGGCCGAGTCCAACAAGGCCTTCGCGCACTACCGCTGGTAGTCGCTACCCCCATCGAGACCGAGAGAAGATTGAGCCTTATGGCCACCACTTCGCTTGACCTGGCCAAGGTCCGCAACATTGGGATCATGGCCCACATCGACGCGGGGAAGACGACCACCACTGAGCGGATCCTCTTCTACACCGGTGTGAGCTACAAGATCGGTGAAGTCCACGACGGCGCTGCCACGATGGACTGGATGGAGCAGGAGCAGGAGCGCGGCATCACGATCACGTCCGCCGCGACGACCTGTCACTGGCCGCTCAACGATGTTGACCACACCATCAACATCATCGACACCCCGGGTCACGTCGACTTCACCGTCGAGGTGGAGCGTTCGCTCCGCGTCCTCGACGGCGCTGTCACCGTGTTCGACGGCGTCGCCGGCGTCGAGCCGCAGTCCGAGACCGTTTGGCGTCAGGCGGACCGCTACGGCGTGCCGCGTATCTGCTTCGTCAACAAGCTCGACCGCACCGGCGCCGACTTCTTCCGTTGTGTGCAGATGATCATCGACCGCCTCGGCGCGACCCCGATCGTCATGCAGCTCCCCATCGGCGCCGAAGCGGACTTCACGGGCGTCGTCGACCTCGTGTCGATGAAGGCCTTCGTGTACCCCGAAGAGGCCGCCAAGGGCGAGATGTACAACGTCGTCGAGATCCCGGACAACCTCAAGGAGTCGGCCGCCGAGTGGCGCGGCAAGCTCCTGGAGGCCGTGGCCGAGAACGACGACGCCATGATGGAGCTGTACCTGGAGGGCAACGAGCCCACCCAGGAGCAGCTGCACGAGGCCATCCGTCGCATCACGCTGGCGTCGAAGGGCAGTGCCGACTCCGTCACCGTCACCCCGGTGTTCTGTGGCACCGCGTTCAAGAACAAGGGCGTCCAGCCCCTGCTCGACGCGGTCGTGCGCTACCTGCCTTCCCCCCTGGACGTCGAGGCCATCGAGGGCCACGACGTGAAGGACCCGGAGAAGGTCATCGCCCGCAAGCCCTCGGACGACGAGCCGTTCTCCGGCCTGGCGTTCAAGATCGCGAGCGACCCGCACCTGGGCAAGCTCACCTTCGTCCGGATCTACTCCGGTCGCCTGGAGGCCGGCACCGCGGTGCTGAACTCCGTCAAGGGCAAGAAGGAGCGCATCGGCAAGATCTACCGCATGCACGCGAACAAGCGTGAGGAGATCGCATCGGTGGGCGCCGGCGACATCATCGCCGTCATGGGTCTCAAGCAGACCACCACCGGTGAGACGCTGTGCGACGACAAGAACCCGGTCATCCTGGAGTCCATGGACTTCCCGGCGCCGGTCATTCAGGTCGCCATCGAGCCGAAGTCCAAGGGTGACCAGGAGAAGCTGGGTGTCGCCATCCAGCGCCTCTCGGAGGAGGACCCCTCCTTCCAGGTGCACTCCGACGAGGAGACCGGCCAGACCATCATCGGTGGTATGGGCGAGCTTCACCTCGAGGTGCTCGTCGACCGCATGAAGCGCGAGTTCCGCGTCGAGGCGAACGTCGGCAAGCCCCAGGTCGCCTACCGCGAGACGATCCGCAAGACCGTCGAGCGCATCGACTACACGCACAAGAAGCAGACTGGTGGTACCGGCCAGTTCGCGAAGGTGCAGATCGCCCTTGAGCCCATCGAGGGTGGCGACGCCTCCTACGAGTTCGTCAACAAGGTCACCGGTGGCCGCATCCCCCGTGAGTACATTCCCTCGGTGGACGCGGGTGCTCAGGAAGCCATGCAGTTCGGCATCCTGGCCGGTTACGAGATGGTCGGCGTCCGCGTCACCCTTCTCGACGGTGGTTACCACGAGGTCGACTCCTCGGAGCTCGCCTTCAAGATCGCCGGTTCGCAGGCGTTCAAGGAGGGTGCCCGCAAGGCGTCCCCCGTGCTCCTCGAGCCGATGATGGCCGTCGAGGTCACCACGCCCGAGGACTACATGGGCGATGTCATCGGCGACCTCAACTCCCGCCGTGGCCAGATCCAGGCCATGGAGGAGCGCAGCGGCGCTCGCGTCGTGAAGGGCCTCGTGCCCCTCTCGGAGATGTTCGGCTACGTCGGAGACCTCCGCAGCAAGACCTCGGGTCGCGCAAGCTACTCGATGCAGTTCGACTCCTACGCCGAGGTTCCGCGGAACGTCGCCGAGGAGATCATCGCGAAGGCCAAGGGCGAGTAACTCTCCCGAGCTCACGCTTTAGGCTTGTCACCGGAGCCGGGCGGGCATTTCGCACAGCGCGCGAGCACTGTGCGAAATGCCCCCGGCCCCGGCACCCCAGCAAAGATCACCTGGCGCCGATGAAGCAAGGCGTACAGAACCACTCAGGAGGACCCCAGTGGCGAAGGCAAAGTTCGAGCGGACTAAGCCCCACGTCAACATCGGCACCATCGGTCACATCGACCACGGTAAGACGACCCTCACGGCCGCCATTACCAAGGTGCTGCACGACGCGTACCCGGACCTGAACGAGGCCTCGGCCTTCGACCAGATCGACAAGGCTCCCGAAGAGCGCCAGCGCGGTATCACCATCTCCATCGCGCACGTCGAGTACCAGACGGAGTCGCGTCACTACGCGCACGTCGACTGCCCCGGTCACGCGGACTACATCAAGAACATGATCACGGGTGCCGCGCAGATGGACGGCGCCATCCTCGTGGTCGCCGCCACCGACGGCCCGATGCCGCAGACCAAGGAGCACGTCCTCCTGGCCCGCCAGGTCGGCGTCCCCTACATCGTCGTCGCCCTGAACAAGGCCGACATGGTGGACGACGAGGAGATCCTGGAGCTCGTCGAGCTCGAGGTCCGTGAGCTCCTCTCCGAGTACGAGTTCCCGGGCGACGACGTTCCGGTCGTCAAGGTCTCGGCGCTCAAGGCGCTCGAGGGCGACAAGGAGTGGGGTGAGTCCGTCCTCAACCTGATGAAGGCTGTCGACGAGGCCATCCCGCAGCCCGAGCGTGACGTCGAGAAGCCGTTCCTCATGCCCATCGAGGACGTCTTCACGATCACCGGTCGCGGTACGGTCGTCACCGGCCGCATCGAGCGTGGTGTCCTGAAGGTCAACGAGACCGTCGACATCGTCGGTATCAAGACCGAGAAGACCACCACCACGGTCACCGGCATCGAGATGTTCCGCAAGCTGCTCGACGAGGGCCAGGCCGGTGAGAACGTCGGTCTGCTCCTCCGTGGCATCAAGCGCGAGGACGTCGAGCGCGGCCAGGTCATCATCAAGCCCGGCTCGGTCACCCCGCACACCGAGTTCCAGGCGCAGTCCTACATCCTGTCGAAGGACGAGGGTGGCCGTCACACCCCGTTCTTCAACAACTACCGCCCGCAGTTCTACTTCCGTACCACGGACGTGACGGGCGTTGTGACCCTTCCCGAGGGCACCGAGATGGTCATGCCGGGTGACAACACCCTCATGGACGTCGCGCTGATCCAGCCGGTCGCCATGGAAGAGGGCCTGAAGTTCGCCATCCGTGAGGGTGGCCGGACCGTGGGCGCCGGCCAGGTCACCAAGATCATCAAGTAGTTTCTGCTTGGTCCTTGGACCTGGTGGCTCACTGAGCTGCAAGAAGGGCCCCGCACCTCGAAAGAGGTGCGGGGCCCTTCGGCGTACGTACGTACGGGCGGCCGCGCCGGACATGGTTGTAGGGCCCCGGTACCTCAGGGCGGAGAGGTACGGGGGCCCTACGGTTCAGGGGGACGGCGGGTCGGTCAGGTGCCCGCCGTCCCGGGTGGGGCGTCCGGTCAGACGCCCGCGACCGACTGGATCCAGGAGCGGTAGGCGGTGACGTTGGTGTACGCGGTCGTGGTCTGGCGGTCGCTGGTGGAGGCGACGCCGACCTGGATGCCGTTGGCCGTCATCGGGCCGCCGGAGTCGCCGCCGGCGGTGATGCCGTTGCCCCGGCGGGCGCAGATCGCCGAGCCGCCGTACGCGTCACCGCAGCCGCCGGTGACCGTCACGTTGGCCACCTTCAGGTAGCGCGACTGGCAGTTCGCCTCCGAGCCGCACTGCGAGGTCGCGCCCCAGCCCCAGACCTGGACGCTCTGCCCGACGCTGACCGAGCCCGGCTGGCCGAGGCGGGAGTAGGTGGCCTGCACCGAGCGGTCCAGCCGGACGAGGGCCAGGTCCGCGCTGTGGGTGTACGTCTGGACGCCGTTGGCGACCACACCGCCGCTGTGCTGGTCGAGGCTGCCGATCCGGAACGACAGACCGCCGCCGGTGACGCAGTGCTTGGCGGTGAGGATCCAGGTCGGCGCGATGATCGTCGCCGAACAGGTCTCGCGGCCGTTCGAGAAGAGGCGCGCGGCCCAGGGGGCGTTGGTCGCCTGGCCGCCGCCGATGATCTGGGTGGTCGGGGGCGGGGCGTCCTGCAGAGGAGCCTCGGGGGCGGCCGAGGCGGACGGTGCGAAGAGGGCGAGGACGCAGGCCGCTGCGGCGGCGGCAGCGGGCACGAGTCTGGATATACGCATGATTCCTCGTTTCGCGCGACACGCTGGGTGGGCGTGTCCGTGGGGGATGGTGGGCAACAGGGTGCCGGAGCGCGACGAGGCCGGGGTACTAACGTTTGGGGATAACGCGGCGTTATGGGGCGGCAGTTGGGCCGGGCGCGGCAGCTGCTACGGCCGCCAGGTCCAGGGCGCGCCGTCCGGCCCGAACCCCACGACGACGGGCCGCCCGCCCGCCCCGAGGTGGAGAGCCGCGCCGTCCAGGGCGACCGGGCCCTGCGACCGTACGGCAGTGCCCTCGGCGGTACGCAGCTGGATCCGGCCCTCCGCGGTCCGGCCGAGCAGGACCGGGCCGCCGCTCGGCGCGGCGGCGGCGGTCACCGGACCGTACCCGCCGAAGCGGGGCGCGGGGGCGGGGTCGGTCCGGACGGCGGTGAGCCGTTCCCGTGCGGCCGGCCGGTAGTACAGCTCCACGGACCCGTCGGGCGCCGGGAGTGCGCCGGGCGCGTGCGCGGGAACGGGGGAGTCGGTGAGCTGGGTACGGGCGGTGACATCGGTGCCCGGGGCGTCCTGGGTCCAGTGGTGCACGGCGTGGTGCCCGGCCGCGTACACATGGACGCGCCCCGCCGCGTCCACGACCGCGCTCAGCCCGTCCTGCACCTCGCCGCCGCCCATGTCGCGCCAGCCGCTCCAGCGGCCGGTGACCGCGTCGCGCACCCGGGTGCTGAGCCCCTTCTCCGCGTTGCGTACGAAGAGGTGGACGCGGCCGTCCGGTGCGGTGACGGCGACCGGTATCCCTATGCGGCGGCCGTGGTCGCGGCCCGCCGCGGGGTTGCCGAGCCCCCGCCAGGCCAGGAAGGGGCCGTCCGGTGAGCGCTGTTCCAGGAGCACGATCTCGCGCTCGTTGGGCGTGCCCTGTCCGCCGAGCGCCGCGAACCGCAGCCCGAACAGCAGTTGCCGCCCGTCCGCCGTCGTCGCGGAGCCCAGCACCGGGGCGAGCGGACCGCCGCCGAGGTCGTCCGGCGCGTCCCGGAGCCCGCTGCCGGGCGCGCTCTCGCTCCACCGCACGGCCCGCAGCCCCAGCACCCCGTAGACGGTGAGCCGCCCGTCCGGGGCGGCGGCGACGACGGCCCGGGGGCCCGGGTAGCGGTGCTGGGTGGAGCGGACCCAGCCCTTGCGGTTGGTCAGCGGCCGGTCGCCGCCGACGTTGTAGTCGCCGCAGCCGGACGGGTTGCCGCACTCCCAGTCGGGGGCGCCGCCGTACGGGACGAGGTGGGCGGCCTTCCGCTCCAGCACCGCGGGCGGCAGGTTCTTGGGCCAGTGCCGGTTGTAGTACCCGCGGAACGAGGCGACGACGAACCCGGGCACCGGCTCCCCGCGCCCCGTCGTGGCCGCCACCCAGCGGATCAGGGCCGCCCAGGCGAAGCTCGCGGCGGCGGTGTGGTCGGCGTGGTCGGAGTACCCGTGCTGCTCGCTGTCCCGGCGGCGCTCGTACTCGCTGCTGAACTGGAGGTCGGGGTCCGGGTCGAGGGTGTGCACGAGCGTCGGCCGGTACTCCGCCAGCAGCCCCACGAGAACGTCGACGAGGGAGTCGTACGTGTAGGAACCGGCCCGCTCCAGCGGCGAGTCGTCGGCGACGACGGTACGCAGCACGAGCCGGCGGTCCTGCCAGAGACTGGGCAGCCCGAGGCGGCCGCGCGCGGTGTGCATCGCGGTGTTCAGGAAGACCAGCTCGACCCGGCGCACCCCGTCGACCAGGATGTTCAGCTCGGCCCGGTGGCCGCCGCGCAGGGAGATGACGGACTTCTGCCAGGGCGTGAACCGGTCGAGCCCGAGCAGCTCGGCGTACGCCTGGCGCAGCCCCTGGTGCCGGGCGGAGGAGTACGCGGCGCGGTCGGGGGCCGGGCGCGGGGCCCCGGGAACCTTGTTCAGCCCGTCGGCCTCGCCCGCCGTGAGGTAGACGCAGACCACGGGCGTCCCGGCGTCGAGGGCCTCCCGGGTGTCCGGGTTCATGAAGTAGAGGTCGTCGTCGGGGTGGGCCAGCAGCTGCATCAGCAGCGCCCGCCGCGCCCTGCTGATCGCCAGCCCGGGCGCGGGATCGGGCACCGGGCCCCGGCGGCGGGGCGCCGGCACGGAACATCCGGCGAGCGCGGCCGCCGCGGCGGTGGCCCCGGCGGCGAGCAGAGCCGTGCGCCGGGGCGGGCCGGTACGCCGGGGCAGGTCTGTCCGAGGCAGGGCAGATCGATCCGTCACGCCGCGTACTCCGTCCGCTTCCCCCGCAGCGGGCGAACGGTCGCCCTGTCCTGCGTACTCCTTGGTCGTGCGCAGGTCAGCGGCGGTCGAGCCGCGCCTGCGGGGGAGTAGACGGAGGGAGGGGCGGGCGGGTTGCCCGGTCAGGGCGTGGGGTTGCGCACCGGACACGCGTCGACGGTGTCGTCAGGTCCGTGGGGGCTTCGGCTCCGCCGGATGCGCGCCCGCGTTTGAGTACTCGCTCGGCCGGGGTAGGATTCCCGACTCGATTGGCCAGGCCCGCGCCCCGTATGGCACACTGACCAGGTTGCTCGGTTGAGTGTCAATGCTGCGCGCCTCCCGCCGGGAGGACCGGAAGCGAGTCCCACAGTACTCGTCGGCCCCCAGGGCCGGACGTACGGGAATCTTCCGGGAAGCAATGCAGGGCGCCGGCCAGGCACCCGGTGGGTGTTCCGCCCCCGGTTCCGCGGTCTCAGGGTCCGCACCCCCTTGGTTGGGATCTCCTTCGGGAGATTTTCGTAGAGGGGATGCGACACGCCCGACCGCGTGGGTCGGAGGAGGAGTCCAGAGAACCCCCGGGTTCCAGAGCGTTACGAGAGACAGGACTACTAGTAGCCATGGCGGGACAGAAGATCCGCATCCGGCTCAAGGCCTACGACCACGAGGTCATCGACTCCTCGGCGAAGAAGATCGTCGAGACGGTGACCCGCACTGGTGCGTCGGTCGCGGGCCCGGTGCCGCTGCCCACTGAGAAGAACGTGTACTGCGTCATCAAGTCGCCGCACAAGTACAAGGACTCTCGCGAGCACTTCGAGATGCGCACGCACAAGCGCCTCATCGACATTCTCGACCCCACGCCGAAGACGGTTGACTCGCTGATGCGCCTCGACCTGCCGGCTGGCGTCGACATCGAGATCAAGCTCTGAGGGGACGGGCCGAGATGAGCAAGAACATCAAGGGCGTCCTGGGCGAGAAGCTCGGCATGACCCAGGTCTGGGACGAGAACAACCGGGTTGTCCCGGTGACCGTCGTCAAGGCCGGTCCGTGCGTCGTGACGCAGGTCCGTACGAACGACAGCGACGGCTACGAAGCGGTCCAGATCGCCTTCGGCGAGATCGACCCGCGCAAGGTGAACAAGCCCCTCAAGGGTCACTTCGCCAAGGCCGACGTCACCCCGCGCCGCCACCTGGTGGAGCTCCGCACCCCTGACGCCAGCGAGTACACGCTGGGCCAGGAGGTCACTGCCGAGGTGTTCGAGTCCGGCGTCAAGGTCGACGTCACGGGCAAGAGCAAGGGCAAGGGCTTCGCCGGTGTCATGAAGCGTCACAACTTCAAGGGCCTCGGCGCCGGGCACGGCACCCAGCGCAAGCACCGTTCCCCCGGTTCCATCGGTGGCTGCGCCACCCCTGGGCGTGTCTTCAAGGGCATGCGCATGGCGGGCCGCATGGGTAACGAGCGCGTCACCACCCAGAACCTGACCATCCACGCGGTTGACGCGGAGAAGGGTCTGCTCCTCATCAAGGGCGCGGTCCCCGGTCCGAACGGCGGCCTCGTCCTGGTCCGTACCGCGGCCAAGGGGGCTTGAGGTAATGAGCACCATTGACATCCTTTCGCCGGCAGGCGACAAGGCCGGTACCGTCGACCTCCCCGCGGAGATCTTCGACGCGAAGACCAGCGTTCCGCTGATCCACCAGGTCGTTGTCGCTCAGCTGGCGGCTGCCCGTCAGGGCACGCACAAGACCAAGCGCCGCGGCGAAGTCCGCGGTGGTGGCAAGAAGCCTTACCGCCAGAAGGGCACCGGCCGCGCCCGTCAGGGTTCGACCCGCGCCCCGCAGTTCGCCGGTGGTGGCGTCGTCCACGGCCCGCAGCCGCGTGACTACTCGCAGCGGACCCCGAAGAAGATGAAGGCCGCCGCCCTGCGCGGTGCCCTCTCGGACCGGGCCCGTCACTCCCGTATCCACGTCGTCACCGGCGTGGTCGAGGGTGCCGCCTCCACGAAGGCCGCCAAGACGCTGCTCGGCAAGATCTCGGAGCGCCAGAACCTGCTCCTGGTCGTCGACCGCGCCGACGAGGCCGCGTGGCTGTCCGCGCGCAACCTGCCCCAGGTGCACATCCTGGAGCCGGGCCAGCTCAACACGTACGACGTGATCGTCTCTGACGACGTGGTCTTCACCCAGGCCGCTTTCGAGTCCTTCGTGTCTGGCCCCCAGACCGCTGAGACCGAAGGGAGCGACGCCTGATGAGCGAGGCGACCGTTACCAGCAAGACGTACTCGGACCCGCGTGACGTTCTCGTCAAGCCCGTGGTCTCCGAGAAGAGCTACGCGCTGCTCGACGAGAACAAGTACACGTTCATCGTCGCGCCCGGCTCCAACAAGACCCAGATCAAGCAGGCCGTGGAAGCGGTCTTCTCGGTCAAGGTCACCGGGGTCAACACGATCAACCGGCAGGGTAAGCGCAAGCGCACCAAGACCGGCTTCGGCAAGCGCGCCGACACGAAGCGCGCCATCGTGACCCTCGCCGAGGGCGACCGTATCGACATCTTCGGCGGCCCGACCTCCTAGTGAGGTCGAGTCGTCCGGAATCGGACGAGGACTGAGAAATGGGTATCCGCAAGTACAAGCCGACGACCCCGGGCCGTCGTGGCTCCAGCGTCGCCGACTTTGTCGAGATCACGCGGTCCACGCCGGAGAAGTCGCTGGTCCGCCCCCTGCACAGCAAGGGCGGCCGTAACAACGCCGGTCGTGTGACCGTTCGCCACCAGGGTGGTGGCCACAAGCGCGCCTACCGCGTGATCGACTTCCGTCGTCACGACAAGGACGGCGTGCCGGCCAAGGTCGCGCACATCGAGTACGACCCGAACCGCACCGCGCGCATCGCGCTGCTGCACTACGCGGACGGCGAGAAGCGTTACATCGTCGCTCCCCGTGGCCTGTCGCAGGGTGACCGTGTCGAGAACGGTCCGACCGCCGACATCAAGCCCGGCAACAACCTGGCGCTGCGCAACATCCCGGTCGGTACGACCATCCACGCCATCGAGCTGCGGCCCGGCGGCGGCGCGAAGTTCGCCCGTTCCGCGGGTGCCTCCGTGCAGCTGCTGGCGAAGGAGGGCACCATGGCCCACCTTCGTATGCCGTCGGGTGAGATCCGCCTGGTCGACGCGCGCTGCCGCGCGACGATCGGTGAGGTCGGCAACGCCGAGCAGTCGAACATCAACTGGGGCAAGGCCGGCCGCATGCGCTGGAAGGGCGTTCGCCCGACCGTCCGCGGTGTCGCGATGAACCCGGTTGACCACCCGCACGGTGGTGGTGAAGGCAAGACCTCCGGTGGACGTCACCCGGTCTCGCCGTGGGGTCAGAAGGAGGGTCGTACTCGTTCTCCCAAGAAGGCGAGCAACAAGTACATCGTCCGCCGCCGCAAGACGAACAAGAAGCGCTAGGAGCGGGTTTAGATGCCGCGCAGTCTCAAGAAGGGGCCCTTCGTCGACGGCCACCTCATCAAGAAGGTGGACGTACAGAACGAGGCAGGCACCAAGAACGTCATCAAGACCTGGTCCCGTCGCTCGATGATCGTCCCGGCCATGCTGGGTCACACCATCGCGGTGCACAACGGCAAGATCCACGTCCCGGTGTTCGTCACCGAGTCGATGGTCGGCCACAAGCTCGGCGAGTTCTCGCCGACTCGCACCTTCCGCGGCCACGTCAAGGACGACCGGAAGTCGAAGCGCCGCTAAGCGCGGGGTGGAAACGACTATGACTTACACCGAAGGGACAACCATGGAAGCCAGGGCCCAGGCGCGGTACATCCGCGTCACGCCCATGAAGGCCCGCCGAGTGGTGGACCTCATCCGTGGCATGGATGCCACGGAGGCTCAGGCGGTCCTGCGTTTCGCCCCGCAGGCCGCGAGCGTGCCGGTTGGCAAGGTGCTGGACAGCGCCATCGCCAACGCTGCACACAACTACGACCACACCGACGCCTCTTCGCTGGTCATCAGCGAGGCGTACGTGGACGAGGGCCCGACCCTGAAGCGGTTCCGTCCGCGTGCTCAGGGCCGTGCCTACCGGATCCGTAAGCGGACCAGCCACATCACCGTGGTCGTCAGCAGCAAGGAAGGAACCCGGTAATGGGCCAGAAGGTAAACCCGCACGGGTTCCGGCTCGGCATCACCACGGACTTCAAGTCCCGCTGGTACGCCGACAAGCTGTACAAGGACTACGTCAAGGAAGACGTCGCCATTCGTCGCATGATGACGAAGGGCATGGAGCGGGCCGGCATCTCGAAGGTCGAGATCGAGCGCACCCGCGACCGCGTCCGCGTTGACATCCACACCGCCCGCCCGGGCATCGTCATCGGTCGCCGTGGCGCCGAGGCCGATCGCATCCGCGGCGAGCTGGAGAAGCTGACCGGCAAGCAGGTCCAGCTGAACATCCTCGAGGTCAAGAACCCCGAGGTGGACGCTCAGCTGGTGGCCCAGGCCGTCGCCGAGCAGCTCTCCTCCCGCGTCTCCTTCCGTCGTGCCATGCGCAAGAGCATGCAGAGCTCGATGAAGGCCGGCGCCAAGGGCATCAAGATCCAGTGCGGCGGTCGCCTCGGCGGCGCCGAGATGTCCCGCTCGGAGTTCTACCGCGAGGGCCGCGTGCCCCTGCACACGCTCCGTGCGAACGTGGACTACGGCTTCTTCGAGGCCAAGACGACCTTCGGCCGCATCGGCGTGAAGGTCTGGATCTACAAGGGCGACGTCAAGAACATCGCCGAGGTTCGCGCCGAGAACGCCGCGGCCCGCGCCGGTAACCGTCCGGCTCGTGGCGGCGCTGACCGCCCGGCCGGCCGCGGTGGCCGTGGTGGCGAGCGTGGCGGTCGCGGCCGTAAGCCGCAGCAGTCGCCGGCAGCCGAGGCCCCCAAGGCCGACGCTCCCGCCGCCGCTGCTCCGGCTGCTGAGAGCACCGGAACGGAGGCCTGACCGAAATGCTGATCCCCCGTAGGGTCAAGCACCGCAAGCAGCACCACCCGAAGCGCAGCGGTATGTCCAAGGGTGGCACGCAGGTTGCGTTCGGCGAGTACGGCATCCAGGCGCTGACCCCGGCGTACGTGACGAACCGTCAGATCGAGTCCGCTCGTATCGCGATGACCCGTCACATCAAGCGTGGCGGCAAGGTCTGGATCAACATCTACCCGGACCGTCCCCTGACGAAGAAGCCCGCCGAGACCCGCATGGGTTCCGGTAAGGGTTCTCCCGAGTGGTGGATCGCGAACGTCAAGCCCGGTCGGGTGATGTTCGAGCTGTCCTACCCGAACGAGAAGATTGCTCGTGAGGCGCTCACCCGCGCTGCTCACAAGCTTCCGATGAAGTGCCGGATCGTTCGGCGCGAGGCAGGTGAGTCGTGATGTCGGCCGGTACCAAGGCGTCCGAGCTGCGCGAGCTGGGCGACGAGGAGCTCCTCAACAAGCTCCGCGAAGCCAAGGAAGAGCTGTTCAACCTCCGCTTCCAGGCGGCGACGGGCCAGCTCGAGAACCACGGCCGGCTCAAGTCCGTCCGTAAGGACATCGCCCGGATCTACACCCTGATGCGTGAGCGCGAGCTGGGCATCGAGACGGTGGAGAGCGCCTGATGAGCGAGAAGACTGTGACTGAGACGAACACCGACCGCGGTTTCCGCAAGACCCGTGAGGGTCTGGTCGTCAGCGACAAGATGGACAAGACCGTCGTCGTCGCTGTCGAGGACCGCGTCAAGCACGCGCTGTACGGCAAGGTCATCCGCCGTACCAACAAGCTCAAGGCCCACGACGAGCAGAACTCTGCGGGCGTCGGCGACCGCGTCATCATCATGGAGACGCGTCCGCTGTCGGCCTCGAAGCGCTGGCGCATCGTCGAGATCCTCGAGAAGGCCAAGTAATTCCTGAGGGATTCTCCCCTCAGGTCAGTTCCGCCAGGCTCGGTGGGGTGCCTCCCCGGTAACGGAGAGGCACCCGCCGGGAACCGGCAGACGATCAGGAGATAGACGTGATCCAGCAGGAGTCGCGACTGCGCGTCGCCGACAACACGGGTGCGAAGGAAATTCTCACCATTCGTGTTCTCGGTGGCTCGGGTCGCCGCTACGCGGGTATCGGTGACGTCATCGTCGCCACCGTCAAGGACGCGATCCCCGGTGGCAACGTGAAGAAGGGTGACGTCGTCAAGGCCGTCATCGTTCGCACCGTCAAGGAGCGTCGTCGTCAGGATGGCTCGTACATCCGCTTCGACGAGAACGCCGCCGTCATTCTGAAGAACGACGGCGACCCCCGCGGCACCCGCATCTTCGGCCCGGTGGGCCGGGAGCTGCGCGAGAAGAAGTTCATGAAGATCATCTCGCTCGCGCCGGAGGTGCTGTAAGCATGAAGATCAAGAAGGGCGACCTGGTTCAGGTCATCACCGGTAAGGACAAGGGCAAGCAGGGCAAGGTCATCGTGGCCTACCCCGCTCAGGACCGCGTCCTCGTCGAGGGTGTCAACCGGGTCAAGAAGCACACCAAGGCCGGTCAGACGGCTCGCGGTTCGCAGACGGGTGGCATTGTCACCACCGAGGCCCCGATCCACGTCAGCAACGTTCAGCTGGTTGTGGAGAAGGACGGCAACAAGGTTGTCACCCGCGTCGGCTACCGCTTTGACGACGAGGGCAACAAGATCCGCGTTGCCAAGCGGACCGGTGAGGACATCTGATGACTGCCACCACTGCGCCGCGTCTCAAGACGCGCTACCGCGAGGAAATCGCCGGCAAGCTGCGTGAGGAGTTCTCGTACGAGAACGTCATGCAGGTTCCCGGTCTGGTCAAGATCGTGGTCAACATGGGTGTGGGCGACGCCGCCCGCGACTCCAAGCTGATCGACGGTGCCGTCAAGGACCTCACCACGATCACCGGCCAGAAGCCGGCCGTCACGAAGGCCCGCAAGTCCATCGCGCAGTTCAAGCTGCGCGAGGGCCAGCCGATCGGCTGCCACGTCACCCTCCGCGGTGACCGGATGTGGGAGTTCCTGGACCGTACGCTGTCGCTCGCGCTTCCGCGTATCCGTGACTTCCGTGGCCTGTCGCCGAAGCAGTTCGACGGCCGTGGCAACTACACCTTCGGTCTCACGGAGCAGGTCATGTTCCACGAGATCGACCAGGACAAGATCGACCGGGTCCGGGGCATGGACATCACCGTGGTCACCACGGCGACCAACGACGACGAGGGTCGTGCCCTCCTTCGTCACCTCGGCTTCCCGTTCAAGGAGAACTGACCGTGGCGAAGAAGGCTCTGATCGCTAAGGCCGCCCGTAAGCCGAAGTTCGGCGTTCGCGGGTACACCCGCTGCCAGCGCTGCGGCCGGCCCCACTCCGTCTACCGCAAGTTCGGCCTGTGCCGCGTGTGCCTTCGTGAGATGGCTCACCGTGGCGAGCTGCCGGGCGTGACCAAGAGCTCCTGGTAACTCCCCTCCGCCCTCGGGCAAAGGGAAGTTCCGGAGACTCTCGGTAAGCATCTGGGTCGGCAGGAGCCCGTCCTTTCATGCCGTAGGCTTGAAGGGTTGGGCGCCTGCCGCCCAAGACCGACTTACTACGCCGTAGGTCCCCGCACCGCACCCGTCCCGCCACTGAGTGGGGAGAGGGATGGCGCATACAGGAAACCCCGGCGAGAGAGGCCGAAGGCCAACTCATGACCATGACTGATCCCATCGCAGACATGCTCACGCGTCTGCGTAACGCGAACTCGGCATATCACGACGATGTCTCGATGCCGCACAGCAAGATCAAGTCGCACATCGCGGAGATCCTCCAGCAGGAGGGCTTCATCACCGGCTGGAAGGTCGAGGACGCCGAGGTCGGCAAGAACCTCGTCCTCGAGCTGAAGTTCGGCCCGAACCGCGAGCGCTCGATCGCCGGCATCAAGCGGATTTCGAAGCCGGGTCTGCGTGTATACGCAAAGTCCACCAACCTGCCGAAGGTTCTCGGCGGCCTGGGCGTGGCGATCATCTCCACGTCCCACGGCCTCCTGACCGGCCAGCAGGCAGGCAAGAAGGGCGTAGGTGGGGAAGTCCTCGCCTACGTCTGGTAGTCGGGAAAGGAAGGAAAGCTCATGTCGCGAATCGGCAAGCTCCCCATCCAGGTTCCCGCCGGTGTGGACGTCACCATCGATGGCCGTACGGTCGCCGTGAAGGGCCCCAAGGGTTCCCTCACGCACACCGTTGCCGCGCCGATCGAGGTCTCCAAGGGTGAGGACGGCGTGCTCAACGTCTCCCGCCCGAACGACGAGCGTCAGAACAAGGCCCTCCACGGCCTGTCCCGCACGCTGGTGGCGAACATGATCACCGGTGTGACCACGGGTTACAGCAAGGCGCTCGAGATCAGCGGTGTCGGTTACCGCGTCCAGGCGAAGGGCTCCAACCTGGAGTTCGCCCTGGGCTACAGCCACCCGATCCTCATCGAGGCTCCGGAAGGCATCACCTTCAAGGTCGAGTCGCCCACGAAGCTCAGCGTCGAGGGCATCGACAAGCAGAAGGTCGGCGAGGTAGCCGCCAACATCCGCAAGCTGCGGAAGCCCGACCCGTACAAGGCCAAGGGCGTCAAGTACGCGGGCGAGGTCATCCGCCGCAAGGTCGGAAAGGCTGGTAAGTAGCCATGGCATACGGTGTGAAGATCGCCAAGGGCGACGCGTACAAGCGCGCTGCTCGCAAGCGGCGCCACATCCGCGTCCGCAAGCACCTGTCGGGTTCGCCGGAGCGTCCCCGTCTGGTCGTGACGCGTTCCAACCGCCACATCGTGGCCCAGGTCATCGACGACATCGCGGGCCACACGCTCGCGTCGGCGTCGACCCTGGACACCTCGATCCGTGGTGGCGAGGGTGACAAGAGCGCCCAGGCCCAGCAGGTCGGCGCCCTTGTCGCCGAGCGCGCCAAGGCCGCAGGCGTCGAGGCCGTCGTGTTTGACCGCGGTGGTAACCAGTACGCCGGGCGGATTGCCGCTCTGGCTGACGCCGCCCGTGAAGCCGGGCTGAAGTTCTAAGCCCCGGTTCCTACGCACAGCGGACGTAACAGAGAGAGGTAAATCCAATGGCTGGACCCCAGCGCCGCGGAAGCGGTGCCGGTGGCGGCGAGCGGCGGGACCGGAAGGGCCGTGACGGTGGCGCTGCCGCCGAGAAGACCGCGTACGTCGAGCGTGTCGTCGCGATCAACCGCGTCGCCAAGGTTGTGAAGGGTGGTCGTCGCTTCAGCTTCACCGCGCTGGTCGTGGTGGGCGATGGTGACGGCACCGTCGGTGTCGGATACGGCAAGGCCAAGGAAGTTCCCGCGGCCATCGCCAAGGGTGTCGAAGAGGCCAAGAAGAACTTCTTCAAGGTCCCGCGCATCCAGGGCACCATCCCTCACCCGATCACGGGCGAGAAGGCTGCGGGCGTCGTCCTGCTCAAGCCGGCTTCCCCCGGTACCGGTGTTATCGCCGGTGGCCCGGTGCGTGCCGTGCTCGAGTGCGCCGGCGTTCACGACATCCTGTCGAAGTCGCTTGGTTCGTCCAACGCGATCAACATCGTGCACGCGACCGTGGCGGCCCTCCAGGGCCTGCAGCGTCCCGAGGAGATCGCGGCCCGCCGTGGTCTGCCCCTCGAGGACGTCGCCCCCGCGGCTCTGCTTCGTGCACGTGCGGGAGCGGGTGCGTAATGGCTCGCCTCAAGATCACGCAGACGAAGTCGTACATCGGCAGCAAGCAGAACCACCGCGACACCCTGCGTTCGCTCGGGCTCAAGCGCCTGAACGACTCGGTTGTCAAGGAGGACCGCCCCGAGTTCCGCGGAATGGTGCACACCGTCCGCCACCTCGTGACGGTTGAGGAGGTTGACTGACATGGCGGAGAACAGCCCGCTGAAGGCCCACAACCTCCGGCCTGCCCCGGGCGCCAAGACCGCCAAGACCCGTGTGGGTCGTGGTGAGGCGTCCAAGGGTAAGACCGCAGGCCGTGGTACCAAGGGTACGAAGGCCCGTTACCAGGTTCCGGAGCGCTTCGAGGGTGGCCAGATGCCCCTCCACATGCGTCTCCCGAAGCTCAAGGGCTTCAAGAACCCGTTCCGCACGGAGTACCAGGTCGTGAACCTGGACAAGCTCGCGACGCTCTACCCCGAGGGTGGAGAGGTCACGGTGGCCGATCTGGTCGCCAAGGGCGCTGTGCGCAACAACCACCTCGTCAAGGTCCTCGGACAGGGCGAGATCTCCGTGGCACTGCAGGTTTCGGTTGACGCCGTCTCCGGCTCCGCCAAGGAGAAGATCACCGCCGCCGGCGGTACGGTCACCGAGCTCGTCTGAGCCGCGGGACAGAACTGGGCCTGGCCGGCCGCCTCTTCGGAGGTGGCCGGCCAGGCTTTTCCGTGTTTACGGCGCTGTACGGGAACCGTAAAGGCTCGGGAAAGGTTGAACGAGTGTCCACCGCACCGGCGGTGGGGGAGTCCGAGGTCGTTCACGTCCCAAATGGTGTGGCTTGGCCGGTCTTTCACGGCGCGGGCCGGGAGACGGGCGGTGCACCGGTGTGCGGCGCGTGTTTCCTGCTCAGTCCCGGGCCGGGTAGGGTGGCGCCGTTAATCTTTTGTGGCCTCCTTACGATGTAGGGCTGCCTTGTACCCGATCCCATCCAGACCCATCCAGACCCGTCGCCTCTGACGCATAGCGCGGGGGTCGCAGGAGGCACCGTGTTCACCGCGTTCGCCCGAGCGTTCAAGACGCCCGACCTGCGCAAGAAGCTGCTCTTCACGCTCGGCATCATCGTGATCTACCGGCTCGGGGCGCACATCCCGGCCCCGGGCGTCGACTACTCGAAGGTGCAGCAGTGCATCGACCAGGCCGACTCGGGTGGTCTCCTCGGTCTGATGCAGATGTTCAGCGGTGGCGCTCTTCTGCAGATCACCATCTTCGCGCTCGGCATCATGCCGTACATCACGGCCAGCATCATTCTCCAGCTGCTGACCGTCGTGATCCCGCGCCTGGAAGCCCTGAAGAAGGAGGGGCAGTCCGGCACGGCGAAGATCACGCAGTACACGCGTTATCTGACAGTCGCGCTCGCCGTCCTCCAGGGCACCGGCCTCGTCGCCACCGCCCGCAGCGGTGCGCTCTTCCAGAACTGCTCCGTGGGCGACCAGATCGTCGCGGACAAGTCGGTCTTCACCACGGTCATCATGGTCCTCACCATGACCGCCGGTACGGCCGCCGTCATGTGGCTCGGCGAGCTCATCACCGACCGCGGCATCGGCAACGGCATGTCGATCCTCATGTTCATCTCGATCGCCGCCACGTTCCCCGGCGCCCTGTGGGCCATCAAGGAGAGCGGCAAGCTGGCCGACGGATGGATCGAGTTCGGCACCGTCATCCTCATCGGCTTCGTGATGGTCGGCCTCGTCGTCTTCGTCGAGCAGGCCCAGCGCCGGATCCCGGTGCAGTACGCGAAGCGCATGATCGGACGCCGGTCCTACGGCGGTACGTCCACGTACATCCCGCTGAAGGTGAACCAGGCCGGTGTGATTCCGGTCATCTTCGCCTCGTCGCTGCTCTACATCCCGGCGCTGATCGTCCAGTTCTCCAACTCCCAGGCAGGCTGGGCGACCTGGATCCAGGACAACTTCGTGACCGGTGACCACCCGTACTACATCGCGACGTACTTCGTACTCATCGTGTTCTTCGCCTTCTTCTACGTGGCCATTTCGTTCAACCCCGACGAAGTCGCCGACAACATGAAGAAGTATGGTGGCTTCATCCCGGGTATCCGGGCAGGTCGACCTACTGCCGAGTATCTGAGCTACGTGCTCAACAGGATCACTTGGCCGGGCTCGCTGTACCTGGGCCTGATCGCTCTGGTGCCGACGATGGCGTTGGCAGGCTTCGGCGGTGCGAACCAGAACTTCCCGTTCGGCGGGACGAGCATCCTCATCATCGTGGGTGTGGGTCTGGAAACCGTGAAGCAGATCGAGAGTCAGCTCCAGCAGCGCAATTACGAAGGGTTCCTCCGCTGATGCGAATCGTCCTCGTCGGGCCTCCGGGCGCCGGCAAGGGAACGCAGGCTGCGTACCTTGCTCAGAACCTCTCGATTCCGCACATCGCCACGGGCGACCTCTTCCGCGCCAACATCAGCCAGGGCACCGACCTTGGCAAGCAGGCCCGCGCCTACATGGACGCGGGGCAGCTGGTGCCGGACGAGGTCACCATCGGGATGGCCAAGGACCGCATGGGCCAGTCGGACGCCGTGAACGGCTTCCTGCTGGACGGGTTCCCGCGGAACGTGGGCCAGGCCGAAGCCCTGGACGTGATGCTCAAGGACGAGGGCGTGAAGCTGGACGCGGTCCTCGATCTCGAGGTCCCCGAGGACGAGGTCGTGAAGCGGATCGCGGGTCGCCGGGTCTGCCGCAACAACAGCGCGCACGTCTTCCACCTGACGTACAACCCGCCGAAGACCGAGGGCGTCTGCGACGCCTGCGGCGGCGAGCTGTACCAGCGGGACGACGACAGCGAGGAGACCGTCCGCACCCGGCTGGAGGTCTACCACACGCAGACCGAGCCGATCATCGACTACTACCGGGCCCAGGGCCTCGTGGTGACGATCTCCGCGCTGGGCAAGGTCGCGGATGTGACCGCCCGCGCCATGGAGGCGCTCAAGGCCTCCGACAAGGCCTGAGCCCCACCCCCGTACCACACACGCGTAGTGCAAGCCGGCCGCGGCGCCTCAGGGCGCCGCGGCCGACTGCTTGCGCCCGTATCGTTGAACACGCCGAGCCGTACCCGTCACCGTCGATGCAGAGAGGCGCCGAGCAATGGTGCAGATCAAGACCCCCGAGCAGATCGCGAAGATGCGCGAGGCGGGCCTGGTGGTCGCTGCCATTCACGCCGCCACCCGTGAGGCGGCCGTTCCCGGGGCCACCACGCGGGATCTGGACCAGGTCGCCCGGAAGGTGATCGCCGACCACGGGGCGAAGTCGAACTTCCTCGGGTACGGCGGGTTCCCCGCGACCATCTGCACCTCGGTCAACGAGGTCGTCGTCCACGGCATCCCGGACGAGAAGACCGTTCTCAAGGACGGCGACATCATCTCGATCGACGCCGGCGCGATCGTGGACGGCTGGCACGGTGACGCGGCCTACACCGCCTTCGTGGGCACCGGTCACGCTCCGGAGCTGATCGAGCTCTCCCGGGTGACCGAGGAGTCGATGTGGGCCGGGATCGCCGCGATGAAGGCGAACAACCGCCTCGTCGACATCTCCCGGGCCATCGAGACCTACATCCGCCGCCAGCCCCGGCCGGCGACCGGCAAGTACGGGATCATCGAGGACTTCGGCGGCCATGGCATCGGCACCGAGATGCACATGGACCCGCACCTGCTGAACTACGTCTCCCGCAAGCGCGGCAAGGGCATCAAGCTGGTCCCGGGCGTCTGCCTGGCGATCGAGCCGATGGTGTCGCTGGGCACGGCCCGCACGGAGACCCTGAGCGACGACTGGACGGTCATCACGACGGACGGCACCTGGTCCTCGCACTGGGAGCACTCCATCGCGCTGACCGAGCAGGGCCCGCTGGTCCTGACCTCGCCGGACTGCGGGAAGGCGAAGCTCGCGGAGTACGGGATCACGGCCGCGCCCGACCCGCTGGGCTGATGCAACCCTTCCGGTAGGTCTAAGGATCACCGGGAGTGGGCAAACTTGACGGATTCGTCTTTTGGAGTCCGCTGACGTAGACTGACTCGTCGGCTCTCGTGCATCAGTGTGCCCGTATGCGGCACTCCGGTGAAACAGGAGCCGATCAAGGTAGCCGATTCGAAGGGCGAAGCGTGGCCAAGAAGCAAGGTGCCATCGAGATTGAGGGCACCGTGATCGAGTCCCTCCCGAACGCAATGTTCAAGGTGGAGCTCCAGAACGGTCACAAGGTCCTGGCGCACATCAGCGGCAAGATGCGGATGCACTACATCCGTATCCTCCCCGATGACCGGGTTGTGGTGGAGCTCTCTCCGTACGACCTGACGCGTGGCCGGATCGTCTACCGCTACAAGTAGATCTTGCCGGCACCCCGTTTCGGCGGGTGATGGCACTGACCCGGAGAACCTGACATCCCATGAAGGTCAAGCCGAGCGTCAAGAAGATCTGCGACAAGTGCAAGGTGATCCGCCGTCACGGTCGGGTCATGGTCATCTGCGACAACCTGCGCCACAAGCAGCGCCAGGGCTGACGCACGACCGCCTGCATCTCGCAGTTCTTCGCGCGACGCACGTAATACGTACATACGCAGAGCCCGTCCAAGCCACGGCTGACGACACCTCCGGCGGGGGCCGGGGACCCGGACGTACCACTGCTCCTCAGGAGCGGTCGGCGGTCGGGAGTGGCACTGCGGAAGACCCCCGATCTAACAACTGGAGCCATTGAATGGCACGCGTTTCAGGTGTTGACATCCCGCGCGAAAAGCGCGTGGAGGTTGCCCTCACCTACGTCTTCGGTATCGGGCGCACCCGGTCCAAGGAGATCCTCGCCTCCACCGGCGTGAACCCGAACACCCGCGTTCGCGACCTGGCCGAGGAAGACCTCGTCAAGATCCGCGAGCACGTGGACGCCAACCTCCGCACCGAGGGTGACCTCCGCCGTGAGGTCCAGGCGAACATCCGCCGCAAGGTCGAGATCGGCTGCTACCAGGGCATCCGCCACCGTCGTGGCCTGCCCGTCCACGGTCAGCGCACCAGCACGAACGCGCGTACCCGCAAGGGCCCGCGTCGCGCCATCGCCGGTAAGAAGAAGCCGGGCAAGAAGTAGTCCTCAGCGGACGCACTGCGGACCTCCGGTTCCCCGGAACCCGCAGCAACCAGCGGTCTTCGCTGTAGGACCGATCACCTCCCCTCTCCATCTGGAGTCAAGACATGCCCCCCAAGGGTCGTCAGGGCGCAGCCAAGAAGGTGCGTCGCAAGGAAAAGAAGAACGTCGCTCACGGCCACGCGCACATCAAGAGCACGTTCAACAACACCATCGTCTCGATCACGGACCCCTCGGGCAACGTGATCTCTTGGGCCTCCGCCGGCCACGTCGGCTTCAAGGGCTCGCGCAAGTCCACCCCCTTCGCCGCGCAGATGGCCGCCGAGTCGGCCGCCCGCCGCGCGCAGGAGCACGGCATGCGCAAGGTCGACGTCTTCGTCAAGGGTCCCGGCTCCGGCCGTGAGACCGCGATCCGCTCGCTCCAGGCCACCGGCCTGGAGGTCGGTTCGATCCAGGACGTCACCCCGACGCCGCACAACGGCTGCCGTCCGCCGAAGCGTCGTCGCGTCTGACCCGCTACGGCCGGTGACGGCCGTGCGTCAGTAGCGCCGGGTCCGGGCGGTACACCTCTTACGGGGCGTACCGCCCGTACCCTTGTTACATCTGTCGGGCATCAAATAGTGGGTGCCCACGACTGAAGGATCACCGCATGCTTATCGCTCAGCGTCCGTCGCTGACCGAAGAGGTCGTCGACGAGTTCCGCTCCCGGTTCGTGATCGAGCCGCTGGAGCCGGGCTTCGGCTACACCCTCGGCAACTCCCTCCGCCGCACCCTCCTCTCCTCGATCCCCGGTGCCGCTGTCACCAGCATCCGGATCGACGGTGTCCTGCACGAGTTCACCACCGTGCCGGGCGTCAAGGAGGACGTGACCGACCTCATCCTCAACATCAAGCAGCTGGTCGTCTCCTCGGAGCACGACGAGCCGGTCGTGATGTACCTGCGCAAGCAGGGCCCGGGTCTGGTCACCGCCGCCGACATCGCGCCCCCGGCCGGTGTCGAGGTGCACAACCCCGACCTCGTTCTCGCCACGCTCAACGGCAAGGGCAAGCTGGAGATGGAGCTGACCGTCGAGCGCGGTCGCGGCTACGTCTCCGCCGTCCAGAACAAGCAGGTCGGCCAGGAGATCGGCCGGATCCCGGTCGACTCCATCTACTCGCCGGTGCTCAAGGTCACGTACAAGGTCGAGGCGACCCGTGTCGAGCAGCGCACCGACTTCGA
Source organism: Streptomyces sp. DSM 106670 (assembly GCF_055792845.1). Classification (NCBI taxonomy): domain Bacteria; kingdom Bacillati; phylum Actinomycetota; class Actinomycetes; order Kitasatosporales; family Streptomycetaceae; genus Streptomyces; species Streptomyces sp. DSM 106670. Next base: position 5,104,241 of record NZ_CM147704.1, read on the forward strand.
CAAGCTGATCGTCGACGTCGAGACCAAGCAGGCCATGCGTCCCCGTGACGCCATGGCGTCGGCCGGTAAGACCCTGGTCGAGCTGTTCGGTCTGGCGCGCGAGCTCAACATCGACGCCGAGGGCATCGACATGGGCCCGTCCCCGACGGACGCCGCTCTCGCCGCCGATCTGGCTCTGCCGATCGAGGAGCTGGAGCTCACGGTCCGTTCGTACAACTGCCTCAAGCGCGAGGGCATCCACTCCGTGGGTGAGCTCGTGGCGCGTTCCGAGGCGGACCTGCTCGACATCCGCAACTTCGGTGCGAAGTCGATCGACGAGGTCAAGGCGAAGCTGGCCGGTATGGGCCTCGCGCTGAAGGACTCGCCTCCCGGCTTCGACCCGACCGCCGCGGCGGACGCCTTTGGCGCCGATGACGATGCGGATGCGGGTTTCGTGGAGACCGAGCAGTACTGATCGCCTCCGGCGGGGGTGCCCGGGTTTCCTGGGTGCCCCGTGCCGGGATGAGGCTTTGTCCTCAATCGCCGGACGGGCTTGAATTTGGCTGATGTCCGGCGCGAACGTCGGACGGGCTTGAATTTGGCTGATGTCCGGCGCGAACGTCGGGCGGGCTTGAATGCCGTCCGGCAGCTATGACTTCCGTGAGGCGTCCGCCTTGCGGGAACTGACATCGGTACCTGATACGGCCGGTGCAGCACACAAGGAGAATCACCATGCCGCGTCCCGCCAAGGGTGCCCGTCTGGGCGGCAGCGCCGCGCACGAGAAGCTGCTCCTCGCCAACCTGGCGAAGTCGCTGTTCGAGCACGGCCGCATCACGACGACCGAGGCCAAGGCCCGCCGCCTGCGCCCCGTCGCCGAGCGCCTCGTCACCAAGGCGAAGAAGGGCGACATCCACAACCGTCGCCTGGTGCTCCAGACGATCACGGACAAGAGCGTCGTCCACACGCTCTTCACCGAGATCGCTCCCCGGTACGAGAACCGCCCCGGTGGTTACACCCGTATCACCAAGATCGGCAACCGTCGTGGCGACAACGCCCCGATGGCCGTCATCGAGCTGGTCGAGGCGCTGACCGTGGCCCAGCAGGCCACCGGTGAGGCCGAGGCCGCGACGAAGCGTGCGGTCAAGGAAGACGCCCTCAAGAAGGACGAGGCCCCCGCGGCCGAGGCCGTCGAGGACGCCAAGCCGGCCGACGACGCGGAGTCCAAGGACGCCTGAGCGTCTTAGCGACCACGGGACGGGCCCGCATCACCCTTCGGGGCGGTGCGGGCCCGTTTCGCTGACCAGGGTGTGGAGAGGGAGACGCGGTGAGTGACGAGGCCGAGCCCGGTTTCGTACGGGTACGACTGGACCTGTCCTACGACGGCAAGGACTTCTCCGGCTGGGCGAAGCAGACCAGCCGGCGCACGGTGCAGGGCGAGATCGAGGACGCGCTGCGGACCGTGACCCGCTCGGCGGTGACGTACGACCTGACGGTGGCGGGGCGCACGGACGCCGGGGTGCACGCGCGCGGCCAGGTGGCCCATGTGGATCTGCCGGAGGCGGTCTGGGGCGAGCATGAAGAGAAGCTGCTGCGGCGGCTGGCCGGGCGGCTGCCGCTGGACGTACGGATCTGGCGCGCGGCTCCCGCTCCGGCGGGGTTCAACGCCCGGTTCTCCGCGCTGTGGCGGCGGTACGCGTACCGCGTCGGCGACCGGCCCGGTGGCGTCGATCCGCTGACGCGTGGTCATGTGCTGTGGCACGACCGGCCGTTGGACGTGGACGCGATGAACGAGGCGGCCGCGCTGATGGTCGGCGAGCACGACTTCGCCGCGTACTGCAAGAAGCGCGAGGGCGCGACGACCATCCGTACGCTCCAGAAGCTGAGCTGGGTACGGGACGAGGAGTCCGGGGTCCTCACGGCGACCGTGCAGGCGGACGCGTTCTGCCACAACATGGTGCGGGCCCTGATCGGGGCGGCGTTGTTCGTCGGCGACGGGCGGCGGCCGGCCTCCTGGCCCGCCGAGGTGCTGGCCGCGAAGGTGCGCGATCCCGGGGTGCATGTGGTGCGGCCGCACGGGCTGACGCTGGAGGAAGTGGCGTATCCGGCGGACGACTTGCTGGCGGCGCGGGCCGAAGAGGCCCGGAACGTACGGACGTTGCCGGGGGCGGGCTGCTGCTGATCCCCGATCCCCGATCCCCGACCGCCCGGACTCCGGTCGGGTCAGCTGTTGGGTTCCGCCGCGGCCTGGGAGGCCTGGAGCTGGCCGCGGCGGTGGATCTGGCGGAAGGCGAAGTTCGTGAGGTCCTTGCTGACCGCGTAGACGTCCTTGTCGGCGGTGGTGACCCGCTTGCCGTTCAGGAAGCCGCCGACGCTGAAGTAGGCGTAACGGCCGTAGGAGTTGGCGGTGCGCAGGCAGACCGTGCCGCCCCGGCAGAAGGTGTCGACGCCCCCGCCGCTGAGGGAGGCGAGGCCGCCCGAGGCCTGGTCGGCGGTCTTCTTCGCGCGGGCCTCCGTCTCGAAGACGGCGATGCCGACGGTGACGGCCACCCCGTCCTTGCGGTAGGTGGCCCGGATGAGCTGGGTGCAGCCGTTGTTCGCGAGGATCGAGCCGAGGGCGCCCTGGGTGCCGTTCGCGCAATTCGCTGAGCTGCTCGTCGCGCCCTTGAGGTGGACGCGGTCGCCCATCGTGAGCTTCTTGCCGGGGAAGAACCCGTCGACGGTGATCGGCGCCTTGTCCTTCTCGGCGCTCGATATGAACTCCTTGGGGTCCGGCGGGGGCGGCGGTGCGACCGAGGAGAAGGAGGGCTCGGGCGCCGAGGTGTCCTCGGGGAGCTCGGCGGGTGCGGGCAGTTGGCTCGCGTTCTTGTCGGCCTTGCCCTTGCCGCCGTTCGATGTGACCACGGCCGTGGTCACGATCGCGCCGATCGCCACGGTGGCCAGCACGCCGCCGCCGATCATCAGCAGTTTCTTCCGGCGGGCGCGCGCCGCGGATTCCTCCGCCAGCGCCGCCCAGTCCGGAGTCCCGTCGCCCCCGGGCCCCCAGGAGGCCCCCCCTTGCCCAAAGCTCATGCGCGCAGTTTAGGGCTATCGGTAAACCGGTTGGGTCAGAGCTTCGCGGACCGTGACAATGCTCTGTATGGGACATCTCGAAGCAGGCCACCTGGAGTACTACCTACCGGACGGGCGGGTGCTGCTCGGCGATGCCTCGTTCCGGGTGGCCGACGGGGCCGTCGTCGCGCTCGTCGGGGCGAACGGGGCGGGCAAGACGACCCTGCTGCGGCTGCTGGCCGGTGAGCTCCAGCCGCACGGCGGCACGGTGTCGGTGAGCGGCGGCCTCGGTGTGATGCCGCAGTTCGTGGGCTCGGTGCGGGACGAGCGGACCGTGAGGGACCTGCTGGTGTCGGTGTCGCAGCCGAGGATCAGGGAGGCCGCGAAGGCCGTCGACGCGGCCGAGGAACGCATTCTCACCGTCGACGACGAGGCCGCGCAGATGGCGTACGCGCAGGCGCTGAGCGACTGGGCGGAGGCGCGCGGGTACGAGGCCGAGACGGTCTGGGACATGTGCACCATGGCCGCGCTGGGCGTCCCGTACGAGAAGGCGCAGTGGCGCGAGGTGCGCACGCTCAGTGGCGGTGAGCAGAAGCGGTTGGTGCTGGAGGCGCTGCTGCGCGGGCCCGACGAGGTCCTGCTGCTCGACGAGCCGGACAACTATCTGGACGTGCCGGGCAAGCGGTGGCTGGAGGAGAAGCTGAAGGAGACCCGTAAGACGGTCCTCTTCGTCTCCCACGACCGGGAGCTGCTGTCCCGGGCCGCCGAGAAGATCGTCAGCGTCGAGCCGAGCCCGGCGGGCAGTGACGTCTGGGTGCACGGTGGCGGCTTCGCCACGTACCACGACGCCCGCAAGGAGCGGTTCGCGCGCTTCGAGGAGCTGCTGCGGCGCTGGCAGGAGGAGCACGCCCGGCTGAAGGCGCTCGTCCTGCGGATGCGGCAGCAGGCGGCGAACAGCCCCGACATGGCCAACCGCTACCACGCGATGCAGACCCGCTTCAAGAAGTTCGAGGAGGCCGGGCCGCCGCCGGAGCCGCCGCGCGAGCAGGACATCAAGATGCGGCTGCGCGGCGGGCGGACCGGGGTGCGGGCGGTGACCTGCAAGAACCTGGAGCTGACCGGGCTGATGAAGCCGTTCGACCTGGAGATCTATTACGGGGAGCGGGTCGCGGTCCTCGGTTCCAACGGGTCGGGCAAGTCGCACTTCCTGCGGCTGCTGGCGGGGGAGCCGGTGGCGCACACGGGGGAGTGGAAGCTCGGGGCGCGGGTGGTGCCGGGGCACTTCGCCCAGACGCACGCGCATCCGGAGCTGCTGGGGAAGACCCTGGTGGAGATCCTCTGGTCGGAGCACGCCAAGGACCGGGGCGGGGCGATGGGGGTGCTGCGGCGGTACGAGTTGGAGCGGCAGGGGGACCAGGACTTCGAGCGGCTGTCGGGTGGGCAGCAGGCGCGGTTCCAGATCCTGCTGCTGGAGCTGGCGGGGACGACGGCTCTGCTGCTGGACGAGCCGACGGACAACCTGGACCTGGAGTCGGCGGAGGCGTTGCAGGACGGGCTGGAGGTGTACGACGGGACGGTGATGGCCGTCACGCACGACCGGTGGTTCGCGAAGTCGTTCGACCGGTATCTGGTGTTCGGGTCGGACGGGGTGGTGCGGGAGAGTTCGGAGCCGGTGTGGGATGAGCGGAGGGTCGAGCGGGTGCGGTGAGCTTGGCGTGCGGCGCCGTTGCGGGGGCGCTGCCCCCGGGCCCCCGCGCCTCAAGCGCCGGCGGGGCTGGGTGGGGTGCGGCGGGGCTGAGAAAGCAGGGGCGTTTTGACCTGTGTGGGGGGCGGCCGGTAGGGTTCAGGTTTGTTATACGTATTGGCTTCGTCGTTCTCACGCGAAGGGCCTTACGTAGGTTCCCTGGAGCAGTTACCAGTGGCTCGCATACGGGCAGCGTCCCCGGCATTGTGAGCCTCAGCTGCATGATCGCTTCAGAGGTGCCGTGTGTCTGGATCCCATCCACTGAAGAAGCGAAGGCTGCGAAGTGCGTACGTACAGCCCCAAGCCCGGCGATGTCACGCGCCAGTGGCACATCATTGACGCTCAGGACATCGTCCTGGGCCGTCTGGCCACCACGGCTGCGAACCTCCTCCGAGGCAAGCACAAGGCGATCTACGCCCCCCACATGGACATGGGCGACTTCGTCATCATCATCAACGCCGACAAGGTTCACCTGTCCGGCAACAAGAAGACCCAGAAGATGGCGTACCGCCACTCCGGCTTCCCGGGCGGTCTCCGTTCGGTGCGCTACGACGAGCTTCTTGCGAAGAACCCCGAGAAGGCCGTCGAGAAGGCCATCAAGGGCATGATCCCCAAGAACACCCTGGGCCGTCAGATGCTCTCGAAGCTCAAGGTCTACGCGGGCGACCAGCACCCGCACGCTGCTCAGCAGCCGGTCCCGTTCGAGATCACCCAGGTCGCGCAGTAGTTCCGGCCACCCCCTAAGACGTACAGAAAGATCTGAGGAGAATCGTGGCCGAGACCACTGTTGAGACCCCCGTCGAGGGCACCGAGGGCGAGGAGACCTTCGCCGAGGTCACCACCTTCGAGTCCGAGGTCCCCGTCGAGGGTGAGTACACCTCCGAGTCGCTCGCGGGCCGCTTCGGCGACCCGCAGCCGGCGGCCGGCCTTGGCCGTCGCAAGAACGCCATTGCCCGCGTCCGGATCGTTCCGGGCACCGGCAAGTGGAAGATCAACGGTCGCACCCTTGAGGACTACTTCCCCAACAAGGTGCACCAGCAGGAAGTCAACGAGCCCTTCAAGGTGCTCGAGCTCGACGGCCGCTACGACGTCATCGCCCGCATCTCGGGTGGCGGCGTCTCCGGTCAGGCCGGCGCCCTGCGCCTCGGCGTGGCCCGCGCGCTGAACGAGGCGGACGTGGACAACAACCGCGCCACGCTGAAGAAGGCCGGCTTCCTCTCCCGCGACGACCGTGCGGTCGAGCGCAAGAAGGCCGGTCTCAAGAAGGCCCGTAAGGCCCCGCAGTACAGCAAGCGCTAAATATCGCCTGCTCGACTGTCACGTTCGCCCCGGCGGCACGCTCTGTGCTGCTGGGGCGTTCGTTTATCAGCCCCCGCGGGCGTATAACGGCATAAGACGTTCATCGGCCCGCACGGGACCGCGAACCGGTGAGCGCTGTCGCGCATCTCGCAGGTCGGTCGCGCCACGCCATCCGACGTGCCCTTTTGCGTTTTTGCGTTGCTTTCGTTGCATGTGTTGTTTGGTTGCCAGTTCGTTTGCTGTGCAGTGGTTTGTGGTTTCGGAGCACTTCGGAGGACACCAGTGGGACGACTCTTCGGTACGGACGGAGTACGCGGTGTCGCCAACGCCGATCTGACGGCCGAGCTCGCGCTCGGACTCTCGGTCGCGGCGGCGCACGTCATCGCCGAGGCGGGCACCTCCGCGGGCCATCGCCCGACCGCCGTGGTCGGACGTGATCCGCGGGCATCCGGAGAGTTCCTGGAGGCCGCCGTCGTGGCGGGCCTGGCCAGCGCCGGTGTGGACGTGCTGCGCGTCGGCGTGCTGCCGACGCCCGCGGTGGCGTATCTGACCGGCTCGCTCGGCGCGGACATCGGCGTGATGCTCTCCGCCAGTCACAACGCGATGCCCGACAACGGCGTCAAGTTCTTCGCGCGCGGCGGCCACAAGCTCGCCGACGAGCTGGAGGACCGGATCGAGACGGTCTACGAGCAGCACCGCACCGGCGCGCCGTGGAACCGCCCGACCGGCGCCGGCGTGGGCCGGGTCACCGACTACACGGAGGGCTTCGACCGTTACGTCGCCCACCTGATCGGCGTCCTGCCCAACCGGCTCGACGGCCTCAAGGTCGTCCTGGACGAGGCGCACGGCGCCGCCGCCCGGGTCTCGCCCGAGGCGTTCGCGCGGGCCGGGGCCGAGGTCGTCACCATCGGGGCCGACCCGGACGGCCTGAACATCAACGACGGCTGCGGCTCCACCCACCTGGAGCTGCTGCGCGCCGCCGTCGTCGAGCACGGGGCCGACCTCGGCATCGCGCACGACGGTGACGCCGACCGCTGCCTCGCCGTGGACGCGGCGGGCGAGGAGGTCGACGGCGACCAGATCCTCGCGGTGCTGGCCCTCGCGATGCGGGACGCCGGTCAGCTGCGCAAGGAGACCGTCGTCGGCACCGTGATGTCGAACCTCGGCTTCAAGCTGGCCATGGAGCGCGAGGGCATCCGGCTCGTCCAGACGGCGGTCGGCGACCGGTACGTCCTGGAGTCGATGAAGGCCGAGGGCTTCGCGCTCGGCGGCGAGCAGTCCGGGCACGTCATCGTCCTGGACCACGCCACGACCGGCGACGGCACGCTGACCGGCCTGATGCTGGCGGCCCGCGTCGCCGCCACCGGCCGCAGCCTCACCGAGCTGGCCGGGGTCATGCGGCGCCTGCCGCAGGTCCTCATCAACGTCCCCGACGTCGACAAGACCCGGGTGAACACCTCTGCCGAGCTGGCCGCAGCGGTCGTCGAGGCGGAGCGCGAGCTCGGCGAGACCGGGCGCGTGCTGCTGCGCCAGTCGGGTACGGAGCCGCTGGTGCGGGTCATGGTCGAGGCCGCCGACATCGAGCAGGCCCGGGCCGTCGCCGGCCGGCTGGCCGATGTGGTGAAGTCCGCGCTGGGCTGAGGCGTAGCGTCCCACGGCACGAGCCCCCGGCCCGGATCGCCGGGGGCTCTGCCGTGGGCCCGGAGCGGCGCGCTCACGCCCGGAGGAGGAGGCGTGCTCAGGTCCGGGCGAGGAGGCGCGCTCACGTCCGGGGCAGGGCGGGGCGGGTTACGGCGATCATGGCGGCGTCGTCGTTCAGGTGTCCGCCGACGTGGTGCAGCAGATCGCGCCGGAAGCGGTCGAGGAAGGCGTCGGGGTCGCTCTCGCGCCACCCGGTGATGCGGTCGGTGAGCGGGTAGAAGGCGCCGGTGGCGTCGCGTGCCTCGGTGACGCCGTCCGTGTACAGCAGCAGGACGTCTCCCGGCTCGAACGGGAAGCTCTCGACGTGGTAGCGCGGATGTGCCAGTTCGCCCAGGCCCAGCGGGGGCGCGGGCCGGCGGGCTTCCATCGTCGTCGGCCGGCCGTCGCGCAGGACGACCGGCGGCGGGTGCCCGCAGGAGACCATCCGGACCGGGCCGCTCCGGTCGGGGATGTCCACGACGGTGGCGGTGATGAAGGTTTCTCCGAAGCGGCCCGCCTCGCCCGGTTCCACCAGGTCCCAGCACACGCTGCGGTCGAGGTAGGTCACCAGTTCGGGCAGGCCCGCCCGGCGGTGGGCGGCGACGCGAAAGGCGCCGAGCAGCAGGGCGGCGTCATTGACCGCGGTCATCCCCTTGCCGCGCACATCGCCGATGATCAGCCGGGTGCCGGAGCCGGTGCGCACCGCGGCGTACAGGTCTCCGCCGATCCGGGCCTCGGCCTCCGCGGCGAGGTAGAGGGCGGCGGCGCGCAGGGGGCCGAGCTTCCCGGGCAGCGGGGGCAGGACCACACGCTGGGCGGCCTCGGACACGTACCGCACCTGCGTCAGCTCCTTCGCGCGGCGCTCCCGTACGACGCAGAAGATCACCAGGCTCGCGCCGACCAGGATCAGGGCGATGATCTGTGCCTCGTGGTTGGCCGAGAACAGCTCATCGGGATCGCGGATGATCCCGATGAGCGTCTGCGCGAGGACCGCCAGTGCGGCGACCAGGCCCACGGTCCGGGGCCCGCCGAACGACGGTGTGATCGCCGGGGCCGCGACGAGCAGCGGACCGAGATGGATGTCGGGCGGCGCGAAGACATCGATCACGAACACCGCGACGATCCACGCGATCGGGATGGTGACCAGCGCCCACCGAGGGCGGGGTCCTGCGCGGCGCCGGGACATGCTTCCTCTCTACACCGCCCCTGCCCGGTTCGCACTCAGAGCTTGCGCAGGGACAGCTTCCGGACCTTGTGGTCCGGGCCCTTGCGGAGCACCAGGGTGGCGCGGCCGCGCGTCGGGGCGACGTTCTCCAGCAGGTTCGGTTTGTTGATGGTCCGCCACATGGTGCGCGCGTAGTCCAGCGCCTCCTCCTCGGAGACCTGGGTGTACTTGCGGAAGTACGAGGACGGGTCCTGGAACGCCGTGGCGCGCAGCTTGCGGAAGCGGTTCAGGTACCAGGTCTCGATGTCCTCGGCGCGGGCGTCCACGTACACGCTGAAGTCGAAGTAGTCGGCGAGCCCGACCCTGGTGCGGCCGTCGCTGCCGGGGAGCGCGGGCTGGAGGACGTTGAGGCCCTCGACGATGAGGATGTCGGGGCGGCGTACGGTGAGCCGTTCGCCGGGGACGATGTCGTAGATCAGGTGGGAGTAGACGGGCGCGGTCACCTCGTCCTTGCCCGCCTTGATGTCGGCGACGAAGCGGGTCAGGGCGCGCCGGTCGTAGGACTCCGGGAACCCTTTGCGCGAGGTCAGCCCGCGCGCCTGGAGCTCCTTCATCGGCAGCAGGAACCCGTCCGTGGTCACCAGCTCGACCCGCGGGTGCTCCGGCCAGCGGGCCAGCAGCGCCTGGAGGATACGGGCGCTGGTGGACTTGCCGACGGCGACACTGCCCGCGACCCCTATGACGAACGGGGTACCGCGCTGCGCGCCGTGGCCGTTCCCGGCGTCCCCGAGGAAGGTGTTCAGCGCGCCGCGCAGCCCGGAGGTGGCCTGGACGTACAGGTTGAGCAGCCGGGAGAGCGGCAGATAGACGTCCCGCACCTCGTCCAGGTCGATGACGTCCCCGAGCCCCCGCAGCCGCTCCACCTCGTCGGCGGTCAGCGGCAGCGGCGTCTTGTCCCGCAGGGCGCTCCACTCGTCGCGCGAGAGGTCGACGTAGGGGGTCGGCGCAGGCTCGGTGCGACGCTGGGGGCTCCGTGCGGGTGAGGTGATCACCTGTTCATTGTTGCGGGAGTTTTAACGGAGCGGGGGGTGGGGTCGGTCACGTGGGTGCCGGGGCGGTGCGGGCCGCGCCCCGGATACGGCCGCGGCCCCGGTGTCCGCTCCCCTGTGCCGGACACCGGGGCCGCGCCCGGGCTTCGTACGAGGCGTACGGGCTGTCGTACGGTCAGGGCTTCCGGCCCTTGGCGTCGACGACGGCCGCCCTGGTCCTCGCGATGTCGATCAGGACGTCGCCGCGCCGGTAGACCGTGGACGGCAGGCCGTGGGGGTCGGAGATCTCGTGTGTCCTGGTGACGACGTCACGTTCGCCCGCGTAGCTGTAGTCCACCGGGTCGATGAGGATCTCGCGCCGGGTGTTCCCCTGGTCGTGGTCGCGGGTCACGGCGATGACCTGGCGGCCGGAGGCGTCCCGGATCAGGTGGTCGGTCACCTCCACGCCGTCGACCGTGGCCATCGCCCGGTAGATCCTGGCCAGCGCGTCGGGCGGGATCGGGTACGACTCCAGCAGTACCGACAGGGCGCGGAAGCTGTGCTCGTCCTCGGCCTCGGGGGCGCCGTCGGGGCCGCTGCCGGTGGGGAAGACCTTCCGCAGCTTCGCGAGGAGCGCCTCGGGGTCCTCCGGCAGGCCGGCGGCGAGCCGGTAGGACGCGCGGGCCGTCTGGTAGTCGGTGTCGGACGCGTCGTTCTCCGCGGCCTTGTCGTCGTACGGGATCCAGGAGTCCGGGGTGTAGGTGGGCTGCACCTTCTTCCGGATCTCGGCCGGCAGCTCCGCCCACTGCCTCTCCTGCTGGGCATCCACCTCCCGGAGGTAGATCCACTGGTCGGAGCGCGGCTCCAGAGGGACCTCCTGCCGGTCCAGGAAGTCGGCGGCCCGCCCCAGGGCGGCGGCCGGGCCGGACAGGTCGAGGTCGCCCGCCACGGTCGCCGGTCCCGACTGCCGGGGGTCCGAGGTGTCGACGACCTGGGTGACGAAGAGCGCCGCAGCGGTGATCGCCACCACCGCGCCGAGCGAGGCGATCCGCCAGTCGGCCCGCGCCCGGAAGGTGCTGCGGCGGCCCGTGCCCGCGATGGCGTCGGTCAGCCGCTCGCGGCCCGGGGCGAGGGCGGCACGGTCGGGTACGGGGGCGTCGGCGCGCAGCTCCCGCAGTCGGGTCATTTCGTCCATGACGGGGTCAGCTCCTGTTCGGCCGAGACGAACGCGGGGTCGGTGCTCAGGGACGCGCGGACCTTGCGGCGGGCCCGGTTCAGCCGGGACCTCACCGTGCCGAGCGGTATCCGGAGCGCCTCGGCCACCTCCTGGTAGCCGAGGTCCGCCCAGGCGACCAGCAGCAGAACGTGCCGGTCGCCGGGCGAGAGCGCGGCAAGTGCCCCCGCGAGGGGCGCCTGGACGGCGATCCGGTCGTCGGAGCGGTCGCTCCAGGACGCGGCGACCGGGTCGTGCCCCGTCCGGGCCAGCGCCTTCAGCGCGCGCACCTCGGTACGGCGGTGCTTGCCGATCAGGTTGGCCGCGATGCCGTACAGCCAGGGCCGGGCCAGCCGGTGGGCGGTGTCGTAGCGGTCCCGGGTGCGGAACGCGATGAGGAACGTCTCGGCCGTGATGTCGTCCGCCGCGCCCTCCCCGAGGCGGCGGGCGGCGTAGCGGTGGATGTCCGGGGCGTGCCGGTCGTACAGCCCGGCGAACAGCTCGGGCTCGTCGAGGGACTGCGTGATGACGTCGGCGTCGTCCCTGCCGTCGTCTCTCCCGTCACGTTCGGTGCCCGGGCGGGCCGGAGGTGGTGGTCCGGTCACTGCGCCTCCAGGGTGCGTCGGTCGGTGTGGCTGTCACCCCTGTTGCCCGCAGTGGGCGGAAAGGTTCACGGGCGGCCCGTGGAGCGGGAAGGCCGGGCCGCCGCCCTGCCCGGCCCCGCCCCTCAGCCGCGTCCCGGGCGCAGCGAGCGCAGCATCCCCAGCGCGCGGTCCTTCAGCCCGCCGCGTCGTTCGGCCGGCTGCGGGATCCCGTCCGGGTCGCGCTCCGGCATCGGGACGACGGCGGCGGCCGGGACCGCCGCGTCGATGACCGCCATCCGGTCCGGGGTGAGCTTGGCGTACAGCGTCGGCTCCACCTCCACCACGAACGCGTCGAAGCCGATGAGGTGCCGGGCCCCGTCCGGGAAGACGCGCATCGCGGCGCACGCGTCGTACCGTACGGAGATCCGCCCGTGGGGGGTGACCAGGGTGACGGCCTCCGGTCCGACGGCCAGGCTCACGGCGTCGCTCGCCCGGGACCGGTGCACGGTGCCCGCCGGGTCGGGGCCGGACGACGGGCCCGACCACTGGGGCGCCTCGCTGAAGCCCGCCCAGTCCACGGCCCGCCCCGGCACCTGGATCAGCGCGGAGTCGTACAGTTCGCGGGCCACGTCGCGCAGGTCCTCGACGGTGACGTCGGCCAGGAGCGCCCGGTGCTCGTCCGGGGTGAGGTTCTCGTGCCCCGTGAGCATGTTCAGCGCGTACGAGGGGAGGGCGGCGGCGCCGAGGTCCGGGATCTCGTACTGCTTGAGGAACTTCGCCCGCGCCGAGTCCAGTTCGGCCTGTTCGATGGTTCCGGCCCGCAGCCGGGCCAGGACGTCGATGAACCCGCCGACCACCGCGTCCTGCTTCTGCGGCAGCGCGTCCGCGTAGGCGGTGACGGTCGCGTGGTCGTTGTCGCGCGGGTGGTAGCCGCAGTCGGCGGTGTAGGAGTAACCGCCCTTCTGCCGCAGGTCGGTGAAGAGCGCCCGGCTCAGCACCTCCGCGAAGAGCGAGGCCGCCGTGCTGCGCCGCACGATGCCGTCCAGGACCACTCCGCCGCTGCCGCCCGTGAGGTAGGCGGGGGTGACGGGCAGGGCCGAGGTGGGCGCGGGCAGCGGCTGTCGCCGCCCGGCGGGCAGGGTCAGGTCCAGGCCCTCCGGCACGGTGTCGCCGGTCATCCACAGGACCGCGTTGTCCCGGGTGAACCAGGTCGCGGCCCAGTCGCGCACCGCGTCGGCCGTCAGGTGCAGGGTGCCGTACTCCGGGTAGCTGACGAGGCCGTAGCCCCGGGCCCCGTAACGCCACAGCGGCAGTTGGTGGTTGGGGCCCCGGCTGCGGCCCGCCTGCTCGGTGCGCAGGATCTCCCGCTCGGTGGCGAGGCGTTCGACCGGCAGGTCGCGCAGGGAGGCGCAGACCCCGTTGAGGTAGGCGACGACCTCCTCGGCGGTGCCGGAGACCACGAAGTGGGTGTGGGTGGCGGCGGTGGACCCGTTGTAGTGCAGGTCCGAGACGCCGTGCCGGTGCAGCGCCAGGTGCTCCACGAGGTGGGTGAGGCCGGCCGTGGCCAGCGTCTCGTCGGCGGCCCCGACCCGGAAGTACAGCCCGGCGGTGACCGGGCCGCCGCCGGACGTGGGCGCGAGCAGGGTCGGGATGCGGTCGACCTCGGTGCTGGTGATGAACCCGGAGCCGGTGGTTATGTCGTCGGGAGTCACGGCGGCGGGGCCGTCGGTCTGCTGTGTCATCGTCGGTTCAGCCCTTCGCCATCGCGCGTCTGCGGTGCTTGAGGAATTGCACTTCCCGGTCGCCCCAGTAGCCCCAGGGGTACTCGGTGGCCTTGTCCCCGAGCGTGCGGAAGAACGGGGCGGCCTCCCGGTGGTGACCGCCCAGGCTCAGCGCGCCCGCGAAGTCGTTGTGGTCGCCCACCCAGTGGAAGCCCGGCCGGTAGTCCGGGTGCCGTACGGAACGGTCGGCCGCGGCCAGGACCTCGTCGCGGACCTCCGTCGCGCGCAGGTAGTCGCTGGGCCGGTCGTCGCTGTCGTCCAGCCAGCGTTCCAGGTGCGCCTGCGCCACCAGCCGGCCCGTGTGGCTTCCGGCCGGGGCCGCCGCCGTGCACTCCCGGGCGAAGCCGAACGCGTCCTCCCAGCGCCCGCCCCACTTGGGGCACAGCTGCTGGAGCAGCAGGATCTGGCCCTGGATGTGGTGCGGGTGGTGCTCCGCCAGCCGGTCGTACCGCCGTCGCGCCTCGCTCGCCCCGAGCTCAAGACCCCGGGCGGTCGTCAGCCGGGACGTCCACGCGAGGGCGTACGCGGGTTCGTCGGCGCACACGCCGATCAGCAGCTGCTCGGCCCGCCGCAGCCAGCCGTGGAACTGCTGGAACTGCTCCCGCGACACGTGCTCCGCCGTGTACCCGCTGCGGATGTCCCAGCCGACGACGATGTAGCGCGCGGCGAGCAGTGTGCGGGCCAGCGGCGATCCGTGGTCGGCGACCGCGCGTTCCAGGAAGCGTTCGGAGGAGCTGAGGTCGGCGACGAGGTTCGCGGCCACGGCCCGCTCGTCCTCGTCGTCCAGGAAGTCGAAGTACGCCTCCACGGTGTCCCAGTCGTTCCCGCGTACGGCGGTGCGGAGGTCCACGAGGGAGGGGATCTGGCGGCAGAGGTCGAACTCCGCGCGGATCAGTTCGGGGGCGGTCGGAGACACGTCGGTCCTTGGATTCGGGCTGCGGACGCGACCGGTGGGGGGCCGGGCGCGGGCAGTGCGCGCGGCGTGTCGACGAATGGGCAGGTGGAGGCGGTGGGGACGAGCGGCGGGGCGATCGGAACGGGAGGCTAGCACCCGGTGCGCGGTGTGCGCCGGGGAGTTTCGCGCGGGCCGGTCCCCCCGGAGAGCCCAGGGGGACCGGCGGTACGGACGGGGCTCAGGCCTCCGACGCGTACGTGACGAAGTCGTTCCAGGCGGCCGGGGTGAAGCCGAGGTGGGGGCCGCCGGTGGGGAGTTGCTTGGAGTCGCGTACGTGGACGGTGGTGGGGGCGGTGGCGACCTCGACGCAGTCGGGGCCGTCGTTGGTGCTGTAGCTGCTCTTGAACCAGATCAGCTCGGGGGTGCTCATGTCTCTCCCAGCAGTTTCTCGATGAATTCCCGCGACAGCCGGGGCGTGAGGGCCTGCGACCGGATGAGGTTGTAGCGCATCTCCAGGATCTGCACCTGCCTCGGATCGGTGATCAGCCCGCTGATGAGCTGAACCTCGTTGTGCCCGACGGTCTTTCCGTCCTTGAGCTTAAGGATGCGGTGTGAGCCACCGAGGCCCGCGTGCTCTTCCGCCTCCGTCGGCATGACCTGGATCTCGACATGCCGCAACTGGCTCAGCTCAAGCAGGTGTTCGAGCTGGCGTCGCAGGACCATTCTGCCCCCGGTCCGCCGCCGGAGCGTCGCCTCTTCCTGGACAAAGGTCAGCAGCGGAGCGGGGCGGCGGTCGAAGACCACCTGCCGGGCCATCCGAGCGGCCACCAGGCGCTCGATGTCGTCCTCCGCGTACGCGGGCCGCCGCTGTGCGTACAGCGCGCGGGCGTACTCCTCCGTCTGGAGCAGCCCGTGGATCACCACCCCGGCATACGCGCCGAGCTCGATCGCCTCCGCCTCCAGCTTCGCCAGGTCGCGGACCTTCCTCGGATACCGCGCCTCCTCCACGTCCTTCTTCATCGCCGAGACCTTGCCGTTCGCCCCGACGGCTGCGTCCGTTTTATCTAGGAACTCCGGCTTGGGAATGCGCTTCCCGCCCTCGACCTTGAAGACGAGGTTCTCGCTGTACCCGATGATCGAGCCCAGCTCGGCGGCGCGTAACCCGGCTTCCTCGCGCCACAGCTTGATCTGCCGGCCCACGGCCGCGATGACCGCGCCGGAGTCGTCCTCCAGGCCGAACTCCCGGTCCTCTTCGGTTCCGTCGATCATCTGCCGTCCCGCCTTCATCCCGTGCGCCCGCGCGGCGGGCACCGTACGTACGGGGACAGGCCTGTACACACCAGGGACAGTGACGGTCCGTACCCGTGTCAGTCCTTCTCAGCGTAGATACGGGCGGCCACGCTGAGTGACGTGAACCGAAAAATCACCCACCCGCGTGCACGCACCGGACAGTTCGCCGTGCAGCTCTCCGCCACCCGCCGGGGCGCCCGGCTCGCCCGCCTCCTCGCCACCGAGCAACTGCGTTCCTGGGGGCTGCCGCTGGAGGACGCGAGCCTCGTCATCGGCGAGCTGGCCACCAACGCGGCGCTCCACGGATACGTCCCCGGGCGCGACTTCCGCATCCTGCTCAGTGTGTACGGCGACGTGCTGCGGATCGAGGTCGCCGACACGCGGGGTGACCGCCTCCCGGAGAAGCGGGATGCGGGCGCCGACTCCGAGGGCGGGCGCGGGCTGTTGCTCGTCGAGGCGTTGTCGGTGCGGTGGGGTACGGAACACGGGCCGTTCCCGCGCAAGACGGTCTGGGCCGAGGTGGCGCTCACCGGATCGTGACGGTCGCGATCCGGTGGGGTGGGAGAGGTCGCCGGGAGCGTGGGGCACCGCGTCGCGGTCCGCCGCGACGCGGTGACCCACGACGTAAAGGCTTTTAAGTACTTGTCTTTGAGTACGGGAGAAATAACCCGACCCAACCCCCTGGTCACTCGCATGGGTGAAGTGTGCCAACCGGGCTGGATTTATGACCTGTTGGCGGGCATATGCTCACGTTGACCACAACATCAGACATTGAGACGGCCCCCGGCCGGGACTGGCATCCCGACCGAAGGCCTGACCAACGAGGAAGCGGAGACTTCCCGATGGATACCCAGCAGGTTAGCGCGCCCCCGCGCGCCCCGTCCGCCGGTGTCGTACACATCAACATCCGGCTCACCGACGGCTACACGATCATCTCCAACCGGCTCTCCCAGCACCGGGGCATGTCCCTGCTGGCGATCGGCCTCGGCACCCACATTCAGTCGCTGCCCGCCGGGCGGCGCGTCGGCGTCAAGGCGCTGGCCGCTATCTTCCCGGAGAGCGAGGTCCGTATCGCCGCCGCGCTACGGGAGTTGGAGCGGCACGGGTTTCTGCGCCGGACCCGGGAGCGCGGCTGCGGTGGCCGATTCGCCACGCGTACGGAGTCGTACAACCACCCGGAGGCGGCGGCCCGGGGCGCGGTGAGGGCGGTGCCGGAGGTCGCTCCTGTGCCCGTGCCCGTGGCCGTGACGGAAGCCGTGGCCGTGGCCGTGACGGAAGCCGTGCCCGTGTCTGAGCCCGTAGCAGAGCCCGCGCCCGTGCCCCGTCTCGTGCCGCCGCCCACCGCGCCCAAGCCGCCGCCCCGGCCGCTGCCCGTCCCGTGCGAGCCCAGCGCCGCGTTGTCCGCCGAGGCCGCGCGGCTGCTCGCCGGGCTGCACGTCGGCGCGCCCCTCTTCGTCCTCTCCGGGGCGGACGTGGAGCGGCTCACCCCGGGCGTCGCCGCCTGGCTGGAGCGCGGGATGCGGCCGGAGGCCGTACGGGCGGCGCTCACCGATGATCCGCCCGTACCCCTCCGGCACCCGGCGAAGCTGCTGCGGCACCGGCTCATCGCGCTGCTGCCGCCGCCCCGGGCCGCCGCCGTGCCCGTCGTGCCCCTCCAGACCTGCGACGACTGCGACCGCGCCTTCCGGTCGTCCGTGCCGGGGTGCTGCGGGGAGTGCCGCGAGATCCGTGCGTACGGCGGCGAGCCGTCCCTGCTCAGTGCGTGAGGTCAACGGCCCGCCGCCCAGCTCCCGTTCAGTCGATCTGCGCGCAGACGTCGGTCTTGGACAGCACCGCGCCGGTCACCGTCTTGACGCGGTCCGCGCTCCACTGGAGCTTGTAGGCGCCGTTGACCAGCCACATGCCCCGGGGCAGATTGCCCTCGCCCACGCCGAGCAGCACCGGGCCGAGGATGTGCCAGCGCTGGGCCCCGTCGGCGTACTCGTCGATCAGGGCGACACCGCTGGAGTCGGCGTCGTAATAGGCCCCGGTCTCCTTGTTCGTCACCCGGACCACGAGGTCGCCCTTGTAGATGCTGCGCGTCACGTCCTCGGCGGGCGCGGGCAGTTCGCGGCGGACGACCTCGTCCACGATGGGCTCGCCGTGGATGGGGAAGGCACACCGCTCTCCCGCCGGTACGTCCCACGGGTCCGAGGGGGCCGGTTCCCAGCCGGATCCCTGCGGAGCGGCCTTGGCCGGGGCCGCCGCCGCGACGGGGGCCGTGCCGAGCGCCACCACGGCCAGGCAGGCCGCGCCGAGAGCGCCGAGAACGATGCTGCGCATGTGAACTCTCCATAGGTCGGGATCGGGTGATCGGGTGATCGCGTGTTGCTCGTGGTGCTGTTCGTGCTGTGTTCGTGCTGTTCGCCGAAGGATGCTCCGGGGGGCTCACCAAAGACTCACCACGACGGACCCGCCACGACACAGGCGCAGATGTAGGCAAGGTCTGGCCTTGCGGGCGGCGGCAGTTGGATGCTTTGCCGATGGAATTCCAGTTGCTCGGACCCTTCGCCGCGCGGCACGGGGGGCGCCCCGTACTCGCGGGGCTGCGCCGCCAGGAGCGGTGCCTGCTGGCCGTCCTCCTCCTGGAGGCGGGCCGGACCGTACCCACCGGCCGGCTCATCGACCTGCTCTGGAACGGCGAGGCCCCGGCCGGGGCCCGTTCCACCGTGCACACGTACATCGGCAGGCTGCGCGCCTCCCTCGGGCCCGACGGCGTGCACCTGGAGACCCGCAACGACGGCTACTTACTCCGTGCCGACGACCATGTGATCGACACCCGGAACTTCGAGGACGGGGTACGGGAGGCCGCGGCGGCCGTGGACGACGAGGAGCGGGTGCGCCGCTACGACCGGGCGCTGGCGCTGTGGCGCGGCGAACTCCTCGCCGACGTCGCGGCCGACGCCCTGCGCGACCGGATCGGCCGGCGGCTCGCCGCGCTGCGGCTCTCGGCGGCGGAGGAACGCGCCCGGCTCCTGCTCTCGCTCGGGCAGTACGAGCGCGTCGCCGCCGAACTGCCCCCGCTCGCCGAGGAGCACCCCGAACGCGAACGCCTCGTCGCGGACAGCATGGTCGCCCTGCACCGCAGCGGCCGGTCGGCGGAGGCGCTCCAGCTCTACCGGGCCACGCGCAGCGCCCTGCGGTCCGCCTTCGACGCCGAGCCCGGCGAGGAGCTGCGCACCCTGTACGAACGGGTCCGCCGCGACGACCCGGCCCTGCGGCAGGCCGCGACGCCCACGTACGCCGTCCGGGTGCGCGGGGAGTGGCTGCCGTGGAACACCAGCGGCGATCCGGCCCTGGAGTTCTGCAACACCTACGCCGGGTGGGGCGGCGAACGGCGGGCCGGTTCGGAGTGGCTCTGCGGCTACCGCACGCTCGTGGTCTGGGCCGGGCACCTGGACCTCGTCGACGAACGTACGGTCGTCCGGCTGCTGCGCACCGCGGAGGAGCGGCCCGAGGAGGCGGGCGCCGTGCTGGCGGCGGCACGGGGGTTCCGGAGCGCGCTGTACGGGTGCCTCACGCAGGAGCCGGGCCCGGGTGGCGGCGGGGCCTTCGGCCGGGCCGCCGAGGTGATCCAGGAGGCCATGCGCCACGCGTCCTTCGTCCGGGGTGAGGACGGTCTCGGGCGCTGGAGACCCCATCCGGAGTCCGGGCTCCGGCTTCCGCTGTACGCCGTGGCCCAGCGCGCCGCGGACCTGCTCGCCCACCCGCGCCGCCTCACCGTCCGGGTCTGCCCGGGGAAGGACTGCGGGTGGCTCTTCCTCGACGCGGGCGGCCGCCGCCGCTGGTGCAGCATGGGCGTCTGCGGGCGGGCCGAGCCGGTGGGGGAGAGCCGGCGGGTGCCGTCGTGCTGAGGCCCGTGGAACCTTCCTGCCCAGGGTCTGCGAAAAAAGATGTCGGCGGCGTGTCGATCGGCGCCGGTCCCGTTCGTCGTCATCGTGTAGGGCGACCCGCACGGCGGGCGCGACACACAGGCGACAGGAGCCGATCATGAAGTACATGCTGCTGATCCACAGCGGGGCCGTCGACGAGCAGGGCGGTGCGCCCGAGTGCACCGTCGAGGACTGGATGGCCTACGACAAGGCCGTACGCGACGCCGGGATCCACGTCTCCGGGGAGTCGCTGGCCGATCTGGTGACCGCGACCACCGTGCGGGTCTCGCCGACGGGGGAGCGGACCGTGACGGACGGGCCGTTCGCCGAGACCCGGGAGCTGCTGGGCGGGTTCCTCGTGATCGACGTGCCCGACCTGGACGCCGCCCTCGACTGGGCCGCCCGCTGTCCGGGCTCGCGCGACGGCGGCTCGGTCGTCGTCCGGCCGGTCGCGGACTTCGGGGCCTGAGAACCGTGGCGGACGAGGACGCCCCGGCGGGGCAGGCCGGGGTCGCCGTCGAGGCGGTGTTCCGGGAGGAGCGCGGGCTGCTGCTCGCCTCCCTCGTCCGCCGGTTCGGCGACCTCGACCTGGCCGAGGAGGTGACGTCCGAGGCGATCGAGGCCGCCCTGCGGCACTGGCCCACCGAGGGCGTCCCCGCCCGGCCCGGGGCCTGGCTGCTGACGACCGCGCGGCGCAGGGCCGTGGACCGGCTGCGGCGCGACCAGGCGTACGCCGCCCGGCTCGCCGTCCTGCGGGCCGACGCGGAACGGGCGGAGGCCGTCGCGCCCGCGCCGGACGTCGCCGGTGAACTGCCCGACGACCGGCTCCAGTTGTTCTTCACCTGCACCCACCCCGCCCTCGCTGCCGAGGACCGCGCCGCCCTGACCCTGCGCTGCCTCGCCGGGCTCACCACACCGGAGGTGGCGCGCGCCTTCCTCGTACCGACGGCGACCATGGCCCAGCGCATCGTGCGGGCCAAGAAGAAGATCCGCGAGGCCCGCATCCCGTTCCGGGTGCCCGGCCCCGACGAACTGCCGGAGCGGCTGCCCGGAGTGCTCCAGGTCGTCTACTCGGTCTTCACGGAGGGGTACGCGGCCAGCTCCGGGCCCCGTCTCCAGCGGCTCGACCTGGCCGAGGAGGCGATCCGGCTGGCCCGGATACTGCACCGGCTGCTGCCCGCCGAGCGGGAGAGCGCCGGGCTCCTCGCGCTGCTGCTCCTGGTCCACGCCCGGCGCGACGCGCGGACCGGGCCGGAGGGCGAGCCGGTGCTGCTGGAGGACCAGGACCGGGGGCGCTGGGACCGGCCGATGATCGAGGAGGGGCGTGCCCTGGTCGTCCGGGCGCTGACCGGCGGACCGGCCGGGCCCTACGGGGTGCAGGCCGCCATCGCCGCCCTGCACGACGAGGCGGCGGACGTGGCGGGCACGGACTGGCCGCAGATCGTGGCCCTGTACGACGTGCTCCTCACGCTCACCCCGTCGCCCGTGGTGGCGCTCAACCGCGCCGTGGCGGTGGCGATGCGGGACGGACCCGAGGCGGGGCTCGCGCTGCTGGACGCGCTGGCCGAAGAGCCCCGGCTGCGGGCATACGCGCCGTACGCGGTGGCGCGCGGCGATCTGCTGAGCCGGCTGGGGCGGGACGGCGAGGCCGCCGAGGCGTACCGGGAGGCGCTGGAACGCGCGGGCACCGGGCCGGAGCGGGCCGCCCTGCGACGGAAGCTGGGGGAGTAGGGGGCGGTGTTGCCCGGCTCTACAACAGGACGAACACCACCGTCACCGCGAACGCCACCGCCAGCACCCCGTACAGGCCGGTCTTCCACTTCGGCATCTCGTACGTCTCACCGGCCAGGGCCGCCGCCCTGATCCTCGGCAGCTCCGGCTTGAGCGCCAGCACCAGCAGCGCCACGGCGAGCATCGAGGCGGAGAACATGATCAGCGCCTCCACCTCCGCGTGGTCGCGTACGCCGGCGGCGCCCAGGACGGTGATGCCGCCGAGGACGGGTGCGATCAAGGAGAGGAGCGTGGCCTTGCCGTTCCTGAAGGTGAAGTGGACCGCCGCGAGCAGCACCGCGGAGGTCGCCAGTGCCACGAGCCACCATTGCGCCGTCGTCAAGCTCTCTGCCTGCACGCTTCTTCTCCCGTCCGTTCAGTTGTCCAGTGTCCCGTGTGCGGTGCGGGTGGGCGGCGCCGTGTCCGGTGCCGCCCACCCGCCTCGATCAGCCCCCGGTCAGCTCCAGTTCAGCAGCCCGATGGCCGCCGTCGTGGTGTCCTCCAGGAAGCCGGACACCTTCATGCCGACGTCGTCCGCGATGCCCGCCAGGCTGCTGCCGACCTTCTTGGACACATGGGCCACGGCTCGGCCCTTCCCGAAGAACAGGGCGCTCAAAGCGAACGTGCCCAGATTCTTCTTGAAATCGTCCGTGCCCCAGCTCGCGATGACGTTCACACCGCCCGCCAGCAGGGAGACCCCGCCCGCGACGAGCGAGATGCCACCGAGGATCGCGGCCGCGCCCTGGCCGACGACCGGGATCCAGCCGACCGCCAGGGCCAGACCGCCCGCACCGGCCGAGATCGTACCGGCGATGGTGCTGACACGGCCGGAGTACTTGATCCACTGGTCCTTGGTCAGACCGAGGAACTCACCGTCCTCCTCCGCCTTGTTCTTGTCGTTGTCGGCGCTGTCGGCCGGGTTCTTGCCGCTCTGCGC
Organism: Streptomyces sp. DSM 106670; assembly: GCF_055792845.1. Classification (NCBI taxonomy): domain Bacteria; kingdom Bacillati; phylum Actinomycetota; class Actinomycetes; order Kitasatosporales; family Streptomycetaceae; genus Streptomyces; species Streptomyces sp. DSM 106670. The sequence continues at coordinate 5,126,566 of NZ_CM147704.1, forward strand.
GTCCTCCTTCGCCTTGCGTTCCGCGGCGGCCGCGGCGGCGGCGATCTCCTGCTGCCGCTTCTCGCGGGCGATGCGGTGCGCGTCGGAGGCGACCGCGGCCGCCTCCGACGCGTCCTTGCCCGCCTGCTCGGCGGAGGCGCGGGCGCTCGCCGCGGACTGTGCGGCGGAGGCGGCGGAGGCCTGGGCCCGGCCGGCGGAGGAGTAGGCCTGGTTCATGGAGTAGTTCGCGGCCCGGGCGGCGGACCGTGCCACCACGGCGGCGCTCTCGGCGCGCTGGGCGGAGGCGGCGGCACGCGCGGCCGAGGCGTCGGCCGCCTCGGCGTTGTTGCGCGCCTTGGTGGCCGCGTCCTCCGCGGCCTTGGCGTAGCCCTTGGCCTTGTCCGCCCAGTCCGCCGCCTCCTCGGCCGCCTGCCGGGCGTCAGCCGCCGCCTTGGAGGCGCGCGCGGCGTCCTCCAGGGCCCGCTGGGCGATCTGCGCGGCGTGCGCGATGGCGGCCCGGATCGCGGCGACGTGCGCCTCGGCGTCGTGGTCGAGGCGGGCGACGTTGAACTGGTCGTGCGCCACGAAGGACCGCCGCATGAGGGCGGACCCCTCCAGGACTACCTTGGCCGCCGAACGGAGGTAGGCCCCGCCCTCGTTGAGGATCTTGAAGACCTCGACGGTGTCGTCTTCCTTGACCGCCTCGACGTACTCCGTGCTCAGGAAGCGGAACAGCGCCTCCGGGCTGCCGTCGGCGAGGGCCGCCTCCGCCTTGGCCTTGACCGCGCGGCCGGGGTCCTGGCCGAGGATCGTGAAGATCTTGACGCGGTTCTCGGTGGCGGCCGAATCGGTCATGCCCGCTTCGAGGAACGCGCTCGCCGCGTCGGGGTCCTCGCTCTTCAGCGCCACATGCGCGCCGGCCGCGACATCCGGCGCCGCCATCTCGGCCAGGGCCAGGACCGTCTCGCGGTCGTCCTGCCGCTGGGCCGCCGGGCGGTCGACGTCGATCCAGTTGAGGATCTCGTAGTCGCCCGCCGCGAGGGCGAACTCCGCCGCCTGGCGCGTCCATGTCCCGTGGCTGTCGAGGAGTTTGACCGCCGCCTGGCGGCCCGTGGACACCGCCCGCGGCTGGTCCCCGGCGGTGAGGGCCTCCTGCGCCTGCGCGACGAGATCGCGGATCTCCTGCGCCATCTGGTCGTTCTGGGTGCGCTGGGTGGCGATCCGGTCCAGGGCCTCCTGCTCCTGGGCGGCCTTGAGGCGGGCCGCGACGATGCCGACCTCGGTGTCCTGCTCGATGCGTTCGGCCTCGGCCACGCGGGCCGCCGCCTCGACGTCCGTCGCCTCCTTGACGGCGTCGGCCGCGGTGTTGGCGGCCTTCACGGCCTCCTCGGCGAAGAGCCGGGAGCGCTTCGCGTACTCGATCGCCTGGCCGGCGTGCTTGGCCGCGTCCTCGGCGGCGTCGGCGGCCTTCTCGGCGTGCGCGGCGGCGGAGTTGGCCGCCTTGTGCGCGGCGGATGCCGCTGCCGCGGCCTTGTCCGCCAGCGACCGGGAGAGCGCGGCCGCCCGGGTGGCGCGGGCCGCCTGGGCGTTGGCGTCGGCGGCGGCCTCACGGGCCTTGCGGGCCTCGGCGGTGGCGGCGCCGGCGGCGTTGGCCGCGTCGGCGGATGCGCTGGCGGCGGCCGCGGCGTTGCCGGCCGCGGAGGCGGCGGCGGCACCCGCCGCCGAGGCCTGCGTGGAGGCTATGGAGGCCTGGTCGGCGGCCTTCGCCGCGGTGCGCGCCTTCGCTGCGGCGTCCCGGGCGCCCTTGGCCGCCGAGAGCGCGGCGGAGGCCTTGGAGGCGTCACCGGAGGCGGCGATGGCCGCGTTGTAGGCGCGGGAGGCCGCGCGGCCGGCCACGGCGGCCGCCGCTGCCGCCGCCTGTGCGGCGTTCGCCGCCCGCTGCGAGGCGGCCTGCGCGGACCGCGAGGCGCTGATCGCGGTCTGTGCCGCGCGGGCGGCCCCGCGTGCCGCGTCGGACGCCTTGTTGGCGGCCGCCGCCGACTTGCGTACGTCGTTCTGCGCGGCCTTGGCCTCGGCCGCCGCGATCAGCGCGGCCTCCTTGGCCTTGACCGCGGCTTCCTTCGCCTGCTCGGAGGCGGCGACGGCCTTGTCGGTCTTGAGCCGGGCCTGCTTGCCCTCGCGCTCGACGATCGACACGAGCTGGTCGATCGTGGCCGTTTCCTCGTCGCGCGCCCGGGCGATGTGCTGACCGGTGTTCAGGAACCACTGGATCGCCTTCGCGGACCCGTCCTGCAGCGCGCGCTGCGCGTACTCCTTCACCTGGGGCGAGGCGGTGGCGAGGATCTTGAAGACCTCGACCTGCTCGTCCTCCTCCTGGCCGTCGAAGCGGGTTTCCAGGAGGAACTTCTCCAGCGACTCCTGGGTGTCCGCGTTCAGCGCGGTGTTCGCACGGCTCTTGGTGCCCGTGCCGCCGCTCTCCATGACCCGGAGGACCTCGGCCCGGAGGTCGGTCTTGAGCGGCGCCAGATAGCCGTCCTTGAGGTAGGCGGCGATGGCCTCGTCGCCGCCGGACAGCGCCCGGCTCGCCGCCGTCTGGACGGACCGGCCCGCCCAGGCGAGGCCCTGGAACACGGCCACCCGGTTGTCCTCGGCCCTGGCCGGGGCGAGTTCGCCCGACAGGAACGCCGCGATCCGGGCGTCGTTGCCGAGCAGCGCGGCGGCGGCGGCCTCCCGTACGGCCCGGCCACCGGTCAGGTACGCCCACAGGACCTGGCCGCGGTCGGTGTCCGGGAGGTTGTCGGGCAGATCGGAGGCGGCGCCCGCGGCATACGCCGGGGCCCCGGACAGGACGAGCGATCCGGGTACGGCGGCGACGGCGGTCATCGCGGAGAGCGTGGTGAGGATGCGGCGTCTGCTCCACATGGTGGGTGGCACGACGGAATTCCTTTCGGTGTGGGAACGCTGGACGCGCCGCTCACTCGGGTGAGGGCGCTGATGGCGTTACGCACGGCGGCATGGCGGCACAGCCCCGCGGCTGTCCTGCCGTCGGCGCTCTTTCGGGGTGTGTGCCGGTCGCTAGCCGGAGGTGACGATCTCCACGAGCATGTGCTCGTGGCCTGCCGGGTCGGCCGTCTCGCCCACCGGGGCCCAGGAGTTGGCCGCCTCGACCACCCCGGACAGGGTGCACGCGGCCAGGGCGGACTTCAGTACGCGCCTTCTCAAAACCCCTCCTCGCATCACCGGAAGGTGTCCCGAGCCCCCTGCTCGTACCCCGCTGTCACCTTCCGGGTGGGCTCAGCCCAACAGCTGCCGCACCCGAAGGCAAGCAAGGCACGTACGGCATAGGCGACATGAGAGGAAGGGGAGTGTGAGCTTCACCACAATGCTGAAAAGGTTGTATGAAGATCAGCGTCGATCGCGTCACGAAGTATTCAAGAGGCCCGGAATCCGCCTTCCGGCCTTAGGGTGCCGTTATGTGCGGAATCGTGGGTTATGTCGGTGGGCAGTCGGCGCAGGACGTCGTCGTCGCGGGACTCAAGCGCCTCGAATACCGGGGCTACGACTCGGCGGGTGTCGCCGTTCTCGCGGACGGCGGGCTGGCCGCCGCGAAGAAGGCGGGCAAGCTCGTCAATCTGGAGAAGGAGCTGGGGGACCGGCCGCTGCCGGCCGGTCGGACCGGCATCGGACACACCCGCTGGGCGACGCACGGAGCGCCCACCGACGTCAACGCCCACCCGCACCTGGACAACGCGGGCCGGGTCGCCGTCGTGCACAACGGGATCATCGAGAACTTCGCCGCGCTCCGCCGCGAACTGACCGGGCGCGGGCACGCCCTGGAGTCGGAGACGGACACCGAGGTCGTCGCGCATCTGCTGGCCGAGGCGTTCTCGGCGGGCGGAGACCTCGCGGACGCGATGCGGCAGGTGTGCCGGCGGCTGGAGGGGGCCTTCACCCTCGTCGCCGTCCACGCGGACCAGCCCGACGTCGTCGTCGGCGCCCGGCGCAACTCCCCGCTCGTCGTGGGCGTGGGGCAGGACGAGTGGTTCCTCGCCTCCGACGTCGCCGCCTTCATCGCGCACACCCGCTCCGCGATCGAGCTGGGCCAGGACCAGGTCGTCGAGCTGAGCCGCGAGGGCGTCACCGTCACCGGCTTCGACGGAGAGCTCGCCGAGGTGCGCGAGTACCACGTCGACTGGGACGCCTCCGCCGCCGAGAAGGGCGGCTACGCCTCCTTCATGCTCAAGGAGATCGCCGACCAGCCGCAGGCCGTCGCCGACACCCTCCTCGGCCGGATCGACGGCGAGGGCGCGCTCCACCTCGACGAGGTGCGCATCCCGGACACCGAACTGCGCGAGGTCGACAAGGTCGTCATCGTCGCCTGCGGCACCGCCTTCCACGCCGGGATGATCGCCAAGTACGCCATCGAGCACTGGACCCGGCTGCCCTGCGAGACCGAACTGGCCAGCGAGTTCCGCTACCGGGACCCGATCCTGGACCAGCGCACCCTCGTCGTCGCCATCTCCCAGTCCGGCGAGACCATGGACACCCTGATGGCGCTGCGGCACGCCCGCGAACAGGGCGCGAAGGTGCTCGCCATCTGCAACACGAACGGCTCCACCATCCCGCGCGAGTCCGACGCCGTCCTCTACACGCACGCCGGACCCGAGGTCGCCGTCGCCTCCACCAAGGCCTTCCTCACCCAGCTCGTCGCCTGCTACCTGGTGGCGCTCTACCTCGGCCAGGTGCGCGGCACCAAGTGGGGCGACGAGATTCGTACGGTAGTGCGCCAGCTCTCCGCCGTCCCCGGCGAGGTCGACCGCGTACTGGAGACGATGGAGCCGGTGCGCGAGCTGGCCCGGTCCCTCGCCCACCACGACACCGTGCTGTTCGTCGGCCGGCACGTCGGCTACCCGGTCGCCCTCGAAGGCGCGCTCAAGCTCAAGGAACTCGCCTACATGCACGCCGAGGGCTTCGCGGCAGGCGAGCTGAAGCACGGGCCGATCGCGCTCATCGAACAGGGGCTGCCGGTCGTCGTCATCGTGCCGTCGCCGCGCGGGCGTTCGGTCCTCCACGACAAGATCGTGTCCAACATCCAGGAGATCCGGGCCCGGGGCGCGCTCACCGTCGTCGTCGCCGAGGAGGGCGACGAGGCCGTCGTCCCGTACGCCGACCACCTCATCACCGTCCCCGCAACGCCTACGCTGCTTCAGCCGCTGGTCGCCACCGTGCCGCTCCAGGTCTTCGCCTGCGAGCTCGCGACGGCCCGCGGCAACGAAGTGGACCAGCCGCGCAATCTGGCGAAGTCCGTGACCGTGGAGTGAACCGGGGCGCGCGTCCCGGGTGATGGGGATGGCGAGGGTGGGTTCGTGATCATCGGAGTCGGCATCGATGTGGCCGAGATCGAGCGGTTCGGCGCGGCGCTGGAGCGCACGCCCCAGTTGGCCGACCGGCTCTTCGTCGGGAGCGAGCTGACGCTGCCGAGCGGCGAGCGGCGCGGTGTCGCCTCGCTCGCCGCCCGGTTCGCCGCGAAGGAGGCCCTGGCCAAGGCGCTCGGCGCACCGGGCGGGCTGCTCTGGAGCGACGCGGAGGTCTGGGTCGAGGAGAGCGGGCAGCCCCGGCTGCGGGTACGCGGCACGGTCGCCGCCCGCGCCGCCGAACTGGGCGTGCGCGGCTGGCACGTCTCGCTCAGCCATGACGCGGGCGTCGCCTCGGCGGTGGTGATCGCCGAGGGGTGAGCACCCGCACGGCCGAACCGGTCGCCACGCCCCGCGGGGGTGGCGTCGGCCCGGGTGATCGCGGAGGGTTGGACCCATGCGACGTGCCTACAGCGTGGAGACCGTACGGGCCGCCGAGGCCGCCCTCATGCAGCGGCTGCCGGAAGGCGCCCTGATGCAGCGCGCCGCCGCCGGACTCGCCGTGGCCTGCGGCGATCTGCTGCGGCGCAACGGCCGGGTGTACGGGTCCCGGGTGCTGCTCCTGGTCGGCAGCGGCGACAACGGCGGCGACGCGCTGTACGCGGGCGCCCGCCTCGCCCGCCGGGGCGCGGGCGTGCGGGCCCTGCTGCTCGCCCCCGACCGGGCGCACCCCGGCGGCCTCGCCGCGCTGCTGGCGGCCGGCGGACAGATCGTCGACGGGCCGGACGGGCTCGGCGTGCTCGACCTCGTGGTGGACGGCATCACCGGCATCGGCGGGCGCGGCGGGCTGCGCGAGGACGCCGCCGAACTGCTGCACGCGGTGACCCGGGACCGTACGCCGGTCCTCTCCGTCGACCTGCCGAGCGGGGTGGAGGCCGACACCGGGGAGGTGCACGGCGACGCGGTCCGGGCGGACGCCACGGTCACCTTCGGCACCTACAAGCCCGGCCTCCTGATCGACCCGGCCGCCGAACACGCGGGGGCGCTGCGGCTGGTGGACATCGGGCTCGGGCCTGAGCTGCCCGAGCCGCCGGACCTGGAGGCGCTCCAGTACGCGGACGTCGCGGCGCTGCTGCCGGTGCCGGGCGCGGAGAGCGACAAGTACCGGCGCGGCGTCGTCGGTGTGGTCGCCGGGTCCGAGCGCTACCCGGGCGCGGCGGTCCTCGCGGTCGCGGGCGCGCTGCGCGGCGGGGCCGGGGCCGTGCGGTACGTCGGACCGGGCGCGGACGCGGTGATCGCCCGGTTCCCCGAGGCGCTGGTGCACGCGGGGCCGCCGTCGAAGGCCGGGCGGGTGCAGGCCTGGGTGGTCGGACCGGGGCTCGGCGACGGGCGGGGCGCGGAGGCGGCCGTCGCCGATGTGCTGGCCGCCGACGTGCCGGTGCTCGTCGACGCGGACGGGCTGCGGCTGCTGGACGCGGAGACCGTACGCACCCGGACCGCCCCGACCGTTCTCACCCCGCACGCGGGGGAGGCCGCCGCGCTGCTCGGCACGGCCCGCGAGGAGGTGGAGTCCGGGCGGCTCACCGCCGTGCGCGAACTGGCCGCCCGCTACCGCGCCACCGTGCTCCTCAAGGGCTCCACGACCCTGATCGCGGAGGCCCGCGACACCCCCGTACGGGTCAACCCGACCGGTACGTCCTGGCTGGCCACGGCGGGCAGCGGCGATGTGCTCTCCGGTCTGACCGGCTCCCTGCTCGCGGCCGGGCTCGCCCCGCGCGACGCCGCGTCCGTCGGCGCCTTTCTGCACGGGCTCGCCGCCCGGCACGGCTCGGACGGGGCCCCGGTCTCCGCGCAGGACGTCGCGGACGGCATCCCGGCGGCCTGGCGCGACGTGCGGGCGGGGTGAGCGGGGGCGATGGTGGAGAGCGTGAGTGAATCCGTACGCGTACGCAGGGCGTACGACCCGGTCGAGGACGGCGACGGCACCCGGGTCCTGGTCGACCGGCTCTGGCCCCGGGGCGTCTCCAAGGAGCGGGCCGCGATCGACGTATGGCTCAAGGACGTCACGCCGTCGGACGAGCTGCGCTCCTGGTACCACCACGACCGCGCGGACCGGCACGAGGAGTTCGTCGAGCGCTACCGCGCAGAGCTGGACGACCCGACGCACACCGAGGCGGTCGAGCAGCTCGTCGGCCTGGTGCGCGAGGGCGGCCCGGTCACCCTGATCACGGCGGCCAAGGACGTGGCCGACAGCCATGTCCCGGTCCTGGTCGACCACCTCAAGCATGTGATGAAACGTACATAAGCCCGGATACCGGCGTGCACTGCCCGGGAGGTGGCGGGTGCCTCTGAGAGACTGGGCGCGATGAACGAGACAGCGTCCCTGAGAGCCCGTGCCGAGATCGACCTCGCCGCGCTGCGCGCCAATGTGCGCGTCCTGCGCGAGCGGGCGGCCGGTGCGCAGCTCATGGCCGTGGTGAAGTCCGACGGGTACGGGCACGGGGCGGTGCCCTGCGCCAGGGCCGCGCGGGAGGCCGGGGCGACCTGGCTGGGCACCGCGACCCCGCACGAGGCGCTCGCCCTGCGGGCGGCCGGACTCGACGGCCGGATCATGTGCTGGCTCTGGACGCCCGGCGGCCCCTGGCGCGAGGCGATCGAGGCCGACCTCGATGTGTCGGTCGGCGGTATGTGGGCGCTGCGCGAGGTCGTCGCCGCCGCCGGAGCCGCGGGCCGCCCGGCCCGCGTCCAGCTCAAGGCCGACACCGGCCTCGGCCGGGGCGGCTGCCAGCCCGCCGACTGGCCCGAACTGGTCACCGAGGCGCTCGCCGCCGAGCAGGCCGGACGGGTCCGGATCACCGGCCTGTGGTCGCACTTCGCCTGCGCCGACGAACCGGGCCACCCCTCGATCGCCGCCCAGCTCGACGTCTACCGCGACATGGTGGCGTACGCCGAGAAGGAGGGCGTGGAGCCCGAGGTGCGGCACCTGGCCAACTCCCCGGCCACGCTCACGATCCCCGAGGCGCACTTCGACCTCGTCCGGACGGGCATCGCGATGTACGGCATCTCGCCCGCCCCCGAGCTGGGCACCTCCGCCGACCTCGGGCTGCGCCCCGTGATGACGCTCGCCGCGTCCGTCGCCCTGGTCAAGGACGCCCCGGCCGGACACGGCGTCAGCTACGGCCACCACTACCGCACGAGCACCGGGACGACCCTCGGCCTGATCCCCGTCGGCTACGCGGACGGCGTCCCGCGCCACGCGTCGGGCCGGGGCCCCGTCCTGGTCGGCGGGCGGCGGCGCACGGTCGCGGGCCGGGTCGCCATGGACCAGTTCGTCGTCGACCTCGACGGCGACCGGCCCGAGGCGGGCGCGGAGGCGGTGCTGTTCGGGCCCGGCGACCGGGGCGAGCCGACCGCGCAGGACTGGGCGGAGGCCGCCGACACCATCGCGTACGAGATCGTCACGCGCATCGGCACCCGGGTGCCCAGGGTGTACGTGAACGGGACGGCCGATCCCACCGATCCGGCCGATCGCACCGATCCGACCGGGGGCGGACAGCAGTGAGCGAGAGCAGCGCGGAGGCCGTGGTGGCCGCGACCGCGAACGTGGCCGGCGCGGCCGGTGCGGCGGGCTGGCGCCGGGCGGGGATCGCCGGGGCCGCGATAGGGGTGCTCGCCGCGGGCGCGGCGGCCGGGGTCGCCGTCGAGCGGCTCACCGTCGGGCGCGGCATGCGCAAGAAGGCCCGTCTCGCCCTGGACGCCACCGGGCCCTACGGATCGCTGCGCGGTACGCCGGGCCGGGCCGTCGCCGACGACGGCACCGAGCTGTACTACGAGGTCGACGAGGTGGAGGACGCGCAGGCGACGGCCGACGAGGGCGCCTCCGGCACCCGCCGCCGTCGCCTCTTCGGACGCCGGGCGCCCGCCCCGGTCACCGTCGTCTTCAGCCACGGCTACTGCCTCGGCCAGGACTCCTGGCACTTCCAGCGGGCCGCGCTGCGCGGTCTCGTCCGCTGTGTCTACTGGGACCAGCGCAGCCACGGCCGCTCCGAGCGGGGCCGGGCCCAGGCGGACGGGGTGCCGGTCGGCATCGACCAGCTCGGCCGCGACCTCAAGGCGGTCATCGACGCGGCGGCCCCCGAGGGCCCGCTGGTGCTGGTCGGGCACTCCATGGGCGGCATGACGATGATGGCGCTGGCCGACCAGTACCCGGCCCTGATCCGCGACCGGGTCGCCGCCGTCGCCCTGGTCGGCACCTCCGGCGGCAGGCTCGGCGAGGTCAACTTCGGGCTGCCGGTGGCGGGCGTGAACGCGGTGCGCCGGGTGCTGCCCGGGGTGCTGAAGGCGCTCGGCTCGCAGACGGAGCTGGTGGAGAAGGGCCGGAGGGCCACGGCGGACCTGTTCGCCGGGCTGATCAAGCGGTATTCGTTCGGCTCGCGGGACGTGGACCCGGCGGTCTCCCGGTTCGCGGAACGGCTGATCGAGTCCACCCCGATCGATGTGGTCGCCGAGTTCTACCCGGCCTTCACCGACCACGACAAGAGCGGCGCGCTGCCCGCGTTCCGGGACGTGCCGGTGCTGATCCTGGCCGGGGACAAGGACCTGGTCACCCCCAGCTCGCACAGCGAGGCCATCGCGGACGTCCTGCCCGACGCCGAGCTGGTGATCGTGCCGGACGCCGGGCACCTGGTGATGCTGGAGCACCCGGAGACCGTCACGGACCGGCTGGCCGACCTGCTCGTACGCAGCGGCACGGTGCCGGCCGCTAACGTTGGCGGACATGGAAGCACCGCACAACAGCCCGGCCGCTGAGACCGCTCCGGAACCCGCGGGGACGACGGCTCCCGAGGCCGTCGCCGTGACGCTCACCGTCACCTCCCCCGAACAGATGCAGGACCTGGGCCGCCGCCTCGCCCGGGTGCTGGCCCCCGGCGACCTGGTCATGCTCACCGGCGAGCTGGGCGCCGGGAAGACGACGCTGACCCGCGGCCTCGGCGAGGGCCTCGGCGTGCGCGGCGCGGTCACCTCGCCCACCTTCGTCATCGCCCGCGTCCACCCCTCCCTGGTCCAGGGCCCGGCCCTGGTCCACGTCGACGCCTACCGCCTCGGCGGCGGCCTCGACGAGATGGAGGACCTGGACCTGGACGTGTCGCTGCCGGAGTCGGTGGTGGTCGTGGAGTGGGGCGACGGCAAGGTCGAGGAGCTGGCCGAGGACCGCCTGCGGGTCCTCATCGACCGCGCGACCGGCGACACCGACGACGAGCGGCGCGAGGTGACCCTGGTCGGCATCGGGGCGCGGTGGGCGGGGCTGCGGGAGGACCTGGCGTAACGCCCGGTCCGTGACGTCAGGCTCTACCCTTCCCGACAAGCCGTCGGTAAATTGTTGCGCGGGGGACCGTGGTCGTGGTCACATGGGTACGAGACGTGGTTAGGTTTACCTAACCACGCCCTCCACCGGAGCACCCAGGAGGCATCCATGCCGACGCCCGAGCGCGCAGCGCGACCGCAGCCGCGACCGACTCCGTCCGCCCTGTCGATGAGAGACCTGCTGGCCTCGTGCGCCGCGGCCACCGCCGTCTCCACCCCGCCGAGCGGGGCGCGCAACGAGCCAGAGGAAACGGGCGCCGGTGACGCCCGCGGCGCGGTGCCCCCGCCGGCCAGGCGCGACGCCGCGTAACGGACCCGGCAGCGATCCGCCGGACGCCGCCCACGGACGGACGGCAGCGATCCGCCGGGCGCCGACTACGGGACGACAACGACCTTCGCGCCGACCGTCGCGAAGGTCCACATCGCGTTGCCGTCCGCGCGCTTCATCCGGACGCCGCCGGTCTTCGACGTCGGGTCCGGGCTGGCCATCGAGCCGTCCTGGGCCGCGCTGAAGCCGATCGCCACCTCGTCCACGTTCGCGAAGCGGACCACGTGCTCGATCGGGACGCCGTCCGAGCCCTGGACCGTGCCCGAGCGCGAGGTGACCTGGTGGACCCCGGGCGGCGGGCTGACGGGGCTCGGCATCACGGTGAAGGTGCGGATCGCCTTGTTGTTCTCGTCGACCAGCCACACCCGGCGGTCCTTCAGCGCGTACACGACGCGCTCGCCCTTGCCGGAGGCGGCCGGGACCGCCAGCGGGTCGGCCGGGGGCTTCGGCTTGGCGGAGGGCTGCGCCGAGGCCGCGGCGGACGTCTTCGGGCCGGGCGTGGACGCCACCGAGTCGGGGGCGTTCGCCGAGGCCTGGTAAGCGAGGAAGGCGACCGCGGCGACCGCCGCCGCAGTGAGCCCGGCCACGATTCCCGAGCTGCTCCTTGCCACCGTGAACTCCCCTTTCGGCGCCGCCTGCCGCATGTCGTACAAGCGTTTACGTCGTACCCGCGGATACCCGGTGACGGTAGCAGCAGCGCGTGCGCGGACCGGGACGCCGTACGGACGCCGTACCGCCGTCGGCGGAGCCGTAGGCTGTTTGCGTGCTCTTGCTCGCCATGGATACCGCCACGCCCGCCGTCACCGTCGCCCTGTACGACGGTACGTCCGTCATCGCCTCCTCCGGACAGGTCGACGCCCGCCGCCACGGGGAGCTGCTGCTGCCCGCCGTCGACCGGGTCCTCGCCGAGGCCGGGACGAAGCTCGACGCCGTGACGGACGTGGTCGTGGGCGTCGGCCCCGGCCCGTACACCGGCCTGCGGGTCGGCCTGGTCACCGCCGCCACCTTCGGCTCCGCCCTCTCCGTACCGGTCCACGGTCTGTGCACCCTGGACGGGATCGCGTACGCCGCCGGGCAGGAGGGCCTGGCGGGGCCGTTCGTCGTGGCGACGGACGCGCGCCGCAAGGAGGTCTACTGGGCGCGGTACGAGGACGCCCGCACCCGTACGGGCGAACCCGCCGTCGACCGGCCCGCCGACATCGCCGGAGCCCTCGCCGGGCTCCCCGTGGTCGGCGCGGGCGCGCGGCTCTACCCGGAGTCCTTCCCGGACGCGCGCGGCCCCGAGCACGTGGCCGCCGGGGCGCTCGCCGCGCTCGCCGCCGAGCGGCTGGCCGCCGGACAGGAGCTCCTGGAGCCGCGGCCGCTCTATCTGCGCCGGCCCGACGCCCAGGTCCCGAAGAACTACAAGGTGGTCACCCCGAAGTGAGCGCCGCCACCGCCGTACTGCGCGAGATGCGCTGGTGGGACATCGCACCGGTGCTGGAGCTCGAACACGCGCTGTTCCCGGACGACGCCTGGTCGCCCGGCATGTTCTGGTCCGAGCTGGCCCACGCCCGCGGCCCCGGCGCCACCCGCCACTACGTCGTCGCCGAGGAGACCGCCACCGGCCGGATCGTCGGCTACGCCGGGCTCGCCGCCCTCGGCGACCTGGCCGACGTCCAGACGATCGCGGTCAGCCGCGAGGCCTGGGGCACCGGCCTCGGCTCCGAACTCCTCACCGACCTGCTGAAGGCCGCGACCGCCTTCGAGAGCGCCACCGTGCTGCTCGAAGTGCGGGTCGACAACACCCGCGCGCAGAAGCTGTACGAGCGCTTCGGCTTCGAGCCGATCGGCTTCCGGCGCGGCTACTACCAGCCGGGGAACATCGACGCGCTCGTCATGCGCCTGACCATGCAAGAGCAAGCCGTGCACGAGCACGCACCAGAGACCGGGACTGAATGATGGCTGCCGACGAACCCCTCGTACTCGGCATCGAGACCTCCTGCGACGAGACCGGCGTCGGCATCGTGCGCGGCACGACCCTGCTCGCCGACGCCGTCGCCTCCAGCGTCGACACCCACGCCCGGTTCGGCGGCGTCGTCCCGGAGATCGCCTCCCGCGCCCATCTGGAGGCGATGGTCCCCACCATCGAGCGCGCCCTGAAGCAGGCGGGCGTCAGCGCCCGCGACCTCGACGGCATCGCCGTCACCTCCGGGCCCGGGCTCGCGGGCGCCCTGCTCGTCGGCGTCTCGGCCGCGAAGGCGTACGCGTACGCGCTCGGCAAGCCGCTCTACGGGGTCAACCACCTCGCCTCGCACATCTGCGTCGACCAGCTGGAGCACGGCCCGCTGCCCGAGCCGACGATGGCCCTGCTGGTCAGCGGCGGGCACTCGTCCCTGCTCCTGGCCCCCGACATCACCAGCGACGTCCGCCCGCTCGGCGCGACGATCGACGACGCGGCGGGCGAGGCCTTCGACAAGATCGCCCGGGTGCTGCATCTGGGCTTCCCCGGCGGGCCGGTCATCGACCGGCTGGCGAAGGAGGGCGACCCGAAGGCCATCGCCTTCCCGCGCGGTCTGACCGGCCCGCGCGACGCCCCGTACGACTTCTCCTTCTCCGGCCTCAAGACGTCGGTGGCGCGCTGGATCGAGGCGAAGCGCGCGGCGGGCGAGGAGGTGCCGGTACGGGATGTGGCGGCGTCCTTCCAGGAGGCCGTGGTGGACGTGCTCACCCGCAAGGCGGTCCGGGCCTGCAAGGACGAGGGCGTCGACCACCTGATGATCGGCGGCGGCGTCGCGGCCAACTCCCGGCTGCGCGCCCTGGCCCAGGAGCGCTGCGAGCGGGCCGGGATCCGGCTGCGGGTGCCGCGCCCCGGGCTCTGCACCGACAACGGGGCGATGGTCGCGGCGCTCGGCGCGGAGATGGTCGCCCGCAACCGGCGCCCCTCCGACCTGGAGCTGTCCGCCGACTCCTCGCTGCCGGTGACGGAGCCGCACGTCCCGGGGACCGCGCACGCGCACTCGCACGACCACGATCACGTGCACGAGATCAGCAAGGACAACCTGTACTCATGAGCGGCGACGCGACCATCGTCCTGATGTGGGAGGCCCGGGCCGTGGAGGGCAGGGGCGGCGAGCTCCTGGAGTGGGCCCGCGCCCGGGCCGCCGAGCTGGCCCGCGAACCCCGCCGCCGCGAACTCCTGCGCGCCCCGCAGGACCGGGTGCTGGTGATGACGTGGTGGCAGGACGCCTCGTACGCCGACGACCTGCCCGAACTCCCCGAGCCCGACGCCGCCCTGATCACCCGCCCGGTGCACCGCTGGCGCTTCGAGTCCGTGGGCTGAGCGGCGGAGCCCGCCGGGGGCCTCAGGCTCCCGCGCCCCGGGTTCCGCGCCGGATCAGGCCGTCCACGATCGCGTCCAGCTCCTCGACGGTCTCGTAGTCGGCGGCGTACTCCCGCCAGCGGTCCTTGACCCCGGTGAGCCGGGGCAGCTCCGCCGCGTCCTCCTCGGTGATCATCTCCGGGAAGAACTCCCGGCGCGAGGGGTTCTCCGCCCGGCGGGCCGCCGCCCTGCGGAAGACCAGGTCGCCGTAGACGTAACTCCAGATCGTCCGGTACGCCCGCACCGAGCGGGCCGGTGAGAGGCCGCAGGCGAGCGCGCAGTCGACGATCTCCTCCACCATCCACAGGGCGTTGCGGTCGGTCAGCTCGCCCAGCGCCAGGACGTCCAGCACCCAGGGGATCCGGCCGATGATGTCGTGCATGTGCGCGGCCACCGCCACGATCCGCTCGCGCGGGTCCTCGGGCAGCTCCGGGCGCGGGAACGCCGCCGCCGTGCCGGACAGGGTGAGCATCAGCAGCTCGTCCTTGTCCTGCACGTAGTGGTAGAGCGCCATCGGCGTACTGCCCAGCTCCTTCGCCACCCGCCGCATGGACAGCGCGGCCACGCCCTCCTCCTCGACGATGCGGCGCGCGGTGGCGACCATCACGGCCGGGTCCAGCCGCCGGGGCCGCCCCACTGGCCGCCCGGACGCCCCGGTCTTCTTCTTCGTGGTCTTCTTCTCGGTCTTCTCGCTGCCTGACACCTGGGCATTCTCCCCTCACGGCTCCCTCTCCGTACCGGCGCGTCTATTTTCTATACGTGTATGGTAATTCTCGATCGAGGGACACACCGAGAAACACATCGGGAAACACATCGTGGGGAAGGGGACGTCATGGGCGGGACGACGAAGGAACCGGGCGCGGGGGAGCGGCACGCGCGATGGCTGCTGGTGGTGGCGCTCACCGTGCAGTTCCTGGTGTCGCTGGACATGTCGGTGGTGAACGTCGCGCTGCCCGACATCCGCAGCGACCTCGGCTTCGGCGGTGACGGGCTGCTGTGGGTCGTGAACGCCTACGCCCTCGCCTTCGGCGGGCTCCTCATGCTCGGCGGCCGGCTCGCCGACCTGGCTGGCCCCCGCCGCGTCCTGACGGCGGGTCTGGTCCTGTTCGGACTGGCCAGCCTGGCGGGCGGTCTCGCCTGGTCGCCCGGTTCGCTGGTGGCGGCGCGCGCGGTGCAGGGCGTCGGCGCGGCGGCCCTCGCCCCGGTGGCGTTCGCCCTGATCACCCTCGCCTTCCCGGCCGGGCCCGCCCGGTCCAGGGCGCTCGGACTGTGGGGCATGGCGGGCGCGGCGGGCGGCGCGGTCGGGGTGCTGGCGGGCGGCGTGCTCACCGACGCGACCGGCTGGCGGTCCGTGATGCTGGTCAACGTGCCGATCGTCGCCTTCGCCCTGGCCGCCGCCGCGCGCACCGGCTCCGTCGGCGGGCAGCGGCGGACCGGGGCCCGGCTGGACGTCGCCGGGGCGCTGCTGGCCACGGCCGGGACGACGCTGCTGGTCCTCGGACTGGTGCGGACCTCGGACCACGGCTGGTCCTCGGCGACCACGCTCGCCTCCCTCGGCGCGGCGGTCGTCCTGCTGGCCGCCTTCGTCGCCGTCGAACTGCGGACCGCCTCCCCGCTGCTCCGGCCCGGCCTGCTGAAGGGGCGGCCGGTGCTGACCGCGAACCTGTTCTGTCTGCTGCTCGCCTCGGCCCAGTTCGGCGCGTTCTACTTCGTCTCGCTCTACATGCAGCTGGTCCTCGGATTCGGGCCGACCGCCGCCGGGTTCGCGTTCCTGCCCTTCTGCGTGGGCGTCGTCGCGGGCTCGGTCCTCGCCACCCGCGCGGTCGCCGTGCTCGGCATCCGGCGGCTGATGACGGTGGGCGCGACGCTGGCCGCGCTCGGGATGGGCTGGTTCGCGGCGACCGCCACGGTCGACGGCGGCTTCCTCGTCTCCATCCTCGGCCCGTCGCTGGTCTGCTCCTTCGGGATCGGCCTGTGCTTCGTCCCGCTCGGCACGGCCGCGACGACCGATGTGGCCCCCGGCGAGACCGGCATGGCCTCCGGGCTGCTCAACAGCTCGCGGCAGGTCGGCGGCTCGCTCGGCCTCGCGGTCCTGGTCACCATCGCCGCCCAGGTCACCGGCGGCTCCACCGGTCTCACCGAGCTGTCCTCGGGGTACGCGGCCGCCTTCTGGGCCGCCGCGGGCCTGCTGGCGGCGGCCGCGCTGGCGGCGTACGTCCTGCTGCCGGCGGAGCGCCGGACCGGGGCGGCGGGCCCGGCGGCCGTGGAGCCGGACAGCGGCGCGGCCGCCCGCTGAGCCCGTACGGGTGCGGGTCCGGGCGGGTCCGATGAGTTCGGGCGGCGGGCCGGGTCTACCTTCCACGACGTCCGGGCCGCCCGGCCCGGACGGGTGGACGGCCCGAGGAGCAGACCATGCAGAAGATCACCCCCTGTCTCTGGTACGACGGCCAGGCCAAGGAGGCGGCCGAGCACTACGTCGCGATCTTCGGCGGCGACTCCCGGATCGGGGACATCACCTATTACGGCGAAGAGGCCCCCGGCAGGACGGGTTCCGTGCTCACCGTCGACTTCCGGCTCGCGGGCCAGGACTTCATCGGGCTCAACGGCGGACCGCAGTTCCCGTTCACCGAGGCGATCTCGCTCTCCGTCGACTGCGCCGACCAGGCCGAGGTGGACCGGTTCTGGGCGGCGCTCTCGGAGGGCGGCGAGGAGGGGCCGTGCGGCTGGGTCAAGGACAAGTTCGGGGTCTCCTGGCAGGTCGTCCCGAACGAGCTGCAACGGCTGGTCACCGGCCCGGACAAGGAGCGGGCGCAACGTGTCGTCAAGGCCATGCTCGGCATGGGCAAGCTGGACGTCCAGGCGCTGCGCGACGCCTGACCGCATCGCGTCGGTAGTGTTCTGCGCATGCCACGCCGTGCCCCGCTGCCGCCCCCTCCGCCGCCCGCCGAGATCCGCTCCTGGCCCGACCGCGAGGCGATGCTCGCCGACCGGGCGGTGGTCCTGGGCGAGCTGGTGAAGATGCACGTGGGGCCGGGGCGGCTGGGGCTGCTGTGGATGTGGGCGGCGCTCGCCGCGATCGGCTGGAGCCTGGTGGGCACCGGGATCGTCATGTTCGAGCAGGCGATCGACCTGGTCGACTTCGTCAGCGTCATCGGCGGCGCCGTCAGCCTGGTCATCGGTGCGGCGGTCCTGATCCCGGCCGTCGTCTTCCTCTGCGTCGGCGTCTCCCGGGACCGGAAGGTCCGCACGCTGCTCACCGCCTGGGGCGCGCTGGCGCGCGACCCGGAACGCGACCGGCGGCTGCGGCTGCCCGGGACGAGCCTCACCTGGCTGCTGCTGTCGTTCGGCCTGGGCGCGGTGGGGCTGGCCCTGTGCGTCATCGGGCCCGCGAGCGCCCGGCCCGGCCGGGACACGTACGGGCTGGTCGCCCTGATGATGGGCCTCGGCATGGTCGCCTGGCTGACCGCGCTGATCGGCGCGGTCACGGCCCTGGCGCACCGCCGCTGGGTGGTGGGCGTCCTGATGGGCAGCGGGGCGGAGTCCAACCCCGGGGGTGCGGGGTCGGCGGCCGCGCCGGAGTCCGGGCCCGAACGCCCGCCCTATGTCCGCACCGGCGGGCCCGGCCACCGCTGATCCAGCCCGTCCGGCGTTTGAGGACGGAACCCTTCGCCTGGTGGGCGAGCCCCTTACGGGCCCCGTGGCAGGGGAGACCCTTGTCCGCACCCGGGACGTGCTCGACGGTTCCGTCCTCAAACGCCGGACGGGCTGGGTGGGCCCGCCGGACGGGCCGGGTGGGTCCGCCGGGCGGCGGTCGAAGCGCCCGGCTCACCCCAGCGGGTGGCCGATCAGCATCGTCGGAGCCCCCGCCACCCGGGTCAGGAACACCGTCACCGCGTTCGGTCCGGCGAGCTTCATCCGGCGGCGCAGCTCCTCCGGCTCGACCGCCGAACCGCGCTTCTTGACGGTCAGTACGCCGACCTCCCGCTCCCGCAGCAGCGCCTTCAGCTTCTTCATGTTGAAGGGCAGCCGGTCGGTGATCTCGTACCCGGCGACGTACGGGGAGGAGTACGGCTCGTCGCTCGTGACGTACGCGATCGTCTCGTCCATCAGCCGCCCGCCGCACCGCTCCACGATGTCGGCGACCAGATGGGCCCGGATCACCGCGCCGTCCGGCTCGTACAGATAGCGCCCGACCGGGCCCACCGGCGGGGCGGGCAGCGGGGCCGGGGCGGTCAGGGTCGCCCCGGAGGGCAGCAGCGTGGCCCGGAACGCACCGGGCGCGAAGCCCTCCCCGTACCAGAGCACCGCCTCCTTCACATCGCCGCCGTCCGAGATCCACTCGGCCTCCGCCTCCGGGCCGATCGCCTCGTGCGGGATGCCCGGGGCGATCTTCAGCGCCGCCCTCGGAGCCTTCAGCGCGGCGGCCGTCGCCCAGGACAGCGGCGGTGAGTACGCCTCCGGATCGAAGATCCTGCCCCGGCCGCCGCGCCGGGCCGGGTCCACGAAGACCGCGTCGTACGGGGCGGTGTCGATCTCCGTGACATCGGCGCACCGCACCTCGATCAGCCCGGCAAGGCCGAGCGCCTCGGCGTTGGCGCGGGCCACCTCGGCGGTCAGCGGGTCGCGGTCCACGGCCAGTACGGAGATCCCGGCGCGGGCCAGCGCGATCGCGTCGCCGCCGATGCCGCAGCACAGGTCGGCCACGCTCCGCACGCCGAGCCCGGCGAACCGGGCGGCGCGGTGGGCGGCGACCGAGGTGCGGGTGGCCTGCTCGACGCCGTTGGGCGTGAAGTACATCCGGTGGGCGTCCTCGGCCCCGAACTTCGCCACCGCCCGCTGCCGCAGCCGGGCCTGGCCGAGCGCCGCCGACACCAGCTCCGCCGGGTGCGTACGGCGCAGCCGGGTCGCGGTGGCCAGCTCGTCGGCGGGGTCGTGGTCGCGCAGAGCGGCCAGCAGCCGCTCGCCCTCGGGGGTGCGCAGCGCGGCGAAGGCGGCGCGCGCGGGGTCGTCGGACGGGGCGGCGGGGGTCGATGCGTTCACCCGGTCCATTGTGGCCGGTGTCCCGGTGTGGGCCGGCCGGGGGACGGCGCCGGTCCGCTCGCGGTGTCGGGGCCGGAGACGGGGCGACGGCTGGCAGGATGCGGCGCCATGCAGCTAGTACGACAAAACGAAAAATCAGCCATGAAGCGGCACAGATCGGGCGTCGTCGTGCTGGCGGCCCTGCTGGCCGCCGCCGTCGCCTCCGGATGCGCGGCGGAGACGGGCGCCAGCGGTACGGGAGCCCCCGGCGGACCCGCGAAGCCCGCCGCCGGCCAGCAGGGCGAGGCCGCCCCGCAGGCCGGTCCGGCCCGCGCCCTCGACACCTACGCGGAGGCGCTCAGGAAGAAGCAGGCCGCCCGGGCCGTCGCCGCGAAGAAGTGGGGCCTCGCCAAGACCCCGCTCGCGGCCCCCGAGCCGCCGAAGACGAAGCCGGTCATCACCACCCGCAAGGGCTTCGAGGTCCGGGACGACAAGGGGCTGCCGCCCGTCTTCACCACCGTCCCCACCAAGGAGAAGATCGTCTTCCTGACGATGGACGACGGGGCGGAGAAGGACCCCGAGCTGCTGCGGATGATGACCGAACTCTCCATCCCGTACAGCGCGTTCCTCAGCGACTACGTCACCAGCGACGACTACGGCTACTTCAAGAAGATGCAGCAGCGCGGGGTGACCATCAGCAACCACACCCTCAACCACCGCTATCTGCCCGGCCTCTCCTACGCCGAGCAGAAGCGGGAGATCTGCGGCCAGCAGGAGAAGATCCTCAAGCACTACGGGAAGCGGCCGACCCTCTTCCGCCCGCCCTACGGCAACTACAACCGCGACACGCTCGTCATCGCCAAGTCCTGCGGGATCACCGCCGTACCGCTGTGGTCCTCCGAGGCCTTCCCCGACCACATGGAGTGGCGCGAGTGGGACCGGGACCTGCACCCCGGCGACATCGTCCTCACCCACTTCCGGGGCAAGGGGGACTGGAAGGGCTCGATGCCCGACATGATCCGCCGGGTCATGAAGACCATCACGGACAAGGGGTACGCGGTGGCGAAGCTGGAGGACTACGTCTGACCGGAGCCCTTCCCCGCACACCGGCCGCGAATGCGCGCTCAGCCTCCGCTGCGCGCGCATTCGTCGTTGCCGCCGCCGCTGCGGCAGGGCGGGGAGTTCCAGGTGGGAGCCGGTTCCGGAGCCTCCCGGCCGCTTCCCTGCACGGCGGACGCCAGGACCGTGACGCCCAGCGCCACCGCGACCACCACCTGCGTCCCGCCGGACCAGTACCACCCGCTCCGCAGCAGCCCCACGGCGACGCAGGCGACCAGGAGGGTCAGGACGACCAGAACGACGATCGGCGTCCAGTCCGTGCCTGGGTCCGCGGGCGGAGGCGCGGACACCTTGCCCTCGGCCGCCCCGCGCGACCGCGCCAGGCCCCGCAGCCCCAGCCACAGCGCCAGCAGCGCACCGAGCGCCACCTCCGCGACCACCAGCAGCAGGCCCGCCAGCAGATCCGCGCACCCGCCCGGCTCCGGCGACTGCCGCCGCGATGCGGCTCTCTCGGCGGGGCGTCCCGGCAGGCGGCTCTCGGCAGGCGTCATCTCCGTACCGTCGTACGGAACACCGCGCTCCGTCCCCACGTTGTCCGGACGGTGACCCGACGGAGCCCTGATCGAGCCTCGATCGGGACGGCGCGAGGGTGGTGAATTGGCACTCCGCTTGACCGAGTGCTAATCGCGGTCATAGTCTCGGGTCTGGCACTCCCCACTGGAGAGTGCCAGCACCACCTTTGCGCGACAGGGCAGGTCCGGCACCCGCGACGACGGATCGGTCTGGTCGCCGCCCACAGACTGTTAAACCCCGTGAGATCTCCGAAGGGGGAGACCGGATCGTGTCGACCACCAGCTCCAAGGTTGCGATCAAGCCGCTCGAGGACCGCATTGTGGTCCAGCCGCTCGACGCCGAGCAGACCACGGCTTCCGGCCTGGTCATTCCGGACACCGCGAAGGAGAAGCCCCAGGAGGGCGTCGTCCTCGCCGTGGGCCCGGGCCGCTTCGAGAACGGCGAGCGGCTTCCGCTCGACGTCAAGACCGGCGACGTCGTCCTGTACAGCAAGTACGGCGGCACCGAGGTGAAGTACAGCGGCGAGGAGTACCTCGTCCTCTCGGCCCGCGACGTCCTCGCGATCGTCGAGAAGTAACTCACCCACGTTTGCTTGTGTTCTGCGCCCCTGGCCCCCTGCGAAATAACTAGCCGGGCGGCGAGGGGCGCAGTTCATTTTGAGAGGGATACAGCCCATGGCGAAGATTCTGAAGTTCGACGAGGACGCCCGTCGCGCCCTTGAGCGCGGCGTCAACAAGCTTGCCGACACGGTCAAGGTGACGATCGGCCCCAAGGGCCGCAACGTCGTCATCGACAAGAAGTTCGGCGCTCCCACCATCACCAACGACGGTGTCACCATCGCGCGCGAGGTCGAGCTCGACGACCCGTACGAGAACCTCGGTGCCCAGCTCGTCAAGGAGGTGGCGACCAAGACCAACGACGTAGCGGGTGACGGCACCACCACCGCGACCGTCCTGGCCCAGGCGCTCGTCCGCGAGGGTCTGCGCAACGTCGCCGCCGGCGCCTCCCCGGCCGCCCTGAAGAAGGGCATCGACGCCGCCGTCAAGGCCGTGTCCGAGGAGCTCCTCTCCACGGCCCGCCCGATCGACGACAAGTCCGACATCGCCGCCGTGGCCGCGCTCTCCGCGCAGGACACCCAGGTCGGCGAGCTCATCGCGGACGCGATGGACAAGGTCGGCAAGGACGGTGTCATCACCGTCGAGGAGTCCAACACCTTCGGTCTGGACCTGGAGTTCACCGAGGGCATGGCCTTCGACAAGGGCTACCTGTCCCCGTACATGGTGTCCGACCAGGAGCGTATGGAGGCCGTCCTCGACGACCCGTACATCCTGATCCACCAGGGCAAGATCGGCTCGATCCAGGAGCTGCTGCCGCTCCTGGAGAAGGTCATCCAGGCCGGCGCCTCCAAGCCGCTCCTGATCATCGCCGAGGACGTCGAGGGCGAGGCGCTCTCCACTCTCGTCGTCAACAAGATCCGTGGCACCTTCAACGCCGTCGCGGTGAAGGCCCCGGGCTTCGGCGACCGCCGCAAGGCCATGCTCGGCGACATCGCCACCCTCACCGGTGCGACCGTCATCGCCGAGGAGGTCGGCCTCAAGCTCGACCAGGCCGGTCTGGACGTGCTCGGCACCGCCCGCCGCGTCACCGTCTCCAAGGACGACACGACCATCGTCGACGGCGGTGGCAACACCGAGGACGTCAAGGGCCGCGTCAACCAGATCAAGGCCGAGATCGAGTCCACGGACTCCGACTGGGACCGCGAGAAGCTCCAGGAGCGCCTCGCGAAGCTGGCCGGCGGCGTGTGCGTCATCCGCGTCGGCGCCGCCACCGAGGTGGAGCTCAAGGAGAAGAAGCACCGCCTCGAGGACGCCATCTCCGCCACCCGCGCCGCGGTCGAGGAGGGCATCGTCTCCGGCGGTGGCTCCGCCCTCGTCCACGCCGTGAAGGTCCTGGAGGGCAACCTCGGCAAGACCGGCGACGAGGCCACCGGTGTCGCGGTCGTCCGCCGCGCCGCCGTCGAGCCGCTGCGCTGGATCGCCGAGAACGCCGGCCTGGAGGGTTACGTCATCACCTCCAAGGTCTCCGAGCTCGACAAGGGCCAGGGCTTCAACGCCGCCACCGGCGAGTACGGCGACCTGGTCAAGGCCGGCGTCATCGACCCGGTCAAGGTCACCCGCTCCGCCCTGGAGAACGCCGCGTCCATCGCGTCGCTGCTGCTCACGACCGAGACCCTGGTCGTCGAGAAGCCGGCCGAGGAAGAGGCCGACGCCGGTCACGGCGGCCACGGCCACTCCCACTAGTACGGCCCCGTACCTTCCGGTACGGCCGAGGCCCGGTACCCCCGTCGCTGGGGCACCGGGCCTCGGTGCGTTCCGGGCGGCCTACGCCCTGCGCGCCAGGTCGTCCGGGGTGACCGGGTCCGCGAACGGCAGCCCGCTCGCGTACCGCGCCACCTCGTCCAGCGCGCAGTCCGCCAGCCGGTGGATCTCGTCGCCCAGCGAACCCGCGACATGCGGTGTCAGCAGCACGTTCGGCAGGTCGTACAGCGGCGATCCGGGCGGCGGAACCTCCGGCTCCGTCACATCGAGCACCGCGTTCAGCCGCCCCGACACCAGCTCCGGCAGCAGCGCGTCCTCGTCGATCAGCGAACCGCGCGAGGTGTTGATCAGCGTCGTCCCGTCCGCCATCGCCGCGAGCTGGGCGGCACCGATCAGATGCCGGGTCGCGGGCAGCTCCGGCGCGTGGACCGAGACGATCCGGCTCCGGGCACAGAGCTCGTCCAGGCCCGCCTTCGCCGCGCCGAGCCGTGCCGCCGCCCCCGCGTCCACGTACGGATCGAAGAGCAGCACGTCCAGGTCGAACGGGCGCAGCAGCTCGATCACCCGGCGGCCGATCCGCGAGGCGCCCACGATGCCCACGCACCGCCGGTAGTTGCCGTGCCCCGCCAGCTCCGCCCGCCAGTCGTGCGGGGCGCGCAGCCGCCGGTAGCGGTGGGCGGCGGGCAGCACGTTCTTCCCGGCGAACAGGATCGCGGCCAGCGTGTACTCCGCGACCGGCAGCGCGTTGGCCCCGGCCGCCGAGGTGACCCGGATGCCCCGCTCCCAGCAGGCCGGGGTGATGTGGTGCTTGACGCTTCCCGCCGCGTGGACGACGGCCCGCAGCCGGGGTGCGGCGGCGAGGACGCCGGCGGTCAGCGGGGGCGCGCCCCAGCAGGTGATGAGCAGCTCCGCCCCGGCGAGCGCGGCCGCCACCTCGGGTTCCGGGTCGGTCAGCCGGTGCGCGACGAGCGCCGGGTCGGTGTCCACGAGCGCGGTGAGCCGCTCCCGTTGTACGGGGGTGAAGAGGCGGTCCGCGATGCCGGGGCCCATGGCGAGGAGGGCGGTGGGGGTGGGTGTCACTTCAGGCTCCCTGCGGTCAGGCCCGCCTTCCAGTGCCGCTGGAGCAGGACGAAGGCGATGATCAGCGGCGTGACGGCGAGGAGCGAGCCGGTCACGACCATCGGGTAGAACGCCGGGTCGGCGTTGGCGTTGCTGTGCCAGTTGTAGAGGCCCAGGCTCAGCGGATAGAGGTCCTTGTCCGAGAGCATCACCAGCGGCAGGAAGAAGTTGTTCCAGATCGCGGTGAACTGGAAGAGGAACACCGTCACGAACCCCGGCATCACCATCCGCAGGCCGACCGACCAGAAGGCGCGCAGCTCACCGGCCCCGTCGATCCGGGCGGCCTCCAGGACCTCGTCGGGTATGTAGCCCGCGCTGAAGATCCGGGACAGATACACGCCGAACGGGTTGACCAGCGCCGGGATCAGCACCGCCCAGTAGGTGTTGACGGTGCCGGTCTCGACCGCCAGCAGATACAGCGGCAGGGAGAGGGCGGTGGAGGGCAGCAGCACACCCAGCAGCACCAGGGCGAACAGCTTCTCCTTGCCCCGGAAGCGGTATTTGTCGAAGGCGTACCCGGCGGCGACGCTGACCAGCGAGCAGCCGAGCGCCCCGACGCCCGCGTACAGCAGCGAGTTGCCGTACCACCGGAAGTAGATGCCGTCCTGGTAGGACGTCAGCTCGGAGAGATTGTGTCCGAGGTCGAAGCCCTCGAAGGAGAGGACATCGCCGCCCAGCAGATTCCCGGCGTCCTTGGTGGCCGCCGTCAGCAGCCAGATCAGCGGGAACAGCGTGTACACGGCGGCGATCAGCAGGACGACGTTGACCGCCGTCTTCGACAGCCATCGGCCGGAGGTCATCGGCGTGCCTCCTTCCTGCGGTTGGCGAAGCGCGTGACGACGAAGGACAGGGCGGCGGCGACCAGGGCGATCAGGACGGACGCGGCGGCGGCGAGACCGTAGTCGTTGCGTTCGAAGGCGGCGCTGTACGCGTACATGTTCGGGGTCCAGGTACTGGTCACCGCCGAGCCCGAGCCACGGCTGAGGATCAGCGGTTCGGTGAACAGCTGGAGCGAACCGATGATCGTGAAGAGCAGGACCATCACCAGCGACGAGCGGATCAGCGGGAGCTTGATGGAGAAGGCGATCCGCCAGTTGCCCGCGCCGTCCACGGTCGCGGCCTCCAGCAGCGAGCGGTCCACGGCCTGGAGGGCGGCGTAGAAGATCACCACGTTGTAGCCGAGCCACTGCCACAGCGCGATGTTCACGATGGAGGGCAGCGTGCCCTCGGAGGAGAAGAAGTCGAAGCCGAAACCCCCGGCCTCCATGGCGGCGACGACCGGGCTGAGCTGCGGGGTGTAGAGGTAGATCCAGATCAGCGCGGCGATCAGGCCGGGGATGGCGTGCGGCAGGAACAGCGCCAGCTGGAAGAAGCGGCGGGCGCGGGCCAGCGCGGTGTCCAGCAGCAGCGCCAGCACGATCGCGCCGCCGCCCATCAGCGGGATGTAGAACGCGCAGTAGCCGAGCAGTACCCAGAAGCCGTCGCGGAACGCCTGGTCGCCCAGGGCCGTCGCGTAGTTGCCGAGCCCGTCGAAGACGGTACGGGGACCGTCGAAGCCCAGGCCGGACTGTTTCTCGGTGAAGAGGCTGAGCCAGAGCGCGTAGCCGACCGGGACGATCATCGCCACGGTGAACAGCGCGAAGAAGGGGGCCAGGAGCGTGCCCGCCGCCAGCCGGGTCCGGGCACGTGAGCCGATGACCTTCGGGGGGCGTCCCCCGGCGTCGCCGTTCATGAGCCCTCCGCCACCTTCAGGCCGCGCTTCCTCAGGTCGGCGACGGTGGCCTCATGGGCGCGCCTGAGCGCGCGCGGCAGCGTCGAGCCGCCGCCGACGACCTCGCCCAGCTCGTCGCCCAGCGCGGAGTTGGTCGCCCCCGGGCTCGGGCCCCACACCCAGTCGGGCCCGATGGACCTGCCCGCCTCCTCGAACAGCCCGTACAGGTCCTGACCGCCGTAGAAGCCCGTGTCGAAGGCCTTCCTCGCGATCGGCACCATGGCGGGGGAGGCGGGCAGGGCGCTCGATGTGCTCGCCCCGATCCGGGCGTTGATGGCGTCCTCGTGCGTCGACATCCACAGCGCGAACTCGACGGCGGCCGCCGTCCTGGTGCTGCCCTTGCTGACGGCGAACGTGGAACCGCCGATCATCCCGCTGGCCGGCCGGTCCGCCTCCTGGCTCGGCAGCCGTACCGCCGCCCACTTGCCCTTCTGCTCGGGCACGATGCCCGCGAGCACGCCCGCGCTCCAGGACGCCCCGAGGTAGCCGACGGTGGTGCCCTGCTTGAGGGAGCCGGTCCACTCGGGGCTGAACGAGGAGGCGGTGGAGACGAGCCGGTCGTCGATCAGGCCCTGCCAGTACGCGGCGGTGCGCTCGGAGGCGGGGTCGGTGGTGTCGATCCGCCAGGCGTCCGTCCCGGCCCGGAACCACTGCGCGCCCGCCTGCCACGCCATGGCCTGGAAGAACGTCGGGTCGTCGGGGAAGAAGGTGGCGATCCGGGTCTTCGGGGCGGCCTTCTTCACCTGCTCCGCCGCGACCCGGAAGTCGTCCCAGGTGGCGGGCGGTTCGATGGAGTGCTCGGTGAAGAAGTCCTTGCGGTAGTAGAAGATCTGCGGCGCGGCGTCGAAGGGGACGGCCCAGTTCTTGCCGCCGAGCGTCGTCATCTCGATCGTCTGCGGCAGGAACTTCTTCTTGACGTCCTCGGTCAGATAGGGGCTGATGTCCTGCAGCGACCCCTGGCTGACGAACGCGGACAGCTGCGGATACTCGATGGAGAGCAGATCGGGGGCGATGCCCGCCTTCACCGCGTTGGCGATCTTGGGGTAGCCGCCGAGACCGCCCGAGGGTATCTCCTCGAACTTCACCCGGATCGTGTCGTGGGTGGCGTTGAACGCGTCCACGACCTCCTGGGACCCCTTCGTCCACGCCCAGAAGGACACGGTCACCGGGTCGTCGGCGGTACCTCGGGCGCGGGAGTCGTCGGCGCCGCCGCACGCCGTGACGACGGCGAGAGCGGTGGCGGCGCCGACCAGCGCATGGACGGGACGGGACCAACTGCGGCTCACGGCATGGCTCCTGTACGGGCGGACGGTACGAGCTGGGTAGCCGCGATATTTCGATTCCGCCTGAGCGAAGTCAAGAGCGAAAGATTGAATGATCGAATAATGATCGATCCGGGAAGGGGTGAAGAGGGTCAGACCGCCGCAAGACGGTCGGCGTCGCCCGCCCCCGGCCGCCCGCAGGACTCCCGCACCCGCAGCGCCGGCAGCAGCGCCACCCGCCGCCGGGGCGAAGGCCCGTCCCCGCCCGGATACCGGGGCCCGGCCAGCCGCTCCACCAGCAGCTCCGCCGCGCTGCGCCCCACCTCCCGCTTGGGCGGGGCCACCGCGCTCAGCGGGGTGTCGGCCAGCGCCGCCACCTCGTCGTCGTACGTGATCAGCGCCAGGTCCCCGGGGACCCGCACCCCCAGCTCGGCCAGCCGGCGCACCAGCCGGATGGCCTCCTCGTCGTTGTGGACCAGCACCGAGCTCGCCCGCCCCTCGCGCACCGCGGACCGCACCGCCTGCGCCGACCGCTCGAAGAGCGCCGGATCACGGTCGGCGGAGACCGTCGCGATCAGCGGTTCCGTCCCGGCGAGGCCCAGCGCGGCCAGCGCCCGCGTGAACCCGGCCCGTACCGCCAGGGCCGTCGGGCTGTCCGAACGGGCCACCAGCATCGGCGTCCCGTGCCCCAGCCGCACCAGGTGCCGAACGGCGAGCAGCACCCCGTGCGCATGGTCCGAGCCCACCTGGTCCAGGCCCTCCAACGGGCTGCCGGGCGCGCCCTTCCGCTCCACCAGCACCTTCTCGCCCGGCAGCCGGGCTATCCACTCGCCGTACCGCTCCGGGTGGTCCGGCTCCGTCCAGCTCGGCGCCAGCAGCAGCCCCTGCGCCCCGGCCGCCAGCAGCCCGGCCGCGTGCGCGGCGTCGTCCTCGGGGCGGTAGTCGGTGACCCGTAGGATCAGCCGCGCGCCGAGCCGGGCGGCCGCCTCGTGGGCGCCCCGGATCACCTCGGCGAAGTAGTAGGCGGCGGCCGGGGCCAGCATCCCGATCACCGGGCCGCCGCCCGCCGGCGTACCGGCCGGGCCCCGGTCGGCGGGCCAGGACACCGAACCGTGCGCCCGCTCCAGCAGCCCCCGGGAGGCCAGCGCCTCGACATCGCGCCGGGCGGTGACCGTGGCGACGCCGAGCCGGTCCGCCAGATCGGAGACCCGTACGGTGCCGCGCTCGCGCACCAGGTTCAGCAGCCGGTCATGACGTTCAGCAGCACCTTCGCGCACGGAGACAGCCCCCTGGAGCAGAATGATCGAACCCTGAGCAACGGGCGATCATTCGATCACAGGGCGGCCGGACGCGGGAGGGGCGGGACCCACCCGTACCGCGCGTACCGGGGCGGCCGGACGCGGGAGGGGCGGAGCGACTCCCGTACCGCTCCTGCCCTACTGCGGGCCGTACTTGCGCCCCGTCCGCGAGGTCACCCCGCCGAGCAGCCCGCGCGGGGTCACCTTGACCAGCCCCATCAGCGCCTTGTAGCGCGGGTCCGGGATCGACACCGTCTTGCCCTTGGCCAGATCCGCCAGCGCCGAGGACACCAGCTTGTCCGCGTCCAGCCACATCCAGTTCGGGATGTTGTCCGTGCCCATCCCGGCCCGCTCGTGGAACTCCGTCCGTACGAACCCGGGGCACAGCACCATCAGCCGCACCCCCGAACCGGCCAGATCCCGCGCCGCGCCCTGGGTGAACTGCACGACCCACGACTTCGACGCCCCGTACGTACCGCGCGGCACGAACGCGGCGACGGACGCCACGTTGACGACCCCGCCCCGGCCCCGCTCCCGCATCCCGGCGACGGCCGCCGAGGTCAGCCGCAGCACCGCCTCGCAGTGCACCTTCAGCATCGTCAGCTCATCGGCCATGGACACCTCAAGGAAGCGCCCCTTGTTGCCGAACCCGGCGTTGTTGACCAGCAGATCGATCGGATGCGTGCGCTCCGCGAGCCGCTTCTCGACCGCCTCGATCCCGCCGTCCGTGGACAGGTCGGCGCTCAGCACCTCGGCCTCGATGCCGTGCCGGTCGTGCAGCTCCGTGGCCTGCTCGCGCAGCCGTGCGGTGTCCCGCGCCACCAGCACCAGATTGTGCCCCTGGGCCGCGAGCCGCCGCGCGAACGCGGCCCCGATACCCGCCGTCGCGCCCGTGATCAGTGCAGTCGTCATACGCGGCACGTTAGTGCCCCGCCCGGCCCGGGACGACACCCGCCCGGCCCGGCCGGGGGAGACCCCGCGGTCCGGGTCAGGGCGACCCCGGGGCGAAGGACAGCATGCGGGCCTCGCGCACGGGTTCGCGGTCCTCGTCGCCGCTCATGTGCGTCGAGGTCAGGACGAGCCGACCGTCGACGTAGGCCGTGTGCCCCATGGACATCTCGTACTCCCACTTCGCGGTCGCCACCGGGTGCTTCACGACGTTCGTCTCCGTGCCGGCACCGCGCGGGCCCATCAGGAAGGTCCGGCCCGGGCTGCTCGGTCCGGCCGCCTCGTAGATGAGCATCGACGTGCCGCCCTCCGCGCGCAGCGGATAGAGCCTCCGGAGCCGGTTGTCCTTGATCCCCCACAGGAACTTCCCGGTCTTCACGTCGTACGCGCCGACCTGGTCCTGGCCGCCCAGCATGATGAGGCCCTTGTCGACCGAGGCGCCCCGGCAGGGCTGGATCTCACCGCCCGACCCGGTTCCGGCGCACTCCTCGAAGCCCTTGTCCCGGGCGTCGAAGGTGACACGGTGCTTGCCCTTGGGGTCCAGGACCGTGATCCGCCAGTCGGACGTGGTGTCCTTGTCGTTGTAGATGGTGAAGACGACCGGATCCATGGAGATCAGACTGCCGAACCGCCAGCCGGTCTTCATCCGGTAACGCCACAGCACCTTGCCGGTGCCCGGGTCGAGTTCGCGCAGCTGGCCGTAGTTCTTGCCCCGCTCGACGGCGATCATGCACTCGGAGCTCACCAGGAGCCGGGCCGGGCCGCCCGCCACATCGTCGGGGACGCACTTGTCCTTGTTCTCCCGGGGGATCTCGTAGAGCTTGCTCCCGTCGGCCATCCGGTAGGTGATGGCCACCATGCCCCGGGCGACGGACAGGACATCGCCACTGATGGCGCTGTAGACGATGAACGCGCTCCGCTCGTCACCGGGCTCGTCGAGCTCCTTGTGCCACCCCTGCTTCCCCGTCTTCAGATCGATCATCTGCATCTGGTTGCAGAGATTGCTCCGCTCGTTGTCGGGCCGCTCGTTCCGGAAGACCACGACCTTGCCGTCGGGCGTCGGGTTGGCCGGTGTCTCGCACACGGCGGAAGGGAGCGTCACGGTCCAGACCTCGGCGCCGTCCGAGAGCCGGTAGGCGGTGACCTTCCGGTGCAGCGCCTGGACGGCGGTGTCACCGACGATCCACAGGTCATGGACGACGTTGATCTGCTTGGGCAGGTCGGTTTTGTCGTCGGCGATCCACGCCGCCGCCTCACCCGGCTTCCGTGCCGCCGCGACCTCTTCCGTCGTCGGAATGTGGCTCAGCTCCGGGGCGCCGGCCGCGGGCGTACCGGACGGGGACGCCGGTCCGGAAGGGCCGGGCGACTTCTTCGCCACGGGCTTCGTGGGCTCGTCCCGCCCCCGGTCGGTGATGGCGTACACCCCGCCCGCCACCACCACGAGCACCAGCGCGACGATCGCCGCGACGACCGGCCCCCGGCCGAACCATCGACGACGCGGCGGCGGGGGAGGAGGCGGTCCGTAGGCGTCAGCCGAGGCGTAGGGGTTGCCGGGAACGGGCTGCTGCGGGTCGGGCATGGTCTTCCCCCTGAGACGTGCCACGCGGCGCGAAAGCTGCTTCTCGGACGCAAGGTCCCTGGTGGTGGACGCGCCGCGGGCCGGTCCAGTTCCCGCTCAACGCCCCCGGACATCGCGAGGAGTGACGCCACGTCACCGAACCGGGGCGCCGTCCTCGTACGGGAGCGTCCCGCCCGGCCTCAGCCCTGCTGCGCGGCGTACTCCCGGGCCTTGCGCAGCGCCTCGGGGTGCAGCGCCTCCCCGGCGGCCAGCAGCAGGGGCAGCAGGGTGCGTTCGGTGGTCACGGCCCGGAACTGCAGGGCGGCGGTCACCTCGTGGCCGGGCCGGTGCACGATCTCGATGGAGTCGCCCGCGCGGACGGTCCCGGGCTCGATCACCCGCAGATACGCGCCGGTGACGCCCTGCTGGGTGAACCGCCGGACCCACCCCTTCTCGCCGAGATGGTGGGCGAAGGTCCGGCACGGAATGCGGCCCGAGGTCACCTCCAGCACCAGGTCCGCGCCCACCCGCCAGCGCTCGCCGATCAGTGCGCCGCTGACGTCGAGCCCCAGCGTCGTGAAGTTCTCGCCGAACGCGCCGTTGGCCAGTTTCCGGCCACCCAGCTCCCGCTCCCAGGCGTCCAGCTCCTCCCGGGCGAAGGCGTACACCGCCTGGTCGCTGCCGCCGTGATGGCGCAGGTCGCACACCGCGTCACCGGCGAGTCCGCTGCCGCCGACGCCCTTGGGACCGGGGTCGCCCACCTCGACCGGGCCCTCCACCGGTCGCTTGTCGATCCCGGTGAGCCCTCCGGGCCCGTCGGCCTGCGCGGAGTGGCGGGGTTGGCCGGTATTCACGGTCAGCAGCTTCATACGATCACGCTAGCCGCCCCCGATCCCAAAGGGCCACCTCATTAATTCGCCCCGCCTCCAAGATTTTCTTATGCTGGAGGGGTGATCGAAGCTCGCCACCTCCGTGTCCTGCGCGCCGTGTCCACCACCGGCTCGTTCTCCGCCGCCGCCCGCGAACTCGGCTGCACCCAGCCCGCCGTCAGCCAGCAGATGAAGGCCCTGGAAGCCTCCGCGGGCACCACGCTGCTGATCCGCACCGGACGCGAGATGCGCCTCACCCAGGCCGGCGAGGCGCTGGTGCGGCACGCCTCCGGCATCCTCGCGGGGCTGACCGCCGCCGAGGAGGAGGTGGCCGCCATCGCCGGACTGCGGGCCGGCCGGGTCCGGCTGGTCTCCTTCCCCAGCGGCAGCTCCACCCTGGTGCCGGGGGCGCTGGCCGCCCTGCGTGCCGAACACCCCGGGACCCGGGTGTCGCTCGTCGAGGCCGAGCCGCCGCGCTCGGTGGACCTGCTGCGCGAGGGCGACTGCGACATCGCGCTGGCGTTCCGTTACGGGGCGACCGGCGGCGAATGGGACGACCTGGTGGTCCGGCCGCTGCTCACCGACCGGCTGATCGGCCTGGTCCCGGACGGGCACCGGCTGGCCGGGGCGGCGAGCGTGTCCATCGGCGAGCTGGCCGAGGAGTCGTGGATCGCGGGCTGCCCGCGCTGCCGCCGGCAGCTGGTCGAGGTCTGCGAGGAGTCCGGGTTCACCCCGCGCATCGACTTCGCCACCGACGACTACCCGGCGGTGATGGGCCTCGTCGGGGCGGGGCTCGGGGTGGCGGTGCTGCCGGAGCTGGCCGTCGAGTCGGTACGCCCCAAGGGGGCCAGGGCGGTGCCGGTCGAGCCCGCGATCGAGCGGGAGATCGTCGCCCTGACCCTGCCGGACCTGGCCCGGGTCCCGGCGGTGGCGGCCACGCTGGACCAGCTGGCGCGGACGGCCGCGCGCTGAGACCGCGCGGGGCCGCGGCGCCCGCCGGGCCCCGCGGCCCACGGGCGGTGAGGGGTCCGGTCCCGCTGCGGCTGGTCGCGGGCCGGATGGCTGAAGGTGTCGAAGAAACGTTTCTGCGTTCAGTGACCGCGTACGGGTGTCAGGTGGCGCCGGGGCCGTTGGCGGAGGCCCCGGAGGGCGCCGCGGTGATCAGCCGGGTTCTGGCCCGGCCCATCAGCTCTTCGCGTTCGTCCTCCGTCAGGCCGCCCCACACTCCGTAGGGCTCCCTGACGGCCAGGGCGTGCGCCGCGCACTCGGCTCGTACCGGGCAGCGCATGCACACCTCCTTGGCGGAGGTCTCGCGGGCGCTCCGGGCGGCGCCGCGCTCACCCTCCGGATGGAAGAACAGGGAGCTGTCCACGCCTCGGCAGGCGGCGAGCAGCTGCCAGTCCCACAGGTCTGCGTTGGGTCCGGGAAGGCGGGAGAAATCTGCCATTGCTTGTCCCCTCGGAGCTGTGCTGCGTCGGAAGCGGCATCCTCGACCGTCTGTGATCGACGGCCTGCGGTGTTCGGACCGTCGGTGATCGGTGTGACCGAAGTCTCGACCGTACATCTACGGTGCTAGTAGATGTAAATATGACTGATTGCGAATCTAGCCACAGACACCCTCTAAAGGGAAGAAAAGCTGCCAAATAGGGCATGCCAGAGAGTGAAGATTCGGTTGACGGGTGAATCAACCGTGCCGTTCTCCTCCGTACACGG
This sequence comes from Streptomyces sp. DSM 106670, assembly GCF_055792845.1. Lineage (NCBI taxonomy): Bacteria > Bacillati > Actinomycetota > Actinomycetes > Kitasatosporales > Streptomycetaceae > Streptomyces > Streptomyces sp. DSM 106670. The sequence goes on from NZ_CM147704.1 coordinate 5,160,459, forward strand.
GCCTTCACGTAGAGTGCCGAACCCGACCGCCCGACCCGTAACTCTTTCGAGTGACCGTCGTTAAGAGAACGGATGCGGTTGACGGATATCCGGCTCGGGCACATGTCCGAGGGGGTCAACCGCACAGGTGACGACTTGTACCAGCCTGGAGGCTCAAGGTGACGCGCATCAGCTGCGGAGGACGGTCATGACATCCGTCCTCGTCTGCGACGACTCCCCGCTTGCCCGAGAAGCGCTCCGTCGCGCGGTGGCCACCGTGCCCGGCGTCGAGCGCGTGACGACGGCGGCCAACGGCGAGGAAGTCCTCCGCCGCTGGGGTGCCGATCGTTCGGATCTGATTCTGATGGACGTACGCATGCCCGGTCTGGGGGGTGTGGAGACGGTCCGGCGGCTGCTCTCCGCCGACCCCGGGGCCCGGATCATCATGCTGACCGTCGCCGAGGACCTGGACGGCGTCGCGCTCGCGGTCGCCGCCGGGGCCCGCGGGTATCTGCACAAGGACGCCTCGCGCGCCGAGCTGCGGGCCACCGTCACCCAGGCGCTGGCCGACCCGACGTGGCGGCTCGCCCCGCGCCGACTGCGGTCCGCCGAGATGGGGGCGGCCCCGACGCTCACCGCGCGCGAGATCCAGGTGCTCGAAGGCATGAGCCACGGCCGCTCCAACGCGGAGATCGGCCGTGAGCTGTTCCTCTCCGAGGACACGGTCAAGACCCATGCCCGACGCCTGTTCAAGAAGCTCGGGGCCTCGGACCGCGCCCATGCGGTGGCCCTCGGATTCCGCTGGGGCCTGGTCCGCTGACGACCGGCCCGGGCCGCGCCCCGTCCGCACACCGGCGGACGGGGTCACGGAGCGGGCCGCCGGTTCCACACCCCGTATCCGGGCGCCCGCACAGTGGTGCCATGTGACGCTTCCCGGCCGATGACGCATCCTTGAGTCGTGGAGTTCCTCAGGAACGATTCGGTCGAGCGGAAGGGGAGGGCGCAGGACATGACATCCGGCGCACCCGCTCATAACGCTTCGGTGCACAACTCGGGACGCGATGGAGCGGACCTGACGGCATCAGGGCACCATGGTCCGATGCGCGACGACGAAACCACGGTGATCGGTGCCCTCGTGCACCGGGCCGTCGACGGCGACGCGCAGGCCACCCATGATCTGCTGGCTCATGTACACCCCCTCGCCCTGCGCTACTGCCGCTCCCGGCTGAACCGCCTTCCCGGTGATGCTCGCCACTTCGTGGAGGACCTGGCGCAGGAGGTCTGCGTCGCGGTGCTGATGGCGCTGCCGCGCTACAAGGACACCGGCAGGCCCTTCGAAGCCTTCGTCTTCGCGATCGCCGGCCACAAGGTCGCCGACCTCCAGCGCGCCGCGATGCGCCACCCCGGGTCGACCGCCGTCCCCTCCGACGAGATGCCGGAGCGGCCCGACGACTCCCTCGGCCCGGAGGAGCGCGCCCTGCTCAGCAGCGATGCCGCCTGGGCCAAGAAGCTCCTCGCCAACCTCCCGGAGAACCAGCGCGAGCTGCTGGTCCTGCGGGTCGCGGTCGGGCTGACCGCGGAGGAGACCGGACAGATGCTCGGGATGTCGCCCGGTGCGGTCCGGGTCGCGCAGCACCGCGCGCTCAGCAGGCTCCGGGCGCTCGCGGAGCAGTAGCGACGCCCGTTCCGACCCTCGCCGGGGGCTCTGTAGGAAGCTACAGAACGGCCAAGTGATCTTGATCGTGGAATGAGACACCCGTGGAGCCCGTTAGCATGGACATCCGCACCGATCAAGGCCATTTGGGGAAGGTGTCATGACTGCAAACGTCGACGGAGTGCCCGAGAAATTCGCGACGCTCGGGTTGACCTACGACGACGTGCTGCTGTTGCCCGGCGCGTCCGAGGTCCTGCCCAACGCGGTCGACACCTCGACCCTCATCTCGCGCAACGTCCGGGTGAACATCCCCCTGCTGTCCGCCGCCATGGACAAGGTGACCGAGGCCCGCATGGCGATCGCCATGGCCCGTCAGGGCGGCGTCGGCGTGCTGCACCGCAATCTCTCGATCGAGGACCAGGTGAACCAGGTCGACCTGGTCAAGCGGTCCGAGTCCGGGATGGTCACCGACCCGATCACCGTGCACCCCGACGCCACGCTCGGCGAGGCGGACGCGCTCTGCGCGAAGTTCCGCATCAGCGGTGTCCCGGTCACCGACGCCGCGGGCAAGCTGCTCGGCATCGTCACCAACCGCGACATGGCCTTCGAGTCGGACCGTACGCGCCAGGTGCGCGAGGTCATGACGCCGATGCCGCTCGTCACCGGCAAGGTCGGCATCTCCGGCGTCGAGGCCATGGAGCTGCTGCGCCGCCACAAGATCGAGAAGCTGCCGCTGGTCGACGAGGCGGGGCTCCTCAAGGGCCTCATCACGGTCAAGGACTTCAAGAAGGCCGAGCAGTACCCGAACGCCGCCAAGGACGCCGAGGGCCGACTGCTCGTCGGCGCGGCCGTCGGCGCCAGCCCCGAGGCGCTGGAGCGCGCGCAGGCGCTCGCCTCCGCCGGGGTCGACTTCCTCATCGTCGACACCTCGCACGGCCACAACAGCAACGCCCTCGCCTGGATGGCGAAGATCAAGTCGAGCGTCGGCGTCGACGTCATCGGCGGCAACGTCGCCACCCGCGACGGCGCCCAGGCGCTGATCGACGCCGGTGTCGACGGCGTGAAGGTCGGCGTCGGACCCGGCTCGATCTGTACCACCCGCGTGGTCGCCGGCATCGGCGTCCCGCAGGTCACCGCGATCTACGAGGCCGCGCTCGCCGCCCGTGCCGCGGGCGTCCCGGTGATCGGCGACGGCGGCCTCCAGTACAGCGGCGACATCGGCAAGGCACTGGCCGCCGGCGCGGACAGCGTGATGCTGGGCAGCCTGCTGGCGGGCTGCGAGGAGTCGCCGGGCGAGCTGATGTTCATCAACGGCAAGCAGTTCAAGTCGTACCGCGGCATGGGCTCGCTGGGCGCGATGCAGTCCCGCGGCCAGGGCCGGTCGTACAGCAAGGACCGCTACTTCCAGGCCGAGGTCTCCTCGGACGACAAGCTCGTCCCCGAGGGCATCGAGGGCCAGGTGCCCTACCGAGGCCCGCTGGCCAACGTCCTCCACCAGCTCGTCGGCGGCCTGCGCCAGACCATGGGCTACGTCGGCGCCGCGTCCGTCGACCAGATGGAGAGCAAGGGCCGCTTCGTCCGGATCACCTCGGCGGGTCTCAAGGAGAGCCACCCGCACGACATCCAGATGACGGTAGAAGCACCGAACTACAGCAGGAAGTAACGCATCACCGCAGGTGAGGGGCGGACCGGAGTTCCCGGTACCGCCCCCAGGGCGCGCCCGGCGGATCAGGCCGGGGCCACGACGCCTGGCACGGCACCTCGCGGCGTTGCCGAAACGCCCGAATCGCTCCGCGATGAGGACGTTCCAGCGCCTTGCGATGCACCGCACCAGACGCCGCGGCCTGACCAGCCTGATCCGCCGGGCGCGCCCTGCTGTGCGTCGGGGATACTGGTCAGCGCAGACGTAGAGGGAAAGGCCACACATCGTGACTGAGATCGAGATCGGGCGCGGCAAGCGCGGCCGCCGGGCATACGCATTCGACGACATCGCCGTCGTTCCGAGCCGCCGCACCCGGGACCCGAAGGAGGTCTCGATCGCCTGGCAGATCGACGCCTACCGCTTCGAGCTGCCGTTCCTGGCCGCTCCCATGGACTCCGTGGTCTCCCCGCAGCACGCCATCCGGATCGGCGAGCTCGGCGGCCTGGGCGTGCTGAACCTGGAAGGCCTGTGGACCCGGCATGCCGACCCGCAGCCGCTGCTGGACGAGATCGCCGAGATGCCGGTCGAGTCCGCGACCCGCCGGCTCCAGGAGATCTACTCCGCCCCCATCCAGGAGGAGCTGATCGGGCAGCGCATCAAGGAGGTGCGCGACTCCGGCGTCGTCACCGCCGCCGCGCTCTCCCCGCAGCGCACCGCCCAGTTCTCCAAGGCGGTCGTCGACGCGGGCGTCGACATCTTCGTCATCCGCGGTACGACGGTCTCCGCCGAGCACGTCTCCGGCGCGGCCGAGCCGCTGAACCTGAAGCAGTTCATCTACGAGCTGGACGTCCCGGTCATCGTCGGCGGCTGCGCCACGTACACCGCCGCCCTGCACCTGATGCGGACCGGTGCGGCCGGTGTCCTCGTCGGCTTCGGCGGCGGCGCCGCGCACACCACGCGCAACGTCTTCGGCATCCAGGTCCCGATGGCCACCGCCGTCGCGGACGTCGCCGGCGCCCGCCGCGACTACATGGACGAGTCCGGCGGCCGGTACGTGCACGTCATCGCGGACGGCGGCGTCGGCTGGTCCGGCGACCTGCCGAAGGCCATCGCCTGCGGCGCCGACGCCGTGATGATGGGCTCCCCGCTGGCCCGCGCCACCGACGCGCCGGGCCGGGGCCGGCACTGGGGGATGGAGGCCGTCCACGAGGACGTGCCGCGCGGCAAGCTGGTCGACCTCGGTCCGGTCGGGACGACGGAGGAGGTCCTCACCGGCCCCTCGCACACCCCCGACGGCTCGATGAACATCTTCGGCGCCCTGCGCCGCGCGATGGCCACCACCGGCTACAGCGACCTCAAGGAGTTCCAGCGCGTCGAGGTGACGGTGGCGGACTCGCAGCACCGCCGCTGATCTCCCGTACGTACGGATACGGAAGGGCCCGGACCGTCACGGTCCGGGCCCTTCCGTATGGTCCCGCCGGGTGTCAGCCGGCCTTCTTGGCGCCACCGATGGCGGCGACCGCGGCGAGGCCGAGGAAGAGGTAGGTCATGAAGTCGGCCTCCTGCGACCAGGCTTCGGTCACGGTGTCGAAGTGGTCGCCGATGACCTCGGAGAACGGGATCTGCGCCAGGTCGGAGAGGACCATCGAGATGCCGACGAGCTGGCCGAGGTAGACGGCGCCGATCGAGAAGACCGCCGAGGCGGCGATGACCGCCGGGTTGGAGCCGCCGACCTTGCTCGCCGCGAAGCCGACCAGGAAGCCGACGCCGACCGCCGCGTAGCCGACCTCGCGCTCGATGGAGCCCGCGATCACGCCGTACAGGATGCCCGCGACGAGCGCCGCGCCGAGCGCGACCAGCACACCGAGCAGGACGTTGTTACGGGCCGGGGGCGCCGGGGTGAAGGGCGCGCCGCCGCCGAACGGGACGCCCTGGCCCGGCTGCTGGCCCGCGAACGGGTTGCCGGTCGGGGCCGGGGGCTGCTGGCCGTACGGGTTGCCGGTCGGCGCGGCGGGAGCGGGCTGACCCGGCTGGCCGGCGTACGGGTTGCCCTCGACGGGCTGACCGCCGTAGGGCTGCTGGGGCTGGTTCGGCGGCTGCACGGGCTGACTCACGGTGGAACTCCCCCTGGGGCGGCTGCGCACGAGTGTGCGTGGTGCGCACGTCTGTGCGCTCTGTGACGCCGCAGGGTAGCAGTACGCACAGGATTCGGTCACCGGCAATCTTTTTCGGCCGCCGCGCACCGCCCTCAGAGCCGGTGCGCGGCCCCCGCCGGAGTGGCTCCCCGGGTGTCCAGGAGGAGTTGGGCCTTGACCGCGAGGCCCTGGAGGTCGTAGGTGCGGTGCTGCTGGAGCAGGACGGTCAGATCGGCGGCGGCCGCCGCCTCGTACAGCGAGTCGGCGCGCGGGACGGGGCGTTCGCGCACCCGCCAGTCCAGGACGTGCGGGTCGTGGTAGCCGATCTGGGCGCCCATGTCCATCAGCCGGGTGGCGATCTCCCGGGCGGGTGCGGCCTCCTGGTCGGCGCTGTCCGGCTTGTAGGTGACGCCGAGGAGCAGGACGCGCGCGCCCCGGACGGACTTGCCGTGCTCGTTCAGGAGGGTGGCGCAGCGCTGGATGACGTAACTGGGCATCCGGTCGTTGATCTCCTGCGCCAGCGAGACCATCCGCAGCGGGTGTCCGGGCGTGCGGGTGCTGTAGGGCAGGCAGCCCGGGTCCACCGGGACGCCGTGGCCGCCGACGCCGGGTCCGGGGCGGAAGGGCTGGAAGCCGAACGGCTTGGTCTCGGCGCACCGGATGACGTCCCAGAGGTCGACGCCGAGGTCGTGGCAGAGCACCGCCATCTCGTTGACCAGCGCGATGTTGACGTGCCGGAAGTTGGTCTCCAGCACCTTCGTCATCTCCGCCTCGCGCGGTCCGCGGGCCCGGACGACCTTGTCCGTGAGCCGTCCGTAAAAGGCGGCGGCCGACTCGGTGCAGGCGGGGGTGAGGCCGCCGATGACCTTGGGGGTGGAGGCGTAGGTGTGGGTGCGGTTGCCGGGGTCGAGCCGGCTGGGGGAGCAGGCGAGGTGGAAGTCGCGTCCGGCGAGGAGCCCGGAGCCCTCTTCGAGGAGGGGGCGCAGGAAGGTCTCGGTGGTGCCGGGCGGCACGGCGGACTCCAGCAGCACGGTGGTGTGCGGGCGCAGCCGGGCGGCCAGGGCGCGGGCGGCGTCGCCGAGGGCGGTGAGGTCGACGGTGCGGTCGGGGCCGAGGGGGGTGGGGGAGCAGATCACGGCGGTACGGATCCGGCCCAGCTCGGCGGCGTCGGTGGTGGGCCGGAAGCCGCCGGAGAGCATGCGGCGGATCTCGGACGCGGTGAGGGTGCCCTCGACGGGGCTGCGGCCCGCTCCGAGCTCCGCGTAGGGGCGTGGGTCGGGGTCGTAGCCGACGGTGTCGATTCCGGCGGTGACGGCGGCCCGGGCGAGCGGCAGGCCGAGGTGACCGAGTCCGATGACGGCGAGGTCTGCGGGCATACAGGAAGACCCCCTAAGTGCGGAGAGCGAAGATCGCAACTGCTGTGGACAGCGCAATGTCAGACTAGGCGTAAATATGACCTATATGTCGCATTACGTGGTTCCGGACGCCCGGGTGTTGTCCACAGGCGGTGGCTGAACTCGGGGAGCGCGGACAGAATCGAGGGGTGGACACGGGCGGCCGGCCCCTCGGCCGGGTGGCACTCCCGTGTCCGACCACCCCGATCCACCGGGAGGCAGCAGTGAGGACAGCGACACTGGGACCCGCCGAGCGCACCGCCGCGCTCGCCGCCATGGCCGAGCGCGAACTGGACGTGCTGGTCGTAGGAGCGGGCGTGGTCGGCGCGGGCACGGCGCTCGACGCCGCCACGAGAGGCCTCTCCACCGGCCTGGTCGAGGCGCGCGACTGGGCGTCCGGCACATCGAGCAGGTCGAGCAAGCTGATCCACGGCGGCCTGCGCTATCTGGAGATGCTCGACTTCGCCCTGGTCCGGGAGGCCCTCAAGGAGCGCGGGCTGCTCCTGGAGCGGCTCGCCCCGCACCTGGTGAAGCCCGTGCCCTTCCTCTACCCCTTGCAGCACAAGGGCTGGGAGCGGCTCTACGCCGGCTCCGGCGTCGCGCTGTACGACGCGATGTCGGTCTCCTCCGGCCACGGCCGGGGCCTCCCCGTCCACCGCCACCTCTCCCGCAAGCACGCCCTGCGGGTCGCCCCCGCGCTGAAGAAGGACGCCCTCGTCGGCGCCCTGCAGTACTACGACGCCCAGATGGACGACGCCCGCTTCGTCACCGACCTGGTGCGCACCGCCGCGTCCTACGGCGCCCGGGTGGCGAACCAGGCCCGGGTCGTCGGCTTCCTCCGCGAGGGCGAACGGGTCGTGGGCGCGCTCGTACGGGACGTCGAGAGCGGCGAGGAGTACGAGGTCCGGGCCAAGCAGGTGGTCAACGCGACCGGCGTGTGGACCGACGACACCCAGGGCCTCATCGGCGAGCGCGGACAGTTCCACGTCCGGGCCTCCAAGGGCATCCACCTGGTCGTCCCCAAGGACCGCATCCACTCCTCGACCGGCCTCATCCTGCGCACCGAGAAGTCCGTCCTCTTCGTCATCCCCTGGGGCCGGCACTGGATCATCGGCACCACGGACACCGACTGGGACCTGGACAAGGCCCACCCGGCCGCCTCCAGCGCCGATATCGACTACCTCCTCCAGCACGTCAACTCCGTCCTGAACACCCCGCTGACCAGGGACGACGTCCAGGGCGTCTATGCCGGACTGCGCCCCCTGCTGGCCGGCGAGTCGGACGCCACCAGCAAGCTGTCGCGCGAGCACACGGTGGCCCACCCGGCCCCCGGCCTGGTCGTCGTGGCGGGCGGCAAGTACACGACGTACCGGGTCATGGCCAAGGACGCGGTCGACGAGGCGGTGCACGGACTCGACCAGCGCGTCGCCGCCTGCGTCACCGAGGACACCCCGTTGCTGGGGGCCGAGGGGTACAAGGCCCTGTGGAACGCGCGCGCCCGGATCGCGGCCCGCACCGGACTCCATGTCGCCCGGGTGGAGCATCTGCTCAACCGGTACGGCTCAATGACGGAGGAGATTCTGGAACTGATCGTCGCCGACCCCGTTCTGGGTGAACCGCTGCCCGCCGCCGACGACTATCTGCGCGGCGAGATCGTCTACGCGGCCTCCCACGAGGGCGCCCGCCATCTGGACGACGTGCTGACCCGGCGCACCCGGATCTCCATCGAGACCTTCGACCGGGGCACCCGCAGCGCCCGGCTCTGCGCGGAGCTGATGGCGCCGGTGCTGGGCTGGGACGAGGGGCGGATCGACCGGGAGGTCGAGCACTACGAGAAGCGGGTGGAGGCCGAGCGCGAATCGCAGCGGCAGCCCGACGACCTCACGGCGGACGCGGCCCGGCTCGGCGCACCGGACATCGTGCCGATCTAAGGGCGCCCTCTTCGGGGCCCGTCTGCCCGAGGAGCCCCGGACGGCGGCCACCGCCTGTTGCCTCCGGGGCAGTTGGGCCCCGCCGGTCCCGTGGGGCGGGGCGGCGGGGCGGTCCGGCCTGGACGGGGAGGCCGGGTTGGTAGGAGGCTGTGGGAGATTCCTCTACGAGCCGCGGCGCGGCGGACCCCGGACCCGGCACCAGGACCGGTCCCGGGGTGAGGGACAATGAACGCTCTGCCAGGGCGGGTTGATCGCAGAGGGGACGCATGTCGGAGGCGGAGCAGTCACGGGAGCCCCAACGGGACAAGAACGGTCGGCTCCTCGCGGGGCGCTACCGGCTCGGTGAGGTGCTCGGCCGGGGCGGCATGGGTACGGTCTGGCGCGCCGACGACGAGACGCTCGGCCGCACGGTCGCGGTCAAGGAACTGCGGTTCCCCTCGGCGATCGACGAGGACGAGAAGCGCCGGCTGATCACGCGCACCCTGCGTGAGGCCAAGGCGATCGCACGGATCCGCAACAACAGCGCGGTGACCGTCTACGACGTGGTCGACGAGGACGACCGCCCGTGGATCGTCATGGAACTGATCGAGGGCAAGTCGCTCGCCGAGGCCATCCGCGAGGACGGCACGCTGACGCCGAAGCGGGCCGCCGAGGTCGGGCTCGCCATCCTCGACGTGCTGCGCTCGGCGCACCGCGAGGGCATCCTGCACCGCGATGTGAAGCCGTCCAACGTGCTGATCTCCGAGGACGGGCGCGTCGTGCTCACCGACTTCGGCATCGCCCAGGTCGAGGGCGACCCGTCGGTCACCTCCACCGGCATGCTCGTCGGCGCCCCCTCGTACATCTCGCCGGAGCGCGCGCGGGGTCACAAGCCGGGCCCGCCCGCCGACCTGTGGTCGCTCGGCGGACTGCTGTACGCGAGCGTCGAGGGCTGCCCGCCGTACGACAAGGGCTCGGCCATCGCCACGCTCACGGCCGTGATGACCGAACCGCTCGACCCGCCCAAGAACGCCGGTCCGCTCACCGAGGTCATCTACGGGCTGCTCGCCCGGGACCCCGAGCAGCGCCTCGACGACGCCGGAGCACGGGCGTTGCTCAACGACGTCATCAACGCCCCCGACGTGCCCGCGCCGGCCCCCGCCGACTCCACCCAGATCATGGCCATCCCGCCGGCCCCCGCCGCCGACCTCCTCGTCAAGCGGACGCCGAAGCAGCCCAAGGCCCCGAAGCCGCCGAAGCAGTCCACCGGCTCGGGCGAGTCCGGCGAGGGCGCCCGCGACCGGCTGCGCGGAGCCCTGCGCTCCGTGCGCAACGCGAAGACCCCGGCCGTGGCGGCGGGCGCGGCCGCGGCGTCGGCGAGCTCTCCGGCCGCCGCCGCCACCGGTTCGCCCGTCGCCCCGCCCAAGCCGCCGTCCCCGCCCGGGACTTCCACCCCGGGCGCGCAGTCCGGCACGGCCACCCCGGCGGCCGGGAAGGGAGCCGTCGCGGCCCCCGCCGCCCCGAAGTCCACGGCGACGGCGAGTGCTTCCGTACCCGGGCAGCGCCCGCCCGCCACGCCCGCGTCCACGCGTGCCTCGATCACCGACGTGGTGCCCCGCCGCACCCTCGCGATCATCGCGGCCGTCGTCGCGCTGGCCATCCTCGGCACGATCCTCGCGCTCACCCTCGGCGACGGCGACGCGGACAAGGGCGGCAAGGACAACACCGCCGCGTCGGCCGGAGCCTCGGCCGGCGGCGCCGACGACAAGGGCGACACCGGCGGCGGTTCGGCCGGGGAGAAGGGCGACGGCCAGAAGGAGGGCCAGGGCAAGGAGGACGGCCGGGCCTCCGAGGACCCGTCCGGCGAGGGCTCCGACGACCCGAAGGGCGACGACCCCGAGGGCGACGAGGGCGACGGTCCGGGCGCGGGCGACTCCCTGCCCGCCGGCTACGAGAAGGTCACCGACACCCGGTTCCACTTCACCATGGCGATGCCCGGCGACTTCAAGCGCACGGGCATCGCGGGCACCAACTCCGGCGGCATCTACAACGCCGCGCAGGGCAGCTTCCCCCGGGTCCAGGTCGACTTCAACAGCTCGCCCAAGGACGACGCGGCGGCCGCCTGGCGCGGGGCCGTCGGCAGCGCCAAGGTCCTCAGCGACGGGTACAAGCACGGCAGCATAAAGAAGGTCGAGTACAACGGCTATCCGACCGTCGCGGACTGGACGTTCGAGCGCAACCACAACGGCGTCCGGGTCCGGGTGCTCAACCGCGGCTTCAAGGTCGACGCCAAGCGCGGCTACTCGATCATGATCAGCTGCAAGATCGACGAGTGGGACGGCGACGAGTGCCGGACGCTGCGCGAGACGGCGTTCGCCACGTTCACGCCCACGGACTGACCGCCGGGCGCGCCCGATCCGGGCCGGTGTGAAACGTTTGTGCGGGCCGGGTTGGCACGACCCGGCCCGTCGGCCCGTGTTGCCACGTATCGTAAGAGGCCGGAGACCGTACGCAGCCGGAATCACTGGTCAATTGCCCGCCAAATGACCGTAACTGACGGATACGTGCTCCTCTGACGGCCGGGGGAACAGCGCGCTCTGGGGAGGCGTCGTGGACGACTACGCGGGTCGGGTGCTTGCCGACCGCTACCGCCTTCCGCTGCCCCCGTCCGATGGGTACGAACTGGCCGAGACCCGGGCGTTCGACACCTACAGCGGCCAGGAAGTCCTGGTCCGCCAGGTGCCGTTGCCCGAGATCGTCGACGCGGAGGTGCTCGACGCCGACGGGCGGACCTCGGCGTCCGGACGTGCCACCGGGCGGGCGGTCCGCCGCAGCACGGACCCCGCGGTCCGGCGGGCGATCGAGGCCGCGCAGGCCGCCGCCCAGGTGCCCGACCACCCCCGGCTCGACCAGGTCTTCGACGTGTTCGCCGAAGCGGGTTCGCTCTGGATAGTCAGCGAGCTCGTCGCGGCCCGCCCGCTCGCCGCCCTCCTCGCCGAACGCCCCCTCAACCCCTACCGGGCCGCCGAGATCGGCTCCGACGTGCTCACCGCCCTGCGGGTGCTGCACGCCCACGGCTGGACCCACCGCAACATCACCGTGCGCACGGTCCTGGTCTGCGACGACGGCCGCGTCATGCTCACCGGCCTCGCGGCGGGCGCCGCCGAGGAGGCGCTCTGCGGGTACGCGCCCGAACCGCGGCCCGACACCGACCCGGTGGCCGCCCCGACGACGTACGGCATCCCGGCCGTCGAGCCCGCCCCGCCGAGGGAGCTCGGCGGTGCGTACGCGCTGCCACCGGCCAGGAGCGACGCGGACGCGGAGTACGCGGCCGTCCAGGAGTACGCCGAGCACGGGAGCGGCGAGGTCGACGGCGACGGCGGCGGTCAGGGGCGCGAGGGCCGGGAGTTTCCCGTTCCGCCGCTGCCGCAGGGGTACGCGCCGCACCGGGGCGACGCCCGGTACGACGACGGCCGGTACGACGACGGCCGGGGCGATGGTCGGTACGACGATCGGTATGACACCGGCCGGTACGACGAACGCCACGATCTGCCGTCGGGCCGCGAGGCCGGACCCGTGCCGGAGCAGCGCACCGACGGGCAGGAGATCGTCCCGCGCCCGGCCGCCCCCGCCGTCCCGTACACCGCCGTACCGCCCGCCGAGCCGGGCGCCGCGAGCGCCGCCCAGCTGCGGGCCGCCCGCGCCGGAGCCATCGCCGCCTACCGGGCGGGCGCGCGGGCCGCCGCCCGGGTCACCGAGGACCGGCAGCAGGCCGACCGCACCCCGGCGGACCTCACGAAGCCGCCGCGGCCCGGGGGCGATACCGCCCCGGAGGCCGGCAGCGCCGGATCCGTACCCGGCACCGGCACCACGGCCCCGGGCGCGGGCACGGACACCGGCACCGGCACCGGCGACACCACCACCGGCACCGCTCCCGACAGCACCACCACCGGCACCGGCGCCCTCCCCGTCCAGCCCCCGGCCCCCGGAGCCCCCGCCACGCCCCGGCTGACCGCCCCCTGGGGCAGCCCCGCCGACGACCCCTACGACGACGAGGACGACGAGGACGACGAAGAGGGCCCCCGGCCGCCCGGCCGGCGCGTCCACCTCGCGGGGACCTGGGACGACGGGCCCGGCGCGGGGCGGCCCGTCCCCGCCGGCGGCTCCGGCGCGGACGCGCTGCGCGCCGACTCCCGGCGGCCCGGACCGCCGGCCCCCGCTCCCAAGCAGCTCGCCCGCACCGCCCCGTCCCCGTCCCGGGCCTGGGAGGACGCCGTCGCGGGCGGCGAACCCGCCGACTACCGCGGCCCCACCACCCCGCTCGCCGCCGAACGCGCCCGTCAGGCACGGATCGCCGTGGTCGGAGCCGTCACCGAGCGCTGGGCCCCCGAGCAGGCGGGCCCGGTCCACGACAACTGGCAGCTCGCGCCCCCGATCGGCCCCTCCACCGACCTGTGGGCGCTCGGCGCGCTGCTCTACCGCGCCGTCCAGGGCCACGCCCCCTACCCCGAGGAGAACGCCGCCGAGCTCGTCCAGATGGTGTGCGGCGAGCCGCCCGCCTTCGCCGAGGAGTGCGGCCCGCTGCGGCCCGTCGTCGAGTCGCTGCTGCGCCAGGACCCCACGGAGCGGCCGGACTTCGAGGAGCTGCGCGGCTGGCTGCGCTCGCTGGTGCGCTCCGCGCCGGAGCCGGAGGCGGGCGCCGACGTCGTCCCGCTGCCCGCGCCCGACGCAACCCGGCTCCCCGTCGTCCGCCGCAGGGGCGAGCTGGTCCGCCGGCGCCGGGGCCGGTTCGGCGGCGGCGCCGCGCACGGAAAGCACCGGCAGGGGAAGCGTCAGCAGCCGCCCAAGCAGCGCGGCGGCAAGCAGCATGACCGGCACGACTCGTTGCTGCCGCCCGACCGGTCCGTGCGGATGCCCGTCGAGGCCTGGGAGGAGGAGCGTCCGGCCCGCGCGCCGCGTGCGCCCAAGGGGCCCCGGGTGCTGCGGGAACCGCCGCGCCGGGGCGAGGGTTCGTCCTCGCCGCGCAGTCTGGGCCGGCTGCTGCTCGTCCTGATCCTGCTGCTGATGGCCGCCGCCGTCGCGTACGCGGTGATGTTCCTGCCGAAGCAGGGGGAGGGCGAGGACGGCGGAGCGCCGGCATCGCCCACCGGCTCCGCCGCACCGCCCGCCGCCTCCGGCGGGCCCGAGCCGTCCGCCTCGTCGGACGGGTCGTCCGACGCCGGCTCGCAGCAGCCGCAGACCAGCCGGTCGGCCGTCGCGCTCGCCTCCGGCTACACGCTCCGCAAGGACGCGGAGGGCTTCGAGATCGGCGTACCGAAGGACTGGCAGCGCAGCCCCGCCAACGCGGACCGTCAGATCCGCTACGGCAGCGACGGGTTCACCCTGCTCGTGGTGCCCGGCCGGGACACGGTGAAGGCGGGCGGCAGCGATCCGCTGGACTACCAGCGGAACAAGGAGCCCGAGCTCCAGCCGTTCCGCGACTCCAGCTGGTCCTCCTCCTCCGGGCTGCGCCGGGTCGACGTCGGCCGGCAGGCCATGGCCGAGGGGCAGTTCACCTGGCAGGAGAGCGGCGGGCGTGAGGTGTACGTCCGTAATCTCGCGATGATCGTCGACGGCAGGTACCACGTCATCCAGGTCATCGGGCCGGAGAACGACCGCGACAAGGTCACCGAGATCTACGAGCAGGCCATCGCCTCGTACCGGGTCGGAGCCTGACCGCACGTCATCGTCACCGCGCCGCCACGGGCGTTGTGCGGTGTCGACAACCATCACAGTGCGGTCTCGTGGGCGATCCCCGGTTCCGCCTTTCCGTTCCGCCTCCGTAATCTGGCAAGCCGAGGAACGGGGCGGGGACATCACGTGGATCGATCACAGGGCACGGACGCGGGACTGGTGCTGGCGGGGCGCTACCGGCTGGGCGAGGTCCTGGGCCGGGGCGGCATGGGCAAGGTCTGGCGCGCCCACGACGAAGTGCTGCACCGCACCGTCGCCGTCAAGGAGTTGACCGCCGGGCTGTACGTCGCCGAGGCCGACCGGCTCGTCCTGCACGCCCGGACGCAGAAGGAGGCACGGGCGGCGGCGCGCATCACGCACCCCGGCGTCGTCACCGTCCATGACGTGATCGAGTACGACAACCGCCCCTGGATCGTCATGCAGTACGTCGACGGGCCCTCGCTCGCCGACGCGGCCAAGGAGAGCGGCGAGGTCGCCCCGCGCGAGGCGGCCCGCATCGGCCTGCATGTGCTGAGCGCCCTGCGCGCCGCCCACGGGGCCGGGGTGCTGCACCGCGACGTCAAGCCGGGCAACGTCCTGCTGGCCCGCGACGGTCAGGTGCTGCTGACCGACTTCGGGATCGCCGCGATCGAGGGCGACTCCACCATCACCCGGACCGGCGAACTGGTCGGCTCCATCGACTACCTGGCACCGGAACGGGTACGCGGCGGCGACCCGGGACCGGCCTCCGACCTCTGGTCGCTGGGCGCCACGCTGTACACGGCGGTCGAGGGCACCTCCCCGTTCCGCCGTACCTCCCCGATCTCCACCATGCAGGCCGTCGTCACCGAGGAGCCGCCCGCCCCGGTCAACGCCGGTCCGCTCGGCGCCGTGATCGTCGCGCTGCTCCGCAAGGACCCGGCCGACCGGCCCACGGCCGCCGAGACCGAGCAGATGCTGCTGGACGCCATGGAGGGCCGCGAACCCCGCGCGGCCCAGGCGCATGTGCCGACCCAGCGCTTCGGCGAGGACGCCCGCTACGGCTACCCGGACGCGAACGGCCCCGGCGGCGCGAACGGCTCCCGCCCCTCCGACGGCTCCGACGGCGCCACCGCCCGGCTGTCCGGCGCGGCCCCCGCCACGACCGCGCCGCCCGCCACCGGCCCGGACCACGCGCACCCGGCCACCGGCCCCGCCTCCGCCCCGGTGACCCGGCGCGCCGGATCCCGGTGGCGCACGGTGCTCGTCGTGGTCGTCGCCGCGGCCGTGCTCGGGGGCGCGGGCGGGCTGTTCGCGATGAAGTACGGGGACGGCTCGACCCCGGGCGGCACGGACGGCGGTACGTCCGCGGGCCGTACCCCGCCCGCGAAGCAGACCACCCCGGAGCCCACCGACCCCGCCCGGGGCGCACCGGAGATACCCGACGGCTGGCACCGGGTCGACGACCCGGCGGGGTTCAGCCTGGTCGTGCCGAAGGACTGGACCCGGCAGTACGAGAACGGCCAGATCGACTACACCCCGGACGGCGGGGCCCACCGGATCCGCATCAGCGTCGACCCGGACCCGGACTTCGACCATCCGTATCTCCATATGGAGAACATGGAGGAGCAGCTCTCCGAGCGGCTGCCGGGCTATCAGCGGATCGGGATGGAGAAGAACACCTTCCGCGACCGGCCGGGCGCCCTCTGGGAGTTCACCTGGAACGAGACCAAGGACCATCCGGGACTCCGGCACGGCATCGACCAGATGTACTACGGCTCCTCCGGCGGCCCCGAGTACGCGCTGTACCTCACCGCCCCGCAGGAGGGCTGGGAGGAGAGCCGGAAGAAGTTCGACATCATGCTGCGCAGCTGGAGCGCCCCGAAGACGTGACCGCGGGCGCCCGATGCCCGGCCCGGGTTGCTGTACGGTCACGGCTCTGCATCCGCCGGCCGCCCCCGGTGGTGCCCGGCCCGGCGCGTGAACCAGGATGGGCGCATGACAGATCACGGGGGACGGGCGAACGAGCCCACCAGCTACGGACTCCAGCCACCGCACGCACCGGGCGGCTCCGGCGCGCAGCATCCCGCGCCCCCGGCGTACATTCCTTCCCCGACCGCCCCGGCGAGCGCCCCCGACCATGCGGCGAACCGCCTCATCGGCGGCCGCTACCGGCTGCTGGCCCGGCTCGGGCACGGCGGGATGGGCACGGTGTGGCGGGCGCACGACCAGGTCGTCGACCGCGAGGTGGCCGTCAAGGAACCGCGCGTACCGGAACACCTCGGCGAGCGTGAACACAGCACCGTGCACCAGCGCATGCGGCGCGAGGCGCGGGCCGCCGCCCGGATCGACCACCCCTCCGTCGTCACCGTCCACGACGTGGTGGTCGAGGACGGCAAGCCGTGGATCGTCATGGAGCTGGTGCGCGGCCCGTCGCTCGGCGACCGCCTCCAGGAAGGCACCCTGGACCCCCGCGAGGCGGCCAGGATCGGGCTCGCGGTCCTCGACGCCCTGACGGCCGCCCACGCGATCGGCATCCTGCACCGGGACGTCAAGCCGGACAACGTCATGCTCGGCACCGGCGACCGGGTCGTCCTCACCGACTTCGGGATCGCCCAGGTCGAGGGCGAACAGCAGCTCACCGAGACCGGCGCGTTCGTCGGCTCGCCCGAGTACATCGCGCCGGAGCGGGTCCTCGGGCAGCGCCCCGGGCCGGAGTCGGACCTGTGGTCGCTGGGCGTCGTGCTGTACGCGGCGGTCGAGGGGATGTCCCCGTACCGCCGCTCGCACACCCCGGCCACCCTCCAGGCCGTGCTGTCCGCCGAGCCGCAGGTGCCCGCCCGCGGCACGGGCGCGTTCGGCACGCTCGTGATGCAGCTGCTCCGCAAGGACCCGGCCGCCCGCCCGCCGGCCGCCGAGGTCCGCCGGACGCTCCAGCAGCTGGCAGCCCCGGCCCCGGCGCCGGTGACCTCCCCGTACGGACCGGTCCCGGCGGGCGGTGGCGGCGGCAGCAAGTGGGTGCCGCCGGTGCTGCACCGCAACCGTGTCGCCCAGTTCGCCCTCGGCGGCGGGGCGCTGGCGGTGGTCGTCGCACTCGTGCTGGTCCTGCTGAACCCGTTCGCGGGCGACGGACCGCCCGAGAACTGGCAGATCAGGCCGGAGAACGAGGTCCTGTCGGCGGACGTGGCCGTGCCGGAGGAGTACAAGCGGGTCCAGGACGACGACGGCGAACTGGTCTGGTACGCCGACCCCAGCGGCGTCTTCGAGATCGACTTCTGGCACCGCGCCCCGAAGAGCGACGACACCACCGACGACAACCCCGGGGCCGACGCGGCGGCCCGCGAGGCGTACTACGAGAAGGGCGGGGCGAACACCACCCAGATGGAGGACGCCACCGTCACGTACAAGGACGCCACCCACCAGGGGCGGAAGGCGGTCGAGATGAGCACCGAATACACCCCGTACGCCTCCTCCGCCGACGACCCGGTGCGCTACCGCTTCCGGGAGCTGCTGATCCCCGGCGAGAAGGAGAGCGACCCCTACTGGCACGTGCGGGTGCGGATGCCCGCGAAGGGGCAGGCGGCGAAGGACGGCGACGCGATCTTCACCGAGGTCACCGAGGGGCTGAAGATCCACGCTTCCTGAGGGCGCCGGAAAATTCGCGCTCCCCGGGCGTCACGCACCGGACGCCGCCGGGCGGTCGGCCGTATAGCCACTGATCAGCGGTTATGTCGCCAGCGATCACTGGCTCGTTCGGGGCGGGCGTCGGACGGCGGTGGCGGGTCCTGTGAAAAACTGTTACCCACGGGTACCCAAAGGCTGCGGCTGGACATACTCTCGGCCTCATGACGGACTCGCAGGCCCCTGACGCCCCTCTCGGTACGAACCCCGTGGCGGTCGCCCCCGCCGGTGTGCGCACCGCCGCCGACGTGGTCACCCCTGAGGTGATCGCCCAGCTGACCCGTGGCGTCGTCGGGTCGGGCCGCACCGCCAACCACACCCCCTTCACCGGGGAGAAGCTGGCCGACCTGCCCGAGTCCACCCCCGAGGACGTGGCCACCGCCTTCGACCGGGCCCGCGCCGCCCAGCCCGTCTGGGCCGCCGTCCCCGTACGGCAGCGGGCCGCCGTCCTGCTGCGTTTCCACGACCTCGTCCTCAGCCGTCAGTCCGAGGTCCTCGACCTCATCCAGCTGGAGACCGGCAAGGCCCGTCTGCACGCCCACGAGGAGGTGCAGGCCGTCGCCGTCGCCGCCCGCCACTACGGGCGCAAGGCCGCCTCCTACCTCAAGCCCCGCCGCCACACCGGCGTCGTCCCGACCCTCACCAAGGTCACCGAGCTGCGCCAGCCGCGCGGCGTCGTCGGCCAGATCGCCCCCTGGAACTACCCGCTCGAACTCTCCGTCGGCGACGCCCTGCCCGCGTTCGTCTCCGGCAACGCCGTCGTGATGAAGCCCGACACCGAGACCGCGCTCACCGCCCTGTGGGCCCGTGACCTGCTGATCGAGGCCGGACTGCCCGCCGAGGTCTTCCAGGTCGTCCTCGGCGAGGGCCCGGTCGTCGGCCCCGAGGTCGTCGGTCGCGCCGACTACGTCTCCTTCACCGGCTCCACCCGCACCGGCCGCGAGGTCGCCGTCGGCGCCGCCTCCCGGCTGGTCGGCGTCTCCCTGGAGCTCGGCGGCAAGAACGCCATGCTCGTCCTGAAGGACGCCGACGTGGAGAAGGCCGCCGCCGGAGCCGTCCGCGCCTGCTTCTCCTCCGCAGGACAGCTCTGCATCTCCATCGAGCGGCTGTACGTCCACGAGTCGATCGCCGACGACTTCGTGCAGCGCTTCGCCACCCGCACCAAGGCCATGCGGCTCGGCAACGCCCTCGCGTACGGGGCCGACATGGGCTCCCTCGTCGGCGAACGCCAGCTGGAGACCGTCACCCAGCACGTCGACGAGGCCGTCGAGAAGGGCGCGACCCTCGTCGCCGGCGGCGTCGCCCGCCCCGACATCGGCCCGCTCTTCTACGAGCCGACCATCCTCGACGGCGTGGAAGCGCCGATGTCCGTCTGCTCCGAGGAGACCTTCGGGCCGGTCGTCGCCATCTACCGCTTCAGCGACGAGGACGAGGTGATCGCGCTGGCCAACGCCACCCCGTACGGCCTCAACTCCAGCGTCTGGACCACCGACTCCCGGCGCGGCCACCAGGTCGCCGCCCGGCTGCGCACCGGCACCGTCAACATCAACGAGGGGTACGCCCCCGCCTACGGCAGCGTCCAGTCCCCGATGGGCGGCATGAAGGAGTCCGGCCTCGGCCGGCGGCACGGCTCCGAGGGCATCCTCAAGTACACCGAGGCCCAGACCGTCGCCCAGCAGCGGCTGATCCCGCTCGCGCCCGCCTTCGGGATGGACGACGAGAAGTACGCCGCGTTCATGACCCGCAGCCTCAAGGCGATGAAGGCGTTCCGGCTGCGCTGAGCGCCCGCCGAAACGTCGTAACCCTGCCCTTTTCGTACCGAGGAGCGCCATGTCCCAGGACAGCCCTGCCCAGAAACAGCCCGTGAGCCATGTCCCGGCCGAGGACGACGCCGCGTACGACTACGACGTCCTGGTCGTCGGCTCGGGCTTCGGCGGCGCGGTGTCGGCGCTCCGGCTCACCGAGAAGGGCTACCGCGTCGGCATCCTGGAGGCGGGCCGCCGCTTCACCCCCGGCACGCTCCCCAAGACCTCCTGGGACCTGAAGAACTACCTCTGGGCCCCGGCGCTGGGCCTCTTCGGCATCCAGCGCGTCCACCTCCTCGGCAACGTCATGGTGCTCGCCGGGGCCGGGGTCGGCGGTGGGTCGCTCAACTACGCCAACACGCTGTACGTGCCGCCCGCCCCGTTCTTCGAGGACCGCCAGTGGGCCTCGATCACCGACTGGCAGGACGAGCTGAAGCCGTACTACGACCAGGCCCGCCGGATGCTCGGGGTCCGCCTCAACCCGACCATGACCCCCTCCGACATCCACCTCAAGTCCGCCGCCGAGGCGATGGGCGTCGGCGACACCTTCCATCTGGCCCCGGTCGGCGTCTTCTTCGGTGACGGCAAGGACGCCGACGGCACCGCGAAGGCCAAGCCGGGCGGCACCGTCCCCGACCCGTACTTCGGCGGCGCGGGCCCCACCCGCAAGGCCTGCACCGAGTGCGGCGAATGCATGACCGGCTGCCGCCACGGCGCGAAGAACACCCTCAACGAGAACTACCTCCACCTCGCCGAGAAGGCCGGAGCGGTCATCCACCCGATGACCTCCGTCGTCGGGATCACCGACGATCCCGAGGGCGGCTACCGGGTCCTCACCGTCCCCACCGACCGCCGCCGCAGGGCGAAGCCCACGAAGCTGCGGGCCCGCAAGATCGTCGTCGCGGCCGGCACGTACGGCACCCAGACCCTGCTGCACGCCATGAAGGACCGCGGCCTGCTGCCCCGGCTCTCCGCGAAGCTCGGCGAGCTGACCCGTACCAACTCCGAGGCGCTCGTCGGCTCCCAGACCAGCGACCGCCGCTACCGCAAGAAGCACGGCATCGCGAAGGCCGACTTCTCGCAGGGCGTCGCGATCACCTCCTCGATCCACCCCGACGACAACACCCACATCGAGCCCGTCCGCTACGGCAAGGGCTCCAACGCCATGGGCGCGATGTCGATCCTCCAGGTCCCCTACGGGGCCCACCGGGTGCGCGGCTGGCTCGCCAACATGGTCAAGCACCCCACCCTCGCCGCCCGTTCGCTCTCCAACCGCCGCTGGTCCGAGCGCACCATCATCGGCCTGGTCATGCAGTCGCTGGACAACTCCCTGACCACGTACCGCAAACCGGGCGGCATCGGAAAGGGCCTGCTCACCGCCCGCCAGGGCCACGGCGCGCCCAACCCGACCCAGATACCGGAGGCCACCCGCAGCGCCACCCTGCTGGCCGAGGAGATCAACGGCTTCGCCGGGTCCAACGTCGGTGAGCTGATGGGCACCCCGCTCACCGCCCACTTCCTCGGCGGCTGCCCGATCGGCGCGAGCGCGGAGGAGGGCGTCATCGACCCGTACCACCGCCTCTACGGCCACCCCGGCATCAGCGTCGTCGACGGCTCCGCGGTCTCCGCCAACCTCGGCGTCAACCCCTCGCTGACCATCACCGCCCAGGCCGAGCGCGCGATGTCCTTCTGGCCCAACAAGGGCGAGGCGGACCCGCGCCCCGAGCAGGACGCGGCCTACGAGCGGCTCACCCCCGTCGAACCGCTCGCGCCCGCCGTGCCCGAGGAGGCGTTCGGCGCGCTGAAGCTGCCGTTCCTGGGCCTGCCCGTGGTGCCGCCGAAGGGGACGACGGAGGCCGGGGCGGATGTGAAGGGCGTCGGGAACACCCCCGTGTCCCGTCCGTGACCGTGCCCCGGCGTCCGTGACCGTACCCAATCCGTGATCTTGGGGAGGGCAACTGTTCGGGGAGCTGCGCGGTCGAACCCGTACCGCGACATCTGTCACAGCAGCCACACAGCTCCAGCCGAGTCCCCGAGGTCACCGATGACACGCTGTTCCCCGCGAACCGTGCTGCACCGCGCAGCCGGCTCGCTCGCCGCCGCAGGCCTGCTGGCCGCCGCCTCGCTCACCGGGGCGGCCGCCCCGGCGCAGGCCGCCGAACTCCCGGCGCTCGTCCTCGGCGGCCCCGCCGAGACCGCCCTGTACCCGTACCCGGAGAGCGGTGCGCCGCCGCAGTCCACGGTCGGCTTCACCGTCAACAACCCGGGCGGGGACGAGAAGGACGACGAGTACGAGACCGAGTTCACCGTCACCTTCGACCTCAGCGGCATCGCGGGCGTCGCCGACACGGAGGTGAAGGACACCTCGGACTGCAAGATCACCGGCACGAAGGCGGTCTGCAAGGACTACGGCATCTGGGCCGGCCTCCGGGGCATCGACGACCTCCTCCTCTCCGCCGCCGAGGGCAGTGAGGTGGGCGACTCCGGCACGATCACGGTGACCGGACAGTCGAAGGGCGCGACCTTCACCCCGTTCACCACCAAGGTCACCATCGGCGGCCCCGACCTCATCATGGAACAGCTGCCCTTCAAGGAGCAGACGAACCCGGGCGACAAGCAGCAGGCCCCGATCACCTTCACCAACCGGGGCACCCGCGCCGCCGACGGCGTCCTCCTCAACCTGGTGTACTCCCGCGGCCTCGACATCCCCGAGCGCTACTCCAACTGCGAGTACACCGAGGACGACCCGGCCTCCCGCGGCATCGGCTGGACCACCGCCCTCTGCTCGGTCGAGGGCTCCTTCGAGGTGGGCGAGACGTACACCCTGGCGACCCCGCTGACCATCGAGGTCACCGACCGCGCCTACTACGACATGTTCGTCTACGGCATCCACGAGGACGGCGCCGCCCAGCGCGCCGCCCAGCGCGCGGGCGCCCCCTTCGAGCGCGGCTCCGGCAGCGTGCTGAAGGCGGTCCCGGCGAAGGCGAAGAAGAGCGCGCCCGCCGCCCGGGGCGGGGACCTCGACCCCTGGGACAACGAGCACGAGGCCGACTTCCGTACGAAGAACACGGCCGACTTCGTGGCGTACGGCGACAAGGTGGCCGGGGCCGAGGGCTCCACGGTCAAGGCCGAGATCGGCTTCCGCAACGAGGGACCGGCCTGGATCGGCTACATCCGTTCCGGCGAGGCCGTCGCCACCCTCGACTTCACCGTCCCGCAGGGCGCGACCGTCACCGCGAAGCCGGACCTCTGCCGCGCGGTGACCGCCGACGGCGGCCATCTGGAGGACCAGAAGAGCCCCGCGCCGCGCTACACCTGCACCACCACCCCCATCGTGAAGGACGGCGGCGGCCTCGACCTGCCGTTCGAGCTGCGGATCGACAAGGGCATGGTCGGTGCGGCGGGCGCGGTCACTGTCCGCAGCCCCTGGCTCGTGAACCCGAAGCTGCCGTTCGACCCGGAGACCGACAACAACACGGCGTACCTGATCCTGAACGGTGAGGGCGACGGCTCCGACTCCGGCGGTGCGACGGTCGGCGGCGACGGCGGCTCCGGCGAGCCGTCCACCCCGCCGACCTCCGCCCCGGACCCGGCGGAGAGCCCGTCCACTCCCGGCCCCTCGGCCTCCACCACGTCCGGTGGCGGCGCTGCGGGTACGACGGGTGGCTCCGGCGGCGGCCTGGCCTCGACGGGATCGGTCGCGCTGATCGCCTCGGGCACGGCGGCCGCGGCGCTGGCGGCGGGCCTGCTGCTGTTCACGGCGGCACGGCGACGGTCCGGCGCGCAGCACATCTGACGCCCGACCGACGAAGAGCGACACGGAGGGGGCGGAGGAGGGAACAGGCCTCCGCCGATACGTTCCGATGCGGCCGGCCCGGGCGTCCCCGGGCCCGGCCGCATATGGGGTGACCGGGCTGCTGTCCCCTGCGGACCGGTCACTTACGCCGGGTCGTGGTCCCACGACGCACCTGCAGTACGTCACACTTCCCGGCGGAGCCACGCGTGGTTTCCTACCGATGCCGCCCCTGGTTGGCACGGACATCAGGACCAACGAAGGCACCGCGCCCCCGGTCACGCGCCGTACGGGTGAGACGGGGTCCGAACGCAGATACGTCCCCTGTCCGGCAAGCGGAGAACCGTTCCCGCGGAGGGTCTTTCCGGAGGTCTTGCCGGGGCCTCACACCCGGCCGCGGCACAGCTCCAGGAGCGTCATCGCCAGCGCGGTGCCCGGCTTGCCCAGCGCGTCCCTGTAGTGGCCGAGCACGGCCGTCTCGCGGGAGAGGTTGACCCGGCGGCCGCCGGAGGTGATCCGGGCCTGCTGGATCACCGCCGAGACGGCCATCCGTTCCTGGACGAGGCCGATGATCCGGTCGTCGAGGGCGTCGATGCGCTCGCGGGCGCCGCCGATCAGGGCCGCGGCCTCGTCGGTGTGGGCGCCGGTGGCCGTGGTGGTGTCCGTGGCGGTGGTGGTGCTGCTCATGATGGTGACTCCTGATGGTCGGAGGCCACCCGGGGTGAACGGGCCCGGATACGCAGAACGCCCCGGGCCTGATGGCCCGGGGCGCCTGGAACGTTGCTTGTCAGTAGCTCAAGCAGCACGACCATGGCAGCCGGCGGGCCGGATGCCATAGGTAAAGACGAAGATCGTGTGCTGACGCATGGGCACAGTATGGCCCCGCTCCGGCGGCCCCGACAAAACGGCGCCCGGATCCTGAGACGCGGAGCCCCGCGCCCGGCCCGGCGGAGGGTGTGCGCACGGCCGGTAGAATCGGAAGAACCGACCCCCTTCACCACCGCCGGAAGGCCGCCCCGTGCCAGCAGCACCCCCCGCCGCCCCCGACGCCACGGCCGACGTGGTCCTCGTCGTCGACTTCGGCGCGCAGTACGCCCAGCTCATCGCCCGCCGCGTCCGTGAGGCCCGGGTCTACAGCGAGATCGTCCCGTCCACCATGCCGGTGGCGGAGATGCTGGCCAAGAACCCGCGCGCGATCATCCTGTCCGGCGGCCCCTCGTCGGTGTACGCGGAGGGCGCGCCGTCCCTGGACCGCTCGCTCTTCGAGGCCGGGGTGCCCGTCTTCGGCATGTGCTACGGCTTCCAGCTGATGGCCACCACGCTCGGCGGCACGGTCGACGACAACGGGGCCCGTGAGTACGGCCGTACCCCGCTGCACGTCACCAAGGCGGGCTCGACGCTCTTCGAGGGCACGCCCACCGAGCAGCCGGTGTGGATGTCGCACGGCGACGCCTGCTCGGCCGCGCCCGAGGGCTTCACCGTGACCGCGTCCACCGACGTCGTGCCGGTCGCCGCCTTCGAGAACGACGAGAAGAAGCTCTACGGCGTCCAGTACCACCCCGAGGTCCTGCACTCCACCCACGGCCAGCAGGTCCTGGAGCACTTCCTCTACCGCGGCGCGGGCATCGAGCCGAACTGGACCACCACCAACGTGGTCGAGGAGCAGGTCGCCCTCATCCGCGAGCAGGTCGGCGACAAGCGCGCCATCTGCGGCCTCTCCGGCGGCGTGGACTCCGCGGTCGCCGCGGCCCTCGTCCAGAAGGCCATCGGCTCCCAGCTCACCTGCGTGTACGTCGACCACGGCCTGATGCGCAAGGGCGAGACCGAGCAGGTCGAGAAGGACTTCGTCGCCGCGACCGGCGCGAAGCTGAAGGTGGTCGACGCCGAGAAGCGCTTCCTCGACGCGCTGGCCGGGGTCTCCGACCCCGAGCAGAAGCGGAAGATCATCGGCCGCGAGTTCATCCGCGTCTTCGAGCAGGCCCAGCTGGAGATCCTCCAGGAGGAGGGCCCCGAGGTCGCCTTCCTCGTCCAGGGCACGCTCTACCCGGACGTGGTGGAGTCCGGCGGCGGCACCGGCACCGCCAACATCAAGTCCCACCACAACGTGGGCGGCCTCCCCGACGACATCGAGTTCCAGCTCGTCGAGCCGCTGCGCCAGCTGTTCAAGGACGAGGTCCGCATGGTCGGCCAGGAGCTGGGCCTCCCCGAGGAGATCGTCCAGCGCCAGCCGTTCCCCGGCCCCGGCCTCGGCATCCGCATCGTCGGCGAGGTCACCAAGGACCGCCTGGACCTGCTCCGCGAGGCCGACGCCATCGCCCGCGAGGAGCTGACGGCGGCCGGCCTGGACCGCGACATCTGGCAGTGCCCGGTGGTCCTCCTCGCCGACGTCCGCTCGGTCGGCGTCCAGGGCGACGGCCGCACCTACGGCCACCCGATCGTGCTGCGCCCGGTCTCCTCCGAGGACGCCATGACCGCCGACTGGTCGCGCCTGCCGTACGAGACGCTGGCGAAGATCTCCACCCGCATCACCAACGAGGTCGCCGACGTCAACCGCGTCGTCCTCGACGTGACGAGCAAGCCGCCGGGGACCATCGAGTGGGAGTGACCCTCCCCGGGCTCGGCTGAGCCCCGGAGCCCCCCAGGCCAACGCCGATGCCGTCGCCCGTTCCGTCCGGGCGGCGGCGTCGTCGTATCCGGGCCGGGCCCGAATCCGGTGGCACGGCCCCCGGCTCCATGGAATGCTCGCTCCCCATGTCCGCCGAAGAAGTCCGCGCCATCATCTCCGCCCCCGGAAACGACCGCCTCACCTGGAACACCCCGCTCTCCGAGGAACACGCCGCCCGGCTGATCACCGCCTGCGACCCCGCTCCCGGTTCCCGGATCGTCGACCTCGGATCCGGCTGGGGCGAACTGCTGATGCGGCTTGTCGAGTCCGCGCCCGGCTCCACCGGGGACGCCGTCGAGACCGACCCGGACGCCGTGGCGCGCGGGCGGAAGCTCGCCGAGGAGCGGGGGCTCGGCGGCCGGGTGCGGTTCCACGGGACGCCGGCGGCCGAGTGGACCGAGGACGGCTACGACCTCGCCGTCTCCATCGGCTCCTCGCACGCCTGGCCCGGCACCACCCGTGAAGCCCTCACCGCGCTGGCCGCCACCGTGCGCCCCGGCGGGCGGGTCCTGTTCGGCGAGGGCGTCTGGCTCAAGGAGCCGACCCCGGCCGCGCTGGAGGGCATCGGGGCCGGGCCCGGGGACTTCGGCTCGCTGCTGGAGCTGATCCGGCTGGCGGAGTCCGTCGGGCTGCACGCGCTCCAGGTCACCGTCGCCGACGAGCGCGAATGGGACCTCTTCGAGTCCGAGGGCCCGATCGGACGCGGGCAGCGCTGGGCGCTGGCCAACCCGGACCATCCGCTGCACGCCGAGGTGACGGCCGAGATCGACGCCCGCCGCACCGGCTACTACGGCGGCTACCGCTCGTACCTCACCCTCGCCTACCTGGTGCTCGGCACCTGACCTGCGCCCGGAGGACGTCCCGCCTCTGGTCACCTGGCCCACCCGGCGGTAACTTCCGGTCCCGTACGCCCTGGGAACCCGAGGAGCCGCCATGTCCGAGCCGGTCGCCGTGCCCGCCCCCGCCCCGATCCCCGTCGACCAGCTCCAGTTCGCGATGCCGCCCGTGCACGCGTCCCCGGACGAGGAACGCGCGCACCGCAGGGAGCGACTGGCGGGCGCGCTGCGGCTGTTCGGGCAGCTCGGGTACGAGGACGGCGTCTCCGGGCACATCACCGTGCGCGACCCCGAGCTGGCGGACTGCTTCTGGGTCAACCCGTTCGGCGCGCCGTTCGCCGACATCGCCCCGCAGGACCTGATCCTCGTCAACGGCGACGGCCAGGTGGTCCGGGGCCGCTTCCAC
Organism: Streptomyces sp. DSM 106670; assembly: GCF_055792845.1. Lineage (NCBI taxonomy): Bacteria > Bacillati > Actinomycetota > Actinomycetes > Kitasatosporales > Streptomycetaceae > Streptomyces > Streptomyces sp. DSM 106670. The sequence continues at coordinate 5,188,050 of NZ_CM147704.1, forward strand.
GTCAACCAGGCCGCGTTCGCGGTGCACGCGGCGGTGCACCGGGCCCGGCCGGACACCGTGGCCGTCGCCCACACCCACTCCGTCCATGGGCGGGCGCTCTCCGCGCTCGGGGAGCCGATCGAGCCGATCACCCAGGAATCCTGTGCCTTTTACGAGGACCATGCGCTGTACGACGCCTACTCCGGGGTCGTCGTGGACGAGGAGGAGGGCCGGCGCATCGCCGCCGCGCTCGGGCCGCACAAGGCGGTGATCCTGCGCAACCACGGGCTGCTGACCGTCGGCGGCTCGGTGGACGCGGCGGCCTGGTGGTTCCTCACGATGGAGCGCGCCTGCCAGGTCCAGCTGCTGGCGCGGGCCGCCGGGAAGCCCGTGCTCATCTCGCACCGGGACGCCGTCACCACCCGCGACCACCTCGGCAGCGACCTGGTGGCCTGGATCAACTACCAGCCCCTGTGGCAGCGGATCGTTCGAACGTTCTGACGACACCCGCCCCCGGGCCGCCCCGATGCACGGTCCGGCCGCCCGGTACGGCACAATTCGCGGATATCGCAAGTGAGTTGGCTGTACCGGGGCGGGAAAGGGCGTAATCCTCCGTGGCGTTGGACGAAGCAAGGACGAGCGGCACGCACGGCGGCGGCTGTACCTGCGGCGACTGCCCGCACGGAGCCCGTCGCGGACACCGGCGCGCGGTCGCCGCGTTCCTGGCCAAACGCGACGAACTGGCGGCCGGCAACGGGCTGCCCGCCGCCGTCGCCCAGTCCCCGTCCGCCTCCCGGCAGTGGGTCTCCGACGAGCTGACCGGATCCGCCCGTACCGTCGCCGAACGGGCCCGGGAGGCCGGTGACGCCTGGCTGCACCAGGTGTGGCGGGGCACGCTGTTCGCCGTCTGGGGCGCGGCCGGGGCGCTCCTCGTCGGGGCGAGCCTCACCGCGATCGGGGCCGGCTGGTCCACCGCTCGTACCGCCGGGCTGATCGCCGCCCTCGTCACCGCCGGGCTGCTCACCGCCGCCGCCCGGCTCCACCGCGCCCGGGGCGGCCTCCTCGCCCCGCTGATCGGTGAGGACAACCGGCTCTCCACCTCCCGGACGGTCGCCGCCGCCTGGGTGCTGCTCGCCGTCTTCGCCGTCCTCGTCCTCGCGCTGCAACTGGCCGGGGCCTCCGACCCGGACGACCGGGACGCGCTGATCGAGGGGCTCGACCTGGTGCGCTCCGCCGGGGTCGTGGCCGTGCTGGCGCTGGTGTGCGCGGTCGCCGTCGTCGTGCGCCGCGTGGTGACCGTACGGGTGCTGAACCAGCGGCTCCAGAAGCTGCGCGCGGACCGGCCGCGCGCCGCCGACCTGCTCACCGACGACTCGGGGCGCGGCTCCTTCACCGATGTGCAGTACGTGCTGGTCAGCGCCGTCGCCGTACTGTTCGCGGCGGTCCGCCTGGCCCGCCGCCCCGAGCAGCTGCCCGACCTGCCGTGGGGGCTCGCGCTGCTGGTGGCGGTCTCGGCCGCGACCTACTTCGCCGGGAAGTACGCGGAGGGCGGCCGGCCCGTCGTGCTCTCCGTCGTGCGGGCCCGGGAGGCCGGGGACCTGGACGGCGCGATCCGGACCGGCGACGACATCGAGATCCGGGGCGCGGGCTTCGTACCGCCCGGCGCGGGCGGCCCCGACCGGCTGGCCCGGCTCGTCGTACGGATAGGGACCGTCCATGTGCACGTCCCGCTGGTCCCGGTCGCCGGCGGCTTCGCCAACCCGACCGACACCGTCCTCACCGTGCCCGTCCCGGTCGAGGTCGAGCCGGGCACCGTGGACGTCCAAGTCGTCACCGCCGCCGGGGTCGAGACCAACCGCTGCCCGATCGACGTGACGGACTGACACCCGTCTTTCTTCCGCCGATCGCCCCGCGGCCCTGGTGAGCAGCGCCCCGAAGGCGTACGTATGGTCGAGGTGACGGGACTTCGGGAAGTAGGGCAGTGGTGATGAACGGTTATGGCGGCGGTTCGTACGGTCTGGGCGAGCGCAGGACGCTGCGGGAGCAGGCGGGCGCCTACGCCCTGCTGCCGCTGCGGATCTTCCTCGGCGTCACCTTCGTCTACGCGGGCCTCGACAAGCTCACCGACAGCGGGTTCCTGTCCGCGACCGGCACCGGATCCATCGGCGAGATGATGCGCGGAGTGCGCGACTCCTCCGCGATCCCCGCCCTCGTCGACCTGGCGCTCAAGAGCCCCGAGGGCTTCGGATACGCCATCGCGATCGGCGAACTCCTCGTCGGCCTCGGCACCCTCGTCGGCCTCTGGGCCCGGCTCGCTGCGCTTGGCGGCGCACTGATCTCGCTGAGCCTCTGGCTGACCGTGAGCTGGCAGGCCACCCCGTACTACTACGGCAACGACCTGCCCTATCTGATGGCGTGGCTGCCGCTGGTGCTCGCGGGCGCCACCGTGTTCTCCGCCGACGCCTTCCTCGCCTCGCGCCGCCGCCGGAGCATGTAGGCGGCCCAGGTCACCGTCGCGGCCAGCCACAGCCCGCCGAGGAACAGCGGAAGGAAGAACGTCCACGGGACCTCCCAGGCCCCGGCGGCGTCGGCCGCGTACCCGCCGGCCAGACCCAGCATCGCCAGGCCCGCCACCGCGCGGCCGGGCCGGAATTCATGACGCAGCACGGGTGACCTCCACCTGTCCGATGCCGACTTCCAGTTCCAGTTCGATCGTGCCGGCGGGTTTCGTGCCCTCGGGAGGCTTCAGCGTGCGGATGAACTCCAGGTCGTTGCCCATCGTGATGGCCTCGCGGGGTCCCCGGTCCAGCCGGATGTCCCCGAGACCCGCCTCGGCGCGCACCTTCACCGTCACGTTCGCCGGGACGACGACGGCCGCCCGGCCCGCCGCCACGTCGAGCCCCGTGCGCACGGTCTCGCCCTTGGGCACCTTCAGACCGGACAGGTCCAGCCGGGCGTCGCCCGTACGCAGCTCGTAGTGCGGCTCGACGGCGGCCACCGAGGCGGGCCGCCACTCCTGACGGTCCCACGAGGTGTCGATGTCCTTCGGCACCGCCGCGGCGCCCGCCAGCAGACCCGCCGTGATCATCGCCATCAGGACCGTGCCGAAGCCGGTCCGGCCCAGCACCGAGGCGATCAGCAGACCGAGCCCGAACACCGCGAGGGCGGCGACCAGACCGATCTGGAGCGCGGTGCCCAGCGGCTGGTGCTCCCAGCTCAGCCCGGTGCCGAGCCCGCCCGCCACCAGCGCCGTCAGGAAGACCGGGCCGCCGATGGAGCGCGGCCCGCGCGGAGCGGGCGACGGCCGGGGTGTACGGAACGGGGCGTCCGGCGTGGGCCGCCCGGCCTTCACATCGGCGCGCGCGGCATCGGCGTCCGCGTCCGGCGGCCCCCACAGATAGCCGGAGCCGACCGGCCCCGTGGTCCCGTCCTTGACGATCGGGTCCCGCCACCACGACGGGCCGCCGGGCGTCGGCGGGGCCTTCACCTCCGGCGGCGGTGTGCCGAGCCCGCCGGCGTGCGCGGGTCCGGGCGGGGAAGCCGGTGCGCCGGGCGGGGCGGCCGGGTCCTCCGGGGCGGCCGTCCGCCGGGACTGCGTCCATACGGAGAACCCGACGACCGCCAGCGTCAGCAACGCGGCGAACGCCAGCATGCCCCGGTTGTGCAGCATCGACAGGAAGAGACCGCAGCCGATCAGCGCCAGCAGCAGCGCCACCAGGGACGCCCCGTCGACCCGCCCCGACAGCAGCTTGCGCGCCTCGTTCTCGTCGTCGCCGTCCGCGGGCAGTAGCAGCCAGGCGAAGCCGTAGAAGATCAGACCGATGCCCCCGGTCGCCGACAGCACGCCGAGCACGATCCGGAAGATCACCGGGTCCACGTCGCAGTACCGGCCGAGTCCGCCGCACACCCCGGCGACGACCTTCTGTCGCGGGGTGCGCCGCAGCGTCGGCTTCGGCGCTTCGGGGGGCGCGACGCCGGGAGCGGCGTTGGAGGGAGCGGTCATGCCTCCATGGTGACGGGCCGGACCGCCCGCCGGGACCCGCGCCGACCCTGGACGGTCCCTGATATTGCCCGCGCCCGCCCCGGAAGGGCCGTCCACGACGGCCGTACAGCGCTGTTCCGCCTTGCCCCTACACGTAATCAGGGTCGCCTCCGGGGCCGACCCTGATGCCGCCCCGCGTCCGCGCGTGTGACGATCGGGGTATGCCAGCCGCCACCGCCCGAGCCGCCAGCTCCCTCGCCGCCGACCCGGAGGAGCCGCCGCTGCGCAAGCTCTACCGCAGCGCCGACGGCCGGCTCCTCGGCGGCGTCGCGCGCGGGCTCGCCGGGCACCTCGGGCTGCCGGTCGCCTGGGTGCGGTTCCTCTTCCTCGGGCTGTTCCTCACCGACGGCCTCGGCGCGGTGCTCTACGCGGTGTTCTGGATCGTCGTCCCGCTCGGCGTCGGGGGCGTCGACGCCCCGCGCTCGGTGTTCGAGACATCGACGGACGGCCGCCGCAAACTCCGTAAACCGGACAAGGGTCAGGTCTTCGCCCTGGTCGCCCTGACCGTCGGGGCCATCGCGTTCGTCGTCAACGTCGACATGGGCAGCGACGCCGACCGCTACATCTGGCCCACCCTGCTGATCGGCGCGGGCTCCGTCCTGGTCTGGCGGCAGGCGGACAACGCCCGCCGCGCCCGCTGGATGGAGACCGGCCGCAACCGCAAGCTGCTGCACCTGGCCCGCGGCCTCGCCGGAGTGGCCCTCGTCGGCCTCGGTCTCGCCGTGTTCCTGGTGGTGCGCGGATCGGCCGCCCAGCTCGGCAACGTCCTCACCGCGGCCATCGCCGTCCTCACCGGCATCGCCCTGCTCGCCGGCCCCTACCTCGTGCGGATGACCCAGGACCTCTCCGAGGAGCGCCTGATGCGCATCCGCGCCCAGGAGCGGGCCGAGGTCGCCGCCCACGTCCACGACTCCGTGCTGCACACCCTCACCCTGATCCAGCGCAACGCGGACGACGGCGGCGAGGTCAGACGCCTCGCCCGCGCCCAGGAACGCGAGCTGCGCAACTGGCTCTACAACCCCGAGGGCACCGGCAAGGACGAGGACGACGAGCCGGAGACCCTGGCCGAGGCGGTCAAACGGGCCGCCGCCGAGGTCGAGGACAAGCACGGCGTGCCCCTGGAGGTCGTCGTGGTCGGCGACTGCCCCCTCGACGACAAGCTGACCGCACAGATGCAGGCCGCGCGCGAGGCGATGGTGAACGCCGCCAAGTACGGTGGCGAGGGCGGCGCCGTGCAGGTCTTCGCGGAGGTCGAGGGCACCACGGTCTTCGTCTCCGTACGGGACCGGGGTCCGGGGTTCGACCTGGACGAGGTTCCCGGGGACCGCATGGGCGTACGAGAATCAATCATCGGCCGGATGCAGCGCAACGGCGGCAGCGCCCGGCTGCGTTCGGTGCCCGGCGGGGGCACCGAGGTCGAGCTGGAGATGGAGAGGGCGAGCGAATGACCGAGAACACCGAAGCCACCGGGGGCCCGGAGCGACGGGTACGGGTCGTGCTCGTCGACGACCACCGGATGTTCCGCACCGGGGTGCAGGCCGAGATCGGCCGCACCGAGGAGACCGGCGTCGAGGTGGTCGGCGAGGCCGCCGACGTCGACCAGGCGGTCACCGTCATCACGGCGACCCGCCCCGAGGTCGTCCTCCTCGACGTCCACCTCCCGGGCGGCGGCGGCGTCGAGGTGCTCCGCCGCTGCGCCCCCATGATGGGCACGGCCGAGAACCCGGTCCGCTTCCTCGCGCTGTCCGTCTCGGACGCCGCGGAGGACGTCATCGGCGTCATCCGGGGCGGTGCGCGCGGCTACGTCACCAAGACGATCACCGGCACCGACCTGGTCGACTCGATCTTCCGGGTCCAGGAGGGCGACGCGGTCTTCTCGCCCCGCCTGGCCGGCTTCGTCCTGGACGCCTTCGCCTCCACGGACGCCCCGCCGGTCGACGAGGACCTGGACCGGCTCACCCAGCGCGAGCGCGAGGTGCTGCGGCTGATCGCGCGCGGCTACGCGTACAAGGAGATCGCCAAGCAGCTGTTCATCTCGGTGAAGACGGTCGAGTCCCACGTCTCGGCGGTGCTGCGGAAGCTCCAGCTCTCCAACCGGCACGAGCTGACCCGGTGGGCCACGGCACGACGGCTGGTCTGAGCCGACCGTCGTTGCCGTCGTTCAGGCCCCGCCCGGCTCCAGCGAGATGTTGACCTTCTCGCCGATCCGGCGGTAGCCGATGCTCGCGTAGATCCTCTCGACGTCGGGGCCGCCCGGCTCCAGCCAGACGGTCCGGCAGCCCTGGCCGAGGGCCCTGTCCGTCAGCCAGGCGGAGAGCGCGGCGCCGACGCCCCGGCGGCGGAAGGGGGCGGCGACGGCGAGGCCGGCCAGTTCGCTGAGGCCGTCGACCGCGACCGAGCAGCCCCCGGCCCCGGCCGGGGCGCCGTCGAGGACGGCCAGGGCGGCGACCCCGTCGCCGGTGGCCGCCGCACGCAGCCAGTCGGTCATGCCCGGCTCGGGCTCGCCCTCACCGCCGAAGCCCCGGTGCTGGACGCGGGCGGCGTCGGTGAATTCCGCTTCGGTGGAGGGCACGGTGATGCGGAGGCCGTCGACCGGTTTCGGCGTCCGGAGGTCCCCGTGGCCGCAGGCCAGCAGCGGGGCCCGGTTCTCCACGGTGAAACCGGCGGCGAGCAGGGCCGGTTCGACCGCCGGGGCCCAGGCGGGCAGGAACTCCAGGCGGGGGAGCCGTTCGTGCTCCCGGAACGCGTCGACCAGGGCCGCCACGTCGTCCGCCGTGGGTTCCGCTTCCCGGTCGGGGATCGCGTAGTTGGCGTACTTCAGCTCCCAGTCCGGGTTGTGCCGGACGGTGAACGGGCCCACCCGGTAGTGGTCGGGGGAGCGCAGCGTGAGCGTACGGGCGTAGTCCTGGACGGCGTTCGCCATCGTCATACGGGAGTTCCTTCGGCGGGAGGTGAGGTCGGCGCCGGGGACTATGCCACCCGGGTCGCTCCGGCGAAAGGCATGTGGTCGATGGGCGCGATGCGGACCGGTGCTCCGGGGCGCGGGGCGTGGATCATCTGGCCGCCGCCGATGTAGAGGCCGACATGGCTGATCCCGGAGTAGAAGAACACCAGGTCGCCGGGGGCCAGTTGGGAGCGCGGGATGCGCTGTCCGGCGTTGATCTGGGTGTAGGTGGTGCGGGGCAGGCTGACGCCCGCCGCCTTCCAGGCCGCCTGGGTCAGGCCCGAGCAGTCGAAGGCGTTGGGGCCCGTCGCGCCCCAGACGTACGGCTTGCCGATCGCCCCGTGGGCGAAGGCGATGGCCTGCCCGGCGCGGGAGCCGGGAGCGGCGACCGGGCCGCTGCGGGCGGTGGAGCGGTCGGCGTGGGCCGGGCCGCCGCCGTGCCGGGCGTCGGCGGAGCGTTCGTAGGCGGCGCGCTCGTCGGCGGTCAGGGTGTCCAGCAGCCTGCGGGCGTCGGCCAGCTTGGTGCGGATCGCGGTGCGGTGTTCGCGCAGCTCGGTGCGGCGGGCGGCGAGGCGCTCGGTCTCCCGGTCGGCGGCGGCCTTGACGCGGGTGATCTGGGAGACCTGCCGCTTGATGTTCCGCAGCAGACCGCTCTGGCGGTCGCCCGCCCGGTCGAGGTAGGAGGCGCGCTGCAGATAGGCGTCGGGGTCGGAGGAGAGCGCCAGTTGCAGGGCCGGGTCCAGGGTGCCGCCGCGGTACTGCGCGGTGGCCAGCGAACCCAGGGCGTTGCGGGTGGTGTTGAGGCGGTCGGTGCGGCGGGCGGCCTCGTCGGTCAGGGCCTCGACCTCGCGGGTGGCGGCGGCCGCCTTCTCCTTCGCCCCGTTGTACTTCTCGGTGGCGACCTCGGCGTCGTGGTAGAGCCGGTCGACCTTCGCCCTGACCTGGTCGGCGGTGGGGGCCGGTTCGGCGGGGGTCGCGCCGGCCCCGGTGACCGAGCCCGCGGTGGCGGCTCCGGCGAGCGCCAGGGTGGCGGCGGTGCGGGCAGCAGGGCCGGTGAACGGGCGCTGCTTGGGTTTTCGGTGGGCTGACCTGCGGTGCGCTGCCACGGGGGCGGCATCCTTCCTGTCGGCTGGCCGCCGGGGGATACCGGCGGGTCCGTGAAGGACGCTAATCCGGGCGCGGAGAAAAGAGTCGCCATGACAGCTATTGCCCTGATGTGACGTTTCGCCGGTCACTCATGATCGAAGTGATCGGGGAGGGCGTGCCCCCCTGACGAGGAAGGCTTGCCTCACTGAAAGGTAAAACCTTGGCCATGGCTAGGCTCCCGAGCCATGGACGTACTCATCAATGTCTTCGTCGGCCTGCACATCATCGGCATCGCCTCCCTGCTGGGCGGCTTCCTGACGCAGATGAAGGCCATGGGGTCGGGGACCGCCCGGTTCACCCCCGCGATGCTGCACGGCGCGCTGACCATGCTGGTCACCGGCATGGCACTGGTCGGCCTCAACCAGGCCGACGACCAGACCGTGAACAACGTCAAGATCGGCATCAAGCTGGCGCTGCTGGTCGTGATCCTCGCCCTGGTCTACGTCAAGCGCGACGAGGAGAAGGTCGACAAGGGCGCGTTCATCGCGGTCGGCGCCCTCACGACCGTCAACATCTTCATCGCCACGGTCTGGACCTGAGGCCGGACCACCGGACCTGAGGCCGAACCACGGCCTTCCGGGGGCGGCCGCTCACCGGCCGCCCCCGCCCTGTGTCACGCCGGGCGCACGCTCCCGTAGATCGGCATGTAGTAGATCGACTCCTCGCGCACGTTCGCACCCGGCTTCGGGGCGTGGATCATCATCCCGTCGCCCTTGTAGATGCCCACGTGGCTGATGTCGTCGTAGAAGAAGACCAGGTCACCCGGCTGCAGGTCGGACGTGGCGACCCGGGTCCCGACCTTCACCTGGTCCCAGGTGGTCCGGGGCAGGGTCACACCCGCCTCCCGCCACGCCGCCTGCGTCAGCCCCGAGCAGTCGTAGCTGGAGGGGCCCGTCGCGCCCCAGACGTACGGCTTCCCGATCTGGGCGCGGGCGAAGGCCAGCACCTTCTCCGCCTTGGCGGCGTAACCGCTGCCCGTACCGGAGCCGGAACCCGAACCCGTGCCCGTACCGGAGCCGGAGCCCGTGCCCGAACCGCCGCCCGACTCCTTCGCGGCCTCCTCGCGAGCCTTCTCCTCCGCCTCGGCCCTCTCCTTCGCCTCGGCGGCCTGACGGGCGGCCAGCTTCGCCGCCTTCTCCTTGGCCTCGGCCTCCTTCTTGCGCTCCAGCTCCGCCAGCCGCGCCTTCTCCTCGGCGGTCAGCCGGGACAGCAGGCCGCGGGCCTCGGTGAGCTTGGTCTGCACGTCCTTCTTGCTGGAGGCGAGCGTGGCCTGCGTCTCGGTCAGCGTCTCCAGGCTCTTCACCGCCTCCGCGCGCTTCTTCGCCGCCGAGGCCTGCTGCGTACGGAAATCGGTGACGGCCTTCTGCTGCCGCTCCGTCGCCCGGTCCATCAGCCGGCTCTGGTCGAAGTACCCCTGCGGGTCGTCCGCCAGGAAGAACGTCGCCGTGGGCGCGATGCCGCCGCTGCGGTACTGGGCCGCCGCGTAGGAGCCCAGCGCGCGGCGCGCCTCGTTGATCTTCTCGGTCCGCTTCGCCACGTCCGCGAGCAGCGTGTCGACCTTCTTCTGCTGCGTGGCGGAGGCGGCCTTGGCCCGGTTGTACTCCTGGGTCGCGGTGCCCGCCTGCCGGTACAGGGCGTCGACCTTCTTCTGCACTTCCTCGATGGCGGGCTTCGGCTCCGCGGGCGCGGCCGTGGCGCTCTGCGTGGAGAGCAACGTCACGGAGGCCAGCGCGGCCGTCGTCAGCCCGACGGCGGGAGTGGTGGTGCGCACCTTCGTGCGCGGCTTGCGATGCGATGCCAAGACCGGCATCTCCTTCCGTGGACCGCCTACCGGGTTAGCTGTCGGGTTCGGACGGAACGGAAGGCTGTCCTACGGTCCGGATGCGAGGTCACGGACCGATTCACCCCGGTTCTGCGTGTGGGTCCCCGGTTCCGAACTGCCTGGAGGGCAGGACGGATTCGGCAGAGGTGTCCGTTAGGCGCGGTTCGCCTCAGGGAGGTACGGATCACCTGACCGAGCACGCTAGCCAACCCGTGGCACCGCTGGGAAGCACGATGAGCGATATGCCCGATACATTTTCGTGACCTTTTCGGATCGAGGGCTCCGCACCCCCTCCGACCGGGCACTTCTTCACGGAACGTGGACGTCCGCTCTCCGTGCGTAGGACCGGGGTCACCGCTTCCGGGCTTCGGCGGAAGGTTGTCAGTCCGGCCGCCTAGACTCGGTAGGCGATGAGCAGCCTCTTTGACGACAGTTTCCTGACCGGCCTCCAGCCCGCGGAGGACGGCCCCCCGCCGCCCCCCGAGGACCACGCGCCCGAAGCGGTGCCGGAGGGACTCTTCGAGGGCGTCTACGACGCGCCCCCGCCGCCCCGGGACGGGTACTACCGGGACGGTCACCCGCGCCCGGTGCTCGACTCCGCCGCGCTGCTCGACGGGCTGAACACCGAGCAGCGCGCCGCCGTCGTGCACGCCGGATCCCCGCTGCTCATCGTCGCCGGGGCCGGCTCCGGCAAAACCCGGGTGCTCACCCACCGCATCGCCCATCTGCTGGCCGAGCGCGGCACGCACCCCGGGCAGATCCTCGCGATCACCTTCACCAACAAGGCCGCGGGCGAGATGAAGGAGCGCGTCGAGCAGCTGGTGGGCCCGCGCGCCAACGCCATGTGGGTCATGACCTTCCACAGCGCGTGCGTCCGCATCCTGCGCCGCGAGTCGAAGAAGCTCGGCTTCACCTCGTCGTTCTCGATCTACGACGCCGCCGACTCCAAGCGGCTGATGGCCCTGGTCTGCCGCGACCTCGACCTGGACCCCAAGCGCTACCCGCCGAAGTCCTTCACCGCCAAGGTCTCCAACCTCAAGAACGAGCTCATCGACGAGGAGACCTTCGCCGGACAGGCAGCCGACGGCTTCGAGAAGACCCTGGCCCAGGCGTACGCGCTCTACCAGGCCCGCCTGCGCGAGGCCAACGCCCTGGACTTCGACGACATCATCATGACGACGGTCCACCTCCTCCAGGCCTTCCCGGACGTGGCCGAGCACTACCGCCGCCGCTTCCGGCACGTCCTCGTCGACGAGTACCAGGACACCAACCACGCCCAGTACACGCTGGTCCGTGAGCTGGTCGGCCCGGCCGGGGAGAACGACGCGCCCGCCGAGCTGTGCGTGGTCGGTGACGCGGACCAGTCGATCTACGCCTTCCGGGGCGCGACCATCCGCAACATCCTCCAGTTCGAGGAGGACTACCCCAGCGCCACGACGATCCTGCTGGAGCAGAACTACCGCTCCACGCAGACGATCCTCTCCGCCGCCAACGCCGTCATCGAGCGCAACGAGAGCCGCCGCCCGAAGAACCTCTGGACCAACGCCGGCTCCGGCGCCCGCATCACCGGCTATGTCGCCGACACCGAGCACGACGAGGCGCAGTTCGTCGCCGACGAGATCGACCGGCTCACCGACGCGGGCGACGCCAAGGCGGGCGATGTCGCCGTCTTCTACCGCACCAACGCCCAGTCCCGTGTCTTCGAAGAGATCTTCATCCGCGTCGGCCTGCCCTACAAGGTCGTCGGCGGCGTGCGCTTCTACGAGCGCAAGGAGGTCCGGGACGTCCTGGCCTACCTCCGGGTCCTCGCCAACCCCGAGGACACCGTCCCGCTCCGCCGTATCCTCAACGTTCCCAAGCGCGGCATCGGCGACCGCGCCGAGGCGATGATCGACGCCCTGTCGATGCGCGAGAAGATCTCCTTCCCGCAGGCGCTGCGCCGCGTCGACGAGGCGTACGGCATGGCCGCCCGTTCCTCCAACGCCGTCAAGCGCTTCAACACGCTGATGGAGGAGCTGCGCACGATCGTCGAGTCCGGCGCCGGACCCGCCGTCGTGCTGGAAGCCGTCCTGGAGCGCACGGGCTATCTCGCCGAGCTCCAGAGCTCCACGGACCCGCAGGACGAGACCCGTATCGAGAACCTCCAGGAACTCGCCGCCGTCGCCCTCGAATTCGAGCAGGAGCGCGGCGAGGAGGAGGGCGCGGGCACGCTCGCGGAGTTCCTGGAGAAGGTCGCGCTCGTCGCCGACTCCGACCAGATCCCCGACGAGGACGAGGACGGCTCCGGCGTCATCACGCTGATGACCCTGCACACCGCGAAGGGCCTGGAGTTCCCGGTCGTCTTCCTCACCGGCCTGGAGGACGGCGTCTTCCCGCACATGCGGGCCCTCGGCCAGACCAAGGAGCTGGAGGAGGAGCGCCGCCTCGCGTACGTCGGCATCACCCGCGCCCGCGAACGGCTCTATCTGACCCGGGCGGCGATGCGCAGCGCCTGGGGCCAGCCCTCGTACAACCCGCCCTCGCGGTTCCTGGAGGAGATCCCGGAACAGCACCTGGACTGGAAGCGCAAGGGCCCGATGGCCGCCCCCGCCGGACCGACCTCCGGCATCACGTCCTCGCTCTCCTCCTCCCGCGCCCGCACCGGCCCCTCGGGCTTCGCGACCCGGCGCTCCTCGGAGAAGCCGACGGTCACCCTGGTGGCCGGGGACCGGGTCACGCACGACCAGTTCGGGCTCGGCACGGTGACGGCCGTCGAGGGCTTCGGCGACCAGGCCAAGGCGACGGTCGACTTCGGCGACGAGCGCCCGAAGAAGCTGCTGCTGCGGTACGCGCCGGTCGAGAAGCTGTAGACGGGGAGACGGACGCGACGGACGTGAAAAAAGGGGCCCTCGGGCCCCTTTTTTCACGTGCTCGTCAGGTCAGGTCGGGTTGACGCCCTTGCTGCGCAGCCACACCAGCGGGTCGATCGCCGCGCCGCCGTCGGGCCGGACCTCGAAGTGCAGGTGCGGACCGGTGGAGTTGCCCGAGTTCCCGGAGTACGCGATGACGTCACCGGCCTTCACCGGACCCGAGCGGATCTTGGTGCTGCTGAGGTGGCAGTACCAGGTCTCGGTGCCGTCGGCCGCCGTCACGATCGCCATGACCCCGTAGGCGCTGTTCAGCTGGGTGCGTACGGTGCCGTCGGTCGCGGCCATCACCGGAGTGCCGTACGAGACGGGGAAGTCGATGCCCGAGTGCACGGACATCCAGTTGACGCCCGCCTGGCCGTAGTAGGCGCTCAGCCCGTGCTGCTTGACCGGCAGGACGAACTTGGGGCGCAGCGCCTCACGGCGTGCGGCCTCCTCCTCGCGCTTCTTCTTCTCCGCCGCCTGCCGCTCCCGCAGGTCGATGCGCTCCTGGGTGCGGCTCGCGCGCTCCCGGAAGTCGTCGCTGCCCTCGGAGAGCTGCGCCAGCTGGCTGTCCAGCTGGTTGTTGGCGGCGACCGGCTTGACCGTGCTGGGGTCGGCGACCGCCAGCGAGGTGGTCGTCTCGTCCTGCTTCTCCTCGCCGCCGGGCATCCCGCTGACCGAGGCCGCGGCGATGCCCGCGACGCTCATCACGCAGGCGGACGGCACCGCGACGGTCAGCAGGGCGGAACGCTTGGCGGGGGTGCGCCGGCGGGCCCGGTTGCGGGGTGCGGGGGCGCGGACGGCGGTGCGGTTCACGGGGTGCGGGGCGGGGAAGTCGTCCCCGGCGTCCTGCTCCCGGTCCGGCGCGACATCCGGCGCGGAGTCCGGTGAGAGGGCGGCGAACGCGGCGGTGGAGGACGGGTCGGCCGCCGGATCCTCGGCCGTTCCGTCCGGCTCACCCGGGGCCTCGGGCGCCGTCGCGTCGGCCGCATGCTGTTCGTGCTGCTGTTCGTACAGCGGGTACGACGTCTGTTCGGGTTCGTACGGGGTGTCCCCGGGCGTGGCGCCGGAGTTCCACGCGGTCGCGTCGTAGGCGCCCGTGTCGTAGGTCCCGCCGTCGTACGTCCCCGTGCCGTAGGCGCCGGTGGTGGCGTACGTGCCGGTGTCGGCGGCGACGGCCGCCGTGCCGTACGCGCCGATCGGATACGCCCCGGTCTCGTAGGCGTCCGCCCCGTAGGCGCCGCCGGTTCCGTACGCGGTGCCGGCCGGATACGCACCGGTGTCGTAGGCGCCCGTGTCGTACGTTCCGGTCTCGTACGCCTCCGTGGCGTACGGGGTCTCCGCGGCGTACGGGGTCTGCGCGCTGTACGCGGCGGTCGCCCACTGGCCGGTCAGGTCCTGGTCGGTGACCTGCTGCCAGGCCCCGGAGGTGTCCCACTGCTGCGGTTCCTGCTGCAGGGGCTGCTGTGGGGCCTGCTGCTGGGCCTGTTCCTGAGCGGCGTAGCCGTCGTAGGCGAAGGTCTGCTGTGCGCCGGTGTTCCAGGCGGAAGCGTCGTACTGGCCGCTGTGGTTCGGCTGTCCGGTCGCGTACGCGGTGTCGTAGCCGACGCCGTAGGTGGTGTCGCCGTATCCGGCGGCGGGGTGCCCCGCGTCGTAGCCGGTGTCGTGGCCGCCCGGAAGGGAGCCGAAGAGCGGGTCGGTGTCGAAGCTGCCGGTCGATCGGTCGTCGTACCCGACGTGCCCGGCGTGGGGGTGCTGGTCGTTCACCAACTTCTCTCTCGCCTCGGCAGCAGGACTGTTCTGGGTCCCGGTCAGGGGTGTCCCAGGGGGAAGCAGTGGCCGCGACTGTACCCGGCGGTATGTGAGGACGACAATCTTCGACAGGTTTTGCGTCCGCAGGAAACGGGCAATCGGCCGTCTTTCGGTGGACGACAGACGCAGCCTTGGCCCTACGTTCGAAAGATGTTCTATTTCAGGCCACGGAAGTCGCACCGGCGGCGGGCGCCGCGTCCTCTCCTGTCACCGGCGCATCCAGAGCCTCACGGATCGCGGCGGCCACCGTCGGGTGCACGGGCAGGGCGAGGTGCCCGATGCCGGTGACGCGTACGTTCACCGCGTCGAGATCGGGGTGGTCGACGCACGCCGTCCGGGTGGGGACCATCACCTGGTCCAGCTCGCTCCAGAAGCTCACGAACCGGGTCCGGCAGCCGGGGGCGGGGGCGCGCAGCTCCTCGATCACGGAGGAACCGGCGCGCATCTGCCGCACGATGGGGTGAACGCCCGCCCCGGGGGCGACGGCGGTGCCTCCGTGCGGCGTTCCGAGCGTCACCAGAGTGCGCACGCGCCGGTCGCCGCCGAGCCGCTGTACGTAATAGCGGGCGATCAGGCCGCCGAGGCTGTGCCCGACGATGTCGACCCGGTGGTGCCCGGTCCGCGCGCAGATCTCCTCCACATGCCGCCCGAGCAGCCCGGCCGCGGTGCGGATGTCGCGGGTCAGCGGGGAGTAGTTGAGGGATTCCAGGTGGCGGTGGTGGCCTTGTTCGTGGCCGTTCCGGATCAGCGCGCGGCGCAGGAGGACGAACACGGAGCGGTTGTCGATGAAGCCGTGCAGCAGGACGACGGGCGGCGGCGTGGCGACGGCCGTGACGGCAAGGTCGGTGGCGCTGCTGATGCCGCTGTCGGGTTCCGTGCCTGCCGGCCGGGTCGGCGGGCGGCGCTCCGGGGTGAGGCCGAAGGGGTAGACGGCCAGGTGCCCGGCGAGGACGACCAGCTCCAGCGCGGCGGCGCCGAGCAGCGCGGACGACAGCCGGGGCGGCCGGGGAAGTCGGGAGAGCAGAGGGAGGAGAGGGAGGGGTAGGGGGAGGAGCTTCACGGCCGACCTCCTGCACTGGCGCACGGGGGAGGCGGCTCCCGTCCCCGTACGCCCTCATGGGGGGCCGGCGCGAGCGGCGCCCGGCCGGTGACGGCCGGGCGACGTGGGGCCGTACCACCGTGCCGTGCGGCTGGCGGCGCGGTGGTACGGCGACCTCGTAGCGGCTCCCTCAGGGGGTGTGTCGTGCCGGTCCCCGCGCGGCCGGAACACCGCCTCGTACGGGGGACGGCGTCTGGCGAACATGTCCCACGTGTGATTTCCCCCTCCCCGCCTGCCGCGAAACTGCGGCTTGCGGGATGCTGTGGATAACGTTCGTTCACATCCCCGGCCCTTCAGGCACGGGAGACCAGGTGGAGGCAGTGATGGGTGTGACCGGTCCGATCCGTGTGGTGGTGGCCAAGCCGGGCCTCGACGGCCACGACCGCGGGGCCAAAGTCATCGCGCGGGCGTTGCGGGACGCCGGTATGGAGGTGATCTACACGGGTCTCCACCAGACGCCCGAGCAGATCGTCGACACGGCGATCCAGGAGGACGCCGACGCCATCGGCCTCTCGATCCTCTCCGGGGCGCACAACACGCTGTTCGCCAAGGTGATCGAGCTGCTGAAGGCCCGGGAGGCGGAGGACATCAAGGTGTTCGGCGGCGGGATCATCCCGGAGGACGACATCGCACCGCTGAAGGAGCTGGGCGTCGCGGAGCTCTTCACGCCGGGCGCGACGACGACCGAGATCGTCACCTGGGTCAACGCCAACGTCCGCCAGGCCGCCCAGGCCTGAACGCCGACCCCGGGGCGGGCCCGCTCGCACACGGGCCCGCGCGGGGCCGCTGCGCCTGCCTGACGCCGGGGCTGCTTCGGGCGGGCCGGAGCAGCGATGCGCGCCGGGCAGGGTGGGCCGGCGCCGCGCGCGTCTGGCCCCGGGGCGGCCGGGGCGGCCGCGGGCCGGTGGGCCGGGGCGACCGCGGGCCCGGGCGGCCGGAGGCCGGTGGGCTGAGGCGGCCCGACGTGCGCGTCCTGGTCAGGCCATCAGCTCCGCCTCCATCGTGGCGCGCAGCCGCAACGTGGAGACCAGGCGCTGGAAGGCCTCCGACCAGTAGCCGCCCGCTCCCGGTGACGCCCCCTCCTGCTCGTCCTGCGCGGCCGTCAGGACCTCCAGCCGGTCGGCCTCCGCCGGATCCAGGCAGCGTTCCGCGAGGCCCATCACTCCGCTGAAGCTCCACGGATAACTCCCGCCGTCCCGCGCGATGTCGAGTGCGTCGACCACCGCACGCCCGAGCGGCCCGGCCCAGGGGACCGTGCACACCCCGAGCAGCTGGAACGCCTCCGACAGGCCGTGCGCGGCGATGAACTCCGCGACCCAGAGGGCCCGTTCGTCCTGGTCCAGGATCGCGAGGAGCTTCGAGCGCTCGGCGATCGAGGCCGTCCCGGGGCTGCTCGCCGGGGGAGCCGAGGGGCGCCCGAGCAAGGCCCTGGCCCAGCGCGGATTCCGCTGCCGCACCGCCGCCCGGCACCAGGCGGCGTGCAGCTCCCCGGCCCAGTCGTCGGCGACCGGCAGGGCCACGACCTCCTCGGCCGGACGCCCGCCGAACCGCTGCTCCCAGACACCGAGCGGGGTGGCCTCCACCAACTGCCCGAGCCACCAGGACCGTTCGCCCCGGCCCGTCGGCGGCACCGCGGCGACGCCGTCACGCTGCATACCCGCGTCGCACTCGTGCGGCGCCTCCACGACGATGGAGACGGCGTCCCCCGTACGGTCGGGGCTGACGCAGGACATCGCGCGGGCCGCCATCCGGCCGGCGAGGGCCGACGCGGGCAGGGCGGACAGCAGTTCGGCGGCGGTGGCGCGCACATTGCGGCTGCGGTCGGACAGGGCCTGCTCCAGGAACGGCTCGTCGTCGGCCCCGAGCCCGGACCGCAGGGAGTCCAGGAACATCAGCCGGTCCTCCGCCCGTTCGGCCTGCCACGTGGTGGCGAGCAGGGCCAGCCCGGCGGCCGGATCCTGTGCCCGTACGGCGTCGAGCAGCGCGACCCGCTCCGCGAACAGCCCCTCCTCCCACAGCCGGCCCACCGCATCCGGGTCCTCGGTGTCGGGCCGGAGCGTGCCGCTCGCGGAGCCCCGCAGGGCGAACTTCCAGTCCGGGTTCAGTGCGGCCAGCCACAGACCGCGCGGCCCGGCGAACGCGAGCGCCTGCGGGCGCAGGTCCGTCCGGGCGCGGGCGGCGTCCAGCAGCGGCGGCAACAGGGCCGCCGGGGCGCGGAAACCCTTCCGGTTGGCGGTGGCCAGCCACTGCGGAATCAGTTCGGTGAGGTCGGGCGCGGTCCCGCGCCGCCCGCCGCCCGAGGGCGCGGCCCGATCGGCCAGCAGACGGGTGAGCCGGTGCCGGGCGGCCTCGGGGAGCGCCGGGCGCGGATCCGGGGCGGCTGGCTCGGGCCGGGCCTCCGGCACGGCGGGCAGCAGCCCGGCCCGCCGCCGCACGGTGTGCAGCGCGACGGCGTCCAGCAGGGCCGTCGGAGCGTCGGCGGCCGGTACGGGGTCGCCGCGCGGCGTCGGCGGCCGGCGGTCGGTCCCCAGGAGCGCCGAGGTGACCAGCTCCTCCCAGGGGAGGGAGTCGACCGATCTGGACGCGGACGGGGACGGGGATGCGGATACGGATGCGGGAGTGGTGCTGGTGCTGGTGCTGGTGGTGCGAGGCATCTCTACCCTCCGGTGGGGGTGGTGGGCGGGCGGAACGGTGGGTGGTGAGCGTCGGATGGTGGGTCTCCGGGCGCGGGTCGCCACGTGCCGGTCGCCGGTCGTACGGTCGTCCGGCCGTCGCCTCAGACCAGTTGGACGACCGAACCGCCCGTGGTGAGCCCGTCCTCCTCCCGCTCGCCCGGGTCCCAGGCCGCGAACGGGTCGAAGCCGCGGTGGCCGATCTCGCCGAACACGGTGACCGGGCCGCCGCCGGACAGGGCGACGAGCTTCCACAGGCCCGGCCGGGACAGCGCGGCCGGGGCGATCGGCAGCGCGGACCCGGCGTGTGCGTCGGCCACCTGCCAGCCGTCCTCGGACGGCACGGGTATGACGTCGCGCAGGGTGACCGGGCAGGCGTCCAGCCAGGGGTCCTCGCGCAGGGCGGTGCCGTAGACGGCCGGGGCGGCCGCTGCGGCGATGCCCGGCGGCGGGCCGGCCGGGGCCGCGGTCCCGAACTGCTCGCCCAGCTCCGCGCGGAGCTGCCCGCCGCCCGGATACGGCGTCAGCTCGGCGTCGATCGTGGCCCCCACGGGCAGCGCCTGTGCCGGGGAACGGCCCGCCGCGCCGAACGACAGCAGCAGAGCGGTGCGGCCCGACTCCCGCCCGTACAGCCAGATCCGCCGGGCGACGATCCTGCCGTCCGGGGTGTCGTACTGCGCGAGGACCAGCCAGTGGTCACGGACCGGGGCGCCCTCGGCGGACATCGGCAGCCCCACTCTCGTCCGCACCGTCGCGGCCAGCGGGTCCGGCAGCCGCTCCCGGCCGAGCCAGGCCGCATCCAGCAGATGGAGCAGGCCGCACTCCTCCAGCAGCCGGACCGGCCAGCCCGGACCGGACCCGGTGATCGCTCCCAGCTCCCGCACCCGGGCCGCGAGACCGGGGGCCTGGGCGTCGACCATGCGGGCCGCGGTCTCCTCCCACAGGCCGTAGCCCGAGCGGTCGGTCGCGGCGAGCCCGCCGCGCAGCAGGTCGGCCAGACGCTGCTCCAGCTCCTGGGCGCCGCCCGTGACCCGCTCGGCGCGGCGCTCCGCCCGCTTCCTGGCGGCGGCGTCGGCGGGCCCCCGCGTGGTGCCGCCGCCCGCCGCCCCGGCCTGCTCCGCCGCCCGTCCGCGCCGGCCCTCGATCCAGGCCGCGGCCCAGTCGGCCGGCTCGCCGGGCCGGCACGCGGCGTCGTCGGACGCCAGGAGCAGCAACAGCCCCAGTGCGTGCTTGCACGGGAACTTCCGGCTCGGGCAACTGCAGGAGCAGGCCGGGCCGGTGGTGTCGACCACCGTCCGGTACGGCGTGCTCCCGCTCCCCTCGCACAGCCCCCACACCGCGCCCGCTCCGTCGCGGCCCGTGCCGGACCACGGGCCGGCCGTACCGAGTCGCGTACCCGCCTTGCGTGATGCTTCGTCAGGAGCCAGCGCCAGCACCTGCTCCACCGACCAGCGCGCCACCGGTCCACCGGTGGGCGAGGGTTCTCCCCCGTGAGATAGCAGCATGTCCCCGACGGTAGGCGGCACCACTGACAATCCCCTCCGACCTGCGGTCAGGGCCTGTTGTCAGTGGCATGGTGCACGGTGGAACCAGATCAGGTCGACCGATCTGGAGGGGGATCCATGACCGTGCCCGAAACCACCGCGGCCATCGAGCCGGAGGCGGGCGCCGAGGCGCTCCGCCCGCACGCCGAGGACGCGTTCGCCGACGAGCTGAAGGCACTGGCGGCCGCCGACGACCGCCCGAGGCCCGCCCGTTGGCGGCTGTCGCCCTGGGCCGTCGCCACCTATCTGCAGGGCGGCACCCTCCCGGACGGGACGGTGATCACGCCCAAGTACGTGGGCCCGCGCCGCCTGGTCGAGGTGGCCGTGACCACGCTCGCCACCGACCGGGCACTGCTCCTGCTCGGCGTTCCCGGTACGGCCAAGACCTGGGTGTCCGAGCACCTCGCCGCCGCCGTCAGCGGTGACTCGACGCTGCTCGTGCAGGGCACCGCCGGGACGCCCGAGGAGGCCGTGCGCTACGGGTGGAACTACGCCCAGCTGCTCGCCCACGGCCCCAGCCGCGAGGCCCTGGTGCCCAGTCCGCTGATGCGCGCGATGTCCGAGGGCATGACCGCCAGGGTCGAGGAGCTGACCCGTATCCCCGCCGATGTGCAGGATTCGCTCATCACGATCCTGTCCGAGAAGACGCTCCCCGTGCCCGAGCTGGGCCAGGAGGTCCAGGCCGTCCGCGGGTTCAACCTCATCGCCACGGCCAACGACCGGGACCGCGGAGTCAACGAGCTGTCCAGCGCGCTGCGCCGCCGGTTCAACACCGTCGTGCTGCCGCTGCCCGCCACCCCGGAGGCCGAGGTCGACATCGTCTCCCGGCGTGTCGACCAGATCGGCCGCTCGCTCGACCTGCCGGCCGCGCCGGAGGGCCTGGCCGAGATCCG
Organism: Streptomyces sp. DSM 106670; assembly: GCF_055792845.1. Classification (NCBI taxonomy): domain Bacteria; kingdom Bacillati; phylum Actinomycetota; class Actinomycetes; order Kitasatosporales; family Streptomycetaceae; genus Streptomyces; species Streptomyces sp. DSM 106670. The sequence continues at coordinate 5,208,891 of NZ_CM147704.1, forward strand.
GCGCGTGGTCACGGTCTTTCGCGAACTGCGCGACGGGGTGACCACCGACGGGCGCACCAAGCTCAAGTCGCCCTCCGGCACGCTCTCCACCGCGGAGGCGATCTCCGTCGTCACCAACGGCCTCGCCCTCGCCGCCCACTTCGGCGACGGCATTCTGCGCCCGGGCGATGTGGCGGCCGGCATTCTCGGCGCGGTCGTCCGGGACCCTGCGGCGGACCGGGTGGTCTGGCAGGAGTATCTGGAGACCGTGGTCCGCGAACGGGACGGCTGGAAGGACTTCTACCGCGCCTGCCGCGAGGTATCCGCATGACGAGCCCCGCCACGACCGGGGCGGCGGTTCCGGGTTCCCGCGCGGCCGTCGGGCCCTGGCTCCTCGGGGTGCGGCATCACGGTCCCGGGTCCGCCCGCGCGGTCCTCGCCGCGCTCGCGGCGGCCCGCCCGGCGGCCGTCCTCATCGAGGGCCCGCCCGAGGGCGACGCGCTGCTCCCGCTCGCCGCCGACCCGCAGATGCGTCCTCCCGTCGCGCTGCTCGCACACGCCGTGGACGATCCGGGACGTGCCTCCTTCTGGCCGATGGCCGCGTTCTCGCCGGAGTGGGTGGCCATCCGCTGGGCCCTCGACCACGACGTCCCGGTCCGCTTCATCGACCTGCCCGCCGCCCACTCCCTCGCTCTGGAGGAACCCGCGCCGGGGGAGCGGGCGGCGGACGAGGTCACACCGGTCGTCGACCCGATCCGGGTGCTCGCCGAGACTGCCGGATACGACGACCCCGAGCGCTGGTGGGAGGACGCCGTCGAGCACCGCTCACCGGGCGGGGGAGCACCCGCCGGAGCAACGCCCGCCGACGGAACGCCCGGTGACGCGCTCGCGCCGTTCGTCGCGCTGGCGGAGGCCATGAGCGCTCTCCGCGAGGCGTACGGCGACGGCGGGCAGCCCCGGGACGCGGTGCGCGAGGCGTACATGCGGATCCAGTTGCGTACCGCGCGCAAGGAGTTCGGTGACGGCGTCGCCGTCGTCTGCGGCGCCTGGCACGTGCCCGCACTCGCCGCGCGGACCACCCTCGCCGCCGACCGCGCCCTGCTCAAGGGACTCCCGAAGGTCAGGACCGACCTGACCTGGGTGCCGTGGACCCACCGCCGGCTGGCCCGGCACAGCGGATACGGCGCCGGGATCGACTCGCCCGGCTGGTACGGGCACCTCTTCGACGCGGCCGACCGGCCCATCGAGCGCTGGATGACCAAGGTCGCCGGACTGCTGCGCGCGGAGGACCGGTTCGTCTCCACCGCCCATGTCATCGAGGCCGTCCGGCTCGCCGAGACCCTCGCCGCCCTGCGGGGCCGCCCGCTGGCGGGGCTCGGCGAGACGACCGACGCGGTGCGGGCCGTCATGTGCGAGGGGTCCGACGTCCCGCTCGCCCTCGTCCGGGACCGGCTGATCGTCGGCGAGACCCTCGGAGAGGTGCCGGATGCCGCCCCGGCCGTCCCGCTGCAACGGGACCTGACCCGCAGCCAGCGCACCCTGCGGCTCAAGCCGGAGGCGTCGGAACGCGAGCTGGACCTCGATCTGCGCAAGGAGACCGACGCCGCCCGCAGCCGCCTCCTGCACCGGCTGCGTCTCCTCGGCATCGGCTGGGGCGACCCGGTCGCGGGGCGGGGCAGCACCGGCACCTTCCGGGAGAGCTGGCGGCTGAGCTGGGAGCCGGAACTGCACGTCCGGGTCGCGGAGGCGGGCGTATGGGGCACCACGGTGCTCACCGCCGCCACCGCGAAGGCCGAGTCGGGGGCCGCGGCGGCGACCGCGCTGGCCGACGTCACCGCACTCGCCGAACACTGCCTCCTGGCCGGACTGCCCGACGCGCTGCCCGTCGTGATGAAGGCCCTCGCCGACCGGGCCGCCCTCGACGCGGACGTCGGCCACCTCGCGGACGCGCTGCCCGCCCTGGCCCGCTCCCTGCGGTACGGGGACGTGCGCGCCACGGACACGGCGGCGCTCGCCGAGGTCGCCGCCGGACTCGCCGAGCGGATCTGCGTCGGCCTGCCGCCCGCCTGCACCGGCCTCGACGCCGACGGGGCCGAGGCGCTGCGCCGTCAGATGGAGGCCGTGCACGGCGCGATCGGGCTGCTCCTCGCCGGACCGGCCCCCGCCGAAGGGCTGCGGGAGCGCTGGGACGCCGTCCTGCACAAGCTGGCGGCCCGGGACGCGGTCGCCGGGATCATCCGGGGCCGGGCCACCCGGCTCCTCCTGGACGAAGGACGCCTCGCGGAGGACGAGGCGGCCCGGCTGATGGGCCTGGCGCTCTCGCCCGGCACCCCGCCCGCCGACGCCGCCGCCTGGATCGAGGGGTTCGTCGGCGGTGCCTCGGGCGGCGGCATGCTGCTGGTCCACGACAAGCGGCTGCTCGGCCTCGTCGACGCCTGGCTGACCGGCGTCCCCGCCGAGATGTTCACCGATGTGCTGCCGCTGCTGCGCCGCACGTTCTCCGCGTACGAACCGGGCGTACGGCGCACCCTGGGCGAGCTGGTCCGGCGCGGGCCCGCCCCCGAAGGCGCCCGCCGGGCCGACACCGACCGGGTGCGGGCGGGCTTCGGATCCGGTCTCGACCAGTCCAGGGCCGACGCGGTGGAGCCGGTGCTGCGCCTGCTGCTCGGCCGCACACCCGAGCCCACGGAGGCGGCCGTATGACGACGACCGGGAGGACGGACCCGATGGCGGAGACGACACAGCCGCCCGACGCCGAACGGCTGCGGCGCTGGCGGATGGTGCTCGGCGCGGACAGCGCCGACAGCACCGGACACGCCCTCACCGGCCAGGACGCCGCGATGGACGGGGCGTTGAACGCGCTGTACGGAGGCGGCGCGGGGAAGAAGCCCGGTGGCCGGGGCACCGGTGGCCGTACGGCGGGGCTCGGCGCGTCCGCGCCCTCCGTGGCCCGCTGGCTCGGCGACATCCGGACCTACTTCCCCAGCTCCGTGGTCCAGGTCATGCAGCGCGACGCGATCGACCGGCTCGGCCTGGCGGCCCTGCTCCTGGAGCCGGAGATGCTGGAGGCGGTCGAGGCGGACGTCCACCTCGTCGGCACCCTGCTCTCGCTCAACAAGGCGATGCCCGAGACGACGAAGGAGACCGCACGCGCCGTCGTCCGCAAGGTCGTCGAGGACCTGGAGAAGCGTCTGGATAGCCGCACCAGGGCCACCCTCACCGGCGCCCTGGACCGCTCGGCGCGGATCAGCCGGCCGCGCCACCGCGACATCGACTGGAACCGCACCATCCGTGCCAACCTCGCCAATTACCTGCCCGTGCCGGGAAGTACGGAGGGCAGGGGCACGATCGTTCCCGAGCGACTCATCGGCTACGGGCGCGCCTCCCGGTCCGCGAAGAAGGACATCGTCCTGTGCGTCGACCAGTCGGGCTCGATGGCCGCGTCGGTCGTCCATGCCTCCGTCTTCGGCGCGGTGCTCGCCTCCATGCGCACCCTGTCGACCCGCCTCGTCGTCTTCGACACGGCGGTCGTCGACCTCACGGACCAGCTCGACGACCCGGTCGACGTCCTCTTCGGCATCCAGCTCGGCGGCGGCACCGACATCAACCGGGCGCTCGCCTACTGCCAGTCGAGGATCACCCGCCCCGCGGACACCGTCGTCGTCCTCATCAGCGACCTCTACGAGGGCGGCATACGCGACGAGATGCTCAAACGGGTCGCCGCGATGAAGGACTCCGGTGTGCAGTTCGTGACGCTGCTCGCCCTCTCCGACGAGGGCGCACCCGCCTACGACCGCGAGCACGCGGCGGCGCTCGGGGCGCTGGGCGTACCGGCGTTCGCCTGTACGCCGGACCTCTTCCCGGACGTCATGGCGGCGGCGATCGAGAAGAGGCCACTGCCCATACCGGACAAGGAGACCCAACAGTAACCAGGGACTTGCGTGACCCCCACGGGCTCGTGCAAGCATCGACCCGTCGGTCGCGGAGGGCCGCATTCCGCCGTCCGCGTACCAGGGAGGAGCCACCGAGGTGACCACGACCACCGCTGCCCGCGCAGCCGTCGACCCGCGCCCGGCGCGGGGTACGGCGGGGCGTCGCGCGGTGCGGGTGGGGCTGTTGGTGGTGTTCCTCGGTGGACTGCTGGCCCTGGGGATCCTCGCGGGCGGACGCGCGGAGGCGCAGGAACGTCCGGACCCGGGCCCGCTCACGTCCTCCGTCGCCGACGCCGTGCCGGACGCCGGGCCGGACGCTGTGCCGGATGTCGTGCCGGAGGGTGCGGCCTCTGAGACCGCCGCCCGTAAGGCAGTCGAGCCGGCGATCGAACCGACCGCCGAGCCGGCCGCCGAGCCGGTCCTCGAACCGGCCACCGAGCCGGTGGTCGAGCCCGCCGTCGACCCGGTGGCCACAGCGGCCGATCGGGCCGCGGAGCAGACAGCGCAACAGACCGCGCAACAACGGGCGGCAGCACAGCAGGGACAGCAGGCCGTACGGGAGTCCACCGCCACCGTGCCCGCCCGGGTCCGCGACGCCGCGGCCGTGGGCGCGGGAGATGCGGGCGACGCCGTGGAGCGGGTCGCCGGGGAGGTGCGGCCGCTGGTGCCGGACCTGCCGGGGCTTCCCCCGCTCTTCTCCGTGCTGCCCGTGCCCGGCGGTGGACCGGACACACCCGGCGCTCCGTCACCTTCCGCGCCGGGCACCGGCCGTGACGCCGAGGGCGGCACCACGGAGCCGGGCGACGCCGCGGCGGACACCTCCGACGGGTCCGCCGAACACGAGGCCGGCCGGGGCATCCCGGCACCGTTCTCCGCCCCGGCGACCCCGGCCGCTCCGGACGGGTCCGGTACGCCGGGCGCCGGGCACGTACGGAGCCCCGCGCCCACGCCGGCGCAGGACCGGGCGCCGTTCGACCCCTGCGGCGACCTCGCGCGTACGGCGACGGCCGATGTCCAGGGGCCGCGCGGCGGCGACCTGCACGCGGTCCCGGCCCCGGGCGGTCCGCACGCCGCGCTCGTCCGGGGCGCCGGTCTCCCGGCGACCGCCGCCCCGATACCCGACAGATCCGGCGAGATCCTCGAATTCCCCGGCTAGGGCAGGCCGTTCCCCGCCTCGACCTGCCGCGCGGGGGCGGAACAGGTCTGCCCGCGTCCGGACTTCTCCGGACTGCCGAACACCTTCGAAGGATCTGACACACCCATGCACAAGAACATGCGCCGATCCATAGCCATCGCCGCCACCGCCACCGGAATGTGGGCGCTCGGCACCGCCGCGGCGAGCGCGGACGAGCTGCCCGTGTCCGTACCGCTCTCCACCCCGGACCTGGCGGCCGAGACCCCCGACGCGACGGAGATCGTCGAGGACGTCAAGGACACGGCGGCCGTCAAGGACGTCACCGACTCCAAGGTCCTCAAGGGCGCGAAGGCCGTCACCGACGCCAAGGACGCCGAGGCCCTCAAGGACGTCAGGGGCATCGACGCCGCCGACGGAGTCAAGGACACGCTGACGGAGGCCGGGAGCGAGGCCGCCGGTGCGACCGACGTACGGGACCGCCTTCCGTCCCAGGTGCGCGCGCCGCAGACGCCGGAGGTCCCGGACCTCGGTGACGTACAGCAAGTGCCCGAGAACGTGCGCGTCCCCCAGGTCCCCGCAGCGCCGGCCGACGAGATCGACTACCTCTTCGGGCCGATCGAGCAGATCCCCGGCTACGCGCAGAACCAGGCTCCGGCCGCCGTCCAGAGCGCGCTGACCGAGGCCGGGCCCGTGGTCGGGCAGACGTCCGACTCCGTCCTGCCGCCGCTCGCCGCCGGTGCGGTCGATGCCGCGCTGCCGGTCGTCGGACAGGCGGTCGGCGACGTCGGCACGCTCGCCCGGGGTGTCCTCGGTGAGGTCGGGCCGTTCGCCCAGGGGGTCGTCGGCGATGCCGCCGTGCCCTTCGCGCAGGGCGTCACGACCCAGGTCCAGCCGCTGGCCGAGGGCGTCGGGCGGCAGGTCCGGCCGTTCGCGGGCGGGGTGGCGGACACGGTCCGCGAGGACGCCCGCCCCGCCGTCGGCCACGCGGCCACCGGCGCCCAGGGCGTCACCTCGGTCACCCCGGCCTTCGTGACGGACGCGCTGCCCGCGCAGTAAGGACAGCGCGGGAGGCGGTGTCAGCGGGAACACGATGCACCGCACCGGAGTACGCGGCCCAGGGGGACCCGGGCCGGGTGCTCCGGCTCCTGCCCCGTCTCCGTACAGCCTCTTCGAGGGCCCCCTCCGGCTCCCGGCTCACCCCGGCCGGGAGCCGGAGGGGCCACCCTCTGTGACCGTTATCACCGCTCAGGTGTGATCTGCGATTTAGGGTCACACGGGGCTCGGGGATAACCTGCCGGATGGACATGCCGCGTACTCGGACACCGTGTACGCCTCCCTAGTGACAGCGCAGTCACGTTGCCCTTCGCGGCACGCCCACGCAGAAGAACGAACCGCGATACCACTAAAAGGGACGGACGCGCGTGGACCTGTTCGAGTACCAGGCGAGGGACCTCTTCGCCAAGCACGGTGTACCGGTGCTGGCCGGTGAAGTCATCGACACGCCTGAGGCAGCCCGCGAGGCGACCGAGAAGCTGGGCGGCAAGTCTGTCGTCAAGGCGCAGGTGAAGGTCGGCGGCCGCGGCAAGGCCGGCGGTGTCAAGCTGGCCGCCGACGCCGACGAGGCGGTCGCCCGGGCGACCGACATTCTCGGTATGGACATCAAGGGCCACACGGTCCACAAGGTGATGATCGCCGAGCTGTCCCCGGAGATCGAGGCGGAGTACTACGTCTCGTACCTCCTCGACCGCACCAACCGCACCTTCCTGGCCATGGCCTCGGTGCAGGGCGGCATGGACATCGAGGAGGTCGCGGAGAAGACCCCCGAGGCCCTCGCGAAGGTCCCGGTCGACTCCAACTCCGGCGTCGACATCGTCAAGGCCCGCGAGATCGTGGCCCAGGCGAAGTTCCCGGCCGACGTGGCCGAGGGTGTCGCCGAGGCCCTGGTCACCCTGTGGAAGACCTTCGTCGCCGAGGACGCGCTCCTCGTCGAGGTCAACCCGCTGGTGAAGACCAAGGACGGCCGCATCCTGGCGCTGGACGGCAAGGTCTCGCTCGACGAGAACGCCGACTTCCGCCAGCCGGAGCACGAGGCCCTCGAGGACAAGGCCGCAGCCAACCCGCTCGAGGCTGCCGCCAAGGCCAAGAACCTCAACTACGTCAAGCTGGACGGCGAGGTCGGCATCATCGGCAACGGCGCCGGCCTGGTCATGTCGACCCTGGACGTCGTCGCGTACGCCGGTGAGAACCACGGCAACGTGAAGCCCGCCAACTTCCTCGACATCGGTGGCGGCGCCTCCGCCGAGGTCATGGCGAACGGCCTGGAGATCATCCTCGGCGACCCGGACGTCAAGTCCGTCTTCGTCAACGTCTTCGGTGGCATCACCGCGTGCGACGAGGTCGCCAACGGCATCGTGCAGGCGCTCGCGCTGCTCGAGTCCAAGGGCGAGAAGGTCGAGAAGCCGCTGGTCGTGCGTCTCGACGGCAACAACGCGGAGCTCGGTCGCAAGATCCTCTCCGACGCCAACCACCCGCTCGTGCAGCGCGTGGACACCATGGACGGCGCGGCCGACAAGGCCGCCGAGCTCGCCGCGGCTGCGAAGTAAGGACGAGGGACTCCACACCATGGCTATCTTCCTCACCAAGGACAGCAAGGTCATCGTCCAGGGGATGACCGGCGCCACGGGCATGAAGCACACCAAGCTCATGCTGGCCGACGGCACCAACATCGTCGGTGGCGTGAACCCGCGCAAGGCGGGCACGTCCGTCGACTTCGACGGCACCGAGGTACCGGTCTTCGGCTCCGTCGCCGAGGCGATCGAGAAGACGGGCGCCAACGTCTCCGTCCTCTTCGTGCCGCCGGCGTTCTCCAAGGCCGCCGTCGTCGAGGCGATCGACGCCGAGATCCCGCTCGCGGTCGTCATCACCGAGGGCATCGCCGTTCACGACTCCGCCGCGTTCTGGGCGTACGCGAACGAGAAGGGCAACAAGACCCGGATCATCGGCCCGAACTGCCCCGGTCTCATCACCCCGGGCCAGTCCAACGCCGGCATCATCCCGGGCGACATCACCAAGCCCGGCCGCATCGGTCTCGTGTCCAAGTCCGGCACGCTGACCTACCAGATGATGTACGAGCTCCGTGACATCGGCTTCTCCTCCGCCGTCGGCATCGGTGGCGACCCGGTCATCGGTACGACGCACATCGACGCCCTCGCGGCGTTCGAGGCGGACCCCGACACCGACCTCATCGTGATGATCGGCGAGATCGGCGGCGACGCCGAGGAGCGTGCCGCCGACTTCATCGCGAAGAACGTCACCAAGCCGGTCGTCGGCTACGTCGCGGGCTTCACCGCCCCGGAGGGCAAGACCATGGGCCACGCCGGCGCCATCGTCTCCGGCTCCTCGGGCACCGCCCAGGCGAAGAAGGAGGCCCTGGAGGCCGCCGGCGTCAAGGTCGGCAAGACGCCGACCGAGACCGCCAAGCTGGCGCGCGAGATCCTCGGCGCCTGACGCAGGCCGCGCAGACGCGCGTACGCGTACGAACGGCGCGGGCCCGCACCCCCTTCTCACTCAGGGGTGCGGGCCCGCGCCGTTTCCGGCATCTGTGCGCCGGTATCACCGCGCTTGCGGAACCAGCCGCTCCGGGCCGTGCGCCAGCTGCTCGCTCAGCGACTTCTGCAGCTTCAGATCCTGCGCGGTGAGCTTCTGCGGACCACCGCGCGGCGGTACGCCCCCGACCCGTTCGGCGGGGGAGATCGGCTGCTCGTAGTGGGTGGGCGCGGTGTGCAGGGTCAGCCCGGTCACCGCGATGAGCAGGGCGACGCCCGCGATGGCGGCCCGGGTCCACAGCCTGGCCTTGTTCTCGCTGCCGGTGCGCACGGCACGGGCGGGCTGCGGTACGGGTACGTGCTCGGCGCGTGCGAGGCCGCCGAGCCGGTCGTGCAGCAGGGCCGACTGTTCGGCGGGCGATGCGGCGGCCGTCAGTTCGGGAAGCCGCTCGGCGACGGCGGCGCGGGCGGTCATCAGCCGGCCCGCCGCGGCCGGGGTGCTGGCCTCCGTCTCGGCCGCCGTCTCCGGCAGATCCAGGCCGACCCCGTCGTACAGGAGCAGGGTGCGCCGGTAGGCCGGGGGCAGGTCGAGCAGCGCGTCGAACAGCGCGCGCTTGCCCGGCTCCGTGGGCGGGGCGTCGGGGTGCCGGTGCGTGCGGCGCAGCCGGTGCCAGGGAGACATGGCGTACTCGTACGCCGCCGCGCGCACCCAGCCGGCCGGGTCGCGGTCGACGGCGACCTCGGGCCAGCGCTGCCAGGCCAGTTCGAAGGCGCGCTCGACGGACTCGCGGGCCAGGGCGCGGCGGCCGGTCAGCAGATAGGTCTGCCGGACCAGGCCGGGGGCGGTGCGGGTGTACAGCTCGTCGAACGCCTCGGCGGGCGAGAGAGGCCGCTCGCCGGGCGCTCCCGCCTCGGCCCCGGCCTCGGCGTCCGCCGCTTCGTCCGGGGGCTGGGCCGGGGCCTCCGGGGCGGCTTCAACGATGGCCGCCGGAGCCGCCGGAGCCGCCGGAGCCGCCGAAGTGGCCGAAGTGGCCGAGGCCGGGGCGGTCGGAGCCGGGGCGGTCGTGGGTGCCGGGGGCGCTGCCGGTACCGGGGGCGCTTCCGGTTCGGGCGCGATCAGCTTCGCGTACAGCGCGCGCTTGCGTCCGCGCGGGCTCGTGCGCCCCGTCTCCCAGGAGCGCACGGTGGCGCGCGTGACACCGACCGCCGCCGCCACCTGATCCTCGCTCAGCGATTTCGCCTCGCGCAGTCTGCGGCGCTCCTTGGGGGAGGGCAGCGGCGGCGCGGCGGCCTCGTCGGTCGTGCTCCGGGTCATGGACGACCCCCGGCAGCGCCGCACTGGGTGAAAAAGTACATAAACGTATATTGAGCGACACGGCGGCTCTTCGCGCGTTACGCGGGATAAGCGCGTGTCGTTGGGAGCATGGGCCGCGTGACCCAAATGACGCAACGCAGCCCGAAGGTGACGGCCGAGCGGAACCGCACCCTCGACCTGGCCTCCGCCCTGGTGCGGGGCGCCGTCGCCGCCGGGCTCGGCCTCGGGTCGCTGACGGTGCTGGTCATGGTGGTGTGGATCAGCTCCCCGTACCCGGACAGCGGACCGGGCGGGGCGCTGCGCGCGGCCGCCGGGGTGTGGCTGCTGGCCCACGGCGCCGGACTCGTACGGCCCGACACCCTGAGCGGCGTTCCCGCCCCCGTCGGCATGGTGCCGCTGCTGCTCGTGCTGGGCCCGGTCTGGCTGACGCACCGTGCGGCGCGCGATGCGGCGGAGCAGGAGGAGGGGCGGCCCAAGCCTTCGCAGGCGGGCGCGTTCTGCGCGGTGACCGCCGGTTATCTGCTGGTCGTGGCGGGTGCGGCGGCCTACGCCCGGGGCGGTTCGCTGCGCGCGGACCCGGACACGCTGGTGTTCCCGGTGGCGCTGGTGGTGGCCGGTGCGGCGGCGGCCGGGGTGTGGACGGCGGCCGGGCGGCCGTTCGGTCCGCTGCCGTCCTGGTCGCCCCTGGCGCTTCAGGAGGCGTTCGCGCGGACGCTCTTCCGCAACCGGGCCGGGACGGCGTGCCGTTCGGCCGCGGTGGGCGTGACGGTGCTGCTCGGCGGCGGTGCGCTGCTGGTCGCGGTGGCGCTCGGCCGGAACGCGGCGGTGGCCCAGAACGACTTCCTGGCGCTCGCGGGCGACTGGTCGGGCCGGTTCGCCGTGCTGCTGCTGGCCGCCGCACTCGTGCCGAACGCCGCGCTGTGGGGCGCCGCGTACGGGCTCGGGCCCGGCTTCTCGCTCGGTACGGAAGCCACCGCCACCCCGCTGGGCCTCGACGGCACCCCGGCCGTGCCCCACTTCCCGCTGCTGGCGGCCGTACCGGACCAGGGTCCCGGCACCCTGCTGACCGGGGCGGCCGTGGCGGTGCCGGTGGCGGCCGCGCTGGCGGTCGCCTGGTTCACCGTACGCAGGGCGGCCCCGGCCGACGCGCCGCGCGCGCGGGCGTGGAGCCCGCGCGAGACGGTGCTGGTCACCCTGCTCGCCGCGCTGGGCTGCGGCCTGGCGACGGCGCTGCTCACGGCGGTGGCCGGCGGGCCGCTGGGCACCGGGGGGCTGAGCGCGTTCGGCCCGGTGTGGTGGCTGACCGGTCCGGCGGCGCTGGCGTGGACCGCGGTCGTCGGCGTACCGGCGGCCCTGCTGCTGCGGCTGTGGCGGCTGCGCACCCCGGGCTGGGCCTGGCGCAGGGACGTGGACACGGAGGGCGGGGACCCGGACGTGGACGGGGACGTGGCGGAGGTGGAGGAGCCCGCGGAGGCGGCGGACCAGGAGGAGGCCGTGGGGCGTCCGCGCCGCTGGTGGGCGCCGTGGCGTGGGCGGGGCGGCGCGGCGGACGAGGAGGCGGACGAGGCCGCCGACGCGCGGCCGGGCCGTTCCGCGGACCCGGCCGCCGCGACGGATGCCGCTCCAGGCGCTGTTCCGGCCCCCGGCCCGGCACCCGGATCGGCCTCCGGCGCGCTGCCGGGCGGGGCGGCGGGCCGGGAGGACACGGGGTTCGAGCCGTACGACTTCCTGCCGACCGACCCCTGGCACGGGAAAGACCTCAGGGAGGCCCGGTGGGCCTCCCTGAAGCGGGGCTCCGGCGGCCTGATGGCCGACTTCCCCGCCGATCCCGCCGCCGACCGCCGCACGGACCGCCCCACGGCGGAGCCCGACGGCCCGGGCGCTACTCCTTGACGCCGAAGAGCGGTTCCAGCGGCTTCGGCAGCTGGTCGTTGCAGGCCAGCGCGGCCGTCTTGGTCAGGGCGTCGTTCACGCAGGTGTAGTAGTCGCGGTAGACGAGCTGCACGGTGTACGTCGTGGCGACGATGAGCAGCGCCAGCAGGGCGGCCACCAGGCCGCCGACGGCCGCCGTGGTCTGCTGCCTGCTGCTGATGCCCTGTGCGGTGGCCAGGGGCGAGGCGGGCGAGGGCCCGGTGGGCGCGGTCCCGGAGCCGCCGCCCACCGTGGCGCCAGTGCCAGTGCCAGTGCCCGTGCCTGCGCCCGTCCCGGAGCCGGAACCGGTCCCGTTCCCGGTCCCGGAGGCTTCCCCGGCCGTCCCCGTACGGTCCGTCGCGGAGGTGTTCTTCAGCGGGGTGCGGAGCGCGCTGATCGCCCAGTACGTCGAGAGCGCGCCCAGCAGCAGTGCGATCTCGGTGAAGTCGAACAGGGCGAAGAAGAGGGCCCAGATACCGCCGAGCACCGCGTAGCGGGCGCGCCGCTGTGCGGGGTCGGTGGGGTCCCAGCGCATTCCGCCCGGACCGCCGCGTTCGGCTCCGCCCCGGCCGGGTCCGCCGGAGCCGTTCCCGCCGGGGCGGCCGCCGAAGCCGCCGTCGCCCCGGCCGGGCTGCTTGTTGCTCCACTGGCTGCCCCAGGCCGGGCGGTCGCCGGAGGAGCCGTCGCCGTTCCCGTCGGAGCCGCCGTTCCCGTTCGAGCCGTCGGATCCGTTCGACGCCGAGGGGCGGCGCGGCTGCCACGGCTGGTCCGGGCGGTCCGCGGGCGGCGCGGCGAACGGGTTGTCCTCCTGCGGCTTCCCGGCGGAACCGGTGGCCGAGGAAGAGTCCGGGGCGGAGGAGTCCGGCGAAGAGGACTGGCGTTCCCGCATCAGCAGAGGGGACCGCTCGGGCAGGGGGAGGCGGAAGGCGGTGCGACGGCGTCGGTCCGGCATGTGGTGAACGTCTTCCCCATCTCGTCATGTCCGCCCGAAGGACGGTTCGTCCGCCCGGTGGACGGCTCGCTGTCCCCTGACGCTACCTCCCGGTCACGCCCCCGTCCCGTGGGGGCTGTCGGGTGTGCCGGTATCGTTGCTGACGGTCGGCCCGTTCGTAGGGTTCCCCGTATCGGGCGAAGCGATACTTTCGTACGACCCTACAAAGAGCGCATCGAGCATGCCGCACCCGCGTCACCCGTGCGGCCATCACGTGAGAAAGGGCCCCGACGTGGCCTCCCCGCCTTCCCCCGCCGTTCCCGCCCGGCTGGTCGTGCTGGTCTCCGGATCAGGTACGAATCTCCAGGCGCTCCTCGACGCCATCGGCGACGACCCCGAGGGGTACGGGGCGCGGATCGTCGCGGTCGGCGCGGACCGCGACGGGACCGGCGGCCTGGAGCGTGCCGAGCGGGCCGGAATCCCCACGTTCGTGTGCAAGGTCAAGGACCACGCGACGCGTGCGGAGTGGGACGCGGCGCTCGCCGCCGCCGTCGCGGAGCACCGCCCGGACCTCGTCGTCTCGGCCGGTTTCATGAAGATCGTCGGCCCGGCGTTCCTCGCCGCGTTCGGCGGCCGGTTCATCAACACCCACCCCGCCCTGCTGCCCAGCTTTCCCGGTGCCCACGGAGTCCGTGACGCGCTCGCGTACGGCGTGAAGGTCACCGGGTGCACCGTCCACTTCGTCGACGACGGCGTCGACACCGGTCCGATCATCGCGCAGGGCGTGGTCGAGGTGACCGAGGAGGACACCCCGGAGGGCGAAGCCGCTCTCCACGAACGCATCAAGGAAGTCGAGCGCACGCTGCTCGTCGAGGCCGTGGGGCGGATCGCCCGTGACGGCTGTCGCATTGAGGGACGAAAGGTTCATCTCGGTCATGTCGGTGAATAAGCCCATCCGCCGCGCCCTGGTCAGTGTCTACGACAAGACGGGGCTCGAAGACCTCGCCCGCGGTCTGCACGAGGCGGGCGTCGAGCTCGTCTCCACCGGCTCCACCGCCGGGCGGATCGCCGCCGCCGGAGTGCCGGTCACCAAGGTCGAGGAGCTCACCGGCTTCCCCGAGTGCCTGGACGGCCGCGTCAAGACGCTGCACCCCCGCGTCCACGCCGGCATCCTCGCCGACCTCCGCCTGGACGCCCACCGCGAGCAGCTCGCCGAGCTGGGCGTCGAGCCCTTCGACCTGGTCGTGGTGAACCTCTACCCGTTCAAGGAGACCGTCGCCTCGGGCGCCTCCGACGACGAGTGCGTCGAGCAGATCGACATCGGCGGCCCCTCGATGGTCCGCGCCGCCGCCAAGAACCACCCGTCCGTGGCCGTCGTCACCAGCCCCGAGCGGTACGCCGACGTCCTCGCCGCCGTCAAGGACGGCGGCTTCGACCTCACCGCCCGCAAGCGGCTCGCCGCCGAGGCCTTCCAGCACACCGCCGCCTACGACGTGGCCGTCGCCTCCTGGTTCGCCGACGACTACGCGGCCGCCGACGACTCGGGCCTCCCGGAGTTCCTGGGCGACACCTTCGCCCGCAAGAACGTCCTGCGCTACGGCGAGAACCCGCACCAGCCCGCCGCGCTCTACACCTCCGGCGACGGCGGTCTCGCCGAGGCCGAGCAGCTGCACGGCAAGGAGATGTCCTACAACAACTACACGGACACCGACGCCGCCCGCCGCGCCGCCTACGACCACGCCGAGCCCTGCGTCGCGATCATCAAGCACGCCAACCCGTGCGGCATCGCCATCGCCGACGACGTCGCGACCGCGCACCGCAACGCGCACGCCTGCGACCCGCTCTCCGCGTTCGGCGGCGTCATCGCCGTCAACCGCCCGGTGACCGTCGAGCTGGCCGAGCAGGTCGCGGAGATCTTCACCGAGGTCATCGTCGCCCCGGCCTACGAGGACGGCGCCGTCGAGGTGCTGGCCCGCAAGAAGAACATCCGCGTGCTGCGCGCCCCCGACGCCCCGGCCGCCGCGTTCGAGGTCAAGCCGATCGACGGCGGTGCGCTGCTCCAGGTCGCCGACCGCCTCCAGGCCGACGGCGACGACCCGGCCAACTGGACGCTCGCCACCGGCGAGGCGCTCTCCGAGGCCGAGCTCAAGGAGCTGGCCTTCGCCTGGAAGGCCTGCCGCGCGGTCAAGTCCAACGCGATCCTGCTCGCCAAGGACGGCGCCTCGGTCGGCGTCGGCATGGGCCAGGTCAACCGCGTCGACTCCGCCAAGCTCGCCGTCGAGCGGGCGGGCGCGGAGCGGGCGGCCGGTTCGTACGCCGCGTCCGACGCCTTCTTCCCCTTCCCCGACGGCCTGGAGATCCTCACGGCCGCCGGTATCAAGGCCGTCGTCCAGCCCGGCGGATCCGTCCGCGACGAGCTGGTGACCGAGGCCGCGAAGAAGGCGGGCGTGACCATGTACCTCACGGGCACGCGCCACTTCTTCCACTGACCGGACCCGCGTTTTCCGGCGGCCGCACCCCGACCCCGGGGTGCGGCCGCCGCCGTGTCCGTCGTACGGAACGCGCTCGCCGCTCTGTTCTAATGACACGGCCGTATCCGATGAACGGCCGTGGAAATCCCTAGCGGGGGCAGTCACCGTGCTTGAGCTGAACAAGAGTGGAACGGACCGGCCGGGACCGGGCCGCCTGCCCGCCCAGGGGCCGGGGCCGGACGCCCGCCCGGCCGGCGATGCGCCGCGTACGGGCGACACCGCCGCCGAACGCGTACCCCTGCGCCCGTACCTCATCGCCGGCGCCGTCCTGTGCGCGCTCTACTTCCTCTACGCGTACTT
The DNA here is from genome assembly GCF_055792845.1 of Streptomyces sp. DSM 106670. Lineage (NCBI taxonomy): Bacteria > Bacillati > Actinomycetota > Actinomycetes > Kitasatosporales > Streptomycetaceae > Streptomyces > Streptomyces sp. DSM 106670. Next base: position 5,224,470 of record NZ_CM147704.1, read on the forward strand.
CCAGTACAGCCGCTTCGGCTCGCCCTCCTGGGACCTCGGGATCTTCGAGCAGGAGGTCAGGGCGTACGCCGGGTTCGACGCGCCGGTCGTCGACATCAAGGGCCCCGGCTATCTGATCCTCGGCGACCACTTCTCCCCGATCGTGGCGCTGCTGGCCCCGCTCTACTGGCTCTGGCCGTCGGCCGAGGCCCTGCTCTTCGCCCAGGCCGCGCTGTTCGCGCTGGGCGCGGTCATCGTCGGCCGCACCACGCAGCAGCTCCTCGGCGGACGCTCCGGGCTCTGCGTCACCGTCGCGTACGGGCTCTCCTGGGGCATCCAGGAAGCGGTGAAGGCCGACTTCCACGAGATCGCCTTCGCCGTGCCGCTGCTGGCCCTCGTCTGCCGGGCGCTGCTCCTGAAGCGGTACACGGCCGCGCTCCTGTGGTCGCTCCCGCTGGTCCTGGTCAAGGAGGACCTCGGCGCGACCGTCGCCGTCGTCGGCTTCCTGCTCTTCGTGTACGGGCGCCGCCTCCAGGGCGCGCTGCTCGCCGCCTTCGGGGTCGCCGCCTTCGTGGTCACCCTCATGGTCCTCATCCCGGCGGCCAGCAGCGCGGGGACGTACGACTACTGGCAGAAGATCGACAAGAACGGCGAGCAGGACGTCTCGATGCTGGACTCCGTCCTCGGCGTCCTCGACTCCTCCGTCAAGATCGAGATGCTGGTCTTCCTCATCGGCATCACCGCGTTCATGGCGCTGCGTTCACCGCTGACGCTGCTGATCGTCCCCACGCTCGGCTGGCGGCTGCTCTCGCAGGACAGCAACCACTGGGGCATGGTCTGGCACTACAGCGCGATCCTCATGCCGGTGCTCTTCCTCGCCATGGCCGACGGCGTCCGCCGCAGCCGCGACTCGCAGCGGCCCTGGCTCGCCTCGTACGCGAAGGTCGCCGTGCCCGTCGCGGCCGCGATCGCCATCGCGATGACCCAGCATCTGCCGCTGCGCGATCTGCTGCGCCCGGAGACCTACCGCACCGACGACGCCCGCAGCCAGGCGGCCCGGGCGGCGCTGGACGCCATCCCGGCCGGGTCGCGGGTCGAGACGGACATCACGCTGATGGCCCACCTCACCTCCGACCGCACCGTCTACTGGGTCGGCGGAGCCCCGGGCACCGCACCCGACATCGTCGCCATCAACCTGGACTTCGGCTGGTCCCGCCCGATCCAGGACCCGGTGGCGTACGCCGAGCAGCTGCACCCGGAGGCGCGCTACCGGCTCAAGCACCGGGGCGGCAGCTTCGTGGTGATGGAGCGCACGACGCCGGAACCGGAAGAGATCCCGGGCGTACGCAAGGACTGAACGCCGGGCACGGACGAAGGCCGCACCCGGCGACCGGGTGCGGCCTTCGTCCGTACAGGGTGCTGCGGGTCAGTTGGCCTTGACGACCACGGACGAGCAGACCTTGTCCGCGAACGTCTGCTTCTTCTCGTCCCAGAGCGGCCACAGCCAGCCGATGTAGCAGGCGAGGCTGTCCAGCACGTGGGCCAGCCGGCGCACGAAGGCCATGCCGAAGCCCAGCGGACGGCCGTCGGCCTCGCGCAGCACGCGGATGCCCACGGCCTTCTTGCCGATCGTCTGGCCGGTGGTGCCCTCCTGGTACAGCTGCCAGACGGCGAGACCGATCAGCGCCACGAAGCCGAGCAGGACGAAGATCGCACCCCCGGAGTCGCCCATGGCCCCGCCGATGCCGCCGAGGATGAAGTAGGGGACGCTGACGACGAGGCCGTCGATGATCAGCCCGCCCGCCCGCAGACCCCAGTGGGCCAGCTCCGGCATGCCGCCGCCGTAGCCGGGCTGCTGGCCGCCGTACCCCGGCTGCTGCGGGTAGGCCCCGTACGGCTGGCCGGGCTGCTGGGGGTAGCCCGGCTGCTGCTGCGGATAGCCGTAGCCCTGCTGCGGGACGCCCTGCGGAGCCTGCTGCGGGTAGCCGTAGCCGGGCTGCCCCTGCGGCTGGCCCTGAGGCGGCTGGCCGGGCTGCTGCCCGTACGGGTTGTTCGGGTCGCCGAAGCTCATAAGGGGTGTTCCTTCAACAGACGTGTGGGGACGAGATGGCCACACGGAGGAAGGACATCGATCAGCGGCCCGCCCCCCGTACAACCGCGGCCTTCATCGTTATAAGCGGGACCCGCGTTTGTCCAGTCACGGGCCCCGGAAGTTGTGCAAGTGCAATCTCCGGTACGGGGGTGGCACCGGCAATTGGTATGCGGGCGGGGTCATCCGCGAGGATGGGCCCATGACTGCCCAGATTCTCGATGGCAAGGCCACCGCTGCCGCGATCAAATCCGATCTGACCGTCCGTGTGGCGGCCCTCAAGGCCCAGGGGATCACTCCCGGCCTCGGAACCCTGCTCGTCGGGGACGACCCGGGCAGCCGGTGGTACGTCAACGGCAAGCACCGTGACTGCGCCCAGGTCGGCATCGGCTCCATCCAGCGCGAACTTCCCGACACCGCCACGCAGGAGGAGATCGAGGACGTCGTCCGGGAGCTCAACGCCAACCCGGAGTGCACCGGTTACATCGTCCAGCTGCCGCTGCCCAAGGGCATCGACACCAACCGGGTCCTGGAGCTGATGGACCCGGCGAAGGACGCCGACGGGCTGCACCCGATGAGCCTCGGCCGTCTCGTCCTCAACGAGACCGGCCCGCTGCCCTGCACCCCGCAGGGCGTCGTCCAGCTGCTGCGCGCGCACGGCGTGGAGATCAACGGGGCGCACGTCGTGGTGGTCGGACGCGGTGTCACCATCGGCCGGTCGATCCCGCTGCTGCTGACCCGTAAGACGGAGAACGCCACGGTGACCCAGTGCCACACCGGCACCCGGGACCTCTCCTCGCACCTGCGCCAGGCCGACATCATCGTCGCCGCCGCCGGGGTGCAGCACCTGATCAAGCCCGAGGACGTCAAGCCGGGCGCGGCCGTGCTCGACGTCGGCGTCAGCCGGGACGCGGACGGCAAGATCGTCGGCGATGTGCACCCGGGGGTCCGCGAGGTGGCCGCCTGGGTGGCCCCGAACCCCGGTGGCGTCGGCCCGATGACCCGTGCGCAGCTGCTGGTCAACGTGGTCGAGGCGGCCGAGCGGGCCGCCTCCGAGGCCGCCGACGCCGCCGCCGCGGGCTGACCGCCCGGATCCGGAGGGAACCCCATGGGTGCTGGTACGAGTCCGGCCGAGGACGAGGCTTCGGGCAGGGCCACCACGGCCGACGCCGACGCCGTGGTCGCCGGGCGGCCCCGCCGGTCGCGGCGGTTCCCCCGGTTCACCCGGGACACCGCCCGCCCCGAGGGCGGTGGCCGGGCGGCGTCCGGCGACGCGCCCGCCCCGGCCCGGCAGTGGCCCCTGCTCACCGTGCTCTGCGCGGCGGGCATCGGCCTGCTGATCGTGGTCCTGGACCCGTTCGACCAGGCGTTCCGCGTCGGCACCATCCTGATCGGCGGCGCGCTGATCGGCGGTGCCGTGCTGCGCTGGGTGGTGCCGTCGGTCGGGATGCTGGCCGTACGTTCCCGGTTCACCGACCTGGTCACGTACGGGCTGATGGGCACGCTGATCGTGCTGCTCGCGCTGGTCGCGCAGCCCGAGCCGTGGCTGGACGTCCCGATCCTGGAGGACGCGGTCCGCTTCACGATCCGCTAGGCGGATCCGCCCGGAGCGCCGGACCGTGGTGCCCGTCCCCACCCCCGAGGAGGGACGGACACCACGGCGGAACGGGGCCACCGGGCAAGAAGCCCCGGTATGCGGCGAGATGGGAGGCCTTGCCCCGTCCGGACTCCAGCGTCATGGACATGAAAGGCCGGAACAAGCGCTCACTGTGGCCTGTGGCACGGAAGTGACCATTCCGGCACGGTGTGATCGCCGCGCAACGATGGCAGACTGTCACGGCACACAGAGCGGCACGGAGCAAGCAGGCAGAGCAGTGGCCGGAACAGTGATCGGGGCGCGTGAAGATGCGTACCCCGTCCCGAATGCTCCCGTGCGCCCCCTCGTCAGGAACTGACACCCTGGTTCCGCGCATCCTCGTGGGTAGTCCGGTTGACGGTCCGGTACGGACGGACAACGGACGGACCGGGGGAGGCGCGGGTCGGGGGACCCGGCGCAGCGGGGTACAGCAAGCACGTCCGGGGGACATGAGGGGGGAAACGCGATGCCTCGTTGGAAGGCACTGCCCGAAGAGCTCGACCCGCAGATCAGGGAGTTCGCCAGCCAGCTGCGCCGACTCGTCGACCGCAGCGGACTGAACATCAACGCGGTGGCCGACCGCACGGGTTACAGCAAGACGTCCTGGGAGCGGTATCTCAACGGGCGGCTGCTCGCCCCGCGCGGGGCCGTCGTGGCGCTCGCCGAGGTGACGGGCACCCCGCAGCACCACCTCACGACCATGTGGGAGCTGGCGGAGCGCGCCTGGAGCCGGGCCGAGATGCGTCACGACATGACGATGGAGGCCATCAGGATCACCCAGGCCCGGGCCGCGCTCGGCGAGCTGGGCCCGACGGCTCCCGGCGCCCCCGACGCTCCCGGAGGCGGCCGCTCCGGCCGGTCCTCCACCGGGGGCCGGCACAGCGCGTCCGGATCCGGCGCGCGGGTTCCCGCCGCGGGCGGCCCGGCCGGTACGGACGCCCCGCCCCGCGACGCCTACGGCAAGGACCCGTACGGCAGCGGGGCCCATGTGCCCGGCGACGACGACACGCGCCGGCTCACCGTCCCCACCCAGCGCGGCGCCGCCCCGCACCCGGTCCGCCACCAGGAACGGCCGTACGACGGCGGGCCGCACCAGGCCGGGCGGCGACCGGAGCGGAACACGGCGGAGCACGGCAGCGGAGGCTCCGGCCGGAATCCGGGCGGCACCGGACCGGGCAAGGCGCCCGGCGGCCGGCGGAAGGGCGCCATGCTCGCCGTCGGAGCCGTCGGCGCGCTGATCGTCGTGGTCGGCGCGGTGCTGCTCGCCCCGGGCGGCGACGAGGCCGCCAAGGCCACCCCGCCCCCGTCGGCGGCCCCCACCACGGCCGCTCCCGAGCTGCCCGTGGGCGTCGAGTGCAGCGGTGCCGACTGCACCGGGCAGGACCCCGAGGCGATGGGCTGCGGCGGCGAGTTCGCCCGTACGGTGGCCAGCGCCGTGGTCGGCGGCAGCAAGGTCGAGGTCCGCTACAGCAAGGTCTGCTCCGCCGCCTGGGCCCGGCTCACCGAGGCGGCGATCGGCGACACCGTGCAGATCACCGGGGCCGCGGACCCCCAGAACGGCGAGGTCATGGGGGACACCGACGCGTACACCCCGATGGTCGCGGTGAAGAAGGCGTCCGACGCGAAGGCCTGCGCGACGCTCACCTCCGGCACGAAGGGGTGCACCGACCCGGGCGAGTGACACGGTCCCGGGCCGCCGCACGGCCGCACGCGTCGCCCGCGCGTGCGGTGCGTGACCGTTTGTGTGCGGTGCCACAGGGGGCCGGGCGGTCCGGCCCGGCCGGGTCCGATAGCCTGGCCGCCGGATATCTCTTCACGTCAAGATTCGTCGGAAGACGCGTCGGGGCGCGAGGAGGTCTCCTGCACCAGGGTCCGGCACCAGGGGCCGGGACCCCCACCGCCAGCTGTCTAACGGAGACCGCCATGACCCGCACTCCCGTGAATGTCACCGTGACCGGCGCAGCCGGCCAGATCGGCTACGCGCTGCTCTTCCGCATCGCCTCCGGCCACCTGCTCGGCCCGGACGTGCCGGTCAACCTGCGCCTCCTGGAGATCCCGCAGGGCCTCAAGGCCGCCGAGGGCACCGCCATGGAGCTCGACGACTGCGCCTTCCCGCTGCTGCGCGGCATCGAGATCACCGACGACCCGAACGTCGGCTTCGCCGGTGCGAACGTCGCCCTGCTCGTCGGCGCCCGCCCGCGCACCAAGGGCATGGAGCGCGGCGACCTGCTCGCCGCCAACGGCGGCATCTTCAAGCCGCAGGGCAAGGCCATCAACGACCACGCCGCGGACGACATCAAGGTCCTCGTCGTCGGCAACCCGGCCAACACCAACGCGCTCATCGCGCAGGCCGCCGCCCCGGACGTACCGGCCGAGCGCTTCACCGCGATGACCCGCCTGGACCACAACCGCGCGATCTCGCAGCTGGCCGCCAAGACCGGCGCCGCCGTCTCCGACATCAAGAAGCTGACGATCTGGGGCAACCACTCGGCCACCCAGTACCCGGACATCTTCCACGCGGAGATCGCCGGCAAGAACGCCGCCGAGGTCGTCAACGACGAGGTGTGGCTGGCCGACACCTTCATCCCGACCGTCGCCAAGCGCGGCGCCGCGATCATCGAGGCCCGTGGCGCGTCCTCCGCCGCCTCGGCCGCCAACGCCGCCATCGACCACGTGCACACCTGGGTCAACGGCACCGCCGCCGGCGACTGGACCTCGATGGGTATCCCGTCGGACGGCTCCTACGGTGTCCCCGAGGGCATCATCTCCTCCTTCCCGGTCACCACGAAGGACGGGAAGTACGAGATCGTCCAGGGCCTGGACATCAACGAGTTCTCCCGTGCGCGCATCGACGCGTCGGTCAAGGAGCTCACCGAGGAGCGCGACGCGGTCCGCGAGCTCGGCCTCATCTGATCCGCACCCCGCACGCCGCACCACACCGAGCGCCCCCGGCAGCAGTCGCTGCCGGGGGCGCTCGCGCGTGGTCAGCTCTTGAAGTCACCCGGCGTGTAGTGGCCCGGGGCCAGCCGGCCGGTGACGCCGAAGCGGTTCCAGGCGTTGATCACGGTGATGGCCGCGATCAGCTGGGCCAGCTCGGTCTCCTCGAAGTGCTTGGCGGCCTTCGCGTACACCTCGTCCGGGACGAAGCCGTCGGTCAGGACGGTGACCGCCTCGGTCAGGGCGAGCGCCGCCAGCTCCTTCTCGGTGTAGAAGTGCTGCGACTCCTCCCAGGCGCTGAGCTGCACGATCCGCTCGGCGGACTCGCCCGCCGCGAGCGCGTCCTTGCTGTGCATGTCCAGGCAGAACGCGCACCGGTTGAGCTGCGAGGCCCGGATCTTCACCAGCTCCACCAGGGCCGGGTCCAGGCCCTTCCGGGCGGCGATGTCGAGCCGGATCATCGCCTTGTAGACGTCGGGGAGGAGCTGGGAGACGGAGATCCGGGCCGGGTGCTCGGGGGCGAGGTCGGCGGGGGCGTGGTGGTGTCCGTGTGTCGAGGTCATGAGGACGACGCTACGGTCCCGATGGCACCCCGGTATGGTCCATTGCCATGACGGATTCCTGGGCCACTTTCGGCGCGGACCTGCATCTGGAACCGGTCGGCCAGGGGCTCCGCAGCGGGCTGATGGAGGCGCTGCGGGAGGCGGTGCGCACCGGCCGGCTGACGCCCGGCACCCGGCTGCCGTCCTCCCGGGTGCTCGCCGCCGATCTGGGCGTCGCCCGCAACACGGTCGCCGACGCCTACGCCGAACTGGTCGCCGAGGGCTGGCTCACCGCCCGCCAGGGCTCGGGCACCCGGGTCGCCCGGCGGTCCGCGCCGCGCCGGAAGGACCCGGCGGCGGCCCCCGCCCGGCCGGCGCGGTCCGGAGCCGGGTACAACCTGAAGCCCGGCTCGCCGGACCTGTCGGCCTTTCCGCGCACCGCCTGGCTCAGGGCCGCCCGCAAGGCGCTCACCGCCGCGCCCGACGAGGCCTTCGGCTACGGCGATCCGCACGGCCGCCTCGAACTGCGCACGGTGCTGGCCGAGTATCTGGCGCGGGCGCGCGGGGTGTACGCCGATCCGGAGCGCATCGTGATCTGCTCCGGCTTCGCGCACGGGCTGTCGCTGCTGGGCCGGGTGCTGCGCGGCCGCCGGGTCCGGGACGTCGCCGTCGAGTCGTACGGCCTCGACCTGCACCGGGACCTCCTCACCGAGGCCGGGCTGCGCACCCCGTGCCTGCCGCTGGACGAGCACGGGTCGCGCACCGGCGAGCTGGCCGCGCTGCGCGGCGCGGGAGCGGTGCTGCTGACCCCGGCGCACCAGTTCCCCACCGGCGTACCGCTGCACCCGGACCGGCGGGCCGCCGCCGTCGACTGGGCCCGGTCCACCGGCGGGCTGATCCTGGAGGACGACTACGACGGGGAGTTCCGGTACGACCGGCAGCCGGTGGGCGCGCTCCAGGGCCTCGATCCGGAGCGAGTCGTCCATCTCGGCACCGCCAGCAAGTCGCTGGCCCCGGCGCTGCGGCTGGGCTGGATGGTGCTGCCCCGGAGCCTGGTGGGGGAGGTGGTGGCGGCGAAGGGCGTGTCCGAGTGGATGTCCGGCTCGCCCGACCAGCTGGCCCTCGCGGAGTTCATCGCCTCGGGGGCGTACGACCGGCATGTGCGTTCCATGCGGCTGCGCTACCGCCGCCGCCGCGACCAGCTCGTCGCGGCGCTCGCGGAGCGCGCGCCGGGCATCGAGGTCAGCGGGATCGCGGCGGGGCTGCACGCGGTCCTCGAACTCCCGGCGGGCGCCGAGCGTTCGGTGATCCAGGCGGCGGCGTTCCAGGGCCTGGCGCTGGACGGCCTCGCCCGCTACCGCCACCCGGACGCCCCGGCCGCCCGCGACGCCCTGGTGATCGGCTACGGCTCACCGTCCGAGAGCGCCTGGGCGGGCGCGCTGGACGCCCTGTGCCGGGTGCTGCCGTAAGCAGTCGGCTTCCGAACCCGCCCCCCGGTTAACTAATCTGACAAGAGGTCCGGTGGCGGAACAGGAAGAAGGCGGCCGGATCCGATCGCGTACCACGGGGGAGAACCGCATATGTCCGAACGAAGGCTGAGGTCGAGCACGGTCGTGCTCGGCGGCATGGGGCTGCTCGCCCTGACGATCACGTCCTGCGGCTCGGAGCCGGACCGGCGCTGCGCCGACCGGACGACCCGCGAGACCCTGCCCAGTTACGAGTGCCGGGGCGGCAGCGGCGGCGGCTCGGGCGGTTCCGGCGGCGGCCGGGGCTCGTACTACTACGGCGGCAGCACCAGCAGCTACGACGGCAAGGTGCAGGGCGGCAGCTTCGACAAGTCCGCGGTCGACCGCGGCGGCTTCGGCTGCTCCAAGTCCGGCGGGGGCTGAGCGGAGATGGAGCGCCGCACGACCGAGCCGCGCCCCGGCTGGCAGCAGACCGTCGAGTCGCAGGGCGTCGTCTACCCGCTCACCCGCTACCCGGACGACTCGCTGCGTCCGTACTGGGACGAGAGCGCCTACTACGTCTTCTCGCTGCCCGAGGTCGAGGCCCTGGAGGAGGTGGTCGAGGAACTGCACACGATGTGCCTGGCCGCCGCCGCGCACATCGTCGAGGAGAACCGCTTCGCCGACCTCGGCATCACCGACCCGCGCCTGGCCGCGCTGGTCGCCGAGTCCTGGCGCCGCCGCGCCGAACTGCCTTCCGTGTACGGGCGGTTCGACCTGCGGTACGACGGGAGCGGCCCGGCGAAGATGCTGGAGTACAACGCCGACACGCCGACCTCGCTGGTGGAGGCCGCGAGCGCGCAGTGGTTCTGGATGGAGGACCGCTTCCCCGGCGCCGACCAGTGGAACTCCCTCCACGAGCGGCTGGTGGACGCCTGGAAACGGCAGGCGCCCCTCCTGCCGCCCGGGCCGCTGCACTTCGTCCACTCCGACGGCGACGAGGCGGGCGAGGACCTGATGACGGTCGCGTATCTACGCGAGACCGCCCAGCAGGCCGGGATCGACACCGAGGCGCTCTCCGTCGAGGAGATCGGCTGGGACCGGCTGTCCGGGCGGTTCGTCGACGACCGGCTCCGCTTCATCCGCAGCTGTTTCAAGCTCTACCCCTGGGAGTGGCTGGCCACCGACCGCTTCGGACCGCAGGTGCTGGACACCCTCGACAACGGCGGCGGCTCCGGCACCACCTGCTGGATCGAGCCCGCCTGGAAGATGCTGCTCTCCAACAAGGCGCTCCTCGCGATCCTCTGGGAGCTCCACCCCGGCCACCCGAACCTGCTCCCCGCCTATCTCGAAGGACCGCGCGAGCTGGCCGGACCGGGAGGCGCGGGGTACGTCTCCAAGCCGCTGCTCGGCCGCGAGGGCGCCGGGGTCGATCTGCACGGCCCCGGCTCCCCGCCCGTCCTGCGCGACGAGCCGTGCTGCTACCAGGAGTTGGCCCCGCTGCCGGACATCGACGGCAACCGGGTGGTGCTCGGCGCGTGGATCGTCGAGGACGAGGCGGCGGGGCTCGGCATCCGGGAGTCGGCGGGGCCGGTCACGGACGAGTACGCCCGCTTCCTGCCCCACGTCATCCTCTGAACCCTCCGGCGCTACGGATACGGGTACGGGACCGGCTCAGGCGCCCAGCACCGCCCGCAGCCGGTCCAGGCCCCAGTCCAGGTCCTCCTTGGAGATCACCAGCGGCGGGGCGATCCGGATCGTGGAGCCGTGGGTGTCCTTCACCAGCACGCCCTGCTCCATCAGCTTCTCGGAGATCTCCCGGCCGGTGCCCAGCGCCGGTGCGATGTCCACGCCCGCCCACAGGCCCCGGCCGCGCACCGCCTCCACCGCGCCGCCGCCCGTCAACAGGCCCAGCTCCCGGTGCAGATGGTCGCCCAGCTCGGCCGCCCGCTGCTGGTACTCACCGGTCCGCAGCATCGCGATCACCTCCAGCGCCACCGCACAGGCCAGCGGGTTCCCGCCGAAGGTGGAGCCGTGCTCGCCGGGCCGGAACACACCGAGCACATCCGCCGACGAGACCACCGCGGAGACCGGCACCACCCCGCCGCCCAGCGCCTTGCCGAGCACGTACATGTCCGGCACCACCCCCTCGTGGTCCAGCGCGAACGTCTTCCCGGTCCGCCCCAGACCCGACTGGATCTCGTCCGCGACGAACAGCACGTTCCGCTCGCGGGTCAGCTCCCGTACGCCGGAGAGATAGCCGGCCGGCGGCACCAGCACCCCGGCCTCGCCCTGGATCGGCTCGATCAGCACCGCCACGGTGTTCTCGGTCATCGCCTCCCGCATCGCGGTGAGATCCCCGTACGGCACGATCTCGAACCCCGGGGTGTACGGGCCGAAGTCGGCCCGCGCCTCCGGGTCCGTGGAGAAGCTGACGATCGTCGTCGTGCGGCCGTGGAAGTTGTCCGAGGCCACGATGATCTTCGCCATGCCGTCCGGCACACCCTTGACCCGGTAGCCCCACTTGCGGGCGGTCTTCACCGCGGTCTCCACGGCCTCCGCCCCGGTGTTCATCGGCAGCACCGTCTCCATGCCGCAGAGCGCCGCCAGCTCCGTACAGAAGCCGGCGAACCGGTCGTGGTGGAAGGCCCGGGAGGTCAGCGTCACCCGTTCCAGCTGGGCCTTGGCCGCGTCGATGAGACGCCGGTTGCCATGGCCGAAATTGAGCGCCGAGTATCCGGCCAGCAGGTCCAGATACCTACGGCCCTCGACATCGGTCATCCAGGCGCCCTCCGCCGTGGCCACGACGACCGGCAACGGGTGGTAGTTGTGCGCGCTGTGCGCCTCAGCGGAGGCGATGGCGGTTTCCGTGGTCGACACGGGATCTCCGTTCGTCGTGCGGCGTGGGCGGGGGTGGTGCCCACTTTGTATCGTCGGTCGGATCCCGAGCCGGGAAACCTCCACCGCGCGGCGCGCCCGCCGTCGCACGCCGGGCGGCCGGAATGTGGGGTTCGTCTCAGCCGTGCGCTCCCGTGCTCCGGGACCGTGCCGTGACGCGCCCTTCCCGCCCCGCACCGGCTGCCGGAGATGCCCCGGACACCTGAGACAATGGAGCCATGGCCTCTGATCGCCCTTCGCTCCCCACCGACCAGCCGCAGACGGGCCGCGCCGGTGCGGCCGCCCGTCCGCGCGTGCTCTCCGGGATCCAGCCCACCGCGGGCTCGTTCCACCTCGGCAACTACCTGGGCGCGGTGCGCCAGTGGGTGGCGCTGCAGGAGAGCCACGACGCCTTCTACATGGTCGTGGACCTGCACGCGATCACGATCCCGCAGGACCCCGCCGAGCTGCGGGCCAACACCCGGCTCGCCGTGGCGCAGCTGCTGGCGGCCGGTCTGGACCCGGACCGCTGCACGCTCTTCGTCCAGAGCCATGTGCCCGAGCACGCCCAGCTCGGCTGGGTGATGAACTGCCTCACGGGCTTCGGCGAGGCCTCCCGGATGACGCAGTTCAAGGACAAGTCCGCCAAGCAGGGCGCCGACCGGGCCACCGTCGGTCTCTTCACCTACCCGGTGCTTCAGGTCGCCGACATCCTGCTCTACCAGGCGAACCAGGTCCCGGTGGGCGAGGACCAGCGCCAGCACATCGAGCTGACCCGCGACCTCGCCGAGCGGTTCAACGGCCGGTACGGACAGACGTTCACCGTGCCCGCGCCGTACATCCTCAAGGAGACGGCGAAGATCTTCGACCTCCAGGACCCGGCGGTGAAGATGAGCAAGTCGGCCTCCACGCCGAAGGGCCTCATCAACCTGCTGGACGACCCGAAGGTCACCGCGAAGAAGGTGAAGAGCGCGGTCACCGACACCGACACGGTGATCCGCTTCGACGCCGAGAAGAAGCCGGGCGTCAGCAACCTGCTCTCGATCCTCTCCACCCTCTCCGGCAGCCCCGTCGAGGATCTGGAACGGAGTTACGAGGGCAAGGGCTACGGTGCGCTGAAGACCGACCTGGCCGAGGCCATGGTGGAATTCGTCACTCCCTTCCGGACCCGCACCCAGGAATATCTGGACGACCCGGAGACGCTGGACTCCCTTCTGGCCAAGGGAGCGGAGAAGGCCAGGGCCGTCGCGGCGGAGACGCTGGCACAGACGTACGACCGGATGGGCTTCCTGCCCGCGAAGCACTGAGTCCAAGGACCCTGGCGAGATCATGGCCGCAGGGGTCACACTTGCGGCGACGGAACGCGCGGGCCGGACATCCGGCCCGCGCGGCATGACCGGAAATCGACCATCGACGATGGAGGAGAACGACGTGGGGACCGTAACGCTCGGCGTTTCGATCGCGGTCCCGGAGCCCTACGGCAGCCTGCTCCAGGAACGCCGCGCGAGCTTCGGGGACCCTGCCGCCTTCGGCATTCCCACCCACGTCACCCTCATGCCGCCGACCGAGGCGCAGTCGGCCGACCTCCCGGCGATCGAGGCGCACCTCGACCGGATCGCCACGGCCGGCCGGCCGTTCCCGATGCGGCTCTCCGGCACCGGCACCTTCCGCCCGCTGTCGCCGGTCGTCTTCGTCCAGGTCGTCGAGGGGGCCTCGGCCTGCTCCTGGCTCCAGAAGCGGGTGCGGGACGCCTCCGGCCCCCTGGTGCGCGAGCTGCAGTTCCCGTACCACCCGCATGTCACCGTGGCCCACGGCATCGCCGAGGAGGCCATGGACCGGGCCTACGAGGAGCTCGCCGACTACGAGGCGGCCTGGACCTGCGGTTCCTTCGCGCTGTACGAGCAGGGCCCGGACGCGGTCTGGCGCAAGCTCCGGGACTTCCCGTTCGGAGCGGGCGGCGGGACGCCCGCCGTCCCCGCCCAGGGCGGCTACACGATCGAAGCGTCGTCGTCGGCCCCGTCGCTGCGGCCCTGAGCCGCCGGGACAGCCGCCGTACGTCCCCGGGACGCTAGACCGGCAGCCTGCGGAACAGCGGGCGCGGCACGTGCCGCAGCGCCGCCATCACCACCCGGAGCGAACCGGGCACCCATACGGTCTCCGAGCGCCGCCGCAGCCCCGTGACGATCGCCGCCGCCACCTCCTCCGGGCCGGTCGCGAGCGGCTGCTCCGGCCGCCCCGCCGTGGCCCGCGTCCGTACGAAACCGGGGCGGACGATCATCACCTGCACCCCGGTCCCCTGGAGCGCGTCACCGAGCCCCTGAGCGAACGCGTCGAGGCCCGCCTTGCTGGAGCCGTAGATGAAGTCCGCGCGCCGGGCGCGCTCGCCGGCCACCGAGGACAGCACCACCAGCGAACCGTGCCCCTGCGCCTGCAGTGCGCCGGCGCACACCAGCCCGGCGGAGACCGCCCCCGTGTAGTTGGTCTGGGCGACCCGGACCGCGGCCATCGGCTCCTCCTCGTCCCGCGCCTGGTCGCCGAGGACGCCGAACGCCATCAGCACCACGTCGATGTCGCCCTCCGCGAAGACCTTGCCGAGGGCGACCTCGTGGGATCCGGAGTCCAGCGCGTCGAAGTCGACGGTCCGCACGTCCGCCCCCCGGCCGCGGAGCTCGGCGGCGGCCGACTCCAGGGCCGGGGAGGGGCGCCCGGCCAGCCAGACCCGGCGGGTGCGCAGGGCGATCAGCCGGCGCGCGGTGGCCAGGGCGATCTCCGATGTGCCGCCGAGGATGAGCAGGGACTGCGGGGCGCCGAAGGCATCCTTCACGGAAAACTCCTGGTCAGATGGGGTGGGATTCTCTGGGGGCCGATCACAGGCCGAGCCGGCGCGACAGGTCCGAGCGGAACGCTCCCGCCGGGTCCAGCCGCGCCCGCAGCTCCCGGAACTCCGCGAGCCGCGGATACATCGCGGCCGCCGTCTCCGGCCGCATCCGGGAATCCTTCGCCAGGCAGACCCGGCCCCCGGCGGCGGCCACCTCCTCGTCGACGCCGTCCAGGAAGCGGGCGAGACCGGGCAGGGCCGCGGGCAGATCCAGCGCCAGGGTCCAGCCCGGCGCGGCGAACGACAGCAGGCCCGGGTCCGCCGCCCCGAACCGCTGGAGCACGGCCCGCACGGCGGGGCTCCGGCGCGCCGCGATCCGGCGCACCACCCGGTGCAGGGTCTCCTCCTGGCCGTACCCGACGGCGAACCGGTAGCGCACCAGACCGCCCCGGCCGTACAGCGGGCGCGGGTCCGGAAGGGCGTCCGACGCGTGGAAGAAGAGGGGCAGCGGGCGCAGCTCACCGCTCCGCGCGCGGGGTGCGCCGCGGTAGCGGACCTCGTTGTACAGGGCGGCCGCCGCCGGGCCGAGCAGCCCGCCCGGCAGCGGCGGCAGGCCGGGGAGCGCGCCCCGGCCCCGGGGCCCGCCGGAGCGCTGTCCCAGCAGAGTGCGCCCCGCGTGCGCCGGGCGCACATCCGGGGGCGCATGCTCCCCTCGGGTGAGGATTCCGCGTCCGGTGGCCCGGCCCCGGGCCATCAGGTCGATCCAGGCGGAGCCGTACGGCAGCCGGTCGCCGCCCGCGGTGAAGCGGTCCAGCAGCTCGTCCAGGTCCCCGGCGCGCTCGGTGGAGACGGACATCAGGGCCGTGCCGACGCGCCGCAGCCGGAGCGTGGCGCCCAGGATCACCCCGGTCAGCCCCAGACCTCCGGCGGTGGCGTCGAAGAGGGCGGTGCCCGGCAGCACCGTACGCACCTCGCCGTCCGCGGTGAGCAGCTCCAGGGCGCTCACATGCCGGGCGAACGAACCGGACCGGCGGTGGTCGAGGCCGGTCAGATCGGAGCCGATCGCCCCGCCGACGGTCACCCTGCCGGTCCCCGGCACGACCGGAGGCAGCCAGCCGAGCGGCAGCAGCACCCGCAGCAGCCGCTCCAGGCTCACCCCCGCGTCGCAGCGCACCGCGCCGGTGGCGGCGTCGACCGCGCCGATCCGGGCCAGGCCCGTCGTGTCGAGCACCGAACCGCCCGCGTTCTGCGCCGCGTCCCCGGGCGACCGCCCCAGCCCGCGCGCGACGACCCCCCGGGGCCCGCGCCCCCGGACGACGGCGGCCGCCTCCTCGTGCGTACGGGGGCGGAACCGCACGGCGGTCGTCGGGGCGGTGCGGCCCCAGCCGGTCAAGGACACCGTGTCGACGGACATGAGGGTGACCGTATCGTCCGGGAAATCCCCTTCGCGGCATTGGTGAATTCGCTCACCGGAACGGGTGATGGAGTGAGTGTCAGCGAAGCGTGACGGAGATCCGCCGGACGGGTCCGGGAGAGTCCGGGGCGGGCCGCTGGTGTTCCGGGCCCAGGAGGGTACGCGTTACGTCATGGACTGGCTCAAGAAACTCCCGGTGATCGGGCCCCTGGTCGCCCGGCTGATGGAGACGCACGCGTGGCGTTCCTACGAGCGGCTGGACCGGGTCCACTGGGCCAGGCTCGCGGCGGCGATCACCTTCATCAGCTTTCTGGCCCTCTTCCCGCTGATCGCGGTGGGCGCGGCCGTCGCCGCCGCCCTGCTGAGCGACAAACAGCTGGACACCATCAAGGACAAGCTCGCCGACCAGGTGCCCGGCATCTCCGACCAGCTGGGCATCGACGGTCTGGTCGCCAACGCGGGCACGGTCGGTCTGGTGGCCGGTGCGCTGCTGCTGTTCACCGGTGTCGGCTGGGTCGGCTCGATGCGCGAGTGCCTGCGCGCGGTCTGGGAACTGGACGACGTCCAGAAGGCCAACCCCGTCGTCGCCAAGGTGAAGGACGCCGTGCTGCTGGTCGGCCTCGGCGGTGCGGTGCTCGCCACCGTGGCGGTCTCCACCATCGGCTCGATGGCGGTCGGCCGGACCGCCGACCTGATCGGCATCCCCGACGGCGGGGCGGGCGGCGTCCTGCTGCGGGTGGCCGCGCTGGCGGTCGCGGTCGTCGCCGACTTCCTGCTGCTGCTCTATCTGCTGACGCTGCTGCCCGGGGTGGAGCCGCCCCGGCGGCGGCTGATGGTCGCGGCGCTGCTCGGAGCGGTCGGCTTCGAACTGCTCAAGCTGTTGCTCGGCAGCTATATGCGGGAGGTCGCGGGCAAGAGCATGTACGGCGCGTTCGGCGTGCCGATCGCGCTCCTCCTGTGGATCAACTTCACCGCGAAACTGCTGCTGTTCTGCGCCGCCTGGACGGCGACCGGCAGCAAGGGCGAGGAGGACGCGGAGGACCGGGAGGACGATGAGGGCGCCGACACGGGGGATGCCGCCGGGGCCGAGGCGCCCGGCGGCTCCACCCGCGCCTAGGACTTGTCGGTCGAGGAGGCAGAGGAGGCCGAGGAGGCGGATGAGGCCGAGTCGGTCGAGGCGGCCGGCTCGGCCGGCTCGGCGGTCGCGTCCGACTCCGTGGTCCCGGCCGTCCCGGTCGGGTCGTCGCTCGCGGCCGGGGCGCGGCGGGTCAGACCCGGCAGCGGCCAGCGGCGGTTGACCAGGAACACCCCGCCGGCCAGGAGCACCAGCAGCCCGCCGACGATCGCCAGGGCGATCCCGACCCCGCTGGAACCGTTCGCCGCCGACGCGTGCGCGGCCTCCGCCTGGCCACCCGAACCCTGGTCCGCGCCGGCGGCGGGCGCCGCGCCCTTGCCGCCGGTCGCCGCGCCGGTGCCGGTGCCGGTGTCCACGGACTTCGGCGGCACCAGCTCGCCGATCGGGGTCACCTTGCCGCTCGCGGCGAAGCCCCAGTCGAGCAGCTGGGCGGCCTCCTTGTAGACGGCGTGGCTCTCGTCCGCCGACGGGTGCATCACCGTGACCAGCAGGACCTTGCCGTTGCGCTCGGCGACGCCGGTGAAGGTATTGCCCGCCTGGGTGGTGTAGCCGTTCTTGACGCCCGCGATGCCCTGGTACGGATCCACGCCGATGTCCCCGGTGATCAGCCGGTTGGTGTTCTGGATCTCGAAGGACTCGCGCTTCTTCCCCTTCTTCTTCTCACCGGGGAAGTCGGCCGACGCGGTCGCCGCGTACTCGCGGAAGTCCTTCTTCTGCATCCCGCTGCGGGCGATGAGGGTCAGGTCGTAGGCGCTGGAGACCTGGCGCGGCGCGTCGTACCCGTCCGGCGAGATCACCACCGTGTCCAGGGCCTGGAGCTCCTCGGCGTGCTTCTGCATCGCGGTCACCGTCTCCGGAACGCCGCCGTACATCTCCGAGAGGACGTGCACCGCGTCGTTGCCCGACCGCAGGAACACCCCGAGCCACAGGTCGTGGACCGTGTAGGTGTGGTCCTCCTTGATCCCGACGAGGCTGCTCCCCTCGCCGACCCCGGCCAGCTCGCTCTCCGTCACCTTGTGGGTGGTGGTGGGCTGGAGCGCGGGCAGGACCGTGTCCGCGAAGAGCATCTTCAGGGTGGAGGCGGGCGGCAGCCGCCAGTGCGAATTGTGCGCCGCCAGGACGTCCCCGTTCTCCGCGTCCGCGACGATCCACGACCGGCCGGTCAGCTCCTTGGGCAGCACCGGCACCCCCGGACCCAGATTGACCTGGGTGCCGGACATGCTGAGCCGCTCCCCGCCGAGGCTGGACATGATGCCCGGCGGCTTGGGCTGTTTGTCGTCGCTCTTGTCCTTGTCGGCCGCCGCGGCGGGACTGAGGACGAAACCGGACAACAAGGCGGCGGAGGTGACCGTCAAGGCGATCTTTTTCAGAGCAGGCACGGTCGGAAACGTACAGGGCGAAGATGTGGATGCGGAGCCGGACCGCCTGACCCGCCGCAGGGAACGCCGGGACAGCCCCGTTCGGACGCCACCCCGGGGGAGAGGGCCGGGCGGCGGCGGCGATACTGGACCCATGAAGCTCAGCCGCCGCGTGTCCTGGTTCCTGCTCGCGTTCGGGGTGTGGAGCTGGTTCATCTGGATCACTTTCGTCAAGAACCTGTGGCAGGACGGCAGCGGGCTCGCCTTCGACGACGCGGGCGAACCGACCGGGTACTTCTGGGTGCACCTGCTGCTCGCCATCACGTCCTTTCTTCTGGGGACGGCGGTCGGCGTGATCGGGTTGCGTGGAGTCCGGGCTTTGCGCGACAAGCGCGCATGACGACGGGAACATGGGGAAGCTCGGATGGCTGCAGTGGTCTTCGCCCTGGTGGGGCTCGTGGTGCTGGCGTTGCTCGGCGCCGTGCACCGGTATCTGTGGCGGCGCTTCGTCGGTGACACGACGGCGCCGGGCAGCCCGCTGCGGCGGGCGGGCACCGTCGCCGCCTTCGTCCTGCCGCTGCTGAGCGTCGGCGCCATGACGTCCGGCCGGGTGGGCGCGCCCTTCTGGCTCCAGCAGGTGCTGGCCTGGCCGGGCTTCCTGTGGCTGGCCTGCCTGCTGTATCTGACGCTGGCGCTGCTCGTGGGCGAGGTCGTACGTCCGGTTCTCCTGCGGGTCCTCGCCCGGCGCGACCGGAAGGCGGTCACGGCCGAAAGCGGAACGCCTTCCGGAGCACCTTCCGGAACGTCTCCCGGAACGTCTCCCGGAACGTCTTCCGGAGCGCTCGTCGAGCTCCCGGAAGAGACCCGCCCCCGTACCGAGGAGCTGGTTCCGTCCCGCTCCGGCGGTACCTCGGAAGCAGCGGTGCGTACGGCGACGGAACCCATGGCCGAACCGGAGACGGAACCCGCGACCGGGCCGAAACCGGAACTTGAAGCGGAACCGGCAGCGGGATCGGCTGCGCAGCCCGCGGCCGAGGTCCCGCCCGCCCCCGCCCCGAACCCCTCCCGCCGGCTCTTCGTCTCCCGGGTCGTCGGCGGTGCGGCGGCCGCCGCCGGACTCGCCACCGTCGGGTACGGCACGTACGGCGTACTGCGCGGGCCGAGCGTCCGGCGGATCACCGTCCCGCTGGCCAAACTGCCCCGCGCCGCCCACGGCTTCCGGATCGCCGTGGTCAGCGACATCCACATCGGCCCGATCCTCGGCCGCGCGCACACCCGCCGGATCGTCGACACGATCAACCGGACCTCGCCCGACCTGGTCGCCGTCGTCGGTGACCTCGTCGACGGGTCCGTCGCCGACCTCGGCTCCGCCGCCGAACCGCTGGCCGCCCTGCGCGCCCGGCACGGCAGCTTCTTCGTCACCGGCAACCACGAGTACTTCTCCGGCGCCGAGCAGTGGGTCGACCACGTCCGGGAGCTGGGCCTGCACCCGCTGGAGAACGCCCGCGTCGAGATCGAGGGCTTCGACCTCGCGGGCGTCAACGACGTGGCCGGCGAGACCGAGGGCCAGGGGCCCGACTTCGTGAAGGCGCTGGGCGACCGGGACCGGGGCCGCGCCTCCGTCCTCCTCGCGCACCAGCCCGTCGTCATCCACGACGCCGTCGAGCACGGCGTGGACCTCCAGCTCTCCGGCCACACCCACGGCGGTCAGCTCTGGCCCGGCAACCTCCTCGCCGAGCTGGCCAACCCCACCGTCGCCGGGCTCGAACGCTACGGCGACACCCAGCTCTTCGTCTCGCGTGGCGCGGGTGCCTGGGGCCCGCCGGTCCGGGTGGGCGCCCCGTCCGACATCACCGTCGTGGAGCTCGCCTCCCGTCAGGCGTAGCCCCGTCAGGTGTAGCCCCGTCGGGAGTGGTTCCGTTGCGGGTGCGACGACTGCGCGACCCCGTATGCGTCGTCATGAAATCCACACCGGAGGGTCACCGTCAGCTACGGAAACCCGCAGGTAGGAAGCAGGAAACAGCCTTTTCGGACAGGGGTTCCCGCACGTGTCCAATAAAAGGCTGTGAGTCCCCTATTTACTCTTCCGGATGTGAAAATCGTGTGATTGGGTAAGCGCGAACATGCGGCGATGTGCGCGTCACCACGCGACCGCCGAGGTGGGGCTGGTAAGGGAGAGCACGGCAATGCGGTCGGTCCGGGTACGGATTCTCGCGATTCTCGCGGTTGTGGTCATAGCGGGCGTCGGCGCCTGGCAACTTCTCCCGTCGGGGGAGGCGAAGACCGATGCGATCACCGTCGGGACATCGGACGTCGTCACCTCGCTCGACCCGGCCGGCGCGTACGACGCGGGTTCCTGGGCGATCTACAGCAACATCTACCAGTCGCTGATGACCTTCAAGCCAGGTGCCGTCACGCCGGAGCCGGACGCCGCCGAGAGCTGCGGGTTCGTCGGGCAGAAGCTCCAGACGTACCAGTGCAAGCTCCGTGACGACCTGACCTTCTCCAACGGCCGCAAGATCACCGCCGAGGACGTCAAGCACTCCTTCGACCGGATCTTCACGATCAAGTCGGACGTCGGCCCCGCGGGTCTCTTCCCCACGCTGAAGTCGGTGACGACCGAGGGCCGCACGATCACGTTCAACCTGTCCGGCAAGGACGCGACCTTCCCGCAGAAGATCGCCACCGGCGCCGCGGCGATCGTCGACCCGACCAAGTACCCCGAGGACAAGCTCCGCGCGGGCAACGAGGTCGACGGCTCCGGCCCGTACGTCCTGAAGTCGTACGAGTCGGGGAACCGCGCCGAGCTGGTGCCCAACCTGAAGTACAAGGGCGCGCTCAAGAAGACCGGCGAAGCGGTCACCATCCGCTACTTCAAGACCTCCGAGGACCTGCAGACGTCCTGGGACAGCGGCGACGTGGACATCGCCCACCGCCAGCTGCCGTCCGAGACGCTCGCCGGGCTGAACGCGAACGACCCGGACGTACGGGTGACCGAGGCGGCCAGCGCCGAGATCCGCAACATCATCTTCAACTCCCGCACCGACTCGCCGTTCGGCGACAAGAAGGTCCGCCAGGCCGTCGCCGCGCTCCTCGACCGGGGTCCCCTGGTCCGGAAGGTCTACCAGGGCACGGTCGACCCGCTGTACTCGCTGATCCCCACCGGCTACATCGGGCACAGCACCCCGTTCTTCGACGCGTACCCCTCCTCCGACCCCAAGCGCGCCGCGCAACTGCTGCAGCAGGCCGGGGTGGAGACGCCGGTCGCCATCAAGTTCGCGTACCGCGAGGGCGACATGTACACCAAGGAGACCGCCGAGCTGCGCCGTCAGATGGAGAAGGACGGGCTGTTCAAGGTCTCGGTCGAGGCCGTGGAGTGGACGAAGTACCAGAAGGAGTACGCCGCCGGTAAGTACGACATGTACACCGTCGGCTGGTTCCCCGACTTCCCGGACCCCGACACCTTCAGCCAGCCGCTCGTCGGCACCGGAAACGTCCTGCACAGCGGCTACTCCAGCAAGAAGATGGACCAGCTGATCGCCGCCACGCAGCAGTTCAGCGACCGCAGCCGCACCTCCGGCGACTTCAAGGACATGCAGGAGCTCGTCGGCGAGGACGTCCCGCTGCTGCCGCTGTGGCAGAAGAAGGACTACGTCGTCGCCAAGTCCGACGTCGCCGGCTCCCAGTACCTCTCCGACGGCACCGGCACCTGGCGCCTGTGGGAGCTCAGCTGGATCTGACGGATCCGACGGATCCGACCGGTTCGTCAGTCGGCCGGGCCCCGGGCAGTGTCCCGGGGCCCGGCCGTCGCCGTACCCGGCAGGAACTCCACCAGCAGCCCGTGGATCTGCCGCACCAGCGGTCGCAGCACCCGGAACCGGGAGAGCGCGATGGCCCGGGCGGCGATCGGCGCGGTGCGCTCGACCAGCCGGCGGCTGCGCTCGGTGCCCTCGGTCCGGTCGTACACCCAGAACAGCACCAGCCCCATCTGCATCAGCCACATCAACTGCGGCAGCAGCGGAGCCAGTTCCGGATCGCTCTTGACGTCCGCCCCGGCGATGCAGCGCTCATGGATGGAGATCGCCGCGTCACGGGCGGCCACCGAGTCCTCGGAGAACGGGGAGAGCGGACTGTCCGGATCGGCCGCGTTCTTGAAGAACTGCGCGGCGAAGCGGTGGTACGGCTCCGCCACGTCCAGCCAGCCGAGCAGCACCCCCCTGATCCGTACGGTCAGATCGCCGTCGCCCTCCAGCACGGGCCGGACCGCCGCGGCGTGTTCGGCGGCGATCCGGTCGTAGAAGCCCTGGACCAGGTGCTCCTTCGAGGAGAAGTAGTAGTAGGCGTTCCCGACCGAGACGCCCGCCTCCTGGGCGATGGCCCGCATGGTCGTCCGGTCGTAGCCGCGCTCCGCGAAGAGCCGGAGCGCCGTTTCGAGAATCAGCGTGCGGGTCTGCTCGCTCTTCGCGGCCTTGGCCGGCTTGTTCTCCTGCACGTTCTTCTCTTCCTTCACCACGGGCCCAAGGTTAACGGGGGCCCCACGGCTCCGGGCGGGGCGGCGCACTCGCGGGCCCCGGGGGCGCAGGGCGGCAGCGCCCTGGAGCGGTAGCGGGCGGCGGCCAGCACCGTGCCCCGGGCGAAGGGCCGGCCCGCCGGGGTGGTCAGCCAGTGGGCCCTGGAGCGGTACTTGGCGAGCGCCCACAGACAGACGATCCAGGCGGCGGCCTCTCGGTAGACCTGCCCCAGGTCGCCGACCACGGTGATCTCCGCCAGCGTCGCCGCGTGGTCCAGCTCCGGGAACCGCCGCCGCGCCTCGGCCGATCCGGCCGGTACGAGATCCAGCGGGACGAGCTGCCGCTGCCGCTGGAGCCAGTGCCGCAGATGGACGCAGAGCGGGCACTGCGCGTCGTAGAGCACGGTGAGCCGTCGTACGGGGGCGGGCCCCGGGTGTACGGGAGCGGGCTCGGGCTGTCCGGGAGCCGGCTCGGGCTGTACGGCGGCGGGCGGCGCCCCGGTCACCGGACTCACCGCCCGGGCGCGGGCGCGGCCCACGGGCCCTGGCCGGCCGGAGGCGTCCAGCCCTGCGGCGGCACGGGCGGCGTCTGCTCGCGCTCCAGGGCGCCGCGGCGGCGGATCCGGCTGAGCACCCACACATTGCCCAGGTGCATGACGCCGAGGACCAGCAGGACCACGCCCACCTTCACCGAGAGGGCCTCGAACAGCTCGCGGGCATCGGCCACCCCGTCGGCGTTCTTCAGATAGAGCGTGACGAACCCGAGGTTGACCAGGTAGAAGCCGACCACCAGCAGGTGGTTGACGGCGTCGGCGAGCTTCTCGTTCCCGTGCAGCACATCGGCGAGGAAGATCCGCCCGTTGCGGCTGAGCGTGCGGGCGACCCAGACGGTGAGCGCCACGGTGATCAGCAGGTAGATGACGTACGCGACAACAGTGAGGTCCATGCCCCACCCTCCCTTGAACGCGTTCAAAAATGCTCTTGGGCATGACTGTAGACCCCTTCTTGAACATGTTCAAGAAGGGGTCTACGGAGGTCTACAGGGGGCTACAGGGGGCTACAGGGGGTGGGTCAGAGAACCTTGGGTTCTTCCGGCTCCGGCCGTTCCGGCGGTTCGGACGGCTCGGGCCCTTCGGGCGGCTCCGTCAGCGCGTTCGCGATCTCCGCGCGCAACGCCTCGCCGTGCAGCGGCGTCAGCTCCGCGAGCGCCGTGTTCCACTCCTCGGCCGCGCCCTCCACCGCCTCACGGAAGCCCCGCGCCACCGGGCCCCGGGCGAAGAACAGCGCCACCGCGCCCACCGGCCGCAGCAGCCACCGCCCGCGCACGCCCAGCACCACACGGACTTGCCAGGAACCGTCCCCGGCCGGGCGCGGGGTGACCGTCAGACGGGCCTTGGCCAGCCGGTGCACCGCCTTCCCGACGACCGGGGCCCGGGCGGCCGGGGGAGCCGCGGCGGGCCGGTCCAGCGCCGCCCACCAGGCGTGCAGGTCGGCCTTGCCGCGCCCCGAGAAGCGGTACAGCGAACCGCCCTGCGGATTGTGCCCGTCGAGGGACAGCTCCAGCGTCCTGGGCGTCCGGGGCTCGCGCAGCCGTATCCGTACCCGCATGGACATGCCCTCCTCCGCCACGAGGCTCTCCACCTCGACGGCGCGGGAGGGCCGCCACTCACGCAGGACGGCGGTCTCCGGGGCGCCCGCCCCGTCCTTCTCCGGATCCGGTGTCTCCCCGTACTCCGCCCCCGGCTGCAGATGACGCCCCTTCAGCAGCCGGAGGCCGTGGACCGGGCGCCCGTCGGGCAGCAGAAGGGCGCCGCCCTGCTCGCGGGAGGCCTCGAAGAGGTCCACCACATGCCCGGCGGCCTCCTCGAACCAGCCGCGGTCCAGGGCGGCCACACAGACCGTGTGCTCGAAACGTGCCATGGGCGGCGCGCGACTCAGGCGCTCATGGAACGGGCCTGGTTGAGCTGGCCCATCACCGCGGGGAAGGTGTACGGGCCGACGGCCGGGATCATCGTGGAGTGGTGCCGGCCGCCGCTGGTGACCGTGACCTGGATGAAGCCGGTGGTCCGCTTCTCCTTCATCAGCAGGAACAGCAGCCCGATCAGGCAGAACAGCGCGAAGATGATCGCCAGCACGACCGCGTGCGTCGGGATCTTCTCCTCGGTGCGCGACATGTCCGTGGCCGTCCAGACCGCGCCCTTGAGCGGCATCGAGCCGGACGGGGTGACGATCGCGTCGCTCATCACGGTGATGTCGCCGATCGCCAGCACCGGCACGCCGCCCTGGCCGGGCACGCCCTGCGGCACCGGAAGGTACTGGCCGGGCATCGTCGGCTGCGCCGCGTTGGGGTACCCGTAACCGGGGCCGGGCTGGGCCGCGGACTCCGGCAGCTGCTGCGGATAGCCGTACGCGGGAGTGGCGCCCGGCGCCGGATAGCCGTACGCCTGACCGTCGGCGACGGTCGGCTGGTGGCCCGGCTGCTGGGGCGGGCCCCACTTGTACGCGTCGTCCGCGTACGGATTCGGCTCGCTCACGACGATCCCCGTTTCTCTTTCGGTCTTCAGCTCCGCTGAACCGTACCGCCCACGCGGCCCGGGCGCAGCAACAGGCCCCGCTCCCGGCGGCGGTGAGGCTGCGGGAACGGGGCCTGTCGACGTAACAGGTGCTACGCGGAGGTCAGAAGCGACGCGTGATGAGCGCGCGCTTCACCTCCTGGATCGCCTTGGTGACCTCGATGCCACGCGGGCAGGCGTCCGTGCAGTTGAACGTGGTGCGGCAACGCCACACGCCGTCACGGTCGTTGAGGATCTCCAGGCGCTGCTCGCCGGCCTCGTCGCGCGAGTCGAAGATGAAGCGGTGCGCGTTGACGATCGCCGCCGGGCCGAAGTACTGGCCGTCGTTCCAGAACACCGGGCACGAGGACGTGCACGCGGCGCACAGGATGCACTTGGTGGTGTCGTCGAACCGCTCGCGGTCCTCGGGGGACTGCAGACGCTCGCGGGTCGGCTCGTTCCCCTTGGTGATGAGGAAGGGCATGACGTCGTGGTACGCCTGGAAGAACGGGTCCATGTCGACCACGAGGTCCTTGAGGACCGTGAGGCCCTTGATGGCCTCCACCATGATCGGCTTGTCCGGATTGATGTCCTTGATCAGAGTCTTGCAGGCGAGCCTGTTCTTGCCGTTGATCCGCATCGCGTCGGAACCACAGATGCCGTGGGCGCAGGAACGGCGGAACGTCAGGGTTCCGTCGAGCTCCCACTTGATCTTGTGAAGGGCGTCGAGGACACGCTCCTTCGGGTCGATCTCGATCTGGAAGTCCTGCCACTGGACCTCGTCCGACACCTCGGGGTTGAAGCGGCGGATCCGGAACGTGGCCGTGATGAACGGCGAGTCGGCGAAGCCGGCCTCGGCGTTGTCGGTCTTGTCCAGGGTCGGGGTAGCCATCAGTACTTACGCTCCATCGGCTGGTAGCGGGTCGTCACGACCGGCTTGTAGTCGAGCCGGATCGACTCGGCGCCGTCGGCGGCCACCTCGCGGTACGCCATGGTGTGGCGCATGAAGTTGACGTCGTCGCGGTTGGGGTAGTCCTCGCGGTAGTGACCGCCGCGGGACTCCTTGCGGGCGAGCGCGGAGACCGCCATGACCTCGGCCAGGTCGAGCAGGTTGCCCAGCTCGATGGCCTCCAGCAGGTCGGTGTTGAACCGCTTGCCCTTGTCCTGGATGGACACGTTCAGGTAGCGCTCGCGCAGCTCGGCGATCTTGGCGACCGCCGTCTTGATGGTCTGCTCGGTGCGGAACACCATCACGTTGGCGTCCATGCACTCCTGCAGCTCCGTGCGCAGTTCGGCGACCCGCTCGGTGCCCGTCGAGTTGCGCAGCCGCTCGACCTGGTCCTGGACCAGCTGGGCCGGGTTCTCGGGAAGCTCGACGAAGTCGTTCTTCACGGAGTACTCGGCGGCGGCGATGCCCGAACGGCGTCCGAAGACGTTGATGTCGAGCAGCGAGTTGGTGCCGAGGCGGTTGGCGCCGTGCACCGAGACACAGGCGACCTCGCCGGCGGCGTACAGGCCCGGGACGACGGTGGTGTTGTCGGCCAGCACCTCGCCCTCGACGTTGGTCGGGATGCCGCCCATGGCGTAGTGCGCGGTCGGCTGGATCGGGATCGGGTCCGTGTAGGGCTCGATGCCGAGGTACGTCCGCGCGAACTCGGTGATGTCCGGGAGCTTGGCGTCCAGCTGCTCCGGCGGCAGGTGGGTGAGGTCCAGGTAGACGTGGTCACCGGCGGGACCGCAGCCGCGGCCCTCACGGATCTCCGTGTAGATGGAGCGGGACACGACGTCACGGGACGCGAGGTCCTTCATGACGGGCGCGTACTTCTCCATGAAGCGCTCGCCGTCCTTGTTGCGGAGGATGCCGCCCTCACCGCGGGCGCCCTCCGTCAGCAGGATGCCCATGCGCCAGATGCCCGTCGGGTGGAACTGGAAGAACTCCATGTCCTCCAGCGGCAGACCGCGCCGGTAGCAGGCGGCCTGGCCGTCACCGGTCAGGGTGTGCGCGTTGGACGTCACCTTGAAGAACTTGCCGGTGCCGCCCGAGGCGTAGATGACCGACTTCGCCTGGAAGACGTGGATCTCGCCGGTCGCCAGCTCGTACGCGACGACGCCGGAGGACTTCTTGACCCCGTCGACCTCGGTGATCAGCTGGTCCAGGACGTAGAACTCGTTGAAGAACTCCACACCCTCCTTGACGCAGTTCTGGTACAGCGTCTGGAGGATCATGTGGCCGGTGCGGTCGCCCGAGTAGCAGGCGCGACGGACCGGGGCCTCACCGTGGCTACGGGTGTGACCGCCGAAGCGGCGCTGGTCGATCTTGCCCTCGGGCGTGCGGCCGAACGGCAGGCCCATCTTCTCCAGGTCGAGGACGGCGTCGATGGCCTCCTTCGCGAGGATCTCGGCGGCGTCCTGGTCGACCAGGTAGTCGCCGCCCTTGATCGTGTCGAAGGTGTGCCACTCCCAGTTGTCCTCCTCCACGTTGGCCAGCGCGGCGGCCATGCCGCCCTGCGCGGCGCCCGTGTGGGAGCGGGTGGGGTAGAGCTTCGTCAGCACGGCGGTACGGCTGCGCTTGGTCGACTCGATGGCCGCGCGCATGCCGGCACCGCCGGCGCCGACGATGACGGTGTCGTACTTGTGGATCTGCATGGTTTCCTCTGGTCCCTCTGTCCCGGCGCCTAGCGAATGTTCGGGTCGAAGGTGAAGATCACCAGCGTGCCCAGCAGGACGGTGAACACCGTGGCGGTGTACAGGAGCATCTTCAGCCAGAAGCGGGTGTTGTCCCGTTCGGCGTAGTCGTTGATGACCGTACGCAGGCCGTTGGCGCCGTGGAGCATGGCGAGCCACAGCATCGTCAGGTCCCAGACCTGCCAGAACGGCGAGGCCCAGCGGCCCGCCACGAAGGCGAAGCCGATCTTGGAGACGCCGCCGTCGAGCACCAGCTGGATCAGCAGGTGACCGATGACGAGGACGGTCAGGACGATGCCCGACAGGCGCATGAAGAGCCAGGCGTACATCTCGAAGTTGGTGCGCGAACCCTTGGGCGTCTTGGCCGTGCGCTTGCGCGGCGCCTCGATCACCGGGGCCGGGTGGTCGACGTCGAACAGGCTCACGCCCTCGACGTCGCCGATCGCGGCTGCGGAAGAAGTCTCGCTGGACATGGGCCTCAGCTCCCGAAGACGTCGCGTACGGCGTGACCGAGGACGGGGTACAGGGCCCCGACCATCAGCACGATCCAGATGCCCACCACGGTCCAGAGCATCTGCTTCTGGAGTCGCGGGCCCTTGGCCCAGAAGTCCACGGCGATGATCCGGAGACCGTTCAGCGCGTGGAAGAGAATCGCGGCCACGAGGCCGTATTCGAGGAGCGCGACGATCGGCGTCTTGTACGTGGCCACGACATCGTCGTAGGCCTCGGGGGAGACGCGGACGAGAGCGGTGTCCAGGACATGTACGAACAGGAAGAAGAAAATGAGGACACCGGTGACTCGATGAGCCACCCAGGACCACATGCCTTCCCGGCCGCGGTACAGCGTTCCAGCCGGCACGGAAGAACCCTCCGGGAGCGGGGATTGGGGTCGGCCGGCTTGACTGTCGGTCTGACCCGGCCGGGTACGGTCCACCGGCCCCGGCCATCGTAGCGACGCATTGTCGGTTCGTTCGCGCCGGGGCCTCTGGTGTGATCAAAGTGGCAATCAAAGGGGCACGTACGGGCTAGAGAGTGTCTTGATCGCCCCGGTGGTACGAGACCCCCTGGCGCTACCGTCCGAGGTCCGCGGTCACCAGCTCGACGATCCGGCTCCGGGCGAGTCGGCGCAGCTCCTCGGCGGTCACCGCCCGCTCCTCGTCCGGGTCGTGCGCCAGCCGGACCCGGATCCCGGCCAGCACCTGGTCCACGTGCTGGGAGGGCTGGTAGGCGTCCAGGCAGATCACGAAGGCGTGGCCGAACCTGCTCTCGTACGCCGCGTGCGCGGCCCGCATTGCCAGATGGGCGGCGCGCGGGGCGTCGTGGTGCAGGCAGGGGGCCGGTTCCGCGGCCAGGGCCTCCGCGATGTCCCGGGGCGCGAGGTCGTAGCCCGCCTCGTCGGAGGCGGCCAGCAGGGAGCCGAGATCCGGGTAGGGGCGGTGGGCGGCCATCCGGTGGGCCCAGCGGAGACTTCCGCAGCACTCCAGGAAGGCCGCCTCGGCGGCGGCGAAGGGCAGGCTGTTGAAATGGGCCAGACCGACGGCATGATCAACCGACGACCCGCCGGTGCGCGGCGCCTCAGGGCCGTCGGCCGGAACCGGGTGGTGCGGCTGCACGGGCACGGCCGACCGGCCGGCCGGGGGCGTGGATCGCTTCGGCAGGCCGGCGGGGGACTCGCTGGACCTGGACAGCGTGGACTCCTCGTTCAATGACATCGGTGACCCTGTGACCCCGGGAAGAGGCCTCCGTTCCTGAAAGACAGGCCGGAGCGCGATGAGGTTGCGTGGGGTGGGGGTGAAGGGAGAGACGAATGTGTCGCAACGCTAGCGAGACCGGTCGGCGGCCGTCCGAAGGACCGGAGAAAAATCACCCGAACGGGAGAGTTTCGGAACGTGTGATGGACGCCTGACCCGTGTGGGCCGGGGTCCTGTCCGATCCCCCCGAGCCCTCGATGGGCGAGGCCACGGCAAAAATGCCAACCTTGCACCCTCTTCACCCGTTTCACTCGTCCCTGCCCCCTCAACGGAGGAATCTGCCCGATGTCGCCCTCGCGTGGTGCCCTTGTCACCGGCGCGGCTGTCACGGCCGCAGCCGCCGTCGTCCTCACCGTCGTCGTCTGGCCGGAGGGGTCCGGCAGCGGACCGTCCGGCGACACCGCGTCGCCCTCCGGCACCTCCGCGGAGGCCGCCGCCCCGTCGCCCTCCCGCAGCTACCCGATGTCCAGCACGCCGAGTGTGATCCCCGCGGTCCGCGAGCACACGGCGGCGCGCGGACCGGGCTGGCGGCCGGGCAAGGACAGCACGGTCGTCATCGCCAAGGGCAGCCAGGTGCTCGCCGACGAGGCGGAGCTGCTCGCCAAGGAGCTGAAGATCCGCTACCGGGGCGCCGAACCGGCGCGGACCGGGGACGTCGAGCTGGCGCTCGGCGCCAAGGACGCGGGCCCCGCCGAGTCGTACACGCTCACCGTGCGCGACGCGAAGGTGAAGATCACCGCACCCGACGAATCGGGCGTCTTCTACGGCACCCGTACGCTCAAACAGTCGCTCAAGGCGGACGGCACGTTCCCCGAGGGCGTCGTCAACGACCGGCCGGACCGGCCGCAGCGCGGGCTCAACCTCGACATCGCGCGCAAGCACTACAGCGCGGAGTGGATAGAGGACCGCATACGCGAGATGGGCGACCTCAAGCTCAACCAGCTCGGCCTGCACTTCTCCGACGACCAGGCCTTCCGGATCGAGTCGAAGTCCCACCCCGAGGTGGTCTCCGACGAGGCCCTCACCCAGGACGAGGTCCGCCGTATCGTCGGCCTCGCCAACAGCCGGCACATCGAGGTCGTCCCCGAGATCGACTCGCCCGGACACCTCGGCGCGGTGCTGGCCGCCCACCCCGACCTCCAGCTGCGCAACACCGCGGGCGTCGAGTCGAAGGGGTCCATCGACATCTCCAAGCCGGCCGCGGCCAAGCTCATCGACGAACTCCTGGAGGAGTACACCGAGCTGTTCCCGGGCCGCTTCTGGCACCTCGGCGCGGACGAGTACCAGGCGCTGACCGTCCGGAACCCGGCCGCCTCCTACCCCCAGCTCCAGCGGGCCGCCGAGGAGCGGCTCGGCGCGGGCGCCACCATCGAGGACCTGGCCACCAGCTGGCTGAACGACCGCGCGGACGTCGTCGTCCCCAAGGGCCGGACCGCGAAGGCCTGGAACGACGGGCTGTTCCGGGGCACGAAGGTCAAGGCCGACGAGAACATCGAGATCGAGTACTGGACCGGCAAGGAGATCGGCGCCCGCCCGCCGCAGGAGTACCTCGCCGAGGGCTACAAGATGCTGAACCTCAACGACGAGTTCCTCTACTACGTGCTCGGCGAGCCCAACGAGTTCGTCTACCCGACCGGCGAGCGGATCTACGAGCAGTGGACCCCGCTGGTCCTGCGCGGCACGGAGCCCGTCGCCGACCGCTACTCGAAGCAGATCCTCGGCGGCCGGTTCGCGGTCTGGGGAGACCTGCCGAACGCGCAGACCACCCAGCAGGTGGCGAACGGCATCAGGATGCCGTTGGTGGCGACCTCGCAGAAGCTGTGGGACCCGCGCGAGCCCGCGCTGAGCTGGGCCCGGTTCCAGGAACTGGCGAAGCGGACCGGCAGCGCCGGGTGACCGTGAGCCGCCGCTGAAAGGGCTGTCCCTACCCTCGCCCACCTGCGAAGATGCGAGGCGGACAGCCCGGCAGCCGCCGGCCTGCGCACCGCCGGCCGCGCGCTCCTGGGGAGGGACGCGCGGCCGTGCACCGACACCGCGTCCTGGGGGGACTTCGTCATGCTCTGCACCCGTTGCCGTATCAGAACGGCCGTGACCGACGACGGCCTGTGCACCTTCTGCTCGGGCACCCGGCCCCCGCTGCCCGACGGCCTGCGGCCCCCGGCCGCCGGACCCGGGGGCTGGGGCGTCGGCACCTGGCCGCGTTCGCCGGTCGGCCTGTCCCGGGCGGTGACGGCGCTGCTCGGCGTGGTCATCGCCGCCGACCTGTTCGCCGTCGGCACCGGCCTGCGCGTGCGCGCCCTCTGGGACCGGCTGGCGACGGAGGGCGCTCTGGACGTCTACGGCAGCGACGGCGAGACGGCCGAGCGGCTGTACGGCATCGCGGCCCTCGCCCAGGGCGCGGCGCTCGTGGCCACCGCCGTCGTCTTCATCGTCTGGTTCCACCGGACCCGCCGGAACGCCGAGGTCTTCGACGCCGGGGTGCAGCGGATGGGTCCGGGCTGGGCGGTGGGCGGCTGGTTCGTCCCGGTCGCCAACTTCTGGTTCCCGTACCGCGTGGCGAGCGGCATCTGGGAGGCCAGCGCGCAGACCCGCTCGGACGGCGGCTGGCGCACGGTCCCCCGTACCCCGCTCAACCTCTGGTGGGCCGCGTGGGTCGCGACGCTCCTGGCCTCCCGCGTCACCGGGCGCCTGTGGGAGCGGGCCGGGGAGCCGGCGGAGATCGTGCGGGCGGCGGGTCTGGTGGCGGCCTCCGACGCGCTGGACGTCGTCGCCGCGGTGCTCGCGATCCTCTTCGTCCGCACGGTGACCCGGATGCAGGTCGAACGTGCCGCGCACGGCGTGCTGCCCGCCACGGTGGTCCCGGGCGCCCACCGGTGACGGCCGCTGCCCGGTAGACGGCTGCTCCGTGCCGACGATGGCTCCGAAGTGGCGATGGCTCCGAAGTGACGATTTTCAGCCATTCGGCGCAGTATCCGATAGACCGAGGGAGACGTCGATGAGTCTGTTGGAACTGATCGAACGAGCCGACGAGCGCGCACTGGCCGCCAGTGCCGTGGCCTGCCTGGACCGCTGCCTGCCGCTGCTCGCGGGACCGGACGCGGAGCCGCTGCGCCCGCTCTGGGCGAGCTGTGGGGACGGACAGGATTGGGCCATCCGGCTCGCCGCGGTACGGACGGAGATGGAGCACGCGCCGGTCCCCGACGGCCCGGCCGCGCTCGTACGGTCGATGGTCGGCGCCGCCCCCTCCGACTTCGCCCCCGTACCGCTGCGGGAGTGGGCCGACGCCTGCTCGCTGGTCGCGCTGAGGGTCCACGGCCGGTTCGACGCCCCGGACAAAGACGTACCGCCGGACGGGGACCACCTGCTCAAGACGGCCCGCAGCGGCGAACCGGCCGCCGTGGGCCCGCTGGTCGCGGGGGAGCTGGAACGGCAGGTCCGCATCCTGGAGATCCTCGCGGAGACCACCGGTACGACAGGCAGCGGCGCCGGCCTCCGCAAGGCGCTGGACCTGTCCACGGAGGGCCGCCGGGTGCTGCGCGCGGTGATGTCGCGGAGGGCCCGCGGGCGGGGGTGAGCCCAGGGGCTCGGGGGTGAGCCCAGGGTCGGGCCCCTGGGTCGGGCCCCCTCCCGCCCCTTACTTGCTGTTTTGCCAAGTGAGTGCGAGTATCGCAACTGAAAGATCCGCACGACCCGGGGGGATTTCCGTGATGGACCCACAGACCGCAGCCGACCAGCTCGCCGCCGCCGAGGGCGCACCCGCCCTCAACCGGCCTGCCACGACAGGCGAACGCGTGGGGGGAGTGGTGTCGGCGGCCGCCCTGTTCGGCGCCCTGTGGGCGGCCGCCGAACAGCGGGTGCCGCTCGCGCTCGGCATCCCGGTGTGTCTGGCGGCGCTGGCCGTGGTGGTCGGCTGGAACTACTACCACCGCGAGCGCGCGCTGCGCCGTCCGCACACCCGGCTGGAGAGCGGCGCCGGGATCGCGGCCGGCTTCCTGCTGGGCCTTCCGGCGGGCAACGTTCTGTGGGACACCCCGGACTCCACCATCGGCATCGTGGTCCCGGCCGCGGCTTCCGCGCTGGTCCTGCTGGGCTACCTGGTGTCGCGGTGGAGGGCCTGATGGGCGAGGACGGGCACCACCGGCAGGCTCTGACCACCCTGATGCATTCGCCGGTCCGCCTGGCCGTGCTGGGCACCCTGCGGCGCGTGCACAACGCGTCCTTCGCCGATCTGTGCGAAGCCCTCGACCTGGATTCGCCGGAGCTCTCACGGCAGCTGCGGGTCCTGGAGGAGGCGGGCGTGGTGGAGCTGGCCAAGCTGCGCGGCGAGGGACGCCGTGTCCGTACCTTCGTACGCCTGTCCGACGAAGGGCGGGAGCGCTTCGAGGAGTACCTCACGCACCTGCGGGCCCTGGTCGGCGAAGGCTGACGGCCTCCGGAGGCTGAAGGCCCCAGTGCCGCAGAAAGGGCGTCGCAGAAAGGCGCCGGAGAATAGGTGACCGCAGAAAAGGTGACCGGAGGAAAAAGGGGGCGCGACCCGGCGGTCGCACCCCCTTCGCCGCCGCCGTCGGATCAGGCGACTAGCTCACCGTGCGGCTCAGGCCCACGGGGTGGCGCACCACACGGCGTACGTCCCCAGTGAGGCGGCCAGCCCCGCGACGCCGCCCTTGACGCCCACCTTGATACCGCGCTTGGCGGCCTCCTTGATGATCAGCTTGGCCGCGTCCGTGAAGTGCTTCTTCTTCAGCTTGGCGGTGATGGCCGCTGTGGCGCTGCCCAGGCCGCCGAGACCGACGCCCTTGAGCAGGCACGAGGTGTAGCTGCCGTAGGCGCCGACGGGAATGTCGCCGCTGAGCTTCGCCTGGATCGCGTCGGCGAACTCGACGCCGAACTCGGCGCGGGTCTTTTCGTAGTCGAACACGCCCCGGGAATCCAGGACGTCGCCGTTGTCGAGGGCCTGCAGATAGCGGGCCAGCTCGTCGACCTGCTCGGCGGTGGGCTCGCTGCCGACACCGGTGTTCTGGGCCGCGGCGCCGTTGTCCCGGGCCCCGGACGCCTCGGCCGCGTGCGCGGTGCCGATACCGGTGAAGGTGACAGCACCGGCCACCACGGTGGAAATCACAGTCGTGCGAAAGCGCATTGCGCTGCGGTTCACGTACAGTCCTTAGTGCGTTGTATGCGCACGAGGTGAGGCCCGGTGATGCTGTCGTGGCCTGCGAAACCTGATGGCATCGCCGGCCTCCCCCCGTGCATCGTCATATTTCCGAAATGGCCTGGACCAGTCCGGTTGGGCGTGAAAGACGTTAACGCCCAACTGGTGACAGTTCAATTCACCGTAAAGTGAGGCCTCTCACGGGCCGTCTGCGGAACGTCCGAGGCTTCACGCCCGTCGCCTGAACTCACTGTTCCGATCGGCCTGCTTTTCGAATGCGCAATTGTCTCCCGCTCGGGGGGAGTTGTCGTCCGCGTAATTCAAATGACTGCCAAGGACGCTGTGCAGCTGCGGTCCAGGAGTTCGCCGACCGCGCACGGGCAACGAAAGACGGTGTGAACCGCCGCTCATCGGCCGGGGCCCGGCCCTGGGGTTTTCAGCGTGAGAGAGAGACGGCGAAGGGCTTGAAGCCGTGTCGGCGCAGGATGTGCGGCACGACCAGGATCATGGCCTCGGTGGCTCGGGCCGTGCTGATGTCGCCGAGGTCTTCGATCCATCCGGGCTGCCAGCCCAGGTCGGTGAGCAGACCGGTGACGGTCTTCTTCGCGGCCCGGTCGTCGCCCGAGACATAGACGGTCGGCGGGGTGGTCAGAGTTTCGGGGGCGGTCATGACCATGAACAGCATGGTGTTGAGGG
This sequence comes from Streptomyces sp. DSM 106670, assembly GCF_055792845.1. Taxonomy (NCBI): domain Bacteria; kingdom Bacillati; phylum Actinomycetota; class Actinomycetes; order Kitasatosporales; family Streptomycetaceae; genus Streptomyces; species Streptomyces sp. DSM 106670. The sequence goes on from NZ_CM147704.1 coordinate 5,260,043, forward strand.
TCTTCACCACCCGGGTGCCGGGGAGGGCGGCCTGGAGTTTCTCGGCGAGGCTGCTGCCGGGATAGCACAGGTCGCCGGGCAGGCCGTCGTCGGCGTCGCGGGTGGCGTTGGAGACGTCGACGAGGACTTTCCCGGACAGCTCGGTGCGCAGGTCGGTGAGGCGGTCCAGGGAGCTGTCGCCGGGTGTCGCGTTGATCACGATGTCCGCTGTGCGGGCGGCGGTGCGCTGGTCCGCGAAGGCGATCCGTGGCGCGGTCCCGGCGGTGCGGGCGGCGGCGTCCTCCGAGGCCCGGAGCCCGAGGGTGACGTGGTGCCCCGCGGCGGCGAGCTTGTCGGCGAGGTTGGATCCGACGCGGCCCGCGCCCAGGATGCCGATGTTGGCCATGAGGAGAAGCTCCTTGCAGTACTTCGGGGGGAGGGGGAGGAGAAGGAGAGAGCCGTACGTCAGACGATCGGCGAGAGGGTCTTGAGGGCGGCGCCGTGGATGCCGGGGGCGGAGGCGAGGAAGTCCCGGCTGCCCGTGTTCCAGGTCTCGCCCGCCAGGTCGGTGACGGTTCCGCCGGCCTCGGAGACCAGCAGGGCGCCGGCAACCAGGCCGGAGCGGACGTCGGAGAACTGCCAGAAGGCGTCCATGCGTCCGGCGGCCACATGGATGAGCTGCATGGTGGCGGGGACGGACACACGCACGACCAGGCCGTCGACGAGCATGGCGGTGACGGAGTCACCGATCCGCCGGAAGGTCCGCGCGCTCTCACCGGGCCTGGCCTGACCCGTGCCGACGAGCGCGGCATCCAGCCCGGTCTTGGCGGACACCTTCAGAGGGTGGCCGTTGAGGTGGGCGCCGCCCCCGGCGACGGCCGTGTAGGTGTCGCCGGTCAGCGGCAGGTGGACGACGGTGAGGACCGGCTGGTTGTCGCGGACCAGAGTGGCGGTGACGGCCCATTCCTCCATGCCGTGGACATGGTTGATGTTGCCTTCGGCGGGGTCGACGACCCACCACTCCCCGGCCGGGAGCGCGCCGCCGGCCAGCTCGTCCTCGGCCCACCGCGATCCCGGCCGGGCCCGCAGCAGCGGTTCGCGCAGCACTTCCAGTACCGCGTCGTCGTTGGCGTGGATCTCCGCGACGACCTCGTCAAGTCTCACGTCCCGGGCCTGCGGGGTGTGGCGGTCGCGCAGTGTGACGCCGGCGGCCTCCACCGCGGCGGTCACTTCGGACATGAGCTTCGTGCCGGCGTCGAAAGGCATGGGTGTGGTCACGCTGGGCTCCCGGGGGTTGGCAGGTGCGGGGCGGCGGTATGTCTCGCCCCCGCACTTCGAAACTAGGCCGCCCGGTCGTTAACAACAAGTGCATGCTTTTCACTTGTAGAGTTACTGCCATGCAACTGGATTTGAACCTGCTGACAGCCTTGGACGCGCTGCTGGAAGAGGGCAGCGTCGCCGGCGCCGCGGCTCGCCTCCATGTCACCTCACCGGCGATGAGCCGTTCCCTGGGGCGCATCCGGAAGGCCACCGGCGACCAGATCCTGGTCCGCACGGGCCGCAGTATGACCCCCACCCCTCGCGCGTTGGCCATGCGCGCCCAGGTTCACGCCCTCGTGCAGCAGGCCCACCAGCTCCTGTCCGCCGAGCGGGAGCTCGACCTGGCGGCTCTGGACCGGGTGTTCACCGTGCGGTGGCATGACGCCCTGACCGCGGCCTGCGGTACAAACCTGACCACCGCTGTCCACCGTCAGGCGCCCGGCGTACGGTTGCGGCTGTCCGCCGAACCCGGCACGGACGGGCCCGAGTTGCGGCGGGGTGAGATCGACCTCGAATCCAGCTCCAGCGTTCCGACGCTCCCCGACGTCCGTCACCGTCTCGTCGGCGCGGACCGGCTGGTCGTCGCCGTTCGCCCGGGCCACCCGCTCGCCGAAGACCCGATGAGCCTCGAACGCTACGCGGCCGCCGAGCACCTCACCGTCTCGCGGCGCGGAAGCCTGCGCGACCCGATCGACGACGCCCTGACGTCGTACGGCCTCGAACGGCGTGTCGTCGTCGCCGGGCCGACGGCCGCCTTCGCGCTTCAACTCGCCCTCAGCACCGACCTGGTGGTGACCCTTCCCGATGCGGTCACCCGCACCGCCCGGGACCGGCTCGGCCTGGTCTCCATGGCGCCGCCGCTCCCGTTGCCCGATGTCCCGTTGTACCTGCTCTGGCATCAGCGTTACGACGACGACCGCGCCCACACCTGGCTGCGCGACCTGGCCACCGAAACCGTCCGGGCGCTGTTCGCGCACCCTGCACCGGCGGACGAGCTCGCACACGGTGGGCGGTGAGGCGTCGTGGGGCCTCGGTGGGGCTGTTCGTTTCCGGCCGCGGTGGCGAGCGGGATGAATACGGCGGCTTGCCGAGGGCGGTCAGCTCGGCCAGGGTGCCCGCGCCGCTGCGGGAGATCACCAGATCGGCCAGGAAGACCGGAAGTCCCGCCTGCGCGCGCGGACAGCGCCTCCTCGTGGCCCGGGCCTCCAGGTCCTCCGCCGTGCCGATCCACAGGACGCCGAGGGGCCGATCGGAAGCCGCCAGACGTGCCTGCAAGGTGCGGAACGCGACACGATTCCGGAGAAGGCCGACAGCCAGGCCGCCCGACTGCGCAAAGGGTCACGCGGCGGACGGCCGCCCGGCTTCGACGAAGAGCGCTACAAGAAGCGCAACACCGTCGAACGCGCGATCAACCGGCTCAAGCACGCCAGAGCCGTGGCAACGCGCTACGACAAGCGCGGGCTACGTCTTCCTCGGCACCGCAACCGCAGCAGCCCTCGTCATCTGGCTCATCTGGCTTCGCACCTGAGCGCGTGTGTCACAACGCGATTGCCCGACAGGCCCATGCCTGATCGACCACCTCATCGGCAGAGAGCTCTCGCCCTGGGGGCCAGAAGATCAGATCGCTGACATGGCCCGTTGGGCAGGCCAGGGCGCTGTCAAGCCTCTGCAGCCACCCGTCCGCATCGTCCTCAGACTCATAGTCCGCATCCATGATCCGCTGCACGAGCGCGACCGCTTCAGTCCGGCTCATCTCGACGGCACCCATCACAGCCTCCCTGAGCATCAGCCTAACGAGCAGCATGGTCGGCCGGACAAGTGCCGGTTGAGTGGCGGGCGGAGGAGTACGCCTCGGCTGTCATTCCATGCCCTTCTTGCCCGGTGTCCAGAAGGGCTTGGTCAGGACCGCACGCCGGTCCCAGCCCGCTTGCCGGAGCACCTGCCGCACTGCTTGCACGTCCCGTGCCTCTCCGGCGACATATGCGATCCCGCCGGGTGCGGGGGCGAGTCGCCGTACCGCGTCCGGCAGTGACGTCTCACCCCGGAGTACCCAGTCCAGTCGGTCGCCGTATGGCAGGGGTAGCCGGTCCGTGGCTGTTGCTGTCTCGATGCACCCGGAGACCACGGCGTCCCCGGGCAGCGCCGCGAGCATCGCACCGAACGCGACCGAGGCTGTCTCGTCGCCGACGAAGAGATGGTGGGCGGCGTCGGGGCGCAGCGTGAAGGTGCCCTCGGGCCGCCGTAGCCGCACCTGTTCGCCCGGTGCGACAGTGTGGCCCCACCGGGCGCCCGGTCCACCTTCGGCGTGGTCCAGTACGCACAGCTCGACGCCGCCGGACGGGTCGTAGTGCCAGATCGAGTACGTACGGAGGGTGAGTCCGCCCACCAGGACACGTACTTGCTGGCCCGGTTGGACCTCCAAGCCGGCCAGCTGCCCGCTCTCGATGCGCAGCCGACGTATCCGGGCGGTGAGCTGCTCAGCCTCGGTGACGGTGCCGCGCATGGTCAGAAGATCGAGGACGGGGTTCAGGACGGCTGGCATTGAGGCTCCTCAACGGGGCGGGGAGTTGTACTCGGCGGGAGGCGAAGCGCGATATCGCGTGTTTGCGTGATTTCGCGATCGTGCGCGTCTGGGTGATGTTCTCGTAGCCGGCGAACACGACCAGCGGCGCCACCGGCAGAGTGACCGGCGCGGGCGCCCAGGGTGCTGTCGGCGGGCCGTGGCGCCCAGGCTGGTGCGGGCATCCAGGGCTGTGATGCCCAGAGACCGGAGTCCAGACCCGCCTGGTGCGGCGAGAGCAAGGCCGCTGCGCCGCGGGCGAGTGCTGGCGCTGCCGGATGGGTGTCGGCCGAGACGGCTGGGAGCCGGGGCATGTGCTTCCGGTGCGGGGTTCGCCCGGTGCCGACTCGCGGTTCGACGGACGGTTGCCTGCGCACCGCACTGGCTGACGCACGCTCAGGCGTCGACGGTCGCCAGAATGCCGCGGTCGTAGTTCTTGGCATACCCGTTCTCGACACCCACAAGAATTTCGACGACCTCGAAGTAGTGGTCCCAGAACGGCGTCTCGCGCAACGCCTCGACGACCAACTGGAAGGACTGGTGATCGCGTGCCTCCCAGACCCAGATGTCGGTAACGCGGGCGGTGTAGAACTCGGTGTCGAAGTAGCGCCAACGCACGTCCTCGGCCTTGTCCCTGACGGCGGGCAAGACGCTCTCCTGGAAGGCGGCGACGCGCTCCGGCACGGACAGCTCCAACCAGGCTCGATTGGTCTTGAGGAGGATGAACGCCGTTACGGCGGGCTCGAAGTCGGACATGGGGAATCTCCTCGCGGGGTGCTGGATGGGGGTCACGATGAGCCTCGACCGGGCCGGGAAGGTCGGATTCCAGCCGGGAAGCTGCGGGTGCCCGTGACCTCTGTGACGAGGGCGGGCGTGACCCTCGCCCACCGGTTTCGGTTCACCGTGTACCGAAACCCTAGAGGTATCGGTACACGGTGTCCAGTTATTTGGTGAGGTGCTGATCCCGTCGGGCGGCCTCGCTACGATGGCTGGGTGATCGAGACGAAACGCCGCGGTGGCCGACCCCGCAGCGAGCAGGCGCGCGAGGCCGTCCTGCACGCCGTCGACGATTTGCTGCTTGAGGTCGGCTACGCGGCGATGACCATGAAGGGCATCGCTGTGCGGGCGGGCGTCGGACGGCAGACGGTCTACCGCTGGTGGTCGACGAAGGCGGAGATCCTCTTCGAGGCGTGTGTGGACGACGCCGAGGAGGAACTCGCCGTCGAGCCGACGGGTACCCGGCTCGACGAGGTCACGTCCTATCTCGACGCGCTGATGCGCTTCCTCGCCTACTCACCGGCTGGAGCCGGCTACCGCGCCCTGCTTGCGGCCGCGCAGCACGATCCGGCGGTGAAACGGTTGATCGCGACCAAGGACGTTCTCAGGGACAGCGCGAGGGCTGTCCTGCATCGCGTCGACCCGCACCGGCCGGCCGGCGATTATGCAATCGACCTGTTGATCGGGCCCACCTTCTTCTGGATCATGAGCGGACGCGACCCGGCGCAGCTCGACATCCACGAGCAGGCACGAAGCTTCTTCCACGGTTTCGGGTCTGAGGAATTCTGAGGGCGAGCCCTCCGCGTCACTCCCGGTCACATACCGACGGCTGTCATCGGTGTCTCGCAATAGACCGTCTTCCACTGGACGAACCGCTCGGGCAGATCACGCCACTGGACGCCGGGCCGCACCAGGTGCCGAATCCCGTCGATCACCTGCCGGTGATTCCGCTACCTGCCACACTCGGCATCCGTCAGAGCACCCCACCCCATGCGCACGTCAACGACACGACTGCGAAGTAGTCTCATGATCGGCCGGACAGGTCCTGGGCGCCGGTCCCTGACTTCCGGCTGTCTCGGCGCGTTTTCAGGTGCTTCTGTCTGTTCCTGGGCTCTGTTGGTGATGCGATGCGCCCAGCACTCCGGGTGCCCGGGCAGGCCGCTCACGTGGCCACGGACGCCAGCCGCTGATGTGCGTACGAGCGCAGATCCTGAACGGCGGCTTCGCCCTTGTGGGGTTCGAGTGACTCCCGCAGGGTGCCGCGCACCAGGTCGAGGCAACGTGAAGCACCTGTGCCCAGAGCGGTGTCCAGAGCTGTCCGCGTGTCCGCCACGGCGGCGGCGACGTCGTGGTCGGCGAGCGCCGCGTGGGCTCGATAGGTGAGCATGATGGCGCGGGTTCTCTCCCGTTCGGGAACCAGCAAGCCCAGGCCCTCCTCCAACGCGGCGGTGGCCCGCCGTGGGTCTTCCAGGTCCAGCCAACAGCGCCCCGCGTCAACGGCGAGGTCGGCGGATGACATCCAGGACACCCACGGGGGTGCGGATTGTGCTCTGCCACGCTCCAGTTGGTGTTCGGCGTCGTTGAGTGCGCGCGCGGTGCCTACATCGTCCTGGAGGACCGCAAGGGCGCGAGCCCGGCGTACATCCAGCAGGGAGCGGGCTGTCGCGTGGCGGGTTCGGGTACGGGCAAGGGCGAGGATCTCGACCGCTTCACCGGGGTGCCCGAGCCAAGTGGCGGAGTAGGCGAGGTCGGAGAGGACTCCGGCTCCGAGGTCGCGGTCGTCGGCGCTGTGGGCTGAGTGCAGCGCGGTGCGCCAGTGGCGTTGCGCCGAGGCATGGCGGCCTTGGTCGAAGTGGAGCCAGGCGGCGCTCTGGGCTGCCTGAGCCAGAACGGTACGCAGTCGGCGGCCGGTGGGTTCGTCGTAGCGGGCTGAGTCGAGCAGGTTGATGGCGACGCGCATGGCCGCGCCGAGGAGGTCAGCACATTCCTTAGGGGATGTGTTCGCCAGGCCGGGGAGACGTTCGACGCTGCTCTCCAGCCAGGTGAGCAGGCTTTCGTCGACGCGGTGCCCAGCCAGAGCCCCGGCCAGGCGTTCGGGTTCGACGCGAGCCCATTCGGTTGCCATTCCGACTAAGGATCCGGCGGCGAGGGCGAGGAAGGTACGGCGGTCGGGCTGGTCGAGATCCACCAATAGCTCCGTGTGGGCGGCGCGGACGCCGGCTTGGCTGAAGGGGAACGGGCGATCGTAGGCGGGGAGCCACCACGGCCATGGCACGGTCCGCAATCGGGCGGAATCGATGCCCAGAACGTCGGCCAGCAGCTCTTGATAGAGGTCGCTGGGAGCGCCTACCCGCCTGTGCTCCCACCGGTAGATGCGACTGCGGTCGGCAGCGATGCGAAGACCGCGACGTTGCGCGGCCAGGTTCAGGTGGTGGGCGAGCTTTTCCATGCTCCACCCGCGCTGTTGGCGCACGTAGGTCAGGGGATGGCGTACTGCTTCCGTCTTCATGCACACCCCCCGACTCTGGTGTCTGTACGGCACCGTAGCGACCCGCTTCGCAGAGCGGGCCCACATCGGGGATACAGACTCCAACGGGGTGTGCGGCCCACCGTGGAGGCAGCTCGGGGAGGTTCCGGGCATCTCTCGTCGGCCTGCCGGCATCGGCCTTCTGCGCGATGTGCCGGGCCGCCATTCTTCCGGGAGGCGCGCATGAAACACGTACTCGTCACTGGAGGTGCGGGCTTCATCGGCTCGCACTTCGTCAAGCGGATCATCCGGACTGAGGACGTCGCCCGTGTGACCGTCCTTGACGCCCTCACCTACGCCGGTCACATCGAGAACCTGGGCATGGCGTTTCTGTCGGACAAACTACGGTTCGTCCACGGCGACATCCGTGACGCAGCTGTTGTCGACAGCCTGATGGCGTCCGGTCCCACAGCAGTGGTGCATTTCGCGGCCGAGTCCCACGTCGACCGCTCCTACAACGCGGCCGACGCGTTCTTGTCCACGAATGTTCTCGGCACCCGGGTCCTCGTTGACGCCGCACACCGCCACGGCGTCGACAAGTTCGTCCACGTCTCGACCGACGAGGTTTACGGCCCGCTGCTGGAGGGGGCCGCGACCGAGGATTCGCCCTTGCGTCCCTCGGTCCCGTACGCGGTGTCGAAGGCGGCCGCGGACCTGGTAGCCCTGGGCGCCTACCGGACGCTTGGGCTCCCGCTGTGTGCGACTCGTAGCAGCAACAACTACGGGCCCTATCAGTACCCCGAAAAGGTCATCCCGCTCTTCTTGACCCGACTCTTGCGAGGAGCACCCGTCACGCTCCACGACCGGGGGCAGCACGTGCGTAACTGGCTGCACGTAGAAGACAACTGCGCCGGGATCGAAGCAGTGCTGCGTGATGGGGAGCCGGGAGAGGTCTACAACCTCGGTGGAGGTACTGACCTGTCCACCAAGGAGCTGACCGGCCACCTGCTGAACATCTGCGGCGCGACATGGGACGCGGTCACGTACATCCCCGACCGACCGTCGAACGACGCCCGCTACTCGATCGACTGGTCCAAGGCCCGCGACCAGCTCGGCTACCGGCCTGCTCACCGGTTGGAGGATGGGTTGGCTGAAACCGCAGAGTGGTATCGCCGTAACCCCGACCGGTGGGCTCCGCTCACGAGCGGAGGTATGCGGCGCACCCCTCCGCCGGCCCTCCGCCCCTCGCTTGCACCTCTGGAGGACGACCATGCCTGCTGACCAGATCGCACCGCGCCGGATCCTGGTCACGGGCACTGGAGCCAACCCCGGCTTTGGGCTGGCCCGGAGCCTTACCCGTCTCGGCCACCGAGTCATCGCCGCCGACGCCAACCCTCTTGCCCCGGGCTTCCTGCTCCCGCAAGTCGTGCCTCAGGTCATTCCGACAGCCGACGACCAGGACTACCGGGCCCGCATGACCGGGCTGTGCCGGGCGCTGGCGGTGGACGCGGTGGTACCAGCCATCGAGAACGATCTTCCGCCGCTGCTGCGCATGAGTTCTCGGCTGGAGGAGATCGGCGTGCGCATGTGGCTGCCCGAACCTTCGTCGGTACACACATGCATCGACAAGGCAGCCTTTCATCGCGTGCTCACCGAGCAGGGGGTGCCAACCCCTCGGTCATGGTGGGGCGACACCCTCGACCGGGTTCCCGAGAACACGCAGTTGGTGGTCAAGCCCCGGCGCGGCCACGGCGCCCAGCACGTCCACTTCGTCGAGAAGAAGGAGCACGCCCTGCTGCTGAGCAAGGTGATCCCGTGTGCTTTGGTGCAGGAGCGGGTGTACGGAACCGAGTTCACGGCAGACTGCCTGGTGGACCGCACCGGCCGAGCGTCGGCGATCCTGCGCCGCCGGGACCTGGTGAAGGCCGGACTCGCCGCAGTCTCCACCACCTTTCGCGACACCACCGTGCTCGGTCTCGTGCTGGCCGCCCTTCGTGCCGTACGTGCCGAGGGCCTGTGCTGCGTACAAGGCTTCGTTCAGGCAGACGGCCAGGTCACCATCACCGAACTGAACGTCCGGATCGCCGGCGGGTTCCCGCTGACCGAGGCGGCCGGAGCCGACCTGGTCGGCCAAATGGTCAACGGACTGTTCGGCCTCCCGGTCGACCACGACCGCTTGGCCTACCGGACAGGGGTGTTCCTGACCAACTACGTCGAGACGTTGGCCGTCGGTGAGACGGCCGACCTGAAGCGCATCGCCATGAACGGGGTAACCACATGAGCCTGACCATCCCCGACGCCCGGCGCAACGCGTCCCCGTACCTCTACGGACGAGAAGCAGCGTCCGTCGCCCGCGTCCTGGAGGCCGGCCAGTACGGGCACACTGACCTCACCGCCGAATTCGAGAGGCGGATCTCGGCGTACATCGGCGTACCCGACGTGGTGGCCGTCAGTTCCGGTACCGCTGCCCTGCACAGTGCCCTGCTGGCCACAGGCATCGGCCTTGGCGACGAGGTGATCGTGCCGTCCATGACGTTCTGTGCCACTGTGCAGGCCGTCCGGGCCGTAGGAGCCGCCCCGCGGTTCATCGACGTAGACCCGGCGACGTTGTGCGTCACCCCGCAACTCGTCATGGACGCAGTCACTGATGACACGGCCGCCGTACTGCCGGTGCTCTTCGGTGGCCGTGCCGTCGACCTCCGCTCCATTCGCGAGGATCTGGCTGAGCGGGGCATCGTGGTCATCGAGGACGCCGCCCACGCCTTCGGCTCTCACTGCGGACCCAAACACGTCGGCGCCGACGACACAGCCCTGACCTGCCTTTCCTTCGGGCCGGTCAAGAATCTGACGTGTGGCCAAGGCGGGGCCGTCATCCCCCGTACGCCCGAGGAGGCCGCCGCTGTCCGTCGACTCCGCATGCTGGGCGTCACGCAGTCCCAGAGCGAGCGCGCTGCGACGACCAGCTACCGGGTGGAAGGCTTCGGCCTGCGGTATCAGCTCTCGTCCATCAACGCCGCCATCGGGCTGGCGCAGTTCGACCATTTCGACGCCACCGTGCGCTCCCGGCGGCATTTGTGGCGCACCTACAGAGACGCCCTGGACGCGCTGGAGGGGGTGACGCTCGTCGATGTCGACCTCGGCCACACGGTGCCGCACCTGTGCCAGGTACGCGTGCCGCACCGGGACCACGTATTCGCCCACCTACGGGCGAGGAACATCGGCGTCGGCGTTCACTACCCGCCCAACCACCTTCAGCCCGCCTTCGCACGCTGGACGCGTGACCTGCCCGCCACCGAACGGGTCAGCCGGGAAATCTTGAGCCTGCCCTTCCACCAGCACCTCACTGAGGCAGACGTCCACCGAGTGGTGACCACTCTCGGACATGCACTCAAGGCCACAGGCGGCTCATGATGTCGAATCTGCTCGTCGTGTGTCTGGGGAACTACTGCCGTAGCCCCTTCGCTCAGCTTGCTCTCGCTCGACGGGGCGGACCACATATGGCCGTCCGCTCGGCCGGACTGATCAGTAAATGGCAGGACCAACCAGCCCATTCCGCCATGATCAACGCTGCGCGGCGGCTGGGCTACGACCTCACTGCCCACCGTGCCCAGCAGATCAGCCTGGACATGCTGGAGTGGGCGGACACAGTACTCGCCATGGACGTCTCCGTTCTTGCCGCCCTCCAGGCCGTCTGCGGGCCAAGCTGTTACCGGGATGCTGCGGACAGGATCACGTCCACGAGCCTTTCCGCGGCGTCCGGGCGTCCGTGGGCTCTGGCCGCTGCGGCCATCGTGGCCCGGCGCGCCGGATCGTCGAGGAGCGGGCCGACCGCCTCGCGCAGGTGCCCGCCGGTGACCTCGCCGAGGAGGGCGACCGCTGCCCCGGACTCCTCCAGGTGGCGGGCGTTGTGGGCCTGTTCGTTCCCGGCCGCCGTGGCGAGCGGGATGAATACGGCGGGCTTGCCCAGGGCGGTCAGCTCCGCCAGGGTGCCCGCGCCGCTGCGGGAGATCACCAGATCGGCCAGGGCCAGGACGTCCGGCAGCTCCGGTCCGACGAAGGCCGTGAGGTGGTACCGGGCGGCCAGGGAGGCCGGAAGCCCTGCGGCGCGCGCGGACAGCGCCTCCTGGTGAGCCGGACCGCACTGGTGCACCACGTTGGCGCGCTCCAACAGCCACGGCAGTTCGCCGCCGACCACGTCGTTGATCTGCTGCGACCCCTGCGCGCCGCCGGTGACGTACACCGTCGGAAGACGCCGGTCGAACGCGTGCAGACCCAATGCCGTCACGGCCTTGTCCGGGTGGCCGGTCAGGACCTCCGGACGTACGGGGTTGCCGGTGACCACTGCCGTCGGCCGGACGCTCTCCGGCAGGAGCGGCAGGGTCGACTCCGAGGACACGGCGATCCGCGCGGCGGAGCCGGCGAGCTTACGGTTGGCGAGGCCGAGGCGGACGGTCTGTTCGTGCAGGACCAGCGGGACTCGGCACATCCGCGCTGCGAGCCCGGCCGGCACGGCTACGTAACCGCCCGTGGCGAGGACGACGTCCGGCCGGAAGGCGGAGACCGCGCTGCGCGCCTGGGCCACCCCGAGCGGGACGCGAGCCATGTCCCGGACGTTGGCGGGCGACACCATCTTCAGCGGGTTCGCGTGACGCCGGATCTTGCCCGTGGCGACGGTGGTGAACGGGATGCCCTCCGCGCTGGTGACCCGGGCCTCCAGGCCCTCCGCCGTTCCGATCCACAGGACGTCGAGGGCGCGACCGGAAACGGCCAGCCGTGCCTGCAAGGTGCGGATCGCGGTGAGAGCGGGGTACGTGTGACCGCCGGTGCCACCGCCCGTCACGATCAGGCGGAAGACGGTCGTCTGCTGAGGCGCGGTGTTCACGCTGGGCACTCTAGTGGCTGCTGTCCGGTGACCGTTCGGATCGTCTCGGCGACGGGGCGCCTGGGTTGTTCTTTCGGGCGCGATCTTCGCGTGGATGGCTTCCGGCGCCGAAGGGAAGGTGTCAGGAGTTTGTCCTGAGTTCGCGCAACGCCTGAACGCTGCTGGGTCGGGTGGGCGCTGGAAAGCGCTGGTCACTGGGGTACCTGACGTCCGAGAACGCGCTCACCCGAAAGGGATTCGCCGGCGCGTTGGTCACGCCGTTGGTCACGGAGGAGGAAGGCGGCCACAAAGCGCCTGGTCAAGCGACCACGTGTTGGAGCGACGACCGGGGCCGCCACCCCCCACAGGAGAGGCCCCGGCCGTCTTCCACGGGGTCGCAGCACGACCCCGTACTCATCTCAGCGCCATGACTGCGTTTTCTGTCACACCGGAAGACGCCCGACGAATTGTTGCGGGTTGTACAAGTCATGGACGTGGCCCCCGCCGAGCACGTAGCGTGCTGGTTCGCGCAGGGTTGCGCAGCAGTTGACCAGCTGCGATGAGGACGGCAGGGCGGGTTGAGGGAGTGCTGGGGGACGACGCGGAGCTGACTGCCGCGGTGCTCGCGGCACAGGACGGGGACGAGGACGCCTTCCGTGCTGTGTACCGCGCGGTGCAGCCACGGTTGTTGGGCTACATACGGACATTGGTCGGGGAACCGGACGCCGAGGACGTGGCGTCCGAGGCGTGGCTGCAGATAGCGCGCGACCTCGACCGTTTCAGCGGTGACGCCGACCGGTTCCGGGGCTGGGCCGCGCGGATCGCGCGCAACCGCTCGCTGGACCATCTGCGGATGCGCAGCCGCCGTCCCGCGATCGGCGGTGATGAGACCGAGCTGACCGCGCGCGCCGCCGAGTCCGACACCGCGGGTGACGCCATCGAGGCGCTCGACACCGACCGCACCATGTCCCTCATCGCCCAGCTGCCGCAGGACCAGGCCGAGGCCGTCGTCCTCCGGGTGGTCGTCGGGCTCGACGCGAAGAGCGCGGCGCAGACCCTGGGCAAGCGGCCCGGCGCCGTACGCACCGCCGCCCACCGCGGCCTCAAGCGACTTGCCGAACTCCTCGGCGCCGACGAGCAGCTCGCGGCAGCCCGGGCCGCCGATGGCGCGTTCACCTCGGACGGAACCCCGGCCGCCGGCCCGGCACAGGGCGCCGGAGGAGAGGCCGGTTCCGACGCGGGCGGAGGCGCCGGGCTCGGCGCCGTGCCCTCCCAGCGGCCCGGCCGGGGCGGTCCGGCGGCGCCCGCCGGGGTCACTCCCGGTGTGACGCATTCGCGACCGTGGACGCAGAAGGACATGTGATGGCCGACGAGCACTACGAGTGGCTTGACAAGGACGCGGCGGAGAGACTGCTCCGCGGCGAACCTGTCGTCCCCGTCGGCGACCAGGCCCGCACCGACGCCTTCCGGCTCGCCGAAGCGCTCGGCACGGCCCGCGGCGGGCTGCGTACCGCGGCAGGCGAACTTCCCGGCGAGGACGCCGTCCTCGCCGCGTTCCGGCAGGCCGGCCACGGCAACGGGGTGGACCGGCTCGCCGGCCGCGCCGCCGGCGCCGCCGTTCCCGGACACCCCGGCATGCTGCACGCCGTCCAGATCGGCTCCGCCCCCGACACCCCGGCCCGCCGCCCGCGCTGGAGCCGGCCGGTCCGCTTCGGCCTGGTCGCCTCGCTCGCGGGCTGTGCGCTCGGCGGGGTCGCGGTCGCCGCCGGTACGGGCGTGTTCACCGGAACCTTCGGCGGACAGGGCTCGCCCGCGCCCGCCAGCTCCGTATCGGCCGCCGTGACCCCAGGGCCGCTGGCCTCCAGCGAACCCGCCGACGGCTCCTCGTCCCCGGCCGACCCGTCCCCGCCCGACGCACCGGAGGCGTCCTCCTCGCCCGAGACCCGCGAGTCCGGCGGATCCGAGGCGCCCGACGGAGCACGGACCGGCGACACCGGCCGGGAGTCCGGCGGCGACCGTTCGGGCACCCCGGACCGGCCGGGCGGCGACGGCCGCGAGGAGACCTCCGGCGGCGGCGACGGCCGGGACGAACGCCCCGGCGGAACCGGCGGCTCCGGTGACGGTACGGACTCCGGGAACTGGTACGAGAAGTCCGTCAAGGCCTGCAAGGCCTTCCGCAACGGCACCCTGGACGACCGGAGCCGACAGCAGCTGATCGAGTTCGCGAAGGGCGAGAAGAACCTGGAGCGCTTCTGCGACCGCCTCCTCGGCGGGAGCGGCGGCAGCGGTGGAAGCGGTGGCTCCGGTGGTTCCGGCGGTGGCGGGGACGACGGCGATGACGACGGTGGTCAGAGCGGACCGGGCGGCGGCGGCTCATTGCCGCCCGTCTCCTTCCATCCCGTACCGCGCTCCGGCTTCGCCCCGGAGCAGCCGGTGGAGACCGGGCCGGGCGCCGACGGGGCGGATGCCGGGAGCTCGCCGCTCCCGAAGAGCTCCGGCGCGGCCTCCGTACTCGCCCGCTGACCTGCGGATCCAGGGAGTGTGAGCGGTCCGGCGGACGGCTCGGACAGCCAGGTGTGACGTTTTTCGGGCGCCGGGCGCAGTACAGAGTGAGCCGACTGGTCATCGGCCGCGCAACGAGCCGGGGTTCCCCCCGTACCTTCGGCTCAGCGCATCGGCGCGGGCGGGACACGTTCCCCCGGTCCCGCCCGCGCCCTCTCCCTCCCTGTTCATGACGTGCTCGCGCCGGATCACCGGCTCCGGGTCATCCGTACCGGATCACCAGGAGACGACGACCTTGTCGCCGTTCTTCACCTGGTCGAACAGGGCCGCGACCTTCTTCTTGTCCCGTACGTTGACGCAGCCGTGCGAGGCGCCGCCGTAGCCGTTGGCCGCGAAGTCGGCGGAGTAGTGCACCGCCTGGCCGCCGCTGAAGAACAGGGCGTACGGCATCGGGGTGTCGTAGAGCGTCGACACATGGTCCCGGGACTTCCAGAACACCTCGAACACCCCCTCGCGGGTGGGCGTGTACTCCGAGCCGAAGCGCACGTCCATCGCGGAGACGACCTTGCCGTCGATCATCCACGCCAGCGTCCGGCTCTTCTTGCTGATGCACAGGACCCGGCCCTTCAGGCACCGTTCGTCCGGCGTGGCCACCGGGCGCTCGGTCGGCGGGTTCAGCTCGGCGGCCGTCGGCACCCGGGTCATCGCCAGCAGCCGCTTCCAGGTGACCTCGTCGGCGCTTCCGGTGACCGTCAGCCGCCGTTTGGCCTGGAAGGACCGTACGGCGTCGGCGGTGACGGAGCCGTAGTAGCCGGTCGGGTTGCGCCCGAAGTGGCCGATCTGGCGGAGCCTGGCCTGGAGTTCCCGCACCTGGTCGCTCTGGGATCCCGTACGCATCAGGACGCGCGGCGGCGGTGCGGTGCTCGGCTCGGGGGCGGGGCGGGCCGGCGCGGCGGTGGACGCCTTCGGGCTCGGCGGCGGGGTCGTGGGCGAGGCCGTGGGCGGTTCGGCGTCGTCGGTGGCGGAGGCGGTGGGGGAGGGGCTCGCGGTCGGCGCGGCGGCCTGTGTGGCCCGCACCGGCGGCGGCGCGTCCTGCGCCCCGGTGGCGGTCCCCGGTTCGCAAGCGGTCGTGAGGGCGGCCAGGGCGACGATCGATACGATCGGTACGGCGGTGACGCGGCGGGACCGGGCGGCCCTCGGGCCCGGGGCCGCCGGACCTGAGACGCCCGGACCTGAGACGCCCGATCCCGCACTGCTCGGTCCCGCACTGCTCGGTCCCGATGCGCCCGATCCCGCACTGCTCGGTCCCGAGGCGCCCGCTCCCGTACCGCCCGGTCCCGATACGCCCGGTCCCGATATCGC
The DNA here is from genome assembly GCF_055792845.1 of Streptomyces sp. DSM 106670. NCBI lineage: Bacteria > Bacillati > Actinomycetota > Actinomycetes > Kitasatosporales > Streptomycetaceae > Streptomyces > Streptomyces sp. DSM 106670. The sequence continues at coordinate 5,275,871 of NZ_CM147704.1, forward strand.
TTCCTGCGCCCGCGCCGCCTCCATGCCGCCCCTCGCCCCTCGGCCGTCCCACCCGCTGTTCGTGTCCGCCATCGCTCGGTCCCCCCTGGCTCACCCGCCGACCCGGCGCCTCCTGTACGGATGACGGATTCCCGTCCGGCCCGGTCACCGAATCCTCCGTCGGACCCGCGCCGCGCGTCCAGCCCCCCGAGGGTGCGCCCGGTGGATCATGGCCGGGTCCGGACCGCGGAGCAGGCGCTTTCCCGCCGTGCGCCGGACCGCTGATTTCGCCTGGTGAAACCGCTGGACGGCGACCCGTACGGACGTGCGAGACTCCGTCCATGCTGGGTGTCACCGACCTTCCGACTTATCTCGCCGGCCTGGCGCTGATCGTTCTTCTGCCGGGGCCGAATTCGCTGTACGTGCTCTCCGTCGCGGCCCGACGCGGCGTGCGTACCGGCTATACCGCCGCCGCGGGCGTCTGGACCGGGGACACCGTCCTGATGACGCTCTCCGCGCTCGGCGCCGCGTCCCTGCTCCAGACCACGCCGCTGCTCTTCGCGATCGTCAAGTACGCGGGCGCGGGCTATCTGACCTGGATGGCCATCGGGATGCTGCGGGCGGCCGTGTCCCTGTGGCGCGAGCGGCACCGGCGTACCGCCGAACTGGTCGAGACGGCCGAGGCGCCCGAGGCCGCGGCCTCCATGGAGCGGCCCTACCGCCGGGCGCTGGTGGTCAGTCTGATCAACCCGAAGGCGATCCTGTTCCTGATCTCCTTCTTCGTGCAGTTCGTCGACCCGGGCTATGCCTACCCGGCCCTGTCCTTCCTGGTGCTGGGCACACTGCTCCAGCTCGCCAGCTTCGCGTACCTCTCGGTGCTGATCTTCGGCGGCACCCGACTCGCCGCCGCCTTCCGCCGGCGCAAGCGGCTGTCGGCGGGGGCGACTTCGGCGGCGGGCGTCCTGTTCCTCGGGTTCGCCGCCAAGCTCTCGCTCAGCAGCGTGTAGCCGACGGAGCGGCCCGTTCCGTGGGCGGTCTCAAGCGGACGTGAGGTCAAGACCCAGGGGTTCGGCGTACGCGGCGAGCCCGGCCGGGTCCTCGCCCGCCCAGCCGATGTAGCCGTCCGGCCGGACGAGGAAGAGCCCCGGTCCGTACGCCTGCGGGGCCGGGCCCCGGTACGTACGCACCGACGCGTCCGCCACCGCGGGAAGCGCGGCGTCCGTGCCCAGGGCCAGCAGCGTGAAGTGCGGCCCCCGGAACAGGTCGAACAGCCGCCCGTGGGCACCGGCGGGCCCGTCCGGCGCCCGGTCGCCCGCCTCCAGCAGGCCCGCCCGGCCGGTGGAGAGCGGGCCGCCCCGGTAGCCGAGACCGAGTTGCTGGGTGTCCCGGCCGCGCTGCTGCCGGCCCTGGTGGATCCGGGTCGACAGGCCCAGCATCGCCTCGGCGACCGGGCGGCGCTCCTGCTCGTAACTGTCGATCAGCGCCTCGGGCGCACCGTGCAGCAGCACCTGACCGAGCTTCCAGCCCAGGTTGTACGCGTCCTGGACGCTGGTGTTCAGACCCTGGCCGCCCGCCGGGGAGTGGATGTGCGCCGCGTCGCCCATGAGCAGCGCCCGGCCCGCCCGGAAGCGGTCGGCGAGAGCGGCGCGCGGGCGGAAGTCGGAGGACCACCGGACCTCGGTGACGTCCTGGGCGGCCAGGTGGGTGCGGTCGGCGACCAGGGCGCGTACGGCCTCCGGCGCGAGATCGGGCGCGCCCTCCTTGAACTGGGCGACCAGCTGGAAGTCGTCCGTGCCGGGCAGCGGGCACAGGGTGGTGTAGCCCGCGTCGCCCAGGAAGATGTGCCAGTTGTCCCGGTCGAGGGCGGCGGGCGCGATCCGCACGTCCGCGACGAGCATCGGCGCCGGATCGACGCTCCCGCCGGTCATGCCCACCCCGAGCGCCCGCCGCACGGTGGAGCGCCCGCCGTCCGCCGCGACCAGCCAGGAGGCCCGGACGGTCCCGGTCGTCAGCTCGGCGGTGACCCCGTCGGCGTCCTGGGCCAGCGTGGTCAGCGCGGTGGAGAAGGCGACGTCGCCGCCGAGTTCGCGCAGCCGGCCGAGCAGGATCTCCTGGGTCCGCCACTGGGGCAGCAGCCAGGGCTCCCCGTACGGCTCCGCTTCCGTGGGCGCCGCCCTGCGGAACATCTCGTACGGGCCCTGCCGTACGCCGTCCGCCCAGGTCATCCCGGTCGGCGCCGTGCCGCCGTGCTCGCGCACCGCATCGCCCGCGCCGAGGTCGTCGAACACCTCCCGGGTGCGCGGCTGGACGCCCTTGCCCCGGGAGCCGGGGAAGAGGGTCTCCGCCTGCTCGACGACCAGGGCGGGCACGCCCCGGCGGGCCAGGTCGACGGCGAGCGCGAGACCGCTGGGGCCGGCGCCGACGATCAGGACGTCGACCGCGGCCGGCACGAGGGCACTTTCCTTAACGCTGTTAAGTTCCATGATTCGGAGTCTGCGCTTAACGCTGTTAAATTGTCAAGGTGGCTACGACGAAGATCGACCGGGCGCGCGTCGCCGACGCCGCCCTGCGGCTGCTCAACGAGGTGGGACTCGACGGTCTGAGCCTGCGGGCCATCGCCGGCGAGCTCGGCGTCAAGGCGCCCGCCCTCTACTGGCACTTCAAGGACAAGCAGGCCCTCCTCGACGAGATGGCCACGCTGATGTACCGCCGGATGCTCTCCGACGGCCTCCCCGGCCCCGACGCGGCTCCCGCCACCTGGCAGGCGCAGCTCGTCGTGTACAACACCGCCCTGCGTACCGCGCTCCTGAGCTACCGCGACGGCGCGAAGGTCTACAGCGGCGCCCGCTTCACCGGCACCGACCACGCCCCCGGCCTGGACGCGCATCTGCGGACCATGACCGAGGCGGGCTTCACCCTGCGCCAGGCGGTCCGCGCCGGCACCACCGCGTCCGCGTACACGATGGGCTTCGTCACCGAGGAACAGGGCGTCCGGCCCATGCCGGACGAGCGGCGCGAGGGCTTCGACGTCGACGAACGGGCGGCCCGCATGGCGGAGTTCCCCCTCGCGGCCGCCGCCGGGCCGGAGATCTTCACCGATTACGACGAACGCTTCGAGGACGGCCTGCTGCTGATCGTCGCGGGCATCGAGGCGCGGTACGGGGTGCGGTGAGGCGGGGCGGGCCGCGGGCACTCGCCGCCGTCACCCGCAGCAGCCGGGCCCCGGGATACACTGCCCCGCCGCACGCCGACCGGAGGTCATCTCAGTGTTCCCCGCACGGGTACGTGCCATCGCCCCGTCGGCCTTGCTGATGCTCGCCCTGTCCGGCTGCTCCTCCTGGGGCTGCACCGACACGACGGCGGAGCGCGGCGAGGCCGGTGTCAGGGTGCGGGTCGTGGACACGTACGGGCGGAGCCACGGCGTCACCGCCGAGGTCGTCGACTGGAGCCTCGACATCCACCCGCAGGTGCCCGCCGAAGGCGACCAGCTCCACTTCCGCTTCCGCTTCGACGGCGTCGGTGCATATGACCACCCCTCGGTGGACGCCTGCGCGGTCGACGAGAAGCGCGTGACGCTGGGGTGCCAGACGATCTCCTCGTCCCAGGCGTTCGGTCCGGCCGACGACTCCCGCGCGGGCGACCAGTGGCTCGACGTCGAAGATCCCGAGCAGGTCGACGCCGTGCTGCTGATCCCCAACGACCAGTCCTACGACCGGCGCACCTGCGAAGCGGACATCAAGGACGGCGGCGGTACGCATCCTCCGAAACCGCCCAACAGGGGCGACCAGCTGTAGCGAGGTCCGGTTCCGGCCGACGGGCCGCGTCGAACCGTGTGCCCGGTCATCCGGCGGACGCGCAGAGTTCACCCGCTGTCGTGGCAGGTGTCACCCGATCCTTCCGCCGTCTCACTACGTTGTCGGGACCATGATCGAAGGTGAGGGCGCGCGTGCCGAAACTGTCCGTTGTCGTACCGTTCCACAATGTCGCGGCCTACGCCCCGACCACGCTGGGCGGCCTGGCCCGCAACGCGGACCCGGACATCGAGTTCCTGCTGGTCGATGACGCGTCCACCGACGGCACGCAGGACATCGTCGACCACTGGGCCGAGCGGCTGCCGCGCGCCCGGGTGATCAGACACGGTACGAACGTCGGCATCGCGGCCGCCCGCAACAGCGGCATCGACGCCGCCGAGGGCGACTACCTCACCTTCCTCGACGGCGACGACTGGTACGCCCCCGGCCATCTCGTACGGATGCTGCGCGCCGCCCAGGACCTCGACTGCGACTTCGCCCGCACCGACCACGTCCAGTCCACCGGCACCACCCGCGTCGTGCGGCGCGCCCCCGCGCCCCTCCGCGACACCGTGCTCGACCCCCGCGACGGCATCGGGGTGCCCGAGCGCGAGACCATGGTCGACTACCCGTTCGTCTGGGCCGGGATCTACCACCGGCGGCTCTTCGCGGACGGCGCCCAGCGCTTTGCCACCGAACTGCGCACCGCCGAGGACCGGTTGTGGATCTGGCAGCTTCATCTGCGCGCCCGCACCTACGCGGCGCTCGGGCTGTACGGCATCTTCTACCGGCGCGGGGTCACCACCTCCCTGACCCAGATCAAGGACGCCCGACAGCTCGACTTCTTCGCCTCCTACGACACCCTGCTCGACGAGCTGCGCGCCGACCGGGACGCGGACGTCCTGCTGCCGAAGGCCGTCCGTACGTACTGCGCGATGATCGCCTTCCACAACGAGAAGGCCGACGACTACGAGCCCGCCACCGCCCGCCGGCTGCGCGCCGAGTCCACCGCCGCGCTGGGCCGGATGCCGCAGGACGTGCTCGACCGCACCCTGACGATGATCGACGAGAGGCGCGGCACGCTGCTCAGCCGTCTGCGCACCAAGCAGACCAAGCAGAAGGCCGCCTGACGATGACCGCACCCGAGCCCGCACCCGCGCCCGTACCTTCGCCCGGTCCCGCGCCCGTACGTACGCCCCCGCGCACCCAGATCTTCCAGGTCTCCACCCTGTACGGCGCGGCCACCCTCGCCGCCGCGCTCGACGCCGGACAGTTCGGCCGGGCCACCGACAGCCACCGTATCCTGCTGGTCTCCAACAACGCGGCCGTCCCCGAAACCGCCCTCCGCCTGGAGGAGATGCGCGGTTACGGCTCCCTCGCCGCCCGCTTCGACGCCGTCGTCGACTGGAACGAGGCGATCAGCCCGCACCACCCCAGCGGCTGGGGCCCCCGCTCCGAGGAGACCGTCCTGTGGCAGCGGGCCTTCCGCCTCGCCTGGGACATCGCGCCCGACGCCCCCGTCGACCTGGCCGTCGAGTCCATCCAGGTCAACCCGGCCCGCGCACTCGCCGCGATCTTCTCCGAGAGCGCCGTGCACGTCTACGCCGACGGCCTGATGAGCTACGGCCCCACCCGCAACCGGCTGCCCCAGTCCATCGCCTGCCGCATCCGGCGCGTCCTCCACCTCGACCTGGTCACCGGAGTGCGCCCGCTCCTCCTCGCCGAGGCCGGCGTCGAACCCGAACTCGTCCCCGACGACGCCTTCCGCGCCGTCCTCTCCGAGATCGCCGCCGCGGCCGAGGGAGACAAGGGGCTCGCCGCCGCCGAGGCCGCCGCCCCCACCGCGATGCTGCTCGGCCAGTACCTCGCCGCCCTCACCATCCTCACCCCGGAGGAGGAAGAGGACCTGCACATCCGGATGTTGCGCGGAGCCGCCCGCGCCGGGCACACCTCCATCCTCTTCAAGCCCCACCCCACCGCCCCGGCCCGCTACTCCCGCGCCCTGGACGAGGCCGCCGCCGAACTCGGCGTACGGCTCACCACGCTGGACGGCCCGCTGCTCGCCGAGACGCTGTACGAGCGGTGCGCGCCCACCCTCGTCGTCGGCTGCTTCTCCACCGCGATGTTCACCGCCGCCGCCTACTACGGCATCCCCGTCGCCCGCGTCGGCACCCGGCTGGTCCTCGACCGCATCACCCCGTACGAGAACAGCAACCGCATCCCGCTGACGATCACCGACCACCTCGTGCCCGACCTGGACGAGCTGCCCGCCCCGGACGGCCCGGACGCGCGGGGCGCCGGGGGCGTTCCCCGTCTGCCGCGCACCGCGCCGGACAGCCTCGCCCCGCTGCTGCGGACCGTCGGCTACTGCATGCAGGCCAAGCTCCACCCCGGGCTGCGCCCCGACGCCGAGGAATGGCTGCGGGAGCACCTCGACCCCACCACCCAGCACTACTTCAAGCGCCGCCGCCTGCAGAGCCTCACCCTGCCCGGCGGCGGCCCCCGGGGAGCGGCGGTTCGGCTGCGCCGCACCGTACGGCGCACCCGCAGCACCCTGGGCCTCTGACCAGGGGCCGGGGCAACGAACCCCGGCGCCGGCGTCCGACTCACAGAACGGCGGAACGAGCATGGGCCAGACCCTCACCGGGCTGCTCACGTCAGTACGGGCGATAGCGGGGCGGCCGGGAACGCCGCCCCGGGCGCGCCCCGGCGGTGGACCGGACCCGGCGCTCCTGGCCGCCCTGCGGTTCTGCGGCGACCACCTTGCCGCCCTCGCCGCCTCCGGGCCCCTCACCGACGCCCGGCGCACCCGGCTCATCGCGTCGATCGGCGCCCTGACCACCGCGTGCTCCACCCCGGGCGCCGACGCGTTCGACGCGCTGCTGCGGACCGGACAGCAGGCTCTGGACAGCGGGGGCGAAGCCGGGGCCCGCCTCGCCCTGGCCCTCGCCGACGAGGCCACCGCCCTGCGCGGCCGTTCCAAGGGCGCCTGGCGGCTGCGCGGCAGCGCCCTGGACGCGCTCGGCCGGCGCGAGGAGGCGATCACGGCGTACGAACGTCACCTCGCGCTCCAGCAGAACGCCGCCGCCTCGCGCGACGTCGAACGCCGCGTCGCCACCCTCCGCGCCGCGGGCGACCGCATCGACGAGGCGCTGGCCCTGGTCGGGGCCGGACACGCAGATGGTGCCGGGGCCGTCCGGCTCTCCCGCCATCTGCCCGCCGCCGAGGCCCGCGCCGCCTTCACCGACCTGGTCCGCCGCCGTACCGCCGAACTCGGCACCGCCGACCCGGCCGTACGCCGGCTCGCCGCGCTCTACACCGAGCACCGCCGGCTCTCGGACCACGACCCGATGGCCGACCCGCTCCTCGGCGGGGCCGAGCCCATCGGCGTACCCGGTCTGCGCCGGCTCGTCGCGGGCCGGACGGTGTGCCTGGTCGCCGACACGCCGCGCACCGCCGAGCAGGAGCAGCGGCCCGGCAGCGCGGCGGCCGCCCTGATCGAGGGCTACGACCTCGTCGTGCGCTGCGACACCGCGCGCCATGCCGCCCCCACCGCCCGCACCGACCTGCACGCCTGCACCCTGCGCGGCGACAGCCCGTGGAAGGGCCCCCGTTGGGACCGGCGGGCGGGCGTCCGGCTGGTCTTCGGCGACCCGCTCCCGCACTGGCGGCTCGCCCTGCGCAGCCGGCTCGTCCCTGGTGCGCAGGACCGCATCGGCGACGCCTCGCTGCGCCGCCCGCTGCACGATCCGGCGCTGCTCGGCGAGCCGGCCGACGGCGAAGGGCCCGCGAGCACCGCGTACACCGTGCTGCGGCTCCTCGACTTCCTGGGCACGCCCGCCCGGGTGGACCTCATCGGGTTCGAAGGACCGGCGGCCCTCTCCCCGCGCGAGCGGGAGTGGATCGGGGCCCGCACCGGGACCACGGACGACACCGCAGTGAGGATCACCCTGAGATGACGACGCACGACTCCACCCCCGTGGCCGGGTCCGCATCCGCCGACGACCGCAGGGCCGTCACCGGGAAACGGCGGATCGCCTTCGCCGTGTACGTCGCCGGCGCGGACGAACTGCCCGGCCTCCGGATCCTCCTGCGCAGCCTCGCGCTGAGCGACCCGGCCCTCTGCGAGGACGTCGTCGTCCTGCACCCCGGCCTGCCGGACACCGACTTCGAGGCCGCCCGCCGGCTGCACCCCCGGCTGGTCCCGCGCAACGCCGCCGGGCGCCACGAGGTGTTCGGCCTCGACGGGTACGACACCGTGGTCGCCCTCGCCCCCGCCATGGTCGTCCTCGGCCCGCTCGACGCCCTGCTGAAGCTCCGTACGGGCGTGGCCGCCGTACCGCGCCCCGGCCCCGACGGCGCCCCGGACCCGCACGACGGCCTGCTGGTGATCCAGCGCCAGGACCTCGACCGGCCCGTACCGCCCGCGGCCGCACCGGACATCCCGGAGAGCCTCCTCGTACCCCTGGACGCCCGGTACGACTTCCGGGCACTGCGGCTCCGCGACGACCTGGCCGTCCCCGAGGGCGTCGTCGTCCTGAACTTCGCCGGTACGCCCTCATCGGGTACCGGACCCGCCCACGCCGCACGGGACCGCTTCGACCTGGACGACGAGGCGTTCCGGGCCGCCTACCTCGCCCTGCCCGGCCCCAAGCACCCCGATCTGCTGCTGCACCTCGCGCTCCCGTTCCCGTTCCCCGACGTACGCCGAGTGCCGATCGACCTGGTCCGGCAGATCGCCGAGATCCACCGGGGGCGCGGCCGGCACGACGAGGCCGTGGCGCTGCTGGGCGAGGCCGTCGTGGACCGCCCCGATCTGCCGCGCTGCCACGAGACGCTCGGCGTCTGCCTGATGGCGCTGTCCCGGTACGAGGAGGCCGAGACGCATCTGCTGCTGGCCACCGCCTCACCGGACTTCGCCCCCCGCGCCTTCGGCCAACTCGCCCGGCTCGCCTGGCTGCTGGGCCGTACCGAGGACGCCCGCGGCTATGCGCTCGCGGGGCTGGAGGCCGACCCCACCGACGCCAACTGCCGTGCCTGGTACACCCGTACGACCGCATCGGTCATCCCGGACCGGCCCTCGGCAGGCGCCCCGCCCGGTGAACAGCTCGCCCACGTCGCCCTGTTCGCCGACGGCGAGGAGAACGCGGGCGACAAGGTGCTCCCCGAAGCGGTCCGCAGCTGCTTCACCGCCGACACCGGCCCGGACCGCTGGCATCAGCAGCACGCGCACCTGCTGGTCGACGAGGCCGGCCTCGAACGGCTCAACGCCCGGCGGGCGGTGATCGTGGGCGGCGGCGGACTCTTCCTCCCCGACACCGCGCCCAACGGCAACAGCGGCTGGCAGTGGAACATCCCCGACGACGTGCTCGCCCGGATCACCGCACCCCTGGCGGTCTTCGCCGTCGGCTACAACGTCTTCGACGGCCAGCGCTACCGCCGCGAACGGTTCGCGGCCTCGCTGCGGGCCCTGGTCGAGCGGTCCGCGTTCTTCGGGCTGCGCAACCACGGCTCCGTCGCCCGGGTCCGGGAACTGCTGCCCGCCTCCCTCCGCGAGAAGGTGCGCTACCAGCCCTGCCCCACCACCGTCGCCCGCCACCTCGATCTCCGCCTCGCCGAACCGGCGGCCCGCGAGGACACCGTGCTGATCAACTGCGCCTACGACCGGGCCGGACTCCGCTTCGGTCACGACTACGGGCACTTCCTGGCGGAGATGGCCGCCGCGATCAGAGCCGTCTCGGCCTCCGCGGAGGTCCGTTACGCCGCGCACATGCCCGCCGACGAACGCTTCGTAGACGATCTGCGCCGGGAGCACGGCCTCGTCCTCCCCGTGGAGCCGCTGTATCTCCTCTCCAACGACGAGATCCGTGATCTCTACCGGCGCACCCGGCTGGTGATCGGGATGCGCGGGCACGCCGGGATGATCCCGTTCGGCTGCGGCACCCCCGTCATCAGCCTGGTCTCGCACCCCAAACTGGCCTACTTCCTCGCCGACATCGACCGGCCCGACTGGGGCGTCTCCGTCCACGAACGGGCCCTCGGCGCCCGGCTCGCGGAGCGGGCCCGGGCGGTGCTGGCGGACCACGCTGCGGCGGTGGCCGACGTCCACGACCGGCAGCGGGCGCTGTGGGCGGTGACCCGGGACAACCTCGCCCGGCTCCGTGAACTCACCGGCCTCCCGGACCCGTTCGGCGATCCGGGCACCGGACCCGTGGTTCCCGCGCCCCGGTCCGCCGCCGACGAGGACCGCGCCGCCCCCTCCGTCCGTACCGCCCCGCCCACCCTCTGAGAGCCATGTCCACCACACCCTCCCTCCCCGCCCCGGCTCCGACGGCCCCGGAGGCGACGCGTCCCGCCCGCGAGCACCGCTACGACATCGACCTGATCCGGCTGCTCTGCTCGGTCGCCGTGATCGGCCTCCACACCGGTTCGGCGTTCGTGAACACGGTGGGCCGGACGGCGTCGCAGGGGTCCGGCACCTACTGGGCCGGGCTGGTCGCCGACTCCGCGGGCCGCTTCGCCGTGCCGCTCTTCTTCGCCATCGCCGGCTGGGTGGTCCTGGCCGGGGCCCCGCCGAAGGACGGCGCGCGGCTGCGGCGGCGGATCGTGCGGATCGTGGTGCCGCTCGCCGTCTGGACCGCGCTCTACCTGGCCTGGGGCAAGCTGCGCGACACCAACGACGACCCGCTCCGCCGACTCGCCCTGGACTCCGCCTTCGCCTCGGTCCGCCCGGCCTACCACCTCTGGTACCTGTACGCCTACCTCCCCGTGATCATGGTCCTGGGCCTGGTCGTGCTGGTCCGGGCGGGCAAGCGGCCGTGGGGGCTCGGGGCGGTCCTGCTGGTCCTGGCCGCCGCTCCGTCGTTCCTCGGCGACCTGGCCGAGGCCACCGGCCGCGAACTGCCGCGCTTCGGCTGGGCGTTCGCCCCGTACCAGCTGATCTACGCGGTGCTCGGGGCGCTGCTGCTCGCCGCCCCGGCCGGTACGTTCGGCCGACGGCGGTGGCCGTGGCTGCTGCTCGCGGCGGGCGGGCTGGCGGGAGTGATCGCGTACCAGCACGAGGTGCACTACGCGATCCCGTACGCCCACATCCTGGTGGGCCTGTTCAGCTGCGGGGTCCTGGTCTCGCTGCACGGCCTGCGCGTCCCGGAGCGGATGCGGCCCACGCTGACCCGGCTGGCCGAAGCGTCGTTCGGGGCCTACCTCGTGCACGTACTCGTCCTCGGCGTCCTCGACGACGCCTTCGTCCGGGCGGACCTGAGCGGCGCGGCCGCCGGAGCCCTGGTCATCGGTATCACGGCGGCCACGACGGCGCTGTCGTTCGGCGCGGCCATGCTGTGGGGCCGCGCGGGGGCGAGCAAGGTGCTGGGCTGAACGCCCCGCAGCCCCCGGCCCTCCTCAGCCCCCGCCCCTCCGCAGCGCCCGGGCCCGCCGGGCCACCCGGCGCAGGGCAGGGTTGGAGCGGAGGAACGCCAGCCGCGCCGGGACCACCCCGGGCAGCGCGAGCGAGGCCAGGCGGCGGCGCTTGAAGTAGCGCCAGGTGCGGCCGTCCAGGTGCGCGGACAGATAGCGTTCGGCGGCCGGGCGCAGATCGGGGCGCACCTTCGGCCGCATCGCGAAGCCGACGGCCGCCAGCAGACCGTCCAACTCCTCCGCACCGCCCGGCTTCACCTCACCGTTCACCGCGCCGTCCGACCCCACCGCACCGCCCGGCTTCCGCGCGGCGACCGCCTCCGCGTCGTCGAGAGCGGGCAGCACGGCGTCGGCGAGCGTCGCCGGTATCCGCTCGGCGTTCTCGTACGGCGTCAGGCGCTCCAGGAGCAGCCCGGTGCCGACCGTCGCCACCGGGAGCCCGTGGAACCGGGCCGCCCCGAACAGCGCGGCCGAGGTGCAGCCGACGACCAGCGCGGGGCGCAGCCGGTGCAGCAGCACATCGGCCGGAACGGGCCGCGCGGTGTCGAGCACGGTCAGTTCGACGCCCAGCCGGTCCGCCTCGGCGAGCAGCGCCGCCGGGCTCTCCCACGGCGCATACGGGTCCGGCGCGAACACCAGCCGGGTGTGGCCGAGGGCCGCGGCCCCGCGCACCATCTCCAGCCGCAGCCCCGCCTCCTCGGCCGCCGGGATCAGCCCGGACCCGGCGAGGTCCTGCCCGAGCAGCAACGCGGGCGCCTCGACGTCCGGCAGCCCCGTGTCCGGCAGCGCGTCCGGCAGCCCCGCGTCCGGCAGCTCCGCGCCCGTCAGCTTCAGGGCCGGGCCGACCGCGCCGGACAACTCCTCGTCCAGGTCCGCGAGTTCGCCCACCACCTTGGTGATCGCCCCGGCCGGAACGGTCTGCGGCTCCACCCCGTACTCACCCAGCAGCAGCGGGCGCACCCCGGGGACCAGGTCCGGATGGAGCAGCCGCCGCACCCGGGTCCCGGCCGGCGGCGGGAGCTTCTCGCCGGTCGGGCCGTAGCCGCCGGGCCCCTCGGCGTACACATCGACCGGCACCCCGGCGAAGACCTGGGTGAGGGCCCGGGCGGGCCCGGCGTGCGGGGAGTCCACGACCAGCTCCAGCGGCTCGTCGCCGAGCCCCCAGGCCCGCCGGAAGTGGCGTTCCCACAGCGGGGCGTCGTCGGCCCGGGGCAGCCAGCCGTCCGGGTGGAAGGGGAAGATCGCGTCGTTCCACGAGAGCACCTCGTCGAACCGGGCGCGCAGCCGCTCGAAGCCGTGGCTCTCCGAGACATCGGCGCCGGCCTCCGGAGCCGGTCCGGTCCGGGACAGCAGCAGGATCCGGCGGTCGGGCTCGGTGAAGCAGCACGCGTCGATCGCCGCGGCGAGCAGCACCGTCGCGGCGGGTGAGGAGGCGTGGAAGATCCGGATGGTCATGCGGCCGAGGCCCCTTTCGCGGCCGGGCGGCGGCGCAGCCTGCGCACCCGGGTCGCCCGTGTCACGTCCATGGAGTCGAGAGCCTCGTCCAGCAGTTTCCGCGGCAGGCGTCCCAGGGCCGCCGCGCCGCGCGACTTCAGTTCGCGGGCCACGGCCGGTTCGAATTTATCGAGATCGCCCAGATGGTGGGCGATGACCGCGCAGTACGTACGTACGGCCTTCGGCAGAAACAGCTCCGCCTCGCGGTCCGTGGCCGTATCGGCGATCACCTGGTCGAAAGCGCGCAGGAAATCGAGCTGGCGGACGTCACCGATCTGGGTCAGGGACGTGGCGACGCCCCGCCGGTAGAAATGGCCGAGCAGACCGAGGACGGCGAAGGATTCCGCCTCCCGGTGCAGCCGCCAGATCCACGGCCGGTCCTCGGCGGTGCGCAGCCCGTCGGTGAAGTGCAGCAGCCCCCGGTCCAGCAGCCGCCGGTGGTAGAGGCCCGCCCAGGCGAACGCGTAGTCCACCGACGTGGTGCGGTGGGCGGGCAGGATCGCGGACCGGGGGTCGCTCACCACACCGTGCGGCCCGTGCGGAACCCGGCGTACGGTGCGCGAACTGCCGTTCACCTGGACGTGGTCGGTGCGCACGAAGTCGCAGCCCAGCGCCTCGGTCCGGGCCAGCAGTCGGGCGTAGTGGCCGGGGGCCAGCCAGTCGTCGCCGTCCAGGAAGGCGATGTACTCGCCGCGGGCGGCGTCCAGACCGGTGTTGCGCGCGGTCGCCAGACCCCCGTTCACCTCGTGCCGCAGCAGTACGGCCCCGGGAATCCCGGCGGCGGCCCGGTCCAGCAGTTCCCGCGTCCCGTCGGTCGAACAGTCGTCGACGAGAAGGAATTCGACGTCCTCGCGGGCGTTGGCCCGCAGACTTCTGAGGGTGTCGGGCGCGTAGGTCTGCACGTTGAAGAACGGCACGATGACGGAGAGCTTAACCACGCACATCACCTTAGGTGCGGCCTCGGACCCTTCCTTTTCCGCAATGCGCCCAGCAGGTGAACAACGTCCGACGCCCAGGTGAATCACCTTTTCCGAACCGGGAATTGAGGGCGTATTCGGGGCCGCTCCCCAATCGTCGGCTCGCTGTTAACCATCTGTTGCCATCGCGTTGGGCCGCGCATCGAAATGCCTTCCTAGCTTCTAGGACGTGCCCCCACGTACCAGCAATGAGGCCGAACCGGCCGAAACTCCCGCCGCACCCCGACCGGCGCTGCGGGTCGCCGTCCTCGCCGACTCCGACACCCGGTGGAAATGGGGCGCGCTCACCGCGCGCCGCCTGACCGCCGGAGCGGACGGACCGGACGCGCGGCCCGTCGAGGTCAGCGGGCTGCTGCTGCGCGGCCGGGCCACCCCGACGCCCCGCCAGCTCGCGGAGGTCGGCGAGGTCGGGATCGACGCCGAGCGGGTCCGCGAGGTCACCGCCGTCGAGTTCCTGCACACCGTGCGCGAGGAGGGGTACGACCTTCTCGTCCTCGCCCTCGTCGGCGGCGGCGTCCAGGCCATGCTGCACGGACTGGCCGCCCTGGACCTGCCGCGCCGGCCCGTCATCGTCACCGGGTACGTCGGGGTCGTCTACGAGAAGCTCGCCGACGGGCTGCTGCTCCGCCACGGGGCGGACGTCGTCCTCGCCAACTCGGCCCACGACGCGGGGCGTTTCCGCGCGGTGTACGAGGGGGTGGGCGCCGACGCCTCGGCCGTCACGGAGGCCGCGCTGCCCTTCCTCGGCGGAGCCCCGTACCGCCCCGAAGAGGGCCGCGACACCGTGGTGTTCGCCGCCCAGCCCTCCGTACCGGCCTCCCGCGCCGACCGTACGTATCTGCTCCGCCGGCTCGTCGAGCACGCCCGGCTGCACCCGCGCCGCGAGGTGCTGCTGAAGCTGCGCTCCAAGCCCGGCGAGCACACCACCCACATCGAGGAACTGCCCTACCAGCGGCTCGCCCAGAAGCTGCCCGGCGGGCTGCCGCCCAACTTCCGCCTGGTGTACGGGCACATGGGCGAGGTCCTGGACCGCACCGACCTCCTGGTGACCGTCTCCTCGACCGCCGCGCTGGAGTCCCTGCACCGCCGCATCCCGACCGCGATCCTCACCGACCTCGGCGTACGGGAGACCCTCGGCAACCACCACTTCGTCGGCTCCGGGCTCCTCACCTCCTGGGACAAGCTCGACGGCGGGATCCGGCCCCGGCCGGACGCGGAGTGGGTGGCCGGGCAGGGCGTCGCCGCCGACGGCTCGTACGGCACCGCCTACGACACCGCCCGCGCCAAGGTCACCGCCCTCCTCGACGGCGGTCAACTCCCGCCGCTCGCCCCCTACTACACCCCCGCCAGCGCCCCCGGTTACCTCCCCGGCATCCTCGCCCGCCACCACCTGGCCCCCGACGGCACGCCCCTGCCCGGCGCGGCCGCACCGCAGGAGACGGGCCGGGTCCGGGGCGCGGTGCGCGAAACCGTCCGCAACGCGGCGCGCGGCGCCTACCGCCAGGGCGTCCAGCGCGTCGCCCCGGTGATCCGCCGGATGGGGGAGCTGTGACCACGCCAGCGGCCTCGACCACCTCAGGAACCGCCACCACACCAGGAGCAGCGATGCAGCCGCCCCCGACCCCGACCGTTCTCGCCGTGATCCCCGCCCGCGGCGGATCCAAGGGCGTCCCCGCCAAGAACCTCGCCGAGGTCGGCGGCATCCCCCTGGTCGCCCGCGCCGTCCGCGCCGCGCTCGGCGCCCCCGAGGTCACCGACGTCGTCGTCACCACCGACGACGGGGCGATCGCCGAGGCCGCCCGGAGCGCCGCCGCCGACCTCCGGGCCGCCCACCGGCTGCACTGCGTCGAGCGCCCCGCCGCCATCGCGGGCGACACGGCGACCAGCGAAGCGGCCGTGCTGCACGCCCTGGACGTCTACGAGGCCGAGCGCGCCCGCACCGTCGACGTGGTCCTCCTCGTCCAGTGCACCAGCCCGTTCGTCTCCCGCGAGGACATCGACGGCGTGGCCCGGGCGGTGGCCCACGAGGGCGCGGACACGGCCGTCACGGTCGCCCCGTTCCACGGCTTCGTCTGGCGCGACGGGCACGCGGTCGAGGAAGGAACGTACGGCGTCAACCACGACAAGTCCGTACGCCCCCGCCGCCAGGATCGCCCCCAGGACTACTTGGAGACCGGCGCGGCCTACGCGATGGACGCGGCGGGCTTCCGTACCCACCGCCACCGCTTCTTCGGCCACACCGCCCTCGTGCCCACCGACCCGGCGCGGGTGCTGGAGATCGACGACCCGCACGACCTGGCCCGCGCCCGTGCGCTCGCCCCGCTCCTGGACCCCGCCCCGCTGCCCTCCCTCGCGGACGTGGACGCGGTCGTCCTGGACTTCGACGGCACCCAGACCGACGACCGGGTCATGATCGACTCCGAGGGCCGCGAGACGGTCGCCGTGCACCGGGGCGACGGACTCGGGATCGCCGCCCTGCGCAAGGCCGGCGTCCCCCTCCTGATCCTCTCCACCGAACAGAACCCGGTCGTCGCCGCCCGCGCCCGCAAGCTCCGGATCCCCGTCCTGCACGGCATCGACCGCAAGGACGAGGCGCTGAAGCGCTGGTGCGACGAGCACTCCATCGCCCCCGACCGGGTCCTCTACGTCGGCAACGACGTCAACGACCTCCCCTGCTTCTCGCTCGCCGGCTGGCCCGTCGCCGTCGCGAGCGCCCACGACTCGGTACGCGCCGCCGCGCGCGCCGTCACGACCACCCCCGGGGGCTACGGCGCCATCCGCGAGATCGCGGCCTGGCTGCTGGGCCCCACCCTCACCTCCACTCCCTCCCCTTCTGTCCCCACCAAGTAAGGAAGCACCACCATGAGCACCTCCCGCCTGCGCACCTTCGGCACCCGCACCGCCGGCCCCGGCCGGCCCGTCTACATCACGGGCGAGATCGGCATCAACCACAACGGCGACCTCGACAACGCCATCGCGCTGATCGACGCGGCCGCCGAAGCCGGCTGCGACGCCGTCAAGTTCCAGAAGCGCACCCCGGAGATCTGCACCCCGCGCGACCAGTGGGACATCGAGCGCGACACCCCCTGGGGCCGGATGACGTACATCGACTACCGCCACCGCGTCGAGTTCGGCGAGGCCGAGTACACCGCCATCGCCGAGCACTGCGCCGAGCGCGGCATCGACTGGTTCGCCTCCCCGTGGGACACCGAGGCCGTCGCCTTCCTGGAGAAGTTCGACGTCCCCGCCCACAAGGTGGCCTCCGCCTCGCTCACCGACGACGAGCTGCTGCGCGCCCTGCGCGCCACCGGCCGGACGATCATCCTCTCCACCGGCATGTCCACCCCGAAGCAGATCCGCCACGCGGTCGAGGTCCTGGGCAGCGACAACATCCTGCTCTGCCACGCCACGTCGACGTACCCGGCGAAGGCCGAGGAGCTGAACCTGCGGGTCATCAACACCCTCCAGCAGGAGTTCCCGAACGTCCCGATCGGCTACTCCGGCCACGAGACCGGCCTGCAGACCACGCTGGCCGCCGTCGCGCTCGGCGCCACCTTCGTCGAGCGCCACATCACCCTGGACCGCGCCATGTGGGGCTCCGACCAGGCCGCCTCCGTCGAGCCGCAGGGCCTGACCCGCCTGGTCCGCGACATCCGCACCATCGAGCAGTCGCTCGGCGACGGCGTCAAGAAGGTGTACGAGTCCGAGCTCGGCCCGATGAAGAAGCTCCGCCGCGTCGCGGGCGTCGTCGCCGAGACCGAGAACGCGCCGGCCCCCGAGCCGGTCGCGGTCTGAGCGCCGACCGGTGAACCTCGCCTTCGTCGAGAGCCCGGTCCAGCTCCTGAACGTCCTGGAGTGGGTTCACACCCAGGGGGGAGACGATCCGGCCGCCACCACGGTCGTCGTCCTCCCCCCGGTCGACCCGATGTCGCGCGGTCAGCTGCGCCGGATGGCGGAGCTGGCCCGCGACGAGGGCATCGCCGTCCGCTGGCAGGAGGCGCGCGGCGAGTCCGGCGCCCCCCTGAAGGCCCTGCGCGCCCTGGCCGGACTGGTCCGGCGCGCGGACCACATCGTGATCGGGGACCCGTTCTCCCGTTACGTCCAGCTGCTGCTGACCCTGGTCCGCGCCGACCGCCTCACCGTGGTCGACGACGGCACGGCCACCATGGAGTTCGTCGCCCAGCTGGCCCGGGGCGAGCGGCTGACCCGCTGGCACCGCCGGGGCCGTACGGGACCGCGCGAACTGGTCCTGGCCCCGGTCACCGCCACGGCCCGCCGCCGCTTCACCCCGACGGCGCGCCACACGGTCGAGGTGTTCACCGCGATGCCGGTCGAGGCTCCGCCCGGCATCGCGGTCACCCCGAACACCTTCGCCTGGACCCGGGCCCGCTTCGGCCCGCCCAGCATCGGCAAGGGCGCGGACCTGGTCGGCACCTCCCTGGTCGAGACCGGCGTCGTCGACCCCGTCCCGTACCAGGAGGCGGTCGCCTCCCTGGCCCGCGCCCACGGCGCCACCCGCTACTTCGCCCACCGCCGCGAGTCCGCCGAGAAGCTCCACGCCCTGGAAGCCGCCACCGGCCTGGAGATCGTCCGCCCGGACCTCCCGCTGGAACTGATCGCCCGCCGCGGCCCCATCGGCCGCACGATCGTCAGCTTCCCCTCCACGGTCGTCCACACCCTCCCGCTGGCCCTGGCCGGCACGGGCGTGAACGTCGCGGTCTGCGACATCGCCCCGGAATGGCTCCGCGCCACGGCCTCGCCGCGCGCCCAGGGCTTCCTGAGCGGCGTCACGGAGACGGCGCGGGGGGTGCAGCGACTGTCGTCGGTGGCGACCTGAGGGCTACGCCCGCAGAGGCGTGGACCCCGGTGCGGAAGACGAACGGGTATACCCGCAACCACCCAGCGTCACACGTGCTCACAGGAAATTTGTTCGCCTGAGCGGCTGAAGTTTTGTTGATCTGTGGCCAGTTGAGGGGGCAGGGGGCCTACGCTTCCTAAGGTGAACCAGTTGAAGTCCCGCGCCTCCCGCCCCCACCACCCGGCCGGCCAGCCCGGGGGAGGTGCGCTGCCCGGCAGGCTCTCCGACGAACTCCGTGCCGAGCTGATCGCCTTCCGCCGCGACCTCCACATGCACCCCGAGCTCGGCAACCAGGAGTTCCGCACCACCGCGGCCATCAAGGACCGGCTGGAGAAGGCCGGGCTGAAGCCGAAGGTTCTCGCCGTGGGGACCGGGCTCATGTGTGACGTGGGGGAGTGGGACGGGGTGACGCCCATGCTGGCGTTGCGGGCGGACATCGACGCGCTGCCGATCCCGGACACCAAGGCGGGCGTGCCCTACCGGTCCACCGTGCCCGACCGGGCACACGCCTGCGGGCACGACGTGCACACCACCACCGTGCTCGGGGCGGGCCTCGTGCTCGCCGATCTCGACCGGCAGGGGCTGCTGCCCAACGCCGTGCGGCTGATCTTCCAGCCCGCCGAGGAGGTCCTGCCCGGCGGCGCGGTCGACGCGATCGAGTCCGGGGTGCTGGAGGGCGTCGGGCGGATCATCGGCGTGCACTGCGACCCGAAGGTGGACGTCGGGCGGATCGGGCTGCGGATCGGGGCCATCACCTCGGCCTGCGACCGGCTGGAGATCACCCTCGACGGCCCCGGCGGACACACCGCCCGCCCGCATCTGACCACCGACCTGGTCACCGCCGCCGCCCGGATCGCCGTCGACGTGCCCGCCCTGCTCGCCCGCCGGGTCGACGCCCGCTCCGGGCTCGCGCTGACCTGGGGCCGCCTGGAGACCGGGCACGCCCCCAACGTCATCCCGCAACACGCCGAGCTGTCCGGCACCGTCCGCTGCCTCAACCTGGACGCCTGGCGCGAGGCCCCCGACCTGGTGCACGCCGCCGTGGACGAGGTGGCCGGAATGCATCGGGCCAAGACCGTCATCAACTACGTCCGCGGTGTGCCGCCCGTGGTGAACGACGCCGAGTCCATCGGCCTGCTGGACGCCGCGATGACCGAGCGCCGCGGATCGTATGCGATCGAGGACACCGAGCAGAGCCTGGGCGGCGAGGACTTCTCCTGGTACCTGGAGCAGGTCCCCGGCGCGATGGCCCGCCTAGGCGTCCGCACCCCGGGCGACACGCGCGGGCTCGACCTGCACCGCGGCAACTTCGACGTGGACGAAGAGGCCATCACCGTAGGAGTCGAGCTGTTCACCGCCTCGGCGCTGCTCGACGGGAAGCGTTAGTGAAGCGTTGACACACTCTTCGTAGGCCGTTCGTGGACCTGCGGGCGGCCTTCTGTTCACGACGATCCGATAACGGCTTCCGTACGTGCTCTTATCTGACATCTACGCGCGTTACGATCGCCGCGAAACCAGCGCCGGAAGAGGCGCTTCGGTCAGGTTTGAAGGAGCCTTCCCTTGCGCCGGATCACCAGGATCACCACCGTGGGCATTGCGTCCGCGGCGCTTGCCCTCAGCGTCACCGCGTGTGGCGAGAACTCGTCGGACTCCGGGTCCGGCTCGGGCGGCGACAAGGCCGCCATCGCCTATGACATCGGCGGCCGTGGCGACCAGTCGTTCAACGACGCCGCCTACGCCGGTCTCGCCAAGGCGGAGAAGGAACTCGACATCTCCGGCAGCGAGGCCGAGCCCTCCGACGGTGAGGGCGACGCGGACAAGGTCCAGCGCCTCACCGAGCTGGCCCGCTCCGGCAACAACCCGGTGATCGGCGTCGGCTTCGCCTACGCGCCCGCCATCAAGAAGGTCGCGCCGAAGTTCCCGAAGACCACCTTCGGCATCATCGACGACGCCTCGGTGACCGGCGACAACATCGCCAACATCGTCTTCAACGAGGAGCAGGGCTCCTACCTCGCCGGCGTCGCCGCCGCCAAGGTCACCAAGTCGAAGACGGTCGGCTTCATCGGCGGTGTCGAGACCCCGCTGATCAAGAAGTTCGAGGCCGGCTTCATCCAGGGCGTCAAGGACACCGACGCCTCGGTCAACGTCCTTCCGCAGTACCTGACGCAGCCGCCGGACTTCGGTGGCTTCTCCAAGCCCGACCTCGGCAAGGCCGCCGCCCAGGGCCAGCTCGACAAGAAGGCCGACGTGATCTACTCGGCCGCCGGTCTGGCCGGTTCCGGTGCCATCGAGGCCGTCTCGAAGGCCGGCAAGTGGAACATCGGCGTCGACTCCGACCAGTACAAGCAGAAGGGCCTCGCGGCCTACAAGGAGTCCATCCTGACCTCGGTCACCAAGGACGTCGAGGACTCGGTGTTCAACCTGATCAAGTCGGTCCAGGACGGCAAGCCGGAGACCGGTGAGATCCGCTACGGCCTGGACAAGGACGGCGTCGGCCTGTCGATGTCCAACCCGGCCTTCACCAAGATGACCGATGTCATCGAGGCCGTGGACAAGGCCAAGCAGGAGATCATCGACGGCAAGATCACCGTCAAGACCGCTCCGTAAGCAGCTCGGCACCTCTCCTGCCGAACGGCTGGTTTCCCCAGGCCCTGTCCGTCCCCGCGCCGCACCCCGGCCGGCGGACGGACAGGGCCGCGGGCCCATCCCCGCCCGACGGCCAGGTCGTCCGCAGCACCACTCGAAGAAGATCCGCCTCTCGCAGTGCTCTCCCACCCGGTCCGGACCGCGCGTCCGGACCGTGACGTGCATCTGTGTTTCACGATTCGGCAGCGCTACGCGTGTAGACAGCCCTCCGGCGCGATAACTTCACCCCGCCCCCCAGGGCCCCCGAGCCCCCAGCCCCTCCGCCCCCGCTCCTGTCCGGCCAAGGAGAGTGCGTCATCAACGCGTCCAGCAGTCCCCCTGCCGTAGAACTGCACGGCATCACCAAGCGCTTCCCCGGCGTCGTCGCCAACCACGACATCGACATCACCATCGGCAAGGGCACGGTCCACGCGCTCGTCGGTGAGAACGGCGCCGGCAAGTCCACCCTGATGAAGATCCTCTACGGCATGCAGAAGCCGGACGAGGGCACCATCGCGATCAACGGCGAGCAGGTCTCGTTCTCCAACCCGGGCGACGCCATCGAGCGCGGCATCGGCATGGTGCACCAGCACTTCATGCTCGCCGACAACTTCACCGTCCTGGAGAACGTCGTCCTCGGCGGCGAGAAGCTGTACGGCATCGGCGCCGGCGCCCGGAAGAAGATCAAGGAGATCTCGGACGCGTACGGGCTCGGCATCCGGCCCGACGCGCTCGTGGAGGATCTCGGGGTCGCGGACCGGCAGCGCGTGGAGATCCTCAAGGTCCTCTACCGGGGCGCCCGCATCCTCATCCTGGACGAGCCGACCGCGGTCCTCGTGCCGCAGGAGGTCGACGCGCTCTTCGCCAACCTGCGCGAGCTCAAGGCCGAGGGGCTGACCGTCATCTTCATCTCGCACAAGCTGGGCGAGGTGCTCTCCGTTGCCGACGAGATCACGGTGATCCGCCGCGGCACGACCGTGGGTACCGCGGACCCCGCGAACACCACGACCAAGCAGCTCGCCGAGCTGATGGTCGGCAGCGAGCTGCCCTCGCCGGAGACCCGCGAGTCCACCGTCACCGACGTGCCGGTGCTGCGGATCCAGGACCTGCGGCTCACCGTCACCGACCCCGACGGCACCGTCCGCGACGTGCTCGCGGGCATCGACTTCACCATCCACCAGGGCGAGGTCCTGGGGATCGCCGGAGTCGAGGGCAACGGCCAGACCGAGCTCATCGAGGCCCTGATGGGCATGCGGGACCCGGACGCCGGAGTGATCACACTCGGCACGGACGACATCTCGCACGCGCCGACCCGTAAGCGGCGCGAGTCCGGCATCGGCTACATCCCCGAGGACCGCCACCGCCACGGTGTCCTGCTGGAGGCGCCCCTCTGGGAGAACCGCATCCTCGGCCATGTCACCGAGAAGCCCAACAGCCGCGGCTGGCTGCTGGACAACAAGGCGGCCCGCGCCGACACCGAGCGCATCGTGCGCGAGTACGACGTGCGCACCCCCGGCATCGAGGTCACCGCGGCCTCGCTCTCCGGCGGCAACCAGCAGAAGCTGATCGTCGGCCGCGAGATGAGCCACGCGCCCAAGTTCCTGATCGCCGCCCACCCCACCCGTGGCGTGGACGTCGGCGCCCAGGCCCAGATCTGGGACCAGATCCGCGAGGCCCGCCGCGAAGGACTGGCCGTCCTGCTGATCTCGGCCGACCTGGACGAGCTGATCGGGCTCTCCGACACCCTGCGCGTCATGTACCGCGGCCGACTGGTCGCCGACGCCGACCCGGCCACCATCACCCCGGAGGAACTGGGCTCGGCCATGACCGGCGCCGCCACCGGTCACCTCGAAAGCCCGGAGGACGAGGCCCGATGAAGAAATTCGACAAGGACCGGCTGATCCTGGGCTTCGCCGGTCCGGTGCTCGCCCTGGTCGTCGCCGTCGCGCTGACGACCGTGGTGCTGCTGGCATCCGGGCAGAACCCCTTCGAGCCGTACCGGATCATGTTCGAGTCGGCCGGCTACGCCGACGTACAGGTCCTGATCATCAACCAGGCCGGTACGTACTACCTCGCCGCACTCGCGGTGGCCGTCGGCTTCCGGATGAACCTCTTCAACATCGGCGTCGACGGGCAGTACCGCCTCGCCGCCATGATGGCCGCACTGGTCGGCGCGAGCGTCGACCTGCCGGGGCCGCTGCACATCGCGCTGATCGTGATCGTCGCGATGCTCGTAGGCGCGTTCTGGTCCGGTATCGCGGGCTTCCTCAAGACCACCCGCGGGGTGAGCGAGGTCGTCTCGACGATCATGCTCAACTCGATCGCCACCGCGCTGGTCGCCTGGATGATCCTGCCGAAGAACTTCGGCGAGCAGCCGGCCGGCTCCAACAACCTGACCACCGGTGAGATCCCGGAGTCCGGCTGGTTCCCGGGGCTGCCGATGGGCGACCAGGCCGGTGAGATCTACGGCTTCACCTTCGTCGCCGCGGGCTGCGGCCTCCTGTACTGGTTCGTGCTGAACCGCACCCGGTTCGGCTTCGACCTGCGCGCCACCGGCGCCAGCGAGAGCGCCGCCCAGGCGTCCGGTGTGGACGCCAAGAAGATGATCCTCACCTCGATGCTGATCTCCGGCGCGGTCGCGGGCCTGGCGGGCATGCCGACGCTGCTCGGCGACACCCACACCTACAGCCTCGACTTCCCCACGGGCATCGGCTTCACCGGCATCACCATCGCGCTGCTGGGTCGGAACAACCCGCTCGGCATCGCCCTCAGCGCCCTGCTGATCGCGTTCCTGGACAAGTCCTCGGCCTCGCTCGACCAGTACGGGTACGAGAAGGAGATCGCCACGATCATGCAGGGCCTGATCGTGATCTCGGTCGTCGTCTCCTACGAGCTGGTCCGCCGTTACGGCATCCGCCGCCAGCAGCAGAAGGTCGGCGAGGAACTCGCCGCCGGACACGCCCTCACGACCGAGAAGGAGGCGGCCCTGTGAGCACCAGCAAAACCATCGCCGCACGCCCCGCCCCCAAGAAGGGCAACGGCCGCCGTAAGCTCACCCTGCCCGTCGTCCTGCTGATCATCGCGGGCGCGCTCGCCCTGGTCTCGCTGGTGCGCCTGATCAGCGGCGCCGAGGACATCACCTCGGTCGGCCAGGTCGCCGGCGCCCTGGAACTCGCCGTGCCGATCGGCCTCGCCGGCCTCGGCGGTCTGTGGGCCGAGCGCGCGGGCGTCATCAACATCGGCCTCGAAGGCATGATGATCCTCGGCACCTGGTTCGGCGCCTGGGCCGGATTCCAGTGGGGCCCGTGGATGGGCGTCCTCTTCGGCGTCCTCGGCGGCTGCGTCGGCGGTCTGCTGCACGCGGTCATCACCGTCACCTTCGGCGTGAACCACATCGTCTCCGGTGTGGCCATCAACATCCTCGCCGTCGGCGTCACCCGCTACCTCTCCAACTTCGCCTTCGACGGCATCCAGGGCGGCTCCTCCAAGCAGTCCCCGCGCATCGATCCCATCGACAAGATCACCATTCCGGGGCTCTCGGACTGGCTCCAGGACCTTCAACAACAGCACTGGTTCCTGATCTCCGACATCGCGGGCATCGTCGGCGGCCTGGTCACCGGCCTGTCCCTGCTCACCGTCGTCGCCCTGCTGCTGATCCCCGCCACCTGGTGGATCCTGTGGCGCACCCCGTTCGGGCTGCGGCTGCGCTCCTGCGGCGAGAGCCCGGTGGCCGCCGAGACGCTCGGCGTCAACGTGTACAAGTACAAGTACATCGCCGTCACCATCTCCGGCGGTCTGGCGGGCCTCGGCGGCGCGTTCCTCGCGATCGTCGCCACCGGCATCTACCAGGAGGGCCAGACCGGCGGCCGCGGCTACATCGGCCTCGCCGCGATGATCTTCGGCAACTGGATGCCGGGCGGCATGGCGCTGGGCGCGGGCCTCTTCGGCTTCACCGACAGCCTCAAGCTGCGCGGCGGCGCCGAGAACGTCCACGCGATGCTGCTCCTGCTGGCGATCCTGCTGGTCATCGCGGTGTTCTGGCAGCTGTACAAGAAGAAGTACGTCTCCGCGGTGATCGCGGCGGCCGTCTCGGCGCTGCTGTTCACCTGGTACTTCCTGACCGACCAGGTGCCGAGCCAGTTCGTCGACGCCGCTCCGTACGTCACCACGCTGCTGGTCCTCTCGCTCTCCGCGCAACGGCTGCGGATGCCCAAGGCCAACGGTGTGCCGTACCGGAAGGGCGAGGGCAAGTGACGCCGCCGCCCGCCGCCGTGCCTTTCGGCGAGGCCGACTGGGAGGCCCTGCGGGAGGCCGCACGGGACGCCATGTCCCGTGCGTACGCCCCCTACTCGGGCTTTCCGGTCGGGGTCGCCGCCCGGGTGGACGACGGCCGCACGATCACCGGCTGCAATGTGGAGAACGCCAGCTACGGCCTCTCGCTCTGCGCCGAGTGCGGTCTGGTCTCCACGCTCCAGGCCACCGGCGGCGGTCGGCTGACCCACTTCACCTGTGTGGACGGCACCGGGGCGATCCTGGTGCCGTGCGGCAGGTGCCGGCAGCTGCTGTACGAGTTCGGCGGCCCGGAACTCCTCCTGGAGACGCCCGACGGGCGGCGCACACTGGACGAGATGCTGCCGCAGTCGTTCGGCCCCCAGCACCTCGGCTGAACCCCGTATCTCCCGGCGGTGGCCCTTCCCTTCCCGGAAGGGCCACCGCTCTTCCCTCTCTCTATGCGCGTAGAGTCAACGAGGACTCTTGCGTACGCACCCGGCCGGAAGGACTCCCATGGACGCCATCTCCGTCATCCGCACCAAGCGGGACCGAGGCGAGCTGACCCCCGAGCAGATCGACTGGGTCATCGACGCGTACACCCGCGGCGAGGTCGCCGACGAGCAGATGTCCGCCCTCGCCATGGCGATCCTGCTCAACGGGATGAACCGCACCGAGATCGCCCGCTGGACCGCCGCGATGATCGCGTCCGGCGAGCGGATGAACTTCGACGCGCTCTCCCGCCCCACCACCGACAAGCACTCCACCGGCGGCGTCGGCGACAAGATCACCCTGCCGCTCGCCCCGCTGGTCGCCGCCTGCGGCGCTGCCGTGCCGCAGCTCAGCGGCCGGGGCCTCGGCCACACCGGCGGCACCCTGGACAAGCTGGAGTCCATCCCCGGCTGGCGGGCCCACCTGTCCAACGCCGAGATGCTGAACGTCCTCGACACCACCGGCGCGGTCATCTGCGCCGCCGGTGACGGTCTCGCGCCCGCCGACAAGAAGCTGTACGCGCTGCGCGATGTCACCGGCACCGTCGAGGCGATCCCGCTGATCGCCAGCTCGATCATGTCCAAGAAGATCGCCGAGGGCACCGGAGCGCTCGTCCTGGACGTCAAGGTCGGCTCCGGCGCCTTCATGAAGACCATCGAGGACGCCCGCGAACTGGCCTCCACCATGGTCGCGCTCGGCACCGACAGCGGGGTGCGCACGGTCGCCCTGCTCACCGACATGTCCACCCCGCTCGGCCTCACCGCGGGCAACGCCCTGGAGGTCCGCGAGTCGGTCGAGGTGCTGGCCGGCGGCGGCCCGCAGGACGTGATCGACCTGACCCTCGCCCTCGCCCGCGAGATGCTGGACGCGGCGGGCCTCAAGGACGCCGACCCCGAGAAGGCGCTCGCCGACGGCTCCGCGATGGACGTCTGGCGCCGCATGATCTCCGCCCAGGGCGGCGACCCGGACGCCACCCTCCCGACCGCCCGCGAGCAGCACGTGGTGACGGCCCGCTCCTCCGGCGTCCTGACCCGCCTGGACGCCTACGACGTCGGCGTCGCCGCCTGGCGCCTCGGCGCGGGCCGCGCCCGCAAGGAGGACCCGGTGCAGGCCGCCGCAGGCGTCGAACTGCACGCCAAGCCCGGCGACACCGTCACCGAGGGCCAGCCCCTGATGACGCTGCACACGGACACCCCGGAGAAGTTCGACTACGCCCTCAAGGCACTGCCCGACGCGTACGACATCGCCCCGGCCGGCACGTCGTTCGCACCGCTGCCGGTGGTGCGGGAACGTATCGCCTGACCTGCGGTTTCCTCGTACGGGTGAACGGGACCGGTGGACTGCCGCCGGTCCCGTTCGGCATGCTGGACTCGGTGACGTACCGATAGAGGAGACCGCCATGAGCGCACTCACCGTCGACCCCGCGCCGGGCCCTGGCCAGGACTGGGACGACCTCGTCCGGATCTGGGAGGAGACGGACGCGCCCGAGGGCTGCAAGGTGGAGATCATCGAGGAGATCGTCACCGTGTCGCCGCCGCCGTCCAAGGACCACAACACCACCGCTGCGCTGCTGCAGCGCAGGCTCTACACGGTGATCCCCGAGGACTGGGAGATCTACCAGACCCTCGGCCTCTCCCTCCCGGGGCGGGGCGGGATCTACATTCCCGACCTCGTCGTCGTGGACCGCGCCTCCGCCACCGGGCCGGGCAACACCGTCCCCGCCGAAGAAGCCCGCCTCGTCGTGGAGATCACCTCCCGAGCCAACGCCAACCACGACCGCGTCAGCAAGGTCAACGGCTATGCCAAGGCCGGAGTGGAGCTGTTCCTGCTCCTCGACCCCTGGCACTCCGGCCGCCCGACCGCGACGCTCTACGGAGAGCCGGAGGGCGGTACGTACCGAGTGCTGGAGACGGTCGAGTACGGGCGTGAGCTGACCCTCCCCGAGCCGTTCGGGCTGGTCCTGGACACCGGCGTCTTCCCTATCAGCTGACACGCGGACGGCCCGCCGTACGGATGCTCTCCGTGCGGCGGGCCGCCGTCATGCGTGGGGTGAACTACCCGCGAGTGCCCGTCACTTGCCCAGGTACGCGCCGTAGATCTTCACCGACGAGGTGTTGCCCTTCTTGTCGGTGACCTTGGCGGAGAAGGAGATCGCCTTGCCCTTGGCCGGGTTCTTGACGGTGATCTTGCCCTTCTTGACCGTGACCTTCTTCCAGGTCTTGCCGCCGTTGTAACTGACGTACGTCTTCAGCGACTTCAGGTTCTTGCCCGCGGCCGCGCCGTGCACCTTCACCGGTACCGAGACGGTCTTGCCCGCCTTGACCCGGCCGTCGGCGCCCACGGCCGGGGTGAACCGGACGGTGGAGACGGGGAGCATCGTGAACGCGGTCTTCTTCGAGCGGAACGTCCACGCCGCGTCCACCCGGGTGGAGAGCGGGTTGACCTTCGCGCTGTGCTTGACCGTGGTCGTCAGCTTGTAGTCGGCCGCGCCCGCCGGGACCTTGAAGAACTCGTAGCCGGTCACCGGGTCGGTGTTCTGGCCGAGCTTCTTGCCGTTGCGGTAGAGGACGGTCTTGGCCGAGGTGAACACCATCCCGCCCGCGTTGCCCTGACCGTCGGCCAGCAGCGGGAGGGAGCCGGTGATCTCGTTGCCCTCACGGACGACGCCGTAGTTCTTGTCGACCAGCGGGCCGAACACCCCGGTGTTCACGGACTTCGTGTACGTCTTGCCCGCCTTGTACGCGGCCTCCTTGCCGACCTGGTAGTTGGCCTCGTACGTCGGCCAGCCGTCCGCGTCGAGCGGGCCCTGCTGGTCGAAGTCGAAGCTCCAGGCCACCTTGTCCGCGGTGGAGACGTACAGCGTGCGGGTGCCGGGCAGCTTCTGGTCGATCGAGGTGGCCCAGCTCCCGCCCTGCGTGGGCAGGAAGGGGAAGGCGGTGATCGAGCCCTTCTTCTTCGGCGCGGCCGAGCCCATGGCGATCTTCACCTTGGCCAGCTGCGCTGCGGTGAACTTCCGGTCGAAGCCGGTGGCGAGCTGCTTGACCGTGCCGCCGACCGCGATGTCGTACTCGGTCGACGCGCCCTTGCTCCAGGTGCCCGACCAGTGCTGGGCGAGCGAACCGTCGGTGATCTTCGGGCCGACGTGGAGCGTACGGATACCGGCCGGCGAGTCCATCAGCCAGCCGAAGGAGACCGCGTCGTCCGCCGCCTCCACCACGTAGTCCGGGGAGAACAGCTCAGCCTTCGCCTTGGCGTCCGGCAGCGTGACCTTCACCGGCTTCGCCTTGCGGGCGTCGAACGTCAGCGAGGTGTTCTTGGTGACCGCGACCTTGGGCTGCGCGATCCAGTCGGCGCCCTTGGTGACGTCGTCCGGGTCCTTGTACACCGTGGAGTTGGCCACGTACGTGCCCTTGGGCACCCGGATCTTCGCCGTGCCGTCGACGACCTGCGGGCTCAGGAACGGGTTGCCGGACTCCGCGCCGAAGCGGAAGAGCGTGCTGTCCACGTAGACGGCCGGGCGGCCGTCCCGCCCGAGGTGCTTGATGGAGACGTCGTAGCTCTCCACCTCGCGCTCGACCGCGGCGGCCGTGCGCACGGTCTGCCCGCCGCCGGTGGCCACCAGGTAGGCGGAGTACGTGCCGTCGACGGTGCCGCCGAGCCGGGTGTCGGCGGTCAGCGTGACCTCCGCCGTGCCGCCCGCCGGAACGGTGACCTTGTCCGCGCCGAGCGTGAAGAAGCCGGCCGGAGCGGGCTTGCCCTTCGGGTTGGTGCCCGTCGCCTTCAGATCGAGGGTGACGTCGCTCGTGCCGAGGTTGCGGTACGTGACCTTCTCGGTGACCGGCTTGTCGTCGGCGTGCGGCCACTGCTGCACCCCGAAGCTCACCGAGACCGGTTCGGCGATCACGGTCTGGGCGATCGCCCGGTCCACCGCGATCCGGCCGGAACCCTGCTGGAACGGGTTGTACGCACCGGGCTTCGTCGACGCGGTCAGCGCGCCCTTCAGCTCGGTGTACGTCCAGTCGGGGTGCTGCTGCTTGAGCAGGGCGGCCGCGCCCGCGACATGCGGGGTGGCCATCGACGTACCCGAGATGGTGGCGTAACCGGCGGGCTTCTCGCCCACCTCCCGGGCGATCAGCGAGCCGGGCGGGATGGCCGCCGTGGTGTCCACGCCGGGAGCCGTCACATCCGGCTTGATCGCACCGTCACCGATCCGCGGGCCCCGGCTGGAGAACTCCGCCAACTGGTCCTTGTCGTCGACCGCGCCCACGGTCAGCGCGGCGTCCGCGCTGCCGGGCGAGCCGACGGTGCCCGCGCCGTCGCCCTCGTTGCCCGCGGCGATGGCGAACAGCACGCCCTTCTCGGCCGACAGCTTGTCGACCGCCGCCTCCAGCGGGTCCACCTCCGGGGTGTCGGACCCGCCGAGGCTCAGGTTGACGATGTCGGCGCCCTGG
Source organism: Streptomyces sp. DSM 106670 (assembly GCF_055792845.1). Classification (NCBI taxonomy): domain Bacteria; kingdom Bacillati; phylum Actinomycetota; class Actinomycetes; order Kitasatosporales; family Streptomycetaceae; genus Streptomyces; species Streptomyces sp. DSM 106670. The sequence goes on from NZ_CM147704.1 coordinate 5,306,220, forward strand.
GCGACCGCCCACTCCATTCCGGCCAGGATGCCGGAGTCGTCGCCGTACCCGTCGTCGTCGAGCACCTTGCCCGCGAGCAGTTTGGCGTCCGGGGCCACGCCCTTGAACTTCCCGCCCGACTTGGCGCCGGTGCCCGCCGCGATCGACGCGACGTGCGTACCGTGGCCGACCCGGTCCTTGGTGTCCTTGGCGGCGCTGAAGTTCTTCTCCGCCAGGACCTGGCCCTTGAGGTCGGGGTGGGTGGTGTCCGTCCCGGTGTCCAGGACCGCGATCTTCACGCCCTTCCCGGTGAACCCGGCCTTCCAGGCCGCCGGAACGCCGATCTGCGCGACGCTCTTGTCGAGGCTCGCCCGGCGCACCCCGTCCAGCCAGACCCGGTCGATGCCGGCCGCGGTGGTGACCCGCTCGCCGTCCGTGCCCCGGTCGGTGAGGGCCTTCCAGATGTCCGGCGCGTCGGCGGTCGGCGTGGTCACCGACTCGGCGTTCAGCGAGGTGAGGCTCCGGCCCACCTCGGTACCGCCCGCGTCGCGGACCTGCGCCTTCGCGGCGGCGGCCTGCTTGCCCCGGTAGCCGACGATCAGCTTCAGGCCGTCCTTCTGGGCCCGGAGGTTCTCCGGACGGCTCAGCTCGGTGACGTCGAACAGCCGGCGGTCGAGCTTGCCGGAGACGATCAGCCGGTGGGCGTCGGCCGGGACGACGAGGGTGTGGCCCTTGGTGCTCATCCGCTGGACCGGGATGTTCTCCCGGCCCTTCGCGGGCCGGAAGGCGACCGGCTTGCCCTGGGCGTCGACGGTGACCCGGTCACCGGTGACGAGCGTCAGCTGACGCGACTCCCGGTCCTTGGCCCGGGTGCCGGACGCCCCCTTCGGATCCGGCTGGGCGACGGCGGTCTGGGTCATGCCCGCCGCCAGCGCCACGGCCACCGCCGCGGCGACCGCCGGTATGCACGCGTTCCTCACGTGTCTGCGCAACTCTCCCCCTGGAGAACTCGATGGTTCCTCAACCCGCCGGTCCGCAGAGACGCAGGAATGACGGCTGCGGCCGTCGGTTCACCGAACTAGAGGGAAAGTTGGGGGGATTGGTTCACAGAAGGAGCACAGGTCTTCCGGAGTTGACGCGAAACAGCCCCTCCGTGGCCGGGGTCACGCACGGGGCTCCGATGAATTTCGCCCGCCGCTCCGGTCTGCCTGGTGTGGATGCCGAGAATCCGATCGCCCTGACCGTGACCGGCCGGGTCAGCCGCGCCGTCGTACCCGACCTCTGCGCCGAACTGGAGCGCGCCCTGGCGGGTCCTCGCGGGGCCGCGCTCGCCCCGGGCGCGGCGGTGGACTGCGATGTGGGCGCAGTGGTCCGGCCCGATCTGACCCTCGTGGAGGCGGTGGCCCGGCTGGGCCTCGTCGCCCGCCGGTCCGGCCGCACCCTGCGGCTGCGCCGCGTACCGCCCGAACTCCGGTCACTGCTGGACCTGGTGGGGCTGGCCGATGTGGTGACCCTGGAGGAGGACCCGGCGGAGCGGGTGCCGGACGCGCGCTGACGACGGAGGAACGGCGCCGGGCGCGCGCCGACGTACGGGCCCGGCGGCTGCCGGACCCGTACGGACGGGCGTACGTACTTATGTACCGCCGAAGGCTGTTACGCGTCCGCCGGCAGCCGGTCCGGCAGGCCGAACAGCGGGAACCAGCGCGGGACGTCCAGGAAGCAGTGCATCCCGGTGATCGCCCCGTCCTGGACGTCGATGACCTGGACCGCCCACGGCACGAACCCGGATCCGTCCTCGGCGGGCTTGTAGTGCGCGAAGGCGGGGGAGCCGTTGGCCGAGACGGGCACCAGCTTGGAGCCGGCGCAGGCCGCGCCGATGGTGGTCATGAAGCCCGTGATGTCGCCGGTGCCCCGGAGCCACAGGTCGAACGGCGGCATCGTCATCACCGCGTCCTCGTGGAGCAGCGCGGTCAGGGCGGCCATGTCATAGCCCTCGAACGCCTTCACATAGCGCTCCAGGAGCTTCTGCTGCTCCTCGTCCAGCGGGTCCGCCGCGTCGCCCGGCCGGCTCTCCGTCTCGGTCAGCGTGGCGCGGGCCCGCTGGAGCGCGCTGTTGACCGAGGCGACGGAGGTCTCCAGTAGCTCGGCGACCTCGGCGGCCTTCCAGGCGAGGACCTCGCGCAGGATCAGCACGGCCCGCTGCTTGGGCGGCAGATGCTGGAGGGCGGCGACGAACGCCAGGCGCACCGACTCGCGCGCCACGGCCGCCTCCGCCGGGTCCTGGAGCGACGGCAGGATCCGGCCGTCGGGCATCGGCTCCAGCCAGACGTTCTCCGGGCGGGGGCTCAGCGCGGCCTGGGCGAGCGGGGTCGGGCCGGTCAGATCGACCGGGCGGGCCCGCTTGTTGCCCGCGTTCAGCATGTCCAGGCAGACGTTGGTGGCGATCCGGTAGAGCCAGGAACGCAGCGAGGAACGGCCCTCGAACTTGTCGAAGTTGCGCCAGGCGCGGACGAGGGTGTCCTGCACCGCGTCCTCGGCCTCGAAAGCGGAGCCGAGCATCCGGTAGCAGTAGCCGGTCAGCTCGACCCGGTGCCCCTCCAGACGGCTGTCGATCCCGGCATCGCCGCCCTCGGCGCCCGCCGCCGCTCCCGCGTCCGTCGTCGTGGTCAGGTCGCTCATCGCTCCACCCCTGTCGCGCGCAGCCGCGCTGTGGCATCCGTCACCCGGTACGTCGGAAGCTACCGCAGGCCACTGACAGCCGGGGCGTAAAGAGGACAAGGGGTACCGGACGCCGTGGCTCCGGCCACGAACGTCCGGCACCCCTCGGGAGTATCCGTCCGGCACCCCTCGGGATGCGCTCAGCGCCTCGCTCAGGTCCCGGGCTTGCGCCCGTACACGTACACGTCGTCGCCGTTCTTCAGCAGTTTCCAGTATGCCTTCGCGTCGGCGGGGCGCATGTTGACGCAGCCACCGGAGCCCGGCGGGTTGTACATGGACTTGGTGACCGAGTGGAACGCCTGGCCGCCGTCGAAGAACTGGGAGTGCGGCATCCAGACCTTGTAGATGGTCGACCAGTGCTTGATGTTGCGCCAGTAGATCTTCTTGGCGCCGGTCCGGGTCTCCGCGCCGTCCCGGCCGGTCCGCACCGGCACCGGCCCGTACTTCAGCTTCTTGCCGTCCTGGATCCAGCTCAGTTGCCGGGTCAGGTCGACACAGGCGATGCGTCCCTTGTTGGTGGGGCACTTCTTCGCCTTGTTGGGGTTCTTCCCGGCCGCCTTCTGGGCGAGCATCGTGTTCATCGTGCGCCAGGTCAGCGGACCGGCGTAGCCGATGGTCGGGGTGATCCCGTGCTTCTTCTGGAACTTCTGGGTCGCCTTGCAGTCGGCCGTCGACTGCTTGCCGTCCACGGGCCGCTTCAGGAACTTCTCGACCTGCTTCTGGTGCGGTCCCACCGACTTGGTGCAGGACGCCGCGTGGGCGGCGGTGCCGGTGCCCAGGACCAGGGCCGGGGCGGCCACCAGTCCGGCGACGGACAGTGCCACCCCACGCCGCAACCGTCTTCCGGGTATCTTCGCCGTGACTCCCATGCGCGCCAACTCCCCTTCGCCCACAGTGCGTTGTTGGTTACGCCTGGTAGACGTGCGAAGGGGAGCCGTGGTTGCGCGCCGGAATGTCTCGGTTGTGCTTCAGCGGCCGGCGGAGCGGGGCAGGAGGGCAGCGGTTCAGCGGGTGGCCGGGACGAGCGCCCGCCGCTCCGCACGCGCCACCCGGGTCCCGTACAGGGTGATCGAGACGACGCCGAGGACCGCGAGCAGGCCGAGCGCCACCGTCGCCGTCCAGCCGCCCGCGTGGAAGGCGACCGCGCCCAGCGTGCCGCCCGCGCTGGAGCCCAGGTAGTACGCCGACTGGTAGAGCGCCGAGGCCTGCGCCCGGCCCGTCGTGGCCGTCCGGCTCACCGAGGACGAGGCGACCGCGTGCCCGGCGAAGAATCCGGCCGTGATCAGCACCAGGCCCAGCAGCACGGCGGCCAGCTGGTCCGCGAGCGACAGCAGCAGCCCGGCGGCGGTCGTGGAGACCGCCAGATAGAGCGCGCCCCGGCGGCCGAGCCGGGCCACCAGACGTCCGGCGGCGGCGGAGGAGACCGTACCGACCAGATAGACGAGGAAGATCGACCCGATGACGCCCTGCGGCAGGCTGAACGGCTCCTCGACCAGCCGGTAGCCGATCACCGTGTAGACCGCGCCGAACACCGTCATGAACAGCGCGCCGATCGCGTACAGCCGCACCAGCAGCGGATCGGCCAGATGACCGGCGACGGTCTTCGCGAGCGCCTTCGGGTTCAGCGAACCGGGGCGGAAGTTCTTCGCCTTCGGGATCAGGAAGTGGAACACGACGGCGCACGCCAGCGCGAGCAGCCCGACCGCCGCGAGCGCGGCGCGCCAGCCCCAGGCCTGGGCGACCCAGCCGGTGAGGATGCGGCCGCTCATACCGCCGATGCTGTTGCCCGCGACGAACAGCCCGATCGCGGCGATCAGCGCCTTGGGCCGGACCTCCTCCGCCAGATACGCCATCGCGGAGGCCGGCAGCCCGGCGAGCGCCGCACCCTGGACGGCGCGCAGCGCGATCAGCGCGCCCATCGACGGGGCGAACGGCACCAGCAGCCCGACCAGTACCGCGATGGTCAGCGAGGCCGTCATCATCTGCCGCCGCCCGAACCGCTCCGAGAGCGCGCTCAGCGGCAGCACGAACAGGGCCAGCGCCCCGGTCGCCGCCGACACCGTCCAGCTCGCCTGCCCGGCGGTCGCGTCGAACGACGCGGAGACGGCGGGCAGCAGCGCCTGGGTGGAGTAGAGGAGGGCGAAGGCCGCGACACCGGCGGCGAAGAGGGCGAAGCTCATCCGGCGGTAGCCGGGGCGGCCGGGCTCCAGACGCTCATGGGTGGCGGCGTCGGGCGCGGCGGTGGTGGTGACGGGGGACGACGGGGCAGAGGCATCCACGGCGATGGTGGATGCCCCGGTACTGGCGGGAGGCATACGTCGAAAGTAGAGCGAGACGTTTCATGCGTCCAATGCATGAAACTGCCATAATCGATCCCATGGTGCATGAACGCAGCTCAGGGCCTCGGCTGTCACCGAGCAGTTACGAAGAAGACATCCGGGCCGTGCTCGCGCCCCGCCTCGCGTACTTCGAGGCGGTCGCCCGCCACGAGCATGTGACCCGCGCCGCACACGAGCTCGGCGTTCCGCAGTCCACGCTCTCGCGCGCCATGGTCCGGCTCGAAACGGACCTGGGCGTCGCCCTGTTCGCCCGCAAGGGCCGCACCGTCTCGCTCACCCCCGCGGGCCGCACCTTCCTCGGCTCGGCGGAACGGGCCCTGGCCGAGGTGGAGAAGGCCGCCGACTCGGTCCGGGCGGACGCCGACCCGACGGCGGGCCGGGTCTCCTTCGGCTTTCTGCACACCATGGGCTCGGAGACCGTGCCCGCCCTGATCCGCGCCTTCCGGGTCGACCACCCGAGGGTCCGCTTCCAGCTCGTGCAGAACTACGGCGAGGCGATGATCGAACGGCTGCGCGCGGGCGGCCTCGACCTCTGCCTCACCTCACCCGTGCCCGACGCCCCCGATCTGGTCGCCCGCCGCCTCGACGAACAGCGGCTGCGCCTGGTGGTCCCCGACGACCACCGCCTCGCCTCCCGCCGCCGGATCCGCCTCGCGGAGGCCGCCGACGAGACGTTCGTGACGCTGGAGCCCGGTTACGGGCTGCGTCGGATCACCGACGACCTCTGCGCCGAGGCGGGCTTCACCCCCAAGGTCGCCTTCGAGGGCGAGGAGGCGGAGACCCTGCGCGGACTGGTCGCCGCCGGGCTCGGGGTGGCCCTGCTGCCGCCGCCCGCGGTCGCCCGCCCCGGAGTCGTCGAACTGACGGTCACCGCCCCGCGCGCGGCCCGCGAGATCGGCGTCGCCTGGCTGGACGGACACCCCGACACCCCGCCCGTCGCCGCCTTCAAGCGCTTCCTGCTCTCGCGCCGGGGGAACCTGCTGCCGGACTGAGGGGAACGGGCGAGCGAGAATGGGCCGGTGAATCAGTCTCCCGCTCCTTGGCCCGAGCAGCGGCCCGCCGGGCTCCCGAGCCTGAAGGGCGTCGTCTTCGCGTCCGTCGTCGGCTCGGTGCTGGTGCTCGCCGCCGCCGTCCTGTTCGCGCTGCTGCCCGGGGCGCTCTCCGAGGCCGCCGACTTCCGGGCCGCGCGCCCGTGCTCGGAGGTCTCCGCGCCCGAGAGCGGCGACTGCCTCTCCGAGTGGCCCGCCACCGTCGTCTCCACCGGGACCGGCCGGTCGAACAAGGCCGTCACCAACTGGGTCACGCTCGACGGCGAGGCCGAGGAACCGCCGTTCAGGATACGGATGCGGGGCCACGGACCCGTCTGGGAGAAGCTGGCGCCCGGGGACCGGGTCACCGTGCTGTCCTGGCGCGACGTGGTGTGGGCGGTGGAAGCGGGGGAGCTGCGCCAGGACACGACCGACGAGCCGGGCCGCGACGCGACCGTCCGACTGGCCGTGGGGCTCGCCCTGCTGATCGTCGGCAGCGTCTTCCTGCGGGGCGCGGGGTGGCTGCACCGCCGCCGCGCCACCCGCGCCACGGACACCCCGACGGCACAGGTCGTCGTGGTGATGGCGGCGACCCTGCTGGCGGCCGGCATCGCCGCCACCGCCGCCACCGCCACGGACACCCTCTGGCTCGTCCTGCTGGTCGCCGCCGCCGGCTGCGCGGCCGCGTGGACGGCCGCGGCGCTGCTGCTCCGGGGCCTGGCGCGGCGGCGGACGGCCTGACCCGCCCCGATCCGTCGTCCCCCTCAGTGCCGCAGCGACCGCCCGAACCCGGCGGCCAGCGGCATCCGCAGCCCCAGCGGCGGCGGTGCGGCGAGCGCGTCCGCGACCGGGCGGGCGTAGGACCGGGCGAAGAGCGAGCCGCGCACGAAGTCGGCGGCCAGCGCCACCACTTCGGAGCGGTGCTGGCGCAACGCGTGCCCGTCGGAGTGCACTTCGAAGCGGCAGGTGTCCCGGTTGGCCTTCTTCGCCCGCTCGGCCAGCCGGTAGGACAGCTCCGGGTCGGTGCGTTCGTCGTTGGTGCCGTGCACGATCAGCACCCGCCGCCCCATCAGCTGCTTCACCGGTTCCGCTCCGTCCGCCGTCCGCTCCGGCAGCCACGGCGCCATCGCCAGCACCGAGGTGACCGCGCCGTGCCCGGCGGCCCGCAGCGCCGCCCGCCCGCCCATCCCGTGCCCGACCAGGCAGACGGGCACATCGCCGTACCGCCGCTGGACCTCGTCGGCGGCCCACGCGGCGTCCTCGGCGGGGTGCGCGTCGTCCGCGTTCCAGCCGCGCCAGCGGTAGCGCAGCACATGCACCGCGAGCCCGTCGCCCACCCCGGCCCGGGCCAGCGAACGGGCGAACGGCAGCTGTACCGCGTACGACAGGGTGGAGGGGCGGCGGCGTGAGGCGGCCTCGCCGTCCGGGAGCAGCAGAACCACGCCGCTGACCTCGTCCGTTGCTCCGGCCGTCTGTACGGCCCGTCCCAGCCTGGCTTCGGGCAGGGGAAGTGCGCGCTGTGCCATGACAGAACAGTGTCAGAAGGTGAGGTGTACTCCACCCGACTTCGCGGTCACTGTTACGCATCGACACGAGGCGCTCTACGCGCGTAGGCGCTAGAGTGCCAAGATGACGAGCCAGACCCCGAATGTCCCTGATTCCGACCAGATCCGGCGCGCCCCCAAGGTGCTGCTCCACGACCACCTCGACGGCGGCCTGCGGCCGGGCACCATCGTCGAGCTGGCCCGCGCGCAGGGTTACGACTCCCTCCCCGAGACCGAGGCCGACAAGCTCGGCATCTGGTTCCGCGAGGCCGCCGACTCCGGTTCGCTGGAGCGCTACCTGGAGACCTTCGCCCACACCTGCGCCGTCATGCAGACCCGTGACGCGCTGTTCCGGGTGGCCGCCGAGTGCGCCGAGGACCTCGCCGAGGACGGTGTCGTCTACGCCGAGATCCGTTACGCCCCCGAGCAGCACCTGGAAGGCGGCCTGACCCTCGAAGAGGTCGTCGAGGCCGTCAACGAGGGCTTCCGCGAGGGCGAGCGCATCGCCCGGGCCAACGGCCACCGCATCCGCGTCGGCGCCCTCCTCACCGCGATGCGGCACGCCGCCCGCGCCCTGGAGATCGCCGAACTGGCCAACAGCTACCGCGACCAGGGCGTCGTCGGCTTCGACATCGCGGGCGCCGAGGCCGGGTTCCCGCCCACCCGCCACCTCGACGCGTTCGAGTACCTCAAGCGCGAGAACAACCACTTCACGATCCACGCGGGCGAGGCGTTCGGCCTGCCGTCCATCTGGCAGGCCCTCCAGTGGTGCGGCGCCGACCGGCTCGGCCACGGCGTGCGGATCATCGACGACATCGAGGTCGCCGATGACGGCTCGGTCACCCTCGGCCGTCTCGCCTCCTACGTACGCGACAAGCGCGTCCCGCTGGAGATGTGCCCGACCTCCAATCTGCAGACCGGCGCCGCCACCTCGTACGCCGAGCACCCCATCGGGCTGCTGCGCAAGCTGCACTTCCGGATCACCGTGAACACGGACAACCGGCTGATGAGCGGGACGAGCATGAGCGGAGAATTCGAGCGGCTGACCGAGGCCTTCGGATACACGCTCGACGACATGCAGTGGTTCACCGTCAATGCGATGAAATCAGCATTCATTCCTTTCGACGAACGTCTCGCGATGATCAATGACGTCGTCAAGCCCGGATACGCCGAGCTGAAGTCGGAGTGGCTTTTCCGTCAGACCGCTGTGACCAGTGGTTCTGCGGTCTCCGGAGGCTGATGAACGCACCAGCTGAAAGGGCCGGGAGGCGAAATCCCGGCCCTTTTCCGCGTGTCGCGATGTTTGCGGAGGGGGCTGCGGGATGGCTAGCTTGCAGAGCCGCTCACATCCCCTTCCCCAAGGATGAATTCTCCATGAAGAAGTCTGCTGCCAAGACTCTCGGTGTCGCCGCTCTCGGTGCCGCTTTCGCCGCTGCCGCCGCCGGCAGCGCCTCCGCCGCCCCCTCGCTGCCGCTGGACACCGCGGCCGGGGCGCTCCCCGTCTCGACGATGGCGCTCGACACCGTCGCCAAGGCTGCCCAGAACGCGCCGGTCCAGGACACCGTCGGCAAGGTCCTCGGCGGCGACGCCACCGACGCGGCCGCCCCGGTCACCGGCCTGCTCGGCGGCCTGCCCACCCAGGGCCTCTCCGCCAACGGGATCCCGCTCGGCGGCTGAACCGGCTGAAACCACCAGTGGGGCGCACACCCTGGACCAGGGTGTGCGCCCCACTGCGCGTATCCGCTCCCCGTGGTGCCGCGCGTCACCAGGCCGTCGCGGAGGAGGCGGACTTCTCCGAGGGCAGCAGCGCCCACAGCGCCAGGTAGAGCAGGAACTGCGGGCCGGGCAGCAGACAGGAGACGACGAAGATGACGCGCATCGTGCCTGCGGAGATACCGAAGCGCCGGGCGAGGCCCGCGCAGACTCCACCGATCATGCGGCCTTCGCGGGGGCGGACAAGTGCGGCAGCCATGGCGGGCTCCTTCACGAACCGTAGCGGCGGGAGCAGCTTTCTCCGCTCCCCGATGTATCCATGGTGCCGCCGCGAAGGGGTACAAAGCATCGCTCTACGGTGCGAGGCCGACCCCGGTAATCGTCGGGGTCGACCCCCCAGGGGCCTCGTCCCTGAGACGGGTCTCCTGGCGGTAGTGGGGCAGATCCCGCACCCCGGGCAGCCCCGCACGGCGCAGCCGCGCCCGGCAGGCCGGCACGACCAGCAGATGGGCCAGCACCACCCCGGTGGTGTTCAGCAGCAGCGAGTCGATGTCGACGACCTGACCGGGCACCCCGGTCTGCCCCAGCTCGATGGCCAGCGAGATCAGCGCCCCGGCGGCGACCGTACGCAGCAGCGAGACCCAGGGCGAGACGAAGATCCGGCCCCCGGCCATCGGCAGCAGCACCCCGAGCGGGGCCAGCAGCAACAGCGCACCGCCGATCCGGCGGGCCGCCTCGGCCGGTCCCAGCGCGAGATCCGCCCTGATCCCGGCGAGCGGCTCGAAATTCGCCGCCGTGATCCAGGGAACGTCCAGCGGGCGCAGCGTCAGCCACCCGACGAACAGCAGATGTGCGACCAGGAGAGTGACGCCCGCCGCGCGGAAGTGGATGACGGTCTGGCCGTCCGAACTGTGACGCACGTCCACCAAGACGCCACGACCGGCAGGATCGGTTCCGTACCCTCGCGGCCCGCTGCGTAGAGACGCCCCTGCGGGCCCGATCGCACGGGCGCGGGGCACCCGGCCCGGCTCAGTCCAGCCGGATCGCGTCCGGGGTGGCCAGATCGCCCGGCCGGGTCTTCGTCTGCGAGGTGCACAGATAACCGCGCGGCGGATAGTCCCCGGGCCCGCCCAGCACCACCGAACCGTCCCGGACCAGCGTCTCGCTCTCCGCGTACGTGCACACCAGCTGGGCCAGCGCCTCCGCCGACAGGTCCTCCGGCTGACTGCTCAGCCGCAGGGCGCCCGCCGGATCGCCGTCCCTGGCCGGATCCACCCGCAGCCCCGCCGGAACCGCGGTGGTGAACCCGGCCCGCCGCTCGCTCGCGGGCGGCGCCTGCTGGACCTCCTTGAGCAGCGCGCGGGCGACCGCCACCCGGTCGGAGCCGACCGCCTCCGCCGTCACCGGACGGTCCACGGTGACCAGCTGCGAGGCGCACACCAGATACACCTCGGCGGTCACACTGTCCGGCGACCGGGTGGTGACGTCGGAGGACGACAGCCGGCACGGCACCCGGGAGGGCGCGGCGCCCGCGTCCACCGGCACCGAGGTCGTACGGATCCCGCACCCGGAGGCCAGCGCCCCGGCCGCCACCAGGACGGCCAGCGAGACGGCCGTGCGCCGCCGCAGCGGGCTCCGCCCCCGGTACGTCACATCGCCGCGCTTCACGTCGCCCCGTCCTCGTCCGGGGCCCCCGCGCCCGCCTCGTCGTTCCGTGCGAGCTTCTCGGCGTCGCGCGGCAGCCGCAGCTCGAAGACCGCACCGCCGTCCGGGGAGTTCGCCGCCGTGATGTCACCGCCGTGGATGTGCGCGTTCTCCATGGCGATGGAGAGGCCGAGCCCGCTGCCCTCCGACCGCGGCCGGGAGGCGCTGGCCTTGTAGAACCGGTCGAACACGTGCGGCAGCACATCCTCGGGGATGCCCGGACCGTGGTCCCGTACCTCGATGACCAGCTCCTCGCCCTCGGTCCGCACCCGGACGCCCACCGGCGAACCCCCGTGCTTGAGGGCGTTGCCGATCAGATTGGCCAGGATCACATCCAGCCGGCGCGGGTCGAGCCGGACCATCATGCCGCGCTCCGCGTCCAGGTCCACCGCGTCCAGCCAGGCCCGTGCGTCGATGCACGCGGTCACCTGGTCGGCGACGTCGACCGTGTCCAGCACCAGCCGGGCCGTGCCCGCGTCGAAGCGGGTCACCTCCATCAGGTTCTCCACCAGGTCGTTCAGCCGCCGGGTCTCGCTGACCACCAGATGCACGGCGGGCGCGATCATCGGATCGAGGGTGTCCGCCTCGTCCTCCAGCACCTCCGCCACCGCGGTGATCGCCGTCAGCGGGGTGCGCAGCTCGTGCGACATGTCGGCGACGAACCGGCGGCTCGCCTCCTCCCGCGCGCTCATGTCCGCGACCTTCTTCTCCAGCGAGCTGGCCGTTCTGTTGAACGTACGGGAGAGATCGGCGAGTTCGTCCGTGCCGGAGACGGTGAGCCGGGTGTCGAGCTTGCCCTCGCCGAGCTTGCGGGCCGCGTCGCCGAGCCGCTGCACCGGGCGCAGCACCGTCGTCGCGGCGGCCTGCGCGAGCAGCGCCGAGCCGACCAGCGCGAGGGCGGTCGCGATCCCCAGCGACCAGGCCAGCGAGTTGAGGTCCTGCCGTTCCTGGTCGAGGGACTTGAGCATGTAGCCGGTCGGGCCGCCGCCGATGATCCGCGTACCGGCGACCAGATACGGCGTGCCCGCGATGCTCGTCCGCTGCCAGAACAGGTGGTACTCGTGCTCGTTGCTCGACGTCAGCGGCTGCTTGCGGGCCACCTGCTTGCGCAGCGAGTCCGGTACGTCGGACAGCGTGAAGGTGTCCAGGTCGGAGTAGCCCACGATCGGCTTGCCGCGCTCCCGCTCGGCCTCCAGCAGCACGCTGTAGCCCGGGCTGCTGGACGCCATCTCCCCGGCGGCCCGCTGGAGATCGTCCTTGGTGGGACGGGTCGGCAGCCCCGCGGCGGTGTCCTGCATCTGCCGCCGGAAGTCGTCGAGCGCGGTGTCCTGGGTACGGGTCAGCACGGCCTCGCGGTTCAGCCAGTACGCGATCCCCGACGCGGACACCGCGGCCACCAGCGCCACCAGCGCGAACACGACGACCAGCCGCATGCGCAGACTGGTCCAGCGCAGGCCGGCGCGCAGCGACCGCTTGGCGGTTCCGGTCACTGAGGCGAGTCCAGCCGATAGCCCACGCCCCGCACCGTACGGATCAGGGTCGGCGAGGACGGCACGTCCTCCACCTTGGCGCGCAGCCGCTGCACACAGGCGTCCACCAGCCGGGAGTCGCCCAGGTAGTCGTGCTCCCACACCAGACGCAGCAACTGCTGCCGGGACAGGGCCTGGCCGGGCCGGCGGCTCAGCTCCAGCAGGAGCCGCAGCTCGGTCGGCGTGAGCTGCAGATCCTCCCCGTCCTTGGTGACGGTCATGGCGGAGCGGTCGATCACCACATTGCCGAAGGTCGCCGAGTCGGTCGACTCGCGCTCCCCGCGGCGCAGCACCGCCCGGATCCGGGCGTCCAGCACCCGGCCCTGGACAGGTTTCACCACATAGTCGTCCGCGCCGGACTCCAGTCCCACCACGACGTCGATGTCGTCGCTGCGCGCGGTCAGCAGAATGATCGGCAGTTGGTCGGTGCGGCGGATCCGCCGGCACACCTCGAAACCGTCGATCCCGGGCAGCATCACATCCAGCACGACCAGGTCGGGCCGCTGCTCGCGCAGCAGCTCCAGGCCGTCCTCTCCCGTCGCCGCGGTGGCCACACGGTGGCCCTGGCGTGACAGCGAGAGTTCGAGGGCCGTGCGGATGGCGTCGTCGTCCTCGATCAGCAACAGGAAAGGCACGAACGTCATTCTGGCCCATGGTGGCGCTTCAGTTCGACCTGCGGTCCGGTCCGATTGTCCGGGCACGGCCGCAACTGCCCCTGTGACAGGCCTGTGACAGTCGGGGGACAGCGCCATGAAACTGCCCCGGCAAGCTCTTGGTCAGCAGGGAACGAACGGACTCCACCGATAGGGGGCGCGAGATGAACGCACTGCACAGCACCAGCTCAAGCGCAGTTGTCACGCGTCTCCACGACGTCGGCCGGAGCATGGAGAAGTCCGGTGCCGTGAACGTACGGGGGTGTGTTCGAGGCACCGGGCGTCAGCACCAGACGGCTGCGGAGCAGGTGCGCATGCCGTACATGGCGGTGGTCGACGCACCCAAGGCGGCGGCCGGCGTGTACGGGGAGGCCACGGGGGATCGCGGAACCCGGACGGAGAACGCGGACGCCGAAGCGGCGTTCACGGCCTACGTCCAGGAGCGACGGGCCTCCCTGTACGCGACCGCCTACCACCTGACCGGCGACCGGTTCGAGGCCGAGGACCTGCTGCAGAGCGCCCTCTTCTCGACCTACCGGGCGTGGGACCGGATCAGCGACAAGGCGGCCGTCGGCGGCTATCTGCGTCGCACCATGACCAACCTGCACATCAGCGCCTGGCGCCGGCGCAAGCTCAACGAATACCCGACCGAGGAGCTGCCGGAGACGGTGGGCGACACGGACGCGATGCGTGGCACGGAGCTGCGGGCGGTGCTGTGGCAGGCACTCGCCCGGCTGCCCGAACTCCAGCGCACGATGCTGGTCCTGCGGTACTACGAGGGCCGCACCGACCCGGAGATCGCGTCGATCCTCGACATCAGTGTCGGCACGGTGAAGTCCAGCATCTGGCGCTCCCTGCGCCGGCTGCGCGAGGACGAGGTCCTCAGCTTCGGACGTGACGAGCAGGAGTCCTTCGGCGAGCTGGTGGCCTGAGGCTGGGCCCTCCGCTTCGGGGGAGGCGGGGGCCACGGGGGAAGTACGGGGGAACACGGGGGAGCAGTAAAACGGGGACCGAGGGGGATCCGGGGGAATACGGTGGGGTCGTACGGGCTGGGGGCCTGTACGACCCCACCGTGCGTGTACGGGCCTTTTCCAGCCCCTCCGGCGTTTGAAGGAGCGGGGTCCGGGGCGGAGCCCCGGTTACGGCGTCCGCGCCGCGGGAGCCCCCCGCCGGCACCGCCCCGCCGCCGCCGCGGCGAACCGGCCCAGCGCCTCCTCCTTGCCGCAGGGATACGCCCCCAGCGCCGTCTGACGGGCCACGATGCGCCGCTCGGCCCGCATCAGCCGCCAGCCGCGCCGCAGCAGGAACGGCACCGACTTGCGGCCCTCGCGCAGATCGCGCACCAGCCGGCGGCGGAACGTCGTGGTCGGCCGGCCGCGCAGGCACAGCGCGTCCGCCAGCAGGCCCAGCTCCTGGCAGCGCTGCACGATGTCCGCCGCGAAGATGCCCTCCGCCACGAACAGCGGCGACCGCTCGATGTGGAAGGTCTCGTGGCCCGTGCGGGAGCTGGTGGCGATGTCGTACACCGGAACGTCCGTGCGGCCGCACCGGCACAGCTCGGCGATGGCGGCCACCGCCGCCTCCGCGTCCCAGGACGCGGCGGAGTCCCAGTCGATGTCCGTGGAGCCGGGTACCCGGGGCAGCGTCGGGTCACCCGTCTCCTTGTAGAAGTCGTCGAGGCGCAGCACCGGAAGGCCGGTGCGGGCGGCCAGCACGGACTTGCCGGAGCCGGAGGGGCCCGCGAGCAGCACGACGCGGGTCGGGATCGGTTGGGAACTCACAGAACAGAAGTGTGAGGCATTGACCCGCGCAGGGGACCCCTCGGGCCTCCTGTTGGTATCCAGCATCACACCTCAACTACTCTGCGCGTACGGACGATTACCCGACCAGGCTCGATCAGGTGGAAAACATGGCACTTCATGCACGTAAGCCCGAACGTCGCGCCCTGCTGCGCGCCGGTCTGACCTTCACCGCGCTGGGAGCCGCCCTGGGGGCCGGTGCGGGCGCCGCGCAGGCCGTCCAGCTGCCGGCCGCGGCCGAGGTCCCGGAGCAGGGCGTCTCCGCCCTCCAGGCGGTCGGCGAGACGGCCGGGCCCGCGGTGACCAGCGCGCTCGGGACCTCGCTGGCCAGCAGCGTCGCCCCGATCACCGACCTCCAGCTGGACCCGCTGGCGGGCACCGGGGTGGATCCGCTGGACAACGCCGTGGGCACCCAGATCGCCGACTTCAAGCCGGTGACCACGGCGATCGTCACCGACCCGATCACCAGCGGCGGCGCGCTGAGCGATCTGCCCGTGGTGGGGTCGGTGACCAAGCTCGTCACCGGCTGACGCACGCGGACACGGCGAACGGGGCCGCCCCGGGGTGGGAGGGCGGCCCCGTCCGGGTATCTGCCGGGCGGTCCGTACTCAGTACGAGGAGCCCGCGGCTCCCAGCGCGCCCGTCGGGTGCCAGACCGTCTTGGTCTCCAGGAAGGCCGTCAGGCGGTGCGTGCCGGGCGAGGCCGACCAGTCGGCGGAGTCCGACGCACCGTCCGCGTCCACAGGCTGTGGGCGAAGGACGCGCTTCAGGTTGTCCGCCGCCGCGATCTCCAGCTCCTTCGCCAGCGCGGTGTCCGCGCCGGTGAGGTCGATCGCGTTGACGTCCTGGTGGGCGGCGAGTGGGGCCGCCAGCTCCGCCGTGACGCCGGACAGGATGTTGACCACGCCGCCGGGAACGTCCGAGGTGGCCAGCACCTCGCCCAGCGACAGCGCGGGCAGCGGGGCGTCCGCCGAGGCGATGACGACCGCCGTGTTGCCGGTCGCGATGACCGGGGCGATCACCGAGACCAGGCCGAGCAGCGAGGACTTCTGCGGTGCGAGGACCGCGACCACACCGGTCGGCTCGGGCGTGGAGAGGTTGAAGAACGGCCCCGCGACCGGGTTCGCCCCGCCGGAGATCTGGCCGATCTTGTCGGTCCAGCCCGCGTACCAGACCCAGCGGTCGATCGCCGTGTCCACCACGGCCGCCGCCTTGGACTTCGACAGCCCCTCGGAGGCGGCCACCTCGCGGACGAACTGGTCCTTGCGGCCCTCCAGCATCTCCGCGACGCGGTAGAGGACCTGGCCGCGGTTGTACGCGGTCGCGCCCGACCAGCCGCCGAACGCCTTGCGCGCGGCCACGACCGCGTCGCGCGCGTCCTTGCGGGAGGACTGCGGCGCGTTGGCCAGCCATGCGCCCTTGGAGTCGGTCACCTCGTACACCCGGCCGCTCTCGGAGCGGGGGAACTTGCCCCCGACGTACAGCTTGTAGGTCTTGAAGACGCCAAGACGGTTCTGGTCAGACATCGAGGTACGCCTCCAGGCCGTGGCGGCCGCCCTCGCGGCCGTAGCCCGACTCCTTGTAGCCGCCGAACGGCGACGTCGGGTCGAACTTGTTGAACGTGTTGGCCCAGACGACGCCCGCGCGGAGCTTGTTCGCCACCGCGAGGATGCGGGAGCCCTTCTCCGTCCAGATGCCGGCCGAGAGGCCGTACTGACTGTTGTTGGCCTTGGCGACCGCCTCGTCCGGGGTGCGGAACGAGAGCACCGAGAGCACCGGGCCGAAGATCTCGTCACGGGCGACCGTGTGGGCCTGGGTGACGTTGGTGAAGAGCGTCGGCGCGAACCAGTAGCCCGACGACGGCAGTTCGCACGGCGCGCTCCAGCGCTCCGCGCCCTCCGCCTCGCCGGTCTCCACCAGGGAGGTGATCCGGGCCAGCTGCTCGGCGGAGTTGATCGCGCCGATGTCGGTGTTCTTGTCCAGCGGGTCGCCGAGCCGCAGCGTCGAGAGCCGCCGCTTCAGCGCGTCCAGCACCTCGTCCTGGACCGACTCCTGGACCAGCAGCCGGGAGCCCGCGCAGCAGACCTGGCCCTGGTTGAAGAAGATGCCGGTGACGATGCCCTCGACGGCCTGGTCGATCGGGGCGTCGTCGAACACGATGTTCGCGCCCTTGCCGCCCAGCTCCAGCGTGACCTTCTTGTCCGTGCCCGCGACGGAACGCGCGATGGCCTTGCCGACGGCGGTCGAACCCGTGAAGGCGACCTTGTTGACGTCCGGGTGCGTGACGAGGGCCTCGCCCGCGTCCCCGTACCCCGTCAGGATGTTGACGACGCCCTTCGGCAGACCCGCCTGGCGGCAGATGTCCGCGAAGAACAGCGCGCTCAGCGGGGTCGTCTCGGCGGGCTTCAGGACCACCGTGTTGCCGGTGGCGAGCGCCG
The DNA here is from genome assembly GCF_055792845.1 of Streptomyces sp. DSM 106670. Classification (NCBI taxonomy): domain Bacteria; kingdom Bacillati; phylum Actinomycetota; class Actinomycetes; order Kitasatosporales; family Streptomycetaceae; genus Streptomyces; species Streptomyces sp. DSM 106670. The sequence goes on from NZ_CM147704.1 coordinate 5,323,664, forward strand.
GGGCGATCTTCCACGCGAGCATCAGCAGCGGGAAGTTCCACGGGATGACCTGGCCCGCCACGCCCAGCGGCCGGGGGTTCGCCCCGTAGCCCGCGTGGTCCAGCTTGTCGGCCCAGCCCGCGTAGTAGAAGAAGTGCGCGGCGACCAGCGGGAGGTCTGCGTCGCGGGTCTCCTTGATCGGCTTGCCGTTGTCGAGGGTTTCGAGAACGGCCAGCTCGCGGCTGCGCTCCTGGATGATCCGGGCGATCCGGAACAGGTACTTCGCGCGCTCGGAGCCGGGCAGCGCCGACCACTTCTCGAACGCCTTGCGTGCCGCCTTCACGGCCCGGTCCACGTCCGCCGCGCCCGCCTGGGCCACCTCGGAGAGGACCTCCTCGCTGCTCGGCGAGACGGTCTTGAAGACCTTGCCGTCGGCGGCCTCGGTGAACTCGCCGTCGATGAACAGCCCGTAGGACGGGGCGATGTCGACGACGGAACGGGACTCCGGCGCCGGTGCGTACTCGAATGCGGATGCCATGGCTATCAGTCCACCGTCACGTAATCGGGGCCGGAGTAACGGCCGGTGCTGAGCTTCTGGCGCTGCATCAGCAGGTCGTTGAGGAGGCTGGAGGCGCCGAACCGGAACCAGTGCGGGTCCAGCCAGTCCTCGCCCGCCGTCTCGTTCACCAGCACCAGGAACTTCACCGCGTCCTTGGTGGTGCGGATGCCGCCGGCCGGCTTCACGCCGATCTGTACGCCGGTGGCCGCCCGGAAGTCGCGCACGGCCTCCAGCATGAGGAGCGTGTTGGCCGGGGTGGCGTTGGTGGCCACCTTGCCGGTCGAGGTCTTGATGAAGTCCGCGCCCGCCAGCATCCCGATCCAGGAGGCCCGGCGGATGTTGTCGTACGTGGACAGCTCGCCGGTCTCGAAGATCACCTTGAGGCGGGCGGCCCCGCACTCCGCCTTCACGGCGAGGATCTCCTCGTACACCTTCAGGAACCGGCCGGAGAGGAACGCCCCCCGGTCGATCACCATGTCGATCTCGTCGGCCCCGGCCGCCACGGCGTCGCGGACGTCCGCGAGCTTGACGTCCAGCGCGGCACGGCCCGCCGGGAAGGCGGTCGCCACGGACGCCACCTTCACACCGGAGCCGGCCAGCGCGGCGGCGGCGGTGGCGGCCATGTCGGGGTAGACGCAGACGGCCGCGGTGCGCGGGGTCGTGCGGTCGGTCGGGTCGGGGTTGACGGCCTTGGCGGCGAGAGCCCGGACCTTGCCCGGGGTGTCCGCGCCTTCCAGCGTCGTCAGGTCGATCATCGAGATGGCGAGATCGATGGCGTACGCCTTGGCCGTCGTCTTGATCGAACGGGTTCCGAGGGAGGCGGCGCGCGCTTCGAGGCCGACGGCGTCGACGCCGGGCAGCCCGAACAGGAAGCGGCGCAGCGCACTGTCGGACGCCGTCGCGTCGGAGAATGCGGGAGCAGTGGTGGGCATGGTCACCACATGAGCATATCTACGCGCGTAGCGACCTGTACAGGGGGCCGGGCCATCCGTGCGATCCGCCCCTGGGGCACGAGCGCGGGCGGGCGCTCCGCCGGGTCGGACGCCCGTCAGGCAGAATCGGCCCCATGACGAGCCCCACACCTCCCGCAGAGCCGCCCCACGGCGACCGGACCTACCGTTCCGTGGCCGCACTGGTCTGCGGGTCGCTGCTGCTTCTGCTGATCGCCTGGATGGCCGGGGACGCCATGATCCGGGGCGAGGGCCGGGTGCCGTGGCTCGCGGCGGCCGCGCTGCTCCTCGTGGTGCCGCTGGTCGTGGCGTTCACCCTGCGGCCCGCCGTCTTCGCGAACGACGAGCGCATCCGGATCCGCAACCCGTTCCGGACGATCCAGCTCCCCTGGACCGAGGTCGCCGACGTACGGGCCTCCTACTCCTCCGAGCTGCTCGCCCAGGACGGCACGAAGTACCAGCTGTGGGCGATCCCCGTCTCGCTGCGCGCCCGCAAGCGCGCGGCACGCAGCGCCGCCCGCGCGGCCCACGACGACCCCTACGGCCGGACGTCGGTCAGCGCCGACGTCCGTGACACCGCCGCGCGCACCGCGTCCGCCGACCAGACCGTCCGCGATCTGCGGGACATCGCCGAGCGGGCCGGTGACACGACCCCCGAGGGCGCGGACCGGGGCTCGGCGCGCTGGGCGTACGAGGTGATCGCCCCGGCCGTCGCGGGCGCCGTCCTGCTGGCGGTGCTGGGGGCGACCGGCTGAGCCCGACGCCACCGAACGCCGAAGGGCCGGCACACCCGGGAGGGGGCCGGCCCTTCGGCGTGAAAGCGGTCCGTCAGATCCCCGCGGCCGCCGCGAGGTCCCGCTTGATCCCGTCCAGCAGCTCCGCGCCCCGGGCCCGGGCGGCGGGCAGCCCGGCCGCGTCCGCCACCGGGACGACGACCTCCAGGTAGCACTTCAGCTTCGGCTCGGTGCCGCTCGGGCGGACGATCACCCGGGCGCCCTCCAGGTGGTAGCGGAGCCCGTCGGTGGGCGGCAGCCGGTCCGTGCCCCGCGACAGGTCCTCGGCCGAGGTGACGGCGAGGCCGGCCAGCGCGGTCGGCGGCTGCTCCCGGAGCCGGGCCATGGCGTCCGCGATGACCGACAGGTCCTCCACCCGCACCGAGAGCTGGTCGGTGGCGTGCAGCCCGTGGGCGAGCGCCAGGTCGTCCAGCAGGTCCAGCAGCGTACGGCCCTGCTCCTTGAGTACGGAGGCGAGCTCGGCGACGAGCAGGGCGGCGGTGATGCCGTCCTTGTCGCGGACGCCCTCGGGGTCGACGCAGTAACCGAGCGCCTCCTCGTAGCCGTAGCGCAGACCGTCCACCCGGGCGATCCACTTGAAGCCCGTCAGCGTCTCCTCGTAACCGAGGCCCGCCTTCTCGGCGATCCGGCCGAGCAGCGAGGACGACACGATCGACTCCGCGAACACGCCGGTGGCGCCCCGCTCCACCAGGTGCGCGGCGAGCAGCGCGCCCACCTCGTCGCCGCGCAGCATCCGCCAGCCGCCCTCCGTGGCGGTGTCGGGCACGGCGACGGCACAGCGGTCCGCGTCCGGGTCGTTGGCGATGATCAGGTCCGGCGCCGCCCGGCGTGCGGTGGCGAACGCGAGATCCATCGCGCCGGGCTCCTCCGGGTTGGGGAAGGCCACGGTGGGGAACGCGGGGTCGGGCTCGGCCTGCTCGGCGACGAGCACGGGCGCGGGGAACCCGGCGCGCTCGAAGGCGGCGGTCAGCACGGAGGTGCCGACGCCGTGCATCGCCGTGTAGACGGTGCGGGCGGTACGGGGGCTGCCGGGGGCCAGGACGGCGTCCGTACGGGCGAGGTAGGCGGCCAGGACCTCGTCGCCGAGGGTCTGCCAGCCGTCCTCGGGGCGTACGACGTCCGCCAGCGGGCCGACCGCCGCGATGGCGGCGGCGATCTCGCCGTCGGCCGGGGGCACGATCTGCGAGCCGTCGCCGAGGTAGACCTTGTAGCCGTTGTCGCGCGGCGGGTTGTGGCTGGCGGTGACCTCGACGCCCGCGACCGCCCCCAGATGCCTTATGGCGTACGCCAGTACGGGGGTGGGGAGCGGGCGGGGGAGCACGGCGGCGCGGAGTCCGGCGCCGGTCATCACGGCCGCCGTGTCGCGCGCGAAGTCCGCCGACTTGTACCGGGCGTCGTAGCCGATGACGACGAGCCCGCCCTCCTCGCCCTGGGCCTTGAGATAGGCGGCGAGGCCCGCCGCCGCCCGGATCACCACGGACCGGTTCATCCGCATCGGCCCGGCCCCGAGCTCCCCGCGCAGTCCGGCGGTGCCGAACTGGAGCGTGCCCGCGAAACGGGCCGCGAGCTCCTGGGTGTCACCCGCCTCGATGATCGCGCCCAGCTCCGCGCGCGTCTCGGGGTCGGGGTCCTCGGCCAGCCAGGTCCTGGCCTGCGCGATGAGGTCGTGCTGCACGGGGTCCGCCTTTCGGGGTCTGCGGAAGGGGGTACGGGGGCGGGGGTACGGGGTGGTGGGGTGCGGGCGGTCCGGGGCGAGGCCGGGGCTCCGCCCCGGACCCCGGTCCTCAAACGCCGGACCGGCTGCGGCAGGCCCTAGATGCGTTCCAGCACCCGTGCCAGCAGTGCGCCCATCCGGGTCGCCGAGTCGCGGCCGGCCTGGAGGACCTCCTCGTGGTTGAGGGGTTCTCCGGACAGGCCCGCCGCCAGGTTGGTGACCAGGGAGAGGCCGAGGACCTCGGCGCCCGCCTCGCGGGCCGCGATGGCCTCCAGGACCGTGGACATGCCCACCAGGTCGCCGCCCATGACCCGGACCATGTTGATCTCGGCCGGGGTCTCGTAGTGCGGGCCGGGGAACTGGACGTACACGCCCTCTTCGAGGGAGCCGTCGATCTCCTTGCACAGCGCGCGCAGCCGCGGGGAGTACAGGTCGGTCAGGTCGACGAAGTTGGCGCCGATGATCGGGGAGGCGGCCGTCAGGTTGATGTGGTCGCTGATCAGGACCGGCTGCCCCGGGCGCATGCCCTCGCGCAGACCGCCGCAGCCGTTCGTCAGGACGACGGTCTTGCAGCCCGCGGCCACCGCCGTACGGACCCGTGGGCGACGGCGGCGACGCCCCGGCCCTCGTAGTAGTGCGTGCGGCCGAGGAAGACCAGCGCGCGCTTCTCACCGATCTTGTACGAGCGGACCGTGCCGCCGTGGCCCTCGACGGCGGGCGCCGGGAAGCCCGGCAGCTCGGTCACGGGGAACTCGGCCTCCGGGACGCCGAGCGCTTCGCCCGCGGGCGCCCAGCCGGAGCCCATGACCAGGGCGACGTCATGGGTCTCGGCGCCGGTCAGCTCGCGCAGACGGGCGGCGGCCCCGGCAGCGGCTGCCTGCGGGTCGCCCTGGATGTTGTCCGGAATAACAGATGCGTTCACGCGGATGAGCGTAACCGCTGAATCCCTACGCGCGTAGATGCACGGGCGCAAAGACGCGTCGGAGGTCTTTGTGCTTTCGCACGAAGAGGGCCCGGCCGGACCTGTTCCGCCCAGGTCAGCAGGGGCGCTTGCGCAGCTCCATCACATAGTCGTGAGGTGCGCCGGCGGATTCCGCGGCGTCGGCGATCTCACCGAGATAGCGCGCCGAGGGCAGCCCGCCCTCGTATCCGTTCAGCACGTACATCCAGGCCGGCTCCTCGCCGTCCAGGGTGTGCACCCGCACCCGCATGCGCCGGTATATGTCCAGCCCGACGCCCTCCCAGCGGTCCATGGAGTCCTCGTCCATCGGCGCCAGGTCGTACAGCGCGACGAAGACCTGGGAGCGCGGCGCCTCCACCACGGTGGCCAGCGCCCCCTCCCAGCCCATCTGCTCCCCGCCGAAGGTCAGCCGCCAGCCGTTGAGCCAGCCGGTGCTGCGCATCGGGGAATGCGGGGCGCGGCGGGTCATCAGCCGCGCGTCGAGGTTGCCGGCGTACGCGGCGTAGAGCGACATGGGACCGAGGGTACGGGAGGTGGGCGCGGGAGCGCCGGTTCCTGTGACGAAGGCCCCGGTCGGGGGAGTACGGGGAGCGGCGCGGCGCCGGCTCCGGCGGCCCGTCCCCGTACGCCGGAAGCTCCGGTTCCCGTACGGCGGACGCCCTCTTTCCCGTATGGAGGGCCCCGGGGCGAAGCACTTTGGCGCGTGCGGGACAATGGAGTACGTACTGCATTCCCCCGGGGCGATCCCCCGGACCCCCGGCCGGGGCGGCAGGCGGCCGCGGGTTACACAACGCGAGGCGGACTTTTCGTGACCCGGATCGTGATCATCGGCGGCGGCCCCGGCGGCTACGAGGCAGCCCTGGTGGGCGCCCAGCTCGGCGCGGAGGTGACCGTCGTCGACTGCGACGGTCTGGGCGGGGCCTCGGTCCTCACCGACTGCGTGCCCTCGAAGACCCTGATCGCGACGGCCGAGGTGATGACCACCTTCGACTCCTCCTACGAGGAGCTCGGCATCATCGTCGCCGACGACACCCCGCACGTGGAGCAGGCGGCCCGGGTCGTCGGCGTGGACCTCGGCAAGGTCAACCGCCGGGTCAAGCGCCTCGCGCTCGCCCAGTCCCACGACATCACCGCCTCCGTCACCCGGGCCGGCGCCCGCGTGATGCGCGGCCGGGGCCGGCTCGACGGGCTCCAGGCGGCCGACGGGTCCCGCCAGGTCGTCGTCACCGCCGCCGACGGCACCGAGGAGCGGCTCACCGCCGACGCCGTGCTGATAGCGACCGGCGGTCACCCGCGCGAGATCCCGGACGCGCAGCCGGACGGCGAGCGCATCCTGAACTGGACCCAGGTCTACGACCTCGACGAGCTCCCCGAGGAGCTCATCGTGGTCGGATCCGGCGTCACCGGCGCCGAGTTCGCCGGGGCCTACCAGGCGCTCGGCTCCCGCGTCACCCTCGTCTCCTCCCGCGACCGGGTGCTGCCCGGCGAGGACCCGGACGCCGCCGCCGTCCTGGAGGACGTCTTCCGCCGCCGCGGCATGAACGTCATGGCCCGCTCCCGCGCCCAGTCCGCCAAGCGCGTCGGCGACCGGGTCGAGGTGACGCTGGCCGACGGCCGGGTCATCACCGGTTCGCACTGTCTGATGGCGGTCGGCGCGATCCCGAACACCGCGGGCATGGGCCTGGAGGAGGCCGGCGTACGGCTCAAGGACTCCGGGCACATCCTCACCGACCGGGTCTCGCGCACCAGCGCCCCCGGCGTCTACGCGGCCGGCGACGTCACCGGGATCTTCGCGCTGGCCTCGGTCGCCGCGATGCAGGGCCGGATCGCGATGTACCACTTCCTCGGCGACGCGGTCGCCCCGCTGAACCTCAAGGCCGTCTCCGCCAACGTCTTCACCGACCCGGAGATCGCCACCGTCGGCTACAGCCAGGCCGAGGTCGACGCCGGCAAGATCGAGGCGCGGGTGGTGAAGCTGCCGCTGCTGCGCAACCCGCGCGCCAAGATGCAGGGCATCCGCGACGGCTTCGTCAAGATCTTCTGCCGTCCCGGTACGGGGATCGTGGTCGGCGGCTGCGTGGTCGCGCCGCGCGCCAGCGAGCTGATCCACCCCATCTCGATCGCGGTCGACAACAACCTGACGGTGGAACAGATCGCAAACGCTTTCACCGTGTACCCGTCCCTGTCCGGATCGATCGCCGAAGTGGCCCGGCAGTTGCACACCCGCAAGCTCACGGGCGAGGGCTGAGCACCCGGGAAACCCGACATTCCCCGGCAACCCCCGGCAGTCCGGACGGTGCTGTGACCGCCTGACGATCACCGCCGAACAACAAAGGGGCCTCCTATACCACTTGGAGGCCCCTTTGAAGTACAACTTCTGTTATTCGGCGCAAACTGCTGAAAACTCACCGACGGCCAGGTTACTGTCAGTTTCGTGTTCGCTGCAGAACGTCGTCAGTTGATCCTCGAAATGGTGCGCGCCAACGGGGCGGTATCGCTCCGTGAGCTCGCCCGCGTCGTCCAGACCTCCGAAGTGACCGTACGGCGGGACGTGCGGGCACTGGAGGCAGAAGGACTCCTCGACCGCCGGCACGGCGGTGCGGTCTTGCCGGGCGGTTTTACGCGGGAGTCCGGCTTTCCGCAGAAATCCCATCTCTCCACCGCGGAGAAGACAGCAATCGCCGACCTGGCCGCGGGTCTTGTCGGTGAGGGCGAGGCCATCGTGGTCGGCGCCGGTACGACCACGCAGGAGCTGGCCCGACGGCTCGCGCGGGTCCCCGGTCTGACCGTCGTCACCAACTCCCTGCTGGTGGCCCAGGCGTTGGCCCACGCCAACCGGGTCGAAGTCGTCATGACCGGCGGCACCCTGCGCGGGAGCAACTACGCGCTGGTGGGCAGCGGGGCCGAGCAGTCCCTCCAGGGGCTGCGGGTCTCCCGGGCCTTCCTCTCCGGGAGCGGTCTCACGGCGGAGCGTGGCCTGTCCACCTCCAACATGCTCTCGGCCAGCGTCGACCGGGCTCTGGTGCAGGCCGCCGCGGAGGTGGTGGTCCTGGCGGACCACACCAAGCTCGGCTCGGACACCATGTTCCAGACGGTGCCCACGGAGCTGATCACCCGTCTGGTGACGGACGAGCCGCCGCTCCACGACGAGCGGGCCGCCGCCGAGCTCCAGGCCCTGGCGGACCAGGGCGTGGAGATCACGGTGGCCGGACCGGAGTCGGACGCGTCCGGCGGCGACGGCCCCCCACCGGGGAGCCGGCCCCGCCGTGACATGCCGCTGCCCGGCCAGCGGCGCACGCAGAACGGCGGCCTCGGCCCGCAGTTGCGCAGTGCTTCCGCCCTGGCGGACGTGCCGGGCGAACAGCGGGCCCGGGTGGCGGACCTGCGCCGGCGGTAGGCCCGGGTCGGGGGCGCTGCCCCCGAACCCCCGCTCCTCAAACGCCGGAGGCTGGATTTCGCGGCTGCGACGCCCGCTTGTTCGCTTTTCAGCCGCTCCGGCGTTTGAGGAGCGGGGATTGGGCGCGCCGGGCGCAGGGGCCCCTAAAGGCCCGCTACTTCAGCCCGCGCAGTGTCAGCCGCAGCAGTCGCTCCGCCAGCTCCGGATCGTCCGGCGACTGCTCGGCCGCCAGCGCGATCGCGTTGGTCAGCTGCAACAGATCGTCGATCGAGACATCGCCCCGCACCGACCCGCTCTCCTGGGCCCGGCGCAGCAGCCCCGCGCCCGCCTCCCGGAGCGGCAGATGGCACTGCACGAGTGCCGAGGTCTCGTCGCGCGAGGCGGACATCAGGCCGTGCGCCAGGCCGCGGTACTCACCCGCATGAGTGACGATCGCACCCAGCCACTCCACCAGCGCCCGGCACGGGGCCTCCGCCGCCGCCAGCTCCCGTGAGCGGTCCAGGAGTGAGCACAGGGCGTCCTGGAAGACCGCGTTCATCAGCGCGTCCCGGTTCGGGAAGTGCCGGTAGAGGGTGCCGATGCCCACGCCCGCCCGCCGGGCGATGTCCTCCAGCGAGGCGTCCGTGCCGTGCTCGGCGAAGGACCTGCGCGCTTCGCCCACCAACCGGTCGTGGTTCCGGCGCGCGTCCGCGCGCATCGGCCGCGTCGGCGGTCGCGCCGTGCTCGTCTCCATCGGGATCGCCCCTGCCATGGCTTCCGCCCCTCCCTCGGTCCCTCAGGACCTTCGTGGGTTCCAGGATGCCACTGGTGACGAAGGGGCCCGGCCCACGTCTCATGACGCGGTCCGGGCCCCTTCGGAGCGTGCGCGGCGGTCAGTCCTTGATCTCGCAGATCAGGGCGCCGGAGGAGACGGAGGCGCCGACTTCGGCGGTGAGGCCCTTGACGGTGCCGGAGCGGTGCGCGTTGAGCGGCTGCTCCATCTTCATGGCCTCCAGGACGACGACGAGGTCGCCCTCCTTGACCTCCTGGCCCTCCTCCACCGCGATCTTGACGATGGTGCCCTGCATGGGCGAGGCGAGGGAGTCGCCGGAGGCGGCCGAGCCGGCCTTCTTGGCCGCGCGGCGCTTCGGCTTGGCGCCGGCCGCGAGGCCGGTGCGGGCCAGGCTCATGCCCAGCGAGGACGGCAGCGAGACCTCCAGGCGCTTGCCGCCGACCTCGACGACGACGGTCTCGCGTCCGGCCTCGTCCTCCGCGTCCGCGTCGGCGGGCGCGGCGAAGGGCTTGATGTCGTTGACGAACTCGGTCTCGATCCACCGGGTGTGGACGGTGAACGGGTCCGCGGTGAAGGCGGGGTCGGCGACGACGGCCCGGTGGAACGGGATCGCGGTGGCCATGCCCTCGACCTGGAACTCCGCCAGTGCGCGGGCGGCCCGCTGGAGCGCCTGCTCACGGGTCGCGCCGGTCACGATCAGCTTGGCGAGGAGCGAGTCCCAGGCCGGGCCGATCACGCTGCCGGACTCGACGCCCGCGTCCAGCCGGACACCGGGGCCGGTCGGCGGGGCGAAGGTGGTGACGGTGCCGGGGGCGGGCAGGAAGCCGCGGCCCGGGTCCTCGCCGTTGATCCGGAACTCGAAGGAGTGACCGCGAACGGCCGGGTCGCCGTAACCCAGCTCCTCGCCGTCGGCGATACGGAACATCTCGCGTACGAGGTCGATTCCGGTGACCTCTTCGGTGACCGGGTGCTCGACCTGAAGACGGGTGTTGACCTCCAGGAAGGAGATCGTGCCGTCGACGCCGACGAGGAACTCGACGGTGCCCGCGCCGACGTAACCGGCTTCCTTCAGGATCGCCTTGGACGCCGCGTACAGCTCGTCGTTCTGCGCCTGGGTCAGGAAGGGGGCCGGGGCCTCCTCCACGAGCTTCTGGTGGCGGCGCTGGAGCGAGCAGTCACGGGTGGAGACCACGACGACGTTGCCGTGGGTGTCGGCCAGACACTGGGTCTCCACGTGGCGGGGCTTGTCGAGGTAGCGCTCGACGAAGCACTCGCCGCGTCCGAACGCGGCGACGGCCTCGCGGACCGCGGAGTCGTACAGCTCCGGGATCTCCTCCAGCGTGCGGGCCACCTTCAGACCGCGGCCGCCGCCGCCGAAGGCGGCCTTGATCGCGATCGGGAGGCCGTTCTGCTCGGCGAACGCGACGACCTCGTCGGACCCGGAGACCGGGTCCGGGGTGCCGGCCACGAGCGGGGCGCCGGCGCGCTGGGCGATGTGCCGGGCGGCGACCTTGTCGCCGAGGTCGCGGATGGCCTGCGGCGGCGGGCCGATCCAGGTCAGCCCGGCGTCCAGGACGGCCTGGGCGAACTCCGCGTTCTCCGACAGGAATCCGTAACCGGGGTGGATCGCGTCCGCCCCCGAGTCGGCCGCGGCCTGCAGCACCTTGGCCATGTCCAGATAGCTGGCGGCCGGGGTGTCACCGCCCAGAGCGAACGCCTCGTCGGCGGCCCGGACATGCAGAGCGTCCCGGTCCGGCTCGGCGTAGACCGCGACACTCGCGATCCCCGCGTCCCGGCACGCCCGAGCAACGCGGACAGCGATTTCGCCACGGTTGGCGATGAGCACCTTGCGCACGATGACTCCCTCCTCGAAACAAGCTGAGTTTAGGGACTACCGACACGGCCGTACGACCCGTCCCCAATGGTGAGCTTGCCCACACGGAGTGTGATCCGAGGCTTGCCCCAGTAGTGAAATCCCTTGTGGCACCACGGTACGCCGGGATCCTCAACCGCACAGTAACCACCCGGTGTGGTGCAGGTCTCTGTCTTTAAGGTCAACGCCTCACGGCGATTCTTTGTGGACTCCCTACGAACGGCCGCTGGATTCTTTGCCCGTCGCCCGGGCCGTTCAACCTCTTGTCCGAAGGAATACCCATGAGTAGGGTCCGCGCTACGCACGTACCAGAGGTAACAGGGGTGGGACGCAGATGCGCAGACCGGTGGCGATCGTGACGGCGCTCGTGCTGTTCGGGGAGGCGGTGGGCATCGTGCTCATCAACGCCGTCCTGGCCACGGTCGCGGAGAACCAGAACATGTCGCTCGCCGGAATGGACCCGGACGCCATGTCCACCGGCACCTGGGTGATGGGCGGCGTCTCCGGGCTGCTGCTGGTCCTGTGCGGGCTGATAGCGCTGATCGCCGGGATACGCGACCGGGCTCCGGGGCGCGCCGGACGGATCGTCCTGATCGGCTGCGCGGTCGTGCACGGTGTCCTCGGCGCGGTCACCGTCGGCCTGGTGGGCTGGGGCGCCTTCGCGTTCATGATGGTGGTGCTGGCCCTGCTGGTGCTCACCCTGGTGTCGTACGGGCCCGAGACCCGGGCCGAGGGCACCGGCGGCACCGACGACACGGCGGACGGGAAGACCGCCCCGGCGCCGGCCTAGGGGGTGTCCGGCGGCTCCGGTCTCAGACCCACAGCTCCGTGACGGAGACGTCCAGCTCGCCCAGCAGCCGCCGCAGCAGCGGCAGCGAGAGCCCGATGACATTGCCGTGGTCGCCCTCGATGGAGTCGACGAACGGCGCCGAGCGGCCGTCCAGGGTGAACGCCCCCGCGACATGGAGCGGTTCGCCCGAGGCGACATAGGCGGCGACCTCGGCGTCGCTCGGTTCGCCGAACCGTACGACGGTGGACGCCGTCGCCGATGCCGTACGGCCGGTGGCGGTGTCGATCACGCTGTGCCCGGTCTGCAGGACGCCCGCCCGGCCGCGCATCGACTTCCAGCGGGCGGTGGCCTCCTCGGCGTCGGCGGGCTTGCCGAGCGCCTCGCCGTCCAGCTCCAGCACCGAGTCGCAGCCGACGACCAGGGCGTCCGCCGCCTCGGGGCGCTCCGCGACCGCCGCGGCCTTGGCACGGGCCAGGACGAGCGCCAGCTCCGCGGGGGTCGGTGCGCTCAGGGCGTCCTCGTCCACACCGCTGACGATCACCTCGGGGGCGAACCCGGCCTGGCGCAGCAGACCGAGACGGGCGGGGGAGGCGGAGGCGAGCACGAGACGGCGCTGATCAGTCATGCGGGCCATCGTAGAAGGGCCACGGGCCTGATGGGTCAGTGGATGCCGAGCACGAACATCGCCACCAGCATCGCCAGCGCCAGCAGCACGCCGGCTCTGCGCATCATGGCCTGGGCGTCGCGCAGTTCCTTCGGCGGCTTGTTCTCGGGGTCGGACCACAGCATGCTTCCGATCCTGCTGCGCCGGGCGCCGCCGCGCCTGAGTACGGGTACTCAAGAGTCCGCGGCGCCCGGTTCCGCTCAGGCCGGCCAGTACGTCCTGGCCCAGGCGCGGGGGCCCGGACGCGGGCGGTCCGTGCGGGCGATGCGCCCCGGGTCGGACCACTGCTCGGGCGGCAGCGGCGCGCCGGACGACACGGCGGACGCCGCCGCGGCGCGCGCCCGGACCACCGCCAGTGCGGCGGCCAGCTCCTCCGGGGTGGGGTTGCCCCGTACGACCTTGATCATGGGCAGGCCTCTCTGGGAAGTGCCGACGGCTACAGCGGGATGTTGCCGTGCTTCTTCGGGGGAAGGGATTCCCGCTTCGTACGGAGTTGACGCAGGCCCTTGACGATGTGGGCCCGGGTGTCGGACGGCATGATCACCGCGTCGACGTAACCGCGCTCGGCCGCCACGTACGGGTTGAGCAGCGCGTCCTCGTAGTCCGTCATCAGCTCGGCACGGGTGGCGTCCGGGTCCTCGGCGGCGGCGATGGTGCGGCGGTGCAGGATGTTCACCGCGCCCTGCGCCCCCATGACGGCGATCTGCGCGGTCGGCCAGGCCACGTTCAGGTCGGCGCCCAGGTGCTTGGAGCCCATCACGTCGTACGCCCCGCCGAACGCCTTGCGGGTGATGACGGTGATCAGCGGGACCGTCGCCTCCGCGTAGGCGTAGATCAGCTTCGCGCCGCGCCGGATGATGCCGCCGTACTCCTGGTCCACGCCCGGCAGGAAGCCCGGTACGTCCACGAAGGTGATGACGGGGACGTTGAACGCGTCGCAGGTGCGGACGAAACGGGCCGCCTTCTCGCTGGCGTTGATGTCCAGGCAGCCGGCGAACTGCATCGGCTGGTTGGCGACGATGCCGACCGGGTGGCCCTCGACCCGGCCGAAGCCGGTGATGATGTTCGGCGCGAACAGGGCCTGGGTCTCCAGGAATTCGGCGTCGTCCAGGACATGCTCGATCGCGGTGTGCATGTCGTACGGCTGGTTCGCCGAGTCCGGGATCAGCGTGTCCAGCTCACGGTCCTCGTCGGTGGTGGCGAGGTCCGCCTCCTCCGGGAACGCCGGGGCCTCGGAGAGGTTGTTCGAAGGCAGGTACGACAGCAGCGACTTGACGTACTCGATGGCGTCCTTCTCGTCGCCCGCCATGTGGTGCGCCACCCCGGAGGTGGTGTTGTGCGTACGGGCGCCGCCCAGCTCCTCGAAGCCGACGTCCTCACCGGTGACCGTCTTGATGACGTCGGGGCCGGTGATGAACATGTGCGAGGTCTGGTCCACCATCACCGTGAAGTCGGTGATCGCGGGGGAGTAGACCGCGCCGCCCGCGCACGGGCCGACGATCAGCGAGATCTGCGGGATCACCCCGGAGGCGTGCACATTGCGGCGGAAGATCTCGGCGAACAGGCCGAGCGCCACGACGCCCTCCTGGATCCGCGCGCCGCCGCCGTCGTTGATGCCGATCACCGGACAGCCGGTCTTCAGCGCGAAGTCCATGACCTTGACGATCTTCTCGCCGTAGACCTCGCCGAGCGAACCGCCGAAGATCGTGAAGTCCTGCGAGTACACGCAGACCGGGCGGCCGTCGACCGTGCCGTAACCGGTGACGACACCGTCCCCGTACGGGCGGTTCTTCTCGATGCCGAAGTTGGTGGAGCGGTGCCGGGCGAACTCGTCGAGCTCCACGAAGGAGCCCTCGTCCAGCAGCAGCTCGACCCGCTCACGGGCCGTCAGCTTGCCCTTGGCGTGCTGCTTCTCGACCGCACGGGCCGAACCGGCGTGCGTCGCTTCGTCGATGCGGCGCGTCAGGTCCGCGAGCTTGCCCGCGGTGGTGTGGATGTCGCTTAGCGGCTCGGACATCGGGGGGCGGCTCCCTGCCTGGTCACGGGGACGACGTCTGGCACCGGTCACGGGGGGACGGCCAGCCGTCAGTCCGGCTCTGGCTACTGACTCGTAGGGTATCGGCGCGCCTCCGGAAAGGCAGTGCGTCCTTTGCCACACCTAGGCTGGGTTGCATGACACCACCGGATGCGCCACACAACCGCTGGTCGGACCTGGACCGGCCGCCCCTCAACGTGACCGCGCTGCGCCGCGGACTGCTCCGGCCGGACGCGCTGTGGACGTCGCTGGAGGTCGTGGAGTCCACCGGGTCCACCAACACCGACCTGGCAGGACAGGCCCGTACCGGGGCGGCGGGCGAGGGCACCGTGCTGGTCGCCGAGGAGCAGACCGCCGGGCGCGGACGGCTGGAGCGGAGCTGGACCGCACCGCCCCGCTCCGGGCTCTTCCTCTCCGTCTACCTGGAGCCCGGCGACATCCCCGTGGAGCGCTGGGGCTGGGTGCCGCTGCTGGCCGGGGTCGCCGCCGCGACCGGGCTCGCGAAGTCGGCGGGTGTCGACATGTCGCTGAAGTGGCCCAACGACCTGCTGGTGACGATCCCCAAGGGCTCCGACAAGCTCCGTCCAGGGGAGACCCCACCGGGGGAGGAGCGTAAGACGGGCGGCATCCTCGGCGAGTTCGCCGGGGACGGCATCGTCGTCGGCCTCGGCATCAACGTCTCGCTGCGCGCCGACGAGCTGCCCGCCCCCACCGCCGGATCCCTCGCGCTCGCCGGAGCCGTCTCCACCGACCGCGAGACCCTGCTGCGCGCCGTCCTGCGCTCGCTGGAGGACTGGTACGGCCGGTGGAAGGCGGCCGGCGGCGACGCGGCCGCGAGCGGGCTCCAGGCCGCCTACGCGGCGGGCTGCGCGACCCTGGACCGGACCGTGCGGGCCGAGCTGCCGGGCGGGAAGTCGCTGGTCGGCGAGGCGGCCGCGATCGACGGCGACGGGCGGCTCGTCCTCTCCACCGAGGGCGGGCTCCAGCAGCCGGTGTCGGCCGGGGACATCGTCCATCTGCGGGGCGCGGCGGGCGGCCTGACCTGAGGCGGCTCCCGCCCCCGATGGGCGTACGGGCGGATACCGCGTATGCCTGAGTTGTCACGCGCGACGCACCGACGGCGGGCAACCAAGGACGTGAGCTGGGGCACACCTGCCGTATCGTTGAGGCGATCCAGCGACAGATCGGCAGGGCAGTGCGCAGGGAACGGGCAGGAGGCGGCTGGTGACCGTCGGCGACACGACGTCCGGCGCGGGTGAGGAGCCCGGGCCGGACTCCTCGGTCCACGCCACACCCCACCACGAGGTCGACCACACGGTGGAACCGACCGACGACCCCCTCGCCATCCGCCTGGAAGCGCTGATCCTGGGGGCCGACCGGCGCTACACGCCCTTCCAGGCGGCCCGCACCGCCGGGGTCTCCATGGACCTGGCCTCCCGTTTCTGGCGGGCCATGGGCTTCGCGGACATCGGCCAGGCCAAGGCGCTCACCGAGGCCGATGTGCTCGCCCTGCGGCGGCTCGCCGGTCTCGTCGAGGCCGGGCTGCTCAGCGAGCCGATGGCGATCCAGGTCGCCCGCTCCACCGGGCAGACCACCGCCCGGCTGGCCGAATGGCAGATCGACTCGTTCCTGGAGGGTCTGACCGAGCCGCCCGAGCCCGGCATGACCCGCACCGAGGTCACGTACCCGCTGGTCGAGCTGTTGCTCCCGGAGCTCCAGGAGTTCCTCGTCTACGTGTGGCGGCGCCAGCTGGCCGCCGCCACCGGCCGGGTCGTGCAGGCCGCGGACGACGAGGAGATGGTCGACCGGCGCCTCGCCGTCGGCTTCGCGGACCTGGTCGGCTTCACCCGGCTGACCCGGCGGCTGGAGGAGGAGGAGCTCGGCGAGCTGGTCGAGTCCTTCGAGACGACCGCCGCCGACCTGGTCGCCGCGCACGGCGGACGGCTCATCAAGACCCTCGGCGACGAGGTGCTCTTCGCCGCCGACGACGCGGGCACGGCCGCCGAGATAGCGC
This sequence comes from Streptomyces sp. DSM 106670, assembly GCF_055792845.1. Taxonomy (NCBI): domain Bacteria; kingdom Bacillati; phylum Actinomycetota; class Actinomycetes; order Kitasatosporales; family Streptomycetaceae; genus Streptomyces; species Streptomyces sp. DSM 106670. The sequence continues at coordinate 5,340,166 of NZ_CM147704.1, forward strand.
TCCGGCTGATCGAGGCGATGTCCCAGGACGAGACGATGCCGGCCCTGCGCGTCGGCATCGCCTTCGGCACGGTCACCACCCGGATGGGCGATGTCTTCGGCACCACGGTGAACCTCGCCAGCCGGCTCACCTCGATAGCTCCGAAGGACGCCGTCCTGGTCGACGGGGCGTTCGCCAAGGAGCTGGTCCGCCACGGCGAGGCCCCGGAGTCCGAGGCGCAGGCCGCCGAGGCCGTCGCGGCCGCCGCCGAACGGGCCCGGCTCGCCGAGAAGGAGGGCCGCGAGCCCGCCGGCGAGCCGCCGCTGCCCACGTACCGCTTCGGTCTCCAGCCGATGTGGCAGCGCCCGGTGCGCGGGCTCGGCGTGGTCGAGCCGTGGCTGCTGGCCCGCCGGGGCAAGACCGGCTCCTGAGCGGTGCCCGACCACCCCTGGGGCCGGTCGGTCACGGCTTCGGACCGTCGGTGCCCTGTCGGCGGTCCGGCGGTCCTGTCTAGGATTCCTGCCGGGTAACGCTCGTTAACGGGCGCCGTCGACCGACAGGGGTGCAGCCATGACCGTCACGTCCGAGCAGCGGTACGGGGAGTTCGTCGTCGTACGGCGGCACGAGGGGCAGGACCACGTCGCCGAGCTGGTCCTCGACCGGCCCAAGGCCATGAACGCCGTCTCCACCGACATGGCCCGCTCCATCGCCGCCGCCTGCGAGGCGCTCGGCGCCGACCGGGACGTCCGGGCCACCGTCCTCACCTCCAGCCACGACCGGGCCTTCTGCGTCGGCGCGGACCTCAAGGAGCGCAACTCCTTCACCGACGCCGACCTCGTACGCCAGCGGCCCACCGCCCGCGCCGCCTACACCGGGGTCCTGGAGCTGCCGATGCCGGTGATCGCCGCCGTGCACGGCTTCGCCCTCGGCGGCGGCTTCGAACTCGCCCTCGCCTGCGATGTGATCGTCGCCGACGCCACCGCCGTGGTCGGACTGCCCGAGGTGTCCGTGGGGGTCATTCCGGGCGGTGGCGGTACGCAGCTGCTGCCGCGCCGGGTGGGTGCGGCGCGCGCCGCCGAGCTGGTGTTCAGCGCCCGCCGCGTCGAGGCCGCCGAGGCGCGCGAACTGGGCCTGGTGGACGAGCTGGTCGAGGCGGGCCGGGACCGCGAGGAGGCCCTCGCGCTGGGCGGCCGGATCGCCGCCAACTCGCCGGTCGGGCTGCGCGCGGCCAAGAAGGCGCTCCGGCTGGGCCAGGGCCTCGATCTGCGGGCGGGCCTGGAGGTCGAGGACGCGGCCTGGCGGTCGGTGGCCTTCTCCGGGGACCGGGCGGAGGGCGTGGCCGCGTTCAACGAGAAGCGGCGCCCCGACTGGCCCGGCGAGTGACGACGCGCGTGCCTCACGCAGAGTGAGCGCGGCGCGAAGAAATAGTTGAAATTAGTTACGCATCAAGCTGATCAAGCCGCTCAAAAGGGGACAAATCTACATAAACTACAGAAATGGGTGGTGACGATGTGCGGCTGCGAGCCGTGGTTTCGCTGGCGCAGACCATGGCCGCGGCCTACACGCCGCGGGAGTCGTGGCGGGCGGCGGCGCTGGGCGCCTGTGAGGCGCTGAGCGGCAGTTTCGCCGCGCTCTCCGTGTGGGAGCGGGACCGGGGCAGGCTGCGGGTGCTGGTGAACGCGGGTCAACGGGCCGAGGGGGAGGAGGAGTTCCCCGAGGAGGAGGCCTACCCGGTCCATGAGTTCCCGGAGATCACCGAGTTCCTGCACGAGCGGTGGGCCGGCGGTGGCGAGCCCGACGCCTGGGTGGAGACCGCCGACGGGCTGCCCGGCGCGGGCGGACCGGCGCGCGGCGCCCGCCCGTACTGCCACCAGCGGGTCGCCGCGCTCCGGCGGCGCGGCCGGGGCTGCTGCGTGGTCGCGCCGATCGTGCTGCACGGGCGGGCGTGGGGCGAGCTGTATGTGGCGCGGCCGGCCGGGCAGCCCGTCTTCGACCGGGCCGACGCGGACTTCGCGACCGTGCTCGCCGCCGTCGTCGCCTCCGGGATCGCCCAGACCGAGCGCCTGGAGGAGGTCCGCAAACTGGCCTTCACCGACCCGCTGACCGGTCTCGCCAACCGCCGCGCGGTCGACATCCGGCTCGACGAGGCCATCGAGCTGCACCGCGTCGACGACACCGTCGTCAGCCTCGTCGTCTGCGACCTCAACGGCCTCAAGGCGGTGAACGACACCCATGGCCACGCCGTCGGCGACCGCCTGCTGGAACGTTTCGGCTCGGTGCTGTCGCTGTGCGGGGCGATGCTGCCCCAGGCGCTGGCGGCCCGGCTCGGCGGCGACGAGTTCTGTCTGCTCGCGGCCGGCCCCCCGGCGGACGCGGTGGTCGGCGTGGCCACCGAGCTCTGCGACCGGGCGGCGGTGATCGAGCTGGGCGACGGGGTGGCCTGCGGGGTCGCGTCGACCGGCGACCCGATCGGTCCGGTGCGCTCGGCCCGGCGGCTGTTCCGGCTCGCGGACGCCGCCCAGTACCGGGCCAAGGCGGCGCGTTCGCTGGGGCCCGTGGTGGCCGGGCGGGACGGCGAGGTCATCCGGCTCGCGGACTCCCCGCCGAAGTCCGCGCACGACCGGCGCAGGCTGCGCGGCAACCGGCCGTGAGCGGTGGCGGCGTCGGGTGCCAGGTGCCAGGTGCCAGGTGTCAGGCGTCGGGTGTCAGGCGTCAGGTGTAGAGGCGTCAGGTGTCAGGCTTTCGGCGAGGCCGCGGCCCAGGTCATCAGTGCGGCGGCGGCATCGGGGTCAGGGCGTTGCCGATGGTGCAGCCGCCCTCTCCGGGCATCCGCTGGATCCGGGACGGCACCCACACCTCGGTGGAGCCGGGGCGCACATGGCCGAGGAGGCAGTCCTGCGGGTCGTAGCCGTTGCCCTGGACCGACAGCAGGACGCCGACCCGGTCGCCGTCGGCCTTCACCTCGGTACGGATCGTCGCGTCCAGGTCCAGCGCGGCGACCGCGCGCCGGATCTCCGCCTCGTCCACCCGGCCGCCCTCCGGCACCCGCGGCAGCTTCGCGCGCAGCTCCTCGTACGGCAGCGGGGGCGGTTCCGGCGGCGGGGCGAAGGTGGGTCGGGGGCCGTCCGGGCAGTCCACGTCACGCGGGGTCTCGCGCCACTCCGACTTCGGCGACACCCGTATCGCGAAACAGCGCCGCACGGTGACCGGATCGGGGTCGAACATCTCGTTGTACGCCGAGCCGGACGTCCGGACGGTCACCTCGACGCCGTCCCCGTCATGGGTCGAGGCGCCCTTCACGCGCAGCACCTCCACCCCGTCGATGCCGGAAGCGGAGTACCCGACCTCCTCCGCCGTACGCGGACGCTGGCTGCGCAGCCGGTCGCCCGCGCTCCTGGCCACATCCCGTGCCGCGTCCGTCGCCTCGCCCTCGGAGGACCGGAGCACGCCGCAGCCGGAGACGGTGAGCAGCAACAGCGGGGCGAGCAGCAGGAGTCGGCGCATGCGTGCAGCTTCCACGCATCGCGCACGGCGGGCAACCCGCTCACGTACTCGGGCCGCCCCGTAAGGGGCCCTGCTCGGTACCACTAGTGACATGAAGGCTTTCAATCCGTACGCTGCTGAATATGGATATGCACACTGTTGTGGTGGGGACGTCCGGAACCACCGCCGAGGACGTCGTCGCCGTGGCCCGCCACGGCGCCCGGGTCGAGCTCTCCGCCGCCGCCGTGGAAGCCCTGGCCGCCGCCCGGCTCATCGTGGACGCGCTCGCCGCCAAGCCCGAGCCGGTCTACGGCGTCTCCACCGGCTTCGGCGCGCTCGCCAGCCGCCACATCAGCCCCGAGCTGCGTGCGCAGCTCCAGCGCAACATCGTCCGCTCGCACGCGGCCGGCATGGGCCCCCGCGTCGAGCGCGAGGTGGTCCGCGCGCTGATGTTCCTCCGGCTGAAGACGGTCGCCTCCGGTCACACCGGCGTACGCCCCGAGGTCGCCCAGACCATGGCCGACGTGCTGAACGCGGGCATCACGCCCGTCGTCCACGAATACGGCTCGCTCGGCTGCTCCGGCGACCTCGCCCCGCTCTCGCACTGCGCGCTCACCCTGATGGGCGAGGGCGACGCGGAGGGTCCCGACGGCACGGTCCGCCCGGCGGGCGAGCTGCTCGCCGCGCACGGCATCGCCCCGGTCGAGCTCCGCGAGAAGGAGGGCCTTGCCCTCCTCAACGGCACCGACGGCATGCTCGGCATGCTCGTCATGGCCCTCGCCGACCTCAAGAACCTCTACACCTCGGCCGACATCACCGCCGCCCTCTCCCTGGAGGCGCTGCTCGGCACGGACAAGGTCCTCGCCCCTGAGCTGCACGCCATCCGCCCGCACCCCGGTCAGGGCGTCAGCGCGGACAACATGCTGCGGGTGCTGGCGGGTTCGGGCCTGACAGGTCATCATCAGGACGACGCGCCCCGGGTCCAGGACGCCTACTCGGTGCGCTGCGCCCCCCAGGTCAACGGCGCGGGCCGCGACACCCTCGACTACGCGGCCGTCGTCGCCGGGCGCGAACTGGCCTCCTCCGTCGACAACCCGGTGGTCCTTCCCGACGGCCGGGTCGAGTCCAACGGCAACTTCCACGGGGCGCCCGTCGCGTACGTCCTCGACTTCCTCGCGATCGTCGCCGCCGACCTCGGCTCGATCTGCGAACGCCGCACCGACCGGCTGCTCGACAAGAACCGCTCGCACGGCCTGCCGCCGTTCCTCGCGGACGACGCCGGGGTCGACTCGGGCCTGATGATCGCCCAGTACACGCAGGCCGCCCTGGTCAGCGAGATGAAGCGGCTCGCGGTCCCGGCCTCCGCCGACTCGATCCCGTCCTCCGCGATGCAGGAGGACCACGTCTCCATGGGCTGGTCCGCCGCCCGCAAGCTCCGTACCGCCGTGGACAACCTGGCCCGGATCGTCGCCGTCGAGCTGTACGCGGCGACCCGCGCCGTCGAGATCCGGGCCGCCGAGGGGCTCGTCCCGGCCCCCGCCTCGCAGGCGGCCGTGGCCGCGCTGCGGGCCGCCGGAGCCGAGGGGCCGGGCCCGGACCGCTTCCTCGCGCCGGACCTGGCCGCCGCCGACACGTTCGTACGCGAAGGGCGCCTGGTCGCGGCCGTGGAGCCGGTCACGGGGCCGCTGGCCTGAGGCCACCGCCGTACCCGCGACACCGACGACGAAGGGCTGCCGCGCCTGTCCGGAGCGGCAGCCCTTCGTCGTATGCACAGGATCGGACGTACGGGATCAGAGCGCCGGGCGCGTACCCGTCACGGAGCGGCGGACCGAGTAGGTGACGAAGGCGGTGCCGAGGCCCAACAGGGCGGTGCCGCCGACGAGATACGGGGTGGTCTCCGGGCCGGGACCGGTGTCGGCGAGGCGCGCGTCCGAAGAGTCGTCAGCGGCGCCGGCGGCCGCGCGGTCGGCCGTGGCGGCCGGTGCGGACTGCGGGCGGTTCTCCCCGGTGTCCCCGGTCGCGTTGGCCGACGGGACGAACCAGAGAGCGGCCAGCAGCGTGCCTGCGGCGGTGGCGGTCAGCAGTGTGCGACGAGCGACGGACACAGATTCGATCCCCTTGCGACAACCATGAGTTAGCCCCGTGGGCCGATGCTAAGCAAAGCAGCGGGTCGGTGGAAAGTCGCGGCCTCGCCGAGCCTTACGCTCCGGCTTATGAGCACAGAAGAGACATCCAGGTTTGTTCGACTTCGCGTGGAGATGGTGCTGGAGGTCACCGACCTCGACGCCCTGACCGGCACCGCCCTCGAATCCATCGCCGCCGAGTACGGGGACCCCGTCGCAGCGGTCGCCGGAACCGACACCGCCGAGGAGCGGATGCATGCCGAGGCCACGGTCCGGGCAGACGGTGCTGAGGCCCTCGCTTCCCTGGTCGACCCGTTCGACCTGGTCAGCGAGGTGCCCGGGGTCGAACTCGCCCAGGCCTCCTGGAGCAGCGAGTCCATCGAGTACGACCCCGACGCGGAGGGCTGGGACGACGCGGACGACGGCGACGAGGGCCTCTTCCTGCCGCAGGACGAGGGCGACGAGGAGGGGTACGGCGACGCGGTCGCGCACAATGGGAAGAACGACGGCGAGGACGGTGACCCCGCGCAGCGGGTGTGACGTGTGAGAACACCGGCCCCGGCCCCGCTCACCCGCGGACCGGGGCCGCGCCGTGCGGCGACGGAAACCGGGGCCCGATCTCGGGAACCGCCGCGCGCGGGGCCGCGTCGATGAGTGGTGTTCCCCACATCTGTCGTGGATGCGGAACGGAGCACCCGTTCCGGGTGTTCTTGGAACATTGACGGGGAATAGCCGCCTGGCGGCCCCGTCCGGGGATTTTGGGGAATCGGCAACGATGGAGAAGCGTGTGATGACGGACAGCAAGCGGCGCAGGGGCCTCGTGGCCGTGTCCGCACTGCTCGGCGGCGTGCTGGTGCTTTCGGCCTGTACCGACGACGGCGACAAGGGCGGAAAGACGAGCGCCGGGAGTTCGGAGTCGTCGCAGCAGGAGGTGGACAAGGCGGCAGCCGAGGACGCCTCCGAGGCGCAGATAGCGATCAAGCCGAAGAACGGCGCGACCAACGCCAGCATCAACAACGCGGCCCAGGTCACCGTCGCCAAGGGCAAGCTCACCGAGGTCGTCATGACCACGGCCGACGGCACCCCGGTCGAGGGCACGCTGGCGGCCGACGGGTCCAGCTGGAAGCCCGCGGGCCAGCTGGAGCGCTCCACCACGTACAAGATCGACGCCACGGCGGAGGACTCGAAGGGCCGCAAGGCGCACGAGAACAGCTCCTTCACCACCGTCTCGCCCGACAACAGCTTCATCGGGAACTTCACCCCCGAGGACGGCTCCACGGTCGGCGTCGGGATGCCCGTCTCGATCAACTTCAACAAGGCGATCACGGACAAGAAGGCCGTCCAGGACGGCATCACCGTGACCTCCAGCAGCGGCCAGGAGGTCGTCGGCCACTGGTTCAACTCCCAGCGCCTGGACCTGCGCCCGCAGGACTACTGGCAGGGCGGCTCCACCGTCACCCTGAAGCTGGCGCTGGACGGTGTCGAGGGCGCGGACGGCGTCTTCGGTGTCCAGCAGAAGACCGTGACCTTCAAGATCGGCCGTAACCAGGTCTCCACCGTCGACGCGAAGACCAAGACGATGACGGTCACCCGCGACGGCAAGACCATCAAGACGATCCCGATCTCCGCGGGCTCCCCCGACAACCCCACGTACAACGGTCAGATGGTGATCTCCGAGAAGCACAAGGAGACCCGGATGAACGGCGCCACCGTCGGCTTCACCGATGACGACGGCAAGGGTGAGTACGACATCAAGGACGTGCCGCACGCCATGCGGCTGTCCACGTCGGGCACCTTCATCCACGGCAACTACTGGGGCAAGGGCATCTTCGGCAACGCCAACACCAGCCACGGCTGTGTGGGCCTCGCCGACGTGAAGGGCGCGAACGACCCCAACGCGCCGGGCGCCTGGTTCTACGACAACTCGATCGTCGGCGACGTGGTCATCGTCCAGAACTCCCCGGACAAGACCATCACCCCGGACAACGGCCTCAACGGCTGGAACATGAGCTGGGCCGAGTGGACGGCCGGCTCCCAGGCCTGATCCACGGCCTGATCCACCGGACCCGCCCGGTCCACCCGCTTTCCCCTCGCACCACCCCCGTCCCCGCCCGAAGGCGGCGGCCCCGGAACACTCCGGGGCCGCCGCCTTCGGCGTTGCCGGGCACCGCATGACCTCCGAGGTAATCGACGCCCTCCGCCCGGCCCGGCAGCATCGTGGGTGTCCCGGAGACCGCCCCGGGAGCCGCCCCGCCGCCACCACGGAGGACCGGATCATGACCGCGTACGCCATCGCCCACCTGCACCCCGCCGACGGCCCCGTCCAGGACGAGGTGCTGAGCTACATCGAGCGGATCCAGGCCACCATGAAGCCCTACGGAGGCCGCTTCCTGGTGCACGGCGCCGAGGTGGAGGTGGTGGAGGGGGCCTGGCCCGGCGGGCTGGTCGTCGTCGGCTTCCCGGGGGTCGAGGAGGCCCGCGCCTGGTATGCCTCGCCCGCGTACCGGGAGATCCTGCCGCTGCGTACCCGGCATCTCGGCGGTGACGTGATCATCGTCCCGGGCGTCGGTCCGGAGTACGACGCGCCGGCCACCGCGGCGGCGATGCGGGCGGCGCGGGACCGTGCGGCCGGGGAGCGTACGGCGTAGGACGCGTAGGACCGCACGACGCAGGTCGGTGCGATGCAGGACGGTACGGCGCGGGAGGCCGAGGGCAACCCGGCTCAGCCCGTACGCTCCTCCGCCACCGCCGCCCGGTAGCTCCGCAGGTCGCTGCGGAGCACCTGGCGCACCCCCGCGAGGTCCTCGTGACCCTCCGCGGGGCAGCCGCCGGGCCGCTCCGGGCCGCTGGGCGACGCAGGGCCCCGGAGCCGGTGCCAGGGCTGGAGCGGCAGCCAGAGGAGCCCGTACAGCCAGCGCAGCACCAGCCTCCGGAACTCCGGCCGGCCCGCGTCGGGCAGCCGGATCACCCGGACGCCCATGATCAGCTTTCCGGCGCTCGCCCGGACCGCCAGCGTCAGCAGCACCTGGTTGGCGAACGACAGCACGACCAGCTGGACCACCAGCAGGCCGACCGCGCGCCCCGTCCCGCCGGAATCCAGACAGGACCGCACCAGCAGCCCCACGGCCAGCAGGCACAGATAGGCGTCGAGCCCGACCGCCAGATAGCGCCGCATGTCACCCGTGCCCTTGGGGATGCGCGGCCGCCCCCGGGGCGCCGGGGAGGGGTACACCGAGGCGCGGGCGTACGCCGGGTACGCGGCCCGTGGAAGCGCCTGCCCGTACGGCGCCGGAGGCCGTGCGGGGGGCGGGTCCGGACGGGACAGCGCGGGGCCGCTCCCGGCCCGGCGCACTCCGTACAGCGCCCGTAACTCGTCAGGAGGCTGCCCTCTCCGACGCCCCCGCGGCTTCGTCATGGGGGCATCATGACTGATCGTCAGGCGGGGTGTCCCCGTTCCTGACGGGTAACTCCCACGGCCCCGCGTTGTTTCACCGGACCCTTACGGTTGGCGTCCCCCGGGCACACGGAAGGGGCGTTCCCGGCCGCGCGGCGACGGCGGGGGTGTAGCCCGCTCCACCCCCGATACGGGGGCGCTCTCCCTCCCCGCCGCGCGCCCCGGCCGACAGACTCGGAGCATCACCGACCACGGAGGCATCGCCGTCATGAAGTCCCTGCTCTGGCTCGTCCTGTCCGCCGCACTCGCCGCCAACGTCTTCCTGAGTCTCGCCGTCGAGGAGAGCGGCCTCCAGATCGCCCTGAGCGTCGCCGCGGGTGTCACCGCCATCGCCTCCGGGGTCGGGCTCTGGATGCTGCGCGACCCGCAAGAGAGCGGAACGTGAAGGTGACCTTCGTCACTCGAACGGTCTACGGCCGGGGCGCGGGCCGGGGCCGCGCGCGCCGCCCGTAACAGCGGATCAGCGGGCGGCGCAGAGCCCGGCAGAGCGCTCCGGACGCTGATCAAAACGCCTGATCATGGTCAATATGTGGATGGTCCTCGAAGATCATCGGGCCGCACTGGAGAATCGGACCGTACGACGGTCCTGCGTATCGCCCGGCCGGGCGACGGCCGCGCGGTCCTCCCGAGCGGGAGTCCGCGGGGCCCCGGCGGGGGAGACGGACCGGTGGCGCCCTCCGGGACGGGGGCGCCGACGCACACGAGCCCGACCACGGAAGGTCAGAATCAGATGCCGGTCATCCCCGACTCGCCCGACTCCGCCCGCACGCACGACGCCGCGGCCCGTGTCATCGAGCCGCTCTACGCCGAGATCCTGCGCCGCAACCAGGGTGAGCAGGAGTTCCACCAGGCGGTCCGCGAGGTCCTGGAGACGCTCGGGCCGGTGCTGACCCAGCGGCCCGAATTCGTCGACGCGCGCATCATCGAGCGGATATGCGAGCCCGAGCGCCAGCTGATCTTCCGGGTGCCGTGGTCGGACGACTCCGGCGACATCCACGTCAACCGCGGCTTCCGGGTGGAGTTCTCCAGCTCGCTCGGCCCCTACAAGGGCGGCCTGCGCTTCCACCCCTCGGTCAACCTCGGCATCGTGAAGTTCCTCGGCTTCGAGCAGATCTTCAAGAACGCCCTCACCGGCATGCCCATCGGCGGCGGCAAGGGCGGCGCGGACTTCGACCCCAAGGGCCGCTCCGACGCCGAGATCATGCGGTTCTGCCAGTCCTTCATGACCGAACTCCACCGCCACCTGGGGGAGTACACCGACGTACCGGCCGGTGACATCGGCGTCGGCGGCCGCGAGATCGGCTATCTCTTCGGCCAGTACAAGCGGATCACCAACCGCTACGAGTCCGGTGTCCTCACCGGCAAGGGCCTCGGCTGGGGCGGCGCACAGGCCCGCACGGAGGCCACCGGCTACGGCACGGTCCTGTTCACCGCCGAGATGCTGCGCAGCCGGGGCGAGTCGCTGGAGGGCCAGACCGTCGCGGTCTCCGGTTCCGGCAACGTCGCCATCTACGCCGTCGAGAAGGCCCAGCAGCTCGGCGCGACCGTGGTGACCTGCTCGGACTCCGGCGGCTATGTGGTCGACGAGAAGGGCATCGACCTCGCCCTCCTCAAGGAGATCAAGGAGACCGGCCGGGGCCGGGTCTCGGAGTACGCCGAACGACGCGGCGCACACGCTCGGTTCGTGCCCGGTACGGGGGTGTGGTCGGTCCCCGTGGACGTGGCCCTGCCCTGCGCCACGCAGAACGAACTGCACGAGGCGGACGCGCTGGACCTCGTACGCAACGGGGTCAAGGCGGTCGCGGAGGGCGCCAACATGCCCACCACCCCGGAGGCGGTACGGGTGTTCCAGGAGGCGGGCGTCGCCTTCGCCCCCGGCAAGGCGGCCAACGCGGGCGGGGTCGCGACGAGCGCGCTGGAGATGCAGCAGAACGCGTCCCGGGACTCGTGGACCTTCGCCCACACCGAGGAGCGGCTCGCCGAGATCATGCGGCACATCCACGACTCCTGCTACACGACCGCCGAGCGGTACGGGAGCCCCGGCAACTACGTGGTGGGCGCGAACATCGCGGGCTTCGAGCTGGTCGCGGACGCGATGCTGGCGCAAGGTCTGATCTGACCGTACGTCCGGTGACGGGGCGGCGGCCCGCGCCCCGTCACCGGGAACCGCCACCCCGTGTGGGCGAGGCCGCCAGGGGGTGGTCTCCCCCGCGCGGGGGAGCGGGTTGGCTCGCGCGGGGGATTTCTCGGCGTGCCTGCTCCGCGAGGGTGGAGTCATGACGCCGAAGATCCTTCACCGCCCGCCGTCCGTCGATGACACCGAGCGGCCCGTTCCCCGCTGGGCGATGCGCCTGGCCTACGCGTTACCGCTGTTACTGCTGCCGGCGTGCCTGTGGCGGCTGCCCTTCGCCGTGCACTACACGATGGGGCAGGAGGCTCAGGACGGCAGCCTGCCGGCCTACTGGCTGAGCATCCCGTACGTGCTCGGGCTCAGCGTGCTGACGGAAGTGATCGCGATCCTGACCATCGGACTGGTCCGGGGCTGGGGAGAGGTGGCGCCCGCCTGGATACCGCTCATCGGCGGCAGACGCGTCCGGCCGATGGCGGCTGTCGTCCCCGCCGTGCTCGGCGGCCTGATCCTCACCTTCCTGTTCACAGCCGTCCCGCTGGGCGACAACCGCGACCTCACCCTGCACGGCGTCGTCGACTCCATCGGGTACACCAACGGCGCCTGGAACGCGCTGGCGACGGCTGTCGGTACCCCTCTCGCCGCTTGGGGACCCATCACCATCGCTCTCGCGATCGCCTACTACCGTCGCCGGCGGGCAGCCGCCGTCGCCGTCTCCTGATGAGCCCCGGAAGGAGTCGTTCACGCGGGCGGGCGCCGGCGGTAGTACTCCGCGCAGCCTGTGTTCAGGAACAGCACGACGGCGAACACCCCGGCCGCGACCGGGTGCCCCGTCCCGTACACCGCCGCCGTGCCACCGCCGAGGACCAGCGCCTTCACCGCCAGCACTCCCGCGAGCGGAGGCCCGAACCGGGCGCGGGGCGCGGCGAACAGCCCCCACAGGGTCACGGCCGCGGCGGGCACCCCGAGACCGAGCAGCACCGATACGAGGACTCCGTCCATGGCGGTGAAGCCCCACCAGGCGAGGCAGCCGATCGCCGCGAGCTCCAGCAGGAAGGCGAGGGCTTCGTTGGCGGCGAACCAGGGGCGCTGCCGGAGCGCGTGCGGATCGTGGTGCCCCGCAGGCCCTGCGGCCTGCCGTTCTCGCCTCATCCTGATCCCCTGAAGAGAACCCGCTGTCGGTCGGGACGATAGCCCGGGCGTGACCACGACGGCTGCCCTTGCCCTTCGGAACCGGCGGGCTGTCACGCGACTTCGCCGTCAGCAGATCCGCCCGGAGCGCAACGCCGGGGCCGTGTCGGGGCGGTGCCGCGCTCCTAGGCTGGGACGGTGAGCATCCGAGCGACGAACCAGGCCGACGTGATCCCTCTGCGCCCGCTCCCGACGGCGGCGTCTCCGGCGATCCCCGCGACACCGGAGCTGTCGGGCCTGCCCCGGGAACCGCTCTGGCGTGACCTCGTCGGAGAAGTGCTGCGCCGTGAACGGCGGGCGCAGGGGCGGACGTTGAAGGAGGTGTCCGAGGCGGCCCGGATCTCCATGGCGTACCTCTCCGAGGTGGAGCGCGGCCGCAAGGAGGCCTCCTCCGAGGTGCTGGCCGCCGCCGCCCAGGCGCTCGGCCTGAGCCTCGCGGACGTCCTGGCGCTGGCCGGGGAGCGGCTGGTCAGCCTCACGGCGGTGCGGTCCCGGTCCCGGTCCGGGGTCGGGTCGCTGGGGGCGGCGGGCGGTCACCGGTCGGTGCGGACGACAGGCCCGGCCCGTCCGACTCGTCCGGCCGGCCCGGCGGGCCCGATGGGCGGCGTGCTGCTGGCGGCCTGACCCGAGGGGGCGTGAGGGGGTGTTACGGGTGGGCCCGCCCGGCACCCGGGAGGGGTGTTACGTATGGTCGCCCGGCACTCGGGAGGGGCTTACGGGCGGTCGTGGTCACCCCGGGGTGTCTGGTCCGCGAGGGCTCGTAGCTCGGCGGCGACGGCGGCGTGCCGTTCGCGCGGGATGTCGTGGCCGACCCCCGGCTGGAGGACGAGGCGGGCGTCGCGGATCGCGGCGGCGGTGGCCCGGCCGGCCGAGGGCTTGAGCAGCGGGTCGTCCGTGCCGTGCAACACCAGGGCGGGGAGGCGCAGTTCGGACAGGGACGGGCCGTTCCAGGGGGCGCCGATCTGGCGGGACTGGGCGTCCGGGTCGGCGATGCCGGTGTCCACGTCGGCGGTGATCCGCGCCAGGGCCTCCGCCTCGTCGAACGGGTAGCCGGGCGAGGCGCAGAGCCGCGCCACCGCGAGCCCGGTCGCGATGCGCCCCGCCCGGTCCCGGGCGGGCTTGATGCGGGCGAACTTCGCGAGCGTGCCGAGCCGTAGATGGCGGAAGGCGCCCAGCCCGCCGACATCGCTGGGAAGCGCGGCGGACGAGGTGAGCGTGCGCACCCGGTCCGGGTGGCGCAGGGCCACGCGCTGGGCGACGACCCCGCCCAGCGAGTGCCCGAAGAGGTGCGCCGACTCCCAGCCGAGCGCGTCCAGGACGGCGACCGCGTCGTCGGCCATGTCCTCGGCGGTGTAGGCCGCGCCGCGACCGGCGGCCAGGGCGGCGAAGGGGTTGCCCCGGGAGGCGGGCTTCGGCAGCCGGGTGGACTCGCCCGCGTCCCGCTGGTCGTAGCGGGCGACGGCGAACCCGGCGTCGGCGAAGGCCGCGCACAGCTCCCCGGGCCACCAGTGCCGGGAGACCGCAAGCCCCATCACCAGGAGCAGCGGTTCACCGCCCGCGCCCTCCCGGAGCCGGTCGTGGGCGAGCTCGACCGCACCGTTGCGGGCGAAGCGGCGTTCGGTCCAGGTCGTCATGACGGGCTCCTTCGGCGCCGGGCGGCAAGATACTGCGAACGGTGTTCGCGGTATTAGACTACAGGCCGGTTCAGAACGACCGAGGGGAAGGTGCGGACCGTGGCCGACCGCGAGACCCGGCCGACGACCGTCTGGTCACGTCCCGTGCGGGGCGCGCGCGGACCCGCGCCCGAGCGGAGCCGTGCCGAGATCACGACGGCCGCCCTCGCCCTCGCCGACGCGGAGGGCCTGGCGGCCGTGTCGATGCGCGCGCTCGCGCAGCGGCTGGGCACGGGGCCCGCCTCGCTCTACCGCTACGTGGGGAGCCGGGACGAGCTGCTGGACCTCATCGCGGACGCGGTCGCGGCCGAGCTGGACCTCTCCGCGGCACCCACCGGCGACTGGCTGGACGATCTCGTCGGCCTGGCCCGCCAGTCCAAGGCCGCGCACGTCCGGCACCCGTGGCTGGCCGATCTGAACGACCGGCGCGGCGAGGTGCTGGGCCCGCACGCGATCGACTACCTCGACCACGCGCTCCGGATCCTGGCCCCCGCACCCGGCACCGCAGGCCAGAAGCTGGAGGCCATCGGCCTGCTCGGCGGCCTGGCCACGCTCTTCGCCCGCCGGGAGGCCCTCGCGGCGGACACCGAGGCCCCGCCCGCCCGGGCGGCCCACCTGGCCGCGATCGCCGCCGAGGGACACCACCCGCACCTGCTCGCCGCCCTCACCGCGGCGGGCGCCCCGCCCACGGCCGGGGCCGACGACCGGGACGCCCTCTTCGTACGGCTGCTGCGGCGGGTGCTTCCGGCGATGCTGACCGGCTGACGCAGGACGCAGGGCCCCGGGCAGGCGGCCCGGAGACTCCTGCGGCCGGGCGGCCGGGCGGCGGGCTCAGCCCTCGGCCGGGGCCACGCCGATCGGGCAGGAGACGCCCGTACCGCCGATGCCGCAGTAGCCGCCCGGGTTCTTGTCCAGGTACTGCTGGTGGTACGCCTCCGCCGGCCAGAACGGGCGGCCCTCGGCCGGGAGGATCTCCGTGGTGATCTCCTTGTGGCCCGAGGCCGTCAGGACCTTCTGGTACGCCTCACGGGACGCGTCGGCGGCCGCTGCCTGGGCGGGGGAGTGGGTGTAGATCGCGGAGCGGTACTGGGTGCCCACGTCGTTGCCCTGGCGGAAGCCCTGGGTCGGGTTGTGCGACTCCCAGAACAGCTTCAGCAGCTCCTCGTACGAGACGACGGCCGGGTCGAAGACGACGCGCACCGCCTCCGTGTGGCCGGTCAGGCCCGAGCAGGCCTCTTCGTACGTCGGGTTCTCCGTGTAGCCGCCCTGGTAGCCGACGAGCGTCGTCCAGACGCCCTCGGTCTGCCAGAACTTCCGCTCCGCGCCCCAGAAACAGCCCAGAGCGAAGTCCGCCACCTCCAGGCCCTCGGGGTACGGGCCCACCAGCGGGTTGCCGAGGACCGTGTGGCGGGAGGGGACGGTGAACTCGGGGACGGGGCGGCCGCGCAGGGCCTGCTCCGGGGTGGGGAGCTCGGGGGTGCGGCGGTTCAGGAACATGCGGGGGCTCCTCCGGGGGTCGGTTTTCGGTACGTACAACAAGGGAGCGGCCGCCGGGATTCCGGGCCCCGACGCTCACCCCGTGGCCCCGGCGACGTCCGCCAGGGCCCGGGCGAAGCCCCGTGTGCGGGCCGTCTCGTGGTTCCGGTGCCAGACCAGCGCCAGGGCGGAATCCGGCAGGCCGGTCACCGGGACGAAGGTCACCGCGTGGCTGCCGTAGTAGTCGGCCGTCGGGTCGCACAGCAGCATCGCGCCCCGGTCCGCCCGCACCAGGGCCAGGCCCTCCTGGAGGCTGCTCACCGCGGGACCGGCCGGAATCGCGCGGCCACCGGGCGTGACGGCCGGGGCCTGGGCCAGCCGCCAGTACTCCGGGGCCGCCCCGTGGACGCCGATGAGCGGGCTGCCCGCCAGGTCCTCGGCGTCGATGCGGGGGCGGCGCGCGTACGGGTGCCGGTCGGAGACGGCGAGGGTCAGCGGGCGGGCGGAGAAGACCGGGCCGAGCACCAGCTCCTCGTCCCGGACCGGCATCAGCACCACCGCCGCGTCCACCTCACCGCGGCGCACCGCGCCGAACGGGTCGGAGAGCGGGATCTCCACGATCTCGGCGGCACAGTCCGGATGACCGTCCCGGAAGGCCACGACCGCCCGCATGAACGGGTCGTTCGCCGTCCCCTGGAAGCCGACACGGAACAGCCCGCCCACGCCGCGTGCCACGTCACGGACCTCGTCGAGCGTCCGCACGATCGTGTCGAAGGCGGGCCGCAGCCCCGCGTGGAGCCGCTCGCCGAGCGGGGTGAGCCGGACCCGGCGGCTCGTGCGGTCGACCAGCCGTCCGCCGATCCTGCTCTCCAGCGCCCGCAGCAGTTGGCTGATCCGGCTCTGCGAGAGATACAGACGCTCCCCGGCCCGGCCGAAGTGGAGCTCCTCGGCCAGCGCGAGGAAGGCCTCCAGCTCCCGGATCTCCGGATTGCTCATGGGCTTCCCCGCCTTTCCCCGGTCCGGATCCATGAGTTCAGCTCATAGAAGGATGAGAGATCAGCCGTTGTTCCCGGCCTCCGGCCCCCGTTGGCTGAGGACATGACGCAGGTTCAGGAATCCTCAGGCGCCCCGGCCGCCCGCCCGGCCCCCGTGCGCGACGGATGGTGGGGCGTGGCGGTCCTCGCGCTCGGCACGTTCACCGTGGTCACCTCCGAGATGCTGCCCGTCGGGCTGCTCACACCGATGGGCCGCTCGCTCGGCGTCCCGGAAGGCGTGGCCGGTCTGACACTGACCATCACCGGTCTCGTCGCGGCGCTCTCGGCCCCGGCCCTCGTCCCGCTGCTCGGCCGCGCGGACCGGCGTACGGCCCTGTGCGCGCTGGTCGCCGTGCTGGTCGTCGGCAATCTCGGTGCGGCGTGGGCGCCGGGCTTCGGGACCATGGTCGTCGCCCGTGTCCTGGTCGGCATCGGCATGGGCGGCGTCTGGGCCGT
Organism: Streptomyces sp. DSM 106670; assembly: GCF_055792845.1. Lineage (NCBI taxonomy): Bacteria > Bacillati > Actinomycetota > Actinomycetes > Kitasatosporales > Streptomycetaceae > Streptomyces > Streptomyces sp. DSM 106670. The sequence continues at coordinate 5,357,163 of NZ_CM147704.1, forward strand.
CGCCGCCGGGCTCGCGGTGCGCCTGGTCCCGGCGCGGTCCGCCGGGGCCGCCACCTCCCTGGTCTTCAGCGGCATCGCCGTGGCGTCCGTGCTCGGCGTCCCGGCCGGAACGTACCTCGGGGACCTCGCCGGCTGGCGCGCCGCGTTCCTGGCGGCCGCGGGGCTCGGTCTGGCGGTGCTGCTCGCGGCCGCGCTCGTGCTGCCCCGGCTGCCCGCGGAGCGCACGGTTCCGCTCGGCGGGGTCCTGCGGCTGACCCGCGACCCCCGGCTGCGTACCGGGCTCCTCGTCGTCGGCTTCCTGGTCACCGGGCACTTCGCCGCGTACACGTACATCAGGCCGGTCCTGGAGGACGTCTCCGGCGTCGGCGCGGGCACGATCGGCGTCCTGCTCCTGGTGTACGGGACCGCCGGCGTGGCCGGGAACTTCCTCGCCGGGGCCGGAGCGGCCCGCTCGCCGCGCAGGACGCTGCTGGTGATCGGCGCGGTCCTGGCCCCCACCGTGGCGGCGCTGCCCTGGCTGGGCGGTTCCCCCGCCCTCGCGGCCGTACTGATGGCCGTCTGGGGCCTCGGCTACGGCGGTGTCTCGGTGTCCACGCAGACCTGGGTGCTGCTCGCCGCCCCCGACGCCCGCGAGGCCGCCTCATCGCTGTTCGTCGCGGTGTTCAACGGGGCCATCGCGCTCGGGGCGCTGGCCGGCGGGCTGGTGGCGGACGGCATCGGGATCACGGCCGTCACGGCGACCGGCGCGGCGCTCGTGGCGGCCGCGCTGACGACCGCCGCGGTGGGCCGGGCCCCCGCACCCGCCCGCGCCGAGCCATGAAGCCGTACGGAGAGCCGTGAAGCTGTACGCGGATCGGTGAAGCCGTACGGGAATCAGTGCGGCAGCGTCGCCGGGCTGCCGCCGTTCGCCTCGTACCCCGCGACCGCCAGCGCCCGGTAGACCGTGTACTGCGCGGCCGGGTCCGGGCCCGCCGTCCACGGCAGCGCGCCCACGTGCCCGTCGATCCGGACCAGCTGGTGCATCGCCTCCGACCAGCGCTCCATGTGCACCAGGAACAGCACCAGGAGATGGCGTACGTGGGCCAGCATCGGGTCGTCCGGACGCGCCGCGTGCACCGCGAACATCGCGCCCTCGACCGCCTTGGTCACCACCTGGCCCCGGTAGAAGCTCTGCACCAGATTGACCTCCGGCAGATGCTCGTACACCGCGAACAGCGGCAGCGCCGCCAGCAGCGAACCCTGCGGGGCGCGGGCGGCGGCGGCCGTGGCGAACGCGTCGGCGTCCTTGCGCGAGCCGTGCCACTTCTCGCAGTGGAAGTGCAGCGCCGCGATGTGCGCGCCCATGTGCGCCGGAGCCCGGTCGATGATCTTCGCCCAGAGCTGGTCGAACTGCTCGGGGGTGTAGTTCAGGCCCCGGGCCACCGCCAGCTCCACGATGTACGGAACGGGGTCGCCCGGCGCGAGGAGGGCCGCCTCGCCGCAGACCGTACGGGCCTCCTCCAGGATGATCCGGAAGTCGTCGCTGCCCGCGGCCGAGGACCGCCAGGCCTGCTGCACCAGGAACTCCGCGTGCACCGCCGCACCGCCCGCGTCCTTCGGGGACTCCGCGCGCCAGGTCCGCAGCCAGGCGCCGCCCACCCCGGGCCGCTGCGCCAGCTCCAGCGAGGCCGCGCCCGCGAAGGCCTGGATCCGCTGCCAGCGCACCTCGCCCTCCTTCGGCGTCCCGGCCAGCAGCTGGGAGGCCGCGCGCCAGTCCTGGGTGCCCTGGACGACGTCGAGCACGTCCAGGAGATCCTGGTCGGGGCCCGGCATCCGGACGTCCAGCTCCTCCTGGCGGGCGAAGCCGTACGTGTCCGGGTCGGCGGCGTCCGGCGCACCGGGTTCGACCTGGCGGATACCGCCCCGGCGACGCATGACCCAGGGGCCGACGATCGCCGCGAGCATGCACATCGCGAGCAGGAACAACAGAATCTCCATGGCCCCATTGTCCCCGGAGCGGCGAGTGGCCGGTAAGGGCCCTCTTCACGAACTACGCTCGGCCCCATGAGCGACCAGCACAGCTTCGAAACCCTCGCCATCCACGCGGGGAACACCGCCGACCCCCTCACCGGCGCGGTGGTACCGCCGATCTACCAGGTGTCCACGTACAAGCAGGACGGCGTGGGCGGACTGCGCGGCGGATACGAGTACAGCCGCAGCGCCAACCCGACCCGCACCGCCCTGGAGGAGAACCTCGCGGCCCTCGAAGGCGGCCGCCGCGGTCTCGCCTTCGCCTCCGGCCTCGCCGCCGAGGACTGCCTCCTGCGTACGCTGCTGACCCCCGGCGACCACGTGGTCATCCCGAACGACGCCTACGGCGGCACGTTCCGGCTGTTCGCGAAGGTCGCCGCGCGGTGGGGCGTGGAGTTCTCCGTGGCCGACACCTCGGACGTGGCGTCCGTACGGGCCGCGATCACCCCGCGCACCAAGGCGATCTGGGTGGAGACCCCGTCCAACCCGCTGCTCGGCATCACCGACATCGCCGCCGTGGCCCAGGTCGCCCGGCAGGCCGGGGCCCGCCTCGTCGTCGACAACACCTTCGCCTCGCCCTACCTCCAGCAGCCCCTCGCGCTCGGCGCGGACGTCGTCGTGCACTCCACCACCAAGTACATGGGCGGCCACTCCGACGTCGTCGGCGGCGCGCTCGTCGTCAGCGACCCGGAGCTCGCCGACGAGCTGGCGTTCCACCAGAACGCCATGGGCGCGGTCGCCGGACCCTTCGACGCCTGGCTCGTGCTGCGCGGCATCAAGACGCTGGCCGTCCGCATGGACCGGCACACCGAGAACGCCACCAAGGTCGCCGACCTGCTGACCCGGCACCCCAAGGTCTCCCAGGTCCTCTACCCGGGCCTGCCCGAGCACCCCGGCCACGAGGTCGCCGCCAAGCAGATGAAGGCCTTCGGCGGCATGGTGTCCTTCCGCGTCGCGGCCGGCGAGGAGGCGGCGGTCGAGGTCTGCAACCGGGCGAAGCTCTTCACGCTCGGCGAGTCCCTCGGCGGCGTGGAGTCGCTGATCGAGCACCCGGGCCGGATGACGCACGCCTCCGTCGCGGGCTCCCTGCTGGAGGTCCCGGCCGACCTGGTCCGGATCTCCGTCGGCATCGAGAACGGCGACGACCTGCTCGCCGACCTCACGCAGGCGCTGGGCTGATCCGGCAGCAGCGACACAGCAGTGACACGAGGGCGCCCGCCGGTGACGGCGGGCGCCCCTCGCATTCAGACGTTCGCATGCAGGCGCTCAGGCGCTCAGGCGCCCACCTTCTCGTCCGCGTCCTCCAGCATGCCCCTGATCTGCTCGCGCAGTTCGGGACCGTTCTCGTGTCCGTGGACCGACGCGGCGTGCTCGCTCGCGGCCCGGACGACCTCGTCCTCCTCACCGACGATGGTGAGGGTGCAGTTCATCTCGCTCGGATACTTGCGGCAGTCCGCCGTCTTCCTGGTCATCACGGCCTCCTCGGCTCGTCCGACGACCGACCCCTCCAGCGTAGGCCTCCCACGCCGGGGGCCCAACGGCTCACCAGCCCTCCAACGGTGGTGTGACCTGGGCGGGCTCGGTCGCCCACGGCTGCTCGACGCCGACCCAGACGAGGAACGCGGCGAGCGCCAGGCCCAGCAGCCAGGCCGCCGTCCGGACCGCCGCCCGGCGCAGCCGCAGCCGCCGCCCGCCGTGCCGGACCGCCCGCGCGGCCAGGTCCGGCGGCAGGACCGGGTGCGGGCCGTCCAGCATCCGGCGGACCTGCTCCTCGCGCGGATCGCGGCGCCCCGCGCTCACGGCGTCACCCCGGCCGCCCCGCGCCGGGGCCCGCCCGATCGCAGCGACGCCACCGCGCGGGCGCACACCGCGCGGACCCGGTCGGCCGGCAGCCCGAGCAGCGCCGCCGTCTGGTCCTCGCCGACCTCCTCGTACATCCGCAGCACCAGCACCAGCCGCTCGATCGGGGTCAACCGGTCCAGCAGACCGCCGCGCGGCCGCTGGTGGCGCCGGGCCTCCCGGGCGAACCGGAGGGCCAGCTCCCGGCGGGCCAGGTCGTAGGGGTCGCCGCCGTGCAGCCGGTCCCAGCCGGCGTAGGTACGGGCCAGCGCCGCGCGCAGCAGCCGCTCGGCCCGTACGTACGCGCCCGGCGGCTCGGCCGGTTCACCGGTGAGCAGCGTCGCCGTGTGCAGCAGGCGTCCGCCCGCGCCCGCCACGAAGGCCTCGAACTCCAGGGCGCGGAGCCGGTCCCGGTGGGTCGCCCGCTCTGCCATGGACCACATACGAGCCCCGGTGCACCGCCCCGGTCAAGAGCCCGGACGCGGCCGGTGCGCGCGGGCCGGGGCCGTCAGTCGGACTGCGGCGGCTGGTGCGCGGCCTGCCGGGCGGCCAGCGAGCCGTTGAACCGCGTGAGCAGGGTGCAGAAGATGTCCCGCTCCTCCTCCGTCCAGCCGTCCGTCACCTGGGACATCAGCTCGCGCCGCGAGGCGCGGACCTCGTTCAGCCGGGCCTGACCGCGCGGCGACAGCTGGAGCACCACGGCCCGGCCGTCCTCCGGGTGCGAGGTGCGCTTGACCAGCCCGGTGTCGACGAGCGGCGCGACCTGCCGCGTCACCGTCGAGGAGTCGATACCCATCCCGGCCGCCAGCGCTTTCACGCCCATCGGACCTTCCCGGTCAAGACGGTTCAGCAGCAGGTACGCCGCCCGGTCCATCGAGTTGCGGACCTGGCCGACACCGCCGAGGCGGGTCTGCTCGGCACGGCGGGCGAAGACCGCCACCTGGTGCTGGAGCGAGTCCAGCAGGCGGTCGGGGCCCGGGTTTTCGGGGGCGGCGCCCCCGGAAGGAGACGCAGCAGTCGTCATGTCCTGAGGGGGCATGGCCGGGGGCTCTCTTCAGTGCGGTGTCGGATGGGTGGGGGACAGAGTACGCGGCCCCGGGGCAACGCGTACCAGTGCCGCACAAACCTGCGGACACCACCGCAGGCCGCCATGAGACAAGTCTGCCGCGTGCTCTTCGAGCTGCAAGACTTGCGGACATGAGCTTCCGCGCGACCGCCCCCCACCCGGCCCTGATCCTCGACGACGTCCGGGGCGCGCAGAAAATGCTGTCCGGGGTGGCCCGGGTGACCGCCCTGGAGGGCAGCCGGCATCTGACCGAGCTGGTCGGCGCCCCGGTCCACCTCAAGTGCGAGAACCTCCAGCGCACCGGCTCCTTCAAACTGCGCGGCGCCTACGTCCGGATCTCCGGCCTCACCCCGGTGGAGCGGGCGGCCGGGGTCGTCGCCGCCAGCGCCGGGAACCACGCCCAGGGCGTCGCGCTCGCCTCGTCGCTCCTCGGCGTACGCTCCACGGTCTTCATGCCCGTCGGGGCGCCGCTGCCCAAGGTCGCCGCGACCCGGGAGTACGGGGCCGAGGTGCGGCTGCACGGCCAGGTCGTCGACGAGACCCTCGCCGCCGCCGAGCGGTACGCGGAGGAGACCGGCGCGGTCTTCATCCACCCCTTCGACCACCCGGACATCATCGCGGGCCAGGGCACCGTCGGCCTGGAGATCCTGGAGCAGTGCCCGGAGGTCCGCACGATCGTCCTCGGCATCGGCGGCGGCGGGTTCGCCGCGGGCGTCGCCGTCGCGGTGAAGGCTCTGCGCCCCGACGTCCGGATCGTCGGCGTCCAGGCCGAGGGCGCCGCCTGCTACCCGCCCTCCCTGGCCGTCGGGCACCCCGTCTCGCTGGACTCCCCGGCCACGATGGCCGACGGCATCAAGGTGGGCCGGCCCGGCGACGTACCGTACCGGCTGGTCGAGGAGCTGGTCGACGAGGTCCGCACGGTCACCGAGGACGAACTGTCCAGCGCGCTGCTGCTCTGCCTGGAGCGGGCCAAGCTGGTCGTCGAACCGGCCGGGGCCAGCCCGGTGGCCGCGTTGCTCAGCGACCCGAAGGCGTTCCGGGGGCCGGTGGTGGCGGTGCTGTCCGGCGGCAACGTCGACCCGCTGCTGATGCAGCGGATCCTGCGGCACGGGATGTCCGCGGCGGGCCGCTATCTGAGCCTGCGGCTGCGGCTCACCGACCGCCCGGGGGCGCTGGCCGCCCTGCTGGCCGCGCTGACCGTGGCCGACGCCAACGTCCTCGACATCAGCCATGTGCGCACCGACCCGCGCCTGGGGCTGACCGAGGCGGAGGTCGACCTGCATCTGGAGACGAAGGGCCCGCAGCACTGCGCCGAGGTCGAGGCGGCGCTGCGCGCGGCGGGCTACCGCGTGATGAGCTGACCGTCCGCTTCGCGCCGATTGGCCGGATCTCGGTATTCGCCGCGCGGTGGAGCCCGGCGAATCCTAGGATCGCGAAGAGGCCACGTACGGGTGCGGTCAGCCGCGATGACGGGGGAGTTCCGCTATGCCAGGTGCGATCCACGCCGAAGGTCTGGTGAAGACCTTCGGTGACGTACGAGCCCTCGACGGCGTCGATCTCGACGTCCCCGAAGGCACCGTCCTCGGACTGCTCGGGCCCAACGGCGCGGGCAAGACCACCGCCGTACGGGTGCTGACCACGCTGCTGCGCCCGGACAGCGGCACGGCCGTCGTGGCCGGGATCGACGTCCTGAAGAAGCCCAACGAGGTACGCCGCTCGATCGGGCTCTCCGGGCAGTTCGCCGCGGTCGACGAGTATCTGACCGGCCGCGAGAACCTCCAGATGGTCGGGCAGCTCTACCAGCTGAGCGCCCGGGACGCGAAGGCCCGCGCGGCCGTCCTGCTGGACCGGTTCAACCTCTCCGACGCCGCCGACCGCACCGCCAAGACGTACTCCGGCGGTATGCGCCGGCGGCTCGACCTCGCGGCGGCGCTCGTCGTCTCGCCGCCCGTGATGTTCATGGACGAGCCGACGACCGGCCTCGACCCGCGCAACCGGCAGCAGCTCTGGGACGTGATCGAGGACCTGGTGGCGGGCGGTACGACCCTGCTGCTGACCACGCAGTATCTGGAGGAGGCCGACCGCCTCGCGAACGACATCTGCGTCATCGACCACGGCAAGGTCATCGCCCGCGGCACCTCCGACGAGCTGAAGGCCCGCACCGGCGGCGAGCGCGTCGAAGTCGTCGTGCACCGCCCCGACGAGATCGAGCCCGCCCGGACCGTGCTGACCGCCCTCGGCAAGGGCGAGGTCACCGTCGTCCGGCTCTCCCGGAAGCTGACCGTCCCGGTGAGCGGCGGGGCCAAGCTGCTCGCCGAGATCATCCGCGACCTGGACGCCCGGGGCGTGGAGATCGACGACATCGCCCTGCGCAGGCCCACCCTGGACGACGTCTTCCTCTCCCTCACGGGCCACGCGGCCGAGGTTTCCGAGCCGAGCAAGGAGGACGCCCAGTGAGCGCGATCGCCAAGGACGAGGCCCCGGCGCTGCTTCCCCGCCCCTCCGGGGGCGTCACCCAGTCCGTGAAGGACTCCCTCGTCGTCGCCAAGCGGAACCTGATCCGGATGACCAGGATCCCCGAGATGGTGATCTTCGGACTGATCCAGCCGATCATGTTCGTGGTGCTGTTCACCTACGTCTTCGGCGGCTCGATCAGCATCGGCGGCTCCACCGATCCGCAGCTGTACAAGGAGTTCCTGATGGCGGGCATCTTCGCCCAGACCGTCACCTTCGCCACCGCGGGCGCTGGCGCGGGCATCGCCGACGACATGCACAAGGGGCTCATCGACCGCTTCCGGTCGCTGCCGATGGCCCGGGGCGCGGTCCTCACCGGACGGACGCTCGCCGACCTCGTACAGACCACCCTCACCCTCGTCGTGCTCGCGGGGGTCGCGCTGATCGTCGGCTGGCGCACCCACGAGAACATCGGCAAGGTGCTCTGCGGCTTCCTGCTGCTGCTCCTGCTCGGCTACGCGTTCTCCTGGATCGGGGCGCTGATCGGCCTGTCCGTGCGCACCCCGGAGGCGGCGACCTCCGGCGGGCTGATCTGGCTGTTCCCGCTGACGTTCATCTCGAACGCCTTCGTGCCGGTCACCGGCATGCCGACGTTCCTCCAGCACGTCGCCGAATGGAACCCCTTCAGCGCCACGGTGGCGGGGGCCCGTGAGCTCTTCGGCAACACCATGCCGAACATGCCGAAGTCGGTCACCGGGGCCTGGCCGATGGAGCACCCGATCCTCGCCTCGGTCATCTGGTCGATGCTGATCATCGTGGTCTTCCGGACCCTCGCGGTCCGCAAGTACCGCTCGGCGGCCGTCTGACGGCCGCCGCCCACACCACGGAGGACACCATGACCGCCACCGCTCCCGACGACCACGACCACGACCCGGCCCCCGAGCGGCCCGGCCGCGCGCCCGTCGTCGACCGGGCCACCTGGCAGGCGGCCCGGGACGAGTTGCTGGTCCGCGAGAAGGCCCACACCCGCGAGGGCGACGCGATCGCCGCGGCCCGCCGACGGCTGCCGATGGTGGAGACCGACGGGACCGTCGAGGTCGTCGGACCCGAGGGCCCGGTTCCGTTCCTGGACCTCTTCCAGGGCCGTGACGAGCTCGTCGTCTACCAGCACATGTGGTACGACGGCGCACCGCACCAGGGCCAGTGCGAGGGCTGCACCGACGCGGTCTGGCACATGAGGGACGCCGTCTACCTCAACGCCCGGGGCGTCTCGTTCGCCGTTCTGACCTCGGGGGCCTGGGAGGAGGTGGCCGCCTTCACCGCGTTCATGGGCTACACCCAGCCCTGGTACTCGGTGCGGGGCCTGGACGCGCCGATCGGCGGCGAGATGGGGCACCTCGCCTGCTTCCTGCGCGAGGGCGACCGCGTGTTCCTCACCTACTCCACGACGGGCCGCGGAATCGAGCCGGCCAACGGCTCCTTCGGGCTGCTCGACATGACGCCCTACGGCCGCGGCGAGGCGTGGGAGGACAACCCCGAGGGCCGGCCGGTGCTCGGCCGGGCCCGCGAGGGGTATCCGGGGGAGGGCGGGCCCTGCTGGTACTGGCGCACGGACGCGGACGGCACCGCCAGCTGGGGTCCGGCCAGCCGCCCCACCCCGCAGTGGACCCGCCCCGGCGCGACCCCGGAGAAGACCCTCGGCCGCACCGGCGACCACTCCTGACCTGCCGGGACGCCCGCCCGCCCGCCTGGCCGAGCCGCGGCGCGACGACGCACGGGAGCCCCGGCCTCCCTGAGGCCGGGGCTCCCGTGTCGTTCGGTCGTGGTCGGCCGGGTCAGCCGGAGTAGGGCTTCGCCGCCAGGATCTTCACCGTGGCGGTCTTGCCGTTCGGCAGCTCGTAGTCCGCGTCGTCACCGGTCCGCTTGCCGTTCACACCGAGGCCGAGCGGGGACTGCGGGGAGTACGTCTCGATCTCCGTGCTGGCGTATTCACGGGAGGCGAGCAGGAAGGTCAGCGTGTCGTCCTCGTCGCCGTCGAAGGCGATGGTGACGACCATGCCGGGCTCGACCACGCCGTCGTCGGCCGGCGCCTCGCCGACCTTCGCGTGCTCCAGGAGCTGGGTCAGCTGGCGCACCCGCAGCTCCATCTTGCCCTGCTCCTCCTTGGCCGCGTGGTACCCGCCGTTCTCCCGGAGGTCACCCTCCTCACGGGCCGCCGCGATCTTGACGGCGATCTCCGTGCGCGCGGGACCAGACAGGTACTCCAGCTCGGCCTTGAGCTGGTTGTACGCCTCCTGCGTGAGCCAGGTGACGTTTTCGCTGGTCTGGGTCACAGGTGCTCCTCGTCGGTACTGGGAAGTGCTGGGAAATACAAAGCATCGCCCTACCCAGAAGCATGTGCCTCTGCGGGTGGGCGAAACCACGAGCCTAACAATTCCCCAGGAAAAGGGGGAGAAGGTAAACCGTCACACGCCAGGACCGGCCGCTGCGACCCGTATCGTCGCAGGTCACACGGGGTGTGCTGCGGATCAGCCGGTCGGGCCGTCGTCGGCGGTGCAGCCCATCGGCTCGACCGCCGTCGCCCGGGACCGGGTCACCACGTTCACGACCTCGTCGATCCGGTCCTCGGCCCGGTCGAACCGGACCTCCTTGCGGCCCACCTCGGAGCCGTCCTCGCTGAGCGCCCGAACCAGGCAGTAGCCGTGGCCCTCGCGGTCCTTGCGGACCTCCAGGTGGACGTCGGCCCGGGTGTCGGAGACGATCTTGAACTTGATCATCTCGGCGCTGATGCCCTGGCCGCCCACGTAGTCGAAACCGATCCACCCGATCACGCCGAGCAGAGCGACGCCCAGGACCGATCCGACGATCTTCAGCTTGCGGTCCGCACGCTGATCCTCGGTCCGGCCGTACCGCCCCTCGGGCGCAGCCTCGCGAACCGCCGTCATGATCGTTCCCTCCGGACCGGGCATCGAGGAATTTTCCGGTCCCTCGTTCAGTCACTATAGAAGCCGCCCGCCCGTCACCCGACCGCGCCCCACACCGACGTCGCGCGGGCCGGCACCTCTCTTCGAACCAGAGCGACCGAACCAGAGCGACCAATGACTGAGGATCGAGCTTTGACTGAGCAGCTGCGACTGATGGCCGTTCACGCCCACCCCGACGACGAGTCGAGCAAGGGCGCGGCCACCATGGCCAAGTACGTGTCCGAGGGGGTGGACGTGCTGGTCGTGACCTGCACGGGGGGCGAGCGCGGCTCCATCCTCAACCCGAAGCTCCAGGGTGACGCGTACATCGAGAAGAACATCCACGAGGTGCGCAAGAAGGAGATGGACGAGGCCCGGGAGATCCTGGGCGTCCAGCAGGAGTGGCTCGGCTTCGTCGACTCGGGCCTGCCTGAGGGCGACCCGCTGCCGCCGCTGCCCGAGGGCTGCTTCGCCCTGGAGGACGCCGAGGTCGCGGCCGGGCGCCTGGTGGCGAAGATCCGCGCGTTCCGGCCGCAGGTCATCACCACGTACGACGAGAACGGCGGCTACCCGCACCCCGACCACATCATGACGCACACGATCTCGATGATCGCGTTCGACGGTGCGGCCGACGCGGAGCGGTTCCCCGAGGACGAGTTCGGCCCGGTCTGGACGCCGCGGAAGCTCTACTACAACCAGGGCTTCAACCGGCCGCGCACCGTCGCGCTGCACGAGGCGCTGATCGCCCGGGGCCTGGAGTCCCCGTACGGCGAGTGGCTGGAGCGGTGGAAGGAGTTCGAGCGCGTCGAACGCACGCTGACCACGCACATTCCCTGCGACGAGTTCTTCGAGATCCGCGACAAGGCGCTGATCGCGCACGCCACGCAGATCGACCCGGAGGGCGGCTGGTTCCGGGTTCCGATGGACATCCAGCGCGAGGTCTGGCCGACCGAGGAGTACGAGCTGGCGAAGTCTCTGGTCGATACCTCCCTCCCCGAGAGCGACCTCTTCGCGGGCATCCGCGACAATGCCTGATATGTACGCGACCCAGGCACTGACGCACCTCGTCCCGTTCGCCGCCGAAGAGCTCGACAAGAACAAGGTCACCCCCGGCGTCCTCGGCTTCCTCGTGTTCGCCGCGCTCGCCGTCGGCGTGTGGGCCCTGATGAAGTCGATGAACCGCCACATGGGCCGGGTGAACTTCGAGGAGGCCCCCGACCCGGACGCCGAGCCGGCCGCCGACGCGGCGGCCGCGCCCCGGAAGTAGCCGGCGCGGCAGGCCGTACGGGTACGGAAGGGCGTCCGGCCCGGTGCCGGACGCCCGTCGGGTACGGGAACGGGGCGGGCGCCCGTCGAGTACGCGAACGGGCGCCGGGGCTTCCCCGACGCCCGCCCGCCCGGTCACAGCCGTGCGGCCCCCGGCGTCACGGCCGGGCCGTCCCCGAGGTCACGGCCGGGCGGTCCCGGGCATCACCGCCCTGCCGTCACGGCCGGGCCGGCTCCGTCGGTACGCCCATGATCTGGCCGGCGCTACGGGTCGGAGTGAGCCCGAGCCGCCACGCCTGCCAGCCGTCCTCCAGGTCCACACCCCGCTCCAGGGCCACCGTGAACGCCGCCGCGGACTGCTCCAGCTTGCCGTCCCGGGCCGGATGCCGGGCCTCGACCAGCTCGGCCAGCTCCTGCTGGGCGACCACCGTGCCCACCTCGATGCCCCCGGGCGAGGCGTACGGCAGCAGCGTGCACCGCAGGAACCTGGCCCAGTCACCGCCCCGCGCGTCCCCGTACGAGTCGAACAGCTCCGCCGCCTCACCGCACAGCTCCAGCGCCTGCGGGGCCCGCCCGTTGCCCGCGTCGATCAACGCCAGTTCCACGCACGCCCAGGCCTCGCCGTACGGCACCTTGATCCGCCGGAAGTCCGCCCGCGCGTCCATCAGCAGCTGCCGGGCGAACCCCGAATTGCGCAGGTTGCCCGTCTGCGCGGCCCGCTGGTCCCGGGTCACCCGGCCCGAATGGTGCCGGGCGCACGCCAGCCCGTACACGTCCCGCATCCGGGAGAACATCGTGCGGGACCGCTCCAGCTCACGCACCGCCTGATCGGTGTCCCCGTCCTCCTCCAACGCCTGACCCAGGTAGTACAGGGTCCACGCCTCACCGCGCGCGTCCTCGTTGTCCCGGTGCCGGTCCAGGGCCTCGCGCAACTGCTCCAGCGCGGCCGCCGGATCGCCGTCCAGCAGCCGGGCCCGGGCCAGCTGGGTGATCGCCCAGGCCTCACCGCGCCCGTCGCGGGTACGCCCGTACAGCTCCAGGGCCGTACTCAGCGCCTCCTCGGCCGCCGCCACCTCGCCCGTGCGCAGCCGCACCTGCCCCAGCTGGAACTGCGTCCACGCCTCACCGTGCAGCGACTCGCCCTCCCGGTGCAGCCGCAGCGCGTCGTCCAGCAGCGCGAGCGCCTTCACCAGATCGCCCCGGTCACGTTCCACGGCGGCCAGCGCGTGCAGGGTCCAGGCCCGGTCCTCGGCCTGCGCCTGCGAGGACTGCAGGGCCAGCGCCTCGCCCAGCCGGGCCGCCGCCTCGGTCAGATTGCCCTGGTGGTGCAGGGTGATGCCGAGCGAGCACAGCGCCAGCGCCTCGCCCGCGTCGTTCTGCGCCTCGTGGTAGAGCCCGACGACGGAGGACAGCGTGGTGCGGGCCTTGTCCAGCTCGCCGAGCTGCCGGGCCGCGATGCCCGTACGCCACTGCACCGAGCGCTCCAGCAGCCCCTGGTCCACGGCCTGCGTCAGCTCGCTGATCTCGCCGAGGCGGTAGAGGTCGCCGCGCAGCAGGCAGTAGTCGCACAGCGCGCCCAGCAGATGCAGCACCGTGCCCTGGTCGACGCCCTCCGCGTGCCGCAGCGCCGCCGTGATGAAGCTCGACTCGTCGTCCAGCCAGCGCAGCGCCGAGTCCAGCGAACCGAAGCCGTGCGAACCGAACTGCCCGGCGCGGGTCGACATCTTCCCGTCGACCATCCGGATCACCGCGTCGGCCAGCTCCGCGTAGTTGGTCAGCAGCCGCTCCTGCGCCGCCGTCCGCTCGGCCGGCTCCTCCTCGTCCAGCAGCCGGGCCAGCGCGAACGCCCGCACCAGATCGTGCAGCCGATAGCGCGATCCCCGTACGCGGGTGAGCAGCCCGGCCCGGGCCAGCACGGTCAGCAGCCGCTCCGCCTCCTGCTCGTCGGCGGAGAGCAGCGAGGCCGCGGCTGCCGCGCCCAGGCTCGCCCGGCCCGCCAGTGCGAGCCGCCGCAGCAGCCGCCGGGCCTGATCGCCCTGGTCGGTGTAGCGCAGCCACAGCGCCCGCTCCACCGGATCCACCGGCCCGTACGCACCCAGGTCCTCCGCCAGCGTGTGCCGACTGCGCGCGCCCAGCGCGGAACCGGCCACCCGCAGCGCCAGCGGCAGCCCGCCGCACAGCTCCACGATCGCGTCCGTGGACGGATAGTCGTACGGCCCGGTCTCCTCCTCCTCGGCCACCTCGCGCAGCAGCTCCTCCGCGCCCGCCGCCTCCAGCGGGCCGACCGGCAGATGGTGCACCCAGGCCGGCAGGTCCTCGGGCAGCTCCAGCGGCTCCCGGGCGGTGACGATCACCAGACTGTCCGAGCGCTCCGGCACCAGGGTGCGGACCTGCCCGGCGTCCGTCGCGTCGTCGAGCACGACGGTGACCGGCGTCCCGGTGAGGTGCTGGTGGTACAGCTCGGAGAGCCGCCGCACCTGCTGCTCCGCCGAAGCGCCCTCCCGGAACAGCAACTGCTCGCGCGGCGCGCCCAGCCGGTTCAGCAGATGCAGCAGCGCGTCCCGGGTCGGCAGCGGGCTCTCCCCGGCCACCTGGCCGCGCAGATCGACCACGCACGCACCCCGGAACTGGTCCTTGAGCGCATGGGCGGCCCGCACCGCGAGCGCGGTACGCCCCGAGCCCGGCTCACCGTGCAGCACGACGACGGTCGGCCGGGTCTGCGTGGAGGCGCGGGCCGCGTGCACCCACTGGGCGATCTGCGCCAGTTCGGCCCGCCGCCCGGTGAACGGCCCCTCCGCGTGCGGGAGATGACCGAAGGACTGCTCCAGCACCACCCGGGTGCGGGCCGCCGCGCTCCGGTCACCGCCGCGCAACGGGCGCCCCGCCGGGGCGGCCTGCTTCTTCGGGGCGCGGGCGGCCGGAGTCAGCATGCGCTGCTGGTCCAGATACGGGCGGATGCCCCGTACCTCCAGGGCGGTCAGCCACTGGAGCCGCAACTGCTCGGCGCCGCCCGGCTGTCCGGCGGCGGCGGCCCGGCGGTGGGCGGCGGGCCAGTGCGAAGCGGTCACCTTCGCCACGGTCGTCGCCGTGCCGGCCACCGCGACGACCGCACCCGCACCGAACGCCAGACCGGTGTTCGCGCCGAGCGCCAGATCGGCCCCGAACGCGGCGGCCGCGGCAACACCCGTCACCAGCAGGGGCGTTCCCAGGGTCGCTCTGCTGAAGCGCTCCGCGAGCGGCCGATCGCCCGCCGCCACCGAGTCCAGCGCCTGCGTGTACGCGGCGTACTCCTCGCCCGCGCTGGCCGCCATGGTGTCGAGCGCCGCCCGCGCTCGCGACATCAGCGCCCCGGCATCGGTCCGCCCGCCGGTACGCCGCGCCTCCTCCTCCACGGCGCGCACCAACAGCCTCTCGGCTTCCGCCCGATGGCTGTCCCGCATATGTGTCCCCCTCCGAGAGCTGCGTCGAGCTGCGCTCCGAACCTCGGGTTCCGGAGCGTCAGTTACCGAACGTCAGTTACCAAGCGTCGGGGTCAAGTGTCCTGCGTAGCGCGCTCCGGCGCGAGGGGCACCGGGCAAGGGGACGGTCAAGGCGCGGCCGGAGAGTGGTGACGGAGGGGTGGCTGCGGGAGTCCGCGTGGCCGCCGCAGGGGCGGCAGTACTGCCGCCCCCACCCCCCGGATCACCGGTTGGCGAAGGTCACCGCCTTCGCGTCCTCCTCGTACTCGAAGGAGCCGGTGAAGCCCCAGTTCTTCCAGCCGCCGTCACCCCGGTTGGTGATCGTCCCGCTGTCGACGGCGAACACGTCGACACCGTCCACCACCGCGAGGTGCTCCAGCCCGGACACCCCGGAGAAGGAGAGGTCGTTGAAGGACTTGGCGGTGATGATGTTCTTGTCGGGGAAGCTGCGGCCGTACTCCTCCAGGAGCGAGTGCGTCAGTTCGGCCTTGTCGCCGGGCACCTTGCCGGAGTAGTCGGTGCCGGGATACGGGCCGCCACCGGTGTACTTCGGTGTCTCGTCGTTGAAGTGGACGGTGCCGGATCCGGTGGCCGTGGAGTCGGCGTCCAGGTCGGCGGGGGCCGGCCGGTCGAAGGTCGCCTCCATGCCGTCGCGCTCGAAGTTCCCGTACATGGCCCAGTTGGTGTAGCCGCCGTCGCCGTCGTTCCTGAACGTGCCCTTCTCGAAGACGTAGACGTCGAACACGGCCCGGCCCGAGGCGATGTCGTCGCCCTTCTCGTCCTCGTGGTACTCGGTGGAGTTCAGCCGGTAGCGGCCCTGGTGCACGAAGGAGTCCGGTTCGTCGACCCAGTGCGAGTCCTGCTCGGAGTGCATCGCGACGACGTTGTAGTCGGGGTAGCAGCGGCGCATGTCGTTCACCAGCATCCGCACCGCCTGGGTCGATCCCTCGTTGTCCAGAGGTGAGTACGTGTTGTAGTACCGGCTGCGGTCGGGCGGCTCCTGGCCCTCGACCTGGCAGCCCTCGTCGCCCGGCTTCCAGCCCTCCTTCCGCTTCGGCTTGGGCGGCTCCTGGAACGTGACGGTGCGGCGGTCCTCGCTGACGTCGAACACACCGTGGAACGCCCGGTTCTTCCAGCCGAGGTCGGCGTCCTCGGCCCAGGTGAACTTCCCGGTCCTGAAGGCGTAGACGCGGTAGGTCGTGCCGCTGATCTTTACGGTCTCGATCAGCGCGGTGCCGTCCATCTCCTGGAGGTTTCCCTCGTGCGGCTGGGCGATGACGATGTTGTAGTCCGGCAGGCAGTAGGCGAGGTCGTCGAGCGCCAGCTTGACCCGCTTCTCCTTGTTCTTCTCGTTGTCGATCTTGTCGATGACGAAGTTGACCAGCCAGGAGTAGCCCCAGGCCGCGGTGTTGCCGAGCACCCCGCTGCCCGGCACCTTCACCGAGGAGTTCGACTCCCGGGGCTCGAAGCACAGGTCGGGCAGCGCGTTCGGGGTGCTGCCGGGAGGCAGTTCGACGGACTTGCGGACCGGCTCGTCGAGCGTCCGGCCGAGGGGCTCATCGGCTCCGTCGTCGGCCGGCGCACCGGAGTCGGCGCCGCTCGGCTTCTCCGCCCCAGCAGTGTCGACATCGTTGTCATCGGAACAGTCGACGCCCCCGAATCCCGCCGGGCCGATGCGGCAGACCTGCGCATGGACGGTACGGGAGAGCGAACCCCCGATGCCGGTCGCGACGATCGCACCGACCACGGCGACCACCACGGCGATCAGGGCCAGGTACTCGATGGCGGTCTGCCCGCTGCTCGCGCGCACACCCAGGCCAATCCGGTCGCTGCGTTTCACGCGTCACCTCGTCCTCGCCGCCGTATCACCGGGCCGCACGCCCGCCGGGAACGAAGGTAGCGACGCATCGGTGGGCGGGAGTAGGGCCCAGGGACCCGGGGGAGGGGCCCAAATCGCCGCGACGGAGGCCGCGGTGGCCGAGCTCCTCGCCTCACCTTCCGTACATGCGCAGCGGGTCGGTCATGTGACGGAGCTTCGGAGCGACGTCACCGCCGACCTCGCCTCTGCCGTCGTAGCGCCGACGGGGGTCTCCCACAACAGGTCGTACAGCGTGTCGGCCGCAGGCAGATCGGAGGTGCGGCCGGTCAGTTCCTCGGGGGCGGTCATGGCGGTGCCGGTGGCGAAGGCGCCGGCGAACAGTGCGGTCACGATGAGCTTCTTCACGGTTTTCGTATCCGTCGTGACGGTGGCGGTGGCCACCGTCGGGGGTCGGGGCCCGCAGACGCCGAGCCGTCCTGGAACGCTTCCGCAGATACGTTCCTGCGAAAGCGACACGACGACACGGGCGAGCAAGGGCCGGGTTCGGGAATTCCTGACTTCCCAACGAGGCCGTCCCCTCCGGGGAACGCCGCACTCCGGTGATGCCACCCGAACGAGGAACCCTGCGATCGGCCTGTGGACATGCACGACGGGCCCTGCCCCGAGACGCCCGGGCGCCCAGGAGAAGACGAGCACGTGCTGCTCGGCCTCGGGTAGGGCGGCTGTCCTTGGCGCGACTTCGGCACCTTCCGAGATGCCGAACCCGGGACTCCGGGGCGACCACGTCATCCGGACTGTCGAACCGGCCGGAAGAGACAGTCGCGCCCGGAGCCCCTGGAATCCCGCGGTCTCACGATCGACCGACCGGTTCCCTAGATGTGAAGGGCCGCCCGCACTCAGAAGACCCGGTGGTAGGTCGGACTGTCCCAGACGTTGACGAGGGCGACCTCACCGCGGCTGCGGGAGGCGTTCCATACCTTGCCGTTGCCCGCGTAGATGCCCACGTGGCCAGGCCAGTGCATGAGATCACCGACAAGGCGCTCGGACGCGGGCACCTTCTTGACGGCTGCGGCCTGGTTGGCGGAGGTGCGTGGCAGAGTGATGCCGATCTGCTGGTAGGCGCGGAGGGTCAGGCCGGAGCAGTCGAAGGTGTTGGGGCCTTCGGCGCCCCAGACGTACTTCTTGCCTTTCTGCGCGGCGGCGAAGTTGATGACCGTCCGGGCCTTGGCGTCACGGGAGGAATCACCGATCGAGAGCAGGGCGGCCCAGGTCTTGGGTCCCACGACACCGTCCGCCGCCAGGCCGCGGCTGGACTGGAAGGCCCGCACGGCCTTGTCGGTGGCCGGGCCGAACTTGCCGTCGACGGTCAGGCCCGCACCGGTGGCGTTCAGACGGCACTGCGCCTCGCGTACCGAATTGCCCGTTGACCCCTCACGGATCTTCACCCGGTCGGAGGTGACGCAGGAGACGGCCGTTCCGGCGGCCGAGGCCGGCTGCGTCAGTACGGTCAGGCCGCCGGCCGACAGCAGGGTGCAGGCCAGCAGGGCCACGGCTTGCTTCTTCATCTTCACGCGCATTCCAATCTTTGGCTGGAAAATGGGTGAACGCACTTCTCGGAGCGATGAGCGCGGGGCCGGACGCGTCAGACGTACGGCGGGATCCCGGGCTGTTCGCTTCGAAGATCGATGACGTCAATCGCCTTTCGTGAAAGGTGAAATGACGATCCATCGAGTGCTGATTCCCGTGGTTGCCCCGTTCCGGGGTGTCTCCCGTCCGGCCGCTAGGCCGGTGGATCGGTGGCGCCACGGGACGGAGCAGGGCAGATGGGGCCGTCAGGGTGCCTCAACTGCCCTGCCGCTATTTGAGGCCCGTATGGGCCAGGCCCTCGACGAACTGCCGTTGGGCTACGACGAACACGGCGAGGACGGGAAGTGCCGTGAGGGAGGCAGCAGCCAGCTGGACGTTCCACATGGGTCCGCCGTAGGCGTCGACGTACTGGGTCAGGGCTTGCGGGAGCGTGAACATCTCCGGTGTGGAGAGGTACACGATGGGTTCGAGGTAGAGATTCCAGCTGTGGAGGAAGGTGAAGATGGCCACGGCCGCCAGGGCGGGCCGTGCGAGGGGCAGCGCGATCCGGTAGAAGATCGCGAACCGGCCCAGGCCGTCCACGCGGGCGGCTTCCTCCAGCTCTCCCGGGAGTGCGATGAAGAACTGCCGCATGATGAAGGTCGCCAGGACGCTGGGCGCACCCAGGATGGGGACCAGTATTAGGGGCCAGTGGGTGTCGATCATGCCCCATTTGTTGAACATCTGGAACAGGGGAACGATCGTCACTTCGCTCGGGATCAGCAGCCCGGTGAGGACGACGAGGAAGAGTGCGTTCTGGCCCCGGAACCTGATCCGGGCGAAGGCGTAGCCGGCCAGGGAGGACACCGCGAGTGTGCCGAGCGTGACCAGGACCGCGATGTACATGCTGTTGATGTACTGCTGGAGGAACGGCTGTCGCTCGAAGACCTGGGTGTAGGCGTCCAGACTCGGGTTCGCGGGGAACAGCGAGGGCGGGAAGGCGAAGATGTCGCCGGCCGGCTTGAGCGAGGAGGTCACCATCCACCACGTGGGGAAGACGAACGGCACGCACAGCACCAGCAGGATCCCGTAGAGCGCGACCTTGGCGCGCGGGGAGAGCTTATGACTCATGGAAGACCCACTTCTTGCGCATCTGCCACTGGATCACGGTCAGGACGAGCACGATGAGGAACAGCAGCACCGAGAGGGTCGCGCCGTAGCCGAAGTGGTGGAATGTGAAGGCCTGTTGGTAGAGGTAGTAGACGAGTACGGTCGTCGAGTCGCCGGGTCCGCCCTGGGTGAGGACGGCGATCTGTGCGAAGACCTGGAGCGAGCCGACCACGGTGATGATCGAGGTGAGCAGGACCGTCGGGCTGATCAGCGGCAGGGTGATCTGCCGGAACTGCCGCCAGCGTCCGGCGCCGTCCACCGTGGCGGCCTCGTAGAGCTCTCGCGGCACCCCCTGCAGGGCGGCGAGGAAGAGCACCATGTTCAGGCCGACGTTCTTGAAGACCTGGACGACGATGACCGAGACCATGGACCAGGTCTCGTCACGGAGCCAGTTGGGGCCCTTGACGCCGATGAGGTCGAGGCCGGCGTTGATTCCGCCGTTCTTCTGGAGCAGGAAGCCCCAGACGATGGTCCAGGCGACCAGGGAGACGACGACGGGGGAGAAGAAGAAGGTGCGGAAGGTGGTGGAGCCGCGCAGTTTCTGGTTGAGCAGGACCGCCAGGGCCAGGGCGAGCGTGAGGTTCAGGGCCACCAGCCCGACGGAGAAGACGGCGGTGGCCCGCAGCACCCCGGGGAGCTTGGGGTCGTCGAGCAGGTGCCGGTAGTTGTCCGCACCGACCGGGTTGAAGGTGCCGGCGAGGGTGTTCCACTCGTGGAAGCTGTACCAGAAGACCAGAACCAGAGGGACGAGGACGAACAGGATGCTGCCGGCGAGCTGGGGCGCGATGAAGAGGTAGCCGGCGAGCTGGTCGCGGCGGCGCATCGTCCAGAAGGGCCGTCCGTCCCGGCTGGTGCTCGTGCCAGGGGGCGGAGCGGTGGCTCGGGGGAATTCGAGTGTCTTCACGGGCTTGTCACTTCCGCAGCTGCGGTTCGATGGCCTTGCAGACGTCGGCGAGCACCTTCTTCACGTCCGCTCCCGGCTTCCACAGGGGGTCGAGGGCCGAGCGCACGGTGTCGGAGATCTCGGCGGCACCGGTGTGGCTGGGCAGCGTCGAACCTTGCCTGATGCCCTTGACGACGACGTTCTCCAGCTGCTCCGGGGAGACCTGCGGGTTGCTCTTGGCGAGGGTCGCGGCGTCCAGCTGGGAGCTACGGGCCTGCGGGAAGAACTTCCCGAGCTTCGCCGCGTTCTTCTCGTTCGACAGGAAGGAGAGGAAGTCCTTGGCCGCATCGACGTTCTTGCCACGGGCGAAGGCGGCCAGGCCGGCCTGACCGATCACGTCGTACGAGCCCTTCGGGCCTTGGGGCAGGGGGACGAAATCCCAGGCGAACTTGTCCGTCAGCAGCGAGGCCCGGCTGATCTGCGCCACGGTCATGGCCGACTCCCCGGCGAAGAAGTCCGCGGTCGTGCCGGGGGCGAGCATCGACTCGTCCTTGAAGATCGCGTCGTGCAGACGTGTCATCGCCGCGGTCATCTCCGGTGAGGTGAAGCCGCACTTCGCGCCGCCGGTGTCCCATGCCTCGGCGCCCCAGCCGTTCCAGAAGGACGCGAGGTACTTCCACTGCTTGAAGTCGAAGTCGCGGATGACCATGCCGGTCTTGCCGGTCTTGTCGTGGACGGCGGCCCCGGCGGTGCTGACCTGGTCCCAGTTCCACTTGCCCTGCTCGATCAGCTTCGCGGGCTCGGGCTGCCCGGCCTTCTTGAGCAGGTCCTTGTTGACGAACACGCCGAACGGGGAGGTGGAGAACGGGTAGGCGTAGAGCTTGCCGTCCCGCTGCCACAGCTTCTTCGCCGACGGCAGTACGTCTTCGGTGTCCTCGATCTCGGCCAGGGCTCCCGAGGAGACGAAGTCCGGTGCCGAGTCCTCCATGATCCAGGCGAGGTCGGGCGACTTGCCTCCGGCGACCTGGGTGGTGAGGGTCGTGGTGTAGCTCTCCAGCGGCAGTGTGTCGAACTTGATCGACTCCACGTCCGGGTTCGTCTTGCGGTAGTCGGCCGCGATCTCGTTGAGGATCTTCAGGTGCTCTTCGTTGCCGGTCCAGACGGTCATGCGCAGCGCGACCGGCCCGCTGCTGTCGGCGGAGCCGCCTCCGCAGGCGGCGAGGGAGAGCAGACCGAGGGCGGCGAGACCGGCGACGGCGGCTCTGGTACACGTACGGGAGTGGGCGGGTGTCTTCATGGCGGGTGCTCCTGCTCAGTAGCCGCTGATGTCGGGCCAGCGGAGCTCGACGCCGTGGGCGATGAGCAGGCGCTGGAAGGTTTCGAGGTGCTCGGGGGTGTCACGTACGGCGCGGGGGGTGAGCCGCTGCTCGACACAGTGGGCCGCAAGCAGACCTGCGACCTCGCCGATGTTCCATTCGACGGGGTGCAGCCGGTAGCAGCCGTTGGTGATGTGGGTGGTGCCGATGTTCTTGCCGGCCGGGAGGAGGTTCTCGACCCGGCGGGGAAGCAGCGCGCCGAGAGGGATCTCGAAGGGGCTGGAGGGGACGTCGATGTAGTTGTCACCGCCGGTGGAGGGGTGAAGGTCGATCCGGTACATGCCGATGCCGACGCTGTCCGGGTAGTTCGCCGCGCCCTTGCCGCCGCGGGCGTCGAGGGACAGGTCCTGTTCGACGACGGTGTAGTCGGCGAGGATCCGCCGCGATTCGCGGATGTAGGGAGCCTGTGCGAGGCCGTCGGCGCTGCCAGTGACGTCGTGTCGCAGCCGCAGGCCGGAGAAGCCGGTACCGCCGTCGGGACGGGGTGCCTCGGTCTGCAACCAGTAGAGGTAGGAGAGCGACAACTGCTTCGCCGCCACAAGGTGTTTCGCGGCGTCGGGCACGTCGATGACCGGGCCCTCCAGGTAGTCGATCATCGGCCAGTTGACCAGGGTGATGTCACTGTCGTAGGCGCCCGGCGTGAAGTTGTCGCGGGCGGCGATACGCCGGAAGGTCCACAGGTTCATGTCGCCGCCGCTGACCCGCTGGTCGGCGATCACGTCGGCCGGGTCGTCACCCGGGTTGGGGGTGAATCCCCGGGTGACGGTGTCCAGGGTGCGCGGGTGCGGGGCGGTGAAGGACAAGAGGGGGGCGCCCCAGAAGGGCGGCTGGTACGCGCGCCAGAAGTCGTACGACTCCGGGCGGTCGATGGTGTGGTCGCCGTCGACATGATCGAGCGCGAAGCAGTACGAGACGGCCTGCATGTTCAGGGGCTGCGCGGTGTCCGGGGCGCTCGGCTCACCGGTGTCGGACTGCGCCTCGAACCCGGTGACGTACTCCGTGCCGGTCAGCGGCAGCAGCTCACCGGTCTCCGTGGCGTCCAGGATGTAGGGGGCCGTGGCCACCAGGGTCTCGCCGCTGTCGCGGTGGGAAAGGGTGACGGAGGTGACGCGGTCGCCATCGCACTCCGCGGCCACCGGCCGGTAGGGCTGAAGCACCCGCAGCCGTCCCGAGCCGCGGTACGGGGCCAGCAGCTCGTCGATCACAGCTACGGCCACCCGCGGTTCGTGGCAGAGCCGGCTCACCCAGCCGGCGCCCGGATTCAGGTCGCGGCGGGCGCGTGCCTCGGCGGTGAGCGGGTAGCGCCGCCGGTAGTAGTCCCGTATCCCGTCGCGCAGTTCGCGGTAGGAGGCGGTGGCGCCGAACTGCTCGATCCAGGTGTGTTCGTCCGGGGGGACGGCCTGGCTGGTGAGCTGTCCGCCGAGCCAGTCGTACTCCTCGGTGAGGATCACGGTCCGGCCGGCGCGCAGCGCGCCGAGGGCTGCGGCCACGCCGCCGATTCCTCCGCCGACGACGAGAACATCCGCGTGCATAGGTCTTCCTTACCGATGGGGAGAGAATTCATCACAGGTGGGTCATGAGCTCAGCGGGCCGGGGGCGCGAGGGTGCCTGTCTCGGCCAGCGTGCAGGCGAGCAGCCGCTGTACTGCTGCTTCCTCGCCGTGCAGCCGGCGGACCAGCAGGTCGACGGCCTGCCGGCCCATCTCCTGGCGAGGGATGCGGAAGCCGGAGAAGTCGACGGGGGAATCGACAGGGGAGGTCGGGTCGCCGAGGGTTACCACGGACAGATCGCCCGGCACCTCAAGACCGCGTGCCGCGGCGGCACGCGTCAGCGTGACGGCGTCGGCCTGGTACTCCACGAACACCGCCGTGATCCCGTCCTCGACGATCCGGTCGAGCGCCCCGTCGACCTCCCGCACATGCGGCGCGTCGGCTCCCGCCACCCGACGGAACCCTTCCAGTCGGTCCCGGGCGGACTCGGCGCCTGTGCCCGGCCCCACGAAGGCGAAGCGCCGGTGGCCGAGCCGCACTGCCAGCTGGCCCAACTCGGCCGTGGCAGCGGCGTAGTCGGCCCCCACGTACGGAACCGGGCGGTCGCCCGCGTCGTCGCGGCGGCCGACACATACGAACGGATACTCCTCGTCCACCAGCCTCTTCAGCTCCTCGGCGGGGATCTCCCGCCCGAGCAGCACGCAACCGTCCGCGAGACGCAGCCGGTTGTTCTCATGGAAGATCATCCGCCGCCCTTCACGCACCGGCGCGCTGGTGAACAGCAGCAGGTCGCAGCCCACCTGCTCAGCGCTCTCCTCGATGCCGTGCAGGAACGGGTAGTAGAAGTCACCGCTGGTGGACGGGAAGACCGGCTCGTAGGTGAACACCCCGAGGATCTGGTTGAGCTGCTGCAGCATCCGGCGAGCCAGCGGATCGGCCGCGTACCCGGTTTCACGGATCACCTCCAGCACCCGGTCACGGGTCTCGGGGGCGATTCGGGCGGCTGCCTCACCTCGATTGTTGAGCACCAGCGAGACGGTGGTCTGACTGACGCCCGCGAGCCGCGCGATGTCACGCTGAGTGAGCCTGCCGGGAGCTGAAGACATGAAGTTCGGAGCCTTAACCATGAGGTGCTAATACGCATTGCCTGCGTCGATGTGCAGAAGCTAGGGCTGATTCACGCCAGACGTCAAGGGGTGTTTCCGCAGAAGCAATACGGATTAGCAACCCTCCGGCATGCAGGGTCGGCGCACATTCCTGGATTCTTCGAGGTCAGGCGGGCAGTAGGCCGTTCGGCCGTCGAGCGGCCCCCGACGAAACCTGTGCGTAACCTCTTGACACCTGTCCGAAAGCTGACCAGCATCCAGCACAACCCGCCCGGCAACCGGTGCGGCAACCCGTCCGACGCGACGACGGAGAGCGCGGTGTGCCGCCTGACCCGGCGGAAGCGCTGAAGCCCCCGCCCGCCGAACGGGGGGCGGGCGTCACTCCGCCCGAACCGCCCCATCGCTTTCCCGCCACACGGAGAACGGTGAGCCGGCCACAGCCGGCTCGCCCGGAACCACAGCCACCCCCCGTACTCCGTACGTCCTCCAGGAGCCCCGCCATGCCCGATCACCTCACCGACGGAGGCCCCCGCCTGAGCCGGAGAAGCCTCGTCGCTCTCGGCGCCGCCGCGGCCGCCGCACCGATGCTGCCCGCCTCTGTGGCCAGTGCCGCTCCCACCTCGACCGGCGGCTGGGATCCGACCCGCTACGGATCGGTGTACACCGGACGACCTTCCGACCCCGCCGCCGTGCTCGTGGGCGGCCGGGACTTCGAGGTCCACGCCGACGGCACCGGGGACGACACCGCGGCACTCCAGGCCGCCGTCGACGAGGCATCACGCCGGGGCATCGCCAACAAGCTCGGGGACATCCTCGGTGGCGCCCGGGACTTCCCGCACGGGGACGGTGGTGGCGTCGTCCTCGTTCCCTCCGGCACCTATCGGCTCTCGGCGCCCATCCAGGTGCACGACTCCGTACGGATCATCGGTTACGGCCCGCGCCGCCCCGTCTTCGTCCTGGGGCCGTCGACACCCGGATACTCCTCAGGCACACCGCGAGAGCTGTTCGGCTTTCTGCGCCGTCCGCTCGGCGGGCCGGTCTCCTACGCCAACAACGACACCTTCGGCACAGCCCTGATCAACCTCGACATCAGGATCGGCCCCGGCAACCCCGACGCCATGGGCGTCCGCTTCGGTGGAGCACAACTGTGCCTGCTCCAGGACCTGGACATCGAAGTCGGTGACGGCCTCTGCGGAATCGACCACAACGCCAACCTCATCCACCGCGTCCGGGTCACCGGCGGACAGGTCGGCCTGCGCGCCTGGGCGGCATCGGCAGGCTGGCAGACGACTCTCCTCGACTGTCGCTTCACCGGTCAGAGCCACGCGGCGGTGACCATGAGCAACGACGCCAAACTGGTGGTGGTCCGAGCTGTCATCGCCAAGACCCCCCGGGCGTTCGAAGCCGCACCGGGCCAGACCCAGCACCTCTACATCCAGGACACCCACCTGGACCGCGTCAGCGACGTCGCCGTCACGCTCAACGACAGCACGTCGCTCCCCGGATCCGAGAACGACCTGGTGCGCCTCAGCAACCAACTCACCCTGCTCAACTGCACCACCGCCTCCACCCCCGACCTGCTCCTCCTCACCCCCAGCGGTGCACGGACCACGGCACCCGCACCCAACGCCCACATCCGTGAACTCACGCACGGTCTGCGGATCGAGGGTGCACTCACCGCCGATGAGTTCCGACACGAGGGCGTCTACCTGGCGGCCACGGCAGGAGCCACCACCAGCCGGATCCGGTCCGCGCTGCGCTCCGACACACCCACTCCACCACCGGTGAAGAAGTGGGTGTCCGTCACCGACGTGGCCGAAAAGCTGGGCCGCACCATCGGCCGGGGCGCGGACGACCTGGCGGTCTTCCAGGCAGCCGTCGACCAGCACGACGTGGTCTTCGTCCCCATCGGCCGCTACCTCCTGACCGGCACGCTCAAGCTCCGCCGCACCACCCGGCTGATCGGCCTCCACCCGCGCCAGACCTGGCTGCTCGCCGCGGACGGCCACCCCAACTTCTCCATCCCGCAGGCTCCCCGAGCCCTGGTGTCCACCCCCGCAGGCGGCCGCAACACCATCACCGGGATCGGCCTGGACACCGCCCGGCGCACCCCGGGCGCGGTCAACCTCCTGTGGCAATCCGCCGACGGTTCCTACCTGGCTGACATCGCCACCCAGTTCGTCAAATGGCACCCCGAGGGAGCCCCCGAGACCGGCAACCCCGGCTACACCTACCGCGGCGCACACAAATACACCATCTGGGTACGCGGAGGCGGCGGCACCTTCGCCAACATCTGGAGCGTCAACGGCTGGGCCGAGAACGGTCTGCTGGTCGAAGACACCCGCGAACCCGCCCGGCTGTACGAACTGTCCGTCGAGCACCACGAGACACGGGAAGTGGTGCTACGGCGGGTCTCCAACTGGCAGTTCCTCGGGCTCCAGACGGAGGATCACATCCACGGATGGCGCTCGCAGGCGCTGGACATCGAGCGCAGCCGCGACCTCCTGTTCGCCAACTCGGTGTTCTTCCGGGTAGCGACCGTCCGCGGGCCTCACCCCTACAGCGTCGGCATCCGGGACAGCAGGCGCATCACCCTGCGCGGCCACCGCGGGTACCGCGACAAGACGCCCGAGTACACCCAGTGGGGTGCCGCCGTCAGCGACCGGCGCACCGGACGCACCGTACCCGAAGTGGAATACACGCTGATCAGGACAAGGTGACTGGTATGAAAGCTGTCAGCAGGCGCAGCCTGATGCTCGGAGCATCGGCGATCGCGATCACCCCGGCGCTCTCGGCCCTGACCCCGCCCCCCGCGTGGGCACAGGCTGCCGGCAAACAGGATCTGGTCCCCTCCTCCGGCGCCCATTTCGGTGCCTACGTCTACGAGGGCAACGACCTCGGTGTCTCCCAGCCGGAGAACCTCGAATCGAAACTCGGCCACGGCCTGGGCATCAACCACTGCTTCCAGCCCGTCGACGTGCCGCTCCACTCGGCCCGCATGCGCAAGGACATCGCCGCCGGCCGCATCCCGATGGTGTCCTGGGCCGCAGGGGCCGAGACGAGACTCCGGCAGATCGTCGCGGGCCTGCACGACAGCTGGATCGACACCCAGGTGGACAGCCTCGCCGCGCTCGGGGCGCCCGTCCTCATGAGGCTGACGTGGGAGTTCGACCTGCGCTACACCGACACCGCCCTGTTCACCGAGATGTGGCAATACGTGTACGAGCGTTTCGCCCCAGCTCCCCAGGTGGCGTTCGTGTGGTGTCCGACATGGCGCGCCTACCGTGAGACCGCCCGGGCCGAGCCCTTCTATCCGGGAGACGCGTACGTCGACTGGATCGGAGCGGACGGCTACGCCCGTGCCCGGGAAGACAAACCGGAGTACAACTACCGGGCTTTCGACTCGATGTTCGATACGGCGCACGCCTTCGCACAGGACCACGGGAAACCGTTCGTCGTCGGCGAGACCGGGGTACACCGGGCCCCCTCGAACCCGGTTCAAGCAGCATGGCTGACAGACATGCGCGATGTCGTCAAGAGCGACTACCCGGGGCTCAAGGCCCTCGTCTACTTTCACCGGGACGGCCCCGAGGGCGACGACAACTGGCGGGTGACCGTACCGGACGGCGGGCCCGCACAACAGGCTCTCGCGGCCATCGCGACGGACTCGTACTTCAACCCCGGGTGATGGCGGGCATGGTCACGCGGCAGGGCGGGCGGCCGGCATGAACGGCCCGGCCAACCCTCTGTCTGGAAGGCGCGATCGACAGCGGCAACCGGACCTGTCCACCGGTGACCTGCCCCCCGCGATGCTCACGCTCTTCCACCTGCCCGACCTCGCACAAGCCGGCCCACAGGTACGACGGATCATGGCGATGATCAACCTCGTACGCCGTGGAGCTGCGAAGGAGGGGCCCCGAGACCCGGGTGACGCTCCCGCAGGATGGACACCGCTGCCGTAGCGTGGGGTCATGGTCAACCGACTCGCCCAGTCTCACTCGCCGTATCTCCTCCAGCACGCCGACAATCCCGTCGACTGGTGGCCCTGGTCGCCCGAGGCGTTCGAGGAGGCCAGGAAGCGGGATGTGCCCGTGCTGCTCAGCGTCGGGTACGCCAGCTGCCACTGGTGCCACGTCATGGCGCACGAGTCGTTCGAGGACGAGACCGTGGCCGCCTATCTCAACGCGCACTTCGTGCCGGTGAAGGTCGACCGGGAGGAGCGGCCCGATGTCGACGCCGTCTATATGGAGGCCGTGCAGGCGGCCACCGGGCACGGTGGGTGGCCGATGACCGTCTTTCTCACCCCGGACGCCGAACCCTTCTACTTCGGGACCTACTTCCCGCCCGAGGCCCGGCACGGCTCGCCCTCCTTTCAGCAGGTGTTGGAAGGGGTCACCGCCGCCTGGACCGACCGCAGGGACGAGGTCGCCGAGGTGGCGGAGCGCATCGTCGCCGATCTGGCGGGGCGGTCGCTGGTCCATGGTGGTGACGGGGTGCCGGGGGAGTCGGAGATCGCTCAGGCCCTGCTCGGGCTGACCCGGGAGTACGACGAGCAGCGCGGCGGGTTCGGGGGCGCGCCCAAGTTTCCGCCGGCCATGGTGGTGGAGTTCCTGCTGCGGCATTATGCGCGGACCGGGGCCGAAGGCGCCCTTCAGATGGCCGCCGACACCTGCTCGGCGATGGCCCGCGGCGGGATCTACGACCAGCTCGGCGGCGGGTTCGCGCGGTACTCCGTGGACCGGGAGTGGATCGTGCCGCACTTCGAGAAGATGCTCTACGACAACGCTCTGCTGTGTCGTGTCTACGCCCATCTCTGGCGTACCACCGGGTCCGACGAGGCCCGGCGGATCGCCCTGGAGACCGCCGACTTCATGGTGCGGGAGCTGCGCACGGCCGAGGGCGGGTTCGCCTCCGCGCTGGACGCCGACAGCGAGGACGCGGACGGCAGGCATGTCGAGGGGGCGTTCTATGTGTGGACGCCGGAGCAGTTGCGTGAGGTGCTGGGGGAGGACGATGCCGCCTTCGCCGCAGCCTATTTCGGGGTGACCGAGGACGGCACCTTCGAGGAAGGCGCCTCCGTGCTCCGGCTGCCGGGGGACGCGGGGCCCGTGGACGCCGCGCGGCTCGCGGACGTACGGGCCCGGCTGCTGGCCGCCCGTGAGGAGCGGCCGCGCCCGGGGCGGGACGACAAAGTTGTCGCCGCCTGGAACGGGCTTGCCATTGCCGCCCTTGCCGAGACCGGGGCCTACTTCGACCGGCCCGACCTCGTGGAGCGGGCCACCGAGGCCGCTGACCTGCTCGTGCGGGTGCACCTGGGCGAGGTCGCCCGGCTGACCCGTACCTCCAAGGACGGGCGGGCCGGGGACAACGCCGGGGTGCTGGAGGACTACGGAGACGTCGCCGAGGGCTTCCTCGCGCTGGCGGCGGTGACCGGGGAGGGCGCCTGGCTGGAGTTCGCCGGGTTCCTGCTGGACATCGTGCTGGAGCAGTTCACCGGCGAGGGCGGTCAGCTGTACGACACCGCGCATGACGCCGAGCAGCTCATCCGGCGGCCCCAGGATCCCACCGACAGCGCCACCCCGTCCGGGTGGACCGCTGCCGCCGGTGCGCTGCTCTCGTACGCCGCGTACACCGGGTCCGAGGCCCATCGCACCGCCGCCGAGGGCGCGCTCGGTGTGGTGAAGGCCCTCGGCCCGCGCGTCCCCCGGTTCGTCGGCTGGGGCCTCGCCGTGGCCGAGGCGCTGCTGGACGGGCCCCGCGAGGTGGCCGTGGCCGGTCCGGTCGGCGGGGAGCTGCACCGTACGGCGTTGCTGGGGCGGGCCCCGGGTGCGGTGGTCGCGGCGGGCCAGGGGCCGGGTGCGGGGGCCGAGTTCCCGCTGCTGGTGGACCGGCCGCTGGTGGGCGGGGAGCCGACCGCGTACGTCTGCCGCCACTTCGTGTGCGACGCGCCGACCACGGACGCGGGGGAGCTGGCGGACAAGCTGGGCGGGTGAGCCCACAGCATGAGTGAGGGGCCGGTCGTCCTGTGCGACCGGCCCCTCATCTGTAACCCGTCAGTGTCTATCCGTGCTGGTACGCCACCAGCGAGATGCCCACGTAGTGCGCGATGAACGCCGCCAGCGTCAGCGAGTGGAAGACCTCGTGGAAGCCGAACCAGCGCGGCGAAGGGTTCGGCTTCTTGATGCCGTAGATCACGCCGCCCGCACTGTAGAGCACCCCGCCGACGATCACCAGGACCAGCACCGCGATGCCGCCGGTCCGCATGAAGTCCGGCAGGAAGAAGACCGCCGCCCAGCCCATCGCGATGTAGCACGGGGTGTAGAGCCAGCGCGGTGCGCCGACCCAGAACACCCGGAAGGCGATGCCCGCCGCCGCGGCCGCCCAGACCGCCCACAGCAGCGGCCGGGCGGTCGACTCGGGCAGCAGGAGCAGCGTCAGTGGCGTGTAGGTGCCCGCGATGATCAGGAAGATGTTCGCGTGGTCCAGACGGCGCAGCACCGCCTCGCCGCGCGGTCCCCAGGTGCCGCGGTGGTAGACCGCGCTGACGCCGAACAGCAGACAGGCGCTGAGGATGTAGACGGCGCAGGCGATCCGGCCCGTGGTGCTGTCGGTCAGTGCGATCAGGGTGATGCCCGCGACCAGCACCGCCGGGAACATTCCGGCGTGCAGCCAGCCGCGCATCCGTGGTTTGACGGGTACGGGGTCGAGGACGACGGGGCCCGGGGTCGCGGCGCTAGCGGCGGCGTCAGTCATATCCGCATGCTACCTACGCCACCGTAAGTACTGGATATCGGGCGCAAATGAGTGGCGATGCTCACGTGTGAGGCCCCCTGGACATATGGGCGGATCGGTCGGATGATCAAATGAGTGCAGTCGGCACCGGATGAGCGCCAGGGGAATTCGAAGGGTACGAAGCATCCGGGTCGCAGCCCCCACGGGGCCTCAGACAACTGACACCCTCAACTAGGAGCGATCGTGGCGCGCGACATCGCGGCTCCCCTCACTGTCCCCACCCACCACCAGGAGCTGGTCTCCTGGGTCGACGAGATCGCAGCGATCACCCAGCCGGACCGGGTGGTCTGGTGCGACGGTTCCGAGGCCGAGTACGAGCGCCTGTGCGGGGAGCTCGTTGCCAAGGGCACGTTCACCAAACTGGACGAGATCAAGCGGCCGAACTCGTACTACGCCGCGTCCGACCCGAGCGATGTCGCCCGCGTCGAGGACCGTACGTTCATCTGCTCCAAGGAGGAGAAGGACGCGGGTCCGACCAACCACTGGAAGGACCCCGCCGAGATGCGGGAGATCTTCACGGGTGAGAACGGTGTGTTCCGTGGGTCCATGCGTGGGCGCACCATGTACGTCGTGCCCTTCTGTATGGGGCCCGTCGGCTCGCCGCTCTCCGCGATCGGCGTCGAGATCACCGACTCCGCGTACGTCGCCGTCTCCATGCGCACCATGACCCGCATGGGCCAGGCCGTCCTGGACGAGCTGGGCACCGACGGCTTCTTCGTGAAGGCCGTCCACACGCTCGGAGCGCCGCTGGCCGACGGCCAGGAGGACGTTCCGTGGCCCTGCAACACCACCAAGTACATCTCGCACTTCCCCGAGGACCGCGAGATCTGGTCGTACGGCTCCGGCTACGGCGGCAACGCCCTGCTCGGCAAGAAGTGCTACGCCCTGCGCATCGCGTCCGTCATGGCCCGTGACGAGGGCTGGCTCGCCGAGCACATGCTGATCCTCAAGCTCACGCCGCCGCGCGGGGAGTCGAAGTACGTCGCCGCCGCGTTCCCGTCCGCCTGCGGCAAGACCAACCTCGCCATGCTGGAGCCGACCATCCCCGGCTGGACCGTGGAGACCATCGGCGACGACATCGCCTGGATGCGGTTCGGCGAGGACGGCCGGCTCTACGCCATCAACCCGGAGGCCGGGTTCTTCGGCGTCGCGCCCGGCACCGGCGAGCACACCAACGCCAACGCCATGAAGACCATGTGGGGCAACTCCGTCTTCACCAACGTCGCGCTCACCGACGACGGCGATGTGTGGTGGGAGGGCATGACCGAGGAGCCCCCGGCTCACCTCACGGACTGGAAGGGCAACGACTGGACCCCCGAGTCCTCCATGCCCGCCGCCCACCCCAACGCCCGCTTCACCGTCCCGGCCGGGCAGTGCCCGATCATCGCGCCCGAGTGGGAGGACCCCAAGGGCGTGCCGATCTCGGCGATCCTCTTCGGTGGCCGCCGCGCCTCCGCCGTGCCGCTGGTCACCGAGTCCTTCGACTGGCAGCACGGCGTCTTCCTCGGAGCCAACGTCGCCTCCGAGAAGACCGCCGCCGCCGAGGGCAAGGTCGGCGAGCTGCGCCGCGACCCGTTCGCCATGCTGCCGTTCTGCGGCTACAACATGGGCGACTACATGAACCACTGGGTGAAGGTCGGCGCGGACAAGGCCGACCAGTCGAAGCTGCCCAAGATCTACTACGTGAACTGGTTCCGCAAGAACGACGCGGGCAAGTTCGTCTGGCCCGGCTTCGGCGAGAACAGCCGCGTCCTGAAGTGGATCGTGGAGCGCCTGGAGGGCAAGGCCGAGGGCGTCGAGTCCCCGATCGGCATCCTGCCGGCCAAGGGCTCGCTGGACACCGAGGGCCTGGACCTCTCCGAGGCCGACCTCGACTTCCTGCTCACGGTCGACAAGAAGGTCTGGCGCGAGGAGGCCGCCCTGGTCCCCGAGCACCTCAACACCTTCGGCGACCACGCGCCCAAGGAGCTGTGGGACGAGTACCACGCGCTCGTCGAGCGCCTGGGCTGATCCCGGCACTCCCAACGGACCCCGCGGCCGGGTCCATCGGACATCCGCCCTGACCTGTGGGGCCGAACGATCCGCCGCGGTACGGGGCCTGTCGTCGCGCCAGTCGTCGCCGACGGCCCCGGAGGGCCTGTTCCCGACCAAGGACACCCTCCCGGCCCCCGGAACCCCCTCACGGTTCCGGGGGCCGCCCCGTTTCCGCCCTTGCCGCCGAGCCGCCCCGGTCCTCCGGATACGCGAGGCCGCCCCGGTCTCCCGGATGCCCGGCGCCGCCCCGGTCCTCCAGGTACCTCGTGTGCGACCGCTGGCGCAGCTCCTCCGCCTCGCGCAACCCGTCCACCAGCCGCTGTGCCTCCCCGTGCAGTAGCGACAGCTGCCGCTCCAGCTCCTCCTCCGGAGCCCGCGCGCCCGGTGCGAGCCGCGTCCACCACCGGGTCCGCAGATAGGTGTCGACGGACTCCGGAACGTCCCGGCACACCGCCCGCGCCACCACGTGCCCGCCCTCCGGGTCGTCCGCCAGCGCCTCCGAGACCCAGCCGGGTGCCAGCAGCCCGTCCAGCAGACCGGTCAGCGCCTCCAGCCGCTCGGTCGCGGCGGGCGGCAGGTCCACCTGCTTCAGGTACGCCCGCAAGGTCGCGAGGTCGGCCCGCAGCTCGTCCAGCCGGGAGGAGGGCTCGTCGAACGCCGGGGCGGGCGGGCGGCGCGGCGGGGCGATCAGGGCGCCCGCCCCGTACAGTCCGGCGACCACCACGGGCCAGTACGCGCCCGCGAACCCGGCGAAGGTGAGGGCGAGCCCGCCGAGGGCCGCGGCCCCGCCGGTCAGATTCCGGGCCGACTCCAGATAGCCGATCACCCGGGCCGCCACGGACCTTCCGCGCGCCGGACCCGGGCCGGCAGCCGGTGGCCTCCTCCCGGCCGTGTCCGGGCCGGCAGCCGGTGGCCTCTTCCCCGCCGAGTCCGGGCCGGGAGCCGTTGGTCCCTTCCCCGCCGCGTCCCTACTGGTAGCCACGGATCTCCTCGAACGCCCCGTCCAGCGAGCCCGGGCCCTCCTTCTTCGTCCCGTCGAAGAGCCGGCCGCCGGTCAGCTCGGCGATCGCGTCCAGCTCCGTGCGGTCGGAGTCGCCGAACACGATCGGGAACACCGGGGTGACCTGCCGGGCGGCGGGCAGCGCCCGGTAGAACGCCGTGAACTCGGCCGCCGACCGGCCCGCCGTGTTCTCGCCGTCCGTCATCAGCACGATGGAGGTGAACGCGGACTCGGTGTCCGGGCCCAGATGGTCGTAGGCCGCGGCCAGCGAGGAGTAGATCGCTGTGTCCCCCTCGGCCGTCAGCGCCGCCGTGTCCGCCCGGATCGCCGCCGGGCCCGCTTTCGGGTCCGCCGGGTCGACGGTGTGGGTGCGGACCTGTTTGACGGTGGACCCGAACGGCAGCAGCGTGACCTGTTCGCGTTCCCTGAAGTCGCCGGTCAGCCCGTTCAGCGCGGACTTCAGCCGGGCCAGCCGCTCGCCCTTCATCGACCCCGAGGTGTCCAGCACGTACACGGTCCGCGAAGGGCGCCGCAGCCGGTGTTCGTACGAGGACAGCAGCCCGTCCGCGACCGATCGCGTACCGGGGAACGGCAGTTCGCGGCGCTGCTCGGGCGAGAGCGGATCGGCGGGGCGTGCGGCGGCGACGACCGGGCGGCGCAGCGTCCGCGCGGTGATCTCCCGCTGCACCTCGGTGGACCGGAAGTGCTCGGTCAGCGTCCGCACGGCGTCGCGGGCCTCCGGTGTGGCCCCGGTGAGCGCGCTCAGCGGGTAGTCGGCGGTGACCACCCCGTCGCGCGGGCGGATCACGGTCAGCCCGGCGTCGCTGTCCCGGTTCAGCGACAGCAGCACCGACTCGTAGTTGATCAGCGCGTCCACGGTGGAGCGCCGGGCGTACGCGGAGGCCAGCCAGCCCGAGGAACCGGAGGTGAGCCGCTGCCCGGCGAAGAACTCCTTCAGCTTCGGCCCGGCCCTGCGGACATCGGCGTCGGTGAGCGCCGCCTGGGCGCCGGAGAGCCCGGAGGCGATCGAGATCAGTGCGGAGAAACCGGAGTTGGAGCGGTTCGGGTCGGTCATCCCGTACGTCAGGTCCCCGGCCGCGACCGCCCGGTGGACCTGCGCCCAGCTGACCGTATCGGCGTCCCAGCCGAGCCGTCGCACCGTCGCGGGCCGCACGCCGAGCGCGACCGGGGACGCCATCAGCGGGGTCTCGGACGCGATGCGCCGGGCGGCCTCCGGGTCGAGCCGCAGATAGTCGTTGGACGACAGCCAGACCGCGTCGAACGCCCCGTCCGCCTTGCCCGACGCCAGCCGCTCCACCGCGTCCAGCGTGCCCGCCCAGGTGGGCCGCACGGTGATCCCGGTCGCCTCGCGGGCCTTCTCCAACAGCGGTTCCATGTCGCTCAGTTCGCTGGAGGCCAGGATCCGGAGCGTGCCCGTGCGCGCCCGCCCGTCGTCGCCGCCCCGGCCGGTGTCCGGCCCGGCGTCCCGGTCCGTCGTGCAGGCGGCGAGCGGGACGAGCAGAAGCGCGGCCAGCAGCGGGAGCAGCGCGCGCCGGGCCACCTGGGCGCGCCGGGCGGGAAGAGCTCTCATCGGGCGGCGGTCTCTCATGAGCGGCCTCCGTCCAGCGCCGAATTCGTCGTGCGGCTTCCGTCCAGTGCCGAGTCCGTCGTGCGGCTGCGGTTCAACCGGGCCCCGGCCTCCTGGAGTTCGGCGGTCAGCGTCTGCACGGTGGCCGCCATGGTCTCGGTCGCCCGCGCCTTGTACGTGTCGATCGCGTCGAGCGTCGCGTAGATCTGCCCGAACGCCGTGCGCAGGGTCTCGACGCCGACCGCCGGATCGGCCGCCAGCTGCTGGATCTCCCCGCTCTGCGTGGCGAGCATCTCCGCGTTCCCGCGGATCAGGTCCTCGGTGGTGGAGCGCAGCACCTGCACCTGCTCGGTCACCCGGCGCTGGTTCTCCAGCGCCGAGGACAGCATCACCGCGATCCGCAGCGCGGACACGGTCGTGGTGGCCGCCCGGTCGACGCCCTTGATCAGCTCGTCGTTGTTGCGCCGCACGACGTCCATCGCCAGATACCCCTGGGCGCAGACCGCGATCTGGGTCAGCAGATCCTGGTGCTTCTGCCGTACGGGGAAGAGGACGTCGGCCCGCAGCGCGTCCGCCCGCACCGGATCGCCCGCCGCCTCGGCCTCCGCGACGCGCCGCTCCACGACGCCGTCCAGGGCCTCGGTGAGCACCACGTACTCCTGGAGTTTGCCCATGGATTCCCAGAGGCGGGTGCGCTCGGTGTACAACGCGGCGTTGTCGCGCCGCAGTTCGTCCTGGCCGCCGCGGAGCGAGCGCACGATCCGGTCGAGGGTGCCCTTGGCGGAGGCGTACTTCGCGACGTGGTCGCGCAGCCCCCGCCCGCCCGGCAGCCGGGACAGCAGCCGGCGGGCCCCGCGCCTCGGGGTGTCGCGCGGATCGAGGTCCTCCACCGTGCGGCGCAGCTCGACCAGTGAGGAGCCCACCCGGGCCGGGGCGTCGCCCTCGCCGGAGGCGAGCGAGCGGACGGTGCGGTCCAGCATCCGGTTGGACTGCTGGGCGGCGCTGCGGATGTCGTTCTGCCCGAGCGCGGCGATCTCCCCGACGCGGGCGCCGAACTCGGGTGAGCGGGCGTCGAGTCCGGCGAGGCCGTCGACGTACTCCTCGGCGCGCCGGACCATGTCGGCCCGCACGGCTTCCTCGACGGGGACGAGCCCGGCGGCCTGCTCGGCGCGGACGGGGGCGACGGGCGCGGGCGGGGTGAGTACGAGAGGGGTGGTCGGCGGGTCGTACGGCCTTCGGGGGTCCTGGGGGCCGGGGTTCTCGGGCCCTGCGTTCCGGGGCCCGGCGTTCTGGGTCATGGTGGAGGTCTCCTGACTGCGGGGAGCTGGGCCGGTTGCGGGCCGGGCGTCGTCAGCCGCGGGCCCGCTGTGCCATCGAGCGCAGCACCTCCGCGGTGGGCACGGGCGCCTGGCGTACGCCGGTCAGCCGCTGGTCGATGTAGGCGGTGTGATCCGCGGTCGCGGCGCTGAACTCGGCCGCCGCGCCCTGGGGCCGGAAGCCGTGCCGTACCGCCAGCTTCCGCAGCTCGGGATCGGTGGACAGCAGCTCGCCGAGCTCGCGGCCGTGGCCGGTCAGCGGTACGAGGGTGTGGTCGCTGGAGACCGTGGTGTCCGGGTAGAGGACGACGAGGTCGCCGACCTCCTGCCGCTGACTGCTCATCAGGAGCGAGGCCACCTGCGACTCGTAGACCAGCACGAGCGGATTGCCGACCCCGCTGATGAAGTCCCGGAACGGCGCGTCGCTGCTGGTCTGCTGTGCGCCCTGCACCTGGACGAGCTTGCGCAGCAGCGGCGCCGTGCGTTCCACGGCCTTCGCGTCCGTGGCCACCCGGCCGCCGTCGGCGACGTACGAGGCGGCAGCGAGGTAGAGGGCGCCGGAGTTGGAGGAGACGGGGTCGGTGCTGGTGATGAACACCGTGCCGCTCAACTCGGCATGCCCGGAAGCCCCCTTGAGCTGCTGCCAGGTCCGGTCGTCCTTCGCCGCCGCCAGGTAGGGGTCCATCAGCAGCGTGCCCTGTGTGGTGAACTTCGAGCCGCCGTCGGACCGCAGCCGGGCCAGGCCGTTGTCGGCGAGGACCTCGGCCGCGTTGCGGTGGGCCACCACGACGAGCGGCGAGTAGAACGGCCGCAGCGGGCCGCCCTGGGCATCGGCTCCCCGGCGCAGCTCGTCGGCCGGCGCCTTGGAGCCGGGGAAGGCGAAGTCGTAGCCCTTCAGGGGCAGTCGGTCCATGTCCCAGGACCCGGAGGTCTCCGTACGGACGGTGAACCCCTTGGCGGCGAGGGCCTTCACGGTGTCGGGGTCGGCGAAGAACTCGGCCTTCTCCGACCCGATCACCCCGCGCACGGTCTTCGCGGCCGTGCCGCTGTCCCCGCTGTCACGGCCCAGGGCGACGGCCGCCGCCACTCCGGCGATCAGCACGACCGCCAGGACGATTCCCACGATGCGTCTCACCCTGCGCAGCGTGCTCGCGGAAACCCACATTCCGGGCCGAGTTGGGTGGACGGCAGATGAAGGAGCCATCCCAGTACGCAACGGCCCCGGCCGGTGAAGGCCATGGCGCCCGGTCCGCACGCCTGCGCGGCATGCGGACCGGGGCCGTCAGTGGGCGCCGACCAGCTGCCCGGAGGGGGCGGCGTCGGCGAGCGCGGCCAGGGCCGCGGTGTGGGCGTCCATCCGCTCGGCGGAGAGGATGGCGGCGGTCGTGTCGGCGCGGGACGCGGCCACCAGCAGAGCGCGGCCCGCCAGCGCGTGGGCGCGGCGGTGCAGGTCCGCGGGGGCGGCGTCGGTCAGGCCGGCGTGCCGGGCGGGCGGTGCGCCGCGCAGCCGAGCCACCTGCTCGGCGATGCGGTCGCCCGCCGCGCCGAGGCCCAGCTCGTCGGTGACCGCGAGGAGGGCGGCCAGATGCCCGGCGAGCTGGATGTCCAGCTCCTCCTCGCGACTGCGGTGCGGAAAGTCCGCGTCGTCGGCCGGGGTGTGGACCGAGGGGCTGCGGATCGGCTCGTACATGGATGGCCTCCCGATGGTGCGTGGAACCATCCTACATTGGAATGAGTCTAAAGTTGTGCTCGATCCGGAATGTGGTCGCGCTACGGCTGTCCGTAACCGCCGGAAGCCGTCCCAGCGCGCTACGGCTGTCCGTAACCGTCCAGGAACGTGCCGATCCGGGTCACCGCGTCGGTCAGGTCCTCCACCGTCGGCAGCGTGACGATCCGGAAGTGATCGGGCTCGGGCCAGTTGAAGCCGGTGCCCTGCACGACCATGATCTTCTCGGCCCGCAGCAGGTCCAGCACCATCTGCCGGTCGTCCTTGATCTTGTAGACCTTGGGGTCGAGCCGGGGGAAGAGATACAGCGCCCCCTTCGGCTTCACGCAGGTCACCCCGGGGATCGAGGTCAGCAGGTCGTACGCCACATCCCGCTGCTCCAGGATCCGGCCGCCCGGCAGCACCAGGTCCTCGATCGACTGCCGGCCGCCGAGCGCGCTGGCCACCGCGTACTGCGAGGGCATGTTGGCGCAGAGCCGCATATTGGCGAGGATCGTCAGCCCCTCGATGTACGAGGAGGCGTGCGCCTTCGGGCCGCAGACGGCCATCCAGCCGGAGCGGTAGCCGGCCACCCGGTAGTTCTTGGAGAGCCCGTTGAAGGTCAGCACCATCAGGTCCGGCGCCAGCGAGGCCGTCGGGGTGTGGGTCGCGCCGTCGTACAGGATGCGGTCGTAGATCTCGTCGGAGCAGACGATCAGGTTGTGCCGCCGGGCGATCTCGGTGAGACCGCGCAGCATCTCGTCGTCGTACACCGCACCGGTCGGGTTGTTCGGGTTGATGATCACCAGGGCCTTGGTGCGGTCGGTGATCTTCCGCTCGATGTCCGCGAGGTCCGGCATCCAGTCGGCCTGCTCGTCGCACCGGTAGTGCACGGCCGTCCCGCCCGCCAGCGAGACCGATGCGGTCCACAGCGGATAGTCGGGGGCCGGTACGAGCACCTCGTCGCCGTCGTCCAGCAGTGCCTGCATCGACATCTGGATCAGCTCGGAGACGCCGTTGCCCAGGTAGATGTCCTCGACGTCGAGGTCGATCCCCTTGGTCTGGTAGTGCTGCATCACCGCGCGGCGCGCCGACAGCAGGCCCTTCGCGTCGCCGTACCCGTGCGCGCCCGCGAGGTTGCGCAGGATGTCTTCCAGGATCTCCGGCGGGCACTCGAACCCGAACGCGGCGGGGTTGCCCGTGTTCAGCTTGAGGATGCGCTGACCGGCCGCTTCCAGCCGCATCGCCTCCTCCAGCACGGGGCCCCGGATCTCGTAGCAGACGTTGGAGAGCTTCGTGGACTGGATGACCTGCATGTCCGCGAGCTTACGGCCGCGTTTCGCGGGGTGCTCGGGGATCGCTCCGGCCGTACGCCCTCCGGGGCACGCCCGGGCCCCGGCCCGTCTTCCATCGCCATGTCCGCCACCGCCCCGGACCGTGGGATCGCCCGGTCGGGGCGGCGTCGCGGCTTGGAAAGGAGGTGTGGGCGGCCGGAACGGGTGAGATGCGCCACGCGGGCCACACCGGCGGCGGAGACCGGCAGGGCATACGGCGGAAGGGATCACTCCGGCAGGCGGGTACCGCGCCCGGCGTGCTTCGCCGCCGGATGTGGTCACTCCGGCAGCCGGGTGCCCGCCGGGAGCCGGATGTCGAAATCGTCCGCAAGGACTCGCAGCGCCTCGTCGCCGTCCTTCAGCCGCCGCTCGCGGACCGTACCGTCGTCGGCCGTCTCCACCAGGTCGAGCCCGGACAGCGCGAGGTGGAAACCGATCCGGGTGCGCTGCGCGTACACCGCCTGCCGGAACGGCGAGCGCGGGTGCGTGGCGATGAACCAGTTGATCACCTCGTAGTCCGGCTTCTCGTACGGATCCAGGGTGAACGTGTACTGCGGCTCCCACGACCCGCCCTGGTCGGTCTGCAGCTCCCACAGCGGCAGCGGACCCTGGTGCGGCGTGTGGACCAGGCGGTGGCGGCGCGGCGCGTCGAACAGCTCGGCGCCCTCCACCAGCTCGATCGGCTCCAGCAGCGCCCCGACCGTCCCGAAACCGACGTCCGCCAGATACGGGTGCGGCTCGCCCACCACGTCCACCCGCATCAGCATGTGCGTACGGGGCCGGATGTCGCCCGGCGCCGCGCCCAGCACCACCCGGGCCGTCAGCGGTGTCACGGAGAAGCCGATCTGCCGGAGCGCGGTGGAGAAGAGGGTGTTGTGCTCGTAGCAGTACCCGCCGCGCCCGCCGCGTACGAGCTTCGCCTCCAGGTCGTCGAGTGCCAGCGACGGCGCGGAGCCGAGGACGGCCTCCAGGTTCTCGAACGGGATGCCGAGCAGATGCGCGCGGTGCAGCGACCGCAGCACCTCCAGGGTGGGGCGGGGCTCCCCGGTCCAGCCGATGCGGGCGAAGTACGCGTCGAGGTCGAGTGTCATACGCCGACCGTACGCAGCCGGGGCGCGGGCGCGCCTCCGGCTGCGGACCGACATGTGCGGCCGAAGGGCCTCGGTCCCGGGACCGAGGCCCTCCGGGCGGGTTCCGGGCGGGGCCGGTGCACCGGGGCGGGGGAAGCGGCGCGGCGCGGCACACGGCAGGGGGCAGGGCGCGGCGCACGGCACGGCAGGGCAGAACAGGGCGGCTCAGATCTTGCTCAACTCAAGTGAGAGCCGGGCCGGCCGGGGAAGGGTGGGCCCATGAGCCTGTTCCGGAAGCCCCAGCCCCTCGCCGTTCTCGTCCTCCACGACGCCCCCGAAGTCGTCGCCGGGATCCGGAGTGCGCTGGAGACCGCCACGGACGCCGAGCGCCCCGGCCTGGAGCGCGCCCTCGCCCTCGCCGAGGAATCCGCCGGGCGCCCGGAGACGGAGCTGCGCGGCCGGTGGGTGCGGCAGCGCCTCGCCGCCGCCGGGCACGAGGGCCCGGCGGACTCCGTGGCGGCCATCAAGATCCTGCGCGAGGCCGAACGCGGTCTGACGCTCCTCCAGGCGGTGACGTACGCGAAGGAGGCCGCGGCGGCCGACGCCTGACGCGCCCGGGCCCCCGGGCCTCTGGGCCTCCGGGCCTCTGGGCCTCCGGGTCACTGGGCCTTCGGGCCCCCGGGTGTCAGATCCCGTTCATCGAGCCCGCCGACGCGATCAGCAGGGCGGTGTCGACGCCCTGCTCCCGGGCCGTACGGAGCAGCGTCGCGTCCCCCGCCTCCGCCACGGCCGCGCTGGTGGGGTCGTCGGGCAGCGGGCCGCCCGCGTACGCCGCCGTCGACGGGGCCATCGCCGTGAGCCAGCCGGCCACCAGCGCGCCGAACTCCTTCTCGTCGACCCCCGACCCCGCGACCAGCGCGGCCGCGTGCCGGGCCCCGGCGAACATGGCGGTCATCGCGCTGAGCAGCGCCACGTCGTGGAGTGCGGCGAACCCGGGGTCGGTGCCGACGTACCGGGTGGCGACGGGTACGGACAGCACCTCCTGGTGGGCGTCGAAGACCTCGCGCGTACCGCTGTAGAAGACGTAGCCGCCGGCCTCCGGCACGCCGATCATCGGCGGAACGGCCATGATTCCGCCGTCCAGGAAGCGGGCGCCGCGCTCGTTCGCCCAGACCGCGCGGGTGCGCGACTCGGCGGGGGTGGAGGTGGTGAGGTCGACCAGGTCCTTGCCCGTCAGGTCGGCGTCGGTCAGCGCCTCGCGGACCGAGGCGTCGTCCAGGAGGCAGGTGACGACGAGCGGGCTGGCGGCCACCGCCTCGGCCGCCGTGGCGGCCACCCGCGCTCCGGCGGCGGCGAGTTCGGCGCTCCGGCCGGGGCTGCGGTTCCAGACGGTCAGCGGGTGCCCGGCGGCGAGCCAGGTACGGGCGAGCGCGGCGCCCATCGCGCCGAGGCCGAGCAGGGTGAGAGGGGTGGGCGGGGTGGGCGGAACGGAAACAGCGGTGTTGTCGGACATGCCGATTAGGCTGGTCGACGGTGCCGGAGGCGACAAGTACGCACTATGGAGTGGGTGGTTACCTCGTGGTGAGCGAGCAGGTGGGGGAGCGGGCGATGAAACGGATCGTACGGAGGCCGGGGGCTTTCGTCTGCGGGATCGACGCGGCGATGGATGTGATCGGCGGCAAATGGAAGGTGCTCATCCTGTGGGCGCTGAACGAGCGGACCTGCCGCTTCGGTGAGTTGCGCCGGGCCGTGCCCGGGGTGACCGAGAAGGTGCTCAGCTCGCATCTCAAGGAGCTGGAGGACGACGGCATCGTGCACCGCGAGGTGTATGCCGAGGTGCCGCCGCGCGTGGAGTATTCGCTCACCCCGCTGGGCCTCTCGCTGAACGCGGCGCTGGAGCCGCTGGGGCAGTGGGGGCGCGACCACATCTACCGCGGTGCGGCCGAGGCCGGCGCCGTGGCCGGAATTGACCCCTTGTGATGGCCTGACATCTGCGCCAACATGCGCATGTCAAAAGCCGGAAGATCTCCGGCCCATGGCATCACCGGAGGTACCCCCCACATGAACAAGCCTCTCGTCGGTGCGTTTCTTGCTGCCCTGCTCCTGGGAGCGGGTGCCGCGCCCGTCGTCGCGG
The DNA here is from genome assembly GCF_055792845.1 of Streptomyces sp. DSM 106670. Classification (NCBI taxonomy): domain Bacteria; kingdom Bacillati; phylum Actinomycetota; class Actinomycetes; order Kitasatosporales; family Streptomycetaceae; genus Streptomyces; species Streptomyces sp. DSM 106670. The sequence continues at coordinate 5,400,602 of NZ_CM147704.1, forward strand.
CCGAACCCGCCGGGAACGCGAGCGAGGTTTCGGCCGAAGCCGCACCGCAGGCAAGCGAAGCCACCCCCGCCGCGAAGGCCGTGACCTTCGCCGGGACCGTCGCACTCAGCAACTGTTCGGGCTCCGTCGTCCGTTCACCCGACGCCGAGCCCACCGACCCCGCCCTCGTGCTCTCCAACGGGCACTGCCTGGAGTCCGGCTTCCCGGGCCCCGGCGAGGTCGTCATCGACCAGCCGTCCTCACGGACCTTCACCCTGCTCAACGCTTCGGGCAGCGGTGTCGGCACGCTGAAGGCGAGCAAGATCGCGTACGGCACGATGACCGACACCGATCTCTCGCTCTACGAACTCACCAGCACCTACCAGCAGATCGAGGACAGCTACGGCATCCAGGCGCTGGAGCTGGAGACCGCGCACCCGACGGCGGGCACCGCCATCACGGTCGCCTCCGGCTACTGGAAGCGCACCTACAGCTGTGACATCGACGGCTTCGTCCACCAGCTCAAGGAGGGCCGGTGGACCTGGAAGGACTCGGTCCGCTACACCCCGGAGTGCCAGACCATCGGCGGTACGTCCGGCTCGCCGGTGATCGACGACGCCACCGGCAAGGTGGTCGCCGTCAACAACACCGGTAACGAGAGCGGCCAGGAGTGCACGGACAACAACCCGTGCGAGGTCGACGAGAACGGCGAGGTGACCGTTCGCGAGGGCATCAACTACGCCCAGCAGACCTACAACATGGTTCCGTGCATCGGGGTCGGCAGCAAGATCGACCTGGACGCCGAGGGCTGCGCGCTGCCCAAGCCGTAGCGGTCGTCCTGCGTGATCCCGGGCGCGCGCCGGGCGGTCCTGACCTTCCTCAGGGCCGCCGGGCGCGCGCCGCCTCGATTCCGTCCAGCAGGACGTCCAGCCCCACCCGGAACGTCTCGCGAGCCTCCCGCTCCGGATGCGGCACCGCGTCGTGCCCGCCGCCTTCCGGAGGCGGCTCCGGCGCCCCGTCCCGCTCCAGCCCGATCACCGCCGGAAAGCGTTCCGCGAAGTCCGGGACCAGCTCCGTCAGGGCCGCCGAACGCGCCGCCCACCACTCCTCGTCGGAGCTCCCGGTCGCGGCCGCGGCCCGCCGGGCGTCCGCCACCGTCCGTGCCGAGCCCTGCACCAGCGGGAACAGCGTCCCCACCAGCCGCCGCACCGTCCGCGCCTCCAGCCCGGTCGCCCCGAGCAGCCGGACGAGCGTGTCCAGGTTCGCGTACTCGTGCGGTCCCAGCACCGGCCGGGCCTGCGAGACCTGGAGCACCCAGGGGTGGCGGACGTAGAACTCCAGCACCTCCCCGGCCCACGCGGTGAGCGGCACCCGCCAGTCGCCCTGTCTCTCGTATTCCGCGTAGTCCGCCGGGAGTTCGGCGTGGACCGCGTCGTACATCAGGTCCAGCAGCTCGCTCTTGCCCGGGACGTGGGTGTACAGCGCCATCGCGGTCCGGCCCAGCCGGTCGCCGACCGCCCGCATCGACAGGGCCCCCATGCCCTCCTCGTCCGCGACCGCGACGGCCGCCGTCACGATGGCGTCCACGCTCAGCCGGGGCTTGGGCCCGGGGCCACCGCGTGGCGATGCGGCGACCTCCGCGCGCCAGAGCAGGGAGAGGGAGCGGCGGGCGTCACCCTGCCCGGCAAAGACCACCACTTGCGACTCCTTACGCCATAAAGTAACTTCGGCCAGGTAATGCTTTACCGCGTAAAGGTATCAGTGGGGCTATCAGTGGAGGGGCGCCGCATCATGGGTCAGGCCATGCCGGTCAGCTATGTACGGGTCACCGGAGCGGAGCGGATCACCCCGCGCACCGCCAGGGTCACTTTCACCGGGGACGCGCTGCCCGGCCTGCTGGAGGACCGCCCCGACCAGCAGATGAAGCTGTGCCTGCCGCGCGAGGGGCGGAGCGTGCGGGAGGGGTTGCTGCCGGAGCGGGACGCCGACGACCCGTACGGCATGCGCTGGTACGAGGCGTTCCTCGCGATTCCGGAGGCGGAGCGGCCCTGGCTGCGCGGCTTCACCGTCCGCTCCTACGACCGCGAACGCAATCTGATGGCCGTGGACTTCGTGCTGCACGGCGAGGACGGGCCCGCCTCCCGCTGGGGTGCGGCGGCCCGGGCCGGCGACGTCCTCGGCATGGTCGGCCCGTCCTCGCTCTACGCCCGCCCGCTGCCCGCCGCCCGGCGGATGCTGCTCGCCGGGGACGAGTCCGCGCTCCCGGCCATCGCCACCGTGCTGGAGGCGCTGCCCGCCGGGACCGAGGCTGTCGTGTACGCCGAGGTCGCGGACGCGGCGGAGGAGCGGGAGCTGCCGTCCGCCGCCGGAGGGGCCGAGGTCCGCTGGGTGCACCGGGACCGGGGCGGCGCGCTGGTGGACGCCGTACGGGACGCCGGAGCGGACCTCGATGGGGTGGACGCGGCCTGGGTGGCGGGCGAGGCGTCCGCCGTCCGGGTGCTCCGCCGCCACCTGGTCGAGGACCGCCGACTGCCCAAGGCGGCAGTCGAGTTCAGCGGCTACTGGCGGCGCGCGCTCACCCAGGACGACGCCCCCACGGAGGAGGACCTCGCCTGGGCGGCCGAGCGTGCGGCGGACGCCTCGTAGGGGACCCGGGGCGTCCGGACGCTTCCCCGTGAGCCCTCAGGCGGCCCCGGCTCCCCTGACCGCCTTGCCCGCCAGCACCGACGTCCGCTTGCCGTCCTCGATGACGAACCGGCCGTCGATCAGGACGTGCGGGATGCCCACCGGCAGCGCGCGCGGCTCCTCGAACGTGGAGCCCGCCGCCACCGTCTCCGGATCGAACAGCACCAGGTCCGCGCGGTAGCCCTCACACACCAGCCCCCGGTCCGCGAGCCGCAGCCGGGCGGCCGGGCGCGAGGTCAGATGGGCGACGCACTCCTCCAGCGAGAGGATGCCCAACTCCCGTGCGTACCGGCCCAGATACTGCGGAAACGTGCCGTACGCCCTCGGGTGCGGCTTGTCGCCCTGGAGGATGCCGTCGCTGCCGCCGGTGTGCACCGGGTGGCGCATGATCTGCTGGACGTTCTCCTCGTGGCCCACGTGCTGGAGGATCGTCGTGCCGAGCCGGTCCTCGGTGAGCAGCCGCTTCGCGGTCACCCAGGGCTTCTCGCCCCGCGCCGCCGCCGACTCCTCGACCGTACGGCCCACGTACTCACCCAGATGCGGCGCGCTCACGCCGGAGATCTCGATGGTGTCCCACTCGATCGGCACGCCGTGGCAGCCGTCCGAGCCCAGCACCTCCAGGTGGTGCCGGATCCGCTCCGCGCTCGAAGGGTCCGCGAGCCGGGTGAGGATCGACTCCGGTCCGCCCTCGCTCGCCCAACTCGGCAGCATCGCCACGAGGGTGGTGCAGCCGGGGGTGTACGGGTAGGTGTCGAGGGAGATGTCGGCCCCGGCGGCCAGCGCCCCGTCCAGGAGGGCCAGGAGATCGGGCGCCCTGCCCTTGTTCACGCCGAAGTTCATGGTGGCGTGGGCGAGATGGAGGGCGCAGCCGGCGTTCCGGGTGAGCTGCACCATCTCCTCGTAGGCTTCGAGCGCCCCGGCCCCGTAACTGCGGTGGTGCGGGCAGTAGTAGCCGCCGTGGCGGGCCACCACCCGGCACAGCTCGGTGAGTTCGGCGTCGTCCGCGTACATGCCGGGTGTGTAGGTCAGCCCGGACGACATGCCGACCGCGCCCTCCCGCATGCCCTGGTCCACCAGCTCCTTCATCCGGGCCAGTTCGGCGTCGGTGGCGGGCCGGTCGTCCCAGCCCACCGCGTACATCCGGACCGTGCCCTGCGGGATGAGGTAGGCGGCGTTGACGGCGATGCCCTGACCGCCGAAGTTGCGGTCGAGGCGGTCCAGATAGCCGCCGACCGTGCGCCAGTCGAAGTCGATGTCGGAGCCGTCGCCGTTCCAGCCGGTGATGGAACGGCGGACCTCGGCGAGCGTACGGTCGTCGGCCGGGGCGTACGACAACCCGTCCTGGCCGAGCACTTCGAGCGTGACGCCCTGCGCCGCCTTCGCGCCGTGGTCCGGGTCGCGCAGCAGCGCCAGATCGCTGTGGGCGTGCATGTCGATGAAGCCGGGGGCGAGCGCGAGGCCGTCCGCGTCCACGGTGCGGGTGGCGGTGGGGCGGGGGCCGGGGGAGTCCTCGGGGTGGATCTCGGCGATCCGGCCGCCGTCGACCGCCACATCGGCGCGGTAGGACGGCTCGCCGGTGCCGTCGACAACGAGCGTGTCGCGCAGGACCAGGTCCATGGGTCACCTTTCGGAGGGTGAAAGCCGTACGGCTCGGCGGCTCTAGAAGAACGTGCGGATGTAGTCGGTGACCGTGCCGTCCGCCGTGACCAGCGGGATCAGCTGCCACTTGTCGAAGCTGGTGCAGGGGTGCGAGAGGCCCATGCCGACCCAGTCGCCCACCTCCAGCTCCGCCCCGCCCTCCGTGCGCACCCAGGTGTGCTGGTCGGAGAGGCCGGTGACGGTGGTCCCGGTGGCGGGCCGGACCGAGCCGTCCCGGCCGGAGCGGACCACCTGGGCCTCGGGCAGATCGAGGTCGTACGCCGCGTCCCGCTTGCCCGCGTTCAGGAACGCCTGCTCGCCGGAGGGGCGGGAGACGACCTGGGCCCAGAGCCGGAAGGCGGGCTGAAGGGCGCCCTCCTCGGGGACGCGGTTGAACGGGGTGAGGTGCTTGTAGTGCCCGTCGTCGTGCGAGACGTACGCGCCGGAGCGCAGCAACTTGAGCACGGGCAGGCTCAGTTCGGGGATCTCGGCGAAGACGTCCGCGACCGCGTCGAACCAGGCGCTGCCGCCCGCGCTGATCACGATCTCCTCGGCGCCGGTGAACCGCTTCTCGCCGTCGAAGGCGGCCGCGAGCCCGACGAGCCGCCGCAGCCACGCCCGTACGCGCTCCGGGTCGGCGTCCGGCACCTCGCCCTCGTACCCGGCGACGCCCACCAGGCGCAGCGAGCCGGCCGCCGCCACCGCGTCGGCCACCGCCGCGCAGTCGGCCTCCGTGCGGGCCCCGGTGCGCGCGCCCTCGCCCGCGCCCAGCTCGACGACCACGTCGACCGGGCGGGTGGCGCCCGCCGCGCCGAGGGCCTCGTCCATCAGCTCGACGCCGCGCACGGAGTCGACGTAACAGACGAAGCGGAACGACGGATCGGCCGTCATCTCGCCGGCCAGCCAGCGCAGGGCGACCGCGTCGACCAGCTCGTTGGCGAGGAAGATCCGCCCGATCCCGTACGCCCGGTAGACCCGCGCCTGGTGCGGCACGGCGGCCGTGATGCCCCACGCGCCGCGCTTCAGCTGGTCGGCGAAGAGCTGCGGCGCCATGGAGGTCTTGCCGTGCGGGGCGAACGCGAGGCCGTGGCGTTCGGCGTACGTCTCCAGGAGGTCGAGGTTGTGCGCCACCGACTCGGCGGAGAGGGCGAGGACGGGGGTGGTGAACCCGCCGGTGAAGAGGTTGCGGCGCTCGGCGGCGAGGTCTTTGACGGTCAGGCCCTCCGCGTCCGGCGGCAGGGCCTTGAAGCGGTGGTCGACGCGTTCGTCGGCGAGGGAGGCCGTGAGGGACGCAGCTGAGGACGCGGAGGGCGCGGAAGACGCGGAGGGCGCGGTGCGGTCGGTGGGGCTTTCGGCTGCCAAGGGGAGCTCCTCGAAGTTCGTTGCAACATATGCAACACCCATTGCGTATATCGCTCAACGCTGTCTAACATCCGAGCCGATGCCCGGTCAATGGTGACCACCGGCCCGCACGCCGATCAGTCAGGAGCCCTCCGTGTCCGGACCCGCAGCAGGGACGGCCAGCGCCGCCACGACCACCGATGTCGTCTGTCTCGGTGAGTCCATGGTGACGTTCCTGCCCTCGCAGCCCGGCCGCCTCGCCGACGTGCCTTCGTTCGGGCGCGGGATCGGCGGCGCCGAGTCCAACGTGGCCTGCGCGCTCGCCGCCGCCGGGCACCGGGCGGCCTGGGTCGGCCGGGTGGGCGCGGACGGCTTCGGCGAGCATCTGGTCGAGACGATCGCGGGGTACGGGGTCGACACGTCGGCGGTCCGCCGGGATCCGGTCCGGCCCACCGGCATCTACTTCCGTACGGCCACGGACCGGGGGACCGACACGCACGAGGTCGCGTACTACCGGGCCGGGTCGGCGGCGTCCGCGATGTCCCCGGCGAACGTGCCGTACGAGGAGCTGTTCGCGGGGCGGATCCTGCATCTGTCCGGGATCACGGCGGCGTTGTCGGCCGACTGCCTGGAGCTGCTGCGGGAGTTGACGGCTGCGCGGCCGGGGCGCCCGTTGGTGTCGTTCGACGTGAACCACCGGCCGCATCTGTGGCGGGGCGGCGATGCCTCTGTGCTGCTGGAGCTGGCGCGCCGGGCCGACCTGGTGTTCGTCGGGGAGGACGAGGCGGAGGAGGCGTGGGGGATCGTGGGTGCGGAGGCGATCCGGGCGGCGGTGCCGGAGCCTTCCGTGCTGGTGGTGAAGCGGGGGAGTGCGGGCGCGACGGTGTTCGCCTCGGGGCTCCGCCCCGGACCCCGCTCCTCAAACGCCGGAGGGGCTGAAAATGCCGACACCGTCACCCATGTTCCCGCCCTCCGTGTCGACGTCGTCGCCGCCGTCGGGGCCGGGGACGCGTTCGCCGCCGGGTTTCTCTCCGCCACCCTGCGCGGGCTGCCTGTCCGCGACCGCGCCCGGCACGGGCATCTCATGGCCGCCGCCGTTCTCACCGTCCCCGGCGACCTCACCGAGCCGCCCGCCCGTGACCACGCCGACCGCCTCGCCGCCCTCGACGACGACGCCTGGGGGAGACTTCGTCTCGGCCCCGGCTGGACCGCAGCCGACCGGGCCCCCGAGGAGGTACGTACGCCATGAGTCAGACCGTCGACCGGGCACTGAGCATCCTGCCGCTGCTCGCCCAGGGACCCGCCGACCTCGGCCAGGTCGCCGAGCGGCTCGGCGTGCACAAGTCCACGGCGCTGCGCCTGCTGCGTACGCTCCACGAGCACGGCCTCGTCTACCGCCAGGAGGACCAGCGCTACCGCCTCGGCGCCCGGCTCTTCGCGCTGGCGCAGGAGGCCGTCGAGAACCTCGACGTACGCGAGATCGCCCACTCCCACCTGGTCGCGCTCAACGACCGGTGCGGGCACACCGTGCACCTCGCCGTGTACGAGGAGCAGGAAGTCCTCTACATCGACAAGGTCGAGAGCCGCTACCCGGTCCGGATGTACTCCCGGATCGGCAAGCCCGTCGCGATCACCGTCGCCGCCGTGGCCAAACTGCTGCTCGCCGACCTCACCGAGCCCGAGCGGCGCGTCATCGCCGAGAAGCTCGACTACCCCATGTACACGTCCCGTTCGACGCCCAACGCCGCCGCCTTCCTCAAGGAGCTGGCCGTCGTGCGCGAACAGGGCTGGGCCACCGACCTCGGTGGCCACGAGGAGTCCATCAACTGCATCGGCGCCCCCATCCGCGGCGCGGACGGGCGGGTCGTCGCGGCCATGTCGGTGTCCGCACCCAATGTGGTCGTCACGGCCGAGGAACTCCTCACCCTGCTCCCGCTGGTCCGGCGCACCGCCGAGACCATCAGCCGGGAGTACTCCGGCACCACCCGACCCAAGAAAGCCTGATCAGCCATGACCGAGAAGACCGCCCTCACCCCCTCCACCCACACCACGCCGCCCGCGAAGTTCTCGCACGGCGTGAAGAAGGGGAACATCCTCCAGGTCGCCGGCCAGGTCGGCTTCCTCCCCGCCGTGGAGGGCCAGGCCCCGACCCCGGCCGGCCCCACCCTGCGCGAGCAGACCCTCCAGACCTTCGCCAACGTCAAGGCGATCCTGGAGGAGGGCGGCGCGAGCTGGGACGACGTGATGATGATGCGCGTCTACCTCACGGACGTGGACCACTTCGCGGAGATGAACGAGATCTACAACACCTACTTCGCCGAGCAGAACCTCAAGGAGGCCCCCTCGGCGCGGACGACGGTCTACGTCGGCCTGCCCAAGGGCCTGCTCATCGAGATCGACGCCCTCGCGGTGCTCAGCTGACGGTCCTCGTTCCCCCGGCCGTCCGGCCCGCTCTCCTCTGAACCCTTGCTCCGCACGCAGAACCACTCCCGCAGTACGCCGTACGGCACGGCGCCCCGCTCCCCGGGGGCGCCGTGCCGCGCTCCCCCCTGCCCTCCAGCACCACCGGAGTCCCCATGCTGCTCGCCGCAACCCCCTCGCCGGCCGAGACACCACCGCACACCGGTGGTCTGCTCCTCCTGATCGACGGCACCGCCGGTCTGCTGACCGTCGCCGCCCTCGGCATCGCCCTCCTCCTCTTCCTGATCATCAAGGTCAGGCTCCAGCCGTTCGTCGCCCTGCTCGCGGTCTCCATAGCCGTCGGCCTCGGCGCCGGGCTCTCGGTCACCGAACTCTTCGGCACCGTGCAGAAATCCGCCGCCGTCTCGGTCATCGAATCCGGCATGGGCGGCATCCTCGGCCATGTCGCGATCATCATCGGGCTCGGAACGATGCTCGGCGCGATCCTCGAAGTGTCGGGCGGGGCCGAGGTGTTGAGCGCCCGGCTGCTGAACGCCTTCGGTGAGAAGCGCGCCCCGCTCGCGATGGGCATGACGGGCCTCGTCTTCGGTGTCCCGGTCTTCTTCGACGTCGGCATCTTCGTCCTCGCGCCGATCGTGTACGCCGCCGCCAAGCGCTCCGGCAAATCGATCCTGCTCTACGCGATGCCGCTGCTGGCGGGCCTGTCGATGACCCACGCGTTCCTGCCGCCGCACCCGGGACCGGTGGCCGCCGCCGGACTCTTCAACGTGTCGCTCGGCTGGGTCATCCTGATGGGCATCGTCGTCGGCATCCCGTCCGTCATCGCCGCCTGGGTGTACGCCGCCTGGATCGGCAAGCGGATCTTCGTCGACGTACCGCAGGACATGGTGGAGGCCGCCGAGGAGGCCAAGGCCGCCGTCGCCGCCGAACAGCGTGCCGCCGGGGTCACCCCGCACGAGAAGCCGGTCCCGCTCGCCACGGTCCTCGCGATCATCGGCACCCCGCTGATCCTGATCCTCGCCGCGACGTTCTCCTCCATCGCCCTGGACCCCTCCACTCTCCGCTCGGTCGTCGAGTTCTTCGGCAACCCGTTCGTCGCCCTGACGATCGCCCTGTTCCTCGCGTACTACCTGCTCGGCATCCGCCGCGGCTGGTCCCGCAAGTCCCTGGAGTCCGTCTCCACGTCCTCGCTCAAGCCGGTCGGCAACATCCTGCTGGTGGTCGGCGCGGGCGGCATCTTCGGCGCGGTCCTCAAGGGCAGCGGCATCGCGGACGCGCTCGCCGACACCTTCAACGACGTCGGCCTGCCGGTCATCCTGCTCGCCTGGCTGATCTCGGTCGTGCTGCGCGTCGCCCAGGGCTCGGCGACGGTGGCGATCGTCACGACCGCGGGCATCGTGGTCCCGCTGGTCGAGGGCCAGGACCTCTCCCAGGCCCACCTCGCGCTGATCATCATGGCGATCTCGGCGGGCTCGATCTTCGCCTCGCACGTGAACGACGGCGGCTTCTGGATGGTGTCGAAGTACTTCGGCATCAGCGAGCGCGACACATTGAAGTCCTGGACGGTCCTGGAGACGGTGCTCTCGGTCGCGGGCTTCGCGGTCGCGGCGCTGCTCAGCCTGGTGATCTAGCGGTACGGGGGCGGGCTCGGCGAAGGCCACCTGAGGCCACCTCGTGGCGGCCCCGGCCCGCCCGATCCGTGCACGCCCCCTTGTGCGCCCCCGCCGATTGCGCTTCCTTGATCGGCATGGCGGAGACAAGCGCAACCACAGGGACAGGGGAGCCGGCCTCCCGACCACGTAAGTCCAGCTGGAAGTACATCGGCCCCGGCATCGTCGTCGCGGCGACCGGGGTCGGGGCCGGCGATCTGGTCGCGACGCTCATCGCGGGCAGCAAGTTCGGGTACACCCTGATGTGGGCGGCGGTGATCGGCTGCGTCGTCAAGATCTCGCTCGCCGAGGCGGCGGGCCGCTGGCATCTGGCGACCGGCCGCACGCTCTTCGACGGCTGGCGCAGCCTGGGCCCCTGGACCACGGTCTACTTCGCGGTCTACGTCGTGATCTGGGGCTTCATCTACGGGGCGACGGCCATGTCCTCCAGCGCCCTGCCCATCGTGGCGCTCTTCCCCGACGGGCCGGGGCTGAAGTTCTGGGCGATCGTCACCGGGCTGATCGGGCTGGCCTTCGTCTGGTTCAACCGGTACGCCGTCTTCGAGAAGGTCATGACGGTCCTGATCGGCATCATGTTCGTGGTGGTCGTGTACGTGGCCGTCCGCGTCGTGCCGGACGCCGGGGCCTCGTTCGCCGGGCTGCTGCCCGTGCTCCCGGACGGCTCGCTCCTCTACACCCTCGGGCTGATCGGTGGCGTCGGCGGCACGATCACCATGGCCGCCTACGGGTACTGGGTCAACGCCAAGGGCTGGAGCAACTCCTCCTGGATGAAGGTGATGCGGCTCGACAACCGGGTCGCCTACATCACCACCGGCATCTTCGTCGTGGCGATGCTCATCGTCGGCGCCGAGCTGCTGCACGCCTCGCAGGTCGCCCTCACCTCCGGCGACCGCGGGCTGATCGACCTGGGCAAGGTGCTGGAGGACCGCTTCGGAGCGGGCACCGCCAAGCTCTTCCTGGTCGGCTTCTTCGCCACGTCGTTCTCGTCGCTGATCGGCGTCTGGCACGGCGTGAGCCTGATGTTCGCCGACTTCGTGGAGCGGTTCCGGGCCCCGGCGGCCGAGGGCGAGGAGAAGTCCGGTCCCGCCGTCACCGACCGCCAGCAGCGCTCGCTGCCCTTCCGCGCCTACCTCCTCTGGCTCACCTTCCCGCCGATGACCCTGCTCTGGCTGGACGAGCCCTTCGGCCTGGTCATCGCGTACGGGGTGCTCGGCGCGTTCTTCATGCCGTTCCTCGCGCTCACGCTGATCTGGCTGCTCAACTCCTCCCGTACGCCCAGCGAGTGGCGTAACGGATGGGTGAGCAACGGGATGCTCGCCCTGGCCGGTCTGCTGTTCGTCGTGCTGTGCGTCCAGCAGGTGCGCGAACTGCCCTGGTGAGCAAGGGTTCCGCACACGCCGCAGCGCCGCCGGGGGAGCGGCGGCGCTGCAGGGTTCGGGTGGGTGCGCAGGCGTTACGCGCTACGCGTTACGGCAGGCTGCGGACGTGCGGGCCGACCGCCTTCGACCAGGCGAACCCGGCCGTCGCGTCCCAGTTCGTCGACCAGGTCATCGCGCCGCGCAGCGACGGGTAGGTCTTCGACGGCTTGAACGAACCGCAGTTGGTGCCCTTGGTCAGGCAGTCCAGCGCCGCGTTCACGATCGACGGGGCGACATAGCCGCTGCCCGCGCCCCGGGTGGAGGCGGGGACGCCGATGCCGACCTGGGACGGGTCGAGGCCGCCCTCCAGCTGGATGCAGGCGAGCGCGGTGAGGAAGTCCACCGAGCCCTGCGAGTAGACCTTGCCGTCGCAGCCGAGCATCGAACCGCTGTTGTAGTACTGCATGTTGACGACGGTCAGGATGTCCTTGACGTTGAGCGCCGTCTTGAAGTACTCACCCGACGTCGACTGCATGTCGATCGTCTGCGGGGCCATCGTGATGACCAGACCGCTGCCCGCCTTCGCCGACAGCTGGCGCAGCGCCTTCGTCATGTAGGTGGCGTTGAGACCGTTCTCCAGGTCGATGTCGACCCCGTTGAAGCCGTAGTCCTGCATCAGCGCGTACACCGAGTTGGCGAACGCGGTGGCGGAGGCGTCGCTGTCGACCCGGACCGTGCCCAGCTCGCCGCCGATCGAGATGATGACGTTCTTGCCGGCCGCCTGCTTGGCCTTGATGTCCGAGCGGAACTGCGCCTCGGTGTAGCCGTTCAGCCCGGCGGAGTCCAGGTTGAAGGTGACCGCGCCCTGGGTGGGTGTGGCGTCCGCGAAGGAGACCGCGATGATGTCGTAGTCGGCCGGGACGTCGCTGAGCTTCTGGACGGCCGCGCCGTTGTTGAAGTTCTGCCAGTAGCCGGTCACCGCGTGCTTCGGCACGGCGGGCCCGGGGCCGGGGCCCGTACCCTCCTTGGCCGTACGGGCGCTGATGGCGGCCGACTTGACCGACTCGCCGGCCGCGTTGGTGGCGCTCACGGAGAACTGGTACGCGGTATCGGCGGACAGGCCCGTGACGGTCGCCGAGGTGCCGGTGGAGGTGGTGGCCTTCGTGCCGTCGCGGTACACGGTGTATCCGGTGGCGCCGGAGACGGCGTTCCAGGACAGGGCGACGGAGGACGTGGTCGTGGCGCCCGCCGCGAGGCCGCCGGGGGCCGCCGGGATGACCGGTCCGGGCTCCTCGCCGCCCCCGCCGTCGGGTCCGGTCACCTCGAAGTCGTCGGCGAAGTAGGCGGCCTGCCCGTACCAGCCGTGGGTGTAGACGGTCACCGAGGTGGTGTTCGCGCCGGTCGTGAAGCTGGTGGAGAGCTTGGTCCAGGAGGTGGACCCCGGTGTCCAGGTGGAGACGTCGGTGGTTCCGGTGCCGCTCACACCGAGGTAGGCGTAGCCGCCCTGCACCCAGGAGCTGAGCGCGTACGTCGAGTTGGGCTTCACCTTGACCGACTGCGAACACTTGGCGTTGTCCTGGCCGGCCGGGGTCGCCTTCAGCGCGGACGTACCGCCGTGCACGGGCGTGGAGACGACGACGCCGCTGCCCCCGGAGCAGGTCCAGTTGGCGAGGCCCGACTCGAAGCCCGCGTTCTTGGCGTTGTTGACGTCGGCGGCCTGGGCGGTGCTGACGAGTCCGGTGACGGTCAGCGCGGCGGCCGCGACGACGGCCATGGCGCCGCCGAGCACGGGCCGGGAGCGACGTCTTCTTCTGCGACTGCTGCCTGCGGAGCGTTCCACTGGTGCCTCCGGGGGGAGTTGGTGGTGCTGGCGGATCGTGCGGATGTGCCGGGCCGCACGGGCTGCACGGGGGTGGGCGGAGCGGGGATCCGTGACGCCACAGCGGTGGCCACCGCTGTGGCGCATAAGCTGGTCCAGACCAATCGAGTTGTCAAGACCTCTGGCGGCGAATGGCCGTCGGCGAGGTGGCCGCGAGGGGGTCCTGTCACCCCCGTACGGGGGTGCCGGTCCGAGGATTCACGGAACGGAAACGACCCCGTGACCGCACGCCGACCCCCGCACGAGTGATCTTGCGGGAGATCTTCGGGCCGTCACGGAAACGCCCTTACGAAAAGGCAGTTGGACGCTCCGGAATGCCGCCTGACGTGCGCGAATGGATACATGATCGAATGCTGGACACGGGCTTCGGTAACGCTCCGCAGTGAAAGGCGAGTTGGGCGGAATCGATTTCATCCCGTTTAGTACCCGGGCCTCGTAGGAACGGTGTTCGCATGGTGGCGTACTGGTCTCCGATAACTGTTCTCTGCCTGGTGAGACGTGGCTAAAGTGCTGGGGCAGGAGCACGGAGCAGGTAGCGATTGCGGCCGACGTCCCCACGTCGACCGGAGCCGAAACGGGGAAGAGCGTGCCGACCGCAATAGCAGTGACGAGCGCAGACCTGGTGCTGCCGCCCACCGACCAGCAGACGCCGACCGCCGCTCTGCTCCAGGCCCCCGAGGCCCAGGTGCTGGAGCTGGCCATCGGCGACATGCACCTGCTGCTCGAACAGCACGGGTATGTGATCGCCCTCTATCCCTCGGGCATCCGGCCCGAGCACGAGCGCCGTCTGCACTCCATCCGCTCGGTGCTGGAGAGCGACCGGATCGCCCTCGTCAAGGTGGACCTCCCGCCCCTTGGCGTGGCCGTACTGGTGCGCCAGCTCCGGCAGTTGTCCATCTGCGACTTCAGCCCCGGGGTGGTCGCCTCCGCCGCCCGGCTGCTCTCGCACTACATCCACGCGGGCGCGCTCCTCAACTCCGTCGCCCGGCTCGACCGTGTCCCGGTCAGCCTCAAGAGCCACGCCAAGTCCTGGGTCCCCGGGTCCCAGTTCGCCGTGCTCGCCGGCCCCGAGCCGCAGCTGATCAAGGTGGGCCCGACCGTCGAACCGCCGGCGGGACCTGATTTCGGTACGCATCTTCTGGTGGCCAAAGGGAATCTGCACTCGGACTGGGTACAGGAGACCCTCGCGCCCGCCTGGAAGGTCCAGGCCATTCACGACACCACGGTCCCGGCCGACTCACCGCGCTGGTGGGGGACGGGAAAGCTGGTGGAGTTCGCGGCCCACCTCCCGGACCTCTCCGTGCTCTACCAGCTGGTTTCCTCCGTACGCCGGGAAAAGTGTCACTGGTGCGCCATGGAACTCATCGGCGACCGCTGTGCATTCTGTTCCGCACCACTCGCGGCTCCGGAGAACCGCACGCCTCCCGCCGGTGTCCTCCATCACGGGGCCGACGTTTCGCCGGGCCCCTAGGCCACCCGCTCCACCCGCACCACCCCGCTCCGCGCCGGTCCTCCCCCGCCGCGACCGTCCCCGTTCACCCGTCCCCGTACTCGCCCGGCTTCCGCGCACGTACACCGTCCAGCGCCACCGCTCCCGCCCGCGGGCCGTCTCCTCCACGGCACCGCGCCGCCGCACATGTAAGCGCGTAACCGCCCCACCGCACGGTCGCACCGCCGCACCGCTCCGGTGCCGCACCGCTCCACCGCACCTTCTGTCCGCTGTCCGTCCCACGCATCCGATTCGAACGAGGTTGTCCGGACCATGAACTCCCGCCAGCGCCGCGGCGTGATACTCCTGCTCCTGTCGGTCCTGTGTGCCTTCGCGGCCTTCGCCGGCGTGCTCTCGGTGATCAGCGACGTCAACTCGAAGGTCGGACCCGAGGTGACGGCGTACCAGCTGAAGACCAACGTGGCTCCGTACACCGCCCTGAACAGCGGCCAGTTCGAGAAGATCAAGATGCCCAAACGCTGGCTCTCGGAGAACGCCGTGACCGACCTGCGGGAGGTCGAGTCGAAGATCGCGGTCACCGAACTCCGCGAAGGCTCGCTCCTCCAGTCGGACATGATGGTCCGCAAGCCCGAACTCCGCGCCGGTGAGCAGGAGATCGCCATCATGATCGACGCCTCCACCGGCGTCGCGGGCAAGATCACACCGGGCGCGACGGTCAACATCTACGCCACGTTCGCCGGCGAGCAGCAGGGCGACTCCGCCCAGTCCAAGGTCATCGTCGCCAACGCCAAGGTGCTGGACGTCGGCGAACTCACCGCCCTGGACCCGAGCGCGGACGACCGGGGCAGCCGGGCGACCGAGGCCGTGCCGATCACCTTCGCCCTGAACACGCTGGACACCCAGCGCGTCGCCTACGCCGAGTCCTTCGCGGAGCACGTGCGCCTCGCGCTCGTCGCCCCGGGCAGCGACGGCACCATCCGTCCCGGCGACCGCACCTACACGCTCGACAAGGACAAGTGAGGATCGGATGACCACCAGAATCCTCCCGGCCGTCGGCGATCTCGACGCGGCCCGCTCCGTCACCACCCTGCTCAGCCAGCTGCCCGACGCCGAACCGGCCACCCCCGTGGGCGACTCCACCCAGCTCATCGACACCCTGGCCCGCCTCGCGGGCGAGGCGCTCGACGAACTGCCCGAGGTGGTGCTGGTCCACGAGCGGATCGGCCCCGTACCGGCCCTGGAACTGATCCGGGAGGTGTCGCTGCGATTCCCCTCGGTCGGCGTCGTCATGATCACCGCCGACGCCAGCCCGAACCTCTTCGCCGACGCGATGGACTCCGGCGCCCGCGGCCTGGTCACCCTGCCGCTGAGCTACGAGGAACTGGCCAACCGCGTCCAGGCGGCCGCCCAGTGGTCCGCCGGGGTACGCCGCCACCTCACCTCCGGCAACGAGGTCTTCACCGGCCCCGGCGGCACGGTGGTCACGGTCACCGGCGCCAAGGGCGGCGTCGGCGCGACCGTCACCGCCATCCAACTCGCCCTGGCCGCGCAGGCGTCCGGCAACACGGTGGCGCTGGTGGACATGGACCTCCAGACCGGGGACATCGCCTCGTTCCTCGACGTCCAGTTCCGCCGCTCCCTCGTCGACCTCGCCCTGATCACCGACATATCGCCCCGGGTGCTGTCCGACGCGGTGTTCTCCCACTCCACCGGCCTCGCCCTGCTGCTCGCCCCCGGCGAGGGCGAACGCGGCGAGGAGGTCAGCGACCGCTCGGCCCGCCAGATCGTCAGCGCGCTGCGCACCCGCTACGAGATCGTCGTCATCGACTGCGGCGGCCAGATGAACGGGGCCAACGCGGCGGCCATCGAGATGGCGGACGTGGCCCTGCTGGTCACGACCCCCGACGTGGTCGCGGTGCGCGGCGCGAAACGCATCGTACGGATGTGGGAACGGCTCCAGATCCGCAAGGCCGAGGAGACCGTCACCCTCGTCAACCGCTTCACCCGCAACACCGAGATCCAGCCGCCGCTGATCCAGAAGATCACCGGCACCCGGGTCGCCTCGGCGGCGATCCCCGCGAACTTCAAGGAACTCCAGGCCTCCATCGACTCCGGACGCCTGCACGAACTGGACGCCAAGAGCACGGTCAAGCAGGCGCTCTGGGGCCTGGCCGGTGAGCTGGGCATCGTCAAGGAGAGCACGACGGCGAAGAAGAGCGGCAGCGCCCTGGTCAAACGGAACAGCGGCGCTCTGAAGAACGACCGGGGCTCGATCGGACGCCCGCGCCGCCGGCGCGACGGCTCCGGCCGGGGCACCGGAGACTCCGAGGGGACACGTTGAGCGATGACCACCACAAGGACGGCACGAAGCGGCATACGGGGGCGGATCACCGCCCTACGTGAGCGCGGGGGACTGGGCCCGAACCGGGACCGCGGCCAGACGGCCGTCGAGTTCCTGGGCATGACCCCCTTCATCATCCTGATCATGCTCGTGCTCTGGGAGTGCGCCCTGATCGGCTACACCTTCAGCCTCGCGGGCAACGCGGCCGACGTGGGCGCGCGCAAGGGCAGCGGCGCGGAGTACGCGGCCGGGGTCGCGTGCCGGGAGGGCGCGATGAAGGATCTGCCCGACGCCTGGGCGAAGAACGCCAAGGTCACCTGCCGCGGCGGCAGCAGCCTGTACGAGGCCACGGTGAAGCTGAAGGTCCCGGTGCTGGTGCCGGGTCTGTTCGACCTCGACACGGAGATCAAGGGCACGGCCGGTTCGCCGATGGAGACGCAGTCATGGTGACGACACATCCGAACAGCGAGCACACCCGTTCCGCACCCGCGAGCAACGACCGGGACCGTGACCGCGGCCAGGTCGCCATGGAGTACCTCGGCTTCCTCCCCCTGCTGCTCCTCGTCGCGATGGCGGCCATCCAGCTGGGCCTGGCCGCGTACGCCGCCAACCAGGCGGGCACCGCCGCCCGCGCCGGAGCCCGTACGGAAGCCAGCGTGGACGCCCGGGGCAGCGGCGAGAGCAACGCCCGGGACGCCGTGAGCGACTGGGTGGAGGACGGCGGGTTCCGCTACCGCAAGAGCGGCGGCCAGGACATCACGGTGACGGTCCGGGTCAAGGTGCCCTCTGTGGTGCCGGGTCTGAAGGGCTGGTGGGCGGAGCGGAGCACGACCATGCCCAACGAGAGATCCCGGATCGGCTTCTGACCCCCGCCGCTCCCGTCCCACCCCACCCCGCCTCCGCCTCCGGTCCCTGATCCGGCCCGGTACGGAGGGGACCTTGCCGGACCGGCATCGTCCGCGAACACCGAGGAGAGCTACGCCGATGAGCCTGCGGGCACGCATGACCGCTCCTGAGGAACAGGGCGGGGCACGGGAGGACAGCCACATGGTGGCCACCTACCGGGCCAAGCTGCTGGAGGAGATCGACCTCGCGGAGATGTCCTCGCTGGCCGCCGCCGACCGGCGGGCCCGGCTGGAACGCGTCCTCGGCCACATCATCAGCCGCGAGGGCCCGGTCCTGTCCACCGTGGAGCGCTCGCAGCTGATCCGCCGCGTCGTGGACGAGGCGCTCGGCCTCGGCATTCTGGAACCGCTCCTGGAGGACGCGTCCATCACCGAGATCATGGTCAACGGCCCCGACCAGATCTTCGTCGAGCGCAACGGCCGGGTCGAACAGCTCCCGATGCGCTTCGGCTCCCACGAGCAGCTGATGCAGACCATCGAGCGGATCGTGTCCACCGTCAACCGACGCGTCGACGAGTCCAACCCGATGGTCGACGCCCGCCTGCCCAGCGGTGAACGTGTCAACGTGATCATCCCGCCGTTGTCGCTGACCGGCGCGACGCTCACCATCCGCCGCTTCCCGCGCTCCTTCACGCTCCAGGAGATGATCGGCTTCGGCTCGCTGGACGAACAGATGCTGGTGCTGCTCGCCGGCCTCGTCCAGGCCAAGCTCAACATCATCGTCTCGGGCGCCACCGGCACCGGCAAGACGACCCTCCTCAACGCGCTCTCCGGACTGATCCCGAACATCGAGCGCATCGTCACCATCGAGGACTCCGCCGAACTCCAGCTCCAGCAGAGCCATGTGATCCGGCTGGAGACCCGCCCCGCGAACGTCGAGGGAAAGGGCCAGATCACCATCCGTGACCTGGTCCGCAACTCGCTGCGTATGCGCCCCGACCGGATCGTCGTCGGTGAGGTCCGAGGCGGCGAGTCGCTCGACATGCTCCAGGCGATGTCCACCGGTCACGACGGTTCGCTGGCCACCGTGCACGCCAACAGCGCCGAGGACGCGCTGATGAGGCTCCAGACCCTCGCCTCGATGTCGGAGGTCGAGATCCCCTTCGAGGCGCTGCACGACCAGATCAACAGCGCCGTCGACGTGATCGTCCAGCTCACCCGGCACGCCGACGGCACGAGGAAGATCACCGAGATCGCCGTCCTCGACTCGCACGGACGCGACCCGTACCGCATCGTCACGGTTGCCCGCTTCAACGCCCAGCCCATGGCACCGGACGGCCGGATCTACGGCGACTTCCAGTACCTCCCGCTGCCCCGGAGGCTCGCCGAACGCCTCTACCTGGCCAGCCAGCCCATCCCGCAGGCGTTCGGCGTCGCCCAGTCCGCCGAACAGCTCGCCACCCGAGAGGCCAACTAGGTACCGAGCCATGGACAACGTC
This sequence comes from Streptomyces sp. DSM 106670, assembly GCF_055792845.1. Lineage (NCBI taxonomy): Bacteria > Bacillati > Actinomycetota > Actinomycetes > Kitasatosporales > Streptomycetaceae > Streptomyces > Streptomyces sp. DSM 106670. Next base: position 5,419,708 of record NZ_CM147704.1, read on the forward strand.
AACCTCCCTCTGGTCACCATCGGCGTCACGCTGCTGTGCTGCGTGCTCGGTGTGATGGGCCTGTACGCCTACTCCGGCGGCAAGGCCGACCGTGACGCCCTCGTCGAGCGGCTCTCCCACGTCGGCCAGATACCCGAGACGGGCCGCCGTCGCCGGTTCAAGGGCCTGGACCGCCGGCTGCGCGCCACCTCGCTGGGCCGGAAGCTGGAGCTGAAACTCGCCGCGACCGGCATGGACATCACGCCCGGCGAGTTCGTCGTCTACGCGCTCTTCGCGATGGCGGGGCTCTGGATGATCGCCTCGTCCATGCTCGCCGCGTTCTTCGGCCCGGTCGCCGCGCTGATCGGTCTCTGGGGCACGAACGCGTTCCTCAACTGGCAGCGGATCAAGCGCACGGAACGCTTCATCAACCAGCTCCCCGAGCTCTCCCGCATCCTCGCCAACGCCACCCAGGCGGGCCTGGCCCTGCGCACCTCGCTGTCGATGGCGGCGGAGGAGCTGGAGGACCCGGCGGGGGAGGAACTGGCGCGGGTGGCGCGGCGGTTGGCCGTCGGCGAGCCCCTGGAGGACGCGCTCAGCGAACTGACGGACCGGCTCCCTTCGCGCGAGCTGGTCGTCCTGGTCACGACGTTGGTCCTCTCCAACCGGGCCGGCGGTACGGTCGTCAGCTCGCTGCGCAACCTCACCGAGACGCTGGAGGAGCGCAAGGAGACCCGCCGCGAGGTCAAGACGCAGCTCTCCCAGGTCACCGTGACCGCCTACGCGGTCCCGCTCTTCGGCATCGGCGCGATGCTGCTGATGAACGCGGTCATGCCCGGCGCGCTGGACCGCATGACGGGTGCGTTCTTCGGCCAGGTGGCGGTGGTCGTGTCCATCGTCCTCTACGCCATCGGGTTCGTCGTCATCCGCCGCTTCTCCCGTATCGATGTCTGAGACCAGGAACCAGGAAGAAAGGGGACGGACATGGACCTGCTGCTAGCCCTGGTCGTCGGCCTCGCCGTCTACGGGGCCATCCACGGCATCCGGATGTACCGGGCCGACGCCAAACTCCCCGGCGACCTGGCCGTGGCACTGGAGTCAGGGGCCTCCCGCACCGGCGCGGTCGGCTCCGGCATCGACCGCCTCGGCATCCGCTGGGCGCCCGCGGTCCTGCGGATGATGGGCCCCAAGGCCGTCAACAAGAAGCGCCGCCAGATCGACCTGGCGGGCAACCCCGGCGGCCTCACCATCGACCGCTACGCCGCCCGCCGCGCGGTCTACGGAGCGCTGGGCGTTCTCGGCGCTTTCTCGATGCTCCTGCGCGGCCAGCTGTTCCTCGCGCTCCTGATGGTCGCGTTCGGCCTGTTCTGGGTGGAGGCCGGGATCTGGTCGGCGATCCGGGTGCGCCGCGAGCACATCGAACGGACCCTGCCGGACTTCCTCGACGTCCTGGCCGTCGTCGTCTCGGCCGGACTCGGCTTCCGGCAGGCGCTGGACCGGGTCGCGGAGAAGTACGAGGGCCCCTGGGCGGACGAACTGCGCATCACGCTCCGGCAGATGGACATGGGGGTCAGCCGCCGTCAGGCCTTCGAGGAACTGCGCAGGCGCAACGACTCCGAACAGGTCGCCATGTTCGTCACGACGCTTCAGCAGGGCGAGGAGCTGGGCGCGCCGATCGTCGAGACCCTCATCCAGATCGCCAACGACATGCGCCGCACCGACGCCCAGAACGCCCGCCGCAAGGCGGCCAGGGCGGTGCCGAAGGCCACGTTCGCGGTGACCACGTTCCTCCTCCCGGCCACGCTGCTCCTCCTCACCGTCGGATTCGTGTACGGAGCCGACGTCGACCTCTCGTCCCTCACGGGCGGATGACATGAACGAGAGGCGGAATGACATGAACGACGGGCCGGATGGGGACGGAACTCCTACGTTCCGGAACGCCTGCTGAAGCAGTCGGCCGGTTCTGTGGAACACGAGCGCTACGGCGAATGAGACGGAGGTGACAGGCGCATGGCATTCCAGCTCAGCGGAGCCCAGCCCGGACTGACGGCGGAACTGACCCGCGCCCACACCGGCACCCCGGCCCGCCCGGCCTTCGCCATCCAGGTCAACGCGCTCCAGGCGATGTGCCGCCAGGTCTTCGGCTTCCGCCTGGCGATGATCGCGATAGCGACCCCGTACGCCATCAGTCACACGGCGCCGGGCCTGCCGACCTGGTTCATCGGCTCGGCGATCCTGGTCACCTTCATGGGCTCGTACGTCCTGTTCCGCGACTGGGAGCGGTTCGGCCCGGTCCTTCTGCGCCACCCCTGGCTGCTGGCCGTCGACGTGTTCTTCGGTGCGCTGCTGCTGATCACGGCGACCCCCGAGTCGACCCTCGCGTACGTCACCGTCTGCACCCCGCTGCTGGCCGGCCTGGTCCAGGGCTGGCGCGGCGCGGCGGTCTTCGCGGCCCTCCAGGTGGTCATCGTCTTCGGCGTGTACGCCAGCGTCCCGAAACTGGATGCGGGCGGGGCGGCGGGACTCCTCCTGCCCGGCTTCTGCGTGATCGCCGGGGCGGTCGGCGTCACCCTGCGCAATCTGCTTCTGCGCTTCGGTACGGCGACCCAGGCGCTCACCGAGACCCGGGCGCGGCTGGCGGTGACCGAGGCGGTGGAGGGCGAACGGACCCGCCTGGCCCGTGAGATGCACGACTCGGTCGCCAAGACCCTGCACGGCCTCGCGCTGGCCGCCGACGGCCTGGCGTGCTCGGCGGACCGGATGGACCCGCCCACCGTGAAGCTCCAGGCGGACCTGGTCGCCCGCGCCGCCCGCCGGGCCGCCGCAGAGTCCCGGGAACTGCTCAGCGACCTCCGTCGGGAACAGGGCCTGGAGGGCGGCGTCGACCTGCTGGCTGAACTGGCGGCCCAGGCGCAGGACTTCACCGCCCGCCACCCGGTCACGGCCACCTTCCGCCGCCTGTCCGAGGAGACGCCGGTGCCACCGGTCCCGCAGGCGGTCGCCCGCCAACTCGTCACCGTCGCTTCCGAGGCCCTGGAGAACGCCCACCGCCACGCGGGCCCGACGTATCTGATCGTCCTCGCGGGCGTGAAGGGCGACATGCTTCGCGTCAGCGTGTACGACGACGGGCGCGGCCTGCCCCCCGGCACGACGCTCGACACCCTCCGCCGGGCCGGCCACTTCGGCCTGGTCGGCATGGTGGAGCGGGCCGCCTCCATCGGCGCCCGCATCCGGATCGGCCGGGGGAAGGCGGAGAAGGGCACGGAGGTGCGGGTGGAGCTGCCGCTGGCGGCGCTGAAGGCCACGGCCGCCGAGGAGAACGCCACGCCTGCTGCCTTGCCCGCGCCGTCCCCCGAGCTCGCGGCCTGGTCGTCGCCCGCACCCTCGTACTCGCCGCTGTCACCACTGCTGTCGTCTGCACCAGCACCTGAGAACGTCACGACCCCCCACCCGTAACCCCGACCCTGAGAGGAGGTCGCAGCATGCCGGACGATGTCTCCCCCGCGCCGAACCGCTACGGGGCGGCGGCTCACCACCCCGCCCCCCAGCACCCGTCGCCGCACATCCCGCTCACCCGGACCCCCGGCCCTGCCGGACACCCGGGACCCCAGCACACTGCGATCCGGCCCCCGGCCGCGCCGACGCCGTACCCGCCGTTCGGAGAGACCGCCGCGTCCCCGTTCCCGCCCGCACCCACGGCCCCCGCACAGGCCCGGCTCCGGGTGGTGGTCGCGGACGACAACCCGGTGGTCCGGGCGGGCCTGGGCGTACTGCTCTCGGGCCGGGCCGACATCGAGGTCGTGGCAGAGGCTGCGGACGGCCGTGAGGCCTACGAGAAGACGCACCAGCACCGCCCCGACGTGGTCCTGCTCGACGTCCGGATGCCCGGCGTGGACGGCATCTCGGCCCTGCCGCACCTGGTCGGCCTCGCGCCCGTGCTGATGCTGACGTACAGCCGCGAGAGCGAGATCGTCCACGAGGCGCTGCGCCTGGGCGCGGGCGGCTACCTGGTGCACGGCGAGTTCACGGCGGACCAACTGGTCCAGGCGGTACGCGACACGAAGGACGGCCGTGCCCACTTCACCGCCACGGCGGCGGACGCCTTGCTGGCCCACATGCGGCAGGGGACGGCCCCGCAGCGGGGCCCCCTGCCCGAGGGCCTGGGCTCTGCGCTGACGACGCCGCCCGTGCCCGCGCACGTACCGCCACACCCCCTCGAAAACTCGGAAAGTCTTTCGCAACTGCAACCTTCTGTGGGACAGTCATCTGTGTCCGGGGGGTCGGCACCCACCCCCAACAGGCAGCAGTACAAGCTGAGTTCGCGGGAGGTGGAGGTCATGGACCTGATTGCGTCCGGGATGAGCAATCAGCAGATCGCCGCCACCTGCTTCATCAGTGAGAAGACGGTCAAGAACCACATCAACCGCATCTTCACGAAGCTCCACAGCGCCACGCGCAGCGAGGCCATCGCCCACTGGCTCGGCACCGCGCCCCGGAACCCAGGGCGGCAGCCATGACCGGGCGATCGCGCAACGAGAGGGCCCAGAACTCCTTTTGGGCCCGGGAATGGGCCCACGGGCCCTCTGGGCGAGCGATGATTCCCCCCTATGTTTCTCACGTCGCCAACGGCACCGGCCGGGAGGAAGCCGGTACCGAGGGCGACACCGCAGAAACGTGCGAGTCGGCCGGCAACCGGTCGGCCGAACCAGGAGGGGAACACCATGTCGGACATCACCCTGAAGACCGCCGTCCGCGTCAACGGCTGGGCCAACACCGCCGTCAGCAGCATCCAGAAGCGCTACGCGGCGAAGGACCGGGGGCAGACGGCGTTCGAGTACCTGGGCATCATTCTGGTGGTCGTGGCGATCATCGGCGCGATCGCGGCCTCCGGGATCGGCGGGAACATCTCCAGCCGCATCGACGGACTGGTGACCTCCATCGTCTCGGGCTGATGCGCGAGCGCCAACACGGCGACGCAGGGCAGGCCTTCCCCATCTACATCGTGATGGTGGCGGGCCTGCTCTTCCTTGCGTTGGCCTTCTTCGCCGTCGGCAAGGCTGCGGCCTTGCGCAACGATTCCCAGGGTGCCGCCGACGCCGCCGCGCTGGCCGCCGCCCAGCAGGCGCGTGACGACTTCGGAACCGGCTTCTACGCCTCGCTTCCCGGCAATACTCTGGATATCTTCCTGGGCGCGCCCTTCGCTCCGCCCTGTTACGAGGCGGAACGACTGGCAGGAGCCAATGAGGCCGACCTGACCCTCTGTGTGCCCCGCTACGGCTACCTCCGGGACACGATCAAGGTCAAGGTCAAGGGCCGTGATGCGGTGGACTCGCCGGTGCTCCCCGGTTCGGACGAGAAGAAGGCCGAGGCCGAGGCCACCGCGCTCATCGAGTTCCGCTGTCCCAACCCGAAGGCCATCGACTTCAACAGCGACGGCGTCCAGGACCTCTTCATCTTCACGTGCCGGAACGGCAAGATCCTTGAGATCGCGCCCGGCAGCCCTCCGCCGTGGAAGAGCGTGAGTACGACGCTCTTCGACGTGCGGTTGGTCGACCAGTGACAGCGAAGCGAACGACGAGTAGAGGAATCGGACCATGAGCATGCGGCGGACCACGACGACCAGAAGGGCGATGGCGGCTGTCTCCATGACGGCTGCCCTGGCCCTCGCTCTCGCCGGCTGTGGCGACGGCGGTGGCGAGGAGCCCGGTACCGAGGGCTCCGGCACCCCGTCCGCCCCGGCCAGCCCGTCCGCGGAGGACAAGGGCGAGACGCAGCAGGAGGACACAGCTGCGGGCGAGAATGTGGACCCGGACGTGAAGCTCGCGGAGTCCCGCGGGCAGGGTGGCCTGGTCCTGGTCGTCAACGAGGTCAAGCGGGACTCCGGCGGCTTCCTCACGGTCCAGGGCGCGATCACCAACGAGGGAGACCAGGCACGGACCACTTCGGGCTGGGCCGGCTCCGAGGTGAACATCGTCAACAAGAACCCCAACTCGGTCGCCGGTGCGACGCTGGTGGACAAGGCGGGGAAGAAGCGCTACTACGTGCTCCGGGACACTGACTCCCGCTGCTTGTGCACCACGGCGATCACGTCCCTTGCCCCAGGCAAGACAGCACCGGTCTTCATGCAGTTCCCCGCCCCGCCGCAGACCACGACCGAGGTCGACTTCACCCTCCCGACCTTCGCCACCACCTCGCTGAAGATTTCTGGGTGAGTGCGGCCATGAAGACCACCCACCGCCCCCGGGTCGCACGCAACCTGGGACAGGCCGTCGCGGTCGTCGTGCTGATCGCCGGCACCACGCTGCTCGGAGCCGCACCTTCGTACGCCGACGACGGGCCGAGCGTCCCGCCCGGCACGGAGGCGACGTCGGAGCCGCCCGTTCCCGTCGACCCGAACGACCCCGACCTCAAGATGCCGGAGGGCGGCACCCTCGCCCCCGGTCGGGTCCTCGACATCGTCCAGGTGGTCGAAGACCTCGGCGGCGAGGAACGCCGCGAGGACAGCAACGCCGACATCAAGTTCGCGCTCCAGGCCGAAGTCCTTTTCGGCAAGGACAGCGCGAAGCTCAGCTCGGCGGCCAACGCCCGTATCGCCGCCATCGCCGAGGAGATCAAGAAGCAGAACGCGACCAAGGTCCGCGTCTTCGGCTTCACCGACAACCTCGGCTCCTCGGCCCACGGCGACGTGCTGTCCAAGCAGCGCGCCGACGCCGTGCACGGGGTCCTGTCGAAGCAGCTCGGCCCCACGATCACGTACGAGATCCGGGGCTACGGCGAGCAGTACCCGATCGCCAGCAACAGCAACGAAGAAGGCCGGAAGAAGAACCGCCGCGTGGAGGTGTCCTTCCCGCGCGGAGAGGGGTCCTGACCCCTTCTCCACGCACCGGTCGGCGCACCCGCACCCGTCGTCGCTCTCCCAGCGACGGCGGGTGCGCTGTCAGTCCGTTGTCAGTCCGCTGCCATATCCTTCCCGCCACCACACGCCGACCGGGAAGACCCAGAGAATTGACCAGCCTGTCCGCTTTTCCGCTGCCCTTCCATGTCTCCCGTTCCGTTTCGTTCGCGACCCCCCGAACGCTGCGGGAACTCCAGATGACGCAGTGCAGCGCGCACATCCGGGCGAAGCCGGGATGGTTCGACAAGATGCATGATGCCGACATCGTCGCCAGGTGGACGCGGGAAGCGATAGCCCAAGGGCTCACCGAGGCGCAGGTTCGCTACGTTCTCGCCGAGCTCGTGCACTACGCCTCGCTACGGGACGAGCGGACCGGCACGGAGGTGTCCGCCGTCGACGGGGTGTGGCAGTCGGACACGCTGATCGACGACGAGCTCGGATCCCGGCTGCGCGCCGCGGTCCGGGTTCTGGAGGAGGTTCCCGAAGCGGAGCAGGACTGGCATCCGGGATCCGGCGACCAGGTGCTGGATCTGGTCCACCCCTCCCTCTTCTGCCTGGTACGGGAGGCGAGCGGCGCACCCGAGCGGGCTTGGCGGAACCCGACGGACCGCTACACCGCGTACGAGTTCTCCGAGAAGTTCCAGTGGCTGCCCACGGACGTCGACGTCAGCACCGAGGGCGATGTCGCCTTCCGTTCGTACGTCAACAACGTCCACCCCGAAAAGCATCGCGAACTGGCCTCCGTGCTCCCGGAATTGTTCGCGCGCATGCGCCCTCTGTGGGAGAACGTCCTCACCGATCTGCGCCACCCGCGGCCCCTCCGGATCGAGGCCGACCCCTTCGGGTGGTACGGCGACTCGGAGCCGGAGCATCCGGACAAGTCCTCCTTCAGCGATGACGAGGCCTACCAGGAAGCCCTCAGCGCGTGGGAGACGGCCCAGGACGACTGGTGGGTCAACCGCAGTCCGGTCATTCCGGACGCCCCGGACTACACCCCGCCCGCGTTGCCCGACGATTCCGCCCGGGTCGATCTGCGCGGCCGCCGCCTCCAGGTCATCGTCAAGCTCGCCACCATTCACCTCACCCCGGAGAAGCCCGCATACGACGGCGGCTCCTGGCATGTCGAGGGAATGCTGAACGAGCGGATCGTCTCCACCGGCATCTACTACTGGGAGAGCGAGAACATCACCGAAAGCCGGCTGAGCTTCCGGGCGGCGCTCGACTACCCGCGCTACGAGCAGAACGACGACAACGGTCTGCGTGAGGTCTACGGCCTGGAGGACGAAGACGCCCTGAACCAGACGCTGGGATCGGCAGCTACCCCGGCCGGCCGCTGCCTGGCGTTCCCGAACATCCTGCAGCATCGCGTCGGCTCGTTCCGGCTCGCGGATCCCACCCGCCCCGGCTACCGCAAGATTCTCGCGTTCTTCCTGGTCGATCCGTCGGAAAAGATCGTCTCGACATCCGATGTGCCGCCGCAGCAGCCCTGGTCCGACACCTCGACCATGACGCTCGAACAGGCCAAGGAGTACCGCGAACAGCTCATGCACGAACGCAAGTTCTTCGTCGACGAGCACAACGAGCAGCTCTACGAGCGGGAGTTCTCCCTCTGCGAGCACTGACACTCCTCCGGTCCTCCTGCCCGGCATGGAAGCAAATCAGCCACATGCCCTCCGTGCCCGTCACCCGAACGGCCGACCGTCGTTTGCGTTGTGGGTTCATGCGGGTGCGGCGAGGAAGGTGTGATGGGTGTGGAGGCCCAGGCGACGAACGAACGGGTGGCGGGGCGCACCTGGACGGTGCGGCTGGATCCCGTCGGTCGCGGGCGGGCGGACGTACGTGTCTCGTGCAGTCGGCCGGCCTGCGCCGCGCAGGTGCTGCCCTCCGCCGCCGTAGGCCGTACGGCGGCGGTCGAGCATCTCAAGGCCCACCTGCGCGCCGGCCCGGCTCCCCGCCCCACGGCGTACTGCGCCTGCCGGGCCGAGGAGTGCCACACGCACATCCGGCCCGCCGGACCACGTGAGCGCCCCGCCCCCTGGCGGTGCGGGGGCGCGATCGTCCTGGCGGTCGTCACGGACCGGGAAGGGCGCTGGTGGCGGGTCATGGAGTGCTGCTCGCGCTGCGCGGCCGCCCACCCGACCGCGAAGGTCGTCGCCACCGCCCCGGTCCCGGACCGGCCGACCGCGGGCGACGCCTTCCGGGCCGACGGCGCCGCACCGGCCCCGGCCGCCTCACGCGCGCCGTCGGCCGCCGCACCCGTACCGCCCGTTTCCTCCGTCGGCCCGCACTTCTCGCACACCGCCTCCGGGGCCACCGCCCCGTACCCGGTGCCGGCCCCCCGGCCCGCCGGGACCGCACGGGCCGCCCGGACCGCCCGGCCGGCGCGGCAGCGCGGCCGGCGGGGGCGGATCGCCCAGCGCTTCGTCCCGTACGAGCTGCGGCCCATCGCCCTGCGGGACGAGCTCACCGAACTCGGTGAACTCTTCCGCGCCTACCAGCAGCGCGACGAACCCGACCTGGCGGTGCTCGCCGACCTCCACGCCCGTAAGGCGAAGGCCTTCTTCGCCTGGGCCGAGGCCACCGGCGAGACCGCACTGCGTCTCGACGCCCAACGGGCCGAGCAGGCCGCCGCCACCGTCCGCCGTCAGCACCTGCACCGCATCGGCCAGGCTCCGGACGGTGAAGGGCCCGTCGTGGCACGGCTACTGACCGCGTCCGCGCAGTGGAACCACGCACGGGCCGTCCTCGCGCAGGTGGCCGACCACGCCCCCCTGCCGGGCCCGGACGCACGCCTCCTGGTGGTGATGCTGACGCTGCGCACCGCGCAGTCCGGGGTCGGCAACCTCGTCGGGCAGGACCTCAAGGGGCTGCCCCTGCGCGAGCCGGAGCAGCTGGTGGGGCGGCTGGTGGAGAGCGGCTGGCTGAGCATCGCCGGGACCGTCGAGGAACTGATCGCCTCCCGCCCCGAGTGCCCCACCCGGATCAGCGTGCCGTCGCTGACGCCCGACGACAGCGACCCGGGCCCGTTCACGTTCGGCAAGAAGCTGCGGCCCAGGCTCAGCGGATGGGCCCAGCGAGTCGTCGGCGAGAAGAAGCTCCGCAAGGCCAAGACCGAGGCCGAGGTACGGCTGCTCGCCCTGGCCCTGGCCACCGGGATCGACGCCGACGGCCGGCTGGGGGCCCAGGGCCGCGGCATCGAGCTGGAGGCCCTGGCCTCCCGGTGCGCCGTCGACCCCGGCGAGCTGCCGGAGCTGGTGGACCGGCTGACCGCGGCGGACTGGCTGGCGGAGGCGGTCGTCACCGACGCCCTCCTCACCGGCCGCCTCACCGAACGGGTCCTTCCCCTCACCTGCCCGCTGCCCCGGTGAGCCGATAAGCCGTACGCGGGGTCCCTGCCCCCCTGCCCCGGTGCGCCGGCACATGGCGCGCTGGGTCCTGCTCGCTGCCCCGGTGAGCCGACAAGCCGTACGCGGGGCGGCCCTGCCCGCTGCCCGGTTGTCGCCGTTGCGCGCATCGGTATTTCCTGCCCTCACGCGGGGGCGCATACGTTCGCCCCATGACGTGGAATTTTCTGACGGCCGAAGAACTCGCGGCTGCCCTGCGTGCCGGCGAAGTGACCTCGGCAGAACTGACCGACGACGCGATCACCCGCATCGAGCGGGACGACAAGGCGGTCAACTCCGTCTGCGTGCCCGACTTCGACCGGGCCCGGGCCGCCGCCCGCGCCGCCGACCAGGCGCGGGCCCGTGGTGAGGACCGGCCGTTGCTCGGCATACCGGTGACGGTGAAGGAGTCCTACAACATCGCGGGCCTGCCCACGACCTGGGGCATGCCGCAGTACCGGAACCATCTGCCCGCCGAGGACGCGGTACAGGTGTCGCGGCTCAAGGACGCGGGTGCGGTGGTGCTCGGCAAGACCAATGTGCCGCTGGGGCTGCAGGACATCCAGAGCTTCAACGAGATCTACGGCACCACCAACAACCCCTGGGACCACAGCCGTACGTCGGGCGGCTCGTCCGGCGGATCGGCCGCCGCCCTGGCCTCCGGGTTCGGCGCCCTGTCCATCGGCTCCGACCTCGCCGGTTCGCTGCGCACGCCCGCACACTTCTGCGGTGTCCACGCGCACAAGCCGAGCCTCGGGCTGGTGTCCGGCCGGGGCATGGTCCCGCCCGGCACCCCCGCCCTGCCGTTCGACCACGACCTCGCCGTCGTCGGTCCGATGGCGCGCAGCGCACGCGACCTAGCGCTGCTCCTCGATGTCATGGCCGGACCGGACCCGCTGACGTTCGGTGTGGCGCACCACCTGAGGCTGCCGCCCGCGCGCCACGAGCGGATCGGCGACTTCCGGGTCCTGGTCCTGGACGAGCATCCGTTCCTTCCGACCGGGGCCGCCGTGCGTGCGGGCGTGGGCCGGGTGGCGGACGCCCTTGTCGACGGCGGGGCCCGCGTCGAGCGGCACAGCCCACTGCTGCCCGATCTGGCCGAATCCGCCACGCTCTACACCCAGTTGCTGTTCTCCGGCTCCGTCGCGAGCTTCCCCGTCGAGTCGTACGAGGAACTGCGGGCCCGCGCCGCCGGGCTGAGCGCCGACGACCGGAGCCTCGACGCGGCGCGGCTGCGTGCCATGGTGTTCAGCCACCGGGACTGGATGGCAGTGAACACCCGCCGTGATCTGCACCGCCACGCCTGGCGGCAGTTCTTCGCCGACTTCGACGCCGTGGTGTGCCCCATCACGCCCACCCCCGCGTTCCCGCACGACCACCACCCGGATCCGCTGGCCCGCCGGGTCGACACCGACGGCGTCGGGTTCGCCTACTTCGACCAGCTCGTCTGGGCCGGTCTGGCCACCCTGCCCGGCCTGCCCGCGACCGCCGTACCGGCGGGCCGGTCGCCCGAGGGACTGCCGGTGGGCGTGCAGATCATCGGACCGATGTTCGAGGACCGCACCCCGCTGCGGCTGGCCGAACTGCTGGAGCAGCGCATCGGCGGCTTCCAGGCGCCGGAACGGAAATAGATCGCTGCCGCTCCGGCCCGCCGAGGCGTGCGGTTCGTGGCGGAAGGGCCGGCCACATCGTTGTCGGGACCGCCGCCGCTCGGAGATCATCTCGGCATGACATCAGAGACGATCACGGCGGCGGCATCCGGCACCTGGACCCTCGGCGACCTCGTGGTCAACCGCATCGGGTTCGGGACGATGCGGTTGCCGCAGCAGGGTGAGGCGTTCGACGTCGACGCGGTGCCGGGCGACCGCGAGCGGGCGATACGGGTGCTGCGCCGCGCCCGCGAACTCGGCGTGAACCACATCGACACCGCCGCGTTCTACTTCTCGCGGCTCCGCTCCGCCAACGAGCTGATCAACAGCGCGCTGGCTCCCTACCCCGACGACCTCGTCATCACCACCAAGGTCGGACCCGGCCGCGACCCCTCGGGCCGGTGGCAGAACCACGCCACACCCGGGCAGTTGCGCGGGCAGGTCGAGGAGAACCTCCGCCAGCTCGGCCGCGACCACCTCGACGTGGTGAACCTGCGCATCGTGGGCACCGACTCGATCGCCGAGCGCTTCGGCGCGCTGGCCGAACTGCGCGAGGCCGGGCTGATCCGTCACCTCGGCGTCTCCAACGTCGGCCCCGCGCAGCTCGCCGAAGCCCGCGCCATCGCACCGGTGGTCTGTGTGCAGAACAAGTACGGGCTCGGATCCCCGCCCGACCAGGACGCGTTCCTGCGGGACTGCGGTGAGCAGGGCATCGCCTTCGTGCCCTTCTACGCCATCGCGGGCGCCGGGCGCGAGGCGGGCGCCGCCCCGGACGCGGACGCCGGCGCCGATGCGCTGCTCACCGTCGCCCGCGCGCACGGCGCGAGCACGGCGCAGGTCCGGCTGGCCTGGACGCTGCACCGCGGGCCCCATGTGCTCGCCATCCCCGGCACCGGAAACCCGGACCATCTCGCCGCCAACGTCGCCGCCGGAGCCCTGCGGCTGTCCGACGACGAACTCGCCGCCCTGGAAGCCCTCCACCGGGGCGGCGAGGCGGGCGTGAAGCGATAGGCGATAGGCGATAGAGGAGCTGACCGGCCCGGTGCGACCTCATTCGCCCGGGGGGAGCTCCAGTTGCCGGGCCAGGTCCGCCAGGTCCTCCGCGTACAGGTCGAACCGGTCCGAGGGCGCGGGCGGGTCGCCGACCGGGCGGGCCACATAGGCCGTGCGCAGGCCCAGCGCCTGTGCGCCCCGGAGGTCCCAGGCGTGGGCGGCGACCATCAGCAGGCGCTCCGGCGGCCGCCCGGCGACGGTGACGGCCAGCCGGTAGACCGCCGGGTCCGGCTTGTAGGCGCGGGCGTCCTCGGCGGAGAGGGCCTGGTGCCAGCGCAGTCCCGCGTGGGCGTTCAGTTCCAGCAGCGCCGTCCGGCTCGCGTTGGAGAGGCCGATCAGCGGGAAGCGTCCGGCGAGCCGGGCCAGCCCCGCCACGGTGTCGGGCCACGGCGGGAGGCGGCGGGCCGCACCGGCCAGCTCCTCCACGGCGGCCGGGTCCCCGACCCCGGCGGCCTCCGCGACGAGCCGGGCGGCCTCGCGGTCCAGGGCGTCGCTGGGGAGGTAGGGCCGGTCGCCGTCGAGGATCCGGCGCTGCTCGCGCTCGATGTGCCGCTGCCACAGCAGCAGAAGCCGGTCGGTCCCGGGGGCGTCCAGGGACGGGACGGCGGACGGGCCGGTGGACGGGTCCAGGGCGCGGATGCCGGCACGGAGCCCGGTGGGTTCGTCGACGAGCGTGCCGAGCACGTCGAACACGAGGGCGTCGATCTTCAGCTCTGCCATGGCGCGGTCTCCTCCGGAGGGTGGGCGGCAGACCGAACAACACCGCGACAGCGGCCCCTCATGCCCTGCTCGGCCATGACCGTGCCCTGGTTCACCGTGACCGTGCCCCTCACTTCACCGCGACCACGCACTACTTCACCGTGATCGACCCCACGAACGCGTCCAGATCCTCCGTGTCGACCGCGTCCTTCACCGCGTTCAGGCGCACCACGAACGGCACGCCCTTCGCGTCCACGCCCGCGACCAGGACCCCGGTCATCGGAGTCCCCGCGTTCGGGGTGTCCTCCTGGCCGTCCGCCGTGAAGTCGTAGTCGATCCGGCGGGCGTCGCGCGCCTCGCCGGCGCTGTCCGGGCCCGCCAGGCGTACGTCCTCCGTGGCCTTGCGGGTGGAGCTCAGCCCGATGCCCGCGCCCGCCGCCGCCGCTGCCCCGGCCGCGTCGTGCACGCCCGTGGCGAAGTCCAGCTGGACCGAGACCATGCCGGTCCGGATGCCGTCCTCCTCCTTGAGCGCGACGGCCGCGTTGGCCTTGGCCCGCTCGCCCGCGGGCTGTTCCGCGTACCCCTCGTTCTTCGGGTAGCCGACGCGCAGGCTGCCGGTGTCCAGCGTGCCCCAGCCCTCGGGCACGGAGGCGGTGTCCTCGTCGCCGCCGCATCCGGCCAGCAGCACGGCCGCCGCCGCGACGGCCACCGCGGCGGCCGTCACCCGCCGCCGGGCCGTGCGCGGGCCCCGCAAGCCGTGCGCGCCCCGCATGACCTGAGCGCCCCCCATGCCCCGCGTGCTCCGTGCCGTCCGTGTCGTCCGCGTTCCGGTACTCATCGTCTCTGTCACCGCCCGTTCAGTTCGCGCAGTAGCTGTACGGAAGATACGTCCGCCGGTCGCCCTGCGGGGCCCCGAGGAACTGCGCGTCCTCCAGCGACTCCTTCTTCTGCTCCGTGGAGACCGAGAATCCGAGGCTCATCCCGAGGGAGATCTCGAAGCCGAACTCCTGGGCGTCGCTCTCACCGGTGTACCGCATGCTGCTGGACAGCCCGTCCTCGAACATCAGCTGCTGGAAGGGGTCGTTGCCCTCCGGGCGGTTCTCCATGCCGTGGTCGCCGAAGAGGTACTCGAACGGGGCGGTGTTGTTGCCCGAGCCGCCCAGCCACTGTTCGGCGACGGCCCGGTTCGCCTCGGTCGCCGCGTCCGTGTCCTTGCCGAAGACGATCGAGTTGGTCACCACGTCGATGCCGGTCTCGCCCGAGGAGTCCGACGCGCTGCCCTTGCCGCCGCGCTTGTCCTGGCCGTTCTCACCGTTGTCGCCGCCGACCTCCACCTTGCCGGAGGTCGAACCGCTCTCCACCGTCTGCGTCATGTCGATACGGACGATCTTGCCGGTCTTCTGGTCGCGGGTGACGGTGATCGCGCCGGTGCGGTTCTGCTTCGCGCCCACGGTCCCCTTGATCGGCCCGACGTTCCCGCCGGCCTTGCCCTCCAGTTCGAGTTTGGCGGTGTACGTGTACGACTCGTTGCCGTTCACGTCGTCCTTGGTGATCGTCACCTCGGGCGAGAACTTCGCCTTGCCGCCCAGCTTGGCGCCGAGTTCGTCCTCGTCGCCGCCCTTGACCGAAAGGCCGCCGTCCGCGTAGGCGTTGAGACCGACGGTCGAGTAGGAGATCTTCTTGTCGCCGATCTTCTTCTCGATGTCCTCCTTCTTCTCCGCCCACTTCATCGCGGAGTACCAGCCGCCGCCGTAGGCGCCGCTGTGCTTGGTGGAGGTCTCCCACATCTTCATTTCCTCGATGTCGTCCCGCATCTTCTGCGCCTCCTCCTCGCTGGAGAAGATCCAGGTGTCACCGTTGGTGATCTTGATGCCGCCGCCGATGTCGACATCCGCCTTGCCGAGGCTGCCGAGCTTCACGCCCGGGGTGCTGGCGGTGGCCCCGGCGGAGGCGGCGTCGGTGAACGTCATGGAGACGACCTTGTCGTCGCCGTCGACCTTCCCGTCACCGTTCACATCGGTGCTCGCCTGCGAGACCTTCTGCTGGAAGCCGTACTCCTCGCCCCACTCGAACCAGCCGATCTTGACCTTGCCGCCCGCCGTGTCCGAGATGGTGGAGATCTGGCACATCTTGGGCTCGTAGTCCGCGTCGGTCTTCGGCTTCGCCTCCGGGTCCTGGCCGCCGGAGGAACAGGAGCCGCCGCCACCGGCCAGCGAGCTGATCGCGCACCGCAGCCGCTCCCCGATCTTCCCGCCGACCCCGGCCATCGCCATCGCGCCGATCAGCATGGTGACGAGGACGACGAGACCCAGGTACTCCATCGCGGTCGCGCCGCCGTCCCGCCAGTTGTACGAGTACCGGGGCGGCTCCGGTGTCCGGGTGGCGCGCTCCTCCAGCAGCCGGTCGACCGCCACCCCCGACGCCGCGCCGGCCGCCAGCGAGACGGCCGGCATGAGGACGCCCTCGATGCCGACGACCTCCCCGGCGACGGCGAAGCCGTACGCCAGGCCTGCCAGTGGTACGGCCAGGGCGGCGAGCAGATACAGGGTGCGGGAGGACTCGCGGTGCTCCTCGGGGAGGATCCGGGCGGCGGCCAGGACCGTCAGCAGGGTCACGACGAGGGCGGGCAGGTGGAGCAGGGCCAGCCGCCAGCCGAAGGACTCCAACCGCTCCTCGGTGCCCAGCAGTTCGACCAGGACCCGGCTCATGACGAACCCGAGGGCGAGATAGACGAGGCCGCCGATCACCCAGCTTCGGGTCAACGCGAAGAAGCGGCTGCCCTGTTGACGGCTGCCCTGTTGGCCGTGGCGTGCGGACCCCGGCCCCGCGAGGCCGTGGCGTCCCGGCGGTATATGGCCCGCGCTCCGGTCTCCCCAGCCCCCGCCACCGCTCACGGTGCACCTCTCCATCGACCCCGCGCATGTTGCCCGACGGCTGAGAGCGTACGGCCGAAAAGCTGCCCCCGCCCGGGCCCCGGGTCCCAAAGCCGGGCCCAAGTGCGGGCGGCGGAAGCGGTGTTGCGGCGGGGCGTGGCGGTCGTTCCGCTTGGGGCCGGCCGTGGGCCCGTGGGCCCACGCCGCCCCGGCCGCCGCTCAGTACGCTCACTGGTGCCGGGGGTCGCCGACCACGACGCCGCCGCGATGCAGAGCGATGGGGGTGGGCGTCCATGAGTGCCGGATTCTTCTACTCGTACCACCTGGGCTGGACCAGGCTGGACGCCCGGACGCTGCTGGGCGACCTGGAGGCCGAGGGGCTCCGCCCGGCGCACCCGGTGACCGGCCGCACGATGCTCGTCAGCCTCGACTCCGCCTCCCTGGGCGCACGTTCGCCCGTCACTCGCGAGCAGTTGCTGTCCCTCGCCGGACTCCAGCGGCTGCACGAGGTCGGCTTCCGGTTGTGGACCGGCACGGGCCTCGACCTCCTGGTGCGCATCCGGCGGGCCCGGGCCGGTGTCGTCGCCGTCGAGTTCTCCGTCGGGGAGCTGCCCGTGCCGGAACGGGAGCGGGCGGTGAGCGCCATCCGGCGGACGGTGGGGCGGGCCTCGGTGCTGTGCATCGGCTTCGTCGTCGACCGCAGCGGCGAGACGGCCACCACCGACTGGGACGGCGTCGTCATCGAGGGCGCCGCGCACCTCGACAGCTGGCCGGACACGGTCGCCGTACGGGACGAGACGGCGGCCCGGCACCCGCAGCTGGCGGTCATGGACGCGGTGGAGATGTCGCCGTGGAAGGTCTTCGGGAACGAGGTGCTCGGCGTCTGAGACGTGCCGGGCGGGCCGCCGACCCTGCCGCCCGGCCGACGGTCCCGCCACGGGCGGTGCCCGCTCCCGCCCGTGGCGGAGAAGGCGAGCCCGTGGCGGGAAACGTCCCCCGACGACGTCATAATCGGCCGTATGTCCGATCACCAGCTCCGCACCCGGACGCCCGCCGGTCCGGCCCGGGGCCCCCGCACCCCCGGGTCCCGGGCCGCCGCCGCGTTCCGGGCCGCCGCGCCCGCGCTCGCGGTCTACGCCGGCGCCCGGGCCCTGGGGCTCCTGGCCTTCTGGGCGGCCGCCTCCGCCGCCGGGAAGGACCCCCTGGGGCCGCTCAGCGGACGCTGGGACTCCGTCTGGTACCAGCGCATCGCCGAGCACGGCTACCGCTACACCGTCACCCTCCCGGACGGCTCCGTCCACTCCGATCTGGCGTTCTTCCCGCTCCTCCCGGCCCTGGAACGCGCCCTCTCCGCCGTGACTCCGCTCACCCTCGGCGGCGCCGGGCTCCTGGTCGCCTGGACCGCCGGGCTGCTCGCCGCCTGGGGCATCTTCGCCGTCGGCGCCCAGCTGCACGGACGGCGTACGGGCGTGGTGCTGGCCGCGCTCTGGGGCGTGTACCCGACGGCGTTCGTCCAGTCGATGGCGTACACGGAGACCCTGTTCACCGCCCTGGCCGCCTGGGCGCTGTACGCCGTCCTCAAGGGCCGCTGGATCGTCGCGGGCGCGCTGACCGTCCTGGCGGGGCTCACCCGGCCCACGGCGGCGGCGCTCATCGCCGCCCTGGCGATCACCGCCGCCGTCACCCTCGTACGCGAGTACCGCGCGGGCGACGGTCGCGGTGGCATCGGTCCGGTCCTGCGCCGCAACGCCCGGATGATCGCGGGCGTGGCGCTCGCACCGCTCGGCTGGCTGGCGTACGTGGTGTTCGTCGCCGTACGCGAAGGCAGCCCGTTCGCCTACTTCGACGTCCAGGCGCAGTGGGGCAACAACATCGACGGCGGCCGCGCGCTCGCCGCCTTCATCGCCGGGCTCCCGTGGCCCGCCGCCCTCGGCCTGTGCGCGGCGCTCGGGCTGCTCGGGTGGCTGGTGGTGCTCTGCGTACGGCAGCGGCAGCCGCTCCCGGTCCTCGTCTACGCCCTCACGATCGTCGTCATCTCGCTGATCGGCGCCGGATACTTCGGCTCCCGGCCGCGCCTGATGATGCCCGCGTTCCCGCTGCTGCTCCCGCCCGCCGTCGCCCTGCTGCGGCTGCGCACCACGGGACGTACCGCCGCCGTTCTCGCCGTCCTCGCCTGCGCGTCCGCCGGTTACGGGGCCTGGACCCTGCTGGGCGCGGGCCCGCCGTAAGCCCGGACCTGCTCGGGCGCGGGCCCGCCGTAAGGCCGCGTGCTCCTGGGAGGTGTCCTAGCGGGCTTCCGGCGCGGTGGCCGGTGCCGCCTTCAGCTCCACCCGTACGCCGGGACGCACGCCCCACCGCTCCATCGCCCCGGCCTCCGCCTCCACCACATGCCGGGCCCGCAGCCGGGGCAGGCCGAGGCGGCCGGGCTTCATCGTGCGGACGGCCAGCACGGTGAACTTCCGGTCCAGGTACGCCACATCGATCGGGAACCGCATCCGGAAGGTGTGCACACTGCCGCACGGCGTGAGCATCATCGCCCCCTCGATCCCGTCCCGCCCGAGCAGCCCCCGGGTACGGGCCCGGTACGAGGCCGCTATCCGCAGCGGCACCTCCCGGGCCCCTGCCGCGGAGTCCGTGCCGACCGTGAGCGTCCCGTCGCCATCGCGCCATGTCCTCATGGGCACCGACCGTAGCCCCGGCCGGACGCCGGTGGTTCCCGAACGCCCACGCTTGGGCCCCGAAAGGTCATTCCTGGGCCCCCGGACCCAAGACCCCTGTTCCCGCCGCCCGTTAGGGTCGTCCCGTGGACGCCGCGCTGCTCGCCGTCGCCGCGGTCTGGGGTGCCGTCACCGGACTGCTGATCCCGCGTGCCGCCTACCGGTTCGCCGTCGAGCCGGAGGAGCCCTGGCGCACGGCGTGCCCCGCCGGCCATCCGCTCACCGGCCCGGTCCGCGGCTGGCTCGGCCCGGCCCGTTGCGCGCCCTGCGCCGCCCCGGGGACGCCCGCCGCACCCGAGGACGACACCGCCGCCGGAACTCCCGCCCCGGGAGCACCGCCCGGCTACGCCCCCGGCGTCCTCGCCCCCCTGGTCACCGTGGTCGCCTGTGTCGCGCTCGCCGCCGCCACCGGGGCCAGGCCCGAACTCATCGGGTGGCTGGCGCTGGCCCCGGTCGCCGTGCTCCTCGCCGTCGTCGACCGCCGGGTCCACCGGCTGCCCGACCCGCTGACCCTGCCGCTGGCGGCCGCGGCCGTCCTGCTCCTCGGCGGCGCCGCACTGCTTCCCGGACACGCCGGATCCTGGACCTCCGGCCTGCTGGGCGGCCTGGCCCTCGGCGGCTTCTACTTCCTGCTCTTCCTGATCAACCCGAACGGCATGGGCTTCGGCGATGTGAAGCTCGCCCTCGCCCTGGGCGTGGCCCTCGGCTGGTACGGCTGGACCGTGCTGTTCCTGGGCGGGTTCGCCGGGTTCCTCTTCGGGGCGGCGTACGGACTCTCCCTGGTGCTGCTGCGCCGGGCCGGGCGCAGGACGGGCATCCCGTTCGGCCCGTTCATGATCGCCGGTGCGCTGACCGGGCTGCTGCTGGGGGCGCTCGCGGTGTGAGACGGGGCCCGGCCCCGCATGCGGGGTGTGCACGGTGTGCTTCGCCCGGAATCCGTTCGCGCGCCCCGCGACCGCCTGACACGATTCCCGTATGCCCGAACCATCCGCTCCCGCCCCTTCCGACCGCCCCTCCGGCTCCTCCGGCTCCGCCGACTCCTCCGGACCCTCCGGCTCTTTTGCCTCCACGGCATCCCGCGACCGGTTCGAGGCTCTCGTCGCCGAGGCCGACGCGGTCTCCGTGGACGGATGGGACTTCTCCTGGCTCGACGGCCGGGCCACCGAGGAACGCCCCTCCTGGGGGTACGCCCGCGCGATGGCCGAGCGGCTCGGCCGGGCCCACGCCGCGCTCGACCTCCAGACCGGGGGCGGCGAGGTGCTGGCCGCCGCGCCGAAGCTTCCGCCGGTCACCGTCGCCACGGAGGCCTGGCCGCCGAACGTCGCCCGCGCCACCGCCCTGCTGCACCCGCTCGGCGCGGTCGTCGTCGCCGACGCGGACGAACCGCCGCTGCCCTTCGGCGACGCCGCCTTCGACCTGGTGGTCAGCCGTCATCCGGTCACCACGTGGTGGGAGGAGATCGCGCGCGTCCTGACCCCCGGCGGCACGTACTTCTCGCAACAGGTCGGCCCGGCCAGCGTCTTCGAGCTCGTGGAGTACTTCCTCGGGCCGCAGCCGCCCGAGGTCCGCCGCGGCCGGCACCCGGACGACGCGGTGGCCGCAGCGACGGCGGCCGGTCTCGACGTGGTGGACCTGCGCTCCGAGACCCTGCGCACCGAGTTCCGCGACATCGGCGCGGTGGTCTACTTCCTGCGCAAGGTGATCTGGATGGTGCCCGGATTCACCGCCGAGCGGTACCGGCCCCAACTGGCCGCACTGCACCGGCAGATCGAGGAGGAAGGACCGTTCCGGGCCCGCACCGCCCGCTTCCTGATCGAGGCCCGCAAGCCCCGGTAGCGGCCGCCGGACCCCGGCCGGCCGGTCAACCGGCCTACCCCGTACGCCAGTTCAGCCTTGCCCCGGAGGCAACGGGATCGGGCGGGCCGCCGTCCTACTCGTCGGGACGCACGCACAGCGAAGGAGTGGAAGCGCTCATGACCGTGGAGAGGGAAGACTGTGCGGGGCCGGCCGGGCGCGCGCGGCACGGCAAGGCCGACTGGCTCACGGGAGCCAGGATCACCGCCGTCCTCGGGGTCTACTACCGGCCCGAGGGCCGGGCGGGCGAGCCGGAGGCCGTGGAGTTCGTCCTCGCGGAGGACCAGTCCGTCCTGCTGACCTGTACCTCCGACCGGACGTTACGCGTCACCCCGGGCACCTGGCCGCGGCTGCCCGACTGGTGCGTACCGGCGAGCCGCTGGCAGCACGCCCCGCCCGCCCTCCTGCCGCCGGTGCCGTACGGGGGAGCGTGGACGGTGGTGGGCACCCAGGAGCTCAGGGACGCCGACGGGGAGGTGCTCCAGGCCGTGATCCGGTGCGAGGAGGGGGACTTCGTGGTGACCGCCGGGGACACGATGGCGGTCCGCTTCGACCCCCGCCCCTGACCCGCCCCGCCTCGCCGCGTCCAGCCCCCCGTCCCTGACCCGCCCCGCCGCGTCCCGCCCCACGCCGGGCCCCGCCCGTACGCGCACGTCACCCGCCCGCACGCCCGCCCCTACGCATGCGGCCCCACCGCCACCGGGCCGACCGTCAGTTCCGCCGCGCCCTCCATGATCGCGGCGACCCGCTCCACCTGCTCCTCCAGCGCCCGCAGCCGGGGCGTGGACAGGGGCTTCAGCGGCTCCACCGTCACCGCGATCCGGCGGCCCGAGCGGCGCTGGTGCCAGACGCCCGCCACCGTGCCGTCCACCAGCACCACCGGGAAGTTCCCCGCCTGCCCGCCCCCGAGGGCCCGTTCGTACGCCGCCCCCGGGAACAGCTTCTCGCGGGGCCACGAGGCGATGGCGAACGCGTCGAAGTACGGGAGCAGGCGCACGCCCCGTACCCGCTCCGCCGGGAAGTCCGTGTCGCCCGCGACCACCCAGGCCGGGCCCTCGCCCGCGAACACCACCTCCTCGATCGCCCCCGACGCCGCCAGCGCGGCGAACCGCTCGGCCGCCCAGGGCCTCGGCGCGGCCAGCCAGCGGGCGAAGTGCGCGGGGGTGGCGGGCCCGTACGCGTACAGGTACCGCTCGATCAGGGCCGCCAGCGCCCCGGGTCCGGGCAGCGGGGTGCACCCGGGGTTGGTGTACGTCGCCTTCCGGCCCCGGTTCGGGGCGTAGGCGAGGGCGCCCCGGTGGCCCGCCAGGTGGAGGACCTGCCGCCAGCGCGGCCACATCGCCTGGAACCCGGGCATCACCAGGTCCCCGGCCCACGGCCCGGTCCGCGCGACGACCTCGTCGGAGAGCTCGTCGATCGTGAGCTCCGCCCCGGTCAGCGCCGCCGCGACGGCCGCGACGACCTGCTCCACCTGGTCCGGGGTCATCCGGGCGTCCTTGGCGAAGGGGCTCGTGCCCGTCGGTACGGCGGACAGCGCGCCGGTCCACAGGGGCAGATCCGCGGCGGGCAGCAGATGGACCGTGCCGCGCGGCCCGAACGTCTTGACCAGGCTCCGGTCGGTCCACAGAGCCGTACGGACGTCCGTACGGGTCGTTCCGCCCCCGCGCAGCCCCACGGACAGCTCGGCCGCCGACAGCACCTGGGCGTGCGCGCCGAGCATCGCGGCCACCGCCTCACCGGGGGAGGCGAAGGGCGACGCACCGCCGGCTCCGTCCGGGTGGAGGTGCTGGCGGGCCAGCCGCCGGGCGTTCGCCCCGGCCCAGGTCACGGTCGTGGCCGGGGTCGCGGCCCCACGGGATCGTGTCGTCATGCCTCGAACCTAGAGCCCGTAGAGGTCAGGATCTGTCCGCTGCCTCACCCCGGCGGCGTCAAGGCGGCGGCGTCCGGCGACCCCTCGATACGAGGGCCGATATCGGGGGTCCGGCGCGCGTGCGTCCTGCTCGGAGCGCGGTCCGGCGAATCCGGAGAGTAATGATGGAGTGGCGTGGCACGCGCCGGCACTTACGAAGGGTTATGGTGGAAACCCCCCCTCGGGCCGGTCCGTATCCCCCCCCACGGACCGGCCCGTTTTTTTGTGGGCCGGAGCCGGGCCCCGGGCCCGGGCCGAAGGCCCTGCGGCCCGGAGCCTCATTGAGCCGACGTCAGCTGCGGCCGGCCCAGATGTTCGTGCCCGCCGTGTCCACGGCGAAGACGTCGATCGCCTTCAGCTCCTCGGCGGTCAGCGCCGGACCCGCGAGGGCCGCCACGTTCTCCTCCAGCTGCTTGACGCTGGACGCGCCGATCAGCGCCGAGGTCATCCGGCTGTCGCGCAGCACCCACGCGATGGCGAGCTGGGCGAGCGACTGGCCGCGGCCCCGCGCGATGTCGTTGAGCCCGTTGAGCCGGCGGACCACCTCGTCGGAGAGCAGACCCGGGTCGAGGGACTTGCCCTGGGTGGCGCGCGAGCCCTCCGGGATGCCCTGCAGATACTTGTTCGTGAGCAGGCCCTGGGCGAGCGGCACGAAGGAGATGCAGCCCATCCCGGCCGCCTCCAGGGTGTCGAGCAGCCCGTCGTCCTCGATCCAGCGGTTGATCATGGAGTAGGACGGCTGGTGGATCAGCGCCGGTACGCCCATCTCCTTGAGCAGCCGGGCCGCCTCGGCGGTCTGCTCCGCGTTGTACGAGGAGACGCCCACGTACAGGGCCTTGCCCTGCTGGACGGCGGACGCCAGGGCGCCCATCGTCTCCTCCAGCGGGGTGTGCGGGTCGAAGCGGTGCGAGTAGAAGACGTCGACGTAGTCCACGCCCATCCGCTTCAGCGAGGCGTCGAGCGAGGACAGCAGGTACTTCCGCGAGCCCCACTCGCCGTACGGGCCGGGGTGCATCAGATAACCGGCCTTGGTCGAAATGACCAGTTCATCACGGTACGGTGCGAAATCCTGGGCGAAGAGCTTGCCGAAGTTCAGCTCGGCCGAACCGGGCGGCGGGCCGTAGTTGTTGGCCAGGTCGAAGTGGGTGACGCCGAGATCGAAGGCGCGGCGCAGGATCGCCCGCTGGGAGTCCAGCGCCCGGTCGTCGCCGAAGTTGTGCCACAGGCCCAGCGAGAGGGCGGGCAGCTTGAGGCCGCTGCGTCCGGTCCGGCGGTACTCCATGGAGTCGTAGCGCGTATCGGCGGCACGGTAATACAGGTCGGGGGAGAGGTAATCAGTCACGTTTCATTCCTTATCACGGAGTTGTGACAGACCGGGTTGGGCCCCCGTGACCCGATCGCAGTAATGTGGCCGCTTCGGGGAACGCCGATGTGCGGCGCGGCGAAGGCCCGCGCGGCCCGTGCCAGTGGTAGAGGCGCGGCCGCCGAGGGATCGCGCGGGCGCCGCAGACCGTGCAGCGATCCCCTGTGGGGGGACGGCCCCCGGACCCCCGGCGACGGGGAGGGCGGGCCCGGGCCCGTACGGAACCGAGAGGGTGAACGCAGTGAACTTCCGCGACCTGGTGTACAGGCTCTACGCGCGCCGGGTGGAAGGCCGCCTGGACCACGACCAGGTGCCGAAGCACATCGGGGTCATCCTCGACGGCAACCGGCGGTGGGCCAAGGCCTCCGGCGGATCAGCCGTGCAGGGCCACCAGGCCGGTGCGGACAAGATCTCCGAGCTGCTCGGCTGGTGCGACGAGACCGATGTCGAGGTCGTCACCCTCTGGATGCTGTCCACGGACAACTTCGACCGGCCCGAGCACGAGCTGAAACCGCTGCTCGGCATCATCGAGAACACCGTGCGCAACCTCGCCGCGGACGGGCGCTGGCGCGTCCACCACGTCGGCACGCTCGACCTGCTTCCGGCCGAGACGCAGACGGTCCTCAAGGAGGCCGAGGAGTCGACGTCCGGTATCGATGGAATAATCGTCAATGTCGCAGTCGGCTACGGCGGCCGCCAGGAGATCGCGGACGCCGTCCGCTCGCTGCTCCTGGAGCACTCCGAGAAGGGCACCAGCTTCGAGGAGCTGGCCGAGGTCGTCTCCACCGACCTGATCTCCGAGCACCTCTACACCCGGGGCCAGCCCGACCCGGACCTGGTGATCCGGACCAGTGGCGAGCAGCGGCTGTCGGGCTTCATGCTCTGGCAGAGCGCCCATTCGGAGTACTACTTCTGCGAGGTCTTCTGGCCGGCCTTCCGCAAGGTCGACTTCCTCCGGGCGCTGCGCGACTACGCCGCCCGCCACCGCCGCTACGGCGCCTGAACGGCCCTGCCGCACCCGTACCGCCCGATGACTCCTCTATATAGGGGAGTCATCGCGTATATAAGGGGCCACCGCGCGTCCACCGGGACTTCTCCACACCGTGTCATATGCGGCGGCATGGCTTCGCGCGATAAAGGGAATACCCCTGTCAGGTCGACGTCCGGTCATCAACCAGGCGGATGTCGTGTCCAAGTGAGCGGCGCCAAGACCGCTCGCCCGGGAGGCCCTTTGCACACGAAGGACCGTACACAGCGTGCGGCCGACGCGGAGGCCGTGGTCCGGCCCGCGCAGTGGGGCCCGATCCCGGTCCGTCCTCTCCCTTCGGGAAGCTCCGCGACCGTTCGTCGCACTCCCCGACCTCGTCCGAGGGGGTACGTCCTTCCGTGGTGACCAGTACTAAGCGCCGCATGCCCGACAGGCGCACCTACGTTCTCGACACCAGCGTCCTGCTGGCCGACCCAGGCGCCATGGCCCGCTTCGACGAGCACGAAGTCGTGCTGCCGATCGTGGTGGTCACGGAACTGGAGGCCAAACGGCACCATCCGGAGCTCGGCTACTTCGCCCGGCAGGCCCTGCGCCTGCTGGACGACTTCCGGGTCCGGTACGGCCGGCTGGACGCCCCGATCCCGCTCGGGGATCTGG
Organism: Streptomyces sp. DSM 106670; assembly: GCF_055792845.1. Taxonomy (NCBI): domain Bacteria; kingdom Bacillati; phylum Actinomycetota; class Actinomycetes; order Kitasatosporales; family Streptomycetaceae; genus Streptomyces; species Streptomyces sp. DSM 106670. Next base: position 5,445,727 of record NZ_CM147704.1, read on the forward strand.
GCGGGTCGCTCCGTGTCGAGCTCAACCACTCCGATCCCGGCGTCCTGCCCGCCGGCTACCGGTTGGGGGACAACGACTCACGGATCCTCGCGGTCGCACGCAACCTCCAGGCCGAGGGGTACGACGTCACGGTCGTCTCCAAGGACCTGCCGCTCCGTATCAAGGCCTCCTCCGTGGGCCTCCTCGCCGAGGAGTACCGCGCGGAGCTCGCCATCACGGACTCCGGCTGGACCGGCATGAGCGAACTGTCCCTCGCCGGGGAACAGATCGACCTGCTGTTCAGCGAGGAGACGCTGTACGTCCCCGAGGCCGCCGAGCTGCCCGTGCACACCGGCCTGGTCCTCCAGTCCGAGCGCGGCAAGGCGCTCGGCCGGGTGACGGCCGAGGGCAATGTGCGGCTCGTGCGGGGCGACCGGGAGGCCTTCGGCATCCACGGGCGCAGCGCCGAGCAGCGGATCGCCCTCGACCTCCTCCTCGACAGCGACGTCGGCATCGTGTCGCTGGGCGGACGCGCGGGCACCGGCAAGTCGGCGCTGGCCCTCTGCGCGGGGCTGGAGGCGGTGCTGGAGCGCCGGCAGCACAAGAAGGTGATGGTCTTCCGTCCGCTGTACGCGGTGGGCGGCCAGGAGCTCGGCTATCTCCCCGGCAGCGAGGCCGAGAAGATGAGCCCCTGGGCGCAGGCGGTCTTCGACACGCTCTCGGCGGTCGCCGGGCGCGAGGTCATCGAGGAGGTGCTCGGGCGCGGGATGCTGGAGGTCCTGCCGCTCACCCACATCCGCGGCCGCTCGCTGCACGACGCGTTCGTGATCGTCGACGAGGCGCAGTCGCTCGAACGGAACGTCCTGCTGACCGTGTTGTCCCGAATCGGGGCGAATTCGCGTGTCGTGCTCACCCACGACGTGGCCCAGCGGGACAACCTCCGGGTCGGCCGGTACGACGGAGTCGTCGCCGTCGTCGAGAAGCTGAAGGGCCATCCGCTGTTCGCCCACGTCACGCTCACGCGGTCGGAGCGTTCGCAGATCGCCGCGCTGGTGACCGAAATGCTGGAGGAAGGCCACATCTGACCCGCATGCCCCATTGATGCCGCCCGGCGAGCCAAGGAGCTTAGCCGGGCGGCATTGTGCTGCGCCGTCATTTCCGGAAAACCGGTGGCCCAAACGGGGTGTGACCTTTCCCACGCAACACAGAATTGCCTCCTGGCGTCCCCGTCCGGCAGAGTCTTGCTTCCGTCAGGCCCCGCATACGGCACTTGGGCACCTCCAGAGGTGCCACGCACCACACAACTCAACACGAGACGCCCGTATGCCGCCCGCGAGCACCACGCGGCAGCCTCCTCACCGGGGTTGCCCATCGGGCCCGTGCCTCCCGTGACCCACGCAGTAGGGAGGCCAGCGCCAGGGGCACGAACGCGCCCGCGAGGTCACCTAAGCGGGCGATGCTGGAAGGACACCATGTGAGCCGGATCTCGGTCCGGGGGTTCGCCGTGGCATCTGCCACCGCGGTCACCACCGTAGGCGCCGTCGTAGGCGTTGCTGCGGGCGGCACTCCTGCCGCCGACGACAACAACTTCGAGGCGGCCGCAGCCGACACCACGCTGCTCGCAGACATCCCCGCGGGCCAGCAGGCCGCGGTCCAGACCGCTTCGCTGACGCAGCAGGCCGATGCCCAGGCATCCGCCGCCGACGCCGCCGCGAAGAAGTCGGCCGAGGAGTCGGCCCGCATCCAGGCCGCCAAGGACGCCAAGTCCAAGAAGCAGGCGGCCGAGGACCGGGTCGAGGCCGAGCGCAAGGCGGAACAGAAGAAGAAGGAAGACGCCGAGCGCGCCAGCCGTTCTTCCGTCCGCGACGCCTCCTCGTTCTCCGCGCAGGGCTCGTACAGCGTGGCCGAGGTCCAGGCGATGGCCCGTCAGATGGTCCCCGCGGACCAGTTCCAGTGCTTCAGCAACATCGTGAACCACGAGTCGACCTGGAACTACCGCGCGTCCAACCCGTCCTCCGGGGCGTACGGTCTGATGCAGGCGCTCCCGGGCTCCAAGATGTCCTCCGCCGGCGCCGACTGGCAGACCAACCCGGCCACCCAGATCAAGTGGGGTCTGAGCTACATGGACGGCCGTTACGGCAGCCCGTGCGGCGCCTGGTCCTTCTGGCAGGCCAACAACTGGTATTAGAGGGAGCGGGCGAAGTCCACGGACCGCCCTCTCAACCTCGCGAGGCCCCTCACCGTCCAGACGGTGGGGGGCCTCGCGCGTGTACGGTCGCATCCCGGTGTGCGGTGAGTGCCGACAGCGCTGGGCGGCGAAGATGGGGGAAGGAAAGAGAGCATGTCGAAACTGCCGGGCTGGCTGGGCCGCTTCGGTTCCGAACTGACGGAGCTGGGCGCGCGACTGGAGGAGCGACGGGCGCGCGCCGTCGACGACGACGAACCCCTCGTGCTCCGAGGGGACCCCGCCGTCGCCGAGGCCGACGACCCCGGGCAGGTGCCCGCGCCGCCCAGTTACGCCCCCTCGGTCGCCGCCAAGCCGGATCCGGTCGCGGCGATCCCGTGGGGGATGCGGGTCGCCGCCGAGGCCGGCTGGCGGCTCCTCGTCCTCGCGGGGACGCTCTGGGTGCTGATGCGGGTGATCAGCGCGGTCCAGCTCGTCGTGCTGGCCTTCGCCGCCGCGCTGCTCGTCACCGCGATGCTCCAGCCGACCGTCGTCCGGCTCAAGCGGTTCGGGCTGCCGCACGGGTTCGCCACCGCCGTGACCGCCGTCCTCGGGTTCGTCATCATCGGCCTGGTCGGCTGGTTCGTGGTGTGGCAGGTGATGGAGAACCTCGACACGCTCTCCGACCGGGTCCGCGACGGCATCGACGAGTTGAAGCGCTGGGCGCTCGACAGCCCCTTCCACGTCACCGAGTCGCAGATCAACGACCTCGCCAAGAACCTCAACGACACCATCGGCACCAACACCGAGGAGATCACCTCCGCCGGGCTCCAGGGCGTCACCGTGATGGTGGAGTTCCTCACCGGGCTGCTGCTGGCGATGTTCTCCACGCTCTTCCTGCTCTACGACGGCCGACGCATCTGGGAGTGGTCGCTCAAGCTGGTGCCCGCCGCCGCCCGCCCCGGGGTCGCCGGCGCGGGACCGCGCGCCTGGCGCACCCTGACCGCGTATGTGCGCGGCACGGTGCTCGTCGCCCTGATCGACGCGATCTTCATCGGCTTCGGCCTCTACGTCCTCAATGTGCCGCTCGCGGTGCCGCTGGCCGTCTTCATCTTCCTGTTCGCCTTCATCCCGCTCGTCGGCGCCGTGGTCTCCGGAGCGCTCGCGGTGGTCGTCGCCCTGGTCACCGAGGGCGTGTGGACCGCGCTGTGGGCGCTGGTGGTGGTCCTGGCGGTGCAGCAGATCGAGGGCCACATCCTGCAGCCGTTCATCCTCGGCCGCGCGGTGCGGGTCCATCCGCTCGCGGTGGTCCTCGCGGTCGCGACCGGCGGGCTGGTCGCGGGCATCGGCGGCGCCGTGGTCGCCGTACCGCTGGTCGCCGTGATCAACACGGTGGTCGGCTATCTGCGCTCGTACGGTGAACCGGGCTCGCCGGGCGAGAGCGGCGGGCACCACGGGGCCACCGCCCTGTCGATGACCCCGGCGCACGCCACGGCCGCCCCGGCGGCGCCACCGGCTTCACCCGGTCCGCAGGACGCGCCGGGCGAACGCCCGCAGGAGAACCGGCCGCCGCAGGAGTAGCGCAGCGGCACGGAACGCGAAGAAGAGCCCCGGGGACGGTCGGTCGTCCTCGGGGCTCTTCTCGTATCAGGGGTGGTGCGGTGTCACTGCTCGGCGAGTACGGCCTCGGCGTCGAGGGTCACACCGACCGCCTGGATCACCGAAGCGACCTTGACGGCTTCCTGAATGGTCTCACGGTCCACGCCGGCCTTGCGCAGCACCTGCTCGTGGGAGTCCAGGCACTGGCCGCAGCCGTTGATCGCGGAGACGGCGAGCGACCACAGCTCGAAGTCGACCTTCTCCACGCCCGGGTTGCCGATGACGTTCATCCGCAGGCCCGCGCGGAGCGTGCCGTACTCCGGGTCCGACAGCAGGTGCCGGGTCCGGTAGAAGACGTTGTTCATCGCCATGATGGCGGCCGCCGACTTCGCCGCGGTGTACGCCTCGGCGGAGAGGTTGGCCTTCGCCTCGGGCTCCAGCTCGCGCAGCACCTTCGGCGAACGCGAGGCGATCGCGCAGGCCAGCACGGTGCCCCACAGCTGCTGCTGCGGGAGGTCGCTGTTGCCGATGACCGAGCCGAGGTTCAGCTTCAGGTCCTTGGCGAAGTCCGGTACGGCGGACTTCAGTTCGTCGAGAGCCATGTCGGTATCAGCTCACTCGCCCGAGAGGAGCGCGACCGGGTCGAGGGTGTTCTCGCCCTTGGTCCAGTTGCACGGGCACAGCTCGTCGGTCTGCAGGGCGTCGAGGACCCGCAGGACCTCCTTGGGGTTACGGCCCACGGAACCGGCGGTCACCATCGTGAACTGGATCTCGTTGTTCTGGTCGACGATGAAGACGGCGCGCTGGGCGAAGCCGTCCTCGCCCTCGATGCCGAGGTCACGCATGAGCTCGTGCTTCGAGTCGGCCAGCATCGGGAAGGGCAGGTCGGTCAGGTCCGGGTGGTCCTTGCGCCAGGCGTGGTGCACGAACTCGGAGTCACCGGAGAAGCCGAGGACCTGGGCGTCACGGTCGGCGAACTCCTCGTTGAGCTTGCCGAAGGCGGCGATCTCGGTGGGGCACACGAAGGTGAAGTCCTTCGGCCACGCGAAGACGATCTTCCACTTTCCCTCGTAGGTCTTGTGGTTGATCTGCTCGAACTCCTTGCCGCTCTCCAGCGAAACGCAGGCGGTCAGGTCGAACTCGGGGAACTTGTCACCGACAGTGAGCACGCGCTCTCCTTGCAACGTCTGGAATTCCCTTTTTGAGGGTCTTCCTGAGGGTTGGACGGGCTCCACCTTGGCACAGAGTGCATTGATCACGGAAATAGCTACACTCGGTCGAGATGATCGGAGGTGCCTATCAGTGGCGCAGGTAAATCAGGCCATACGACCCAAGCAGTCCGGTAAGTCGCCCGGCAAGCAGCCCAGTCTGTCGCAGCTGCGCGCCTTCGCGGCGGTGGCGGAGCATCTGCACTTCCGGGACGCGGCGGCAGCAATCGGGATGAGTCAGCCGGCACTCTCCGGAGCGGTGTCCACCCTGGAGGAGGCACTGGGTGTCCAGCTCATCGAGCGTACGACGCGCAAGGTGCTGCTCTCGCCCGCCGGGGAGCGGCTCGCGGTGCGGGCCGGGGCGGTGCTGGAGGCCGTCGCCGCGCTGATGGAGGAGGCGGAGGCGGTCCGCGCCCCGTTCACCGGAGTCCTCCGGCTCGGTGTGATCCCGACCGTCGCCCCGTATCTCCTGCCCACCGTGCTCCGCCTCGTCCATGAGCGCTACCCGCAACTCGACCTCCAGGTCCACGAGGAGCAGACCTCCTCGCTGCTCGAAGGGCTCGCCGCCGGGCGTCTTGACCTGCTGCTGCTCGCCGTGCCGCTCGGGGTGCCGGGCGTCACCGAGATCCCGCTCTTCGACGAGGACTTCGTGCTGGTTATGGAGCAGGACCACTGGCTCGGCGGCCGCGCGGACATCCCGCGCGACGCGCTGCGCGAACTGCCGCTGCTGCTCCTGGACGAGGGGCACTGCCTGCGCGACCAGGCCCTGGACATCTGCCGCGAGGCGGGCCGCACCCAGGGCGCCCCGGTCACCACGACCGCCGCCGGGCTCTCCACCCTGGTCCAGCTGGTCGCCGGGGGACTCGGTGTGACGCTGCTGCCCCGGACCGCCGTGACCGTGGAGACCGGCCGCAACGAGGCGCTGGCCACCGGGTACTTCGCGGACCCGGCGCCCACCCGGCGGGTCGCGCTGGCGATGCGGACCGGGTCGGCGCGGGGCGGCGAGTTCGAGGAGTTCGCCGCCGCGCTGCGCGAGGCGATGAAGCCGCTGCCGGTGCGGCCGGTCGACGCCCCTCCCGTATGAACGCATGCGGGTGCGGCCGGACGTCCGCCCGGCCGCACCCGTGTGATCCCCGCGCTCCCGCTACTCCGTCCGCAGCCCGTCCGGCCGCATCAGCCGCCACAGCGAGGGCATCGACGCCGCCGTCACCAGCAGGATCAGCCCCGCGCCGACCCCCGTCAGCGGCAGGAACAGCCACCAGTCGGAGACGGACTTCGCGATCATCCAGGCCAGCACGGCGCCCAGCCCCAGCCCGCCCACGACCGCGACCACCAGGCCGAGGAAGACCGGGACGGCGGTCTGCCACAGCACCGACCAGCCCATCGTCGTACGCCGGGTGCCGAAGGCGACCAGCACCGACAGCAGCCGCTTGCGCTCGCGCAACTGCTCCACCTGGGAGACCAGCATCGAGGCGGCGATCAGCAGCAGCACCACACTCGCCCCGACCTTGAGCCCGGTCTGGATGCTGTCGTACTGGCGGTCGCGCTCCACCGAGTCCAGGGTGACGAAGCGCATCCCGGGATCGATGCGGGCCGCCGTGTTCCGTACGTGCTCCGCGACGTCCGGCACGCTCCTGTCGACCCGGATCTGGGCGGTGATCTGCGCGCCGGGCAGCGTACTCGCGTCGACCGCGCCGGTGGTGGCCATGATCCCGTAGTGCGGGTCGCCCATCGGGTCCTTGCGGCCCTGCACGGTGGGGGAGTCGGCGGGCAGGGTCCACCGCAGCGGCTTGCCCTCCCCGGTGCCGATCTCGACCACCTGGCCCTTGCGGGCCGTCCGGTCGACCCAGGCGGACATGTCCTTGTCTCCCGGCGCGTGGACGACGAAGGTGTCGCCGTCCTCGCAGGAGGTGATCCGGGCCAGCTCGCGCAGGGTGTCGCAGGTGCCGACGGTCATCGAGGTGGTGGGCGGGATGTCGTCGTCGGTGTAGACGCCGGGCTTGGACGCGTACGCCTGCACCGAGCCGATCACCACCTCCACGCCCTTGGTGGCGCGGAACTGCTCGATGGCCGAGGTGGCCGCCTCGCCGGTGACATGCTCCGAGTACCCGGCGAACTGGGCCCGCGTGGGGTCCTGGCCGGTCGCCCGGTTGAAGTCGGCGTTCATCGCCGCGAACAGCATCTGGAGGGCGATGGCCCCCGCCACCGCCACCGTGACCCCGCTGACCGCGCGGGACGCTGCCCCGCTGCTCAGCTGGAGCCTGCGCACGGCCAGTTGCCAGGGCACCGGACCGCCGCGCAGCCGCTTCACACACGCCTCGACCAGCCACGGCAGCAGCAGGGCGAGACCGACCAGCACCAGCACGGCCCCGCCCGCGATCGGGAACGGCTTCACGGGCTCGTACGCGTACTCGTCGACCCGGCCGGTGATCCCGAGCATCGCCAGACCCGCGACGGGCATGAGCAGCCGCCACCAGAGCCGGCGGCCCCGGTTCTTCCCCCGGCGTACGACACCGAGCGGCTCGATCACCACCGAGCGCATCGCGACCAGCGTGACGAGCACGGCGGTCAGCGGCACCGCGACCGTGATCAGCAGGGCGAGCAGCGGATCGGGCACCACGTCGGCCGGGAACGCGCTGACGTCCCAGACCTCCACCGAGCCGACGAACTCCCGCCCCACCAGGAAGAAGACCAGCCCGATCAGCAGCCCGAGCACCGCCCCGAACAGGGCCTCCCCGGCGGCGACGCGCCGGGTGGTGCGGATGTCCGCGCCGACCAGGCGCAGTGCGGCGAGCCTGCGGTCGCGCCGTTCGCCGCCGAAGCGCACGGCGGTGGCGATGAAGATGGCGACCGGCACCAGCAGCACCACACAGACCATGACGGTCAGCACGACGAGCAGCGGCGGGAGCGGGTCGGCCTCGCGGTGGGCCCCGTATCCGGAGACCCGCCCGGCGCCGGCGGCGGGAGTCAGGGTGTCGCTGCCCGCGTAGTAGAACAGCTCGTTGGGTGAGCGCAGTCCCGCGTCACCGATCGTGCCGGTGATGTCGTACGGCAGCCGCTCGCGCAGCAGTTCGTTGCCGGGCTCTTCGAGCAGCTCCTTCAGCGCGGGGGAGACCACCATCTCGTCGGGCCCGGGGAAGCGGGCCACCCCCGGAGGGCGGACGGGCGCCGAACCGTCGGCGCGCAGCAGCCGGCCGACGACGGTCCGGTCGCGGTACTCCGTGCCGGTGTCGAGCCGCAGCACCGAGGTGTCCGACTTCGCCGAGTCCGCGCTGGAGGCCTTCACCTCGCTGCGGGCCTGCTCGCGTGCGTTCCGCTCGTCGAGCAGATGCGGTACGGAGGAGGCGAGCAGCAGCAGGGCGACGCCGAGGCCGACGCCGACGGCGGTCAGCAGCGTACGGATCCAGCCCTCGCGGCCGCCGGCGGCCGCGAACCGGATGCCTAGGCCGAGGTCCCGGAGGGGGGCCGCGCCACGCGAGGGCGGCTTCGGGCTCTCCGGTGCGGCGGGCGGGGCCGTACGGGAATCGAGCAGGGTCATGCGGAGTGCTCCAGGTCGCGGGCCCGGCCGTCGCGCACGGTGACGTCACGGTCGGAGTAGGCGGCGACACGGGCCTCGTGGGTCACCAGGACCACGGCGACATTGGCGGACCGGGCGGCCTCGGTGAGCAGCTCCATCACCCGCTCGCCGTTGAGCGAGTCCAGCGCGCCGGTCGGCTCGTCCGCGAAGATCACCTTCGGCGAGGCGGCCAGCGCACGGGCCACGGCGACCCGCTGGCCCTGTCCGCCGGAGACCTCGCCGGGGCGCTTGGCGCCGAGGTCGTCGACCTCCAGGCGCTCCATCCACTCCAGCGCGGTGCGCTCGGCGGCCTTGCGCTTCACGCCGTTGAGCCGCAGCGGCAGGGCGACGTTCTCCACGCAGGTCAGCTCCGGGACGAGCTGGCCGAACTGGAAGACGAAGCCGAAGTCGCTGCGCCGCAGGGCGCTGCGCTCGGCGTCGGACATCGCGGACAGCTCGCGGCCCGCGTAGGTGATGGTGCCGGAGTCGGGCGTGATGATCCCGGCCAGACAGTGCAGCAGGGTCGACTTGCCGGAGCCGGACGGGCCCATCACGGCGACGACCTCGCCGGGGTGCACGGAGAACGACGCGCCGTCGAGGGCGGGTGTCGAACCGTAGGTCTTGCGCAGATCGTGCGCGGCGAGCAGGGAGCCTTCGGGAATCACGGAGCCACCACCTTGGCGAGCTGGTCGAGCCGGGCGGCGGTCAGTTCCAGCCAGCGCAGATCGGCTTCGAGGTGGAACAGGGCGTGGTCGCAGATCAGCTGGTCGGCGAGGTCGCCCTTGCGCTTGCGGTCGGTCAGGATGCGCATCATCCGCAGATGCTCCGAGCGCTGCGAGTCCAGCAGATCGGCGGCGCTGCGATCGGTCAGGAGCGCCAGGACGACCTTGGTGTAGAGCGTCGACTGGAGGTAGGGCTCCGGCTTCTCGGGCTGGGCCAGCCACCGCGAGACATCGGTGATCCCGGCGTCGGTGATGGCGTACCGCTTGCGCTCGGGACCTCCTTCGCTCTCGACGCCGTCGACCTCGACGAGCCCGTTCTTCAGGAGCCGGGACATCGTCGAATAGACCTGGCCGTAGTGCAGCGGGCGGTCCTGGCCGAACTTCTCGTCGAAGGTCCGCTTCAGGTCGTAGCCGTGTCGGGGGCCGGACTCCAGGAGCCCGAGGAGGGTGTGACCGATAGACATGAGAAGCACTCTACACGGTGTGTATACCTGCTGTGTATACGCGTCCGGAAAGCGACCCCGGCCCGGAGGAACGGGCGGGGGTCGCGGTGTCGGCGGTGCGGGGTCCCGGTGCTACGGAGTCTCCTGGGCGCCGGTTCCGGGCGGGGCCTCAGGCTCCTCCGGCGGCTGCTTGGGCGGGCGTCCCCGGCGGGCGATCGGCCGCGCCGCCCCCGGCAGCCGGCCCGCCTCCGCGAGCGCCCGCCGCAGCAGGAACTCGATCTGCGCGTTGGCGCTGCGCAGTTCGTCGGAGGCCCAGCGCGCGAGTGCGTCGTGCACCGCGGGGTCCAGCCGCAGCAGCATCTGCTTGCGCTGCTGCGGCCCGGCCGCCGGTTTCCGCCGGGGAGGCGTCTCGTCGGTCACTGGTAGAGCGTGCCCGTATTGAGGACCGGCTGGGCGCTGCGGTCACCGCACAGCACCACCATCAGATTGCTGACCATGGCCGCCTTCCGCTCGGAGTCCAGCTCCACGATGTCCTGCTCGGCGATCCGGGCCAGGGCCATCTCGACCATGCCCACCGCGCCCTCGACGATCTGCTGGCGGGCCGCGACGACCGCGCCGGCCTGCTGGCGCTGGAGCATGGCGGAGGCGATCTCGGGGGCGTACGCGAGGTGGCTGAAGCGCGACTCGATGATCAGGACGCCCGCGGCCTGCACCCGGGCGGTCAGCTCGGCGGCCAGCTTCTCGGTGATCTCCTCCGCGTTGCCGCGCAGCGAGAGGCCGTCCTCCTCGTGGGCGTCGTACGGGTACTCGATCGCGATGTGCCGTACGGCCGCCTCGGTCTGGGTGGCGACGAACTCCAGGAAGTCGTCGACCTCGAAGAGCGCCTGGGCGGTGTCCTCGACCTTCCACACGACGATCGAGGCCAGCTCGATCGGGTTGCCGTAGGCGTCGTTGACCTTGAGGACGGCGGTCTCGTGGTTGCGGACGCGGGTGGAGATCTTGCGGCTGGAGGTCAGTGGGTTGATCCAGCGGAGCCCGTCGGCGCGGATGGTGCCGACGTACCGGCCGAAGAGCTGGATCACCCGGGCCTCGCCCGGGGCGACCATCTTCACACCGCTCATGCAGAAGAACGAGGTGATCACGAGGAGCACCCCGAGGATGAGGAGCGGGACGCCGAGCGCGTTGTTGCCGTTCGCGCCGGTGACCCCGCCGACGATGGCGAGGCCGACCCCGGCGAACACCCCGAGGACCGTCAGGAGCAGTCCGAGGCCGCCCGGGATGGAGTGTGCCGTGACCTCCCTGACCTGCGGTGCGGGCATGTCGGGAGCGTCGACGGCGAGATCGGCCGCGGCGGTGTCCGGGCGGTGGTCGTCGTGCTGTGCGGTCATGGGATCCCCCGTTCGGCGCGGTATCGCACCGCGCTAGCAATGTGATTACACATTAATGGTTTTCGCAACCTTGTCCACCCCTGGGGAGTCGGTTCCTAGGGAACGGGTGCTGATTCTCACGTCCGTAAAAGGCCGGATCGCTTGTCTTTTGTCCCTGCCGTCGGTGTTAGCTGGCAGGTCTGAACGGACTGAGGAAACCGAGCGAGCCGGTCGAGCAGAGAAGCGGGAGCAACACACCAATGGGTCGAGCGGATGCGCGACGAGCCCAGGCGCAGGAGTCGCGCCGGGCCGCGAAGAGCGGCGGCATACGCAGACTCTTCACGTGGAAGAAACTGCTGGGCACGTTCTTCGGGATCGTCCTGCTGGGCATGGGCGCCTTCGGCGCGCTCTACCTGTACGTCGACGTCCCCGCCGCCAACGCCATGGCCGAGCGGCAGAGCAACGTCTACAAGTACAGCGACGGCACGGTCCTCGCCCGGACCGGCAAGGGCGTCAACCGCCAGATCGTCGACCTGGCCGAGGTGCCGAAGAACGTTCAGCACGCCTTCGTCGCCGCCGAGAACAAGACCTTCTACAAGGACCAGGGCGTCGACCTCAAGGGCACCACCCGCGGTCTCCTCAACACCCTCAGCGGCAAGGGCAAGCAGGGTGGCTCGACCATCACCCAGCAGTACGTGAAGAACTACTACCTGACGCAGGACCCCACCGTGAGCCGCAAGCTCAAGGAACTGGTGATCTCGCTCAAGGTCGACCAGCAGGAGTCCAAGGAGACGATCCTCGCCGGGTACATCAACACCGCCTACTACGGACGCGGCGCGAGCGGCATCCAGGCGGCGGCCCAGGCGTACTACGGCATCGACGCCAAGGACCTGAACGTCTCCCAGGGCGCCTACCTCGCCTCCCTGCTCCAGGCCCCCAGCCAGTACGACTGGGCCACCGCCAGCGACACCGGCAAGAAGCTGGTCAAGGAGCGCTGGGCCTACACGCTGCGGAACATGGTCGAGATGGGCTGGCTCACGGACGCCGAGCGCACCCAGCAGAAGTTCCCCTACCCGGACAAGCCCAAGGCCGCCCCGGGCATGGAGGGCCAGACCGGCTATCTCGTCGAGGCGGCCAACAAGGAGCTGGAGAAGCAGGGCGTCTCCGCCGCGGACCGTGAGGCCGGCGGCTGGACGTTCACGCTCACCATCGACAAGAAGCGCCAGAAGGCGCTGGAGAAGTCGGTGGACGACCAGCTGGAGTCCAAGCTCGACCGCGAGGGCAACAAGGTCGACGCCACCGTCCAGGCCGGCGCCACCTCCGTCGACCCGAAGACCGGCAAGGTCGTCGCCCTGTACGGCGGCGAGGACTACGTCAAGCACTACATCAGCAACGCCACCCGCCAGGACTACCAGCCCGCCTCCACCTTCAAGCCGCTGGTGCTCGCCTCCGCCCTGGAGAACGAGTCGAAGACCCAGGACGGCCGGCTGATCGGGCTCAACACCGTCTACGACGGCACCAGCAAGCGGCCCGTCGTCGGCAGCGACACCCCGTTCAACCCGCAGAACGAGGACGGCCGGGACTACGGGCCGATCTCCGTCCAGAAGGCCATGAACAGCTCGGTCAACTCCGTGTTCGCGCAGATGATCGTGGACGTGACGCCCGCCAAGGCCAAGGAGACCGCGCTCGCGCTCGGCGTACCGGACAAGGAGTTCCCCGAGCGCCCCGCCGTCTCGCTCGGCACCATGAACGCCTCGACCTGGGACATGGCGGGCGCGTACGCCACGCTCGACAACCACGGCCAGAAGGTCACCCCGCACATCCTCCAGTCCGCCGAGCACCGCGACCGCACGGTGACCCCCGAGAAGCCCAAGCGGGAGCAGGCCATCAGCCGCGCCTCGGCCGACACCGTGACCAAGGCCCTCACCGGGGTCGTCGACGCCGGGTCCGGCAGCGCGGCCAACACCTCCGCCTACGACGCGGCGGGCAAGACCGGCACCTCCGAGGACAACAAGTCGGCCTGGTTCGCCGGGTACACCCCGGAGCTGACCACGGTCGTGGCCCTCTTCGGCGAGGGCGACGGCGGCCGCAAGCAGGTCTCCCTGACCGGTACGGCCAACGCCGGCCGCGCCAACGGCGGCGGCTTCCCGGCCCGGATCTGGGCCGACTACACCCTCGGCGCCCTCGGCGGCGGCTCCGGCAAGACGTTCGACCTCCAGGACGTGGAGCGCGGCGAGGCCCCCGCCCCGCCGACCCCGTCGGACACCCCGTCGGACGACCCCACCCCGTCCGAGGAGCCGACCCCGTCGGACACGCCTTCCGACACGCCGAGCGAGACGCCCAGCGAGACCCCGACCACGCCGGCCCCGCCCACCAGCAGCAGCCCGCCCGTCACCCCGCCCCCCACCAGCCCGGAGATCCCGCCGCTGCCCGGGGACGGCGACGGGCAGCCGGGCGAACGGCCCGGCGGCAACGGACAGGCCGCACAGTGAGGGCCTGAGAGAACGAGCAGAGGGGCGGACCCGAAGACGGGTCCGCCCCTCTGCTCCCGTTCTCCGCCTACTGCGCCCGGGTCGCCATCTCGAACCAGACGACCTTGCCCGTCGACAGACGCGTCGCACCCCACCGCCGGGCCAGCCGGTTGACCAGGAACAGCCCGCGGCCGCCCTCGTCCGTCTCCCGCGCCCGGCGCTGCCTCGGCAGCTGCGGGGAGTCGTCGCCGACCTCGCAGCGCAGGATGTCGGTCCGCAGCAGCCGCAGCGTCACCGGCCGCTCCGCATACCGCACGGCATTGGTGACGACCTCGCTGACCAGCAGCTCCACCTCGTCGGCCAGATCGTCCAGACCCCAGCGGCTCAGCGCCCGCCGGGCCAGCCGGCGGGCCCGGCGCGGGGCCGCGTCCTCCGGTTCCAGATACCAGTACGCCACATCGCTCGGGGCGATCCCGTCGAAGCGGGCGGCCAGCAGCGCGATGTCGTCGTCCCGGTCACCCGGGCCGAGCATGTCCAGCACATCGTCGCAGAGCGCTTCCAGCGGCGGTGAGTGATCGTCACCGGTGAGCTGCGCGGTCGCCGCGAGCCGCTCCCGCAGCTGCTCGATGCCCGTCCACACGTCCCGCAGCCGCGACTCCACCAGACCGTCGGTGTAGAGGAGCAGCGTGGCACCGGCCGGGGCGTCCAGCTCGACCGCCTCGAAGTCGACGCCGCCCACCCCGATCGGGGCGCCCGGCGGCACCCGCAGCACCTCGGCCCGCCCGCCCAGATGCAGCAGCACGGGCGGCGGGTGGCCGGCGTTGGCGATGGTGATCCGGTGCGCGACCGGGTCGTACACCGCGTACAGGCAGGTCGCCATCCGGTCGCTGCCCAGCCGCTGTGCCTGCTCGTCCAGGTGGTGCAGCACCTCCTGCGGCGGCAGATCGAGCTGCGCCAGGGTCTGCGCCGTCGTCCGGAGCTGGCCCATGATCGCCGCCGAGGTCATGGAATGGCCCATCACATCGCCGACGACCAGCGCGACCCGGCTGCCGGGCAGCGGGATCGCGTCGTACCAGTCGCCGCCGACCCGGGCGGTCTCGGCCGCCGGGAGATAGCGCGAGGCGAGCCGGACGCCGGTGGGCTGGGGCAGCGAGTCGGGCAGCATCGTGCGCTGCAGCTCGTCGGCGATATAGGCCTCGCGCCCGTACAGCACGGCCTTGTCGATGCCGAGCGCGGTGTGCGTCGCCAGCTGCGCCGCGACCAGCAGGTCGCTGGCCTCGAACGGGGAGCGCTCGGTGCCGCGTACGAAGACCGCCGCGCCGATCACTCGGCGGCGGCCGCGCAGCGGGGCCAGGATCGCCCGGTGCCCGGTGGGCACCGACCGGCCGGGGCCGAGCAGCTCCGGCAGCGCCGCCCGCGCCGCGGCGGAGTCGCCGAACACCGGCCGCACCCCGCGCAGCACCTCGGCCAGCGCACCGCCCGCCCGCACCTCGCACAGCTCGGCGGCGGGCATCAGATCGGCCTGCGGGTCCAGCACCACCGGACGCAGCCGCTCCGTCTCGGAACCGGCCGCCTCGGCGCCCTCCTCGTCGCTGACGCGCAGCCTGTCGCTGCGCCGCAGCCGCAGGACGAACGGGCTCACCGGCCGCTCGTCGCCCACCGGCAGCGGATCGCGGAGATAGACGAGGATCGCGTCGGAGAACGTCGGCACGCTGGCCCGGCACAGACCGAGGACGATCTCGTCCAGGTCTATGCCCCGGGCGATCCGCCGGGTCGCCGCGCCGACGAAGCGCAGCCGGTCGCCCTCGCGGCGGGTGGCCGCCTGGGCGTCGGCGACGGCGGCCGCTCCTGGACCCGGGTTCGGCGCGGCGGCCGGAGCCGGTACCGCGGCAGCGGTGGCCGCGGCCGCGGCGTCCTGCTGCCGGGGCCGGGTGCGCTCCTGCTGCCGGGCCGCCAGAGGCTGCCGGCCTTCGTGGGAGGTGGGGTGCTCCGTCACGCGTGGGATTCCGTCCGTCCGGGCCGGTTGTATGAGGCAGTCACCTCGTGTTGGGGCGCTACTGTGCCCCGGCAAGCGCGGGAAGAACAACGGCTGTCACCGGATGCCCCCGATGAAGGGGCCGAAACCGAGCGCCGCGGAGATGGCCGACAGGCGATCCCTCCGGCGGCGGACGCGGCGAGCGGGCAGCGGACAGCGTGCACGTCTCCACCCCCTCGTAGTGGCTCCCGCGACCGTGCGGAACGTCCGGGTCCGTGGCCCGTCGCTCCGTACGACCGGTGTGATGACTTGTGGTCAGTTCCGGTGTGGTGCCCGCTGGTTGCGGCGATCAGCCCTCCGTGCGACCGGACCTGCCGACCGGACCGTCCGAAGGGTCTCTCCAGGGTCTCACGACGGCATCCGGGCAGGGGTGCGGTCCCAGTCATCCGGCAGCGGCGGCACCTGCCACCGCGGATCGGGCCGCCAGTGCTCCCAGCCGTCCCGGAACGGCGGCCCCCAGCCGGTGATCACCTCGACCGCGTCCAGACCCGCCCGCCGGACCCGTCGGGCGGTCTCCCGGTCCATCAGGCCGACGTGCTGCGCCTGCGCGAACTCGTCCTCGTCGAGCCATTTCCAGCTCCGGTCGGGGTTCACGGAGATGTCGAGAAAGTGATCCTCGGAATCCACCCCTCCGGACCACCGGGTGAGGGGCTCCTCCAGGTTCACGTACCAGTTGCGGAACATCCAGCCCCGGTCCCAGAACAGCCACACCGACCACGGATCACCCGGCCGGGCCAGCTTCAGCACCCCGGAGCCGAACCACGTCGAGCGGGCGGTGGTGCGCGGCGCGGTGTAGCGGGTGGCCAGCGGCTCGGCGTGCACCTGGGTGCCGTCGGCCAGCACCGGCCGCACGCATTCGGTGCCGGGCGCCATCCAGACGGCGAGCAGCTCGTCGGTGTCCTGGACGACGGTCACCGGACGGCAGATGTGCACGGGCGGGGCGCCGGCCGTCCGGTGGGCCCGGCCGTTGTCGCGGTAGCGCCAGAGGATCCGGTCCCCCGGCGCCCAGCGTGCGTGATCTCCCGTACCTGTCATGGAGAGATCTTACGGAGCGCTCCCACCGGCCCGCTGCGACTCAGGTCACCCGGTTCTCAGCAGGCGCCCCGCCCGGTGCTCACGGACGCGTCATCCGCAGCACGTCCAGCGCCTCGTCCAGCTGCTCCAGCGTCAGATCGCCGCGCTCCACATAGCCCGAGGCCAGGACCGTCTCGCGGATCGTGGTGCCGTCCTTCAGCGACTTCTTGGCGACCTTCGCCGCCTCCTCGTAGCCGATGTACTTGTTCAGCGGGGTCACCACGGACGGCGAGGACTCGGCGTAGGCGCGGGCCCGCTCCACGTCGGCGGTGATGCCGTCGACCGTACGGTCCGCGAGCAGCCGGGAGGCGTTGGCCAGCAGCCGCACGGACTCCAGCAGGTTCTTCGCGATGACCGGGAGCATCACGTTCAGCTCGAAGTTGCCCGCCGCGCCGGCCGTGGCGACGGTCGCGTCATTGCCGGTGACCTGGGCCGCGACCATCAGGACCGCCTCCGGGATCACCGGGTTGACCTTGCCCGGCATGATCGACGAGCCGGGCTGGAGGTCGGGCAGCGCGATCTCGGCGAGACCGGTGCGCGGGCCCGAGGCCATCCACCGCAGATCGTTGGAGATCTTGGTCAGCGAGACGGCGATGGTGCGCAGCTGGCCGGAGGTCTCCACCAGACCGTCCCGTGCGCCCTGCGCCTCGAAGTGGTCGCGGGCCTCGGTCAGCGGCAGCCCGGTGGCCTCCGCGACCTCCGCGATCACGGCCGCGGAGAAGCCGGGCGGGGTGTTGATGCCGGTGCCCACCGCCGTTCCGCCCAGGGGCAGTTCGGCGAGCCGGGGCAGCGAGGCGCGCAGCCGCTCCACGCCGTAGCGGATCTGCGCCGCGTAGCCGCCGAACTCCTGGCCGAGGGTGACCGGGGTGGCGTCCATCAGATGCGTACGGCCGGACTTCACGACGTCCGCGAATTCGGCTGATTTCCGCCCCAGGGAATCGGCCAGGTGATCGAGCGCCGGGATCAGATCGGCGGTCACGGCGGCGGTGGCCGCGATATGGATGGAGGACGGGAAGACGTCGTTGGACGACTGCGAGGCGTTCACATGGTCGTTGGGGTGGACCTCGCGGCCGAGGTGCTCGGTGGCGAGGGTGGCGATCACCTCGTTGGTGTTCATGTTCGACGAGGTGCCCGACCCCGTCTGGAACACGTCGACCGGGAAGTGCTCGTCCCAGCGGCCCGACGCCACCTCGGCGGCGGCCTCCTGGATCGCGGCGGCGATGTCCGGATCCAGCACCTTCAGCTCGGCGTTGACCTTGGCGGCCGCGCCCTTGATCCGGGCCAGCGCCTCGATGTGCGCGCGCTCCAGACGCTGCCCGCTGACGGGGAAGTTCTCCACCGCCCGCTGGGTCTGCGCGCGCCACTTGGCGTGCGCGGGAACCCGCACCTCACCCATCGAGTCGTGCTCGATCCGGAACCCGCTACCGCCCGACGTGGCACCTGATGTGTCGCCCATGGTGTTTAAACCTCCTGAAAAAGATGAGCACGTGTCTTGTTCTACGTATTCCCAAGTCGCCTACCGGCCAGTAAATACCGGGGGTAACCACTTACCGGGAGGCGCAATGAGGCGCACCAGCACCAGACTTCGAGGGCTCCGAAGCCTTCGCCGGCTCCGCTGTACGGTCGCCGTCACCGTCGCTCTCGCGGCAGCCGTCGGCGGAATGGCCGCCGCCGGACCCGCGGGCGCGACGGAGTCGGGTACCAGCTCTATCGCATCCACCCCTCTCCCGCCCGCACTGGAAGCCGTCCGGGCCGCCGAGGCCACCCAGCTGTACGGGAGCCCCGCCGAGCGGCCGATCGGCGACCGCAAGACCGGGCTGATCTCGCTCGGCGACAGCGAGATCTCCGGCGAGGGCGTCGGCACCTACGACCCCGGAACGAACGGGCCGGACAACTGGTGCCACCGCTCACCGGACGCCGCCATCCACCGCACCGGCATCGCGGCGGACGTCACGTACAACGTCTCGTGCTCCGGCGCCTATACCGGGAACATCAAGATCGGCGGAAACAAGCAGTACGCCGATGAGCTCGTGCAGAGCGACAGCCTCGCGATCAAGGCCCGCAACACCCGGATCAAGATGATCGTCCTGGTCGCCGGGGCCAACGACGACCTCCAGTTCGGCCCGGTCATGACGGACTGCGTGGTCCGCTACCTCACGCTCCAGGGCCCCTGCGAGCCGAAGTACGCGGGCGGCTGGCAGGCCCGGGTCGACGCGCTGGTCCCCAAGGTCGAGGCGACGGTCCGCGACCTGCGCACCGTCATGACGGACGCCGGATACGCGAACGACGACTACAAGCTCGTCCTGATGGGCTACCCGAGCCCGATCGGCCCGGACTTCTACGACAACCCGAAGTTCCCGGGCAAGCTGATCTGCGGCGGACTCGGCTACGACTCCGACACCGTCTGGGGCCGCAACACCGCCGTGCCCGCCTTCCAGGTCGGCATGCGCAAGGCCGCCGCCGCCACCGGCGCCACCTACCTCGACAACTCGCGGCTCTTCCACGGCCACGAGGTCTGCACCGAGAGCGCCTGGGCCCGCGGCCTCTACATCGACCTGAGCAAGCCCGGCCTGCCCGACGAGAACTCGGTCCGGCAGTCCTTCCACCCCAACGCGGCCGGCCACCGGGCCTTCGCCTCCTGCCTCACCCAGCTGTACGACTCCGGGCTGCGCGAGGCGAGCTGCGCCGACCCGGCGAGCACGGGGAACCCGGTGCTGACGGGCACGGCCTGGGACGATCTGTTCACCCCGCTGAAGAACGAGGCGACCGGCTCCTGTGTGGACGTGCCCGCCTCGGTCACCCGTAACGGCACGGCCATCGGCGGCTGGGACTGCCACGGCGGGCGCAACCAGAACTGGTGGTACGACGCCGGTACGCAGACCGCCCGCACCGCGCTCAGCCACGACCGCTGCCTGGATGTGTCCGGCGCCAAGTACAACCCGGGCGCCACACTCATCGTGTGGGACTGCTCGGGCGCGGCCAACCAGAAGTTCGTCCGGCAGGCGGGCACCATCCGCCCGGCCGCCGCGACCGGCCTGTGCCTGACGCTGGCGGGGGCCAAGGACCCGCTCAAGCTCCAGACGTGCGACGGCGGCGCCAACCAGCGCTTCGTGTAGGCACGGTGTACGAGGGGGCGGCCGGGCCGACTCCCGGGCCGCCCCCTCGTCAGCTCTCCAGGGCCAGCGCTTCGGACAGCGCCCCCAGCGTCGGGGTCAGATACAGCTGGCGCAGCGGAACCGCGGGCAGCCCGCGCTCGCGGGCGAGCGTGCCGATCCGGATCGCGTACAGCGAATTGCCGCCCAGGTCCCAGAAGTCGTCGTCCGGGCCGACCGCGTCGACGCCGAGCACATCACGCCAGATCGCGGCGAGCGCGGCGGCCGGACCGGCCTCGCGGGACGCCGCGTGCGGCGCCGAAGCCGGGGCGGGGGCGGGAGCC
Organism: Streptomyces sp. DSM 106670; assembly: GCF_055792845.1. Classification (NCBI taxonomy): domain Bacteria; kingdom Bacillati; phylum Actinomycetota; class Actinomycetes; order Kitasatosporales; family Streptomycetaceae; genus Streptomyces; species Streptomyces sp. DSM 106670. The sequence goes on from NZ_CM147704.1 coordinate 5,465,781, forward strand.
GGCACCGGATCGCGCCGCGTCCCCGGTGCGGGCAGCCGGGCCGGGTCCAGCTTTCCGTTCGCGGTGAGCGGGAGCGCCGGCAGGAAGGTCACCGTCGCGGGCACCATGTGCGCGGGCAGCAGCCGCGCCGCCCGCTCCCGTACGGGGCCGGGGTCCGGGTCCTCACCCGCGCCCGGGGCCGGAACGGCGTACGCGTCGATCCGCACGGCCGCCGCGTCCCCGTCCTCGCCGCCGGTCACGGTGACCGCCGCCGCCGACACCGCCGGGTCCTCCAGCAGGACGTGCCGGATCTCGCCCGGCTCGATCCGGAAGCCCCGCACCTTCACCTGGTCGTCGATCCGGCCCAGGTGTTCCAGCGTTCCGTCGGGCAGCAGCCGCCCCAGATCGCCGCTGCGGTAGAGCCGCCGCCCCGTTGGGTCCAGCACGTCCGGGACGAAGCGTTCGGCGGTCAGGGCGGGCCGGTTCAGATAGCCGAGCGCCACCCCCGCCCCGCCCACATGGATCTCCCCGGGCACCCCCGGCGGCACCGGCCGCCCGTACGCGTCCAGCACCCGGACCGACCAGCCGGGCAGCGCCCGCCCCACCGACCGCGATCCGGCGAGCGCCTCGCGGCGGGTCACCGTGGCCGCCGTGACATGGACGGTGGTCTCGGTGATCCCGTACATGTTGACCAGCCGGCAGCGGTCCTCCGGGTGCCGGTCGAACCAGTCCAGCAGCGGGCGGGCGTCCAGGGGTTCGCCGCCGAGCACCACCAGCCGGAGGTCCACCGCGTCCTGTGCGAGACGGTCGGCCGCCGCGAGCTGCGTGAACGCCGACGGGGTCTGGCTCAGCACGCTCACCCGCTCCCGCACCAGCAGGGCGTGGAAGTCCTCCGGCGAGCGCGTCGTCCAGTGGTCCACGACCACCAGCCGGCCGCCCGTCAGCAGCGCACCCCAGATCTCCCACACCGAGAAGTCGAACGCCGCCGAGTGGAAGCACGTCCAGGTGTCGTCGGGCGACAGCCCGAAGTCGTCCTGGACGGCGTCGACCAGGGCCGTGACATTGGCGTGCGGCACGAGGACCCCTTTGGGGCGGCCGGTCGAGCCCGAGGTGTGGATGACGTAGGCCGGGGCGTCGGCCGCCTTCCGCCGCTGTAGGGCCGGCCGGGGCGGGTGGCCGATGAGGCGGGCCGGGTCCTCGACCGTCAGCCGGACCCCCGCGTCCCGCGCGGTGCGCTCGCGCCGGTCCGCCGGATGCTCCGGATCCAGCGGTACGTGGACCGCGTCGGCCTTCAGCACGGCGAGCATCGCCGCCACCAGGTCGGCCGAGCGGGGCAGGCAGAGGCCGACGAGATCGCCGGGGCGGACCCCATGGGCGTACAGCCCGTCGGCCAACACCTCGGCCCGGGCGTCGAGTTCGGCGTACGAGAGGGCGGCTGCTCCGGCGGTGAGCGCGGGCGCGTCCGGGCGGGCGGCGACCTGCGCGGCGAAGACCTCGTCGATACGGAGCGGGGCCGGGGCCTTCGGCGTCGCCCCCAGGGCCAGTTGCTCCGCCGACTCGGCCTCGGTGAGGGGATCCAGGTGCTGCAGCGGGGTGTTGGGCGGGCTGTCCAGCAACTGCCGCCGTACGTGCTCCACTTGACGTGCCGGTACGGGGAGGGCGTCCGGGCCGGTCGGCAGGGTTGCGGGCCCGGCCCCGGTGCCCGCCGTCAGCTCCAGCGCGGGTGGCTCCTCCTCCTCGGCCGGGGCGACCGGCTCGGTGGCCAGCAGCTCCGCGACCGTACGGCCGGGCGACAGGTCCGCCGCGAACACCGCGTATCCGTCGAGCGCCCCCAGCGCGTACGGCGGCCGGTCCAGGGCCGGTACGGGGGCGGCGACGCGCACCGAGGACGCGCCCGTGTACCGGCCGACGGTGACCGCGAGCGCCGCGGCGAGCCGCCGGGTCTCCTCGTCCAGGCGCAGGTCCGGGGCGAGCGGCTTGTCCAGGGGCGTCACCGCGTCCGCCGCGAGCTCGCCCCGCAGCACCCGGGCGACGAGCCGCAGCGAGCGGGCGTCCAGCGCGGACGCGTCGGCGGTCAGGACGAGGTCGGGATCCGTGCCGGCGGCCTCTTCCCGCCGCCCGTCCGCGTACCGCAGCAGCACCGCGCGCAACCGGTGGCCGGGGGCGACCGGGCGGCGGGCCTCGGCCGCGCGCAGCCGGGCGGCCGCGTCGGACCCGGCCGGGGCGGGCACCCGCTCCGACCACAGCCGGGGGTGGCGGCCCCCGGGCCACCACAGCTCCGCCGCCGTCGCGAGGGCGGCGGCGAGCGCGGTGTCGGTGACGGTCGGCGGCACACTCACCGTCAGGGTGTGCTGGGCAGGCGGCACGTACGCAACTCCTCGTACAGGAAAGGGAAAACGGCTGTCAGCGGGCGGTGAAGCCGCCGTCCACGGTGACCACGCTGCCGGTCACCTGCCGGGAGGCGTCCGAGGCCAGCCAGAGCACCGCCTCCGCCACATCGCCCGGCTCCACCAGCGCGTTCATCGGCTGGTCCCGCAGGAAGGCCGTCTCGTGCTCGGCGACCGGCACCTCCAGCGAGCGGGCGATCTCCGCCAGCATCCGGCCCTCCATCGCCTCGTCGTCCCGCACCGAGCCCGGACACACCGCGTTGACCCGGACCCGGCGCGGCGCGTAGTCCAGGGCCACCGCCTTGGTGAGGCCCACCAGACCGTGCTTGGCCGCGACGTACCCCGCGAAGTGCCGGTAGCCCACCAGACCCGCCGTCGAGGCGATGTTGACGATCGAACCGGACCCCTGAGCGACCATCCGGCCGCCCACCGCACGGATCGCCCGCCACGCACCGCCCAGGTCCACATCGATCATCAGCTGCCACTCGGCCTCGGTGATCTCGTGCGCCGGACGGCCCGAAGGGGCGGCGATCCCCGCGTTGTTGACCAGGACATCGATCCGGCCGAAGCGCTCCTCGGCCGCGTCCGCCGCCGACTCCAGCGCCGCCAGGTCCCGGACGTCGGCCTGCCGGGTCAGCACGGCGGACCCGGCCTCCCGGCAGAGGCGCGCGGTGTGCGCGAGCTGCGAGGCCGAGCCGAGCGGATACGGCACCCCGGGCAGCTCGCCCGCCACATCCAGCAGCACCAGGTCCGCACCCTCACTGGCGAGGGCCAGCGCACAGGCCCGGCCGAGACCGCGCGCAGCCCCCGTGACCAGCGCGGTCCGCCCGACGAGCTTTCCCCCGCCGCCCGCGTTTCCGCCGGTCACCGGATCCGTACCGTCCGCCACGGGGCCCGCGCCTTCGCCCGGCACCGGCCCTGCGCCTCCGCCCGTCACCGGCTTCTCGCCGCGCGGACCTCGGCGGCCACCAGTTCCAGCAGCTCGCCCGGCCGCTCGGTGAGATACATGTGCCCGCCGGCCGGCTCGGCCACCGTCAGCTTCTTCGTCGTCGCCCGGCCCCACTCGGCCGCCCCCGCCGCCCCGACCAGGGTGTCCTCCCGCCCCCGGACCGAGATCACCGGCACGCTCAGCGGCCGGTCCGTGGACGGGGTGTACGACTCGTGGAGCCGGACGTCCGCCCGGAGCGTCGGCAGCAGCAGCTCCCGCATCTCCGGGTCCGCCAGCGCCGGGTGGTCGTACCCGGCGAACGCCCGGACCCGGGCGGCGAACTCCTCGTCCGGCAGCCCGTCCGCCCGGTCCGTGCGCGGCGTCCAGGGGCCGGGCGCGCCGCTGACGACGAGCGCGGCCAGCGGGATCGCCCCGCCGGCCCCGCCCGACTGCTCGATCCGGTGCGCCAGTTCGTACGCGAGCACCGCACCCATGCTGTGCCCGAACAGCACGACCGGGCCGCCGCCCCCGCCCTCCGCACCCAGCGCCGCCGTCACCTGCGCGTACGCGTCGTCGACGGCCGGGGCCGCCGCGGTGTACGCCGGCTCGGGGAACCGCTTCTCGCGGCCCGGCAGGGACACCGGGAGGATCCGCAGACCCTCCGGCGCCACTTTCTGCCAGGGCGTGAAGAAGGAGGGGCCCGCCCCGGCGAAGGGCAGGCAGATGAGGACGGTCTCTTCGTCGGCCACGGTCGTTCCTGTTCTCTTTCTCTGCTACCGGAGTTCGGTCAGTCCCCGACCATGATCGTGGTGAGGACGGCGGCGAGATAGCCCGGGTCGCGCACCCCGCACAGCTCGCGCGCCGAGTGCATGGAAAGCCCCGGCACCCCGACGTCCACCGTGGTGACGCCGAGGCGGGCGGCCGTGAGCGGGCCGATCGACGTACCGCAGGGCATCGCGTTGTTGGAGACGAACGGCTGCCAGGGCGCCCCGGCCCGCTCGGCGGCCGCCGTGAACATCGCGATGCCGGTGGAGTCGGTGGCGTACCGCTGGTTGACGTTGACCTTGACCGTCGGGCCGTCGTTGGGCAGCGGGCGGTGGTCGGGGTCGTGCCGCTCGGAGTAGTTGGGGTGCACCGCGTGCGCCATGTCGGCGGAGACGCAGAACGCGCCCGCCAGCGCCCGCGACCAGTCCTCGTCGCTGCCGCCGCGCGCCGACACCGACCGCGACAGGATCCGCTCCAGCAGCGGGCTCTGCGCACCCGTCTCGGAACCGCTGCCGACCTCCTCGTGGTCGAAGGCGGCCAGCACCGGGACGAAGGACGGCTGCGTGGCCCCTGTCGCCGCGTCCACCAGCGCGGTCACCCCCGCGTGCACGGAGACCTGGTTGTCCAGCCGGGAGGCGACCACGAACTCCCGGTCCACGCCCAGGTATCCGGGCGGCTGGATGTCGTGCAGCATCAGGTCCCAGCCGAGCACATCCGCCGGGTCCTCCCCGGCGGCCGCCGCGACCCGGCGCAGCAGCTCGCCCTCCCGCGGGTCGCCCAGCGCCCAGATCGGGGCGATGTGCCGCTGCCGGTCCAGCGCCACGCCCTCGTTCACCGCACGGTCCAGATGGATCGCCAACTGCGGTACCCGCAGCAGGGGTTCGTCGATCTGGACGAGGCGGCCGCGCGGGGTGCCGCCGGGGCCGCGCAGGGCGAGCCGGCCGGAGATGCCCAGATCGCGGTCGAGCCAGGTGTTCAGCGGAACCCCGCCGTAGATCTCCACCCCGATCTGCCGCCAGCCCGAAGTCCCGGTGTCCGGTGCGGGTTTGATCCGCAGGTTCGGCGAGTCGGTGTGGGTGCCGACGATCCGGAACGGAGTGTGGGCGGGCGCGCCCTCGGGGACGTACCAGGCGATCAGCGCCCCGGCACGGCTGACGAAGCAGCCGCCGGTCGCACCCGTCCAGTCGTCCGTGCCGCGCAGTTCGCGGAACCCGGCCTTCTCCAGACGCTGGGCCGCACTGGCCACCACATGGTAGGGGGAGGGGCTGGCGGCGATGAAGGCGAGCAGGTCGTCGGTGTGGCTGCGGTGGGGGGCCGGAGTCATACGGCGTCCGCCTTTCCGGTGTTCGGCAGTGACTGAGAGGGGGGCTCCGCGAGGAGCTCCCGCACCGGCCGGTCGGGCCGGGCGCAGAACTCCGCGAGCAGATCGGTGTACGACGCGAGAAGGGCGTGGGCGGTCGCGTGGTCCCACAGGTCGGTGGAGAATTCCAGGAACGTTCGATAACCCTTCGCGGCGTCACGTCGCGGCGCAAGCCCGAAGCACAGCTCGCTGCGGGAAAGCGGCGGTGCCAGATCGGCCACCTCCACCCGGAGCCCGGGTATCTCGATGTCCGTGTCGACGGAGTTCTGGAACGCCAGGACGTGCGGCACCCGGTCGGGGACGCTGACAGCGCCCGCGTCCCGCATCGCCTGCATGATGCGGGCGGTGGGCAGCACATGCGCCATGGCGCCGAGCGCACCCGTGCCCGTACGGACCGCAAGCTCCGCACAACTCTCGTCAAGATTGGCTGAATCCAGTCGTACGCGGACCATCACCGCGGTGGACGTCATCGCCACGAGCGACTCCGACGCGGTGCCCTCCCGGTTCGCGTACGGCACGCTCAGCAAGGTGTCCTCCTCACCCGACAGCCGGGTCAGGAACACCCCGAGAGCCGCCGCCGCGACCGCGAACGGAGTGGTGCGCCGCTCGGCCGCCAGCTCCTCCACCGCCTTGCGCACCGCACCCGACGCGACCCCGCGCACCGTGTCCCCGTGCCCGCTCAGCTTCTGCGGACGCGGCCGGTCCGTCGGTACGGGCACGGCGGCCGGCACCCCGTCCAGATAGCGCGCGCAGAACGCGGCCCGCTCCGCCTCGGCCCCGGGATCGTGGTGCTCCCGCTGCCACCGGGCGTATCCGGGCGCCTGCATCGCCGGATCGGGCAGACCGTGCGGGACGCCCGCGGCGGCCGCGGTGTACAGTGCCGCGATCTCCGCGAGCAGTACGGACAGCGACCAGCCGTCGGCGCACACATGGTGCAGGACGAACATCAGCTCCCAGCGGTCCTCCTCGACCCGCAGCAGCCGCAGCCGGGGTCGCAGCGACCGGTCCAGGTCGAAGGGGGCCGCCGCGTCCGCCCGGCACAGGGCGTCCGCCCGGGGGCGCCGCTCGGCGGCCGGCAGCCCGGTCAGGTCCTCCACCGGCAGGGCCACCGGCTCCGCCGCCAGCACCTCCTGCCACCACGGCCCGTCCGGCGCCCCCTCCTGCGTGAACCGGGTCCGCAGCGCGTCGTGCCGGGCGATCACCTCGGAGACGGCGGACCGCAGGGCCGCCGGATCCAGCGCCCCGGTGAACGTGATCCGCGTCGGTACGTTCCACACGGCGGGGTCGGGCATCATGTGGTGCCCGGCGATCATCCGGGCCTGCTGGTCGCTGACGGGGGCGCGGTCGACGACGACGGCCGCTTCCGCCGCCGGGGGATCCTCGCCCGCCAGCTGCTCGGTCATGGCCCGCAAGGTGGCGTCGGCGAAGAAGTCCGCCAGCGGGTAGTCGACGCCGAGCGTGTCCCGGACCCGGTTCACGAGGCGGATCGCGGCGATCGAATTGCCGCCCAGGTCGAAGAAGTTGCCGTCGGCCGGAGCGTCGCGCACATCGAGGACGGACTCCCAGACCTCACGGAGGAGGGCGGCGGTGGTGGCCCCGGCCTGCTGCTCTGTGCCCGGAGCCGCCGCGACCTGCTGCTCCGTGCCCGGGTCCACCGGCACGTCCGCCCGCACGTCCGCCCGCGGGTCCGTCAGCGCGTCCAACTGCTCGTCCAGCTCCGCGAGATACCCCTCCGCCGTCGCCGCGTCGAACAGGTCCGCGTCGTGGCGCAGCCGCAGCCGCAGGCTCCCGTCACGGCGCTGGGTGGCCATCAGCGCCAGCTCCAGCGGCGCCGACTCCGTTCCGGCCGCCACCTCCTCCGTACGCAGCCCGGGCAGTTCGATTCCGGCCAGCGCCGCGCGGTCCAGATCGACCGAAACCGTCACCAGCGGCCGCGGATTCCCCGGGTCCGGACGGACGGCGGCCAGCAGCGCGTCCAGGTCCACCCCGCTGTGCTCGTCCGCCGCGAACAGCGCCCGGCCGGTGTTCCGTACGGCCTCCGCCGGCGAGGTCGCGTCCGTGGCGGCCAGCGGCAACGGCAGCAGCGCCACATGGAAGCCGACCGCGTCAGCCGTCTCCGGCCGCCGCCGCCCGAACGTCGTGCCCAGCAGAAACGCGTCCTGCCCCGACCGCCGCCGCAGCACCAGCTGCCAGGCCGTGCACAGCGTGGCGAACAGGGTCACCCCCTGCTCGCCGCTCCACTCCCGCAGCCTCTCCGTCCGCTCCCGGCCCACCGTCCGGGCCACCGCCCCGCCGCGCCCCGCCACCCGGCGGCCGCGCGGCCGGTCCGTCGGCAGGGCCGGCACCGGCGGGCCCTCGGCCAGCAGCTCGCGCCACCAGGTCAGGTCGGCCGGGTCGTACGCGGGCTCGGGGGCCCCGACGGTCGTCCCGGCGGGCCGCTCGAAGACCGGCGGGCGTCCGGCGCGGGCCGCCGTGTACAGCTCCCGGAGGTCACCGGCGACCAGCGCCGCCGAGTGCGCGTCCGTGATGATGTGGTGCATGCCCAGGACCAGGACATGGTCGTCCTCGGCCAGCCGGAGCAGCCGGGGGGTGAACAGCGGCCCCTCGGCCAGGTCGTAGGCCCGGCCGCTCTCCTCGGAGAGCAGCGCCCCGATCGCCCGCCCGGCGTCCTGCCCGCCGGCGTCGGTGACCGTCAGCGGGATCCGGAGCCCTTCCCGGACGACCTGGACGACGCCTGCCTCCGCCTCGCCCCGGAACACCGTCCGGAGCCCCGCGTGCCGCTCCACCAGCCCGTCGACCGCCGCCCGCAGCGCCGGCACGTCCAGCGGCCCGCGCAGCCGTACGGCCTGGGTCTCGTTGTACGCCGCCGGGTTGGCCATCAACTGCGCGGCCAGCCACAGCCGCCGCTGCGCCGAGGTGGCGGGCGCGACGGTGTCCCGGGCCTCAGGCCCCCGCGCGTCCCGCTCCCGGGCCTCAGGCCCCGGCGCGTCCCGCTCCTGCGTCCGGCGGCGCAGCAGGTCCAGGTGTTCCAGCCCCGACCGCAGCCGCTCGCGGTCCATCCCGAAGTCGACCAGCGCGGCGATCTCGTCCACGCCCGCCCCGTGCAGCGCGTCGACGAACGGCGCGACGCTCTCGGGCGTACCGATCAGGGCCCGCTGGTCGCAGTAGCGGTCGTAGGCCCGGCGGAACAGATAGTCCAGGTCCTCCTCGCTCGCCGCCGCCACGTCCTCGCGCCGCTGCCCCGCCGCCGTGGCCGCCGAACGCATCAGCAGCGAGGACCGCAGATAGCGCACCATCGGCTCCAGCGCCTCGGCCCGCGCGGTGGCGTGGTCGTCGCCGAGATACGTGTGCACCAGCACCGTCACCCGCCCGGCCGCCGGGTCGAGCCCGCACGCCGCCCGCGTACGCCGGTAGTGCGCGATGTTCGCGGCCAGTTCGTCCACGCTCTGGCTCATGAGGTTGGTGACGACGCCGAGGCCGCGCCGGGCCGCGTCCTCGTACGACGCGCGCTGCCCGGAGGTGGCCAGGAAGAACGGCGGCTCCTCCTGCACCGGACGCGGGCGGATCCGGATCTCCGCCTCCGCGCCCTCGCCCGTGCGCCGCCGCACCGCCTCCCCGCGCCACAGCCGGCGCACCTCGTCGAGGTGGTCGAAGGCGATCCGCCGCCGGTCCGCGAACCGGTCCGGGTGCAGGGCGAAGTCCCGGGCGTGCCAGCCGGTGGCGCAGCCGATGCCGACCCGGCCGCCGGAGAGGTTGTCGACCACCGACCACTCCTCGGCGACCCGCACCGGATCGTGCAGCGGGAGGACGACCGAGCCCGCGTTGATCCGGACGCGTCCGGTCTCCCGGGCCACGGCGGCGGCGAGCACGGACGGGTTCGGGAAGATCCCGCCGAAGGAGTCGAAGTGCCGCTCGGGCAGCCAGAGCGAGGAGAAGCCGTGCTCGTCGGCGAAGCGCGCGGTCTCGAAGAGGGTGTCGTACGCCTCCGGGGCGCCGCTCCCGTCGGCCTCGGCGGTCTCCGGGTAGTCACCGAAGAAGTAGAGGCCGAAGTCGGGTGCGGGGCGCGGCACTTCGGGCCGCTGTACGGCCGTGGGGCGGGCGGACCGGGGGAAGAACCCGCCGTCGCGCAGCTCCCGCAGCGAGCCCTCCACCGCCTCCGCGACCCGGTTCACGTCCTCCTCCGTATGGGCGGTGGAGAGATAGAAGCTGCGCCACTCCCATACGTACACACCGCGCAGTTGGAGGTGGTGGTAGAGCAACTCCAGGTCGGCGCGGTGCTTGAAGCGGAACATCGACCCGAAGTGGGTGAGTTCCAGCGGGAATTCCTCGTCGCGGAAGAAGGCGTTGAGCCGGTCCGCGAGAGCCTGCGTGCGGGCGTTCAGTCCGCTCTGGAGCCCGGGCCCCTGCTCGGTGAGGTGGGTGAGGACCGCGCGGGCCGCCGCCATCGACAGTGGATGCTGCATGTACGTGCCGCCGATGAACGTGGTCTCGCGCGAGGGCCCGCCCGGCTCCCCGTACCGCCAGAACCCGCCGTCCACCCCGTCGAGCAGATCCGCCCGCCCCGCCACCGCGCCGATCGGGAAGCCCGAGCCGAGCGCCTTGCCGTACGTGGCGAGGTCCGGCACCACGCCGAAGTGCTCCTGGGCGCCCCGCTGATGGGGGCGGAGCCCGGTCAGCATCTCGTCGAAGAGCAGCACGATGCCCCGGCGGGCGGTGAGTTCACGCAGCGAACGCACGAACTCCACCGGCCGCAGGCCCGGGTTGCGGCACTGCACGGGCTCGACGAGCACGGCGGCGATCGTGTCCCCGAGGGCGTTGATCGTCTCCAGGGCCTCCGCGCTCCCGTACTCCAGCACGATCAGCTCCGCCACCGCGCTGTCCGGGATGCCCCGGGACACGGGCACGGCGTGCTGCCCGGGACCGCCGGGGCGGCCGAGGACGGAGTCGATGTGCCCGTGGTACGAGCCCCGGAACATGACGACCTTGTCGCGCCCGGTCGCGGCCCGCGCCAGCCGGATCGCCGCCGAGTTCGCCTCCGTACCGGACGAGGCGAAGGCGACCCGTTCCATGCCGGTCAGCGAGGCGAGCAGGGCCGCCGCCTCGCCGGTGTCGGGGGACCGGGGGCCGAAGCGCAGCCCGTCGGCGAGATGGCGGCGCACGGCCTCGGTGACGGGCTCCGCCTCATGGCCGAGGAGCAGCGCGCCGAAGCCCATGGTGATGTCGGTGTACGGGTTGCCGTCCACGTCGACCAGTCGGGAGCCGTGCGCGGAGCGGGCCGCGACCGGGTACAGCATCTCCTTGGTGGCGTCCCGGAACCCCACGACGGCCCGGCTGTCGGCCAGCACCGAACGGTGCTTCTGGGCCAGCTCCTTGGAGGTGCGGGTGCGCTCGGTGAACCGGCGGATCAGGGAGGCGGTGTGGGCCCGCTGCGCCGCGTCGGCCCCCGCCCCGGCCATTCCGCCCGCCGCGTCGACGACAAGCCGGGGGCCGTGCGCGGTCTCGGCGGCGACGGCCGGTTCGGGCTCTTCCGCCGGGGCCCGGCCCCGGGCCGCCGCGAGCTGGTCGGTGAGCCTGCGGGACAGCTCCGCCGCTCTGGCCACGGCGTCGGCGGACGCACGCATGGTCGCGCTCGTCGCGCTCATCGTGTCTCCGTCCCGGTGCGGGCGGTCAGCAGCGCGACGGCCTCGGAGAGCTGGGTGAGCATCGCGGCCTGGGTCAGGGCCAGTTGACGTATCTGCTCGGAGAGCGCGGCGACCTCGGCCCGGGTGGCGTACACGGGCTCCTCGGGCGCGGGCTCGGAGGCGGGCGCTTGCACCTGGGTGACAGGCACCGGCACAGGCGCGGGCGTCGGTATGTCTGCGGCAGGCACCGGCTCCGCGGACGCGGATATCGCGGGAGCCCTCCGCCCGGCTATCAGCTCGGCCGTCAGCCGGGGCGTGCCCGCCTCCTCCAGGATCTCCCGCATGCTGATCTCCGTGCCGAACTCGGCCTCCAACTGCCGCACCATCCCGATGAGCTGGAGCGAGTCCGCGCCGAGGCCGACGAAGGTGCGGTCGGCGGCCACCTCGTCGGGCCGGTGCCCGAGATGGCGCGCGGTCAGCTCCAGCACCCTGTCCAGTACGGCCTGTTCGGTCATGCGGTCCTCCGTGTGCGGTGTACGAGGTGTGGTGCGAGGTGTGCGTGGCGCGGCGGGCGCCGGGGGTGTGTACGGGGCCGGGCCCCTCCAGTGGGAGCGGCGTCGGAAGGGGTACGTGGGCAGCCGGACGCGCCGGCCGCCGCAGCCGTCGAGCAGCGCGGCCCAGTCCACCCCGGCCCCGGCGCAGTGCAGTGCGGCCACCGCCCGCTCCCACTGCCGTGTCGGTACGCAGACCGCGTCCGGCAGCGACCGGCGGACCATCCCCGTCAGCACGGCGGACGGGCCCAGCTCCAGCAGCGGCGCGGCTCCAGGCGAGGAGGATCCGTCCGACGGGGGTTCGTCCGACGGCGGTCCGGCCAGCCGGTCCAGGACGGCGGCGAAGTCGGCCGTGCGGCGGGCCTGCGCGACCAGGTACGCGGCATCCGGCCGCCACCCGGCGGGGCGGACCGTGCCGTCGATACCGTCGACGAACTCCGTGTGCAGCGGCCGGAGTTCCGCCTTGTCGGCCAGCACCCGGAACTCCTCCAGCGCCGGGTCGAGCAGCGCCGTGTGGAACGCCCGGTCCACCGCCAGCACCTCGTACGCCTCAGCCCGGGCCGCCAGCAGGACCTTCGCCGCTTCCACCGCTCCCGGAGGGCCGCCCAGCACATGGTGGCCCGCGCCGTTGACCACGGCGAGCTCAAGACCGGGGACGGCGGCCAGCAGCTCCCGCACCCGGCTCCGGGGGACGAAGGCGGAGACCATCGCGCCCGGGGCCGACCGCTCCTGCATCAGCCGCCCGCGCCCGCACACCAGCCGCATCGCGTCCTCGGTGTCCAGCGCCCCGGCCACGCACAGCGCCGCGTACGCGCCGACGCTGTGCCCGGCCACCCGGGCCGCGGTGATCCCGAGCCGTTCCCACATCCGGGCCTGGGCGATCTGGAGGGCGAACAGGGCGGGCTGCGCGAAGGCGGTGTCCCACCGCTCGGGCCCCTGCCCGCCGACGATCCGGTCCAGGAAGTCGTCCCGCCCGGTCTCCTCCGCGTACACCCGGGCGCAGCTCTCCAGCACCTCGGCCACCACCGGGAAACGCGCGGCGAGTTCCGCGCCCATGCCCGGGCGTCCGCCGCCCTGGCCGCTGAACAGGAACACCGGCCGCCGTACGGAACCGGCGACACCCGTCGTGTACGCCTCGCCCGCCGGCGCCCCGGTCAGAAACGCGTCGAGCCCGGCCACCGGGTCCTCGGCCGTGACGACCAGCCGGTGCGGCAGCAGCCGCCGCCCGAGCGCGGCCGTGGTCAGCAGATCGGCGGGGGAGGGGCGGGCCCCGCCCGCCAGGTGGTCCCGCAGGGCGACGGCGTACGCCCGCAGCGCGTCCCCGTCCGCGGCCGAGAGCGGCAGCAGCGCGGGCACGGGCACGGGAGCCGCCGTCGGCGCGGCGGACACGGGCTCGGCCTCCGGCGCCTGTTCCAGGATCACATGGGCGTTCGTACCGCCCATGCCGATGGAGTGCACACCGGCTCGCCGCACTCCCGCCAGCGGCCAGGCCCGCTCCCGTACCGGCAGCAGGAATGGGCTGTCGTCCAGCGCCAGCGCCGGGTTGGGCCGGGAGTGGTTCACCAGCGGCGGGACCACCCCGTGCCGCAGCACCTCCACCGCCTTGATCAGTCCGGCGAGTCCGGCCGCGCTGTCCAGATGGCCGATGGCGGGCTTGGTCGAGCCGAGGGCGCAGAAGCCGGTCCGGTCGGTGTGCGCGCGGAACGCCTCGGTCAGCGCGGCGAACTCGATCGGGTCGCCCTTCAGCGTGCCTGTGCCGTGCGCCTCCACATAGCCGATCGACGCCGCGTCCACGTCCGCCGCGCGCAGCGCCCCGAGCACCGCGTCCCGCTGCCCGGCGACCCCGGGCGCGGCGAACCCCCCTTTGTCCGCGCCGTCGTTGGTGACCGCCGAGCCCAGGATCACCGCGTGCACGGTGTCGCCGTCCGCCAGCGCCCGCTCCAGCGGCTTCAGGAGGACGGCGGCCGCCCCGTTCCCGCCGACCGTGCCGTCCGCGCCCGCGTCGAACGCCCGGACCGTGCCGGTGGGCGAGAGCGTGGAGCCCTTCACCGGGACATGGCCGCTGACCTGCGGCAGATGCAGGGCGGCGGAGCCCACCAGCATCAGGTCCGCGTCCCCGGCGCGCAGCGCCTGGCAGGCCAGGTGGACCGAGACCAGGGCGCTGGAACAGGCCGTCGACACGGTGAGCGCCGGACCCGTCAGACCGAGCCGGAAGGCGGCCCGGGTGGCGGTGAAATCGGGGTAGTTGCCGACCTGGACCTGCTTGGCGGTCATCCAGTCGCCCGAGCCGGCCTCCGCCGCCAGGTTCGCCGCCAGATAACTGTGCAGCGAGTACAGGCGGTAGCCGGAGCTGCCGTACACCCCGATCCGTACGGAGCCGCCGTCCCCGCCGCCCGCGTAACGGTCCCCGCCACCCGCGCGGGCCTTCTCGCCTCCCGCGTAACCCCCGTCCTCCAGGGCGTGGAAGCAGCACTCCAGGAACAGCCGCTGCTGCGGATCGGTGAGCTCCGCCTCGCGCCCGCTCATCCCGAAGAACCCGGCGTCGAAGCCGTCCACCCCGGTCAGCAGCCCGCTCGCCCCGCCGAACCCCGGCCGCTCGTACTCCGCCGCCGGGATGCCGGCCGCGGCGAACTCGGCCCGGGTGAACCGGTGTACGCGCTCGGTCCCCGTCCGGATGTCGCGCCAGTACTCCTCGGGGGTGTCAGCCCCGGGAAACCTCAGCGCCGTCCCGATCACCGCGATCCGGTCGTCCCTCAACGGCTTCTTCCTTTCGCAGCCCCGCCCGCCCCGTACGCTCCGCCCGCCGCCGCAGTCCTGCCACCCTCAGCAGGAACACCACGGCGACGACGATGGCGGCGCCGTGGGACCAGCCCACCACGGCCAGCGGGGAGAACCGGTCGAGGGCCGCCGCCACCAGGATCATGCCGACGCCGAAACCGAGGTTCTCGAAAGTGGCCGAAAGACCGAAGGCGTGACCGCGCAACGTGGCCGGAAGTGTTTGGAGATGCGAGGTGTACGCGACCTCGGTGAGACCGTCCGCGGCCCCCGCGATCAGCGCGATCACCGCCGTGACCGCCAGCGGGAACCCGGCGAACGCCGCGATGAACGCCGCCGACATCACCACCGTGCCGTAGCCGAATCCGAGCGCCCCCACGGAGCGTCCGGTGCGCTGCGCGTACCGCTGGATCACCTGCTGGGCGCCGATGTTGCCGAGCGCCCACACACACCAGAACGCACTGACGAACACCGCAGGATTCGACGCGTCCAGCGAGGTGGAGTAGATCGGCAGCGCCGCGTTGTGGGACGAGGAGCCGAACGCGTCGACCCCGCGCAGGGCGACCATCAGGCCCAGGCCGGGCGCGGCGGCGAGCGCGAGGAAAGCCACGGGCCGCCACCGCGGGCCGCCCTTCTCGCTCTTCTCCGCCTGCTCGCTCTTCCCGGCCTTCCCGGCCTTCCCGGCCTTCTCGGTGCCGGGCGCCCCGACCGCGCTCGCCGACCCCTTGCCGCCCGCGATCGGCAGCAGGGCGACCGTGACCGCGCAGACCACGAACGTCGCCATGTCGAGCAGGAAGGCGGCGGTGTACCCCACGAGCGACACCACCACGCCCGCCGAGGCGAACCCCGCCACCATGGCCAGCGAACGACCGGTGATCGACAGGGAGTTGGCCCAGGCCCTGCGGTCCTCGCCGACCATCTCCGGGATCGAACTGCGCAACGCCACCATGAACAGCGTCCCGCACGCCCCGATCACCACCGAGACGGCCATCAGCGCCCCGGTCACCAGACTCTCCGGCGCCAGGATGAGCACCAGCATCACGGAGCCCTGTCCGACATTCGCCCACAGCATGATGCTTTTCGCGCTGAACCGGGCGAGCAGACCGCCCACGGCCAGACCGGCGACGAATCCGGAGGCGAGCCGCACCGCCATGAACAGCCCCATGGCCAGGGCCCGGCCCGTCGTCTCGTAGACGAAGAGATTGAGCGCCACCATATTCAGGAATGTGCCGTAGGAAGACACCGCGTATCCGGCGACGAGGAATCGAAAACGGCGCTCGGAGACCGCGGTGTCGCGGTCCTTCCCCCCGCCGCCGCCCGCCCCGTTCGCCTTCGGCCCGTCCGCTTCGTCGATTCCTGATGTCACCCGCACATACTCGTCGAGCGCGGGCGCCGGGCGGAGTGCCGCCGATTGCACAAAGGTAATCTGCATCCTTGTGAAGGACGATCATTCCCCCTCACCGGTATGTGATTGCCGTAAATCACCCTCGGACCGGTCGATACCGGAACAACCCTGCGAGGCGGCGCTCGCGGCCTATCGCCGTGCGCTGACGGAGGGCAGCCTCCCGGCCGGAGCCGCGCCCCGCTGCCTGCGCTCCCTGCATCTGATGGTGGCCGACCAGGAGTCGCCCGGCGACCTCATCCCCGTACCGCCGGAGACCGCCTCGTTCGCCGCCCTCGCCCCGATCGAGGAGGCGATCGTCGAGCAGCGCCGCACCCTGCGCTCCGCCCGCGCCACCCTCGCCGCCTTCGAGGGCCTCTACGCCGAGATGCACCGGCAGGAACGTCCCGCCCTCACCCGGCTCTCCGGCCAGGCCGTCATCAGCAAGGCCCTGGACGCCGGGGTCAGCGGCTGCCGCACCGAGGTCCGCACCGCCCACCCCGGCGGCGGCCGCCCGGCCCACATCCTCCAGGAGTCGCTCCCGCGCGACCTGGGCAACCTGCGCCGCGGCATCCGGCAGCGCACCCTCTACCAGCACACCGTCCGCTCGGACCGCACCACGCTCGCGTACATCGAGCAGGTGACCGCCGAGGGCGCCGAGATCAGGACGCTGCCCGAGGTCATGGACCGGTTCATCGTCTTCGACCGGGACCTCGCCTTCATCCCGTTCTCCGACGAACCCCACAGCGCCCTGCGCGTCCAGCACCCGTCCCTGGTCCGCTTCCTGGTCCGCCACTTCGACGAGGCGTGGTCCCGCGCGGTCCCGGTCCGCCCCGAACGCGCCCCGCTGCGCACCCCCGTCGTCACCTCCGACCTCCAGCGCGCCATCCTCCAGGCCGTCGTCAACGGCGAGACGGACGCCTCCATCGCCCGCCGGATCGGCATGAGCCGCCGCAGCGTCGCCGAGCACATGCGCAAGGTCTCCGAGCAGCTGGGCAGCAACAGCCGGGCGCAGCTGGGCTATCTGGTCGCGACTTCGGGCCTGCTGGACGACTGAGAGACGCCGAAGGGGCCTGCCCGGACGGGCAAGCCCCCTCTGCCGCACTGTCGTACGCGTACGGGTCAGGCCAGACCCGGGCCCCGCACCGGAATGCTGGTGAACGTCGGCGCCGGGGCGGGCTCGGTGAAGAAGTCGTTGCCCTTGTCGTCGACGACGATGAACGCGGGGAAGTCCTCGACCTCGATCCGCCAGACCGCCTCCATGCCGAGCTCCTCGTACTCGACGACCTCGACCTTCTTGATGCAGTCCTGCGCGAGCCGGGCCGCCGGGCCGCCGATCGAGCCGAGGTAGAAGCCGCCGTGGGAGCCGCAGGCGTCGGTGACCTGTTTGCTGCGGTTGCCCTTGGCGAGCATCACCTTGGAGCCGCCCGCCGCCTGGAACTGCTCGACGTAGGAGTCCATCCGGCCGGCCGTCGTCGGGCCGAAGGAGCCGGAGGCGTACCCCTCGGGCGTCTTCGCCGGGCCCGCGTAGTACACCGGGTGGTCCTTCAGGTACTGCGGCATCTCCTCGCCCGCGTCCAGCCGCTCCTTGATCTTGGCGTGCGCGATGTCACGGGCCACGACCAGCGGGCCGGTCAGCGACAGCCGGGTCTTGACCGGGTACTTGGTCAGCTCGGCCAGCACCTCGTCCATCGGCCGGTTCAGGTCGATCTCCACGACGTCCCCGCCGGCCTCGTCGAGGTGCTCGTCGGTGGTGTCCGGGAGGAAGCGCGCCGGGTCCTTCTCCAACTGCTCCAGGAAGACGCCCTCGGCGGTGATCTTCGCGGTGGCCTGGCGGTCCGCCGAGCAGGACACGGCGATGGCGACGGGCAGCGAGGCGCCGTGCCGGGGGAGGCGCACCACGCGCACGTCGTGGCAGAAGTACTTGCCGCCGAACTGCGCGCCGATCCCGATCTTCTGCGTCAGCTCGAAGACCTTCTCCTCCAGCTCCTTGTCCCGGAAGCCGTGCCCGGTGGGGGAGCCCTCGGCGGGCAGCTCGTCGAGGTAGTGCGCTGAGGCGTACTTCGCGGTCTTCAGCGCGAACTCCGCCGACGTACCGCCGACCACGATCGCCAGGTGGTACGGCGGGCAGGCCGCGGTCCCCAGCGAGCGGATCTTCTCCTCCAGGAACTTCATCATGGAGGCCTCGTTCAGGACGGCCTTCGTCTCCTGGTAGAGGAACGACTTGTTGGCCGAACCACCGCCCTTCGCCATGAACAGGAACTTGTACGCGCCGCCGTCGGTGGCGTACAGCTCGATCTGGGCCGGGAGGTTGGAGCCGGTGTTCTTCTCGTCCCACATGGTCAGCGGGGCCATCTGCGAGTAGCGCAGGTTGAGCTTGGTGTACGCGTCGTAGATCCCGTGCGACAGGGCCTCCTCGTCACCGCCCTCGGTCAGCACGTTCTGCCCGCGCTTGCCCATGACGATCGCCGTGCCGGTGTCCTGGCACATCGGCAGCACGCCCGCGGCGGCGATGTTCGCGTTCTTCAGGAGGTCCAGCGCCACGAATTTGTCGTTGGAGGACGCCTCCGGGTCGTCGACGATCCGCCGCAGCTGCGCCAGGTGGGCCGGGCGCAGATAGTGCGAGATGTCGTGCATCGCCTCGGCGGCCAGCGTGCGCAGCGCCTCCGGGTCGACCTTGAGGAACGTACGCCCGTCGGCCTCGAAGGTGGAGACGCCCTCGGCGGTCACCAGACGGTACGGCGTGGTGTCCTCTCCCAGGGGGAGCAGATCGGAGTACGCAAACTCTGCCATGACGGCCATTCCTCACTCGGCGACGGCGGCTGACCTCCCTCGGGCAGCGCATCCACCAGGGTAGAGCGCCCCCTTTCGGAGGATCCTGTGAGGTAAGGCTCACCTGGACGTTCCGCCGCGGACGCCGCCGGAGGGCCGGGGCACGCCGGTGGGAGGGGTAGTCGCGATCTATCGCGTTTGGGTACGCTGGGCCGGTGGACCTAGAGAAGCAGCCCCAGCAGCCTGTCGCGCCGGCCGTCCCGCCGCCCGCCGAAGCCCTGGGCGGCGACGGCATCCGCGCCTCCGACGCCGACCGCGACCGGACCGCGGACATCCTGCGGGAAGCGATGGCCGAGGGCCGTCTGACGGCGGACGAGCACGCGGAGCGCATCGACCTGGTCTACCGGGCCAAGACCGTCGGCGAACTCCAGCCGCTGGTCCGGGATCTGCCCGTGTCCTCCGGCTCCACCGCCGAGAACCAGGGCCCGCGCCCGTACAGCTACGGCCCCGAGGCCCCGGAAGGTCCCGCGGACAATCTCGTCGCGGTCTTCAGCAGCTCTGTGCGCAAGGGGCGTTGGCGGGTCGGCGGCCGGACGAACGCCTTCGCGCTCTTCGGCAGCGTGGAGATCGATCTGACGGAAGCGCTTTTCGGCCAACGCTTCACCGTCATCAATGCGACGTCCATCTTCGGCAGCGTCGAGGTCCGCGTACCGGAGAACATCTCCCTGCGCGGCAACGGCACCGGTGTGTTCGGCGGTTTCGAGGTGAAGTCGCTCGAATCGACGGACCCGGAAGCGCCGGTCGTCGTGGTGAACGGGTATGCGGTGTTCGGGAGCGTGGAGGCGAAGCCGAAGCGCGGAAAGTTCGTCGCGGATCTCCAGCGGCGGCTGCGTAAACACCTGGGCCACTGAATCGGCCACGTATATACAGCAGGACTGACGATCTCCGGTAACCGGTAATCGGCCAGAATGCCGCGAGGGCGCATTGCGGTGCGTCGCGCGCCGGTGCCACTCAGCGCATAGGCGTACGCACAGCGGGTAGGGAGTGCTGCATCGTCTCTCGCTCGCGAAGCCGTAGCCGTCGTCAGGAGTAGACCGTGCTGCAACCGCCGCATCAGCCTCTGCAGGTCGCCGCCGTTCCGGCCCAGCGGACCCCCGCTCGGGAGGACGATGCGGGCCCCTGGCATTCCGAGGCGGCCTGCCGCCGTGACGAGGCGGGCCTGTTCTTCGCCCCGTCGAAGGAGCCGACCGCCGCCCGGCTGGCCCGCGAGGAGGCCGCCAAGCGGGTCTGCGCCCGGTGTCCGGTCATGGTGGAGTGCCGGGAGCACGCCCTGATGCAGCCCGAGCCGTACGGGGTGTGGGGCGGGCTCACCGCGGCGGAGCGCCGGGTGGCGCTGGCCCGGCGACGACGGCGGGACATCGAGCTCACGGCCGCGACGACGGCCGAGCACATAGCCGCGGCGGGCTGAAGCAGCTACGCGGAGGGGGTGCTGGGAGCGCCGACGCGCTCCCCGCACCCCCTCGGTGCGTCCTGTCTGCCCGGTGTGCGCCCTGCCGCCGGCTACTTCGCCCTGCCGCCGGCTACTTCGCCCTGCCGTCGGCTGCTTCGCGCGGTCGTCGGCTACTTGGCGCGGTCGAAGTCGATGGCGCTGTAGGCGCGCAGCTTCGACAGCCGGTGGGTCGAGGAGATCGACCGGATCGTGCCGGACTTGGACCGCATCACGATCGACTCGGTGGTCGCCGTCTCCGCGCGGTACCGCACACCGCGCATCAGCTCACCGTCGGTGATCCCCGTCGCCACGAAGAACACGTTGTCGCCGCTGACCAGATCATCGGTCGACAGCACCCGGTCCAGGTCGTGGCCCGCGTCCAGGGCCTTCTGCCGCTCCGCCGCGTCCTTGGGCCAGAGCTTGCCCTGGATGACGCCGCCGAGGCACTTTATGGCGCAGGCCGAGATGATGCCCTCGGGCGTTCCGCCGATGCCCATCAGCAGGTCGACGCCGGTGCCCTCGCGGGCGGCCATGATCGAGCCCGCGACATCGCCGTCCGAGATGAACTTGATCCGCGCGCCGGTCTCCCGGATCTCCTTGACGATGCCCTCGTGCCGGGGGCGGTCGAGGACGACGACGGTGACGTCCTCGGGCGTGCAGCTCTTCGCCCGCGCGACCCGCCGGATGTTCACCGCCACGGGGGCGTTGATGTCGACGAAGTCCGCCGCCTCGGGCCCCGTGACCAGCTTGTCCATGTAGAAGACCGCCGACGGGTCGAACATCGCGCCGCGGTCGGCCGCCGCCAGCACGGCGATGGCGTTCGGCATGCCCTTGGCGTTGAGCGTGGTGCCGTCGATCGGGTCGACGGCGATGTCGACCTCGGCGCCGGTGCCGTCGCCGACCCGCTCGCCGTTGAACAGCATGGGGGCTTCGTCCTTCTCGCCCTCGCCGATGACGACGACGCCGTTCATCGAGACGGTCGAGACGAGGGTCCGCATGGCCTTCACGGCGGCGCCGTCGGCGCCGATCTTGTCGCCGCGGCCCACCCAGCGCCCGGCCGCCATGGCAGCGGCCTCGGTGACCCGGACCAACTCCAGGGCCAGGTTGCGGTCGGGGGCCTCCGGGGAGACCTCCAGTTGGGACGGCAGATGATGCTCGGACATCGGAGCGCACCTTTCTGTACGGCGACGACCGGATATGAGGGTGCTGTGACTCTATCGGTAGGTCGATAAAATGAGCAGAGCGGGTCACGCATGAGCGCCCCGGTGTCCCGGCCGTGACCGGTACCCTGCGGCCGGGCGGGTCAGGCCGCGTGCCACCATGGATGCCGTGGCAAGCAAGCGAGGCAAGCAGACAGTCCGGGACATGTTCCTGTCGACTTTGGTGATCGCCGCCTGCGCGGGGGTCATATACCTCTTCATCCCGAAGGACGAGAACGCCGACCCGATCAAGGCGGTCGACTTCACCGTGGAGCTGGCGACGGTACGCACCGCCGCCCCCTACCCGGTGGCCGCGCCGGAGGGCCTGCCGGAGAAGTGGAAGGCGACCTCCGTCCGGTACGACGAGGTCGAGGGCAAGGCCTGGCACCTGGGCTTCCTCGACGCGGACCGCAAGTACGTCGCGGTCGAGCAGTCCACCGCCGCCGCGCGCACGTATGTCCCCGAGGTCAGCCAGAAGGCCGAGAACACCGGGCGGACGGAGACGGTGGCGGGCCGGGAGTGGCAGGTCTGGGAGGGCGAGAAGTACAACGCCCTCGTGCTGCCCGGGAAGGGCCACACCACGGTGGTGACCGGCTCGGCGCCGAAGGAGAGCCTGGTCGAGATGGCCGCGGCGCTGAAGACGACGCCGCCGCCCGCGACGCCCGCTTCCTGACGCGCGTACGCGAAGGGGCCCCGGAACACGTGGTGTTCCGGGGCCCCTTCGCGTCGGGCGGGAGCCGCGCGGGCTCGGCCGTACGGCTCAGACGGTGGTGACGACCTCGTCGAAGGAGAGGCGCGGGCTGCGCGGGAACCAGGCGTCCTCGCCCGGCTTGCCGATGTTGACGACCATCAGCGGGGTGTGGTCGCCGTCCAGGAACTCCTTCTGGATGCCCGCGGCGTCGTAGCCGGTCATCGGGCCGGCGGCCAGACCGGCGGCGCGGACGCCGATGATGAAGTAGGCGGCCTGCAGCGCGGCGTTGAGGCCGGCGGCGGACTCGCGGGCCGGACGCTCCGAGAAGAACATGTCCTTGGCCTGCGGGAAGTGCGGGAGCAGCGCCGGGAGCTCCTCGTGGAACTCGTTGTCGGCGGCCAGGATCGCGACGAGCGGGGCGGTGGCGGTCTTCGGGCGGTTGCCCTCGGCCATGTGCTGCACCAGGCGCTCGCGACCCTCGGCGGAGCGGACCAGGACGACGCGCAGCGGCGACTGGTTGAAGGCGGTCGGGCCGAACTTCACCAGGTCGTAGATCGCCTGGACCTGCTCGTCGGTCACCGGCTCGTCGGTGAAGGTGTTGGCGGTGCGGGCCTCACGGAAGAGGAGGTCCTGGGCGGCGGGGTCGAGAACGAGGGACATCTGGTGCAAACCTTCCGGACGAACGCGGTGGGGAGAGTCCGAAGGTACGCCAGAGATAGGTTAACTTTCAACTAAACGGGGCGATGAGTGATCCATTCCACATCCATTGCACAGTGCAGCTACTTCGTGCACGCCGTGCGAGAGCCCGGCTCGGGGCTCAGCCCTCGTCGGTCTCCTCCGGGCGGGCCAGAGCCGCGTCCAGCCGGGCGCGGGCGCCCTCCAGCCAGCGCCGGCACACCTTCGCCAGCTCCTCGCCCCGCTCCCACAGGGCCAGCGACTCCTCCAGCGTCGTGCCGCCCGCCTCCAGCCGGCGCACGACCTCGATCAGCTCGTCGCGCGCCTGCTCGTACCCGAGCGTGCCCGTGGCGGCGGCAGTCGCCGCCGTACCGTCGTCGTCCGTCATGTGATCCACCCTAAATGTGAGCTGTTACGTCATCGTCGGCACGGCCCCGGCCGCCGGGCGGCCGGCTCACCCGTCCCCGTCCCGGTCCACCCGCACCGTGAACTCGCCCTCCGCCACCCGCGCCCGCAGCGGCTCGCCGGACGCACCGGCCTCATCGGGGGAGCGCACCACATGTCCGTCGGGCCGCTGGAGCACCGCGTACCCCCGCTCCAGCGTGGCGGCGGGCGACAGCGAGACGACCCGGGCGAGCGTGTGCGACAGCTCGGAGTCGGCCCGGTCCAGCAGATGGCCCAGCACCCGCCGGCCGCGCCCGACCAGCGCCTCCACCTCCGCCTCGCGCTCGTCCACCAGCCGCTGCGGCCGCTCCATCGCCGGGCGGCCCAGCGCGTGCGCGAGCCCCCGCTCCTCCCGGTCCAGCAGCCCCCGTACGGTCCGCAGCGCCCGGTCCCGCAGCTGCTGCACCCGCTCCAGCTCCTCGCCCACGTCCGGGACGACCTTCTTCGCCGCGTCCGTGGGCGTGGAGGCCCGCAGATCGGCGACCAGGTCCAGCAGCGGTGAGTCCGGCTCGTGGCCGATCGCGGAGACCACCGGCGTACGGCAGGCGGCCACGGTCCGGATCAGCTGCGCGTCGGAGAACGGCAGCAGATCCTCGACGCTGCCACCGCCCCGGGCCACCACGATCACATCGACCTCGGCCAGCGCGTCCAGCTCCTCGACCGCCTGCACCACCTGGGCGACCGCGTTCACCCCCTGCACGGCGGTGTTACGCACCTCGAAGCGCACGGCGGGCCAGCGGCGGCGGGCGTTCTCCAGGACATCGCGCTCGGCGGCCGACGCCCGCCCGCAGACCAGCCCGATGAGCTGCGGCAGGAAGGGCAGCGGCTTCTTCCGGTCCAGGGCGAAGAGCCCCTCGGCGGCGAGCGACTTCTTCAGCTGCTCCAGCCGCACCAGCAACTCACCGATCCCGACCGGCCGTATGTCGGTGGCCCGCAGCGACAGCTGCCCCCGGGGCGCGTACCACTCGGGCTTCGCCAGCACGACGACGCGCGCGCCCTCGGTGACCACATCGGCGATCCGGTCGAAGACCTGCCGGAAGCAGGTCACGCTCACCGAGATGTCGTGGGACGGATCGCGCAGCGTCAGAAAGACGACCCCGGCCCCCGGCCGCCGCGACAGCTGGGTGATCTGCCCCTCGACCCAGATCGCGCCGAGCCGGTCGATCCACCCGCCGATGAGCCGGGACACCTCACCGACGGGCAGTGGCGCTTCCGCGGACGTGTTGAGAGCCATACGGGCGAGCGTATCGGCAGCCACCGACAAGGCACCCGCCCCGCGCAGGGCGACAGTGCCCCCGAAGGCTCACCGGCCCGGTCCACCCGGACCCGCCGCCCCGCTCCGGCGGCCCGTCCCCTGCACCGCCAGCACCACGAGCCCCACCCCGAGCCAGCAGAGGCCCACCACCTGGGCGGACGTCGTCGCCTCCACGATGACCGCGATCAGGACGCCCGCGCCGACCACGGGCACGAGGACGTGCCGCCACCACACCGGCGGCCCCGACATCCGGCGTACGACGAACCAGCCGATCACCGACGCGTGCAGCAGCACGAACGCCGTCAGCGCGCCGATGTCCACCACGGAGACCAGATGGTCCAGTCCGTCGTCGCGCCGGGCCGCCCACACGGCGGCCACCAGCGTCACGATCGCCGCGCCCAGGATCGCCACCCGCGGCACCCCCGAGCTCGGGTCGACCTTCGAGAGGAAGTGCGGCAGCCGCCGCTCCCGGGCCATCGCGAAGACCAGCCGCCCGGCCGCCGCCTGCCCCGCCAGCGCGGCGAACGCCGCCCCGATCGCCTTGCTCACCGCCACCAGATCGTGCAGCCAGGTCCCCACCGAGGCGTCCACCGCGTCGTAGAACGCCGACCCCTGCGCCGCCGGGTCCGCCGCCAGCTCCGCCGAACTCACCGGCTCCAGCAGCGCCGCCAGGTACGACTGCGCCACGAACAGGACGCCGGCCAGCACCAGGCAGAACAGCACCGCCCGCGCCACCTTCTGCGAGCCGCCCGTCACCTCCTCGGCGAACGAGGCGATGGCGTCGAAGCCCAGATAGGAGAGCACGGCGATCGACACGGCGCCCAGCACCGCCGCCATGGAGAACCCGGTGTCCCCGGTCAGCGGCGTCAGCCAGCCGCGCTGCGCCCCGTCCCGTACGAGGACGACCACGGCCGAGACCACGAAGACCAGCAGCACCACGATCTCCATGGCCAGCACCGCGAAACCGACCCGGGCGGCCGCCCGTACGCCCCACAGATTGAGCAGCGTGGTGATCAGGACGGCGATCGCGGTCCACACCCACCGCGAGACCTCCGGGACCAGCGCGTTCATCGCGATCCCGGAGAAGAGGTAGGCGACGGCCGGGATCAGGAGGTAGTCGAGCATGGCCATCCACCCGGCGATGAACCCCGGCCCTTCCCCGAGACCCTTGCGGGCATAGGTGAAGACCGAACCGGCGAACGGGGCGACCCGCACCATCTGGGCGTAACTGAAAGCGGTGAAGGCCATCACCACCGTCGCCACCACATAGACCAGCGCGACCGCCCCGTCGGACTTCGCGTCCAGGGTGCCGAACACCCCGACGGGGGCCATCGGGGCGATGAAGAGGAGCCCGTAGACGACCAGATCCCGGAACCCCAGCGTCCGCCGCAGCTTCCCTTCTTCCGCACGGCTCCCCGAACCACCGCCTGGCCCGCCGCCCGTACCACCACCGGGCCCGCGGCCCGTACCACTGCCCGAACCACCACCGGGCCCGCGGCCCGAGCCACTGCCCGTACCGCTGCCCGAACCGCTCTCCGACACCGACGCCATCGCCCCTCCATCACCGTCCGCCACGCTTCACACGCGCACCGCGACCAGTCTCCCGACCCGACGGTCCGCGCGCCCGTTCGGCACGGCCTTACGATGGGACGCATGACTGCAACGCCTGCCCGCCGTGTCCTGCTCGCCGCACCCCGTGGCTACTGCGCGGGCGTGGACCGTGCCGTGATCGCCGTCGAGAAGGCCCTGGAGCAGTACGGGGCCCCGATCTACGTCCGCCACGAGATCGTGCACAACAAGTACGTCGTGCAGACCCTGGAGAAGAAGGGTGCGATCTTCGTGGACGTCACCGCGGAGGTGCCCGAGGGCTCCATCGTGATGTTCTCCGCGCACGGAGTCGCGCCCACCGTCCACGCGGAGGCCGCCGAGCGCAAGCTCGCCACCATCGACGCGACCTGTCCGCTGGTCACCAAGGTCCACAAGGAAGCCGTCCGGTACGCCAAGGAGGACTACGACATCCTCCTGATCGGCCATGAGGGTCACGAGGAGGTCATCGGCACCTCCGGCGAGGCCCCCGACCACATCCAGCTGGTCGACGGCCCCGAGGACGTGGCGAACATCGAGGTCCGCGACGATTCGAAGGTCGTCTGGCTCTCCCAGACCACCCTCTCCGTCGACGAGACGATGGAGACGGTGGGCGCGCTCAAGTCGAAGTTCCCCAACCTCCTCTCGCCGCCCAGCGACGACATCTGCTACGCCACGCAGAACCGCCAGATCGCGGTGAAGAAGCTGGCCGAGGACGCCGAGCTGGTCATCGTGGTCGGCTCCAAGAACTCCTCGAACTCCATCCGCATGGTCGAGGTCGCCCTCGACGCCGGGGCCGACGCCGCGTATCTGGTCGACTTCGCGAGCGAGATCGACGAGGCGTGGCTGGAGGGCGTGTCGACGGTCGGCCTGACCTCCGGCGCCTCGGTCCCCGACGTCCTGGTCGACGGGGTCCTGGAGTGGCTCGCGGAGCGCGGTTACGAGGACGTGGAGACGGTCAAGACGGCCGACGAGTCGATCACCTTCTCGCTCCCCAAGGAGCTCCGCCGCGACCTGCGCGCCGAGGCCGCCGCCCTTTCCGCCGAGTAGCCGCGCAAGGGGCCCGGCCTGCCCGTACCGTGGGTTCCATGGAGATCTTCGGTGTGGATATCGGCGGATCAGGGATCAAGGGTGCTCCCGTGGACCTGGACCGCGGGGACCTGGCGCAGGAGCGCCACAAAGTGCTGACACCGCATCCGGCCACGCCCAAGGGCGTGGCCGACGGCGTTGCCGAGGTCGTGGGCCATTTCGCCTGGTCGGGCCCGGTCGGCATCACCTTCCCCGGGGTCGTCACGGACGGCATCACCCGCACCGCGGCCAATGTCGACAAGGGGTGGGTCGACACGGACGCCCGCACCCTGCTGGGCGAGCGGATCGGTCAGCCCGTCACCATCCTGAACGACGCGGACGCGGCCGGGGTCGCCGAGATGACCTTCGGCGCGGGCAAGGGCCGTACGGGCACGGTCATCCTGCTGACGTTCGGTACGGGCATCGGCAGCGCGGTCTTCACCGACGGCCGGCTCGTCCCCAACACCGAGCTGGGCCACCTGGAGCTGCACGGCCACGACGCGGAGAAGCACGCCTCCACGAAGGCCAAGGAGGACGAGGACCTCAGCTGGCAGCACTGGGCGCACCGGGTCCAGAAGTATCTGCTGCACGTGGAGATGCTGTTCTCGCCGGAGCTGTTCATCATCGGCGGCGGGGTGAGCCGCAAGGCGGAGAAGTTCCTGCCGCTGATCGAGAAGGTCCGGGCCGAGATCGTCCCGGCCCAGCTCCAGAACAACGCGGGCATCGTGGGCGCGGCGATGGCGGCGGCGGGCACGGGGCACGGCAAGGGCTGAGCGGGCCGACCCGACAGGCTTCAGGGCCGCTGGGGACGGCGGACCGCGGCGGTCGTGCCCGCCCCGGCCCGTACGGGCTTCGCGGCCGGGGCCGAGGCTGCGGCCCGGGGCGCGCGCCCCGGACCGGCACCCGGCCCCAGGGACCCCTTGGGCCCCTGAGATCCCTTGGACCCCTGGGCCAGGACGTACCGCCGCCGGGCCCGCATCTGCCGCACCTTGCGTACGGAGGCGATGAGGCCCGCGATCAGCGTTCCGCCGTACAGCCAGCCGGCGTGCACGGCGAGAGCGGTGACGAGCCCCATGGTCTGTCCGCCGAACCCTTCCGACCCCCCGGAGATCGGAAACACTCCGACGGCGAAGGCGATGGGCACGCTGATCGGCGCGGTGACCAGGTCGGCGGGCCGGACCCAGAGCGCGGTCAGCGCGCTGACGGGCAGGAAGAGCAGCCCGTAGACCAGCTCCGAACTGTCGAACAGCAGCCGGTCGACACAGGCCAGCACGAACATCGTGAGCGCGGCGAACAGCCCGGCCCCGATCCCGGTGAGCCGGGGGTTGGGGAACCGCCGCAGCGCGAGGACCACGGGCGGCACGCTGCGCACCCGCACCCGGTACACGGCGGAACTCTCGCCGGGCATGCCACCCGGCGCGGGCGGGGCGGGCGCGGCCTGCGGGGGCTGCCTGCGCTGCGGGGGTCGTGTCCTGTGCTGCTCCACCTGCACAACGTAGGTCGCGGAGGGCGGGGAATCAGGCGTTGGACACGCGCTTTGGCCGACCTTGGGGTTGCGTTCGATGTCACACGGCCGAAAGCCGCACGGTCGAGCTCTGCGCCGCGCGATCTCGAAGCAGGTGTTGACCGCCCACCCGGGCCGAGGTCTGCTGGACCACTTGTGGCACTGGAGACAGGGGAACGGCACATGGAATATGACGTACTGGTTGTGGGCGGTTCCGGGATCGACTCGATCGTGCGCGTGGACGAGCTGACCGTGCCCGAAGGCGACTATCTGTCGGTGCCCCCCATCCGCGACTACGTGGCGCACACCGGCAACGGCGTGGCCCTGGGCTTCCACGCCCTGGGCAGGAAGACGCAGTTCATCGACTACATCGGTGAGGACGTCCTCGGCCGGCAGATCCTGGACAGGTACAAGGACGTCGGCCTGCCCTGTGACCATCTGCCCGCACCCGCGGGAACGCCGCGCAGTGTCAACCTGGTGGACAAGGCCGGGCGCCGGTTCTCCTTCTACGACGGCCGTCATCCGGCGGATCTGCTCATGCCGCTGACCTTCTGCGGTCCGCACTTCGACCGCGCCCGGCACGTCCACCTGTCCTACAGCCACTTCAACCGCGAGCTGTTCGACGCGGCCCGCGCGGGCGGCCGCACCGTCTCCACGGACCTGCACGCCTGGGACGGATCGAACCCGGCCTCCCACCCCTGGGCGTACGGAGCCGACCACGTCTTCTTCAGCGCGGCGGTGCTCAAGGACCGGGTGGCCGACGGGCTCCGCACGATCATCTCGGAGGGGCGGGCCGAAGTGGCCGTCGCCACGGACGGCGACAACGGGTGCTTCGTACTGGAACGGCACGGGGACGGCGTGGTCCGGCACTTCCCCGCGGTGGTGCCGGAGCGGCCGGTGGTGGACAGCAACGGCGCCGGTGACGCCTTCCTCACCGCGTTCCTGCACACCCGGCTCAACGGCGGGGACCTGGCCGCCAGCGTCCTCGCGGGCTCGGTGTCGGGCGCGTTCGCCTGCGGCCATCACGGTACGCACGAGGCCCTGATCACCTCGGAGGAGCTCCGCAGGGCCTCACTGCGGGCCGGAGGCGCCCCAGGTGACCGGTAACACTCCTCGCAGCGGCCTCACGGTGCCGACGGTGCGGGCGGTGCCGGCCGTCCGCGACCAAAGGCCACACCGGCGTGTCGAACTGGGGTTCGGAGGAGACCTACTCGCTCTTGTCCCTGTACCGTGATACGCGCACGTAGGCGATGGCGTGCTCGGCCTGCCCCGGAAACGAGGAGCCGTGAGCGCGCCTGGAGTCGCGGCCGATCCCACCCTTCTTGATCTTGAGCGGATGTTTGTGCCATGAGTACTAGTATCGGAATCGTCGGTCTGCCGAATGTCGGCAAGTCGACCCTGTTCAACGCCCTGACCAAGAACGACGTGCTGGCGGCCAACTACCCGTTCGCCACGATCGAGCCGAACGTCGGCGTGGTCGGCGTCCCGGACCCGCGCCTGAACAAGCTCGCGGAGATCTTCAAGTCCGAGCGGCTCCTCCCGGCGACGGTGGACTTCGTCGACATCGCCGGCATCGTCCGGGGTGCTTCGGAGGGCGAGGGACTGGGCAACAAGTTCCTCGCGAACATCCGCGAGTCCGACGCGATCTGCCAGGTCATCCGGGCCTTCAAGGACGAGAACGTCATCCATGTCGACGGCAAGGTCTCGCCGAAGGACGACATCGAGACGATCAACACCGAGCTGATCCTCGCCGACCTCCAGTCCGTCGAGAAGGCCGTCCCGCGCCTGACGAAGGAGTCCCGCCTCCAGAAGGAGAAGGTCGCGGTCCTCGCCGCGGTCGAGGAGGCGAAGCAGATCCTGGAGACGGGCCAGACCCTGTTCGCCGCGGGCATCACGGCGGGCACCGAAAAGGGCAAGCTCCTCCACGAGCTGCACCTCCTCACCACCAAGCCCTTCCTGTACGTCTTCAACGTCGACGAGGACGAACTGGTCGACGAGGACTTCAAGAACGAGCAGCGCGCCCTGGTCGCCCCCGCCGAGGCCATCTTCCTGAACGCCAAGATCGAGTCCGAGCTGATCGAGCTCGACGACGACGAGGCCCTCGAACTGCTCCAGTCCATGGGCCAGGAAGAGCCCGGCCTCGCCACCCTCGGCCGCGTCGGCTTCGAGACCCTGGGCCTCCAGACCTACCTGACGGCAGGCCCGAAGGAAGCCCGCGCCTGGACCATCAAGAAGGGCGCCACGGCCCCCGAGGCGGCCGGTGTGATCCACACCGACTTCCAGAAGGGCTTCATCAAGGCGGAGATCATCTCCTTCGACGACCTGGTCGAAACCGGCTCGGTCGCCGAGGCCCGCGCCAAGGGCAAGGCCCGCATGGAGGGCAAGGAGTACGTGATGCAGGACGGGGACGTGGTGGAGTTCCGCTTCAACGTTTAGGCGCAATTCCACCACGTCGCGAATATTAAACGCGCAGGTCAGGAGGGGTCCGGGTCTTCATGAACGGGCCCCTGGGCGCTTCCCGTGCTGGGATGGTGCTGGGAATCTGCTCCGGCATCACCTCTGACTGCGGCTGCTCATATCGCCCGTGGCGGGGGCGTTGGCCAGTCCTGAATTGCTCGGACCCAACGCACTCAGGATTTGGCTGGAAGGATGGCGAATCGGACCGACTCTTCGAGGGCGAAGCGGGCACCCGCCTCGTCCACCGTGCGGGCGGCCAGTGTCGCCTCGGCGAGCCTGGGTGGCAGTGCCTCGGCGAACTTCAAGCCCCGCACGGCACGTCCGTCGATTTCAGGCAGGGTCAAGCCTTCCGCCGCCTGTGCCTTGGCCTTCGCCCACTCCTCGCGCGTGAGGTCGTCCCGTAGCCGGATCCAGTGGGCGTGGGAACGTCGGTGTGGTGTCACGGCGGGCAGCATGGTGGCCGCGAGCGTGGCGTTGGCGCGATGGCCGGCCCACGTCCACCAGCGGATGTCCCCGTCGGTGTGGCGGGCGATGACGGTCCCCCCCGGGTGTACCGCGTCCAGGTGGGTCTCCCTGGCCTCGGCGAGGCGCGCCGAGGCCCGCCCGGTGAGGCGTACGGGCGGGTCCTCGCCGAGGAGCACATCGCGAGCGGCACGTGTCAGCTCGAAGGAGAGGACCCGCTCCGCGCCGAAGCCGTTCCACCGCGCCCGCCCGCCGTCGTCGACGGGGGTGACGAAGCAGCGGCGGCGGCTGAAGTCGATGTGGGTGACCTGCCAGCTGCGCCCCGCCAGCAGGAGCCTGCGGGGGCCCTGGACCTGCTCGGTGAGCAGATCGGGGTCGGTGCGGCCGATCTCGTTGCGGCCGTTGAGGACGGTGAACTCGGGCGGGGCGGTGAAGACGGCGGTCAGGTTCATAAAATGCCGGTGCCCGAAGCGGCGTTCCGCCTCCGGCCCGATGAACAGGTGGCCCGAGTCCTGGTCCAGGTATCCCTGTTCGACCAGGTGCCGGACGATGGGTGCGGCTCCCGGGCCGAAGGGGCCGAGGCCGCCCCACCACTCCTGCCACAGGTTGGCGCCGACCTGGTGTTCCTGCAGGCACAGCGCCAGCAGCTGTTGCGCGACGAGATGACGTGGCTCGGGGGGCGGGGTGACGGGTTCCACCCAGTTCCGCGACCACTGGAGCAGCAGAGCCGCAGTAGCGAGCAGCCCTTCGTCGTCCAGCGCGAGGAAGAGGCAGTTGCGGCTGGTCCCGGGGCGGCGCCCGGTGCGGCCCAGCCGCTGGAGGAAGGCGGCCACGGTGCGGGGCGCGTCCAACTGGATGACCCGGTCCAGGTCGCCCACGTCGATGCCGAGTTCCAGGGTGCTGGTCGAGACGATCACGCAGTCCCGCGCCTCGGCGAATGCCGCTTCCGCACGTCTGCGTTCGTCCACGGAGAGGGAGGCATGGGAGAGGAAGGTCGTGACACCGCGCAGGCGCAGTTGCTCGCCCAGCTCCTCGACGGTGCGCCGGCTCTCGCAGAAGACGAGGCGCTTCTCGCCGCGGTGGAGAGCCGCGATGACGATGGCGGCGTTGGCGACGGACCCGACGTAGTCGAGTTCGATCTCCCCGGCCGGCGGGGCGGTGCCCGCCGAAGGCGGTTGCGGACGGGGGGCGGGGGCCACGACGCGGCCGGGACGCGTCCCCCGCCCGGACCCCTGAAGCCAGTCCAGCAGCTCGGCGGGATTGCCGACGGTCGCGGACAGGCCGACGCGCTGCAGTGGGCGGCCCGCGGTGCGCGTCAGGCGCTCGAGTAAGGCCAGCAGGTGCCAGCCGCGGTCGTCCCCGGCGAAGGCGTGGATCTCGTCGATGACGACCGAGTGCAGGCCGCTGAAGAAGGACCGGTGGTCCACATGGGTGCTGACCAGCATCGATTCCAGGGATTCTGGCGTGGTCAGCAGAATGTCGGGGCGCTCGACGAGCAGTCGGCGGCGGCGCGGAGTGTTGACGTCTCCGTGCCACAGCCCCGTGGTGCGGCCCAGCCAGCCTGCATACGCCTCCAGGCGCGGGTGCAGGTTGTTGAGAAGGGCTTTGAGCGGGCAGACGTACAGCACGCTGGTGCCCTTCCAGCCGTGCCGGTTCATCCGGGTCAGCAGGGGGAAGGCCGCCGCTTCGGTCTTGCCGGAGGCGGTGGGAGCCAGGAGTACCGCGTCCTCGCCGGCGAGGAGCGGAGCCACGGTCTCCGCTTGCAGGGGGCGCAGGGCGGGCCACCCGAGGGTGTTGACGATGTGGTGCCCGATGACGGGATCCAGCAGGTCGAAGGCTTCCGGAATGCTCCCCTCACCGGTTCGGCTGGCCGCCTCGCCGCTCACGGCAGGTCCAGGGCGACGTCCGCCGCACTGACCGCAGGCGTAACCGCCGCGGTGCTCGTCACGCCGCCCGCCGCGTTGCGCTCGGTGTCGCTGAGTTCCGCTGTGTGCAGGGTGAGGGCGTAGTGCCTGCGGGGATCGAAGTCCTCGAACTGGTCTATGCGGTCCAGGACATCGGCGACCAGTTTGCGCAGGTACAGGCGCGGTGCGATACCGACCTTGCCGCCGAGCGCTCCGGTGACGGCGCGGGCCAGCTCGTTGAGGTAGGCGTCGTCCGCGCGGCTGGCCAGCCGCTGCGGGTGGCGTGCGTCGGCTGCGTAGATGTCGCGCACTTTGCGTCCCAGCTCGCCGAGTGAGGCGAGGTCGAACCCCGGCAGCCGCAGCTGCACCGCACGGGGCGAGTCGAAGCGCGCGTCGGTCGTGAAGTCGGTGGCCAGGCGCTGGGACAGGGGCGCCAGGCGCTGCACGCCCTGCTGCCCGTCGTAGAAGGCCGGGGTGCCGGTGATCACGAGGAAGAGGCCTGGGAAGCGCCCGGTGTCGATCTCGTCGAGGAGCTGGCGCAGGGCGTTGAGGGACTTCTCCCGGACATCGCCGCGCACCCGCTGCAGGGTTTCCACCTCGTCCAGGACGAGCAGCAGCCCGGGGTGTCCGCAGTCCCGCAGCACGGTGAGCAGGCCCTGCAGGAACCCGAGGGCGCCGAAGTGGTCGAGGTCGCCGCGGATTCCCGCCGCCCGTTTGGCGGCGGCGGCCACCGACTTCTGTCCACCGAGCCAGGCGATCAGCGCTTCGGCGAGGGGCCCGTCACCGGCCGCCACGGCCCGCCGGTAGCCACGCAGCGCTGCCGAGAAGGCGGGGGTGGTGCGGGCGACGGCGGCCAGCCGCTCTTCCAGGAGCCCGTCTACGGCGGCCGCCAGTGCCTCCTCGTCGTCCTCTGCCACGTCGCCGCCGGAGAGGGCTTCCTCCTCAAGGGCGTAGAACCAGGAATCGACGACGGCGCGCAGCGCCGAGGGCTGGTGGGTGGAGGTGGTGAGCCGTTCGGTGAGTCTGCGGTAGACGGTCTCCAGCCGGTGCAGCGGCGTCTCCGTCTCGGAGATCTGCACCTCGCTGACGGCGAGCCCCCGGTGTTTCGCCCGCTCGGCGAGCCACCGGGCGAAGAACGTCTTGCCGGATCCGTACTCGCCGCGCAGGGCGTGGAAGGCGGCCCCGCCCCGGGCTACGGTGGCCAGGTCGTCGTCGAGCGCACCCTCGAAGCGCTCCAGGCCGACGGCGAACAGGCCGAGCCCCGCCTGGGGGACGGTGCCGCGGCGCAGCGCGTTGACGACGTCACGGCGGCGCGCTGCGCTGATGTCGAAGGCGGGGCTGGTCATGCGGTGCCTTCCTGGAACGGGAACTGCTGGCCGAGCAGGGCGCGGTCGAGCTGCACGGTGCGGCCGGACTCGACGAGCCGGAGCACGGGATAGCCGTCGATGTTCACCAGCCGTTCCAGCATGGTGGCGAAGCGCGCCGGGTTGCGCTGCGACTTGCCGGTGGCGGCCTGGGCGGCAGCGGCGACAGCCCCAGGGGACAGCTTCCCGCCCGCGGCATCCAAGGCGTCGAGTGCCGCCTCCACCGCCTTGTCCGGGGGCGCGGCCCGGACGAATTCACGCTGCGCCCGGTACGCGGCACTGCGGGTGGTCCGCTGCCCGAGAGTGAGCGCGCCTCCGCCGCCGACGCCCGCAGGCAGTTCCACCGCGTCCCGGGCAACGGCCTTGGACGAGGACTTCCGGGACGCGGTGGCCGGCGCGGAACCGGTCCGGGCCGCGCCCGCCGAAGTGCTGGCGCCCGGTGCGACCGCGCTGCCGGACTTCTGCCACCACGCCGGCTCGGCGCTCTCCGGAGGCAGCAGCACCCAACCCGACGGCACGGCCCCACCGAGCGGGACCAGGGTGATCACAGGAACGGTGACCTCGGCGAGCGACGCACCGCCGTGGTATCCGGCCTGCCGCGCTGTGTAGCGCAGGTCGTCACGCCACGCGGCAGTGACACGCCGGCCGTCGGTCAGGACCCGCGGCCCGGCGAGGGTGACCTCCCCGTCGCCAGCGTCCCCGGTGCGCCAGCGGGCCCCGCGCACCCCGATGGCGTCGGCGGGCGGGTGGCCGCGATCGGTGCGGTCGATGACGTGGCCGTGGTCAGAGACGAGTACGACAGGACGGCCGTAGTCGCGGGCGGCGTTGAGCAGGTCGGGCAGTTTCCCGATGTCGGACAGGCCCCAGCGGCCGCTGGTCCCCTCCCGGCCGTCGGCCAGCGCGTCGTCGATGGTGTTGACGACGACGGCGACGATCTCGTCCGAGGCCAAGGCGTCGAGGACCTGAGAGTCGAGGCGGTGCCCGAGCGGCCCCTCGTACGCCCCCTTGTGGAAGAGGTGAGCGCCCCGGTGCCGCTTGCGCCAGAACGCGGTGAAGCCGGTGCGTTCCGCTCCCTGGCCGCCCTCGCACGGCCGGCCGCTCAGCAGGGAGGCCCGGCTGACGCGGGTGACCGACGGCAGCATCGACACCGCTGCCTGCCGCTGAGGCCGTGTGCCGGGCACGGCGGGAACGATTTCCGTCCAGGCCCTGCCGCTGAGCTCTCCCGCGACCCGCACGGCGATGTCCGCGCTCATCCCGTCGAGGACGAGGATAAGCGGACGGCCGCCGCCCTGGGCGAGCGGAGAGGCCGCCCTGGCAAGGACATCCTCGATGAGGAGCGCATCCCCGGACGCATGCTGGCAGGCGGTCTCCGTCCAGGAGGCGAGCAGCCCGGCGAAGTGGGCGTCGAGACCGGTACGGCGCTCGCGTGCCGCCCCTATCAGCCGCCGGTACGCCTCGCCGACGGCCGGGTCCCGCGACGCGTCCCCTTCCGCGAGGACCCCGATGGCCAGGTCGGCCCAGCCCGAGGAGGCGAGGTGTTCCTGTACGGCCTGTGCGACGGTCGCGGGCAGCGCCGGCTCGGTGGCGCGCCAGCGCGTCAGGCGGACGGCGGTACGGGCCGTCTCGGTCGACTCGGCGAACAGCGCGGCAAGCTGGTGTGCCTCCAGGTCGCGCAGGGCGGACTCGGCGCATGCGGTCGCGTCCTCGCCGCGGCCGCCGAGGCAGGCGGCCAGCGCCCGCAGCCGCCCCAGGTAGCCAGACGGGAGCAGCCCGTCTCCGCGGACCAGATCCGTCAGGCGCGCGTCGGCGGCGAGCCGGTCGGCGCGTTCGAGGACGCCCAGCACTCGGGAACGGGCCGGGCCGGCGGGTACACCGGCGCCCTCGGCCTGCGCGATCCAGCGGGTGAGGACGCCTGTGGCGGCGTCCGCGAAGGGCCGCAGCGTGTCGAAGGACGCGAGGGCAGGCCCGAACAGGGTGCCCAGCGCAAAACCCGCCGCGTCCGAGGACCTCGAACCGAGGGCGGCCGAGGCGAGCACGCCCAGCGGCAGTGCGTCACTGCCCCGCCCTTCGGCGGCCAGGGCCAGCAGGGTGGGTGCGGCGGGCCCGACGGTCCGGCCCAGCCAGGCCTCCAGGCCGTGCTGCTCCTCCTTGGGCAGCGCGGCGTACAGGGTCGGCCCGGCCGGTGTGCGGGTCCAGGCGAACAATGCGTCGGCGTCCAGGTCGAGGGTTCCGGAGGCCGGGTCGCCGAGTCCGAGACGGGCTCCGAGCAGGGCGCGTACCGCCCGGTCGCGGGTGAGGACGTTTCCGACGCGGGGCCAGCCGTCGAGGGGCTCGGCCTGCAGCAGCGCCTCGAGCAGCCAGTGCTCGCCCAGCATCTGCGGGTCGAGGTCGGCGGCCTCGAAGAGCTGGGCGACGATCTCCGCGCGGTCCACGGGCAGCGGATGCCGCCGCACCGCGTGCGCCCGCAGATCGAGGCCGAGCTGGTCGGCGGGGACCGTGCCGGTGACGACGAGCACGCCGTCGTCGCCGGCACCGCCTGCGAGGTGGCGGTGCCACGCCTCGGTGACGCCGAGCGGCGAGTGCTGGTCGCTGACGAGGACACGGCGTGGCTCGCCGTCGACCGTGACGCTGAACTCGGTGTGCGGTTCGGCGGAATCCCACACTGCATCGACCAGGACGAGCCGGCCGTCGAGGGCGTCCTTCAACTCCGCCTTGAGTAGTACCTCGATGGCGCGCCGGCCGGCGACGGGCCGGGAGATCGTCACGGGTGCTCACCGCTGGGCTCGGCACGCCAGACGATCTCCACCGGGGTGTCCGGGTGCAGAGCCCGGAACGCCTCGATCTCCTCGCGTACGGCAGTCAGGTCGGCGCGGAGCGCCGCCGTCCCGGGCGCGATGACCCGGTGGGCAGCCCGCACCGGGGCGGCGCCGGCAGCCGATCCGGGCTCCTCCGGCTCCCAGGACAGCGGCTCCTGCCTGCCCTGCACAGGGCCCTGGGGAGCGGAAGGCACGGGCGGGGCGCCGTGCTCGGACAGCGGGATCTCCGCGGCGCCGGCCGGCGGGGCCGGCTCGGCGAGGGTGGCGGAGCTCCCGAGCTGCAGGGCGGCATCCAGCAGGGCATGCCCCGTCTCCCCGACTTCTCCGAGTACGGGGATCAGAGACCTCTCACGCTCCGGCGCGCGCACGGCCTCGCCGATGCGCTCCATGAGCCGCTGCGCGCGGTCGCCGATGCTGTCGTCGCGGCCGGCGAGACCGCGCACGCTGGCCAGCAGCTTCCAGTCGGCGCCGTTCAGGGCCGCGAACAGGCCGGCGGCACTGGCCATGGCGTGGGAGAGGTCCCGCGCGGGCGTTTCGTAGGTGTACGCGGCCAGTTCGCGGACCAGGCCGGTCGCGTCCTCGGGGTGCCGCACGAGCCGGGCGAGCAGCGCGGCGGCCTCGCGCAGGATGCGGGTGCGCTCGGCGGTGCCGTCCTCGTCGAGTCCGAGCAGCGCGGCATGGCGGCGCAGGACGGTGCGCACGTCGCCGACGCTCTTCTCGTACTCGACGGCCTTGATCATGACCTCGGCGGCGAGCCGGTTGACGTTGCGGGCGAACAGGCCCGGCTTGGCGGTGACGCCGAACAGCAGGGCGGCGCGGTCGCGGGCGGTGGCGTACTCTTCCTGGCTGGGCAGCAGCTGGGCGCGCAGCTTCCAGCCGACGCTGATTTCGGCCAGAGCCGGAGGGGCGGTGTCGGTGCCGGAGTACAGCACCCAGGACCGGTCGTCCAGCAGGGCGTAGGCGGCGATGAGCAGGCTGGAGACGTTCTTGTCGAGGCCGCGCAGGCCGAGGTCGTCCCTGATCCAGTTGCGGA
This sequence comes from Streptomyces sp. DSM 106670, assembly GCF_055792845.1. NCBI lineage: Bacteria > Bacillati > Actinomycetota > Actinomycetes > Kitasatosporales > Streptomycetaceae > Streptomyces > Streptomyces sp. DSM 106670. The sequence goes on from NZ_CM147704.1 coordinate 5,504,245, forward strand.
TGTCCTCGACGGCGAGTTCGTCGAGCGAGTCGATTTCGCCGCGCTCCCTGTGCGCGGCGGCCGCCCGGTTGATCTGCGTGCGCAGCTGGTCGCCGCGCACGACGAGCGGGCCGTCGTGGACCGTGCCCAGCTCCAGCGGCTCGAGGATGCGCTTGACGATCCGCAGCTCCTTCGGGTCGACCTCGACCCGGCCGCCCTCGTCCATGGCCCGGGTGAGCCACTTCAGGGCGGTGGACAGCTCGGCCGGGGTGACGGCGCGGGGCGCGGAGCCCGCACCGGGCCCGAAGTCGGGGTGCTTGTCGTAAAGAGCGCTGAACAGCCCGTCGGCGAGCTGCACCACCGTCTGCTCGAACGGCTTGCTGCCCTCGGTCTGCGGCCGCGGGAACTCGGGCTGCAGGGACAGCACATGCCGCCCGTCGGGTACCTCCGCACCCCGCGTGCCCTCCTTGGCCTCGGCGAGCCCGTACACCTCGCGCAGCGAGTCGACGAGGGTACGGGTGAGGTTCTCCCGTGCGTGCTCCAGCTGACGGCGGGCCTTCGCGCGGTCGTCCGGCGGGAAGTTGCGCGTGTAGTCGGACAGGCGGTCGCGCTCCAGCAGGAAGTTGATCCGCATGAGCCGGCCCAGCTGCGCCTTGCGCTGCTCGGAGAAGTGGTCGCACAGCCAGACCAGCACGGGCACGCCCGGATGCGACCTGCGCAGCTCGGCGACGCGCCGGTGCGCGTCGTCGGGGGAGCGGCCCGGCTCCTCGTCGTAGGGGCAGTCCAGGACGATCTTCATGTTGCCCGCGGAACTCGGCTCGAAGGCCTCGTCCGAGACGTTGCGCGGGTCACGGACCAGTCCGAACCCGAACTCCACGGTGCGCTCGGAGCCGCGCCACACGATCTTCTTCTCGTCGACGAGTTGTCCCTGCCGGTGGGTGAGCTTCAGCTCCGCCCACAGCTGCTCGCGCAGCCAGGTACGGCGAACGCCGCCTTTGTCCTCGCCGGCGACGGCGTCGAGGATTGGGTCGATGTCCAGGTCGGACAGGTGCAGGGAGTAGACCGGGTCGTCCGTGCCCTCGGAGCGCAGCTCGCTCGGGAACTCGCCCTGCAGGGCTCGCATCCGCTCGACGACCTTGTCCTGCACGGGCACGGCCCGCGAGCGCAGGGTGCCGTGGTTGAGTGCGGCAAGCCGGCCGGCGGTCAGCCGGCGCAGCGCCGGCACGTCGGGCGCGAGCGCGGCGAGCAGCAGCGTCTTGACGAAGCGCTCGTCGGCGACGAAGTCGGGGTGCTCGGCGTGCCCGTACCGTTGCAGCAGGAACCGGCGGGCCTTGAGGTGGAAGCGGCGGGCGGTCTCCGACTCGTGCTGGAGCCGGGTCGTGAACGCGGTACTGGTGTTGTCGACGAGGACGTCCCACAGGTCGCCCAGCGGGATCAGCCGGCCGATTTCGGCGTCGGCGTTGCGCTCCAGCAACTGCTGGACCAGCTTGAGGCCGGTGCGCTCCCGCTGGAGTGCCCCGGACAGGGCCACCAGCACGTTCAGCAGGGCGGGGGAGAGCGGGTAGACGGACCGGAAGTCCTCCCAGCCCGCGCCGGTGGCCCCGTCCCCGTCGAGGAGGACGTCCTTGACGGCCTGCCCGGCCTTGTCGATCCCGGCGAATGCGGTGTCCAGCACCCGCTCCTGCCCCGGCAGCGGCTTGAGGACGCGCTCCTTGATGATCTCCGGGAGGTTGCGGTCCTCCAGGTTGACGACGGTGACGCGTTCCTTCAGGTACTCGAGGGCGGCCTGGAGGTTCTCCACGTCCGAGCCGAGGATGTCGGAGCCCATGAGCTGCGACAGGTCGCGCTGGCGGGAGATGAACGAGATGATCGGCACCGGCCGGTCGGGGTTGCTGGACTCGATCAGCTTGACGAGCTTCTGGACCTCGTCGTTGATGAAGGTCCGGTCGGACATCCGTGCCTGGAGCCACAGCACCAGCTCGTCCAGGAACAGCACGACACCGTCGTAGCCGAGCATGCGGGCGTGCTTGCTTATCTCGCTCAGACCGTCGTCGAACGCGATGTACGCGCCCGCGTCGCCACTGACCGTCTCGGCGTAGTGCTTGTACGGCCCCTGGAACAGTGCTGCCAGCAGCCGGTCGCGCTGCGGGTCGCCGGCGGGCGCGTTGAACGAGGCTTTGAGGGTCTCCCCCGTCCAGCCGACGGCGGGGACAGCACCGATCGGCTTCAGCTCCTCATCGTCGTCGCCGTCGTCCGTGCCACCCGCCGCGGCAGTCTGCGGTGCGGAGACGGGCGCCGGGAGCAGTTTGATGAACGCCTCGTCGCCGATCTGCTTGAGGAGCTCGCGTGCGTCCGCGAGCAGCGAGTCCGCCCGGAACACCAGTGGGGTGGACGCCTCAGGCCGCTCCCGCCGCACCGTCTGCACGTAGCCGCCGAGCAGGGCCGACTCCAGGCTTGCGGCACCCACCAGGTGGTACGGCACCATCAGGAACTTCCGGCCCGGCAACCAGTCCGCGTTCTCGGCGATCACCTCGCGCAGCCGCGGCTTCTCCTCAACGGCCGGGTCCCCGTTGAGTACGGCATGCAGCACGGTCAGGAAGTGGCTCTTACCGGCACCAAACGAGCCGTGCAGGTACGCGGCCTGCGAGGCGTTCTTGCGCAGGGAGCTGCCGACGAGCTTCAGAGCCTTGCGGAACTCGCCCTGAAGCTGCTCCGTGACCACGTAGTCGTCGATCGACCCGGCCCGCGCGTCCGTGAATCCCTCGGACAGGGCGATCTTGAAGTCCCCGGCGTGGAGATCCTCCTTGATGTCGAGGACATCCCTCAGTACGACCCTGCTGCCTCGCGCCATCAGCCGCTTCCGCTCCCCACAGCCTTCCCAGGCCCGGCTGCCGCTGCCGGGCTCCCGGCGGCCGCTGGCCATCGCCCGCGTCCGCACACACCACGTGCGCCTATCCTGCCAGGGCCGGGGGCACAGGTGGGACTGCCGGGAAGAGCCGGGGAAGGGCGTACGTCACGTGGAGGCCGGCCGACCGCCCTCGCGCAGCACCGCTTACACCGTCTTGTCGGGTGCACCCGGGCGGGGCACCACCCCCCCCAGGTCTCGGCGAGCGTACAGACGATCACCAGGCCGCGGCCCGCCTCCTCGCCGTCCCCGGCTGCCCGGAAGACCGGCGCGCGCCCGCACCGCGTGTCACTAACCTCGATCCGCACCAGCCCGTCACCCCGGACCAGCCGCAGCAGCACATCCCGACCGGGCACCCGGCCATGGGTGACGGCGTTCGCCGCGAGCTCGGTGAGGACGAAGCTCACGCCGCTGTTGGTCTCGGACCCGTACGGGTGCCCCCAGGAGTGGAGGCAGTGCGAGTCGAGCCGGCGGGCCAAGCCGGGCCCCACGCGGGCTGGAGGCGAACGGGAGCTCGAAGTCGCTGTCGGGGACGTCCTGCGCGAGGCGGCAGGCCTCATCCAGGCGGAACTGGGAGCGCGGGTGGGGTACGGGGAGGCGCAGATCGCATCGGTGGAGCAGGGGCGGCGCATCCCGAAGCCGGAGCTGGTGGACGCGGTGGACCGGGCGGTGGGCGGGGGTGGGGTGTTGTCGGCGATGAAGTTCGACAAGCGGCCTGCGCCGCTCATGACCTTTGTCATCGAGGAAGCGGTGCTCCGTCGGCCGTTGGGAGGGCGCCGAGTGATGCGCGGGCAGTTGGAACAGATCTTGGCGTTCGGACACGAGCGGAACATCGAAATCCAGGTGATGCCGACCGACCGGGAGGAACACGCGGCCTGGCCGGGGCGTTCACATTGCTCCAAATCGGAGAACGGCGCAGGATTTCCTACATGGAGGTGCAGGACGAGAGCGCCCTGCACTCGGAACCCAGGAAGGTTGGGATCCTTGGATCGACCTATGGCACCCTGCGGGCGCAGGCACTCACCCCGAGGAAGTCGCTGGCGTTCATCGAGAAGCTGTTGGGAGAGCAATGAACACGCTGGACTCCGCGCCGGAGCTGGTCTGGGTCAAGAGTAGTTACAGCGCGGGTAACGGGGGGACTGCGTCGAGGTCGTCCAGACGCCCGCGCTGGTCCATGTACCGGACTCCAAGCGGATCACGAGGCCGGTCCTCACGGTCGCTCCCACGGAGTGGACCGCGTTCCTCAGGATGGCGGCGGGCGCGACTGAACTGTGAACACGTCTGAGGGGCGAGGACCATGAGTCCTTGCCCCTCAGACGTGTCCGGGGTCGGCCGGGCCTACTTGGCCGCAGCCTTGCCCCGCTTCTTCTCCGGGCGCCACGCGGCGAGGTCGTCCGGGGACAGGTCGCGGCCGTGCAGGCCGGCGGTGAGGGCGGTGTTGAACTCCTCGGCCGGATAGCCCTCCCACTCCGCGTCGTAATCGTCGTGCCACTGCTTCACCCACGGCATGACCTCCGCCAGCCCGGCGAGCAACGGAACGAAGCGGGGGTCCTCCTTGTGCCAGCCGTCCACATTCAGGCGGTCGTTCAGGAGGTTGACCAGAGCCTCCGCCTGGTAGCGGTGGTTCCAGCCGGCCCAGCCGATGAGCAGCGATGGGTCGTTGTCGGGAGAAGCACCGGGATACGAAACGAACCGCTCCTTCGGCACATCCAGCTTGCCCCGGTTCGACCAGTAGCTGTGCTTGAGGAAGTCCGCGGACGTGTACTTCGGCGGGACCTTAATGTCACGCCGCTCGCCTTCCTTGTCCTCCTTGCGCTGCTCGTCCCAGACATGCTCCCACTGGGCGCGCTTGCGCAGCCCGGACTCCTTGTAACGAAGCGTGGCGAGGTAGGGCACGTGCTCGGGCTCGACGACGGCGGTCAGGACGGTGGACAGTGGGACGTCCCGCTTGCCGAGGTGCCGCTCCGCGTAGAGCCTGGCGATGTCTTGGACGGCCTGGTCGTGGCGGAGGACGTCGGCGAGCTGGTAGATCGTGAGCGGGCGGGGCGAGTCGATGCCGTCCCGCTCCTCGAACCACAGCTCTTCACTCTCCATGGCATCCAGTAGCCAGGAGCGCAGGGCGGCGGCCTCTCTGTCCTTCCAGGGCTTGGTGGACCAGCGGCGCTTGTACTCGGGCCGCTCGATCAGGCGGATGTCCTTGTTGCCGGCGATGAGATCGAGCCGCGCTTGAACGATCTGGCGGTAGGACTCGGGCCATTCGGGCGAAGTCGGGATCTCGGTGACCGGTTCGGAGACATGCCGGTCGAACCACGCTGTGTCGGCACCGCTGCGGGCCAGCGCAATCTCGAACGCGCGCTGACCAAGGGCGAGGTCTGGCACGTCGGCGAGGTTGGCCGGGTCGCCGGGCAGCGTGGTGCGCGCCACCTCGGCAGGGGTGAGCAGCCCGTACAGCCCGTACACGGTCCAGTCCAGCTCTTCCTGGAGCAGGATCATCCGGGCCCGGATTCGCTCTTGGGTAGCCTTGGCCGCTTCGAGGGCTTCGAGGGTGGGGGGCGTGGCGGAGGCGCCGGTGAGTGTGGTGGGCTCGTGTTCTGCCAGTTCCTGGGCGAGGGTGTCGAGTTGACGGGCAAGGGGTCGGGGGAGTTCGGCAGGAACCGGGAACTCCTGGAGCTTGGTGCCAGTGAACTCGTAGCGTTCCTCCCAGCCCTCGTCCTGCAGGCCACGCCCCAGGCCGCTTCCCCCCTTGCCCTGGCTGACCTGCTTCAACCAGAAGCAAGCCACTGACGAATTCAGCACCCCAAGCAACTCCAGATGCTGCTCCTCGCTGGCGCCCTCGGGCAGCTTGATCACCGGTGCGGACTGCTTGAACACCTTCCCACCCCGGTCCAGCACGAAGTGGTTGTGCGTGGCGACGAACGCGAAAGTGATGGTCCAGGCATGGGCCCCCTTGTCTCGGGGCAGTTGATGCCATTCGTACCAGGGGCGCCCTTCTGTGAAGTATGTCGCCTTGCTGAAAGTGGCGCGATTGCCCAGTTCGGTTCGGTTAGGCCACAGCCAGCGAAGGCCAGCCGCGAGTTTCGATTCGAGTAGCAGCTCACGTGCAGAGGAGTAGGGGAAGAACACCGATTGTCCCTCCAGTTCACTCCAATCGCGCAGCTCGTCACCGACGATGAGGCGGCGTACTTGAGCGCTGGGAACTCCCTGCTCGTCGAATACTCGCTGGGGAACGACCATGGCGTCATCCGCTCCGGGGATCCCGAACACGCCAAGGCGATGCGCGTGAGGCCCCAGTCGTGAAGTCAGTGCTGACTCAACCCTGCCAAAGAGGGCACCGGCTCCACCGCCACTCAGCGACCAAGGGTGCGCGGCAAACCTCTGCCGCTCCACATCCTCAACGGTCACCCACTCCTCAGGCCCAACCCCCGGCTTGCGCCACTGCGAGACGATAGCCCGCCACACCTTCCCCTGAGCCTCCAGCCCCTTCGGCGGCTGGCCCGGTTCCCCCCGAACCCCCAGCACCGCCCGCACCGGCAACGCCTGCCGAGGTCCCTGGTTCCGCCCCGCCAGAATCACCGTCGGCGTGCCGTGCCCGGGAATGAACGCTCCGGAAGTGTCCAGGACATGCGTCAGTTCGACGCCGGGGAAGTCCCGTCGGCGCCGGGTCTGCGGGTCCTTGTACGGGCCTCCGTTGAAGAACGACTCGATCAGCGTCGCCCCGAACTCCCGCTTCATGAAGGAGTTCGCCGTGATCTGCCCGGTGAAGCCTCCGTTCCGCTGGTCGCCGCCCGCGCGCATCGCCAACTCGAAGATGCGCTGGGCGAACGGAACCGTCAGTGCGTACTTTCCTGAGCACGCCCAGTAGATCTTCCGGTACGTCTCGTTCTCGGCCTTGTCCTTGACCGTGATGTACGGCGGGTTCGCCACGACCACGTTGTACGAGCCACGCCCCAGGAGGTCGACCTCCTTCACGTACTCCGCGACATCCTCCGTGCGGTACGTGAACGCTTCGCCCCGCTCGATGTCGTCGAACGTCGGGTCGGTCTCACGGCCGGCGTCCCGGCCGTGCAGCAGGGAGTCGGCGACGGCGATGCGGATCGGCATGCGCGGAGCCGCGGAGAGCCGGCCGACCTTGCACTCCTTGAGCATCTCGACGAGCAGCCGGAAGCGGGCGATGGAAACGGCGAAGGGGTTCTTGTCAGCGCCGTGGACGGACTCCAGGGCGCGGCGCACCAGCGTCCAGTTCTCCGTGCCCGGCTCGGTTTCACGCCAGGCGGCCAGGACCCGGCGGAACAGGCCGAGGAGGAAGTGCCCCGATCCGCAGGCGGGGTCGATGCAGCGCAGACCGCGGACGACCTTGGTGAGCTTGCCGTTCTCGTCGATCTCCTCGGCCGTCTCGCCCCTCCAGCCCTCGGGGACGTGCTTCCACGCCGGGTCCAGGCCGAACTCCTCCAGGGCCGGGTCCAGGGTGAGGTCGAGGATGAACTCCTCCACGAACCCCGGAGTCTGGAGCAGCGCGTACGTCTTTCGGGCGTGCTCGGACAGGTCCTGGTAGAGATCACCGAGGAAGCGGGTGTTGAGCTCCGGGTCGGTGAAGTCGTGGCGGATGCGGCCGTCGGCGCCGCGCTCGCGCCAGAAGGAGAGCAGGCGGGAGGCGGCGCTGTAGGACGGGTCGAGTTCCCACAGCGGGTTGTGCGCCGGATCGAAAAGACCCTCGGTGATCTCGTGCTCGCGGCCGAGCGCGCGGAAGGTCTCCTTGAGCCAGTCGCGGTCGTTCAGGTCGGGGTGCGCCCGGAAGAACTCGTCGTGGTTGTCCTGCGCCTCGGCCAGCCGCTCACCGGGGCCGGACAGGCGGGCCTCGGCGACCAGGCCGTTGTCCTCGCAGAAGCGGACGAAGACGCAGCCGAGGACCCAGGCGGCGGCGATCTGCACCACCCGCTCCTCCAGCCACGACTGCTCCGGCACCTCGGTGCGGCCTTGGCTGACGGCGCGCTCGTACTCCGCCTTCAGCGCTGCGGCCTGCTCGCTGTCACCGTGCGCGCGCTCGCGCAGGTCCTCCTCCAGGAGCGCGACCTGCTTCTGGAGGTCCTTGAGCAGCACGGCATGGTTCAGCGGCATGGCCTTCGCCGTGTCCTTCGCTTCGTCGGCCGTACGGGCATCCTGGGAGGGCACCGGGGTGTTCCTTCGATTCGGGTTGCGGCGCGTGCTCTCGCACCAGTCGATCCATCCTGCCAGGCCGGAGGCCCGGACGGGCCCACCGGGCGGCCGCAGGCTTTCGTCCTACTTCTTGGTGAGCGGGATCCCGCCGAGGCGGCCCAGGCCGAAGGCGAGGCGGTAGATGTCGGGCAGGTCGAGCAGCGAGTACAGGTCAAGCTTCTCCGTCTTGGTCCGAGGCCTGTGACGCAGGACACCCAGGGCCTTCAGGTCCTGGACCAGGTGCTCCAGGTTGTCAGGGTCGCGCGGCCCGGTGCGGACCAGCTTCGGGCTGTCGGCCTGGGCGTAGCGGGACATCTCCTCTCGGAGAAGCTGCGGAAGGTCTTGGTCCTTCCAGATCCGGATGATCTCCCTCATGGAGATGGGGACCTGGCAGCCCTTGAGCGGGGCTATGGCCAGTTCCACCCACGGGGTGTCCTCGACGATCTGGTCGACGCGGACCTTGGAGGCCTCGCGGACCCCGTCTCTGAGCGCGTCGTAGTGGAGCGCCCGGTCGTGGGAAGGGTGGGTGGCCTGAGTGGTCTCGGCGGCCACGCTGAGGGCTTTGAGGAAGGTACGCGGGCTGATCCGGTTGTTGCTGTCCATCAGGTGGTTCGGCAGCCAGGCGTAGGGGCGGCCCTGGCGCACATTGGTCCCCATGAACTCGCCGGCGATCCGCTCGAACAGCGGTCGCTGCGTTTGTTCCTCGTTGCGCAGGGACGGCGGGGCCATGTACCGCACCTGCGCGGCAGTCTCGGAGCCGTTCCAGCCGCCGGTGAAGTGGCGGAATCGCTCGGCTGCCTCGTCGTCCTCGTTGGCCAGGTGGTGGAAGAGGAGGCCGTACAGGTCGGTGCGGGTCCACTCCAGGTGGGCGGCGTTACCCGACAGCTTCGACGCATCGGGGAAGAGCTGCTTGGCAGCGTCGAGCATGTCGGGGCGCATGAACACCTTCAGGCGGATGTTGTGCGTGCCGAACCGCATCTGCAGAGCCAGGCGGAGCAGCTCGGCGATCAGCCGGTTGCGGGTGTCCCAGTCGGTGTGCAGGTGCTCCAGGCCGTCGAAGACCAGCAGGCGCACGATGTTCTTTGCGGCGGCCTCCGAGTCCGCGCGCCTGATGGTGGCCTCGGCGGACTGGGCGTTGGTGCGTACCCACAGTACGCGGTCGTTCCAGTCCTCGGTCTTCCGCAGCTCGGGCTGCCCGAGGGCGGTGAGCAGGATGGCCTGCCAGATTTCCGCCGGCAGCGCGCCGCCTACAAGGAGCGAGGGCAGGGCGAGCGGCCCCGGGTAGTCGGATACGAGGTCAGTGCCGTAGCCGGCTGAGACCTCCAGTCGGTTCAGCCGGTTGATGCGGTACTCGGCGGCCGCCGCCGCGCGCAGGTGCTTGTCCAGCAGGGACCGTGCCCAGAAGGTCTTGCCGACGCCCCGGTCGCCCTGTACCACCGTGCTGTCGACGTACAGCGCGGTGCGGTGAGCGTCCGGCATGTACAGGGTGTGCGGGGCGGGCGGCCGGGTGTCTGCGTCCACGGTTCCCTCCAGCGCGCGCGACAGCAGGTCGCGGAACTCGCCGGGGGCCAGCGGCTCGGTCATGCGCGGTCGTCCTCGGGCTCGGCCGACTCGGCGTCGGATCCCTCGGCCGACCCCGCCAGGATGAGAGGGACGGCCGTCTTCAGGAAGTCACGGTACGCGGCCTCCACGAAGGCGCGGTCCTGCCAGTCCGGGGAGTCCGGCACGTTCATCCCCACTAGGCCCGGCTCGAACAGGATCGGGATCGGGGAGTGCGGTGCGTCCTCGTCGGTCAGCTCCCAGGCCCCCTGCTCGGGGGCGGAGACCTCGTCCGCTGCGAGCGAGTCGTACAGGAGGCCGAACGTGTTATAGGCGTTCAGCTGGAACGACTCAAGGTGGGTGTCCTTGGAGTAGTGCGCGGAGTCCGGCACCATCGACGCCACCATGCGCAGCTTCCTGCGGATCGCCGGGGCCTGCCCGGAGGCGGCCCACGCCTCGAACAGGTCCCAGTAGCCCGACCAGGTCTGCTCGTTGTCCGCGCCGAACAGCAGCGCGTAGTCGCACAGGTGGGAGATGGTCACGGCCGCCACGTCGTGGATGCCGGCCCGGCTGTCGAGCAGCACCACATCAGGTGGGAACCCGCCTTCGCTCCGCTCCACCGCTTCCTCGCAGGCACGGACCGTGGCGGCCAGGCGATCGGCGAAGCGGTCGCCCGCTGCATCGGCGTACACCCGGTTCAGCTTGTCCACGTATGCGTAGGGGACGCCCTCGGTGCCCGCGCCGCGTGCCGGGGCGATCCACAGCTCGCCCCGGTTGCTTGGGTTGTACCCGGACCGGGTCACGATCTCAAGGCCGTCCGCGTTGCCGAGCGTCGACTCCACCAGATGGTCCACCACGCCGTGCTTGCCCAGAGTGCCGCCCGCGAGCAGCAGCGGGCCCACACCGGGCGACTCCAAGTCGAGGTCGACGACCAGCACGACCAGACCCTGGTCGGCCAGCTTCCGCGCGAGCACCGCGGTCGCCGTCGTACGGCCCACGCCGCCCTTGAACCCGTACAGAGCCGTACGGCGGGGGCGCTGCGCACCGTCCTCGTCCGTGGCGGGCGGAGTGGAGACGTGGGACCACTCCCCGCCGACGACCGTGTTGTCGAGGAAGCGGACTGTGCCCACCTCGTCGGCGGCCGCCTTGACCACCCGGGTCCGGGGCGAGGCCGTCAGCGAGGCCGGCAGCCGCAGGATCGAGGCCAGGACAAGCGGACGCTCTCCGCAGTAGTGGCCCAGCCGGCCCGTGAAGGCATCCTTCCAGCGGTCGGCCTGTTCGCCGCTCGCCGCGCGGCCTTCCCCTCCGTCCTCCACCACCAGGGAAAACCTGCCGAGCACGTCCCTGATGAGGAGGACGTCGAAGCCTTCGGCGGCGATCTCGTCGGCGAGGGTGAAAGCGGCCGGACCCGCCGTGTCGAAGCGGATCGGTTCGTCGTAGAAGGTCATGACAGCTTTCCGGTGAATTGGACGTGCAGGTGCAGCTCGTGGGCGAGGGCCGCCGCCTCCTGGCGGCGGGACAGGAGTGGCTGGGCTAGGTGGGTTCCGTCGGCGTAACGGTCATCGACGCGCCACTCCTCGAAGTCGTCGGAGACCCTGGTCAGCGCTTCTTGGAGATCGGGGCCTGGGCGTCCGCTGAGCAGCAGAGGGAGCGCATCGCGGATTTCGTTGATGTGCCCCAGGGGCTGGCGCTTCTTGTTCGGGTTCGGGGCGTTGGGGTCGTCCCACCAGAGCCGGTCACTGTCGGAGCCCCCTCTGCCCCGCATGGATACCCCATCGGATCCACCGAACCGCAGCAGTAGAGCCTTCATCAGGCACTCCACCGCAAGCCCGAACAAGTGGTCCGCGTTCAGCAGCCGGCCGTCGCCGTGCAGGAAAGAAGCGTCCTCGTAATGCCGGTCCCCCGCACAGGCGTAATCCGTCTGGGCCTTCTGCTGTTCCGTGTCGTTCCCCACGACGCAGATCCTATGACCTCGCGCCGCCACGGCGGCAGGCTTCAGCCCGTTGGCAGCAGGCCCTGCAACTCCTTCATGAACAGCCCCTCCAGCACCACCCATTCGCTCACCCGGTCCACCACGTCGACCGTGCGGCCGTCCAACGCCGGGGTGGACTGCGGGTCGTCCATAGGGACCAGCAGCCAGAGGCCGTTCGGCACCGCGGCCGGGCGGCGGGCCGCCTCTTGGAGGGACACCAGCAGTTCACGGCCCCCCACGTCCCAGTACCGGGACACCAGGGAGGCCCGGTGCGCGAGGAGCACCGTCCGCGGGCCCGACTGTTCGGCGAGCGCCATGCAGCGGGCGGCGACCCGCTCCGCCGCGAGCCGGGTGTACGACGCCAGCGCCGGTCCGATCCTGCCGGTCTCGGCGAACTTGGCGTCCGCCTTCAGCAGCGCCCCCCACCGCACCTGCTGCTCGTCGGCCAGGGCCCGCAGGGCAGCCAGGAAGAGCCCGTCCACGTCGACCGGCACCACGTCGAAGCGGGAGGCGAGGCGCTCGGCCGTACCGGGCAGCTGCGCGGCCCGGACGGTCATGGCGAGGAAGCCGCCTCGGCGTACGGCCTCCTGCAGCCTCAGCTCCATCACCCGCCGCGGGTCGCGCCCCTCCGCCAACTGGCCCTGAGCGGCTGCGTACAGCGTGCCCGTGCTGGTCAGCACCGAGCCGGAGAAGGCCGGACGGTTCTGCTCCGCACCCCGGGTGGGCGGGAAGAAGCGCTTGCGGTCGCGGTCGTATTCCAGCGGGAAGTGCGCCTTGGCCAGGGCCTCCTCCCACTCCACGTACGTGACGCCGATGAGCGCGGTCAGCCCGGGGAAGCGGGAGCGCATACGGCTCAGCAGCTCGTCGGCGCCGATCCCGATGCCGGGGCGCGCGCCGGCCGCGGCCTGCGAGATCCGCAGCGCCCGGTCCAGGCTCAGGTTCAGCGGGAACAGCTCGAAGCGCGGGGTGACGCCGACACTGCCCGCCATAGCGGCGGACAGCGTCAGCAGCCGGGTGTCAGCGAGTGGGGCCATCCCCTCCGGGGCGGGCACTGTGCGCAGCTCCCGCAGCACGGAGCCGCCGCCGGGCAGCGGATCACGAGCCGCCACGTCCTCGGCGGTTCGGCCAAGGAGCGTCGCGTACTCGGCCAGCTCCACCGGCGTCGGGTCGTCGCTGCCGGGCTGGTCCACCAGGGCCAGCAGCACGGTGCTCCCGCGCCGCAGGACAGCGAGCCGGGAGGCGCCCTCCTCGTCGTTCCCGTCGTCGGCGGCGCCGTCGCGCCGGATCTCCACCTCGACGGCTGCACGTACGACGGCCAGCGCGTGGGTCTGCAGGTCGGCCCGGTCCTCCGCGCCGTCCTTGTCCTGCGGTGTGTGCCGCACCCGCAGCTCGGTGGCGAGTTCCGCGGCCGTCATCATCCTGCCCTGCTCGGACAGTATGGTGACCAGCTCGTCGCGGATGGTCCCCAGCCAGTCGAGCGCCGCCCACCGCTCGGTCGCGGCAGTGAGGTTTCCGGACACGGTCGGCTGGCTGACACCGAGCGCGACGGCGATCGCCGACTGGGCGGGCCACGCGGGCAGCTCGCCGGTCTGTCCGGCGCCCGGCAGCCTCAGCGCCGCGAGGACGATGTCGCGGCGGGGACGTGTGCGGGGGCCGCCCTCGGCCGGGACCAGCCGGGCCGCGAGCGTCTCCACGGACTCCAGGGGCTCGACGGGGGCGTCGGGCAGCACCCGCACGGGCTTCCTCGCCGTGGCGCGCTTACGGAGGGACTGCGTCCACTGGCGGTGGCGCCGGTTGAGCTCCTTGCGGATCACGTTGCCCGCGCCGCGCGCGCGGGAGATCGTGTGCGGTGGGACGTCCAGCAGCCGGCCCACCGTCTCGGCACCCAGGCCGGCCGCCACCGACACCGCGCGCGGCGACAGCCCTGCGGCATGCAGGGGTGTCATGAGCTCGGCGGCGGCGGCGGCCTGCTCGCGGGCGTCCTCCACGTCCGCCGCCTGCGTGTCGACCGTCGCGGGCGTCGTGGGCGGGCGTGCCGAATCCGCGCGGCGGAACAGCTCGCGCCAGGCCTCCTGCATGTCGTGGAGGCTGTCGAAGCGCTGCTCCACGTCACGGTGCAGGGCCTTGCCGAAGAACGCGGTGAGTCCGTCCGCCAGCGCGGGCTCGAACAGCTCGCGGGCCACGTACAGCTCCGCCTCGAGGACGGTTCGCGGATCGCTCTGGCTGTCGCCCCACACCGGCCGCTCGCCGGAGGCCATCTCGTGGAGTGTGACCGCCGCCGCATACCACTCGGCGTAGTCGTCGTAGCGGGCGCGGCGGCTGTCACCCAGGAAGGGGTCGAGGTAGCCGCGGGTGCCGGCCTGGAGGTCCTGGTCGAGGGCGTCCGCCAGGGAGAAGTCGAACAGCATCAGCTGCCAGGAGCCGTCACTGCGCTTGAACAGGCCCAGATTGTCCGGCTTGATGTCGCGGTGGCGCACTCCCCGGGCGGCCAGGCTGTCCATGGCCTCGAAGAGGTCGTTGCCGAACCGCTCCAGCTGGGCGTACCCCAGCCGCCCCTCGCCGCGCAGCCGGGAGCCGAGGCTCACCGCCTCGCGGTCGTCCGCCGACCGGAACCCGCCCGCGTACTCGATCTCCAGAACGGTGTGCCCGCCCAGCTCACGCGGGGCGGCCAGCAGCTTCACGATGCGGTTGCCGCCCACCTCGCGCAGGGCCTTCGCCTCCGCGTAGAGCCGGCTGTCCTTCTCCCGGTCGAGCGCCACCTTGAAGACACGCAGCGACGCCGGGTCCGGCACCCCGTCCTCCGCACGGCGCACCAGCAGGGCGCGGGCGGTCGCGCCCGTCCCCAGGACCCGCACGACCTCCCACTCGGCGTCAAGACGGCTGCCGGCCTTGGCCGTGAGCGGGTCCGTCACCTCGACACTGCCGCGCCGGGCCGCGGCGTCCTCGGCCTCTGCCGCGTCGAGCAGCCGCAGGAACTCGTCGGCGGACGACAGCCTGTTCTGCACGTCGGAGGCGGTGGCCCGGAAGACCAGGTCGTCCAGGGCCACCGAGACGCTGTCGGACACCGCGTACGGGTGCAGTCCGCCGTCCGCAGCGAGCCGGTCCACCAGGGGCCCCCGGGCATCCGCGGGGGGCTTGCCGGTCAGCAACAGGTAGGAGAGCGCGCCGATGCCGAAGACATCGAGGTCCACCGGGTCGGCGAATTCCCTCGCGGTCTCCGGGGCCAGGTACACCTGGGCGATGTCGGCGACCAGCCCCGAGTCCAGCGGCGTCTGCCCGAGGGTGAGATGGGAGGTCGTGTCGAAGTCCCGGGCGGCGGTCTGCCAGTCGGCGATCCGCAGCACCGGCTCCGTGCCGTCCTCCTGCGTGGACACGTACACCGAGCGCGCCGACAGGGCCCGGTGGTACAGCGACCGGTTGTGGGCGTACCGGACGGCCTCGGCGAGCTGGCGCACCAGGTCCAGGCGGACGACAGGCGCGAGTCGCCGTACGCGTTCAGGAACGCGTCGAGGCGCAGATCTGACTCGTGATGCCGGAAGAGGATCGCCGGGCCGCCCTGGTGTTCACGGATCTGCACGGCCTGGACGATGCCGCGATGGTTGATGCCCTGGAGTACCTGGTACTCGCGTAGGGCGGCCCGGTCGACCCGGCCGCGCTGTTCGGCCGCCGCGGCCTGACCCGAGAGATAGATCCGGACCCGGCCGCTCTCCTTGACCAGGCCGTCGTCGCGCCGGGTCAGCCGGTCCTCCCAGCCGGGGCCGGCGTCCATTGCGCGCGGCTCGAGCTGCCAGTCGTCCCCGAATCGGAGGTGGCTGGTGGAGTGGCTGATCCCGATGCGCTTCATCAGCATTTCGAGCCGCTGGCTGTCCTGTGGGGTGACGCGCCAGCTCTCCCGCTCCGGCGGCAGCCCGAGCAGCCCGTCCCAGATGCCCGGCAGATCGCTGGTGCCGCCGTTGCGGCCGTACACCGACGCGCGCTGAAACTGGTCCAGCTCGCTCACCAGGTCGGGGTCGTGCAGGAATACCGCCGGCTTGATGAAGGGCATCTTCGCCTCGGGAATCCCCGCCGCGTGTGCGGCCCGCTCCAGCTGCGCCTTCAGCTCTTTGGCCTTGAGGTCAGTGAGATAGAGCGGGTTGCGCAGTGTGCGGACCCGGTCACCATGGAACTGCCAGGTGTCCCCATGGTTCACCACCCGGCCCGGGTGCCCCTTGAGCTCCAGCAGATAGACACCGCCGGGTACGGCGATCAGCAGATCGCACTCGTTGACCCGGCCCGTGACACCGGTGAACCGGAACGTGGCCCACGCCCGGTACGGCTCGGCGTTCGGCATCAGCTGCCGGACGTGCTCAAGGCCCTCCTGCTCCCACCGGAAGCCGGACCGGCGCGGTTGGAACCAGTGCTCGCGACGCGCCGGGAGGCCGGGCTTGGCGGCGGTCGGCGTCACGGGAGTCCTCCGGATCATGGGCAGCGTCGTGGCAGGGCAAGCCTAGCGATGTCGAGCGAGGAGTCAGAGGCCCCTTCCGGTGGCTGCGCCCGGCCTGCGATAGCAGGTCACGGCCTCGGCCGGAATGGCGGACCAGCTGGCGCAGTGCGCTGCACAGCCGTTGGGCCGTGATGCTTCGGTCTGCCTCTCTCGTGGACGCCGCCGCCATGCGATCGGCGGTAGCACGTGGGGTCCCGGATGTCTGCGAGAAGACGCGCAAGTCAACGGCCATCCGACGCGTAATCCATACGGAGTGGATCTCCAGCTGGGTGGTGCTGGGAAGAAACTCCCGTGCTGGGATTGTGCTGGGATGCCCTCTGCAGAACCCGCGTTTCCGCAGGTGGGAGCCCTGCACTGCATATTCCGCTTCAACGTCTGAGCGGATGAAGCAGCGCCGCTGTACTGACCGAGAAACATGCAGGTCAGTAGGGGTCCGACTCTCCGGGGTCGGACCCCTGCTTTTTCCCGTACGGCAAGTCGCGGGGACGTGCTGACCGCTTGGCCGCTGTGAGTGGTTGTGGTGGAGTCCCGTAAGGCTCCCCTGCCGCGGGGTGCGGCGAGGGGAGCCTCGGAGAGCCGACCGTCTACCGGATCAGACTCGGTCCTCGTCCCGGGTGCGAGGTTCGGCGGGCTGGTGCGGGCTGTGCGAGGGGTCCCAGAGGTGGTGGGACGTCGTGGCTTCCCCGTCCGTCTGCCACGGGCCTCCGGACCTTTCGGTTGAGCCGCCCTCCGCCGTCCAGGGTGTGAACGTCTCCCCGCCTTCGTCGGCGTCCGTATCGGTGAATGACGGGCCCTCAGGGGCGGGGGAGCGGGGCGGCCAGGGCCCCGTGCTGTTCCCCTCGTTCGGAGGCTCGTCTTCCGGTGCCTCGTCGGGGGCGAGGCCGAAGGACCGCCTGATCTCGTCGGCGGCCTCGTCCAGCCCCTCTGCCTTCAGAAACCGCATCACCCGGTGTACGAGCACCGTGTGCCCGTCCATGTCCGGCTTGAGGCCCGCAGCCGTCAGCAACAGGCGCAGCCGATCCGCGACCCCCACTTCCTCCTCGCGGTCGAACATCTCGTCTCCCGCGCCCCCCTCGTCCCACAGCTGCCCGCCCACGGGCGGAACGAGCAGGTGGCGGAAGAGTTCAGGCACCTCCTCGTCGTTGGCCGCCGCCGCGATCTGGGCGAGCGGGCCGATCATGTGGACCGCCTTCTCGATCTCGTTCTCATGACGGGCCAGCCACCACACCACCGCGCTGCCCGCACTCTTGAGTACGTCTTCCCCGAGGTAGCGCCGCTTGTTGCGTTCGTGTTCGCGCTCGTACTCCCAGATCTCCTCGTCCTTGCGGAGATCGTTCAGCTTCCGCAGACGGTCGCGGTCCGCGGGGGCGAGGGTCAGCTTCACATCGGCCGCCAGGGCTCGCACTCGTTCGTTCCGATCCGGGAGCAGGACGCCCAACTCCCCGTCCAGGAGGTATTGCGCGAAGTTCGCCCGGCCGGGTTCCTCGTGGCGTACGACCTCGCGGGCCCGGCTGACGACCGAGGAGACGGCGAGGGCCGAGGAGGCGTCGTCGGACCGGCCGGCGTGATCCGGAACCGGCTTCCACCACACGGTGGCCGAGAAGAGGAAGTCGTAGCCGTCCAGCGCGCTCGGCAGCGCCGCGTCGATCACCTGTGTCTCCTGGTACGGCTGCTCCACCGGTGGCGCGGGCGGCTCGGGTTCCCCGGGCTCGTACGGGCCGGCCGACGGGCGGCCACCGCTGAGTACCGTCATCACGAGCAGCAGGGAGCCCGAGGTCGTGACCATGGACATGAAGCCCCACAGCCACGCCGACCAGTGCAGGACGTTGCCGAGCACAGCCGGCGTGAGGCCGCAGAGAGCGACGAACAACAAGCTGGAAAAGCGGTGTCTCATCGTGCCTCTTCCGTGGTCCTTGGTCCGGTTGCCGTACGCTCCGTACGGCCGTACTGCACATGGTCGATGTGCTGCCAGAAGAGGGCGGCGACCGCCGCCCGGGACGGGTGGTGCGTGGACCCTGCCCAGTCGCAGGCGATGGCGTAGAGGCGGTGGAGGGCGGCCGCACGGCCGCGCGTCGCCCCGACCATCACCTCCAGCGCCATCTCCTGGGCGCTGTCGTCCGCCACGGTGTCCAGCCAACTGCTCACCAGCGGGTTCCAGAGCGTCGTCGGCGGTTGGGAGAACACCGCCTCCCAGCCCAGGAACAGGTCCGGCCACGGCGGCGGGTCCGGTGCGCGATCGTTTCTCAACAGCTCTGTGAGCAACTGAAGATGAGGATCCGCCTCACGCGGCTCCCGACGCGCCCGGTCCCGTAGGCGGTCGATCAGGAGCCGGTAGAGCCGCCGGTCTCGACCGACGAGGCCGAGAAGCGCCTCCCGGGCCTCGCGCCCCGCCTCCCCCTGCCGTACGGCGAGGTAGTGGAGCCGTACCACCGCCTGATCCGGGTGCGTCGTGCTGAGGCTCTGCACGCATGCCGTGGTCAGGACGCGGGCGAGGCCGTCCGGCAAGGAGCCGGATCTCGCGACGCACTCGTACATCCGCTTGCGGAACCATCCCCCGGATCTCTCGTGGCCGAGACCGAGTTCGAGGGCCGCCACGGCTCGCGGATCGCAGGGCGCTCCTGTCGTGCGGTCCGCCCAGCGCGCCACGAGGTCGAAGAGGTGGTCGGGCCGCCCGACGGCCAGGGCCCGCTCGCCGAAGCGGACGACGACGTTCACCCGGTCGTCCGTGGTCAGACCGCGCAGCCCGGCGGCGTGGCCGATCCAGTCCCGGAGGTCATCGCGTACCCCGGGGAAGTTCGCCCAGAAGTACGTGCGTACCGCGTCGGCGTAGGCAAGCCGGTCGAAGCGGAGCCGTCCATCCGGATCCCGTTCGATCCCGAGTCCTGCCAACCGCTCTCCGAAGTCCTTCCGCGCGAGCTCGGTCGTCACTTCCTCCTCGTGCCTCACCGTCTTCATCAGACCGTGCCACGCCTCGTAGACGGTGTCGGCGGGGGCTTCCTCGAACATCGCCGTCGCGAGCAGCAGAGCCCGCTCGGGCGCGGTGCGGACGGCGGCCACCTGGCGGCCCACCTCGCCGGCACGGTCGGTCACCGCGTGCATCGCCTGGTCGAGCCATCCGGCGAAGTCGGTGCCGAACCGGCCGCTGTCGCGAGCGGCCCTCACCAGTCCCGCGAGTCGCGCCAGTTCCCACATGGGGGACCGGTCGCACAGGTGCTGGAGGTCGGCGCTCCCCAGATCCGCGGGGCGGAAGGGCATCCCGTCCATGCGGAGGTACCGGGTGACGACGGCGACGCCCCTGGGGCGTCCCAGTCTCACCGTGTGCGGGTCGAGGTCCGGCGGGTGGGCGTGCTCCATGCCCGACGGCAGGACGACGACCATGTGGGCCCCCGCCTCCTGGACCTGTGACCGGCGCACGGCCAGGCGGCGCTGGGCGTGGTCGTACGTCTCCTCGTCGACGATTCCGGAGAGGTCGAGGAGGAAACGGTCTCCCGTCCCGGGAACGAGAGGGCTCTCGTCCGTGCCCGTGGCAGGAAGCTCCTCGAACCGGATCCCCTCGTCGTCGATACCCTCGTCCTCGCCGAACCCGTGCAGCAGCATGATCGCCGCGGCGCGGCGGCCACAGCCGGGCGGCCCTTCCAGCAGCACCACGGATCCGGGCTTCTCCAACCGGTCGGCGGCCACGCGGTAGCCCATCGGCGGAGCGAACCGGTCGGCCAGCCGCACCCTGTCCTCGCGGGTGATCCGGAGAGACGCGACGCCTTTGCGGATCATCCAGTCCGTGCCGGCCCCGTAGAAGACGTACTGGTGCCCGTCACCGTTGTTCACCGGGCCGCGCGGATCGTTGACGGTGACGCGGTCCTGCTCGGTCATCGTCCGTCGTCCGAGGGGCGGTGCTCGCGCTCGAAGCGCTGGTGGACCGTACCGCTGTTGTCGCCCGCCGTGAACTGGACCCCGGTGTTGTCGCCCTCGAAGTGAGGTGCGTTGTACTGATGGCCTCCGCCGGTGTTCACCGGCCCCTGCGGCTCGTTGACGAAGGTGCCGGACAGGTCTCCGTTGAGGTTGCCGATGCCGCCGCGCACGCGCTGCTCGACATCGCGCGTCCGCATCCTGGCGGGTCCGGTGTCCCGGGCCGGCTTCTTACGGGATTTCGCCTCCGCCCGCTCCCGCACCGCGCGGGCGTCCCGGTCCACCGCGCCCAGCTCGGGCAGGAGCCGGGCGAGGGTGTCGCCGAGTGCCGTCAGGTCCGACCCGGCGTTGCGGTGGTCGAACCGCCTGTACTGGCAGTCCGCCAGCTCCAGCAGATCGTCCGGAAGGACGGCGCGGTCGATCCTTGTGGCCTTTCCGACGAGCACGGGGATCACCAGAACCCCGCGGTCGAGCGCGGTCTGGATCTCGCGGCGGGTCCAGTCCTGCTCGGCTTCGAGGGCGGGGCGGCCGTCGGCCCCCCGCACCTCCGCCCAGCGCGGGCCGATCACGGCGAGGAGAGCCTCGCACTCCTCCACCGCCCTGACCAGTTCCACCGGGAAACGGTGTCCGGGCTCGATCGAGTTGCTGGCGAAGAAGATCCGCTCGTCGCCGAACCGACGGGCGAGTTCCCGAGCGATCATGGTCGCTGCGGACTCCTCGTCGCCTGTGCGGTAGTTGACGAAGACGTCGGGCATGAAGGTTCCCTTCGTGAATGATGACGGGTGAATGGGCGCGGGGCTGTGGGCCGGGGTTCCGGTCCGCCCGAGCCATGGGGTTCTGACCGTGTGGATGGCATGGCGCATCCACGCGAGGGCGTGCGGAGGGAGAGCTGCCGCCGATACCTCACCGGTCGGGGGCAGCCCGAAGAAGCAGGGCGCCCGGTGCGACGCGTCGAGCGG
Organism: Streptomyces sp. DSM 106670; assembly: GCF_055792845.1. Classification (NCBI taxonomy): domain Bacteria; kingdom Bacillati; phylum Actinomycetota; class Actinomycetes; order Kitasatosporales; family Streptomycetaceae; genus Streptomyces; species Streptomyces sp. DSM 106670. The sequence continues at coordinate 5,525,181 of NZ_CM147704.1, forward strand.
TGGTCAGAGGGGTGTGCCGAGGACCGTGGGATCCGGAGGGACCGGGGGTCCGGCGGGCCGGGCGGCTCGGATCCGCGTCGGCCGTGGAGCGCCTGTCAGTCGTGCGCGGGGGCGAGTACGCGTGCCAGCGCGGGCTGCAGGTCACGTACGGCGCGGCTGCTCCGGAACCGGGAGAGTTCCCGTGCCAGACGCCGGACGTCGCTGTTCACCGTCGCCGAGGGCACGGCCGGCATCACGCCCAGGAGATCCCCGGCGATCTCGCACGCGTGCTCGACCTCCCCGGAAGCGGCATGGGCCAGGGACCGGCGGAAGCCGTACCGGGCGCGGGTGCGCAGCGCATGCGGCGGGAGGCGGCGGTACTCCCGGTCGAGCACCTCGGCGGCGGCCTTGGGGCGGCCGAGGTCGTGCAGGCACCAGCCGGTCGACATCGCAGCCGGGTCGCTCACATGGGAGGTACCGATCACCGGCTCGGCACCGTTGCGCGCGTCGTCGCCGGCGAGCAGTTCCCGCGCCCTGTCGAGACTGCGGAGGCAGCTGACTTCGTTGCCCACCAGAGCGTGCCCCTGGGCCTCCCGCTGGGCCGCGAGCCCCCGGATGCGCGGCGGGAGTTCGCTGCTCTGAGCGCGGCGGGCCAGGGCGACGGTGCCGGCCGCGTCCCCGCCGTACATCGTGACCAGGGCGCGTCGCACCAGTGCGTAGGAACCGAGGTACGGGTCGCCCCCGGCGCGCGCCAGTTCGGCGGCCTCGCCCGTCCAGCCCAGTGCCGCGTCGCCGTCCCCGGCCTCCTGGGCCATCCAGCCGGTGAACTCCGCGAACCGCGAGGCGAGCAGCAGCGCGGGGGCGCGGGATACGTGCCGGGCGTCGGCGGCCAGCCCGGTGATCATGCGGGTCTGCGTCTCCAGCAGAGGCAGCAGGGCCTTGGGCGCGGTGGACTGGCCGAGTATCCGCAGCTGGTCGAACTGCATGCGGAAGGAGAGCAGGAGGGGAGTGTCGGTGGAGGACACCTCCCGGCTGCCGAGATTCAGGCCGAGATCGATCAGCGCTCCCGTACCCGCCGAGAGGACCGCCCGGCGCCCGACGCGCCAGCGGCTCGGACCTGCGGGAGGTTCGGTGGTGCCCGAGTCCGGGTCCGCCTCGGAACGCGGGACCAGGCGCTGCAGCTCGCCGTCCGCGCCGAGGAAGGCATCGCACCGCCGGGCCAGTTCGGGGGACGCGGAACGCTCCCCGCGCTCGACCTTGCTGAGGTGCCCCTTGTCGTAGGTGAGCGCAACGGAGAACTCGGTCAGAGTCAGCCCTGCCTCTACTCGTAATCGGCGAAGTTCCGGGCCGAAACGTAAGTTCGTGCTCATCATCAACCTCCTCTTGAACGGTGACCGCGAGAGTCGTCCGCCCTCACGGGAGCCGTCGTCCGACGATCACCGGTCGGCACGAAGCCCGACGGTGAACACTGGGTGTGACGGCGTGGTTCCGATCTGCATCCGAAAGTGAGTCTGGCACGACGCGGGCCTGGAGAATCAGGGTTCGACGGTGTTGCCCGTTGCCTCTTTCGCTCCCCGTTGTTCCGCGTCCGCGTCCGCGGATCCGGCCCCGCTGGCGGCAGTTGGGGTGCAGGCGGATCCGGTCGCCGGAGAGGTGCGGGAATGTGCGCGGACGGTGCGTGGGCCGGTCGACGCCTCGCTAGCCCGCCAGTGCCTTCGCCGTCGCGCGGGCGAACGCCTCCGGGTTGTCCAGCATGATGTTGTGCCCGCAGTCCGGGATCGGCACCACCGTCACGCCTGCCGCCTCCAGCAGCTCCGCTCCGTGGAGCGGGCCGTCGTTCTCGGGCAGCACATATGTGCGCGGGATCTTCAGTTCCGTGAGCTGTGTTCGCAGGGGCGGAGCGGTGTCGCGTACGAGGTGTACCGCGCTGCGGTGCAGTGCCTCCAGGCCGGCCAGGCGCATCGTGGACCACCAGTGGGCGCCGGCGGCGTCGCGTACCTTCTGCCAGCCGCCCGCCAGGAACTCCTCCTCCGTGAAGGCGGCGATGCCCGCGCTTCCCGGGCCGGGGGTGGGGACCAGCGGGTCGAGGTTGGCGTCCACCAGGACGAGTCGGGAGACCAGGTGCGGGTGCCGGGTCGCCAGGACGATGGCCACCGAGCCGCCCATGCTGTGCGCGATCAGCTCGGCTCCCGCCACGCCGGCCGCCTCCATCGCCGTGGCGAGCGCGTCGGCGTGCGCCTCCAGTGTGTAGGTGAAGTCGACCGGGCGGTCGCTGATGCCGAAGCCGAGCATGTCGATCAGCAGGGAGCGGCGCCCCGCCAGCAGAGGGCGGACCGCGCTCTCCGCGAAGTAGGCGGGCGATGTGGCGCCGAGCCCGTGCACATAGACGCGGGAAGGGTCCGCGCCCGGCAGTTCGACCCACCGAATCCGGTCACCACCGGGTGTCACACTCGCGCTGCGCACAGCCTTGACCTCCGTACTCGAAGCTCGTCGGAAAGCCGAGGCTACTCGCCGCGTGGTCGGCTACCGTTCGATCCGTACCGGTGGACCTTCCAACACATTCCGTTCTCCTAGGAGTTGCCTGCCATGCCGCAGATCACCGTCGACTACTCCGGCGCGCTCGACGCGGCCTTCGACCGGCAGGCCTTCGCGCTCGCCCTGCACCCGCTCGTCGTCTCCACCGTCGACGCCCGGCTGGAGGCCTGCAAGACCCGCTTCCGCCGGGTGGATGACTTCGTCGTCGGCGCTGTGACCGAGGGCCGCGCCGTGCTGCACATCGAGATAGGCCTGCTCCACGGGCGTACCGACGCGAACAAGATCCGCCTCGCGGACGCCGTACTCGCCCTGATCGCCGCCCACGTCAAGCCGGTCGACGGCGTCACCCTGCACTCCTCCGTCGAGATTCCCAACCTGGATGTGGCCTACCGGTCGCGCTGACCCCACGGGCCGTCCCCACGCGCTCCCTCAGGTCACCGGGCATCCGTGCCGAGCCGCCGAAGCGGTGGTGAACGCTGTCAGCAGCCTTCGGCCGTCCTCGCTGCGGACCGTGCGCCGAACGTCCTTCCCGGCATCCTGCAGCGGCAGCTCCTCGAACTTGAAGTACGCCGTGCCCAGCGCCCCCTTGCACGGGTGCGACCGCATGACCGCGCCCTTCACGCTGCCGGGGTAGCGCTTGTCCAGGTAGATCTCCTGCTGGGCGGACGGGCCGTAGTACGCGGTCAGGCGGATGCTGTGGTTCTTGGCCGGCAGTTCCAGGGAACACTCCTCGGTGAGCGCGCGGCCGGCCGGCATCTCCGAAGCCGTCGTGAGCCGGAGCCCGGCCGTGTCCCGCTCACTGACGACTCCGCGGCAGGTGCCCTCCGCCTCCGCGACGGGGCGCTCCTGCTGTTCGGTGCGGTCCACGGTCGAGGGGCGCTTTCCCAGGGCGCCTTCGCAACCGAAGCGCTCTGCCGCGCCGCGCGCCGACTCCGTGGTGAAGCGGGCCAGGGCGAGGGCCTGTTCGGCGGAGAGGTTCCTGCTGTCCCTACCGGATACGTCGGCCAGGACGAGGAGTCCGTCGCCGGGAACAGGCGAGCAGTCGACGAGCACCGCGGCCTGCGAAAGGTAGCCCGGCTGGATGGAGCCGTTCCAGCCGTGTCCGATCGGTGCCGCCGAGGTCTCCTCCGCCGCATGGCTGGAGCGGTGGGCCGCCGAGGGGCGGAGGCTCAGTTCGAGTCGTACGCCGAATTCCTGGCCACGGACCTGTGCCGTGCAGCGTTCGGTCTCGTAGTCCATCCATTGCCCGGTGGTGCCGCGGAACTCCAGTTCCGCTCCGCCGAAGAACGTCCCGGCCTCCTCGGCCGCCAGCGCTCCCCGGCAGGTATCGGCCGGGTCCTGCCCCGCGCCGTTGCCCCAGGGGCCGAAACCCCAGATCAGCCCGCCCGCCGTGAGTGCGGCGACCACACCGCCCGCCACCGCACAGGGAAGCCCTGCGCGCTGCCCCCGTATCCAACGCATTGCGTTCCGTTTCCCCCGACGTTCCGACGTTCTGACAATTCGGTGTTCCGGTGTTCCGGTGTTTCACCGTGCTTCGGGCATGCACCGGAGTGATCCACGCGCCCCGATCGTAGATCGGGCGGGACAAACGGTTCCGTGCGGGGTCTGAAGGGGTAGGTAGGTGAATAAGTCCCCTTGGGGAGGCTGATGAGATGCCGTGGTTTGCATGGTTGCTCGCCGCCGCGGCGCTCGGCACCGCGGAGTTCTTCACTCTGACGCTGGTTTTCGGGTTGCTGGCCGGAGCGGCGCTGGTCACTGCCGTTGTGGCCGGTGTGGGTGTCGGGCTGCTCGGACAGCTCGTGGCGCTCGGTCTGGCGTCGGCAGCGGGCCTCGCTCTCGTACGCCCTGTCGCCCTGCGGTACCTGGACCGGACGCCCCTGACGCGTGAGGGCAGCGACGCGCTCATAGGCAAGCGTGCCGAGGTCATGCAGGAGGTCACCGCGACCCATGGGCTGATCAAGCTCTCCGGTGAGGAATGGACCGCTCGCGCCCTCGACGAAAGCCATGTGATCCCGGTCGGAACGCTGGTGGACGTCATGGAGATCGAAGGCGCCACAGCGGTCGTGTATCCCCGCGAGCTCCTTCCGTGAACGGCGGGACACGTCTTCCGTGAGCGGCTGAGCACCTCTCCGTGAACGACCGAACACGTAGCGGGCAGCGAAGGAGGAAGCATGGATCCGGTGGTCATCCCGATTCTCGTGGCGGCGCTCGTCGTGGTGTTTCTCGTGGCCGCGACCGTGCGGATCGTTCCGCAGGCGCGCCGTTACAACATCGAGCGGTTCGGCCGGTATCGCCGGACGCTGCAGCCGGGCCTGAATTTCGTCCTGCCGGTGGCGGACCGGGTCAACACCAAGCTCGATGTGCGTGAGCAGGTGTATTCGTCCGACCCCAAGCCGGTGATCACCGAGGACAACCTCGTGGTCAACATCGACACCGTGCTCTATTACCAGATCACCGACCCGAGGGCGGCGGCCTACGAGGTCGCCGACTATCTGCAGGCCATCGACCAGCTCACCGTGACCACCCTGCGTAACGTCATCGGCTCCATGGACCTGGAGGGGACGCTCACCTCGCGTGAGGAGATCAACGCCCGGCTCCGTGCCGTACTCGACGACGCCACCGGGAAGTGGGGCATCCGGGTCAACCGGGTCGAGATCAAGGCGATCGATCCGCCGAACACCATCAAAGAGGCGATGGAGAAGCAGATGCGGGCCGAGCGTGACAAGCGCGCGGCCATCCTGCACGCCGAGGGTGAGCGGCAGGCCAAGATCCTCACCGCGGAGGGCACGAAGCAGAAGGACATCCTGGAGGCACAGGGCACGCAGCAGGCCATGATCCTGCGGGCCGACGGTGAGTCCAAGGCGGTGGAGCTCGTCTTCCAGGCCGTCCATCGCAACAACGCCGACGCGAAGGTGCTGGCCTACAAGTATCTGGAGACGCTGCCGCATCTGGCGCAGAGCGACAACAACACGTTCTGGGTCATTCCGGGTGAGCTGACCGAGGCGATCCGTACGGTCACCACCGCGTTCGGCGACCAGTCGTCGGCCGCGGGGCCGCCGGTGGCCGGGCAGCAGGACTCCGCCGCCGACGTCGCGGACAGCGACAAGGACAACGTCGGCGTTCCGGAGATCGAGCCGAACTCGACGCTCGCGCTGGATGCCGTCGCCGCAGCCGACGAGGCCGCGAAGCAGGCCGCCGCCGCGGTGAGCGACGCGAAGGCCGAGGCCGAGGCGGCGGGAGAGACGCGGCTGCCGGGGCGGTAGAACCTCCGGCCCGGATGAGGCCCGGACGAGCGGACCGTCGGTGGACGGCGGGTGAGTGGACAATGCGCGCATGGATGTTGTCCGGATACTCGAAGCCGCGTCGCTGCTGGTGCCGGAGAGCGTCGCCACCGACAACGACGTGACCGCCTCCGATGTCTGGGACCACCTCGCGCACGACGAGTGGGAGGTGGCGCTCGACCTGATCCAGGAGCTGGGCGACGCGTGGACCGCGCCCGTGGGCTTCTGGGATGAACTGGAGCGCGCGGCCGAGGCGTTGGGGTTCGAGCGGAGCCGGGAGTGGTGCCGGTGGCGGGCGACGGAGACGCGGTCCGGTGTCATCCGGGCCGACCTCGCCCTCCTGCCCGCCGGCGAAGGGCCCCGGAGCACCCCGATCCCCGGTGGCGGGGTGCTGCGCCCGATGTGGGACACCGGCGAGCGGAAGGGCGGCGGTGTGCCCGCGCTGGACATCGCCCGGGTGTGGGTCGAGTTCGCGCGGGAGCTGGCGCCCGGCGCCCGGGCCCCGGTGCGGCTGCTGCCCCTGGACCCGGCGCGGTGGACGCACCTCGTGCCGGGTGACCGGATCACGCTGTACGAGACCGCTCTCCCCGGCGGCACGGCGACGATCCTGGAGGTGCCGCCACCACGCGCCTGATCGCACCGCCGGGCGGGTCCGGCCACCGCCGGTAAAGCCCTTGGTGACGCGGGGACGGTAGGTCAGACTTGAAGCCACAGTTTCCTTGCGCGTACGGGCAATTCGGGGGAGTACGACGGTGAATCGTCGCCTGCCCATGGCGCTTGCCGCCTACGGGGTGTGGAACCAGGCGCTCCTTCTGTTCCTGATCGAACCGTTGAAGAAGCAGGTCTCCGAAGCCCTCCAGCCCGAACTGACCGTGGGCGACCTCCGGTTACTGGGACTCTCGCTCGACGGCTTCGCGGTGCGCGATCCGCACCATGTCGGGGGATGGCTGCCGCAGATCGTCTTTCTGACGGTGAGCGGTCTGCTCACCTACGGGGTACTCCGCGGGAGCACCGGAATCAGGCCGAGGCTCAGGACCGTTCTCGCCCTGGCCGGAGCCATGCTGCTTGCCGCGGGGGTGGCGATCCTGATCGGTCCGGCCCTGGACCCGGACGCCCCCACCGCCATGCCCACCTACGGTGAATGGGTGGTGCGGGCTCAGATCGGTGAAGTGCCCGCCGCGGCCGCCCAGTTCGTCCTGCTCACGCTGTGGCTGCCGCTCGTGCCCTGGCTCCTGGTGTGGCGGTACCGGGAATGGCCGCCCCTGCGGACCCACCTCGGGACCGCGGAGGACGCCGAAAGCGGCAAGGAACCCGGTCCGGCTCCGATCACCGCCCGGGAGCGACGCCATCTGGTGTGTGCGGGGCTGATTCCGGCCGTACTACTGGCCGTGGCGGGAGGACCGGTCCTCCGCCACATCCGGGTGCGGCATCTGTCGCAGGGAGCTCCGGGGGCTCCGGGAACCTCGATCACCTTCGACCCGGAGCTGTGGGACTCCTACACGCCGCCGCCGCTGATCGACGAGTGGAGCGGCGTCCTCTACCCGGCACTGCGCCTGCGCCCGCTCAGGACCGAGCTGGTCGGCGGCTGGATCGTCACGCTCGTGGTCTGCGTCGTCTTTCTCGGGGCCCTGGCGCTGGCGCTCCGCTCGGTGGCCGCGCGGTGGGCGGGGCTGTCGCGGCGCGGTCCGACGGCCTTCATCGGCCTCGTCATGAAGGGGTGGTACGCGACGTTGCTGGCGGCCGTCGCCGCGGCGTTCGTGGACGGCCTGCTGTTGCGGTGGTTCGCCCCGCGCAGGGAGAGCGGTGCGGCAGCGGCCGATCATCCGGGGGTGGCCCTCGGCGACGCTGTCCGGTTCGGTGCGGCATGGGGGTGGGCCACGGGGCTCGTGTGCCTGGGAGCGGTTCTGCTGATGGCGCGACGCGCGGCCCCCGCGGTCCCGCCCGCTGACGAGTACGAGGACCAGCCGGTCCCTGAGCGCGAGGAGCGGTCGGCCCATGGCGACTAACCGACGGGGGACCCGCAGGACGGGCGCGCTCACGCGGGCGAGCGTGCGCCGGGGGAGCGGAGCGCGCCCGCCGCGCCGCGAGGAGGAAGAGGGGACGACCGGTCGGCTGCGGTTCCTGAAGAGCCCGACCACCTGGCTGCTGGGCATCCTGCTGGCCGTGGTGACCATGACATTTCAGGACGTCCTGGCCGCATCGGTGAAAGCGATCCTTCCGCTGGACCGGGTGCCGGACCGGCTCTCGCCGCAGAACGCCATCGACGTGGTCGAGGTCAGGGACGTCAAGGACTTCGGGTACTACGTGGTGCGCGACGCCGGGGACGGGGACGGGGACGGGGACGGGAAGATCCTTGAGCAGATCTCGTCGGGCGGCCCCTGGCGGGAGGGCCGCGTGGTCGTCGATGCCGGGAACGCGGACTGGATGATCACCGTGCAGGGCAGGGCCGCCCAGCAGGTCCGCATCACCGACATCGTGCCCGTACTGGAGGGAGGCAGGTGCGAGAATCCGCTCGGCGGCAGCCTGGCGCACTTCCCCTCCCAGGGAGTCATGGACGTCATCCCCCTGGAGCTGGAGGTGGACGCCCCGCTCCCGCGCCTGAAGTTCCTCGGCAAGGACGCCGAGGACGGCAAGGACGCCAAGCCGTTCTTCACCGGCCCCGAGGCCAAGCACATCACGTTGAACCAGAACGAGACCGAGGCGTTCATCGTCCACGCCACGGCCTCGACGGGCTACTGCCGCTGGCGGTACCGGGTGCGTTACGAAGTCGGGGGCAGTGCGGCGGAGACGACCATCAGCAGCCCGGGGGGCAAGCCGTTCGAGCTGACCGCGCGGCTGCCCGACGCGTCCGGCTACCGGAAGGTCTACTTCCCCGCTTTCGACTGCGTGTACCCGGGCTCCCGTATGCCGGACATCTGGTACGAGCAGAGCGGCGCGGAGTACGGCCGCGACCGGCGCGGCAACAAGGTGCCGCCCTGCCCCGAAGGCTGAGCTGCGCCCCTACCGCCCTGCCGTCTCCACCCGCAGCTCAGCCACCCCCGCCGGCTTCTCCGGGTCCTCCGAGCGGACCGTCACCCGGACCTTGCGGGCCGTGTCGCCCGCCAGGTACGGGCGCCAGAAGCGGCCGTCGACGGAGGTTTCCAACGTGTGGGAGGCGGGCGGTACGTCGCTCCAGACCGGGGTCACCGAGGTGAGCCGGAGGGGCCGGGCGCCCAGGTCCACCGTCAGGGATCCCGTCGCGCCGTCCGGGGACCAGGACGTCGCCCGAGCCCCGTCCACCGCCGCCTCCGCGTACAGGCCCGGGGCCTCGGAGGTCGCCGTCACCGGGCGGCAGCGCGCCGCGTCGGCCGTCGGGGTCAGGTCGGGGCGGCGGGTGGGAAGCGTGAGGGACGAGGACAGCCGGCGCGGCCCCTCCGTCGTGTGGACCGTGAACGGGGCGCCCGAGATCAGGCGGACCGTCGTCGTCCGGGGGCCGATCCCGACCTCGTACACCGCGTCCCGGTACCGCAGGCCCTTCAGCGTGACGCCCTCGTGCAGGTGCGGCGGCAGCGTCGGGGCCAGGCGGACGCCGTCCGCACGGAGGCGCAGGCCCGTCAGGCCGTGCGTGAACACCTGGAGGAAGCCGCCCTTCCCGGTCAGGAAGTCCTCGGCCGGGAAGCCGGACAGCGGGTCCTCGGCGCCCGACTTCTCGCCGCGCGCCTCGGAGAACAGGTCGTACGGGCCCCGCACGAAGGGCCGCACCGCACGCTGGAGATACGTGTACGTCGAGCAGCCCGGCTCACCGGTCTCCGCCGCGTCGATCGCATGCACCGAGTCCGTCATCGCCGGGCCGTCCGGGTCGGTGCGCGCCGCGTAGTAGTCCAGGGTGGCCGCCGCCGCGCCCGGCTCCATCGGCCACTCCAGCGGGTACGTCAGCAGCACCGTGTCCGCCTGCTTGATCGTGGAGCCGTTGTAGCCCGCGTACTGGAGGAAGACCTTCCTCTCCGCGTCGTACGGGATACGGAGACGGTCCGCGACCCGGTTCCAGCCGGCGGGCGGGCGCCGGCCGAGGATGCGGGCCGCGCGGGTCGCGTTGCGCAGGGCCGTGGCGGCGCCCGCGTTGGTGAAGACGCCGTCGTCGACGCCGTTGCTGTACTCGTCGGGCCCGGCCACGTTCTTGATGGAGTAGCTGCCGTCCTCGTTCGCCGTGGCGCGCGACTGCCAGAAGTCGGCGATGCCGCTCAGGAGCGGCCAGCCGCGTGCCGCCAGCCAGTCGCGGTCGCCGGTGGCGAGGTAGTACTGCCAGACGGCCAGCGACACATCGCCCTGGAGGTGGTTCTGGGTCAGACAGTGCGGCGGGTCCACGCTGTGGCACTCGGAGTCCAGCCGGCCCCGGCTCGCGCTCGTCCAGGGGTAGAACAGGCCGTGGTGGCCCAGCTTCTCGGCGTTCGCGCGGGCCGCGTCCCGGGTGCGGTAGCGGTACTCGACGACCGAGCGCGCCAGCTCCGGACGGGTGGCGAGCAGCCCCGGGAACATCCACGTCTCGGCGTCCCAGAACACCAGGCCCGCGTAGTTGTCGCTGGTCAGACCGGCCGGGGCGATGCTGTCGGCGGAGCCGCGCCGGGTGCTCGCCAGCAGTCCGTACTGGGCGGAGCGCAGCCGGCGCTGGAGGTCGGGGCTGCCGGGGACCAGGACGTCGGCGGACCAGGCCTCGCGCCAGGCGGCCTCGTTCGCCGCGAAGACCCGGTCCCAGCCGCGCCGCGCCGCCCGGTGCGCCGCCTCGCGGGCGTCCTCGGCCGGGGCACGGGAGGTCAGGGCGGTGTCGACGCCGACGTACTTCTCGAAGGTGTACGTCCGGCCCGCGCGGACCGGGGTCTGCCGCGGGGACGTACGGGCGTCCGGCCGCAGCGTCTCGACCACGCCCGAGCCGCGCCGCATCGCCTGCGCCACGGCCCCCTCGACGCCGGTGCCGAGCGTGCGGAACGTGCCGTCCTCGCGCAGCGTGATCCGGCGCGCGCCCCGGCCGTCGAGCCGGCCGGTGACGGTCGCGGTGCCGCTCCAGCGCGGGGTCATCCGCAGGCGTACGGCTCCGGTGTGGACGTCGGAGCGGTCGGCCAGGACATCGTAGGAGAGGTCGGTCGCCCGGCCGTCCGCGGTCGTCCAGCGCAGCGAGGTGCGGACGAGGCCGCAGGAGAGGAAGACCGTCTGGCGGTAGTGCGAGATCCGGCCGGCCGGGGTGTCCGTGCCGAGGGTCTCCTTGCCGACCGCCACGTCGATGCCGGTCCAGCCCGGCAGCGCGGCGATCACCTCGCGGCCCTCGGTGACGGCCTTGTCCCGTGCGTAGAGCCCGGAGACGAACGCGCCGTCGTAGCGCGGTGTGTAGAGCGGCCAGCCGGTCTTCTCGCCGGTGGCCGCGTATCCGGCGCCGGTGGCGGGGACGCGGTGGCCGAGATAGCCGTTGCCGACGTACGGGTCGTAGCCGTCGGCCTCGCCGAAGCGGGTGGACGTCGGGGACCAGGAGGTCCCGGGCGCGCCCTGACCGTCCGTCCGGCCGCAGGCGGGCACGGCCGGGGCCGGGGAAGCGGGCGGAGACGGGTGCGGGGACGCGGTCGGGCCCGGTGCGGGGGAGACGGACGGGTGGGCCGGGCCCGGCAGCGGTACGGGGCCGGGGGACCCGTCCGCGCGGGCGGCGGGCGACGGCGGTGCGATCAGGGCGGCCGCGACCAGGGGTGCGAGGACGGAGATACGCGAGAGGCTCACGGTACGAAGGTAGGGACGCGGCGGCCCGGCCGGCGGTCACGCCGCGCACACCCCCGCGTACCCACCCCGCACCGGGCGTCCGCCGGACGGCCGGATGGAGCAGGAGGGGCGGGAGGGGCGGGCTCGGCGTCCGCCGGGGGCGGTGGGTCGGTCACCTTCTGCCCGTCCGCCGAAGGCAGGGCGCACCCCTCGGCCGGTGCCCGGCGTCCGTCGGAGGCAAGGTGGGCCGAGGCCGAGGGCACCCCACCTCTCGGCCACAGGCTCGGCACCCGCCGGGGGCGGAGGGCCATCCGCTCTCGGGCGCCCCGCCTGTCCGCCGGGGCGGAGGACCAGCCACCCTCGGCCCCGCCTGTCCGCCGGGGCGCAGGACCAGCCACCCTCGGCCCGCCCGCCCCCTCACCCCGCCGCCATCCCCGTCTTCAACCCCGCCCCGCACAACGGCACCACCACGCTGCCCCCGTCACCGCCCCCGTCCCGTACCGCCGCCCAGCACGCCACCCCCGTCGTCTCGACGTAGAAGCCGCGGGACGCCAGGTCCCGCTGGGCCTCGCGGATGTGGTCCTCCGGCACCGTCAGGAACGTGCCGCCCGAGGCCCGTACCGCTGCCAGGATCTGCCGGGCGCGCGGTGGGCGAGGGATCGCGATGCCTTCGGCGAGCGTGGGGGAGGGCGGCGCGGCCGGGTCCGCCGGGGGCAGGTCGTCCAGGCCCGCGTGGAAGGCGGCGGCCAGCGGGGAGACCGCCTCGGCCTGGACGGCGATCAGGCGAGGGCGGGTCTCGATCAGGCCCAGCGCGTGCAGTTCGGCGGTGGCCAGGGCCGCGCCCAGCAGCAGGGTGCCGTTGCCGACCGGGACGGCCAGCGCGTCCGGCAGCCGGCCGCCGAGGTCCTCCCAGAGTTCGTACACGTACGTCTTCGTGCCGTGCAGGAAGTACGGGTTGAAGACGTGCGAGGCGTAGAAGACCCCCGGTTCGTCCGCCGCCGCGCGGGCGGCCAGCGCGGTCGCCTCCCGGCCGCCGGGGACGGTCACCAGGTGTGCGCCGTGGGCCCGGATCTGCTCGGTCTTCTTGGCCGATGTGCCCTCGGGGACGTACACCGTGCACGCGAGCCCGGCCCGTGCGCAGTACGCGGCGACGGACGTGCCCGCGTTGCCCGTGCTGTCCGCCACCACCCGGTCCGGGCCCAGCCGCCGGGCCAGCTCCACCAGCAGCACCGCGCCGCGGTCCTTGAAGGACAGCGTCGGCATCAGGTAGTCGAGCTTGGCCGAGACGGTGTCCGTGAGCGCGACGAGCGGGGTGCGGCCCTCGCCCAGGGAGATCGTCGGGGCGGCGAGCGGCAGGAATTCCTCGTAACGCCACAATGAATTGGCCCGCACGGAAAGCGCGTTCGGCGCGACGCCCCGTACGGGGGTGAAGTCGAGGTCCCAGGGGCCCCGGCAGACCGGGCAGCACCAGGTCAGGGCGGTGGTCTCGGACCGGGTCCCGTCCACCGGGCAGTGATAGGTCGTCATGTCCGCCAGCATGTCAGGCATATGGCAGGTGAATGGCGTGCGTATGGCATGCCCCAACGCACCCTTGTGAGTTCGCCATGGATCGGTCAATCTTTCGCTGGCAGCAGGGCATGCCGGTCACCGGAGGACGCAGAAACCGGGGCGTTCCACTGGCTGATTTGTCATGCCCCTGTCGGGAGTCGTCGTGCGGCTCCGGCACCACCCCCCACCAGAGCACCGCCTATGAGGAGGACCCCTCACATGTCAGTGATGCGTCACACCCCCCATGCACGGCGAAGACTCGCCACGGCGACCGTCATAGCCACCGCAGCCGCCGTCGCACTCGCCACCGCCTCCGCCCTTCCGGCGACCGCGGCCGAGCGGGCACCCGAAGGCGTGATCGAGAACGCGGGCGCTCCGGGCGTCATCAGCAACAGCTACATCGTGACCCTGAAGGACTCGGCGAAGTCCGACTCCGCCCAGGGCAAGGCCCTCGCGAAGAAGTACGGCGCGAGCATCGAGCGCACCTACCGCTCGGCCCTCAACGGTTACGCGGTCGAGGCCTCCGCCGCCGAGGCGAAGAAGTTCGCCGCCGACCCGGCCGTCGCCTCCGTCTCGCAGAACCGCACCTTCACGGTCGACGCCACCCAGACCAACCCGCCCTCCTGGGGTCTGGACCGCATCGACCAGAAGAACCTCCCGCTGGACCAGCGCTACACCTACCCGGACAAGGCGGGCGAGGGCGTCACCGCCTACGTCATCGACACCGGTGTACGGATCAGCCACAGCGACTTCGGCGGCCGGGCCTTCAACGGCTACGACGCCATCGACAACGACAACGTCGCGCAGGACGGCCACGGCCACGGCACGCACGTCGCCGGCACCGTCGCGGGCACGGCCCACGGCGTCGCCAAGAAGGCGAAGATCGTCGGCGTCCGCGTGCTGAACAACAGCGGCTCCGGCACCACCGCGCAGGTCGTCGCCGGCATCGACTGGGTGACGGCCAACGCCGTCAAGCCCGCCGTCGCCAACATGAGCCTCGGCGGTGGCGCGGACTCCGTGCTCGACGCCGCCGTGCAGCGGTCCATCGCCTCCGGCGTCACCTACGCCGTCGCGGCGGGCAACGAGTCGACCGACGCCTCCACGAAGTCCCCGGCGCGCGTCCCCGAGGCCATCACCGTGGGCTCGACGACCAACACCGACGCCCGCTCCAGCTTCTCCAACTACGGCTCCATCGTGGACATCTTCGCGCCCGGTTCCTCGATCACCTCGACGTGGAACACCAGCGACAGCGCCACGAACACCATCTCCGGCACGTCGATGGCCAGCCCGCACGTGGCCGGCGGCGCCGCCCTCTACCTCGCCGAGAACCCGTCCTCGACGCCCGCGCAGGTCTCCGCCGGTCTCGTCGCGGCGGCCACCACCGGAGTCGTCGGCAACCCGGGCAGCGGTTCGCCCAACCGTCTCCTGAACGTGAACACGGGCACCACCAACCCGCCGGACCCGGACCCCAAGAAGTTCGAGAACACCACCGGGTACCCGATCAACGACAACGCGACCGTCGAGTCGCCCGTCACGGTCACCGGGGTCGCCGGCAACGCGCCTGCCGCGCTGAAGGTGCCGGTCAACATCTCGCACACCTACATCGGTGACCTGAAGATCGACCTGGTCGCACCGAACGGCACCGTCTTCAACCTGAAGGCGTACGGCTCCGGCGGCAGCGCCGACGACGTGGTCACCACGTACACCGTCAACGCCTCCTCCGTCGCCGCCAACGGCACCTGGAAGCTCCGGGTCAGCGACAACTGGACGTACGACACCGGCCGGATCAACAGCTGGGGCCTGCACTTCTGAGCCCGCGCCGCTGAACCTCCGAACGGCTGAGTCATAGGCACCAGGCACAGGCACAGGCACCAGGCACCACGCACAGGCCGGGGCGGTCGCGTCATGCGACCGCCCCGGCCCTGTCCGTCGGGCTGCCGGGCCTGCCGGCTGTCAGATCAGCGGCGGTTGAGCCCGCGGTCGACCGCGGTGATCAGCTCGCCGTCCTCCGTGTCCCCGTCCAGCGACCAGAACATCGCCCCGCCGAGACCCTTGTCCCGGACGTACGCGGCCTTGGTGCGCAGGACCCGCGGGTCGTCGTACGTCCACAGCGTGGTGCCGTCGAACAGCCACGCGTGGCCGTTCTTCACATCACGGTGCACCTGGTACGTCCCCGAAGCGGCCAGCTGCTTGAGGACCTTGTAGTCCTCGTAGCCCGCCGCCCAGGTGGCCGGAGCCGGGGCCGTGGCCGGCCGGCCCATGCCCGTGCCGCCGCCGCTCACTCCGGTCCAGCCCTGGCCGTAGGTCGGCATGCCCACCACGAGCTTGTGCTTGGGCGCGCCGCGGCGGACCCAGTCGCGCACGGTCCGGTCGACGCTGAAGTCGTTCTTCGCGTACAGGGCCGACTGCTGGGCCGTCTTCTTCTCGCCGGAGACGTGGTAGTCGTAGCCCTGGAGATTGACGAAGTCGAAGTCCTTCATGAGGCGCTTCACATCGAAGCCCGCGTCGATCGCGGCCGGGTTGGCCGGTACGTACGCCGACAGGTCGTAGTGCTTCGGCTTCGGCTTCGGCTTGCCGTGCCCGTGCCCCTTGCCCTTGGCCGCCTTCTCCTCGGCCTTCGCCTCGCTCTTCGCGTGGGCGTCGAGCTGGGTGCGGAACTCGTGGATCAGGGCGGTGAAGTTCTTCTTGTCCTCCGGGCGGAAGACGGTGCCCTCGTTCGCCGCCGAGCCGGGCCACTCCCAGTCGACGTCGATGCCGTCGAAGAGGCCGGCCGCCGCGCCGTCGCCGCCGCGCGCCCCGTCCACCGGGAGGTTGCCCTTGATGTACAGGTCGACGCAGGAGGCGACGAGCGCCTTGCGGGAGGCCGCCGTGCGGACCGCGTCGGAGAAGTGGGTGGACCAGCTCCAGCCGCCGAGCGAGATCATGACCTTGAGGCCGGGGTGCTTGGCCTTCAGCTCGCGCAGCTGGTTGAAGCTGCCCGCGAGCGGCTGGGTGTCGGTGTCGGCGACGCCGTCCACCGATCCCGCCGCGTCGAACGGACGGGCGTAGTCGGCCCAGGCGTCGGCCTGGCCGGGGATGTTGCCGGTGAAGCACTTGCCCTCGGCGCTGACATTGCCGAAGGCGTAGTTGATGTGGGTCAGCTTGGCCGCGGCCCCGCTGGTGTCCAGGTCCTTGACCTGGAAGTCGCGTCCGTAGACGCCCCATTGGGTGAAGTAGCCGATGCTCTTGTACGCGGGCCGGTGGTGGCCCTTGTCGCGGTCGCCGTCCTTGCTCCGGTCGTGGCCGGCGCTGGCCGTGGCCGCGGGCGCGACGCCCGCCAGCAGGGCCAGCGAGACGGCGGCGATGGTCATTCGGGACAGGCTTCTTCGGCGCATGAGGCTCGTTCCTGTGCGTGATCCGGTGCGTGGTCCGGTACGGAGAGAAAGCGGACGGAAAAGCGGGAGCCGTGCTGTGCACAGGAAGGTATTGGTCTGGACCAAAAATGGTCAAGAGTAAGGGAGTTGCCGGAGAACGTCCGGGAAGAATCTGGTATCCGGGCCCGAGGTATGCCTGGACCGCCACAAGATCATCACATTGGGTGAAACTCTGGCCCATGCTTGCGGTGCACAACCCACGGTTGTCAGGCTGTCGCAGACTGTCAACCTGTTGGGAGTGGCCTGTGACTTTCGGTGAGCAGCCCGCCTATCTGCGCGTGGCGAGCGATCTCAGGGAGAAGATCGTCAACGGCGCGCTGCCGCCCCATACCCGCCTGCCGTCGCAGGCCCGCATCCGGGAGGAGTACGGGGTCTCGGACACCGTCGCCCTGGAGGCGCGAAAGGTCCTGATGGCGGAGGGGCTGGTCGAGGGGCGTTCCGGCTCCGGCACCTATGTGCGCGAGCGTCCCGTCCCCCGCATGATCGCCCGCTCCGGCTACCGGCCGGACAAGGGGGCCAGTCCGTTCCGGCAGGAGCAGACGGCCGAGGGGGCGCGCGGGACCTGGGAGTCCCGCAGTGAGCAGGAGGGGGCGAGCCCCGAGATCGCCGGGCGGCTGGGCATCGAGCCGGGCGACCGGGTGATGCGCACGCATTACGTCTTCCGGGAGGCGGGCGAGCCGATCATGCTCTCCACCTCCTGGGAGCCGCTCGCCGTCACCGGCCGTACGCCCGTGATGCTGCCGGAGGAGGGCCCGTTGGGCGGCTGCGGGGTGGTCGACCGGATGGCCGCGATCGATGTCGTCGTGGACAACGTCGCCGAGGAGGTCGGCGCGCGCCCGGGGTTGGCGGAGGAGCTCCTGGCGCTCGGCGGTGTGCCCGGCCATGTGGTCATCGTCATCGGGCGTACGTACTACGCCTCGGGCCGGGCCGTGGAGACGGCCGACGTGGTGGTGCCGGCCGACCGGTACCGGGTCGCCTACCACCTGCCGGTGCGATGAGGTGAGGTGACGGCCCGTCGGGCCCCGGTGAAGGGTGTCTGCCGGGGCTGATGGGCGTGCTGATGGGTCATGAGGGGGCGCATTCATTCGATGCGCCCCTTTCGTGATGGCCGGATGTGTATCTCTTTGTGTAAAGCCGCCTGCACTGAGTGAAGGTCAGGCGTACGCTCGGGCATATGCGTACTGCGGTTTCCTGGGGATCCTTAGAGACGTGCACGCCGGTGGGAAGAGGGGCGATATGCGGGGGAGCGACACGATGAGCGACAGCGGCGCCGTGCTCCCTTGGCAGGTGATACGGCAGGACGACGGCGGCAACCGCTATCGCGTGGGCAGGTACGCCACGCAGGCCGAGGCGCAGAAGGTCGCCGACGGCCTCGACCACCGCCATCGTCACCAGGTCTATCGGGTGGAGCGCGTGGGCCAGGGCAACCGGCCCTGACGCGCAGGACGGCCCCGTGGGGCCCCGGGAGGCGGGAACGTGCCTCCCGGGGCCCCACGGGCCTTCTGGAGTGCTTGTGCGCCCGCGTGCGCCTGTGCCGCGCTTGTGCACGTCCGCCGCCTCGGACGGTAGGGTCCCGCCCGACCGGGGGTGCGGAAGCCGCCGGAGGTGCGGCGAGCGGGGCGGAGTGATGGCGGTGCTGATCGACACGGTGGCCTGGGTGCGGATCGAGGGCGGCAGGATTCTCTGCGCGCGGCCCCGGGGCAAGGGCGTCTTCTACATCCCGGGCGGCAAGCGCGAGGGCGCGGAGACCGATCTGCAGACCCTCCTGAGGGAGATCCAGGAGGAGCTGACGGTCGGCCTGATCCAGGAGACCGTCGTCCACGCCGGTACGTACGAGGCCCCCGTGGACGGCCGGCCCGACGCCGCCGTCGTACGGATGAGCTGCTACTACGGCGACTACCGCGGCACGCTCACCGCGAGCAGCGAGATCGAGGAGATGGCCTGGTTCTCCTTCGCCGACCGGGCCCTGGTGCCGCCCGTGGACCAGCTGCTCTTCGACGACCTCAAGGCGGCGGGCGCGCTGACCTGATCACCCGTGCCCGTCTGCACTCTTATGCACCAAACGGCACGTTGTGCGGTAGTAAGCAATAAATGGTGGGTATGGGGTTTTTAGTCCCCATTTACTCATGTGGGTGCGCCCGTGGTCGTCCCTGGGAAGTGATCGGCGTGATCGAGACCGAAGGCGACTGCGCCGAGTGGACCTTCCCGGCCGAACCGGGCTCCGTGCGCAGCGCCCGGCACGCCGTCCGGGGCGCTCTGGGCTCGTGGGGTCTCGACGCGGCGGTCGGTGATCTCACGGTGCTGCTCGTCAGCGAACTCGTGACCAATTCCCTGCGGTACGCCTCCGGGCCCATCGGCGTACGGTTGGTCCGCTCGAACCCCGACGGGGACCTCCTGCTCGCCGACCGCCCTCCCGCCGCCCCCGGACTGCGGGTGGAAGTCTCCGATCCGCTTCCGGATCCACCCACCGAACGCAGTGCGGGACCCGACGACGAAGGCGGCCGGGGACTCCAGCTGGTGGCCTGTTCCGCACGTCGCTGGGGGACGCGTCGGGGAAAGAGTGGCAAGACCGTGTGGTTCGAGCTGGCTCTCCCTGGTTAGGAGAGTGGAGGGACGCACAGCGATCACCAGAGGTCGGGCAGAACCTGGCTGAAAGGGACTGAGACCTTGCTGTGATCGTGAACGCCGTGTCGGTCGGGGCCGTAGTGCTGAATACTGCGGGCAGGACCGGTCCGGTGTGTGAGCTGGAGGGGACGGTCGCGTGAGCGAAATACCTGGGACGACGGGTGATGTCGTCGGGACGGCCGGCGATGTCGTGTGGCAGAGCAGTCCGCCCGGCTCGATCTATGACCACATCAGGGTCGCCTCCTTCTCGATCGGCCCCGACGGCCTGATCGAGCAGTGGAGCAGCCGGGCCGCCGGTCTGTTCGGCATGACCTCGACCGAGGCGATCGGCCGTGACCCGGTGGAAGCCTTCATGCCCTTCGAGCTGCGCTCGGACGGTCGTCGGCGGGTCGGCGAGATCCTCGACGGCAAGGAGTGGACGGGTCTCGTCCCGTTCCGGATGCCGGGCGAGGGCGGGGCGCACGGCGTCGCCGAGGTCTATGTGATGCCGAGTCTGACGGGCCGTGGCGAGCGGGCCGCGCTCTGCATCGTCGTGGACGTCCGGGCGCTGCGGAGCATCGAGACCGACCTCGCCGCATCACAGGCCATATTCGGCCAATCTCCTTTCGGCTTCGTGCTGTTCGGCACGGACTTCGCCGTCGTCCGGGCCAACCAGCGCTTCGCCACGGTCTTCGGCGGCGCGGCCGAGGACCACCGGGGCCGCACGGTGGAGGACTATCTGCCGCGCGCCGAGGCCGACCGGCTGTCCGCCACCCTGAAACGGGTCCTGGAGACCGGGGAGTCCGTCACCGACCTCCAGCTCGTCGGCACCGCCCCCGGCACCACCGACCGCCGCCACTGGTCCATGAACCTCTACCGGGTGCACAGCGGAGCCGGCCGCCCCGTCGGCATCGCCGGACTCGCCACCGACGTCACCCGCCGGCACATCGCCGCCCGCGAGGCCGCCAGCGCCCGCCGCAACCTCGCCCTCCTCAACGAGGCCAGCGCCCGCATCGGCAATTCCCTGGACCTGGAGACCACCGCCCGCGAACTCCTCGACGTGGCCGTCCCCGGCTTCTGCGACCTCGCCACCGTCGACCTCTACCAGGGGCTGCTCACCGGCGAGGAGGCCGCGCCCGGCAGTTGGGCGCCCGCGCACCGCGAGTCCGCCGGAGGCTCGGCGGAGCTGCGCCGGGTCGCCCACGCCAGCGCGGTCGCCGACGCCCTGCCCACCGCCGTGGCGGGCAGCGGGCCCCCCGGCCCGGACGACCTGCCGCCCGCGCTCGGCTCCGTCCACCGCTTCCCGTTCGGCTCGCCCTGCGCCATGGCGCTCCGCTCCGGCCGGGTCGAGGACGTCCCCGGCGACGAGATGGGCTTCGTGCAGTCGACGCTCGCCGTGCCGATGGTCGCGCACGACACCGTCGTCGGCCTCGTCCAGTTCTCCCGTACGAAGGGCAGCGAGCCCTTCGGTGAGCGCGACCGGGCCCTCGCCACCGAACTGGCCGCCCGCGCCGCCGTCTGTATCGACAACGCCCGCCTCTACCGCCGCGAGCACGAACGCGCCCTGATCCTCCAGCGCAGCCTGCTGCCCCCCGGCGACCCCGAGGCCGCCGGGCTCGACATCGCCTGCCGCTATCTGCCCGGCAACACCGCCACCGAGGTCGGCGGCGACTGGTTCGACGTGATCGAGCTGCCCGGTCACCGCACCGCCCTCGTCGTCGGCGACGTCATGGGCCGCGGCCTGCGCGCCGCCGTCGCCATGGGCGAACTGCGCACCGCCGTAAGGACCCTGGCCCTCCTCGACCTGGAACCGGCCGAGGTGCTCTCCGCTCTCGACGAGGTCGCCCGCGGCCTCGGCTCCCCGGGCGGCGGCGAGCGCAGCGAGGGGCTCGGCGGCCGCGGCGGAGCGCAGTGGCCCTCGCGCGCCGCGCAGAAGTCCCGCGAGGCCGACCTCTCCGAGGTGTATCTCGCGACCTGTGTGTACGCGGTCTACGACCCGGTCACCCGGCGCTGTACGTTCGCCAACGCCGGGCACATGCCCCCGGCCGTCGTCGAGCCCGGCCGGCCCGCCCGGCTCATCGACGTCCCCCCGGGCATGCCGCTGGGCGTCGGCGGTGAGCCGTTCGAGGAGGTCGAGGTCGAGCTGGCCGAGAACGCCCTGCTCACCCTCTACACCGACGGCCTGGTCGAGTCCCGGGACCAGCCGCTGGACGAGGGCCTGGAGGCGCTGCGGGAGGTGCTCACCGGTCCGCAGATGGAGCTGGAGGACGCCTGCGACCACGTCCTGAGCACCCTGGACACCCGGCACGGCGAGGACGACATCGCCCTGCTGATGGCCCGGATCCAAGGGCTGCCCGCGGAGGCGGTGGGCGACTGGACGCTGCCGCGCGAACCCCGTTCGGTGGGCCGCGCCCGTGAGCTGGCCCGCACCCAGCTGCTCGCCTGGGACCTCGACGACCTGGTCGACACCACCGAACTCCTCGTCAGCGAACTGGTCACCAACGCCCTGCGCTACGGCGAGGGCGAGATCCGGCTCCGGCTGCTGCGCGACCGCACCCTGGTCTGCGAGGTGTGGGACGCCGGACTCGTCCAGCCGCGCCGCCGCCGCGCCCGCGACACCGACGAGGGCGGCCGCGGCCTCCAGCTGGTCGGCCTGCTCAGCGCCGCCTGGGGCTCGCGCCGCACCCCGCGCGGCAAGACCGTCTGGTTCGAACTGGCCCTGCCGGACGGGGCCCCGGCCGCCGAACTCTCCGTGGAGCAGCTCCTGAGCATGTACTGAACCCGGGGGAGGAGCCGTTACGCGCCCGTCTTGAGGGCCGCCAGCCGGGCCTCGACCTCCGCGCTGGCGCCCAGGCTGTCCAGCTGCTCGAACTGGGCGTCCAGGGAGGAGGCGGCCAGCTCCTGCTTGCCCAGCGCCTTCGCCTCCTCGCGCCGCACCTTGTCCTCGAAGCGGCTCAGCTCGCTCGTCGGGTCGAGGACGTCGATGTTCTTCACCGCGTCCATCATCTGGTTCTGCGCCTGGGCGGACTTGGCGCGCGCCACCAACTCGTCGCGCTTGGCCTTCAGCTCGGAGAGCTTGCCCTTCATCTGGTCGAGGCCCGTCTTCAGCTTGTCCACCACCTCGGACTGCGAGGCGATCGTCGGCTCGGCCGTCCTCGCCTCCTGCTCCGACTGGAGCTGACGGCCCAGCGCCACCTTGGCCAGGTTGTCGAACTTGTCGGCCTCCGCCACCGACCCGGCCCCGCGCAGCTCGTCCGCCTTCCGGCTGGCCGCCAGCGCCTTCCCGCCCCACTCGGCCGCCGCCTCGACGTCCTCCTTGTGGTCCTGCTCCATCAGCCGGAGGTTGCCGATGGTCGACGCGACGGCCTGCTCGGCCTCCGCGATGTTGTTCGTGTAGTCCCGGATCAGCTGGTCCAGCATCTTCTGCGGGTCCTCGGCCTGGTCGAGGAGGGCGTTGATGTTGGCCTTCGCGAGCTGGGTGACGCGGCCGAGGATGGTCTGCTTGGTCATGGGATCACTCCTGGGAAGTCGGGATCGCTGGTACGGGTGAGGAGATGAGGTCCGGTCGTTCAGAAGCGGCCGCCACCGCCCCGGCGCCCCCGCGTTCCGCCCCCGCCGAAACTGCCGGGACTGCCGCCGAAGCCGCCGGACCGGCCGCCGCCGCCGAACCCGCCGCCCATGCCCCCGCCCCGGCCGCCGCCCCCGAACAGCCCGCCGAGGATGATGCCGCCGAGCACCGCCCCGCCCATGCCGCCGCCCCCGCCCCGCATACCGCCGGGGCCCTGCATGCCGCCGAAGCCCCGGACGTCCTGCTCCGCCAGGCTCATCGCCTGCCGGGCCAGCGCGTCCGCCTGCTGCGCCTCGGCCAGCGCGCCCTGCGCGTCCGTGCCCGACAGCTCCCGGGCCCGCTCCCACCGCCGCTGCGCCTCCGCGAGCCGGGTACGGGCCTGGCTGCCGACCGCACCCCGGTTGGTCGTGATGTAGTCGGCCGCCGCCCCGATCGCGGACCGGGCGGTGAGCATCGCCTGATCGAGGAGGGTGCGGGCCTTGGCGTCACCGCGCTCCTGCTCCCGCGCGCCGGCCAGCGCCTCGTCCAGGGCCGCGTCCGCCTCCTCCACCCGGCGCAGCGCGTCGATCGGGTCGTACGGTCCCGCCGCCGTCGCGCCCCGGACATCGGCGAGCACCGCCTCGGCGCGGGCGATCCGGCCGCGCAGATCGGCGGTCGACGCACCCTCGGCGGTCCCTTCGAGCAGCCCGCCCGCGTCCGCGAGGTCGGCCTCCGTCTCGGTCAGCGCGGCGGGCAGTCTCCGTGCGGCCTCGGCCAGCTCCGCAGCCCGCCGGTCCACCGAGTCCAGCAGCGTGCCCGCCTGGCCCACCGCGCCCTCGGCGGCCCGGATGTACACCGCGGCCCGGGAGTTCTCGCCGCCGTCGACCGCCGTACGGGCCTGCTCCACGGCCGAGGCCGCGAAGACGAGCCGGTCCCGCGCCTGCTCGACGTCGCCCGCCACGGGCGTGGCCGCGCCCTCCCCGTACCGCTCGCGCAGCCCGGCGACGCCCGACTCGGCCGCGGCGACCCGTCCGGCGAGCTCGCGGTGCGTGGCGTCCACGGTGGCCAGGGCCTCGGGCGCGGTACGTTCCAGCGCGCGCAGCCGGTCGAAGTCCTCGGAGACGGTGTCCAGACCCTCGTCGGCGGTGGCGCACCGCCGCAGGATCTCCTCCAGCATCCGGCGGCGGGTCGCGTCGTCCTCGGGGAAGGCGTCGTCGAGCTGCTGGCGCAGCCGGAACGACCGCGTCAGCTCGTCCTTCGCCCGCGCCACCGCCTCGGTGAAGGGCTTCGCCGCCTCCTCGCCGAACTGGGCGGTCGCGAAGCCGAGTTCCTCCTCGCTGGTGCGTACCGCGTCATCGGTGTCCACCAGCACCTGCTTCGCCCGCGCGTCCAGCTCCGGCAGCGGCGTCGGCGGCTCCGGCGCACCGCCCGCCCCCGCGCCCCGGCCCCAGCCGGTGGCCGCCGGGGTGGTGCGGGTCGTGCCGCGCCGCTTGCGCCGGGCGTACGCGTAGGCGGCGACCGCGCCCACGCCGCCGACGACGGCCACCGGCAGGATGAAGTCGCGGGCGCCGGTGGCGCCGGAGTCACCCGTTCCGGGGTCGGCCGGTCCCGGGGTGATCGCGGGCGCGGTCACGGGGCGTCCGGCCCGTACGGAGGCGTAGCCGTCCGCCGCGCCGATCGCGGCCCCCGCCCAGTCGTTCTCCCGCAGCGCGGGTTCGATCGCGGTACCGGCCACGTCCCGCAGCTGGGCGTCGGTGAGCGGGGAGCCCGCGTCGACGGTGTAGGCGTACTGCCGGTCGTGGGTGGCGACGGAGAGCAGCACGTCGTCCTGGCCCAGACCGTTGCGGTCGGCGGTCTCGTCGCTCCAGGTCTGCCCGGACCGGCCGGAGAAATCGCGTACGTACACCACGAAGAGCTGGATGCGCTCGTCCTCGTACAGCCGGTCGAGGGCGTCCTCCACCTGCTCCGTCCGGTCGCCCAGCGCACCCACCCGGTCGGTGATCTGCCCGTCCCGCGACAGCTCGACGGGGTCGTCGGCGCGGGCGGGCGCGGCGGCGGGCAGCACCAGCCAGCACACGGCGGACAGCGCGGCGAGCAGGCCGGTGAGCAGACCGGCCGGCGGACCGGTGAACCGGGCTCGGCCGGGCCCGGCGCTCCGGTTCCGCGGCAATCGTGGAGGCGTCACCTTTGCGAGGCTATGTGCGCTTTTCGACCCCCGCGACCCGACGTTCTGCCGGTCGGCGTCGGCTGTTCGCATGAAAGGGCGCGCGAAAGAAGCCGCCCCGCGCGTGTGCGGAGAGGCGGTGGCCGCCGCCCGTCGTCAGATGGGGCGACGTGGCGCGTTCCGGGCCCGGCGCCGGAGGCCGGCGGCGCCGCGCCGGTCAGGCCCGGTCCCACGGGAGGTCCCGTCCCACGAGAGGCCCGGTCTCCTCGGAAGCGTCCATGAGAGGCCCGAAGTCCGGAGGTGGCGTGTGACTGGCCTTCAGCTGTCGGTCGTCGTGCCGTGCTTCGACGAGGCCGAGGTGATCGAGGCCTTCCACGCCGCGCTGGTCGGCGTCCTGGAACCCCTCGGCGACAGCTTCGAGATCTGTTACGTGGACGACGGCAGCCGGGACCGCACCCGGGCGCTGCTGAACGCCCTCGCCGCCCGCGACCCGCGCGTCCACTACACCGCCTTCAGCCGCAACTTCGGCAAGGAGGCCGCCATGCTCGCCGGACTCCGGATGTCGTGCGGGGCGGCCGTGGTGATCATGGACGCCGACCTCCAGCACCCGCCCGAGCTGATCCCCCGCATGCTGGAACTGCACCGGCACGGCTACGACCAGGTCATCCCGCGCCGCGACCGCACGGGCGAGGGCCTGCTCCGCAGCACCCTCAGCCACACCTATTACGCGCTGGTCCGCCGCTGCATGGACGTGGAGCTCATCGACGGTTCGGGAGACTTCCGGCTGCTGTCGCGGCGGGCGGTGGAGAGCGTCCTGTCCCTCCCCGAGAGCAACCGCTTCTCCAAGGGCATCTTCTCCTGGATCGGCTTCGACACGGTCACCTTCCGCTACCGCAACAGCGAGCGGGTGGCGGGCCGCTCGAAATGGGGCAGCAGACGGCTGCTCAACTACGGCATCGACGGACTGCTCTCCTTCAACAACCGGCCGCTCCGGCTCGCGATCTACACCGGCTTCTGGGTCTTCGTCTCGGCCCTGGTCTACGCCCTGTGGACGATCGCGCGGGTGGTCCTGCACGGCGTGGACACCCCCGGTTACGCCACCCTCCTCACCGCCGTCGTCGCGCTCAGCGGCATCCAGCTGGTGACGCTCGGCGTCATCGGCGAGTACGTCGGCCGCATCTACCACGAGGCGAAGCACCGCCCGCCGTACGTGGTGCGGGAGACCGACGCGACCTGCCGGGCGCTGCCGGGCGGCCCGCCGTCGCGCCCGCGGCTCACCGGCGGCCCGGCCGAACGCACGGCCACCGGCGCCGCCACCGCCCTGGCCCCCGCAACCGCCGTGAGCGCGCCCAGCCGGTCCCGTACCGTCCGCCAGTTCGGCAGTTTCGTCCTCATCGGCTGTGTGAACACCGCCGTCTACCTCGGTGTCTACGCCTCGCTGAACCGCTGGATCCCCTACCTGACCGCCCATGTCATCGGCTACGCGGTCAGCATCGTGTGCTCCTTCCTGCTCAACTCCTACGTCACCTGCCGGACCCGGCCGACCTGGCACGCGTTCGTCCGCTATCCGCTCTCCAGCCTGGTCAACCTGGTGGCGTCCGGTGCGCTGCTCTACGGCGCGGTCAGCGGGCTCGGGATGGACAAGAACCTCGCCGCGCTGGCGGCCGGTGTCCTCGTCACGCCCGTCTCCTTCCTGCTGGCCCGGTGGGCGATCACCTCGGGCCAGCAGGCCAGGCCGGCTTCCGTGCCGGAGGCCGTGGAGGTCCCCGCCGAACCGCCGCCCGTCCGCCCGGAGCCCGCACCGCTGCCCACCCGCTCGCGCCAGGACCGGTGAGGCCCGCGATGTCCGACGACGCTCCCGTAACCGCTGATGCCGCCCCGGAGAACCTGCGGGGCGCGGACGCGACGGCGGCGGTACGTGCCGGGCGGCAGCGCTCGGACCGCCCCTGGACCGCCCTCTGGGTGAGCGCCCTCGCGCTCCCGCCCCTCGCCCTGCTCGCCGCGGCCTCCTGGTTCGGCCGGTGGGTGAGGCCCGGCGCGGACGACTGGTGCTTCCTGCCCGTCGTACGGGACGACGGCGTCACCGGCCTCGTCGGGAGGTTCTACTTCGACGACAACGGGCGGGTCGCCAACGCGCTCCTGGTCGGCGCGTACGCGAAGTTCCAGATCGCGGGCCACCAGTGGTTTCCCCTGGTCAGCGGGGTGCTGGTGCTCGCGGTCCTGTGGACGGTGGCGGTCCTGGCACTGCGCAGGGCGGGTCTGCGCACCCCGCGCGGCCTGCCGCTGCTCCTCGCGGCGATGACCACGGCGCTCTTCCTGTTCGCCACGCCGAACACGTACAAGACGTTCTACTGGCCCGCCGCCTCCGTCTCGCACACCCTGCCGCCCGTCCTGGCCTGCGCCGCCCTGATCCCGCTCCTGCTCGCCCGCTCCCGCCGGGGCCGGATCCTCGCGCTCGTCGTCGCGGTGCTCGCGGGGGCCTTCCTCGCCACGCTCTCCGAGGAGACGGCGATCGTCGTGGTGACGGTCCTGCTGGCCGCCCTCGTCCTGTCCGGTCGGGTCGTGCCCGCGCCCGACCGGGGGTTCGTCCGCCGGTGGTGCGCGGCGGGCATCGCCGGGACGGCCGCCGGGGCCGCCGTCCTCATCACCTCACCCGGCTCCATGCGCCGCAGGGAGCGGTTCGGCGCGGAGACCACGTCCCTGCTCGCCTCCGACTCCCTGGCCGCCTCGCTGCGCGCCTTCGCCGAGATCACCGTCACCGTGGTCACCACCTGGCAGTACATCGGCGCGGTCGCGGCGGGCGTACTGCTGGGGCTGCTGTGCCGCCGGGCGGACGGGACCACGCCCCGCCCGCCCGCGCACCGGTCGCTGCTGACCACCGCCGGGATTCTGGTGCTGCTCGTCTCCGGCTACCTCTGCACGGTCATCGCCTACCCCGTGTTCGGCGACCGGCTGAGCGACGCGAGCGCCAACCGGCTGTGGAACGACTACCTCCTGCTGTACGTGATCCTCCTCGTCGGCCTGGGCGCGCTGCTGGGCCTGGCCGTCCGCCGGTACGCCCACCGCACCGCCCCGGCGAAGGCGGTGTGCGCCGCGCTCTGCGTCCTGGTCTGCGTCGGCCCGGCCATCGCCCTGACCGACCTGGACACCGCGATGCGGGCCCGCGCCGAGAAGTGGGACGCCCAGGACCGCCGGCTGCGCGAGGGCGCGGCCGACGGCGAACGGGTCCTGCCGTACGAGCGCCTGGTGATCAGTCAGATGCTGGAGCCGTTCAGCCAGGGCGGCCGCCGGTACTGGCCGGGCGGCTGCGTCGCCGACCTCTACGGCCTGGACCGGGTCACGGACGGGGTCAGGAACCGCTGAGCGCCGGGACGGGGACCCGGTTGACCTTCAGGAGATGAAGTCCGTCAGCGTGCATCCGTCCACGAGCGACTTCTCCTGCTTGTAGCCGCTCGGAATCGGCTCGTCCGGGTCGCAGGCGAGCATGAGGAGACCGGACGTCCGCAGATCGCTCCTGGTCTCGCTCGTGCCGTTGGCGACGGCGAAGTCCTTGCCGACGAGGAACTCGCTGCCGCTCTTCTTCGCCTGGGTCTGGAACTTCTTCATGTCGTCGATCGCCATGAGCCGGACCGAACTGCGCGTGTCGTTGAAGCAGATGGCCCGCTCCCTGATGCCCCAGGTCGCACCGACCTCTTCCGGATAGCCGAAGTCGGAGTCCTCGTAGTCCTTCTCCTGCATGACCAGACCCGTGCAGGTGGTGTACTGCGTCACGAACATCTCGATGGCGGCCATCGTGGGGGCGCTCGGCGGACCGTCCCGGTCGGGGTCGATGAGCCGCCCGCCGCTGCCGGCGGACTGCCCGTAACCGTCGTCGGTCGCACCGGCTCCGCCGTCACCGCTACTGCCACCACTGTTGCCACCGGCACGGCCGCTGCCGTCGGCGCCGTCGTCACCGCCGCAGCCGGTGACCGCCGTCAGCGCCAGGACTGCCGCGCCGACGACGACCATGTACCGCAACCGCATGGTGTTCTCCTGGTTCCTGGACGCCGCGGAGATCAGGCCGCGAGGACGTGCCCCAGGATGCAGTGTCGGCAGCGGGCGAACAATCGTCGGCTTCACATGGTCTGATAACCCAGGAGTTATCGCTGAAGGCCGGGGGGCGGGCGGGTGGAACTGCGCGACATCGAGATCTTTCTGACGCTGGCCGAGGAACTGCACTTCGGCCGGACCGCGGAACGGCTGCATGTGTCGCAGGCGCGAGTGAGCCAGTCGATCGCCAAGCAGGAACGGCGGATCGGGGCACGGCTGTTCGCCCGCAGCAGCCGCCGGGTCGAGCTGACGCCCATCGGGGCACAGCTGCGCGAGGACCTCGGCGCGGGCTACCGACGGATACTCGACGGCACCCGCGCGGCCACCGCCGCCGCCCGGGGCGCGGCGAGCACGTTGACCCTGGGGCTGCACGGGCCTCAGCCGCAGGACCAGTCGCGCGTCCTCGACCTCTTCCGCTCCCGCCACCCCGAGATCCAACTCCGCATCCAGGAGCTGAACTTCACGGACCCGTTCGGTCCGCTCCGCAAGGGATCGGTCGATGTGGCGACCGCCTGGCTGCCCGTCCGCGAGCCGGACCTCACCGTCGGCCCGCTGGTCATCGCCGAACCGCTGCTCCTCATGGTCGCCACCGGCCACCCGCTCGCCTCCCGCGACGCGGTCGGCATGGAGGACCTGGGCGACTGGACCCTGCCGCAGTCCGCGCAGCCCATCCCCGAGTACTGGCAGCAGACGCTCGTCCCCGCCCGCACCCCGTCCGGCCGGCCCATCCGGAGAGGGCCGAAGGTCTCCACGTTCCAGGAGATCGCCGCCATGGTCGTGGCGGGCGAGGTGATCTGCCTCGTCCACGGCGTCGCCGCCCGCTACTACCCGTGGCCCGGCCTCCGGTATCTCCGCCTGTACGACGCGCCGTTGGTGAGCTGGGCCCTGATCTGGCCGACGGCGGGCGAGACGGGCCCCGTACGCGACCTCGCCCGCGCCGTACGCGACGCGGGGCCGCCGCAGTCGGCCTGACGAGCCGTCAACATCCCTCGTGGCGGCCCGGATGTCCCGCGCCCGCCGCCTACCAGGGCAGTACGCCGTCCTCGTCCCGGAGCGTTCCCGTCGGGCCGTCCGCGCCGAGCGTCGCCAGTCCTACGACCACCCGGGCGCTCTCCTCGGGCGAGCGCCCGATCCCGAACGCGGCGGTCATGTCGGTGGCGGTGGGGCCGGGCTCGACCGCGTTGAACTTGATGCCGGGATGGGCCTTGGCGTACTGGACCGTCAGCATGGTGGCCGCCGCCTTCGAGGCGGAGTAGAGCGTCAGCGGCAGGGTGGACTCCACCCGCTCGGGGTTGTTCACCGCCCAGAACGACCCGGCGCTGCTGGAGACGGTGACCACGGTGGGGTTCGAGGACGCGCGCAGCAGAGGGAGCGCCGCCTCCGTGACGCGGACGATCCCGACCGCGTTGGTGTCGAAGACCCGCAGGGCCTTGGGGCCGTCGAGGTCGCCGTCCCCCAGGACGCCCGCGTTGTGCACCAGGACGTCGAGCCGGCCCTCGGCCGCGCCGATCGTCGCCAGCGCGCCGTTCACCGAGGCGTCGTCGGTCACATCGAGCTGGACGAACCGCGCCCCGAGCGTCGCCGCCGCCTTCTCGCCCCGCTCGGCGTCGCGCGCGCCGATGTAGACGGTGTGGCCCGACGCGAGGAGCTGCTTGGCGGTCTCGTAGCCGATGCCCTTGTTGGCTCCGGTGATCAGTGTGACGGGCATGGTCGTCCCCAGGTTCTGTAGCGATCGATGCGGAACTTCACGGTAGCACTTCCGCATCGATCGCTACAGAAGAGATAGGATGGGTGCGTGGAGACGACACGGAAGGGCCCGAGCGGGCGGCCGAGAGGGTTCGACGCCGACGAAGCTCTCGAACGCGCGATGCTGGTGTTCTGGGAGCACGGTTACGAAGGCGCCAGCCTGTCCTGCCTGACGCGGGCGATGGGCATCTCCACCACCAGCATGTACGCGGCCTTCGGCAACAAGCAGGAGCTGTTCCGCAAGGCCCTGGAGCGTTACGCCGCCGGCCCCAGCGACTATCTGGTCCGGGCCCTGGAACAGCCGACCGCCCGCGGCGTGGCGACCGAGCTCCTCGCCGGCACCATCCGGACCACCACCCGCCCGGCCGGTCCTCAGGGGTGCCTGGGCGTCCAGGGCGCGCTGGCCGCGAGCGACTCCGGCCAGGAGGTCCGTGACCTCCTGGCCGCCTGGCGCAACGAGAGTCACCGCTTCGTCCTGGAGCGCTTCCGGCGGGCCGTCGACGAGGGCGACCTGCCCCCGGAGGCCGATCCGGCGCTCCTGGCCCGTTACGTCACCACCCTGGCCTTCGGCGTCGCCGTACAGGCCGCGGGCGGCGTCTGCCGCGACGAACTCCAGACGATGGCCGACGCGGCCCTCCGCGACTGGCCCCCTTTCTGACAAAGGGGCGCCTTCACCGGCGGAGGGCCCGCCGCCCTCAGTACCCGTAGATCATCTTGTACGCGACCTCCGGCAGGAACTGCCCGGCCACCGAGCCGGCCCCGACCCCGCAGTCGCCGTCCGACTCGCCCGGGGTCTTCAGCCACAGCAGCATCTCCGCTCCGCCGCCGGTCTGGCTGACCGCTCCCGTCCTGCGTCCGCCCGGGTTGCACCACGCGCCGTCGGAGCCGTTGCCGTTGCGGCTGGTGTCGATGACGTACGGCTTCGTGTAGCCGTAGGACGCCGACAGGGCGCCGTTGATCGCGTTGCCGTACGCGGAGTTCTCGCCGGTGCCGTAGTAGTTCGAGATGTTCAGCGAGAAGCCGTGCGCCTGCCGGGCTCCCGCGCCGTCGAGGTGCTGCGCCATGGTGGCCGCGTCGGTCCAGGCCGGGTTTCCGGCGTCCAGGTAGGTCCAGGTGTTGGGGGCCTGTGCGCTGAACTGGGCGAGCGCGTCCTTGAGCATCGTGTTGCGCTCGTCGATCTGGGCCTGGGTCAGGCAGCTGAAGTCGCCCAGCGAATCGGGCTCGATGACCACCAGTGCGGGCCGTGCGCCGATGGCCGAGGCGAAGGCGGAGATCCAGGCGTGGTAGGCGCTCGGGGTGCCCGCGCCGCCGCCGGAGTGGCCGCCGCAGGCGTCGCGGCCGGGGATGTTGTACGCGATCAGGACGGGCAGCTTGTCGGCGGCGTCGGCGGCGCCCACGTACGAGCCGACCGCCGTCCCGATGTCGCCGCTCCAGGAACCGAACCACCGGGCCATGGGGTGCGCGGCGATGTTGTCGCGGATGGCGGCGGCGCGCCCGTCGCCCGGGTTCGCGGCGGCCCAGACGGCGGGCGTCGAGCCGGGGTCGGTGTAGAAACCGCTGGTCATGCCGATGGGGTCGGCCTGTGCGGTGGTGGGGGTGGCGGTGACGTCGGCCGCGGTGGCCTGCTGCCCTGCGCCGAGGGGGAGGAGCAGGCAGGCGAAGGTCGAGGCGACGAGCGTGCGCAGAAGTCTCTTCACGAGTGCGGCCCTTCTGTGGGAGCGCTCCCAATCGGCGGCGGCGGCTCGGAGGTGGGGGAGGGGAGCGCGGGGGTGGGGGGAGGTGCGTACGGCGGACCGGTGGGGACCCGGTCCGAAACTGCCGCCGTCAGACGAGACGGTGACAGCGGGACACCCCGCTGTCAATGAGTCCGGCAACGGCTCACCCGCGCAGCGGGCTTCACCCGGCGGGGCGGTGGACGCGCGGGATCCCCAGGTCCGGCAGATCGAGGTGGAAGCCGTGCCCGCGACCGCTCATGGTGCCGTCGTAGGAGAGGTCGGCCAGGCCGACGCCCAGCTGCCGCAGCTCCTCGACGAGCATGCGGGCGGCCGTCGCGGCGTGCTCGCGATCGGCCATGGCGTCGGGGAAGCGGCGTTGCCAGATCGAGCGCGAGAACTCCCAGCCGCTCCCGGTGAGTCGGGCGGGGTCGGCCGGGCCGGGGTGGTGCAGATATCCGGTGGCTTCGACGACGAGGGTCAGATCCTGGCTCCAGCACTGGACGAAGCGCTGGGCGTCGTCGGCGGCTCCGAGGTGCAGGATGAACCTGCCGGGGAAGAACGGGGTGTCGTAGGTGAGCGACCGAAAGGTTTCGGACAGGCGCTTCTCCACTTCCTCCCAGGTGGTGGAGGGCGCGCCCGCGGAGGCGGGCGGCAGACCGGCGGGCTCGGCGGCGCGCCAGCGGCCGCGGGAGTAGCCGCGCCCGGCGGAATCGGCGCCCGCTTCGGGCGGCAGGAGTTCGAGGCTCACCTCGCCCTCGTCGTGCGAGTGCACGAGGAGCCCGGCGCCGGGCCGTCGCCACAGCATCCACGGGCCGGAGTCGCCTCCCCACATCGTCGGCGGGCCCAGCTCCTCCTCCATGACCCACCAGGCGGCGCGGACGAGACCCGCGGCGGTGAACGCGTCCTCGGCGGGCAGGTCGACGACGCGTACGTTCAGCTTGCGCACCTGCTCGGGCGCCGAGGCGTCGGAGATCACGGTGCCGTATCCGCCCCAGGGCCCCTTCCGGGGAGCGAAGCGACGCCAGACCTGACCCGCGATCTCCTTGGGCTCCCGAAGCTCCCAGCCCAGCGGAGAGGTAGCGTGCTCGAAATCCGGCAGGCTCCATGAGCCCAGGCGGAGCGGGTCGAGCTCTTTCACCAGCGCGCGGAAGTCGTCGGATTCGAGCCAACTGCCCTGGGGGATCGTGTTCTCCATCCGGCACACAGTAGGTGTCACCGGTGACACCAGTAGTACCGATGACACTGATGGCACCGATGACGCCGATGACTTCGGAGAGATGAGGTGGAGTATGGAGGCGGAGAAGGCCTCACAACTCGCGTTCGGACAGAAGGTGTTGGACGCCCAGCCCTTCAGCGTCCTGCTGGGGGCCCGGCTCACCGCCTTCGGCGACGGAGCGGCCGTCCTGGAGCTGGACGTACGCGACGAGCTGCGCCAGCAGAACGGGTTCGTGCACGGCGGCGTCCTCAGCTACGCGGCCGACAACGCCCTCACCTTCGCGGCGGGCGCGGCCGTCGGCCCGTCCGTCCTGACCGCCGGTTTCACCATCGACTATCTGCGCCCGGCACGGGGCGACGTCCTGCGCGCGCGGGCCCAGGTGGTCCGCCCGGGCCGGACCCGGGTCGTCTGCCGCTGCGATCTGCTGATGGTGGACGCGGAGGGGGCGGAAACCCTCTGCGCGGTGGCTCAGGGAACGATCGCCGTCGCGGTGGACCGGGAGCAGGCGGACCGGGAGCAGGCGGACCGGAAGCCGGTGGACCGGGAGTCGCCGGACCGGGGCTGATGCGGTCAGCTCTCGGTCGCCGGGCCTTCGGCCGCCGGGCCGCCCTCCGCCGCCTCCTGGAAGCTCGCGATGGCCTCGCCGTGCGACCTGGCCCAGTCCGTCAGGACGGCGATCGGCTCGACGAGCGTCGTGCCGAGTTCGGTGAGGCTGTACTCGACCCGTGGTGGCGCCTCGGCGTACACGCGGCGCTCGACGAGTCCGTAGCTCTGCAGCCTGCGGAGCGTCTGCGTCAGCACCTTGCGCGAGATTCCGCCGACGAGGCCGACGAGTTCGCCGTGCCGGCACGGCCGGCGGCTGAGCGCGAACAGGACGACGACCGACCACTTGTTCGTGATGATCTCGATGGCCAGCCGCGCCGGACAGTCCGCGAGGAAGACGTTTCCCGCCGAGTCGCGCATGCGCCGAAGGGTACCAAGAGGTACCTATCGGATCAGTAGCGTCCGGGACATGAGTACTTCACACGAGAAGACATACGTCCTCGTCCACGGCGCCTGGCACAGCGGCCGCGCCTGGGACCGCGTGACGCCGCTGCTGAGCCGCGCCGGTCACCGGGTCTTCGCTCCGTCGCTGACCGGCCACGGCGAGAAGGAGCATCTGCTCGGCCCGGAGGTCGGTCTCGACACGCATATCGCCGACATCGTCGGTCTCCTCGTCGAGGAGGACCTGACCGGGGTGACGCTGGTCGGGCACAGCTACGCCGGCATGGTGGTCTCCGCCGTCGCCGACCGGGTGCCGGACCGGATCGCCGGTCTGGTCCACCTCGACGCGATGGTGCCGGCCGACGGTGAGAGCGCACTCGACGTCATGCCGCACACCAGGTACCTGCTCGACCTCGCCGCCTCCTCCGACGCTCCGTGGCGCATCCCTCCGCTGCCGGAAGGGCCGCCGCCGACCGGCCTGTTCGGAGTCACCGATCCGGCGGACCAGGCCTGGCTGCGCACGATGCTCTCGGACGAGTCGGCGCGCTGCTTCCTGGAGCCGGTCCGGCTGGGCAATCCGGCCGCGGACGCCATTCCCCGTACGCACATCCACTGCGTCGGCAGCGAGCCGCCGGGCGTCACGCGCCGTCCTGTTCCCGCCACGCAGCCGAACGGCGCTCCGTCGCAGGTGCGCGAGGTGCGGAGCGGTCATGACTGCATGATCACCGTGCCGGACGAGCTGGCCGAGCTGCTGCTGAAGGCCGACACCAGGTGACCGACACCAGGTGACCGGCACCAGGTGACCGGGCGTCACCGGACACCGTCTCGGGGGTGTCCTCCGGGACGCCCTCCGGGATGTGCGACCTGAGGCGTACCCGTATATGTCTGTAAGTCTCATGTTTCCCTTCGATAGCCACATGAAAATGGAGGAAAGGAATTTTCCCCGGCTCTGAACAGGAGAGAAAATGCGTGGCGTTCTGATCGGTGTGGTGGCCGCGGTGGCAGTGCTCGGCGTGGCGGGCGCGGTGGCCGTGCCCGAGGCCAAGGAGTGGTACGACGGCCGCCACGAGCAGAGCTCGTCCTATGCGACGGGCAAGGAAGCCAAGAAGGAGCGCGAGTCCGTTCCCCGCTGGCTGCCGGACGATGCCGCGTCCGTCGAGTACGCCATGCGGACCACCGGCGGTGAGCGCATCCTGAAGGCCACGCTCCGTGACGACAGTCTCCCCGCGCAGTGCGAACCACTGGGCGGCAAGAACGCCCCGGACCCCGAGATCAGCGCGTCCTGGTTCCCTTCGGGGGCCGCGAGCAGCGCGAAGGGCCGTTGCGGCTCCTACTACGTCTCGCTGAAGGATCACACGCTGTACGCCTGGCAGACGAACGACGACTGGATCGCGGAGAACCGCGGCTCAGCGCAGTAGCGGCCGTACGCACACGGATATAGCGGTTATAGACGTACCGCCTCAGCCGTACTCCTCAGACGCACCGCCTCAGACGTACCGACGAACCCGAGGTCCCCGTGATCGCTTTCGCCCCGACGGCCGTGTTCCTGCTCTGGTTCTGCTGGGGCGTACGGCAGGACCGCCGCCAGTTCCGTAACGCGGTGCTGCTCGGCCTGACCGTGCTGAGCCTGTCGTTCGCCCTGCTGACGCAGGTGGACCGGCTGCCGAACAACCTGGCCGTGCTGGTGTACGCGCTGGTCTTCCTGGTGCCCGTGCTCGCGATCGTGGTCCTCGGCGGGTTCCTCGTGGTCAACGGCCTCACCATGGTCCGCAAGGAGGGCCGCCGCCCCGCCAACCTCCTCTCGGGCCTGGCCGGGATCGGCATCTTCGCCGTTCTGGCGCTCGTGGTCAGCGCCGACTACCTCGGCGGCTCGGACGCGTACCGCTCCTTCATCCTGGCCGTCGTGCTGATCACCGGCTATGTCGCCTTCCTCTTCCTCTGCTTCCTCGTCTACGCCTTCCTGTACGGCCGCATCCAGGTGCGCGGCGACGTGGACTTCGTGGTGATGCTGGGATCGGGCCTCATCGGCGGCGAGCGCGTGCCCCCGCTGCTCGCCTCGCGCCTGCGCTCCGGACTCCGTGTCCAGGAGCAGCAGACGGCCCGGGGCGGACCGGCTCCGGTCCTGCTGGTCTCCGGTGGTCAGGGCCCGGACGAGAAGCTGCCGGAGGCCGAGGCGATGGGCCGCTGGCTGGTGGCCGAGGGTGCGGACCCGGACCTCGTCCTGGAGGAGAACCGTTCCCGTACGACGACGGAGAACCTGCGCTTCAGCCGGAGCCTGATGGAGGCGGCCGACGAGGGGTACGTCTGCGTCGTGGTGACCAACAACTTCCACGCGTTCCGCGCCGCGATGACCGCCCGCAAGGAGGGCGTGCGCGGCCAGGTGATCGGCTCGCCCACCGCCGCGTACTTCTGGCCGAGCGCGACGATCCGGGAGTTCGTCGCGGTGTTCTGGGAGCACCGGATCGTCAACGGCGCTCTGTGCGTCCTGCTGGCGGCGCTGGCCGTGGTGGTGGGGATGGGCTGGTAGGCGGCCGGAGTTCCGGTCGGCCGTTGCCCGTGCCAGCGCCGCCCGGACGCCCGCCCACCCGGTATCCGCGCCGAGCGCTACCGGAGACCGGCCTCGGCGGCCACGGTCGCCGCGGCGGCCCGGGACGTGACGCCGAGCTTGCGGTAGATCCTGCTCGTGTGGAACTTGACGGTGTTCTCGCTGATGCCCATCCGGGCCGCGATCTGGCGGTTGCGCTCACCGGCCGTGAGCAGCCGCAGCACCTCGATCTCCCGTGGCCGCAGGCCCCAGGACCCGGGAAGCTGTTCGAGGGACTGCGAGGCGTCCAGCGGCAACCGCACCTCCACCCGGGAACCCCAGTTGTCGATCGCCTCCAGGTCGAGCAGGCCGCCGAGCGACGCGGCACGGGCGACAAGCTGGCGCACCGCCGGAAGCTCGCGGTTCAGGCGGCCGGGGCCGTCGTCGCGTACCGACACGAGCAGGTTCGTCCCGTCACAGTTCCACTGGACCCTGACCCTGGTCACCTCCTCCTGCTCCCGCATCAGCAGTACGGTGCTGCGCACGATGGCCCGCGCGGCGTGTGCCACCTCGCCCGGCAGGGCGCGGCCGTCGGAGGGCGGCTCGACGAACTGGATCTGCAGTGACTGGTAGCGGCTCAGTGGGCTCAGGTCGCTCCGGAGGCGTTCGAAGGCGGTGACGACCGGTTCCTCGGCGATGGAGACCACGAGGTCGCCGCCGGTCCGGGTCCGGATGAGCGCGTCGGCGGCGAGATCGATGGCCCGTGCCCGGGCGGTCGCGTCGTCGAGCTTTCTGCCGCGGAGCACGGCCAGGAGGGATTCGAGGTCGGTGCTGTGGCGGTCCGTCAGCTCGGCGGTCACCTCCAGCCGCTCTTGGGTGGCGGCACGGGACTCACGCAGGTAGTCGGGACGCGCCTCGGCCACGAGGTGGGCGATACAGGCGGCTGCCACGTCCCACAGGGCGCGCGTGTGCGCCAGGCCGTCGGCGACCACCGGGTCACGGGGCCCGCAGAGGACGAGGAGCGCTCCGGTGTCGGCTCCGAGCAGGGCGACCGGCCTCGTCCGGCCACCGAGCACCGCCTCACCGGTCCACAGCCCCGGGGAGGCCCCGTCCCGCAGCGAGTCCAGCTCGGAGATCGTCACCCCCTCGGTGATCAGCGGGTCGCCGGCCTTCTTCCTGGGCCGGCCGGTGCACTCCTTGGTGAAGATCACCAGCGCGTCGTGCGGCCACACCTCCCGCAGGGCCGTGTGCAGGCGATCGGCCACGTCCCGGAGGCCCGCCGTCGCCACGGAGGCCATATGGGAAGCGAGGTCGGCACCGGGGAGAGCGGGCAGTGAGTCGGACATATGCCGACGGTAATCCCGGAGGGCTCCGATGAGCTACCCGAACGGGTAGGTGAAATGCCACATTGGTTGGCTGCCGATCCCCGATTCGGTAGGCAGGCTGGAGGTACGAGCGTCGCGCGGGCGGTTCCGCCCGTGCCGGTGGTCGACCTCTCACCACGGAAAGCAGGGAAACGGCATGTCGCAGCAAGTCCAGGCGGTCATCGCGCCGGGGAAGAACGAGCCGGTCAGGGTCGAGACGATCGTGATCCCGGATCCCGGTCCCGGTGAGGCCGTCGTGAAGATCCAGGCGTGCGGTGTCTGTCATACCGACCTGCATTACAAGCAGGGTGGTATCAACGACGAGTTCCCCTTCCTTCTCGGTCATGAGGCGGCGGGTGTCGTGGAGTCGGTCGGCGAGGGCGTCACGGACGTGACCCCCGGTGACTTCGTCATTCTCAACTGGCGTGCGGTGTGCGGTCAGTGTCGTGCGTGTCTGCGCGGCCGTCCCTGGTACTGCTTCGACACGCACAACGCGAAGCAGAGGATGACGCTGCTGGACGGTACGGAGCTGTCGCCCGCTCTCGGTATCGGCGCTTTCGCGGAGAAGACTCTCGTGGCTTCCGGGCAGTGCACCAAGGTCGACCCGGAGGTCGCTCCCGAGGTCGCCGGACTTCTGGGCTGCGGTGTCATGGCGGGCATCGGTGCCGCGATCAACACCGGTCAGGTCGGCCGCGGTGACTCGGTCGCGGTCATCGGCTGCGGCGGTGTCGGTGACGCGGCCGTCGCCGGTGCCCGGCTGGCCGGAGCGGCGAAGATCATCGCGGTGGACATCGACGACCGCAAGCTGGAGACGGCGAAGAAGATGGGGGCCACCCACACCGTCAACTCCCGTACCACCGACCCGGTCGAGGCGATCCGCGCGCTCACCGGCGGCAACGGCGCCGATGTCGTCATCGAGGCCGTCGGCCGCCCGGAGACCTATCAGCAGGCCTTCTACGCCCGTGACCTGGCCGGCACGGTCGTCCTCGTCGGCGTTCCCACCCCGGACATGAAGCTGGAGCTGCCGCTCCTGGACGTCTTCGGCCGCGGTGGCTCGCTCAAGTCCTCCTGGTACGGCGACTGCCTGCCCTCCCGCGACTTCCCGATGCTCGTCGACCTCCACCAGCAGGGCCGCCTCGACCTCGCCGCGTTCGTCACCGAGACGATCGGGCTCGGCGACATCGAGCAGGCCTTCGCCCGGATGCACGACGGCACCGTCCTGCGCTCGGTGGTGGTCTTCTGATGGCCGCCCGTATCGACCACCTGGTCACCTCCGGCACCTTCGCCCTCGACGGCGGCGAGTGGGACGTCGACAACAACGTCTGGCTTGTCGGCGACGACACCGAGGCGATCGTCATCGACGCCGCCCACGACCCGGCCGCCATCGAGGCCGCACTCGGCGGCCGGACACTGCGCGCCATCGTCTGCACCCACGCGCACAACGACCACATCGACGCCGCCCCCGCCCTCGCCGCGGCCACCGGCGCCCCGATCCTGCTCCACCCCGACGACCTGCCGCTCTGGCAGCAGACCCACCCCGAGCACACCCCCGACGGGCCCCTGACCGACGGCCAGGAGCTGACCGTGGCGGGCACCACGCTCACGGTCCTGCACACCCCGGGCCACGCCCCCGGCGCGGTCTGCCTCTACGCCCCGGGGCTGGGGACGGTCTTCACCGGTGACACGCTCTTCCAGGGCGGCCCCGGCGCCACCGGCCGGTCCTTCTCGTCGTTCCCCACGATCATCGACTCGATCCGCGACCGGTTGTTGACGCTCCCGGGCGACACGGCGGTCCGTACCGGCCACGGCGACCCGACCACCATCGGCGCGGAGGCCCCGCAGCTCGACGACTGGATCAAACGCGGCCACTGAGCACAACGGCGTACGGGGCCTGCGGTCAGCTGACCGCAGGCCCCGTACGTCAGTGGAGCGCCGTGACGTCAGATGCCGCAGCTGGGCGCGGACCAGAAGCGGCCGCTGCCTCCGGCGACGTGGGTGTGGTCGTTGTGGCCCGGGTAGCCCGGGCCGAGGATCTCGGTGAAGCCGTGGTTGCGCGCGGCCTGGGCGAGGGCGCAGAAGCCCTGCGGCCCGGCGCCGAGGTCGGCCGCGTGGCCGTACATGTGCCGGCTGTTGGCGGCCCCGCCGACCGCGCTGTTGCAGGACACGCTGCGGAAGCCGCCGTTGACGGTGATGGGCCGGTCGCCCATCGCGTGCCGCATGGCCTGGAGCTTCCACATGGTGACCAGGGCGTTGGCGCGCGCGGTGGCGGCGCTGACCTTGCCGCCGGACCAGTCGGAGTTGCAGCGGTTCAGCTCGGCGTAGGTGAAGTTGACCGGGGTGCAGTCGTTGTCCTGGAGCTGGTAAATCTTGTTGAACGTCTGGGCGCCCGCGATGCCGTCGGCGGCCAGACCGTACGCGGCCTGGAAGCGCGTCACGGCCGCCTTGGTGGCCGGGCCGAACACTCCGTCGATGGCGATCTGGTTTCCGGTGCCCGGATAACCGGCGACCCGGATCTGGAGCTGCCGTACCGCTTCACCGCTGGAACCCTCCCGGAGCGTGCCGCTCCAGGTGTAACAGGCGTCGGCCGTACCGACGTTGCCGGAGGGCGCGGATTCGGGGGCGGCGGTCGCGGTGGCGGTGGTGCCGCCGAGCACGAGTGCCGCGCCCGCGAGGGTGGCGAGCAGGAATCCGATGGGGCGTGATCGCATGAGGGTGCACCTCTTCGTCGTCAGGCAGTCCACTGGAACGGGGGGTTCCGAGCCTGTTGCGCTGTCCCTGTAGGTGTCAAGCGCATGACAACTATGTGCAAGGAGGCCGTCCGCCTGCGCGGTTGGGGGTCCGGGCGGGGCGTGAGTTGTCCGCAACCTGCCAGCCGCCGGGCGGATGGACGGGGCGCGGCGGTGGTTGACTCGTACGCCCGTAGCTTGCCCCCCACCAACAGACACATGTCGGGAGCCCCCGTGCGTCTTCGAACCGCCGCCCGTCACGTCCTCGCGACCGCACTGCTCGCCTCCGTCTCCCTGCTGGCCGCCCCCACGGCTCACGGGCAGGAGGCCTCCCAGTCGCAGGCTCGGCCGCTGGCCGCCGCCACCATCTCCGTGTATCCGCCGATCCAGGGCGCCTCCATCTGGGACCGCTTCGGTCAGACTCCGCCCTCCTCCCACCACCGCGTCTTCTCCAACTGGGGCTACCTCAACGACTGGGCGGTGGACATCTATCAGAACCCCGGAGCGACGGTGGTCTCCCCGTTCGGCAGCAAGACCTCGGCGGGCAGTCCCGTGACCGTACGGGTGGTCACGGTCACCCCCGGCTGCGCCACCGGGAACCTCGCCGACGGCGGCTGGCGTATCGGCCTGGAGGCCCGTGACGATTCCACGGGTACGGTCGTGGGCCGCGCCGATGTCATGCACGTCGACCAGAAGCCCGGATCGATCGCGGTGGGCGCCACCGTGGGCCCCTGGACCCGGCTGGGGCAGACCGGCAGGTTCCGCTACTCCTCCTGCTACCAGGTCAACGGCGACACGGGGGCTCACATTCACCTCGAAGTGATCAACCGGACCAAGTACTCCTGCTACATCGCGCGCTCGGCGGGCGCCGGCCTCGGGGACGAGACCGTGATCGGACGCGTCGGCACGGTCAACTCGGGTCCGCAGCAGGCCTGCTGAGCGACGGGTTCGGCCAAGGCCGGTCAGTTCGTGCTTCCGGCGATACGTGTTGTACGGGCGCGGCATCGTGTCTCGTAACGACGTGGGCGGAAAGCGGGGAATTCCGGCAGGCGGGAGTCCGGGAATTCCGCTGGGGTTGCCTCTCCTCGCTGTGCGAACGCTCACAGTATTGTCGCGGTTGAGGCGATGACCGGCTCCGGATAGGGTCGGGAGCTGCCGCGCGCGATGCTGACCACATCGCCGTCACGTGGCTCATCAGCAGGAGAAGGACACGGGGGAATGAAAGTGTGCACTGCCATGTGCCGTTTCCGGGTGACGTCCGGTAATTCGCTGCGGAACGCCGCGAGTTCTTCCGTCGTCCGTCACAGGAAAGGCGTGTTTCGAGCATGGTGAATATCCCGGGGACGACCGCTGCGAACAGTGAGGTGAAAAGCCTTCCGTTCACGGTGGTACTCGTCGTGTCGGTCGTCGTGGTCTTCGTGTGCGCGGAGTCGCTCGACTTTCCGTGGTGGCTGCGCCTGATCACGGTCATGGGCGTCATGACGGTCCTGGAAGCCGCCAACCAGGCGGTGGGCCGCGCTCGCGCCAGGAGGAAGGCCGCTGCTCCGGAGTCCTGACCGGCTCCGGACCCGCTCCGGACGTCGAGCGGTCCACGCTGCGCGACGCCGCCGCATGGGTCCAACTCCGGGCCGTCAGGGCCGGGGCGTCTCCTGCCGGATCGCTCAGGAGCTCGCGTCCGGAACCGGGCGGTCAAGCGTCCGCTGCATCAGCAAGGTGTCGACCCAGCGGTCGTGCTTGTAGCCGACGGCGGCCAGCCGGCCCGCGTCCGTGAAGCCGTGACGGCGGTGCAGCGCGGCCGAGGCGTCCGTGCCCGCGTCGGCGATGACGGCGATCATCTGACGTACGTGCGTCCCGGTGCAGGCGGCCAGCAAGGCCTTCAGCAGCGCTCCGCCGAGACCCCGGCCCGTGCGGTCGGGGGCGAGGTAGATCGAGTTCTCCACGGTGTTCCGGTAGGCGGGCTTGGGACGCCAAGGAGCCGCGTACGCGTAGCCCACGACCTCGCCGGACAGTTCGGCGACCAGGAACGGCAGGTTGCGGGCCGCGAGGTCGTCGAGGCGCTGGTGCCAGGCGGCTACCGGCGGAGGGTTCTCCTCGAAGGTGATCACGGTGTGGCGGACGTAGTACGTGTAGATCTCGGCGACGGCACTCAGGTCGGCCGGGACGGCCGGGCGGATCACCGGCTCCATGACGGTCACACCGGGAGTGTAGGCCGGGCCCCTGACAGCGGGACGCCCCACCGTGCGCGGGGGCGCGGTGGGGCGTAGCCGGAAGCGGTGGCGGCGGTGCGGGTCAGGCGGTGACGTCGAAGCCCCCGGCCTTGACGCCCGCCACGAAGGAGGCGAACGCGGCGGCGCGGACGGTGAGGGCCGGGCCGCCGGGGTTCTTGGAGTCGCGTACGGGGACGATGCCGGTGGCGGACGCGGTGCGCGGGGCCCACTCGACGCAGGTGCCGCCGTTGTCGCTGTAGGAGGACTTGACCCACTGCGGGGTCGTGGAACAGGTCGTCATCGATGGGCCGCCCCTTCGTTGCTGTTCGGTCGTGGCTGCGGTGGGTGTTACAGCTCGCCTGACGTGATACCCGCGATGAACGTCCTGAACGCGGCGGCGCGGACGGTGAGGGCCGGGCCGCCGGGGTTCTTGGAGTCGCGTACGGGGACGATGCCGGTGGTGGAGGCGGTGCGCGGGGCCCATTCGACGCACGAACCGCTGTTGCTGTAAGAGGACTTGACCCACTGCGGGGTCGTGGATTCGGTCGTCACAGGGTGCCCTTTCAATGCTGGTGGATCATGTCCACGGTATCTGTCTGCGACAGAGACACAGCCTGCAACTGATGGTAGGCCCTCACCATCGGGATGACAGAGCTGAGTTCGCGGTCCAGATGCCCCTGCGTCTCGGACTCGACGTAGGAGACCGCGGACCGGTCCTGGAGCGTCAGCAGATTCACCAGCCGATCGAAGGGGCGCTGCTCACCGACACTGAAAGGTGCGATCTGCAGCATGGTGTGGGACTGCGCGGCGAAGTCGACCAGATGCTGCAACTGGGCGTCCATCACGGCAGGACTGCCGATCGGCCGGCGGATGCAGCTTTCGTCCAGCACCGCGATCAGCATCGGCGGCACGGTCCGTAACAGTGCGCCCTGCCGCTCCATGAGCAACGAGACGCGATGATCGGCCTGTTCGGGCGTCATGACTCCTCGGTCGACCGCCCCGCGTGCCAGCGCCTCCGCGTACTCCCGGGTCTGCAACAGTCCCGGGATGACGCCCACCTCGAACAGCCGGATCTCCGCCGCCCGGCCCTCCAGCGCCACGTACTCCGGGAAGCCCTGCAACAGCACCCCGTGCTTGATCTTGCGCCACTCGCGCTCGAACGAATCAGCGGTTCCCGTAAAGCTCATCGCCACGTCAACGGCGATCGAGAACTTGCGAGTTGGGGACTTGTGGCACAATTCCACGCCGGAAACGTGCCGCCCCGTGTAACCGATGCGCGCGCCGAGATCGT
Organism: Streptomyces sp. DSM 106670; assembly: GCF_055792845.1. NCBI lineage: Bacteria > Bacillati > Actinomycetota > Actinomycetes > Kitasatosporales > Streptomycetaceae > Streptomyces > Streptomyces sp. DSM 106670. The sequence goes on from NZ_CM147704.1 coordinate 5,569,832, forward strand.
CCTGCTTCCAGCCCCGTGCTTCGCGCTCCCTCCGCAGACGTGCTCCGTAGGCAGCCTCCGGGCCCCCGTCAGGGTTCACTTCTTTACGGTTGACCAACGTATCCCCCAGATCCGAAACGTTGAAGACATCTCCACGCTAGGCCACGCTGAGTCGCCCCGGTAGTCGTTCGGCTACAGAGAGGAGCGAACGGTGTACGGCGAGAACGCCAGCCCGATTACGGAGTGGCCCCCACAAGTCCCGTCCCCCGGGGCTCTCCTCGCGGACACCAGTCGCGGTGACCGCGTGGGGGAGTTCCAGGGCGTCGCCGGGCCGTACTGGTCCCTCCGGCCGGTCGGCGGCGGGCGCGAGTGGGAGGTCGAACCTCGCTACGTCCGGCCCGCGTTGCTCATGGAGCAGTTACGGGCCCGTACGGCACGGCTCAACGCCCGGAGCCGGGGAGAAGTGCTGTGAGGGCGGCCGTACCGGTCGACGGCGGGCGGGGGTGCGCCGCATGAGGAATCAGGACTACGTCGCGGCCGTCACGGTCAAGGCCGGCGGCCGGGCCCTCCGGCTCGGCGGGGTCGCGCTGCCGAACCGTCGGCTCGTCCTTCGCTGGCTCCGGCGGCAGGCCCTGCGGCTGGCGGACGGGCACGGGCGGTACCTGCTCCCGGCCGCCCCGTGGCTCGGGGCGCGGGACGTCCGGCCGGTCGCCTTCCACGGCTCCGACGCCCCCGAGGCGCTCCGGGCGTGGGCGGGCGACCACGGCAGCCAGGACCACGCCATGAACGCGCTGGAATCAGGTCGGCCCGCCCTGCTCACCGTGGTCGACCCCTTCGTAGGGCTGCGCGTCACCCTCGGCGCGTGGCCCGTGGACCTGTGCGGGTGGGCGGCGGAAGCCTCGGCGAACCACGAGGTCCCGCCCCGTACGGAAGGGGGCTGACCGGATGCTGCAGTGCACCGCCGTGACCCAAGTCCCGTACCCGGAAACGCTGCTGGCGCTCGCCACCATGGAGGGCGGGCCCACGCATCCGCCCGACATCGTGGAGCCGGAGGACTTCGTCCTGTGCGAGCTGGGCGACCACGACGAGTCGGCCGAGCACGCCGCGCACCTGTGGACGGCGGACACCTCGGACGACCGGGACCTGTGGTTCCTCTGGTCGGGGACCGGAGCCCACCGCGTCCACCGGCTCGACACGCTGCCCCTGTGCCCCGCCGTGCTCCGCGAGCTGGCGACCCGCGCGGTGACCCTGTGCGCGTACTTCGACCACCATCCCGGGCCGCACTCCTTCTCGGTGACCGACCCGCTCGGCGACCTCATCGCCGAACACGTCCACAGCGAGGTCCGGCGACTCGTCTCGGAGGACGAGGCTCCCGGCACGCCCGACACATCTGGCACGCCCGACGCACCTGACGTACCCGACGTTCCCGATACCGACGCGCCCTGACGGCGACCGGAGGACTCCCGCCCCATGAACCAGTGCACCGCCGTAACCCTGCTGCCGCCCCCGGAGTTCGTGATCCGGCTCGCCGCTCCCGGCGACCGTCGCCCGGAGGCCGGGTACCTCCTCTGCGAGCTGGCCGCCGAGCACGACGGCGACCACGCGATGGCGTTATGGGACGACGACGCGAACCACACCGCCGTCTGGGCCCGTTGGAGAGGCGAGCGGGCGACCCTGGCGGAGCTGGCCTGGTGCGGTGCGGTCGACCCCCGGGGCGAGGACGCGTGCGGGCTGTACGTCGACCACCCCTCCGCCCACGACTGGGACATCGTCGATCCGACGCTCGCGGCGGTGGACGCCGAACTCGCGCGGGAGCACCCGCATCTCGCACCGCGTGACGGCATGTGACGATTCGTAATGAGTGGTAACAGCATGTGATGAAAGGTGAGGGTGTATGACCAAGGTGCCAGGTGCCACCGTGTCCGGGATTCCCTCGCTTTCGCGTGGCGGTCAGGTCGATACCCCTGCTGCCCGCGCCAGGGTGCGCGCCGCGCGCCGGTGAGGTTGGTTCGGGGTACGGGGCTTGCCTGAGCGGGGACCGAAGCGGTTCCCGGGCACGCCGAACCGTGGAGGGATGGGCTGCTATGCGAGCATCGGTCGTCACCGCCAGTGCTGCCTTCGCCACCGCCGCTTCCGTGCTGATGGCGGGGCAGGCGAGTGCCGAGCCGGTGGGCAGGCTCGAACTGAGCCCTTCCACCGTACGGGCGGGGGCAACGGTTTATGCGACCACGACGGCGTGCGGGGACGAGATGTCCGCTACGGGGGCCAGTAGTGCCAGCCCTGAAGGCAATGTCATGTTCAAGCTCGGGCCCGCCGCGGACAGCCCGTCCCTGCAGGGCGAGTTCACCGTGCCCTCGCGTACCGAGCCCGGCGACTACGACGTGAGCATCGTCTGCGAGGGAGGCCAGAAGGCGTACGCGCGCCTCACGGTGACCCGCACCCCCCACGGTCACGTCAGGACCGGCGTCGGAGGGTCCGTCACCTCCCAGGTGGGCACGGGGTACGCCCTCGCCGGCGCGGCCCTCATCGGCGGGGCCGGTCTCTACGCCTGGCGCCATCGGCGTAAGCCCCGCGCTCAGGAGGGGTGACCCGTTACGTAGTGGGCGGGGCCCGGCAGTCGCCTGCCGGGCCCCGCCCTTCTGGTGTCGCCGATCGAACTCAGGGAAGGACTCCGGCCTCCGGCGCGGCCGACCGGTCGGAAGTGCGGCGGGCGCGGCGCAGGCTCCACAGGGCGCACAGGATCACGGCGGCCAGGACGACGACGGCGGCGACGGTCTGCCCCGCGCCCGCGCTGCTGGAGGTCCCCTCTTCAGGGCTGAACAGACTCGGGATGAAGTTCCACGTGGTGTGGAAGGCGCAGGTGCGCCAGATGCCGCCGTCCGCGGTCGCCCACACCGCCAGGGCCACGCCGAGCAGGAACGTCATCAGCACATAGGAGGCCGAGGCCCCTTGGTTGAACATGTGCGCGCACCCGAACAGCGCCGAACTGCCCAGAACGCCCGCCACGGTTCCCCAGCGACGGCTCAGGACGGGAAGGAGGTATCCACGGAAGAGGACCTCCTCCGTGGAGGACTGGACGGCGACTCCGAGCAGCAGCAGCGCTCCCATGGCCAGGGAGGCGGATGTGCCGTCCCCGGCCTCCCCGTCCGGTCCGTCTCCCGCCATGATCCCGGTCACCGTATTGAGCACGAGGAAGAAGGCGGCGGCGGTCACGGCACCGAGCGCGATCTTGCGCAGGCGGTGCCGGCCACCGAAGCACAGGCCGAGGAGACTTCGGCCGTCGTTGACCCTCACCCAGATCGAGAGCAGGACCAGAGCCGGGAGGAAGGCCGCGATGGACCACAGGGCGATCTCCCGGTGTGTGCCGGACTCGATCCCCGCTTCCCGTACGAAGAGGTGCCCGACAGTCAGACCGACGATCAAGGACGCCGCCACGGCCAGGACTGCCGCGAGCCCGGAACCCTCCGGTGCCGCCGTACCGGAACTGTTCGTGGTCCGTCCGGAATCTTCCCGCCTCATCCACCCACTCCTTCGATCGGCACGTTGTTGCTCCGATCAACCTCTCTCCGGCGTCCGGGCCGCGCGCGTCCGGGGCGGAGGGACTGCTCCATACGGAGGAACCGGTCAGCCGTCGTGGGGCCGCCCGGACCGCTTCCCCGCCTGAGGCCGCTGGAGGCGGCGCGTGTTGCCCACCCGCATGACATGGCGTCAGAAATGATGGCCGCATGCCTGAGCACCCGCGGAAAGACGACGACCACGGCAGACGCGCCCGTCGGCGCCGCCTCGCCCCGATGGCCGGACGTGACCCCGAGGAGGACGGCCGGGTCTCCTCACCGCTGGAGCTGCTGTTCGACCTGACCTTCGTCGTCGCGGTCGGTACGGCGTCCTCCCAGTTCGCGGAGCTTCTGGCCGAGGGACACCTGGGGCACGCGGTCATCGCGTTCGTCATGGCGATGTTCGCGATCAGCGTCGCCTGGATCAGCTTCAGCTGGTTCGCCTCGGCCTTCGCCACCGACGACTGGCTCTACCGGGTCCTGACGATGGTCCAGATGATCGGGGTCGTCGTCTTCTCGCTCGGCCTCCCGGCGATGTTCCACTCCGTCGACGAGGGCGGCCACCTCGAACTGCGGGCGATGGTCGCGGGGTACGTCGTGATGCGGATCGCGATGGTGCTCCAGTGGGCGCGTGCCGCCAGGGAGGCCCCCGAGTACCGGGGCGTGTGTCTGGCCAACATCCGCTGGACGGTGGTCGCCCAGATCGGATGGGTCGTCCTGGCCTTCGTAGGACTGCCGGTCTACGCCGTGTTCGCCGCGTTCGTCGTCCTCGGCGCACTGGAACTGGCCCTGCCGGCCTTCGCCCAGGGGGCCGCGGGCGGCACGCCGTGGCACCCGCACCACATGGCCGAGCGGTACAGCCTCTTCGCGATCATCGTGCTCGGGGAGAGCGTGGTCGGCACGGTCGCCTCCTCGGGCGAACTGCTCGGCGGGGCCGACGGCACGGCCTGGACCGGGAACGCGATCGCCGTCGTGGTCGCGGGGGTCGGCCTGACCTTCGGCATGTGGTGGGTCTACTTCACGACCCCGTTCGGCGAAGTCCTGGAGCGCCGCCGCAACCGCGGCTACCTCTTCGGCTACGGCCACATCCCGCTGTTCATCGGCGTGGCCGGAGCCGGGTCCGGACTGCACGTGGCGGGCCTCTACCTGGAACACCACACGGAGATCCCCGAGACGACGGTCGTCCTCGCCCTGGCCCTCCCGGTGGCCCTCTATCTCCTGGTGGTCTACCTGCTGCACACCCTGCTGCTCTCGGCGGCCGACCGCTTCCACCTGCTCCTGATCGCACTGACCCTGGCGGTCCTGCTGGCCGGCTGCCTGCTGGCCGTGACGGGAGCGCCGTTGGCGGTATGCCTGATCGTCGTGATGCTCGCGCCCTTCGTGACCGTGATCGGTTACGAGACTCTCGGGCGCGAGCATCAGCGGCGCATGCTGGAGGGGATCGGGGTGGGGTAGGGCCCGCTCAGGCATCCGCCGCTCTGTCGGCCGGGTCGCTCAACAGCAGGGTGATGCCACACAGGCCGCCCAGCAGCCAGGCGACCAGCATCCACGTCCCCGAGCCGAGGGCGAGCAGCGCGGCGAAGGCGACCAACGACGCCGTGACACCGGCGACCGCCGTGCGCCGCAGGCCGCTGCCGGCGTCCCACTGGCGGCGCAGGAAGCCGGACCGCCGCCAGGTGCTCCAGAGGGTGACACCGACGATCACGGCTTCCACCGCGACGAACCCGGCGGGAACCGGCGGCAGGCTGAGCGCTTCCGCCTCGCCGCGCCACAGCTCCAGGAGTCCGGTGACCAGGACGATCGGGCCGACCAGGGCGAACACCCCCGCCACCAGGCGGAAGAAGCCGACGCCGATCACGTGTGCTCCGGACCCGACGAACGGAGTGGCGGCGTGGGAGAACGCGTGGAAACGGTGTGCGGCGCCCCGGAAGTCTGCCGCGACGACCCAGCCCAGCGTTGTTGCGAACGTTCCCCAGACCAGCGAAAACATCGTGTCACCCACCCCCGGAATCTGTCCGGCAGGTGTCTGTGCCGGATACGCCGTCAGGGTAGGGAGGCGTGACCCGCCCCCGGTATGCCGACTTCCGGCAATGTACGGGCCCCGCCGGCTGCCGGGCCGGCCACCAGGCTGCCTGTTCCCAGCGCCTGGCGCCCGGCCCGCCGTATGCCGCACCGGAAGAGGCTGCCCCCACTCGTGACAGCCGCCGCCCTCAGATCGAGAACCGCTCCCGCTCCAGCAGCGGTCGCACCCGGGTCCGGAAACCGCCCGTGCGGAACGGGCGTTGCAGCAGGCCCGGGCGCAACTCCTGGGCGAGAGCGGCGACGACCATGCCCTGGTCCAGGGCGAGCATGAAGTCGCTGACCCGGCCCGTGGACACGTTCACCGAGTCCCGGAAGCCGAGCCCGTCCTCGTACGCCCCGAAGTCCCGCTCCAGCGAACGGAGGTTGGCCACCGCCTCCCGGCGGGCGTACGGCAGGGCCAGGAAGGAGGCGTGCGGGGTGACCACTCCGTTGGTGAACGCCGAGGGCGGGGGCAGGGGTTCGCCGTCCGTGGTGTGGGTGCGGTCGGTGTTGGAGGCGTAGCCGTCGACCGCCATGCCGAGCGCGTCGACCCCGTACTCCTGGTAGCCGTCCTCGGGGACGTTGGCGGGGGAGAAGCCCCAGTAGCCGTACTCCGCCTCGCGCAGGCCGTGGTCGATCTGGCCCCGTACGTAACGCCGGTGCGTCACGCCCCAGGCGCGCGGCGACCACTCCGGCTCCGGCACGAACAGCGGCACCATCAGCGCCTCGAACATCGAGCCGCCCCAGGTGGGGACCACCTTCCGGTCGCGGTGCGTGTAGTGGCCGTTCCATACGCGTACGCCGTCGACCGTGACGTACTCACCGCCCGGCTTCTGCTCCTGCTCGTGCTCCGGCAGCATCGTGCGCAGCAGGTGCCAGTAGTGGTCGCCGGGCAGTGATCCGTCCGCGATGCCCAGGTAACTCGCCATGCGCGGCTCGGTGTTGAGCGCGCCGTAGTGGTGCGGGGTCGGCTCCTCCGTGTCCGTCCAGACGCCGCCGCGCAGCTGGCCGGGGCCCGCCACCGGGTCGGCCGGGTCGTACGGCGTGTAGAAGTACGACCAGTCGGCGGTGGCCAGGATGCGGTGGATGCGCGGTCGCAGCGAGGGCGCGGCGTCGGCCGCGATGCGCAGGCCCGTCACCAGCCAGGCGTTGTCCACCGAGGACAGGAACGGACGCACCGGGTCGCCCGTGCCCGGCCACTGCGTGAGCACCGAACCGTCGTGCGCGTCATACCAGTTGAGCCAGAAGCCGTGGTGGCGCTCCAGCTTCTCGACCGCCGTGACCGTACGGGTCAGGGCCCGGAGCATCGCCCCCTCGCCGATCACGCCCAGACCTGCCGCCGCCACCGTCGACCACAGGCCGCAGCCGATGTTGGTCGGGGAGGTCTGCGGCGACTGGGCGGGGGCTCCGGGGCCGCTGAGGTCGATCTTGTCGGTGACCAGGCCGAAGTCGGTCGTCATCGCCTCGATCGAGCGGTACGTGTCGACGAACCAGTGCTTGAGAAGGCGGGGATCGGCCGGGGCGGCGGCATGCGCGGCCGGGGAGGTGACTGCTCCCAGCGACAGGGCCGCGGCCCCGGTCCCTGCGGCGGTGAGAAACGTGCGACGGTCCATCGGTCCGGCTCCTGGTGGCAGAAGGGGGAAGAGGGGAACAGTGCTCGTGCGGGCGGCTCGGGAGCCGGCGGTCGTCAGGTTCCGCCGGCTCCCGGGCCGGAGGGAGCCGTCAGGTGGCTCCCCGTGTGAGGGGCGTCCCCCGAGTGCCGGGAGACGCCGGAATTACGCTGTCGTGCGCGGGAGTTCGCGGGTGCGGCCCAGCGAGCCCAGCCACTTCGCGGAGTCGCGCGGGGTGCGCTCGAAGGTCTCCCAGTCGATCGCGATCAGACCGAACGTGGCCTTGTAGGTGCCCCACTCGTAGTTGTCCAGCGCGCTCCACGCCAGGTAGCCCCGGATGTCGAGGCCGTCCTCCAGCGCCGAGGCGACCTCGCTCAGAGCGCCCGTGTAGTAGTCGACCCGGCGGCTGTCGTCGGCGGTCGCGATGCCGTTCTCCGTGACGATCAGCGGGACGTCCCCGACCACCTCGGCCGTGTGGCGCAGCGCCTCGCCGACCGCGCCCGGGTAGTACTCCCACGTCGTCAGCGTCCGCTCGACGTCGTCGGCCGCCGGGATCGGTCCGTCCGGGCCGATCCGCGTACGGGTGTAGGACTGCACGCCGATCCAGTCGTCGCCGCGCGCCGCCTCGATGAAGACGTCCTCGCGCGGGTGGCGGTAGGCGGCGGTGACGTCCTCCGCGCCGGGGAGGGCCTGGTAGACCTGGTTGGCGATGGTCCAGCCGACCTGGATGCCCGCGTCCAGGGCCCGGACCTCCTTCACCGCCGCGTGGTGCGCGGCGATGACGGCCGCGGTCGTCTCGTCGTCGGGGGTGGGCAGACCGGCGGGCGGGAAGCTGTTGTCGCCGCGCTTGGCCTGGCCCGCCATCACGGCGATCATGTTCGGCTCGTTGATCGTGCAGACGTGCCGTACGCCTTCGGAGATCACCGGCGCGCAGGCCGCGACGTACCGGGCGAACAGCTCCACCGCGCCCTCGGCGGTCCAGCCGCCGCGCGCCTCGAACCACTGCGGGACGGTGAAGTGGTGCAGGGTCACCATCGGGCGCAGACCGCGCTCGATCGCACCCTCCACCATCCGCCGGTAGTGGGCGAGTTCGGCGCGGGAGAAGTGGCCCTCGACCGGCTCGATGCGGGCCCACTCGATGGAGAAGCGGTAGTCCGTGAAGCCGAGCGAGGCCAGCAGGTCCATGTCCTCGGGCCAGCGGTGGTAGCTGTCGCAGGCGTCCAGGCTCGGCTCCGCGATGTGGGTGCCGGCGGCGTGCTCCTTGACCCACCAGTCGCTGTCGGTGTTGTTGCCCTCGATCTGGTGGGCCGCCGTGGAGGCGCCCCAGAGGAAGCCCTCGGGGAACGGCACGGAAGCCGTCGTCGGCTGGTTCGGGGCAGGGGGGTGCGTCATCGCGACTTGTCTTTCTGGTGGTGGTGTGGGGTGTGGCCGCGCGGTCGTTCAGGGGTGGGGTGCGGCCTCGTTACGTGAGGTCGGGTGGTCCGGGGGTTACTTCATGCCCGCCGTGGCGATGCCCTGGGTGAAGTGCCGTTGCAGGGCGATGAAGACGATCAGCACCGGCAGCACGATCAGGAAGGCCCCGGCCATCAGCATCCCGTTGGAGCCGCCGGCCTTGTTGGGGTCGGTGGCGAAGGTCGCCAGGGCGACGGGGAGGGTGTACTTGTCGGGGTCGTTGGTCGCGATCAGCGGCCAGACGAAGTTGTTCCAGGAGCCCAGGAACGTGAAGATCGACAGGGTCGCGAGGGCGGGCTTCACCAGCGGCATCACGATCCGCCAGAAGATGTACCACTCGCTCGCGCCGTCCATCCGGGCCGCTTCCAGCAGCTCGTCCGGGATCGACTGCATGAACTGCCGCATCAGGAAGACTCCGAAGGCCCCGGCGGCGAACGGCAGCACCAGACCCGCGTAGCTGTCGATCAGCTGGAGCTTGCTCATCAGCACGAACAGCGGCAGCAGCATCAGGTTGCCGGGCACCATCAGCGCGCCGAGCACCAGGCCGAAGATCTTGTTGCGGCCGGCGAACTTCAGCTTCGCCAGGGCGTAGCCGAGCATCGAGCAGAACACCAGGTTCGAGACGGTCACCAGGACCGCCACGATCACCGAGTTCATGAAGTACAGCGGCAGGTCCAGCTTGTCGAGCAGCTGCCGGAAGTTGGTCAGGGTCCACTCGGTGGGGATCCACACGGGCGGGCTGGCCGACAGCTCGCTCTGCGTCTTGAAGGCGGAGAGCCCCATCCAGAGGAAGGGCGCCGACATGACCAGCAGGCCGAGCGAGAGCAGGACGTAGACCAGCGGGCGTGCGGTGCTCCGCTTTCCGGGAGACCGCTTGTCCAGGGTCTTGGCCGGTGCGTTGCTGCTGGTGGCGCTCATTTCGTGTTGTCCTTCAGCAGTCGGAGCTGGAGCACCGTGATGCCCATGATCACCACGAAGAGGACGTACGCCATGGCGCTCGCGTAGCCCATGTGGAAGAAGTTGAACCCTTCGCGGTACATGTTCAGCGAGACCGTGAGGGTCGAGTCGGACGGGCCGCCCTGGGTCATCACGAACGGTTCCTCGAACACGTTGAGGTAGCCGATCGTCGTGATCACCGTGGCGTAGAGGACCGTCGGACGCAGGAGCGGGATCGTGATGGACCGGAACTCCTGCCAGACGCTCGCACCGTCCAGCTTCGCCGCCTCCCGCACCTCGGTGGGGATCGCCTGGAGGCCCGCGATGAACAGCACCATCACCGTGCCGACGTTCCGCCAGACGGCCATGACGATCAGCGAGGGCATCGCCAGCGTCTCGGAGCCGAGGAAGTCCGGTGCGGTCCAGCCCACTTCGGAGAAGAGGCCGGCGATCAGCCCGTCGCTCGGATCGAGCACGAACCGCCAGACGACGGCGACCGCGACGATGGTGGTGACCACCGGGGCGTAGAAGCCGACGCGGAAGAAGGTCCGCGCCCGGTCGATGCCGTTGTTCAGCAGGACGGCGACGACCAGCCCGATCCCGATCGTCAGCGGTACGCCGACGACCACGAAGTACCCCGTGTTGAAGAGGGACTTGAGGAACTTCTCGTCGCCGAAGAGGTTGACGTAGTTCTCGAACCCGATGAACTCCGCCTCCCACGGGCGCGTCACATTGCGCAGCCCGAAGTCGGTGAAGCTCATCGCCAGCGTGGCGAGGATCGGGAACGCCATGAAGACGGCGAACAGCACGAGGAACGGGGTGGAGAACAGCCAGCCCGCCGCGTTCTGCACGCCCAGCGTACGCTTGCGGCGGCCGCCGCCCGCGGGCGCCGGGGACGGTGCGGCCCCGGCCTTCGCGGGCCGCGCGGCCTTCTCGGTCGTGGTGGTCGAGGTGCCCATGGCTACTGCTTCACGAGGCCTTCGATCTCGGACTGCGCCGTCTTCAGCGCGTCCTCGGCGGAAGCCTTGCCCTGCGTCACCTTGGCGATGGCCTGGTCCACCTTGTCGGTGATCTCGGTCCAGTTGGCCAGGGACGGCGAGGACTTGGCGGTGTCCATCTGCTTCTTGAAGGTCTGCAGGTCGGCGTCGTCGGCGAGGACGCCGGACTCCCACGCGGAGGTGTTGGCGGGCAGGTCCTTCGTCCGCTCGTACCAGTCGGACTGGCCCTTCGTGTCGGTCAGGTACTTGATGAACTCGGTGGCCGCCGCCTTGTGTTCGCTGTCCTTGGAGACGACGAGCGAGGAACCGCCGGCCATGGAGGTGGAGGAGGCGTCCGCGGGCACGTTGGCGATGGCCCACTTGCCCTTGATCTGCGGCTGGCCCTCGTTGAGCAGCGTCACGTGCCAGGGGCCGCCGAAGAACATCGGGACCCGGCCGTTGCCGAAGTCCTTCACCACGTCGTAGCCGGGCTGCACGGACTTGTTGGACAGGCCCTTGTCGAAGTAACTGCCGTACTCCTTCAGCGCCTTGACCGCCTCCGGGCTGTCGATGACCGCCTCGCCCTTGTCGTTGACGATCTCGCCGCCCGCCGAGTACAGGAAGGAGTAGAAGTTCTGCACGGTGTCCAGGCCGCTGGGCTGGATGGACAGGCCCCACTTCGTGCCGGCCTTCTTCTGGTACGCGGCGGCCAGGTCCTGGAGCTCCTTCCAGTTCTCCGGAGCCTTGTCGACGCCCGCCTTCTCGGCGAGGTCCGTGCGGTAGTAGAGGACTCGGGTGTCGACGTACCACGGCACGCCGTAGGCGGTGCCGTCCACCTCGCCCTGCTCCCAGCCCGCCGGGAAGAAGTCCTTCTTGTCGAAGACCTTGCCGTCCACCGGCTCCAGCACGCCCAGCTCGGCGAACTCGCCCATGTAGCTCCCGCCCATCTGCGCCACGTCGGGCAGAGTGCCCGCCGCCGCTGCCGAGACGAGCTTCTGGTGGGCGACGTCCCAGCCGATCGGGGTCACCTTGACGGTGATGTTCGGGTTGGCCTTCTCGTAGACCTCGGCCACGTCCGCGAGCTTCTCGCCCTCGGCCCCCATGGCCCACACGGTGAGCGTCTGCTTCTCGTCGGCCGCGACGTCGCCGCCGGAGGAGCCGCAGGCGGAAAGGGTCACGGCGAGCGCGAGCGCTATGCCGGCGGGAGCGGTTCTGGCGATGCGGGACATGGGAGGGCTCCTCCTTGAGCAATCCGGATGCTGCGCTATGTATGCGCTGCCTGTAAGCGCATACATCACTCTGCGCCAGTCGTTCGGGAATCCGCAAGAGGGTGCTGGGTCACACTCGTGCAACGTGCTCGACATCCCGGCGCCTTGTTGTTGAACCGTAAACGCGCTGTTTGTGGAACAACAGGCGATGTGACCGATTCGTCGCTCGGGGGCCTGCGGCCTGCGGGGCGTGGCCGGCGTCTACCCTCGCCGCATGGCCTCATCCGTCGCGTTCTCCCACGACTTCCCGTTCGACCCGGCCTACGGGTACGACGCGCCGGACGCCCTGCTGGACATCCCGGCCCCGCCCGCCCCGGAGGGCTTCGACGCGTTCTGGCGGGAGCGGTACGCGCGGGCCCGCGCGGTCGACCCGCGGCCGGTCCTCGGCCCGGTGGAGGAGGAGCGCGACGGCGTGCGGATCCACCGCGTCGCCTACACCTCCGTGGGCGGCGTCCGGCTCGGCGGCTGGCTCGCCCTGCCCGCCGAGGGGCCCGTACGGTACGGATTCGTCGTCGGGCACGGCTACGGCGGCCGCCAGGAGCCCGGCCGCGACCTTCCGGCGCCGCTGCCCGGGGCCGCCGTGATCCTGCCGTGCGTACGGGGCATGGGGGAGCGGGGCCGGGTGGACGGCATCCCGGACCTGGCCGCCGAGCACGTCCTGCACGGTATCGGCTCCCGCGACACCTACGTCATCGGCGACTGCGCGGCCGACCTCTGGTGCGCCGCCTCCGCCCTGACAGAACTGGTGCCCGAACTGGCCCGGGCCGGACGTCCGGGCGGGCCCCGCCTCGGCTACCTCGGCGAGAGCTTCGGCGGCGGGCTCGGGGCCCTCGCGCTGCCCTGGGACGACCGCTTCGGCGCGGCCCAGCTCACGGTCCCCACCTTCGGCAACCACCCGCTGCGCCTCACCCTGCCCTGCGCGGGCAGCGGCGAGGCGGTCCGGGCGCACCACCGCGACCACCCCGAGGTCACCGATGTCCTCGGCTACTTCGACGCGGCGACGGCGGCGACCCGGCTGACGCTGCCCACGCTGGTCGCGGCCGCCCTGTTCGACCCGTCCGTGCCGCCGCCGGGGCAGTTCGCCGTATACAACGCGCTGGCCGGCGAGCGCGAGCTCCAGGTGCTGACGGCGGGGCACTTCGCGTACCGGGGGATGACGGCCGAGGCGGCGGAGCTGGACGCGAACCGGACCCGGTTCTTCGGGGAGCGGCTGGCCCCGGCCGTCTGAGGGCCCGGCCGCCGCGGGTCAGGCGGCCGTCTTCGGGGCGTCCACCCGGATCAGCGTCTGCTGCCCGTTGGCCACGAGCTTGCGGCTGCCGTCCTCCTGGACGCCGAAGACCTCCAGCCGGCACACGGTCAGCGTGCGCCCGGACTTCAGGACCGTACCCACGGCCTCCAGGTGGTCGCCGGCGGCGGGCGCGAGGAGGTTGATCTTGTACTCCACCGTGAGCACCTCACTGTCCTCGGCGAACAGCGTCAGGGCCGCGTAACCGCCCGCGCTGTCCGCGATGGCGCTGGTGGCGCCGGCGTGCACGTAACCGTGCTGCTGGGTCACCTCGGGCCGGGCCGGCAGGACGATACGGACGCGGCCCGGCGCGATCTCGGTGATGCGGGCGCCGAGGTGGTGCATCAGCCCCTGGCGGCCGAAGCTGTCGCGGACCCGGGCTTCGGTGGCGGGGTTCGTGCGGTCCTGCCGGGCGTGCTCGGTCATGGCTCTCCTCCGGCGGTATCGGTGTACGGGGCCGGGGCCGGGGCCGGGGTCAGGAGCCAGGTGCCTGGCAGGCGTGGCGGCCGGCCCACCGGCCCTGGCAGGCGTGGCGGGGGCGGCCCGGCCCACCGGCACGCGCCCCGCTCAGCCGCAGCCGCAGCTGGCCCGCCGGGTCACCGAGACCGGCAGCTCCAGCGAGACCGGGGCGCGGCCTGGGTCGGCCAGGCGTTGCACCAGCAGCTCCACCGCCTGCTCGCCCAGCAGCCGGATCGGCTGCCGGACGGTCGTCAGGGGTGGGCGGACGATCCGGCTCAGCGGGATCCCGTCGAACCCGGTCACGGCGATGTCCTCGGGCACCCGCACCCCGCGCCGCTCCAGCGCCTGGAGCGCGCCGACCGCCATCTGGTCGTTGGCGAACAGCATCGCCTCCGGCCGCTCCACCCCCGTACCCTCCGACCGGTCCAGCAGGGTGTCCGCCGCCAGCGCGCCCTCGGCCTGCGTCATCATCCCGGCGCGCAGCTCCGGCCGGGAGGGCACCGGAAGACCCGCGTCCCGGCAGGCCTCCTGGAAGCCCCGGAACCGGGCCTGGGAGTCCGGCGAATCCTCCCCGCCGCCGACGAACGCCAGCCGGCGCAGTCCGTGGTCCTCGATCAGATGGCGGGTCAGTTCGCGCTCGCCCTCGGTGTTGGCCACCACGATGTGATCCAGGTGGTCGATCTCGCGCGGCCCGGCGAGCATCACCACGGGCAGCCGGCGCGATATCACTTCCAGGTCCTCGGTCGGCACGGTCCGGGCCAGTACGGCGAAGCCGTCGACCCGCCCCGCGACCTTCGCCACCAGGCTCTCCGGCCCGCCCTCCAGCGAGGCCGCGATCAGCAGGGCGTAGCCGTGCCGCCGGGCCGCCCGTTCCATGCCCCGGATGATCTGGTCGGAGTAGAGCATGACGGCCTGGTCGTCGTCCGCGTCGCTCGCGGCCGCGGCGGTCTCGGCGTCCTGGTCCGCGAAGTCCGGGAAGCACAGCCCGAGCACACCGGTCGTCCGGCTGGCCAGGCCCCGGGCGCTGCCGCTCGGCACATAGCCCAGCTCACGGGCCGCCTCCATGACCTTCTCGCGGGTCTGGACGCGTACGGAATCGGGGTTCCGGTAGACCCGGGAGACCGTGGCAATGGAGACGCCCGACCGCTCGGCGACGTCGTACACCGTGGGGGCGCTCACTCGACCGACCGTCCGTCCGCTTTTCTTCCGCGAGGCGATCACGAGGCTCGTGAAAGCGCATTCACCCTAAATCCTGGGCCGCGAGAGGAGCAAGGCCGTTCGATCCGGCGTGCCGGGACTCACGCCAGCTCACGCGCGGTCGCGGCCGGGGAGCGAGCCGGGAGTGGGCTGGGAGCGAGCTGGGGTGGGCCGGGGGCGAGCGAAACGTTCCTCCGAGCGGGTGAGCTTGGCCCTCCCGTCCGCCGTGTCGCCGCCCCCTCGCGCGCAGGGGCGTTTTCAGTGGGCGGAAGGAATCAGTGTGATCAACTGCAAATGCCACCACATACGCACTATCCGGTCCATTCCGGTACGGGGTGGTCCGGGCCGGCCCCGGAGGTAACAGCCATGTCCCACGTCGGCGTCCCGCGCGGGACGGTTCGAAAGCGCCGATCGCTCGCGCTCCTCACGACGGGGGTGCTCACGATCCCGGTGCTGGCGGGCTGCAGCTCCGGCAGCGAGGAGACCTCCCGGGGCGTGCCCCAGGACATCGCGCCCGCCGCCCGCGAGACGGTCACCGACGGTTCGACGGTGAACTGGGCGGTCGACGCGCTGCCCGTCACCTTCAACGCCTTCCAGGCGGACGCGGACAGCGCCACCACCCGGATCACCGGAGCCCTGCTCCCGACCCTCTTCCCGATGGACAAGTCAGGGCAGCCGAAGCTCAACCCGGACTACCTGGAGTCCGCGAAGGTCATCGAGCGCGAGCCGAAGCAGGTCGTGCTCTACAAGCTCAACCAGCAGGCCGTGTGGAGCGACGGCCGCGAGATCGGCGCCCCCGACTTCGTCGCCCAGTGGCGGGCGCTCAGCGGCAAGGACTCCGCGTTCTGGACCGCCCGCAACTCCGGTTACGAGCGGATCGAGAAGATCGAGCGGGGCGCGGACGACCTCCAGGTGCGGGTCACGTTCTCCAAGCCCTACGCGGACTGGCGCTCGCTGTTCTCGCCGCTCTACCCGAAGGAGATCACCGGCTCGCCGGACGCCTTCAACGACGGCGCGCGCACCACCCTCAAGAACACCGCAGGGCCCTTCGTCCTGCGCAGCGTCAGCAAGGCCAAGGGCACGGTCACGCTGGCCCGCAACCCGCGCTGGTGGGGCGACAAGGCCAAGCTGGACACCCTCGTCTTCCGGGCGGTCGCCGCCAAGGACCGTACCCAGGCCCTCGCCGACGGCACGGTGGACGTCGCCGACATCGACGCGGCCACCGCCGACCGCATCACCCTCGCCCGCCGCGACCGGGGCAGCAACGGCCAGCCGCCCGCCCACGGCCCGGGCTCCGAGATCACGCCCGCCGCGGCCCTGCGCTCCTGGGCCCTGGCGCACGGCTCCGACGAGGATGCGGCCGAGATCGCGCAGGCCGCCCGGGAGAAGAACCGCAAGGCCGTCGTCGCGTACGCCACCGAGCAGAAGGCCCTGCGCGACTTCGCCGTACGCAAGTCCCTGGAGCCCGCCTACACCCAGCTCGCGCTGAACGGCGAGTCCGGCCCGCTCGCCGACGACCGGGTCCGCCGGGCGGTGGCCCGCGCCCTGGACCGCCAGGAGCTGGCCCAGACGGTGCTGGGGCCGCTCGGCCTTCCGGCGAAGCCGCTCGGCAGCCACCTCGCCCTCGCGGGCCAGCCCGGCTACAAGGACGGCAGCGGGGCGCTCGGCGACCAGAACACCAAGGAGGCCCAGGCCCTGCTGGCGGACGCCGGCTGGACCCGGGGAGGTGCGGCCCAGCTGCCGAAGGACACCAAGGCGGGCAGCGAGGCGGAGAAGAAGGGCGACAAGGACGCGAAGGAGGACAAGGACAAGGACACGAAGGAAGGCGCGGAGGCGGAGAAGGAGACCGCCGAGGACGCGAAGAAGGACGAGGACAAGGACGCGAAGACCGAGAAGAGCGAGAAGGAGAGCAAGGAGGAGAAGGCCGACGAGGAAGCCGAGGACGAGAAGGGCGACAAGAAGGCCGGCCGGGCCTCCGAGGACAGCGCCGCCTCCCGCGACGAGGGCCTCTACATCGTCGGCGAGGACAACAAGCCCGGCGCCCAGGCCCCCGCCCACGCCTCCGCGAGCGGCGCCTCGGGCCTCCACGTCATCGCCCCCGCCCGGACGGCCGCCGCCCAGAGCGCGGCCCTGCTCCACCAGGCCGGTGTCCTCGGTGAGGACGGCACCGTGGCCGCCCAGGACAAGCAGCCCGGCGGCGCCGCCGGAGCGTACGCCCCCGTCGGCACCGCCGCCCCGGCGCCCGCCGCGGCCAAGGGGCAGCTCGGCAAGGACGGCAAGACGCTCACCCTGCGCTTCGTGCTCCCCTCCGGACCCGGCTCCCAGTCGCTGCGCAGCGTCGGCGACAAGATCGCTGCGATGCTGGAGAAGATCGGCATCGGCACGGAGATCACCAAGGTGCCCGACGAGAGCTACTTCAAGGACCACATCGCCTCCGGCGAGTACGACCTGGCGCTCTACTCGTGGCCCGCCACCGCCTACCCGGCCACCGACGGGCGCCCGATCTACGCCAAGCCGGAGCCCGCCACCGACGGGTCGCTCCTCGTGGAGCAGAATTACACCCGGGTCGGCACCGACCACATCGACCAGCTCTTCGACCAGGCGGCCGCCGAGCTGGACGAGAAGGCCGCACGCGAGCTGATGAAGCAGGCGGACGCCCGGATCTGGGCCGCCGCCGGATCGATTCCGCTCTTCCAGCGCCCGCAGCTCGTCGCGGTCGACAAGAAGCTCGCGAACGTCGGGGCGTTCGGTTTCGCGGCCCCCCGGTATCAGGACATCGGGTTCAAGAACCGGCAAGCGGCAGGTTCCCCCGCAGACCGCAAGAAGTAGCGGGTAAATACCACACCCTCCCGCCGCCAAGCTCAGATGCACCTCAAAACCCTTGCCCGCCGGTTCCGCCGGCGGGCAGTGTGGTGTCTGCCCTGACCCGGGCCGTTCATCGCTTCACCGCTCCTCACCCCCCCCACATGGCTCCGCCATAGCTCTGCCCGAATCCGGCCGTCTCCACGGCCCGGCAGTACCTTGACACCGGCTGAATATCGCCTGAATCACACGGGAAGACCGCCTCTGCGGATCCGCCCGGGAAGCCCGGCGGGCCCAGGGCCCGTACGATGGGACGAGCCGTGGCGTGCCGCCCGGCGGGCGTACGAGGACTCGAAGACCGACTGAGACGCCTGATCCCACGATCCGAGAGAAGCGCAAGCCACCCATGCCCACGCGCCACGACATCCGTAACGTAGCCATCGTCGCCCACGTCGACCACGGCAAGACCACGCTGGTCGACGCCATGCTCAAGCAGGCCGGAGCGTTCGCCGCCCACGCCGCCGAGCACCTCGACGACCGCATGATGGACTCGAACGACCTGGAGCGTGAGAAGGGCATCACGATCCTCGCCAAGAACACGGCGGTGAAGTACCACCCCAAGGACGGCGGGGACCCGATCACGATCAACATCATCGACACCCCCGGCCACGCCGACTTCGGCGGCGAGGTCGAGCGCGGTCTGTCGATGGTGGACGCGGTCGTGCTGCTCGTCGACGCCTCCGAGGGCCCGCTGCCCCAGACCCGCTTCGTGCTGCGCAAGGCGCTGGCCGCGAAGATGCCGGTCATCCTCTGCATCAACAAGACGGACCGTCCCGACTCCCGGATCGCCGAGGTCGTCGACGAGACGTACGACCTGTTCCTGGACCTGGACGCGGACGAGGACCAGATCGAGTTCCCGATCGTCTACGCCTGCGCCCGTGACGGCGTCGCCTCGCTGACCAAGCCCGAGGACGGCACCGTCCCGGCGGACAGCGAGAACCTGGAGCCGTTCTTCTCCACCATCCTGTCGCACGTCCCGGCCCCCGAGTTCGACGAGGACGCGCCGCTCCAGGCCCACGTCACCAACCTGGACGCCGACAACTTCCTCGGCCGTATCGCGCTCTGCCGCGTCGAGCAGGGCGAGCTGCGCAAGGGCCAGACCGTCACCTGGATCAAGCGTGACGGCACCATGTCCAACGTCCGCATCACCGAGCTGATGATGACCGAGGCGCTCACCCGCAAGCCCGCCGAGGTGGCGGGCCCCGGTGACATCTGCGCCGTCGCCGGATTCCCGGACATCATGATCGGCGAGACCCTGGCCGACCCCGAGAACCCGATCGCGCTCCCGCTGATCACGGTCGACGAGCCGGCCATCTCGATGACCATCGGCACCAACACCTCGCCGCTCGTCGGCAAGGGCGGCAAGGGCCACAAGGTCACCGCCCGCCAGGTGAAGGACCGCCTGGACCGCGAGCTGATCGGTAACGTCTCGCTCCGCGTCCTGGACACCGAGCGCCCCGACGCCTGGGAGGTCCAGGGCCGCGGTGAGCTCGCGCTCGCCATCCTGGTCGAGCAGATGCGCCGCGAGGGCTTCGAGCTGACCGTCGGCAAGCCCGAGGTCGTCACCAAGCAGATCGACGGCAAGACCCACGAGCCGATCGAGCGCATGACGATCGACTCGCCCGAGGAGCACCTCGGCGCCATCACCCAGCTCATGGCGACCCGCAAGGGCCGTATGGAGACCATGACGAACCACGGCTCCGGCTGGGTCCGCATGGAGTGGATCGTCCCGTCCCGCGGCCTCATCGGCTTCCGTACGGAGTTCCTGACCCAGACCCGCGGCACCGGCATCGCGCACTCCATCTTCGAGGGCCACGAGCCGTGGTTCGGCGAGCTGCGCACCCGTCACAACGGCTCGCTGGTGGCGGACCGTTCGGGCTCCGTGACGCCGTTCGCGATGGTCAACCTCCAGGAGCGCGGTGTCATCTTCACCGAGGCCGGCACCGAGGTCTACGAGGGCATGATCGTCGGCGAGAACTCCCGCGCCGACGACATGGACGTGAACATCACCAAGGAGAAGAAGCTCACCAACATGCGTGCGGCCTCCGCGGACACCACGGAGAACGTGGTCCCGGCCCGCAAGCTGTCGCTGGAGCAGTCCCTGGAGTTCTGCCGCGAGGACGAGTGCATCGAGGTGACCCCGGAGACCGTGCGTATCCGCAAGGTCGTCCTGGACGCCAAGCAGCGAGGCCGCACGGCCTCGCGCGCCAAGCACGGCTGACCCGACGGCCTCAACAGGCCCTGAGGACCGCCCGGACGCCCCTGTGGGCCTCCGGGCGGTCCTATCTGTGTGTCCTCCCACGTCCAGGAGCCCCGGAGCCCCCTGGCCCCGGAGCCGTACGCTCCGTATGCGAAGACCCGCGGCGCCCCCCGATGGCTCGTCGGACGGTCCGTCAGCACAGGCATTGACAGAAGGCCCGGCCCACCACGGACACTGTGGTGGGCCGGGCCTCCGTCAATCGCTTTTCCTGACCGCGGTGTCCGGATATCGGGGGTCGCTCTCCGGAACATGTGTTAACAGTCCGTTTCGGGCGTGTCTGTCTGGGATCGCTTTGTCCGGATTTCGGGCACACGAGAGGGTCTGATGTTGTCAAACCGAGACCCTTTAAGTGTGGTTTACAGCCCGGCCGTACTCAATAGTTGGCTCCATTGAGCTCGGGTCAATGGGTCACGCACTGTGGGGAGTGCCGACTCACGAGCACACTCGGGGCACTGAACGATCACCGTCAGGGGTGTCGGTGAATCTCTCCAGTGCCCTTCTTGTAGTCAAAAGTGGACTCATGAGGAGGAAACCCATGCGCGGTGCCAAGAGCGCCAAGTGGGTCGCGGGAGCGGCCGTCATCGCCCTGGCCGCGACTGCCTGTGGCGGTAGCGACAGTGGTGACGGAGGCAAGAAGAACACGTCGGGTCAGCCCGCCGGGTACGTCTCGATCGACGTCGGTGAGCCCCAGAAGCCTCTGATGCCGGCCGACACCAACGAGAGCAACGGCTCCTACGTCATCCAGTCGCTGTTCACCCAGCTGCTGGACTTCGATGACAAGGGCGAGATCGTTCTCACGAACGCCGAGTCCGTCGAGACCGAGGACTCCAAGACGTGGACCGTCAAGCTGAAGTCGGGCTGGAAGTTCCACAACGGTGAGGCCGTGACCGCGCAGTCGTACATCGACGCGTGGAACTGGTACGCCAACTCCAAGAACGCCCAGCAGAACGCGTTCTGGTTCTCCGACATCAAGGGCTACGAGGACGTCCACCCGGAGAAGGGTGACCCGAAGAGCGACAAGATGTCCGGTCTGAAGGCCGTGGACGACACCACCTTCACGATCGAGCTGACCGACAAGGTCCCGTACTTCAACTACAAGCTCGGCTACGCGACGTTCGCGCCGCTGCCCAAGGTCTTCTACGACGACCCGAAGGCGTTCGGCCAGAAGCCGATCGGTAACGGCCCGTACACGTTCGAGAAGTGGAACCACAAGAAGCTCATCCAGGTCAAGGCCTGGCCCGAGTACCAGGGTCCGAACAAGGCTGCCAACAAGGGCATCCAGTTCAAGAACTACTCGACCGTCGAGGCCGCGTACACCGACCTCGTCTCCGGCAACCTGGACATGATCCGTCAGGTCGGCCCGCGTGACCTCCCGAAGTACAAGACGGACCTCGGTGACGGCGCGATCGAGCAGCCCTACGCCGCGATCCAGTCGCTGAACCCGGCGTTCTACTCGAAGACGTTCAAGGACATCGACCCCAAGGTCCTCCAGGGTCTGTCCATGGCGATCGACCGTGACACCATCACGAAGACCGTCCTGAACGGCACGCGTACCCCGGCGACCAGCTTCACGCCTCCGCAGGTCAAGGGCAACCAGACCCTCGACACGGACATCCTGAAGTTCAACCCGGCCAAGGCCAAGGAGCTCATCAAGGCCGGCGGCGGTGTCCCGGAGAACAAGATCTCCATCCAGTACAACGCCGACGGTGGGCACAAGGAGTGGGTGACCGCTGTCTGCGAGTCCATCCGCAACGCCACCGGGGTCGACTGCGTGGGCGACGCCAAGCCGGACTTCCCGACCGACCTCGAAGCGCGTGACAACAACGAGGTCAAGGGCTTCTACCGCGGTGGCTGGGTGGCCGACTACCCCGTCAACGTGAACTTCCTCAAGGAGCTCTACCACTCCAAGGCGGAGTCGAACAACGGTCGCTTCAGCGACAAGGAGATCGACGACCTGATGGCGAAGGGTGACAAGGCCGACTCGCTCGAGGCCTCCGTCGCCGCCTACCAGGAGGTCGAGAAGAAGCTGGTCGACAAGATGCCGGCCATCCCGCTCTGGTACTACGCGATCAACGGTGGCCACGGCAAGAACGTCGGCAACGTCAAGGTCGACTTCCACGGTGACTTCGAACTGACGGGCGTCACCACGAAGTAACACGCCTGCGGGTCATTCCCCAACTGGCCGTCATCCGCCCGCGCTGCCATCGGCGCGGCCGGAGGCGCGGGGGTCGCCTCTGCCAAGAGGCGGCCCCCGCGCCGCAGTTATCCCCACACGGAGGCACCCATGGGGCGCTATGTCGCACGACGACTGCTCCAGATGATCCCGGTCTTCATCGGTTCGACCCTGCTGGTCTTCCTGATGATGTACGCACTGCCGGCGACCCCGTCAGAGCTCTTGCCGGTGAACAGCACGTAGACGCTACGCAGATCGCCGCGCTGAAGGCCGAGTACGGTCTCGACCAGCCGATCTGGCAGCAGTATTTGAACTACCTGGGCAATCTGTTCCAGGGCGACTTCGGCACCCAGATCGGGACCCAGCGTCCGGTCGCCGAAGTCATCGCCGACGCATACCCGATCACCGTCAGACTGGCGATCTTCGCCTTCGTCTTCACGGTCGTCGCCGGGATCTCGCTCGGTATCATCGCGGGCCTCAAGGCCGAGTCCCTCCGGGACCGCGGTCTGCTCGGCCTGACGCTGGTGCTGATCTCCATGCCCTCCTTCGTGCTGGGCTTCCTCGTTCAGAACTTCTTCGCGTTCCAGCTCGGCATCGCCAAGCCCAGCGTGAGTCTCGAACCGACCAACGGCGAACTGATCATGCCGGCCATGGTGCTGGCGTCGCTGTCACTCGCCTACGTCGCCCGTCTCACCCGTACCTCGGTCGCGGAGAACATGCGCGCCGACTACATGCGCACGGCTGTCGCCAAGGGCCTGCCGCGCCGCCGCGTCATCGGCGTCCACCTGATGCGCAACTCGCTCATCCCGGTCGTCACTTTCCTCGGCACCGACATCGGCTCCCTGATGGGCGGCGCGATCGTGACCGAGGGCATCTTCAACATCAAGGGCGTCGGATCGCTCGTCTTCGAGGCTCTCTCCAAGCGCGAGGGCGCCACTGTCGTCGGCGTCGTGACGCTGCTCGTCATCGTCTATCTCGTCTGCAGCCTGCTCGTCGACCTGCTCTACGCGGTCCTGGACCCGAGGATCCGGTATGCCTGACACCACCGCACTCACCAAGAGCACCGACGCTCCGGCCGCCGCAGCTCAGACGCCGACCACGACGGACTCCGGCCCCGCGCCCGGCAAGCCGCGCAGTCTCTGGTCCGACGCCTGGCACGACCTGCGCCGCAACCCGCTCTTCCTCATCTCGATGGTGCTGATCCTGCTGCTCACCATCATGTCTCTCTTCCCGGGCCTGTTCACCAGCGCTTCGCCGCGCGACGCCAACCTGGCCGAGCATTACCTGCAGAAGCCGAACTGGGGGCACTTCTTCGCCCCAGACTGGCTCGGTTACGACGTCCAGGGCCGTTCCATCTACGCGCGTCTCATCTACGGAGCCCGCGCGTCCATCATGGTGGGCGTGATCGTGACCATCGCGGTCACCGTCACCGGCCTGGTGATCGGGATGATCGCCGGATACTTCGGCGGCTGGATCGACACGATCCTGTCGCGGATCACCGACGTCTTCTTCGGCGTCCCCTTCATCGTCGGCGCCATGGTCATCCTGACGAGTTTCGAGGAGCGCTCCGTCTGGGTCGTCATCCTCTCCCTGTCCTTCCTCGGCTGGACGTCCATCGCCCGTGTCGCCCGTGGCTCGGTCATCACGATCAAGCAGGCCGACTACGTGGTCGCCGCCAAGGCGCTCGGCGCCTCCACCACCCGGATCCTGACGCGGCACATCCTGCCGAACGCCATCGCGCCGGTGATCGTGGTCGCCACCATCGCGCTCGGCGGATACATCGCCGCCGAGGCCACCCTGTCGTTCCTCGGTATCGGCCTCGCCGAGCCGACGGTCTCGTGGGGTATCGATGTCTCCGCTGCGAAGGACCAGCTCCGCAACGTTCCGTCGGTCCTGATCATCCCCTCGGTGATGGTCTCGATCACGGTGCTGTCCTTCCTGATGTTCGGCGATGCGGTCCGCAACGCCCTCGACCCCAAGATGCGCTGAGGGAGGCGTTCGTGACCACCATCGACAAGACGGCCCACGTCCCCGCACCGCGGGAGTCCGCGAGTGGCGACGGCCCACTGCTCGACGTCCGTGACCTGCACGTGGAGTTCCACACCCGCGACGGTGTGGCCAAGGCGGTCAACGGTGTGAACTACACCGTCAGCGCCGGCGAGACGCTCGCGGTGCTCGGTGAGTCCGGTTCCGGCAAGTCCGTGACCGCGCAGACCATCATGGGCATCCTCGACATGCCGCCCGGGAAGATCACGCAGGGCGAGATCCTCTTCCGCGGCCAGGACATGCTGAAGATGTCCAACGAGGAGCGCCGGAAGATCCGCGGCCGCAAGATCGCGATGATCTTCCAGGACGCGCTGTCCTCGCTGAACCCGGTTCTCACCGTCGGCTACCAGCTCGGCGAGATGTTCCGGGTGCACCAGGGACTGTCCCGCAAGGACGCCAAGGCCAAGTCCATCGAGCTGATGGACCAGGTCAAGATCCCGGCGGCGGCGGCCCGTATCTCGGACTACCCGCACCAGTTCTCCGGCGGTATGCGTCAGCGCATCATGATCGCCATGGCGCTGGCCCTGGAGCCGGACCTGATCATCGCGGACGAGCCGACCACCGCGCTCGACGTGACGGTGCAGGCCCAGGTCATGGACCTGCTGGCCGAGCTGCAGCGCGAGTACAACATGGGTCTGATCCTGATCACCCACGACCTCGGCGTCGTCGCCGACGTCGCGGACAAGATCGCCGTGATGTACGCGGGCCGGATCGTGGAGACGGCCCCGGTCGGCGAGCTGTACAGCCGCCCGGCCCACCCGTACACCAAGGGGCTGCTGGACTCGATCCCGCGCCTGGACCAGAAGGGCCAGGAGCTCTACGCGATCAAGGGCCTGCCGCCCAACCTCACGCGCATCCCCGCGGGCTGTGCCTTCAGCCCGCGCTGCCCCAAGGCACAGGACATCTGCCGTACGGACATCCCGCCGCTCGCCCCGGTGACCGAGCGGGACGGTCTCGAGCTGGTCGGCCGCGGCAGCGCGTGCCACTTCTGGAAGGAGACGATCCATGGCTGAGCTCAAGAAGGAGCAGGAGCCCGTGGACGCCACCCCGAACGTCTCCGACGTGGAGACCGTGGACGCGGCGACCGAGGCGGAGGCCGTAGCCGCCATCGACGCGCCCGTCAGCCAGGGCGAGCCGATCCTCCAGGTGCGGAACCTCGTCAAGCACTTCCCGCTGACGCAGGGCATCCTCTTCAAGAAGCAGATCGGCGCGGTCAAGGCCGTCGACGGGATCTCCTTCGACCTGTACGCCGGTGAGACCCTGGGCATCGTCGGGGAGTCCGGCTGTGGCAAGTCCACGGTCGCCAAGCTCCTGATGACGCTGGAGCGGGCCACCGCCGGCGAGGTCTTCTACAAGGGCCAGGACATCACCAAGCTGTCCGGCCGGGCGCTGAAGGCCGTCCGCCGCAACATCCAGATGGTGTTCCAGGACCCCTACACCTCGCTGAACCCGCGTATGACGGTCGGCGACATCATCGGGGAGACCTTCGAGATCCACCCCGAGGTGGCCCCGAAGGGCGACCGGCGTCGCCGGGTCCAGGAGCTCCTGGACGTCGTGGGTCTGAACCCGGAGTACATCAACCGGTATCCGCACCAGTTCTCCGGCGGTCAGCGCCAGCGCATCGGCATCGCCCGCGGCCTCGCGCTCAACCCGGAGATCATCATCTGCGACGAGCCGGTCTCCGCGCTCGACGTGTCGGTGCAGGCCCAGGTCATCAACCTGATGGAGAAGCTCCAGGACGAGTTCAACCTGTCCTACCTCTTCATCGCGCACGACCTGTCCATCGTCCGGCACATCTCCGACCGGGTCGGCGTGATGTACCTCGGCAAGATGGCCGAGATCGGCACGGACACCCAGATCTACGACCACCCGACGCACCCCTACACCCAGGCGCTGCTGTCGGCGGTCCCGGTCCCCGACCCGGCGGCCCGTGAGGGACGCGACCGGATCATCCTCACCGGTGACGTTCCGTCACCGGCTAACCCGCCCTCGGGCTGCCGCTTCCGCACCCGGTGCTGGAAGGCGGAGGAGCGCTGCGCGACGGAGGAGCCCCTGCTGGCGATCCCCGAGCGCTTCGTGGCGGGGGCCACCCCGGCCTCGCATGAGTCGGCGTGTCACTTCGCCGAGGAGCGGGACGTCGTGCACGCGGCGTGACCGTATTCGGTTCCTGACCGGCCGATGCCCGGTTCCCCTCGGGGGACCGGGCATCGTCGCGTCCGCGCCCGCCCCTGCCCGTACGGGGTAAGCCCGCATGCGATACGTGGCGTTATGAGGTGATATGAGGCATTGAGCTACTCGATGACTCTAGGAGGCACTTCATGCGCGGAGCCACACAGGTCAGGTGGGCCGCATGTGCGGTGGCTGTCGCCCTGGCAGCGACGGCCTGCGGCGGCGGTGACGGTGACGGCGGCGGCAGCGGCGGCGCCGACGGCATCGTCAGCTCCTCCTGGGGAGACCCGCAGAACCCGCTGGAACCCGCCAACACCAACGAGGTCCAGGGCGGCAAGGTCCTCGACATGGTCTTCCGCGGACTGATCCGCTACGACCCGAAGACCGGCGAGGCCAAGAACATGGTCGCCGAGTCCATCGACACGACGGACTCCCAGAACTTCACGATCAAGCTGAAGGACGGCTGGACCTTCTCCAACGGCGAGAAGGTCACCGCCAAGTCCTTCGTCGACGCCTGGAACTACGGCGCCGCGCTGAAGAACAACCAGAAGAACGCCTACTTCTTCCAGTACATCGACGGCTACGACAAGGTCCACCCGGAGTCCGGATCCGCCTCCGCCCAGACCCTGTCCGGCCTGAAGGTCGTCGACGACCTGACCTTCACCGCCAAGCTCACCCAGAAGTTCTCCCTGTGGCCCGACACCCTCGGCTACTCCGCCTTCGTCCCGCTGCCCAAGGCGTTCTACGACGACCACGACGCCTGGCTCTCCAAGCCCGTCGGGAACGGCCCGTACACCATCGAGTCGTACGCCAAGGGCTCCTCGATGAACCTGCGCAAGTGGGACGACTACCCGGGCGACGACAAGGCGAAGAACGGCGGCGTGGACCTCAAGGTCTTCACCGACAACAACACCGCCTACACCGACCTGACGGCGGGCAACCTCGACCTCGTCGACGACGTGCCCGCCTCCCAGCTCCGTAACGTCGAGGCGGACCTCGGCGACCGGTACATCAACACCCCCGCCGGCATCATCCAGACCCTGGCCTTCCCCTTCTACGAGAAGGAGTGGGACACCGACGACGCCCGCAAGGTCCGCCAGGGCCTGTCGATGGCGATCAACCGGCCGCAGATCACCGACCAGATCTTCCAGAAGACCCGCACCCCCGCGTCCGA
Organism: Streptomyces sp. DSM 106670; assembly: GCF_055792845.1. Taxonomy (NCBI): domain Bacteria; kingdom Bacillati; phylum Actinomycetota; class Actinomycetes; order Kitasatosporales; family Streptomycetaceae; genus Streptomyces; species Streptomyces sp. DSM 106670. The sequence continues at coordinate 5,597,294 of NZ_CM147704.1, forward strand.
CTGGACCTCCCCGGTCCTCGGCGAGGACGGCGGCTTCAAGGAAGGGCTCTGCGGCAAGGAGTGCACGTACAACAAGGCCGAGGCCAAGAAGCTGATCGACGAGGGCGGCGGCATCCCCGGCGGCCAGCTGAAGATCTCGTACAACGCGGACACCGGCTCCCACAAGGAATGGGTCGACGCCGTCTGCAACAGCATCAACAACGTCATGGGCAACAACAAGGCCTGCGTCGGCGGCCCCGTCGGCACCTTCGCCGACTTCCGCGCCCAGGTCTCCACCCAGAAGCTCACCAGCGCCTGGCGCGCGGGCTGGCAGATGGACTACCCGCTGATCCAGAACTTCCTCCAGCCGCTCTACTACACCAACGCCCCGTCCAACGACGGCAAGTGGAGCAACGAGCAGTTCGACGACCTGGTCGACAAGGCCAACGCCGAGAGCGACAAGGCCAAGGCCGTCACCACCTTCCAGGACGCGGAGAAGATCCTCGTCACGGAGATGCCGGTCATCCCGCTCTGGTACCAGAACGGCAGCGCCGGCTACTCGGACCGGGTCGACAACGTCGCGCTGAACCCGTTCAGCGTCCCGGTCTACGAAGAGATCACCGTCAAGTGACGCGCTGAGCGACGCGGACGGCCGGGACGCCCGACACACCGGCGCCCCGGCCGTCCGCGCTCCTCGTGCCCGTCCGCGCTCCACCTGTCCGGTACTGCTCTCCCGACCCCCGGAGCCCCTCATGGGACGTTATGTGATCCGGCGGCTGCTGCAGATGATCCCCGTCTTCTTCGGCACCACGCTGTTGATCTTCCTCATGGTGAACGTGATGGGCGACCCCATCGCGGGTCTCTGCGGCGACCGCCAGTGCGACCCGGCCACCGCCGCCCAGCTGCGCTCCGAGTTCGGCCTCGACAAGCCGGTCTGGCAGCAATACCTCACGTACATGGGCAACGTCTTCACCGGCGACTTCGGCACCGCGTTCAACGGGCAGAAGGTCACCGAGCTGATGGCCACCGCCTTCCCCATCACGATCCGGCTCACGATCGTCGCGGTCGTCTTCGAGGTCGTCATCGGCATCAGCCTCGGCGTCGTCACCGGCCTGCGGCGCGGCCGCCCCGTCGACACCACCGTCCTCATCCTGACGCTGGTCGTCATCGCCGTCCCGACCTTCGTCACCGGACTGCTGCTCCAGCTCCTCCTGGGCGTCAAGTGGGGCATCATCAAGCCCTCGGTCTCCGCCGACCCCACCTTCGACGAACTCCTCGTCCCCGGGCTGGTCCTCGCCTCGGTCTCGCTCGCCTACGTCACCCGGCTCACCCGGACCTCGATCGCCGAGAACGCCCGCGCCGACTACGTACGCACCGCCGTCGCCAAGGGCCTGCCCCGCCGCCGGGTCGTCGTACGGCACCTGCTGCGCAACTCGCTGATCCCCGTCGTCACCTTCATCGGCACCGACGTCGGCGCGCTGATGGGCGGGGCCATCGTCACCGAGCGGATCTTCAACATCCACGGCGTCGGCTACCAGCTCTACCAGGGCATCCTGCGGCAGAACTCCCAGACCGTCGTCGGCTTCGTCACGATCCTCGTCCTCGTCTTCCTGGCCGCCAACCTGATCGTCGACCTCCTGTACGCCGTACTCGACCCGAGGATCCGCTATGCCTGAGCCGCAGACCCCGGACGAAGCGATCTCCCAGGCGGGCGCCGGAGGCGCGACGGACCTCGCCATGGAGGAGGGCACCAGCCTGGAGAAGACGCCGGGCGGCCCCGACGGCACCGGACCGGCCGGAAAACCGCGCAGCCTCTGGTCGGACGCCTGGCGCGACCTGCGCCGCAACCCGGTCTTCATCATCTCCGCGCTGGTCATCCTCTTCCTGGTGATCATCTCGATCTGGCCCTCGCTCATCGCGAGCGGCGACCCCCTCCAGGCCAACCTGGACGACGCCCAGAAGGGCTCCGAACCGGGCCACCCCTTCGGCTTCGACCCGCAGGGCCGCGATGTGTACACCCGGGTCGTCTACGGCACCCGGACCTCGGTCACCGTCGGCGTCTGCGCCACCCTCGGCGTCGCGCTCCTCGGCAGCGTCCTCGGCGGACTCGCGGGCTTCTTCGGCGGCTGGTGGGACGCGATCCTCTCCCGCCTCACCGACGTCTTCTTCGGCATCCCCGTCGTCCTCGGCGGCCTGGTCTTCCTGTCCGTCGTCACCAGCTCGACCGTCTGGCCCGTCGTCGGCTTCATCGTCCTGCTCGGCTGGCCGCAGATCGCCCGCATCGCCCGCGGCTCGGTCATCACCGCCAAACAGAACGACTACGTCCAGGCGGCCCGCGCGCTGGGCGCCTCCAACACCCGGATGATGCTGCGCCACATCACCCCCAACGCCATCGCCCCGGTCATCGTCGTGGCGACCATCGCGCTCGGCACGTACATCTCGCTGGAGGCGACCCTCTCCTTCCTCGGCGTCGGCCTGAAGGACCCGGCCGTCTCCTGGGGCATCGACATCTCCGCGGCCGCCAACTACATCCGCAACGCCCCGCACATGCTGCTCTGGCCCGCCGGAGCGCTGGCGGTCACCGTGCTCGCGTTCATCATGCTCGGCGACGCGGTGCGCGACGCCCTCGACCCCAAGCTGCGCTGAGGAGCCGGTTGCCATGTTGCTCGAAGTGCGCGATCTGCACGTGGAGTTCCACACCCGCGAAGGCGTCGCCAAGGCCGTCAACGGAGTCAACTACTCGGTGGCCGAGGGCGAGACGCTCGCCGTCCTCGGCGAGTCCGGCTCCGGCAAGTCCGTCACCGCCCAGGCCATCATGGGCATCCTCGACATGCCGCCCGGGAAGATCGCCGGCGGCGAGATCCTCTTCAAGGACCAGGACCTGCTGAAGCTCAAGCCGGAGGAGCGCCGGAAGATCCGCGGCCAGGAGATGGCCATGATCTTCCAGGACGCCCTCTCCTCGCTGAACCCGGTCCTCACCGTCGGCGAGCAGCTCGGCGAGATGTTCGTCGTGCACCGCGGCATGTCCCGCAAGGACGCGAAGGCCAAGTCGGTCGAGCTGATGGACCGGGTCCGCATCCCCGCCGCGAAGGAACGCGTCGGCCAGTACCCGCACCAGTTCTCCGGCGGTATGCGCCAGCGCATCATGATCGCCATGGCGATGGCCCTGGAACCGTCGCTGATCATCGCCGACGAACCGACCACCGCCCTCGACGTCACCGTCCAGGCCCAGGTCATGGACCTCCTCGCCGAGCTCCAGCGCGAGCTGAACATGGGCCTCATCCTGATCACCCACGACCTCGGCGTGGTCGCCGACGTCGCCGACAAGATCGCCGTGATGTACGCGGGCCGCATCGTCGAGACCGCCCCCGTCCACGAGATCTACAAGGCCCCGGCCCACCCGTACACCAAGGGCCTCCTCCAGTCGATCCCGCGCCTGGACCAGAAGGGCCAGGAGCTCTACGCGATCAAGGGCCTGCCGCCCAACCTCACGCGTATCCCGCCGGGCTGCGCCTTCAACCCCCGCTGCCCGATGGCCCAGGACGTGTGCCGCAGCGATGTGCCGCCGCTCTACGAGGTGGACGAGCAGCGCCGGAGCGCCTGCCACTTCTGGAAGGAGACGCTCGATGCACGCTGACCGCGACGAGAGTGCGGGGACCGGCGGTGGCGCGGCCGGCTCCACGCTGCTCTCCAAGGCCCGCGAGGACGCCGTCACGCCGTACACGGAGGGCGACCCGATCCTCCAGGTCCGCGACCTGGCCAAGCACTACCCGCTCACCCAGGGCATCCTCTTCAAGCGGCAGGTCGGCGCGGTCCGGGCCGTCGACGGCGTCGACTTCGACCTGTACGCGGGCGAGACGCTGGGCATCGTGGGGGAGTCGGGCTGCGGGAAGTCGACCGTCGCCAAGATGCTCGTCCACCTGGAACGCCCCACCGCCGGTGCGATCCGCTACAAGGGCGAGGACATCTCCAAGCTGTCCGGCCGGGCGCTGAAGGCGGTGCGCCGCAACATCCAGATGGTGTTCCAGGACCCGTACACCTCGCTGAACCCGCGGATGACGGTCGGCGACATCATCGGCGAGCCGTACGAGATCCACCCCGAGGTCGCCCCGAAGGGCAGCCGCCGCCAGAAGGTGCAGGACCTGCTGGACGTCGTCGGCCTCAACCCGGAGTACATCAACCGCTATCCGCACCAGTTCTCCGGCGGCCAGCGCCAGCGCATCGGCATCGCCCGCGGCCTCGCCCTCAACCCGGAGATCATCGTCGCCGACGAACCGGTCTCCGCGCTCGACGTCTCCGTACAGGCCCAGGTCGTCAACCTGCTGGACCGGCTCCAGGCCGAGTTCAGCCTCAGCTTCGTCTTCATCGCCCACGACCTCTCGATCGTCCGGCACATCTCCGACCGGGTCGGCGTGATGTACCTCGGCCGGATCGTGGAGATCGGCTCCGACGCGGAGATCTACGACCACCCCACCCACCCGTACACCCAGGCGCTGCTCTCCGCCGTGCCCGTGCCGGACCCGACGGCCCGCGAGCACCGGGAACGGATCATCCTGCACGGCGACGTCCCCTCGCCCGCCAACATCCCCTCGGGCTGCCGCTTCCGCACCCGCTGCTGGAAGGCGCAGGAGCGGTGCGAACTGGAGGTCCCGCTGCTGGCGGTCCCCGCGGAGTTCCGGCTCGTCGACACCCCGGCCCGGCACGACTCCGCGTGCCACTTCGCGGAGGAGAAGCGGGTGGTGCCGCCGGAGGGCGAGCTGGAGGTCCCGGGGCGGCCGCCGGGCCCCGACGTGGAGGCCCCGGGCACGACGACCCGCGGCCGGCCGGTCGAGGACGTGCCCGGACCCGGGGGGCCGGGCTCCCCGGACGGGCCGCCGGAGCCCGGGGCGCCTTCGCAGCCCTGAGCCCGGCTCCCGTCGCGCGGTCAGTTCGCGGCGCCGCAGGGCCGGTCGGCCTTGATCTCCTTCACGGCCGGGGCCAGGGCCGAGAGCACGGCCGATGCGTCGATGCTCTCGTTGCGGATCCGGACCTGGACGCCGGGGTCGCGGCCGTGGGCGGCGAACATCTTGGCGGTCCGGTCGTCCGCCGGCTTCTGGGCGACCCAGCCGACCCCGCCCTCGTCGGTGCACTCGGCGCCGGCCCCGGGCCCGGGCATGCCGCAGTACAGGATGATGTCGCCGCCGGACCCCCAGGCGGCCGCGCCGGTCACCTCCGACGTCTCGATGGCGTATCCGCCGAGCTCGTCGGGGAGCTTGCCGGTGAGCGTGCCGCACGCCGGACTGCCGGCGAAGGGCGGTTTGGTGAGGTTGTAGCCGTCGCCGCTGCCGCAGCCGGCGAGGACAGCCGTACAGACGGTCAGAGCGGCCGTGAGGCGGAGCGCCCCCCGTGTGTTGCTGGTCAACGTGTTCCCCCGTGCGGGTGATTTGTCGGTCGGTACGGAAATCTATCGTCCGGCGCCGCACCGACCCCGCGGAGCACGCCTCCCGGGCCGTCCGCCGATCCGTTAACAGGCAGGCAACTCAGCCGACGTCACTCCGATATACGGACGCTCCATGCTGAACAACGTACGGCCGTGCGGGTGCCGTGGACCGGCCGGAGCGTCGTCTTGTCGCTCCGGCCGGTTGCCCGCCGCCCCCGCCCCGCCTCGCCCCTTCCCGCCCGGCGAGCGCACTTGTTCATCCGTTCGGGGCAATGGAGTATCACCGGGTGACACTTACACGGGGAGCAAGAATCACCGGCGCCGTTCTCTGCGCGGTGCTGGCACTACTGACCATGGCCTGGATCGTGCGGGACATCCGGGCCGGCGACGGGCCGGGACCGGTCTGGGACTACTGGGCGGGCACCGCGGACCTCCGGGACGCGCTGCGGACCACCACCTCGGCCACCAGCCTCGTCCTGCTGGTGGCCTACGTCGCCGCCGCCGTGGCGGCACTCCGGTCCGCCTCCGCCGCTTCGGTCCTGGTCGTCACCGGTGTCATCACCTTCGCCCTGCGGCTGCCCGGCGTCTGGATGGCCGCCGACGCCCCGGCCCCGGAGGAACTGCGCGACCGGGCCCTGCTCACCACGTACGTCGCACTCGCCGCCTCGGTCGCGCTGATCGTTGCCGGGGCGGCCGGCCGCCGTCCCGTACCGGAGGGCGAAGAGCGCCCCGCCGGTCCCGGACGCGGCGCGGGGGTGGCGGCCTTCCTGCTCCTCGGCCTCCAGGCGGTGGTCTTCGCCGGCTGGGAGATCCGGCAGCCGTTCGTCTATCCGTCCGAGCTCTACCCCGCGTGGTTCATCGGCGGGGAGCCTCTGAACACCCCGCTGACCGAGGGCCCGCCCGGCTGGGTTACCGGGGTGCACATCCTGATCTTCCTGGTGGCGGCCGTCGGCGCGGTCGCCGGGGCGGCCTACGCGCGACCGCTCGGCCTGATCGGCGGCGGCTTCATACTCGCCTCCGGTGTGCTGGGCGTGGTGCGCATCGTCCACTACGAGATGTACGAGCAGTTCCTCGACATGGAATTCGAGGCGCAGCTGAACATGCTGAGCTTCGTCCTCTCGCTGGTCGTCGCGCCCATCGTGCTCATCGTCCTCGCCCTCAAGGGCAGCCCCAGGACCGCCGGCGGCTCCCCGGGCCCGTGGGGCGGCTCCGGCCCCTGGGGCGTCCAGCCTCCCGGCCACCCACCCGCCGCAGGCCCCGGCGTGCCGCCCCAGGCCCCCGGCCATCCGCCCACCCCCGCCCCCGGCTTCGGGCCTCCGCAGGGCGGCGGGTTCGGGCCGCCGCCCTCCTCCCCGCCGCCGCGCTGGTGAGCCGGTGACGGGGAGGCCGGGGCGGGGCGGGCGTGCGGGGCTCAGGCCCCGGTCAGCCCCAGCGACCGCTTGAGGAAGTCCACCTGGAGCAGGAGCAGGTTCTCCGCTACCTGCTCCTGCGGCGTCATGTGCGTCACCCCGCTCAGCGGCAGCACCTCGTGCGGACGCCCGGCCGCCAGCAGCGCCGAGGACAGCCGCAGGGCGTGCGCGACCACCACGTTGTCGTCCGCGAGCCCGTGCACGATCATCATCGGGCGGACCTCGGCGGCGGGCTCGGAGAGGCCGTCGTCGGTGAGCAGCGAGTTGTACGCGTACACCTCGGGCTGCCGCGCCGGGTCGCCGAGATAGCGCTCGGTGTAGTGGGTGTCGTAGAGCCGCTGGTCCGTCACCGGGGCGCCCACGACCGCCGCGTGGAAGACGTCGGGCCGCCGCAGCACCGCGAGCCCCGCCAGATAGCCGCCGAAGGACCAGCCGCGGATCGCCACCCGGGAGAGGTCGAGCGGGAAGCGGTCCGCCAGCCCGTGCAAGGCCTCGACCTGGTCCTCCATGGTCAGCACGAGGTTGTCCCGTACGGCCTTCTCCCAGGCGGGTGAACGGCCCGGCGCGCCCCGCCCGTCCGCCACGACCACGGCGAAGCCCTGGTCCGCGAACCACTGCGAGGTCAGGTGCGCGTTGTGGGCGGCGACCACCCGGCGGCCGTGCGGACCGCCGTACGGGTCCATCAGGACCGGAAGGGGGCCATCCGCCTCCTGGTAGTCCGAGGGGAGCAGAACGGCGCACGGAATCCGCCGTGCGCCCCCCTCGGTGAGGGTCACGCGGGCGGCGAGCACCGGTTCCTGGGCGAAGCTCGCGATCCGGGACAGCCGCTTGCCGTCCCGTACCACCCACGCGGCGGCTCCGGGCTCCTCGGGAACGGCCGAGACCACCACCGAGAGACCGCCCGAGCGGACCGCGGAGTGCACACCCACCCCTTCGGAAATCCGCTCGATTCCCAGCTCGTTCACCCGGTACACATGGATCTGCCCGATCTCCGGCTCGACCGCGTCCTCACCGGCCACCGCCGAGACCAGGATGTCCGAATCGCCGATGTCCAGCACCGACTGGACGTGCAGCTGCGCCCCGGTGAGCAGCCGGTCGCCGACCGCCAGCACCCGCGCGCCGCCCTCGTCCACGATCCGCACCAGCCGCCCGTCCGGCGCCCACGCGGGCACCCCGGGGAAGAGATCCAGCCACACCGGGTCCTCGTCGACATGGACGATCCGGGTCGCACCGGTCTCCGGGTCCACCGCCAGATACCGCTGACTGCGCTGGTCACGGGCCTGCACCAGGAGCAGCGGGGCGCCCGCGGAGGACCAGTGCACCTGGGCCAGATACGGGAACGCGGCCCGGTCCCAGACCACTTCCGTACGCGCCCCCGCCAGGTCCATGACGAAGAGCCGCACCTCGGCGTTGGGCGTGCCCGCCGCCGGATAGGCGACCTCGGCGGGCCGGCGCTCCGGGTTCGCCGGATCGGCGATGTACCACCGCTGTACGGGGCTGTCGTCGGCCCGCGCGACCAGCAGCCGGTCCGACTCCGGCGACCACCAGAAGCCGCGGTAGCGGTGCATCTCCTCGGCCGCGATGAACTCGGCCAGACCGTAGGTGACATGGGAGTCCTCCGGCTCGGCCAGCGCCCGGTCCTCCTCGCCGCCCGCCGTCACGACCCGCAGCGCGCCCTTGGCCACGTACGCGATGTGCCGGCCGTCGGGGGAGGGGCGCGGGTCGATCACCGGGCCCGGCACCGGCAGCGCCCGCGCGGTCCCGGCCCGCAGCTCGGCCACGTACACCTTTCCGGACAGGGCGAACGCCGCCAACTCCGCCGCCGCGTCCACCGCGTAGGAGACGATGCCCGACGAACCCTCCCGGGTCCGTTCGCGCCGGGCCCGCTCCTGCGCCGACAGCTTCTCCGCCGAACCGCCCAGCAGGACTTCGGGATCGGCGGCGACGCGCTCCTCGCCGGTCGCCGGGTCGTGCACCCAGAGCCGGTTGGTCCGGTCGGTTCCGGACGTCGACCGGAGGAAGATCACCCGTGTCTCATCCGGTGAGACGGTGAAGGCGCGGGGTGCGCCGAGAGTGAAGCGCTGGGTCCGTGCTTGCTGGCGGGGAAAGGACAGCTTCTGCGAGGTCATGGCTCCGAACCTAGTCCCGAACTCGGCCGTGCGGCACGGTTCGTGCGCCCCTCGTGCTGCTGTGCCCCGATCAATGCGTTGGCACGGATAGTTATGATCCGTAGCGCTCGGTGGGTAGGAACCTGCTGACTCCGCGTGTGCTCCCGTCCCGACCGTACTGATGGAGGTGAACCGCCGTGGCGCTCTCGATTTCGGCGGTAGTGCTGCTGGCGATCATCGTCTTCCTGCTGATCCGGAAATCCGGACTGAAGGGAGGACACGCGGTGGTCTGCATGCTGCTCGGGTTCTACATCGCGAGCTCGTCCATCGCGCCGACCATCTCCGATCTGACGACCAACGTGGCGGGGATGATCAGCAGCATCAAGTTCTGACCCGGGCGGCGAGCGGCGGGCGGCGAACGGCGGGCGCGGGGGCGCGGGGGCACAGGGGGCCTCCGGGCTCGTAGGGTGGTCCCCATGAAGGACCTCCCCGCCCGCCGTCTGCTGCTTGTGCACGCGCACCCCGACGACGAGTCGATCAACAACGGCGCCACCATGGCCAGGTATGCGGCCGAGGGCGCCCACGTCACCCTGGTGACGTGCACGCTCGGCGAGGAGGGCGAGGTCATCCCGCCTTCACTGGCCCGCCTCACCGCCGACCGGGACGACGCGCTCGGCCCGCACCGGGTCGGCGAGCTGGCCGCGGCGATGAAGGAGCTCGGCGTCGCCGACCACCGCTTCCTCGGCGGAGCGGGCCGCTACCGCGACTCCGGAATGATGGGCGCCGAGCAGAACGGCCGCCCCGGCTCCTTCTGGTCCACCCCGGTGGACGAGGCGGCGGCCCACCTCGTCGAGGTGATCCGCGAGGTCCGCCCCCAGGTCCTGGTCACCTACGACCCGGACGGCGGCTACGGCCACCCCGACCACATCCAGGCCCACCGCGTCGCGATGCGCGCCGCCGACCTGGCCGCCGACCCGGCGTACGGCTCCGGCGCACCGCACACCATCGCCAAGATCTACTGGAACCGGGTGGAGCGGACCGTGCTGGAGGCCGCCTTCGACCGCCTCCGCACCACCGCGCCGGACGCCTTCCCCGGCATCGCCGCCGTGGACGACGTTCCGGGCGTGACCGACGGGGAGCGGATCACCGCGGAGATCGACGGATCGGCGTACGCCGGGGCGAAGTCGGCGGCGATGCGCGCCCACGCCACCCAGATCGCGGTCGACGGCCCCTTCTTCGCCCTCTCCAACGACCTCGGCCAGCCCCTGCTGACGTCCGAGTACTACCAACTGGTGCGGGGCGTACCGGGCGGGCCCGGGGGCGCGCGTGAGGACGACCTGTTCGCGGGCCTGCCGGACGCCACGGGCACCGCGGGCGTCACGGGCGCCGCTGGAGGCACCGCATGAGCGGGAACACCGGCAAGAAGGGCCGCGAGCGCGCGCGGTCCGCCCGCGCGTCGCTGCGCAACGCGCCGCCCCGGCCGCCCGAGCGGCCCACCGGCCTCCTCGCGCGTCCGAACCCGGCCCGGATCGCCGCCTACTTGGGCTTCGGCGTGCTGGGCGTGCTCGTCGCCCTCGCCGGAACGCTTCTCCAAGCCGCCTGGTTCCCGGGCGGGTTGATCATCGCGCTGCTGGCCTGCGCGGGCCTCTTCTACGGCGGCCGGATCCTGGTCGGCACCCAGCTCGGCGCACTCGCCCCGGCGGCCGGCTGGTTCGTCACGGTGTTCGTTCTGCTGAGCGGCACGTCGGAGGGCGACTACGTCTTCGGCGACGAACTCGGCCTGGCGCTCTTCGTGCTCGGCGGGACGGCCGCCGCTGTGATCTGCGCCACCACCTCCAAAGTGCCGCAATCAGCCATCCGCAGCGGCCGGTCCGGTACGTGAAGTGCCAAGTCCGGGTCCGCCGCGACCCCCACAGGTGTGATGCAGGGGTGGAGGTTTCCCCCGGTCGCGGAGTGTCCGACGGCGGCGGCCAGTATGGTGGTGCGCGCGCCGAGCCGTCCCCTGGCCTGCGGCATGGGGGAAGTACGGGCGGCGGAGCCAATCGGGAGAACCTGCTTTGAGTCGTGAAACTGACAGTTCGTCCTCCGGGCCCCAGGGGCGCGGCGGAGCCGCGTACCCGTCGGGTACGCCGCCGTACGGATCCCGCCAGTATCCGTCGCCGCACCCGTCGCAGGACGGCTCTGACGAGAACCCGGAATCCGTGGATCCGCCCCGGCCCGAGGAACCGAAGACCGAGACGACGCTGACGACGCGCATCCGGATCAACATCCCCGGGTCGCGTCCCATCCCGCCGGTCGTGATGCGTACGCCGATGGCGGAGAGCGACATCGCCGGCGGCCGTTCCGACGCGGAGCGCACCGGCGCCACCCCGCGCCCCGGCACGCCTCCGTCGGCACCCTCGGCCGGAGCCGGAAGCGGCTCGGGCCCCTCCGACCGTTCCGTCCGTTCCGCCGCGGGCCCGGACGGCGGAGCGCCCGCGGACCGGTCCCGGGACGGCGGCCCGGCCGCCGACCCGACGCCCGCGGAGAAGCCGGCCCGGGAGAAGAGCGGCAGCGACTGGTTCGCCCCGCGCAAGACTCCGGCCGGCGGAGCGGGAGCAGCCGCTCAGGGCACCGGTGCGTCCGGCGGCCCCGGCGGCGCGCCTTCCGGTCCCGGCGGCCCCGGAAGCGCCCCGGGCGGTCCCGGAGCCGGTGGCCCCGGAGCGGGCGGCCTCGGCGGTCCCGGCGGTGACGCGGGTCGCTCACGTCCCGACCTGCCGTACTTCTCGGACGCCCCGCAGTCCGGCGGCGCTCCCGGCGGCCCCGGCCGCAGCGCGCTCGACGCCTTCGGCGCCGAAGCCCCCGGCCCCGGGGTGCGGACGCCCGGTCCGTCCGGCCCCACCACGGGACCGGTCACCGGCACCTCCTCGCTCACCCCGAACCTCGACGGCGTCCCGGGCCTCGGCGGCCCCGGCCCGATGGTCCCGGGCGTCCCCGGCGGCGTACCGCCCCGGATGTCCGACGACACCGCGATCCTCACGCCGCAGGCCCCGGCGCCCGAGCCCGGCCCCGGCGGCCATGTCTCGGGCGACACGCTGACCAGCGGCATCCCCGTGGTGCCCAGCGAGCCCCGCACCCCGTTCCCGGGCGGTCCCGGCACCCCCGGCGGCCCGGTGGCGGGCGGACCCGGTGGCCCCGGCGGTCCGGGCGGATCCGGTGTACCCACGCCCGGTCCCGCCGCCCCGCGTCCGGCCCAGCAGTCCGCGGCGGCCCCGGCCCCCGCGAAGAAGGGCCGCTCCAAGCTGGTCCTGCTCGGGGTGGCCGCGGTCGTGCTGCTAGGCATCGCGTACGGCGCGGGCCTCCTGCTGAACCACGCCGAGGTCCCCAAGGGCACCACGGTGCTCGGCGTCGACATCGGCGGCGGCACGAAGGAGGAGGCGGTCGCCAAGCTCGACGCCGCTCTCGGCGAGCGGGCCAAGAAGCCGCTCCAGCTGTCGGTGGACGGCAAGGAGGAGCAGCTCGACCCGGCAAAGGCCGGTCTCACCCTGGACAGCCAGGAGACCGTGCGCGGCGCGGCGGGCAGCGACTACAACCCCGTCTCGGTGATCGGTTCGCTGTTCGGCGGGGAGCGCCCCGCCGACCCGGTGATCCCGGTCGACGAGGAGAAGCTCGGCGTGGCGCTGACCGACCTGGCGGGCGTCTCCGGCTCCGCCAACGACGGCACCATCCGCTTCGAGCCGAACAAGGCCGTGGCGGTGCCGGGCAAGCCGGGCAAGACGCTGGACGCCGGCCAGTCCCTGATCTCGGTCCGGGACGCCTACCGCGCCCAGGTGCAGACCGGGCAGGAGCGGCTGGTCGAACTCCCCGTCACCACCAGCGAGCCCACCATCACCAAGGCCGAACTGGACCGGGCGATGAGGGAGTTCGCCGAGCCCGCGATGTCCGGTCTGATCACCATCAAGGCCGGGCCCAAGCAGATCCAGTTCGGCCCCGCCCGGTCGCTGCCGCAGATCCTCTCCATGAAGGCCGTGGACGGCCGGCTGGTCGACGTCTACGACAAGAAGGCGATCGACACGCTCCTGGACGGCGTCTTCGACGGCATCATGGCGGTCAAGGGCGACGGCAAGAAGCACCAGGTCGGCCCGGACGACGTGGCCCAGGCGATGAAGACCGCCCTGGCCGGGAAGACCCCGGCCGAGCGCACGGTCACCATCGACCTGACCGGCCAGGGCTGACGCCCCGGCAGCACACTCGCTCCACCCCTCCGCCCCCGCCCGGGAACGTCTCCGGCCGGGGGCGGAGCCGTCGGCGGCCGGGCGGGATCCGGGACGGCCTCCCCGGGTTCCCCACTCCGTGAGGGAACTCGCCCGTTCCGTAAGAACTTTCAGAAACAATCTGGAAACCGTTGCACGCACCTTGACGTGTCCATCGCCGGACGGGCAGGCTCCGAACTCCCCCCACGGCAGCCAGGCGCGTGGCTGCCCACGCCGGGTACGGGCGAACGCCCCGTACCCGCGACCGAAGGAGCCGCAATTGAGTTCCCGCGCCGCACGCGCAACCCTGGCGGGCCTGCTCGCCGCCGGAGGCCTCGCGGTCCTCGCCCCCTGGTCCTCCCAGGCGACCCCACCGGGCGAGAAGACCGTCACCGCCACCCTCTTCGAGTGGAAGTACGACGCGGTCGCCGCCGCCTGCACCGACACCCTGGGCCCGGCCGGCTACGGCTATGTCGAGGTCTCGCCCGCCACCGAGCACATCCAGGGCGACCAGTGGTGGACCTCGTACCAGCCCGTCAGCTACAAGATCGCCGGACGCCTCGGTGACCGGGACTCCTTCGCCGCGATGGTGGAGAGCTGTCACGCCGCCGGGGTCAAGGTGGTCGCGGACGCCGTGATCAACCACATGGCCGCCGGGTCCGGCACCGGGACGGGCGGCACCGCGTACACCAAGTACGACTACCCCGGCACCTTCCAGGACCAGGACTTCCACGGCTGCCGCAAGGACATCGCGGACTACGGCGACCGCGACGACGTCCAGAACTGCGAACTGGTCGGCCTCGCCGACCTGGACACCGGCAGCGACGCCGTACGCACGACGATCGCCGGCTATCTCTCCGACCTCCGCTCGCTGGGCGTCGACGGTTTCCGCATCGACGCCGCCAAGCACATGTCCGCCGACGACGTCGCCGCGATCAAGGGCAGGATGGACGACCCCGGCTTCTGGGTCACCGAGGTGATCCACGGCGGGGGAGAGGCGGTCCAGCCGGAGGAGTACACCTCGATCGGCGACGTCGACGAGTTCCGTTACGGCGGCCACCTCAAGTCCGCCTTCCAGGGCGGCGGCCTGTCCGGCCTCAAGTCGATCGCCGACGGCAAACTGCCCGGCGGCTCGGCCCGTACGTTCGTCGACAACTGGGACACCGAGCGCAACGGCTCCACCCTCACCTACAAGGACGGCGCGGCCCACACCCTGGCCAACGTCTTCATGCTCGCCTCGCCCTACGGATCGCCGAACGTCTTCTCCGGCTACACCTGGTCCGACAAGGACGCGGGCCCGCCGAACGGCGGTGCGGCGGACTGCGGTTCCGACGCCTGGACCTGCGTCCACGCCCAGCAGACGGTCACCGGCATGGTCGGCTTCCACAACGCCACGGCGGGCGCGGAGCTGACCGACTGGTGGGACGACGGCTCCTCCGCCCTCGCCTTCGCCCGCGCGGGCAAGGGCTTCGTCGCGCTCAACAACGGCGACGCGGAGCTGACCCGCACCTTCACGACGACGCTGCCCGCGGGCACCTACTGCAACGTGGTCGCCGCCGCCCCGGACGCCTGCGACGGCAACGAGGTCACGGTCGCGGACGACGGCACGGCGACGGCCACGGTCCCGGCACACGGAGCGGTGGCGCTGCACACGTAGGGCCGTGCCCGGTCCCGAAGGCGTCGCCGACAGGCGTCCCGCCCCCGCCCGCTCCATCATGGAAGACAGGGCGGGGGCAGGACGGGGGCCGTCGACAGCTGGGCTGGGACCGGATCATGGCCGTGTGGCATGTGCGGGACTTCGTGCCGGAGGACCTCGAAGCCGTGGTGCGTCTCGACGCGGAGAGCGGGACCACCGGGGAGCCCGCCGTGTTCCGGCTGTCGGAGGTCGTCGCCGCGCTCCAGGGCCAGAACCCCGGGGTGGTGGCCGTGGCGGACGGGCACCTCGTCGGGGCCGCCGTGGGGCGGGTCGACGGCGAGCGGGCCTGGGTGCTGCGGATCGCCCTCCATCCCGCCTGGCGGAATCTGGGGCTGGGCACCGCGTTGCTGTCCGCGCTGGAGCACCGGTTGCAGGGGGCCGGGGCGGTGCTGGTGGCCGCGGTGCTGCCCGAGGACGAGACCGGGGCCACCGCGCTCGGGAACTCCGGGTTCCGGGTGCACCGGGGGCTCACGTACTTCGAGAAGGTCCAGTCGGTGACCGCCGAGGGGTCCGCGGTGCTGGCCTCGCTCGGCGCGACCGTACCGCCCGCCGGGCTCTGGGAGCGGCTCGCCGGGATGGCGGAGGAGAAGGGGCTCGTCGAGCGGCGGATCGTGCTGCCGCTGGCCCACCCCGAGATCGCCGACGAGCACGGGGTCGAGCCGCCGCAGGCCGTCGTGCTGTTCGGCCCGCCCGGCACCGGCAAGAGCACCTTCGCGCAGGCCGTCGCCAGCCGGCTCGGCTGGCCGTTCGTCGAGCTGTTCCCCTCCCGGCTCGCCCTGGAGGACGGCCTCGCCAACGGGCTCGGCCGCCGCTTCGAGGAGATCGCCCAGCTCGACCACGTCCTGGTGTTCATCGACGAGGTCGAGGAGGTCGCGGGGGCGCGCAATCTCGCCGACCCGGTCTCCGTGGGCGTCGTCAACGAACTGCTCAAGTCCATCGTGCGGTTCCGCGACCGCGACGGGCGGCTGCTGATCTGCGCCACCAACACCGTCGCCGCGCTGGACCCCGCCTTCCTGCGCCACGGCCGGTTCGACTACGTCCTGCCCGTCGGGCCGCCCGACCACGAGGCCCGGACCGCGCTCTGGGCCAGCTATCTCGCCCGTACGGGAGCGGAGGCCGACACCGCTCTGCTCGCCGACGCCAGCGAGGGGTTCACGCCCGCCGACATCAAGCAGGCCGCCCGGACCGTCGCCCAGGCCGTCTTCGAGCGGACCCTCGACTCCGGCACCCGCGCGCACCCCACGACCGAGGACTTCCTGCGCACCATCAGCCGCACCCGGCCCACCGTCACCACCGAGATGGCGCTGGAGTTCGCCGACCACACCATCCGGTACGGGCGCACCTGAGCACCCGCCGCCGGACAGCGGAACGGGGCCCGGCGCTCACCAGCAGCCGGGCCCCGCTCCCGTACCTCTCCCGTACCTTTCCCGTACGTCTCCGGGTCAGGGACTACGGGAAGTTCACGACCTGCGAGGGGATCGTGTCCGGGCCGGATGTGGGGGATCCGACGTCGTTGATCACGTGCTCGTACTGGCCGTTGCCGCCGAGCGAGACGACGAGCAGGCTGTGGAACTTCACGCCGGGCTTCACCGGGGCCTTGAAGCCGTGGCCCTGGATGATCGTCGGGTCGACGTTGTAGTAGCAGTAGCTGCCCATGCCCCAGCCCTCGTGCTGTTCCACCGAGTCGTCGACCCGGTAGGCGGCGTAGCCCTTGGTGTCGCCGTTCTGGATCGCCTCCTGGTTCGGGGCGTCGTAGGCCTTCTCGTTCTGGAAGAAGATCGTGCGGCCGCGCTCGCCGTACCACTCCACGTCGTACTTGTTGAAGTGCTCCACGAACAGCCCGGTCGCCAGCACGTCGTCACCGTTGACGCGGACACCGTAATCGGCCCGGTTGGTCTCCCAGCCCCAGCCCTCACCGTGGTCCGCACGCCACACCCAGGTGTGGTCGATGATCGTGTCGTCGCTGTTCACCACGATGCTCGTGGTCGCCTTTCCGGGGCCCGCGCCGCCGATCCGCACGAACACGTCCTGCAGCGACGTCGGGTTCGCCGAGTGGTCCGCCGAGGCGTTCTCCGGGCCGACCTCGATCAGCGTCTCGGAGTTCACCGGGCCCGCGTCGACCAGGAGGCCCGCGAGCTTCACGCCGGACACGTCACCGACCTTGATCGCGGTCACCCCGTTGTCCGGGATGATCGTGGCCAGGCCGAGGCCGAGGGCCACGGTGTCCGCGCGGTTGATGTTGATCGTCTCGTCGACGTGGTAGACGCCGGGCGTGAAGAGCAGATGCAGGCCCTGCTCCACGGCCGCGTTGATGGTGGCCGCGTCCGCGCCCTCCTTCACGACGTAGAACTGGTCCAGCGGGATCGACTCGCCGGCCGGTGTGCCGTTGGCCCACGAGACGCCGCGCGCGTTCTCACGCTTCTCCGGCACGAAGACCTTGTAGTCGTCGCCGTCGAGGTACAGGAACGGCTTCTCGCGCGAGATCGGGGTGGTGTCCAGCGTGGTGTACGGAGGCTCCGGGAAGCTGTTGGCCGGTGCGCCCTCGACGCCCGAGAACGTCATGTTCCAGACGCCGTTGCCCCAGCCGCCCACCGAACTGTCGCGGGTGTACCACTGCTGCTGCGAGTACGGCCCGACCTCGCCGTCGATCTTGGAGTCGGCGATGTAGCCGCCGCTGGCCCAGCCGTATCCGTCGGGCGCGAGGTTGAGCCCGCCCTTGACGTGCATCCGGCGGAAGGGCGCGGCCTGGGAGACCGCCCAGCGGTTGGTGCCGGAGACCGGGTTCAGCGTCAGGTTCTCCGCCGAACGCCAGAAGTTCTGCGTCGCGTTGCCGTCGAACCAGCCCGCGTCGACCGTCACATCACCGTTGAACGTGGTGTCGTTCGGGTTGAGCCCGAGACCGGCGATCTGCGTGTAGAAGCCGATCTGCGCGTTGATGTCGTCGTACGTGCCCGGCTTGAACATCAGCGCGTAGCGGTCGCTGCCGAACTGCGCCGACTCCTGCTTCTTGAAGATCTCGTCGACCTTGCCCTGGATGTCGGGCGTGGACGGATCGAAGACATGGACGTTGGGACCGAGGTCGCCGCCGCCCGGCACCGCCTGGACCTCCTCGCCGAAGGCGGTCTGCGCGATGGGTACGGACATGAGCATCGCCACGGCGAGCGCGGCGAATCCGAGGGCCCGGGTGCGGCGGCGGGTGCGTGGTGCGGTGGGGGGAGCATGCATGGGGTACGTCTCCTGGGTCGTGGTACGTGTGCACGACGAACGGACGAGAGAGCTTTTGGGGGGAGGCGCTGGGAGAGCGCTCTCTCGTTACGGTGATGTTTCCCCGGTGGGCCTGTACGCGTCAAGAGGTGTGCATCAGGAGCCTCAGAAGATGCCGCTGGATCCAACAACTGGCGGTGGGCGCGGCCAAATTGACGGTTCCGGCGGGACGGGCGCGCTCCTTGGCTTCAGAAGCTGATGTCGTGCCTGGTCGTCGCCGCGGTCCTCGCGGTGGACAGGCGGGCGCGCCGCCCGCGGGGGACCATGGGGCCATGGGTTCCCCCGCCGGTCCGCAGCGCCCTCCTCGCGAAACCGATCAGATCAAGGTCTGGTTCCGCTTCGTCCCGCGCGAGGACGGGCCGCCGTACGACACCGAGGGGTTGTGGGCGACGCGGCTCGGCCCGGACACCGCGCGGGTGGACAACGTGCCCTTCCTCCAGGACGGGGTCGCCGAGGGCGAGACCGTACGGTTCCGGACGGACGACGACGGGGTGCACTGGGCCGTCGGCCGGGTGGCGGAGTCGGGCAACTGCACGGTGCGGGTGCTGCCGGTGCCGGGCGGTCCGCTCGGGCACGACGCACAGGCCGTGCACGAGCGGCTCGCCGGCTTCGGGCTCACGGGCGAGGTCTTCAGCGCCGAGTTCCCGCTGGTCGCCCTGACCGTGCCCGGCGGCGCGGACCTGCGCGGGGTCAAGGCGCTGCTGGCCCGGGGCCGGGACGAGGGCTGGTGGCACTTCGAGGTCTCGTGCGTCACGGACGCCTGGCGGGCGGCGTAGCGCACGGGGCGCGGAGTGGAGCAGGGGGACAAGGCGTGGAGCGCGGGCGGACGGCGCGGGTGGACGGCGGGTGCGCGGTGCGCGCGTACGCGGAGCGCCGGGGGGTTACGCCTCCGCCTCGCCGATCTTCCGGATCACCCGGGCCGGGTTGCCGACCGCCACCACGTTCGCGGGCAGGTCCTTCGTGACGACCGCCCCCGCGCCGACCACCGTGTTCTCGCCGATGGTCACCCCGGGGCAGACGATCACACCACCGCCCAGCCACACGTTGTCGCCGATGGTGATCGGCTGCGCGGCCTCCCACTTGGCGCGGCGCGGCTCCGGGTCGACCGGGTGGGTCGGGGTGAGCAGCTGGACGTTCGGGCCCATCTGGACGTCCGCGCCGATGGTGATGCGGGCGACGTCCAGCAGGACCGCGCCGAAGTTGATGAACGTCCGGGGGCCGATGGTGGTCTGGTAGCCGTAGTCGACCCGCAGCGGCGGCCGTACCTCCACGCCCTCGCCCACCTCGCCGAGGAGTTCGGCCAGGACGGTGCGCCGGGCCTCGGGGTCGGCGGCCGATGTGGCGTTGTAGCGCTCGCTCAGGACGGCCGCGTGCAGCGCCTCCGCCGCCAGCTCGGGGTCGTCGGCGATGTACAGCTCGCCGGAGAGCATGGCTTCCTTCTGGCTGGGCCTGGCGTTGTCGCTCATGTGGTCTCTTCCGGTGCGGGGTGTGCGGGGTGGGGTGTACGGGAAGCTCGCGGTGATCCGTTCGCTCCGAGCAGTCTGCCCCCGCCGGCGTCGGTACGATCACGCAGCCCCGGGGCCAGCGCCAGCGTCACCGCCACCGAGAGCCCCGCGACCGCCGCCATGCCCGTCGCCGGGGAGGTCAGCTGGGCGATGCCGCCCGCCACGGCCGCCCCCACCCCCTGCATCGCGAGCATGCCCGAGCTGCTCAGCCCGAGCGCCTGGCCGCTCAGCTCCTGCGGGGTGAGGGCCATCAGCCGTTCCTGGAGCAGCAGACTCGCGGCGAAGCCCACGCTCGCCAGGACCACCACCGCCAGCGCGAGGGGCAGCCCGGGCCGCAGCGCGAAGAGGAGATAGGGCGCGGCCAGCAGCAGCCTGAGCGGAGCCCCCAGCCGGGCCCGCCACCGTGCCGCGACGAACCGCCCGACCAGCGTGTCCCCGGCCAGCATCCCCAGGGCCCCGGCGGCGAAGAGGAGCCCGGCGTGCCCGGGCGCGTACGCCACGTACAGCGACTCGCAGCCGACGACGAGCCCGTTGGGCACCCACAGCGCCAGGAACACGTACCGGCGCGGCGTGGACGACCAGAGCAGCGCGTTCGTCCGGTGGGTCTCCCGGACCGAGGGGCGGCCGGTGGCCCGGGGCGGCCGGGCGGTCAGCCCGAACCGGGTCACGGCCGCCGCGACCGCGTACAGGGCCGCCCCGATCAGCAGCGTGCCGCGCGCCGAGAACACCGCAACCAGCAGCCCGCCCACCGCATACCCGCAGATCTGCATCGCCCCGCCCGTCATGTTGAGCACGGAGCGGCCGAGCAGGAACCCCTCGCGCGGAACGATCTCGTTGAGCAGCCCGTACCGTACGCCGCCGCCCGGTGCCGCGACCGTGCCCACCACCAGCAGGACGGCGAACGCGGCCCACAGCGGCAGCCCGGGCGCGGCCTGGACGCAGGCGGCCCCCGCGGACAGCAGCGCCAGTGCGGTCAGCGCGGCACGCGGCGGCAGCCGGTCCGCCGCCGACAGCAGGGTGAGCGCCCCGGCGACCTGGGCCAGCGACGGGCCGAACATCGCCAGCGCCGACAGCAGCGGCGAGCCGGTTCGCGCGTAGACGAGGGTGCCCAGCGCCAGGCCGGTCGCGGTCCGGGCGGCCGTCTGCACGGAGACGGCCGCGAAGAAGGGGGTGAACTCCGGGGTCCGGAACAGTTCGCGGTAGGTGCGCATGATGCGGAGTCTCCGGAGGCCGCCGCCGGGACCGTTACTGTTTCGCGCGGACGCGAAAGCGCGGGGGCGCGCGGCAGGCGGAGAACGACGGGCGGTGGGGCGTGTGGGCTGGTGGCAGGTGGGTGCGGACACGCTCGCGAACAGCCGGTTCGTCGTCTCCCCCCTCGCGGAGGCCGTCGCGAGCCTGATGGTCCTGGAGCGGGCCACCGCCGCGCACCCGGGGGAGCGCGCCTGGCTGGAGACCCATCTGCCCGCGTACCGCCGGCGGACCGCCGAGGAGCCGGTCTCCGCGCTGGTGATCCGCTCCGCCCTCGCGCCCCGCTGGACCGCCGACTTCCTCGTCCCCGCGCCCGACCCCGCCCCGCCCGGCCGGCCCCCGCCCTCCTTCGCCGAGGAGCTCGCGCGGATCCGGGCCACCCCGCCCGGCCGGGCCCGCGCCGAACTGGCCGAGACGCTGGGCGGGCCGCTGCCCGCCGCGCTGGACCGGGACGACCTGGCCGAGCGCGCCGCCGACCTCGTGGAGTGGGTCTGGACGCAGACCGTGCTGCCCGACTGGCCGAGGCGGCGGCGGATCCTGGAGGCCGATGTGATCGCCCGCGCCGCGCAGTTGGGGAGCGGCGGCTGGGCCGAGGCGCTGAACGGCATGCGCCCCGGCGTCCGTTGGCTGGGCGACAGCCGGCTCCAGATCAACACCCACGACAACCCGCCCCGCGAACTGGGCCGCGCACAGCTGCTGTTCATCCCCGTCACCCCGTACCGGTGCTGGGTCTGCTGGGACATCCCGCACCGGTACGGGCTGGTGTACCCGTGTTCCGGCGCGCTCGCCGAGACCGGCCGCGGGCCCGTACCCGCTCCCGCGGCCCTGGGCGCGCTGATCGGCCCGGCCCGGGCGGCCGTCCTGGTGCTGCTGGCCTCTCCGCTCAGTACGACACAGCTCGTCGCGCTGACCGGCCAGGGGCTGGGCTCGGTCGGCCGCCATCTGCGGATCCTGCTGGACGCCGGGCTGGTGCGCCGCCGCCGGGCGGGCCGCTCCGTGCTCTATTTCCGTACGGAGGCGGGGGACGTGGTGGTGCGCGGAGCGGGCTGACGGCACCGGTGCGCGGTGCGCGGTGCGGGCCGAACGGACCGGTGCACGGAGCCCGTTGACGGGCGCTGGAAGCGCCCCGCGCACGCCCCCGGCCGCCCCCGGGCGCACACCCGTCCGCAGCTGGGCGATCAGCACCGGCGCATCGGTGCGCGGTGCGCTCCGCATGCCCGGTGCGCATGTGCGCGCATGTACGAGTCGTGACAACAGTGACTATGGGCACCCCCCGTCGTTATGACAATTTCTCTCTCGCCGCGAACGACGCGGAAGAACCGAGCGAGGGGGCCGTGCGTGAATCCGGAGTACGCCGCGTACTGCCAGGCGGACCGCCGCTTCTACGACGCCCCCCACCGTTCCCTCGGACCGGACGGGGCCGTCGGTGAGGAGCACTCGTTCTACACGGCCGTCCGTGGCCCCGCACCCGAGGGGTGGACCCGCTCCCGGCGCGGCGACTGGCTCGCGTACAGCCCCGACGGGCTGCGCCTGCCGCCGCAGGGCTGGAAGATCCATGTCTCGGCCGCCCTCGACAACGCGTCCCGGGTGCTCGACCGGGTCGTCGCCCACTGCCTGGAACACCGGCTGGCCTTCAAGTGCATACCGAATCCGGGGCTGTTGGCCCTGCGGAACGCCAAGTACGCGGACCGGGCGGGCAGCGGCAAGTTCATCACCGTCTACCCGCCGTCCGACGAGGCGTTCCCCGAGGTGTGCACCGCCCTGACGGGGCTCCTCGACGGGGAGCACGGCCCGTACATCCTGAGCGACCTGCGCTGCGGGAACGGCCCCGTGCACACCCGGTACGGGGCGTTCGCCGCCCGCTTCTGCTCCGGCCCGGACGGGCGGCCCGTGCCCGCCGTCGCCGATCCGCAGGGCCGGCTCGTCCCCGACGACCGGGGCCCGGCCTTCCGCGTCCCCTCCTGGGTGACCCCGCCCGGCTTCCTGATGCCGCACCTGGAGGCCCGCGCCGCCGTGGGCCTCGCGGACCTCCCGTACACCGTGGAGAAGGCGCTGCACTTCTCCAACGGCGGCGGGGTCTACCTCGGCCGCGACACCCGCACCGGCGAGCAGGTCGTCCTCAAGGAGGCCCGTCCGTACGCCGGTCTGGCCGCCGACGGGGCGGACGCCGTGGCCCGGCTGGAGCGGGAGCGGACCGCGCTGGAGCAACTGGCCGGGCTGGACTGCGTACCGGCCGTCCGGGACGTGTTCGAGGTCGGCGACCATCACTTCCTGGTCCTCCAGTACCTCCCCGGCACCACCCTCAACACCGTCTTCGCCCGCCGCTTCCCGCTCGCCCGGCAGCACCCGTCGGCCGAACTGCTCGCCGAACACGCGGCCTGGGCCGAGGAGTTGTACGGGCAGGTCGAGCGCGCCGTCGAGGCCGTGCACGCCCGGGGCATCGTCATCAGCGATCTGCACATGAGCAACGTCATGGTCGACGAGGAGGCCTCGCGGATCGTCCTGCTCGACTTCGAGGCCGCCTCCCCGGTCGCCGAACGCCGCCGTCAGATCGTCGCCAACCCGGCCTTCGTCGCCCCGCCCGACCGGCGCGGCCCCGACATCGACCGCTACGCACTCGCCTGTCTGCGGCTCGCCCTGTATCTGCCGCTCACCACGCTGTTCGGCATCGACCGTACGAAGGCCGCCGGGCTCGCGCGGGACATCGCCCGCGTCTTCCCGGTCACGGAGGAGGCGCTGCGGCCGGCGGTCGCGGAGATCCTGCGCGACACGGGGGAGCCCGCCGTCCGGGCTTCTGCTTCGGTTCGCGCTTCCGCTTCCGGTCACGTTCCCGGTCTCGGTGACTGGCCGCGCGGCCGTGACGCGATGGTCCGGGCCATCACCGCCTCCTGCACACCGGAGCGCGAGGACCGCTGTTTCCCCGGCGACATCGCCCAGTTCGCCACGGCCACCGGCGGCCAGTCCTTCGCGTACGGCGCGGCCGGCGTGCTCTACGCCCTCCACGAGACGGGCGCCCCGCCGTGCGGACCGGCAGAGGACTGGCTCCTGCGGCACGCCAAGGACCCGGCCTCCGGCAGCCCGCTCGGCTTCTACGACGGACTCACCGGCATCGCCTGGACCCTGCACCGGATCGGCCGCACCGCCGAGGCCGCCGACCTCCTCCGGATCATCCTCGACCAGCCGCTGGAGGGCCTCGCGCCCGGCCTCCACAACGGGTACGCGGGCATCGGGCTCGCCCTCGACGACCTGGCCCGCACCGCCCGCGCCGCCGACGCCCCGGCACTGTCCGCCGCCGCGGCCCGCTGCACCGCCCTCGCCGTCCGCGCGCTCGTCGACGGTCCGCCGTCACCCCGCACCGGACTGCTGCACGGCGCGAGCGGCATCGCCCTGCTGCTGATACGCCGGTACGCGACCACCGGCGACGCCGCCCTGCTCGGCCTGGCCGCCACCGCCCTGCGCCGCGACGTGGAGCGGTGCCGGGCCGGGGACGACGGCGAACTCCTCGTCGTCGAGGGCAAGCGGCTGATGCCGTACCTCGGTTCGGGCAGCGCCGGCATCGCGGCCGTCATCGACGCCTACCTCGCCCACCGCCCGGACCCCGTGCTCGAAGCGGCGGGCCGCGCCCTCCTGCCGGCCGCGCGCTCCGCCTTCTACGTCCAGCCCGGGCTGCTCCGCGGCTCGGCCGGACTCCTGCTGCACCTCGCGGCCACCCCGCTGTGCGACGCGGCCGACCGGGCCCGCGCGACCGCCCGCCACACCGAGCTGCTGGGCAGCCACGCCGTGGCGTACGGCGACGGACTCGCCTTCCCCGGCGAACAGCTGATGCGGCTGTCGATGGACCTGGCCACCGGGACCGCGGGCGCGCTCCTCGCCCTGGGCGCCGCGTCCGGGCGGCCCACCGGACTGCCCTTCCTGCCCGCCGGACTACCTGTCCCGCCCGCCGGACTTCCTGTCCCGCCCGCCGCTCCGGCGGCGCACCCCGGCCGCGCGAGCGGCCCCAAGAACCGGCCCCGCCAGGGGTCGTCGGACCGGCCCCACCCGGGGTCGCTCTAGCACCACCGCCCAAGCACCACCAACCGTCCCCGAAAGGACACATCATGGCGCTTCTCGACCTCCAGGCGATGGACACCCCGGCCGAGGACTCCTTCGGCGAGCTCGCCACGGGCAGCCAGGTCTCGCTGCTGGTCTGTGAGTACAGCTCCCTCAGCGTGGTCCTCTGCACCCCGTGACCCGCTCCGGCCGGCCCACCGGTGATCCTCACCGGCGGGCCGGCCGGCCACGTGCCCGCAGGAACAGGAAAGGCGACCCCGTGCGGCAGCACCCACGCCCGGGCACGGCGTCCGCCGCCGGCGCGCGGCGGCTCGCCCGGCTCCACCCGGCCGCCCTCCTCGGGCTCCTCCTCTGCTCCACCGGCGGGGCGCTCGCCGCCCTCGCCCTGCCCGCCGCCCTCGGCCACACCGTCGACCGGCTCGTGACCGGCGGCCCCGTGCCCTGGTCCTGGCTGCTGCTCTGCGCCGCCCTGACCCTCGCCGAGACCGGGTTCGACGCGGCGGCCGCCGTGACCGGTACGACCACCACCGCCCGGCTCACCGCGTCGCTGCGCACCCGCACCGCCGCCCGGCTCCTGGCCGCCGAACCCCGCCGCGCCCTCGCCCTGCCCACCGGCGACCTCACCGCCCGGCTCACCGCCCGCACCGCCGACGCCGCCGCCGCGCCCGTCACCGCAGCCGGAGCCGTCGCGGGCGTCCTGCTCCCGCTCGGCGCGATCGTCGGCCTCCTCCTCATCGACGTGTGGACGGCCGCCGCGCTCCTCCTGGGCGCACCCCTCCTCGTCGCGCTGCTGCGCACCTTCACCCGCCGGACCGCCGACGCCGGGGCCGACTACCAGCGCGCCCAGTCGCTCATCGCTCACCGGCTCACCGAGGCCCTGGACGGCGCCGACACCATCCGCGCCGCCCGCACCGGCGCCCGCGAACACCGCCGCGTCCTGGAACCCCTGAGCGCGCTCGCCGAACACGGCCGGCGCACCTGGACGGTGTACGGGCGGGCCGTCGGCCGCAGCGGACTCCTGCTGCCCCTGCTCATGCTGCTGGTCCTCGCGGTCGCCGGACTCCGGCTCGGCGCGGGCGCGATCGGCGTCGGCGACCTGGTCGCCGCGTCCCGCTACGCGAGCCTCGCCGTCGGCATCGGCGCGCTCACCGGTGCGCTCGGCTCCCTCGCCCGCAGCCGCGCCGCCGCCCGCAGCCTCGACCCCCTCCTCACCCTCGCCCCGCTGCCGCACCGCGGTCTGGGCCCGGTGCCCGACGCCCCCGGACACCTCGAACTCCGGGACGTCGGCGTCGAACAGGACGGCTCCCCGCTGCTGACCGGCGTCCACCTCACCGTCCCCGGCGGCACGTCCCTCGCCGTCGTCGGGCGCTCCGGCTCCGGCAAGTCGCAGCTCGCCGCGGTCGCCGGGCGGCTGCTCGACCCGGACACCGGCAGCGTGCTGCTGGACGGCGTGCCGATGGACGCCATGGAACCGGCCCGGCTGCGCCGCGAGGTGGCGTACGCCTTCGCCCGCCCCGCCCTCCTCGGCACCACCGTCGAGGACACGATCGCGTACGGACCCGGGACCGCGTCGCCCGAAGCCATACGCGAAGCCGCCCGCGCGGCCCGCGCCGACGGGTTCGTCGCGCTGCTCCCGTACGGCTACGCGACCCCGGTCGCCGACGCGCCGCTCTCCGGCGGCGAACGCCAACGCCTCGGCCTGGCACGCGCGTTCGCCCATCCGGGCCGCCTGATGATCCTCGACGACGCGCTGTCCAGCCTCGACACCGTGACCGAGCACCACGTCCGGCGCGCGCTGGACGCCCGGGCCGGCCGCTGCACCCGGATCATCGTCGCCCACCGGCTCTCCTCGGCCGCGCGGGCGGACCGGGTCGCCTGGCTGGAGGACGGCCGGCTCCGCGCGACGGGCCGCCACGACGAGCTGTGGGCCGACCCGGAGTACCGCGCGGTCTTCCGCGGCACCTCACCGGGCGAGCACGCGGAGCGGGCCGGAGCGGAGGCGGAGACCCGATGACGGACGACGGGACACGCTCCGAACACGACGTCCTGCGCAAGGCCCCCGCGCCGGGTGAGGCACCGCGCGACGCCACAAGTGGGGCACCGCGTGAAGCCTCAGGTGAGGCACCGCGCGACGCCCCACTCCGCCGGGTCGTCCGCGAGGCGCGCCCCTTCCTGCGGGCGCGCACCGGCGTGATCCTGCGGCTGGCCGGCTGGTCCCTGCTGGAGTTCGCGCAGACCTTCCTCAGCGGGTACGGCGTCGCCCGCGCGCTCGACGACGGCTTCCTCGCCGCCCGCCCGCTGACCGGTCTCCTCTGGCTGGTCGTCGCCGCCGTCGCCGTGCTGCCCGCCGTGCTCGCCGCACGCGGAGTGTTCGGGCGGCTCGCCGACCTGGTGGAGCCGCTGCGCGACGGGCTGGTCCGGCGCGCCGTGTCCCGGGCGATGTCCGACGCCCTCGCCCACCCGTCCGGCGATGTCAGCACCCGGTCCCTCTCCCAGGTCACCCATCAGAGTGAGATCGCCCGCGACGGCTGGGCCGGCCTCGTCCTGACGCTGCGCTCGTTCGTGTTCACGGCCGCCGGGGCCGTCACCGGCCTGCTGGCCCTGTCGCCCGCCCTCCTGCTGATCGTGCTGCCCCCGCTCGCCCTCGGGGCCGCCCTGTTCCTCGGCACCCTGCCGCCGATGGCCGCCCGTCAGCGCGACTACCTCGCCGCCGACGAGGCGTACGCCGCCCACGCGGGCCGGCTCGCCGCCTCCGTACGCGACATCGCCGCCGCCGGAACCGCCGGGCGGACGGTGGCCGAGTCCCGGACCCTCGCGGGGGCCCAGCTCGCCGCCTCCCGCTCGCTGGCCCGCTGGTCGGCCGTCAGGGTGCTGGCCCTCGCCGTCTGCGGCCGGTTCCCCCCGCTCCTGCTGCTCCTGGCCGCGCCCTGGCTGCTGCGGAACGGGCTCACACCGGGCGCGCTGGTCGGCGCGCTGACCTATCTCACCCAGGCCCTCGCCCCCGCCGTCCAGGCGCTGATGACCATGCTGGGCACGGTCGGCGGCCGGCTCGTCGTGGTGCTGGACCGGTTCACGGACGCCCCGCCCCCGCCCGCCGACGACCCGCCGCCGCCCGCCCGGGCCGCCGCTCCGCCGCCGCGCGGCACCCCGGTCGCCGAACTCCACGAGGTCACCTTCGCGTACGGGCCCGGCGCCCAGCCCGTCCTGGACCGGCTCTCCCTGACGATCGGGGCGGGCGAGCACCTCGCGGTGGTCGGCCCGAGCGGCAGCGGCAAGTCGACCCTGGCCGCCGTCCTCGCCGGGACCGAGCGGCCGACCGGGGGAGCGGTGCGGTGGCGGGGGCGGCCGGCGCGCCCGGCCGACGCCACCTCCGTACGCGTCCTGCTGCCCCAGCACGCCCATGTGTTCAGCGGCTCGCTGCGGGACAACCTCCGCTACCTCCGGCCCGACGCCCGCGACCGGGAGATCGCGGCGATGGCGGACGCGCTCGGCCTGGACCCGCTGCTCTCCCGGCTCGGCTCGCTGGACGCGGTGCTCGAACCGGACCGGCTCTCCCAGGGCGAACGGCAGCTCGTCGCGCTCGGCCGGGCCTACCTCGCCGCCCCGCCGCTGCTGATCCTCGACGAGGCCACCAGCCGGCTCGACCCGGCCGCCGAGACCCGTGCCGAGCTGGCGTTCGCCGCGCTGCCGGGCGCGCTGGTCGTCGTCGCCCACCGGCTCAGCTCGGCCCACCGCGCCGAACGGACCCTGGTGATGGACGGCCCGCGCACCCGGTGCGGCACCCCCGCCGAACTCCTGCGCTCCAGCGCCCTCTACCGGGACCTGGCCGGCTTCTGGGACCGGGAGGAGCCGGAGGCGGACCGGGGCCGGGGACCCGGCATCAGATCCACCCCGCCTCCTTCGCCCGTCTGATCGCGTCCAGCCGATTGCGCGCCCCGGACTTCCGTATGGCGGCGGCCAGATAATTGCGGACCGTCCCCGGTGTCAGATGCAGCCGAGCGGCGATTCCGGCCACGGTGTCACCCCCTTCGGCCATCGAGAGCACACTCAATTCCCGCGGAGATAACGGCATGTCGGCTACCTGCAGCAGGCTGAAGGCCAGCGACTCGTCGATATGCCGGCCGCCGTCCGCCAGTTTGTGCATCACCTCGGACAGGTCGTCCACCGGGCGGTATTTGTCGATGTAGCCGAGCGCCCCCGCCTCGTACGCCCGCCGCAGCCCGCGCGGCCGGTCGCTGCGGGTGAGCACGGCGAGCGGACACGGCCCGCCGTGCGGTGCGGTCATCGTCCGCACCTCGTCCAGGACGTCCAGTGCGCCCGGACAGTCGAGGTCGGTGAGGAGCACATCGGGTCCGGGCCCGCTCAGCGCGGCGCGTATCGCACCGTGTTCGGCGGTGCGGACCTCTATGCCCCGCCCCGTGCCGAGGAGCGAGGCCAGCGAAGCGCGCCACAACGGCACGGTGTGGACCAACAGCACGGTCGTCATCGATCTGCCCTCAGGTTTCTCTTCCGGCCCGCCGGACGCGGAATGCGACGGGCTGTACGCATCCGGTGACGGGTTTCCAGTTGAGCGCATGGGCATTCGCGTACGCGGACGAACGGGCCGAAAAGCGCGTCCGTTGGGCGCGGAAGGGGGCGTTCGGATGTAAATCGGGAGCGCACATCGCCCACGGACCCATCCGTCTCGCCACCACACGGGCGTTCGGACGGCCGGTGCGGTGGTGGATTGCGCGGACGGCCCGCAGGAAAGGCCGGTTCAGTTCAGCAGGGCGCGTGCGGCGTGGGCCTTACGCCGGATGTTCTCGGCCGTCGTCGGCTCGATTCCGTCGAGGACTTCCGCATATTCCTCCATCTCCGCCGCCCCGCGCAGGAATTCACCGCGCTGGACGAGGAGCTGGGCATGCTCGTAGCGGAGCCTGGCCGGATGCGAGGGCAGCAGCAGCGACAGCTCCACCGCCCACAGGGCCACGTCCGTGCGCTCGGGCCGGGCCGCCGCCCACGCCCGTACGTTGTTCAGGATCCGCAGCACGATCTCCAGCGGCCGCGCGGGCACCATCATCGACGGCTCGAGCGCCGCCCCGGTCGCCCCCGTGACCAGCAGCTCCGCGTCCTGCCCGGTCAACGGCGCGCCCCCGGCGAACGGATCGGCCAGCACCGGGCGCTCCGGATCGCCGAAGCCGACGACGAAGTGGCCGGGCAGCGCCACCCCGTACACCGGAGCGCCCGCCCGCCTGGCGACCTCGATCCAGACGACCGACAGCAGGATCGGCAGGCCCCGGCGGCGGCGCAGCACCTGCTGGAGGAGCGAGGAGTCCAGCCGCTGGTAGTCCACCGACGAGCCGCCGAAGCCGCAGCGTTCGCCCAGCAGTTCGGCCAGCGCCGAGGCCCAGCCGGCGGGGGAGCGGGAGCCGTACGGCAGCAGCCCCGCCAGCCGGTCCAGCTCGATCTGCGCGGCGTCGATGCCGTACGGGTCGGGATCGGCCTCTCCCGGCACCACCGGGCGGACCTCGGCCGGGCCCACCGGTCCGGCCTCCGCGCCCAGCAGCAGACAGAGGAGGGCGAGGTCCGGCCGCTCGGACCGGGCCTCCTCGGCGAACTGCCGCCGCCGCTCGGCCGTCCCGGAATCCAGCGCGCTCATATGCGGCCCATGCCCATGCCCTTGCCCCTGTTCCTGTCGCCCACGTGACCCACGCCGTCCCCGTGACCCGCGGCGTCCTTCCGGTCCACGTCCCGGTGGCTCATCGCGTGGTTCCTCACGCCGAGCGGTAGTGGTGGTAGCGGTGGTGGGCCGCGAAGCCCATGCCGTCGTACAGCGCCCGCGCCCCTTCATTGTCCTCCTCCACCTGGAGCCAGGCCGCCGAGGCGCCCTCGTCCAGCGCCCGGCGCGCCAGCGCGGTCATCACGGTGGTGGCGAGCCCGCGCCGCCGCTGCTCCGGGTCGACCTCGACGGCCATGAAGCCGGCCCACCGCCCGTCCACGACACACCGCCCGATCGCGGCCGGCGCGCCGGACTCCCCGGGGACCGTGGCGAACCAGACCGAGGGGCCGCTGCCCAGCACCCGCAGCACCTGTGGACCGGGCGTCGAGAAACGCTGGTAGCGGGTGAGCCAGGCCGTGTCCGGCGCGCGGCTCAGCCGGACCGCCGCGACGTCCGCGGCCACGTCACCGACCGGCGCCAGCGCGGCGATCCGCACCTCCGCCGAGACCTCGCGCCGCCAGCCGTGCCGCTCCAGCTCCGCGCACAGGAGCTCCTGCGTGCCCTCGGCCCCGGTCGCCGTCTGGACGTACGCGGGCAGGCCCCGCTCCTCGTACCAGTCGCGGACCCGCCCCAGCGCCTCGCCGAGCGGCAGGCCCGGATCGCCGAGCGGCAGCGCGGAGTTGGCCCGCCGGGTGAAGCCCCCGGCGGCGCGCAGCCGCCAGTCGCCCAGCGGTTCGCTCTCCACGGGCTGCCAGGCGCGCGCCGTGACGGCGGCCAGTTCCTCGAAGGAGGCGGCGGGGCCCCGACGGCGGGCCGGCGCGGCGGGCACGATCTTGCCCGCGACCAGCGCGGATTCCACGATGTGGACGGACTCCCCGCTCTTTCGTGTGATCGCGAGCACACCGTGGTCCCATGATGTGAGCACCCCGACCGTGTCGGTGAACTCCGCGCCCGTGCCGCCGCCGTCCGTCCGGCGCCGCACGGACACGCGTTTGCCCACGTCAGCGGGGGTGATGCGGACTTCCAGCCGTCCGCCGATGGTGAATTCCACAGCTCTCTCCGCCCCTCCTGTTCGGATCGTGCCCGAGAACGGAGATACTAGGGGCGGGCATCGACGACGCCGCGCTCCCGCGCGAGAGCCAACGCCCTACCGAGGAGGAACGACAGCGTGACCTACGTCATCGCGCAGCCTTGTGTCGACGTGAAGGACAAGGCCTGCATCGAAGAGTGCCCCGTCGACTGCATCTACGAGGGCCAGCGGTCCTTGTACATCCACCCGGACGAGTGCGTCGACTGTGGAGCCTGTGAGCCGGTCTGCCCGGTCGAGGCCATCTTCTACGAGGACGACACTCCCGAGGAGTGGAAGGACTACTACAAGGCGAACGTCGAGTTCTTCGACGACCTCGGCTCGCCGGGCGGTGCGTCCAAGCTCGGACTCATCGAGCGCGACCACGCGTTCGTCGCCGGACTGCCGCCGCAGAACCAGTAGGCGACGGCACCACGCGCGCGGCCCGGTCCCGTACGGCTTGTCACCGTGCGGGACCGAGGCGTTTTCCGTACGGCCGGGAACGGCCTGAGCAACCCGAGAAAGCAGAGCCCCGTGTCCGCACTCTCCTCCCGCCTGCCGGTCTTCCCCTGGGACAAGCTCGCGCCCTACAAGTCGACGGCCCAGGCCCACCCGGACGGCATCGTGGACCTGTCCGTCGGCACCCCGGTCGACCCGGTCCCCGAGCTGATCCAGCGGGCCCTGGTCGCCGCGGCGGACAGCCCCGGGTATCCGACGGTGTGGGGGACCGAGGCCCTGCGGGACGCGCTCACCGGCTGGGTGGAGCGCCGGCTCGGCGCGGTCGGCGTGACCCACGCCAACGTGCTGCCGGTCGTCGGCTCCAAGGAGCTGGTGGCCTGGCTGCCGACGCAGCTCGGGCTCGGCGCGGGCGACAAGGTCGCCTACCCGCGGCTCGCCTACCCGACGTACGAGGTCGGCGCCCGGCTCTGCGGCGCGGAGCCCGTCGCCTACGACGACCCGACCGAGCTGGACCCGGCGGGGCTGAAGCTGCTCTGGCT
Organism: Streptomyces sp. DSM 106670; assembly: GCF_055792845.1. Classification (NCBI taxonomy): domain Bacteria; kingdom Bacillati; phylum Actinomycetota; class Actinomycetes; order Kitasatosporales; family Streptomycetaceae; genus Streptomyces; species Streptomyces sp. DSM 106670. Next base: position 5,629,966 of record NZ_CM147704.1, read on the forward strand.
GAACTCGCCGTCCAACCCGACCGGGAAGGTGCTGTCCCAGGACGAGCTGACCCGGATCGTCGCCTGGGCGCGCGAGCACGACGTCCTGGTCTTCAGCGACGAGTGCTACCTGGAGCTGGGCTGGGACGCCGAGCCGGTCTCGGTGCTCCACCCGGACGTCTGCGGCGGTCACTACGACGGCATCGTCGCCGTCCACTCGCTCTCCAAGCGCTCCAACCTGGCCGGCTACCGGGCCGCCTTCATCGCGGGCGACGCGGCCGTCCTCGGCGAGCTGCTGCTGATCCGCAAGCACGGCGGGATGATGACGGCCGCCCCCGTCCAGGCCGCCACCGTCGCCGCCCTCGGCGACGACGTGCACGTGTCCGAGCAGCGGGCCCGTTACGCGGACCGGCGGCTGGCCCTGCACGCGGCCCTGGAGGCGCACGGCTTCCGGATCGAGCACAGCGAGGCGAGCCTCTACCTCTGGGCGACCCGCGACGAGCCGTGCTGGGACACCGTGGCGTACCTCGCGGAGCTGGGCATCCTGGTGGCGCCCGGCGACTTCTACGGTCCGGCGGGCGCGAGCTTCGTCCGGGTGGCGTTCACCGCGACCGACGAGCGGGTGGCGGCGGCGGTCAAGCGCCTGTCCTGACCCCGCCCGCCGCCATGACGGCGGCACAACGTGCCGAGGGGCCTCGGGAGTGCGCACTCCCGAGGCCCCTCGGCACGTTCCTGGTGCGGCGGATCAGCCGCCGATCGGCAGACCACCCAGCGGCAGGCCGCCCTGGGTGAGGGAGTCGGTGGGCAGACCGCCACCGATGGCGTCCGTGGGCAGGCCGCCGCCGAGCGCGTCGGTGGGCAGGCCGCCACCGGCGGCGTCGGCCACGCCGCCCACGGCCTGGCCCGCGTTGCCCGCGGTCTGGCCGGCGGTCTCCTGGGCCGCCGGGACGGCCACCGCGGCGGACTTGCCGACGGTCTGGCCCGCGGCCGGGAGCGCCGTGCCGACGAGCCGGCCGCCGGTCTCACCGGCCGCCTGGGTGCCCTGCTGGGCGGCGCTGTCCACCGTGTTGCCGAGCCCGGCGCCGTCCAGCGCCGTCAGGCCGCCCAGGTCCGGGGTCGCCGGGAGATCTGCGGCGCTCGCGGCGCCGGCCGCACCGACCACGGGGGCTGCGCCTGCGGCGATCAGCAGCGCGGCACGAGCGATCCGACGGGTCAGGGGGAGGGACATGATGCTCCTTCAGCGGTTTGTGCACGAATCTGTCTGTCCGGTGATCGGACGCACTGACAACCGCTTCGGGGGAGGGGAAGGTTGCGGTGGGCAAAGGTAAAGGCTGAGTAATGCGTCCGATAATCCGCAGCGGAAGAACCCGGGCAAACAATCCATACCGCCGGAGTCCGATGAACCGTCACTTCCCTTGCACGGCAAGGGAATCGGACCAGGCCGGAGAGGCTTGGAGAAGTGGTGCGGAAAGGGTCCCGGGCCGTGGCCCGCAGGGTCCGAACGGGTGATGGGCCGTACTACTGAACGACCCTGATCCTGACCGCGGACGTGCCCGTTTCCGTCGCCTTCGAGCGTTCCGTCCGCCAGCCCGTACCGGCGTCCCAGACCCGGTCCGCGTAGCTCACGCGCTCGATCCGCAGCGCCTCGGACTGCGCCACGGCCCAGTGCGCCAGCTCCCAGCCGCGCCGCGGCGAGGCCTTGTCCTCGGCCCGCGCCGAGGTCGCCGGGACGGGCACCGAGACGGTCGAGGCGGCGGACGCGCCCGCGGCCTTCGCGGCGGGCAGCACATCCTTGCCGAAGGCCCGCACCAGCTCGGCCCGCACCTGCCCGGCATCCCCCGGACCGTCCGCCGTGGCCGTCGACGGGGTGCAGTTCAGCGAGGCCGGCCTGCGCCCGGTCAGCGCGGCGGCCAGCAGCGCGGCATCCGGCTCGTGCTTCGCGTACGCCTGCGGGAAACCGCTGCGCTGCACGCGCTGCGCGGCCACGGTCAGCGGCAGCCGCGAGTAGCCCGGGACCTCGGCGAGATGGTCGTAGAACTCACCGGCGGAGTAGACCGGGTCCATGAGCTGCTCGGGCGTGCCCCAGCCCTGCGACGGGCGCTGCTGGAACAGCCCCAGCGAGTCCCGGTCCCCGTAGTCGATGTTGCGGAGCGTGGACTCCTGGAGCGCGGTGGCCAGCGCGATCGTCACCGCCCGCTCGGGCATGCCCCGGGTGGTGCCGACCGCGGAGATCGTCGCCGCGTTCACCGCCTGGGCCAGGCTCATCTCGTACGTGTGCGACGCCCCGCCGTCCTCGTCGGTGGCCTCCACGACGCAGCGCGGCGGGTTCTTCGAGCCGGAGGAGGAGTACTGCACGGCCACATAGCCGCCCAGCGCCGCGAGCACGGCGAAGGCGGCCGCGAATCGGAAGAGGCGGCTGCGACGGGCGGGGCTGGCTGTCCGGGGCACGGGCCCACCGTACTGGAGGGTCCGGTCCGGACCGATACCCCTGTCGCTTAGGGTCGGGCCCATGGCCGACAGCACACCTGACCTCGCCCTGGACCTCACCCTGGACGGACCGGCGCTCACCGCCCGGCTCGTCGACTTCCCCTCGGTCAGCGGGGAGGAGAAGGCCCTCGCCGACGCGATCGAAGCGGCCCTGCGTGCCCTGCCCCACCTCACCGTCGACCGCCACGGCAACAACGTCGTCGCCCGGACGAACCTGGGCCGCGCCGAGCGCGTCGTCCTCGCCGGGCACATCGACACCGTGCCGATCGCCGACAACGTCCCCTCCCGCCTCGACGCGGACGGGATCCTCTGGGGCTGCGGGACCTCCGACATGAAGTCCGGTGTCGCCGTCCAGCTCCGGATCGCCGCGACGGTCCCCGAGCCCAACCGCGACCTGACCTTCATCTTCTACGACAACGAAGAGGTCGCCGCCCACCTCAACGGCCTCGGCCACATCGCCGACGCGCACCCCGAGTGGCTCGCCGGAGACTTCGCGGTCCTCCTGGAGCCCTCCGACGGCGAGGTCGAGGGCGGCTGCCAGGGCACGCTCCGGGTCCACCTGCGGACGACGGGCGAGCGGGCCCACTCCGCGCGCAGCTGGATGGGGTCCAACGCCGTCCACGCGGCCGCCCCGATCCTGGCGAAGCTGGCGGCGTACGAGCCCCGCCGCCCGGTCATCGACGGCCTGGAGTACCACGAGGGGCTCAACGCGGTCGGCATCGAGGGCGGCGTCGCCACCAACGTCATCCCGGACGCCTGCACCGTCGTCGTCAACTACCGCTACGCCCCCGACCGCACCGAGGAGGAGGCGATCGCCCACGTCCGCGAGGTCTTCGCCGACTGCGGTGTGGCCGAGATCGTCATCGACGACCACTCCGGCGCGGCCATGCCCGGCCTCTCCCACCCCGCCGCGAAGGCCTTCATGGCGGCGGTCGGCGGCACCGCCCGGCCCAAGTTCGGCTGGACGGACGTCTCCCGTTTCGGTGGCCTCGGCGTCCCCGCGGTGAACTATGGCCCCGGCGACCCGATGTACGCCCATAAGCGCGACGAGCACGTGGCGGTCGAGAAGATCACCCACTGCGAGACGCGCCTGCGCTCCTGGCTGACCGGCTGACCGGCCGAGGCGCTGACCGGCTGACCGGTGGACGCCCCGCATTCCCCCGTACGTAACCTCCGCCGATCTACGCTGGCCGTACGCAGTACGACACGACCCAGCACGATGCGGGTCGGTGGAGGGAGCGGAACATGGGCAACGCCGAGGACGCACGGATCCCCGAGGGCGCGGAGACTCCCGAGGGAGCGGTCAGCCCCGAGGAACAGTGGCTGGGCCCGGTCCTGCGCCGCAGGGAGCAGGTCCAGCCCGGCACGACCGACCAGCGGCTGCTGGACTCCGAGGGCGACTCCGAGTGGGTGCACACCGACCCCTGGCGGGTGATGCGGATCCAGTCGGAGTTCGTCGAGGGCTTCGGCGCGCTCGCCGAACTGCCGAGCGCGATCAGCGTCTTCGGCTCGGCCCGCACCCCGGCCGGATCGCCGGAGTACGAGGCCGGGGTGGCGATCGGAAAGGCGCTGGTCGACGCCGGCTTCGCGGTGATCACCGGCGGCGGCCCGGGCGCGATGGAGGCCGCCAACAAGGGCGCCCGGGAGGCGAAGGGCGTCTCGGTCGGCCTGGGCATCGAGCTGCCCTTCGAGTCGGGTCTCAACCCGCACGTCGACATCGGGGTCAACTTCCGCTACTTCTTCGTCCGCAAGACGATGTTCGTGAAGTACGCCCAGGGCTTCGTGGTCCTGCCCGGCGGCCTCGGCACCCTGGACGAACTCTTCGAGGCCCTGACCCTCGTCCAGACCGGCAAGGTCACCCGCTTCCCGATCGTCCTGTTCGGCACCGCCTACTGGGGCGGCCTCGTCGACTGGCTCCGCGACACGGTGGTGGCCGGCGGCAAGGCCTCGGAGAAGGACCTGCTGCTCTTCCACGTGACGGACGACGTGGAGGAAGCGGTGATGCTGGTGACGAAGGAGGTCGGCCGGTAACCCCCTCAAGCCTGCCCGGCGAAATCAAGCCTGCCCGGCCCCTTCAAGCCCGCCCGGCGATTGAGGGCATCTTTTCACCGGCACCTCCCGGACGGGCCCGCCAAAATCAAGCCCGTCCGGCGCTTGAGGACATCGGTTCCAGCCCCTCCGGCGCTTGAGGAGCGGGGCCCAGGGGCAGCGCCCCAGGCCCCGCCCGCCGGGCAGGCGGCCAGAAACTACGCCAGCCCCCGCCGCGCCACGGCCGGCGCCCGATGCCCCGCGATCGACGCCACCATGTCCAGAACCTGCCGCGTCTCCGCCACCTCATGCACCCGATACACCCGCGCCCCCAGCCACGCCGAAACCGCCGTCGTCGCCAACGTGCCGACGACACGTTCCTTCACCGGCCGGTCCAGCGTCTCGCCCACGAAGTCCTTGTTGGACAGCGACACCAGCACCGGCCACCCGGTCTCCGCCATCTCCCCGAGCCGACGCGTCGCCTCCAGCGAGTGCCGGGTGTTCTTCCCGAAGTCATGGCCCGGGTCGATCATGATCCCGTCCGCCCGCACCCCGAGCTCCACCGCCCGCTCGGCAAGCCCCACGGTCACCCGCAGGACGTCCGCCATGACGTCGTCGTACGCGATCCGGTGCGGCCGCGTCCGGGGCTCCGCGCCGCCCGCGTGCGTGCACACGAGCCCCGCCCCGTACCGCGCCGCGACCTCCGCCAGCTTCGGGTCCACCCCGCCCCACGCGTCGTTCAGCAGGTCCGCCCCGGCCTCGCAGACCGCCTCGCCCACGTCGTGCCGCCAGGTGTCCACGCTGATCACCACGTCCGGGTGGCGGCGGCGGACCTCGGCGACGAACCCGACCGTGCGGCGCGCCTCCTCCTCGGCGGTCACCTCCTCGCCGGGACCCGCCTTCACCCCGCCGATGTCGATGATCGCGGCGCCCTCGGCCACCGCCTGCTCGACCCGGGCGAGCGCCGGCTCGTCCCCGAACGTGGCGCCCTGGTCGTAGAAGGAGTCCGGGGTCCGGTTCACGATCGCCATGATCACCGGCTCGTGCGGCCCGAATTCCCGCCGCCCCAGCCTGAGTGCACCGCTTCGCATCCCGTATTTCCTCCTCAGATAGCCCGCCTGCGACCCTAAGGCCTCCCGAGGTCGGCCCCGACTGTCCGTGCCGCATGGCACGATCGGAGCCGGACGAGGTTTCCGCCCCCGGGGAGATGCGCGTGTTCTGGTTCTTGCTGCTCACGATGGTCGTGGTCGTCACCGCGGTCACCCTCGCGGTGGTCGGCGGCGGTGGGAGCGCGGTGCTCCAGGACGTCCCGCCCGAGCGGTTCACCGACCCCCTGCCCGCGAGCCGCCCGGTCGGCCGGGCGGACATCGAGGCGCTGCGCCTGCCCATGGCCGCCCGCGGCTACCGCATGGCGGACGTCGACGAGGCCCTGTCCCGGCTCGGCGCCGAGCTGGCCGAGCGCGACGCCCGGATCGCGGAGCTGGAATCCACCCTGGCCGGAGCCCAGGCGGCCGCGGTGACGAGCGGCACCGACCTGTTCAAGCAGCCCGGCGACCGGCCCGCGGAGCCGGCGGACCGGGGCGAGGGCCCGGACCGCGCCGAGGAGGACGGCCGATGAGCGCCGCCCTGCCCGCCCCCGACGGCGGCCTGCGCTGCCCGTGGGGCCTGTCCACCGAGGACTACCTCGCCTACCACGACACCGAGTGGGGCCGGCCGGTCCACGGGGACGACGCCCTGTTCGAACGGCTCTGCCTGGAGGCCTTCCAGTCCGGGCTCTCCTGGCTGACGATCCTGCGCCGCCGCGCGACCTTCCGTACCGCGTTCGAGGGATTCCGGATCGGGGCGGTCGCGAAGTTCACCGACACCGACCGGGAGCGGCTCCTGGCCGACCCGGGGATCATCCGCAACAAGGCCAAGGTCGACGCGACCCTCGCCAACGCCAAGGTGCTCGCCGAGTGGCGGGCCGGGGAGCTGGACGAGCTGATCTGGTCCTACGCCCCCGACCCGGCCGGCCGCCCCGCCCCGCGCGCGCTGTCGGACGTCCCCGCGGTCACGCCGGAGTCCACCGCACTCGCCAAGGCGCTGAAGAAGCGCTCGATCCGCTTCGTCGGCCCCACCACCGCCTACGCGCTGATGCAGGCCTGCGGACTGGTCGACGACCACCTCGTGGACTGCGTGGCGCGCGGCGGCGGCAGCGCACCGGGCTGAGCCGCGGCTACTTCCCGAGGTAGACCGGCTTCTCCTTGGCGAGGAACGCCTCCACCGCGATGGTGTGGTCCTGCGACGCGCCCGCCCGGGTCTGGAGTTCGTCCTCCTTCTCCAGGGTCTCCGCGAGCGTGTGCCCGGCGCCGTACGCCATCGACTCCTTCAGCGCCGCGTACGCCACCGTGGGGCCGTCCGCGAGGGTGCGGGCCACCGCGGCCGCCTGCTCGGCCAGCTCGGCCGCCGGGACGACCCGGTTGACGATCCCCAGCTCCAGCGCGTCCTGCGCGGAGATCGACCGCGGGAAGAACAGCAGATCGGCGGCGCGGCTCTGCCCGATCAGCCGGGGCAGGGTCCAGGACACGCCCGAGTCCGCGGTGAGTGCGACGCCCGCGAACGAGGTGTTGAAGGAGGCCGTGTCCGCGACCACCCGGTAGTCCGCCGCCAGCGCGAAACCGAACCCGGCCCCGGCCGCGACGCCGTTCACCCCGGCGACCACCGGCTTGGCCATCTCCGTGATCGCCCGCACGATCGGGTTGTAGTGCTCCTGCACCGTGCTCAGCGCGTTCCCGCCGCCCGCCTCACGGGTCGCCGTGAGCGTGGCGACGTGCTCCTTGAGGTCCTGGCCGACACAGAAGGCGCGCCCGGTGGCCGTGAGCAGCACCGCCCGCACGCCCGCGTCCGCCGACGCCGCCCGCAGCGCGTCGCGCAGCGCGACCTTCGCCGCGGTGTTCATCGCGTTCATCGCGTCGGGCCGGTTGATCGTGATCGTCGCGAGCCCCTCGCTCACGTCGTACAGAACGGTGTTCGCCTGCTCGTCGGCCATTCCGGTGTCCCCTCGCTGCTCGGGCATCGTTGCTCCTTGCAGGCAAGCATGGCCGACGCGGACCGGGGCAGGGATGTGACCTGCGTCTAACAATTGGCCCTCACCTGGGGGTCCTGGGCGGCGCAGTATCGCAGCCGGATCGCCGAATTGGGTGGTTTTGCGAGAGCGCGTTGCGCAAGCGATGCAGACCGATGTTGGTCATCGGGGTCCTTGATGCGGGATAATGGCGAAGAAGCAATGTGTTCGATGCCGGTGAGGCAGCGCCTGTCATGGGGCCGCCGGTTGCGATGAGCTGGTTTCAGGAAGGGGAACGAGCATGGCGGCCATGAAGCCGCGGACGGGCGACGGCCCGCTCGAGGTGACAAAGGAGGGGCGGGGCATCGTCATGCGCGTTCCGCTCGAAGGCGGCGGTCGGCTTGTTGTCGAGCTGACTCCGGACGAGGCCGATGCCCTCGGCGACGCGCTGAAGAAGGTCGTCGGCTGACGCGGAACGCCCATCACCTTCACGACTGCCCGGCACGGTCTCCGTGCCGGGCAGTCGTGCGTTCGCCCGCCTGTGGTTTTCGGGGGTCCCGCGCGGCTCAGCCGCGCCGGACCGCGCAGAGCAGTCCGTCGCCGACCGGCAGCAGGGTCGACATCAGCTCCTGGCTCTCGCGCACCGCCCGCAGCAGCTCGCGCAGCCGCAGCACCTCGGCCGGCTGGGCCGCGGAGTCGACGGTGCGGCCGTCCGCGAAGACGCCCTCGAAGCAGACCAGACCGCCGGGACGCAGCAGGCGCAACGATTCAGCGAGCACATCGAGGCTCTCGAGGCGGTCGCCGTCGCAGAAGACGAGGTCGTAACCGCCGTCCGCGAGCCGGGGCAGGACGTCCAGGGCGCGGCCGGGGATGAAGCGGGCCCGGTTGGTGGCGAAGCCCGCCTCGCGGAACGCCTCCCGGGCGAACTGCTGACGCTCGGGCTCGGGGTCCACCGTGGTCAGGACCCCGTCCGGCCGCATTCCGTGCAGGAGATAGATGCCGGACACGCCCGTGCCCGTGCCGATCTCCGCCACCGCTTTGGCGTCCGCGGCGGCTGCCAGCAGGCGCAGCGCAGCGCCGGTGCCCGGTGACACCGGGCGAAGCCCCAGCTCGCGAGCCCGCTCCCGGGCCACGTGCAGTGCTTCGTCCTCGGCGACAAAGGCGTCGGCGAACGCCCAGCTCGTCTGCCGGTTGGCGGTAATGACCCTCTCCTGTCCCCGTAGTTGGCGCAACGGTGACTGTATCCGCTGGACCCGGGAACCCGCAGATGGGACCGGGCGTTGTGCAAGGAGTGGGGAAAGCGCAGTGACCGGGTCCGCGGATCGGACCGGCGAGCTGCGGCGAAGTCCCGGGTGACGCCCGGCCCCATCAGGGAAAAAGGCTTATCCGGAGCTAACGGGCGAGGTGGCTATGGTAGGGGCTCCACTGGACACCACCAGAGCCGATAGGGGAGGTGCGGCTGCGCCTGTGGACCGGGGAGGGGTGCTGAGGCGCCTTCTCAGGTCGGCCGGTGAGCCGAAATCCGTGACCAACATTGCTGACCGTTCTTCCGAAGACTCCGCACCGACCGCGACCTTCGCCTCTGATGCGGATTCTCAGGCGTGGACCCCGCCCTCATGGGAAGAGATCGTCAGCACGCACAGCGGTCGCGTGTACCGCCTTGCCTACCGGCTGACGGGAAACCAGCACGACGCCGAGGACCTGACCCAGGAGGTCTTCGTCCGGGTGTTCCGCTCGCTGTCGACCTACACGCCCGGCACCTTCGAGGGCTGGCTGCACCGCATCACGACCAATCTCTTCCTGGACATGGTCCGGCGCAAGCAGCGCATCCGTTTCGACTCGCTCGGCGACGACGCGGCCGAGCGGCTGCCCAGCCGTGAGCCGTCCCCGCAGCAGGTCTTCAACGACACCCACTTCGACGCCGACGTGCAGCAGGCGCTGGACACCCTCGCGCCCGAATTCCGTGCGGCCGTGGTCCTCTGCGACATCGAGGGCCTCAGCTACGAGGAGATCGCCGCGACCCTCGGGGTGAAGCTCGGCACCGTCCGCAGCCGGATCCACCGCGGTCGCTCGCATCTGCGCAAGGCGCTCAAGCACCGTTCGCCCGAGGCCCGCGCCGAGCAGCGCTCCCTGGCGGACGCGGTCCTGGCGGGGGAGGGCGGACTGGCGTGAGCGGCACAGGACCCACCCCCGCGGAAGCACACCTGGGGGACCGCCTCGCCGCGCTGGTCGACGGCGAGCTGAAACACGACGCCCGCGAGCGGGTCCTGGCCCACCTGGCGACCTGCGCCAAGTGCAAGGCCGAGGCCGATGCCCAGCGCCGCCTCAAGAGCGCCTTCGCCATGTCCGCCTCACCCTCGCCCTCCGAGGGGTTCCTGGCCCGCCTGCAGGGCCTTCCCGGGGGTCCTGGCGGCGACGACACCGGCTCCGGCGGCCCGTTCGGCGGCCGGGGCCCCTTCGCCGACGAGTTCTTCCCCGGGCTGCGGCCCTCCGCCGGCAGCACCCGCGCCGACACCGCGCCCTCCCCGCTGGACGGCTTCGGCTACCTCCCCGCCACCCACGGCTCCACCGCCGTGCTGCGCGGCGGCGCCGCTTCCGGTTCGGCCTTCCGCATACACGAGGTGGCCCGCGACGCGGACCGTTCACCCTGGCGGGGGCGGCGCTTCGCGTTCGCCGCGGCCAGCGCCGTCTCCCTCGCGGCCATCGCGCTGGGCGGCACCCTGCCGCTGGGCTCCGGCCCCGAATCGCCCCTGCGCGCCGAGGGCACCGGGAACACCGTCACCCCGCTCGACGCCGAGACCCGCGCCGAGAGCGGTGCCACGGCGGTCAGCCGCCGGGGCGGCGGCGCCCTCGCGGCGACCGGCGACGGCCCGGCGGCCGAGCGGCCCGTGTCCGGCACGGCCATGGTCGGGACGAACGGCATGCCTCCGTCACTCACCGGGACGACCCCGGTAATCCCGGCCGTCACCCCTCCGCCGAACCGGCAGGCGCCGCCGGCCGTTCCGCACCTGTTCGGCGGCCCGGCCGCGGGTGTGCACCCCTTCACCCTTCCCGTGCTGAATGTGTCCGTGCCGCCCCTGATACGCCCGACGACGTCCGCGGCCCCGCTGCTGGCGGCGGCGCTCGGCGGCGGTGCGGTGCCGAAGTCCACGCCCTCCCCGGTCTTCTCGGGGCCGCCCCCGGGCTCGCCCACCAACGATCTGGCGAGCCCGCTGTCCCCCCGGCGCTGACCGGACCCTGCGCGGGGATTCGCAAACCTGGTTGAATTCCGGTGAGGGACGCCTCGGTGGGGCGTACAGAGGCCAGTTGCGGGGAGAGCATGGACGACGGGAAGCCCACCGGGCCGCAGGCGAAGTGGTGGAGCCGCCCCTCGGCGGCCGGCCCGGCCGCCGAGGACCGTACGCCGGCCGCGGAGGACCGCGAGCCGGTTGCCGAGGGCCGTGGTCCGGCCGTCGAGGACCGTGAGCCGGCCGCCCAGAGCCCGGCCCCGGTTCCGGTTCCGGCGCAGCCTTCCGACAGCTCCGGGCGGCCGGACGAGCACGGCCAGGAGGTCCCGGCCCCCCGCCCGTCAGGGCAGCCGCTGCACGAGCCCGACGAGTACAGCACCCCGCCCTACGGCGGCCCCGGCCCCTGGGCCCCCGCCCCGCCGGTGCAGCGGCCGACCCCGGCCCACGGCACCGTCGTACCGCCGGGCACCGGAGGACCGCCCCCGCAGTACGCCGCGACGAACGCCGCCGGCCCCCAGGCCCCCGCCCCACCCGCGCAGCCCGCACCCGCCGACGCCTTCGCACCCCCGCAGGGCGCCACGCCCGCCGACGCCTTCGCGCCTCCGCAGCCCGCACCCGCCGACGGCTTCGCGCCCCCGCCGCCGCACCCGCACCCGGGGCCGGCGGCGCCCGCGCAGCAGCAGCACACGCAGTGGCTCCAGTACGACCCGTGGGGCGCTCCGGGGCAGCCGCTGACCCGGCCCGGACCTCCCGAGGGCATGGAGCCCGGCGGCAGGAAGAAGCGCCGGGGCGGGGCGTTCATGGGGGTGCTCCTGCTGACCCTGGTCGCCGGCGGCATCGGCGGCGGGGTCGGCGCGTACATCGAGCGCAACGGCGGACTGACCACCGTCGAGCTGCCGCAGGCGACCCGCGACAGCGGCGACCGGGCCCCCGAGAGCGTCGCGGGCATCGCCGCCAGCGCCCTGCCCAGCGTGGTCACCCTGCACGTCAGCGGCACCGCCGAGTCCGGCACGGGCACCGGCTTCGTCCTCGACGGCCAGGGCCACATCCTCACCAACAACCACGTCGTCGCCCCGGCCGGGTCCAGCGGCGACATCACCGTGACGTTCAGCAGCGGCGAGACGGCCTCCGCCGAGCTCGTCGGCAAGGACAGCGGCTACGACCTCGCGGTCGTCCGGGTCCGCGGGGTCTCCGGCCTCACGCCCCTGCCGCTCGGCAACTCCGACAACGTCCAGGTCGGCGACCCGGTGGTGGCCATCGGCGCCCCCTTCGACCTGTCCAACACGGTGACCTCGGGCATCATCAGCGCCAAGCAGCGGCCGATCACCGCGGGCGGCGAGAAGGGCGACGGCAGCGACATCAGTTACGTCGACGCCCTCCAGACCGACGCCCCGATCAACCCGGGCAACTCCGGCGGTCCCCTGGTCGACACCCAGGCCCATGTCATCGGCATCAACAGCGCCATCCGCGCCGCCGACAGCGGCCGGGGCCCCGAGGCGGGCGGCCAGTCCGGCTCCATCGGCCTCGGCTTCGCCATACCCATCAACCAGGGCAAGCGCGTCGCCGAGGAGCTGATCAGCACCGGCAAGGCCACCCACCCGGTCATCGGCGTCACGCTGGACATGAAGTACACCGGCGACGGGGCCAAGGTCGGCGCCAAGGGCGCCGACGGCACTCCCGCCGTCGCGAAGGACGGCCCCGCGGACAAGGCGGGCATCAAGTCCGGCGACGTCATCACCCAGGTCGAGGGCCAGCGGGTGCACAGCGGCGAGGAGCTGATCGTGAAGATCCGGGCCCACCGTCCGGGCGACGACCTCGACCTCAAGCTGACCCGCGGCGGCAAGGAGCGGACCGTGACCCTGAAGCTCGGCTCGGCGAGCGGCAGCTGATGCGGCTCCGCCGGCCGCCCGCGCCCGTGGTCGCACGGTCACCCGCCCCGCGGCACCGCGAGGTACCGCCCGGACACCTTCGACAGGTACCTTTGAGCGGTCCGGGCAGCTGGGAGCCCCGGGCCGCGATCGCACGGAGAACACGCGGAGAACACGAGGAGCAGCAAGGTGTTCAATGACATAGGCGCACTGGAGCTGCTGACGCTCGGGGTGCTGGCCGTGCTGGTCTTCGGCCCCGACAAGCTGCCCAAGTTGATCCAGGACGTCACGCGCACCATCCGCAAGATCCGCGAGTTCTCGGACAGCGCCAAGGAAGACATCCGCTCCGAGCTGGGCCCGCAGTTCAAGGACTTCGAGTTCGAGGACCTCAACCCCAAGACGTTCGTCCGCAAGCAGCTGATGGACGGCAACGACGACCTGGGGCTGAAGGAGATCCGCGAGAGCTTCGACCTGCGCAAGGATCTTGCCGACGTCACCGACGCGGTCAACGGGCGTACCCCGGCCGCATCCGATACCGCCAACAGTGCGGCGAACGGCTCGGCGGGCGCATCGGCGGACGGTGCCACCACCAGCCTCACCAAGACCGGCGACACCGCTCCTGACCTGCTGAAGAAGACTCCGCCGCAGGCGCAGCCCGAGCGCCCGCCGTTCGACGCCGACGCCACCTGACGCGCCACCTGACCCCGGTCAATCCCGACTCGTCCGGACGGTATGGCTATTCTCCATCTGTCCGGTTGCGAGGACGCCCAAGCCCGCGGGGGGCGGGCCGCTCCGGATCATGACTGATCGAGGAGGCGGCCGCGCAGATGGAGACGACGAGTCGGATTGATACGGACGGAGCACCGGGCACGGCCACGGCGGAGGAGGTGCCGGCGGCCCGGCGTACCGTCGACGGCTACCTGAAAGCGCCCTTTTCCTGGTACGGGCTGGACGAGGCCTTCACCGGCCCGCGCTGGCTGATGCAGGTCGGCACCGCGGCGGACGGCACGGTGCAGCACGGGGCGGTCGGGCACGGCGACGAGCCCTCCGTGAAGACGGACGGCTCCGCCGACAAGGAGCGGTTCGCCGCCGTGATCACGGTGGCCGCGAGCCCGGTGAGACGCAGCGGTGACGGTACGGGCGTGCTGGACGCCACCACCGTGTCCTCGGCGGCCTGGCTCGCGGGCTCCGGACTGCTGGCGTACACCTGGCCGCCGCAGATGGACCACTCCCTGCGCGACGACTGGCTGGACCAGCAGACCGAGACGGCGTTCACCCTCGCCGACGACCTCGGCAACGCGCCCTGGTCGACGCTCTCGCTGCCGGTGGACGGCGTCCCGGTGGAGTTCCACTACCGCGAGTCCGAGTTCGGCTGGGTGCTCGCCGGGTCGGCCCACGAGGGCGTGCACATCGGGGCGTACGGGCGGGGGATGAGCGCGTACGGTCTGGGCTTCGCGGTGATCAAGGACATCGCGTCGTACGAGTAGGCCGGGGGCGTCCGGCGGGCCGCTTCGTCCTCGAGCGCCGGACGGGCTGGGTGGTGCTCGGCCTCGTCCGGCGCTGAGGTGAAGAGATGTCCTCAAGCGCCGGACGGGCTGATTGTGCTCGGGTTGAGTGGGTGGGTCAGAACTTGTTGCGGGGGGTGATTCCCAGCGACATGCCCGACAGGCCGCGCTGACGGCCGCCCAGCTTCTGCGCGATCGAGCGCAGCGCGCTGCCCGCCGGGGAGTCCGGGTCGGACAGGACGACCGGCTTGCCCTCGTCGCCGCCCTCGCGCAGCCGTACGTCGATCGGGATCGAGCCGAGCACCGGCACCTCGGCGCCGACCGTACGCGTCAGCCCCTCGGCGACGCGCGCGCCGCCGCCCGAGCCGAACACGTCGACCATCTCGTCGCAGTGCGGGCACGGCATGCCCGACATGTTCTCCACCACGCCGACGATCTTCTGGTGGGTCTGCACGGCGATCGAGCCGGCCCGCTCGGCCACCTCGGCCGCCGCCTGCTGCGGGGTCGTGACGACCAGGATCTCGGCGCCCGGCACGAGCTGCGCCACCGAGATCGCGATGTCGCCGGTGCCCGGCGGCAGGTCCAGGAGCAGGACGTCCAGGTCGCCCCAGAACACATCGGCGAGGAACTGCTGGAGTGCGCGGTGCAGCATCGGACCGCGCCAGACCACGGGCGCGTTGCCCGGGGTGAACATGCCGATGGAGATGACCTTCACACCGTGTGCGGACGGCGGCATGATCATGTTCTCGACCTGGGTGGGCTTGCCGTCCGCGCCGAGCATCCGGGGCACGCTGTGCCCGTAGATGTCCGCGTCCACGACGCCGACCTTCAGCCCGTCGGCCGCCATCGCCGCGGCGAGGTTCACCGTCACCGAGGACTTGCCGACGCCGCCCTTGCCGGAGGCGACCGCGTACACCCGGGTCAGCGAGCCGGGCTGGGCGAAGGGCACCTCACGCTCGGCGGTGCCGCCGCGCAGCGAGCTCGCCAGGTCCTTGCGCTGTTCGTCGCTCATGACGTCGAGGGTCACCTCGACCCGCGAGACGCCCTCGACCCGGGCGACCGCGTCGGTCACGTTCCGGGTGATCGTGTCGCGCATCGGACAACCGGAGACCGTGAGATACACCGTGACAGCGACTACACCGTCAGGATCGATCTCGACCGATTTCACCATGCCCAGCTCGGTGATCGGGCGGTGGATCTCCGGGTCGTTCACTGTCGACAGTGCCTCAAGCACCGCGTCTTCCGTAGCCATACCGACGATGTTACGGCGCTGGGCCCTACGGGCGGGTAGCCCGTCAGCGGTCGCCTTCGTCACTCTCGGACGTGAGGAGGATCTGCCGGTCCTCCATGTCTCTCACCATGTCCTGGAGTTCCGAGCGGATCCAGTCGCGGGTGGCGACCTCGCCGAGGCCCATCCGCAGCGCCGCGATCTCCCGGCTGAGGTATTCGGTGTCGGCGATGGAGCGCTCGTTCTGCTTGCGGTCCTGCTCGTGGGTGACCCGGTCGCGGTCGTCCTGCCGGTTCTGCGCGAGCAGGATCAGCGGGGCCGCGTACGAGGCCTGGAGCGAGAGCATCAGGGTCAGGAAGATGAACGGGTACTCGTCCCAGCGCAGATCCTTCGGCGCCCAGACGTTCCACGCCACCCAGACGATGATGATCAGCGTCATCCAGACGATGAACCGTCCGGTCCCCAGGAACCGCGCGATCCGCTCGGAG
This sequence comes from Streptomyces sp. DSM 106670, assembly GCF_055792845.1. NCBI lineage: Bacteria > Bacillati > Actinomycetota > Actinomycetes > Kitasatosporales > Streptomycetaceae > Streptomyces > Streptomyces sp. DSM 106670. The sequence goes on from NZ_CM147704.1 coordinate 5,645,819, forward strand.
AACCGGCCGAACGCCTCCGGGTCGTACTCCGGCAGCAGCTTCAGCCCCGGCGCCTTCGGCTGGTCGAGCCGGGTGCGCGGCGGGCGCACCAGACCGGACGCGCCCGTCGACGCGGCCTTCGACCGCTCCTCACCGGCCATGCCGGATGCCCTCCTCGCCGTGGAAGTCGGTCTCGCGCCAGTCCTCGGGCAGCAGGTGGTCCAGGACGTCGTCCACGGTCACCGCGCCCAGCAGCGAACCGCTCTCGTCCACGACGGGCGCCGAGACCAGGTTGTACGCGGCCAGATAGCTGGTCACCGTCGGCAGCGGGGTGTCCGGGGGCAGCGGCACCAGATCGCTGTCGACGATCGAGCTGACCAGCGTGAACGGCGGGTCGCGCAGCAGCCGCTGGAAGTGCACGGTGCCCAGGTACTTCCCGGTCGGCGTCTCGTCGGGCGAGCGGCACACGTACACCTGTGCGGCGAGCGCCGGCGACAGGTCCTGCTGACGGACCCGGGCGAGCGCGTCGGCCACCGTGGCGTCCGGGCGCAGTACGATCGGCTCGGTCGTCATCAGACCGCCCGCCGTGCGCTCCTCGTACGCCATCAGCCGGCGCACATCGGCGGCGTCGTCCGGCCGCATCAGGGTCAGCAGCCGCTCCTTGTCCTCCTCGGGCAGCTCGGAGAGCAGGTCGGCCGCGTCGTCCGGGTCCATCGCCTCCAGGACGTCGGCGGCCCGCTCCTCCTTGAGCTTGCCGAGGATCTCCACCTGGTCGTCCTCGGGCAGCTCCTCCAGGACGTCGGCGAGCCGGTCGTCGTCCAGCGCGGCGGCCACCTCGGCCCGGCGCTTGGGGGAGAGGTGGTGCAGGGCGTTGGCCACATCGGCGGGGCGCAGCCGCTCGAACGTGGCGACCAGGTTCTCCGCGCCCTGCCCGTGCTCCTCCAGCGAGAAGCCGCTGACCGCGGACCAGTCCACCGTCAGCGTCTCGCCCTTGCGGCGCAGCGCCCCGCCGCGCCCCTTGCGGACGAAGTACTTGTCGATCTCCCAGTCGCGGCGGGCGGGCAGCTGCTGGATGGCCACATCCAGGACGGTGACCTCCTCACCTTCCCGGCCATGGCCGTCCACCAGCCGGACCCGCCGGTCGAGGAACTCGCCGAGGACGAGCCGTTCGGTGGGCCGCTGTTCGAAGCGGCGCATGTTGACCACACCGGTGGTGATGACCTGGCCGGACTCCACGCCGGTCACCCGGGTCATCGGCAGGAAGATCCGCCGCCGGCTGACCACCTCGACGACCAGACCCAGGATGCGCGGCGGCCGTCCGCCGACCCGCAACATCGCCACCAGGTCCCGGACCCGGCCGACCTGGTCACCGTTCGGATCGAACACGGGCACCCCGGAGAGATGCGAGACGAAGACCCTGGGGGCTCCTGCCGCCATGCGCCGCCTCCTTCTCCGTATTCCTTCGCGCTTCTCTGTGACCGCCTCCGCGACCAGCGCGTTTCACCGTACGCGGACAGTCGCACGCCGGGATCAGGCTAGCCCGTGCCGCCGCACCGCGCCCCGGCGGACCCGTCCGTACGGCTGGCCGCCGGAGGGCGCGCTCCGCCCGGGTACGCTGCCGTCTGCCACCCCCGATCGCAGTTGAGAGGCAGTGCGCCCGTGACCTCTTTTGCCCCGGCCGTGCGGAACCATCGCCGGACCGCCCTCGCTCTCGTGCTGTGCGGAGGGCTCACCGTGGCCCTGGCCGCCTGCGGCACGGAGGAGGACCCGGACAAGGGGACCAACGGCGTCGCCAGACTCACCGCAGCCGAGATCGACAAGAAGGCCAGAGCGGCGGCCGACGCGGCCAGTGCCGTACGGCTGTCGGGCACGCTCGTCAGCAAGGGCGGCACCTACCGGCTGGAGATGAAGCTCAACGCACGGGGCGGCATGGGCTCGGTGACCTCGAAGAAGCAGAGCTTCGCGCTGCTGCGGGTCGAGGACGAACTCTTCCTGAAGGCGCCCGCCGAGTTCTGGACCCACGAGGGCAGCGCCGACGCGGGCGGGTCCGCCGATGTGGCGGCCGCCGACAAGCTGGGCGGCAAGTACGTGAAGGTCCCCGAGGGCGACCCCAGCTACCGCCAGCTGCGCGGCTTCACCGACAAGAAGGTCCTGCTCGACGGGCTCCTCGCGCTCCACGGCAAGGTCAACAAGGGCGGCCGTGACACGGTCGCCGGGCAGCGCACCATCCAGATCCTGGGCGGCAAGGGAGAGGGCGGGGCCTTCGACGTATCGCTGGAGGAGCAGCCGTATCCGGTACGGGTGGCCCGGGGCGGCGGCGGGGGCACGGTCACCCTGGCCGACTGGGGCAAGACGTTCCCGCTGGAGGCCCCGCAGGAGGACGACACCGTGGACTACGGCGGCCAGCTCCCCAAGTCCTCCGGCTGATCCGAAGCCCCGGGCAGGACCCCGGCTCAGCGCTTCCCGCGCCGCTTCAGCAGCAGCCGGGGGAGCGCGGCCGGGGCGGGCCGGCGGGTGGTGGCCCCGGTCGGCAGCGGCACGGCCGCCAGCGAGCTGTCCGGCAGCGCGGCGCCGACCGTGTCGGGCGTCAGCCGCACCACCGTGCACCCGCTCGCCCACCGCTCCGTCAGCGACTCGGCGTCCGGCGCGTTCAGCCGCTTGCCCTTCAGCTCGGCGACCGCCGCCTCCCACTCCTCGGAGCGCGGCGGGAGGAAGGCCACGGTCGCGGTCCAGGCGACGATCCGGCCGCCCTTGTCCTTGCTCCGTACGGTCACCTCGGCGCGGCCGCCGTCGGCCAGCCCCTCGGGCAGCGGCTGCTCGCCGGGGCCGCCGACCAGCAGCGCCGCGCCCTCGTGCCAGATGTGCCACACGGCACGGGCCGGCCCGGTGCCCCGCACCCAGACGAGCCCGGACTTCTTCGTGGCCTCCTCGACGAGGGCCCTCTCCAGCAGGTCGGCGGCATCAGTCATGGCGCGAGCTTACTCAGCGACCCGGCGCGCGGGCTCAGAGCCAGCCGTTGCGCTTGAGGATGCGGTGGATGGAGAAACAGACCGCCCCGATGACGCCCAGCACGATCGGATAGCCGTACTTCCACTCCAGCTCGGGCATGTAGTCGAAGTTCATGCCGTAGACGCCGCAGATCATCGTCGGCACGGCGATGATCGCCGCCCAGGAGGTGATCTTGCGCATGTCCTCGTTCTGGGTGACGGTCGCCTGCGCCAGATTGGCCTGGAGGATCGAGTTCAGCAGTTCGTCGAAGCCGAGGACCTCCTCCTGGACCCGGGCGAGGTGGTCGGCGACATCGCGGAAGTACTTCTGGATGTCGGGGTCGATCAGCCGCATCGGGCGCTCGCTCAGCAGCTGCATGGGCCGCAGCAGCGGCGAGACGGCCCGCTTGAACTCCAGCACCTCCCGCTTGAGCTGGTAGATCCGGCCCGCGTCCGAGCCGCGCGGGGTGCCCTTGGCCGGGGTGGAGAAGACATCGATCTCCACCTCGTCGATGTCGTCCTGCACCGCCTCGGCCACCGCGATGTACCCGTCGACCACATGGTCGGCGATGGCGTGCAGCACGGCGGAGGGGCCCTTGGCGAGCAGCTCCGGATCGTCCTGGAGGCGGTGGCGCAGGGCGCGCAGCGAACCCTGGCCGCCGTGCCGGACCGTGATGACGAAGTCCCGGCCGGTGAAGCACATCACCTCGCCGGTCTCCACGACCTCGCTGGTCGCGGTCAGTTCGGCGTGCTCCACGTAGTGGATCGTCTTGAAGACGGTGAACAGGGTGTCGTCGTACCGCTCCAGCTTGGGCCGCTGGTGGGCGTGGACCGCGTCCTCGACGGCCAGCGGGTGCAGCCCGAACTCCCGGGCGATGCCGGCGAATTCGGCCTCGGTCGGCTCGTGCAGTCCGATCCAGGCGAAGCCGCCCTCCTCCCGCACCTGGAGCATCGCCTCGTGCGGCGTCGGGGTGGGTGTCACCAGCCGGCGGCCGTCGCGGTAGACCGCGCAGTCGACGACGGCGGAGGAGGCGGACGGGTCGCGGGTGGTGTCGTACGCGCTGTACGGGGCGGTGTTCTTACGGAGGGACGGGCGCAGGGACGGGCGCACGGCGGCGCGCAGGTCACGGATCATCGACATGGCTGGCTCCTTCACGGAGGGCCGTCGGCGAGGGCGTGGAACAGCCCGGAATGGGGACGTGTGCTCACGTCCGCAAAGCGGGCTCCACCGCGCGGGCGCGATGACGGCGTTCGCTACAGACAGGCAAAATTCGCTACAGGCAGGCAGGAACGAAGGGCTCTTCCGTCGTGCGAACCGCTGTCGGGGAGTCGTCCGGACACGACGGCGATGTCGGCCCGGAACGACCGACGAGGCGTCGGATCAACGGGAAGTGCGAGGCGCGGAAGAGCGGTCGGTACTGCACGGTCGACTTGGATCCATAGCAGTCCCCACCTCCTCCGGCCGGTCCCCCGTGGGGGACGACGTGTCGTCGGGACGAAGAAGAGCGACGCTTCTGCGTGCTGTCCCGACCGGCGGCCAGGCTATCAGCCGCCCAAGGCCCAATCCCGTACTTTGCCCATTCCCTACGCGATCTATGCTCGCCGCATGGCAGAAATTCTCGCTCTGGTCGAGGCACGGCTCATCTCCGCCCTCGGGGAACCGGACGCCCGCGCCGATGTGACCTTCCTCGGCACGGACCGCATCGAGGTGCTGCGCTTCCTCGACGGCGACATCGTGCGCTACGCGACGCTCGGCATGTCGGGGCAGCCGATGGCCGACCCCACCTCCCCGCTCGCCGACCCGGTGAAGGGCCCCCGCGCCGAGCTGGTCCTGTCCGTACGCGGCGGACTCGCCGACACCGACCAGGTGCTGCGCCCGCTCGCCGTGCTGGCCGCCTCCCCGCAGGTCGAGGGGCTGATCGTGGCCGCCGGCGCCTCGCTGGACCTGGGGGAGCCGCTGTGGACCGGGGCGCCGTTCACCTCGGTGCTGGTCGCGGAGTCCGGCGGTCTGGTGGAGGACCTGGAGCTGGACGAGCCGATGGACCCGGTGCGCTTCCTGCCGCTGCTGCCGATGACCCACAACGAGGCCGCCTGGAAGCGGGTGCGCGGGGCGCAGGAGCTCCAGGAGCGGTGGCTGACGCACGGTACGGACCTGCGCGACCCGCTGCGCACGTCCGTACCGCTGGACTGACCACCCGCCCTGAGGGGGCGTCAGTCGGCGAAGGCCGCCACCCCGTCCTCCCGCGCGTGGACCGGCGCCAGTTCCTCGGCCTCGTGGGTCAGCGCCGTACGCCGTACGCCCACGACGGCCGCTCCGACGAGGGCGGCGAGCGCGGCCACCACGAACGGGATGTGGAGGTCGGTCCACTCCTCGATCTTCGGGGCGAGGAAGGGGGCGGCGGCCGCGGCGAACCAGCGGACGAAGTTGTATCCGGCGCTCGCCACCGGGCGCGGCGCGTCCGAGACCCCGAGGGCCAGTTCGGTGAAGACGGTGTTGTTCATGCCGATGAACGCGCCGGAGACGATCGTGGCGACGATCGCCGTGCTGTGGCTGCCGTATCCGAGGACCAGCAGGTCGACGGCGAGCAGCACCAGCGAGGCCCCGAGCACCTTGAGCGAGCCGAAGCGGCGCTGGAGGCGCGGCGCGACGAGCACCGAGAAGACGGCCAGCAGCAGGCCCCAGGCGAAGAAGACCGCGCCGGACCGGTACGGGGTCATGTTCAGCACGAACGGGGTGAAGGCCAGGATCGTGAAGAACGCGTAGTTGTAGAAGAACGCCGAGGCCGCGACCGAGGCCAGGCCGCCGTGACCGAGTGCCTTGACCGGGTCGAGCAGTGAGGTCTTGACGGCGGGCTTCGGCTGCTCCTTGAGGAACGCGGCGATGCAGAGGAAGCCGATCGCCATCAGCGCCGCCGTACCGAAGAACGGGTAGCGCCAGCTGGCGTCCCCGAGCAGCGCGCCGAGCAGCGGCCCGCACGCCATGCCGAGGCCGAGCGCCGACTCGTACAGCAGGATCGCCACCGCGCTGCCGCCCGCCGCCGCTCCGACGATCACCGCGAGGGCGGTGGAGACGAAGAGGGCGTTGCCCAGGCCCCAGCCGGCCCGGAAGCCGACCAGTTCGGCGACGGAGGAGGAGGTTCCGGAGAGCGCGGCGAAGACGACGACGAGCGCGAGGCCGGCCAGCAGGGTCTTGCGGCCGCCGATGCGGCTGGAGACGAAGCCGGTGACCAGCATCGCGAACGCGGTGATCAGGAAGTACGAGGTGAACAGCAGCGACACCTGGCTCGCCGAGGCGTCGAGACCCTGGGCGATCGACGGCAGGATCGGGTCCACCAGGCCGATCCCCATGAAGGCCACCACCGAGGCGCCGGCCGTGGCCCAGACGGCCTTCGGCTGGCGCAGGATGCCGGCCCCCGTCGCCCCTTCGTCGAACGGATCCTCTTCCCGCATGGGCTCTCTCCTTCTCCTCGGGCCTCACAAGGTCGATGCGTTATGCACAGAATAAGTTAGACAATCTAATAAATGCAAGCTACATCTATTCTTCCCGGTCAGGGCCACGCTCCGGACGGGTGATCGTCCTTGACGCGAGGACCGGCGGGGAGGACGGTTGGTCCTTATGAGGGGCGAACCCAGTTGCCCGAAGTGCGGTGGCCGGGTCAGGGCGCCCGGTCTCTTCGCCGACGCCTGGCAGTGCTCCGTGCACGGCCAGGTCCACCCGATGCAGCCGGTCATCCCGCCGAGCGTCGAAGGCCTCGGCGTCGTGGTGCACCGCGCGCAGGTCCCCGTCTGGATGCCCTGGCCGCTCCCCGTGGGCTGGCTGTTCACCGGTGTCGCCAGCGCGGGCGACGACCGCAGCGGCGGACGCGCGAGCGCCGTGGCCTGTTCCGGACCCGGTCCGCTGGGCGGGATGGGCGAACTGCTGCTCGTCGCCGAGGAACTGGGCGTCGGACTCGGCGCCCGGTACGCCGGAATCGAGGGCCCGGACCCCGGCCACCACCTGAACGTCGACTCCGCCCCCGACGCCAAGGTGCACGCCGCCGGCCGCCCCACCCCGCTCTGGCACGTCAAGAACGCCCCGGAGGACCGCGCCGTCTTCGCGGGCGAGGCGCGCGGGCTCTGGCTCTGGGCGATCCTGTGGCCCGAGCAGTCGGGGCTCCTGATGTACGACGAGCTGGTGCTGACCGATCTGCGGGACGCCGGGGGAGAGGTGGACCTGGTGCCCTGCGGCGCGCTCACCCCGCGCCTCCTCACCGCCCCCGACGCACCGCCCCGGCAGGCGCCGGGCGAGCGGTAGATCACGTGGGACCGGGGGCTTTCGCGGCCTGAGGCCCGGTCCGCGACGGTTATCCTTGAGCGGTCCCCCCGTCCGCCCGCGAGCCCCGGAGTCCAGCGTCGTGCGCATCGATCTGCACACCCACTCCACCGCGTCGGACGGCACGGACACCCCCGCCGAGCTGGTCGCGAACGCCGCCGCCGCGGGCCTGGACGTCGTCGCGCTCACCGACCACGACACCGTGGGCGGCCACAAACAGGCCATCGACGCGCTGCCCGACGGGCTCACCCTCGTCACCGGCGCCGAACTCTCCTGCCGCGTCGACGGCGTGGGCATGCACCTGCTGGCGTACCTCTTCGACCCGGCCGACACCGAGCTGGCGCGCGCCCGGGAGCTCGTCCGCGACGACCGGGTGCCGCGCGCCCAGGAGATGGTCCGCAAGCTGCGCGCCCTCGACGTCCCCATCACCTGGGAGCAGGTCGCCCGCATCGCCGGGGACGGCTCGGTCGGCCGCCCGCACGTCGCCGCCGCCCTCGTCGAACTCGGCGTCGTACGCACCGTCTCCGACGCCTTCACGCCCGACTGGCTGGGCAACGGCGGCCGGGCGTACGCCGAGAAGCACGAGTTCGACCCCTTCGAGGCCGTCCGCCTGGTGAAGGCGGCCGGCGGGGTCACCGTCTTCGCCCACCCGGCCGCCGTGAAACGCGGCGCCGTGGTCCCCGAGTCCACGATCGCCGCGCTCGCCGAGGCCGGCCTCGACGGCGTCGAGGTCGACCACATGGACCACGACGAGCCCGCCCGGGCCCGGCTGCGCGGTCTCGCCCGCGACCTGGGGCTGCTCACGACCGGCTCCAGCGACTACCACGGCAGCCGGAAGACCGTCGAACTCGGCGCGTGCACCACCGACCCCGAGATCTACGGCGAGATCACCCGGCGCGCCACGGGAGCCTTCCCGGTGCCGGGCGCCGGTGGAGCCGGCCGCAGCTAGGCTTCCCCTTCTCCGCCGCACCTGTTTCTTTCTCCCCGCGCACCCCCGTGCGTGCCGCCGCTGTGCTCGACGCACCGCGACGGACGCTGCCCGGACCCGCGCCTCCTCCGTACCACCCGCTCTTCTCTCGCAAGGCTCACTGTGTTCGACGTCGCTGTCTTCGGATCCCTTTTTCTCACCCTATTTGTGATCATGGACCCGCCCGGGATCACGCCGATCTTCCTCGCCCTCACTGCGGGACGCCCCGCCAAGGTGCAGCGCAAGATGGCGCTCCAGGCGGTCACGGTCGCGTTCGGCGTGATCGCCGTCTTCGGCCTGCTCGGTCAGCAGATCCTCGACTATCTGCATGTCTCCGTGCCCGCGCTGATGATCGCGGGCGGACTCCTGCTGCTGCTCATCGCGCTGGACCTGCTGACCGGCAAGACGGACGAGCCGACGCAGACCAAGGACGTCAACGTGGCGCTCGTACCGCTGGGCATGCCGCTGCTGGCCGGGCCCGGCGCGATCGTCTCGGTCATCCTCGCGGTGCAGCACGCCGACGGCGTGGGCGGTCAGCTCTCGGTCTGGTCCGCGATCGTCGCCATGCATGTGGTGCTCTGGCTGACCATGCGCTACTCGCTGGTCATCATCCGCGTGATCAAGGACGGCGGCGTGGTCCTGGTGACCCGGCTCGCCGGCATGATGCTCTCCGCCATCGCCGTCCAGCAGATCATCAACGGCGTCACCCAGGTCATCCAGAACGCCTGAGGCCGCCGAGCGCTTCTGAGGCCCCGCGCACCACAGCGCCCCCGCACGGACGTTCCGTGCGGGGGCGCTTCGTCTTCACAACGTCAGGTGTTACGAGGCCGAACTGTCGGCCGGCCGGATGTAGATGCGCTGGCCCATCGCCGCGGCCTGCTGCACGATCCGGTTGACGGAGGCGGCGTCCACGACGGTGCTGTCCACGGCGGTACCGTCGACGTCGTCGAGTCGCATGATCTCGAAGCGCACAGTGCTTCCCTTCGTCTGATCCTCCTGCGGAGAACTGCTGGAGAACTACTGGCGCCGGTGGGGCGTCCCACCGGCAAGACTAGGAACGCGAGGCTTCCCTCGCGTTCCACGTGGGTTACAACGGCTTGCCCCTTACAAACATTCCCTACGCTAAGGAAATTTTTTGGATGTCTAAGTACCCGTCGGTAGCCACGTCACCACAGACCATGAGGTTCGCATGAACGAGGCGGACCCGCAGCTCATCGGCGGAGCCGACCTCGGCGCCCGCCTGGACCGCACCAACGAGCTGCTCCAGCGCATGCTCATCGAGGTTTCCAAGACTCCGTCGACGCATGCCATCTTCGTGGACGCCGGATATGTGTACGCGGCGGCCGGGCTGCTCGTCACCGGCACCGAGGACCGGCGCTCCTTCGACCTCGACGCCGAAGGGCTGATCGAGGCCTTCATCGACAAGGCCCGCACGATCTTCGCGGACAGCAGGCTGCTGCGCGTCTACTGGTACGACGGCGCCCGGCGCCGGATCCACACCACCGAACAGCAGGCCATCGCCGAACTCCCCGACGTCAAGGTCCGGCTCGGCAACCTCAACGCCAACAACCAGCAGAAGGGCGTCGACTCGCTCATCCGCACCGACCTCGAATCCCTCGCCCGGCACCGCGCCATCAGCGACGCGGCGCTCGTCGGCGGCGACGAGGACCTGGTCTCGGCGGTGGAGGCCGCCCAGGGCTACGGGGCGCGCGTGCACCTCTGGGGCATCGAGGCGGCCGAAGGCCGCAACCAGGCCGAACCGCTGCTGTGGGAGGTCGACAGCCAGCGCACCTTCGACCTCGACTTCTGCCGCCCCTACGTCACCCGGCGCCCCGTCACCACGTACGAGGACGACACCCCGGCCCCCTCCCGCGAGGACGTCCGCTTCGTCGGCGCGCAGATCGCGGCCGCCTGGCTCGCCGCCCGGGGCCGCGCGTCCCTCGCCGACCTGCTGCCGGGCCACCCCTATCTGCCGGGCTCCGTCGACCAGGACCTCCTGGTGGAGGCCGAACGCCTGCTCCAGCACTCGCTGCGCGGCCACGCGCATCTGCGGCGGGCGCTCCGCGACGGCTTCTGGCAGCACCTGCAGTCGCAGTACTGACCCGTCAGACGGCCGGCAGGCCGTCCCAGAACGCGGCCAGCGCCTTCGCGGTCTCCTGCGGGCGCGCGGTGTTGGGGGAGTGCTCGGCGCCGGCGATCGTGGTGCGGCGGGCGCCGAGACGCCGCGCCATGGAGTCGAACAGCTCCACCGGCCAGACGTCGTCGCGCTCCCCGGACAGCACATGGACGGGCAGCCCGACGGCGGCCAACTCGTCCACCCGGTCCGGTTCGGCGGCCAGCTGCGCCCCGGTGGCGATCAACTGGGCCGGGTGGTGGGCCAGCCAGCGACGGCGCAGGTCCGCGCCGTCGCCGGTGTCCGCGTCCTGCGGCGGATCCAGCGCCTGCATCGCCTGCCACACCTCGTCCATGGACAGCACGGACAGCGCGTCGCTCAGCATCTTCACCTTGTCCCGCTGGGCCGCGACGACCTCGGCCGGACCCGAGGACATCAGCGTCAGCGAGCGGAACGGAGCGGCGTCCAGCAGGACGGCGGCCCGGGCGATCTGACCGCCGAGCGAGTGCCCGAGCAGATGCAGCTCCCCGTCGCCGACCTCGTCCAGGGCCGCTGCCTGGGCCAGCACATCACGGGCCAACTCGCCCTGGGCGTACGACTCCTGACGGTCCGTACCCTGCGACTCGTACTGCCCCCGGCCGTCCACGGCGACCACCCGGTAGCCCGCATCGGTCAACGGTTCCAGCAGCGCGATGAAGTCCTCCTTGCTGCCCGTGTAGCCGGGCAGCAGCAGGGCGGTGGCCCGTGCCGGGGTACGCGGTACGGCGTCCAGGACGGCGAAGTCGCCGCGCTCGGTACGCAGGACACGGGCGCGGGCGCAGGGCGGCGGGGTGAAGGTGGGCGGGCGGCTCATACGGCGAGGCTATCCCCGCCGCCCCTTTCCCGACGCCACCGGGCGGCCCGCCCGGCGTCATCGGCCGGCTCCTCCGACGCCACCGGACCGCGAAACGGCCCCGGCCCCCGCGTGTGCGGGGGCCGGGGCCGTCGGGTATCGCGGTGTCGCCGGAAGCGTCAGCTCTCGGTCGTCGTCACCGATGCCTTGCCCGCCGGGCGGGTGGCACGGCGGCGGCGCGGCTTCGTCTCGGCGGCGGCCTCGCTCACCACGGCCTCGGCCTCGGAGACCACGGCGGCCTCCTGGGCGGTGGTCGAGGTGACGGCGCGCGTGGCACGGCGGCGACGCGGCTTGGCCTCCGCCTCGGCGGCCGGGGCCTCGACGACGGGCTGCTCGGCGGCGACCGCCTTCGAGGCGACCTTCGCGGTGGACTTCTCGGTGACCTTCTCCGCGGTCTCCGCCTTCGCCCGGGACCGGGTCGCGCGGGGCGCCTTCGCCTTCGGCTCGGCGGACGCGGCCTCGGCCTTCGGCTCCGACTTCTTCGCCGTGGCGCGGGCCGGACGACGACGGGTCTTCACCTCGGGCTCCGGCTCGGCGGCCGGGGCGATCTGGAAGTCGACCTCGTCGGCCGGCTTCACGATCCGGGCGCGGCGGCGCGGCTTGACGGCCTTCGGCTCGGCGACCGGCTCCGCGATGCCCGCGGCGACCGCCACGGTCTGGAACTCGGCCGGGGCCTCGGCGACGGGCGCGGCCGTCTCCTCGGTCACCGGCTTCGCGACGGCACGGCTGCGACGGCGACGCGGCTTGGTCTCCGCCACGACGGCCACGGCCTCCGCGACCGGCTCGGCCACGGGCGCGGCCTCGATCACCGGTGCGGCCTCGGCCACCGGGGCGGGAACCACCGGCGCCTCGGCCACCGCCACGGCCGTCTCGACGACGGCCTCGGGGGCGCTGGCACGGGTACGGCGGCGACGGCGCGGCGTACGCGGGGCCTCGGGAGCCTCGTCACCGGCCGGGGTGACCGGTGCGGCCTCCTTGGCGGGTGCGGGCACCGTCGCGGCGCCCGTTTCCTCCGCAGCGGCTCCGCCACGGGTGCGGCGGCGCTGGCGCGGCGTACGGGTGCGCGGCTCGCGCTCCTCACGGGCGGGGGCCGGGGAGGCGGCCTTGCGGCCGCGGCCGCCGGTCTCGCCGAGGTCCTCGACCTCCTCCGCGCGCAGCCCGGCACGGGTCCGCTCGGCGCGCGGCAGCACACCCTTGGTGCCCGCCGGGATGCCCAGCTCCTCGAAGAGGTGCGGCGAGGTGGAGTACGTCTCCGGCGGGTCCGGGAACTTCAGGTCCAGGGCCTTGTTGATCAGCTGCCAGCGCGGGATGTCGTCCCAGTCGACCAGCGTGATCGCGATGCCCTTGGCGCCCGCGCGGCCGGTGCGGCCGATGCGGTGCAGATAGGTCTTCTCGTCCTCGGGCGACTGGTAGTTGACGACGTGGGTCACACCCTCGACGTCGATACCGCGCGCGGCGACGTCGGTGCAGACCAGGACGTCGACCTTGCCGTTGCGGAAGGCGCGCAGCGCCTGCTCGCGGGCGCCCTGGCCGAGGTCGCCGTGGACCGCGCCGGAGGCGAATCCGCGCTTCTCCAGCTGCTCGGCGATGTCGGCGGCGGTGCGCTTGGTCCGGCAGAAGATCATCGCGAGCCCGCGGCCGTCGGCCTGGAGGATGCGGGCGAGCATCTCCGGCTTGTCCATGTTGTGGGCGCGGTAGACGTGCTGGACCGTGTTCTTGACGGTCGTGCCCTCGTCGTCGGGCGACGTGGCGTTGATGTGCGTCGGCTGCGACATGTAGCGGCGGGCGAGGCTGATGACGGCACCGGGCATGGTGGCCGAGAACAGCATCGTCTGGCGCTTGGGCGGCAGCATCGTGATGATGCGCTCGACGTCGGGCAGGAAGCCCAGGTCCAGCATCTCGTCGGCCTCGTCGAGGACGAGCCCGCGGATGTGGGAGAGGTCGAGCTTGCGCTGGCCCGCCAGGTCCAGGAGACGGCCCGGGGTGCCGACGATCACGTCGACGCCCTTCTTGAGGGCCTCGACCTGGGGCTCGTACGCCCGGCCGCCGTAGATCGCGAGAACGCGGACGTTCCGGACCTTGCCGGCGGTCAGCAGGTCGTTGGTGACCTGCTGGCAGAGCTCACGGGTGGGGACGACGACGAGCGCCTGCGGCGCGTCGGTCAGCTGCTCGGGGGTGGCGCGGCCCGCCTCGACGTCGGCGGGGACGGTCACGCGCTCCAGGAGCGGAAGACCGAAGCCGAGCGTCTTGCCGGTGCCGGTCTTGGCCTGGCCGATGACGTCGGAGCCGGAGAGGGCTACGGGGAGCGTCAGCTCCTGGATGGGGAAGGGGGACGTGATGCCGACCGCCTCGAGGGCTTCGGCCGTCTCGGAAAGAATGCCGAGGTCGCGGAACGTAGTCAGGGTGCTGCCTCTTCTGTGAGACGCGGCCCGAGGCGAACGCTGGGGGTCGTACCGTGCCGGGGTTGGTCATCCGGCCGTGGATGGGCCGGGTGGCGCGGGACCACTGCCGTCGCTCGAGCGCTCGTGCCGCTGAGGGGGCCCCTCATCTGCAGTCGTACGTGTCGTACGCACCGCGTGGAGGGCTGTCGGGTCGGAGCCGATCGGGCCACCGACCGGGCATCCTCATTCAAAGGGCGCGCCTCTGGCACAGCACAGTGCTCAGTAGGCGCATTACCACTGTACCCCGGATTCGCGCATGTGTGTTGGACGAATTCATCGGAACGGTATGAGGTCCCCGGCTGACCAGGCCCTTCCGCCCTGCGCTGAGCGGGCTATCGTTCCGTTCATGGAGACGCCTGACCACGCCACAGAGAACCCCGCCGAAGCTTCCGGAGCCACCGGGATCGCCGCCCAGGACTGGGCCACCGCGGCCGCCGACCCGCAGTACCGCGCCGCGGTCGTGGACCTGCTCGGCGCCCTCGCCTACGGAGAGCTGGCGGCCTTCGAGCGGCTGGCCGAGGACGCGAAGCTCGCACCGACGCTCGGCGACAAGGCGGAGCTGGCGAAGATGGCCGCCGCGGAGTTCCACCACTTCGAGCAGCTGAACCGGCGGCTCACCGAGGTGGACGAGGACCCGACCGCCGCGATGGAGCCGTTCGCCAAGGCGCTCGACGACTTCCACCGCCAGACGGCGCCGTCCGACTGGCTGGAAGGCCTGGTCAAGGCGTACGTCGGCGACTCGATCGCCAGTGACTTCTACCGCGAGGTCGCGGCCCGCCTCGACATCGACACCCGGTCCCTGGTGCTGGCCGTGCTGGACGACACGGGCCACGGGAACTTCGCCGTGGAGAAGGTGCGCGCCGCGATCGAGGCGGACCCGCGGGTCGGCGGGCGGCTCGCGCTGTGGGCGCGCCGGCTGATGGGCGAGGCGCTGTCGCAGGCACAGCGGGTGGTCGCCGACCGCGACGCCCTCTCGACGATGCTGGTGGGCGGCGTCGCGGACGGCTTCGACCTGGCCGAGGTGGGCCGGATGTTCTCCCGGATCACCGAGGCCCACACCAAGCGGATGGCCGCGCTGGGGCTGGCCGCGTAACACCCCGCTACTGGGCCGCCGCCGACCGGGCGAGGCGGCGGCCGCGTGGGCGGATCAGGAGCGACAGCGTCACCGCCCCGACGGACACGGCTCCGATCAGCGTCGCCAGGACATGGCCGGGACCCAGCGCCGCGTGCGTCAGATACGCGCCGAACAAGGCGCCCAGCGCGCCGGTGAGATAAACCGCACGGCCGGACGGCAGCCGGTCCGAGAGTGATCGCAGGGCCGCCCAGGACAGGGCGAGCCCGAGCAGGGCGGCGGTGAAGGATTCCCAGATCACAGACGATCACCTCGCGGGGGTGTGCGGGGCGGGCAAATCGGTCGTAGGCGGTACTACCCCCCGCTCGCGGAGAACAACCCTCCGGCGGCCCGTTCCGACCCGTACGGGAACGGGCGGAGTGGTCCTCCCGCACACGACACAGGAGCGGCCCGGCGGGGAAACCCCCGCCGGGCCGCTCCTGCGATCAACGCGTCCGGTGGACTACAGCGCCCCGAACCCCACCCGTCGGGTGGTCGGCTCACCGATCTCCACATACGCGATCCGGTCGGCCGGCACCAGAACCTTGCGGCCCTTGTCGTCCGTGAGGCTGAGCAGCTCCGCCTTGCCGCCCAGTGCCGCGGCGACCGCGCTCTCGACGTCCTCGGCGGAAAGCCCGCTCTCCAGAACGATCTCGCGGGGCGTGTGCTGCACCCCGATCTTGACCTCCACGGCTATGTCCCTCCGACGGTCAGTCCTTGCGCGGCGAACCGCGCCGTACGCAGCCACATTAGCCCGGCGGGAGCGGCGCTCAGGGCCCGACCGGCAACGCCCGCAGCGAACACGGCGTCCCCCGTCCCGTCACGGAGGGCTCAGTGCTGCTCGACGCCGTGCAGCGGGAAGCCCGCGATGCCCCGCCAGGCCAGCGAGGTGAGGAGCTGTACGGCGGTGTCGCGCGGGATGGCCGACCGGCTGGAGAGCCAGTAGCGCGCCACCACCTGGGAGACGCCGCCCAGCCCCACCGCCAGCAGCATGGACTCGTCCTTGGACAGCCCGGTGTCCCCGGCGATCACGTCGGAGATGGCCTCGGCGCACTGGAGGGAGACCCGGTCGACGCGCTCGCGCACGGCGGGCTCGTTGGTCAGGTCGGACTCGAAGACCAGCCGGAAGGCGCCGCCCTCGTCCTCCACGTACGCGAAGTAGGCGTCCATCGTCGCCTCGACGCGCAGCTTGTTGTCCGTCGTCGAGGCCAGCGCCGTGCGCACGGCCTGGAGCAGCGACTCGCAGTGCTGGTCGAGAAGGGCCAGGTAGAGCTCCAGCTTTCCGGGGAAGTGCTGGTAGAGCACCGGCTTGCTGACCCCGGCCCGCTCGGCGATGTCGTCCATCGCGGCGGAGTGGTAGCCCTGCGCGACGAAGACCTCCTGTGCGGCGCCCAGCAGCTGATTGCGTCGGGCGCGGCGGGGCAGCCGTGTGCCCCGCGGGCGCGCCGCCTCTGTCTGCTCGATGGCTGTCACGCCGCCTCCCAAATATGTGTTCCAGCACAGCCGGTCCGTGCACGCTGCGCCGTACAGCCATCGTACTTTTGGGTAACCCTGGTATGCGCGGCGCGGACGCAGAATTTCATGGACCGGACGGCTGTGGAAGCCACAGTTCATTGTGGTCGTGAGCAAACCGGGGCGTATCAGCGGTAATCGTCCTCGTCGAGGGGGATCACCCTGCGCTGTTCCGCCACATCGGCCTCATTGGCGGTGGCCAGGTCGGCGTTCTCCAGCCGTTCGTCGTCCTCGGGCCGGACGTCCGCCCGCTGCTCGGCGGTGTCCGCCTCGGGGGCCTCGGGCCCCGCGTCCGCCGGTTCGGTGTTCTCGAACGTGTCCGGGTCGCTCGGGTCGACCGTCATGGCGCGCTCCCTTCCTTCCCCTAGAGCCTAGGAGTTACCCGTCCACCCCGCGATGCGGGCTTGTGACGGCGAACACATGAATGAGGGCGTGATCGTCTCGTAACATTGCCGCATGTCTTCGACCGAGCTGCCGGGTGTCCAGGCCGCCGCCGCCGCGGTGGCCCCCACGGTCAGTGCCGTCCGGGTCGCCGACGGCGAACGGCTGCGCTCCGTGTCCCTGCCGGGGATCGGTCTGAACATCCGCTGCCGGCCGGGCGACCGGACCGGACTGCCTCCCGCGCTGTACGTGCACGGGCTCGGCGGATCGTCGCAGAACTGGTCCGCGCTGATGCCCCTGCTGTCCGACCTGGTCGACGGCGAGGCGGTCGACCTGCCCGGATTCGGGGACTCGCCGCCGCCGGACGACGGCAACTACTCGGTGACCGGACACGCCCGTGCGGTGATCCGGCTGCTGGACGCGGAGGAGCGGGGCCCCGTCCATCTGTTCGGCAATTCGCTGGGCGGCGCGGTCGCCACCCGGGTCGCCGCCGTCCGCCCCGACCTGGTGCGCACCCTCACCCTGATCTCGCCCGCCCTGCCGGAGTGGCGGGTGCAGCGGCCCGCCGTCCCGACCGGTCTGCTGGCCGTGCCGGGGGTCGCCTCCCTGTTCGCCCGGCTCACGAAGGACTGGACGGCGGAGCAGCGGACGCGTGGAGTCATGGCACTCTGTTACGGCGATCCGGCACGGGTCTCCGACGAAGCCTTCCGTCACGCGGTGGCCGAGATGGAGCGCCGGCTGGAGCTGCCGTACTTCTGGGACGCGATGACGCGTTCGGCCCGGGGCATCGTGGACGCGTACACCCTGGGCGGCCAGCACGGACTGTGGCGCCAGGCCGAGCGGGTGCTCGCACCGACCCAGCTCGTGTACGGCGGACGGGACCAGCTCGTCTCGTACCGGATGGCACGCAGGGCGTCCGCGGCCTTCCGCGACGCCCGGCTGCTGACCCTGCCCGACGCGGGGCACGTGGCGATGATGGAGTACCCGGAGGCGGTCGCCCAGGCGTTCCGGGAACTGCTGGACGATAGCGGCGGGAGCTGATCCGGGGCGTGGGACGACACAGTCGAAAGGGCTCCGGGGCGATCCGCCCGGACGCGGCGGAACCCGGCGGCGAACGCGTCGCGGCGAGGCCCGCGTCCGGCGGCGGCCGGCGCAGGCGGACCGGGCCCCCGCCGACCGGTGACGGGCGGGGCCCGTTCACCGCGGACGCCCCGCAGGTGCGCGGCGGCCACCCCGAACAGCGTGAGCAGGGCGGCGGCTGGGGGACCGGCCCGGTGCCCCGCTACGGCCAGGGCCACGACGCCCCCGCACCGCACAGCGCCCCCCAGCAGCATCCGCCCCACCCGTACGCCGGTCCGGGCGGCCACCCCGCCGACGCCCGGTCGTACGCCACCGGGCCGGGCGGACCCGGTGGATCCGGCGGGCCCCAGGACGCCGCCCGCCGGCAGGCCGTGGCCCGTCAGGTGTCCGCCCAGCGCGCGGCCCAGCGCGCCGCGGACGGCCGGGCGGCCCAGCAGCCGACGCTCGACGGCCCCCCGGTGCCGGGCCCGCGCCGGGAGTTCCTGGACGCCTTCGACGCCGAGGCCCCCGACACCGCCCCCGCCGCGCCGCCCGCCGGACCCTCCGACGGTGCGGACGACGCCGAGGCCGGTGAGCCGGACGAACGCCCCGCGCCCCGGGGCTCCAAGGGCCGCACGTTCACCGGGATCGCCGCCGCCGCGGTGACCACCGTGCTCGCGGTCGTGGTGGCCGGACAGGTCGCCGAGGACTCCGGCGACCGTGCCGCGGCCGCCCGCGCCGCCGAGGTGGAGCGGCAGGGCCAGGGCGAGGAGGCCTCCCGCTCCGACGCCCGCCCGACCCCGGAGCAGCCCTCGGCCAAGCCCGAGGTCAAGCCCCTCTCGTACGCCGCCAAGATGGCGCAGCCGTATCCGCTCGCCGCGGATCTGAAGGCGAGCGGCACGTTCGAGGCCGTGCCCGGTCTGGCGAAGGCCCCCGGAAAGGGGCAGAAGCACCGCTATCGCATCGATGTGGAGAAGGGCCTCGGTCTCGACGCCGGACTTTTCGCCGAAGCCGTGCAGAAGACGCTCAACGACAACCGGAGTTGGGCGCACAACGGCGCGATGACCTTCGAGCGGATCTCGTCGGGCACCCCGGACTTCGTGATCACGCTCGCCAGTCCCGGGACCACCGGCGACTGGTGTGCCAAATCCGGTCTGGACACCACGATCGACAATGTCTCCTGCGATTCCGCCTCGACCGACCGCGTCATGATCAACGCATATCGCTGGGCGCAGGGCGCCGCCACCTTCGGCCCGGACCAATTGCTGCCCTACCGTCAGATGCTCATCAATCACGAGGTCGGCCACCGGCTGGGTCACAACCATGTGAGCTGCCGCACTCCCGGCGCCCTGGCTCCGGTCATGCAGCAGCAGACCAAGACCCTTGAGCTGGAAGGCATCAAGTGCAAGCCCAACCCCTGGGTGCACCCCACCGGCTGACCCCCCGTACGTCCGCATGATGAGACGGCCGTCTTGTTCCGCTTTGACAGCGGTCAGGGCGGTCGTTCATATTTCTCGGCATGTCGCGCAGCCCCGCACCTTCCGAGATCGCCGCCCTTGAGCTGGCGCTTCTCGGCGTGACCGGGCACTGCGTAGCCGACATTCTCTGTCGCTGACGCCTGTCCGAGCGCGCGTCGGCCCTTTTTCTTCACCTTTCCCGTGAGCCCCTTCCCCGGCTCCGGCGGGCCCCCATGACTGCCGCGCCCGGACGTATTTCCGTCCGCAGGCGCGGCCTTTTCCTTTTCGTTCCCCGACAGCGGGGTCCGGTCCGTCTTCTCGTCGTCGCCTGCGCGGATGCCGCCCTGTTCCGCTCTTTTCCGCCGCAGCATTCCGAGAGGTCATCTTCCGATGCGTCAACCGTCGCTCATATCCCGCCGCGTGGCAGCGTCCACCGCCGTTCTCGTCCTGGCCGCGGGCGTCGCGGCCTGCGGCCCCGAGGACAGCAAGAACGCCTCCGGCGCCTCCGGGGCCGATGGCAAGCCGCAGAAGGGCGGCACCCTCACCATCCTGAACAGCAACGCGCAGCAGGACTTCGACCCCGCCCGGCTCTACACCTCCGGCGGCGGCAACGTCCCCTCCCTCGTCTTCCGCACCCTCACCACCCGCAACCGCGAGGACGGGGCCGAGGGCGCGAAGGTCGTCCCCGACCTGGCCACCGACCTGGGCACGCCCAGCAGAGGCGCCACCGTGTGGACGTACACCCTCAAGGACGGCCTCAAGTACGAGGACGGCACCGCGATCACCTCGGCCGACATCAAGTACGGCATCGAGCGCTCCTTCGCCGCCGAACTCTCCGGCGGCGCGCCCTACCTGCGCGACTGGCTGATCGGCGGGGCCGACTACCAGGGCCCGTACAAGGGCAAGAAGGGCCTCGACTCCATCGAGGTGCCCGACGAGAAGACGATCGTCTTCCACCTCAACAAGCCCGTCGGCGAGTTCCCCTACCTCGCCACCCAGACCCAGACCACCCCGGTCCCGCAGGCCAAGGACACCGGCACCAAGTACGAGGAGCACCCGCTCGCCTCGGGCCCGTACAAGGTCGTCACCAACGAGAACGACGGCGAGCGCCTCGTCCTGGAGCGCAACCCGCACTGGTCGGCGAAGACCGACGAGGAGCGCAAGGCCTACCCCGACCGGATCGACGTCCGCTCCGGCCTCGACTCCGCCGTCATCAACCAGCGCCTCTCCGCCTCCCAGGGCGCGGACGCCGCCGCCGTCACCACCGACACCAACCTCGGCCCGGCCGAACTCGCCAAGGTCGGCAGCGACAAGAAGCTCGCCGCCCGCGTCGGCACCGGCCACTTCGGCTACACCAACTACCTCGCCTTCAACCCGAAGGTGAAGCCCTTCGACGACCCGAAGGTGCGCCAGGCGATCTCGTACGCCATCGACCGCTCCTCGATCGTCAACGCGGCCGGCGGCTCCTCGCTCGCCGAGCCCGCGACCACCTTCCTGCCGGAGCGGGACTCCTTCGGTCACACGCCCTACGACCACTTCCCGGCCGGCGAGACCGGTGACGCGGCGAAGGCGAAGGAGCTGCTGAAGGAGGCCGGGCACGACAAGGGCCTGACCATCACCCTCACCCACTCCAACGACAAGGACTTCGAGACCAGCCCGGAGATCGCCACCGCGATCCAGGCCGCGCTGAAGAAGGCCGGCATCACCGTCAAGCTCCAGGGCCTGGAGAGCAACGACTACTCCGACACCATCCACAGCGCGAAGAAGGAGCCCGGCTTCTTCCTCGCCCACTGGGGCGCCGACTGGCCCTCCGGCGGTCCCTTCCTCGCCCCGATCTTCGACGGCCGGCAGATCGTGAAGGACGGCGCCAACTTCAACACCGGCTTCCTGAACGACCCCGAGGTCAACAAGGAGATCGACGAGATCAACAAGATCACCGACCTGAAGGCCGCCGCCACCCGCTGGGGCGCGCTCGACCAGAAGATCGGTGAGAAGGCCCTGACCGTCCCGCTGTTCCACCCGGTCTACAAGCGGCTGTACGGCGAGGACATCAAGAACATCGTCATCAGCGACTGGACCGGCGTCCTCGACGTCTCCCAGGTCGCGGTCAAGTAACCATGTCCGAAGCCCTGTTGGTCCAGGAGGCGGGAGCGGCGCCGGCCGTCGCCCCCGCCTCCGGGGCCCGGCTGTTCCTGCGGAGGCTGCGCGCCCAGCGCGCGGCCTCCGCCGCGGCCCTCGTCGTCCTCCTGCTCGTCCTGGTCGCGCTCGCCGCACCGCTGCTCACCGCACTGGCGGGCCAGGACCCCAACGCCTACCACCCCGACCTCGTCGACTCGGCGGCCGGCGGCGTCCCCATCGGCCCCTTCGGCGGCATCAGCGCCGAGCACTGGCTCGGCGTCGAACCGCAGACCGGCCGCGACCTGTTCGCCCGCGTCGTGTACGGAGCCCGGGTCTCGCTCGGCGTCGCCCTCGTCGCCACCGTCCTCCAGATCACCCTCGGCCTGGTCATCGGGCTCGCCGCCGCCCTCGGCAGCCGGTGGGTCGACCAGCTCCTCGGCCGGATCACCGACATCAACGTGGCCCTGCCGGTCATGGTCATCGCGCTGGCGCTCCTGGCGATCGTGCCCGAGTCCTTCCCCCGGCCCGTCCTGATCGCCCTCGTCATCGGGGGGATCGGCTGGTCCGGTACGTCGAAGATCGTGCGGGCCCAGGCGCTCACCCTGAAGTCCCTCGACTTCGTCTCGGCGGCCCGGCTCAGCGGGCGCGGAAAGTGGTCCATCGCCCGCCGCGAGCTGCTGCCCTCGCTGGCCGCGCCCGTCATCACCTACGCGGCGCTCGCCTTCCCCACCAACATCATCGTCGAGGCGGCCCTGTCCTTCCTCGGCGTCGGCATCAAACCGCCCACCCCGTCCTGGGGGCAGATGCTCACCGAGGCCGACACCTGGTACCAGGCGGCCCCCACGTATCTGCTGATCCCCGCCGGGCTGCTGTTCATCACCGTCCTCGCGCTCACCGTCCTCGGCGAGGGCATCCGCACCGCACTCGACCCGCGCGCCGCCTCCCGGCTGCGGGTGGGCACCGGCAAGCACGACACCGAGGGAGGTGCGGCATGACCGGCTTCCTGCTCCGCCGGCTCGGCGGGGCCGCCCTCGTCCTGCTCGCCCTGACCGCCATCCTCTACGCGATCTTCTACGTGGCCCCCGGCGACGTCGCCCAGATCGCCTGCGGCCCCCGCTGCTCACCCGCCCAGGTCGCCCAGGTCACCGAGCAACTGCGGCTGGACGACCCGGTGTACGTGCAGTACGGGCACTTCCTCCAGGGCATCGTCGCCGGCCGCGACTTCTCCACCGGCACCGGCACCGAGCACTGCGCGATGCCCTGCCTCGGCGTCTCCTACCAGTCCGACCAGCAGGTCACCCAGCTCATCCTGGCCAAGCTCCCGGTCACCGGCTCCCTGGTGATCGGCGCGTTCGCCGGCTGGCTGCTGCTCGGCGTCGGCACCGGCGTGCTCTCCGCCTGGCGGCGCGGCCGGATCACCGAACGGGTGCTGACCTGGCTGACCCTGGCCGGCTCCGCCACCCCGGTCTTCGTCATCGGGCTGCTGCTCATCATCGTGTTCTGCTCCACCCTCCAGTGGCTGCCCGCCCCCTCCTACGTACCGTTCACCGAGAACCCCGAACAGTGGGCCTGGGGACTGCTGCTGCCCTGGACGTCGCTGGCGCTCATCGAGTCCGCGAAGTACGCCCGCCTCACCCGCAGCGCCATGCTGGAGACCCTCGCCGAGGACCATGTGCGCACCTTCCGCGCGTACGGCGTCGGCGAGCGGGCCATCATCGGCCGGCACGCGCTCCGGGGCGCGGTGGCGCCCGTCATCGCGCTCAGCGCACTGGACTTCGGCTCGATGTTCGGCGGCGCGGTGCTCACCGAGTCGCTCTTCGGCATCCCCGGCATCGGCCGCGAACTGGTCCACGCGGTCAAGGTCGTCGACCTGCCCGTCGTGGTCGGCATGGTGCTGGTGACCGGCTTCTTCGTCGTCCTCGCCAATGCCGTCGCGGACCTGCTGTACGCGCTGGCCGACCGACGGGTGGTCCTGTCATGACACCGCACGAACCTCTGGTCGAGGTCTCCGGCCTCACCGTCGACTTCGGTTCCGTCCGGGCCGTCGACGGGCTCTCCTTCACCCTGGAGGCGGGCGGCGCGCTCGGCGTGGTCGGGGAGTCCGGATCCGGCAAGAGCGCCTCCGCCTACGCCCTGCTCGGCCTGCACCGGGGCACCGGCGCCCGGGTCGGCGGCCTGGTCCGCGTCGCCGGTACGGACGTGAACGCGGCCGACGACCGCGGCCTGCGGGCGCTGCGGGGCGCGAAGGCCGCCATGGTCTTCCAGGACCCGCTGTCCTCGCTCGACCCGTACTACCCGGTCGGCGACCAGATCGCCGAGGTGTACCGGGTCCACCGCCCCGTCTCCCGCAAGGCTGCCCGCGCCCGGGCCGTCGAGGTGCTGGACCGGGTCGGCATCCTGGACGCGGCCCGGCGCTCCCGGCTGCGCCCGCACGAGTTCTCCGGCGGCATGCGGCAGCGGGCCCTCATCGCGATGGCGCTCGCCTGCGAACCGCTCCTCCTGATCGCGGACGAGCCGACCACCGCGCTCGACGTCACCGTGCAGGCCCAGATCCTCGACCTGCTGCACGACCTGCGCCACGAGACCGGCATGGGGCTCCTGCTGGTCACCCATGACGTGGGCGTCGCGGCGGAGAGCGTGGACGAGGTGCTGGTGATGCGGCACGGCAAGGAGGTGGAGCGCGGCCCGGTCGCCCGGGTGCTCGGCGCGCCGCGCGAGCCGTACACCAAGGAGCTGCTGGCCGCGGTGCCGAGGGTGGAGACCCGCCGGGTCGTGCCGGTGCCCGTGCCCCGGGCGGAGGAAACCTCCGTACCGCTGCTCGAAGCCGTCGGTCTGCGGCGCGAGTTCGGCCGGGGGAGCGGGCGGGTCGCCGCCGTGGACGGGGTCTCGCTCACCGTGCACGCCGGGCGCACGCTCGGCATCGTCGGCGAGAGCGGCAGCGGCAAGACCACGCTCGGCCGGATGCTGGTCCGGCTGCTCGACCCGACGGCGGGCCGCCTCCGTTACGGGGGTACGGAGATCGGCTCGCTGCCCGAGAGGGAGCTGCGGTCCTTCCGCCGCGACCTCCAGATGGTCTTCCAGGACCCGGTGGCCTCGCTCAACCCGCGCCGCTCGGTCGGGGAGTCCGTCGCCGATCCGCTGCGGGCGGCGGGGGAGAGCGACGAGGGGCGCATCCGGGACCGGGTGGGCGCGCTCCTGGAGCGCGTCGGGCTGGACCCGGCGCACTTCGAGCGCTACCCGCACGAGTTCAGCGGCGGACAGCGCCAGCGCGTCGGGATCGCCCGCGCCCTGGCCGCCGAACCGAAGCTGATCGTCTGCGACGAACCGGTCTCCGCACTGGACGTCACCACCCAGGCCCAGGTCATCGAACTGCTCTCGGAACTCCAGCGCGAGCTGGGCATCGGCCTGGTCTTCATCGCCCATGACCTCGCCGTGGTCCGGCAGGTCAGCGACGAGGTCGCGGTGATGCGCCGGGGCGTGATCGTGGAGCAGGGCGGCGCCGACGAGGTCTACGGGAATCCGCGGGACCCGTACACCCGGCAGCTGCTGGCGGCCGTTCCGGCCCTCGATCCCGGCCTCGCGGACACCCGCAGGGCCGCCCGCAAGGAGCTGGCCCGGGCCTGACCCTCCGTAACAACCGACCGCTGTATCGCGACGGAACGCGACCGGGGCGGGAAAGTTACGACGGTTCACCCCTTTCGGTGGCGCGACGGACAACCGTCCGTCGCGCCACCGGCGTATCCGCTTACGGTCGTCCCGCTGCGAGTCGCCGTTTCAACGGCGGCCGCCCACAAGGGAGATCGGGGGTGTACTCGTGCGGATCGGACTGCTCACCGACGGTGGTTATCCGTATGCGACCGGTGAGTCCAGACTCTGGTGCGACCGACTGGTGCGCGGGCTGCCGCAGCACGAGTTCGACCTGTTCGCCCTGAGCCGCTCCGCCCACCAGGAGGACCAGGGCTGGGTCCGGCTGCCGCACCAGGTCAGCCGGGTGCGCACCGCACCGCTGTGGACCCCCGAGGACGGCACCCTGCGCGGCAGCGGCGAACGCGGCCTGCTGGCCCGGCTGGTGACCGGCGGCGAACAGTCCTACGGACGACGCGACCGCCGACGCTTCACCGAGCACTTCACCGCCCTCGCCACCGCGATCTGCACCTCCGACGAGGCCGGTACGGAAGCGGGCACCGGCCCCGGCGCGGAACTCTTCGCCGAAGGGCTCTACGGCCTCGCCGAGCTCGCCCGCGAACGCGGCGGACTCCACCTCGCCCTGCGCTCCGAGACGACCGTCCGGATCCTGGAGGCCGCCTCCCGCGCCCACGGCACCGGCCGCACCGTGCAGAGCGCCACCGTCCCCGACCACCTCGCCCTCGCCGCCGAGCTGGAACGCGCGCTGCGCCCGCTCTCGCTGGACTGGTACGACCAGGAGAGCCTCGGCGCGGTCGACCTCTGCCACGCGGCCTCCGGCGGGGCGGCCGCCCTTCCGGGGCTCCTGGCCAAACGCTTCTTCGGGGTGCCGCTGCTGGTCACCGAGCACGGCGTCCCGCTGCGCGCGCACTTCCTGGCCGCCTCCGACACCCCGTACGGCACCTCCGTGCGCGCCCTCCTCGCCGGCTTCCACGGCCGCCTCGCCACCGAGGTCTACCGCCAGGCCGCGCTCGTCACCCCCGGCAACACCCACGTCCGCCGCTGGCAGCAGCGCTGCGGAGCCGACCCCGCCAAGCAGCGCACGGTCTACCCGGGCATGGCCGCCGAGCGCTTCGGCCCGGTCGGCGAGGACGCCGAACGCCTCGGCGCGGCGGGCGAGGACGACGGACCGGGCGGCCCCGGCACCCTGGTCTGGGTCGGCCGGATCGAGCCCGCCAAGGACCTGATCGCTCTCCTCCACGCCTTCGCCGAGGTCCGCCGCGCCGAGCCCGCCGCCCGGCTGCGGGTCTTCGGCGCACCGGCCGAGAGCGAGGAGGCCACCACCTACCTCGCCCACTGCAAGGCCCTGGCCGCCCAGCTCTTCCCGGACGAGGCCACCGGCGCGCACACCGAGGGCGTCAGCCCGGTCACCTTCGAGGAGATCGGCGGCCCCGAGATCCCCGACCTCGCCGAGGCCTACGGCGCGGGCGGCGTGATCGTGCTCTCCAGCGTCGTCGAGGGCTTCCCGGTCAGCCTCGTCGAAGCCATGTTCTGCGGCCGGGCCACCGTCTCCACCGACGTGGGCGCGGTCGTCGAAGTCATCGGCGGCACCGGCCTGGTGGTGCCCCCGCGCAACCCCAAGGCGCTCGCCGACGCCTGTATCGCGCTGCTGCGCGACCCCGAGCGCCGGGCCCGGCTGGGCGCCGCCGCACGGGCCCGCGCGCTCGAACTCTTCACCGTCGAACAGAACCTCGCGGCATTTCGCGGCATTTACCTGGAGCTGATGTCGCACACCCCGGTGCGCCGGGAGGCCGACACGGTGGACGCCCACGGCGACCCGCTGCCCTTCGCCACCCCGCCGGAGGCACGCCTCCTCGGCCACTGGACCCAGCCCGGGGCCCACCTTCGGCCGGCGGCGGACCCGGACGGTTCGGGTCGGCCCGATGTCGATGCCGATGCCGGTGCTGACGTCGCCGCCGTCGCCGCCGCAGCGCCGAGCTGGGCCGCCGCGCCCGGGGGCCGGCTGCCGGACCGGCCGGGCGAGCCCGAGCCGCAGCACAGCCGGGAGCCGGAGCCCGAAGGCGTCTGCGCGGTCGCGGCGGGACCGGCGGGGGACGGCGATGCGTGACCACCCGACCCGCCACGACCACGGAGACCACCCGATGACCCGTCCGGACGACCCGGCGACCCTTCCGGCCGACCCGGCGCCCTTCGCCCCCGTCCCGGAGCGGCCCGCCGAGATCCCGCCCCGCTCCACGGCACGCCGGGCGCAGTCCGGCACCGCCCGCCGCGGCCCGGCCGACCCGGTGAAGTCCCTGCTGCACCACCACCGCGACCTGTGCGAACGGGCCGTGGACCCGCTGGAGATCGCCGCCGGTCTGGAGGCGCACGGCCTCACCGACCGCACCGCCGCCCGCTACCGCCACCGGGACGTCTTCGCCCTCGCCGAGGAGCTGTACGCCCGGATGCCGCCCCGTACCCGGGAGCCCGCCGCCGGCGGGCCGCCCGGCCCCGGACCCGACACCGACGCGCGGGCCGCCTGGGCGCTCCTCGCCCTGCTGCCCGGGGCCGCCGCGCTGGCCACCGCCGGGGTGCTCCGGGTCACCGAGGGCGTCCTCGGCGACGGCACCCGGGCCCTGGTCACCGTCGTCGGCGCCGTCCTGGCCTGCCTGGGACTCCGGGCCTGCCTCGGCCGGGGGCCCCTGCGCGCCCCCGAAGGAGCGGGCCGGGCCGGGATGTACGCCTGCTGGCTGCTCAGCTACGCGGTGTACGGCGAGGGGCTGCTGGGCCAGGTGATGACCGGCGGCCCGGACGGCCCCTGGGTCGGCACCCCCGGCGCGCTGCTCGGACTCGCCGCCGCCGTCGCCCCGGCCGCCTGGTGCGCCCACCTCTTCACCGTCCAGGCCCACCGCAAACTGGCCGGCAGCCGCGCCCTGGAGGAGTTCGGCGCGGGCGTGCGCCCCCTGCTGCTGGCGGCCGTCACCCTCTTCCTCCTCGCACTGCTGCCCCTGCTGTACCTGGCCGACCTCGGCCTCGGCGGGGGCGGCACGCCCGTCGCGGCGGTCGCCCTCGGGGTGCTGTTCTTCGTGGCCCGGCTGCTCGCCGCCCACGGGCTGCCCGAGCCGGGCACCGTCGCGCTGGCCGGCGCGTGTGCCGTCGAGGCCGGCGCCCCGGCCCTCGTCCTCGCCGCCCGGCTCCCCGGGCTCGAACCCCTCGCCCGGCCTGTGGACGCCCTCGTCTCGGCAGGCGGGACGGGCGCCGTGTCCGCGCTGGCCTGCGGCGGGGCCGCCATCGGACTGCTG
The DNA here is from genome assembly GCF_055792845.1 of Streptomyces sp. DSM 106670. Taxonomy (NCBI): domain Bacteria; kingdom Bacillati; phylum Actinomycetota; class Actinomycetes; order Kitasatosporales; family Streptomycetaceae; genus Streptomyces; species Streptomyces sp. DSM 106670. The sequence continues at coordinate 5,674,074 of NZ_CM147704.1, forward strand.
CTGCACGCGGCCCTCGCGCTCTCCCGGGCCTCCGCCCACACCCGGAGCTGAGAGACCCGAGAACCCACGCCGCCCCACCGACGTACCACCCGCCCCACTCCCGCGGAGCCGACGCCGCGGGCCCCGCCCCAGCACCGTACGACCGACTGACTGACCTAGGAGAACCCCGCCATGACCCCCCAATCCCCCGCACCGGCAGCCCGCCGTCGGCACCGAGGCGGTGCGCGATGAGGGTGCTGCTGCTCGGAGCCAACGGATTCCTCGGCCGCTTCGTCGCCGACCGTCTGCTGGCCGACCCCGCCGTCCACCTCACGGCCCTCGGCCGCGGCGACGACGCCGACGTCCGGTTCGACCTCGCGGGCGGCAGCCCCGGGGCCCTCACCCGCTTCCTGGACGCCGTCCACCCCGGCGTCGTCGTCAACTGCGCGGGCGCCACCCGCGGCGGCGCCCGGGACCTCACCCGGCACAACACCGTCGCCGTCGCCACCGTCTGCGAGGCGCTGCGCCGCAGCGGCTGCGGGGCCCGGCTCGTCCAGGTCGGCTGCGCCTCGGAGTACGGGCCCTCGCAGCCCGGCTCCTCCACCGCCGAGGACGCCGTGCCGCGCCCCGGCGGCCCGTACGGCGTCAGCAAGCTCGCCGCCACCGAACTGGTCCTCGGCTCGGGCCTCGACGCCGTCGTGCTGCGGGTCTTCTCGCCCGTCGGCCCCGGCACCCCGGCCGGCTCGCCGCTCGGCCGGCTGGCCGAGGCGATGCGCCGGGCCATGCAGATGGGCGACGGCGAGCTGAAGCTCAGCGGGCTCGGCGTGCAGCGGGACTTCGTCGACGTACGGGATGTGGCGCGGGCCGTCCACGCCGCCTCGCTCTCCGCCGCCCAGGGCGTCGTCAACATCGGTACCGGGCGGGCCGTCCGGCTCCGCGACGCCGCCGCCGTCCTGGCCAGGGTCGCCGGGTACGCGGGCGCGCTCCACGAGCTGGACTCGCCGCCTCCGCGGCTGCCCATCGGCGCCCCGCGCACCTCCGCCGAGTCCGTCATGGAACACCTCTCCGCCACCCCGTCCCCGTATCCGGACGGCTGCGGGGCCTGGCAGCAGGCCGATGTCCGCACCGCCCGGGACCGGCTCGGGTGGCGGCCCCGGATCAATCTGGAGGAATCCCTCGCGGACATCTGGATGGAGGCGGCGTGCCGTATCTGACCGCTCCCGCCGACGCCCGCCGGACCGCGGGCGGCGAACAGCTCGGCTTCGGCGTCCCGGGCTACGCGCACCCGCTGCTCGCCCCCGCCGAATGGGCCGAGCTGGCCCGCCCCGGCACCCCGCTGCACTGGGCCGTCCTCAACATCGCGAACGGCCCCGGCACCCGGCCCGACCCGCACTGCCTGGAGGCGGCGGGCCGGCTGCGCAACGCCCGCGAGCGCGCCCTGCACGGCGAGGCCCCGGACGACACCGTCCGGGCCTCCGGCGGCCGGCTGCTCGGCCATCTCGACCTGGCCCACGGCGAGCGCCCCTTCGACGAACTGATCGCGGACGCCCGGTCCTTCATCGACTGGTACCGCATCGGCGGCTTCTATCTCGCCCGCTGCCCCACCGAGCGGGCCGAGCTGCCCGCCGTCCGCCGCCTCACCGGCACGCTCCACGCCCTGCTGGCGGAGAGCGACAGCGCGGACGGCGGGGGCCGCCTGGTGCTGGGCCACGGCGCCCACCCGTATCCCGGATACGCGGAGGCGGCCGACCAGCTGGTCACCTTCCAGGGCCCCTGGACCGACTACCGCTGGTCGCAGGTGGCCGAATGGACGGCCGACTATCCACCGGAGCGGTTCGCCCACTTCGTCCACGGGGTGCCGCGCACCCATCTGGAGGAGGCCATGCGGATCGCCCGCTGGCAGGGCGCCGGGACCATCTTCTTCACCGACCGGAACGACCGGAACGACCGCGACGGCCGAACCGGACAAAGCGATCCATTCGCGACGCTGCCCAGGTACTGGGACGAAATCGTCTCGCGGATCGGACCCGGTATCTCGGAATGAGAAGGGGCGTGGCAGTGTTACGGGGAGAACAACCGTACGTAGTCGACCGTAAGAAGCCGGTCTACGTAGACATCCGACCACCTGCATTGTTGAGGTTCCTGTGTCGCTGCCACCCCTGGTCGAGCCAGCTGCTGAGCTCACCGTCGACGAGGTCCGCAGGTACTCCCGCCACCTGATCATCCCGGATGTCGGGATGGACGGACAGAAGCGCCTGAAGAACGCCAAGGTGCTGTGTGTCGGCGCCGGCGGCCTCGGCTCGCCGGCCCTGATGTACCTGGCCGCGGCCGGTGTCGGCACGCTCGGCATCGTGGAGTTCGACGAGGTCGACGAGTCGAACCTGCAGCGCCAGATCATCCACAGCCAGGCCGACATCGGCCGCTCCAAGGCCGCGTCCGCCAAGGACTCGGTGCTGGGCATCAACCCGTACGTCAACGTGGTCCTTCACGAAGAGCGGCTCGAAGCCGACAACGTGCTGGAGATCTTCGCGCAGTACGACCTGATCGTGGACGGCACGGACAATTTCGCCACCCGCTATCTCGTCAACGACGCCGCCGTGCTGCTGAACAAGCCGTACGTATGGGGCTCGATCTACCGCTTCGACGGCCAGGCCTCCGTGTTCTGGTCCGAGCACGGCCCCTGCTACCGCTGCCTCTACCCGGAGCCCCCGCCGCCGGGCATGGTCCCCTCCTGCGCCGAGGGCGGCGTGCTGGGCGTGCTCTGCGCGTCGGTCGGCTCCATCCAGGTCACCGAGGCCATCAAGCTGCTCGCCGGCGTCGGCGACCCGCTGGTCGGCCGGCTGATGATCTACGACGCCCTGGAGATGCAGTACCGCCAGGTCAAGGTCCGCAAGGACCCCGACTGCGCGGTCTGCGGCGAGAACCCCACCGTCACCGAGCTCATCGACTACGAAGCCTTCTGCGGCGTCGTGTCCGACGAGGCCCAGGAGGCGGCGCTCGGCTCGACGATCACTCCCAAGCAGCTCAAGGAGTGGATCGACGGCGACGAGAAGATCGAGATCATCGACGTCCGCGAGCCGAACGAGTACGAGATCGTCTCGATCCCCGGCGCCACGCTGATCCCGAAGAACGAGTTCCTCATGGGCACCGCCCTCCAGGACCTCCCGCAGGACAAGCGCATCGTCCTGCACTGCAAGACGGGCGTCCGCAGCGCCGAGGTCCTCGCGGTCCTCAAGTCCGCGGGCTTCGCCGACGCGGTGCACGTGGGCGGCGGCGTGATCGGCTGGGTCAACCAGATCGAGCCCGAGAAGCCGGTGTACTAGAGCATTCCGTACGGGCAGGGGCCCGGTCCGCGCACCGCGGACCGGGCCCCTTTCCCGTGCGCGCGTCCGGTCACCCGCAGGTGGTGCCGTCCGCCGGGACCTTGCCGTCCAGGAAGTAGTCGTCGATCGTCGAGGTCACACAGTCGTTGGAGCCGTAGGCCCCGTGCCCCTCGCCCTTGTTGGTCACCAGGACGCCGACGCCCTCGCCCAGCTCGTCCGCCATCCGCCGCGCTCCCTCGTACGGGGTCGCCGGGTCGCCGGTCGTCCCGACGACCAGGACCGGCCCCGCGCCCGGCGCACTGGTCTCCGGCGTCTCGTGCTCGCCCTCCACAGGCCACTGGGCGCACCAGCCCGCGGTGTCCCAGGCCAGGAACGGGCCGAAGACCGGCGACAGCTTCCGGAACTCCGGCAGCAGCGCACGGGCCTCGTCCACCGTGGGACGTGACGTCGAGTCGGCGCAGGAGATCGCCCGCTGGGAGTGGCTCTGGGTGTCGTAACGGCCCTGCTCGTCCCGGCCGTTGTACGAGTCGGCGAGCCGGAGCAGACCGTTGCCCGTGCCGTTGTTCTCCGCCTCGTCGAGGGCGGCGGTCAGGGCGGGCCAGGACGACTCGGAGTACAGCGGGGCGACGATGCCGGTGATGGCGAGCGACTCGCTCAGCTCCCGGTCCGAGTCGGTCGGCAGCGGACTCCGGTCGATCCGGGCCAGCAGCCGGGCGATGCGCTCGGAGCCCTCCTTCGGACTCCGGCCCCGGTCCTTCAGATAGTTCTCCAGGGCGCGCTGGAAGCCCATGGTCTGGTTCCGGGCGTGCCCGATCCCGTCGGCCGTCGGGTCGACGGCCGCGTCCAGCACGGTGCGCCCCACCGTGTGCGGGAAGAGGTGCGCGTACGTTCCGCCCAGCTCCGTACCGTAGGAGAAGCCGAAGTACGACAGCTTCTCGTCGCCCAGGACCTGGCGGATCAGGTCAAGGTCGCGGGCGGCGTTGGCGGTGCCGACGTGCGGCAGGACCGCGCCCGAGCGGCGTTCGCAGCCGGCGCCGAACTCCGCGGCGTCCTCGATGAAGGCCGCCTCCTCCGCCGCCGTGTCCGGGGTCAGGTCGACGTTGCGGTGGGCCTGTTCCTGTTCCTTGTCGGTGCGGCAGCGCACCCCGGAGCTGGCGGCGACCCCGCGCGGATCGAAACTCACCAGGTCGTAGCGGGTGTTGAGCTTCGCGTACGACCGGGAAGCGCGCGGCAGGGTCGCGACGCCGGACCCGCCGGGGCCGCCGAAGTTGAACAACAGCGAGCCGAGCCGCCGCCCCTTGTCACGGGCCTCCTTGCGGATCAGCGCGACGGACAGCGTCTCCCCGGACGGATCCGCGTAGTCCAGCGGTACGTCCACCCGTGCGCAACGCCAGGCGGAACCGGGGGCGTTGCCGCCGCGCGGGGCCGTGCAGCGCTTCCAGTCTAGGCGCTGGGAGGTGAGCTCCGACGGCAGCTCCGGCGTCCTGGGGTAGTCCTTGTGCCCGGTCGGCGTGGGCGCGGCGGAGGCGTCGCCGGGGCGGCCGTCGGCGGGCGCGTCCGCATCCGGCTCCGAGCCCGACAGCCCGCAGCCGGCGAGCAGTCCCGCCGCGAGCAGGGCCGCTCCTGTCGTGACGGCGGCCCGCTGGGCACGACGGTGCGCACGCATGATCCGGCTTCCCTCCCTCGGAGGCCCGAAGCCGGTGGCGACGCGTCGGGCGGCTGTGGTGTGCGGACATGCTAACCGCCGTGCGGCGTACGGGAGTCGGGGCCCGGGATCAGCCGCAGACCGTTCCGGACGTGGGTACCTTCCCGTTCAGCAGATAGCCGTCCACCGTCCGTTGCACACAGGCGTCCTTGCTGTTGTACGCCCCGTGCCCCTCGCCCTTGTAGGTGAGTTCGACGCCGACGCCCTTGCCCAGCTTCTCCACCATCGCCTTGGCGCCCGCGTACGGGGTCGCCGGGTCGCCGGTGTTGCCGATGACCAGGATCGGGGCGGCGCCCGGGGCGCTGACGTCCGGGGTCTGCCAGGCGCCCGCGACCGGCCAGCCGGTGCAGCTCATCAGGCCCCAGCCCAGATAGTCCCCGAACAGCGGGGACGCCTTGCGGAACGCGGGCAGGGCCGCCTTCGTCTGCTCCAGCGAGAACCGCTGCTTGCTGTCGGCGCAGTTGATGGCGATGTTGGCGGCGTTGGAGTTGTCGTAACGCCCGTCCTCCGAGCGGCCGTTCAGCGAGTCGGCCAGCGCCAGCAGCAGCCCGCCGTTCTTGCCGTCCGCCTCGTCCAGCCCCTGTTCCAGCAGCGGCCAGGTCTCCTTGGAGTAGAGCGCGGACGCGATACCGGTGGTCGCCAGCGTCTGGGTCAGCGCCCGGTCGCCGAGACCGTCGATGGGCTGCTCCTCCAGCTCGGCCAGCAGATCGGCGATGAACTGCTCGACCTCCTGCTGGGTGGCCCCGGGCAGTGCGCAGTCGTCGCGCTCCGCGCAGTCCTTCGTGAAGTTGTCCAGGGCGAGCTGGAAGCCCTCGGCCTGGCCGAGGGAGGACTGCTCGGCGTCCTTCGTGGGGTCGACCACCGCGTCGAAGACCGCCCGCCCGACCTTGTCCGGGAAGAGGTGGGCGTACACGCCGCCCAGCTCGGTGCCGTACGAGATGCCGAAGTAGTGCAGCTTCTCGTCGCCCAGCACCGTGCGCATCAGGTCCATGTCGCGGGCGGCGTTCGTCGTGCCCACGAAGGGGAGTTCGGCGCCGGAGTTCTCCTCGCAGGCCGCGATGAAGTCCTTCTGCCCCTGGACGAACTGCTTCTCCTCCGCCGCGTCGTCCGGGGTGGCGTCCTCCTGGTAGAAGGCGTCCAGCTGGGCGTCGTCCGCGCACTGGACGCCCTCGCTGCGGCCCACCCCGCGCGGGTCGAAGCTCACCAGGTCGTAGCGGGTGCGGAGCTTGTCGTACTCGGTGCCGAACGCGGGCAGCGTCGCCACCCCGGACGCCCCGGGCCCGCCGAAGTTGAACACCAGCGAGCCGATCCGCCGCTGCTGGTCCTTGGCCTTCGCCCGCACCAGCGCCAGCTCGATCGTGCGGCCGTCCGGCTTCGCGTAGTCCAGGGGGGCGTCCATGAAGGAGCACTCCCACACCACACCGCCGGGCAGCGGCGACGGCGACTCCCCACCGCCCTGGGACGTGTTCGGCGGCGGACAGGGGGACCACTCCAGCTTCTGCGAGGCCAGGTCCTCGGCGGTGGCGGTCGGCGAGGCGGTCGAGGCCCCGGTGGGCGTCGAGGACCCCTCCCCGTCGCCGTCGTCCGAACAGGCGGCCAGCGGCAGCAGCACGGTGGCGGTGGCGGCGAGGGCGGCGGCGCGCAGAGCGGGGGAAGTCCTCATGCCCCCATCGTGCGGCGGGGCGCCGGGGAGCGCGGCCGGGCGCGGTCCATGCGGGTGGCGGCGGGGGCCGCTACGGGCGGTCGGCGGGCGGCGGCACCGCCCCAGCCCGACCCGGCGGCTACTGCTCGCCCGGCCACCGGATGTGCGTACGGATCACAGCTCGCCCTTGCGGGTCAGCTGGTTGAAGGCGATCCACCCCGGCAGCACCGGCAGCCACAGCGTCATCACGCGGTACAGCAGCACCGCCGGAGCCGCGACCTCCTTCGGCAGCCCGACCGCGATCAGGCCCAGCGTCAGGGCGCCCTCGACCGCGCCCATACCGCCCGGCGTCGGGGCGGCCGAGCCGAGCGCGTTCCCGGCGAGGAAGACCACCGCGATGCTCGCGTAGCTCAGCTGCGGCACGTCCGGGCCGCTGAACGCCCGGATCGAGGCGTCCAGACAGAGCACGAACAGACCGGTCAGCAGCAGCATGCCGCCGATGCCGGTGAGCAGCTTCTGCGGCCGCTGCACCACGTCCAGCATGCGCGGCACGACCCCGGCGAACAGCGAGCGCACCCGGGTCACCACGAACTTCCGCAGGAACGGAATCGCCGTCACCACCAGCACCAGCACCGCGACCGTCAGCAGACCCGCGATCACCGTCCGGGACGGGGTCAGCGAGTCCGGGGTCTTCTCCGTGCCCGTGAGATAGCCGAACAGCGCCAGCAGCATGATGTGGGCGCCGAGACCGAACAGCTGCGAGGCCCCGACGCTCGCCACCGCCAGACCGGGGCGCACCCCGGCCCGCTGGAGGAAGCGGGTGTTCAGCGCCACGCCCCCGACCGCGGCGGGCGCCACGATCTTCACGAACGACCCGGCCACCTGCGCCTGCACGGTCTTCAGGAACGACACCCGCTCCGGTACGAAGCCCAGCAGGCTCATTGCCGCCGCCACGTAACTCAGCGCCGAGAAGCCGAGGGCGGCCGCCACCCAGCCCCACTCCGCCTGCTCCACGACCGCGCCGAAGTCGGCCTGGGTGACCTGCGAGATCAGGAAGTACGCGGCGATGGCGCCGGCGATGAAGCTGAACAGGGTGCGCGGCTTGATGCGCTCCAGGCGGACCGGTTCGACCGGGGCCTGCGGGCGGATCAGCAGCACCTGGCGGCGGATCTGGGCGAGCAGATCCTCCTCGCGGGCCTCCTCCAGCGCATCGTCCATGGCGCGCTTCTCGGCCTGCTTCTCGGTCCGCAGCGACTTGCGCTCCGCCTTGGAGCCCGCCTTGCCGTCCACCGGGCCCGCGGTCAGCTCGGCCCTCGCCTGCTTGGCCGCCTGCGAGGCCTCCAGCACCGCCTCCCGCTCGCGCTGCGAACGCTCACGGGCGATCCGGCGCAGCGTCGCCCGGGTGGAGCGGCTCAGCGCGATCGGCTGGAGCAGCGGCAGACAGTCCGCCACCGCGTCCGGGCCGAGCACGGCCAGCGCCCCGGCCACCGACCGCTCGGCGCCCACCCGCAGCCCCAGCGTGGTCAGCAACTGGGCCACGTCCATCCGCAGCACCAGATCACCGGCGGCGATCTCGCCGCCGCGCAGATCCGTCACGAACGCCCTGCCGGAACGATCCACCAGGAGGGCGTCACCGGTCAGCCTGCGGTGCGCGATCCGCCGCGACTGGAGGGCCTTCACCTGACGCCAGGCGCTGCGCACCAGATCGTCGGTGATCTCCTCGTCCTCCATCGAGTCCAGCGACCGGCCGCCGATGTGCTCGTAGACGAGCATCACCGCGTCCGGGCCCAGCTCCGAGGTGGCGATCAGCTTGGGCGCGTTCGCCCCGGCGGCGATGGCCGCGTACGCGAGCAGCGCCTCCTGCTCCAGCGCCTGGCGCAGCGACTGGATGGAGCGCCGCTGGGTGATCCCGCGCAGGGTGAGCCGCCGCCAGGCCCGGTAGAAGAACCCCTGGGCCTGCTGCTCCCGGTCGACGACGGTGACGTCCAGCGGCGGCCCGTCCTCCAGGGTCACCAGATAGCGCCGCCCCCGGTCGCCCTGGTCGGTGCCGTCCTTGTCCGGGGTGTCCTCGGTGCGCATCGCCGCGACCGGGCGGAAGCCCACGTGCCGCAGACCGGCCATCAGGTGCTGGCCGGTGGGGCGGACGTTCGGCGAGCCGACCGCGTACAGCGTTCCGTACGCCACCGTCCAGCCGATCAGCACGGTGAGGATGATCGAGAACGGGGTGGTGTACCCGCCGACGAGCATCGCGAACGCGTCGAGCAGCAGCACCACCCACAGCACCACGCGCCAGCGCGGCCGCCGGGCCATGCCGACCGCCGTCATGTACGCGATGACCGGTGCGAGATAGCCGTGCACCGGGTCGGTCAGCCCGCCGGCCGTCTGCGGCTGGGTCAGCGCGTCCTGGATGGTGCCGGGAGCGGTCCGCGACACCCACAGATCGGTGGCGAGCGTCACCCCGTGGGCGAGCACGGCGGCGAGCACCCCGTCCGCGATCCGCAGCCCGTCGCGTTTGATCAGGCGCTCGATGGCGAAGGCGACCGGCACCAGCAGCACGGCGATGCTGGAGACCAGACCGGCGATCTTGATCAGCAGATCGGGCGCCTGCTCGGTGCCCTTGGAGATGTCGTCCTCAAGACCGGTGGTGGTGCCCTGGGCGAACGCGGCGATCGAGAACAGGACCGCGATCGCGAGCACCCCGATGAGCAGCCGCATCAGGTCGGAGGGGCGGTGCACCCGGGCGGGGAGCAGCGGTTCGTCGCCGGAGACGCGGTCGGTCAGGGCGGCCTCGGCGGAGGCGAGCGTCGAGCCCGCCAGATGTCCGGTGGTGGACGTCGTGGGGCCGTCGGCGCGGGGGGCTGCGGGGGACTCGGGACCGCCCTGCGGGCGCTCCCCGGCATCGGAGGCGTCCGCCGCCTTCGGTGGCTGCACGCCCTGCTCCTTCGTCGCCTCTGGTTCGTCTTCGTGTTCTGGTATCACCGGTCACCGCCCGCATGATGGTGGCACGGCCCGTAGACGGAGGAGGGCATCAGGGTGCATCGCACGGGCGCGGGAAGCGCAACATACGCCCCTTTGCACCCGCGCGCACGCTGTGTGCGCGGACGGACACCGTTTCGGCCGGGCTGTCGGTGGCGTACGGCAGGATGGGGCGGATGAGCCAGCACCAGACGGACGGGGGCGGCCCCGGCACCGCCCCGGCCGGCGGCGGTCCGCCGGAATACGCGGAGCTGCCGGAGTACGCGGAGCGCGTCCTCGACGTGGCCGATCTCATCCCGCCCGGCCGGGTGATGACGTACGGCGACATCGCGGAGTGGCTGGGCGAGGGCGGGCCCCGCCAGGTCGGCCGGGTCATGGCGCTGTACGGATCGGCCGTGCCGTGGTGGCGCGTCGTCCGCGCCGACGGGACGCTGCTGCCCGCCCACGAGCTGCGGGCACTGGACCACTACCGCGCGGAGGGCACCCCGCTGCGCGAGGCGTCGCGCCGGGCGGAGGGGCACATCCCGCGGATCGACGTGCGCCGCGCCCGCTGGGACGGGCACGCGGGTGGCGACGGGGGCGGTCCGGGCGGTTCCGGTGACCCGGTCGGTTCCGGTGATCCGGATGGTCCGGTCGGTCCCGGCGGTCCGGGCGAGAAAGCTCACACCTGACAGCTTCCGCCATCGGCCCGCCGAGGCGGCGCCCCGACGCGGCAGCGCACGTGACGAGGGACGCAGCGCGGCCGCCGCCTCCCGCGCCGTCGCTGGCGTAGCGTCGTCATCGCGCGGCACGCTCCGCCCCTTCCTCTTCCCCGTCTGCACCGACCCTGATCCTCTTCCCCCGTACATCCACGCACACCCACGCACACCACGTACATCCACGCATATCCACAGGACCGGCGATCCACGTGAGTTCCTCCTCCACCCGGCACAGTCCGCACCGTGAGTCACGGCCGCGGACCACGGGTGCGTACCGGCTGGTGCGCACTCCGCCGGGTTCGGTGGATCCTCCTCTGCTGGACGCAGGCCAGCGCGCGGTGGTTGACCACCCGGGCGGCCCGCTGCTGGTCCTCGCCGGGCCCGGCACCGGCAAGACCACCACCCTCGTCGAGTCCGTCGCCGCCCGGGTGAACCGGGGCGCCGACCCGGCCCGCATCCTCGTCCTCACCTTCAGCCGCAAGGCCGCCGTCGAACTGCGGGACCGGATGGCCGCCCGTCTCGGCGCGGCCCGGGGCCCGCAGGCCACCACGTTCCACTCGTACTGCTACGCCCTGGTCCGGGCCCACCAGGACGCCGATCTCTTCGCCGATCCGCTGCGGCTCCTCTCCGGGCCCGAGCAGGACGTCACCGTCCGCGAACTGCTCGCGGGCCAGCTCGACCTGGAGAAGGAGGGACTGGCCCATGTCCGCTGGCCGGACGAGCTGCGGTCCTGCCTGACCACCCGCGGCTTCGCCGACGAGGTGCGCGCCGTGCTGGCCCGCAGCCGTGAGCTGGGCCTCGGCCCGGACGCGCTGGCCGCCTTCGCCCGCCGCACCGGCCGCCCGGACTGGAGCGCGGCGGCCCAGTTCCTCGCCGAGTACCTCGACATCCTCGACGCCCAGGGCGTCCTGGACTACGCGGAGCTGGTGCACCGCGCGGTGCTGCTCGCCGAGCGCCCGGAGGTGGCTGCGGAACTGGCCGACCGGTACGACGCGGTGTACGTCGACGAGTACCAGGACACCGACCCCGCCCAGGTGCGCCTGCTGCACGCGCTGGCCGGGAACCGGGGGCGCGGCGAGGACCCGAGCGGCGGGCGGACGCTGATCGCCTTCGGCGACCCCGACCAGTCGATCTACACCTTCCGGGGCGCCGATGTGAACGGCATCCTCGACTTCCCGGACACCTTCCGCCGGGCGGACGGGGGGCCCGCGCCGGTGGGCGTCCTCACCACCTCCCGCCGCTCCGGGGCCGGACTGCTGGCGGCGACCCGACTGCTCACCCGCCGGATGCCGCTGACCCGGCTGCCCGGCGACACGGTCCGCGCCCACCGCGACCTCCACGCCGTCCGGGACGGCGGCCGCGTCGAGACGTACACCTACCCGACCGCGTCCACGGAGCTGGAGAACATCGCGGACCTGCTGCGCCGCGCCCACCTGGAGGACGGGGTGCCGTGGCAGGAGATGGCCGTGCTGGTACGGGCCGGAGGCCGCTCGCTGCCCGCCGTCCGCCGCGCCCTCACCTCCGCCGGCGTCCCCCTGGAGGTCGACGGCGACGATCTCCCGCTGCGCCACGAACCGGCCGTCGCCCCGCTGCTGACGGCCCTGCGGACGGTGGCGACGGCGGCACTGCACCACCGCCCGGCCGAAGCGGAAGCCGAAGCGGAGGATCAGCCGGAGGGCGGGCCCGCCTCCTGGCCCGACACCGAGACCGCCCTCACCCTCCTCACCTCCCCGCTCGGCGCCATGGACGCCGCCGACCTGCGCCGCCTCGGCCGGGCCCTGCGCGACGAGGAACGCGCCGCCGGAATCCGGGTGCCCGCGCCCTCCGACGACCTGCTGGCCCGCGCGCTGGCCGAGCCCGAACGGCTCGTCACGCACGACCCGGCGTACGCCCACGGAGCGCAGCGCCTCGGCGCGCTCCTGCGCAAGGCCCGCGAGCTCCTCGAAGGCGGCGGCACCGCCGAGGAGGCCCTGTGGATCCTGTGGAACGGCACCCCCTGGCCGGGCAGGCTGGCGCGGGCCGCGCTGCGCGGCGGGGCGGGCGGGCGCAACGCCGACCGCGATCTCGACGCGGTGTGCGCCCTGTTCGACACGGCCGCCCGCGCCGAGGAGCGCACCGGCGGGCGCGGGGCCCTCAACTTCCTCGAAGAGGTCGACGCCCAGGACATCGCCGCCGACACCCTCTCCCGGCGGACCGCCCGCCCCGACGCCGTACGCCTGATGACCGCCCACCGCTCCAAGGGCCTGGAGTGGCGGCTCGTCGTCGTCGCCGGGGTCCAGGAGGGCGTCTGGCCCGACCTGCGCCGCCGGGGCTCGCTCCTGGAGGCGGACCGGATCGGCCGCGACGGACTCGCCGAACCCCTCTCGCCCGGGGCCCTCCTCGCCGAGGAGCGCCGGCTCTTCTACGTCGCCGCCACCCGCGCCCGCGACCGCCTGATCGTCACCGCCGTGAAGGCCCCCGCCGACGACGGCGACCAGCCCTCCCGCTTCCTCACCGAGCTGGGCGTCGAACCCCGCGACGTCACCGGCCGCCCGCGCCGCCCCCTCGCCGTGGCCGCGCTCGTCGCCGAACTGCGCGCCACCACGGTCGACCCGGCCGCCTCCGATGCGCTGCGCGAGGCCGCCGCCCACCGCCTCGCCCGGCTCGCCGCGCTCACCGACGACGAGGGGCAGCCGCTGGTGCCGGCGGCCCACCCGTACCGCTGGTGGGGTCTGGAGGAACCGACCCGCTCCGCCGTCCCGCTGCGCGACCGCGACCAGGCCCTCTCCCTTTCTCCTTCGGCTCTGGACCAGCTCGCCAACACCTGCACCCTCCAGTGGTTCCTGGGCCGCGAGGTGAAGGCCGACGCCCCGGCCACCGCCGCCCAGGGGTTCGGCAACGTCGTCCACGTACTCGCCGACGAGGTCGCCTCCAGCCGTACGCCCGCCGACCTCGACGTCCTCATGGAACGCCTGGACTCCGTGTGGAACGGCCTCGCCTTCGACGCCCCCTGGAAGTCCGAGCAGGAGAAGGACCAGGCCCGCGCCGCCCTGGAACGCTTCCTGCACTGGCACGTCCTGGACCGGGGCGGCCGCACCCCCACCGCGAGCGAGCACGACTTCGACGTGACCCTGGAGGCGGGGGAGTACGCGGTGCGCATCCGGGGCTCGATGGACCGGGTCGAACAGGACGCCGAGGGCCGGGCGTACGTCGTCGACTTCAAGACCGGCAAGGGCGCGCCGACCAAGGACGAGGTCGCCGCCCACCCCCAGCTCGCCGTCTACCAGCTCGCCGTCCGGGAGGGCGCGGTCGACGAGGTCTTCGACGGAAAGCGCCCCGAGCCGGGCGGCGCCGAACTGGTCCAGCTCCGTCAGCCCGCCCCCAAGAAGGAGGGCGGCGACGCCTTCCCCAAGGTCCAGGCCCAGGAACCGCTGGCCGGGGAGTGGGTCTCCGACCTGCTCGCCACCGCCGCCGGAAAGGTCCTGGACGAACGCTTCACGCCCACCACCGGCGCCCACTGCGCCCACTGCGCCTTCCGCGCCTCGTGCAGCGCACAGCCGGAGGGGCGGCAGGTGGTGGAGTAGCCGTCGCATCCGGTTCGTGCCGGGTTGTCAGTGGCTCCGGTTACCGTTTCTCACGTGTCCCCACGCATCACCGATCCCGAGCAGCTCAAGGAGCTCCTCGGGATCCCGTTCACCCCGGAGCAGACGGCCTGCATCATCGCGCCGCCCGCCCCGCAGGTGATCGTGGCCGGAGCCGGGTCGGGCAAGACCACGGTGATGGCCGCCCGCGTGGTCTGGCTGGTGGGCACCGGACAGGTCGCGCCCGAACAGGTCCTCGGCCTCACCTTCACCAACAAGGCGGCGGGCGAGCTGGCCGAGCGCGTCCGCAAGGCGCTGATCGCCGCCGGGGTCACCGACCCCGACGCCATCGACCCGGACAACCCCCCGGGCGAACCCACCATCTCCACGTACCACGCCTTCGCCGGCCGTCTCCTCACCGAGCACGGCCTGCGCATCGGCCTGGAGCCGACCACCCGCCTCCTCGCCGACGCCACCCGCTACCAGCTCGCGGCCAAGGTGCTGCGCGAGGCCCCGGGCCCGTATCCGGCGCTCACCCGCTCCTTCTCCACCCTGGTCAGCGATCTGCTCGCGCTCGACGGGGAGCTGTCCGAACACCTCGTACGCCCGCAGACGCTGGAGACGTACGACACCGAACTGCTGCACGAACTGGCCACCGCCAAGCTCAGCAACGCGGACCTGCGCAGGATCCCCGAGACCGCCGAGGCCCGCCGCTCCCTCCTCGGCCTCACCGAGCGCTACCGCTCCGCCAAGCGCGGCCGCGACCTCATGGACTTCGGCGACCAGATCGCCCTCTCCGCCGAGCTGGCCCTCACCCGGCCCGAGGTGGGGGCGATCCTGCGCGAGGAGTTCCGGGTGGTGCTGCTGGACGAGTACCAGGACACGTCGGTCGCCCAGCGGCTGCTGCTCTCGGCGCTGTTCGGCAGCGGTACGGAGTCCGGAGCGGGCGGCCACCCGCCTCCCACCGGCCACGCGGTGACCGCCGTGGGCGACCCCTGCCAGGCGATCTACGGCTGGCGCGGCGCGTCCGTCGCCAACCTCGACGACTTCCCCGAGCACTTCCCGCACGCCGACGGCACCCCCGCCACCCGCTACAGCCTCAGCGAGAACCGCCGCAGCGGCGGCCGCCTCCTCCAGCTCGCCAACGGCCTCGCCGAACCGCTGCGCGCGATGCACGAGGGCGTCGAGGCGCTGCGCCCCGCCCCGGGCGCCGAGCGGGACGGCCTGGTCCGCTGCGCCCTGCTGAACACGCACACCGAGGAGATCGACTGGCTCGCCGACTCGCTCGCCCACCTCGTGCGCACCGGCACCCCGCCCGGCGAGATCGCCGTTCTGTGCCGCACCGCGGGGGACTTCCCCGAGATCCAGGCGGCCCTGGTCGCCCGGGACATCCCGGTCGAGGTCGT
This sequence comes from Streptomyces sp. DSM 106670, assembly GCF_055792845.1. Lineage (NCBI taxonomy): Bacteria > Bacillati > Actinomycetota > Actinomycetes > Kitasatosporales > Streptomycetaceae > Streptomyces > Streptomyces sp. DSM 106670. The sequence goes on from NZ_CM147704.1 coordinate 5,689,363, forward strand.
CGGCCTCGCCGGGCTGCTGCATCTGCCCGAGGTGGCCGACCTGGTCGCCGTCTGCGAGGTGCTCCAGGACCCGGGGGCCAACGCCTCGCTGGTCCGCCTCCTCACCGGACCGCGCTGGCGCATCGGCCCCCGCGACCTCGCGCTGCTCGGCCGCCGTGCCCGCCTCCTCGTGCACCGGGCGGGCCACGCGGACGAGGCCGACGCGGACCAGCGGCTCGCGGAGGCCGTCGAGGGCACGGACCCGGCCGAGGTGATCTCGCTCGCCGACGCGCTGGACACCTTCCTGGTCGCGGGGGACGAGGGTGACGACGGGCTGCCGTTCTCCGCCGAGGCCCGGGTCCGCTTCGCCCGCCTCGCCCGGGAGCTGCGCGACCTGCGCCGCTCGCTCGCCGACCCCCTGATGGACGTGCTGCACCGGGTCCTGGCCACCACCGGCCTGGAGGTCGAGCTGTCCGCCTCCCCGCAGGCGCTGGCCGCCCGCCGGCGCGAGACCCTTGCCAACTTCCTGGACATAGCGGCCCGGTTCGCCTCGCTGGACGGCGAGGCGTCGCTGCTCGCCTTCCTCGGCTTCCTGCGGACCGCCGCGCAGTACGAGAAGGGCCTCGACAACGCGCTGCCCGGCGGCGAGAACACCGTCAAGGTCCTCACCGCCCACAAGTCCAAGGGGCTGGAGTGGGACGTGGTCGCCGTGCCCGGACTGGTCACCGGCCAGTTCCCGAGCGGCCAGTCCAGGGACGCGTGGACCGCTCAGGCCAAGGTGCTCCCGCACGCCCTGCGCGGCGACGCGGCGACGCTCCCGGCCGTCGACAGCTTCGACGCCAAGGGGCTGAAGGCGTTCAAGGAGGAGATGAAGGAGCACCAGCACACGGAGGAACTGCGCCTCGGCTACGTCACCTTCACCCGCCCCCGCTCCCTGCTCCTCGGCTCCGGCCACTGGTGGGGCCCGTCCCAGAAGCGGACGCGCGGCCCGTCCGCCTTCCTGGACGCGCTGTACGAGCACTGCGCCGCGGGCCACGGCGAGATCGAGGTCTGGGCGGACGAGCCCGCCGAGGACGAGGAGAACCCGGCTCTCGCGGAACGGGACGCCGACCTGGCCTGGCCGCTCCCGCTGGACGCCGATGCCCTCGCCCGCCGACGCGCCGCCCGCGACACGGTGCTGGCCCACCTGGAACGCCTGGCCGTCCAGGGGGACGAGCGGCCACCGGCGTACGCCCCCGGACCCGACGACGTACCGGCGCACGACCTCTGGGACGACGAGCCACCGACCGACGAGCCCCCGGCCGACGAGGACTGGGACTGGGACGCGCTGCCCACGGAGCGCCCCGTGGGCGAGGCGGAGGCCGAACCGGACACGGCGGAAACGGCCCGCGAGCCCGCCCCGGAGCCCGTACGGGAGCCGGTCACGTACACCGAGCCCGCCCCGGCGTCCGTACGGGAGACGGGACCGCAGCCCGCACGGCAGCCCGCCCCGGAGCCCGCGAGCGCATCCGCCCCGCACATCCCCGCCGCCCGCCACCCGCAGGAGGACCCGGCCGGGCGGCTCACCCCCGAGGAGGCCCGCACCCTCGCCTCCTGGGACCGGGACCTGGACGCGCTGGCCGGGGAACTGCGCCGGGCCCGCGCCACCGTGCGTGAGGTCCACATCCCCGCCTCGCTCTCCGCCACCCAGCTGCTCCGCCTGGCCGAGGACCCCGACGCCTTCGCCCAGGAGCTGGCCCGGCCCATGCCCCGCCCGCCCGCAGCCGCCGCCCGCCGGGGCACCCGCTTCCACGCCTGGGTGGAGTCGCGCTACGAGGAACTGCCGCTGCCCCTGCTCGGCCCCGACGAGCTGCCCGGGGGCGACGAGAACGACACGGAGATCGCCGACGAGCGCGACCTCGCCGAGCTGAAGGAGGCGTTCGAGCGCACCGCGTACGCCCGGCGCACGCCGTACCGCGTGGAGACCCCCTTCCAGATCACCCTGGCGGGCCGGGTGATCCGGGGCCGGATCGACGCGGTGTACCGCACGGGCGACACCTACGAGATCGTCGACTGGAAGACCACCCGCCACCGCACCGCCGACCCGCTCCAGCTCGCCGTCTACCGCCTGGCCTGGGCCGAACTGCACGATCTGCCGCTCGACGCGGTCACCGCCACCTTCCTCTACGTACGCACGGGCGAGACCGTCCATCCGCGGGGACTGCCCGGCCGGGCCGAGCTGGAGCGGATCCTGCTGGACGAGCCCGCCCCCGAGGGCGGATAGGCTCAAGAGCATGAGCGAGACCCCGGACAGCGCCGTCCGTACGTACACCGAACAGCACCGCGCAGCCTTCCTCGACGACCTCGCCGAGTGGCTGCGCATCCCGTCCGTGTCCGCGCAGCCGGAGCACGCGGGGGACGTACGGCGCAGTGCCGAATGGCTGAGCGCCAAGCTCAAGGAGACCGGCTTCCCGGTCGCCGAGATCTGGGAGACCCCCGGCGCCCCGGCGGTCTTCGCCGAGTGGCCCAGCGAGGACCCCGGCGCCCCGACCGTCCTGGTCTACGGCCACCACGACGTGCAGCCCGCCGCCCGCGAGGACGGCTGGGCGACCGACCCGTTCGAGCCGGTGATCCGGGACGGCCGGATGTACGGACGCGGCGCGGCCGACGACAAGGGCCAGGTGTTCTTCCACACCCTCGGCGTCCGCGCCCACCTCGCCGCGACCGGCCGCACCACCCCCGCCGTCAACCTCAAGCTGCTGATCGAGGGCGAGGAGGAGTCCGGCTCGCCGAACTTCCGCGCGCTGGCCGAGCAGCACGCCGACCGGCTCGCCGCCGACGCGGTGATCGTCTCCGACACCGGCATGTGGGACGAGGACACCCCGACCGTCTGCACCGGCATGCGCGGCCTCGCCGAGTGCGAGATCCAGCTGTACGGGCCCGCCCAGGACATCCACTCCGGATCGTTCGGCGGCGCCGTCCCCAACCCCGCCACCGAGATCGCCCGTCTGGTCGCCGCCCTGCACGACGCGGACGGCAAGGTCGCGATCCCCGGCTTCTACGACGGGGTCACCGACCTCACCGACACCGAGCGGGCCCTCTTCGCCGAGCTGCCCTTCGACGAGGCCACCTGGCTGCGCACCGCCAAGTCGGGCGCCGCATCCGGCGAGGCCGGGTACTCCACGCTGGAGCGCGTCTGGGCCCGCCCCACCGCCGAGGTCAACGGCATCGGCGGCGGCTACCAGGGCGCCGGCAGCAAGACGATCATCCCCTCCTCCGCCCTGGTGAAGATCAGCTTCCGGCTGGTCGACGGCCAGGACCCCGACCATGTACAGCGGGCGGTCCAAGCCTGGGCCGAGTCCCGTATCCCGGCGGGCATCCGCCACCGGATCACCTTCCAGCCCGCCACCCGCCCCTGCCTGACCCCGCTGGACCATCCCGCCCTCCAGGCCGTGGCCCGCGCGATGGGCCGGGCCTTCGGGAAGAAGATCCTCTTCACCCGCGAAGGAGGCTCGGGGCCCGCCGCCGACCTCAGGGACGTGCTCGGCGCCCCGGTCCTCTTCCTCGGCATCTCCGTACCCTCCGACGGCTGGCACGCCCCCGACGAGAAGGTCGAACTGGACCTCCTCCTCAAGGGCGTGGAGACGACCGCCCACCTGTGGGGCGACCTGGCCACGGCGCTGGGCCGATGAATCCGCCGCACCTCCACGTACCTCCGCACACCCGATCCACCCAGGGGGAGTAGGAAGCACCTGTGAGCACCTTCGACAACGCCACCGCAGACCGCCCGATCGGCCTCACCGCGCCGAGCGGCATCGACCGCGCGGCACACCACCGCCTCGACGAGGCGTGGCTGGCCGTGGCGTGGAGCCACCCGACGACCCGCGTCTTCGTCGTCTCCGGCGGGCAGGTGCTGATCGACGACACCCCCGACGGGGGCACCGAGATCGTCATGACCCCGGCCTTCGAGGCCCCGGTCACCGAGACCCACCGGTACTTCCTCGGCACCGACGAGGACGGCGTCAGCTACTTCGCGCTCCAGAAGGACTCGCTGCCCGGCCGCATGGACCAGTCGGCCCGGCCCGCCGGACTCCGCGAAGCCGGCCTGCTCCTCGGCCCCCGCGACGCGGGCCTGATGGTGCACGCCGTCGCCCTGGAGAACTGGCAGCGCCTGCACCGCTTCTGCTCCCGCTGCGGCGAGCGCACCGTCATCGCGGCGGCCGGCCACATCCGCCGCTGCCAGGCCTGCGGGGCCGAGCACTACCCGCGCACCGACCCGGCGGTCATCATGCTGGTCACCGACGACCAGGACCGGGCCCTGCTGGGCCGCCAGGTGCACTGGCCGGAGGGCCGCTTCTCCACGCTCGCCGGGTTCGTCGAGCCGGGGGAGTCGATCGAGCAGTCCGTGGCCCGTGAGGTCTACGAGGAGGCCGGGATCACCGTCGGCGAGGTCGAGTACATCGCCAGCCAGCCGTGGCCCTTCCCCTCCAGCCTGATGCTCGGCTTCATGGCCCGGGCGACCTCCTTCGACATCAACGTCGACGGCGAGGAGATCGAGGAGGCCCGCTGGTTCTCCCGCGAGGACCTCACCGCCGCCTTCGAGTCCGGCGAGGTCATGCCCCCGTTCGGCATCTCGATCGCGGCCCGCCTGATCGAACTCTGGTACGGCAAGCCGCTCCCGAGGCCGGGCGCCGTGAAGCGGACCGCCTGAGGTCCGTGCCCCCGGACACACGACTGCCCCCGGCGGTGCCGGGGGCAGTCGTACGCGCGACAGGCAGTCGTTCCATCGGCCGGATCAGGCGGCGAGGGCCTGCTTCACCTGGGCGAGCGACGGGTTCGTCATGACCGACTCGGTGCCCGAGGGGGCCACGATCAGCAGCGTCGGGACCGTCTGGTTTCCGCCATTCGCCTTCTCGACGAACGCGGCCGACTCCGGGTCGTGCTCGATGTTGACCTCGTTGTACGCGATGCCCTCGCGGTCCATCTGGCTCTTCAGCCGACGGCAGTAGCCGCACCAGGTGGTGCTGTACATCGTCACAGTGCCCGCCATGTCGCTGGCGCTCCTTCGTCTCGTCCGTCCGCTGCGCGGCCGGCAGCGTCACTCGCGGTCCGGCCGCTCACCGCAGCGCTCCCGCAAGGTTAAAGAACGTACGGGGGGCGGCCGCCATTCCCGCAGCGCCGGTACGGGCCCCGGCGGCCGGGTCCCGCACGGCCCGCCCGGTACGACGAATACCTCACCCCTGTGGACAACCGCCGCATCCGCCCCGTGGGACCTGGCAGCATGGCGGGGTGACAGCAGCAACGCACTCCACTCTCTTCCCCCAGGTTCCCGAGACCCCGGACGCCGTGCTCGACGGGCTCGACCCCGAGCAGCGCGAGGTGGCTCTCGCCCTGCACGGACCGGTGTGCGTGCTGGCCGGAGCCGGTACGGGCAAGACCCGCGCGATCACCCACCGCATCGCGTACGGGGTCCGGGCGGGCATCCTCCAGCCGGCCACCGTGCTCGCCGTCACCTTCACCAACCGGGCCGCCGGAGAGATGCGCGGCCGCCTCCGTCAGCTCGGCGCGACCGGCGTCCAGGCGCGGACCTTCCACTCCGCCGCCCTCCGGCAGCTCCAGTATTTCTGGCCGAAAGCAGTCGGTGGCGAGCTGCCCCGGCTGCTGGAGCGGAAGGTGCAGCTGGTCGCCGAGTCCGCCGCCCGCTGCCAGCTCCGGCTCGACCGCAACGAGCTGCGGGACGTCACCAGCGAGATCGAGTGGGCCAAGGTCACCCAGACCGTCCCCGCCGACTATCCGGCCGCCGTCGCCAAGACCCAGCGGGACGCCCCCCGCGACCCGGCGGAGCTCTCCCAGATCTACTCCATGTACGAACAGCTCAAGCGCGACCGGTCGGTGATCGACTTCGAGGACGTGCTGCTGCTCACCGTCGGCATCCTCCAGGACCGCGGCGACATCGCCGAGCATGTGCGCGGCCAGTACCAGCACTTCGTCGTCGACGAGTACCAGGACGTGAGCCCGCTCCAGCAGCGGCTGCTCGACCTCTGGGTCGGCGACCGGGAAGACCTCTGCGTCGTCGGCGACGCCAGCCAGACGATCTACTCCTTCACCGGGGCCACCCCCGACCACCTGCTGAACTTCCGCACCCGCCACCCCGGGGCGACCGTGGTCAAGCTGGTGCGCGACTACCGCTCCACCCCCCAGGTCGTCCACCTCGCCAACGGCCTGCTGAGCCACGCCCACGGCAAGGCCGCCGACCACCGCCTGGAGCTGGTCTCGCAGCGAGACAAGGGCCCCGAGCCGGTCTACGCGGAGTATCCCGACGAGCCCACCGAGGCCGAGGGCACCGCCCGGCGCATCCGCGACCTCATCGCCGCGGGTGTGCCGGCCGGCGAGATCGCCGTGCTCTACCGCGTCAACTCCCAGTCCGAGGTCTACGAACAGGCCCTGGCGGACGCCGGGGTGCCCTACCAGCTGCGGGGCGCCGAGCGGTTCTTCGAGCGGGCCGAGGTCCGCGAGGCGGGCACCGCCCTGCGCGGCGCGGCCCGCGCCGGGCGCAACGACTCCCTGCTCGACGGCGCCGAGGACCTGGCCTCCCAGGTGCGGGCGGTCCTCTCCACCAAGGGCTGGACCACCCGGCCGCCCGCCGGATCGGGGGCCGTGCGTGACCGCTGGGAGTCGCTGGCCGCGCTGGTGCGCCTCGCGGAGGACTTCGAGACGGCGAAGCCCGGGGCGACCCTGACCGACCTGGTCCGTGAACTGGACGAGCGGGCGGCCGCCCAGCACGCCCCGACGGTCCAGGGGGTGACCCTGGCGTCGCTGCACTCGGCGAAGGGCCTGGAGTGGGACGCGGTGTTCCTGGTCGGCCTGATCGAGGGCATGATGCCGATCGCGTACGCCAAGACCGACGAGCAGGTCGAGGAGGAGCGGCGCCTGATGTACGTGGGGATCACCCGCGCCCGCGTCCACCTCTCGCTCTCCTGGGCGCTGTCCCGGTCGCCGGGCGGCCGGGCGAGCCGACGGCCGACCCGCTTCCTGAACGGGCTGCGGCCGGGCTCGGCGGCCACGGGCGCGCGCGGTGGGGCGGGCGGCGGCGGAGGGATCGACCGGGGCACCGGCCGGGCCGCGGCGGCCGGGCGGACCCCGGCCGTCGAGCGCAAGCCCCGGAGCCCGGTGCGCTGCCGGGTCTGCGGACGGACGCTCACCGACGCGGGCGAGATGAAGCTGATGCGCTGCGAGGAGTGCCCCTCGGACATGGACGAGGCGCTGTACGAGCGGCTGTACGACTGGCGGGCCGCCCAGGCGGCCCTGCTGGGACAGCCGGACTTCTGCGTGTTCACCGAGAAGACCCTCATGGCCATCGCCGAGGCCGTGCCGTCCACCGAGGGCGAGCTCGTCGTCATCGCCGGTGTCGGCAACCGGAAGTTGAGCCGCTTCGGCACCGACGTTCTGGCCATCTGCGCAGGTGAGACGGTTGATGACGAGTCCGAGCAGGGCGTCGGGGAGAGCTGAGAAAAACTCGTCCAGAAAATAGTTTGCGCCCGCACCAGTCGTCACCATAGGTTCTTAACCACGGGAACAGCGACTTCTCTGAAGCCCTGATTCCGTGCTGTACTTATCCGAATACGCAGGACCGGTCCCGGCCGGTCCCCCTGAGACGCCGAGAGGAGGCGATTGAAGTGATCAGCATCATCGAAACCCAGAAAATGACCGATCTCTCGGTCGTCTCCGCCTGCTCGCTCGGCCTCGCCCGCTCCTCGGCTGCCTCGCTCCGTGCCACCGGTCTGTCCGGCATCTCTGCCGCCCGTCCGCTGTCCCTGGCGAGCCTGCCCGTGACGCGGGAGCGCAATGAGCGACCGACCGAGGCACCGGCGGCAGCAGTAGCGAAGGCAGCACAGGCTCAGGCCTATGCCTTTGCGGCAGCCGGTGCCGGATTCACGAAGCAGACGCAGCACCACCACGAGATGTGGGCCTTCCGTGGGCCTGAACCCTGGAGTGATCCAGCCTGATCCAGCATCAGGCCGGCGCCTTCAGGGCCGCGGAACCCCACTCGGGATCCGCGGCCCTTTTGTTTTGTCCGAACGGACGAGACGGAACGAAGGAGCCTCGGGACAAGCAGGACCTGGTACCAGAAGCCGCCAACCGGCCAACAGGCCGGCACGACCAGACGAGGACACCACCCACCGTGCACATCGAAACGCACGCCCCGTCAGTACCGCTTTCCACCCCGATCTCGCCGCCCGGCTCCACGGAGGACTCCACCTTGACCCCGCTCACCACGCTCACCGCGCTCGACGACGCCATCGAGAACCTCGGCGTCCCCGTCCCGTGTCGCTCCTACGACCCGGAGGTCTTCTTCGCCGAGTCGCCCGCCGACGTCGAGTACGCCAAGTCCCTCTGCCGTACCTGCCCGCTCGTCGAGGCCTGCCTCGCCGGCGCGAAGGACCGCCGCGAGCCCTGGGGTGTCTGGGGTGGCGAGCTCTTCGTCCAGGGTGTCGTCGTGGCCCGCAAGCGTCCCCGTGGCCGTCCGCGCAAGAACCCGGTCGCAGCGTGACCGCGACCTGTGGGGTCCCCGCCCCCACACGCAGACTCCGCCTCGGAACGATCGACCGTCCCCAGACCCATGACCCCCGGAATCAGGCACCAATGATCACCCCCACGAAGGAGCCCGTCGGCTCCGCAACCCCCGACGTCACCATCATCGGCGCGAACGACTCGCGTCAGAACAGGACCCGCGAAATGCAACTCATCCCAGAAGCCCTGGCTCGTGCGCATATGCACGACCGCCTGCGGGAGGCCCAGGGGGACCGCCAGTCGGTCCGCCTGATCACCGCCCGCCGGATGCAGCGCCGGGCGGAGCGCGCCTCGCTGCGCGCCCGCCGCGCGCTGGCCATGGCGGTCATGCACTGACCGTGCAGCCATCACCCGCACCGCGGGGCCGTCCGGACACGGACGGCCCCGCGGTGCGTTGTGCCGTCACTCGTTCGGTCACGGGGATATCGTCAGGAGGTGGACGAGGAGACCCATCCCCCCGAACAACCCGCCGAGGGACGCGTGGTGTGCGCCCGCTGCGGCACCGCCGCCGAAAGCGACACGGCCCCTCCGACCTGGCTCTGCTCCGTGGAGGACGGACGCCGCCTCCACTTCTGCGAGGGCTGCGCACGCCTCCACATCCGCGCGATCGAGAGCCGCCTCGACTCACTCTGGTGGTGACCACACGCCGGTGACCGCACGACGATTACCGCGCGCGCCGGGGACCACCTGGCGGCGGCCGCGCAACGGTGACCACCTGACGACGGCCGCCCACCCGGCCCGCTCTACGCCTGGACGGTCTCGCCCTCCGGCTCCGGCTCGCCCTCCTCCTCGGCGTACTCCGCCTCCGCGTACTCCGCCTCCGCGTCCTGCGTCTCCGTGTCCTCCGCGAGGAACCCCGGCAGCCACGCTTCGAGCTCCTCGCGCAGCCGGACCGTCGCGCCGAGCTGGCACAGCACCCCGATCGTGCTGAGCGTGACCCGGTGTATCAGGACGTAGGACGGAGGAAGGTTCAGCTGCCTGCCGAGCTGATGGGCGGGGGAGCGCGGATCGGCTATCCGGGCCGCCTGCTCACGGATCCAGCCCCGGCCGAAGGTGAACTCCTCCACCTGCGTGGGCTCGATGATCGGGAGCAGATAGTCGAGCACCTCGTCCGGGTCCAGGTCGATCGACTCCTTGACGAAGCCCTCCTGGCGCAGCTTCGCGTACACCCCCGCCGCGTCGCCCTCCAGCGTCAGCCGCAGAGAGTCGCCGATGGTCCGCGGCAGCCCGCCCGGAAGCCGGTCCACCGTGCCGAAGTCCAGCACCCCCAGCCGCCACGAGCCGGCCGCGCCGTCATCCTCCCCCTTCTCCTTCTTGCCCTCCGGCAGCAGCCGGAAGTTGCCCGGATGCGGGTCGGCGTGCAGCAGCCCGGTGCGCGCCGGACCGGAGAAGAGGAAGCGGGCCAGCAATTGCCCCGCACGGTCGCGCTGTTCCGGTGTGCCGTCCGCGATGATCCCGGACAGCGGGATCCCGTCGATCCACTCCGTCACCAGCACCTGGTCGGACTGGTGCACCACCTGAGGGATCACCACATCCGGGTCGTCCGCGAACTCCGCCGCGTGCTCCCGCTGCGCCTGCGCCTCCAGCTCGTAGTCCAGCTCCTCCGACACCCGGTCGCGCAGCTCCTTGATCAGCGGCTTGACGTCCACCCCCGGCACCAGCGGGCCGAGCAGCCGGGCGAAACGGCTGAGTTGGGCGAGGTCGGAGAGCAACGCCTCGCCCGCGCCGGGATACTGCACCTTCACGGCGACCTCTCGGCCGTCGTGCCACACCGCCCGGTGCACCTGACCGATCGAGGCGGCAGCGGCCGGGGTGTCCTCGAACTCCAGGAAATACTCCCGCCAGTCCTCCCCGATCCGTGTCGCGAGCACTTCGTGGACCGTGCGCGCGGGCAGCGGTGGCGCGGCCTCCTGCAGCTTGGTCAACGCCGCCCGGTAGGGGCCGGCGACCTCCTCGGGCAGGGCCGACTCGAAGACGGAGAGGGCCTGGCCCAGCTTCATGGCCCCGCCCTTCAGCTCGCCCAGGGTCTTGAACAGCTGGTCCGCCGTGCGCTGCTGCACCTCTCGGGCCACCAGCTCGGCCGACTTCCCGCCGATCCGCTTGCCCAGCCCCCAGGTGGCACGGCCGGCGAAGCCGAGCGGAAGCGCGGCCAGCTTGGCCGTACGCGTAACCGCCTTCCGGGGAAGATCAGACATGTGCCCCTCCAGTTCCCAGACTGCCGTGCCGCTCGGGCCTGAAGGTGTCACTCCGGCGACGGCGGTCACCCCGCCATTGTGTCCTGTGCCGGAACACCACCGGAGGCCCGTTCTCCCGTAGCGTCCCCGGCCGCCCCGCAGGAACAGTCCGCATGCGGGCCGATCGGCTCGGAACGCCAGTCCAGCAACGGCAGAGCGGCCTCCCAGCGTGTTCCGGTACTTGTCGGGAGGTCCCCGTCCAGAAACGCGAGGGCGTGCGCCGCGGCGAGACCGGCGACCGCCGTCGCGAGCCCCAGATCGCAGGCGGGCACCGCTCCCCGCCGCCCGGAACGCCACTGCGCCAGCATCCGGGGCCACTGCGGATCCCGGTCCGCCCGGTGCAGTTCCAGGCAGCCCGCACAGCCGGTGCCCCCGGGCAGGACCAGAGGCCCGACCACCCCCGTGGCCTCGATCACCCCCGCGTAGAGATGAGGAGTACCCGACGCGATCCAGGGACCGGCCGTGTCCACGACCGGTGCGTACACCGAGAGGCCGTCCCGGGGAGCGACGACGATCAGGGACAGACCGGGCGGCTGCCCGGCACTCCCCGCCAGGCCCGCCCCCGCCAGGCCGGCCCTTGCCGGATCGGCGCCCGCCCTGTCGGTCCCGGTCCGGTCAGCTTCCACCCGGTCGGCCGCCGTCCCGGCCCCCTTCGCCCGTCGGGGCGCGGGCCCGGGCGCGGACCGGTGGACGAGTCGGCGGGCCGCCACATCGCGCCGTTCCCCCACGGCTGCCGGAGGAAGGCCCCCGGGAGCCACGTCCCAGGGCTCGGCCCGGCCCCCGTCGAGCACCTCCACCTGTCCCACCCCCGCACCGGACAGCACCGAGGCGATGGCCGCCCCGACCCGCCCCGCTCCCCGCACCTGGACCCGCATCGCCCGCCGGGCCGCCATCCGGCGCAGTCCGCCGCCCGGTTCGGGACGGACGACCGACAGCGAGGCCACATCGGGACGCTGGCGGTCCATCACCTCGGCGCGTCGGCGCAGCGCGTCGGCCCCCGGACCGGCCGACCTCGGATCGTCGAGGAGCCCCGCCTCCGCCAACCGACTCAGCAGAACGTCCACATGATGTTCCGACAGGTCCAGCGCACGGGCCTCCTCACGCAGCAGCGGCAGACCGCGCGTGCCGTCGAGCAGCTCCAGGAAGCTCCCCGTGGCGATGTCCACCGGACCCAGCGTCACGGCGTGCGCGGGTGTCACACCGAACTGCACGGTGTTCCGTCCGCGCCAGGCGCGACGCAGTGCGGGCTTCAGCATCGGATACATCGGATACCTGACCTTCCCCCGAGCGGAGTCGCGAGCACGGATGTGCTCGCGGACCGGTGATCCGCGGAGCTCTTTCCGCAGGACCTCCGCCAGAATGCGCGCCCGCGCCGAACCGTGCGCCGAGTTGTCCACAGGCCCGGGCTGTTCATCATGCAATCCCGGAATCGCCCAATCCCGGAATCAATCCCGGAATCGCGCAATCCCGCGGATCGTCGCGGAACCGTCACCCGGGACGGGACTTCTCCCGTGGACAGCGGGTAACGTCGTGGCGTGCCCGCCGACCCGTCGTCCGGCCTCGCCGGGGAGATCCCCGCGCGCGGTGCCGGTACCCATCAGCGCAGCGCGGAGGCCCGCCCGCCCCGCGCTTCGGCGACGAGCGCCGTCGAGGTCCGCAGGAGCACCCGCCGCAGGAAGTCGGTCACCGCGTACCGGGAGGGCGACCGCACGATCGTGCTCATCCCGGCCCGGATGTCGGAGGCGGAGGAGCGGCGCTGGGTGGGGGTGATGCTCGACAAGCTCGCCGCCCAGGAGAGCAAGCGGGTCCTGGGCGACACCGAGCTGGAGGAGCGGGCCGTACGGCTGTCCGCCCAGTATTTCGACGGCCGCGCCCGGCCCGCCTCGGTGCGCTGGGTGACCAACCAGAACACCCGCTGGGGCTCGTGCACCCCGGCCGAGGGCAGCATCAGGCTCTCGCACCGACTGCAGGGCATGCCGGAGTACGTCGTCGACTACGTGCTCCTCCACGAGCTGGCTCATCTGCTCGTTCCCGGACACGGTCCGGGGTTCTGGCGGCTCCTGGAGGCGTACCCGCGGACCGAGCGCGCCCGCGGATATCTGGAGGGCGTGGTGGCCGCCGAGCAGCTGCCCCACCTGCCCGCCGCCCGCGAGGAGTGACCGGGCCCGGTCGCGTTCGCCGATTCTGTACCGGGTGTGTACCGGCTTGGTCCGTTGTCCTTGTTTGCGGTTAGCCTGACGCGACGCATTTACCTTCGGGATGGGGGACGGTCGTTACGCATGGCCAGGGAATTCCAACGCGGCCACAAGGCCAAGATCAGTGATCTCACGCCAGGGACGGATCTGTACGTAGGCGTGCAGATCGCAGCCCCGGGGCTGACCTTCGACATCAGCTGCTTCGGTCTCGACGCCAACGAGCAGCTCTCCGACGACCGGTACTTCATCTTCTTCAATCAGCCGAAATCGCCCGAGGAGTCCATCCAGCTCCTCGGCGCGCAGTCCGGTGACACCGAGTCGTTCCGCGTCACGCTCGACCGCATTCCGGCCGCCATCCAGAAGCTCTCCTTCACCGCGACGCTCGACGGCGCCGGGCAGATGTCCCAGATCGGTCCGGGGTACATCCGGATCGTCGCGGGCGGCGAGGAAGTGGTGAGGTACGCCTTCACCGGGTCGGAGTTCACCACCGAGCGCGCGGTGATGCTCGGCGACTTCTATCTGAAGGACGTCTGGCGCTTCGCCGCCGTCGGCCAGGGTTTCGACGGCGGTCTCGACGCGCTCCTGAAGAACTTCGGCGGCGAGGTCGCCGAGGAAGAGCCGCCGCCCGCCGCCGCGCCCGCCGCCGTCCCGGGCTTCGCCCCGCCGGCCCAGGCAGCCGCGCCCCCGGCCTTCGGCGCCCCGCCCGCACCCCAGGCCCCGCAGCCCGCACCGTCCTTCGGAGCCCCGGCCGCGCCCACGCCGCCGCCCGCGCCCCAGCAGCCGATGCACGCGGCGCCGACGATCGCGGCCCCGCTGGCCCCCCAGGCGCCGCATGCCCCTGCGGCCCCGCAGGCTCCCCAGGCCCCGCCCCCGTACGGCCAGCCTCAGCAGCCCCAGCAGCCGCAGTTCGGCCAGGTCCCCGGTCAGGGCGCACCGCCCGCCGCCCCCTTCGGCCAGCCGGCCCCCGCTCCCTACGGTCAGCCCGCGCCGGCCCCGTACGGTCAGCAGCCCCCCGGCGGTATGCCTCCGGGCGTCCCGCAGGGCGTGCCCCAGGGTGTGCCGGCCGCGGGTGCGGGTCTGCAGGCGGCCCTGCAGCCGTACAAGGAGACCGCGACCGGGCAGCGCTGGACCCCGCAGAACCAGCAGCTCATGCGGGTCGACCTGACCATAGGCGGATCCGGAGTGCTGGCCCGCCAGGGCAGCATGGTGATGTATCAGGGCAAGGTGGACTTCGGCTACAAGAGCGCCGGCTTCGTCGGCCGCGCCGTGGGCAACGCCACCGGCCAGGAGATGCAGCTGATGCGCTGTACCGGCCGGGGTCAGGTCTTCCTCGCCGAGGAGGGCTCGCACCTGCACCCGATCGAGCTCCAGGGCGACGGCATCTGCGTCTCCGCCGAGAACGTCCTCGCCTTCGACGAGTCCCTCCAGTACGAGGTGCGCAGGGTCGAGGGCCACGGCATCCCCGGCGGCGCGCTGTTCACCATGCTCTTCCAGGGCACCGGCACCGTGGTCGTGAAGACCCACGGCACCCCGGTCGTCCTGCCGGTCACGCCCACCACGTTCGCCGACTGCAACGCCGTCGTCGCCTGGTCGGCCGCCTCCCAGGTGATCGTCTCCAGCCAGGTCCGGCTGCGCCGCAACGCGTACCCCGGACACAGCGGGGAGACCGTGAACCTCCAGTTCCGGGGCGCCCCCGGCAACTTCATCGTCGTCCAGCCCTACGAGGTCTGAGGGAGCCCGTCATGAACCAGCAACTCGCGGGCTACGCCCCGACCCCCGTCACGGCCCGGATGGAGAACCACGGCAAGACCATGCTCAAGGTCGCCATGGCCTCCGGGCAGGACCTCTTCGCGCGCACCGGCTCGATGGTGGCGTACGAGGGCTTCATCCAGTACGAGCCCAACCCGCCCGCCGTCCGGCAGATCGCCTCCCAGTGGATCACCGGCGAGGGCGCACCCGTCATGAAGTGCTCCGGCGACGGGCTGCTCTATCTCGCCGACTACGGCGCCGACGTGGTCGTCATCAACCTCAACAACGACTCGCTCTCCGTCAACGGCACCAATCTCCTCGCCTTCGACGCCCACCTCACCTGGGGCGTCGAGAAGGTCAAGGGGATGGCCAAGTTCGCCGGGCAGGGCCTGTGGAACGTCGTCGTCCAGGGCACCGGATGGGTGGCCATCACCTCCCGGGGCACCCCGATCGTCGTCGACTGCGGACGCGGCGAGGACGAGACGTACGTCGACCCGGACGCGCTCGTCGCCTGGTCCCCGAACCTCAAGGTGAAGGGCAAGCGCAGCTTCAAGGCCGGCTCGCTGATCGGCCGCGGCAGCGGCGAGGCGTACCAGATGGCCTTCTCCGGCCAGGGCATCGTCGTCGTCCAGCCGAGCGAGGACAGCACGGACCGCCTGCGGATCCGGAACTGAGGGGGAGGGGGAACACATCATGCAGAGTCCGCTTTTCAGCCACACCGAGCAGCAGACCCAGGACCGGTACGCGGTCCAGAACCCGCAGCTCCTGCGGGTCTCGCTGACCGGCCAGGACGACGTCCTCGCCCGTAAGGGCGCGATGGTCGCCTACCAGGGCCTGATGGACTTCGACGGGGAGTACCAGTCCCAGGGCCAGCGGCGTGCCCGCGCGCACACCGGCGAGGGCCTGGACCTGATGCGGGTGTCCGGCCAGGGCACCGTCTATCTCGCCAACCTCGCGCAGTACATCCACGTCGTGGACGTCGACCGCGAGGGGATGACCGTGGACAGCTCCTACGTCCTCGCGCTCGACTCCTCGCTGCACACCGAGGTCATCGCGGTGGACAGCCAGTACGGGATCTCCGGCAGCGGCAAGTACCAGCTCAACATCTCCGGCTCGGGCAAGGTCGCCCTCATGACCTCGGGCCGGCCGCTGATGATGCAGGTCACACCCGAGAAGTACGTCAACGCCGACGCGGACGCGATCGTCGCCTGGTCCAGCTCCCTACGGGTGCAGATGCAGGCCCAGACGCACTCCTCCGGTGTCTTCCGGCGGCGCGGCAACACCGGCGAGGGCTGGGAGCTGAGCTTCCTCGGCCAGGGCTTCGCGCTGGTCCAGCCGAGCGAGGTCATGCCGCCGCAGAACGCCCAGATCGGCCAGGGCGCCCGCGCCCAGTTCGGCATGGGCCAGCAGGGCGCGCACGGCCAGAACCAGAACAACGCCTGGAACTGACCGGCACCCACAGAGCACCGCGGTGGACAGCGGTAAGGGGCGGCCTCCATGGAGGCCGCCCCTTACGCATGTCGTTCGGCCCGCCGCTACAACCGGGCCCGCGTCTGCTCCACCAGCCGTACGACCGAGGTGTCGGCGACCCCGGGTACGTCCGCGTAGTCGAACCAGCGCAGCTCCAAAGACTCCTCGCTGATCCGCTCCGCCGCACCGGCCGGAGCCAGAGCGGCGTACTGCACGTCGAGGTGCCAGTTGCACGGGGACGGAATCGGGTGGCGGTCCAGCCGGACCGGTCCGCCGGGCAGCAGGGTGAGCCCCGTGATGCCGGACTCCTCCGTCGCCTCACGGAGCGCCGCCGCCGCCAGGGTGGCGTCCTGCTCCTCGCAGTGGCCGCCCATCTGGAGCCACATCCGGAGCTTGCGGTGCAGGGTCAGCAGTACCTTGCCGCGCTCCGGATCGATCACCAGGGCGCTGGCCGTCAGATGCCCGGCCCCGCACGCCTTCCACATACCGTCGTCGTGGAGTGCCAGGTGGTCCAGGTAGACCCGGCGCAGCTCCGCCTGGTCGCCGTGCGTGTCCTCGGGGCCGTCGGGGGCGTACCCCTTCAGTACGAGGGTGGCGTCGTCGTGCAGGCTCACTGGGCGGGGCCGCCCTTGCCGTCCTCGTCGTCCTTGTCGGCGTCGGCCTCGGCCTCGGCCTCGGGGGCCTTCGGCTTGCCGGAGCCCTTCGCCGCCTCGCCGAGCATCTTGTCCAGCTCGGAGAAGTCGGCCTGCTCGTGATGGACGAAGCCGTCCGGATCGTCCAGGTCATGGGCCGTCGGCAGCATGTCCGGGTGGGACCAGAGCGCGTCACGGCCCTCCAGACCCCGGGCGTCCGTGAGCGAGGCCCACAGGCGCGAGGCGTCCCGCAGCCGGCGCGGACGCAGCTGGAGACCGATGAGCGTGGCGAACGTCTGCTCGGCGGGTCCGCCGGACGCCCGGCGCCTGCGCATCGTCTCGCGCAGCGCGTCGGACGAGGTCAGCCGGGACTTCGCGGCCTCGTGGACCACCGCATCCACCCAGCCCTCCACCAGCGCGAGAGCCGTCTCCAGCCGGGCCAGGGACGCCTTCTGCTCGGGCGTGTCCTCGGGCTGGAACATGCCCTGCTGAAGGGCGTCCTGCAGCTGCTCCGGCTGCGAGGGGTCGAACTGGCCGACGACGTCCTCCAGCTTGCTGGTGTCGACCTTGATGCCCCGGGCGTACGCCTCGACCGCGCCGAACAGATGCGACCGCAGCCACGGCACATGGGCGAAGAGCCGCTGGTGAGCGGCCTCGCGCAGGGCCAGATACAGCCGGACCTCGTCCTGCGGGACGCTGAGGTCCTTGCCGAACCGCTCCACGTTCAGCGGGAGCAGCGCGGCCTTGCCCGCCGGGCCCAACGGAAGTCCGATGTCGGTGGAGCCCACGACCTCACCGGCCAGCACGCCCACGGCCTGTCCGATCTGCTGCCCGAACATGGCGCCGCCCATCGACCGCATCATGCCGATCAGCGGGCCCGCCATGGCCTGCATCTCCTCGGGCAGCACATCGCCCATCGCCAGGCCTACCCGCTCGGCCACCGGGTCGACCAGCTGCTGCCAGGCCGGCAGCGAGGCCTCGACCCACTCCGCGCGGCTCCACGCCACGGTGGAGACCGAACCGGAGGGCATCGAGGTGACGCCGTCCAGCCAGAGGTCCGCCAGCCGCAGCGCCTCGTCGACCGCCGTGCGCTCGGACGGGCCGACGCTGGCGTCCTTGGTGCCGTCCGGGGTGCCCTGCGAGACCGTCTGGCGGGCGATCTGCTTGGCCATGTCCCAGTTCACGGGACCGCCCTCGTAGCTCAGCATCTGGCCGAGCTGCTGGAAGGCCGCGCCGAGATCGTTCGGATTCATCGAGCCGAACATTGCGGCGAACGGGTTGTCCCCGCCCGCCCCCGGCCCGAATCCGAACGGGCCGCCGGGCCCGCCCGCGCTCTGCCCACCTTCGGTGGGGTCCTTCTTCTTGCCCTCGTCGCCGTTCTCCGGCTCCTCCGGCGGAAGGCCGAATCCGAATGGGGTGTCACTCACGGGTTTCCTCGGCTCGTAGGGCCGCCGGCTCGAACCGACGGCGACTGCCCGACATCACCATCCAGCGTAGACACCACGCCCGCTTCGGGCCTCAGTGCTCCGCCGACTCCCGGCCTGCGGCAGGATGGACGCCACCTGGTACGTACGCGTCATTCGGGTACGTACTGAAGACAACCGCTGGAGACGCCCGGTGAGTTCCCCAGATCCGCAGGTTCGCGCAGCGCGAAACCTGACCGACCCCTCGCCCGAGAACGCGCCTGAAGAGAAACGCCCCAGGGCGCCCAGAAACCGGGGCCCCGTCGTCGCGGTCACCGGCGCCGCCACCGGCATCGGCGAACTGCTGACCGCCCATCTCGCCGCTTCCGACGCGATCAAGCAGGTCATCGCGATCGACGAGCGCCGTGGTGAGGTCTCCGAGGCGACCTGGCACATCCTGGACGTACGGGACCCGGCGATCGCCGAGAAGCTGCGCGGCGCGGACGTCGTCGTGCACCTGGCCCTCGACCTCGACCTGGAGACCGACCCCGCCGCCCGCACCGCGTACAACGTACGCGGCACCCAGACCGTGCTCACCGCCGCGGCCGCCGTCGGGGTCCACCGGGTCGTGCTGTGCACCTCGGCGATGGTCTACGGGGCGCTCGCCGACAACGACGTACCGCTCTCCGAGGACGCCGAGCTGCGCGCCACCGCCGAGGCCACCGGCGTCGGCGACCTCCTGGAGATCGAGCGGCTCGGCCGCCGGGCCCCGCGCGCCCACCCCGGGCTCAACGTCACCGTCGTGCGCCCCACCGTCCTGGTCGGCGGCACCGACACCGCCCTGACCCGCTACTTCGAGTCCCCGCGTCTCCTGGTGGTCGCCGGATCGCGTCCCACCTGGCAGTTCTGCCATGTCGAGGACCTGGTGACGGCCCTGGAGTACGCCGCCCTGGAGAAGATCGACGGCGAGTTCGCGGTCGGCTGCGACGGCTGGCTGGAGCAGGAGGAGGTCGAGGAGCTCAGCGGCGTACGCCGGATGGAGCTGCCCTCCGCCGTCGCGCTCGGGGCCGCCGCCCGGCTGCACCGGATCGGTCTCACCCCGTCCCCGGCGGGCGACCTGGCCTACACGATGCACCCCTGGGTGGTCAGCGTCAGCCGGCTGCACGATGTGGGCTGGCGGCCGAAATGGACGAACGAGGAAGTGCTCGGCGCCCTCCTCGAAGAGGTCGAGGGCCGCCACACGCTCGCCGGACGCCGCCTCGGCCGCAAGGACGCCACCGCCGCCGGAGCCGCCGGAGCCACGGTCGCCCTGCTCGGCGCCGCCGCCGTGGTCCGCCGCGCCCGCAAGGCCCGCCGCCGGATCTGACCGCCCACCGCTCCCGCGGGCCTGTAGAAGGCTCCAAACCGGTCGGTCGGCCGCCGGTAGAAGAGGCAATTCCGGGATGTCGGTGCCGTACGGCACGATGGGAGCATGGCACGCACCCACGACCACCCCGGCGAGCACGCGGCAGCCGACCCCGTCCGGCTGCTGGCGATCCGGGACACGGCGCTCTCCGTCGACGAGGTCTTCCGCGCCGTCGGCGACGACGCGGCGGGCGGCATCGCGCTCTTCGTCGGCACCGTGCGCAACCACGACGGCGGACAGGACGTCGGCGCGCTCGGCTATTCCTGTCACCCCTCGGCCGAGGACGAGATGCGCCGAGTGGCGGAGAAGGTCGTCGCCGACTTCCCGGTCCGCGCCCTGGCGGCCGTCCACCGAGTGGGTGAACTGGAGGTGGGCGATCTGGCGGTGGTCGTCGCCGTCGCCTGCCCGCACCGCGCCGAGGCCTTCGAGGCCTGCCGCAAGCTCATCGACGACCTCAAGCACGAGGTTCCGATCTGGAAGCACCAGCGCTTCTCGGACGGTACGGAGGAGTGGGTCGGAGCCTGCTGAGCGCAAACCGCCCCGGGGCGCATCGGCCCCGATTTGCGTAACCGCACCCCCGCCACGAGCGTTGGTCTTCCGGATCGTTAATCTGCTGATCGGGCATCCGGTCGCTCATGGGGTAGGGAGGTCGTGATGGCGGCACTCGCTTGGCTGTTGATTCCACTTTTCGCTGCTGTCGGTGGTGCGATATGGGCGAGTTGGGCTGCCCGCAATCGCACGACCGGCGATGTCACCGAACTCGCCGGCTACGCCAGATTCCGTGACGCGATGGAGAAATCGCACTCCGGTTCCGAGGCTCTCTGAGACCGCCGCACGCCGCGTGACCACCTGCCGCCGCGTTCCGGTCGCCCCGTACGGACCGGCCCCGGCGGTGCACTGACAGGCCCTTCCCGTACTGTCGTTCCATGCCACGCCGCACCGCGACGATGCTCGCCTCCACCCTCGTCCTCATCGCGCTGCTCTGCGCAGGCGTGCTGATCAAAGTGCCGTACGCGGAGATGTCTCCCGGACCGACGGTCAACACCCTCGGCGAAGCGCGTGGCGAGCCCGTCCTGCAGATCTCCGGTCGCAAGACGTACCCGGCCTCCGGCCATCTCAACATGACGACGGTCCGCGTCACCGGAGCGGACTACCGGATGAACATCGTCGAGGCCGTCTACGGCTGGCTGGCCCACGACAGCGTCGTGGTGCCGCACGACACGCTCTACCCGGACGGCAAGACCGAGGAACAGTCCACCCAGGAGAACGCCGAGGAGTTCAGCCAGTCCCAGGAGAGCGCCAAGGTGGCCGCCCTCAAGGAGCTGGACATCCCGGTCTCCACACAGGTCGTGGTCTCCTCGGTGGTCAAGGGCAGCCCCTCCGAGGGCAAGCTGCACGCGGGCGACGTGATCAAGGCCGTCGACGGCACGGCGGTCACGGAACCCGGCGACGTGGCGAAGCTCGTCACCAAGCACCAGCCGGGCGAGAACGTCACCTTCACCATCGTTCCCGCCAAGGAGGCCGCGGCGGCGGAGAAGGCCGGCCGCGAACCCGAGGGCGGCGAGAAGATCACCATCAGGACCGCGAAGGCTCCCGCCGCCGAGGACGGCGCCGAGGAGGGCGGGAAGAGCCGGGCGATCGTCGGGATCAAGGCCGGGACCGACCACACGTTCCCGTTCGAGATCGACATCAAGCTCGCGGACGTCGGCGGACCGAGTGCCGGACTGATGTTCTCCCTCGGCATCATCGACAAGCTCACCCCGGGCGATCTCACCGGCGGCAAGTTCGTCGCGGGCACCGGCACCATCGACGACGCGGGCACGGTCGGCCCGATCGGCGGCATCACCATGAAGCTGGTCGGCGCCCGCAACGCCGGCGCACGCTACTTCCTCACCCCCGACGACAACTGCGCCTCGGCCGCCGCCGACACACCGGACGGGCTCACCCTGGTGCGGGTCAAGACCATCGAGGACGCCACGAAGTCGCTGGAGCAGATCAAGGCGGGGAAGACCGCCGGCCTGCCGAGCTGCTCGACCGGCTGACGGCCGCGCCGCCCGGGAACCGCGGTGCGGCCCCGGGCAGCGGCCGGATCAGGACTCGAACGTCGCGGCGAGCGCCTCGGCGAGACCGGGCACCAGACCGGCGCCGGTCAGCACCTCGGTGGGGGAGTCCTTCTCGCGCAGCCGCACGGCGGACTCGCGGGCCCCGTCCCGCAGGACGGCCACGGTCATCCGCACCTCCTGCCGGTCCGGGTGCTTGGCCACCCACTGGGTCAGCTTCTTGTCGCTGAGCCCTTCCGGCACGGAGGCCTCCGCGGACGGCGGCAGCATCAGCCGCTCCACCGTCATGGCGCAGCCGACCACGGCGTCGGGCCAGGCGATCGTGCCGAGGAAGTCGTCGAGCGCGGTGCCCGGCGGAAGTTCGTCCTGCTCGATCGGGGTGAGCGCGGCGACGGACGAGCTGGGGTCCTCAAGGCCCAGCTGAGCGGCGAGACCGGGCTCCTGGACCCGCAGCTGTGCGGTGTCGACCAGGGCGAACAGCCGGGCGGGCTGGTCCCAGCCGAGGTTGGAGGCATAGGCGTCGATTTCGAGGACGGCGACGGTGAGCGGACTCGCGGCCATCGGGGGTCCTGCGGGGGAAACGTTGGGCATGGGCAATATCCTGCCTCCTTCCGCCCCGGGAACGGGAACTAGGTAAAGCCTCAGTAAGTTGCATAGGTGGGCTCTAGGATCGCTGGGCCTGTCCACACGACCGCGAACTTCGAGGTGCGCACGTTGGCTTTCCAGATGCCGGACCGCGGCGGAGGCCCGACCGGGCCACGGATCAGAGTCGGCCGCCCGTCCCGGCGCGCCCGTACCCTGCTCATGACTTTGGGTGTCCTGGCGGTTCTCGCCATGGCCTTCGTCATGTTCGCCGGGTTCTGGACGGACTGGCTCTGGTACAGGTCGGTCGCGTATTCATCCGTCTTCACCACCACCCTGTGGACCAAGATCGGGCTGTTCCTCGTCTTCGGACTGCTGATGGCGCTCGCCATCGGTGTGAACATCTGGCTCGCGCACCGGCTCCGGCCGCCGCTGAGCGCGATGTCGCTGGAACAGCAGAGCCTGGACCGCTACCGCATGAGCATCGCCCCCTACAAGAAGTGGGTGCTGCTCGCCGTCACGGCGCTCGTCGGACTGATCGCCGGAGCGTCCGCCTCCGGCCAGTGGCGCACGTGGCTGATGTACGTCAACGGCGTGGCGTTCGGGCAGAAGGACCCCCAGTTCCAGCTGGACGTCTCCTTCTACGCCTTCGACCTGCCGTGGTACCGCTTCCTGCTGGGCTTCGGCTTCGCGGCGACCGTGCTGTCGCTGATCGCCGCCGCGCTGACCCACTATCTGTACGGCGGGCTGCGCATCACCAGCCCCGGCGCCCGCGCCACCGGGGCGGCCACCGGCCACCTCTCGGTGCTGCTCGGCATCTTCGTCTCCCTGAAGGCCGTGGCGTACTGGCTCGACCGGTACGGGCTGGCCGTGAAGTCCAGTGACTTCAAGGCCACGGACAACTGGACGGGCCTGCGGTACGTCGACGCCAACGCCTATCTCCCGGCGAAGACCATCCTGTTCTGCATCGCCGCGATCTGCGCGGTGCTGTTCTTCGCGACGCTGTGGCGCCGCACCTGGCAGCTCCCGGTCATCGGCTTCGGCCTGATGGTGCTCTCGGCGATCCTGATCGGCGGGCTCTACCCGGCGATCGTGCAGAAGTTCCAGGTCCAGCCGAACGAGCAGGCCAAGGAAGCGCCGTTCATCAAGAAGAACATCAATGCCACACGCGACGCGTACGACATCGATGACGCCAAGGTGGACGACTACGACGGCCAGTCGACCACGAACGACGACACCAAGCTGCGGGCCGCGGCCAACACCGCCGCCAGCTACCGGGTGATGGACCCCAACGTCGTCTCCCCGGCCTTCCAGCAGCTCCAGCAGCGGAGGAACTACTACCAGTTCCCCAAGACGCTGGACGTCGACCGCTACAAGGGCAAGGACGGCAAGGAGCAGGACACCGTCATCGGTCTGCGTGAGCTGAACATCCAGGGCCTGCCCAAGCGGAACTGGATCAACGACCACTTCACGTACACCCACGGCTACGGCGCCATCGCGGCCCGCGGCACCACCACCGGCACCAACCCGACGGGGTCTCCGGACTTCACCGAGTCGGGTCTGCCCTCCACCGGTGAGTTCGGGAAGTACGAGCAGCGGATCTACTACGGCGAGAAGACCGAGCAGTACTCCATCGTCGGCGGGCCCCAGAAGGAGCTCGACTACGAGGAGGACGGCGAGAAGACCACCAGTTACGAGGGCGACAGCGGGGTCAGTCTCTCCAACGCCTTCAACCGTGCCGCGTACGCGGTCTCCTTCAGCGAGCCGCAGATCATGTATTCGGGAGCCATCGGTGACGGCTCGCGGATCCTGTACAACCGCACGCCCAAGGAGCGCGTCGAGGCGGTCGCCCCGTGGCTGACCATCGACGGCGACGCCTACCCGGCGGTCGTCGGCGGCCGGATCCAGTGGATCGTCGACGCGTACACCACGAGCAACGGCTACCCGTACGCCTCCCGGACGACGCTCGGCGACACCACGGCCGACTCGCTGACCACCAACCAGCGCGCGGTCGTCGCCCAGCAGAACCAGGTCAACTACATCCGCAACTCGGTGAAGGCCACCGTCGACGCGTACGACGGCAAGGTCAGGCTCTACGAGTGGGACACCGAGGACCCGGTCCTCAAGACCTGGCGCAAGGCGTTCCCGGGCACGGTCAAGGCCCGTACGGACATCCCGCAGGACCTGATGGACCACCTGCGGTATCCGCAGGACCTCTTCAAGGTCCAGCGCGAGCTGCTCACCCGCTACCACGTCGAGGACCCGGCGCAGTTCTACAGCGGCAGTGACGCCTGGCAGGTGCCGGACGACCCGACCAACAAGGAACCGGGCTCCGTTCCGCCGTACTACCTGAGCATGAAGATGCCCGGCGAGGAGGCGCAGCAGTTCTCGCTGACCACCACGTTCA
The DNA here is from genome assembly GCF_055792845.1 of Streptomyces sp. DSM 106670. Taxonomy (NCBI): domain Bacteria; kingdom Bacillati; phylum Actinomycetota; class Actinomycetes; order Kitasatosporales; family Streptomycetaceae; genus Streptomyces; species Streptomyces sp. DSM 106670. The sequence goes on from NZ_CM147704.1 coordinate 5,714,029, forward strand.
CTCCACGAGGGCGGCCCAACCTGGGTGCCTTCATGGCGGTGAACGCGGACGCGGCCAGCAAGGACTACGGCACCATGCGGCTGCTACGGGTCACCTCCACGGTGAAGGGCCCGGGCCAGGTACAGAGTGAGCTCAACGGCAACGACGACGTCGCCGAGTTCGTGAGGAACCTCAAGGGCACCGACTCGGACATCGAGTACGGAAACCTGCTGACGGTTCCGCTGGAGGGCGGGTTCCTCTACATCGAGCCGGTCTACACGCGCGGTGGCAACCAGAACTACCCGCTGCTGCGCAAGGTCGCCGCCTCGTACGGTTCGAAGATCGTCTTCGAGAACAACCTCAAGGACGCGCTCAACGCGGTCTTCGGGGTCGAGGACGACGGAGCCACGACACCGCCCGACACCGATGATCCGCCGGGCGAGACCGACGAGCCGCCGGCCACCGGCAGCGCCGCGCTCAAGAAGGCCATCGCGGACGCCCAGAAGGCCTACGCCGACGGCGAGAAGGCACTGAAGGAGCAGGACTGGCCGGCCTACGGCAAGGCCCAGGAGGCTCTTCAGGAGGCCCTGGAACGTGCCGCCGCCGCGCAGCCCAAGGCGGGCAGCGAGGGGGACAAGGCCGACAACGCCGAGAAGCCGGCGGGCGACGCCAAGCCGGAGAGTTCGGCCGAGCCCGCGAGCGCCGCGAAGCCCGCAGACGCGGACAAGGCGGATCCGGCGCGGGAGCCGGATGCGGCCGGCGGGGCCGAGAAGGGCTCCGACCAGGGCAGCTGAGCAGAGTCCACCCCGCGTCGTGGTACGGTTTGAACACAACGACGCGGGGTGGAGCAGCTCGGTAGCTCGCTGGGCTCATAACCCAGAGGTCGCAGGTTCAAATCCTGTCCCCGCTACTGAAAAGACGAAGGCCCGGATCCCTTGGGATCCGGGCCTTCGTCATGTCTGTCGTGGGTGAGGCCGTGTCTATCCCAAGCTGTGGGCGTGAAGTGCGGTTCGCTGGGCAGCAGTTGCCTCCAGGCGTGTTTGACTTGTCTCCCTGTGGGCATGTCGACAAAACGCTGTAGTGACCTCACTGGCCGCGATATACCAGGTGTACGCGGGTTACAGGTGGTGCGACGATGGTATTTATGGGGGACAGGGCAACTCTGTTGGAGACAGGGCGGTTTGTGCAGCAGCGCGGCCAAGATGCGGAAAGCGCGGTAGACACGGCTTTCGCCGCTGCCATCGCCGGGACGGGCGCACCGGTCCAGCGGACCGGCGCCACCGACCCGAGCCCTGCCGCGAGCATCTCCGACGAGGACACCACGGACGCGGTCGACGCCGCGGACAGCGCCGAGAGCGAGGCGCGTCACCGGCGTGCCGCCGACGCGGGCGACACCGCGTCCATGAGCGTCCTGGGCGCGCTGCTGCTGCGCCGGGGCGAGCTCGACGGCGCCGAGCGGTATCTGCGCGCCGCCACCGCCGACGGGGACCGGGCCGCCGCGAACAACCTGGGCGTCCTGCTGCACCAGCGCGGCTACCCGGACGAGGCCGCGGGCTGGTGGCGCATCGCCGCCGTGGCCGGATCCGCCGCCGCCGCGCACGCGCTCGGCCGGCACTTCCGCGAGCGCGGCGACGAGCCCGGCGCGGAGTACTGGCTGCGCCAGTCCGCCGAGCAGGGCCACGCGCTGGGCGCGTACGCGCTGGCCGACCTCCTGGAGCACCGCAGCGACGTCGGCGCCGAGCGCTGGCTGCGCGCCGCCGCCGAACAGGGCCACCGCGAGGCCGCCTACCGGCTGGCCCGCACCCTGGAGCGGAAGGCCGTCGAGGACCCGCACGACGCCTTCGACCTGGGCCGGAGCGCCGGTTCCGGACGAACCGGAACGGGCCTCGGCCTGCCCGGCGGCCCGCCCGTGCCCGCTCCCGACGCACGGGAGTCCGGTGCGCGGGAGTCCGCCGCCAAGGGCACGGCCAAGGGTGCGGCCGAGGGCGACGGTCCCGTGGCGGGCCCCGCCGCGGGCCGGGTCGGCGAGGCCGAGCAGTGGTACCGCCAGGCCGCCGCCCGTGGCCACCGGCGGGCCGCCCTGCACCTCGGCGCGATCCTGGAGCAGCGCGGCGAGCTCAAGGAGGCCGGACGCTGGTATCTCACCTCCGCCAAGGACGGCGAGCCGCGCGCCGCGTGCGCGCTGGGCTTCCTGCTGCGCGACGCCGGTGACGAGGAGAGCGCCGCCGTGTGGTGGCTGCGCGCCGCCCAGGACGGTGACGGCAACGCCGCCAACGCGCTCGGCGCGCTGCACGCCGCACGCGGTGAGCAGCAGACCGCCGAGCGCTGGTACCGGGCCGCCATGGACGCCGGTGACGTCAACGGGGCGTACAACCTCGGGCTGCTCTGCGCCGCCCAGGACCGCGTCCCGCAGGCCGAGCAGTGGTACCGCCGTGCCGCGTACGCCGGACACCGCGAGGCCGCCAACGCGCTCGCCGTGCTGCTGCTCCAGGCGGGCGACCACACCGGGGCCGAGCCCTGGTTCTCCAAGGCGGCCGAGGCGGGCAGCGTCGACGCGGCCTTCAACCTCGGCATCCTGCACGCCGGTCGCGACGAGGACCGTACGGCGCTGGGCTGGTACGAGCGCGCCGCGGCGGCCGGGCACACCGACGCGGCGCTCCAGGTCGGCATGGCCCTGCTGCGGGACGGCGACGACCGCGAGGCCGAGCGGCATCTGCGCTGTGCCGCGGGCGGCGGCAGCGCCGAGGCCGCGTTCCGGCTGGCCGGAGTGCTGGACGCGCGCCAGCCGCCGCCGGGACCGCCCGCACTGGGCGAGCCGATGCCGGAGAAGACCGAGTGCGAGGAGTGGTACGAGCGGGCCGCCCAGCAGGGCCACCGCCGTGCCCAGGTCCGGGTCGGCATGCTCGCGGCGGCGCGCGGGGACGTGGAGAGCGCCGCCCACTGGTACCGGGAGGCGGCCGAGGCGGGCAGCCGCAACGGGGCGTTCAACCTCGGGCTGCTGCTGGCCCGCGAGGGCAGCGAGCGCGAGGCGGCCCTGTGGTGGACCCGTGCGGCCGGCGCCGGACACGGCCGGGCCGCGCTGCGCCTGGCGCTTCTCGCCGCCCGGCGGGGCGAGCTCACCGAGGGGCAGCGCTGGTGCGCGCGGGCGGTGGAGCTGGGCCCCGCCGAGGTGGCCGAGCGGGCCGCGCGGCTGCGCGAGGCGCTGCACCAGGAGCTGACCGCGTAACACCGCGACGGGCCGGACGCCGACCACGGCCGCCCCGGACGTCGGCCCCGGACACCGGCCCCGGCCCCGGGGTGCCGGGCCTCCGGGGCCGGTGTGAATGAATTTGCGCCGTTCGACCCGCTGGCGTAATGTTGCATTCACCGACGCGGGGTGGAGCAGCTCGGTAGCTCGCTGGGCTCATAACCCAGAGGTCGCAGGTTCAAATCCTGTCCCCGCTACTGAAGACGAAGGCCCGGATCTCATCGAGATCCGGGCCTTCGTCATGTCCGGTGACCGCGAAGCCGGGCCCGCCTGTCGAACAGGCGGGCCCGGCTCTCGTCGTCAGCGGGCGGCTCAGGCGGTGGCGGCGCAGTTCGGGCAGATGCCGCGGTACGTCACCTCGACGCCGGAGACCGTGAAGCCGTAGCGCTCGTCCGCCGGCAGGTCCGCCAGCGGGTTGCCCGCCGGGTGCACGTCCCTGATGGCGCCGCATTGCGCGCACACCAGGTGGTGGTGCGGGCGGTGCGCGTTCGGGTCATAGCGTTTGGCCCGGCGGTCGGTGGAGACCTCCAGCACCTCGCCGAGGGACACCATCTCGCCGAGGGTGTTGTAGACGGTGGCGCGCGAGATCTCGGGCAGCCGGGAAACGGCCCTCGCGTGGACCTCGTCCGCCGTCAGGTGTACGTGGTCCCCGTCGAGGACCTCGGCCACGACACGCCGCTGCGCCGTCATGCGCCAGCCGCGTCCACGAAGTCGTTCCAGCAGGTCGCTCATGCAGCCCAGCCTAACAGTGGCGGGATTCGAGTCCCGATCGAGTGTGACTTTGGATGTTCACTTGACTTAGACATTGTCCATTGTAGGATCGGCACCGGCATACGCCAAGGGACAGGCTGTGCGGAACATCGGCCCGGTGAACGAGGCCGGTCGATCACCGAAGTGCAGGACATGACGCAGGAGGCGCACGTGACGCAGGGACCGCTCACCACGGAGGCCGGGGCTCCGGTCGCCGACAACCAGAACAGTGAGACCGCGGGCGCCGGCGGTCCGGTCCTCGTCCAGGACCAGGCGCTGCTGGAGAAGCTCGCCCACTTCAACCGTGAGCGCATTCCGGAGCGCATCGTGCACGCCCGCGGCGCCGGCGCGTACGGCACGTTCACGCTGACCCGCGACGTCTCGCAGTGGACCCGGGCGAAGTTCCTCTCCGAGGTCGGCAAGCAGACCGAGACCTTTCTGCGCTTCTCCACGGTGGCGGGCAACCTCGGCTCCGCCGACGCCGTGCGCGACCCCCGCGGCTTCGCGCTGAAGTTCTACACCGAGGAGGGCAACTACGACCTCGTCGGCAACAACACCCCGGTGTTCTTCATCAAGGACGCCATCAAGTTCCCCGACTTCATCCACACCCAGAAGCGCGACCCGTACACCGGCTCGCAGGAGGCGGACAACGTCTGGGACTTCTGGGGTCTGTCGCCCGAGTCGACGCACCAGGTGACCTGGCTCTTCGGCGACCGCGGCATTCCGGCCACGCTGCGCCACATGAACGGGTACGGCTCGCACACCTACCAGTGGAACAACGAGGCCGGCGAGGTCTTCTGGGTCAAGTACCACTTCAAGACCGACCAGGGCATCAAGAACCTCACCCAGGACGAGGCCAACAAGCTCGCCGGTGAGGACCCCGACAGCCACCAGCGCGATCTGCGCGAGGCGATCGAGCGCGGTGACTTCCCGTCCTGGACGGTGCAGGTCCAGATCATGCCCGCGGCGGACGCGGCCGGCTACCGCTTCAACCCGTTCGACCTCACCAAGGTGTGGCCGCACGCGGACTACCCGCCGATCGAGATCGGCAAGCTGGAGCTCAACCGCAACCCGGACAACATCTTCGCCGAGGTCGAGCAGTCGATCTTCAGCCCCGCGCACTTCGTGCCGGGCATCGGCCCGTCCCCGGACAAGATGCTCCAGGGCCGCCTCTTCGCGTACGGCGACGCCCACCGCTACCGCGTCGGCATCAACGCCGACCACCTGCCGGTGAACCGCCCGCACGCCACCGAGGCGCGGACCAACAGCCGGGACGGCTTCCTCTACGACGGCCGTCACAAGGGCGCCAAGAACTACGAGCCGAACAGCTTCGGCGGCCCCTTCCAGACCGACCGGCCGCTGTGGCAGCCGCTCCCGGTCACCGGTGCCACCGGCAACACCGAGGCCCCCTCGCACGCCGAGGACAACGACTTCGTGCAGGCGGGCGACCTCTACCGGCTCTTCTCCGAGGACGAGAAGGTCCGGCTGATCGAGAACCTCGCCGGGTTCATCGCCAAGGTCTCGCGCGACGACATCGCCGAGCGCGCGATCAACAACTTCCGCCAGGCGGACGGCGACTTCGGCAAGCGGCTGGAAACCGCGGTCCAGGCCCTTCGCGGCTGACCGGACGCCTGTCGTCGACGGTGGGCCGGATCCTCTGACGGGGGTCCGGCCCACCGGTCGTTCCGGCCCCCGGCGGGCGTCAGCCGGCGGCCGCCACCGTACGGCGGCGGGCGGGAGCCCAGCAGCGGATGATGTCGCGCACCGAGACGATGCCCACCGGGCCGTCGCCGTCCAGCACGATCAGGTGCCGGAACCCACCGTGCGTCATGGCTTCCGCGGCCTCCTCCAGGGTCCAGGCCGGGGCGGCGAACACCACGTCGGTGGTGGTGTGGGCGGACGCGGTCTCCCGGTCGGGGTCCAGCCCCGATCCGACCGCGTCGAGGATGTCGCGCTCGGTGATGATGCCGAGCCCGCAGGTGTCCGTGTCGTGGACGACAGCTGCCCCGATGCGGCGGGCCGACATCAGCCGGGCCGCCTGGCGGAGCGTATGGGTGGGGCCGATGGTGAGGACCACCGTGCTCATGGCGTCACGGACGAGCATGAATCGAGCCACCTCCTCGGTGAGCCGACTCTGTGAGTCGATTCACAAGTTCACAAGTGGGGGGACTCTCAGAGTTGCACCCTTGGGGCGGGTCGACAAGGGGTGGGCGGGCGCGCGCCGGGGGAGTGCGCGTAGCTCAGTAGCGCTGGTTGAGATAGCCCAGCAGTTCGTCGTGGAGCGGCCCGTTCGAGGCCGCCGCGTTTCCGCCGCCCGGTCCGTCCACCCCGTCCAGCGAGGTGAACCGGCCGCCCGCCTCCTGCACGATGATCGCGGTCGCCGCCATGTCCCACAGCGACAGCTCCGGCTCCGCGCAGATGTCCACGGAACCCTCCGCGACCATCATGTACGGCCAGAAGTCCCCGTACCCCCGCGTCCGCCAGCAGGCCCGGGTGAGGTCCAGGAGGCCGTCGAGGCGGCCCTGCTCCTCCCAGCCGGACAGCGAGGAGAACGCGAACGAGGCGTCGGCGATCCGCGCCACCTTCGACACCTGCATCCGGGTCGCGGAGGTGAGGCTGCGGCCGGTGAACGCGCCCGCGCCCTTCGCCGCCCACCAGCGCCGGTTCAGCGCGGGCGCGGAGACCACGCCCATCACCGGCTGGAAACCGTCCTCGCCCGCCTCCATCAGCGAGATCAGCGTGGCCCACACCGGCACCCCGCGCACATAGTTCTTGGTGCCGTCGATCGGGTCGATCACCCAGCGCCGCGGTCCGCTGCCCTCGATCCCGTACTCCTCGCCCAGGATCGCGTCCCTCGGGCGGGCCCGATGCAGGTGGCCCCGGATCAGCTCCTCGGCGGCCTTGTCGGCCTCGCTCACCGGCGTCATGTCCGGCTTGGTCTCCACCTTCAGGTCGAGAGCCTTGAACCGGTCCATCGTCGCCGCGTCGGCGGCGTCCGCCAGTACGTGGGCCAAGCGCAGATCATCGTGGTAGTCGGGCATGCCGTCACAGTATCCAGCGCCGCGGGCCGCGGGCTACAGCGCCCCTGCCGCCGCCCGGAACCCTTGACAGCCCCCGGGACCGCGTCAACTCTGAACCGCAGGATCCCGGGGCGGGGGAGGCGACGATGCCGACAGCGCGGCAGGCCCTGCTGGACGCCGCCCTCCGGGCGCTGGACGGCGGGCCCTGGTGCGCCGTGCGCATGGTCGACGTCGCCGCCCTGGCGGGTGTCTCGCGGCAGACCCTCCACAACGAGTTCGGCACCAAGGACGGACTGGCCGAGGCGCTGCTGCGACGGGCCGCCGACGGCTATCTCGCCGGGGTGGACCGCGCCCTGACCGCCCCCGCGCCCGACCGTCCGGCCGCCGTCGCGCTCTGGACCCTACGGGCCGCCCGCCGGGACGCGCTGGTCAAGGCGCTGCTCACCGGGCACTGGGCGGAAGGGCTGCCCCGCCCGGACCGCCGGCCGGGCTCCCGGGGGCGTGCGGCCGCCGTACGACCGCCGCCGACCCCCGAGGAACTGCTCGCGCTGGTACGGGACCGGATGGCGGCCGCGACGCCCGGGGCCGCCGACGGGCGCGGCGAGATCGCGTTACGCCTCGCGCTGTCCTGTGTGATCGTCCCGGTGCCGGGCGACGACGCCGCGGACAGCCGCGCACTCCGCCTCGTACGGGAGGCGTCGCGGCCGGTGGTTCCGGGGGCGGTGGCTCAAGGGCCCGTGGTCCGGAGCCCCGCTGGTCTCAGTGCGCGGAGCCCGACAGCTGGAGGCCGATCACACCGATGATCACCAGCGAGATCGACACCAGCTTCAGCGTGGAGACCACGTCGCCGAGGAAGATCATGCCGTAGATCGCGGTCCCGGCCGCCCCGATCCCGGTCCACACCGCGTACGCCGGACCGACATCCAGCTTCCGCAGCGCCAGGGTCAGCAGACCGAAGCTGCCGAGGGCGAACGCGGCGAACGCGATCGTCGGCCAGAGCCGGGTGAATCCGTGGGAGAGCTTCAGACACACGGCGAAGCCGGTCTCCAGCAGTCCTGCGACCACGACCAGCAGCCACGCCATCGTCAGTTGCCTCCCGCATAGGTGACGGCTTCGTCCCGCTCGGTGCGATTATGCCTTTACCAGTCGTTGAAGCTCGCAAACGTGTCCGCGTGGCCGGAACCGAATCCGGCCGGACGGTGCGGCCGCCGGCCGCCCTCGCACCGCTTCAGTCGCCCTCGCGCCGTTCCCGGGTCGCGAGGAGCCGACGCAGCGAGTCCAGTCGCGCCGGGTCGGCATGGCCTTCCGCCACCCAGGCGTCCAGCGCGCACTCGGGCTGGTCCTCGTCGTGCGTGCAGCCGCGCGGGCAGTTCTCGGTGCCCGGCTCCAGGTCCGGGAAGGCGTGGATGACACGCGACGGGTCGACGTGGTGCAGCCCGAAGGACCGCACGCCCGGGGTGTCGACGACCCAGCCCCGGTCGCCGGGCAGCGGCAGCGCGAGGGCCGAGGTGGTGGTGTGCCGGCCCCGGCCGGTGACCGCGTTGACGATGCCCGTGGTCCGCCGCCGGTCCTTCGGCACCAGGGCGTTGACCAGCGTCGTCTTGCCGACCCCGGAGTGCCCGACGAAAGCGGTGACCCGGCCGTTGAGGAAGGTGCGCACCTGGTCGGCCGCGTCCCCGTTCTCCAGCTCCTCGCGGCTGGTCACGATGTACGGGACGCCGAGCGGGGTGTACGCCTCCAGCAGCTTGTCCGGCGAGGCCAGGTCGGACTTGGTCAGCACCAGCAGCGGGGTCAGCCCGCCGTCGTACGCCGCCACCAGACAGCGGTCGATCATGCGCGGGCGCGGCTCCGGGTCGGCCAGCGCGGTGACGATCGCCAGCTGGTCCGCGTTGGCGACGACCACGCGCTCGTACGGATCGTCGTCGTCCGCGGTGCGGCGCAGCACCGTACGGCGCGGGGCGATGCGCACGATCCGGGCCAGCGTGTCCTTCTCGCCCGAGAGATCGCCGACGATGGAGACGGTGTCGCCCACCACGGCGGCCTTGCGGCCCAGCTCGCGGGCCTTCATGGCCACCACGGTCCGGCCCTCGACGAGGCAGGTGAGCCGGCCCCGGTCGACGGTGAGGACCATGCCGTCCTCGGCGTCCTCGTGCTTGGGCCGGATGTGCGTCCGCGGCCGGTTGCCCTTGCGGTTGGGGCGGACGCGGATGTCGTCCTCGTCGGGGTTCTTCCCGTAGCGGCGCATGTCCTAGACCCCGAGCATTCCGGTCCACATGTCCGGGAAGTCCGGCAGGGTCTTGGCGGTCGTGCCCACGTTCTCGATCTCCACGCCCTTCACCGCCAGGCCGATGATCGCCCCGGCGGTGGCCATGCGGTGGTCGTCGTACGTGTGGAAGACGCCGCCGTGCAGCGGGCGCGGGCGGATGCGCAGTCCGTCGGCCGTCTCGGTGACATCGCCGCCCAGTTCGTTGATCTCCTTGGTCAGCGCGGCCAGCCGGTCCGTCTCGTGCAGCCGCAGATGGGCGACGCCGCTCAGGGTGGAGGGGGAGTCGGCCAGCGCCGCGACCGCCGCGATGCCCGGGGTCAGCTCGCCGACCTCGCCGAGGTCCACGTCGATGCCGTGGATCCGGCCCGTACCGGTGAAGGTCAGACCGCGCTCGGTCAGCTCGCAGCTGCCGCCCATCGCGGTGAAGATCTCCCGCAGCGCGTCACCCGGCTGGGTGGTCCGCTCGGGCCAGTCCGGGATAGTGACCCGGCCGCCGGTCACCAGGGCCGCGGCCAGGAACGGCTGGGCGTTGGACAGATCCGGCTCGATCGTCAGGTCCCGGCCGAGCAGGGCGGAGGGCGAGACCCGCCACACGTTCGGCTCGCCGCCCGTCTCCGGCTCGTCCACCTGGGCGCCGACGGCCCGCAGCATGTCGACGGTCATCCGGATGTGCGGCATCGAGGGGAGCGTGGATCCGGTGTGCCGGACCTCCACGCCCTGGTTGAAGCGCGGCCCCGACAGCAGCAGCGCCGAGACGAACTGCGAGGAGGACGAGGCGTCGATCGACACCGGACCGCCCTCCAGCGCCCCGCCGCCGTGCACGGTCAGCGGGAGCGCCCCGCGCCCGTCGTCGTCGATCCGCGCGCCCAGCGCCCGCAGGCCCTCGATCACCCCGGTCAGCGGGCGCTCGTAGGACCGCGGGTCGCCGTCGAAGCGGATCGGGCCGTCGGCGAGCGTGGCGACGGGCGGCAGGAAGCGCATGACCGTGCCCGCGTTGCCGACGTCGACCGTGGCCGGGCCGTGCAGCCCCGCCGGAATGACGCGCCAGGCCTCGCCCGAGCTGTCCGGGGAGGCCGCGGCGGACGGGCTGCTCGCGGACGAGGAGGAGACGGTCTCCTCGATGCCGACGCCCATCGCGCGCAGCGCTTCGGCCATCAGCAGGGTGTCGCGGGAGCGCAGCGGGCGGCGCAGCCAGCCCGGCTCGGCGGCCAGCGAGGCCAGCACGAGCGCGCGGTTGGTGACCGATTTGGATCCGGGCACGGTGACGGTCGCGTCGACGGCTCCGCTCGCGTGGGGAGCGGGCCAGAGGGCAGGGTGCACGGAACTCTCGGTCATGGCCATCACTTTAGTGGCTTTACGCCGACCCGGATCCTGGCCAAAACCGGGTGAACCGTCCCGTAACGAAGGAGTGGTACGGACCGCGGCTCCCCACCCGGCCTCACCAGCCCAGCAGCCACCTGCCGCCGCCGATCAGGGAGCACAGCGACACCGCGTGGAAGAGGAACAGCCACAGCACCGCCGGGGCGTGGGTCAGCCGGGCCAGCTGGTCCGCGTCGGAGTCCGGGGCACCGCCGTACCGCCGCTTCGACTGGAGCTCGAACGGCGGCCGCACCCCGCCCAGCAGCAGGAACCACACCACCACGTACGCGAACGCCGACTGCACGTCCGAGTCCGCCAGCCAGGACACCAGCAGGAACGTGGTGCCGGTCAGGATGACGGTGAGGGCCCCGTACACATTGCGGATCATCACCAGCATCACCGCGAGCAGCGCCGTCGCCACCCACAGCAGCAGGGTGATCCGGCCGTTGGTCAGCAGCCAGGCGCCGCCCAGCCCCAGCAGCGAGGGGGCCGTGTAGCCCGCCGCCGCCGTGAGGATCATCCCGATGCCCGTCGGCTTGCCGCGGCTGACCGTCAGCCCGCTGGTGTCCGAGTGCAGCCGGATGCCGGAGAGCTGCCGCCCGGTGAGCAGGGCCACCAGACCGTGACCGCCCTCGTGCGCGATGGTGATCGTGTTGCGGGCCAGCCGCCATATCGGGTTCGGCACGACGGCGATGAGCGCCAGGGCGGCCGTCACCACCACCAGCCACTGCTCGGGAGCGGACTGGGTTCCGGTGACGCGATCCCACAGATCGCCCAGTTCGGTGCTGTTCATCGTCGGGCGACTCCTTGCGGTGGAGGTGGGCGGTCGTGGCAGTCTGGCATCCATGTGCGGACGGTTTGCAGCCAGTCGGGCGCCCGAGGACCTGACCGGGCTCTTCGGTGTCGAGAAGTGGGAACCCACCGAGACCCTGGAGCCGGACTGGAACGTGGCGCCGACCAAAGAGGTCTACGCGGTTCTGGAGCGTCCTGTTAAGGACGCCGACGACCGGCGTCCGGTTCGCCAGCTGCGCGCCCTGAAATGGGGACTCGTGCCGTCCTGGTCGAAGACCCCCGAGGGCGCCGCCCGGATGATCAACGCCCGCGCGGAGACCGTGCACGAGAAGCCCTCCTTCCGCCGTGCCTTCGCCCAGCGCCGCTGCATCCTGCCCGCCGACGGCTACTACGAGTGGGTCACCGGCGCCGAGGAGCGGCAGCTGGAGGAGAAGAAGGGCAAGAAGCGGGCCCGGAAGCAGCCGTACTTCGTGACCCCGGCCGACGGGTCGGTCTTCGCGATGGCCGGGCTCTACGAGTTCTGGCGCGATACGACGCTGCCCGGCGACCACGAGAACGCCTGGTGGGTGACGTGCTCGGTGATCACCACCGAGGCCGAGACCACCCCGCTGGCCGTCGCCCCCGCCGAGGGCCCCGGCGCGCTCGCCGACATCCACCCCCGGATGCCGCTGATGCTCACCCCGGACCGCTGGGACGCCTGGCTGGACCCCTCGCGCACCGGCGAGGACGAGCTGCGGGGCCTGCTGGAGCCGCCGGCCGGCGGGCTGATGCGCGCCTACCCGGTCGCCACCGCCGTCAGCAACGTCCGCAACAACGGGCCCGAACTGCTTCAGGAGCTGGCCGCGCCGGAGGAGTCCACGCTGTTCTGAGCCGTGCGCGGGGGAGGATGGCGCGGTGAGCCGTCGACCACGTACCCAGAACGTCACCACCGACGCCGGTGAGGCCAGGATCACCTGGGTCCCCGCGTCCGCACCCCGCCTCGTGCTGGCCGTGAGCCACGGGGCGGGCGGCGGCATCGAGGCCCGCGATCTGCGGGCGCTGGCCGCCGCCCTGCCCGGACACGGTGTCACCGTCGCCCTGGTGGAGCAGCCCTGGCGGGTGGCCGGCAAGAAGGTGGCCCCCGCCCCGAAGACCCTGGACACCGGCTGGCGCGGACTGTGGCCCGCCCTGACCGTTCCCGGGCTGCCCGTCGTCGCCGGGGGTCGCAGCGCCGGGGCCCGGGTCGCCTGCCGGACCGCCACCGAACTGGGCGCGGCGGCCGTCCTCGCCCTCAGCTTCCCGCTGCACCCGCCGGGCAAGCCGGAGAAGTCCCGCGCCGACGAACTGCTCGGCACCGGAGTGCCCACCCTGGTGGTGCAGGGCGGCAACGACCCGTTCGGCAGGCCCGACGAGTTCCCGTCCGGCTCGTACACGCTGGCCGAAGTGCCCCACGGCGACCACGGGTTCGCGGTGCCGAAGAGGTCCGGTCTCACCGAGGAACAGGCGATGGGCATCCTCACGGAGGCGGTCACCGGGTGGCTTTCGTCACTCGGATGACCCTGTGGCCACCGGACCGCACGGTCGTCACACACGTGTCACCGGCCCCGGGAATGCTCCGCGCGGGGGCGCTGTTGTTCGGGACGTCGGTACAACAACGTCGTACGTGGAGAGGGAGTCCGTCGCATGGGTTCGACCATCTGCCCCAGCCGCTCGAACGCCGCTGACCTGGAGTGGACCGTGCTGCCCGCGGCGAAGACCACCTCCGAGCGGGCGAAGGGCGGCGCTGATCGACAGGCCGTCTCCAAGCAAGGTCGACTATTCTCCGAGGCGAGCGGGTCCGGTTTCGGCTCCGCCACATCGTTGGAGGAGGTGGGTCCGGTCACTGGGACCGACACAGGGACCGACGACGGCCGTGCACCGGAGACGCCGGCCGAGCGCAACGCGCGCTTCGAGCGCGACGCCCTCGGCTTTCTCGACCAGATGTACTCGGCCGCGCTGCGCATGACGCGCAATCCGGCCGATGCCGAGGACCTGGTGCAGGAGACCTACGCCAAGGCGTACGGCTCCTTCCACCAGTTCCGCGAGGGCACCAACCTCAAGGCGTGGATGTACCGCATTCTCACCAACACCTTCATCAACTCGTACCGCAAGAAGCAGCGGGAACCTCAGCGCAGCGCCGCCGAGGAGATCGAGGACTGGCAGCTGGCACGGGCCGAGTCGCACATGTCGACCGGTCTGCGCTCGGCGGAGTCCCAGGCACTCGACCATCTCCCGGACTCCGACGTGAAGTCGGCGCTCCAGGCGATTCCCGAGGAGTTCCGCATCGCCGTGTATCTCGCCGATGTCGAGGGCTTTGCCTACAAGGAGATCGCGGACATCATGGGGACTCCCATCGGTACGGTGATGTCCCGGCTGCACCGCGGCCGTCGCCAGCTGCGCGGCATGCTGGAGGACTACGCCCGTGAGCGCGGGCTCGTCGCGGCCGGTGCCGGTGACTCGGACGATCGGAAGGGCTCGGCCTCATGAGCTGCGGAGAGCCGCACGAGACGGATTGCTCGGAGGTCCTCGACCATCTCTACGAGTTTCTCGACCGGGAGATGCCCGAGGGCGACTGCACGAAGTTCGAGGTGCACTTCGAGGAGTGCTCCCCGTGCCTGGAGAAGTACGGCCTCGAACAGGCCGTGAAGAAGCTGGTCAAGCGCTGCTGCGGACAGGACGACGTCCCGACCGACCTGCGCTCCAAGGTGATGGGCCGGATCGATCTGATCCGGGCGGGTGAGACCGTGCCCGATCACGATGTGACGGCGCAGGGCCCGGACCGCTCGGCGACCGCCGCCGAATAGCCGTCCGGCAGTCCGGCCGCCCGCTCGTCCGCGCGGCTCACCGGGTCCGTAGGGGCCCGGTGAGCCGCGCAGCCGTTTCCGGCCCCTGTCCGTCGACTGTCCGTCGGCCTCCCTCCCCGGCGGGGCGGCGGTGGCGGCCGCTCGCCGCCAGGATCGCCGGGATCGTCAGGACGGTCGACGCATACGACGGCCCGCGCGGGGCATGCGTGGGCGGGCCGCCCGGCACGCCGGAGCGGCCCGGGTCCGGCACCGGGCGCGACCACCGGCCGCAGGCGGCCGAGGCCCTGGGACGCGTCCTCGCGCGGGGCGGTCTGACCCCGGCCGGAGCTGGGTAACCCATGGGTAATGAGCGGGCGTCCGGCTGGGCATGGTTGGATGCGAAAGCAGAGCGGATGACGAGGGTGTCCAGTCGGGACAGGCGGGAATCGTGAGGATCTTCGGGAAGGTACGGCATCGGCCGTCCGCCTCTTGGCGGCAGGCCACGGACCGCGCGTTCACGCTGATCGGCGACGGCCGGTACGAGGACGCGGGGGCGCTGCTGACGCGCGCGGCGGATCTGGAGCCCTGGCTCTCGGAGTCCTGGTTCAATCTGGCGCTGCTGCACAAGTTCCGGCACGACTGGGAGCAGGCGCGGGCCGCGGGTCTGCGGGCCGTCGCGCTGCTGGACCGCGAGTCCGGCGCCCCGGACTGGTGGAACGTGGGGATCGCGGCCACCGCGCTCCAGGACTGGCCGCTGGCGCGGCGGGCCTGGCAGGCGTACGGCCTGAAGGTCCCCGGCGGCGGCCAGCACAGCGCGGCCACCACCGAGCCGACCGGCATGGAACTGGGCAGCGCCGCCGTGCGGCTCTCGCCGGAGGGCGAGGCCGAGGTGGTCTGGGGCCGTCGGCTGGACCCGGCCCGGATCGAGGTGCTGTCCATCCCGCTGCCGTCCTCCGGGCGGCGCTGGGGCGAGGTCGTCCTGCACGACGGAGTGCCCAACGGCGAGCGGGTCACCGCGGCCGGGCCCGCGTATCCGGTGTTCGACGAGATCGAGCTGTGGGCGCCCTCGCCGGTGCCGACCTGGGTGGTGCTGCTTGAGGCGGCCACCGAGGACGACCGGGACGCGCTGGAGAAGCTGGCCTCGGACGCCGGGTTCGCCGCCGAGGACTGGTCCTCCTCCGTACGGCTGCTGTGCCGGGCCTGTTCGGAGAGCCGGATGGACAGCGACGAGGGCGACGGCGAGCACCTGGACCCGCACGACCACAGCGAGCCGGGCCACCCGGGACCGCTCGGCCACCGCACCGCGGGCGCCGGCGATCTGTGGGTGCCGGAGCGCGAGTGCGGTCTCGCGGCCCCCGCCGGACTGGTGCGCGGGCTGCTGGACGGCTGGGTCGCCGACAGCCCGGACAGCCGCGAGTGGCGGGATCTCGAAGAAGTCTGCTGACCGCTGCCCGTAGGCTGTAGGCGCACCGGTCGCGGTGCGGTTCCCCAGGTTTTGCAGGAAGGCGTACGGCGGACATGTCGCAGCAGGAGACGGACGGGCGGATCGGCGTGGACGACGAGGGGTTCATCGTCGACACCGAGGACTGCGAGGAGCGCGAGGCGGCCTACCGCGCGCGCGGCACCTCGCGTCCGATCACGGTCGTGGGTAACCCGGTGCTGCACAAGGAGTGCAAGGACGTCACCGCGTTCGACGACGAGCTGGCGCAGCTGATCGACGACATGTTCGCCAGCCAGAAGACGGCCGAGGGCGTGGGGCTCGCGGCCAACCAGATCGGCGTGGACCTGAAGGTCTTCGTCTACGACTGCCCGGACGACGACGGCAAGCGCCACACCGGTGTCGTCTGCAACCCGGTCCTGGAGGAGCTGGCCCCCGAGATGCGGGTGCTCGACGACTCCAACGAGGGCTGCCTCTCGGTCCCGACCGCGTACGCCTCGCTCGCCCGCCCCGACTACGCGGTGGTGCGCGGGCAGGACGCCCAGGGCAACCCGATCCGGGTCAGGGGCACCGGCTACTTCGCGCGCTGCCTCCAGCACGAGACGGACCACCTGTACGGCTACCTCTACATCGACCGGCTCTCCAAGCGGGAGCGCAAGGACGCGCTGCGGCAGATGGAAGAGGGCACGCCGCGCTACGAGACCGTCCCGAACAGCTGAGTACGCCCGGGCAGGGGCTCGGCGCCGGTTCGTCGGCGCCGGGTCCCTGTTGCGTTTCCCGGGGCCTCTTGGCAGATAACTGCAGTTTCCCCAGGGGCAGTTGACGCGCGTAGCTGACTGGGCCAGGCTCGCACGCACATTGACCGTGACGTTCAGAGGGAGGCCCCTGTGCTGAGACGCACCGCACGCGTTCTGCTCGGACTTGTCATGACCATTTCGTTCGCCTTGGGCGGTGTGGTGCTGACCGCCGGCACCGCGCAGGCCGACGGCTGCTACACCTGGACCCGCACCCTGAAGTCGGGCGCCACCGGCAACGACGTCACCCAGCTCCAGATCCGGGTGGCCGGATACCCGGGCTACAACTCCGTGCTCGCCATCGACGGCTCGTACGGCCCCGCCACCACCGCCGCCGTCAAGCGGTTCCAGGCGGCCTACGGCCTGGCGGCCGACGGCGTCGCCGGACCCGCGACCCAGGCCAAGCTCTACGCGCTCCAGGACAACGACTGCACGCCGATCCACTTCACGTACCCCGAGCTCAACAAGTGCAACAGCACCTGGGCCGGCGGGAAGGTCGCGGCGGGCACGGCCAAGGCCAACGCGCTGAGCAGCATGTGGAAGCTGGAGGCGCTGCGCCACGCGCTCGGCGACAAGTCCATCCGGGTCACCAGCGGCTTCCGCTCCGTCTCCTGCAACGCCGCCGTCGGCGGGGCCTCCAACAGCCGCCACATGTACGGCGACGCGGTCGACCTCGGGGTCTCCCCGCACTCGCTGTGCACGCTGGCCAAGCAGGCCCGCTACCACGGCTTCCGCGGGATCCTCGGCCCGGGCTACGTCGGCCACAACGACCACGTGCACGTCAACCAGGGCCCCAACCGTCACTGGTCCGCGCCCAGTTGCGGCGTCTGACCCTTCCGCGCCGCTCTCAGGCGACGTCGGGCACGGCCGTGGCCGCCGGGCCCCGGAACGTACGGCGGTAGGCGTTCGGCGTGGTGCCCAGTGACCGCACGAACTGGTGTCGCAGTGTCGCCGCCGTACCGAAGCCCGTCTGGCCCGCGATCGTGTCGATCGTCCGGTCGGAGGTCTCCAGCAGGTGCTGGGCCAGCAGGACCCGCTGCCGCAGCAGCCAGCGGTAGGGCGTGGTCCCGGTCTCCTGCTGGAACCGCCGGGCGAAGGTGCGCGGCGACATGTGCGCCTGCGCCGCCAGCTGCTCCACGCTCATCTCCTGGTCGAGGTGCTGCTCCATCCAGGCCAGCGTGGAGCCGACGGTGTCGCAGGCGTTCCGGGGCAGCGGGCGGCTGATGTACTGCGCCTGCCCGCCGTCCCGGTGCGGCGGCACCACCATGCGCCGGGCCAGGGTGTTGGCCGCGTCCTGGCCGTACTCCTGCCGGATCAGGTGCAGACAGGCGTCGATCCCGGCGGCGGTGCCCGCCGAACTGATCACCGGGCCCTCGTCCACGTACAGCACGTCCGGCTCGACGATCGCCTTCGGGTAGCGCCGGGACAGCTCCGCCGCGTGCCGCCAGTGGGTGGTGCAGCGGCGGCCGTCCAGCAGACCGGCCGCGCCGAGGACGTACGCCCCCGAGCAGACGCTCAGCACCCGCGAGCCGCGCTCCACGGCCCGGCGCAGCGCGTCGAGGACCTCCTCCGGATACTCCCGCTGCATGAAGTGGCTGCCCGCGGGCACGGCGATGAGGTCGGCCTCCTCCAGCCGCTCCAGACCGTGCGGCGTGGTGATGGTGAAGCCCGCGTGGGTGTTCAGGACGGGGCCCTCGGCGGAGACCACCGCGAAGTCGTGCACCGGCAGGCCCTCGTCGCTGCGGTCCAGTCCGAACACCTCGCACAGGACGCCGAGTTCGAAGGGGTGGACCTCGTCGAGGAGGAGGGCGGCGACATTGGTCAGCATGGAGCGAGTGTGGCAGCTATTTGATGCCCCATGGCAGTCCTGCCACTGATGTTTTCTGTCCGGGCGGGCCAGAGTAGAGGCATGAACACATTCCTGAACTACCTGGTCGTAGCGGCACTTTTCGCCCTCGTCCTCGCGCCCGCCGCCCTCGGCTCCGCCCGCGAACGCCGGATCGACCGCCAGCTGCGGGAGGCGCAACGCGGCCGGCGGGCCGCCGGACCCCCGGAAACGGAAAGCGCCGCGCGGCCTGTCGCGGCCACGCGGCGCCCTCACCTGAGGATCTGGGTCAGGGTCTAGAAGTCGTCGTCGAACCCGACCGAGCCCTCGACCGCCACCTGGTAGGCGGACGGGCGGCGCTCGAAGAAGTTCGTCAGCTCCTGGACGCCCTGGAGCTCCATGAAGGAGAACGGGTTCTCCGAGCCGTACACCGTCGGGAAGCCGAGGCGGGCGAGCCGCTGGTCGGCGACGCACTCCAGGTACTGGCGCATCGACTCGGTGTTCATGCCCGGCAGGCCCTCGCCGCACAGGTCGCGGCCGAACTGCAGCTCCGCCTCGACCGCTTCCTTCAGCATGTCGGTGACCTGCTGCTGGAGCGCGTCGTCGAAGAGCTCCGGCTCCTCCTTGCGGACGGTGTCCACGACCTCGAACGCGAAGTTCATGTGCATCGTCTCGTCACGGAACACCCAGTTGGTGCCCGTGGCGAGACCGTGCAGCAGACCGCGCGAGCGGAACCAGTACACGTAGGCGAACGCACCGTAGAAGAACAGGCCCTCGATGCACGCCGCGAAGCAGATCAGGTTCAGCAGGAAGCGACGGCGGTCGGCCTTCGTCTCCAGCCGGTCGATCTTCTCGACCGAGTCCATCCACTTGAAGCAGAACTGGGCCTTCTCCCGGATCGAGGGGATCTCCTCGACCGCGTCGAACGCCGCCGCCCGGTCGTCCGGGTCGGGCAGATAGGTGTCCAGCAGCGTCAGATAGAACTGGACGTGCACGGCCTCCTCGAAGAGCTGCCGCGACAGATACAGCCGCGCCTCGGGGGAGTTGATGTGCTTGTACAGCGTCAGCACGAGGTTGTTCGAGACGATCGAGTCACCGGTCGCGAAGAACGCCACCAGCCGGCCGATCATGTGCTGCTCACCCGGCGACAGCTTGGCGAGGTCGGCGACGTCCGAGTGGAGGTCGACCTCCTCGACGGTCCAGGTGTTCTTGATCGCGTCCCGGTAGCGCTCGTAGAAGTCCGGGTAGCGCATGGGACGCAGGGTCAGCTCGAATCCCGGGTCGAGCAGGTTCTTCTCTTCGTTGGAGCTCATTACTGGCAGGCCTCGCAGGACTCGGGGTTTTCGAGGGAGCAGGCGATGGCGTCCGCGTCGGGAGCCGAAGCCTGCTGTACGGGAATGGGGGCGGCGGCCGCCGCCTGGCCGGACGCGGCACGGGCGATCCGGGTCGCCGGGCGCGAACGCAGGTAGTACGTCGTCTTCAGCCCCTGCTTCCAGGCGTACGCGTACATCGAGGAGAGCTTGCCGATCGTCGGCGTCTCCAGGAACAGGTTGAGCGACTGGCTCTGGTCGAGGAACGGCGTACGGGCCGCCGCCATGTCGATCAGACCGCGCTGCGGGATCTCCCACGCCGTGCGGTACAGCGCCCGCACGTCCTCGGGGATCCAGGCGAAGCCCTGCACGGAGCCGCTGGCCTCGCGCAGCGCCTCACGGGTGCGGGCGTCCCACACGCCGAGCTTCTTCAGCTCGTCCACCAGGTAGGCGTTCACCTGGAGGAACTCACCGCTGAGCGTCTCGCGCTTGAACAGGTTGGAGACCTGCGGCTCGATGCACTCGTACACCCCGGCGATCGAGGCGATCGTGGCGGTCGGCGCGATGGCCAGCAGCAGCGAGTTGCGCATGCCGGTCTTCGCGACCCGGGCGCGCAGGGCGTCCCAGCGCTCCGGCCAGTTCAGCTCGGTGTCGTAGTGGTCGGGGTGCAGCACACCGCGCGCGGCACGCGTCTCGGACCACGCGGGCAGCGGGCCCGAGCGCTCGGCGAGGTCGCAGGACGCCTCGTACGCGGCGAGCATGATGCGCTCGGAGATCTTCGTGGAGAGCGCGCGCGCCTCGGGCGAGTCGAACGGCAGACGCAGCTGGAAGAAGACGTCCTGGAGGCCCATCGCACCCAGGCCGACCGGCCGCCAGCGGGAGTTGGAGCGCCCGGCCTGCTCGGTCGGGTAGAAGTTGATGTCGACGACCCGGTCCAGGAAGGTCACGGCCGTACGCACGGTGGCGTCCAGACGCTCCCAGTCGATCGAGCCGTTCGCCACGAAGGCGCCCAGGTTGACCGAGCCCAGGTTGCAGACGGCCGTCTCGCCGTCGTCGGTGACCTCCAGGATCTCCGTGCACAGGTTCGAGGAGTGCACGACCCGGCCCGGCTCGGCGGTCTGGTTCGCGGTCCGGTTGGAGGCGTCCTTGAACGTCATCCAGCCCTGACCGGTCTGCGCGAGGGTCCGCATCATCCGGCCGTACAGCTCACGCGCCGGAATCGTCCTGCGGGCCAGGCCCTTGGCCTCGGCCGCGCGGTAGGCCGCGTCGAACGCGTCGCCCCACAGGTCGACCAGCTCGGGCACGTCCGCCGGGGAGAACAGCGACCACTCGGTGTCCGCGTCGACCCGGCGCATGAACTCGTCCGGGATCCAGTGCGCCAGGTTCAGGTTGTGCGTACGCCGCTGGTCCTCACCGGTGTTGTCGCGGAGCTCCAGGAACTCCTCGATGTCCGCGTGCCAGGTCTCCAGGTAGACCGCCGCCGCGCCCTTGCGCCGGCCACCCTGGTTCACCGCCGCGACGGAGGCGTCCAGCGTCTTGAGGAACGGCACGATGCCGTTGGAGTGCCCGTTTGTGCCCCGGATCAGCGAACCCCGGGCACGGATGCGGGAGTACGACAGACCGATGCCGCCCGCGTGCTTGGAGAGCCGCGCCACCTGGTGGTAGCGGTCGTAGATCGAGTCCAGCTCGTCCTTCGGCGAGTCCAGCAGATAGCAGGAGGACATCTGCGGGTGCCGGGTACCGGAGTTGAAGAGGGTGGGGGAGGAGGGGAGGTAGTCCAGCTTGCTCATCAGCCCGTAGAGCGCGGCGACCTCGTCCAGCGCCCGCACCGACTCGTCCTCGGCGAGGCCCGCGGCCACGCGCAGCATGAAGTGCTGCGGGGTCTCGATGACCTCGCGGGTGAGCGGGTGGCGCAGGAGGTAACGGCTGTGCAGCGTCCGCAGACCGAAGTAGCCGAAGCGGTCGTCGGCGCCGTCCGCCAGGGCCTGCTCGACGAGCTGGTCGAGCGCGGCCGCGTGCAGCGCCACGAACGCGGCGGTGCGGTCGGCGATCAGGCCCTCGCGGTGCCCGACGGCGACCGAGGCGGAGAAGGACGTCGCGCCCTGCCCCGCGGCCTCGTCCGCGATTGTGCGGGTCAGCAGCCGGGCGGCGAGCCGGGAGTACGCCGGGTCCTCGGAGATCAGCCCCGCGGCGGCCTCGGTGGCCAGCGAGCGCAACTCGGCCTCGTCGGAACGGGCGTTGCGCCCGCGCAGCGCGGCGGCGGCGACCCGGCCGGGGTCGGTGTCGGGCAGATCGACGGTGAGGTCGGTCAGGGTCCGCAGCAAAGCGGTCCCGGGTCCGTCGTTCGGGGCGTTACCGGCCGTGGTGGACTCGGCGGATTCGGTGGCTGAAACCGGATCGGCGGGCGCGATGGTCACTGGGCTTTCCCTCGCTCGGCAGGGGGCCGGCAGCAGGCGGGGGAGCCGGGCAGCGCGAAGCCCGGGGCAGGGCAGCACAGCTGACGGCGTCCACCGGCCTATCCGCGAGGCCCGGACGTCTGGCATCCGGTTCGGTCGATCCGGACGCGCTGTCGGCAGGTCATCGGACTTCAGGTGTGCAAAAACACACTGATCACACCGTTGCGGGACAGTTCCGGATTCGCACCGGATTCCCCTGCGACGACAGCGAGGTCGAGCATACATGTGGGGGCCGCCAGATGCTGCGGCCCCCACATGTTGTGTCGCGTCGATTTAATACGCCCCTCAGGACGCCGCCTCCAGCCACAGCCGGAAGGTCATGAGCCGCAGGCCCGGCACCGGCTCCCAGTCCCGTTCAGGGGTCCGCAGAAAGCCGAGCCGACGGTAGATCCTATGGGCCGCGAGCATGCCCGGCTGCGTCGACAGCACCAGTGCCCGGACATCTTCCGCCGACCGGGCCCGCTTGACGCACGCCCGCACGAGAGCCTCTCCCACGCCCCGTCCGCGCCCCGCGCGGGCCACGGCCAGCATCCGGAATTCGGCCTCGTCCGGACCGGCGATGTCGCGCCACGGAGTGCCGGGAGCGGCATAGGTCACACCGCCGAGCACCGTCCCGTCCGCGTCGAGCGCGACCAGCACCTCCGCCTCGGCCGCCCGTTGTTCCACCGCCCGCAGCTTGAGCAGATACGGGTCCTGCGGGCCGTCCAGCAGATCGTCGCCGAGATACGCCTCGGCGATGATCCCGCCGAGCACGGCGAACTCGGCGGGCTCCGCCACCCTGATCGTCAGATCCATCAGCCACTCGCTCCCACATCGTTGTTCGGCGCGCCGTCGCCCACCGGTGGCAGATCGCCGCGCTCGACCGGCTGCCGCCCGGCGGCCTCCCCGGCCGGCGGCAGCACCCGGTCCAGTTCCCGGTCGTCGGCGCGGTGGGCGGCCCGCGCCGCCGAACGCAGCGTCGTCCGGTCCACCTTGTCGCGCGGCCCGCTCACCGTGACCACGAGTTCGCCCTGCTCCCAGGCGTACGCATGGCCCGACTCGGTGGCCCGGTACCACTGTTCGCCGTCCCGCTCGCACGTCACCAGGGGCTCCTGACCGCTCGCGGCCGCGGAGCCCTCCGTACAGTCGGCCTCGGCGTGCGGGCGGCGCTCCACCGACAGCTGGAGCGTTCCGCCGTCCGGCGCGGTGTAGGAGCTGCTGAACCCGTCGTCACCGAGCACCCCGACCGACTGGCGCGCCAGGGCGTAGCCCGCGGCCTCGGTCACCCACACATGCTCCGCGACGAGCTGCGCGGCGCTCGCCCGCGCCTCCAGCTCCGCCCGGTCCGGTGCCGGACCGTCCGAGGAACTCCGGCCCGCCGCCATCGTGTCGGGCGCGGGCTCGGTGCCGCAGCCCGTCGCCGCCAGGGCCAGTGCCAGCGTCAGCGGCAGGGTCAGGAGGAGGGGCCGGAGCCGGGGCGACCGGGAACGCGATGTCATGGGCACATCTTTTCGTACGGTGAGGGGTCCGTGCACCGGGAAATCGAACGGTGGACGGACACCGGAACGGCCGCCGGGCCGCCGCCCGCTCCATCGGGGGAGGGGCGACGGCCCGGGATCCAGGACCCGCTGACCGGCCGACGGTGCTCAGCAGCAGCGGAAGCCCTCGCGCGGATCGGCCTCGCGGGCGTCCGTGCGGCTGCGCTCGAACGCGCGGCGGGTCATCACCGGCGCGTCCGGATCGTGCGTCCTCGCGTGCGCCACATAGCGGTCGTACGTGGACTCACCGGTCAGCTCACGGACGTACCAGCGGATCCGTCCCGCCACCCGCCGGACGTCCGCGACGGTCATGTCGGACTCCCCGTTCCCGCGGCCTCCTTGCGGATGCCGCCCTCGGGGCCGACGCCGGCGGCGGCCAGTTCGGCCTTCTCCTCCGGGGTCGCGATGAGCGAGGCCGGGGCGACGAGCCTGGACTCGACGTACGGCGTCTCGTGGAGCTTGACGCTCTCCGGGTCGCGGATGGCCTTGTAGCAGACCCGCCCGGCGTCCACGAGCACCACGATGATGAGGAGCGCGAAGAGCGCGCTCAGCACCCCGTCGACGGTGGAGTTGGTGACGACGGTCCGCATGTCGTCCATGTTCTTCGCGGGGGCCAGCACCTCGCCCGCGTCGATACCCGCCTGGTACTTGTCGCGCTGGGCGAAGAAGCCGACCTTCACGTCCTCGGAGAAGATCTTCTGCCAGCTCGCGGTGAGGGTGACCGCCACGTCCCAGGCGAGCGGGACCGCGGTGACCCACGCCCACTTCAGCCGGCCGGACTTGACGAGCAGCGTGGTGCAGACGGCCAGCGCGACGGCGGCCAGCAGCTGGTTGGCGATGCCGAAGAGCGGGAAGAGCTGGTTGATGCCGCCCAGCGGGTCGTGCACACCGACCCAGAGGAAGTAGCCCCAGCCGCCGACCACGACGGCGCTGGCGAACCAGACGCCCGGCTTCCAGCTGACCTCGCGGAACGGCTTGTAGGCGTTGCCCAGCATGTCCTGGAGCATGAAGCGCCCGACCCGGGTGCCGGCGTCCACGGTGGTCAGGATGAAGAGCGCCTCGAACATGATGGCGAAGTGGTACCAGAACGCCTTCATCGCGGTCCCGCCGACCACCGCGGAGAAGATCTCCGACATGCCGAGCGCGAACGTGGGCGCGCCACCGGTCCGGGAGAGCAGGCTCGCCTCCTCGACGTCCTTGGCGGCCTGGGCCAGGGCGTCGGGGGTGATGGTGAAGCCGAAGTTGGCCACGGCCTGGGAGGCGGACTGGACGCTGTCGCCGATCACACCGACGGGCGCGTTGATGGCGAAGTAGAGCCCGGGGTCGATGATGCAGGCGGCGATCATCGCCATGATCGCCACGAACGACTCGACCAGCATGGCGCCATAGCCGATCATCCGGATCTGCGTCTCCTTCTGGACCATCTTCGGCGTGGTGCCGGAGGAGACCAGGGAGTGGAAGCCGGAGAGCGCGCCGCAGGCGATGGTGATGAAGACGAACGGGAACATCGAGCCGGCGAAGACCGGGCCCGAGCCGCTGGAGGCGAAGTCGGTGACCGCGGGCATCTTCAGCGTCGGCAGCGCGACGACCACGCCCAGGGCGAGCAGCCCGATCGTGCCGACCTTCATGAAGGTGGAGAGGTAGTCGCGCGGGGCCAGCAGCAGCCACACGGGGAGCACGGAGGCGAGGAACCCGTACACGATCATCCAGATGACCAGCGTGCCCGGCTCCAGCGTGAAGAAGTCCGCCCACGACGACTCCGCGACCCAGCCGCCCGAGACGATCGCGAGGAGCAGCAGCGCGACGCCGATCAGGGAGACCTCGCTGACCTTGCCGGGCCGCAGGATGCGCAGATAGACGCCCATGAAGAGGGCGATCGGGATCGTCATGCCGATGGAGAAGACGCCCCACGGCGAGTGGGCGAGCGCGTTCACGATCACCAGCGCGAGGACCGCGAGCAGGATGATCATGATGATGAAGACCGCGACCAGGGCGGCGATCCCGCCGACCGGCCCTATCTCGTCGCGCGCCATCTGGCCGAGCGAACGGCCGTTGCGGCGGGTCGAGAAGAAGAGCGTCACCATGTCCTGGACGGCGCCGGCGAAGATGACGCCGACGACCAGCCAGATCGTGCCCGGCAGATAACCCATCTGCGCGGCGAGCACCGGACCGACCAGCGGGCCCGCGCCCGCGATGGCGGCGAAGTGGTGGCCGAACAGGACCCGGCGGTCGGTGGGATGGAAGTCGACGCCGTTGTCCAGCCGTTCGGCCGGGGTCGCACGGTTCTTGTCGACCTTCAGGACCCGGTTGGCGATGAACCGGGAGTAGAAGCGGTACGCGATGGCGTACGAGCCGAGGGCCGCGGCCAGCATCCAGGCGGCGGAGACCTCTTCACCCCGCGAGAGCGCGAGGGTGGCCCAGCCGATGGCGCCGGCCAGGGCCACCAGGCTCCAGACGACTATGGACTTCGGGGTCGGGGCCCGCCGTCCGGGTGCGGGTGGAACCGGTGGTGCTGATGTGGGCGTTTCCGGCATATCGATCCGTCCCCTCGCGCGATCACTGTCGTAACGTGCGCGAAATCTAGGTGGTACGGCCGCTCTCCGGAACCCCTGTCCGCATACCGGTCGTGTTTCGCCGATGTCTCCACCGAAGTTCCGCAGTCATGACACGGACGGGAGAGGGCATCGGTTCACGCGATGCCCGCTTCCCTCGGGGTGACCGAAAACAGGCGGTGGCCCGGGGAAGGGATCCCCGGGCCACCGCCTGTTCGTTCGCTGCCGGCTCTCAGTCCGTCGGACGTTTCAGACGGGCCACGAACTTGTAGCGGTCGCCCCGGTAGACCGAGCGCACCCACTCCACCGGTTCGCCCTGGCCGTCCACGGAATGACGGGACAGCATGAGCATCGGCAGGCCCACGTCGGTGCCCAGCAGGCCGGCCTCGCGCGGGGTGGCGAGCGAGGTCTCGATGGTCTCCTCCGCCTCGGCGAGGCGGACGTCGTACACCTCGGCGAGCGCGGTGTAGAGCGAGGTGTACTTCACCAGCGAACGGCGCAGCGCCGGGAAGCGTTTGGCCGAAAGGTGGGTGGTCTCGATCGCCATCGGCTCCCCGCTGGCGAGCCGGAGCCGCTCGATGCGCAGCACCCGGCCGCCCGTCGAGATGTCCAGCAGACCGGCGAGCGTGTCGTCCGCCGTGACATAGCCGATGTCCAGCAGTTGGGACGTCGGCTCCAGTCCCTGGGCGCGCATGTCCTCGGTGTACGAGGTGAGCTGGAGGGCCTGGGAGACCTTCGGCTTGGCGACGAAGGTGCCCTTGCCCTGGATGCGTTCGAGGCGGCCCTCGACGACCAGCTCCTGGAGCGCCTGGCGCACGGTGGTGCGCGAGGTGTCGAACTCGGCCGCCAGGGTGCGTTCGGGCGGCACCGGGGTGCCGGGCGGCAAGGTGTCCGTCATGTCGAGGAGATGGCGCTTGAGCCGGTAGTACTTCGGTACGCGCGCCGTGCGCGTACCGGCACCGGTCTCGCTCCCCGTACTGCCCCCGTCGGCACCCATGGCCCGCCTTCCCGACTGCTGCGTTGCTGCCGTCACCGGCTCCTCCGTCTGTCGCGGCTCACATGGTGGCACGGTCCGGTCACGGGTCGTCGCCCTCCCTTAGGTGTCGGTCCTATAACGGACGCGAGTGCACTTCTTATACACCCTTGACACCCCTAAAGGTCTAGGCCAAGCTCCCGGTACTGGTCTAAACCATTAAAGACCAGGTCCAGCCCCAGCAGAACTCGTCGAATGTCTTCGCGGTGGGTGGGGTTGCAGCATCCCTGAGGAGGGTTTGACGTGAAGCGCAAGCTCATCGCGGCTATCGGTGTCGCGGGCATGTTGGTTTCGGTCGCGGCGTGTGGTTCCGACGACAAGAATTCGTCCGCGGACCCGAAGGACCGCAAGGAAACCCTGACCGTCTGGCTCATGGGCGAGGCCCAGTCCACCTGGCCCGAGCTGGTCAAGGACGTCAACGCCGAGTTCAACAAGAAGTACCCGGGCGTCACGGTCAAGATTCAGTACCAGCAGTGGGCCGACAAGGTCAAGAAGCTGGACACCTCCCTCGGCGGCGACAAATTCCCGGACGTCGTGGAACTCGGCAATACCGAGACCATGCAGTACATCCTCAATGGTGCGCTCGGAGAAATCGACCCCAAGAAGTACGAGAACTCGGACACCTGGATCAAGGGTCTGAAGGACACGTGCTCCTTCGAGGGCAAGACCTACTGCGTCCCCTACTACGCGAGCGCCCGTCTGGCCGTGTACAACAAGGACATGCTGAAGGCCGGCACCGGCAGCGACGCCCTCCCGCAGACCGAGGACGAGTTCCTCGCCGCGATGGACAAGGTCGACGCCGAGCTGGGCAAGAAGGACAAGCGCGCCTCCTCCCTCTACTTCCCCGGCCGCTACTGGTACGCCGCGATGTCCTACGTCGCCGCCTACGGTGGCCAGATAGCCACGTACGACGAGGGCGGCAAGGAGTGGAAGGCCGCGCTCTCCACCCCGGAGGCCCAGAAGGGCATCCAGCACTTCGTCGACCTGGTCAAGAAGTACAACAAGGCCGACGTGACGAAGGACGAGCAGGACCACGCCAACGTCATGGCCAACGAGAAGGCCGCGGTCATCTACGGCCAGGCCTGGGAGGCCGGCAGCGTCACCACGGGTGAGAACGGCAACCCGAAGCTCGAGGGCAAGATCGCCACGGCCGGTATGCCCGGCCCCGAGGGCAAGGCCCTCCCGTCCTTCATCGGCGGCTCGGACCTCGCGACGATCTCCAAGTCCAAGGTCCAGGACCTCGGCGAGGAGTGGATCTCCCTCTTCACCAACGCGAAGTCCATGGAGGTCCTCGCGTCGAAGAACATCCTCCCCAACAACGAGAAGCAGCTTGAGCCGCTGAAGGCCAAGCCGGAGACCGCCGCCATCGCCAACGCGGTGCCGGACGCCTGGTTCACGCCGATCGCGCCGGGCTGGGCCTCCATCGAGAAGGAGGAGATCCTCCAGAACATGCTCCTGGAGATCGTCAAGGGCTCCTCCGTCGCCGACGCCACCAAGAAGGCCGACGACAAGATCAACGCGCTGATCAACAAGGAATCCTGACCTTCCGATCGCCAGGCGGGGCCCGGCGTCAGCGCCGGGCCCCCGCTCCTTTCCCGCAAGTGAATGCCGTGAATTCCGGGGCCCGCCCCGGACCCGCGATGGAAGGTCAGCCACGTGTCTGCCGCTGATACCAAGGCCGCCGGGCCGCCGGTCCCCGTACCACCCGACCCGCAGGCGACGGGGAAGTCGTCCTTCGACGACGACGCGCCCCGGGTGCAGAAGAGAAAGCGGAAGAAGGGGGAACTGCTCCCCTACTTCCTGATTCTCCCGGCGATCGTGGCGATCGCCGCCGTCTACCTCTACCCGCTCGGCAAGACGGTCATCATGTCCTTCCAGGACATGGGCCGACGTGAGCTGTGGTCCGGAGAACCGGCGCCATGGGTCGGCTTCGAGCAGTTCACCAACATCCTCGGCGACTCCGAGTTCTGGTGGGTCACCTTCCGCACGGTCGTCTTCATGGCCATCTGTGTGACGCTGACGATGGGGATCGGGCTGCTGGTCGCCCTGCTGATGCGCAAGCTCACCACCTGGGTCCGGCTCGTGCTCACCGCCTGCCTCATCGCCGCCTGGTCGATGCCGCTGATGGTGGCCGCCTCGATCTTCCGCTTCATGGCCGACTCCGACTACGGCCTGATCAACACCCTGATCGCCAAGGTCGTCGGCGAGGACTGGCTCGGACACAACTGGTACCTCAACCCGATCCAGGGCTTCGGCATCATCACCCTGCTGGTCGTCTGGGGCGCCATCCCGTTCGTCGTCGTCACCCTGTACGCCGCCCTCACCCAGGTTCCCCAGGAACTGGAGGAGGCCGCCGCCCTCGACGGCGCCAGCGCCTACGGCATCTACAAGTTCGTCACCTGGCCGGTCATCAAGCCGGTCTTCACCATGGTCGCCACCCTCTCGGTGATCTGGGACTTCAACGTCTTCGGCCAGATCTGGCTGCTGCGCGGCAACAAGCCCGAGCCGGAGTACGAGACCCTCGGCCTCTACTCCTACTCCAAGGCGTTCGAGTCCACCTCCTTCAGCCAGGGCACCGCGATCGCCCTGATCACGGTGCTGCTGCTGTCCGGCGTGGCCGTGTACTACCTGCGCCAGCTCATGAAGACGGGAGAGGTCGAATGAGCAGCTCGACCCAGACACAGGTCCAGCCGCAGGTACTGCGACCCGACCGCAAGAAGAGCCGGCTGCACTTCGACCTCATCGGCCTCGTCGTCGCCCTGGTCATGGTCTTCCCGGTCTACTGGCTGGTCATCAGCGCCCTGCGGCCCAACCGGGAGATCCGCAGCTACGACCAGACCCTGTGGCCCACGTCGATCAC
The DNA here is from genome assembly GCF_055792845.1 of Streptomyces sp. DSM 106670. Classification (NCBI taxonomy): domain Bacteria; kingdom Bacillati; phylum Actinomycetota; class Actinomycetes; order Kitasatosporales; family Streptomycetaceae; genus Streptomyces; species Streptomyces sp. DSM 106670. The sequence continues at coordinate 5,744,028 of NZ_CM147704.1, forward strand.
CTTCGACAACTTCGTCCGGGCCACCGAGCAGCCGAACTTCGGCACCGCCATCCAGTCCAGCCTGATCGTCGCCGTCACCGCGGTGGTCGGCGGCATGATCATCGCGACCCTGGCGGCCCTGGCCATCGGCCGGTTCCGGTTCTTCGGCCGCAAGGCCCTGGTCCTGATCATGATCCTGGTCCAGATGCTGCCGCCGACGGCGATGCTCATCCCGATCTACGCCCAGCTCAACGCCATGGGCGGGATCGACGAGTACTGGGGCCTGATCGTCGTCTATCTGGTCTCCACGCTGCCCTTCGCCACCATCATGATCCGCGGCTTCGTCGTGAACATCCCGGTGGAGCTGGAGGAGTCCGCGATGGTCGACGGCTGCACCCGCTTCCAGGCCTTCCGGCGGGTGATCTTCCCGCTGCTCGCCCCCGGGCTCGCCGCCGCGTCGATCTTCGCCCTGGTGAACGCGTGGAACGAGTACCTCTTCGCGTACATCCTGATCAACGACAACTCCAAGTACACGCTGAACGTCTGGCTGATGACGTTCACGACCGAGCGCGGAACGGACTACGGCGCCCTCATGGCGGCATCGACCATGATCGCCATCCCGGTCGTCGTGTTCTTCATGATCATTCAGAAGAAGATGGCCGCAGGCCTCACTTCCGGCGCCGTGAAGGGATAGTGCGGGCTCATGACCACCCTCGTTTCCACCACGGACACCGTGACGCGCGACGCGCTCGCTGTGCTCCAGCCCGGGTTCACCGGAACCACCGCACCGGACTGGCTGCTGCGCCGCGTCGGTGAAGGCCTCGCCTCCGTCGGCCTGTTCGGGCGCAACATCACCTCGCCCGAGCAGCTCACCGCCCTCACCGGACGGCTGCGCTCCGAGCGGGACGACGTCCTCGTCGCCATCGACGAGGAGGGCGGCGACGTGACCCGCCTGGAGGTCACGCACGGCTCCTCCTTCCCCGGCAACTTCGCCCTCGGCTCGGTGGACGACGTCCACCTCACCCGGGCCGTCGCCCAGGAGCTGGGCCGCCGGCTCGCCGAGTGCGGCGTCAACCTCAACTGGGCGCCGTCCGCCGACGTCAACTCCAACCCGGGCAACCCGGTCATCGGCGTGCGCTCCTTCGGCGCCGACACCCGCCTGGCCGCCCGGCACACCGCCGCGTACATCGAGGGGCTCCAGGCCGCCGGTGTCGCCGCCTGCACCAAGCACTTCCCCGGGCACGGCGACACCGCGGTCGACTCGCACCTCGCGCTGCCCCGCATCGATGTGGACCTGGACACCCTGCACGCCCGTGAGCTGGTGCCCTTCCGGGCGGCCATCGCGGCGGGTTCCAAATCGGTGATGAGCGCGCATATCCTTCTTCCCGCACTCGACCCGGACCGCCCGGCGACCCTGAGCCCGCAGATCCTCACCGGTCTGCTGCGCCAGGAGCTGGGCTACGACGGCCTGATCGTCACCGACGCCGTGGAGATGGACGCCATCGCCGGTACGTACGGCATCGAGCGCGGGTCCGTCCTCGCCCTCGCGGCGGGCGCCGACGCCATCTGTGTGGGCGGCGGCCTGGCCGACGAGGAGACGGTGCTGCGGCTGCGCGACGCCCTCGTCGCGGCCGTGCGCAGCGGGGAACTGACCGAGGAGCGGCTCGCCGACGCGGCCGCCCGTGTACGAGCCCTCGCGTCCTGGACGCAGAGGGCCCGGGGGGATGTCCCGGAGCCGGGCGCGGCAGTGCAGGAGGGGACCGCGCCCGGCACCGGTGTCAGCTCCGACATCGGCCTGGTGGCCGCCCGCCGCGCGGTCCGGGTGACCGGCTCCGGCGACCGGCTGACGGAGGCGGCGTACGTCGCCTCGTTCAGCGCGGTGGCGAACATCGCGGTCGGCGACGAGACCCCGTGGGGCATCGCCGCCGAGCTGGACAGGATCCTGCCCGGCACCGGCACGGACACCTACACCGAGGAGACCGAGGCCGTCGCGGACGCGATCCTGGCGGCGGCGGGGGAGCGGCGCATCGTCGCCGTGGTCCGCGACGAGCACCGGCACGCCTGGATGAGCGCGGCGCTCGACGCCCTGCTGGCGGCCCGCCCGGACACGATCGTGGTCGAGATGGGCCTGCCCCAGTCGGACCCGAGGGGCGCGCTGTATGTCGCCACCCACGGCGCGGCAAGGGTCTGCGGCACAGCGGCGGCGGAAACACTGACGGGCAGCAAGGCCTGACCTTTCAAGCCCGGCCACACCAAGCCCGTCCGGCGATTGAGGACGAACGCTCGGGCCGACTGATTCAAGCCCGTCCGGCGATTGAGGACAGAGCCTCCCGCCGGACGGGCCGCACCATTCACCGCACCGCACCGCACCGCACGGCAAAGGGCCGAGACACCACCAAGGCGTCCCGGCCCTCGGCCGTACAGGGAAGGGGCCGAGCCCTACAGCCCCTGCCACTGCGGCTTCGCCGCATACGTGGCCCGGAAGTAATCCCCCAGCTTCAGCTTCGACGCCGCCGCCTCGTCCACCACCACGGTCGCGTGCGGATGCAGCTGGAGCGCCGAGGCCGGCACGATCGAGGCGACCGGCCCCTCCACCGTCTGGGCGATGGCCTCCGCCTTGCCCTCACCGGTGGCCAGCAGGATCGGGTGCCGGGAGTCCAGGATCGTCCCGATGCCCTGCGTGATCACGTGGTGCGGCACCTGCTCGATGTCGTCGTCGAAGAAGCGCGCGTTGTCGACCCGGGTCTGCTGCGTCAGCGTCTTGATCCGGGTGCGCGAGGCGAGCGAGGAGCACGGCTCGTTGAAGCCGATGTGCCCGTCCGTGCCGATGCCCAGGAGCTGGAGGTCGACACCGCCCGCCTCCGCCAGCGCCCGGTCGTACGCCTCGCAGGCCGCCTGGACGTCCTCGGCCGAGCCGTCGGGGCCCATGAAGGAGGCCTCGGAGAGCCCGAGCGGCTCGACGACCTCGCGCAGCACCACCGAGCGGTACGACTCCGGGTGGCCCGCGGGCAGGCCGACGTACTCGTCGAGCTGGCAGATCCGGGCGCGCGAGGCGTCGACGGCCCCGGCGGAGACCTTGGCCGCCAGCGCGCGGTAGATGGGCAGCGGGGTCGAGCCGGTGGCAACGCCGAGCAGGGCGTCGGGCTTGCGGCGGAGCAGCGCGGCGATGGCCTCCGCGATCAGTTCGCCGCCTGCCGCGGCGTCCGGGACGATGACAACTTCCACGCTGTGCCTGCCGATCTGACTAGGGGAGCCGGTGGTATAGACCAATCAAGTTCCCAATTTAGCAGAATCGAGCAGCCGTACGGTGAACAGTCCGCCCATCGGCCGCCCCCGGTCCCGCACGCCCCGGCCCGCTGGCGGGCCACCGCATTGCCTGGTCGACTTGTCCGGTACGGCGCCGATCGCGTACCCGCCCGCGCGCCGTCCCGTATGCCGTTGCCGACAGCCCAGGGAGGCCCCCACATGTCCGCCACCCCTCCGGCCGACCGGATCGGCCAGGGCGACGAGCCCGGCCGCATCATGTCCGGCGAAATGGCCGAGCAGCCCGCGATGCTGCGCCGGATCCTCGAACAGGGCGCGCCCCGCATCAACGAGGTCGCCGCCGAGATCGCCGCCCGGAAGCCCCGGTTCGTGCTGCTCACCGCCCGGGGTACGTCGGACAACGCGGCGCTCTACGCGAAGTACCTGCTGGAGATCCGCCTCGGGCTGCCCTGCGGACTGGCCTCGATGTCCACCACCACGGCCTACGGGGCCAAGCCCGATCTGCGGGACGTCCTGGTGATCACCGTCAGTCAGTCGGGCGGCTCGCCGGACCTGGTGGCCTCCACCCGGGCCGCCCGGGAGGCCGGGGCCGTCACGCTCGCCGTCACCAACAACCCGGACTCCGCGCTCGCCGCCGTCTCCGAGTACCACATCGACATCCTGGCGGGCCCGGAGAAGGCGCTGCCGGCCACCAAGACGTACACCGCCTCCCTGCTCTCCCTCTACCTTTTCGTGGTGGGCCTGGGCGGCGGCGACGGCACCACGGCCGCCGCGGGCCTGCCCGACCTCGCCGGCGCGACCCTGGGCCGCCGGGCCGAGGTCAAGGCGCTGGCCTCCCGCTACCGCTTCGCCGAGCGCATGGTGATCACCTCGCGCGGCTACGGCTACCCGACGGCCAAGGAAGCGGCCCTGAAGCTCATGGAGACCAGCTACATCCCGGCTCTCTCCTACTCCGGCGCCGATCTGCTGCACGGCCCGCTGGCGATGGTCGACAACATCTCCCCGGTGATCGCCGTGGTCACCGACGGCCGGGGCGGCGAGGCCCTCCAGCCGGTGCTGGACCGCTTGCGCGGACGCGGCGCGGATCTCTTCGTGGTCGGCCCCAAGGTCCAGGTGGAGGCGGCCTCGGCCGGCTTCTCGCTGCCCACGGCGGGCGTCCCGGAGGAGTTGCAGCCGATCCTGGAGATCCTGCCGCTGCAGATGCTGGCGTACGAGGTGACGATCGCCCGGGGCCAGGACCCCGACGCGCCCCGCGCCCTGGCGAAGGTCACCGAGACCCGCTGAGGACCGGAGGCGTACGGCCCCGGAAACACCCGCGGGCCGCGGCGCCAGAGCGGGACCCTCAGCCCGCCCGGCACCGCAGCCCGGAGCTACCTGGCCGGCGGTGTGCGGTGCCTCCGGCCACTGGAGGCACCGGCGCGGTCAGGGCAGAGAGCGCCGGGTGCCTCGGTCCACTCTCCTGTGCGGGGAGAGCGGAGGTCTTGATGAACATTGTGGACTAGACCAATACCCGTGTCCATCCACCTGCACGACATTCTCGGGCCGGCCGCCGCACCTGTCCATCGTCCTGCCCACTGCACGGTCCGCCGGGCCGATCGGTTCGAACGCTTCCGGTAACCACAGGTACGCTCCACACGTGCCCTCCATGAACGACCTCGTCCGCCAGCACACCGCTCTGAGCGACACCGACCTCGAGTGGCTCCATCTGCTGGTCTCGGAGTGGCAGCTGCTCTCCGACCTGTCCTTCGCCGACCTCGTGCTGTGGGTTCCGACCCGCGACGGCACGCGGTACGTCTCCGTCGCCCAGATGCGCCCCAACACCGGACCCACCTCCTACCAGGACGACATGGTCGGCCACCTGGTGCCGCGCGGCCGCCGCCCGCTGCTGGACGCGGCCCTGGACGAGGGCCGGATCGTGCGCGAGGGCGACCCGGAGTGGCGCGAGGAGGTGCCCGTACGGGTCGAGTCCATCCCCGTACGCCGTGACGGCCGGGTGCTCGGCGTCATCGCCCGCAACACCAACCTGCTCACCGTGCGCACCCCCTCACGGCTGGAGCTCACCTATCTCCAGTCCGCCTCCGACCTGGCCCAGATGATCGCCGCAGGGTCCTTCCCCTTCCCCGGCCAGCAGGTCGACATGGACGCCTCCCCGCGGGTGGGCGACGGCCTGATCCGGCTCGACGCCGACGGGATCGTGCAGTACGCCAGCCCCAACGGCCTCTCCGCCTACCACCGCCTCGGCCTCGCCTCCGACCTGGTCGGCCACCACCTCGGCACCACCACCGCCGAACTGGCCCCGTCCCGGGGGCCGGTGGACGAGGCCCTGGTCAAGGTGGCCAGCGGTTACGCGCCCCGGGAGTTCGAGGTCGAGTGCGCGGGCGGGGTGATCCAGCTGCGGGCCATTCCGCTGAAGCCCAAGGGCGTCCGCATCGGCTCGCTCGTCCTGCTCCGGGACGTCACCGAACTGCGCCGCCGCGAACGTGAGTTGATCACCAAGGACGCGACCATCCGGGAGATCCACCACCGGGTGAAGAACAACCTCCAGACGGTGGCCGCCCTGTTGCGCCTCCAGTCCCGCCGGATGGACTCCGAGCAGGGCCGCGAGGCGCTCAACGAGGCGGTCCGGCGGGTCGGTTCGATCGCCATCGTCCATGAGACGCTGTCCCAGAATCTGGACGAGCGGGTCGAGTTCGACGAGATCGCCGACCGGGTGATCGCGATGGTCTCGGAGATCTCCCCGGGCAAGGTGACCTGCCGGCGCACCGGACGCTTCGGCATCCTCGACGCCGAGGTCGCCACCCCGCTCTCCATGGTGCTGACGGAGGTTCTGCAGAACGCCCTGGAGCACGCCTTCGCCGTGGCCGACCACGGGACGGTGGAGGTCTCCGCCGTGCGCGGCGGATCGCCCGCCGACGGGCGGCTGCTGATCACCGTCACCGACGACGGCCGCGGACTGCCCGAGGGGTTCGACCCGAAGCGGGCCGGCAACCTCGGACTCCAGATCGTACGGACGTTGGTGGAGGGGGAGTTGGGCGGCACGTTCGGCATGGTCCCGGCCCCCGAGCGTGGCACCCAGGTGGTGCTGGACCTTCCGGTCAGCGGCGACAAGTAGAACCGCGCGAGCGCACACAGCAGAGCGGGCCCGGACCGTGGTGACGGTCCGGGCCCGCTCCGTGATGCTCACGTTGCGATGCGCTCCGGGGTACTGCGCGCTGCGACTCGAAGGCGGGGCTGTGCGTACGCTCTGTACGCGCCGCCGGGCTGAGGCTTGGTGCGGTTCTCGCTCAGGCGCTTGCGTTGCGCGCCCGGTTGCGAGCGGCGCGGCGCTTCATCGCGCGGCGCTCGTCCTCGCTGAGGCCACCCCAGACGCCGGAGTCCTGGCCGGACTCGAGCGCCCACTGCAGGCACTGCTCCATGACGGGGCAGCGGCGGCAGACAGCCTTGGCTTCCTCGATCTGCAGCAGCGCAGGACCGGTGTTGCCGATGGGGAAGAACAGCTCGGGGTCTTCCTCACGACAAACGGCGTTGTGACGCCAGTCCATGGCTGCTACCTCTCCTTGGTATTACACGCTTGTTGCTTGTGAATGTGAACGCTTTCACGAATCCCCCCGCAGATGACGGGCCGACCCCCAGATGGACTGGGTGTGGTCTGTGATGGTGAGGAGGGGTTCTGGCTCTCAGTGGAGGCCGGTGTTGCGGGCCGTCCCGATCGCCATGAAGAGATTCCCAAACCTCGGCGACGGATACAACCCCTTCTGGAAAGTTTTTTTTGATTCCTCGGTGTCGACTAGGTCACAGGCGCACTTCTTAGGGGTGGGACCCAGTCCAAACGTTCGAGTTAAAGGACTTTCGGCCCTTCCACTCACACAATCACACGCAGTGCACGGCGTACGCCTGTGAACGTCACGCTCGTACGCAGTCCCAGGTGGTCACCGTCCATCTGGAAGGGCAGCGGGACCTTTGAATGCAAGGTGAAGTCCGTGAGGTCATGCCGTGAAACAGCGTGCTTGCCGCGGGGCCCCTTCTCGGGGCTCGAAGTGAGCAGCTGGGTGCCGTAGAGGGCCACCGCCGGGGTGGACAGACGCTTCAGTCCGAGGACGTCCAGCGCGGTGTCGAAGGAGGCCTTCGGCGAGGCGTAGACCGGGCGATTGCCCAGGTAGGTCCAGGGGGCGGTGTTGCAGATTATGGAGAGTGCGAGGTCGGTCACCGGCTCCTGGCCGGGCACGTCGAGCGTGATCGTCCCGTGCCGGCGATGGGCCTCGTTCAGGAACTGCCGCACCACCTGGCGTACGTACAGGGCGTGCGTCGAACGCTTGCCGCCCTCGCGTTTCTGTTCGACCCGGCCGACGACTCCGGCGTCGAACCCGAGTCCGGCACAGAAAGTGAACCAGCGTTCGGGAACGGACTCGTCCTCGGTTCCCGGGGTGCCGGCGGCCAGACCCAGACCGACCGTGCGTTCGGTCCGTTTCTCCAGGGCGTCCAGAATCGCGCCGGTCGCCTCCACCGCGTCGTTCGGCAGCCCGAGGGCGCGCGCGAAGACATTGGTGGACCCGCCGGGAACCACGGCGAGCTTCGGGAGGGCGTCCACGTCCGGGCCCCGGTGCAGCAGCCCGTTCACGACCTCGTTCACCGTGCCGTCGCCGCCGAGGGCGACCACCAGATCGATGTCGTCGCTGTCCGCCGCCCGCCGCCCCAGGTCGCGCGCGTGCCCCCGGTACTCCGTGGTCACCGCCTCCAGCTTCATCTCGCTGGCCAGCGCGTGGATGAGCACATCTCGGGTGCGGGCACTGGTGGTGGTAGCAGCTGGGTTGACCACGAGGAGTGCGCGCATGACGGCCAGCCTACCTACCGGGCGGTTCAGGTCCGTAGGGCCTCCCGTTTGGATCATGTCGGGCTCGCGGGGTCCGGCACGCGCATCTGCGGCGTTGTCGTCAATCACCATGGCTCCGCCATGCCTCAATCCTCCGCCTTGCAGCTGCACGCACCGGACCCCGCTCCCTGATCCGACCTGATCCAAACAGGAGGCCCTAGCCCCCGTTCGCTGCGCTCGGAACCGGTGACGGAACGTGACCGGACGCCGTGCCGTGCGCCCGGACGGGTGAGGCTCACTCGCACCCCGGCTTCACTTCCGGGCCCCGGGGATGCCAACCTGAAAGGCGTGAGTACTCAAGCGACCCCCTCCACGCCGTCGCCCTCCACCGCGGAGCGCCCGACCAGGATCACCGTCCTCGCCGGGGTCAACGCGCTCGAAGGCCTGGCGCTCGCCCTCGGCGGTGTCTACATGCTCGTCATGGGGCTGCTCGGGAAGCTGGAGAGCACACAGCAGGCCGAGACGGTCGGGATCACCCTGGTCGCGCTCGGCGCGATCCCGCTGATCGCCGCCCGCGGGCTGCTGCTGCTGCGCAGCTGGAGCCGGGGGCCCGCGCTGATCACCCAGATCATGGCGCTGCCGGTGGCCTGGACGCTGCTGCGCTCGCAGGGCGCCCTGATTCCCACCGGAATCGTGCTGGCGGCGGTCGCCGTCACCGGACTCGTGCTCGTCCTGAACCCGGCGACCACCCAGGACCTCGGCATCCGCCGGGGGCCGAGGGCGACCCCCGAGGCCTGAGCCGACGGACCCCGCCCCGCCGGCCCGCTCCTCGCCTACTCCTCGACGAGCAGCCGCTCACGCAGCTGCGCCAGGGTGCGGGCCAGCAGCCGCGAGACGTGCATCTGCGAGATGCCGACCTCCTGGGCGATCTGCGACTGGGTCATGTTCCCGAAGAAGCGCAGCAGCAGGATGCGCTTCTCGCGCGGCGGCAGGTCCTCCAGGAGCGGCTTGAGCGACTCCCGGTACTCCACGCCCTCCAGCGCCTCGTCCTCCGAGCCCAGCGTGTCCGCGACCGCCGGCGACTCGTCGTCCGTGTCCGGCACGTCCAGCGAGAGCGTGCTGTACGCGTTGGCCGACTCCAGACCCTCCAGCACCTCCTCCTCGGAGATGCCGAGCCGCTCGGCCAGCTCGTGCACCGTCGGCGAGCGGCCGTGCTGCTGGGAGAGCTCCGCGGTGGCCGTGGTCAGCGAAAGCCGCAGCTCCTGGAGGCGGCGCGGCACCCGCACCGCCCAGCCCTTGTCCCGGAAGTGGCGCTTGATCTCGCCGACCACCGTGGGGGTGGCGTACGTCGAGAACTCCACCCCCCGGTCCGGGTCGAACCGGTCCACGGACTTGATCAGCCCGATCGTGGCGACCTGGGTCAGGTCGTCCAGCGGCTCGCCCCGATTGCGGAAGCGGCGCGCCAGATGCTCCACCAGCGGCAGATGCATCCGCACCAGCCGGTTGCGCAGCTCGGCCTTCTCCGCCGAACCGTCGGGCAGTTCCCGCAGCTCGAAGAAGAGGGCCCGGGCCCCGCTGCGGTCGTGTGGATCGTGGTGCCCGTGCTCGCTCATCTGGCCCGCCCGCTCTGCCTGCGACTGCTGCTCCACCGCGACGTTGAGGCTCTCGGGCCCGTCCGCTCCGTCCACCGGATGCGGCCGGGCCTGTTGTTCCGGGATGCCTGCTGGGCGCACCACCCCGGATCGGATCGTCTCGTCCCGCACAGGACCGTCCCCGTTCCCGTCGCTCACGCCGGCCCGGGGCCCGCGCCGCGCTGTTTGTAGAGGCTGATGCTGACCGTACGGTCGTCGGCGACCGTGGAGTCGACCTTGCCGGCCAGCGCGGAGAGCACCGTCCAGGCGAAGGTGTCGCGCTCGGGCGCCCGGCCGTCCGTGGTGGGCGCCGACACCGTCACTTCGAGGGAATCGTCGACGAGACGGAAGACGCAGCTGAGGACGGAGCCGGGCACGGCCTGCTGGAGCAGGATCGCGCAGGCCTCGTCGACCGCGATGCGAAGATCCTCGATCTCGTCGAGAGTGAAGTCCAAACGCGCTGCGAGACCGGCCGTGGCCGTTCGCAGCACCGACAGGTAGGCACCCGCAGCGGGCAGCCGGACTTCCACGAAGTCCTGATTCCCGGGCTCGCCTGCGATCTGGGACACCCTCACCTCCAAGGTGGCACAAACTCTTTCGAGGTTCCGGGAAGGGTGGCCCGGAGCCATGCGGTCCGTCGACGGTTCTTCGGCTCGGCGACGTTATCGGATCCATGATGCCGTGTCGTACGGACCCCATACCCCGACCGTCACTCATGGTAAGCCCATGAGTACGCACAGTGGCTAGGGGTCTGCGGCGTCCAATTGCGAAGAACCAGCGCCGCATTGACGTACCCAGGCGTCAGACGATCGAACCGTCCTCGAAGCACCAGCGCCAGCTCTCGCCCGTCTCGAAGCTCCGCATCACGGGGTGACCGGTCGCCCGGAAGTGTCCGGTGGCGTGCCGCAGCGGCGACGAATCGCAGCAGCCGACGTGCCCACAGGTCAGACAGAGCCGCAGCTGCACGGGGTGGGTGCCCGCCTCCAGGCACTCGGGACAGGTCTCGCCGAGCGGCACGGGCTCGGGGCGTGGCAGATCCGCTACATGCGCACACTCGCTCATGATGGGCAGATTACGACGGATCCGAGGACGGTGGGATGGACGCGCTGCCGCTGGTGGCCCTGGTCGCGGCCAGCGCCGCGGTCGCCGGAGCGGCCCGCCGCACCCCGGTGCCCGCCCCGCTCGTGCTGGTCGCGGTGGGGCTCGTGGCCGGCTATCTGCCGGGTGTTCCGACGTACCACCTGGACGCGCACGTCGTGCTGCCGCTGCTGCTTCCGCCGCTGCTCCACACAGCGGCCGTGGACAGCTCCTACCTGGATCTGCGGGCCAACATCCGGCCGGTCGCCCTGCTCTCGGTGGGCTACACCCTCTTCGCGACCGTCGCGGTGGGCTGGCTGGCCTACCGGATCATCCCGGACCTGCCGCTGACCGCCGCCCTGGTCCTGGGGGCGGTCGTCGCCCCGCCGGACGCCGTGACGGCCGCCGCCATCGCCCGCCGGGTCGGGCTGCCCGCCCGGGTGACCACGATCCTCCAGGGCGAGTCGCTGGTGAACGACGCCACGGCGATCACCGCGTTCCGGGTGGCGCTGGCCGCCGCGGTGGGGGAGGGGATGAGCTGGGCCGCCGGGATCGGCGAGTTCCTGCTGGCGGCGGTCGGCGGCGTCGGTGTCGGGCTGCTGCTGATGGTGCCGCTGCACTGGCTGCGTACGCATCTCAAGGAAGCGCTCCTCCAGAACACGCTCTCCCTCCTGATCCCCTTCGTGGCGTACGCGGCGGCCGAACGGGTGCATGCCTCCGGTGTTCTCGCCGTGGTCGTCGTCGCCCTCTATCTGGGCCACCGCTCCTGGCAGGTCGACTTCGCCACCCGTCTTCAGGAGGCGGCCGTCTGGAAGATGGTGGCGTTCATCCTGGAGTCGACGGTGTTCGCCCTGATCGGGCTCCAGCTGCCGTTCGTCCTGAAGGGGCTCGGCTCGTTCGGGGTGGGGGAGGCGCTCGGTTACGCCGTCCTCGTGTTCCTGGCCGTCGTCGTGGTCCGCTTCGTCTGGGTCTACCCGGCCACCTATCTGCCCCGGTGGCTCTCGCGCCGCGTCCGGGAGCGCGAGCCGGGCACCGACTGGACCGCGCCGCTGATCGTCGGCTGGGCCGGGATGCGCGGGGTCGTCTCGCTCGCCGTCGCGTTCTCGATCCCGCTGGTCATGCAGGACGGCGAACCGTTCCCGGCCCGCAGTCTGGTGCTGTTCCTGACCTTCACCACCGTCATCGGCACGCTGGTGATCCAGGGGCTGACGCTGCCCGTCCTCGTCCGCGTACTGAAGCTGTCGGGCCCCGATCCGCAGACCGTCACGCTGGTCGAGGCGCAGGCCCAGAGCGAGGCCTCCGCGGCCGCCGAGGCCCGTCTGGACGAACTGCTGGCCGACCCGCACAGCAGCCTGCCGCCGCCGCTGGCCGACCGGTTGCGCAGTGTGCTGGAGCGCCGCCGCAACGCCGTGTGGGAGCGCCTGGGCGCGGCCGACCCGGTCACCGGGGAGTCGGCGGACGACACCTACCGGCGGCTGTCGCGGGAGATGATCGAGGCCGAACGCGAGGTCTTCGTGCGGCTCCGCGACGAGCGGCGGATCGACGACGAGATGATGCGCACGCTGCTGCGCCGGCTGGATCTGGAGGAGGCCGCCGCCTACCGGGAGACGGACGACTCCTGAGGCGGCGCGGGCGGCGTCCCGGGGGTGCCGGTGATCACCGCGGCCACCCGGGCGCCCGGCGCGAACGCGCCCTCCCCGGCCAGCGCGGTCAGCGCGAACAGCAGCTTGGCGACGTAGACGCGTTCCATGGGCAGTCCGTGCCGGTCCTCGAAGTCCGCGGCGAAGGCCTCCAGCTCCGGGGTGGAGCGGGCGTAGCCGCCGAAGGTGAAGCGCTCGTCCAGCGTCCAGCCGCCGGACGGGCCGCCGAACGCCTCGCGCTGGAGCCGCTCCACCTCCCGCCCGAGAAAGCCGCCGCGCAGCACCGGCACGCCCAGGGCCCGCTGCCCGGGGTCCAGACCGGCGGCGAGCCCGGCCAGGGTGCCGCCCGTACCGCAGGCCACGGCCGCGACATCGGCCGCTCCGGCCAGCTCGCGCCCCAGCGCCGTACAGCCCTGTGCGGCCAGGGCATTGCTCCCGCCCTCCGGGATGACCTCCACGTCCCCGTACCGGCTCAGCAGCCCCTCCAGGACCTCGGGGGAGGCCTTCGCGCGGTACGTCGTACGGTCCACGAAGTGCAGCCGCATACCGTCGGCGGCGCACCGGGCGAGCGACGGGTTGAGCGGGCGATGGGCCAGCTCGTCGCCGCGGACGACGCCGATGGTGGGGAACCCGAGCAGCCGTCCGGCCGCCGCGGTGGCCCGGAGGTGGTTGGAGTACGCGCCGCCGAACGTGAGCACGGGACGCCCGGCGGCGGCCTCCAGATTGAGGACGAGTTTGCGCCACTTGTTGCCCGGCAGGTCCGGGTGGATCAGGTCGTCCCGCTTGAGGAGCAGGGTCACCCCGTGGCGCGCGAAGCGCTCGTCCCGGACGTCCAGCAGCGGGGAGGGCACCCGGGGCCGCAGGAGGGCGTCGAGGCGGGGCGGGTGGTCGGGCGGGCTGTTCACCCGCCCATTGTCGTCCGCCCCTCGCGCCGGCGACGTTTCAGGATGCGGCCAGCCAGAGGTCCGGGCCGAACACCTCGTAGTGGACGTCGGCCGGCCGGACGCCCGCCTCCAGCAGCCGGGCGCGGACGGCCCGCATGAACGGGAGCGGGCCGCAGAGATAGGCGTGCGTGCCCGGCCGTACGGTGATGCCGTCCAGGTCGACGAGGCCGGTGCGGTTCACGGGGTGCCCGGCCTCCGGGGTCTCGTACCAGAAGTGCGCCTCGGCGTCCGGGAGCTTCTCCGTCAGCCGGACGTGGTCGTTGCGCAGGGCGTGGTCGGCCGGTGAGCGGTCGCCGTGCACGACGGTGACCGGCCCCTGGTGGCCCTCCTGGGCGAGGTGCTCCAGCATCGACAGCATCGGGGTGCAGCCGATCCCCGCCGAGGCCAGCAGCAGGGGCGCGTCCAGGTGGTCGAGCACCAGGTCCCCGTAGGGGACGGAGACGCGCAGCAGGTCGCCCGCGCGGGTGTGCTCGTGCAGGTGCCGGGAGACCTCGCCGTCGGGCGTGGCCTGGCCGCGTACGTGTTTCACGGTGATCGACCGGAGCCGGGAGCCGGGGGCGCAGGAGAGGCTGTACTGGCGTATCTGGCGGGCCCCGTCGGGGAGTTCGACCTGTACGGAGACGTACTGGCCGGGCCGGAAGGCGGGCGGGGGCGTGTCCTCGGCGGGGCGCAGCAGGAAGGTGGCGACGTCCTCGGTCTCCTCGACCCGGGCGGCGACCTCCCATTCCCGCCACACGTCTCCCGCCGCGACGCCCTGCTGGGCGTAGAGGCGCTTCTCGACGGCGATGAGGGCGTTCGCCATCAGCCAGTAGACCTCGTCCCAGGCGGCGGCGACCTCCGGGGTGACCGCGTCGCCCAGGACGTCGGCGATGGCCGCGAACAAGTGGGTGTGCACCACCTCGTACTGCTCCGGGGTCACCCCGAGCGAGGCGTGCTTGTGGGCGATCCGGTCCAGCATCACGTCCGGCCGGGTGCCGGGCCGCTCGACCAGCGCGGTCGCGAACGCGGCGATGGACCCGGCCAGAGCCCTGCGCTGGTCGCCGGAGGCCTGGTTGCCCCGGTTGAACAGGTCCCGCAGCAGCTCGGGGTGGGCGGCGAAGAGCTTCTCGTAGAAGAGGTCGGCGATGTCCCCGATGGCCGCGCCGACGGCGGGAAGGGTGGCGCGGACGGTGGCGGTGGACCGGTCGGAGAGCATGGGGCTCCTTATAATTGGAATGGCAGATGCATATTTAAGGGCGGCGGAAACCGCCCCGGCGGGCGGACGCGTTCGAGGGGTTGGGGGCGGGTCGGGTCTCAGTCGGGCGGGGGGCCGCTGCCGATGCCCAGCAGTAGCGGCCCGGTGGGGGAGGCGACGAGGTCGGTGACGGTGATCGGGTCCAGTGCCGCGTAGAACGCTTCCTGGGCTCCCCGCAGGGCTCCGCGCAGCCGGCAGCCGGAGCGGAGCGGGCAAGGGGTGTCGCCCTCGCACTCCACGACCTCCTCCGGCCCCTCCAGCTCCCGCACCAGCGAGCCGATCGACGCGGAGTGACCGGCGGAGGTCAGGGTGAGCCCGCCGCCCCGGCCGCGCCGGGCGTCGAGGAGGCCGAGGTGCTGGAGGCGGGCGACGACCTTCGCGGTGTGCGTGTACGGGACCCGCATGGTCGCCGCCACCTCGCGGGTGGTCGGCGGCTCCTGGCCCTCGGCGACCGCCAGCCGCATGAGGACGCGGAGTGCCACGTCGGTGAATCTCGTCAACCGCATGGGGTCAGGATAGATAAGTGGTATGTGAGATGCAAATTAAGCGGCCCGCCCGGCGACGGGGATCAACGTGCCCCGCCCGAAGGCGGATTAATCGCACTCTTTTGTGTAATGGCGGGCCGCTCCTCCTGCTGAAAGGCTTCTGTACGCAGGTCAGCCCATGATCGAAAGGACGTCAGATGTCCGTTGGTGAAGAGGTTCGCGACACGCAGGCGCCGCCGCAGCAGAGTCTGGGGACGGCAGCTGCGCGGAACCTCGCGACGACCACCAAATCCGCGCCGCAGATGCAGGAGATCACCTCGCGGTGGCTGCTGAAGATGCTGCCGTGGGTGCAGGTACAGGGCGGTACGTACCGGGTGAACCGTCGGCTCAGCTATTCGGTCGGTGACGGCCGGGTGACGTTCGTCCAGACCGGGGACCGGGTGGCCGTGATCCCCGCCGAGCTGGGAGAACTGCCCGCTCTGCGTAATTTCGGGGACGAGGAGGTCCTCGCCGAGCTCGCCCGCAGGTGCGAGCAGCGGGACGTGGCCGCGGGGGAGGTGCTCGCCGCCTCGGGGGACGCGGCGGACCGGGTCTTCCTGCTGGCGCACGGCAAGGTCGAGAAGATCGGAGCCGGACTCTACGGCGACGAGACGGAGCTCGGGGTCCTCGCCGACGGCGCGTACTTCGGTGACCAGAGCCTGCTCGACGGCGACGCCGTCTGGGAGTACACCGCCCGCGCGGTCACCCCGTGCACGCTGCTCACCCTGAGCCGTGCCGATGTGTTCAACCTGGCGGAGCGCGCCGATTCGCTGCGCGGCCACCTCGCCGGTCTGCTGTCCATCCCGCATCAGCGGACCAACCACTACGGCGAGGCGGAGATCGACCTCTCGGCCGGCCATGTGGGGGAGGCGGTCGTCCCGCACACCTTCGTCGACTACGACGCGGCGCCGCGCGAGTACGAACTGAGCGTCGCCCAGACGGTGCTGAAGGTGCACAGCCGGGTCGCCGATCTCTACAACCAGCCGATGAACCAGACCGAGCAGCAGTTGCGGCTCACGGTCGAGGCGCTGCGCGAGCGCCAGGAGCACGAGCTCATCAACAACAGGGAGTTCGGACTGCTCAACAACTGCGACTACGGGCAGCGGCTCCAGCCGCACGACGGGGTGCCCAGCCCGGACGACATGGACGAGCTGCTCTCGCGCCGGCGCGGATCGAAGCTCTTCCTCGCCCACCCGAAGGCCATCGCCGCCTTCGGCCGCGAGTGCAACCGGCGCGGGCTCGTCCCGGAGAGCGTCGACATCGGCGGCCACCATGTGCCCGCCTGGCGCGGGGTGCCGATCTTCCCGTCCAACAAGATCCCGGTCACCGACGCCCGCACCACCTCCATCATCTGCATGAGGACCGGCGAGGCCGAGCAGGGCGTCATCGGCCTCCAGCAGACCGGCATCCCCGACGAGATCGAGCCGAGCCTCTCGGTCCGTTTCATGGGCATCGACGAGCAGGCGATCATCTCCTACCTGGTGACGGCGTACTACTCCGCCGCCATCCTGGTACCGGACGCCCTCGGTGTGCTGGAGAACGTCGAGGTCAGCCGCTGGCGCTGACCCCGAGTCACCCCGGGGGTCCGGGCGGCAGCGGCCGCCCGGACCCCCGGGTCCCGCACCCATCGCCTCGCCCCAGGGAGTGACCGTGACCATGACCAGTACGGACGCAGCGACGGAAGGGCACGAGGCCGCGGCGCTCCTGGAGCGCACCCGCGCCGTCGTCGACCCCCATCTGCGATCGGCCGTGGAGTCGTTGCCCGGCGGCATACGCCGGATCGCGATGTACCACTTCGGCTGGGAGAACGCCGACGGAACCCCCGCCGCCGGCCAGGCGGGCAAGGCCATCAGGCCGGCCCTCGTGCTGGCCGCCGCCCGTGCGCTGGGCGGCGATCCGGAACGCGCAGTCCGGGCCGCCGTCGCCGTCGAGCTCGCCCACAACTTCACCCTGCTCCACGACGACGTCATCGACGAGGACACCACCCGCAGGCACCGGCCCACCGCCTGGGCGGTCTTCGGCATCCCGGACGCCATCATCACCGGCGACGCCATGCTCGCCCTCGCTCAGCGCCTGCTCGCCGAGGACTCCCACCCGGCCGCCGCCCGCGCCGCCGCCCGCCTCTCCTCCTGCGTCATCGAGCTGTGCGCGGGCCAGCAGGCGGACTGCGCCTTCGAGGAGCGCGGCCCCGACGAGGTCACGCTCGACGAATGCCTCGCCATGGCGACCGCCAAGACCGGCGCCCTGCTCGGCTGCGCCTGTGCGCTCGGAGCCCTCTACGCCGGGGCCGAGGACCGGGCGGTCCGCGCGATGGACGGGTTCGGCCGGGAGGCCGGGCTCTCCTTCCAGCTCATCGACGACCTGATCGGCATCTGGGGCGACCCGGACCGCACCGGCAAGCCCGTCGGGGCCGACCTGGCCGCCCACAAGAAGTCGCTGCCCGTGGTCGCCGCCCTCACCTCGGGCACCCCGGCCGCCGCGGAGCTCGCCGCGCTCTACCGGGGTCCCCTGAACACCGCCGCCGAGGTGAGCCGGGCGGCCGACGCGGTGGACCGGGCCGGCGGCCGGGACTGGGCACAGGTCTGCGCGGCCGACCGGATGGCCCGCGCGGTCCACCACCTCTCCCGGGCGGTCCCCGACCCGAGCGCGGCGGGCGACCTGCTGGCGCTGGCCGAGTTCGTCACCCGCAGGACCAGCTGAGCCACCTCGCGTGACCGGCTCCGCCCTCTCAACTCTAGTATTCCGGAGGTTGGTTGACAGGAAAGCGTGCAGAGAGGCGGCGGCCGGTCATGGGCATACGGATTCAGCGGGCGGAGCAGCGGGACCGGGAGCTGGTCGTCTCGGTCATGGAAGAGGCGTTCCACCGCGACCCGGTCAGCAGCTGGGTGTTCCCCGACGAGGAGCACCGGCGCGCGGTGCACGGAAGGTTCCTCGGCGTCTTCGTCGACGTGGCCCTCGCCGAGGGCCGTATCGACATCGCCGAGGACGGAGCCGCGGTGGCCCTGTGGCTGCCGGTGCCCGCCGGCGCCCCCGAGGAGGAGGACCCCACGCCCGCCCTGATGCGACAGACGGCCGACCCCGACAACGAGCGCTGCGAACTGGTGGGCAGGCTCACCGGAGCGATCCACCCGCACGACCGTGCGCACGCCTATCTGCTGATGATCGGCGTCACCCCCGACCGCCAGGGGGAGGGCATCGGCGCGGAGCTGATCGGGGCGGAGCTGGAGCGCTGCGACCGGGACGGGCTGCCGGCCTATCTGGAGGCCAGCAGCGCCCGGAGCCGGACGCTGTACGAGCGGCTCGGATTCCGCTTCCTCGGCCGCGCCGTCGAGCTGCCGGACGGCCCGCCGATGTACCCCATGTGGCGTGAACCCCAGGCTGGTTGAGCCACTACGGAGGGTGGTACGGAAGCCACCCCGGGCAGGGGCTACAGTCCCTGCTCATGACAGATGAGTCGTGGTCCGGCTGGTACCGGGACGCCAAGGGTTCCGATGCCGTCGTTCTCACCACGGACGGACAGCAGCTCCGGCTCCGGATCCGGGGCGTCGACTTCGAGGGCGAGAGCTTCGACCGCCTGGGGCCGGTCGCCGGCGCACCGCCGGAGGGCGGGACGTTCGCCCTCGCGGACGGCGCGCTCACCGACTGTGTACTGGAGTGGGACCTGCCGTTGCCCGTCCTCGTCGCGGGCGCGCTCCGCCACGCCACGCTCAGCTGTCTGCTCTCCCTGCGCCGGACCGACCCGGACCTCCACCTCGCCCTCCATCTGGACGGCGCGGTGTACGAATCGGCCCGCGCCGAACGCGACTTCGCCGTGGCCCTGGCCGCCGTCCAGCGGATCCTTCCGGACTCCATCCGGATCCAGACCTGTATCGCCTGCGCCTTCTCCGACTACTTCCCGGCCCCGGGCCGGGGCCTCTCCGGCGGCCTCGCCTGCTTCCGCGGGGCCAAGGACGCCTACCGGGGATCGGCGGGCGAGGGCGATGTCCTGGGGCTGTGGGACCGGCGGTCCGGGTTCGTCCAGGAGATCTGGAGCTGCCGCGAGTTCGAGATGCGCCCGGCCGACGGCGCGGGCACCGGCCACCGGGGAGCCTTCCCCCTGGAACACGCCTGATCCGACCGGCATCCCGACCGGCCCCGACCGGCATCCGGCCGCCCCCTGACCGGCCTCCGCCCGCCGCCCCACCGCTCACCTGCCTCCGCCCCGTACCGCATCCCGGTACGGGGCGGACGTGCGTACCCCGTTGCCGCCACCTCATTGTTCTACTAGCATGCGAACAACGGAGGTTTTCCATGACAAGCAAGAACCTTGGCCGCGTAACGTTCGCCGCCCTGCCCTTTGTCCTCGCACTCCTCATCGACCTCACCCTCTACGCCACCATCGCGGACCGTCTGCCCGACCGGCTGGCCGTCCACTTCGACGCCGGCGGCACCGCCAACGGGTACCTGGGCTCCACCGCGTATCTCCTCTACTCGGTCCTGTCGCTGCTCGTGCTCGGAGCCGTGTGGGCCCTCATCGCGGTCGCCGGCAGGCTCTACGGCCGGTTCCACCGCTGGTACGCCGGTGGAGGCTTCGCCGTCGCCGCGTTCCTCGGCTATCTGCAGATCGCCGTCCTGTACGTCAACGTGGACGCCCCCGAAGGCGGCCGGGCCGACGGCTTCCCGCTGTGGCACATCGCCGTGGCCCTCGGCGCGGCCGTCGCCGCCGGAGCCCTCGGTCTGCTGCTGGCCCGGCTCGTCCCCGTACCCGAGGACCCGCGCGACGGGGAACCGGCGGTCCGCGAGCGGCTGACGCTCGCCGACGGCGAGGTGGCCGGCTGGGCGCGCGGGATCGGCGCGTGGTGGGCGCCGATCGCGGTGCTGCTGTTGCTGGCGGCCGGTGTCACCGTCGGCCGCGAGCTGAACTGGTTCGCCGGGGCGCCGCTGATCCTCGTCGCCCTGGTGATGGCCACCTTCTGCCGCCCCCACGTCACGGTGGACCGGCGTGGCCTGACCGTCTCCGGCCTGCTGCCCCGGCCCCGGGTGCGGGTGTCGCTGGAGCGGATGGCGGGAGCGGAGAGCCGCCGCGTCAACGCCCTCGCGGAGTACGGCGGATGGGGCTACCGCATCCGCCCCGAGCGCAGCGGGGTCATCACCCGCTCGGGTGAGGCCATCGTCGTCAGCCTGACGAGCGGCCGTGAGTTCGCCGTCACCGTCGACGACTCGGCCACCGGCGCGGCGCTGCTCAACACGCTGCTCGACCGGCAGCGGGCGGGGCGCTGACCATGCTCTTCCGGGTCGACCCGACCTCCACCGTGCCGCTCGGGGACCAGATCGCCGCCTCGGTCCGGCGTGCTGTCGCCGAGGGGGCGGTGACCCCGGGCGAGCGGCTGCCCGCCGCCCGGGTGCTCGCCGAGTCCCTCGGCGTGAACGTCCACACCGTGCTGCGCGGCTACCAACGGCTGCGCGAGGAAGGGCTGATCGAGCTGCGGCGCGGCCGGGGCGCGGCGATCACCGCGGGTGCCTCGCCGCAGCGGGCCCGGCTGCTGGAGCGGGTCCGCGAAGCGGTCGCGGACGCCCGGGACCTGGGCATGACCGAGGACGAGCTGCTGGCCCTCGTCCGCAGCGAACTCGACGCCTGACGGGGTTCGGGCGGGGCCCACCGCGCAGAGGACCGTTCCGTGAGCGGAACGGTCCTCTGTCGTGTGGGGGGTGCCGGCCGGTCCCGGGACACGGGACCGGCCGGCCACAGCCGCTGGTACGGCCGTTGTCGCCGACGCGTGCGCCCCGGTGTCAGGAGGCGGAGCGGGCGAGCGCGGCCAGGCCGTTCTGCCAGAGCTGGTTCACCCGGGCCCGCTCGTTGGCGTCCGGCTGGGCGTTGGTGCAGGACGGGCCGGGTCCGCCACCGGACATCAACTCGCTGCACGGGCCGGAGTAGTTGTCCGGCAGACCGAGCACATGGCCGGTCTCGTGCGTGGTGACGCGGGTCGAGTCGTACTGCTGGTTCTGGGCGTAGTCCAGGAAGATGTAGCCGCGGCCGTGCCCGTCGGTGCTCGCGTAGGAGCCGCGCGGGTCGTTGCCCTCGCGGTACGTGAAGTCCGCGCCGGAGCCCTCCTGGAGCTGGACGTTGGAGACCGAACTGTTCCAGATCTGCGTGCTGTTGGCTATCTGGCTGCGGAAGGACGGCGCACCGGAGGCGTCGTAGGTGACCGTGACGGCCTTGATGCCCGGGTTGGCGGCGCGCTTCTCGGCGACGGACTTCATGACCGCGTCGAGGAAGGCGCGGTTCGCCTCGGCGTTCTCGCCGGAGCCGTTGTACGCGGCGATGGTGGAGGAGGCGGAAGGGGCGGCAGGGGCCGGAGCGGCGACAGCGACCGGTGCGGTGCCCAGCGCGGCGACGAGACCGAGGCCGGCGGCGGCGGTGGCGA
Organism: Streptomyces sp. DSM 106670; assembly: GCF_055792845.1. Lineage (NCBI taxonomy): Bacteria > Bacillati > Actinomycetota > Actinomycetes > Kitasatosporales > Streptomycetaceae > Streptomyces > Streptomyces sp. DSM 106670. The sequence continues at coordinate 5,765,535 of NZ_CM147704.1, forward strand.
CGGCGTTCTTGAGGTGTCTCATGGGGGGATTTCTCCTACCTGTCCGAACGAACCCACGCCGTGGGGGTGTCCGCTGGGCGGACAAGGCGTGGGGCGGTACGGGGAAGAGTGTGGTGCAGCGCACAGTCGCCGGGGATGATGCCGAACGGCGATAGCGCCGCCCTATCGCCGCCCCGCCCCGCTCTTTGTGCACGTCAGCCGCTCGTCACCATGACAGGCGCACGTCATCCGCACGGCATCGTCACAGGCCTCCAGGCCCAACACTCCCTGAATTGCCGCTGTTTGGTGGGGTTGCGACGTCTGGTGCGCGGTGGCCTGCGGTCATAGTCTCCGCTGCATGGAGCTGGAGGTGAGACACCTCAGGGCGCTGGTCGCCATCGCCGACGCGGGCAGCCTGCATCAGGCGGCCCGTCGCCTCGGCGTGAGCCAGCCCTCCCTGACCACCCAGCTCCGGCGGATCGAGAACGTGCTCGGCGCCGAACTCTTCCGCCGCGAACGCACCGGCTGCCGGCCGACCTCCCTGGGCCGGGCCGTCCTCGGTCGGGCCCGCCCCCTCGTCGACGGCATGAGCGAACTGGTCGCCGAGGCGCTGGCGGAGGCCGAGGCCGCCCGGCCCCGCGGCTCCCGGCTGCGCATCGGCTCCACCGCGAGCCGGGTCATCGGCGGCTGGCTGCGCCGGCTGCGGGTCGCGCTGCCCGGCGCCGACATCTCCCTGCGGGTCGACGTCTCCGCCCACGCACTGCTGCGCTCGGTCGAGGCGGGCCGCCTGGACGTCGCCTTCGTGCACGAGGTGGAGGGCTGCCCGCTCGCCGTGCCGGAGGGCCTGGAGCAGCGCGTACTCGTGGACCGGGAACCGCAGTTCATCTCGCTCTCGCGGGACCATCCGGCCGCCCGCCGCCGGGTGGTGGAGCTCGGTGATCTGGCGGGCGACCCGTGGATGGTCGACCCGACGGTGGACGGCGAGTGGGACGGGGTGCGCCGGGTGCTCGGCGCCGCCGGACTGAACCCGCCGGTCCTGCACGGCGATTACCTCACCGCCGCCTCGCTCGTCGTGCTCGGCGAGGCCGTCGCCCCCTGCCAGCCGACGTCGGGCCCGCGCGACGACATGGTGATCCGCCCGCTGCTGGGCGACCCGCTCGCGGTGCGGCTACTCCTGGTCTCGCGGCCCGGCACGGACATCGAGGTGGTGTACGCGCAGTTGGAGGACGCCTACCGGGACGCGGCGCGCCGGGCGAGCGGCTACCACGAGTGGCTGCTGCGCCACCGCTCCCCGCTGGCCTGCACGCCCTGACCTCTGGCCGCCGACCGCTCCGCCGCCCCGGCCGGGAAGTTCCCCGTTCTGCTGACAGCGTGGCCGTGTTCCCCCGCCCCCGTCCGGTGGGCAGGGTCGTCCCATGAGGCTTCTGATGCTGGGTGGTACGGAGTTCGTCGGGCGGGCCGTCACCGATGCGGCGCTGGAGAGGGGCTGGGACGTCACGGTGTTCCACCGGGGCCGTCACGCGCCGCCGCCCGGCGCGAGAGCGCTGACCGGGGACCGGGCCGCGGGCCCGGCCGGACTCGCGGCGCTCACGGGCGGCGGGCCGGACTGGGACCTGGTGGTCGACACCTGGAGCGGTGCGCCGTCCGCCGTCCGGGACGCCGCCCGGCTGCTGTGCGGCCGCGCCGGGCACTTCAGTTACGTCTCCAGCCGCTCGGTGTATGCCTACCCGGCCGCCGCCGGGCTCGACGAGGAAGGCCCGCTGGTGGCCGGCGCCTCGCCCGACGACGGCGGGGACGTGCCGTACGACCGGGCCAAGCGCGGCGGTGAGCTGGCCGCCCTCGACGCCTTCGGGGACCGGGCGCTGCTGGCCCGGGCCGGGCTGATCATCGGGCCCGGGGAGAACATCGGCCGGCTGCCCTGGTGGCTGTCGCGGATCGCCCGGGGCGGACCGGTGATCGCCCCCGGCCCGCCCGGAACGGAGCTCCAGTACATCGACGCCCGGGACCTGGCCGAGTGGCTCCTGGACGCGGCGGCGGGCGGGCTGCACGGCGCGTACAACACGGTCAGCCGCCCCGGCCACGCCACCATGGGCGAGCTGTTGACGGCCTGTGCGCGCGCCACCGGTTCCGACGCCGAGCTGCGCTGGACCGATCCGGAGGTTCTGCTGGCCGCCGGGGTCGAGCCCTGGAGCGACCTGCCGGTCTGGCTGCCGCCGGGCGAGCTGTACGACACGCTCCACCGGGGCGACCACACCAAGGCGTACGCCGCGGGGCTGCGCTGCCGCCCGGTCGGGGAGACCGTCGCGGACACCTGGACCTGGCTGCGCACGCTGGGCGGCGTCGCCCCCCGGCGCCCCGACCGCCCGGCCGTCGGCCTCGACCCGCATCTGGAGGCGAAGCTGCTGGCCCCCTGACGCACCGCCTGACACACCGCTTCCGTGTGCGTGTCGCGGCGAAGAACCCTCCTATAGGCCTACACAAGGGAGCAAGAGCGGCGTGTCATACAAAATGACTAAGTGATGACCATGCATATTGCGCGGCATGGAACAGAAGGCGCGCAGGCGCGGCAACGCAATCCGGGCAGCAGTGACAGTGGCCACGGCCGCGGCGATGGTGGGCGTGCTGGCCCCGGCCGCGGGTGCCGATCCGCTGCCGGGTGGACTGGGACCCTGCCTCGGCAGCTCCTGCCCGCCCAGCTGGAACAACCCCAGCAATGATCCGGTCGAATACTTCGACAGCAACATCAACGTCTTCGTCGGCGGGGACTTCCTGGTCCGGGAGGCGGCGGCCGAGGCGGAGGGCAAGGTCGTCACCCTCGGCCGGTTCGACATGGACAAGCGGGACGGGGTCTCGCAGATCTACAACGTCGGTATCGCGGGCGTCGGTTCACGGGTGCCGCCGCCGGACGGTTCCGACTATCTGACGGCCGGCGGGGACATCAGCATCGCCGACGGCGAGCGCCTCGTCGCCGAGGAGGGCTCGCACTCCGGCCGCGTGGCACACGCGCAGGGCCTCACGGGCACGGTGAGCCCCACCACCGCCCCGCGCTTCGACACGGACGCGGTGGCGCCGTACACCGCGCTGCGCCCGCAGCTCACCGAGGCCAGCCACTGCTACGCGTACGACGGCGACGAGCACCGGCAGGCCACCGGCACCTGGCAGGTGGTCGGCGACACCATGACGTTCACCGGGGACGGTTCGTCCGCGATCCAGATCTTCGACGTGGACGCGGACCTGGAGTCGGAGGCGGGCGGCAACACGGGCTTCGTGTTCAACGGCATCCCCGCGGGCGCGACCGTCCTGGTCAACGTCTACGGCACCACCCGGAGCGTCGCCACGTTCATGGGCTCGTTCCCGAACGAGGGCCTCCGCGAGAACCTGCTGTGGAACTTCCCGGACGCCACCGATCTGTCGCTGACCGGTCCGGCCCAGTTCGCGGGCAGCGTCCTGGTCGGCCAGCCGACGAGCAACACCGTGCTCAGCATGAGCGGCACCAACGGCCGCTTCTACACGGCGGGTTCGCTCACCCACACCTCGTCGGGCAGATCCGGCGGCCAGGAGATCCACGCGTACCCCTTCAACGGCGACCTGCCCACCTGCACACCCGACCCGACGCCGACCCCGACGGATCCCACGCCGACCCCGACGGATCCGACGCCCACGCCGACGGACCCGACGCCGACTCCGACGGATCCCACGCCGACCCCCACGGACCCGACGCCCACGCCGACCCCCACGGACCCGACGCCGACCCCGACGGACCCGACGCCGACGCCCACGGACCCCACCCCCACCGATCCGACCGACCCCACCCCGACCCCCACCGACCCCACGGACCCGACGCCGACCCCCACCCCCACCGGCCACACGCCGCACCCCACGCACTCGCCGAGCCACCCGGGTGAGCTGCCCGACACCGGCTCCCGGGGCGGCGAATGGATCCTCGGGTCCATCGCGGCAGCGCTGGTGGCCGCCGGCGGTACGGTCCTCGTGGCCACGCGCAGGGCGCGTCGCCGCACCTTCTAGCAGGCGCGGAGCAGCGCCGGTTAGCGTGGTCCGATGACCGAACAGCCGACCGGACCGCTGCTGCACCTCGCCGAAGCACCTCTGTGGGAGGCGGCCCGCGGGTCGGGGACGTACGAGATGTCCACCCGCGGCCGCACCCTCCAGGAGGAGGGCTTCATCCACCTCTCGCTGCCCCGGCAACTCCCCGGTGTGGCCCGGATGCTGTACGGGGACGACGACCGGGACCTCGTGGTCCTGGTCGTCGACCCCGGCCGCCTCGCCGACCCCGTCCGGTACGAGGCGATGAAGCCCGGCGGCGAGGAGTTCCCGCATCTGTACGGACCGCTCCCGGTGGACGCGGTCGTGGAGGTGCGGCCCTGGCACGGCGACGGAGAACGACGAGAGGAAGACGAACCCCAGTGATCGGCCCCCTCACCGCGGTGACCGGAGCGAGCGGAGCGGTCGGCGGCCGGGTCGCCCGGCGGCTCGCCCGGACCGGCGTACCCGTACGGCTCCTCGGCCGCGACCCCGCCCGCCTGCCCGACGTGCCCGGCGCCGACCATGCGCCCGCCGCCCCCTACGGCGACGGGGAGGCCATGCGCCGGGCCCTCGACGGGGCCCACACCCTGTTCCTGGTCTCCGCCCACGAAAGCCCCCACCGGGTGCGCGAGCACACCACCGCGATCGACGCCGCCGTGGCGGTGGGCGTGGAGCGGATCGTGTACGTGTCCTTCCAGGGGGCCGCGCCCGACGCCACGTTCACCTTCGCCCGCGACCACTGGGAAACCGAGGCCCACATCCGTACGGCCGAGGTGCGCCACACCTTCCTGCGCGACAACTGGTACCTGGCCGGGCTGCCCGCGATGACCGGGACCGACGGCGTGCTGCGCGGGCCCGGCGGCGACGGGCGGGTGGCGGCCGTCGCCCACGAGGACATCGCCGACGCGGCGGCGGCCGTGCTGCTGGACGAGGGCACGGACCACGACGGCCGGGTCTACGACCTCACCGGACCGGAGGCGTTCACCCTCGCCGAGGCGGCCGAGGAGCTGAGCCGCGTCACCGGACGCCCCGTCGTCTACGTCCCCGAGACCCGCGAGGAGGCCTACGCGTCCCGGGCCGGCTACGGGGCCGAGGACTGGGAGGTGGCCGGCTGGGTCACCTCGTACGAGGCCATCGCGGGCGGCGAACTGGCTGCCGTCTCCGACGCGGTGCCCACGCTCACCGGCCACCCCGCCATGAGCTTCGCGGAGTTCCTGGTGGAGAACCCGGACAGCTACCGTCACCTGCTGCCCGGCGGCTGACCGGGAGCCCCCGCCTCACCGCCACGGGATGTGCCGCCACGGGCTGCCCTCGCTCTCCGCCAGCAGACGGTGGGCGACGACGTTCTTCTCGTAGAACGGCCCGTACTCCTCCTCGTCGAACCGCAGCACCCGCCCCAGCGAGTAGCCCGCCGAGAACTCCTCCCAGGACCGGTGGGCCGACTTGCTCAGCGCCCCCGCGTAGACGATCGCCTGCTCCGCGTCGGCGGGGGCGCAGTAGCGTGCCGCCAGCCCCCAGCGCGCCAGGTTCACCGCCCGCCCGTAGTCGTAGGCGACCGTCGTGTGCACCCGGCCGTCCGGCGGCAGCAGCCCGTCCGCGCGGAACCGGGCCTCGTAGCGCATGATCCGGCGCACCAGCTCCTCGATGCCCTTCACCGTGCCGGAGTCCGCCCCCAGATCCTGGGCGTGGCCCGCCGCGGTCTCGCGCCACAGGTCGGCCGAGGGCAACTCGCCCATCGCGGACGCCAGCTGGTCGCGGGTACGCAGCACGAAGTCCGGCTCCGGCGGGCTGTTGGCGGCCTCCAGCAGCGCGTCCAGCTGCTTGCGCCACTCCGCGTGGTCGGTGATGCCCCAGGAATCGCGCAGCAGCTCGCGCTCGGTGGTGTACTCGCGGTAGACCGTCCCGACCTCGTTCCACGGCACCGCGTTCCCGATCGCCAGATGCGCGCCGCAGGCCAGCCCGTACGCCAACGGCCCGTGCAGCGCGCCGTGGCGCAGCGCGAGCAGCCGGTTCTCCCGGAGACGGTCGTTCTCCGCGTAGGCGCGCTGCCACAGCGCCAGGTCGGTCGGGGCCGTCGGCAGCAGCAGCTGGCCGGGCGTGCCCACGTTCACCCCGAGGAACATGCGGGGGTCGGACCAGCCGAACTCGGCGGCCCAGCGCAGCGAGACCCCGTGGAAGACCCAGTCCGGATGCCACGCGGGCAGCATGCCCCGGGTGAGCACCGGCCGGCAGACGAAGCCCGACGGGTCGTGGTGGGCGCGCCAGGTGATGGTGTCCGGCCGCGCGTCCACCTCGGCGCGCGGGGCCGGGATGTACAGCTCGGCCCCGGCCAGGGCGGCCAGTTGGGCCCGCCCGTCGCCGCGCAGCGCCGCCTCGTGCAGGAGCTGCTCGGTCTCGGACGGCGGAACCCAGGGAGCCGGGGGAGCCGGGTGGGCCGGGGCTGCCGGGGGAGCCGGGTAGTGGTGCGGCTGGTTCGGGTGGATCGGGTTCATGACCACGCGATGTTCCGGTAGGGGCTGGTGGGGTCCTGGAGCAGGGTGCGGTGCTCGGCGAGCGACTGCCGGTACGTGGGCTCCGCCGCCTCCGCGCCGTCGTCCTCGGCCCGGTGGACGATGCGGGCCATGAGGTAACCGAGGGAGAAGTCCGCCCACGACGAATAGGCGCCCCGGGCCAGCTCGCCGAGGCGCAGCACGTCCTGCTCGGCCTCGTGCGGATCGCCGTACCGGGCGCCGAGCGCGAGCCGTACGACGTTGACCGCCCGGCCGAGGTCGAAGGCGGCCAGGGTGTCCACACGGCCGTCCGGGGCCAGCGCACCGTCGGCCCGGAGCCGGTCCTCGTACCGGGCGATGTGGTGCAGCGACCGTTCCGCGAGCGCCCGGTCGTCGGCGTCGCGCGCGGCGAAGGCCCGGGCCACCGCATCGGACCACTCCTCGCGGGACGGCGTACGCCCCAGCCGGGCGGCCAGGGTGTGCCGGGTGCGCAGGACGGCCTCCTGGACCCGCCCGACCAGCTGGTTCCTCATCAGCGACGCGAGGCGGTCGCGGTACTCGGCGCGGTGCGGGACGCCCCACGGGCTGCGGAGCCGGGCCCGGTCGCTCGCGTAGTCCTCGTAGACGGCGCCGAGCCGGTTCCAGATCAGGCCGTTGGTGACGGCCAGATGGGCGCCGAGCGCCAGCCCGTGGGCGAGCGGGCCGTGCAGCGGACCGCCGCTGTCGGCGAGCAGCACCCCGCGCTCGGGTCCCCCGGAGTGCTCGTCGGCCTTCAGCCAGGCCTTCAGGTGCCTGGGCCGGGCGTCGACCGTCACCGCGTACGGGGTGCCGTGGTTCACCGCGAGGCGGCGCACGTCGTACGGCCAGGTCCGGGCCAGCTCGCCGAGGCTCACCGCGCGGAACACCCACTCCGGGTGCCAGGGCGGCAGCACCCCCGGGGTCAGGACCGGGACGCAGGTCCGCCGGGTGGCCTCGTCGCGGATCGTGGGCAGCGGGGCCGTCCAGCCCGGGATGTCCGCGTGCAGCCGGGCGACGAGCACGTACAGCCGGGTCCGCGCGAGCACCTCCACCACCGCGTCGGCGCTGCCGCCCGCGACCGCGGCGGACAGCGCGCGCTCGATCCCGGTGGGCGCCACCGCTCCGCCGCTCTCTGTTCCTGCCCCGTTCCCCGTTGTCACGGAGCCGATCCTACGAAACGGGCCCCGCGCCCGGCCCGGGTGGTCAGAGGCCCGCCGGGCGCACCAGCCCCGACTCGTACGCGAACACCGCCGCCTGGGTCCGGTCGCGGACGCCCAACTTGACCAGGATGCGGCCCACATGGGTCTTCACCGTCTGCTCCGCGAGGACCAGTCGACCGGCGATCTCCGCGTTCGACAGGCCGCCCGCGATCAGCGACAGCACCTCCGTCTCGCGCTCGGTCAGATCACCGATCCGCGCCTTGAGCGGTGGACGCGGGGCCCCGGCCGTCCGGGAGAACTCCACGATCAGCCGCTTGGTGATGTTGGGGGAGAGCAGTGCGTCGCCCGCCGCCACCACCCGTACCGCATGGGCGAGTTCATCGGCGGAGGCGTCCTTGAGCAGAAAGCCGGAGGCGCCCGCGCGCAGTGCCTCGTAGACGTACTCGTCGAGATCGAAGGTGGTCAGCACGAGCACCTTCACCGCGGAGCCCACGCGCGCGGTGATCCGGCGGGTCGCCTCGATCCCGCCCAGCTCGGGCATCCGGATGTCCATCAGCACGACGTCCGGGGCGAGTTCGCCGACCTTGGCGACCGCGTCCAGACCGTTCACGGCCTGTCCGACGACCTCGATGTCCGGCTCGGCGTTCAGCAGGACCGTGAAGCCCTGGCGGACCATCATCTGGTCGTCGGCGATCACGGCACGGATGGGCGGGGTCATGGGACTTCCTCGGTCGTCGTGTCCGGCTCGGTCGTCCCGGTGCCGGCGGGCAGGATCGCGGTGACTTCCCAGCCGCCGTCGGGGGTCGGTCCGGTGGCCAGCTCGCCGCCGAGCATCGCGGCGCGCTCGCGCATGCCCAGCAGGCCGTGCCGGACACCGGCGGAGGGGGTGGCCGGGCGCTCCGGCGGGGAGTTGACGACCCGGACGGTCAGCCCGGTGAACCGGTGTCCGATCACCACCTGGGCGCTCGCCCCGGGCGCGTGGCGCATCACGTTGCTCAGGGCCTCCTGCACGATGCGGTACGCGGACAGCTCGACGCCCGGCGAAAGGGGGCGAGGTGCGCCGGTGGTGGAGACGGCGACGGCGAGACCGGCGGAACGCACGGTGGCCACCAGCTCGCCGAGCCGGTCGAGACCGGGCTGCGGGGCATGCCGCGTACTCCGCGCGGGCGCGTCCTCCGAGCGCAGGACGCCGAGCACCCGGCGCAGCTCGGCCAGCGCCTCCAGGGCGTTCTCGCGGATGCCGGTCAGATTCTCCCGCAGCTCCTCGGTGGGGTGCTCCACCAGATGCGGGGCGACCTGCGCCTGGATGGAGATCACCGACATGTGATGGGCGACCACGTCGTGCAGCTCCCGGGCGATCCGGTTGCGCTCCTCCAGCAGGGTGCGCCGCGCCCGCTCCTCGGCGGTCAACCCGGCCTGGACGACGAGGTCCTTACGGGCGAGGCGCAGGCTGCGCAACGCCGCGCCGAGGACCAGGGCGACGACGAACACCGGTGCGGAGCGGTCCAGGTCGAGGTTGTGCCGCTGGGTCTGGTGCAGCGTGAGGGCCATGCCCGCCAGCAGCGTGAGGGCCAGCGCTCCCGTCGCACGGCTCAGCGGGACGCGCAGTGCCAGCAGGAACAGCGCCCCGCCCTGGAACACCATCCCCATGACGCTCCAGGGGAACAGCCGGTCCGGGCTCATGACCGGCTCGGTGACCAGGACCGTGGTCACCGACAGCGCGGTCGCCGCCCACCACGCCCCGACCGGGCGGATCATCCCGGCGACCAGCACCACGGACTGCGCCAGGGCGGCCAGCACGGCCCACCCGCTGACTCCGTCGCTGGCCTCCGTGACCAGTTCATTGGTACGGGGCACCGCGAAGCAGGCGGCCGCGATGATCAGCAGCACGAGCAACGACGGCCGCCACACCGGCGCGTCCGGCTCGCCCATGCGCGGCACCCGGTCGGCGGGCGCGGCCCACAACTCCTCGTACAGCGCACGCGGCGCCCGGCGCACCGCCGCCCGCAGACGCACCGCCCTCGATGACGTCACGGCCCCACCGCCCCCTCGGCTCGACCAGCCCACAGACTAGGCACGTCGCGCCCGTCCCCTCCGCTCGGGGGCGGACTCCCGTACGACGAGGGAGCCCCCGCCGCCGCGCCGCCCGCCCTGCTCGCAGCCCCGGAACGCCGCCCAGCACCCCAGCAGGGCCAGGGCGAACACCGGCAGCCAGAGCAGCCGGGCCACCACCCAGCCGGCGTTGTCGGGCACGGTGTGGAGCCCCGGCAGCGGGCCGTCCGCGATCAGCAGCGCGCTCGCCGTGACGACGATCATCGCGGTCTGGTGCCAGAGGAACACGGTCATCGCCGACAGGTTCACCACCGCCACCACCGCCCACACGGCGGGCCTGCGCAGCACCCGCCGCAGCGGCCCGAGCAGCAGCAGCGCCGCCCCGCACTGGGCCAGCCCGAAGGCGGCGGCGGCCAGGCTCGGCGGGTCCAGATTCGACATCCGGCCGCCCGGAACGCCGACCATGGAGGCCGGATAACCCGCCCACCGGACGAGAGCCGCGGCCGCGACCGTCCCACCGAGCAGCAGCGCCCAGCGGCCCGCCCGGCCGCGCAGCCCGCCCCTGGCGACCAGCGCCCCCAGGCAGTACGGCACCAGCCACCCCGCGACCACGTTGATCCACCCCAGCTCCCGCGGACCGCCGAGACCCAGCCGTACGAGATCGACGTGCAGTACCACCACGAGCGGCCACAGCGGGTGCAGCCGGGCCACCAGCGGCGTCAGCGCGGTCAGCGCGGCGAAGACGAGCAGGAACCACAGCGGCGACCAGACCAGCTTGGCCAGCGCCCGCACGGTCGACTCGCCCACCCCGGCCACCAGCATGACGGCCGCCGCGAGCGCCCACACCACGAGCACCGCCGCCACCGGCCGGAACAGCCGCGCCAGCCGGCCGCGCACCCACCGCCCGTACGGCACACCCCGCTTCCGCGCCGAGGCCCAACTCCCCGCCGCCACCTGCCCGCCGACCAGGAAGAACACCGCGAGCGTCTGGAACACCCAGGAGACCGGAGTGAGTTCGGGCAGCTGGGCCAGCGGGCTCGCCCCGCGTACGGTGCCGCTGTCGGCGACCAGCGCGGTGACCAGCCAGTGCCCGCCCACCACGCCCAGGATCGCCAGGGCCCGCAGGGCGTCCACGGCCCGGTCACGGCCGGGCGGGGTGGCGGCCTCGACGCGCGCGACGAGGCCGGTCATCGGGCGGCCTCCAGTGGTTCGGCGCCCGCCGCGATCCGGGCGAGATTCGTCAACGACCGTGACCCGGGCCGCAGATAGTCGCTGTGGCCTCCGTCGCCCGCGTCGAACACCTCGGCCCCGAACCGTTCCGCCACCGGATCGGTCCCGAACCCCACCGTGGCGACGAACGGCACCCGCACCCGCACATGGGGCACCCGGGCGATCCAGTCCCCGCCACTCCGGCCCGCCCACACCCGCGCACCGGTGCGCAGCGCGGCCACGTTCTTGGCTCCGACACCGGGGCTGCCGTAGAGGACGAGGGCGTCGGCCGGGGTCCCGGAGGCGGCCCGTGCGCAGATCACCGAACCGTACGAGTGGCAGAGCAGGCTGATCCGGGCGGCGGGCCGCACCGCGTGCAGCCCGTCCACCAGTGCTCGCAGCCCCGGCGCGGCCCGGTCGGCCCGCCCGGTGGTCAGGGCGGCGGGGCTGACGGTGGCGGGCGAGCGGTACCCCAGCCAGGCGACGACGGCCGCGCCCTCGCCCAACTCCCGGTGCAGCGCCCGGGCATCACGCCGCAGCCGCCAGTACGCGTCCAGCCCGACGCCGGCACCGGGCACCAGCACCGCGATCCGCCGGGCCGAGGACAGCGTGCCCACGACCTCCACGCTCCGGCCGCCGTCGCGCCCGTCGAAGGACAGGAACTGCCGCCCCGGCGCGGCCATCGCCCGCAACGAGGCGGCCCGCTTGAGGTCCCCGTGCGCCTCCGCCGCCCGCCCGGCCGCGCGGATGTCCCGCCGACTCACCGCGTACCGCTCCGCCAACCCCACCGGGCTCGCGTCCCGCAGCGGCCCGAGGGCGGTCGGCGTGGGGGCGGGCACGGCGGCGGGCCGGGCCGCTCCGGACACCGGCACGGCCACCGCGAAGGTGACCAGGGCGGCGAGCAGGGTGCGGCGCAGACGGGGTCTGCGCGGGCGGTCGGGCATGGGGCGAGGTCCTTCCGTACCGGGGGCATGGGGTGCTTCCGGTAAGGAAGTTATGGACGGGGGGTGGTAGTCGGCGTCCCGCTGGAGGGGGGCACCTCCGACGTGGCTCTCAGGTATGACGCGGGCGATGTGGCACGGCGTCAGCTCCGGCCGGTGTGGGCCAGGATCGCGGCCGCGAGCGGGGCGTGGACCTCGCGGGGAAGGGCGTGGCCCATGCCGGGGATCTCGACGAGCCGGGCGCCGCGGATCACCTGGGCGAGGTGCTCGGCGTGCGGGGGAGGGGCGACCGGTTCGGCGGGGGCCGAGATGATGAGGGCGGGCACGCGGGTGCGGGCGAGCTGCTCGGTGCGGTCCATGCCGGAGTAGTCGGCGCGGGCGTGCGCGGTGCCGGCGTGGTGGTGCCCGGTGTGCGCGATGATCCGCCGTTCCAACTCGCGCGCGTACGCGGCGTCGAACGGGATCAGGTCACCGCCGAGCACCCGCCAGTGCTCGACCCGCCGCTCCAGCTCGGCCTCCGGCCCGAGGTCCTCGACGGGCCGCGACCACAGCTCCATCAGCTCCGGGGCGACGCCGGGCAGCTCCTCCGGCGGGATGCGGCCGTCCGGCGCGACGTACGGCACGGAGCTGAGCGCGTTCGTCCCGATGACGGTGGCGCTGAGCAGCCGCTCGGGGTGGTCCGCGACGAGCAACTGCGTGAGCATGCCGCCCATCGACATCCCCACCACATGCGCCCGCTCCACGCCGAAGGCGTCCAGCACGGCGACGGCGTCCTCGGCCAACGCGGTGAGCGGATAGGGCTGTTCGTTGAAGGAGGCGGTGGAGCGGCCGGTGTCCCGATGGTCGTACCGGATCACCCGGTGCCGCACGGCCAGCAGCTCGACCAACTCGTCGGGCCAGCCGAGCCCGGACGCCTGCGCGCCCATGATCAGCAGCAGGACAGGCGTGTCCGGAGCACCGCGCTCCTCGGCCCAGAGGCGGACGCCGGGGGCGGCATCGACGAAGCGTTCCATGGCGGACCTCGCTGTTCCGGTATGATTAGACGAGACGTATCGTCTCGTTTTGAGGCTAGCGTATTGCCGGGTGCGAGGCCAGTGGCGGTGCGGTGCGGTCCGAGCGAGGCGGCGGCACCCGCCTCCGTCTGTCGACCCTCGCTAGCCGGTCGGCTGGCCGGCGCGCACCGCCGCCTCGATATCGGCGAGCTGGGCGGCGAGGAGCTCTTCGAACACGGCGCCGCGATCCGCCCCGAGCGGGCGGACGTCGCGGGCGAAGTGGGCCAGGGCGGGGAAGCGTTCGGGGTCGGCGCCGAGCACCGTGACACGGAACAGCTCCATGCCCTGTTCGTACTCCTCCGAAGTGATGCTGCTGATTCCGGCCTCTGAGGCGACCAGGGCGGCGATGAGGACCGCGAGCCGGTGATAGCGCAGCGGGATCTCCTCGTCGGGCAGCCCCGATGTGCGCAGGGCTTGGAGCACCTCCTCCACGACCAGCCGGGAACCGGCGCCGCCCGATGCGTACTGCCCCCAGATCGCGGCGAGTTCGGGCTGCCGGCCGAACGTCTCTCGCACGCGCAGGGCCAGGGTGGTGATGCGCTGCTTCCAGTCGCCCTCGGGGCGGTAGCCGTCCATGGAGGTCAGGAGGATCCGGTCGGCGACCGCGCGCAGCAACTCCGTCTTGCTGCGGAAGTGCCGGTAGAGGCTGGAGGAGTCGGTGCCGAGGCTTGCGGCGAGTTTGCGCACACTGAACGACTCGGTGCCGCTCGCGCACAGCAACTCCGCTGCCGCGTCCAGGATCTCCTCGGTCGACCAGCGCTTTCGACCTGCCATTTCGCCCCTCTCGTCGGGCTCAGCCTAACTCATGCACTCAGCATGCGCTCGGTATGCACTCGCCGTTGCACGCAGTGCGTGCATAATGAGGGCATGGGCTCATCCCAGACCGAGCGAAAGGACGCATGCCGTGAGAAGAACACTGGATTGCGCTGAGCTGGACGCGGCCATCGAGAACGTGCACCGCTCCGGGATACCCGGCCTGTTCGCCGAAGTCCGGGACGGCGAACAGGTCTGGCGCGGCGCCGCCGGGGTCGCCGACGTCGTCACCGGCCGCCCTGTCACCGCGGACCTGCGGCACCGGGTCGGCAGTGTCACCAAGACCTTCACGGCCGCCGCGGTGCTCCAGCAGGTCGAAGCCGGCCGGATCGGCCTCGACACACCGATCGGCCGGTATCTACCGAAGCTGGTGCCCGGAGAACGCGGTGACGCGATCACGGTCCGGATGCTGATCAACCACACGAGCGGTCTGGCCGAGTACCTCCCGTACGCCTACCCCTCGTTCAAGGGGCTCCCTGCCGTCGCGGACACCGACCCCAGGAGCCTGGACGACCACCGGTTCACCCGGTTCGACCCCGTCGAACTGATCGGTCTGGGTGTCACCGCACCCGCCGTCGGCACCCCGGGCGTCGCTCCGGGTGTGTACTCCAACACCAACTACCTGCTCCTCGCCCAACTCCTGGAGCAGGTGACCGGCACCACGGCCGAGCAGTGCATCACCCGGAACGTCATCGAGCCCGCCGGGCTCCGGGACACCGGATTTCCCGACGGACCGCACGTCGACGGGGGGCACTCGCGGCTCTACGAGGCGTGGTTCGGCATGATCGATCCGCCGCGCGACTACAGCGTCTACGACATGTCGTTCGCGGGGCCGGCGGCCTCCCTGATATCGACCGTCGCGGACCTCAACCGCTTCTACCGCCTGCTGCTGGCCGGAAAGATCGTCGGCCCGTCGTCGCTGGCGCAGATGCGACGGACCGGCCCGGTCATCTCCCAGGAGGGAAAGCCGATCGACTACGGCCTCGGCCTGTACCCGATGGAGGGCCCCGGCCAGGACGTCTTCTGGGGCCACGGCGGCACGGTCTGGGGCGGCGGGACGCTGGCCATGATCCGCGCCGACGGCGAACGGCAGATGGCGGTCGCGATGAACCTGCAGCGGTGGAACAGGCTCGATGCCTCAGGCGAACCGCAGCCGCACCCCATCGACGAGGCACTCGCGACGCTCTACCGCGTGGCGATGTACGGCTGACCGGACCCGGACCCGGACCCGGACCGTCCGCCGGAGCGAAGACCGGACTGCCCACCGAAACGGAAAAGGCGATGCGACCCGCGAATCCGCGGGTCGCATCGCCATCGCCCGGCCGAAGATCAGGCCTTCTTGGTCTCCTGGTAATGGGCCAGGCCAGTGACCTGCAGGGATCTTCCCTGTGGGGCGCTGACCTGGCCTTTTGCTGATAACTGGCGATGGGGTGTGACGGTCGTGATCGGGTGTCCTGCGGACTGTGTGCGGACTGCTCAGGGGCCAGCATGGCTTTGTTTACGAGTCTCGGGTTCTGGCACAGATCTTGGGGAGCAGTCGCGGAGGGTGACGACGTCATTCGATTGAATGGGGGGCATGCCCCCTGGCTGCCTGACTCGAACGCTCCTCTCGTAGCCTCCGCACATGACTGATGATCCGTTCCGGTGCCGTTGTGTCCTTTGCCCATGACTACGGTGATCGAGATGAAGCGGACCGCCTTGGCCTGACGATCATCGAGAATGTGCGGCAGCACGGATGGCACGTCGTGATGGTTCCCGAGGACGAGATCGGTCCTGGATTCGCATATTCGGAGCGAAATCCGCCGCAGGCACTGTGCTGACTGAAGGCCAGAGGCATCCTGACATTGCCGACGGCCACCAAGTCGCGCTCAGGCAGCTGGATCTCCGCTGGTACAGGACCTTCTTCGGGCAGGCCATCGGATTCTACCGGCGGCCTCCTTTCCCCGTGTTGCAAGTTGCGTGGCCCGACGTGGATGACCGGTTTCATGGGGAAGAACAGGCTGAGGAGGGGCATCGAGAGTCGCAACCTAAGCTGTGGCTGCCGCCGAGTGAGCACCCTGTCGGGACCTGGACGGCCGAGCTCGGACCGTGAAGGCGCCAGCCAGCGCCAGACCGGCACCCTCTCTCGCGTTCAGAGCCAGCCAGCAGGATCGAAGCCGTTGCATGGAGCCGACTGGCCTACGTCATCAGCTCGGCGGTACCACCGAATCAACAACCTCGGCAACGCGGTGCACCTGCCACCCTTCTTCGCAACGCCACGTGTACACGTTCTCGAGCGAGAAGAAGCTGCCCAGCCAGATGGTGTGGATGTGGTTTGGCACCGTCGGTGCGTCGCTCGGAAGCCATCCCCGTTTCAATGCGAACCCCACACTCGTGTGTGACACGTCAGACCAGATGAAGAGGTGCTGCCGCTTGCCCGAGCCCTTCTCGGTCAACTTCTTTATTTGTTGGCCCCCGTAGTCGTGTTCAGGAAGTCGTTTACGTAAGGGGAGACTGCATCGGCCGTTGCTCGGGCAATACCAGTGGGCGCGAAACTGGAGGGGAAGATGCGTCCTGCTAGGTCGGGTGAGTCCGCGATCTGGTGCACGACGTTGAGGCCGAGTTCGCGAGCGGTGGCTGCATCGCGCAGGTTGTCGGTCGAGGGAAAATGGTTCCCAACCTGGAAGAGATCGACGGGGTCTGAACTGACCTTGGTTATGCCTCGCTTTTCGAGATCGACGAGGAAGGCGATGACACGGTTCGACACCCCCTTGCCTATGGTTGCGCCGTGCTGGAACTGGACAGCCCATCCACAGAGCAGCCCCTCATGGACATGCCCGTCGTAGACCCGGTTGATCTGCTGCCACATCGCGTTGGTGTCTCGATCCCGCTTTGACGAGACCTCCAAGACATCCGTTACTTCGGCGTCCACCCGGGTCCCAGCCCGAAGTCCACAAGCCCCGGCGCGCTCTGGTCATCGAAGCGGATCCTCACCGTGCCCATGGCTGCGTTCACGATGGCCTCGGCGATCAGCTCGTCGTAGGTGGGCTGGATGAGCTTTTTCGGCATGACGTGCAGGGTAGCGACGCGGGTCACCACCCGGCAGTGAACAACAGCGAGAACGGGACGACGCGCTAGTCCGCGACGGCCAGGAGCTGCACCAGGCCAACCCAGTTCTCCTCGTCGGCCTCGGTGTGGACGGCGCGGACCCTCCAGCGGCCAGGGGGCAGCGAGACTCCTGCCTGTGCAGGAAGTCCACCACCCGGATACTCCACGTTCAGCTCAGCACCTGCTTCGGCGGAGTCCATGAGTACAGCCGGACCGTCCGTGATCCACATCCCGTGCTCCTCCCACTGGGTGGCGGGATCTGCGAGGACAGCTTCGGCGGCGGCCTTGAGCCCGGTTTCAGAGTCGGCGGCGAGCCAGCGGAGGAAGGCGTGATGCTCAGGCATGTAACAGGTTGTGGCGGGCTCGTCCCCCAGGACCAGCGCCTGTGCCCCCTCCTCGCCGACGGCGATCGCGCCGGCCAGATCGTCCACCGCGCAGGCCCTGTGGTAGTCGTCCGGATCGGCTCCGTCCCCCACGACCATCCCGCTCTCCGTGCACCCGCGCCATGCATCCAGCGCCGAGACGGGAATCACGATCAAAGGACCGCCCATCGACTCCACCCAGTCAAAGGGGGCTTGTGACGTCTCGGCTGCGATGGACGAGGAAGATCTCATAGCGGCAGTGTGCACTCAGGCATCGACAGCGCCCCTCCGCGGGCACGTGCCGACCGGTTTGGGCGGCTCAGGCCCGACTCACGTCTGGCGGGATGCGTCGCGATACCTGCGCAGCCGGGTGCCTCGTACGGCGGGAAGCCCGACCAAGGTGTACTCGAAGGCGCGGTGGTGGGGCGTCAGCGGGTACCAGGGGAGTGGCGGCAGAGGGTAGTCGTCGCGCAGCACGCCCTCCGGTAGAACCCCCGTCGCGGGCATCGGCGAGGTCTCGCCCGGGTGGGCGAGGTATGCCCAGACTCCGCTGTCCAGCGATACCACGGCCTCCACGTCGCCGAGCGGGCGCCAAGGCGCGCCCGTAAGGGGGTGGCGGGGGACGAGGAGGATGTCGGGACGGGGCCGGGGCGTGCGGATCCCCGGGCCGGCCAGCCCCACGGACCGAGTTCCAGGCCCGGCGGGTAGGTACTGGTTGACGGCGTGGCCGAGCAGCTCGGCGACGGGGCCGGAAGGGAGTGCCACCGGGCGCCCCTCGGTAGTCGCCACGAGGTGGGCCAGCGCGACTCCGACCGCCGCCTCCCAGCGGCGACTCCACGACCCGTCGGGTTCGACGGGTGGGACGCGGTGCTCGACACGCTCCAGGTCGTCCCATCCGGAAGGTGGACCGGCCAGGTGTCCCGAGGAACGGGGTACGACCGCGTCGGGCTCCAGCCACACCGCCTGCCACGATCCGCAGTCGTCCATGCGGGTCCCCACGGCTCGCCCGCACCCCTCGCACGCCAGGTTGGGACCGTCCCGGCCGTCCAGACCCTGGCAGTAGCCCTCGCACTTCTCGGGGATCAGGGCCATGGACCGGGAGTCGCCGGGACCGATGACGATTCTGTTCCGCGCGCCGAAGGAGACCGCGTACACAGGGGCGTAGACACCCTGCCGGGCGGCCGCGTCTTCTCCGACCTCCTCCCACAACCGCCAGGGTGGTCCAGTGGGCCGGGGGTCGACGGCATACGTGGCGGGCTCCATCAGCGCCGGATGGAGTTCCTCCCACCCCCCGTGGTGAGCGTGGACGGGGAGGGCAACCCGGGACACCGGCACCGTCAGCTCCGTGCCGCACTCGGCACACGCGAACACGTCCAAACAAGCTCCCCCTCGCCCCGGTTCCCAGGCGGATTGTGACTCGCCAGCAGCGGAGGATCCACCGGATTTCGGAGTGACTCCAGTGACCTGAGTCGGATGTTGCTCAGTAGTTCTCGACCTCTATCGGTCGGTGGTCGGGTCTGCTTCCGATCGAGGTTCGGCTTGTCGCGGCATCACTTGCCGCAGTGCGGGGAGGAGGGCGAAACTCTCAGGAACCTCCGACTCAGGTCACTAGTTGCCTGCTCCGTCAGCAGCGCACAGTCGCACCCGGTGACGCTGAAGGTCGACCTCGGCGACCTTCACTGCGATCAGCTCGCCTTCGCGGACGAGTTGGGCAGGGGTCTCAACCGGATCGTCGGTCAGCTCTGAGATGTGAAGGAGCCCTTCGACCTCCGGAGCAAGCTGTACCAGCACACCGAAGGGAATGATCTTGGTGATCCGCCCTGTGGTGACGCGGCCTACCTGGTCCGCGAAGCGGATGAGTGGATCTTCCTGCAGGGCTTTCAGCGAGAGGGTGACTTGTCCGGATCGCGTCTCGGCGACGATCACCTCCGCCGTGATCCGCTGGCCGGCTTTGACGGCTTCGGAGGGGTGGTCGATCCGAGACCACGTCAGGTCTGGCACTCGGATGAAGCCGGTGCACAAGCCATCGGGCTCGGCGTCGAGGTGGACGAAGACCCCGAAGTTGCGCACTTCCGCGACGGTCCCTGTGACAACCTGTCCGCGTTCCTTGGCGAGGAGAAAGGACCGCAAGGACGGGATCTCGCACGCTCTGGTGGAGAGATGAAGCTGACCCTCACCCCAACGTCCGATCTCCTCGGCGTTGATCTCTTGGCCGATCTTGAAGAGCTCGGACGGGTGCTCCAGTCGACGCATCGAAGCCTCGTGCCGGGGGATCCGACCGATCTCGGGGTTCTCTCCTTCGCCATCCACAAGCTTCACCAGGACATCCGCTCCGTCGAACCCGATGACCTCCACCGTTCTCACGGGGCCCGGGCCCGTCCGAAGCCGGTTGATCAAGGCTTGCAGGCGAGGGTCAGGAGTTGGATCGGGCATGGAAGTGAGCCTAGCTCCAGCCGTTCAGGGAGACCTCCGGTCCTCCCATGAGGTACCGGTGGAGGGCGCTTGAGGTGGTGTCCACGAAGCTCTCGGGGATTGCGTGGGTGTCGACCCAGCGGACTTGGGAGTGCTTCCGGGGTTCGCGGTTCTCGGGTTCGCCGGCCCATTCGTGGGTTGCGAAGACGACCGTGAGGAAGCCATTGGGGGACTCAACGCCCCAGGCTCCGTGAATGATGTGCGCGACCTTGAGATTCTCGGGCTTCACCGTGAGGCCCGTCTCCTCGTAGAGCTCGCGGACCGCGGTCTCGGTGATGGGCTCGCCCGGCTCGCTCTTGCCGACCGGCAGGTCCCACTTCCCCTGGGCGAACTTGGCGTTCTCGCTGCGCTGGAGGAGGACGACGCGGTTGGTGGCCTTGTCGTGGACGATGACGGCCGCGACCAGCAGGGTCATGGAGTCGAGTGCCGGCTTGAGGGCCGGGGGACGGTTGTCGGTCGGCTGGGCCACGGGGTTCCCTTCGCCGGGCGGGTTGTCGGGCATGTTAGGCGAGGGCCTCGCGGGCTCGGCGGGCGAGATCTGCGGCTCCGGGGACGCGGCCGCGCTGGTAGATCGCGAGCGTGGATCGGATCGAAGCGATCGCCTTCCGGGTGCGGTCGGAGGTCATGCCTTCCATGAGGACCAGGGCCTGAGCCGGATGACGACTGATGCCCTCGCTGCCACGAGCAGCGAGGGCATCAGGGGGCGCTGTGGAGGCTGGCTGCCTGGGTGCCTTTGGAAGTCGGGACCCACTCAGGCGGTGCCGACCGTCCTCCCGGACCTACGGGTCGGCCGGCCGAGAAGCAGCTCGACCACGGGACTCTCCACCATGGCCCGATGCCATCGAGTCGCTCGGGTGAGGACTGAGGACTGAGGACTGACGACTGTGGACAGATCCTTCACGGAACCTTGGCCCCCTTCCGTTCGGGCGGTCAAGGTACTGCGTGAGAGTGGGTGTGTGGCTGATATCCTGCGATCTTCGCCGGTCACCCGGACGGAGTTTCCCGGCAGGTCTTCATGTTTTGCTCTGAGCAACTCACGACAGCTCTCGATGCCCTGGACCGTGCCTTCGCCTCAGAGGATCCTTTCCTCGTCGCAGGGTGTACGTACTGCTACGCCGAGGAAGACTTCGCTGAGCTCTCGGGGCCTCTGCACCTCATAGCCGACAGCCTGGTCTCCTCGGTTGCCGCAGAGGTGCCTGGTCATTGGGAAGACTTCCCTCGCCTCTACCGCCGCCTCGCCCCGCGCATCATTCGCTCACTCGTCACCGATCGGCTCCACGTCGACGAGGATCTCATCGCCTCCCGCCTGGTTCAGGCGGGCTGGACTGCCTGGGACTTGCCCTTGGCCGAGGCTCTACGGGACGTCTGGTCCGCCTGGTGGCAGAGCACACTGCACACCCACCCCAGTCCCGTGCCCATCAGGTATTCCCTCAGCTTCATCACCGTGGTCACCGACAGTCTGCGTCCTTGGCTGAACACATGGACCGCGACCAGTACCCCAGCCGCTGACGCGCACTTGGCAGACCTCGTCGACGACGTGATGTTCGAGTTCGAGATCACCGACGTGCGCATGGGCTTCTACGACGAGTACGACGCCACTGCCGAACTGCTGGGCTGGCTTCTCACCGAAGTACGCGGTCGTGTCATCGACGCACGTCTCGACGAGCCCTTCCTCCTCGAGCACTTTCAGCAATTGCTCAGCGCTCCAGCTGATCCGGTACGCCATCCGGAACTGAACGGAAGGCCCGTGAAGAAGACCGCACCCGGCCCGCCATGGCCGCCGTGCTCGGCGGCCTGCGGACCGGGTGCGGACCGGTAGGAAGTCTGACCTCGAAACCGCAGGTCAGACGGCCCAGCCGAAGATCAGGCCTTCTTGGTCTCCCAGAAGATCCGGTCGACCTCGGCGATGAGGTCCAGGGCCTTCTGGCCCGTCTTCGGGTCGTTCGAGCCCTTGGCCGCGGAGAGCGCCTTCAGGGTGTCGTTGATCAGCTGGTGCAGCTCCGGGTACTTCTCGAAGTGCGGGGGCTTGAAGTAGTCGCTCCAGAGCACCGACACGTGGTGCTTCGCGAGCTCGGCGCGCTGCTCCTTGATCAGGATGGCGCGGGTGCGGAAGTCCGCGTCCTCGTTGGCCTGGTACTTCTCCTGGACGGCCTTGACCGACTCGGCCTCGATGCGGGCCTGGGCCGGGTCGTACACGCCGCAGGGCAGGTCGCAGTGGGCGCTGACCTTCACCTTGGGGGCAAACAGGCGGGAAAGCATGGAGCTGTCCTCCTCGTGATCGTCTTCTCAGGTGGGACATTACTCCGTGGAGCGCCGCTTTCCGTGGCTGCCCCAGGGGCTTAGGTCAAAAGTCCGGGGTGGGAATCGGGCCGTCGGCCGAATGTACGGAGCCGTACCCGGGGCGATGTACTGACGATGTGCTGGAGGAGGAAGCGGGAGGTGTCGGAGATGCCGGAGCGGCGACAGGTGTCCGGAGGCAGGCGGGTGACGCGGCGTCCGTTGCAGGTCGTGGAGGTGACGGGGCCCTCGATGGTGCCCACGTTCTACCACGGCGACCTGCTGCTCGTGCAGTACGGAGCGCCCGTGCGCCCCGGAGACGTGGTGATCCTGCGGCACCCCTTCCAGCAGGACCTGCTGGTGGTGAAGCGGGCCACCGAGCGGCGGCCCGGCGGCTGGTGGGTGCGGGGTGACAACACCTTCGCGGGCGGGGACAGCACGGATTACGGGACCGTGCCGGAGGAGTTGGTGCTGGCCCGGGTGCGGGCCCGCTACCGGCCCCTGGCGAAGGGTCAGCGGTCGGTGACGGCGGTGCTGGGCTGGGCGGTCTCCGCGCTGCGGCCGGTGCGCTCGGCCTCCTCGCGCTTGCGGGCCCGGTAGGCGGCCACGTTCGCCCGGGTCGCACAGCGGTCCGAGCAGTAGCGCCTGGAGCGGTTGGTGGACGTGTCCAGGTAGGCGTTGCGGCAGGGGGCCGCCTCGCAGAGGCCGAGCCGGTCCACGCCGTGCCCGGTGAGGTGGAAGGCCAGGCCCATCGCCGCGATGGCCGCGTAACCGGCGGTCGCGTTCGACGGATGGTCCGCCAGGTGCATGTGCCAGTCCGGCCGGCCGTCCTCGTCCCGCACCTCGTGCCCCGAGATCTGCGGGCTCACCGGGAACTCCAGCAGCAGCGAGTTCAGCAGGTCGACCGCGAGCGTCTCCTCGCCGTCGTCGGCCGCCTCGAAGACCGCGCGCAGCCGTGCCCGTACGGAACGGAACCGGGTCACGTCCGCCTCCGTGGCCCGCCGTGCCGCCTGCCGGCTGCCGCCGAACAGCTCCCGGACCGCCTCGACGGAGGTGAGCGTGTCCTTGTTGCGGGCCGGCTCCTCGGTGTTGACCAGGCGCACGGCATAGTCCGAGTAAGAGGCCAGTTCCACTTGTAGTCCTTACGGTGTCGGTCTAGAGTCGGAGTTGCGTTCAGTGTAATGGTCGATTTGCAGGTATGGGTATTACGTGGAGGTTGGCGTGACGGAGACGGCTACGGGCACCGACTGGCAGTCCTGGCAGGAGAGCTGGGACCGGCAGCAGGAGTGGTACATGCCCGACCGCGAGGAGCGGTTCCGGGTGATGCTGGACATGGTCGAGGCGGTCGTCGGACCGGAACCGCGGGTGCTGGACCTCGCGTGCGGTACGGGAAGTATTACGGACCGGCTCCTCAAGCGGTTCCCGAACGCCACGAGCACCGGCGTCGACCTCGACCCCGCGCTGCTGGCCATCGCCCGCGGCACCTTCGACGGCGACGACCGGGTCTCCTTCGTCACCGCCGACCTCAAGGACCCGCGGTGGACCGAGCGGCTGCCCCACACCTCGTACGACGCCGTCCTCACCGCCACCGCCCTGCACTGGTTGCACAGTGAGCCGCTTGCGGTCCTCTACGGGCAGATCGGCGGGCTCGTCCGGGACGGCGGGGTGTTCATGAACGCCGACCACATGATCGACACCGGCACGCCCCGGATCAACGCCGCCGAGCGCGCCCACCGGCACGCCGCGATGGACCGGGCCAAGGCCGCCGGGGCGCTGGACTGGGCCGCCTGGTGGGCCGTCGCCGCGAAGGACCCGGTCCTCGCCGCGCCCACCGCCGAGCGGTTCGCGATCTACGGCGAGCACGCGGACGGCGACATGCCCTCCGCCGACTGGCACGCCCGTACGCTCATCGCCTCCGGCTTCGGTGAGGCCCGCGCGGTCTGGGCGTCCCCCTCGGACACCCTGGTCCTCGCCGTGAAGTAGACCGTCGGTGTACGTACGCGAGAGCGCCCCGGACCGATGAGGTCCGGGGCGCTCTCGTCCGCGTACGTACGGCAGGCAGTCCTACAGCACCTTCGACAGGAACGACTTCGTCCGGTCGTGCTGCGGGTTGGTCAGCACCTCGCGCGGGTGGCCCGACTCGACCACCACACCGTCGTCCATGAAGACCAGCGCGTCGCCCACCTCGCGGGCGAAGCCCATCTCGTGGGTGACGACGATCATCGTCATGCCGTCCTCGGCGAGGCCCCGCATGACGTCCAGGACGTCGCCGACCAGCTCCGGGTCGAGCGCGGAGGTCGGCTCGTCGAAGAGCATCAGCTTCGGCTCCATCGCCAGCGCGCGGGCGATGGCCACGCGCTGCTGCTGGCCGCCGGAGAGCTGCGAGGGGTAGTTGCCCGCCTTGTCGGCGAGGCCCACCCGGTCCAGCAGTTTCTCGGCGCGGGCCCGGGCGACCGCCTTGGCCTCGCCCTTGACCTGGATCGGCGCCTCCATGACGTTCTCGATGGCCGTCATGTGCGGGAACAGGTTGAAGCGCTGGAAGACCATGC
The DNA here is from genome assembly GCF_055792845.1 of Streptomyces sp. DSM 106670. Lineage (NCBI taxonomy): Bacteria > Bacillati > Actinomycetota > Actinomycetes > Kitasatosporales > Streptomycetaceae > Streptomyces > Streptomyces sp. DSM 106670. The sequence goes on from NZ_CM147704.1 coordinate 5,790,039, forward strand.
CGATGTCACGGCGCTGGAGGGCGACCTCGCTGTCCTTCAGCTCGTAGAGCTTGTCGCCCTTCTGCCGGTAGCCGACCAGCTCGCCGTCGACCGAGAGCCGGCCGGCGTTGATCTTCTCCAGGTGGTTGATGCACCGGAGGAAGGTCGACTTGCCGGAGCCGGACGGGCCGATCAGGCAGAACACCTCACGCGGGGCGACCTCCAGGTCGATGCCCTTGAGGATGTGGGCGGCGCCGAAGGACTTGTGGACGCCCTCGGCCTTCACCATGGGGGTGGTCATGCGGAGACACCTCCGGAGGGCCGGTTGCTGAACGCGGCGAGGTTGACCTTGACGCGCTGCCACGGGGTGAGCGGCAGCGAACGCAGCGAGCCGCGGGCGTAACGGCGCTCCAGGTAGTACTGGCCGACGCTGAACACGCTGGTCATCACGATGTACCAGATGGACGCGACGAACAGCATCTCCATCACCGCGTACGACGTGGAGCCGATCTGCGAGGTGGAGCGGAGCAGCTCGTTGTACGTGACCGCGTAGACCAGCGAGGAGGTCTTCAGCATGTTGATGAACTCGTTGCCGGTCGGCGGGATGATCACGCGCAGCGCCTGCGGCAGGACCACGCGGCGCATGGTCTTGGCCTGGGTCATGCCCAGCGCGTGCGAGGCCTCCGTCTGGCCCTCGTCGACCGACTGGATACCGGCGCGGCAGATCTCCGCCATGTAGGCGGCCTCGTTCAGCGCGAGACCCAGCAGGGCGCACATGAACGGGGTCATGACGTCCGTCATCTCGTCCTTGTAGATGAACGGGATGTTCAGGACCGGGAAGATCAGCGCCAGGTTGAACCAGAGCAGCAGCTGTACGTAGACCGGGGTGCCGCGGAAGAACCAGATGTACAGCCAGGCCACCCAGCTGGTGACCGGGTTCTTCGACAGCCGCATCACGGCCAGCACGACGCCGAGGATCACGCCGAGGATCATCGCGAGGACGCTGATCAGCAGGGTGCGGCCCGCACCGGCGACGACGGTGCTGTCGAACAGCTTGTCGCCGACGGCCTGCCACTGGATGTTGCCCTGCGAGAAGGCGTACACGAGGGCGACGAGGAGGCCGATGACCACGACGCCGCTGATCCAACGGCCGACATGGCGGACGGGAATGGCCTTGATGTTCTCCGGGGCCGTGGTGGCGGCCTTGGAGACGGACACCTGGCCGGCCGGTGAGCCGGGGGGCGTCTTGTCGAACTTGTCAGTCATGGTGACTGCCCTTCGGTGAAGCGTCCGGTCACTTGCCGCCGTTGATGGCGGCCTTGTCGATCGCTCCCGTGCCGGCGCCCCACTTGTCGAGCACCTTCTGGTACGAACCGTCGGCGATGATCGCGTCGACGGCCTCCTTCAGGGCGTCGCGCAGCCCCGTGTTGTCCTTCTTGACGGCGATGCCGAACGGGCCGGCGTCCACCTGCTCGCCCACGACCTCGAAGGCCTTGCCGCCGTCGGCCTTGCGGGCCAGGTCGACCGCGACCGGGTAGTCGTTGACGCCGGCGACCGAGCCGCCGGACTTCACGCGGGTCTGGGCCTCGGTGTCGTTCTCGAACGACTCGATCTTGATGGCCTTCTCGCCGCCGTCCGTACAGGCCTTCGACTGCTTCTTGAGGGCCTCCTCGTACGTGGTGCCGCGCTGCACCGCCGCCGGCTTGCCGCACAGGTCCTCGATGGACTTGATGTTCTGCGGGTTGCCCTTCTTCGTGTACACCGCGGTACCCGCGAGGAAGTAGTCGACGAAGTCGACGCCCTCGCCCAGCTTCTTGCCGGAGTCGTCCAGGCCCTCCTGGCGCTGCTTGTTGTCCGTGATCGACGACATCGCGATGTCGTGGCGGCCGGAGTTCAGGGCGGTGATGAGACCGTCGAAGGAACCCGAGGTGAACTCGAACTTCACCCCGAGCTGCTTGCCGAGCGCCTCGGCCAGATCGGGGTCGACACCCACGATCTTTCCGTTCTCGACGGACTCCATCGGGGCGTATTCGGCATTCGTGCCGACCTTGATCACACCGGACTTCTGGTACTTCTCCGGCAGCTTCGAGAAGAGCGGAGCGCCGCTCTTGGTCTCCTTGCCGCTGCCGCTCTCCTGGGAGGCGCTGTCGGTCTGGTCGCCACAGGCGGTGAGGAGCAGCGTGCCGGCGACCGCGATGGCGCCGACCGCCGCGATCCGGGCCCTGGCGGTCGTACGACGCGTGGTGCTTGCGGTCATGTCGGGATCCTCCGGCAGGTGAGGGTGAGGTGCTGGTGGGGCGGCTTGGCACGCACCTTCGAGTGTCGCCACCTCGTGTGAACGGCATCCTGCCATTCGGACTGGCCCATTCAGGGGTCCCGCCATGTCAAAATCGGATAACGGGCGACCCCCGAACATCAACGGCCGGTACGCCAGGACCGGACCTTCTATGGGGATTCATTCCCCTCGCCGGAGAATCTTCGGCACGTCTCGACCAGTGGACGGCATTTATACCGGTTTGCCGACTTGTCCAGATATTCGACTATGAGTCACGTCACCGCGTCGATATGGACTCGTCCGTAACACCGTTCGTCCGGTAAGAAAGACGTTTACACCCCTCATCCGGGGCTCAGGGCGCGTGTGCGGCGCGCCCGCGCGTATGTACCTCTCCCTGCCGGGGCGGGCCAACCGCTCGGTGCGGGGCACGTACGCGGTGCCCGCCCACCCCTCCTCAACCAGGAGTGGCCACCCTCAAACGATGAAGACTTAAGGGGTCAACACCATGGCAGCGGAGATCGTCAATCCTCGCAGCGACAGCACCACCGACAGTGGCATCCAGCGCACGAGCGCAGCGGACACCGGGGCCGACGAGCCCTTCGATCCGGCCTTCGCCCTCCACCGGGGCGGGAAGATGGCCGTGCAGGCCACCGTCCCGATCCGGGACAAGGACGACCTTTCCCTGGCGTACACGCCCGGTGTGGCGAAAGTGTGCAGCGCCATCGCCGACAACCCCGAGCTCGTCCACGACTACACCTGGAAGTCCCAGGTCGTGGCCGTCGTGACGGACGGCACCGCCGTGCTCGGCCTCGGCGACATCGGGCCCGAGGCGTCCCTCCCCGTCATGGAGGGCAAGGCCATCCTCTTCAAGCAGTTCGGCGGCGTCGACGCGGTGCCGATCGCGCTCGCGACCACCGACGCCGACGAGATCGTCGACACCGTCGTCCGGCTCGCCCCGTCCTTCGGCGGCGTGAACCTGGAGGACATCTCGGCGCCCCGCTGCTTCGAGATCGAGCGCAAGCTCCAGGAGCGGCTGGACATCCCGGTCTTCCACGACGACCAGCACGGCACCGCCGTCGTCACCCTCGCCGCCCTGCGCAACGCCGCGAAGCTCTCCGGGCGGACGCTCGGCGATCTGCGCGGTGTGATCTCCGGTGCGGGCGCGGCGGGCGTGGCCATCGCCAAGTTCCTGCTGGAGGCGGGGATCGGCGACATCGCGGTGGCCGACCGCAAGGGCATCGTCAGCCGCGACCGCGACGACCTCACCGAGGTCAAGCGCGAGCTGGCGGAGCTCACCAACCGGGCGGGCATCTCCGGTTCGCTGGAGCAGGCGCTCGCCGGTGCGGACGTCTTCATCGGCGTCTCCGGCGGTACGGTCCCGGAGGCGGCGGTGGCCTCGATGGCGCCCGGCGCGTACGTCTTCGCGATGGCCAACCCGAACCCGGAGGTCCACCCGGAGGTCGCGCACAAGTACGCGGCCGTCGTGGCGACCGGGCGGTCGGACTTCCCGAACCAGATCAACAACGTGCTGGCCTTCCCGGGCATCTTCGCGGGTGCGCTCCAGGTCCGGGCCTCCCGGATCACGGAGGGCATGAAGATCGCGGCGGCGAACGCGTTGGCCGACGTGGTCGGCGATGAGCTGGCGGCGGACTACGTGATCCCGTCGCCGTTCGACGAGCGGGTCGCTCCGGCGGTCACCGCGGCGGTTGCCGCGGCGGCTCGGGCGGAGGGTGTGGCTCGGCGCTGAGGCTGCGCTGCGCTGTGCTGCGCTTGAACGGTGCGTGATCGGGCGGGGCCTGTACGGGTACGGGTCCCGCCCGTGCACGTACAAGCCCCTTCGGCGATTGAGGAGGGGGGCGCCCACCTCAGCCTCTGCGGCGATTGAGCAGCGGGGTCCGGGGCAGCGCCCCGGGGGCTCCGCCCCCAGACCCCCGCTGCTCAATCGCCGCAGGGGCTTGAATGTTGGTGTGCGTCACACGCGTAGGCGGTTTCGTGGGCGGCCCGCCCCGCCTATCGTCGAGCCATGTTCGCCGCCTACGCAGCCCGCATCGACCCCGACCAGCCGCTCGACGGGCTGGAGCTGGGGGACCGTCCCGCCCCCGAGGCGCGTCCCGGGTGGTCCACCGTCACCGTTCGGGCCGCCTCCCTCAACCACCACGACCTCTGGTCCCTGCGCGGCGTGGGCCTCTCGCAGGACCGGCTGCCGATGATCCTCGGCTGCGACGCGGCCGGCGTCGACCAGGACGGCAACGAGGTCGTCCTGCACTCCGTCATCGGGCAGTCGGGGCACGGCGTCGGTCCGAAGGAGCCCCGCTCCATCCTCACCGAGCGCTACCAGGGCACCTTCGCCGAGCAGGTCACCGTCCCCACCTGGAACGTCCTGCCCAAGCCGAAGGAGCTCAGCTTCGCCGAGGCCGCCTGTCTGCCGACCGCCTGGCTCACCGCGTACCGGATGCTGTTCACCAACGCCGGGGTGCGGCCCGGCGATTCCGTGCTCGTCCAGGGCGCCGGCGGCGGGGTCGCCACCGCCGCGATCGTCCTCGGGAAGGCCGCCGGGCTGCGGGTCTTCGCCACCAGCCGGGACAAGGCCAAGCGCGAGCGGGCCGTCGAACTCGGCGCGCTGGAGGCGTACGAGCCCGGCGCCCGGCTGCCGCAGCGGGTGGACGCCGTCATCGAGACCGTCGGCGCCGCCACCTGGTCCCACTCCGTGAAGTCGCTGCGCCCCGGCGGCACCCTCGTCATCTCCGGGGCCACCAGCGGCGACCGGCCCGCGCACGCCGAGCTGACCCGGATCTTCTTCCTGGAGCTGAAGGTCGTCGGGTCCACCATGGGGTCCAAGGACGAGCTGGAGGACCTGCTCGCGTTCTGCGCGACCACCGGGGTGCGCCCGGTCATCGACGAGGTGCTGCCGCTGGACCGGGCCCGTGAGGGGTTCCAACGGCTGGAGTCGGGCGACCTGTTCGGGAAGATCGTGCTCACGCCGACCTCCTAGCTCCGCCGGAAACTCGTCGGTGACAGATACTTGAGGGATGCTCAGCTTTGCTGATGTGCTCTGCCCATGCGAATGGGCAGAGCACTCACGGCAGTTGTCGTCGCGTCCGTGCTCGCGGCCGGGGCCCTCGCCCCCGCCGCCGCGGCGCGCCCCTCACCCGGCTCCTCGTCCCCCTCCTCGTACGAACGCGTCATCCCGCCGCTCACCGACGACCGGGGCCGCACCCTGACCCTCCGCGGCTGGAACGTCGAGGACAAGGCCAACCGCGGCGAGGACGCCCTCACCGCCATCACCGAACGCCACTTCCGCGACCTGCGCGCCAACGGCTTCAACTTCGCCCGGCTGCTGGTCTTCTGGGACGATCTGGAGCCCCGGCGCGGCCAGTACAGCGAGCGCTACCTCCGGCGCGTCGAACGCATCCTGGACTGGGCCCGCAAGCACCGTGTCCATGTCCTCATCGACGCCCACCAGGACGTCTTCGGGCCCGCGTTCGGGCACCGGGGCATCCCGGAATGGGCCACCAGGACCGACGGGCTGCCGTTCACCCCGAACCCCGACGACTGGTTCTCCGAGTACTTCGAACCGGCCGTGCAGCGGGCCTTCACCCACCTCTACGAGGACCCCGACCTCCAGCGCGCCCAGGCCGCCATGTGGAAGGTCCTCGCGGCCCGCTTCCGCGACCACCCGGCCGTCATCGGCTACGACCTGATCAACGAGCCGATGGGGGAGCTGCGCGCGGGCGAGGACCTGCCCACCGCCGCCCGCCGGATCGAGGCCGAGCACCTCACGCCGATGTACAACCGGCTGGCCCGCGCCGTTCGGGCCGAGGACCGGGACACCTGGCTCTTCGTCGAGCCCACCCCTATCGTCGGCGAGGGTGTGCCCACGGGTCTCGGGCGCATCCAGGACCGGCGGACCGTCTACGCCCCGCACTTCTACAACACCGCCATGGAGGCGGGCGCCGACTACGACCCGGACGCGGGCTGGATCGAGGCGTACGAGGCCGCCGTCACCGCCTACCCGGCCCGGTACGGGATGCCCGTGGTCGTGGGGGAGTGGGGGCCGCTGAACAACGCCCTCCCGAACATGGGCCGCTTCTACCGTGAGGCCGTCGCCTCCCTGAACCGCTACAGCTCCGGCTGGGCGGGGTACGTCTGGTGCTACGGCGGCGGCTACTGCGCGGTCGACGAACGCGGCCGTTTCCGTACGAACAAGGAGCAGACGGCCACCCCGTACGCCCCGGCCGTCGCGGGAACCGTCCGCTCCCAGGCGTACGACCCCGGCACCCGCGCCTACCGCCTCGCCTACCGTGCGGCCGCCCGTCCCGGGGCGACGGAGCTGTCGCTGCCGCCCTCGCCCAAGGGGTGGCGGGTCACCGTCACGGGCCCGGCGCACGTCCTCGGCGCGCCCTCGCGCGGTGGACGGCCGGTCGTCCTGGCACGGCCCGGGGCGGAGGTGGTGGTGACCGTGCGGGAAGCTGGCCGGTATGGACGAACTGACCACCCCTGAAGGGTTTCTGCTGCGCCCCTGGCTGCCCGACGACGCCTCGGCGGTGCTTCGCGCCTTCGCCCCGGCGGACATGGACCGTCAGACGGACCGGCCCGTGGACGACCGGTCCGGGGCGCTGGCCTGGATCGCGGAACGTACGCGCGAACGGGGGGCGCGCACCGGCTACTCCTGGGCCGTCGTGGAGGAGGAGGGCGAGGCGCTCGGCTGTGTGGCGCTCAATGTCGTCAACCGGACGCATGAAACCGGCTGGGTCTCCTACTGGACCACCGAGTCGGCGCGCGGCCGGGGCGTCGCCGCGGCCGGCGTGCGGGCGCTGGCGCGCTGGGCCTTCGACGAGCTCGGGCTGTACCGGCTGGAGCTGGGCCATCGCACCGACAACCCGGCCTCCTGCCGGGTCGCGCTCCGGTCCGGATTCGCGCCCGAGGGCATCGACCGGGCCAAGCTGCGGTACGGCGACGTCCGCTACGACGTCGAGCGGCACGCACGCCTGGCCGACGATGATGTCAACTTTCGTTGACGAGAGGATGGTGTCAATGTAGGTTGACATCATGACCGAAGCAACGGATCTGGCCGCACGTGCCGGTGACCGCGACCCGCGCGTCGGGCTGCGGGCGGTGGCCGCGCTGCGGCGGCTGCTGGAGCAGCTCGAAGCCGTACAAGTCAGAAGTGCCCGCGTGCAGGGCTGGTCCTGGCAGGAGATCGCCGCCGAGCTGGGCGTCAGCCGGCAGGCCGTGCACAAGAAGTACGGGAGGCGTTGATGTTCGAGCGATTCACCCGAGGGGCCCGCGCGACCGTGAAGGGCGCCGTGGTCCAGGCCGAGCGCACCGGGGCCGACGCGGTCACCGAGGAACATCTGCTGCTCGCGCTGCTGGAACAGGAGGGCGGCCGGGCCGCGTTCGCCGTCACCGCCCTCGGCCTCCACGACCGCCGGGCCTCCCTGGAGGCCTCCTTCGCCGAGGCCCGCCGCCGTGGCGGGCTCACCAGGGCCGACACCGACGCCCTCGCCGGCATCGGGATCGACGTCGGCGCGATCGTGTCCCAGGTCGAGGGGGTCCACGGCGAGGGTGCCCTGGACGCCGACCGCCGCAGCCGCCGGTGGTGGTCCGGGCACCGCGCCTTCACCCCGGGCGCGAAGACCGCGCTGGAGAACTCGCTACGGGTGGCCCTCGGCCGCGGCGACCGGTTCATCGGCGAGGAACACCTGCTCCTGGCCCTCACCGCGAAGCCCGGAGTCGTCGCCGATGTCCTCGCCGAGCACGGTGCGACCCACGCGGCCGTGCAGCGCGCGCTGTACGGCCCCGACGCGGACAGGGGCGACGGACGCGACGGGGGCGATGGGGGCCAGGGGCACGCCAAGGCCGGGTGAGAGGGGGGGGGAGGGGCGGGGGGGCGTCGAGCCCCCAGCCCGGCCCCCCCCGGGCCTCTCAGGCCTTCCCGCCGCCCTCGCCCTCGCCCTCGTCCTCCGCCGTCAGCAGCGCCTCGATCCGCGCCGTCGCCGCGCCCAGGTGGCGGCGGGCCTCCGCGAGCTGGGTCTCCGTCACCCCGTGATCGCGGGCCGCGTCCCGGATGCCGTCGCGGAAACGGTCCAGCAGGCGGTCCAGATCGCGCACCGGGTCGCCGGTCGTCGGCGCGTCCTGCCCCCAGTCCGCCCCGGGAGCCGGGTCCTGGACGGGCGGGGCGGTCTCCGGCCCGGGCTTGCCGAACGGGGGCCAGGCGCCGGACCGTGCGAAGCCGCCGAGCTGGCCGGTGATCTCCGCGAGGCCTTCCCGTACACCGGAGGGCCAGTCGCCCCGCGCGAAGTGCTCCTGCACCTGGCGGGCGGCGGTCTGCATCTGCTCGCGCGCCTTCTCCTGGGCCTCCTTGGCCTGACGGCGGGCCTGCTGGGCGTCCTCGCGGGCGCGCCGGGACTCGTCCTTCGCCCGGCGGGCCTGCTCCTTCCACTCCTGCTTGGCCCGGCGCAGCTCCTCCTTCGCCGTGCGCCACGCCTCGCTGTCGCCGAGGTCGCCCAGATTGCCGAAGTCACCGAAGTCGCCGAAGGGGGAGGACGGGTCGCCCTTGCTCCGGCCCTTGCGGCTCTCGGCCCCCGTGCCCGTACCGTGCCGGGACTCCGAGGCGGCCGCCCGCATGTCGCTGCGGAGCCGGCCCGCCGCGCCCCGGACGTCGTCGCGTATCTCGGCGGCCAGCTCGGAGACCGAGTCGCGGATCTCCAGCTCCAGATCGGCCAGTTCACCGCTGCGGCCCGCCAGCTCCTCGCGGCCGGCGTCGGTGATCGAGTAGACCTTGCGGCCGCCCTCGGTGGCATGGGTGACCAGGCCCTCGGCCTCCAGCTTGGCCAGCCGGGGGTAGACCGTGCCGGCGGACGGGGCGTACAGGCCCTGGAAGCGCTCCTCCAGCAGCCGGATGACCTCGTAGCCGTGGCGCGGGGCCTCGTCCAGGAGCTTGAGGAGATACAGCCGCAGACGGCCGTGGGCGAAAACGGGAGCCATGTCAGAGAACCTTTCCGGTCGGCTCGGCGGTGTGGGCGTCGTCCTCGGCGGGCGGCCTGCGCAGCAGGGCGATCGAACCGGAGACGGTCGTCGCCCGCAGGGTCCCGGTCCCGGCGCCCAGCGTGCCGGTGATCTTCTTCGCGCCCCACTGACCGCCGACCCGCAGGTCCTCGAAGGCGTTGGAGACGGCCCCGCTCGCGGTGTTCGCCTCGACCCGGGCGTCGGCCGGGTGCGGCAGCCGGATCGCGATCTCGCCGGACACCGTGGTCAGCCGGATGTCCGTGGGCTTCCCGGACGGGTCGACGTCCAGCACCATGTCGCCGCTGACCGACTCGGCCCGGACCGAGGTGCCCGCCCCGTCGACCACCGTCAGATCGCCGGACACCGAGTGGAAGCGCAGATCCCCCGTGACGCTCTGGGCCTCCAGGCTGCCCGACACGGACTCGCCGCGCACCGCGCCGGTCAGCCCGACGAGCGTGGAGTCGCCGGTGATGCCGCGGACCTCGGTGCGGCCGCTGATCCCGGAGACGACGGCCCCGGCGCCGATCACGCCGACCTCGACCGAGGAGGCGGCCGGTACGACGAGCGTGACGACGGCGCTGCGGCGGCGGCCCTTGGGGTCGAACCAGCGCAGAAAGTCCTGCCAGGGCAGATCCTCGTAGGCCACGGTCAGCCGGCCGTCCTCCTGGGTCACGATCAGCGGCGGGCCCTCGACCGCGGAGATCTCCAGCCGGGCGTCCGGCTCGTCGGTCCCGACCACGTTGACCGTGCCGTCGACGATGCGCACATGCAGCGCCGCCACCGGATCGTCGAAGGCGAGCTTCCGCGGCTCGGCGATGGTCCATGTCGACACAGGCATGGATGTGACCTCCCGGAACGCGTGGCGACGCAACATATCGCGTCTCGTACAGAACACGATATATCGCGGATCGGTGAAGTCAAGGCCGGGTGAGGGGCCGTCGAGCGGTACCAAGACCGTCAAACTCTGACAAATTGCCCTAGCGTGTGAGCCATGAACGCGACATCCACCGGGGCCCTCCTGCTGTGCCGGGCCGACCCCGAGACCGTACGGCCGCTCGCCCACCTGCTGCGCGAGCAGATGCTGCTGGCCCGCGCGGGCGAGGAGTGGAGCGTGCTCGTCCCGGAGGGGAAGCCCTGGCGGAACGGGGGCGCGGAGCAGGACGCCGAGCCGGTGGACCGGGTCCTGGGCGGCTGGGCCACCGCGCTCGCCGTCGGCTCCACCTGGCCGGTGCTCGCCCTGTGGTGGGACGCCGACCGGGCCGGATACACGCTCGCCGCCGGATTCCGCAGGCCCGTGGGGTACATCTGGCTGACCGACGGCACCCCGGTGGGCGAGGACGAGGCCATGCGCACCTTCGCGGTCCGCCTCGGCCTCGACCCGGTGCTGGACGTGCAGGCGCTGGAAGGACTCACCCGCCCCGACCCGGAGGCGGGCGCGGAAGCCAGGCTGCGCGGACTGCTCGCCGTCCTCACCGGTACGGGGCTCGCCCTGCCCGCCGGACTCTCACCGGGCGAGAGCGCCGACCGGCTGCGCAGCGTCGCGGCGGTGCAGCGCGGGGTGGAGCGCGTCGAGTGGGCCGGCTGGCGCGATGCCGTACGCGTAGAGCTGGACGCGGTCGAGAGCAGCCGGATCGGCCCGTGGGTACGCGGCCCCCGCGCCCGGGCCGTCGCCGCCGTCCAGCTCGCGGCCGGGCTCCCGCTCCTGCTGTGGGGCGCCCGCCGTCGCAGCGGCGGCTGGGCGGCGGCCGGCGCGGTGCTCCTGGCCCAGGGCGCGCTGGGACTCGCGTACGAACGGGCCAGGGCGGGCACCTGAGCCGGGCGGATCAGACCCCGCGGATCAGGCCCTGAAGGTCACTCGTCCTCGTCGTCCTCGTCGTCCAGCCGGGCCAGCCAGGTCGCGAGGCGCTCGACGGGCACCTCGAAGTCGGGGTTGAGATCGACGAAGGTCCGCAGCTGCTCGGCGAGCCACTCGAAGGTGACCTCCTCCTCGCCGCGCCGCTTCTCCAGTTCCTCGATGCCACGGTCCGTGAAGTACATGGGAAAAGGATATCCAGCGGGGAAACGCCGGAGACCCGGCCCCGCGACAAGCGCGGAACCGGGTCTCCGGGATGTTCGGCGTTACGGTCCTCAGGCCTCGAAGACCTCGTTGACCAGCTGCGTCTGCTCCGCCTGGTGACGCTTGGCCGAGCCGACCGCCGGGGACGAGCCGTGCGGCCGCGAGATGCGGCGCAGGCGCTCGCCGTGCGGCACGTCCGAGCCGACCGCCAGGTCCAGGTGGTCGATCAGGTTGAGCGCGATGAACGGCCACGCACCCTGGTTCGCCGGCTCCTCCTGCGCCCAGAGGTACTTCTCGGCGTTCGGGTACTTCGCGATCTCGGCCTGGATCTCCGCACCCGGCAGCGGGTACAGGCGCTCGAGGCGGATGATCGCCGTCTCCGTGTCGCCGCGCTTCTCCCGCTCGGCGTCCAGGTCGTAGTACAGCTTGCCGGAGACGAAGACGACCTTGCGGACGTCCTCGGCCTTGACCGACGCGTCGCCGATCACCGGGCGGAAGCCGCCGGTGGTGAACTCCTCGATGGACGAGGCCGCCGCCTTCAGACGCAGCATCGACTTCGGAGTGAAGACGATGAGCGGCTTGTGGTGCGGGTTGTGCACCTGCCAGCGCAGCAGGTGGAAGTAGTTCGACGGCAGGGTCGGCATCGCGACCGTCATGTTGTCCTGCGCGCACATCTGGAGGAAGCGCTCCGGGCGGGCGGAGCTGTGGTCCGGGCCCTGGCCCTCGTAGCCGTGCGGCAGCAGCAGCGTGACGCCGGAGGTCTGGCCCCACTTCTGCTCGGCCGAGGAGATGAACTCGTCGACGACGGTCTGCGCGCCGTTGACGAAGTCACCGAACTGGGCCTCCCAGATGACCAGCGACTCCGGACGGGCCAGCGAGTAGCCGTACTCGAAGCCCATCGCCGCGTACTCCGAGAGCAGCGAGTCGTAGACGTTGTACCGGGCCTGGTCGTCGGCCAGGTACAGCAGCGGGGTGTAGTCCTCGCCGGTGACCTGGTCGACCAGGACCGCGTGGCGCTGGCCGAACGTGCCGCGGCGGGTGTCCTGGCCGGCGAGCCGGACCGGGGTGCCCTCCATCAGCAGCGAACCGATGGCCAGGGTCTCGCCCATGCCCCAGTCGATCGTGCCGTTCTCCACCGAGGCCGCGCGACGCTGCATCTGCGGCATCAGACGGGGGTGGACGGTGATCGACTCGGGGATGTTGACCTGCGACTCGGCGATCCGCTTGACGACCTCGGCGGAGACCGCGGTCTCCACGGCCACCGGGAACGCGGCCTGCGGCTCCGGGACGTGCGGGGAGGCGGGCTGCGAGGTGGCCTCGCGGACCTCCGCGAAGACCTTCTCCAGCTGGCCCTGGAAGTCCTGGAGCGCCTGCTCCGCCTCTTCCAGCGTGATGTCGCCGCGACCGATCAGCGACTCGGTGTAGAGCTTGCGCACCGAGCGCTTCTTGTCGATCAGGGTGTACATCTGCGGGTTGGTGAACTCCGGGTTGTCGCCCTCGTTGTGACCGCGGCGGCGGTAGCAGATGAGGTCGATCACGACGTCCTTGTTGAACGCCTGCCGGAACTCGAAGGCGAGCCGCGCGACGCGGACCACGGCCTCCGGGTCGTCGCCGTTGACGTGGATGATCGGCGCCTCGATCATGCGCGCCACGTCGGTGGCGTACATCGAGGAGCGCGAGGACTCCGGGGCGGCGGTGAAGCCGACCTGGTTGTTGATCACCACGTGCACGGTGCCGCCGGTGCGGTAGCCGCGCAGCTGCGACATGTTGAGCGTCTCGGCGACGACGCCCTGGCCCGCGAAGGCCGCGTCGCCGTGGAGCGCGACCGGCAGGACCGTGAAGTCCGTGCCGCCCTTGTTGATGATGTCCTGCTTGGCGCGGGCGATGCCCTCCAGGACCGGGTCGACCGCCTCCAGGTGCGAGGGGTTGGCGGCCAGCGAGACCTTGATCTGCTCGCCGTCCAGACCGGTGAAGGTGCCCTCGGCGCCCAGGTGGTACTTGACGTCGCCGGAGCCGTGCATCGAGCGCGGGTCGAGGTTGCCCTCGAACTCGCGGAAGATCTGGGCGTACGACTTGCCGACGATGTTCGCCAGGACGTTCAGCCGGCCGCGGTGGGCCATGCCGATGACGACCTCGTCGAGGCGGGCCTCGGCGGCGGAGTCGATGACCGCGTCGAGCAGCGGGATGACGGACTCGCCGCCCTCCAGCGAGAACCGCTTCTGGCCGACGTACTTCGTCTGCAGGAAGGTCTCGAACGCCTCCGCGGCGTTCAGCCGGCGCAGGATCCGCAGCTGCTCCTCGCGCTCGGGCTTCGGGCGCGGGCGCTCGACCCGGTCCTGGAGCCACTTGCGCTGCTTCGGGTCCTGGATGTGCATGAACTCGATGCCGGTGGTGCGGCAGTACGACTCACGGAGCACACCGAGGATGTCGCGGAGCTTCATCATCGTCTTGCCGGCGAACCCGCCGACCGCGAAGTCCCGCTCCAGGTCCCACAGGGTGAGGCCGTGCTCGGTGATGTCCAGGTCGGGGTGCTTGCGCTGGTGGTACTCCAGCGGGTCGGTGTCGGCCATGACGTGGCCGCGGACCCGGTAGGAGTGGATCAGCTCGAAGACCCGCGCGGCCTTGGTGACGTCGTCGTCGTGCGAGGCGTCGATGTCCTTGAGCCAGCGGACCGGCTCGTAGGGGATGCGCAGCGCCTTGAAGATCTCGTCGTAGAACTCGTTCTCGCCGAGCAGCAGCTGGGAGAGGACGCGCAGGAACTCGCCGGAGGCGGCGCCCTGGATGACCCGGTGGTCGTAGGTCGACGTGAGCGTCATGACCTTCGAGATGCCGAGCTTGTTGAGGGTGTCCTGCGAGGTGCCCTGGAACTCCGCCGGGTAGTCCATCGCGCCGACGCCCATGATGAGGCCCTGACCGGGCATCAGGCGGGGCACCGAGTGGACGGTGCCGATGCCGCCGGGGTTGGTCAGCGAGGCGGTGACGCCGGTGAAGTCGTCCATGCCGAGCTTGCCGATGCGGGCGCGCCGGACGATGTCCTCGTACGCCTGCCAGAACTCGAAGAAGTTGAGCGTCTCGGCCTTCTTGATGGCCGCGACGACCAGCTGGCGGTCGCCGTTCGGCTTCACCAGGTCGATGGCCAGACCGAGGTTGATGTGCTCCGGCTTGACCAGGGTCGGCTTGCCGTCCCTCTCCGCGAAGGAGTAGTTCATCGACGGCATGGCCTTGAGGGCCTGCACCATCGCGTACCCGATGAGGTGCGTGAAGGAGATCTTCCCGCCGCGGGCGCGCTTGAGGTGGTTGTTGATGACGATGCGGTTGTCGAAGAGCAGCTTCACCGGGACCGCGCGGACGGACGTGGCCGTCGGCAGCTCCAGCGAGGCGTTCATGTTCTTCGCGACGGCGGCCGAGGGGCCGCGCAGCGTCACGTACTCCGGCCCTGCCGGGGCCTCGGTGGACTCGTCGGCCTTCGCCTTGGGCTTGGCGGGCGCGGCGGCGGGCTTCGCCGCCGCGGGCTTCGCCGGAGCCGGGGCCGGGGCCGCCGGGGCGGCCTTGGCCGGGGCGGGCTGCGCGGGAGCCGCCGGAGCGGCTGCGGGCGCGGCCTTCACCGGAGCCGGAGCGGCGGCCGGAGCGGGCGCGGCCGCCTCGGTCGCCGGAGCCCCCGAGGCCCCGGCGCCGGGAGCGGGCTTGTCCGCCGTGCCGGTGGCACCCGGCTTGTAGTCGGCGAAGAAGTCCCACCAGGCGCGATCGACCGAACTGGGATCCTGGAGGTACTGCTGGTAGATCTCGTCGACGAGCCATTCATTGGCGCCGAAAGCCGCGGCCGGGTTGGTGCCCGGGCTGGCTTGGTCGGTCGAGATGCTCGAGTTACTGGGGGACTGAGACGACACGGCGGCAACCGCCCTCTTCCGCTTCACAAGGTGATGGACAGCGGAAATCAAGGCTACGCCCCCCGAACCGTTCCTTGCAGACCGGGCCGGTGCTTCGTCGTGCACATCACATCGAAGGGCGGGTTTCGGCGCAGGAAATGGCGGGAAACAAGCGAGGTTCCACTGCACTCCGGGTACGCAGGACCGTGGGTACGGTCTTCCGACCGAATCCCCGTGCGGTCCCCAGCTGGCAGGACACGGATGAACGTGCCCTTCCGGTTCGACCCTATGTCAACGATGCCGTCAACCGCGCTGCTCGGGGATTCCCGGGAGGGTGACCTGGATGCGGCAGCCCCTTGCGGATTCGGCCACTCCGATCCGGCCGCCGTGCAGATCGACCGCCCAGCGGGCGATGGCCAGACCCAGTCCCGTACCGCCGTCGCTGCCCGGACCGTGCGGGGACGGCGCCTGACCCCGGTTGAAGCGCTCGAACACCCGGTGGCGCTCCGCCTCCGGGATGCCGGGCCCCTCGTCCATGACCTCCAGCTCCAGCGACTCGGGATACGCCCCGCGCCGCGCGAGCACCGTCACCCGGCCGTGCGGCGGACTGTGCTTGACGGCGTTGTCGATGAGGTTGGCGACCACCTGGTGCAGCCGCTCCGCGTCCGCGTGCGCGGTGAGCTCCGGCGGCGAGACGTCCAGGTGCAGATGGACGTCCGTACGGGAGTGATTGCCCGAGCCCGACGACAGGCGTCGCTGGGAGGCCGCGAGATTGGCCTCTTTCAGTACGCCCGAGAGATACGGCCACACCTCGAAACGGCGTGCCTTGAGCGCCACCACCCCGTTGTCCAGGCGCGACAGGTCCAGCAGCGTCTCGACCAGCCGGCCCAGCCGCTCCGTCTGTTTCAGCGCCGTGCGCATCGTCTCCGGATCGGCGGCGGACACCCCGTCCACCACGTTCTCCAGCACGGCTCGCAGCGCCGCGATGGGCGTACGCAGCTCATGGCTGACATTGGCGACCAGCTCTTTCCGGTGCCGGTCCTCCGCCTCCAGATCGTCCGCCATGCGGTTGATCGTCTGCGCCAGGTCGCCCAGCTCGTCCCGCCGCCCGGCGCCGCTCACCCGGCGCGTGTAGTCGCCGTGCGAGATGGACCGGGCCACCGCTCTCATCTCGTCCAGCGGCGCGGTCAGACCGTGCGCCACGAACTGCGTGATCAGCAGCGTCGCGATCACCGAGAACACGGTGATGAACTGGAACTCGGTCCGGGTCCGCAGGGCGACGATCAGCAGCCCGGTGGTGATGAACACCGAGACCACGACGAGCGTGCCCAGCTTGGCCTTGATGGAGAAGGGCCGCATTCCGGGCCCTGGCCAGGTCATGGCGCCGGAGTCTCCAGGGCGTAGCCCACACCGTGCACGGTACGGATCCGCTCCGCGCCGATCTTCCGGCGCAGCGCCTTGATGTGGCTGTCGACCGTACGGGTGCCCGAGGCGTCAGCCCAGTCCCACACCTCGGCGAGCAGCTGCTCCCGGGAGAGCACGGCGCGCGGGGTGTTGGCGAGGCAGACCAGCAGGTCGAACTCGGTCGGCGTGAGGTGGACGTCCTCCGCGCGCACCCGGACCCGGCGCTGCGCGTGGTCGATCTCCAGCTCACCCAGACGCAGTATCCCGCTGCGCGGGGTCACGGCGGCCAGCGCGGCCCGCTCCACCCGGCGCAGCAGCACGTGCACCCGGGCGGCCAGCTCCCGCATGGAGAACGGCTTGGTCATGTAGTCGTCGGCGCCGACCCCGAGCCCGACCAGCATGTCGGTCTCGTCGTCGCGTGCGGTGAGCATCAGCACCGGCACCGGACGCTGCGCCTGCACCCGGCGGCAGACCTCCAGGCCGTCGAAGCCCGGAAGCATGATGTCGAGCACCATCAGGTCGGGCTGCCAGGCCTCGGCCGCGTCCACGGCCGCGGGGCCGTCCAGCGCGGTCTGCACCAGGAAGCCCTCCGCCCGCAGCCGGGCGGAAATGGCGTCGACGATCGTGGCGTCGTCCTCGACCACCAGCACCCGGCGCTGAGCCCCCGGGGTGGCCGCGACGCCGTTGTGGGTGGTGTGTGTCTGTTCCATCGCCCCGCCCCTGCCCGTTCTCGCGGGAGCCATTCCCCCGCAAGGCACGGTCTTCGCTCGTGGATTTCGTGGGTGATCCCGTGTGCCGGTCAGCAGCGTAAAGGCAGCGGAGGGCTCCCGGCTACGCAGGGTGTTGCCCCGGAGGGACGAGTTCACACCCACCGGGCAACCGGATCGTCGCCCTTGTGCCGGTTGGCCCGTGCCACCACCGGGTCCCGCATACCGGGAGGGGGGTTCAGACGGCCCGGAGTGCGAGATGGACCACGTCGGGCACACCTCGGGCAACGGCCACCTCTTCCGTCCTAACCCCGCTGAACCCGGCATTCCGCAACGCCTGTTCGAAGGCCGGCGACGGCTGCGCGGACCAGACGGCGAGCACGCCGCCCGGGGTCAGCCGGTCGTGGCAGTGCGCCAGACCGGCGGCGGAGTAGAGGCTTCCGTTGTCCTCCGTGACGGTCCAGTCGGGCCCGTTGTCGATGTCCAGGCAGAGCGCGTCGTAACGCTCCGTGGCCGTACGGAGGTGGGCCACGAGATCCGTGTGCAGGATCTCGGTCCGCGGGTCCGCCAGCGCCGGCCCGGAGATCCGGTCCAGCGGCCCGTCCCGGTGCCAGTCCACGATCGCCTGCTCCCGCTCCACGACCGAGATCCGCCCCCAGCGCTCCTCCTCGGCGGCCCGCACCAGGGAGAAGCCGACGCCCAGGCCGCCGATCAGCACCGAGGGGCCCGTCCGCCCGGCGGGCAGCGCGGCGAGCGCGGCGTCGATCAGCAGCCGCTCGGAGCGCCCGTCGGAGGTGTCCATCAGGAAGCAGCCGTTGGCGATGATCTCGAAGTGCTCCCCGCGCTCCCGCAGCACGACCTCGCCGAACGGACCCTCGCGGCGGTCGAGGACGACGGGGGAGTCGGCCGGGCGCGTCGGCAACGGATCGGGGGCGGGCGTCGAGGGCATCGCGGCCGTCGCAGACATCGTGGGTCTCTCCGGTCTCCGGTCGTGGTGGTCGGTGTCCGCCATCCTGTCCCGCCGCCCGCGCCGAGTGCCAGCGGGTTCCCCGCTCCGGGCACGGGGAACAAGCGTCCGCCCCGCGGTGCTCCCGTAGACGGGCGGAAGCCCCGAGCGGCTGATCGCTCAGAGCGAACAGACCATGGGGAACATTCGGCGGCTCAGGAGCATTGAGTCCACATAGCTCAACTTGCCTGCCGAAGGGGAGATCATGACTAACGAGTCCCAGGCGTTCACACCGATCGACCTGCCCGTGCTGCCGCTCGACGACGAGGTCGTCCTGCCCGGCATGGTGGTGCCGCTCGACCTGTCCGACACCGAGGTCCGCGCCGCCGTCGAGGCCGCGCAGGCCGCCGCCCGTCCCGGCGGCGGAAAGCCCGAGGTGCTGCTGGTCCCGCGGATCGACGGTACGTACACGGGGACCGGCGTCCTCGGCACCGTCGAGCAGGTCGGACGCCTGTCGGACGGCGACCCGGGCGCGCTCATCCGGGCCCGGGACCGGGTCCGCATCGGCGCCGGGACCAGTGGCCCCGGCCGGGCGCTCTGGGTCGAGGGCACCGTCCTCGACGTCGCCGCCCCGGACCCGCTGCCCGGATCCGCCGCCGAGCTCGTCAAGGAGTACAAGGCGCTCGCCACCAGCTGGCTGAAGAAGCGCGGCGCCTGGCAGGTCGTGGACCGGGTCCAGCAGATCGACGACGTCTCCGCGCTCGCCGACAACTCCGGATACTCGCCGTTCCTCTCCACCGCCCAGAAGGTCCAGCTCCTGGAGACCGTGGACCCGGTCGCCCGGCTGAAGCTCGCCATCCAGTGGCTGAGCGAGCACCTCGCCGAACAGGACGTGGCCGAGTCCATCGCCAAGGACGTCCAGGACGGCGTCGACAAGCAGCAGCGCGAATTCCTGCTGCGCCGCCAGCTGGACGCCGTACGCAAGGAACTCGCCGAGCTCAACGGCGACCCGGAGGACGAGTCCGACGACTACCGGGCCCGTGTCGAGGCCGCCGACCTGCCCGAGCACGTCCGCGAGGCCGCGCTCAAGGAGGTCGAGAAGCTGGAGCGCTCCAGCGACCAGTCGCCCGAGGGCTCCTGGATCCGCACCTGGCTGGACACCGTCCTCGAACTGCCGTGGACCGAGCGGACCGAGGACGCCTACGACATCCGCGGCGCCCAGGAGGTCCTGGACGCCGAGCACGCCGGCCTGGCCGACGTGAAGGAACGCATCACCGAGTACCTGGCGGTGCGCAAGCGCCGTGCCGACCGCGGTCTCGGTGTCGTGGGCGGCCGCCGTGGCGGCGCCGTGCTCGCCCTGGTCGGCCCGCCCGGCGTCGGCAAGACCTCGCTCGGCGAGTCCGTCGCGCACGCCATGGGCCGTAAGTTCGTCCGTGTCGCGCTCGGCGGTGTCCGGGACGAGGCGGAGATCCGCGGCCACCGGCGTACGTACGTGGGCGCGCTCCCCGGACGCATCGTGCGGGCCATCAAGGAGGCCGGTTCGATGAACCCGGTCGTCCTGCTCGACGAGATCGACAAGGTCGGCTCCGACTTCCGGGGCGACCCGGCCGCCGCCCTCCTCGAAGTCCTCGACCCGGCGCAGAACCACACCTTCCGCGACCACTACCTGGAGGTCGAGCTCGACCTCAGCGACGTCGTCTTCCTGGCCACGGCCAATGTGCTCGAAGCCATCCCGGAGGCCCTGCTCGACCGCATGGAGCTGGTCCGCCTCGACGGCTACACCGAGGACGAGAAGGTCGTCATCGCCCGGGACCACCTGCTCCCGCGCCAGCTGGAGCGAGCGGGTCTGGAGAAGGACGAGGTCGCTCTGGAGGAGTCGGCGCTGCGCAAGCTGGCCGGCGAGTACACCCGCGAGGCGGGCGTACGGAATCTGGAGCGGGCCGTCGCCCGGCTGCTCCGCAAGGTCGCGGCCCAGCACGAACTGGGCGACCGCGAGCTGCCGTTCACGGTGACCGACGCGGATCTGCGCGGCCTCATCGGCCGACCGCACCACGTGCCCGAGTCCGCCCAGGACCCGGCCGAGCGCCGCACCGCGGTGCCGGGCGTGGCCACCGGGCTCGCGGTGACCGGGGCGGGCGGTGACGTCCTCTTCGTCGAGGCGTCACTCGCCGACCCGGAGACCGGGGCGTCCGGACTGACCCTGACCGGTCAGCTCGGCGACGTCATGAAGGAGTCGGCGCAGATCGCGCTGAGCTTCCTGCGGTCGCACGGCGCGGAGCTGGAGCTGCCGGTCGCGGACCTCAAGGACCGGGGTGTGCACATCCACTTCCCGGCCGGCGCGGTCCCGAAGGACGGCCCGAGCGCCGGTATCACCCTGACGACCGCCCTGGCCTCGCTGCTCTCCGGACGCCTCGTCCGTACGGATGTGGCGATGACCGGTGAGGTGTCGCTGACCGGACGGGTGCTGCCGATCGGCGGCCTCAAGCAGAAGCTGCTGGCGGCCCACCGCGCGGGCATCACCACGGTGGTGATCCCCCAGCGCAACGAGGCCGACCTGGACGACGTGCCGGCCGAGGTGCTGGAGAAGCTGGACGTCCACCCGGTCACCGACGTCCGCCAGGTGCTGGAGATCGCCCTCGCCCCGGCCTCGGCCCCGGCGGAGAGGATCCCGGCCGCGGCCTGACCGCCACGCAGTGACGGGCGCGGCATCAGGTGCGCGACCGGTACGGACGGCCCGCTTCCCGAGTCAACGGGGGGCGGGCCGTTCCGCGTGCCGTGAGGGCCGGCCGGTCGTCGGGCCGCGGCTCAGGGGCGGTAGATCGTGCCCGGCTCCGGCTCGGCGGGGGCCATCAGCTCGGGGACGGTCACGAAGGTGTAGCCGTCCTTCTGGAGCGCGTCGATGATCCCGGGCACGGCGGGCACGGTACCCCGGTAGATGTCGTGGAGCAGGATGATGCCGTCCTTGCTGGCCTGGTCCAGGATCCGCTTCTTGATCAGCGCCGAGTCGTTGGTCGAGTAGTCCTTGGCGGTGGCGCTCCACAGCACCTGGGAGAGTCCCAGGTCCTTGCTGATCTCCGAGACCGTGTCGTCGGTGCGGCCCTGCGGCGGGCGCATCAGCCGGGGCTTCTTGCCGGTGATCTTCTCGATGGCCAGCTGCGTCTTCTCCAGCTCGGCCCGTATCTGATCCGGCTTCTGATCGGTCAGGACCTGGTGCGTCCAGGTGTGGTTGGCCACCTCGTGGCCCTCGTCCTCGATGCGCTGCACCACGGCGGGGTGCTTGACGACGTGGTGCTTGCCCAGCAGGAAGAAGGTGGCGTGCACCTTCTTCTCCTTGAGGATGTCCAGCAGCCTCGGCGTGTCCTTGCCCGGCCCCGCGTCGAAGGTCAGGGCGATGCACTTGGCCTTGCGGCAGTCCACCGGACCGAACGAGCCCTTGGCGTCCGAGGCCGCCTCGCCCCGTGCCGAGCCCGGCGCCGTCGTGTCCATCGAGCAGCCGCTCAGCGTCAGTGTGAGCGCGGTCACCAGCGCCGCGGCCAACCCCATCCCCCGCAACGGCATCTTTCTGGGCACGACGCATCACTCCTCTGTGCGGAAATCCGCACAGGTGTGCGGTACGCCGAGGACTATACACAGCGCGTATACGCGGAGTGCATAGTGGGGTCCCGGGCCGCGAAAAGCCCCGGTGACCTGGGGTGCGGTCGCCGGGGCCGGGGAGCGGGCGCTCGGTGCGGGGCCGGCCGTCCGCGTTGCGCCGCCGGTCCCCTTCTGCGGAATACTGTCCGGGCTACGACGTCGGCCGGTCGCGGAAGAGGCTTGCATCGGCAGGACGCCGTGGGAATCGGCAGGGCACCGTATGAGGGGTACCGACGTGCGCGGGAACGACATCGAGCCGGAGCCGGGCACGCCCGACGAGAGCGGCGTGGACCATGAGTTCCTGGCGCTGGAGCGCGAGCTGGCGGTGTTCCTGCGCCGGGCGCGGGCCAGCTCGGGCGAGATGGCCCGGGAGGTCCACCCCGAACTGGAGCCCGCCGCCTACGGGCTGCTCGTCCGCCTGGAGGCGGCGGGCCGGCAGCGGGCCACCGAGCTGGCCGCCTACTTCGGCGTCGGCAAGGCCACCATGAGCCGCCAGCTGCACTCCCTGGAGAACCTCGGGCTGGTGGCCCGCGAACCCGACCCGGCCGACGGGCGCGCCTGGCTCGTCCACCTCACCGACGACGGCCTGGCCCGCTTCCGCAGCGTCCGGGACGCCCGCCGCGGGCGCTATGTGCGCAAGCTGGCCGACTGGGACCGGGCCGAGATCGCCGAGCTGGCCCGGCTGCTGCACCAGCTGAACACCCGCGCGGAGAGCTGACCCGCCGCCCGTACGGCCTCGGGTATCCGCCTCCCGTACGGGCCTGCGGCACCCGCCGCCCGTACAGGCCTCCGGCCTCCGGCGGTCAGCCCAGCTCCACCAGGAGCGCGGTCGCGTCGTCGTGCGTCTTGCCGCGCCCCAGCCGTACGCGCCCCGCCTCCGCATCGGCCAGCTCCAGCTCCCGCACCCGGTCGATCAGCCCCTGCGGCCCCGCCTTCCGCAGCAGCCCCAGCGTGCCCGCCCAGTCGCCCTCGCCGAACACCTCCGTCCAGCGGCTCGCCCCGTCCGTGAGCGCGGCGAGGGCCCGGACGCCGGCCGCCGGGGTGCTGCCCGTCACCGCGCGCGCGGCCACCGACGGATCCGCGGCGGCCGTGAAGAAGCCGCCCTCCTTGTTACGGACCGTGGAGTCGGCGATCTCGTTGGACGCGAGCGAGCCCGGCGGCAGCCGGTCCAGCCGGTCGTCGAGAACCGCCCGGACCGTGCCGTCGGCGGACTCCAGCAGCAGGGCCGAGTCGGAGAGCACCAGGTGCTCGATCGTCTGTTCGTTCCAGCGCGCCAGGACCACGGTCGCCTGAGGCGTACGCACGTGAGAAAGGTCACAGGTGACCCGATGGGCGTCGGCTGTACGGGAGATGGCCGCGGCCAGGATCTCGGCCAGGGTCAGATCAGGGCGGGAACCGGACAGTTCCACCAGCGCGCCGCCCAGCCGTGCGGTGAACCACGGGACCGAGTGCACACAACCGTCGTCCCCGCGCGGCGGGGTGACGCCGTCGAGCAGGACCAGCACACCACCCTGGCCGGACGCGGGAAGAGACCCGGACACCCAGTCCTCGTTGGGGCGTTCGGGACTGCCGGGAGCGGTGGCGAGTTCGATGCGCATACGGTCAGTCTGCACGAGCCCTTCACCGTCCCCGCACGCGACCGGATTTGGCCTGTACCAGCAGGTCAACGGGTGCGCACCGGCCGGAAGGGGCGGCTCCGGACCGATTGCGGGCGGGCATCCTGCCAAAGGCGGAGCGGAAGTTCCACCCCATGGTCCATGCATGGTCAGAGGCGCCCCAGGGCAGACTTGTTCGCCAACTCCGGAGTGATGTTCACTCCTTCGAGTGGCGGAGCGGTTGATGCGCGCCCCCCTCTCATAAGCGCTGGAATGGTCGGAAGCCGTACCAGGAGCGGGGCGCCCTTCCATGTGACCGTGCGTCACCTCTGCTTCAAGGGTGGACGAGTCAAGATTGCGAGCACCGGTGCAGAAGAAGCGGCCGCGGAGCAAGGGCACGACGCGCGACGGTTCCGGGGCGACGCCTCCGGCACCCGGCGCGGACAAGCGGACCGTGCGGGTACGCAGCCGACTGGTCGCCGGTGTCGCGGTCGTCGGCGTCATCGTCCTGGCGGCGGGCGCCCCCGCCGCGCTCGGGGCCTCCGCCGATCTGAGCGAGTCCCAGCGGCTGGTCACCCTCGCCGAGCTGAACCAGCAGGCGGTCACCCTCGCGCACTCCCTCGCCGACGAACGTGACGCCGTCACCGCGTACATCGCCGACGGCCGCGCCGAGGACGCCGACGACAAGGACGGCGCGAAGAACCGCGCCGCCCGCACCACCCGCGTCGACCAGCAGATCGACGAGATCCACGAGGCGGCCTCCGCGGCCCTGCGCCGCGACCTCTCGACGGTCGCCTCGCTGCGCCGCGAAGCGCTGACCGGCAAAGGCTCGGCCCTGGAGGCGCACCAGGCGTACTCCGACGTCATCGCCAAGCTGCACGGCATCGCCGCCGAACTGGCGGAGAAGACCCCGCCGCGCGCCGCCGACGCCACCCGGGCCCCGCTCACCCTCGGCGGCGCGTCCGAACAGGCCTCCGCCACCCGCGGGCTCCTCCTCGCCGCGCTCGCCGTGCCGAGCCCCGAGCCGACGGCCCCGCAGACCGACCCCTTCACCGGGCTGCCCGTGCAGACCCAGGACGAGGACGCCACCCGGGCCGACCGCGAACGCGACGAGCTGAGCGCCGCCGCCCAGCAGGCCCGCGTCCGGGAGCTGGCCGCGCTCGCCGACTTCGACCAGGCGGCGGACCCGGAAGCCCGCGACAAGCTCTCCGCCACCGTCACCGGACCCGAGGTCAACGACGCGGAGAAGTACCTCACCCGGCTCACCGACCGCCCCGAACTCTCGGACGCCGAGCGCAGGGTGAGCCCCAAGAAGCTGGAGGCCGCGCTCTCCGCCCGCGTCGACCGGATGCGCAGCGTCGAGTCCGCCCTGACCACCGGCCAGGTCCGCCATCTGGAGGGCCTGCGCGACGACGACGTCACCGCCCTCGAACTGAGCATCGCCCTGCTCGGCGGCTGCTTCCTGCTCGCCGTCGGCGTCTCCACGGCCGTCGCCCGCACCCTCACCCAGCCGCTCGCCGTCCTGCGCATCGGCGCCGCGCGCCTCGCCGAGGACCCCGCGAACGCCGAACCGGTCCGCTACACCGGCCGCAACGACGAGTTCGCCCAGGTCGTACGGTCGATGAACGCCCTGCACGGCCGGCTCACCACCCTGCACCAGGACCTCGGCGGACGCGTCGAGAACCTCACCGCCGAACGGTCCGGCCTGATCAAGAGCCGGGAGACCCTGGCCGAGCAGCGGACCGAACTCCAGGAGCGGACCGCCGAGCTGACCACCCAACTGGAGCAGCTGCGGAACACGGTCAACCACACCTTCGTCAACCTCTCGCTGCGCACCCTCGGCCTGGTCGAGCGGCAGCTCGGCGTCATCGAGGGCCTGGAGGAGCGCGAGCAGGACCCGGAGCGCCTGGCCACCCTGTTCAAGCTGGACCACATGGCCACGGTCATGCGCCGCCACAGCGAGAACATGCTCGTCCTGGCGGGCGCCGAGCACGGCCACGGCCACGCCGGTCCGATCCCGCTGGTCGACGTGGCGCGCGCCGCCGTCAGCGAGATCGAGCGGTACGAGCGGGTGACCATCCAGTCCCTGCCGCCGCACGCCCAGATCGCCGGGTTCGCCGCCGACGACCTCAGCCACCTGCTGGCCGAACTCCTGGAGAACGCCACCTCCTTCTCGCCGCCGGACTCCCATGTCGAGCTGTCCGGCTGGCTGCTGGAGAGCGGTGAGGTGATGCTCTCCGTGTCGGACGAGGGCATCGGCATGTCGACGGTCCGGATGGACGAGCTGAATGCCAGGCTGGCCGACCCGGCCTCGTTCGAGGCCGGTGAGCAGAATGCCGACGGCGCCGGACTCGGTCTCCAGGTGACGTCGTTGCTGGCCGCCCGGCACGGAGTACGGGTCCAGCTGCGCGAGCAGAAGGGAAGTGGAGTGACGGCCGTCGTCGTCCTGCCGCAGGCCCTGCTGCCCAAGACCCTGCCCGCCGCCACCCCGCCCGCCGTGCAACTGCCCGGTGACGCGCCCACGCTCAACCTGCCGGGCTCGGTGGCCGAGGCCAACTCCAACGCCCTGCCGCGCCGTTCACCGCTCCCGGCGACCGCACCGGAGCCGGGCACGCCCGCCGGGGCCGCTTCGGACCCGGCAGACTCGTCTGACCTGTCTGACCTGTCTGACCTGTCGGACAGCGACGAGGCGGACGCCCCGGAGCCGGTCGCCGAGCCGGTCGCCGAGGCGCTGCCCGCCGTGGACCCGATGATCGCCGCCGCCGAGCGGACGATCCGTGAGAACGCCGCCGAGAGCGCCGCAGCCGAGGACGCCGGGGTCGACGAGACCCCGGAAGCCACCGCCGTACCGCAGCAGGGGCAGCAGGAGCAGGACGCACAGCAGCCGTTCACGGAAGCCGAGCCCGAGGCCGAGCTTGCTGCCGTGACTGGTGCTGGCACCGACGCCGGACCGGGCACCGAACCGGACGCCGAGCCGGACGCCGAGTCGGAGTCCGAGATCACGCTGCAGGTCCGCCTGCCGAAGCCCCCGACCGCTCCGGCCGACCCGACCGCCCCGGCCGGCCCGGGGCTTCTGTCGGACCCCGCCGTCCCGGCGCCGGCCGACCCGTACGCCATCGGCCCCGACCGCCACGAGCGCCCGGCCGAGAACGGCCCGGGCGACCAGGACCCGGACGGGCCCGCGTTCCGCCCCGCGCCGCACGCCGAGGCCGCCGCCGGTTCCGCGCCCGCCGAGACCGTCCCCGGACCCCGCCGCCCCGAGGCTGGACGGATCACCGACAAGGGGCTGCCGAAGCGCACCCCCAAGGTGGTCCGGCCCGACACCGCTCCCGCCACCGGGCGCACCGGCAGCCTGGACCGGGACGCCCTGCGCCGCCGGCTCGGCAGCTTCCACCAGGCGGCGAAGGAGGGCCGGCGCGACGTCGAGGCGGAGATCGCCGAGACCGGCGGCATCGCCCTCGCCGGTCTCGGAGGCGTACCCGCCGACCGCACCGGGCACCAGAGCACCACCGCACCGACCACGGACACCGCACAGGACGCACGGAACGCAAGGACCGCCCGGGCCGCCGAGACCGGCGGCCGGGCGGACGGCCGGAACGAAGAGACGGGGGACACAGTCGAGGAGGCACGCAGTTGACTGCGCCCAGCACATTCGGGCTGAGTACCGAGGCCCGGAACCTTCACTGGTTGCTGAGCAATCTCGTGGAGGAGGTGCCAGGGGTCCACTCGGTCACCGTCGTCTCGTCCGACGGCCTGATGCTGCTCTCCTCCGACCCCGGCCATCTGACCGCGAAGGCGGCCGGACCGGCCACCGGGACGTCGGACGGACCCACCTCGGACGGGCCCAAGGGGTCCAGCGCCGACCTGGCCACGATCGTCTCCGGCATCGGCTCGCTGACCGTCGGCGCGGCGAAGCTGATGGACGGCGGCGGCGTCAAACAGACGATGGTCGCCATGGACGAGGGCAGCGTCTTCGTCATGTCGATCAGCGACGGCTCCCTGCTCGGCGTCCACGCCACCCCGGACTGCGACATGAGCGTCGTCGCGTACCACATGGCGCTCTTCGTCGGCCGGGCCGGACACGTACTCACCCCCGAACTCCGCAGCGAGCTGCGCACATCGTTGGAGAGCGCCCAGTGACCACCGCCGCCGCAGAACCCGCCCCCCGCCTCCCCGTCCGCGGGGCCGACAAGCGCGCCGCCCGGGTCCGCCCGTACTCCCTCACCGGCGGCCGCACGCGATTCGGGCACGTCCTGCTGGTCGAGACGTTCGTCGCCGCCCTCGAAGCACCCGACGAGCGCCGCGAACTCACCAACGGCAACCTCGCGTCGCGGGTGATGCCGGAGCTCCAGGCCATCGTCGAACTCTGCCGCCGGATGCGTACGGTCGCGGAGATCTCGGCCCTGCTGAAGATGCCGCTCGGAGTCGTCCGGGTGCTGCTCAGCGACCTGGCCGACCAAGGAAAGATCCGCGTGTACGGGACCGGTCACGGCACCGGCCAGCCCGACCGCGCACTGCTCGAAAGGGTGCTCAATGGACTCCGCCGTCTCTGAGGCGCCGCTCTTCGCCCCGCGTCAGCCGGGGGCCCGGGACCAGGCGTCAGGGCCCGTGGACCAGGCCGAGGAGTCGCTCCAGGCCTGGCAGCTCGACCACACCCGCGCGCCCACCGCCACAAAGATCGTGGTGGCGGGCGGCTTCGGCGTCGGCAAGACCACGTTCGTCGGCTCGGTCTCCGAGATCACGCCGCTGCAGACCGAAGCGCTGATGACGCAGGCCAGCGAGGAGACCGACGACCTCTCCGCGACACCGGAGAAGACCACCACGACGGTGGCCATGGACTTCGGCCGGCTCACCCTCGACGACGACCTCGTCCTGTACGTCTTCGGCACCCCGGGCCAGCAGCGCTTCTGGTTCATGTGGGACGACCTGGTGCGCGGGGCGATCGGCGCGGTCGTCCTCGCCGACACCCGGCGTCTGGAGGACTGCTTCCCGGCGCTCGACTACTTCGAGAGCTGCGGCCTGCCGTACATCGTGGCGGTCAACCACTTCGAGGGAACACCGGGTTACGAGCCGGAGGACGTCCGCGAGGCCCTGACCGTACCCCCGCAGGTGCCGATAGTGATCATGGATGCGCGTAACAGGATCACGGTCGTCGAGTCGCTGCTGGCCCTCGTGGGGCATGCTCTCGACGTCACCCCCGCCTGACGCCTCGAATCAGAAACAACGGAGCACGGAGAGCCGCGATGCGGAAGATACTCATAGTCGGAGCCGGTCAGTCCGGGCTCCAGCTGGCCCTGGGGCTGCAGTCCAGAGGCTACGAAGTCACCCTGATGTCCAACCGCACCGCCGACGAGATCCGCACCGGCCGGGTCATGTCCACCCAGTGCATGTTCCACACCGCGCTCCAGCACGAGCGGGACTACCAGCTGAACTTCTGGGAGTCCCAGGCCCCGAAGATCGAGGGCCTCGGCGTCTCCGTCGCCGCCCCCGACTCCTCCCGCGCCGTCGACTGGGTCGGCAAGCTCGACGGCTACGCCCAGTCCGTCGACCAGCGCGTGAAGATGGCCGGCTGGATGGAGACCTTCGCCCAGCGCGGCGGGCAGCTCGTCATCCACGGCGCCGCCGTCTCCGACCTGGACTACTTCTCCCGCACCTACGACCTGGTGATGGTCTCGGCCGGCAAGGGCGAGCTGGTCTCCATGTTCGGCCGGGACGCGGCCCGTTCCCCGTTCGACGCCCCGCAGCGCGCGCTGGCCGTCGCCTACGTCCACGGCATGGGCCCGCGCCCGGAGCACCCGGAGTTCGACGCGGTCCGGTGCAACCTGGTGCCGGGCGTCGGCGAACTGTTCGTGATGCCGACGCTCACCACCTCCGGCCGCGCCGACATCCTCTTCTGGGAGGGTGTCCCGGGCGGACCGCTCGACGCCTTCCAGGGCATCAAGGACCCCTCCGAGCACCTGGCGAAGACGCTGGAGCTGATGGAGAAGTTCACGCCGTGGGAGTACGCCCGCGCCACCAGGGTCGAGCTGACCGACGCCAACGGCACCCTCGCCGGCCGCTACGCCCCCACGGTCCGCAAGCCGATCGGCCGGCTGCCCGGCGGCGGCCTGGTCCTCGGCGTCGCGGACGTCGTCGTGGCCAACGACCCGATCACCGGCCAGGGCTCCAACTCGGCCTCCAAGTGCGCCAACTCCTACCTGGACTCGATCGTCGAGCACGGCGAGAAGGAGTTCGACGCGGCGTGGATGCAGTCCACGTTCGACCGTTACTGGGACACCGCGCAGCACGTCACGAAGTGGACCAACGCGATGCTCGGCGTCCCGCCGGAGCACGTGCTGAACCTGATCGGCGCGGCCGGCCAGCTCCAGCCCGCCGCCGACCGCTTCGCCAACGGGTTCAACGACCCGGCGGACTTCGAGAACTTCTTCTACGAGCCCGAGAAGACGAACGCCTACCTGGCCTCGCTCACCGGGGCCTGAGCGCCCCGACCACCCGCTTCGGCGGCCGGACCAGCACCGCCGGTCCGGCCGCCGAGCTCTGCCCGTACTCCTTGGCTCTTCTAGGAGGCGTCCGGTGGTGCCGCGTCCGTGCTGTATCCGGTGTCCGCGCCGTCGCGTGCGCCCTCGGGGAGTTCCGGGAGCGTGTACGTGGACAGCGGGGCGCCGCCGGGGTCGGGGCGGACGGCTCCCAGCAGCGGGTTCGACGCCAGGGGCGAGACCTTGACCTTGGTGCCGGGGCGGGGCGCCTGCACCACCAGGCCGTTGCCGATGTACAGCGCCACATGGGTCGCCTTCGGGAAGTAGATCACCAGGTCGCCGGGGCGCAGCGCGGAGACCGGCACCTTCGGGAGCTGCTTCCACTGCTCCTGCGAGGTGCGCGGGATCGCCCGCCCCGCCGCCGCCCAGGCCTGGGAGGTGAGCCCGGAGCAGTCGAAGGAGCCGGGGCCCTCGGCGCCCCACACGTACGGCTTGCCGATCTGCCGGACCGCGTACGCGACGGCGTCGCCGCCCTGTCGGGTCGGCGGCCGGGTGGAGCTGAGCGCCCCGGAGGCCACCAGTTCGCGCTGGGCCTTGTCCACGCCCTGCTGTTCGAGGCCGGCGAGCTGGGCGATCTGCTCCTCGGAGAGCGTGGCCAGCAGCCCCTCGACCTCCTTGAGTCTGCCGTTCACGGCATCGCGCTGCTTCTTCTGCCGCGCGGCGAGCTTTTTCTGGTCGTCCAGCGCCTTGCGGGCGGCGGCGGCCAGCTTGTCGGCCCGCCCGGCGCTGTCGGTGAGCCGGTCCACCGTCGCCGCGCGGTTCGCGGCCAGCCGCCCCACGACATGGCTCTGGTCCAGGGCGCGCAACGGGTCGCGGGCCAGCAGCAGTTGGAGGTACGCGGAGAATTCGGTGCGCCCCTGGTACTGCTCCCGGGCCAGCCGCCCGGCGTCCCCGCGGCTGAGCTCCAGCGCGGCCCGGGCCTTCGCCAGGTCCGCGTTCACCTTCTTCACCTGCGCGGTCCGCTGCTTCAGCTTCTCGGCGGTGGCGTTGTAGGTCTCGGTCGCCTCCTCCGCCGCCCGGTAGCGGGTCTGCAACTCGCGCAGCAGGGCGACGACGCTCCTGGGCGCCTCGGGTGCGCCGAGGGCGGTCTCGGCATCGACCTCCGGAGCATCGGTCGGGTCGGTCGTGCCGGGCACGTCGGTCGCGTCGATCTCGTCGGTTCCGTCGGCCTCCTCCGGAGAGCCCGATGCGTCCGGGGCGTCCGCCTCGTCGGATTCCCGGGAGGGTACGGGGCCGGGCTCGGCCCGTGCGAAGGTGGCGGGCGAGACCGTGAGCGCCGTGGTCAGCACGGTCGCGCAGACCGCGCGCAGGAGTCTGCCTGACACGACATCACCTCCGTGACGGAGACGAAGCCCGGCACCGGGCTCGTCCATAAATGGGCGAATCCGATAATCCGGTCACTCGATGTCAGGTGACGCAAGCACCGCGCGGCGCGCCGTCCGGGGGATCCCCCGGACGGCGGTGGTGGCGACGCGAGGGCGCCGGTCCGCCTAAGCCACCGGGAAGGCGTAGAAGGACCGGTCCCGCTGGACGACGACGGTCTCGCCGAAGGCGAGCGCCCGGTACGGCGCGCTCACCGTCGCCCCCTTCGGATCGGCCGACCCGATGTCCTGGAACTTCCACAGCCGCTCGCCGTCGGCCGCCGAGAACACCGTGACCTGGATGGCGTCGGCGGCGATCAGGGTCTTCTCGCTGCTGCTCAGGGTGAGCGAGGGGGCGTTGCCGATGCCCGGCACCTCGGTGGAGCGACGCCACACCAGCCGGCCGCTCTCCCGCTCCACCGCGCCGACCAGCCGGCTGCGTTCGGTGGTGTGGATCAGGGGCCCGGCGATCAGCGGGGTGCCGAACCAGGAGCCGTCACTGCCCTCGACGCGCCACAGCGGCTTCGTCGTGTCCGCCTCGAAGGCCTGGAGATCCCGGCCGACCGCCGCGTACAGCGTCCCGTCCTCGTCGCCCGTGGTGGCGGCCTCCAGGGAGGCCGCGCCGTACTTCTTGGTCCACAGCAGCTTGCCGGTCTTCTGGTCGAACGAGCGGACCGAGCCCTTGCCCTTGGCCGCCTTGACCTCGGCCGCCGTCAGGCTGACCGCGTCCTGCCGTACGAGAACGTCGGCGGAGCGCTCCGCCACCACCCGGTAGACGGGGGTGCCCGGGGAGCGGCCCGCGGGCACGGCGGTCCGCCACAGCTCCTTGCGCTGCACGATGTCGTACGCGAAGAAGTGGGCCTGGACGACTTCCTTGTCCTTCTCCTTCTTCTTGCCCTTCTTCGGCTTCGGGGCCTTCACGGTGACCGTGTGCGATCCGGTGAACCAGATGACCGGCCCGGAACTCCCGGCCAGCCGCCCGACGGTGAGGCCCGGCAGGTCGGCGAAGGCTTCGGTGTAGCGCACGCGGTGCACGACCTTGCCGTTCTTCGGCGACAGCCACAGGAACTCCGTGGGGCTCGCCACAAAGACCAGATCGTCGCCCGCCGCCAGCGCGGCCTGCCCCTTCGCCCCGTCCGCGCGCTGCCACAGCCGCTTGCCGGTGCGCAGGTCCACGGCGCTCGCCTGGCTCTCGCTGGTCACCACCAGGAGCTTGTCCTGCCATACGGCGGTGGTGAGCGGGGACGACTCGGAGGCCGGGTGCGCGTAGATCCAGCGCGGCTCGGGGGCCTGCCCCGGGAGCGTACGGCGGGGCTTCGGCGCGGGCTTGTCGTCGGTCGCCGCCGCCGTGTCCCCGGAGCCGAGCGCGGCGACCGAACCGCCGCCCACGACCAGCCCGCCGACGGCCGCCGCCGCGACGGTCAGCAGCGTCCGGCGGCTCGCACCGGGGTCGGGCGCCGGGGCGGGCGCGGGAGGCAGCGGCAACGACACCATCGGGCCGCCGCCGGATCCACCGGGCCCCGCCGGTCCGGCCGGCAGCGCGGCGGCGGGGTAGGGGGCGGGCCCGCCCTGCGTGTGGCTCGGCCGCTGGTGCAGTTGTTGCGGCTGCGGCTGCGGCTGCTGAGGCTGTTGCGGGGTGCCGGGGGCGGCGGGCAGCGCGGGCGGCATCGGGTGGGCCGCCGGGACGAGGGCGGCGCCCGGGGGTGCGGTGAGTTCGTGGGGGAGCGCGAGCTGGGTCGTCGGGCGGTCGTTCTGCGGCGGTCGCGGTCCGGTGTTGAGGAACCGCGTGGTGCCCCGGTCCTCACCGATGTCCCCGTCGGACGCGGACGCGGAAGCGGATACGGATGCGGCGGTGGGTGCTTGCGATGAGGGGGCGTTCACCGGCGAGGCGTCGGCCGGTGACGCGTCCGCCGGTGGGACGGGCAGCGGCCGGGCGTCCTCGGGCTCCGGGGCCGTACGGGCGTCCTGCGGCTCCGGGAGCGCGCGCGGGTCCTCGGGCCGGGCGGCGTCCGTACGCGGGTCCTCGGGCCGGGCGTCCTCGGGCTCCGGGGTGTCCTCCGGCCCGGACTCCTCGGCCCCGGCCTCCGCCCCGGCCGCCAACTCGGCCTCCGGCTCCTCCTCCGGCGGCTCCAGGGCCAGGACCCGTGCCTCCTGGTCCGTGACCGCCGCCGCGAGCCGTTCGGGGAGCCAGCCGCCCCGGGCGAGGCCCGCCGCGCCCTCCAGGGCCAGTTCGGCGGCGACCGTGCCGGCGGCGGGCCGCTCGGCCGGGTCCTTCGCCAGGCAGCTCGCGATCAGCTCGCGCAACGGGTCCGGTACGGCGTCGAGTTCGGGCTCGTCCTCGGCGATCCGGCGGGCGGCCTCCTCGGCCGGGCCCTCCGTGAACGGGGTCGTCCCGGTCGCCGCGTACGCCAGCAGCAGCCCCAGCACGAACAGGTCGGAGGCGGCGGAGACCTCCTTGCCCTCGATCTGCTCGGGCGTCAGATAGCCGAGCCGTACCGAGAGCTGGCCGCCCGGACCCACCTCCGCCGAGGCGGCGGCGCCCAGCGGGCCGAAGGCGGTGAGGCGGGGCCCGTCGGCGGCCAGCAGCACCGTGCCGGGGGCCAGCCCCTGGAGCACCGAGCCGGAGGCGTGCACCCGGGAGAGGATCTCGGCGATGCCCGCGCCCAGTATCCGCAGGGCCCGCTCGGGCAGCGGACCGGCGATCGCGACCGCCTCGGCCAGCGGCAGCGCGGGCACGTAACCCGCCGCCGTCCACAGCGGCTCCGGTCCGTCCGCAGGGGCCTCCGGCTCCTCGCCGGTGTCGACGGGCGGGCTCACCCAGCCGCCCGCGAGCCGCTCGGCGGTGCGCGCCTCGGCCCGGAAGCGGCGGCTGAAGACCGGTACGGCGGCCAGTTCGGGGCGCGCGGCGGTGACGAGGGCCACCTCGCCGGTGGCGGTGTCCCGGGCCACGTACCGTACGGCGCTCGCGCCTTCGTGGAAGCGGGCCAGCGCGGTGAAGCGGCCGAAGCGGCGTGGATCGTCCTGACGCAGCGCCTCCATGGCGCACCCCCCTTGTGACCGTCCTCCGGCGACCGAGTGACCCGGCGCTCGGCACCTGACCGTCGATCTTAGACCGACCGGCCCGTGCCGTACGCGAGAGCCGCCCGCCGGGGTTCAGTCGCGGCTCGGCGGCTTGGACCAGGGCCACTTGAGCGTGCGGTGCTCGCGGCCGCCGGGGGCGTACTCGTACACCCAGCCGCGCTGGAGCCCGAGCCGCTTGGTGTAGCCGGCCGGGACGCGCTGGTACGCGTACACGGTGGCGGGGCCGCCGTCGGGGGAGGGCACCGGGACCTCGTACCACTTCGGCGGGTGGCCGGTCGGGCCGAGCAGGATCGGCAGGACCCGGCCGTCCAGGGGGCCGCCGCGGAAAGGGGTGTTCTCGCTCTTCACCCGGTCAGTCTGACGCAGCGGCCGGGGACAGCAGGTGCGCCGCCTCCGCGACGACCGGAATAACCCGTTCCGCCAGCTGTCCCGCCGGGCCGTCGGGCCGCTCCAGGGCCAGCAGCTCGTTCACCACCACCGCGGTCTCCGGGTCGGTGGCGGCGGTCGCGGTGAGCAGGGCGATCAGATGGTCGACCAGCCAGCCGCGCAGCTCGGCCGCGTCCGGCCGCTTCCCGTCGTCGAGCCAGATCAGCGAGGCCGCCTCGACGGCCGCGATCCAACTGCGCACCATCATCCGCAGCCTCGGCCCGGCGGGCTGCTCCCCGGCCCCGCCGATCCGCCCGAGATGGCGCAGGATCTCGTCGGCCGCCGCCCGGCGCACCCCGTCCACGATCGTCGTCGTACGGGAGGTCTCCACCACGCTGCCGCCGCGCAGCAGGGCGCTGAACCCGGTGTCGTGCTCGTCGACGAAGCGCAGATAGCGGTCCAGGACCCGGGCGACCCGCTCGGTGGGCGGGCCGACCGGCGGTTCGGTGAAGCACAGCGTCAGCTCGTCGGCCGCCGAGCCGAGCGCCGCCTCGTACAACTGCTGCCGCCCGCCCGGGAAGTAGCGGTAGACGAGCGGCCGGGACACCCCGGCCGCCACCGCCACCTCGTCGAGCGAGACCTCGTCGGGCGCCCGGTGGGCGAAGAGGCCGAGCGCGGCGAGCAGCAGCTGGGAGCGGCGCTCCTCGACGCTGAGCCTGCGGTACGTCGCCCGGGGCGGCGGGACTGCGGCGGTTGAGGTCATGCCACCGAGCCTAAGCGCTGACCCGCGATACACCTCAGGCCAGCAGGCCGGAGCTTCGCCACAGCCGGCGGCCGACGCCGTTCAGCAGCCCGATGTCGTCGAAGAAGTCGGTGAGCCGTTTCGCGCCGGTCTGCATCACCTCGGCGCGGTGGCCGCTGGCCTTCACCTGGGCGACGGCCTCGCGGCGGTCCAGGCCGACGTTCTCGTACACCTGCGGGTTCACGAAGCAGACGGAGAAGACCCGGGCCGCCTCGCCGCAGCTGACCTTGGTGAGTTCGCGCTCCCAGCGCGGGGCGGTCACCATCTGGCGGCGCAGCTCCTCGCGGGCGTACCGGACGTGCCGGGCCTCCTCGATCACATGGATCCGGGTCACGCCGCGCACCAGGGTCTGCACCCGCTCGTCCGGGAACGTCAGCCGCTGCATCCAGTCGAGGATCTCCTCGCCCAGCAGGGTCGCGGCGAACGAACCGGGGGTGGTGGAGACGGTCTTCAGGACGCGCGCGAGGTTGTGGTAGACGCGCGGCACCGGGTACGTCGGGGCGCCGCCCCAGTCGATCATGCGGCCGAACATCATCGAGTGCCGGCACTCGTCGGCTATCTCGGTGAGCGCGTAGCGGACGTGGTTGCTGGTCACCGGCTTGTCGTAGATGTGCCGGACCAGCAGCTGCATCAGGATGATCTCGAACCAGATGCCGAGCGAGGCGAGCGCCGCGCCCTCGTGCCGGGAGAGGTCCAGGCGCTGTTCCTCCGACATCCGGTGCCACATCGGGGTGTCGTACAGCGAGAGCAGCTCCGGCGGCCAGAACCACCTGCCCTCCTCGACGGCGGAGTCCCAGTCGAGTTCGGTGTCGGGGTCGAAGGAGTGCTTGGCCGAGGATGCGAGCAGCCGCAGGGCGATCTGCTCGCGGTCGCGGAGCGGCCCGAGCGCGTCGCGGAGCACGGTCACATCGCGAGCGGTGACGGTCGTCATGGCGGGAGCACCTCACACAGGGGTTACCGGGAACGGGGGTTACCGGCGGTCACCCCTTATGAGACTGCTTGTCAGCAAGGCCGTCAATCCCTTGCGCACGACTCCGCACGACTCCGCGCGGCTCCGTACGACTTGTTGACCCGCTGTCTACCAACGTGTGAACCTGCCGGGGAGGCGGCTGACGCACGCGCTCAACTGCCTTCGGTGCCACGGAACTTGTCGATCACGTCCCGCTGTCCGAGGCGAAGGAGCCGTCCGTGTCCACTCATGACCTCTACACCACCCCGCCCGCCGAACCGGTCTGGCAGGTCCCCGCCACCGGAGCCGCCCGGTTCAGCTGGGACTACGACGACGGCCGCGAACGCCTTCTCGCCCTCTACCAGAAGGGCAAGGACAAGCAGTGGGACGGCAACAAGCGCATCGACTGGTCCCTGGAGGTCGACCCCGCCGACCCGCTCGGCACCCCCGACGAGGCGCTCACCCTGTACGGCACCCCGCACTGGGCGAAGATGACCGAGAAGGACCGGGGCGAGCTGCGCAAGCACTACACCTCCTGGCAGTTCAGCCAGTTCCTGCACGGCGAGCAGGGCGCGATGGTGTGCGCGGCGCGCATCGTGGAGTCCGTCCCCGACCTGGACGCCAAGTTCTACTCGGCCACCCAGACCATGGACGAGGCCCGGCACGCGGAGATCTACGGCCGGTTCCTGCACGAGAAGATCGGCATGCTCTACCCGGTCAACGACAACCTCCAGGGACTGCTGGGCGACACCCTGCGCGACTCCCGCTGGGACATGCCCTACCTCGGCATGCAGGTCCTCATCGAGGGCCTGGCGCTGGCCGCCTTCGGGATGATCCGCGACACCACGACCAAGCCGCTGCCCAAGCAGATCCTCGCGTATGTCATGCAGGACGAGGCCCGGCACGTCGCGTTCGGGCGGATGGCGCTGCGCGACTACTACAAGCAGCTGAGCGACGCCGAACTCCGCGAGCGCGAGGAGTTCGTCATCGAAGGCTGCTACCTGATGCGCGACCGGCTCAGCGGCGTCGAGGTCCTGGAGAACTTCGGCATCGGCAAGCAGGAGGCGAAGGACCTCTCCGAACACTCGGAGTACCTCCAGCTCTTCCGCAAGCTGCTCTTCAGCCGGATCGTCCCGTGCGTCAAGGACATCGGCCTGTGGGGCCCACGGCTCCAGAAGGCGTACGTCGACATGGGCGTCCTCGAACTCGGCGACTCCAACCTCGACCTGCTGATGTCGCAGGACGAGGAGATAGCCGAGGAACTGGACCGCGAACGCTTCGCCGCGGAGGAGCAGGCCCGGGTGGCGGAGGTCGCGGACGCGATCGACGAGGGCGCCGCCGACGCCGCCTGAGGGGCGGTGCGGCGGGAGGGGCCGATAAGGGATGTACGCGGACGGGCCAGGCGGTCACGATGCTGACATGACGACGAACCCGCCCGCAGCCACCCCGGTCGGCGCAGCCGGTCACGCCGCCGCCCGCCGCAGCCTCGAAGCACTCGCCCTCGGCGACGCGTTCGGCGAGCGCTGGTTCCCGCTCTTCCGTGAACCCCGGCAGGCCGTGAACGAGATCCGGGCCCGCCGCACCCCGCCCGAACCCCGCTGGCACTGGACCGACGACACGGCCCTCGCCCTCGCGCTGATCCGCTCCCTCGACGAGCGCGGCCACGTCGACCAGGACCACCTGGCGCTCTGCTACGCCCTCGCCTTCGACGCCGACCAGGCCCGCGGCTACGGCCACGGCATGCACCTCCTGCTGCCCCGGCTGCTCGACGCCCCGGCCGACTGGCGCACCCTGGCCCCCGAACTCTTCGACGGCGGCAGCCTCGGCAACGGCGCGGCCATGCGGGTCGCGCCGCTCGGCGCCCGCTTCCACGAGGATCTGGACCTCGTCGCCGCACAGGCCGCGCTCTCGGCGGAGGTCACCCACGCCCACCCGGACGGCATCGCGGGCGCGGTGGCCGTGGCGGTGGCGGCGGCGCTGTCGGCGCGCGGCGAACTGACGCTGGACGCGGTCGCGGAACGTACGCCCGAGGGGCCGGTACGCGACGGGGTGCGGCGCGCCGCGCGGACGCCGTTCAGCACCGAACCGTGGCGGGCCGCGGACCTCCTCGGCAACGGGCAGCGCATCCGCGCCGACGACACCGTGCCCTTCGCGCTGTGGAGCGCGGCCCGTCACGGGGACGACCTGGAAGCGGCGCTCTGGGCGACCGCGGCGGGCCTCGGCGACGTCGACACCACGTGCGCCATCACCGGCGGTGTGGTCGGGGCGGCGACCGGGACGGCCGGGGCGCCGGAGGCGTGGCTGCGCAGGCGTGAGCCGTTGACCGAAAATCCGTTCGCGAACGTGTCGTAACGTGAGCCCATGACCACCCCGCCGCACCCGCCGCAGGGCCCCTACGGGCCGCCGCCCCCGCAGAACCCCTACGGCCCGCCGCCGGCCGCCCCCGGGGCCGTGCCGCAGCAACAGCCCTACGGCTACCCGCAGCAGCCCCCGCCGCCGCCCCAGCAGGGCGGCTGGGGGCAGCCCGGCATACCCGGCGGGGGCGGCCCGGCGATGGGCGGCTGGCCGCCGGCGGGCCCGCAGCCGCCGCGCCGCAAGCGGACCGGGCTGATCGTCGGGATCGCGGTCGGCGCGGTGCTGGCGGCGGGCGGCATCGTCTACGGCGTCACCCAGCTCGCCGACAAGGGCAGCGACCTGGTGTACCCCAAGGCGGAGTACCGGCTCACCGTGGAGAAGAAGCTTCTGGACGGCGAGTTCACCCTGGGTCAGGACCTGTCGGAGACCGAGGGCAAGGAGATCGAGGACACCCCCGACCCCAGCATCCGGAACGCCGAGGCGGTCGTCGCGCACTACACATCGGCCAAGGGCGGCGCGCTGGTGCTCTCGGGGATGTACGGGCGGCTGGCCAGCCCCGGCTTCATGCGCGGCGAGATCATGAAGGGCGCGGCGGACGCCGACGGCGCGAAGCTCATCGTGCCTCCCAAGGAGTTCCGGCCCGAGGGGTACGACATCACGATCGAGTGCCAGGTCGTGCAGTCGAAGGAGGCCGGCGGCGCCGTGAACATTCCCATGTGCGCCTGGGGCGACGACAACACCGCCGCGATGGTCGCGCTGATCCGCCCGGAGTCCGTGCTCAAGGACGCCAAGTCCGTGGACCTGGCGACCGCGGCGGCGGAGACGGCCAAGGTCCGCGAGGAAGCCCGCAAGCCGATCGGCTGACCGGGGTTCCTCGTCCGGGGCGGCCGAGCGCCCGGGGCCGGATCGTCACCGCGCGGCCGCGGGCGGTCTCCGGGCCGGGGGCAGGGCGTCCTCCACCGCGCGGGCCGCGGCGAGCAGCCGGAGGTCCGCGCCGTGCGCCGCCACCAACTGGAGCCCCACCGGGCAGCCGTCCCCGGTGAATCCGGCGGGCAGGCTCGCCGCCGGATGCCCGCTCAGGTTGAATGCCCAGGTGAGCGCCGTGGAGTAGAAGGCGCCCGGACCCTCGTGGCCGTGCGGCCGGTTCGGTGTGGCGGGGGTCAGCAGCAGGGCCCCGCCGGCGAGCAGCGCCGCCAGCCGCTCGTCGTTCGTCCGCCGCACCCGGACCGCCTCCGGGTCGTCCGGCGCCCCGCCCCGTACCGCCGTCCAGGCGCCCACCGGGTCGAGCAGCCCGGCATCGCGCTCCACCAGGCGTACGGTCCCCGCCGCGACCAGCCGGTCCACCGCCCTGCCGACGACAGCGGCCACCTCCGGGTCCACGTCCGCGAATCCGAGGTCCTCGCTGTACACGGCGGGCAGAGGCAGACGTACGGGCGTCGGCATCTTCAGGGGCGAGGCGGCGGCGGGCGGCTCGTACCCGTCCAGCACGTGCCGCAGATACGGCTCCGCCGCGGCCACCGACCGGGCGAGCACCCCGGCCGATGCCAGCCCGGACCGGTCGGGCGAGGGGAGCAGCCCGTTCGTCGTCTTCAGCCCGAACACCCCGCACCAGGCGGCCGGGATGCGGACCGACCCGGCCCCGTCGCTGCCCGTCGCCAGCTCCACCATTCCCGCCGCCACCGCGACCGCCGACCCGGCCGATGAACCGCCCGGAGTACGGTCCGCCCGCCACGGGTTGACCGTACGGCCGTGCGCGCCCTGCCCCCAGGTCTGCCAGTGGGTGCCGGGCCCGGGCACCGAGGTCGCGCCGACCGGGACCCCGCCCGCCGCGATCAGCCGGCGGGCCGTGAAGGACCGGATCCCGGAGGGGCCCTTCACCGCGAACGGCAGCCCGCCCAGCGGCAGTCGCCGGGCCAGAGCCTCCCGTTCGCGGGCGAGCGCCTCGTCCGGCCAGACCTCGATGAACGCGTGCAGCGCCGGGTCCAGCCGGTCGATCCGCTCCAGGGCCCGCGCCACGGCGGACGGTGTCGGTGTCACGGGACCAGTCTGCCGCTGTCCCGACGCACCGGCGGCGCTCACTCCTCCAGCGCCGCCTCCATCACCGCCCGGGCGATCGGGGCCGCGCTGCCGCCGCCGCTGATGTCGGCCCGGTCGGCGGAGGCGTCCTCCACGACCACCGCCACCGCGACCGCCGGGCGGCCGGAGTCGGGGGCCTGGGCCCAGGAGATGAACCAGGCGTACGGCAGCCCGGAGTTGTCGACGCCGTGCTGGGCGGTGCCGGTCTTGCCGCCGACCTTCACCCCGTCGATCGCCGCGTTCGCCCCGGTGCCGCTCTCCACCACGTCGACCATCATCCGCTGGAGCTGTACGGCCGTCGACGGGTTCATCGCCCGCTCGTACGGGCGCGAGCCCTCCTGCCGGACCGTGTCCCCGTCGTTCGTCGTCACCCGGTCCACCAGATGCGGGCGGCGCAGATCCCCGCCGTTGGCGACCGCCGATGCGACCATCGCCATCTGGAGCGGGGTCGCCGTCGTGTTGAACTGGCCGATCGAGGACAGGGCCAGCTGGTCCTCGCTCATGTCCGTGTCGAAGTTGCTCCGCGCCACCCCGGACGGGATCCGCAGCCCGGCGTCGTTGAAGCCGAACCGCTCCGCCGCGTCCACCATCCCGTCCAGCCCGACCTCCACGCCCAGATGGGCCATCACGGTGTTGCAGGAGACCCGGATCGCATCCGCCAGGGAGGCGTTCTCGCAGCCGCTCGACTCGTTCGGCAGGGTCGTCCTCGTACCGGGCAGGACATACGGCGACGGGGTGTCGGTGGCCGCGTCGGCGTCCGTCACCGTCCGGGAGTCCAGCGCGGCCGCCGCCGTCACGATCTTGAAGGTGGAGCCCGGCGGATAGGTCTGCCGGATGGCCCGGTTGAGCATCGGCAGGCTCTTGGCCGCGTTGAGCCGGGTCCATGCCTCGGTCACCGCCGCACCGGTCCCGGACAGCCGCTCGGGGTCGTACGACGGGGTCGAGACCAGCGCCAGGATCGCGCCCGTCGACGGATCCAGGGCCGCCACCGCGCCCCGCCGCCCGCGCAGTCCCTCGTACGCGGCCTGCTGCATCGACGCCTTGATGGTCGTGACGACATCGCCGCCCGGCTGCCGGCCCCGGGTGAACTCGTTCCAGAAGGGCAGCGGCGCCAGCAGCGAGTCCGTACCGGACAGGACGGCGTCCTCGGCGTTCTCGATGAGCGTGGTGCCGTACGTCTGCGAGGCGTAACCGGTCACCGGGGCGTACAGCGGGCCGTGCAGATAGGTGCGCTCGAAGCTGAGCTGCTCGCGGGTCTCCTTGTTGCCGGTCACGGGCCGGTCGCCGACCAGGATGTTGCCGCGCGGCTGGTCGTAACGGGCGATGGAGTTCCGGCGGTTCGCCGGGTTGGCGTCCAGCTCGTCGGCCTCGAAGAGCTGGACGCGGGCCGCGTTGACGAGCAGCGCCACGAGCAGCAGCAGACAGAAGGCGGCGGCCCGCCGGATGTAGCGGATCACCGGTCGTCCTCCCCGGATTCCACGGCCGCCGCGATGACCCCGGTCTCCACCTGCTCCGGCTGCGGTCTGCGGGAGACGTCGCTGACCCGGATCAGCAGCGCCACGATGATCCAGTTGGTGACGACGGACGAGCCGCCCTGCGCGAGGAACGGCATCGCCATCCCGGTCAGCGGGATCAGCCCCATCACCCCGCCCGCGATGACGAACACCTGGAGCGCCAGGATCGACGCCAGACCGATGGCGAGCAGCCGCCCGAACGGGTCGCGCAGGGCGAGCCCGGCCCGGTAGCCGCGCGCCACGAGCAGTGCGTAGAGCAGGAAGATCGCGGTGAGCCCGCTCAGCCCCAGCTCCTCGCCGGCCGTCGCCAGGATGAAGTCGGACTTGGCGGCGAAGCCGATCAGGATGGAGTGGCCGGAGCCGAGCCCGGTCCCGAGCATTCCGCCCGCCGCGAAGGCGAACAGCGACTGGGCGAGCTGGCCGGGCCCCCGGCCCGCGTCGATCGAGGCGAACGGGTCCAGCCAGTCCTCCACCCGGCCGTGGACATGCGGTTCGAAGGAGCCCACGGCGAACGCCCCGACGGCGGCCAGCAGCAGACCGACCGCGATCCAGCCGGTCCGGCCCGTCGCCACGTACAGCATGATGACGAAGAGTCCGAAGAACAGCAGCGAGGTGCCGAGATCGCGCTCCAGCACCAGCACACCGACGCTCAGCAGCCAGATCGCCACGATCGGCCCGAGCACCCGCCCGGCGGGCAGTTGCAGCTTCCACACCCTGCGGCCGGTGTGGGCCAGCGCGTTGTGGTTGGCCGCCAGATAGGCGGCGAAGAACACCGCGAGCAGGATCTTGGCGAACTCGCCCGGCTGGAAGGAGAGTCCGCCGATCCGGATCCAGATCTTCGCCCCGTTCACGGCCGGGAAGAAGATCGGCACGATCAGCAGCGCGAGCGCGGAGGCCACCGAGAGATACGCGTACCGCTGGAGCACCCGGTAGTCGCGCAGCAGCACCACCACGACGGTGAACAGCGCGACGCCGAGCGTGGACCAGACGAGCTGGGTGGGCGCGGCCTGGTCCCTCGGGGTCTCCAGATCGAGCCGGTAGATCAGCACCAGGCCGAGACCGTTGAGCAGGACCGCGATCGGCAGCAGCAGCGGATCGGCGTACGGGGCCCGGAAACGGACCGCGACATGGGCGAGCAGCGCGAGCGCGCCGAGCCCGGCGCCGTACCCGGCGACATCGGGGGGCACGGCGCCGTCGTGGGCGAGGCCGACCACCGCATAGCCGAGGACGGAGATCAGGACGCCCCCGACGAGGAGGGTGAGCTCCACCCCGCGCCGCTTGGGCAGGCGTAGCTCGGGCGGGGGAGCGTCCGCCGTCGTTGCGGTCATGCTCCGCAACGTAGCAAGAGGTGCGAGGTATTTCCCTTATGTCACACCTTTGCTCATGTCAGCCCCGCCCGGGCCGGCGCCCCCTGAGCGCGGGTCCGCCCGTGGAGCGCGCGGCGAGGGGCCGGACTCCACGGGCGGACGGACACGCGGGTGTGCGGGTGACGAGAGGTCAGCACCACTTCGGCGCGGAGCCGATGTTCTCGATGTAGCGCGCCGAACCCCAGGCCCAGGTGCCGTCGGTCAGCAGGTACCAGCGGTTGTTGCCGTCGACGTTGTCGCCCTGCGTCTTGCAGAAGATGTTGACGACCGAGCCGTACTTCACCGAGCCGACGATGCGGCTGCTGCGGGTCGGCTTGTCACGGAGCAGCAGGTACGGCTTGGCGATGACCCGTCCCTTGTAGGTCCGCTTGGGCGCCTGGGGCTTGGCCTGGCCCTGCTGCTGCGCCTCCTGGCGGGCCTCCTTCTGCTGCGCCTCGTGCTCGCGCTGGAGGGCCGAGGCGGAGAGCTCGTCGGACGTCGGGTCCGGCGCGGTGGCCTCCGCGCGCTGTCCGACCGGCTGGGGGTCGGCCGCCATGGCGGCGGGAGCGGCGGCGGTGAGCGCCGCGAGCGTGCCGGTGGCGACGCAGAGACCGAGCCG
Source organism: Streptomyces sp. DSM 106670 (assembly GCF_055792845.1). Taxonomy (NCBI): domain Bacteria; kingdom Bacillati; phylum Actinomycetota; class Actinomycetes; order Kitasatosporales; family Streptomycetaceae; genus Streptomyces; species Streptomyces sp. DSM 106670. The sequence goes on from NZ_CM147704.1 coordinate 5,834,513, forward strand.
GCGGAGCCGCGAGGGGCGGGACAGGGGGGACATGCTGCCTCCATACGATGAGGAAGGGACCGTGGGGGACACGAGCTGGGCTCGTGCTCGTCACGCTAAGTTCGCCACTTACGGTCCGCAACGCGTCACGATGCGTGAGGGCGGTCCTCCGTTGAGCCGTCCGGGGTGTCGGTGCCCTCCGGGCCCCCGTCCTGGCCCGGATTTCCGCCGGAATCCCCGTCGTCGAGCCGCACGTACTCCGGCAGGGTCAACCGGGCGAGCGCCCCGCCGTCCGGCGGATCGGCGAAGTCCAGCCGGGCGCCGATGACCTGGGCCTGGCCGAGGGCGATGGTCAGCCCGAGACCGTGGCCCTTGCCCGCGCCGTCCGTGCGGAACCGCTGCGGCCCGCCGTCCAGCAGATACGCCGGGAACCCCGGGCCGTGATCGCGTACGGAGACCACCGCGCCGTCCACGCTCACCACCACCGGAGGGCCTCCGTGCCGGTGGGCGTTGGCGACCAGGTTGCCGATCACCCGCTCCAGGCGCCGCCGGTCGGTCTCCACCCGGGCCGCGCCGCTCACCCGTACCTCGGTGTCGGTGCCCGAGGCCCGGACGACCCGCTCCACCACCGGCGCGAGATCGTGCACGGCCAGGTCGACCTGCTCGGTACGGGCGTCCAGCCGGGAGATCTCCAGCAGGTCCTCCGTCAGCGCCCGCATGGCCTTCACCCGGTCGCGCACCAGCTCGGCCGGGCGGCCCGGCGGCAGCAGTTCGGCGGCTGCCGACAGACCGGTCAGCGGGGTGCGCAGCTCGTGCGCCACGTCGGCGGTGAACCGCTGCTCGGTCTGGAGCTTGCGCTGGAGGGTCGAGGCCATCGTGTCGAGCGCGCCCGCCACGATCGCCACCTCGTCCTGGGCGCGGACCGGACGCGCGGTGCGCGGGTCGTTCACCCGGGCGTCGAGGTCGCCCGCGCTGATCCGGCGGGCCACCCGGGCGCTCTGGTGGAGCCTGCGGGTCACCCGGCCGACGGCGAACAGCCCGACGAGCAGGGTGGCGGCGATGGCCAGCAGCGAGGAGCCGATGATCGCCCGGTCGAGGCCGCCGATGGTGCGGGCGCTGTGGCTGTAGTCCGTCCAGGTGGCCAGCGCCCGCCCGTCCGCCGGGCCCGCCGCCCACATGGCGGGGCCGCCCTGCCCGTCCGGGTCGCCCGGCCGGTGCGGTCCGTCCGCGACCACGGTGCCGCGCTCGCCGCCCGCCGCCAGGGCCCGCAGCGACGCGGGCAGGCCCGGCGGGTCGATGCCGGACCCCCGGGGCAGCGGCTCCCCGGCCTCGTACGCGTCGGTGACCACCTCCAGCCGGGCCAGCGCCTTCTCGCGGGCGTGGTCGACGGTCTGCCGGGTGACCGCGGTGTGCACCAGGACGCCGAGGAGGGCAGCCAGGGTGCAGCACATGGCGGTCAGGAAGACCGCGGACTTCCAGGTGAGGCTCGCGGTCCAGGAGGGCGAGCGGAACCGGCGCCGACGCCTCATGACGTCTCCGCAGGCGTACGGGTGGCGGAGCCGGGGGACGGCGTCGGTGTCGGTGTCGGAGTGCCCGACGGTGTCTGCTTCCGCTTCGGGGCCTTCCGGTGCTCGGGCGTCCGGAGGATCTCGTCCCGGGTGGGCAGCATCGCGCGCTGCCGGTCGTCCCAGGACCACGCGGTGCGGTACTCGTACCCCGGGATCACCGACGGAGCCCGCATGATCACGTCCCGGCCCGCCAGCTCGACGCTGATGACGGCGTCGTAGGTGGACATGATCCGGGTCAGCCCGCCCTTGTCCGGCATGTACACGCGCACGGCGAGCTGTCGATCGGGCATACGGATGCCGAGCACCAGTTCGTCCCTGCCGTCGCCGGTCAGGTCGCGGTAGTACGGCGCGAGCACCGGGCAGTCGTCCGGGGCGGTCCGGCACGCCTTGATCTGCCGGACGGTCGCGTCCGGCAGCTCGTCCAGCCCGCTGTCCCGGTTCGTTTTGGCCTTCAGGCCCGCCTGCGCCACGGTCACCGGGTCCAGCCGGCGCACATCGCCGTCGGTCACCCGGATGCCCGGGATGCGCGCGGTCTCGCCCTCGCCGTAGTCGTACGGGGCGGAGGAGGCGGGCGGCAGATCCGGCCAGAGGTGCTTGGGCTCGACGGCCGACGGCGCGTCCCCGGCGCTCTTCAGCCCGCCCGCCCCGCCGCAGCCGGACAGCAGGGCGAGCGCGGCGACGGCGAACACGGCGGTACGGGTCGCCGCCGGGACGCGGTGCGGGCGCACGGCTCGCCTCCTCCTCGACGACAGAGGCTTCACACCCTAATCGGACGGCCGTGTGCAATGCCCGGTTCGCACCGTTGCGTGACGGTGCGTGGCCCTACGGTCGCCGCAGGGTCAGCGCTGGGAAGGGCGGGCTCAGGTCCGGGTCAGCGCTGGTACGGGTTCTGTCCGGGCGGTGTGACGCCGGGCTGCTGCGGGGCCTGGCCGTAGGCGTTGCCGTCCTGCCCGGCCGCGGCCTGGGCGAGCAGCCGGTCCGCCTCCTCCTTGGGTATCTGCCGCTCCCCGCCGCAGAACGTGCACTGCGTGGCGTACTTCGTCGAGAACGGGAACAGCGGCACGAAGAACAGCGTGAACTTCGTGACCCGCTTGCGCAGGGTGTGCGCCGCCGGATTGCCGCACCAGCCGCAGACCATCGTCAGGACGGCCAGCTGGTAGAGATAGCCCTTGGTACCGAAAATGATCATGTCGTGGTCCCTTTCCCCGTCCCCCGGAGCGCCCGTCGGCACAGCTCCAGGAGCTTCTCGTCCTCGTGGATGTCATGACTGCCGTACCCGCCGTCCATCGCGTTGTGACGGCGTACGGAGGCGAGTTCGCTCCGCAGGACGTGTGCCGCTGCCGACCCTTCCGGGACCGGCCCCATCCGTGCCACGCATTCTGCCACCCGGACCCGGACATGACGGCTCCGCTCCCAGCCGGCGAGCAGCGCCTCGGTGGTCTCCTGCGGCCGGCCGGTCACCTCCCACAGCGCGACCGCCGCGTCCACCCGCAGCCACAGCTCCTCGTGCGCCAGCAGCCCGCGCAGCCGGGGCGCGACCACCGCGGCGCGCGGCCCGAGCGCCCCCAGCGCCGTCGCCGCCGCCCGCCGGTCGTGCACCTGGTCTGACTGGAGGCCCTCGACCAGCACCGGCAGCACCGCATCGGCGTCCCCGGAGATCGCGAACAGCGCCTCGGCCGCCTCCGTCGCGGAGGCCGTCCCCGGGCGGCGGATCAGCGCCCGCAGCTCCGGCACCGCCTCGTGCGCCGCGGGCCCGAACGAACCCAGCGCCCGCAGCGCCGCCGTACGCAGCCACTCGCCCCGGTACTCCGGCGCCCCGCGCAGCACCCGCAGCACCTCGGGGGCCGCCTCGCCCGCCCGCAGCCCGGTCAGCCCGGCCAGCAGCGGGCTCGCCCGGTCGTAGGCGCCCTCGTCCAGCTCGACCTCCGCGAGCCTGCGCCGCAGCGTCCCGGCGAGCGGCCGGGCCGCCGCGCCCAGATGGCCCACCGCGAACCCCACGTCGTGCGCCACCTGCTCCAGCTCCAGCGCCGCCGCGAGCGCGGGCACCGCGCGGGCGTCGCCGAGGCGGGCCAGGGCCTTGACGGTGGAGCCGAGCCCGGGCGGACCGCTGGCCCAGGTCTTCACCCAGCTCCCGGGGTCGGCGGCCAGCCGGGCGGCCAGGGCGTCGGCGGCGGGCGCGGCGAGGCCGAACAGCTCCTCCAGGACATGGGACGCGGCCTCGGACAGGCGGGGATCGGGATCGGCGAGCTGATCGCCCACCAGCGCCACCAGCTCCTCGTACGGGCCGCGCCAGGCCCGTATGAGCCCGCCGCTCATCCGTACGGCGTCGATCCGCTGGCGGCGGTCGGGGCTGCGCAACTGGTCGGCGAGCAGCGCGGTGCGGTCGCCCACCCGGTCGTCGAGGCCGACGTGCAGGGTGCGCAGCAGATCGGCGGCCCAGGGGGTGCCGTGTCCGGCGTTCTCCTGGGCGGAGAGCGACCGCAGCTGCCCCACGAGCGTCGGCGTCACGACGTGCTCGCCCCGCCCGGTCTCCGCCGGGGCCACCGGCTCGGGGTCCGCGGGCTCCGCGTCCGGTTGCGGGTCCGGCGTCGGGTCCGGGCCGGCGTCCGGCTCGTCCCCCGCCTGCGCGGCGTCCTTTTCGGGCGCGGCGGGCCCTCCCGGGGCGGTGGGCTCCTCCGGCGCCGAACGCATCTCGCGCAGCAGCCCCGAGACCACCGGCACCACATCGCCGGGCAGCCCGTCGGGCGAACACCGTGCCAACTGCGCCAGGGCCGCGAGCCGCAGCCCCGGCGAGTGCGCCCGGGACGCCAGCCGGCCCAGCCACTCCGCGGCCCGCCCCGCCAGCGGCCGGTGCCGCAGCGCGACCCGGCCGGCCGCCTCCACCAGGGCGAGCCGCACCTCCTCGTCGGGCTCCACCGGCAGCCGCTCCCGCAGCAGCGCGAGCACCCGCACGGGGTGCCGGTGCAGCGTGGCGAGCGCCAGCGGGGCCGCGAGCCGTACGCCGCGGTCCTCGTCGGCGATCAGCTCGAAGAACACCCCCGCGCCCGCGGTGACCGCCGCGGCCGCCATCGCGTAGTTCGCGGCGCCCTCGATCTCGTCCTCGTCGATCTCCGCCTCGTCGTCCTCGTCGAGGTCGAAGCCGCCGATGCTGGTGAGCAGTTCGACCACACTGCCCCGGTCCTGCACGCCCGGATCCACGACCAGCTCGAACAGGAACGGGATGCACGCGAGCGTGCACGCGTACACATCGCCCTGGTGGTGCACCGCCCCGTACATGCCGTCGAGCGCCGCCTCCCGCTCCGCCGGATCGTCGGAGGCGAGCCCCCGCAGCAGCTCCGGCACATCGTCGGCAGGCCCGTAGGCATGCTCCATCGAAGCCCAGTCGACCTCATCGATCCCCGAGAACACGCCATCCCCTCCCCACGACCACGACAGCGCCCGGACCGGCGCGCACGGTGGCGCGCCCTGTCCGTCACACCCCTCCCGGCGCGCCCCGTAGAAAGCGCCTGCGCAGAGTGTGCACCACGGCTCCGACAATCCACCCGCCACTTGTGGCCTTTCCTCGGGCCGTAACGAGGTCATGACCCGGTCAAGATGATTCGGTGGTGCGGGGGAGCGGACGCGCCTGCTCCGGATCGTTCAGCGGGGCGAGCGGATCGCCGTGCCGGTCCAGCCGCGCGGCCATGTCCCCGGCGCGGAACACCAGAGCCCCGGCCTCCCGGCACCCCGCGATCTCGTCCCAGGTGACCGGGGCCGAGACGGTGGGCTCGGGCCGGGCCCGGAGAGTGTAGGGCGTGGCAGTCGTCTTCGAGGCGGCGTTCTGGCTGAAGTCGACGAAGACCTTGCCCGGCCGCAGGGCGCGCTTCATCCGGTGCAGCGCCAGCCCCGGCAGGGCCGCCTCCGCCTCCACCGCGAGCCGCCTCGCGTACGCGGACACCTCGCCGGAGGGGGTGGGCTCCAGCGGGACCAGCAGATGCAGCCCCTTGGACCCGGACGTCTTCCCGTACGCCGCCAGCCCGTCGGCCGCGAGAGCCGCTCCCGCAGCCAGAGCGCCACCGTGCAGCACTCCACGACGGTCGCGGGGGAGCCGGGGTCCAGGTCGAAGACCATCCGATCGGCGATCTCCGGCGCGTCGGTGCGCCACTGCGGGGTGTGGAACTCCACCACCAGATTGGCCGCCCACATCAGCGAGGCCAGATCCCGCACGACCACCTGCCGGGCGCTTTGGTCCTCGCTCCGGGGAACGGCGGCGGTGGCCACCCAGGCGGGCGTACCGGGCGGCGGATTCTTGGTGAAGAAGAGCTGGCCGCCCGGCCCGTCCGGATACCGCAGGAAGGACACCGGACGGTCGCGCAGATGGGGCAGGATCACGCCGCTCACCGTGGCCGCGTAGTAGTGCAGCACCTCGCCCTTGGTCGTCCCGGTGGCCGGATACAGAACCTTGTCGAGATTACTGAGCGAGACCCGTCGCCCCTCCACCTCGGTGATCGGCGTCATACGATAAGAGTCACACGAAATCGGTCTAAAACCTCTCTGTCTGTCAGAGAGTCCTTGACGGTCGACAAGGGGTGAACGGTGAGGTCCATATGGAACGGCGCGATCTCCTTCGGGCTGGTCAGCATCCCGATCAAGCTGGTCAACGCCACCGAGAACCACTCGATCCACTTCCGGCAGATCCACCTCGCCGACGGTGGCCGGATCCGGTACCGCAAGGTCTGTGAACTGGACGAGAAAGAGGTCGGGACCGGCGACATCGGCAAGGCCTACGAGGACGCCGACGGCACGATGATCCCGATCACCGACGAGGACCTCGCCCAGCTCCCGCTGCCCACGGCGAAGACCATCGAGATCGTCGCCTTCGTACCCGCCGACCAGATCGACCCGCTCCAGATGGACGCGGCGTACTACCTCTCCGCCAACGGCGTCCCGGCCGCCAAGCCGTACACCCTGCTCCGCGAGGCACTCAAGCGCAGCAACAAGGTCGCCGTCGCCAAGTACGCGCTGCGCGGCCGCGAACGGCTCGGCATGCTCCGCGTCGTCGACGACGTGATCGCCATGCACGGCCTCCTGTGGCCGGACGAGATCCGCGCCCCCGAGGGCGTCGCCCCGGACGGCGACGTCACGGTCCGCGACGCCGAACTCGACCTGGCGGACGCCCTGATGGACACGCTCGGCGAGGTCGACATGGACAGCCTCCACGACGACTACCGGGAGGCGGTGGAGGAACTCATCGCCGCGAAGGCCTCCGGCGAGAACGTACGCCCGGCCGAGACCGAGGACGCCGGCGGCGGCAAGGTCATCGACCTGATCGCGGCCCTGGAGAACAGCGTGCAGGCGGCCAGGAAGTCCCGGGGCGAGCAGGGCGCCGATGAGCAGGACGCGGACGAGGGCGACGGCGAGATGGCCGACGTCCACCCCATCAAGAAGTCCGCCGGGAAGTCCGCCGGAAAGTCCACGGGAAAGACCTCCGGAGGGTCCGCCGGGAAGACAACGGCGAGGTCGTCCGGGGGCACCACGAAGAAGACCACGCACCGCACCCCGACCGGCAAGACGGTCACCCGCTCCGGAAGCTCCACGACGAAGAAGTCCGCCCCCAAGTCCACCGGCGCGAAGAAGTCCACGTCGACGGCGAAGAAGTCGTCGGGAAGCGGTGCGAGTTCCGGGAGCAGCGGCAGCGGCGGAAGCCGGGCGACCGGAAAGAAGACCGCGGCGAAGAAGCAGACGTCGTCGAGCGGCGGCACCACGGCCAAGAAGACGGCCGCCACTCGCAAACGCGCCTCGGCCTGACGGCAGTCGCCGACTCTCTCTGCGCTGCTCGTCTCAGAGGGCAGCGCAGACCCCGCCCGGGCTCATTTCGCGCCGATTGGCCGAGAACGCCCCCTTTCCCGCCCCTGCCGGGCCGCCGCACGCTGGATGCGGACGACGGGCGCGTGAAGCATCGAGGGGGCCGCCATGTCCGCACCGCTGCCGTTGTACGTGCCGAGGCTTCCGACCCGTTCGTCCGCGACGCGCGCGTACGGCGATCTCACGCCGGACGTCCGGCGCAAGGTGGCCCCCTTGTGGACGTTGCCGCCGTGCACGACCGGCGACACCGCGCAGCTGCGCAAAGCAGCTCACCGGGCCGCCCATGCACAGCGCCACAGTCCGGCCTGGCTGGACGCCCCCTACGCCGACCGGACGGCGGGGTTTCCGGCCACTCTGCTTCCCGAAGTGTGGGCCGAGTCGTCGCTGCGGCCGGTGACCGGGCCGGAACGTCCCCCGGGACAGCAACGGTCGGCCATCCGGTCGGCGGTGGCCGGTTTCGGTGAGATCGGCATACGCGTCGCGCTCCCGGGCGGCTGGAACGAAGGGTGCACCGACGACACCCGACGCCTGCTCGACTCCCTCGACCACGGGGTCCGCCGAGACCTTCTCCTCGACCTGGACGCGGTGCCGGAAACCCGGCCGGACGCGGGGAAGGAAGCCTTACGGGCCCTGGACGCCCTGCTCCCGCTGACGGCCTGGAACCGCGTCGCGGTGATCGCGGGTGGATTCCCCGAGGACGTCAGCGGGATCGAGGTGGCGGGAACCGATGAGCTGCCGCGTCACGAACTCGCCCTGTGGCACGAGATCCTGGAGAACAGGCCCGGCTACCGGGAGCTGCTTCGCTACGGGGACTACGGCCCGCTCGCCGCCCGCTCCGTGGGGCAGGAGCACCGGGGCGGGGGAGGCCCGCCGTGGGGGCTGCTCCGCTACACGACCGGGCGCGCGTATCTGCTCGCCAAGGTTCCCACCCGTGGGGACGCTCGTGCGGAGACGATCCGTGCGGCGGCCCGGTGGATCACGGATCAGGAGGACTACCGGGGGCCGTCCGCAGGCGCGGGTGAGCGTTGGCTGTGGAACTGCGCCCGGGGCGAGGGACGCGAGGGCACCGGCGGAGCGGCCGACTGGGGACGAACAGCGATCAGCCAACACCTGGCCCACGTCGTACGGCAGTCGGCCGGCTGAGCCCGTACCGCGCCGTACCGACATACCCGCCTGCCGCACCGCTTCCGTCCACTGCCGTACGGCCGCCGACCCGGCCCGCTCCCGACCCCCCGCCCCCGCAACCCGCTGTCGTACGCCCCCCGTACGCTACGGCCCATGAGCGAAGAGGCCCCTGCGAGACGGGTGATCGACGGCCGCTTCACGCTGGTGGAGCGGCTCGGCAGTGGTGGTATGGGCATGGTCTGGCGGGCCCGGGACGAGGCGCTCCACCGTGATGTCGCGCTCAAGGAAGTCCGGCCCCCGGACCCGGCGCTCGCGGACTACGACCCCGAAGGCGCCCGCACGCTGCGTGCCCGGGTGCTGCGTGAGGCCCGCGCTCTGGCCCGGGTCGACCATCCCAACGTGGTCACCGTCCACCACATCGTCGACCCCGGCGAGGAGGGCTACCCGTGGATCGTGATGGAGCTGGTGGCCGGCTCCTCGCTGCACGAACGGCTCGCTGCCGGGCCCATGGCGCCCGCCGAGGCCGCCGAACTGGGGCGCGGCATCCTCTCCGCCCTCCGCGCCGCCCACGCGGTCGGTATCCAGCACCGTGACGTCAAGCCCGCCAACGTGCTCCTGCGCACCGACGGCCGCCCCGTCCTCACCGACTTCGGCATCGCCGCGATCCGGGAGTCGACGAGCCTCACCGCCACCGGCGCCCTCATCGGCTCGCCCGACTACATAGCCCCCGAGCGCATCCGGGGCACCGAGGGCGACCCGTCCTCCGACCTGTGGTCGCTCGGCATGATGCTGTACGTCGCCGTCGAGGGCCGCCACCCGCTGCGCCGGGCCACCACCCTGGCCACGCTGGCCGCCGTGCTCGACGAGGAGATCCCGCCGCCGGTACGGGCCGGGGCCCTCACCCCGGTGCTGAGCGCACTCCTCACCCGGAACATCCCGGCCCGCCCGGACGCCGAGGCCCTCGACCGCATGCTGGCCGAGGCCGCGCGGACCGGCGGGAGCACGGCCCCGACGCCCACGGAGCCCGTACGGGAACGGCCCGCGCCCGCGCAGCCCGCGTCCGTGCACACCACGCCCACGCAGACGGCCTCCGTGTCTCCGCCCGCCGCGCCGGAGGACCGTGTACCGACGGGCTACGGCTACGGCCACGGCCACCAACAGGTCGTCACCGGACCGGCCGCCACCCCGGGCGCCGCCGGTGCCCCGGAGGAGCGCGAGCGCCGGGTTCTGCGCCGGGTCCGGATGATCAGCGCCGCCTCGTCCGTCGTCTCGGCCGTGGTCATCGCGGGCGTCATCCTCTGGATGGTCGACCCGTTCTCCAAGGGCTCCGACAGCGACGACCGCCCGCGCGACAGCGCCAGCGCACCCCAGGCATCAACCCCGGCTCCGGACCCGGCCGCCGACGCTTCCGGTGGCTCCGACGGTTCGGGCGCCTCCGACCCGTCCGACGAGAAGGACGTACCGAAGCCCGAGAACCTGCTGACCCCGGACGGAGCGCGGGCCGCGATCAAGGCGCTGAAGCCGCTCATGGGCGGAACGAAGGTCACCGACTTCACCCTCTACGGCGAACACGCCTCCGCCGAGGCGCCGCTGAAGTCCAACGCCGCGCTGTACGACCGCTTCAGCTACCGCGACGGCCGGGCGGAGAACGACGACATGGGCGGCACCCTGATGTCCGGGTCCGCGACGATCGACCTGAACTCCGTCGACTGGGACGTGCTGCCCGCCCTGCTGAAGACGGCGGAGAAGACGCTCAACGTCGACGAGCCGGAGAGCCGTTACGTGATCGTGGACCCCGCCTCGCCCTTCCACGAGGACCGCCCGGTGCTGCGCGTGTACGTCTCCGACTCGCACGGCGGCGCCTTCCTCACCGCCGAGCTGGACGGCCGGGTCATCGAGAAGAACCCGCGCCCCAAGGGCTGAGCACCGGCTGGATCGGGTCCGGGAGCAGCGGCAGGTCCAGGTCGAACGGGCTCCGCTCGATGACGTACGTGCAGCTGGTGTAGGTGTAGCCGGGCTGGACCTTCGTGCCGGAGGAGTAGCTGTCCACCCGGGCGGTCACGCCCGTGCCGTGCTTGTAGAGGAAGTGGTACTCCCCGGCGGGCAGTTGAAGCCGTGCCTTCGGGTAGTTCCTGCCGCCTGCCCTGCAGGCCTGCCGCGCTCCTTCGGAGGCGCTGTACCGCTTGCAGCCGGCGCAGGCCTTCAGCGTGACGGTGCCGGTGACCGGGCCGGTGTAGAGCACCTCGACCGCGTTCGGCGCGTCATTGCTGATGACCAGCTCCATCCGGGCTCCGCCGGGCCGCTTCGACGGCGGCAGCCGCTTGCCCGCGGCCGGCCGGTCGTCGGCTATCTCCGCGGCGATGGCGATGTCCCGCGCCTGCCGCACCCGCCCGTCGCCCTTGTACGTCCGGGCGAAATCGGTCAGCGTCGTGCGCGCTTCGCCGAACTTCCTGTCCTTGAACTGGTCGACCCCGCAGGCGTACGAACCGTCCTTGACGCCCTCGTCGGCATCGGCGCGCAGCGACTTCACGCTGTCGGCGGGGAGTCCGGACGCGGTGGCGCCGAGGCTGCGCAGCACACCGGTGGCCGCACAGGGCTCGGCCCCCTTCACCGCCTTCACCTGGGCCTTGATCCGCCGGCTGATCTCCGGCCCCACCTGCCGCGCGGACGCGGAATCGGGGAACGTACGCAGCAACTCGCCCAGCTCCGTGCCGCCCCCGCCCGCCGCGCCCAGGCGCGAGACGCCGCAGCCGTACAGCGACTCGGCGAGGGGCTCGTCCGGCCAGGCGGCCAGGGCCCCGAGGAGCTTCGCGTCGACCGAGTCGGGCAGCCCGCGCAGATAGGTCAACGGCTCCACGGCCTCGCAGTGCCGCTTCTTCGCGTACGGGGCGGAGACGGCGTCGTAATACCTCTTCAGGCGGTCCGGGACCAGCTCGGCGGCCCGGGAGCCGGGATGGTCGTCGCCGAGCGCGCGATAGACGTCGAGCCCCTTCTCGTACTCACCCCTGGCCGAACCGAACGGCTGCCGCGAGGCCACCGCGACCCGCTCGTCCCCGGCCGCCAGCCGGTCCAGCAGCATCTGCTCCCGCGCCTCGTCCCGCGCGGAGCCGTACACCACCGCCCCGCCCGCCGGCACGGCCAGCAGCACCACCCCGAGCCCGACCGCCAGGACGGGCCGCCACGCCCCGCCCAGCGCCGAACGCCGGGCGATCCGGGCCCCGTCGGCGGCGGCGAGCACCAGCACCAGCAGATACCCGACGAGCACACCCGCGGGCACCCCGTCCGGATCGGCCGGCAACGCCACCCACAGCAGCACCGCCGTGGCCGCCCAGCACCAGGCAGCCCGCACCCAGCGCCCCAACAGGGCGTAACCCAGCCCGAGTCCGGTCAGATTGAGCAACGCGGCCCCGACCGCACGCAGCGCCGCACCGGGCGGCGGCGGCCCGACGGAAGGCGCGTGGGCAGGAGGCGGCGGCACGGGCCCGTCGGCCCCGGGCCGGCCCGCGCTCTGTCCCGCAGCCCTGTACTGATCGTCGGACTCCATACGGTCCCCCCACCGCCGAGTCTCATGAGTCCCCGACACTCTGCCCGGATCCGCCCCGTTCCACGCCACAGCCGATGGGCGTTTTTCCGTCGGTCCGCCGGTGATCGATCTGATGCATGATCCGGGCGGAAACGCACGTGACATGGCCGTCGCGCGGTCGGCATTCACTCGAACGAAAATACAGTTCGACAAGGTGCCACCACGCCCGCAAGGATCATGCCCGTCGGCTCCGCGGAGCCGGGCAATCCGTTCGTGCAGATCCGTTTGTGCCGTCAACTCGGCCTGGGAAGAAAGTGATTCGGAGAGACATGTTCTCGATCGACCAATGGATGTGGTGAGCCCACACGGCCGGACCGGCCCTGTCGGCAGAGGGTGATCACCGCCCCTCACTCGAACGGGACCGGCTGCCCGCTCCGTCAGGCGCCGGTCCCCCTCGTACTCTCCAGCAACAGCCGCCGCAGGGATTCCGCCTCGGCCTCGGAGCCCAGGCCCCGGTACACCTCCTCCGCCCTCCTGCCGTACTCCAGAGCCAGGTCGGCCCGGTGCGTGCTCAGCGCCGCACGCGCGAGACCTGCCAGCGCCCGCGCCGCGGCGGGACGGGAGCCGGTGCGCTCGGTCAGCCGGAGCGCCTGGCCGTAGACCTCCAGGGCCACCTCCGGCCGGCCCGCCGACCGGTGGACGTCGGCCACGCCGAGCAGGGCCCTGGTGCGCTCGTAGGCGCTGTCGATCCGCCGCGCGACCTCCTCCGCCAGGGTGAAGTGGAGCAGCGCCCCGTCGTCGTCACCGCTCGCGGCCTGCGCCGCGCCCATGCTGATCAACGCGTTCGCCTCGCCCAGCGAGTCACCCCGGGAACGGTGACTCTCCAGCGCCCGTCGGAAGCCCGCCAGCGCCCGCGGAGTGTCGCCCATGGCCTGGTACACGGCGCCGAGATTCGTGTCCAATATGGCCAGCTCCTGCGCTCCGCTGTGCAGCCGGGCCAGCACCCTCGACCGTTCGAAATGGTCGTGGGCGTGCTCGATGCGGCCCTGGAGATGGTGGATCTCGCCCACGTTGTTGTGCGCGCGGATCTGCCCCAGCAGATCGCCCGTCCCCTCGTGGATCTGCAGCGTGAGGCGCGCCCGCCCGAGCGCCTCGTCGTACCGGCCCTCGTAATACAGCGCCGCCCCCTCGACGTTGAGGCAGTCCGCCTTGCCGTGCACATCGCCCAGGTCGCGGTAGAGCGCCAGCGCCCGCGCCACCATGCGCAGCGCCGGGCCGGTGTGCCCGGCGGCCAGGTGCGCACGGCTCGCCTGGAGCGAGCTGTCGGCGCACCCCGCCGGGTCGTCGAGATCCTGGAACAGGGTCAGCGCCTCGCCCGCGCAGCTCAGCGCCTCCCCGGGCCCCGTCTGCGCCAGTACGTCCGCCGCCTCCACCAGCGTCTGTGCCAGCAGCAGCGGATTGCCCCGGGAGCGCAGCGCCTCCACGGCCGCGCCGTACAGCTCGTTGGTGACCGCCCAACTGCCCCAGAGCCTGAGCGAGGGGGCGAGCACGTGCGGGAAGAGCGCCGCGTGGTCCGGGTCCTCCGCGGCCGCCGTGCGGGCGGCGGCCAGCAGGTTGGCCCGCTCGGCGTCCAGCCAGGCCGCCGCCTCCTGGGCGTCGCCGAACTCGGCCGCGTACACCGACAGCTGCCCGGGCTCCAGGGCCCGGCGGCGCGGATGGGTGAGCCGGTGGGCCCGGTGCGCGGAGGTCAGGCAGTACCCGAGAAACCTGCCGACGGCTTCGCCGCGAGCGCTCTCCGGCTCCTCGGCGGCCGACATGCGCAGCGCGAACGCCCGCGTGAGGTCGTGCAGTTGATAGCGGCCGAGCACCGGCTCCGCCAGCAGATGGCAGTCCAGCAGCTCCTCGATGCTGCGCCGTACGCCCTCGGACCCGCCGCCGGGTCCGGGCCCGGCCCCCGTCCCCGCCAGGGCGGCCGCGGCCGCCGCCGTGATGTCGGGCCCCGGATGCAGCGCGAGCAGCCGCAGCAGGCGGCGCGTGCCCGGCGCGAGCTCCGCGTAGGAGAAGCGGAACGCCGAGACGAACACCTCCTCGTCGAGCTCGTCCAGCGGGTCGCTCGACTGCGCCAGCCGCTCCAGCAGATGGCGCAGGTCCCAGATCTCCCGGTGCCGGAAGCGGCCCGCGAGCAGGGTCGTGGCCAGCGGATGGCGGCCGCAGGCGTCCACCAGCAGCTCCAGTGCCTCCGGGTCGCGGGAGGTGCGGGCGGTGCCCGCGATCCGGGTGAACAGGGCAGCCGCCTCCCGGGCCGACAGCGCGTCCAGCAGCAGGGAAGCGGCCCCGTCCAGCGCGGAGAGCCGGTTGCGGCTGGTCACGATCGCCAGACACCCGGCCGAACCGGGCAGCAGCGGCCGGACCTGGGCGGCGTCCCGGGCGTTGTCGAGCACCACCAGCACCCGGTGGCGCGCGGTCCACTCCCGCCACGCCGCCGCCCGCCCGTCGAGGGTGTCCGGCAACGTGCCGTCGGTCCCGTCGGCCCCGGCGGCACGCAGCAGCAGAGCCAGCGCCTCGGCCGGGTCGAGGGGCCGCCGCCCGCTGAACCCGTGCAGATCGACGTACAGCTGACCGGCCGGATAGTCCTCGGCCAGCCGGTGCGCGGCATGCACCGCCAGCGCGGTCTTGCCGATGCCGGGCATCCCGTGCAGCACGGCGAGCGGCAACGCGTACCCGTCCGCGCCGGCGATCGCCTCGCGCAGCAGCGTCAGCTCCCGGGCCCGGCCGGTGAAGTCCCGGGTGTCGCGCGGGAGGTTGTTGCGGACCGGGGCGGCGGACGGCGCCGGGGGAGCGGCGGCGGCAGGCGCGGGCACGGGGGTGATGGCGGCGGCGGCCCTGACCGCGACGGCCGCCGACCGGGGCTCCGTCAGGTCCCGGTCCTGCTCCAGGATCCGCTGGTGCAGCGCCTGCAGCTCGGCCCCCGGATCCATGCCCAGCCCTTCCCGCAGACGGGTGTGCGTCGTGCGGTAGAGCTCCAGCGCCTCGCTGTGCCGCCCGCTGCGGTGGAGCGCCAGCATCAGGGAGCCGACCACCCCTTCCGCCAGCGGGCTCTCCGCCGCCAACTCGCGCAGCTCACCGATGAGATCGGCATGCCGGCCGAGCTCCAGCTCCAGCCGGATGCGCTCCTCCCGGACATGACGGTGATCCTCCAGCAGCCGCGTACGCACCGACGCCGCCCACTCGCCGGAGCTCTCCGGCAGCGGCTCGCCCCGCCACATGCTCTCGGCGGTCCGCAGCAGCCCGATCGCCCAGTCCGTGCGGCCCTGCTCCGCCGCCACGGCGGCCTCGGCGCGGAACCGCTGGAAACGGACCAGGTCCAGATCGTTGAAGTCGTTCATCCGGAGCCGGTACATCCGGGGCGGCACA
Organism: Streptomyces sp. DSM 106670; assembly: GCF_055792845.1. Taxonomy (NCBI): domain Bacteria; kingdom Bacillati; phylum Actinomycetota; class Actinomycetes; order Kitasatosporales; family Streptomycetaceae; genus Streptomyces; species Streptomyces sp. DSM 106670. Next base: position 5,849,966 of record NZ_CM147704.1, read on the forward strand.
TGGTCCACCCGCACGAGAGGCCCCACCGCGGCGTGCAGCCGCCGACGCAGCTTGGAGAGGTACGTCTGGAGCGTCGCCGGACCCTTGGGAGGAGGTTCGTCGCCCCAGACCCGCTCCATGAGCGTGTCCACGGCGACCGGTTCTCCGCGCGCGTGTACCAGAACCGCGAGCACGCAGCGGTGTTTCACCGAACCGAGCATGTGCTCCTGGTCCCCGTGCCATAGTTCCAGAGGTCCCAGAGCAAGAAGGTCCATATCGCCCCCCGATGGGTGCGCCACTTCCTGCCGCCACCGGCAGCGTCCGCACGTCTGTGCGGAACAGTCCACTGTTCCCTGCGCCACCGGCCCGGACCAGAGCGCACAGGGGGCGTGAGCGGGGCGCATGACGCAGCGCTGTTCCGCGTACAGCTGGAACACAGGATTCCTGCAAGCCACCCGTCCACCTCGGTGGGCAGACGCTTCCCCGGGCCGCCGTCAGCCGCGGCCCACGCGGACCCACCGGTCCGCGGCGACGGAAACGGGGACTGATCAGATGAGCCTGACCATGCCGGACGCGCACCGGACCCTTGTACCGGTACGCCTCGACGTCGAACGCTGGGCCACCCGGCGGACCCGCAGGAAGATCCTGGCCGTGGTGCACACCGTCACGGCGGGGCAGCGGCTGCTCGAAGCCGTGCGGCTGCTGGAGGGCGACGCACGGGTGCAGGTGTTCTTCACCCAGGCGCCCGATGTGTTCAGCCACGGGGTGGACCACTTCCTGGAACGGCTGGGCGGCCTGGTCCTGCCCTGGCACCAGGTGGTCCAGATGCCCTTCGACCTGGCACTGGCGGCCGCCCACGGCGGACTCCAGGAACTGCACGCCCCGGTGATCGTGCTGCCGCACGGCGCCGGGCACAACAAGCTGCTCCCCGCCGGGCAGCGCGGCCGCCGGATCACCGGGCGCGGGGTCTACGGGCTCGGCCGGCAGTGGCTCGTCCAGGACGGCCGGGTGGTGCCCGAGTCGATCGTGCTGGCCCACCACGAGGACCTGACCCGCCTCGGCCGCGAATGCCCCGAGGCGCTGCCCGCCGCCGAGGTGGTGGGCGACCCCTGCTTCGACCGGATCACCGCGAGCCTGCCGCAACGGGCCCTCTACCGCGACGCGCTGGGGGTCGGAGCGCGGCAGCGGCTGGTGACGGTCTGCTCCACCTGGGGGCCGGGCTCCTTGCTGGGCCAGCAGTGGGAGCTGCTGGAACGGCTGGTCGACGAGCTGCCCCGGGAGGACTTCCGGGTCGCGCTCCTGCTCCACCCGCACGTTTGGAACGCCCACGGCGAATGGCAGATCCGCAGCTGGCTCGCCGGGCTCGTACGCTCCGGACTCCTGGTGATCAGCCAGCACGCCGACTGGGTGGGGGCGCTGGTCGCCGCCGACCACATCGTGGGGGACCACGGCTCCGTCTCGCTGTACGGGGCGATGACCGGGGTCCCGGTCCACCTGGGCCACGTCCCCGAGGGCGACCTCGACCCCGGCTCGCCCGCCGCCGAACTGGCCTCCTTCGCCCCGCGGCTGCACGCCGGCCGCCCCCTGGACCGCCAGCTCGCCCGCGCCGCCGCGGCCCACCGCACGGAGCGGTACGAGCAGGTGGCGGCCCGGATCACCTCGGAGCCGGGGCGGTTCGCCGTCCGGATGCGGGCCCTGATCTACCGCAAGCTCCGGCTGCGCGCCCCGGCCGTCCGGCCGCGCACGGACCACGCGCCGCTGCCGGTGACGGCGCGTCACGACGAACGGGGACCCGGCCGATGACCGCGACGACCGTACGGCTCACCGAGGACGTCCCGCAGCGCGGGGTCCGCCGGGCCGGAGCCGCCCTGCTGCACCCGGACCGCCCGCTGCGGATCGTCGACGAGCACCTGCGCGTCCGGCTCTCGGCCGCGCACCCGATGCCGCTGCTGGCGGACGCCCTGGTGGCGGAGGCCGCCGCCGAGGGTCTCCCGCCGTACGAGGACCCCGCCCGGTACGCCGCGGAGCTCGCCGACTGCCACCCCGGCGCCCTGGTGGTGGCCGTGTACCGGGGCGACCGCTGCTGGCTGCGGCTCGGCGGCATGCCCCGGCTGCTGGTCCACGAGCCGGGCCGGCCGGTGCAGCCCTGGGCGGTCTGGGCCTCGGTCGCGCATGTGTGGCTGGTGGCGGGCCTGGACCCGGCCGCGTTCGACCCGGCCGGCGTACAGGTCGTCAGGACCGTACGCGGCTACACGCCGGCCCCGCCCCGGCCGTCCCCGGACGGAGCAGGCGGCGGCCCGGGCGACTCCAGCGGATCCGGCCGGTCCAGCGCACCGAGCCGGGCCTCCGCCTCGACCGCGTCCGCCGACCGCGACCGCCCGGCGGAGGAGTACAGGGACAGCGCCTCCCGGTAGTACAGCCGGGCCTGCCGTGGCTGCCCGCGCCGCTCGGAGAGCTGGGCCAGGCCTCCGAGCACGCGGGCCGCCTCGAACCCGGCCGCCGTCCGTAACGCGCTCAGCGCCGCCGACAGCTCCGCGTCCGCCCGGTCGAGCCGGCCCAGACCCACACAGGCCCGGCCGGTCAGACCGGCGGCCCGCGCGGCGTTGTACGTGTCGCCGGCCGCCTCCAGCGTGATGCGGGCGGCTTCGGCGTCGATGACGGCGTCCTCGTACCGCCCCTCGGACAGAGCGACATCGGCCAGATTGAACCGGGCCAGCGCCCCGGCCCGGAGGTCACCGAGGGCGGGCAGCTCGGTGGCCGCGCGCGCGAAGAACCCGGCCGCGCGGTCCAGGTGCCCGAGCCGCTGATGGGCCAGGCCCCGGTAGTTCAGCGTCCGGGCGTGGCCGAGGGCGTCGCCGCACTCCAGGAAGGCGGCGGCGGCCCGCTCGAACATGGCCAGCCCCTCGGCGTGGTCACCCGTGGCGAGCTTTCCCAGCGCGCCGGAGGTCAGCATCCGGCAGACGGCCGCACCGTTCCCCGCCTCCTCGGCGGCCAGCAGACCCTCCTGGTGCGCCTCGGTCCCCTCCCGGTACAGCTTGCGACGCGGGAACAGCGGCCACAGCGCGTCGGTGAGCTGCCAGGCGAGCTCCGGAGCGCCCATCGGGCGCGCCAGACGGACCACCGCCATCAGATTGGGCAGCTCCCGCTCCAGCCAGTCCAGCGCGGCTTCCGCCTCCGTCCGCCCGTCGACCGGACCGAAGTCCTCCTCCGCGACGGACCCCGGCCCGGCGTCCCGCCCGAAGTCCCGCTCCAGGGCGGCGCGTCCGGGCTCGATGATCTCCTCGGCCCGGCCGGTGTTGGCGAGATAGTGGCGGCCGATGCGGTGCAGCGCGGCGGTCCGCTCGTCGCCGCTCTCGTCCTGTGCGGCCCGTGCGGCGGCGTGCAGCCGCACCAGATCGTGGAACCGGTAGCGCTCGCCGCCCGACTCCTCGGCGACATCGACGAGCAGATTCGCGTCGTGCAGGGCGTCGAGCGCCTCGACCGGATCCCGGCCCAGCAGGGTCCGCGCCACCGGGGCGCCGAACTCCCGTCCCGGGTGGAGCCCCAGCAGCCGGTAGAGCCGGGCCGCCGTGGGCGGCAGGCCCTGGTAGGAGAGGTCCAGCGCCGCCCGCACATCGTGGTCGCCCTCTATGGCCAGCGCCTCCAGCCGCTCGTGCTCCTCGGACAGTGCCCGGACCATCGCGGTGATGTTCTGCCGGGGGCGGGACGCCAGCCGTGCCCCGGCGATCCGTACCGCGAGCGGCAGCCCCGCGCAGAGCAGGACGAGGGCCCGCGCCTCCTCCGGCTGGGCGGCGACCCGGCCGTCGGCCAGGGTCGCGTCGAGCAGTTCGACCGCCGCCTCGGTGGAGAGGGGCTCCAGGTGGACCACATGGCCCCCGTCGAGGCTCAGCCCCGGCATCCGGCGGCGGCTGGTCACCGCCGTCACACACCGCCCCGCCGGTAACAGGGGCCGCACCTGGGCCGCGGTCGCCGCGTCGTCCAGCAGCACCACGAGCCGCCGGCCGGCCGTCAACGACCGGTAGAGCGCGACCCGTTCGCCCAGCGCGGGCGGCACCTGACCGGTGGGTACGCCCAGCGCCCGCAGGAACCGGCCCACCACCTCGCCCGGGTCGGCGGGACCGTCCGGGGCCTGCGCGCCCAGATCGGCGTACAGCTGACCGCCGGGGAAGTGCGGGCGCAGATGGTGCAGCCAGGCCAGCGCCACCGCGGTCTTCCCCACCCCGCCGAGCCCGCTCACCGCCGCCAGTGTGGGATGCCCGTCCTGGGTGGCCCGGCACCGGTGCGTCTCCAGGGCGCGGAGCTCTTCCGTACGGTCGGTGATCCGGACCGGGGGCGGTAACTGCCAGGGCGGCGGCACCTCCTCCCGCGCCACGGGCCCCGCCACATGGATGCCGCCGTGCACGCTTCCCGCCTGCACCACGAAGCCGTGCACCGTACCGCTCAGGTCGTTGTCGTTCTCGCTGTGCTCGTGCCCCCGCATGCGCGTCCCCTCCGGACAGCCGAGTACCAGCTTCCGCAGACATCCTTTCCGTACAGGCGGTCGATACCCGGGCCCACGGCGAACGGCTGCGGCTGGTGGCCGAATCCTCCATCGGATCGCAGGTTTTGGCATATGCCATGGGTATGAGCAACCCGTACGAGTGACCGTACGCGTCACGCACACCGCCCCGGCCTTTTCACAGGTTCTCCGCCCTCCGCGCCGCGCGCTGTGACACCGTGGATCAACTGATGGCTCGGGTGTCCGGGCGTCCGCGTAGGGGGATCTTCATGCGTTTTCGCACCGTCGCGGCCTCGGCCGCACTCGTCCTGTGCGCCACGGCGGGCGTCGTGGCCTGCTCGTCCTCGTCGGACACCGCCGACGCCAACCGCCCCGCCGGCCCCACCGCCCCGGCTTCCGTGGACGGTCTGACGGAGAACATCGAGACGGGCAAGCGCCGGGCGGGCCCGCCCGAGACGGGCGGCCAGGAGGCGACAGGACCCGTGAAGTGCGCGACGTCCGCCGCCGAGATTCCGGCGGAGTGCGCCGTCGACGTCACGTTCTCCGAGATCACCGAGGGAGAGCGGGCCGAGGAGCCTCCCGTGCGGTGAACGCGTTACGCGGAAGGGGCGGGCACACACGCGTGTGCCCGCCCCTTCGTCATGCCCGCGAGGCGTGCGCCGGAGGACACCACGCGCACCATGGGCCTCTCACGTCACAGAAGACTCTTCCATCCGTCACAGCGATCTCTTAGTCTCACACCCTGTTCACATTTGATAATTGATGATCTCGCCACAGAGGTCAGGCGCGGGGGTAGTGAAGCATGCGTGAAAACTGGCGCTCGAAGTTGAGCGTTCTCGCCGGGGCGTCGGCACTCGCCCTCTCGGCCGTCACCGCGACGCCGGCGCTCGCCGACGACGCCCCGGAGACCCCCGTGGAGATCCAGCTGCCCGCCGACGTGAAGATCGTCGAAGGCATCGCCCCGGAACCCGGCACGGAGATCCCCTTCCCGGCGGACGAGGACGAGACGACGGGACCGGCGGGCACGATGGCCGCCAAGGCCGCCCCGCCGTCGAACACCTGCCTGGGCGCGACCGCCGCCTACGGCTCCACCGGGTGCTTCCAGCACAACGGCGACATCGTCTGGGCGGGCGACACGAAGAAGGACGGCATGTCCGCGGCCGTCGGCGTCTACACCGACTACGGCCGCGCCGAGGAGGTCTGCGTCAACAAGCTCGGCGTGAACACCTGGGCGACCTGCAACAAGGACTACCGCGAGACCGGGAACGTACGCCTCCGCGTCCTGCGCTACGACGGCGACACCGGCAAGTTCTACCAGCCCGAGTCCTGGTCCGGCTGGATCCCGGTCGACGGCAAGTACTGACCCGCCGACCCCGTGAGGGCGAGCCGGACCACACTCCGCTCGCCCTCACCGGGCCGCGGCATGCCCAGAAAACACGAAAAAACCGGACCAGCCTCTGCTGGTCCGGTTCTTCAATCCGGAAGTGCCCCCGGCAGGATTCGAACCTGCGCACCCGGCTCCGGAGGCCGATGCTCTATCCCCTGAGCTACGGGGGCGAATCGCGGTGTTGCTCTGCGACGGGTGAAACACTACCAGCTCCCGCGGGGTGTCCGTGAACAGGTATTCCGTCGAAGCGGCGCGCGACGCCGGAGGCCACCCGTCCGGGGCGGAAGTGGACAAAACCCGGACGCCGCCTGTCCGGCCGACCTACTCTCGAAGGGTGTCAGGGGCGTACGGCCGCGTGCTTGTTGTCGACGACAACAAGGTCATCCGGCAGCTGATCAGGGTCAATCTCGAGCTGGAGGGCTTCGAGGTCGTGACCGCGGCCGATGGTGTCGAGGCCCTGGACCTGGTGGAGCGAGTCCGGCCCGACGCGATCACCCTCGACGTCGTGATGCCCCGGCTGGACGGTCTGGAGACCGCCACCCGGCTGCGCTCCGACCCCCGGACCCGCGGACTTCCCATCGTCGTCATCAGCGCCTGTACGCCCTACGAGGTCGACGCGGGCGTGGCGGCCGGGGTCGACGCGTTCCTGGCGAAGCCGTTCGAGCCGAGCGAGCTGGTGCGGATCATGCGCCGGCTGGTGACCGAGGAGGAAGGGCCCCCGGTGGACGGGCGGCGCGGTGCCGGGCGGGCGGGGAGCGCCGCCGGCTGACCGGATGGCGAAACCGGGTCGCGAGGTGCCCCCCTCTCTCACCTACGCTTGACCCGTGACCCCCGCCGATCTCTCCCGGACCGTGCTGCACGCCGTGCGCCGCGCGGTCGACGAGGATGCGTTGCGCGCACCCGTGCCCGCGCGCGTGCGGGTGGAGCGGACCCGGCCCGGAGGCAGCGGCGACTACGCCTGCGCCGTCGCGCTCCAGCTCGCCGGGCCCGCCGCGCTGCCCGCCCTGGAGGTCGCCCGCATCCTGCGCGAACGCGTCGCCGCCGAACCCGGCGTCGGGCGGGTCGAGATCACCGGTCCCGGGTTCCTGAGCTTCACCCTCGACGCCCCGGCCGAGAGCGACCGGGCCGTGCTCACCGCCGTACGGGAACAGGGCCTCGGGTACGGACACGGGGACGCGCTCCGGGACGAGATCCACCAGTTCCACTACGCGCGGGAGGTCCGTGCCGCCGTCACTGCCCAGGCCGTGTTCCGGCTCCTCCTCGCCCAGGGCGCCCGGGGCCGGACCACCTGCGAACAGGCGCCCGACCCGGACTGGGTCCGCCTCGGCGTCACCGTCGACGCGTACGGGACACCCCCCGTACCCCTCACCGAGATCCGCCCCGTTCCCGCCGGGGCCACCGCGGGGGAGCTGCTGGAGCGGCTCGGGCCCGACGCGGCCCGCTGGGGGCTCCTGCGGCCCGCCGGACACGACCGTCCCGCCCTCGGCCCCGAACTGCTCGTCCAGGGCGAGGCCAATCCGCTCTTCCGGGTCCGTTACGCCCACGCCAGGGCCCGTGCCCTCACCCGGGGGGCCGCCCTCCTCGGCTTCACCTCCGAGCCCGCCGAGCCCGCCGAGGGCGTCCAGGACGCCGCGTACGACCGCGCCGCCCGCCCCCTCCTCGACCTCATCGCCGACCACCCCGGTGTCCTGCTCGCCGGGGCCCGTCACCGCGCGCCCGACCGGGTCGCCCGGCAGCTGGAAGCCGTCGCCCACGCGTTCTTCGACTTCCACGACTCCTGCCCGCCCCTGCCCGCCGGTGACGAGAAACCCTCGGCCGCCCACCGTGCCCGGCTGGCTCTCGCCGAAGCCGCCGGGACGGTGCTGGCAGGCGGCCTGTCCCTGCTCGGTATCCGTGCGCCCGAACACCTCTGACGCGATCAGAAGAGACCTGAAAGAACCATCACGATGAGTCGCTCCGCACACCCCGCAGGTCCCCGTCACGCCGACGTCCTCACCGAGGGCCACTACTCCGCGCCCGCCGCCGACCTCAACGTCCTCGACGAGAAGGTCTGGTCGCGTACCGTCACCCGCGACGCGGACGGCGCCCTCACCGTCGGCGGGATCACCGTCGCCCGGCTCGCGGAGGAGTTCGGCACCCCCGCCTACTTCCTCGACGAGAGCGACTTCCGGGCCCGCTGCCGCGCCTGGGCCGACGCCTTCGGGCCGGACGCCGACGTCTTCTACGCCGGGAAGGCCTTCCTCTCCCGCGCTGTCGTGCGCTGGCTCAAGGAGGAGGGGCTCAACCTCGATGTGTGCTCCGGCGGTGAGCTGACCACCGCGCTCGACGCCGGTATGCCCGCCGAGCGCATCGCCTTCCACGGCAACAACAAGACCGTCGCCGAGATCGAGCGGGCCGTCGAGGCGGGCGTCGGGCGGATCGTGCTCGACTCCTTCCAGGAGATCGTCCGCGTCGCCCACGTCGCCCGGCGGCACGGGGTGCGCCAGCGGGTGCAGATCCGGGTCACCGTCGGCGTCGAGGCCCACACCCACGAGTTCATCGCCACCGCGCACGAGGACCAGAAGTTCGGCATCGCGCTCGCCGACGGGCAGGCCGCCGAGGCGGTGCGCCGCGCGCTCGCCCTCGACGGCCTCGAACTCATCGGCGTCCACTCGCACATCGGCTCGCAGATCTTCGACATGGCCGGCTTCGAGGTCTCCGCCCGGCGCGTGGTCCAGCTGCTCGCCGAGATCCGCGACGAGCACGGCGTCGAGCTGCCCGAGATCGACCTCGGCGGCGGCCTCGGCATCGCGTACACCTCCGAGGACGACCCCCGCGAGCCGCACGAGATCGCCAAGGCGCTCAGCGACATCGTCACCCGCGAGTGCGAGGCCGCGAAGCTGCGGACGCCCCGGATCTCCGTCGAGCCGGGGCGCGCCATCGTCGGACCCACCGCGTTCACGCTGTACGAGGTCGGCACGATCAAGCCGCTGGAGGGACTGCGGACGTACGTCAGCGTCGACGGCGGCATGTCGGACAACATCCGCACCGCGCTGTACGACGCCGAGTACAGCGTCGCGCTGGTCTCCCGCACCTCGGACGCCGAGCCGATGCTGGTCCGGGTCGTCGGCAAGCACTGCGAGAGCGGTGACATCGTGGTCAAGGACGCGTTCCTGCCCGCCGACCTGGCGCCCGGCGACCTGATCGCCGTCCCCGCCACCGGCGCGTACTGCCGTTCCATGGCGAGCAACTACAACCACGCGCTGCGGCCTCCGGTCGTCGCCGTCCGCGACGGAGAGGCGCGCGTCATCGTCCGGCGCGAGACGGAGGAAGATCTCCTGCGTCTCGATGTCGGCTGATGAAATAGTCATCTCAGGATCCGGACGGGGGTCAGAAACTCCCGTCCGGTGAGTGAGACTGGTCCCCACATGTGCATGTATGAGAAACGAGGTCGGATGATGCGTACGCGTCCGCTGAAGGTGGCGCTGCTGGGCTGTGGTGTGGTCGGCTCAGAGGTGGCGCGCATCATGACGACGCACGCCGACGACCTCGCGGCGCGCATCGGCGCGCCGGTCGAGCTCGCCGGCGTGGCCGTCCGCCGGCCCTCGAAGGTGCGTGAGGGCATCGACCCCGCACTGATCACCACCGACGCGACCGCGCTCGTGCAGCGCGGCGACATCGACGTCGTCATCGAGGTCATCGGGGGCATCGAGCCGGCCCGCACGCTCATCACCACCGCCTTCGAGAACGGCGCGAGCGTCGTCTCCGCCAACAAGGCGCTGCTGGCCGAGGACGGCGCGGCCCTGCACGCCGCCGCCGAGAAGTACGGCCGCGATCTGTACTACGAGGCCGCCGTCGCCGGGGCCATCCCGCTGGTACGGCCGCTGCGCGAGTCGCTCGCGGGCGACAAGGTCAACCGGGTGCTCGGCATCGTCAACGGCACGACCAACTTCATCCTCGACAAGATGGACACCAGCGGCGCCGGCTACTCCGAGGCGCTCGACGAGGCCACCGCCCTGGGATACGCCGAGGCCGACCCGACCGCCGACGTCGAAGGCTTCGACGCCGCCGCGAAGGCCGCGATCCTCGCCGGGATCGCCTTCCACACCCGGGTGAAGATCGGCGACGTGCACCGCGAGGGCATCACCGAGGTCACCGCCGCCGACATCGCCTCCGCCCGCCGCATGGGCTGCACGGTCAAGCTGCTCGCCATCTGCGAGCGCGCCGCCGACGGGCAGTCCGTCACCGCCCGCGTCCACCCCGCGATGATCCCGCTCAGCCACCCGCTGGCCTCGGTCCGCGAGGCGTACAACGCGGTGTTCATCGAGGCCGACGCCGCGGGTCAGCTGATGTTCTACGGGCCCGGCGCCGGCGGCTCGCCGACCGCCTCCGCGGTCCTCGGCGACCTCGTCGCGGTCTGCCGCAACAAACTGGGCGAGGCCACCGGCCCCGGTGAGTCCGCCTACACCCGCCTGCCGGTCAGCCCCATGGGCGAGGTCGTCACGCGGTACCACATCAGTCTCGACGTGGCCGACAAGCCGGGCGTCCTCGCCCAGGTCGCGACGGTCTTCGCCGAGCAGGGCGTATCGATCGATACGGTCCGCCAGCAAGGACGTCCAGATGGAGGCGGCGAGGCATCGCTCGTCGTCGTCACCCACCGCGCGCCCGACGCCGCCCTCTCCGGGACCGTCGAAGCGCTGCGCAAGCTCGACACCGTGCGCGGTGTCGCCAGCATCATGCGTGTTGAAGGGGAGTAAAGGACCCATGACCAGCAAGGGCACCCACCAGTGGCGCGGCATCATCGAGGAGTACCGGGACCGCCTCCCGGTCACGGCCACGACGCCGGTCGTCACACTTCGTGAGGGCGGTACGCCGCTCGTTCCGGCGCAGGTCCTCTCCGAGCGCACGGGCTGCGAGGTGCACCTCAAGGTCGAGGGCGCCAACCCCACCGGTTCGTTCAAGGACCGCGGTATGACCATGGCGATCACCCGGGCCAAGGAGGAGGGCGCGAAGGCCGTCATCTGCGCCTCCACCGGCAACACCTCGGCCTCCGCCGCGGCGTACGCGGTGCGCGCGGGCATGGTCTGCGCCGTCCTCGTACCGCAGGGCAAGATCGCGCTCGGCAAGATGGGCCAGGCGCTCGTGCACGGCGCCAAGATCCTCCAGGTCGACGGCAACTTCGACGACTGCCTGACCCTGGCCCGCTCGCTCTCGGACAACTACCCGGTGGCGCTGGTCAATTCGGTCAACCCGGTCCGGATCGAGGGCCAGAAGACCGCCGCGTTCGAGATCGTCGACGCGCTCGGCGACGCCCCCGACATCCATGTCCTGCCGGTCGGCAACGCGGGCAACATCACCGCGTACTGGAAGGGGTACACCGAGTACGCCGGTGACGGCGTCTCGACCCGCTCCCCGCGCATGTGGGGCTTCCAGGCCTCCGGTTCCGCGCCCATCGTGCGCGGCGAGGTCGTCAAGGACCCGTCGACCATCGCCACCGCGATCCGGATCGGCAACCCGGCCTCCTGGAACTACGCGCTCGCCGCACGCGACGAGTCGGGCGGCTTCATCGACGAGGTGACGGACCGGCAGATCCTGTCCGCGTACCGGCTGTTGGCCTCCCAGGAGGGCGTCTTCGTGGAGCCCGCGTCGGCCGCGTCCGTCGCCGGTCTGCTCAAGGCCGCCGAGGAGGGCAAGGTCGACCCCGGCCAGCGCATCGTCTGCACGGTCACCGGCAACGGCCTCAAGGACCCCGACTGGGCCGTCGCGGGCGCTCCGCAGCCGGTCACGGTCCCGGTCGACGCGGCCACCGCCGCCGAGAAGCTCGGACTCGTCTGATCCGGTCCCCGGGTCGAACGCGGCGGGCGTCGCGTTCGACCCGGGGCAACCGCGACAACCCGGCTCAACCGGCCCCTTTCCGGGGCGGAGAGCGCATGGGAGGCGGGCGACACGCATCGTGCGCCTCCTGTGCGCCCTATGTCGCCACAGAACCTTCCTTCGATAAGCTGTACCCCATCCGCCCGGCATCCGCCCGCCGGACCGCCACGCCTGCGGTCCCCGTCGTGGCCGTCGGGCCGGTCACCGGATTCCCGCACCGTTCCGGAGCCCTCGCACCGCCGCGACCCCCACCGCAGCCACCCCCGCCCCACGCACCCGCCCATAACCCCGTCTTCAACGCCCCGCCGCCGCAGAGCCACCCGCACTGCATCCCCGCCGCCTTACAAGGAGTGGTCCGACCGATGGCCGGTCCCGCGTTCCGAGCCGCCGCCGTCAGGGTGCGCGTCCCCGCAACCAGTGCCAACCTGGGCCCGGGATTCGACTCCCTGGGTCTCTCGCTGGGGCTGTACGACGACGTCGTCGTCCGGGTCGCCGACTCCGGGCTGCACATCGACATCGCAGGTGAGGGCAGCCAGACCCTGCCCCGCGACGAGAGCCACCTGCTCGTACGCTCCCTGCGCACCGCGTTCGACCTGCTCGGCGGGCAGCCCCGCGGGCTGGAGATCGTCTGCGCCAACCGCATCCCGCACGGCCGCGGCCTCGGCTCCTCCTCCGCCGCCATCTGCGCCGGAATCGTCGCCGCCCGCGCCGTGACGACCGGCGGCGACGCCCGCCTCGACGACGCGGCCCTGCTGGAACTGGCGACCGAGATCGAGGGGCACCCCGACAATGTCGCGGCCTGTCTGCTCGGCGGATTCACGCTGGCCTGGATGGACGGCGGCGCGGCCCGGGCGATCCGGATGGACCCGGCCGACTCCGTCGTGCCCGTCGTCTTCGTCCCCGGGCGCCCGGTGCTCACCGAGACGGCGCGCGGACTGCTCCCGCGCACCGTCCCGCACGTCGACGCCGCGCTCAACGCCGGCCGGGCGGCCCTGCTCGTCGAGGCCCTGACCCGCCGCCCCGAACTGCTGCTCGCCGCCACCGAGGACCGGATCCACCAGGAATACCGGGGCCCGGCCATGCCGGAGAGCGTGGAACTGGTCCACCGTCTGCGCGCCGACGGTGTGCCCGCGGTCATCTCCGGTGCGGGGCCCACGGTCCTCGCGCTGACGGAGGAAGGCTCGGCCGACAAGGTCGCCCGACTGGCGGGGGAGGGCTGGGCGGCGAACCGGCTGGCCCTCGACGCGACGGGCGCCAGTGTGCTGCCGCTGGCCGCGTAACCGCATGTGATTACCGGTGAGCGAGAGGGGGAATGTTTGTTGGAGCCGGTAGTGTTAACCTCAAGTCTGCAACCGACGTCTTTGAGGCGCGTTGCTTCGTGTCCCCCTCCGGGACCGCCATTCTTCCGGGAGCCTCCCCAACTGCCTGAGCAGCCTGCCTGAGCAGTTTCGAGCACGCTCCGGAACCGGCACGACACCCCTCGCTCGTCCAGGAGTGGGCCGAGCAGGGGGATCTCGCGCCGGACCCCGCACGTTCATCTCTCCGCCGTACCTGGCGGACCACCGCCCCGGCAAGGTCCGCGATCCAGCAAGATCAACAGACCGCAGTCGGACAGCACAACCGGTCGCCGAGCCAGAAGGCCGACGTCCGCTCCAGGGAAGGACCCTTCGTGAGCGACACCACCGATCTGATGGGCGTGACTGCCGACAAGAACGTCGACAGCGCCGCGCCCGCCGAAGGTGCTGCCACTGGCACCACCGCACGGCGCCGCCGCTCCGGCACCGGCCTCGAGGGCATGGTCCTGGCCGAGCTGCAGCAGGTCGCGTCCGGCCTCGGCATCAGGGGCACTGCGCGGATGCGCAAGAGCCAGCTGATCGAGGTCATCAAGGAGGCGCAGGCGGGTGGCGGATCCGCCGCCCCCAAGACCTCCTCCAAGGCCGCGGCGGCCCCCGCCGAGGCGGAGAGCAAGCCGAAGCGCCGCGCGACCTCCAAGGCGCGCACCGGGGACGAGGGCGCCGCTGCCGCCGAGAAGGACACGGCCCAGCAGCAGATCGACATCCCCGGTCAGCCGGCCAGCGACGACCAGCCCGCGGGCGAGCGTCGTCGCCGCCGTGCCACCGCGCAGGCGGGCAGCCCCGACACCAAGACCGAGGCGAAGACCGAGGTCAAGGCGAAGGCGGAGCCCCAGGCCGAGCAGAAGACCGAGGAGCGCGCCGAGCCGAAGGGCGACGCCAAGGCCGAGGCCGCCGCCGACACGGCCGAGGGCCGTCGTGGCGACCGTCGTGACCGCGGTGAGCGGGGCGAGCGCGGTGAGCGTGGCGACCGCCGCGAGCGTCAGCGCGACCGCCGGGGCAAGGGCGACGACCAGGGCCAGCAGGGCGGCGGCGGGCAGCGCCCGCAGCGCCAGGGCGGCGGCGGTCAGGGGCAGGGCCAGCAGAACCGTGACAACGGTCCGCAGGACGACTTCGACGACGAGGCGGGCGGCCGTCGCGGCCGTCGTGGCCGCTACCGCGACCGCCGGGGCCGTCGCGGGCGCGACGACTTCGCCGGCGATGTGCAGGTGGCCGACGACGACGTCCTGATCCCCGTCGCGGGCATCCTGGACATCCTCGACAACTACGCGTTCATCCGGACCTCCGGCTACCTGCCGGGCCCGAACGACGTGTACGTCTCGCTCGCCCAGGTCCGTAAGAACGGCCTGCGCAAGGGTGACCACGTCACCGGCGCGGTGCGTCAGCCCAAGGACGGCGAGCGGCGCGAGAAGTTCAACGCGCTGGTCCGCCTCGACTCGGTCAACGGCATGGCCCCCGAGTCCGGCCGCGGCCGCCCGGAGTTCCAGAAGCTGACCCCGCTCTACCCGCAGGACCGGCTCCGTCTGGAGACCGACTCCAACATCCTGACGACGCGGATCATCGACCTGGTGGCCCCGATCGGCAAGGGCCAGCGCGGGCTCATCGTGGCCCCGCCGAAGACCGGCAAGACCATGATCCTGCAGGCCATCGCCAACGCGATCACGGTCAACAGCCCCGAGTGCCACCTGATGGTCGTCCTGGTCGACGAGCGTCCGGAAGAGGTCACCGACATGCAGCGGTCGGTGAAGGGCGAGGTCATCTCCTCGACCTTCGACCGTCCCGCCGAGGACCACACCACCGTCGCCGAGCTGGCCATCGAGCGCGCCAAGCGTCTCGTCGAGCTGGGTCACGACGTGGTCGTCCTGCTCGACTCGATCACCCGACTGGGCCGCGCGTACAACCTCGCGGCGCCGGCCTCCGGCCGCATCCTCTCCGGTGGTGTCGACTCGACCGCGCTGTACCCCCCGAAGCGCTTCTTCGGCGCGGCGCGCAACATCGAGGACGGCGGCTCGCTGACCATCCTGGCCACCGCGCTCGTCGAGACCGGCTCGCGCATGGACGAGGTGATCTTCGAGGAGTTCAAGGGCACCGGCAACATGGAGCTCAAGCTCGACCGGAAGCTCTCGGACAAGCGCATCTTCCCGGCGGTGGACGTCGACGCGTCCTCCACCCGTAAGGAAGAGATCCTGCTCGGCACCGACGAGCTGGCGGTCGTCTGGAAGCTGCGCCGGGTGCTGCACGCGCTCGACCAGCAGCAGGCGATCGAGCTTCTCCTGGACCGGATGAAGAAGACCCAGTCCAACGCGGAGTTCCTGCTCCAGATCCAGAAGACGACGCCGGGCAGCGGAAACGGCAACGACTGACGTTCTTCCGGCAGTTGAACACGGCGGCCCCCCTCGCTCCGGCGAGGGGGGCCGCCGTGCGTCGGTCGTCCCGTCCCGAGACCTTTGCCACACGGAGCGTCGCCCCGCAGCGCTCCGGCCGACGCCGGCCGGGGCCGGAAAACCCCAGGTGAACGCCGGAGCGCCGGCCGACCGCCGACTGTGTACCGCGCCTGCCGGCCGAACGGGGGCCACAGCCGCGTATGCAACCCTTCTTGGTGCTTCGGCCGTCCCTACAGGAGAGGCCGACCGCGCGTGGACCACCACGGCAGGGGGCAGACGGGCTACAGGAGTCACGAGGGAGACGTGTGAGCGAGCAGAGCAGGAGTACGGGCCGCATACGCGGTACCGGCAGCCGGCGGAGGAAGCCCTCGGGACGGCACCGTGCCAAGGTCGTCGCGGCCTGGACGGTGGCGGGTGTCGTGGTCGTCGGCGGGGCCGGACTCGGATACGCGTACATGGCGCTCGACGGCAACCTCTCCAGCGTCGACATCGACGCCAAGCTCGGCGCCGACCGTCCCGACGACGTGGACGACGGCTCGCAGGACATCCTGGTGCTGGGTTCCGACTCGCGCTCCGGCGACAACGGGAAGTACGGCGCCGACGAGGGCGCGGCCCGCTCCGACACGGCGATGGTCATGCACGTCGACAAGGGCCACAAGAGCGCGAGCGTGGTGTCGATACCGCGCGACACCCTGATAGAGCGCCCCGCCTGCACGAGCGACACGACGGACGAGACGGTTCCCGCCGAGCACCGGGCGATGTTCAACACCGCGTACGAGGTCGGCGGGCCGGCCTGCGCCGTGAAGACCGTCGAAGCGATGTCCGGCATCCGCATGGACCACTACCTGGAAGTCGACTTCACCGGCTTCGAGAAGCTCATCGACGAGCTGGGCGGCGTGGAGATCACCACGAAGACCGCCATCAACGACTCCAAGAGCCACCTCGACCTGGAGCCGGGCACCCACACCCTGGACGGCGAGGAGTCCCTCGGGCTCGTCCGTACCCGCAAGAGCGTCGGCGACGGCAGCGACCTGGGACGTATCCAGCTCCAACAGGCGTTCATCAAGGCGCTGATGGAGCAGACGAAGAGCGTCGGGGTGTTCTCCAGCCCCAAGAAGCTCTACGGTCTCGCGGACGCCGCCACCAAGGCCGTCACCACCGACTCCGGGCTGGGCTCGGTCAAGAAGCTCACCGGGTTCGCCAACGGTCTCAAGGGGCTGGGCGCGGACAACGTCCACATGGTGACCCTGCCGGTGGAGTACGACCCGGCCGACCCGAACCGGGTCCTGCCGCAGGAGAAGGCCGGCCGCCAGGTCTGGGCCGCCCTCAAGAACGACCGGCCGATCCCCGCCTCCGCCACCGAGAAGTCGGCCGGCGACAAGGGCGAGGCCGCGAAGGTCGTCCAGTAGGACGAGCCGGAGGAACAGGATCTGTTGGTCACCCTCCGTACGCGGAGCGTAGGGGAATACCTGGCCCCCGTCCCCGGTTTTGGGAGATACGGCCGGTCCTGGCAGACTGGTACGTCGGCCCCGGTTCACGGCCGCGCAATCCGCGCGGACGACCCGGCGCCCTCCCGAAACTAGGAGACACCTTGAAGCGCGACATCCACCCCGAGTACGTCGAGACCCAGGTCAGCTGCACCTGCGGTGCGTCGTTCACCACCCGGAGCACCATCGACTCCGGCGCCATCCGCGCCGACGTCTGCTCCGAGTGCCACCCGTTCTACACGGGCAAGCAGAAGATCCTCGACACCGGCGGCCGCGTGGCCCGCTTCGAGGCCCGCTTCGGCAAGGCTGCCGGCTCCGCCAGCAAGTAGCGAGCCACTGCGCCGGTTCCTGGCGCCCTCTTCCCGGGGGCGTCGGAACCGGCGTTTTTTCCGGTCGGGTGCCCGGGGGGAGCCCCCGCCGGACACCCCACCGGGCAGTACGCCCTCCAGCAGGCCCGCAGAATTCAGACCAACCAGGAGCCCCCGAATGTTCGAGGCGGTCGAGGAACTGATCGGTGAACACACCGATCTCGAGAAGAAGCTCGCCGATCCGTCGGTCCACGCCGACCAGGCCAACGCGCGCAAGCTGAACAAGCGTTACGCGGAGCTGACCCCGATCGTCTCCACGTACCGGAGCTGGAAGCAGACCGGCGAGGACATCGAGACCGCCCGCGAGTTCGCCGCGGACGACCCCGACTTCGCCGCCGAGGTCAAGGACCTGGAGAAGCAGCGCGAGGAGATCACCGAGAAGCTCCGCCTGCTCCTCGTCCCGCGCGACCCCAGCGACGACAAGGACGTGCTCCTGGAGATCAAGGCGGGCGCGGGCGGCGACGAGTCCGCCCTGTTCGCCGGTGACCTGCTGCGCATGTATCTGCGCTACGCCGAGCGCGTCGGCTGGAAGACCGAGATCATCGACTCCACCGAGTCCGAGCTCGGCGGCTACAAGGACGTCCAGGTCGCCGTGAAGACCAAGGGCGGCAACGGCGCCACCGAGCCCGGCCAGGGCGTCTGGGCCCGGATGAAGTACGAGGGCGGCGTGCACCGGGTGCAGCGCGTGCCCTCCACCGAGTCCCAGGGCCGTATCCACACCTCCGCCGCGGGCGTGCTCGTCACCCCCGAGGCCGAGGAGGTCGACGTCGAGATCCACGCCAACGATCTCCGTATCGACGTCTACCGCTCCTCGGGGCCCGGCGGCCAGTCCGTCAACACGACCGACTCCGCCGTCCGCATCACCCACCTGCCGACCGGCGTCGTCGCCTCCTGCCAGAACGAGAAGAGCCAGCTCCAGAACAAGGAGCAGGCCATGCGCATCCTGCGCTCCCGGCTGCTGGCCGCCGCCCAGGAGGCCGCCGAGCAGGAGGCCTCCGACGTCCGCCGCAGCCAGGTGCGTACCGTCGACCGATCCGAGAAGATCCGGACCTACAACTTCCCGGAAAACCGCATCTCGGACCACCGCGTCGGCTTCAAGGCGTACAACTTGGACCAGGTCCTCGACGGAGAGCTCGACGCCGTCATCCAGGCCTGCGTCGACGCCGACTCCGCCGCCAAGCTCGCCAACGCGTAAGCGTCCCGCCCGCCCCGCACACCCGTAACCCGTACGGAGAACCGCGATGAACCTGCTGCTCGCCGAGGTGGCCCAGGCCACCCAGCGGCTGGCCGACGCCGGTGTCCCCTCACCGCGATTCGACGCCGAGGAGCTCGCGGCCTTCGTCCACGGGGTGAAGCGGGGCGCGCTGCACACGGTGCCCGACACCGACTTCGACGCCCGGTACTGGGAGACGATCGCCCGCCGCGAGGCCCGCGAACCCCTCCAGCACATCACCGGCCGAGCCTTCTTCCGCTACCTGGAGCTCCAGGTGGGACCCGGTGTCTTCGTGCCCCGGCCGGAGACCGAGTCGGTCGTCGGCTGGGCGATAGACGCCGTGCGCGCGATGGACGTCGTCGAGCCCGTCGTCGTCGACCTGTGCACCGGATCGGGCGCCATCGCGCTCGCCATGGCGCAGGAGGTGCCCCGCTCCAAGGTGCACGCCGTGGAGCTGTCCGAGGACGCCCTCAGGTGGACGCGGAAGAACGCCGAGGGGTCCAGGGTCACCGTGCACAGGGGAGACGCCCTGAGCGCCCTTCCGGAGCTCGACGGCCAGGTCGACCTGGTGATCTCCAACCCGCCGTACATCCCGCTCACTGAGTGGGAGTACGTCGCCCCCGAGGCCCGCGACCACGACCCGGAGATGGCCCTGTTCTCCGGCGAGGACGGCCTCGACACCATCCGCGGCATCGAACGCACCGCCCACCGGCTGCTGCGCCCCGGCGGCCTCGTCGTCATCGAGCACGCCGACACCCAGGGCGGCCAGGTGCCGTGGATCTTCACCGAGGAGCGGGGCTGGGCGGATGCCGCCGACCACCCCGACCTGAACAAGCGGCCCCGGTTCGCCACCGCCCGCAAGGCCATGCCGTGACCCGGATCCGGCACCACCACCCGTACCCGCACCTGTCCGAGGAGGCCGGCTGATGGCTCGGCGATACGACTGCAACGACGCCACCGACCGGACCACGGGTCTGCGCGAGGCCGCATCGGCCGTCCGCCGGGGCGAACTGGTCGTGCTGCCCACCGACACCGTGTACGGGATCGGTGCGGACGCCTTCACCTCGGAGGCCGTCGCGGACCTGCTCGACGCCAAGGGCCGGGGCCGCAACATGCCCACCCCCGTCCTGATCGGCTCGCCGAACACCCTGCACGGCCTGGTCACCGACTTCTCCGAGCAGGCCTGGGAGCTCGTCGACGCCTTCTGGCCCGGCGCCCTCACCCTCGTCGCCCGGCACCAGCCCTCCCTCCAGTGGGACCTCGGCGACACCCGGGGCACCGTCGCCATCCGGATGCCGCTGCACCCGGTCGCCATCGAGCTGCTCACCGAGGTCGGCCCGATGGCCGTCTCCAGCGCCAACCTCACCGGACACCCCGCGCCGGAGGACTGCGACGCCGCCCAGGGCATGCTCGGCGACTCCGTCTCCGTCTACCTCGACGGCGGCCCGACGCCCGGCATCGTGCCGTCCTCGATCGTCGACGTCACCGGCGCCACCCCGGTCCTGCTGCGCGCCGGCGCCCTCTCCGCGGAGGAGCTGCGCAAGGTGGTCCCCGACCTCGAGGTGGCCAATTGACCGCCCCCGAGGGGCGTGGCATAGCGGGGCGGACCGACACCTTCCGCATCCTCCACGTCAGCACCGGCAACGTCTGCCGCTCGCCCATCACCGAGCGGCTGACCCGCCATGCCCTGGTGGACCGCCTCGGCGATCCGCTCAGCGGCGGCCTGATCGTGGAGAGCGCGGGCACCTGGGGCCATGAAGGCGCGCCCATGGAGGCCAACGCCGAGGTCGTCCTCGCCGACTTCGGCGCGGACGCCAGCGGCTTCGTCGGCCGCGAACTGCTCGACGAGCACGTGATCCGCGCCGACCTGGTCCTCACCGCCACCCGCGACCACCGCGCCCAGGTCATCTCCATGGGCCACTCCGCGGGCCTGCGCACCTTCACGCTCAAGGAGTTCACCCGGCTGGTACGGGCCATAGACCCGGCCACCCTGCCCGACCCGCGCGACGAGGGCGTCGTCGAGCGCGCCCGCGCCCTGGTGCGCGCCGCCGCCGCGCTGCGCGGCTGGCTGCTGGCCCCGACCGCCGAGGCGGACGAGGTCTACGACCCCTACGGCGCCCCCATCACCTTCTTCCGCTCCATCGGCGACGAGATCAACCAGGCCCTCGACCCGGTCGTCACCGCGCTCACCGGCGTACGCGCCCCGAGCTGAGCGGCACACCCGCGCCGCACCGGGCGGCCGGTGCGCCGACCGGCGTACGGGACGCCGCGACAGCGGGCACGGCGCCCGGCCCCGGCCTACATTGGAGCTGACACCGGCACCCCTCGCCGGCGCACCCACCTCCAGGCCCGGAGCCGTCCCATGCCGGTCACCTCTCCCGCCGCACCCGCAGCCGTGTCGCCCGCGCCCGACGCCCTGCCCCAGGACTTCGGCGCCCTGCTCCGCCAGGACCCGGAGATCGCCGGGGTCCTGGACGCGGAGAGGGACCGTCAGGCGAGCACCCTCCAGCTGATCGCCGGCGAGAACTTCCAGTCGCCCGCGGTCCTCGCCGCCCTCGGCTCCCCGCTCGCCAACAAGTACGCCGAGGGCTACCCGGGCGCCCGCCACCACGGCGGCTGCGAACACGCGGACGCCGCCGAACGCATCGCGGTCCGCCGGGCCACCGCCCTCTTCGGCGCCGAACACGCCAACGTCCAGCCGCACTCCGGCTCCTCCGCCGTCCTCGCCGCCTACGCCGCGCTGCTGCGCCCCGGCGACACGGTCCTCGCGATGGGACTGCCGTACGGCGGACACCTCACCCACGGGGCTCCGGGCAACTTCTCCGGCCGCTGGTTCGACTTCGTCGGCTACGGCGTGGACCCGGACACCGGGCTCATCGACCACACCCGGCTCCGCGCCCTGGCCCGCGCCCGCCGCCCCAAGGCCATCGTCTGCGGCTCGATCTCCTACCCCCGCCACCCCGACTACGAGACGTTCCGCGAGATCGCCGACGAGGTCGGCGCGTATCTGATCGCGGACGCCGCCCATCCGATGGGGCTGATCGCCGGGGGAGCGGCCCCGAGCCCGGTCCCGTACGCCGACGTGGTCTGCGCCACCACGCACAAGGTGCTGCGCGGGCCGCGCGGCGGCATGATCCTGTGCGGCGAGGAGCTGGCCGGGCGGATCGACCGGGCGGTATTCCCGTTCACCCAGGGCGGGGCGCAGATGCACACGGTGGCGGCGAAGGCGGTCGCGTTCGGGGAGGCCGAGACCCCGGCGTACACGCTCTACGCGCACCAGGTGGTCGCGCACGCCCGGGTGCTGGCCGCGGGGCTTGAGGCCGAAGGCTTCGAGGTCACCACGGGCGGCACGGACACCCACATCATCGTCGCGGACCCGGCCCCGCTGGGAGTCGACGGCCGCACCGCCCGCGAGCGGCTGTCGGCGGCCGGCATGGTCCTGGACACCTGCGCCCTGCCGTACGGGGACGCCCGGGGCGTCCGCCTGGGCACCGCCGCCGTCACCACGCAGGGGATGGACGAGGGGGACATGGCCAGGATCGCGGCGCTGTTCGGAGCGGCCGTACGGGAGCCGGGCGATGTGAGCCCGATCGCGGCGGAGGTCCGTGAACTGGCCCTGCGCAATCCGCCCTACCCGGGGTAGGCGAACCCTGTGGAACCATCACCCGTACCGTGGAGTCCTTGTTTCAGAGACTAGTCTGTGGGGCTCAGATGGCCGGCGAATTCTGTGGGGCAGCCCGTGCGTGATTACCTGCTGACGCTCTGTGTCACGGCAGCGGTGACTTATCTGCTGACCGGACCGGTGCGTAAGTTCGCCATCGCGGTCGGGGCGATGCCCGCGATCCGCGCGCGCGACGTCCACCGGGAACCGACTCCCCGGCTCGGTGGCATCGCCATGTTCGGCGGACTGTGCGCGGGACTGATCGTCGCCGACCACCTGTACAACCTGAACAGTGTCTTCGAACTCTCCAACGAGCCAAGGGCGTTGCTCTCCGGCGCCGCGCTGATCTGGCTGATCGGCGTGCTGGACGACAAGTTCGAGATCGACGCGCTGATCAAGCTCGGCGGCCAGATGATCGCCGCCGCCGTCATGGTCATCCAGGGCCTCACGATCCTGTGGCTGCCGATCCCGGGCGTCGGCACGGTCGCCCTCACCCAGTGGCAGGGCACGCTGCTCACGGTGGCGCTGGTCGTCATCACGATCAACGCGGTCAACTTCGTCGACGGCCTGGACGGGCTCGCGGCGGGCATGGTGTGCATCGCGTCGGCGGCGTTCTTCCTGTACGCCTACCGCCTCTGGTACGGGTACGGGATCGAGGCGGCGGCCCCCGCGACGCTGTTCGCGGCGATCCTGATGGGCATGTGCCTCGGCTTCCTGCCGCACAACATGCATCCGGCGCGGATCTTCATGGGCGACTCGGGCTCGATGCTGATCGGCCTGGTGCTGTCAGCGGGCGCGATCTCGATCACGGGCCAGGTCGACCCGGACCTCATGAAGCTCTTCGAGGGCAGCGAGCGCGAGGCCACCCACGCCCTGCTGCCGGTCTTCATCCCGCTGGTGCTGCCGCTGACGATCATCGCGATCCCGGCCGCCGACCTGGTGCTCGCGATCGTCCGGCGCACCTGGAACGGCCAGTCGCCGTTCGCCGCCGACCGTGGCCATCTGCACCACCGGCTGCTGGAGATCGGCCACTCCCACAGCCGGGCCGTGCTGATCATGTACTTCTGGTCGGCGCTCATCGCCTTCGGCGCCGTCGGCTACTCGGTGCACTCGGCGTCCTCGTGGATCGTGTTCGTCATCATCGCGTCGAGCGCGGTGGGCCTGGCCCTGCTGCTGATGCCGCGCTTCACCCCGCGCGCCCCGCACTGGGCCAACCGCTTCGTCCCGCCGCGCTACCGGCACCGGGCGACCGAGCGGGCGGCGGCTCCGTCGCCCTCCCACGGCGAGAAGCCGGCACCGGCGACCTCCGGGGCCCAACAGGGCGCGGCAGACGCTCAGATGGGCGAGGAGGCCGCCGAACGGGCCCCTGTGGCGGTCGGGGTGTCCGGCGTCAACGGCGCTACCGCGATCGGCGCTCGTTCGCGCTTCCCGGATCGCCGTTCCATCGACTCTTCGCGCTGACGATTCGGATCCTGCGGTGCAATACCAGACATTGCGCCGCTCTGTCCTGCACACACGCGCGAGGTAACCCTCATGTGTGACAGTTGGCACACTTTCCAGGTAAAGACCTCATCAAATAGTTTGTGATACCGTTCACGAGACCCGGTGACGGAGCCGAAGGACCCTAGTGAGACGGTCCATTGGCCCGAAAATCCGCCTCGCGGACCGGGCCTACGCTCGTCCATGACGACGCCCCATTCCTCCTCTCAGACCAGTGGAGCTGCCGCCATGCAGTCCGACATGCGCGAACTACTGCGCATCGCCACCCCCACCGCCGCGGTGGGAGCCATCGCCACGCTCGTCGGCGGGCTCGTCGCCGGCGGCGAGGGGGCGATCGGTGCCGCGGTCGGCTGCGTGGTCGTGATCGTCTTCATGGCGCTCGGGCTGCTGGCGCTCAACTGGGTCGGCAAGACCATGCCTCACCTGTTCCAGGGCATGGGGCTGATGATCTACTCGGCCCAGCTCGTGCTCCTGCTCATCTTCATCCTGAGCATCAGGAACACCTCTCTCTTCGATCTTCAGGTCTTCGCCCTCTCGCTGGTCGCAGCCGTGATCACGTGGATCACCACGCAGGCCGTGCTGCACGCGCGGAGCAAGACCCTCTACGTCGACCCCGACGCGGACACCCGGAACCGTCCGGGCGGAGCTGGGGGAGATCGTGACGAGTAGGGCCGGAATAAAGCCGTGTTCGACGTGCTGCTATCGTCCGGTCTCGGTTGCGGTAGTGCGAGCGCGGGCAACAGGGCGGTCGCTTGATACATCGCGAGGCTTCGGGCCCGGCCGCCGCCTCCTCACCGTAAGAACCAGTCCGGTGCCGACCTGCGGCCACCCGCCGCTCCGACACAACGAGGTAGCCGCATCCATGCGCCATGCAGAAGGAGCTCTTGGTGACTGACGCCCAGACGCTCGCCTTCGAGACGAACTGCCACCTGTTCAAGGACTGCGGGTTCCATGCCCCCAGCGTGTGGTCGTTCCTCTTCGAGCCGCTCTTCACCATTGGGCCTGTCGAGTTCAACAAGCCCATGCTGCTCGCGATCATCGGCACGTTCGCGATCCTGGCCTTCTTCTGGGCCGGTTTCTCGAAGCCCAAGGTCGTTCCGGGCAAGCTGCAGATGGTCGCCGAGGCGCTGTACGACTTCGTCCACCGCGGCATTGCCCGTGAGGTCATCGGCAAGAAGGGCGAGCCCTTCGTCCCTCTGCTGGTCTCGCTGTTCTTCTTCGTGTGGATCCTGAACCTCTGGGCCATCATTCCGCTCGCCCAGTTCCCGGTCAGCTCCGTCATCGCCTACCCCATCGGCCTGGCCCTGGTGGTCTGGGTGACGTACATGACGGTGACGTTCCGGACGAACGGATTCGTCGGAGGCATCCGCAACCTCTGCGTCCCGAGTGGTCTGCCCAAGCCGATCTACGTCCTGCTGACGCCGCTGGAGTTCATCTCCAACGTCTTCGTCCGGCCGTTCACGCTGGCTGTGCGACTCTTCGCGAACATGTTCGCGGGTCACATCCTGATCCTGATCTTCACCATCGCCACCTGGTACATGCTCGGCACCGTCCTCGGCACGGTCTACGCGGGCGCGTCGTTCATCATGACGCTGGTCCTGACCGTGTTCGAGATGTTCATCCAGGCCCTTCAGGCCTACGTGTTCACGGTGCTGACCGCCACGTACCTCTCCCAGGCGCTCGAAGAAGCCCACTGAGGACCCGCCAAGCCGTCCGGCTTGAGCCCTCACCCACCCCAGACGCCCGGTGCGAAGACACTTTCCACCGGTCCCATCAAGAGAAGGAACCACGGACATGTCTGCTGCTTTCGAGACCCTCGCGGCCGTGAACGGCAACGTCGGCACCATCGGCTACGGCCTCGCCGCGATCGGCCCCGGTATCGGCATCGGCATCATCTTCGGTAACGGTGTGCAGGCCATCGCCCGCCAGCCCGAGGCTGCCGGCCTCATCCGCCAGAACATGCTGCTCGGCTTCGCCGTCGTCGAGGCCCTCGCCCTGATCGGCTTCGTCGTTCCGTTCATCGTCAAGTGACGTTGTGGCTGTAGCTCCATTCGACGAAAGGTCCACCATGATGTACCTGGCAGCCGAGGAACCGCAGAGCCCTCTGCTCCCGGTCTGGCCTGAAGTCGTCATCGGCTTGATCTGCTTCGGCATCGTCTTCTTCGTCTTCTCGAAGAAGCTGCTTCCGGTGATCAACAAGACCCTGGAAGAGCGCCGCGAGGCGATCGAGGGTGGCATCGAGAAGGCCGAAGCGGCTCAGACCGAGGCTCAGAGCGTTCTTGAGCAGTACAAGGCTCAGCTCGCCGAGGCCCGTCACGAGGCCGCGCGTCTGCGCCAGGAGGCGCAGGAGCAGGGTGCCGTCATCATCCAGGAGATGAAGGCGGAAGGTCAGCGGCAGCGCGAAGAGATCATCGCCGCCGGCCACGCCCAGATCGAGGCCGACCGCAAGGCCGCTGCCTCGGCGCTGCGTCAGGACGTGGGCAAGCTCGCCACCGACCTGGCCGGCAAGCTCGTCGGCGAGTCCCTTCAGGACCACGCCCGGCAGAGCGGCACCGTCGACCGTTTCCTCGACGAGCTCGAGGCGAAGGCCGAGGCCGCCCGATGAACGGCGCGAGCCGCGAAGCACTGGCTGCCGCACGCGAGCGTCTCGACGCGCTGACCGACAACACGTCGGTCGACGCGGCGAAGCTCGCCGAGGAGCTGGCATCGGTCACCGCGCTGCTCGACCGCGAAGTTTCCCTGCGCCGGGTTCTCACCGACCCGGCCCAGAGCGGCGAGAGCAAGGCCGAGCTGGCCACGCGTCTGCTCAGCGGGCAGGTGGGCGGCGAGGCCGTCGACCTGGTCTCCGGACTGGTCCGGTCCCGCTGGTCGCAGTCGCGTGACCTGGTGGACTCGGTCGAGGAGCTGGCGAACACCGCAGACCTCACCGCGGCCCAGCGCGGCGGGAACCTCGACGACGTCGAGGACGAGCTGTTCCGGTTCGGCCGGATCGTCGGCTCCGACACGGAGCTGCGTTCCGCGCTGACCAGCCGTACGGCCACGGCGTCCGCCAAGGGCGAGCTGCTGCGCAGCCTGCTCGGCGGCAAGGCGCAGCCGGTCACCGAGCGGATCATCGTCCGCCTCGTGACCCAGCCCCGTGGACGTAGCCTGGAAGCAGGGCTGGACTCGCTGTCCAAGCTCGCCGCGGAGCGCCGGGACCGCATGGTCGCCGTCGTCACCTCGGCGGTGCCGCTCAGCGACCGGCAGAAGCAGCGCCTCGGCGACGCCCTGGCGAAGCTCTACGGCCGGCAGATGCACCTGAACCTGGACGTGGACCCCGCGGTCCTCGGCGGGATCTCGGTGCGCGTCGGTGACGAGATCATCAACGGCACCGTCGCGGAGCGTCTCGAAGAGGCGACCCGCCGCATGGCCGGCTGACACAGAGCAAGAACAAGCAAGACCAGCGGCCCGGTTGGGCCGTGCAGAAATTGCAGAAGATTCCTGGGGGTCGGCCCCCAGACCCCCTTAAGAAACTTCGGGCCCAACAAGGAGAGCAGGGAACCCAGATGGCGGAGCTCACGATCCGGCCGGAGGAGATCCGGGACGCACTGGATAACTTTGTCCAGTCGTACCAGCCGGACGCGGCCTCGCGCGAGGAGGTCGGTACGGTCAGCGTTGCCGGCGACGGCATCGCGAAGGTGGAGGGTCTGCCCTCCGCCATGGCGAACGAGCTGCTGAAGTTCGAGGACGGCACCCTCGGTCTCGCCCTCAACCTCGAGGAGCGCGAGATCGGTGCGATCGTCCTCGGCGAGTTCAGCGGAATCGAGGAGGGCCAGCCGGTGCAGCGCACCGGTGAGGTGCTCTCCGTCGGCGTCGGCGAGGGCTACCTCGGCCGCGTCGTCGACCCGCTCGGCAACCCGATCGACGGTCTCGGCGAGATCGCGACCGACAGCCGCCGCGCCCTCGAGCTGCAGGCCCCTGGCGTCATGGTCCGTAAGTCGGTGCACGAGCCGATGCAGACCGGCTACAAGGCCGTCGACGCCATGGTGCCGATCGGCCGCGGCCAGCGTCAGCTGATCATCGGCGACCGTCAGACGGGTAAGACCGCGCTGGCCGTCGACACGATCATCAACCAGCGCGACAACTGGCGCTCGGGCGACGTGAACAAGCAGGTGCGCTGCATCTACGTCGCCATCGGTCAGAAGGGTTCCACCATCGCCTCCGTGCGTGGTGCGCTCGAAGAGGCCGGTGCGCTGGAGTACACGACCATCGTCGCCGCCCCGGCGTCCGACCCGGCCGGCTTCAAGTACCTGGCGCCGTACACCGGTTCGGCCATCGGCCAGCACTGGATGTACCAGGGCAAGCACGTCCTGATCATCTTCGACGACCTCTCGAAGCAGGCCGACGCCTACCGCGCCGTGTCCCTGCTGCTGCGCCGCCCGCCGGGCCGCGAGGCCTACCCGGGTGACGTCTTCTACCTGCACTCGCGTCTGCTGGAGCGCTGCGCCAAGCTCTCCGACGAGATGGGCGCCGGTTCGATGACGGGCCTCCCGATCGTCGAGACCAAGGCGAACGACGTGTCGGCGTTCATTCCGACCAACGTCATCTCCATCACCGACGGCCAGTGCTTCCTGGAGTCCGACCTGTTCAACGCGGGTCAGCGTCCGGCGCTCAACGTCGGTATCTCGGTCTCCCGAGTCGGTGGCTCCGCCCAGCACAAGGCCATGAAGCAGGTCTCCGGCCGGCTTCGCGTGGACCTCGCCCAGTACCGCGAGCTGGAGGCGTTCGCCGCCTTCGGTTCCGACCTGGACGCGGCCTCGAAGGCCTCGCTGGAGCGCGGTAAGCGCATGGTCGAGCTGCTGAAGCAGCCGCAGTACGCCCCGTTCCCGATGGAGGAGCAGGTCGTCTCGGTCTGGGCCGGCACCACGGGCAAGATGGACGACGTCCCGGTCGAGGACATCCGTCGCTTCGAGGCCGAGCTGCTGGAGTTCCTGCGCCGTGAGCGCAAGGACCTCCTGACCAGCATCGCCGAGGGCGGCAAGATGTCCGACGACACGCTGCAGTCGATCGCCGACGCGATCGCCGCCTTCAAGCAGCAGTTCGAGACCTCGGACGGCAAGCTCCTGGGCGAGGGCTGATCGATGGGCGCTCAGCTTCGCGTTTACAAGCGCCGCATCCAAGCCGTCACCGCGACCAAGAAGATCACCAAGGCGATGGAGATGATCGCCGCCTCGCGCATCGTCAAGGCGCAGCGCAAGGTGGCGGCATCGCAGCCGTACGCGACCGAGCTCACCCGTGCGGTGACCGCGGTGGCGACCGGCTCCGACGCCAAGCACCCGCTCACCACCGAGGTCGAGACCCCGACCCGGGCCGCGGTCCTGCTCATCACGAGCGACCGCGGTCTGGCCGGCGGTTACTCCTCCAACGCCATCAAGGCCGCGGAGCGACTGCGGGAGCGCCTTGCCTCCGAGGGCAAGGAGGTCGACACGTACATCGTCGGCCGCAAGGGTGTCGCGTACTACGGCTTCCGCGAGCGCAAGGTCATCGACTCCTGGACCGGCTTCACCGACAACCCGGCGTACGGCGATGCCAAGCGCATCGCCGCCCCGTTGATCGCGGCCATCCAGAACGAGACGGCCGAGGGCGGCGTCGACGAGCTGCACATCGTCTTCACGGAATTCGTGTCGATGATGACGCAGAACGCGGTCGACGCCCGTATGCTGCCGCTTTCGCTCGACGAGGTCGCCGAGGAGAGCACCCGCAAGGGTGAGATCCTTCCGCTGTTCGACTTCGAGCCGTCGGCCGAGGACGTCCTCGACGCCCTTCTGCCGCGCTACGTCGAGAGCCGTATCTACAACGCACTGCTGCAGGCAGCCGCTTCCGAGCACGCTGCCCGCCGCCGCGCGATGAAGTCGGCCACCGACAACGCCGGGGACCTCATCAAGAGCCTGTCCCGGCTTGCCAACGCGGCCCGCCAGGCCGAAATCACCCAGGAAATCAGCGAGATCGTCGGCGGTGCCAGTGCTCTGGCCGACGCGACCGCGGGGAGTGACAAGTAATGACGACCACTGTTGAGACGGCCGCTGCCACGGGCCGCGTCGCCCGGGTCATCGGCCCGGTCGTCGACGTGGAGTTCCCCGTCGACGCGATGCCGGAGATCTACAACGCCCTCCACGTCGAGGTCGCGGACCCCGCCGAGGACGGCGCCCGCAAGACGCTGACCCTGGAAGTCGCCCAGCACCTGGGTGACGGAGTGGTCCGCGCGATCTCGATGCAGCCCACCGACGGTCTGGTCCGCCAGGCCGCGGTGACCGACACGGGCGCGGGCATCACCGTCCCCGTCGGTGACATCACCAAGGGCAAGGTGTTCAACACCCTCGGTCAGATCCTGAACGAGCCGGAGGCCGAGGCGCAGATCACCGAGCGCTGGCCGATCCACCGCAAGGCCCCGGCCTTCGACCAGCTCGAGTCGAAGACCGAGATGTTCGAGACCGGCCTGAAGGTCGTCGACCTGCTGACCCCGTACGTCAAGGGCGGCAAGATCGGTCTGTTCGGTGGTGCGGGCGTCGGCAAGACGGTCCTCATCCAGGAAATGATCATGCGTGTGGCGAAGCTGCACGACGGTGTGTCGGTGTTCGCCGGTGTCGGCGAGCGCACCCGTGAGGGCAACGACCTCATCGACGAGATGACCGAGTCGGGCGTTCTGGACAAGACCGCGCTCGTCTTCGGCCAGATGGACGAGCCGCCGGGGACGCGTCTGCGCGTGGCCCTGTCCGCCCTGACCATGGCGGAGTACTTCCGCGATGTGCAGAAGCAGGACGTGCTGCTCTTCATCGACAACATCTTCCGCTTCACGCAGGCCGGCTCCGAGGTCTCCACGCTGCTCGGCCGTATGCCGTCCGCGGTGGGTTACCAGCCGACCCTGGCCGACGAGATGGGTGTGCTCCAGGAGCGCATCACCTCGACGCGTGGTCACTCGATCACCTCGATGCAGGCGATCTACGTCCCCGCGGACGACCTGACCGACCCGGCCCCGGCCACCACGTTCGCCCACCTCGACGCGACGACGGTTCTCTCCCGTCCGATCTCCGAGAAGGGCATCTACCCGGCCGTGGACCCGCTGGACTCCACGTCCCGCATCCTGGACCCGCGCTACATCTCCCAGGACCACTACGCCGCGGCCAGCCGCGTCAAGGGGATCCTGCAGAAGTACAAGGACCTCCAGGACATCATCGCGATCCTCGGTATCGACGAGCTGGGCGAGGAGGACAAGCTCGTTGTCCACCGTGCCCGTCGCGTCGAGCGCTTCCTGTCGCAGAACACCCACGCCGCCAAGCAGTTCACCGGCCTGGACGGTTCGGACGTGCCGCTCGACGAGTCGATCGCCGCGTTCAACGCGATCTGCGACGGGGAGTACGACCACTTCCCCGAGCAGGCGTTCTTCATGTGCGGTGGCCTGGACGACCTCAAGGCCAAGGCCAAGGAGCTCGGCGTCTCCTGAGCCTCCGGCTCACCGAGGGGGGTGGGTGTGTCCCGCCCCCCTCACCACGCCCCGTAGAATTGACCCAACACCCGGCCGGGCGGCCGGGTGGTGACCCGAGGAGCCACCCTTGGCTGCTGAGCTGCATGTCGAGCTGGTCGCCGCGGACCGAAGTGTCTGGTCCGGCGAGGCCACCCTGGTCGTCGCGCGTACCACGTCCGGCGACATCGGCGTCATGCCCGGTCACCAGCCGCTTCTCGGTGTGCTGGAATCGGGCCCGGTGACGATCCGCACGAGCGAGGGCGGCACCGTGATCGCCGCCGTGCACGGTGGATTCATCTCGTTCGCGGACGACAAGCTGTCGCTGCTGGCCGAGATCGCCGAGCTGGCCGACGAGATCGATGTCCAGCGCGCCGAGCGGGCGCTGGAGCTCGCGAAGTCGGATGCCGACGCTGCCGCTGAGCGGCGCGCCGAGATCCGTCTGCGTGCGGTGGCGGTGCTCTAGCACCCCCACGGACAGATGTTTTTACTCAGCCGCGGCCCGAGCTGGAGCAATCCAGCCGTGTCGCGGCTGAGGCGATGCAGGTGCAATACGGTTTCGGTGTTCGTTACTCGACGATGCGAGGAGGTCGGTGGAGATGGTCCTCGCATTGTGGGTGGGCTTGTCCGTCGTCGTCATGGTCCTGCTGGGACTGTTCGTCTTCGGCCTGCGCCGGCGGCTGATCCAGCGGTCCGGAGGGACCTTCGACTGCAGCCTGCGCTGGGACGTGTCGGAGGAACCCGATGCGCTCGGCAAAGGCTGGGTCTACGGGGTCGCCCGCTACAGCGGTGACCGCGTCGACTGGTTCCGGGTCTTCTCCTACGCTCCTCGCCCCCGCCGGGGCCTGGAGCGTTCTGCGATCGAGGTGATCGCCCGCCGGATGCCGGAGGGCGAGGAGGAGCTGGCGCTGCTGTCCGACTCCGTCGTGCTCGGCTGTCTCCACCGGGGGACGCGCCTGGAGCTGGCGATGAGCGAGGACGCGCTGACCGGCTTCCTCGCCTGGCTGGAGGCGGCGCCGCCCGGCCAGAGGGTCAACGTCGCGTAGCGGTCCGTACACACGCTCGTACACAGCGAAAAACCGGGGAGACGGGGGGCGGACCCGTCTCCCCGGTGCTTTTCCGGGGTGGTGCTGTTACGGCGTGGGGACTACTGGAGACCGCTGTTGATCGCGCTCACCAGTTCGCCGTTCGTGGTGTCACCGGAGAACTCCCAGAAGAACGCGCCTCCCAGGCCCTGGTTCTTCGCCCAGGTCATCTTCGAGCTGATGGTGGCCGGGGTGTCGTAGCTCCACCAGTTGGTGCCGCAGTGGGCGTACGCGGTGCCGGCGATGGTGCCGGTGGCCGGGCAGGAGCTCTTGAGGACCTTGTAGTCCTCGATGCCCGCCTCGTACGTGCCCGGGGCCGCGCCGGTCGCCGTGCCGCCGGGGGCGGCCTGGGTGACGCCGGTCCAGCCGCGGCCGTAGAAGCCGATGCCGAGCAGCAGCTTCTTGGCCGGGACGCCCTGGGCCTTCAGCTTGGCGATGGCGTCGGCGGAGGTGAAGCCCTCCTGCGGGATGCCGGTGTACGGGTTCAGCGGCGAGTGCGGGGCCGTCGGGCCCTTGGCCGCCCAGGCGCCGAAGAAGTCGTACGTCATCACGTTGTACCAGTCGAAGGACTGGGCGGCGCCCGCGTAGTCGGCGGCGTCGATCTTGCCGCCGGCCGAGCCGTCCGCGGTGATGGCGGCGGTGACCAGGTTGCCCGCGCCGAACTTCGTCTTCACGGCCGAGGCGAGGTTCTTGAGCGCGGCCGGGCCGCTGGTGTCACAGGTCAGACCACAGGCGTTGGGGTACTCCCAGTCGAGGTCGATGCCGTCGAAGACATCGGCCCAGCGGGGGTCCTCGACCAGGTCGTAGCAGGACTGGGCGAAGGCGGCGGGGTTCTGCGCGGCCTGGGGGAAGCCGCCGGACCAGGTCCAGCCGCCGAACGACCAGAGGACCTTGATGTGCGGGTACTTGGCCTTCAGCTTGCGCAGCTGGTTGAAGTTGCCGCGCAGCGGCTGGTCCCAGGTGTCGGCGACGCCGTCGACGGACTGGTCGGCGGTGTACGCCTTGTCGTAGTCGGCGTACGCGTCACCGATGGTGCACTTGCCGTTCTGCACGTTGCCGAAGGCGTAGTTGATGTGCGTGATCTTCGCGGCGGAACCGGACGTCACCAGGTTCTTGACGTGGTAGTTGCGCCCGTAGACGCCCCAGTTGGTGAAGTAGCCCAGGTTGATCTTGTCGCCGCCGGGCTGTTCGCCGCCGCCGCCACCGGTGGTGCGCACGGAGACGGAGCCGGAGACCGGGCCGGTCTGGTCGGCGGTGTCCCGGGCCTGCACGGCGTAGGAGTAGTCGGTGCCGGCGGTGAGGCCGGTGTTGGTGTACGTCGTGCCGGTGACCGTGGCGACCTTCGCGCCGTCGCGCAGCACGTCGTAGTTCTTGACGCCGTTGTCGTCGGTCGCGGCGCTCCAGCTGAGCTTCACCGAGGTGTTGGTGACATCGCTGGTGGTCGGGGTGCCGGGGGCGGAGGGCGGGTTGTCGCCGGGCACGCTGCCGCCGTCACAGGAGGCGCCGTTCAGCTTGCAGCCGGTGGGGGAGCCGGAGCCGGTGCCGTTGAAGCCGAAGCTGATGCTGGCGCCGGGGGCCACGGACCCGTTCCAGGAAAGGTTCTTGGCGGTCCAGTGGTTGCCGCTGCTGGTGACGGTGGCGTCCCAGGCGGAGCCGACCGAGGTGCCGGAGGGGAAGTCCCACTCGATCGTCCAGGAGGAGAGCGCGGTGGTGCCGGTGTTCTTCACCGTCCACTGGCCCTCGAAGCCGCTGCCCCAGTCCGACTTCTTGGTGTACGTGGCGGTGGCCGACGCGGCTGCCGAGGCGGGGGAGGCGAGCCCCACCATCGCGGCCAGCGGCAGGACCAGCGCGGTCAGGCCCGCGACGACCTTGGATCTGCCGCTCGGGGTGGGGATCCATCTGAATCTGGAACGGCGTTGGGGGGTGTCAGTGCTCAACGGTGCTCCTCGGGTGAGGTCCAACAAACGGGGGTGATTCGTGGACTGCAAACCCTGCGCCGCCCTGAGTACGGGTGCTCTCGTACTCACCGCAGTGTGTGTCGGTGACAGTAGAAAGGTCTGGACCAACCGTCAAGAGGTCTGGACCAAAGATCGATATTCGGCTCAGATCCCCAACTCCTGGGCCAGAACGGCCGCCTGAACCCGGCTGCGCAGCTCCAGCTTGCCCAGCAGCCTGCTGACGTGGGTCTTCACCGTGGCCTCGGCCATCGAGAGCCGCGCCGCGATCTCCGCGTTCGACAGCCCCTCGCCCAGACACCCCAGCACCTCGCGCTCGCGCCGGGTGAGCGCGTCCAGCACCGCCGGATCGGCCGTCTCCCTCGTGCGTACGGGCGTGACCCCCGCGAACTCCGCGATCAGCCGCCGGGTCACCGCCGGGGCGATCAGCCCCTCGCCGCGCGCCACCGTCCGTACTGCCTCCAGCAGATCGCGGGCGTCGGTGTTCTTCAGCAGAAAGCCGGCGGCCCCCGCGCGCAGCGCCCCGAAGACGTACTCGTCCAGATCGAACGTGGTCAGCACCAGGACGTCCGCGAGCTCCTCCGCGACCACCTGCCGGGTCGCCGACACCCCGTCGAGCCGGGGCATCTGCACATCCATCAGCACCAGATCAGGGCGGAGTTCACGCGCCAGGCGCACCGCCGCCTCGCCGTCGCCCGCCTCTCCGACGACCTCGATGTCCGGCGCGCTGGAGAGGATCAGCACCAGCCCCGCGCGCACCGCCGACTGGTCCTCCGCGACCAGTACCCGGATCGTCATTCCCGCATCGTCCTTTCCGTCACGGGCAGTTCGGCCCGCACCCGCCAGATCTTCCCGCCGCCGCCGTGTCCGTCGGCGCCGACGCTTCCGTCGCCGTCTTCGCCCGGCCCGGCCCCGGCGTCGAACGTCCCGCCGAGCAGCGCCACCCGCTCCCGCATGCCCACCAGGCCCGCCCCCGAACCGGGCGCCGTGGGGCCGGGGCGGCTGCCGAACACACTGGTCACCTCGACCGTCAGCAGCTCCCCGGTCCGGCCGATCCGCACCACCACCGGGCCCGGTGCGGCGTGCTTGAGGGCGTTGGTCAGGGACTCCTGGACGATCCGGTACGCGGCCAGCTCGACCGGCGTCGGCAGCGCCCCGGCCGCCGGGTCCCGGGTGTCCTCAAGGGTGCAGACCAGCCCGCCGGACGCCCCGTTGACGTTCGTCTGCTCGATCAGGGTGTCCAGAGCGGCGAGCGTCGGGGCCGCGGCCGGCGCCCGGTCCTCGCCGCCCTCCCGCAGCAGGCCGATCAGCCGGCGCATCTCCGCGAGCCCCTCGACGCTGTTCTCGCGGATCACCTTCAGGGCGCTCCGCGAGGTCTCCGGGTCGTCGATGGACAGCGCCGCGGTGGAGTGGATCGCCACGGCGGAGAGATGGTTGGCCACCATGTCGTGCAGCTCCCGGGCCATCCGGGCCCGCTCGGCGACCACCGCCTGCGTCCGGTCCATCTCGGCCAGCCGCGCGGTCTGGGCGGCGGCCAGCCGGGCCGCGTCGGCGGCGGTGCGGTGGGTGCGCACGCTGACGCCGGTGAGGGCGGGGATGAAGGAGACCAGCCCGATGACCAGGCCGATCAGCAGCGCCTCGGGCTTGCGGAACCAGGCCAGGAAGCCGATCGTGGCCGCCACGGTGATCAGCAGCGTGGCCACCGGGAGGCGGCGGGCGGCGGCCGGGGTCCCGTAGAGCACGGCCGCGTACATGACGTCCGTGAACATCAGGATGGTGGCGAGGTTGCCCCAGGTGAACTGGTCCGCCACCAGCGCGAGCGCGCCGATCGTCAGCGCCGTGCGCGGGGCGTCGCGGCGCAGCAGCTCGGCCGCGGCCATGGCGGTCAGCGGTACGAGCGTGACCCACGGAGCGAGCGAGGAGTGGCCGCCCTGGGTGTGGAGGCCCAGCAGCCACAGGAGCAAGCCTCCGAGCAGCCCGGAGACGGCCAGGGCCACCGCGTCGCGGTCGGGGCGGATCGAGGTGAGCACCTCTCCATCCAACACGCGCCGCAGCCCCGGGGCCTCCCTTCGCGGGCCGATCCGCGACTACATCGAAGGATGCAGTCCCGTTTCGTCACCGCCGACGACGTATCCGCGCCCGGCGGCCGGGAGGCTGGAGGGGAACGGGAGGAGAGAGTCGTGATCGCCCTACTGGTCGTGGCCTGCGAGGTCGCATTCTGGGTTCTGCTGGCCGCCGGGCTGGCCCTGCGGTACGTCGCGAGGAAACCGAGGCTCGGTGCGGCCGTGCTGCTGTGCGAGCCGCTGCTGGAGGTCGTGCTGCTGGTGGTGACGGCCGTCGACCTGAAGAACGGGGCCGAGCCCGACTGGAAGCACGGGCTGGCCGCCGTCTACATCGGCTTCACGGTGGGCCTCGGCCACCACACCGTCAAGAAGGTGGACGCCTGGGTCGCCCACCGCTGGTTCGGCGGCCCGCCGCCGGTCAGGCCGCCGAAGTACGGCACGGCCCGCGCGATCCACGAGTGGCGCACGGCCGCCCGCTGGATCCTGGCCGCGGTGGTCGCGCTGGGCCTGCTCCAGGCGGCGATCTGGTACGTCGGTCCGGACGGGGCGGTCAGCTCGCTCCAGGGCTGGCAGCAGAAGATGGGCATCGTGATCGGGATCAACCTGATCATCGCCGGAAGCTACACGCTGTTCCCGAAGCAGGCCCCGAAGGACGAGGTGCCGGACCGCGAGCCGGCCGACCGCTTCTAGGGCCTGCCGTCGAACTGCTGTCTACCGCTCGCCGCCCGGCACCCACAGCACGTCCCCGACCTCCTTGTTCGCGCTGCGCGCCAGGATGAACAGGAGGTCGGAGAGGCGGTTGAGATAGGTGGCGGTCAGGGTGTTCATCGACTCGCCGTGCACCTCCAGCGCCGCCCAGGTGGACCGCTCGGCCCGCCGGACCACCGTGCACGCCTGGTGCAGCAGCGCCGCCCCCGGCGTACCGCCCGGGAGGATGAAGCTGCGCAGCTTCTCCAGCTCCTCCAGGAAGCGGTCGCAGTCGGCCTCCAGCTTGTCGATGTAGGACTGCTCCACCCGCAGCGGCGGGTATTTCGGGTCCTCGACCACCGGGGTGGAGAGGTCCGCGCCCACGTCGAAGAGGTCGTTCTGGACGCGGACGAGGACCTTGACCACGTCCTCGGACAGCTGCCCCAGTGCGATGGCGGTCCCGATCACCGCGTTGGCCTCGTTGGCGTCCGCGTACGCCGAGATCCGCAGATCGGTCTTGGCGGTGCGGCTCATGTCGCCGAGGGCTGTGGTGCCCCGGTCGCCGGTCCGGGTGTAGATGCGCGTCAGATTGACCATGGGGTCAGCGTAGTTACGCTCCGGCCCGTCGGAAGACCCGTGTGCCCACTGTCACGGCCGCGGCGGCGAAGCCCACGGCGACCAGGACCCCGTACAGCATGTGCGTCGTGGCGTACGAGCCGCTGTAGGCGTCCCGTACCGCGTCCACCAGATAGCGGAACGGGGTGAAGTGCGAGAGCACGTCCAGCCAGCCGGGACCGAGCGTGATGGGCAGCATCAGTCCGGAGAGCAGCATGGCCGGCATCGTCACCGCGTTGATCACCGGCCCGAACTCCTGCGGGGTGCTGACGCGCATGGCCAGGGCGTACGAGAGCGAGGCCAGCGAGAGCGCCAGCACGGCGGTGAACGCGAAGCCGATGAGGACGCCCGCCAGCGGGGCGCGCAACCCCATCAGCAGCGCGGCGAGCACCAGCAGGACGGCCTGGAAGGTGAAGAGCAGGGCATCGCGCAGCACCCGCCCCAGCAGCAGGGCCAGCCGGCTGACCGGGGTGACCCGCATCCGCTCCACCACGCCGGTCGACTTCTCGACGATGATCGCGAAACCGGCGAAGGACGCGCCGAACAGGCTGAGTTGGAGCAGCAGGCCGGGCACGAGGATCTGCCAGGAGTCGGCGGAGGAGCCGAGTGGAAGGTCCTGGAGGAGCGGGCCGAAGAAGAACAGATAGAGCAGGGGCATCAGCAGGCCGAAGAGGACCTGGAAGCGGGAGCGCAGGGTCTGCCGGGCGTACCGCCCGAAGACGATCGCGGTGTCGTGGAAGAGCACTGATGAGGTCCTATACGGCTACGGGGGCGGTGTCGGCAGGGGTGACGGGGCGTCCGGTGGCGGCCAGGAAGGCGTCCTGGAGGGAGGCGTCGGGGGAGCCGGCGTACCGGGTCTTCAGCTCGGCGGGGGTGCCCTCGGCGACGACCGTGCCGCCGTCGATCAGGATCAGCCGGTCCGCCAGCGCGTCCGCCTCGTCGAGATAGTGGGTGGTCAGGACGACGGTGGTGCCGGTCTCCTCGCGCAGGCCCCGCACCAGGTCCCACAGGTCGGCCCGGCTGCCCGGGTCCAGGCCCGTGGTCGGCTCGTCCAGGAAGAGCACGGCCGGGCGGTGGGTGAGGCCCATGGCGATGTCGAGCCGTCGCCGCTGGCCCCCGGAGAGGCTCACCGCCTTCCGGTCGAGCAGCCCGTCGAGGCCGAGCGCGGCGGCCAGCTCCCCGGCGCGCGCGGCCGCTTCCGACCGGCTCAGCCGGTACAGCCGGCCCTGGGTGACCAGCTCCTCCCGGACGGTCAGATACGGGTCGACGCCGCCGGACTGGGCGACGTACCCGCAGACCGCGCGGACGGCGGCGGGGTCGGCGAGCAGGTCGTGGCCGGCCACGGTGGCCGCGCCGCCGGTCGGGGTGAGCAGCGTCGTGAGCATGCGCAGGGTGGTCGTCTTGCCCGCGCCGTTGGGGCCGAGGAGCGCGACGATCTCTCCCGCGCGGATGGTCAGGTCGATGGAGCGGACGGCTTCCACCGGGCCGCTCGGCGTCGTGAAGGTCCGGGCGAGCCCGGCGGTGCTGATGACGGTCATGCGGCCAGAAAAACAGAGTGACTCCAAAAATGCAATGCAACCAAAAATCTAAGTCACCCCAAAAATGTGCTGACCTCATGATCGTCCGGCGCGTCCTACGATGGGGGCATGGCTGAGGGACTCAGGGAACGCAAGAAGCGCCAGGCCAAGCAGCGCATCTCGGACATGGCGACCGGGCTGTTCCTCCAGCACGGCTTCGTCACGGTGACCGTCGCCGAGATCGCCGACCTGGCCGACGTCTCCGTGAACACCGTCTACAACTACTTCCCGGCCAAGGAGGACCTCTTCCTCGACCGGATGAAGGGCGTCACCCAGCGCGTCGCCCGCTACGTCCGCGCCCGCGACAAGGGCGAGTCGGCCGCCGAGGCGGTCCTGCGCGAGGTGCGCGCCGCCGTCGTCGCCGTCTCCCCGGAGTTCGGCCTGATGGACGGCTTCGCCGACTTCATGCGCGTCATCGAGGACGCCCCCACCCTCAAGGCCCGCCTCTGGTACCTCCAGCAGGAGGTGCTCCAGTCCGTCGTCGCCACCCTCCGCGAGGACACCGGCGCGAGCGAGGACGACCCGCTGCCGCTCCTCGTCGGCGGCCAGATCGCCTGGATCGAACACGCCCTCGTCGGCTACGTCAGCCAGGAGATGATGAAGGGCCGCAAGGCCGTCGACGTCTCCCACGACGCCCTCGGCGTCCTCGACGAGATCGAGGGGCTGCTCAGTGATCAGGTCCTCAACTACGCGCGGCGCGGAGCCGAATGACGCGTCCCGGTGTGATGTCCGTCATCTGAGACGTGACGCGCATCTCTTCACCGCCCCAGCGCGCCCGGCGGGTACTAACCTCCGCCGGAGAGCAATGTGAACCGCCGTGAACAAATGCGCACGGGCGAACAGAAACCAAGGGGTGCGAACGTGGCCAGGAAGCTCGCCGTCATCGGGGCCGGACTCATGGGATCCGGGATCGCGCAGGTCTCCGCCCAGGCGGGCTGGGACGTCGTGCTGCGGGACGTCACCGACGCCGCGCTGACCCGGGGCCGTGACGGCATCAAGGCCTCGTACGACAAGTTCGTCTCCAAGGGCAAGCTGGACGCGGCCGACGCCGAGGCCGCCCTCGCCCGCATCACCACGACCACCGACCTCGACGCCGTGGCCGACGCGGACGTCGTCGTGGAGGCCGTCTTCGAGAAGCTGGAAGTCAAGCACGAGATCTTCCGCACCCTGGACAAGGTCGTCGGCGAGCACACCGTCCTCGCGTCCAACACCTCCGCCATCCCGATCACCAAGATCGCGGCCGTGACGGAGCGTCCGGAACGCGTCGTCGGCGTGCACTTCTTCTCGCCGGTCCCGATGATGCAGCTCTGCGAGCTGGTGCGCGGCTACAAGACCAGCGACGAAACCCTCGCCACCGCGCGGGAGTTCGCCGAGTCGGTCGGCAAGACCTGCATCGTCGTCAACCGCGATGTGGCGGGCTTCGTCACCACCCGGCTGATCTCGGCGCTGGTCGTCGAGGCCGCCAAGCTGTACGAGTCGGGCGTCGCCTCGGCCGAGGACATCGACATCGCCTGCAAGCTGGGCTTCGGCCACGCGATGGGCCCGCTCGCCACCGCGGACCTGACCGGCGTCGACATCCTGCTGCACGCCACCGGCAACATCTACACCGAGTCGCAGGACGAGAAGTTCGCCGCCCCGGAGCTGATGCGCCGGATGGTCGACGCAGGTGACATCGGGCGCAAGAGCGGGCAGGGCTTCTACACGTACTGACCGGATCCGCCCCCTCGGCCCGCCGGCCCGCCGCCGTACGGGCCGGGGGAGCCGGGGATTTTACCCGGCGGTGACCGGACTCCGACGAACCGAAGTCACTCCACCGAGTGAATTCGGTATCGGTTTGCTTACAGACGGCAACTTCCCTGTCGTCGCGGCAGTCAGTGGTGGCAGAGGCAGAGCCGGCGACAGAACAGACATACGGACCTTCTACGGAGCATGACCGGGGAGCGCATATGCACATCAGGGGCGACCACGCCGAGCTGGTCGTCGGGGGCCGCCTCGACGTCCGAAGCGCGGCGGACGCCCGTACGGTCCTGCACTCGGCCGTGGACGACGGAGTCGGCGACCTCGTGCTGGACCTGACCGAGCTGGATTCCTGGGACGCCACCGGACTCGGCGTCATCATGGGGGCCCACCGAAGGGCCGGACGGGCCGGCCGCCGTCTCGTGCTGCGCGGCGTGCCGCCGCAGATGCAGCGCCTCCTGGTGGCCACCCGGCTGCACCGCATCCTGGCCATCGAGGGCGGCATCGCCGCGGAGTCACTGCCGCGCGTCTAGGGCCTTTCCGGCAGGCCGTCCGGACAACCGGGAAAGTCACGCAATCCTCACCGGAACGTGACGACCTGGACGGCGTGGCACCCCGGCGCTTCATGAATACTGTGCCAAGGTCTAGGGTTCGGCCGTCCGCCGAATGACACCGAACCCATGGGCGGACACCGGACCGGAAGCGACAGCGGGGCGTGCGAGGCCGGAGGGGCAACCACGCACGACGCGTCTGGGGGACTTTGCGATGGACCCGACACACCGGGCACCGGAAGAGTACGGGCAGGGCCACGACCGCTCCGGCGGCGACCCCGGCCACCGCCGGCCGTCCCGCGACTCCGGCGGCGCCGACTTCGGCGCGCAGACACCGCAGCAGGTCCGCGTCGTCCAGGTGACCGCCGGCGACCTGCTGCTGACGGTCAACCCCGTCGACGGCAGCGAGGTCGAGGCCTGCCCGCCCGGCTCGGGCCCCGAAGCCCCGGTCCGCCGCACCCCCGCCGAACGCGCCGACCACGAGCGGGCCGGCGCACCCCCGATGCCCGCGGGCCCGCCCGCACCGCAGCTGCCCCTCCTGGAGCGCGAGGAGGAGCGCGAGCGCCTGGTCCGCCTGCTGGCCCGCGGCCGCAGCGTCCGCCTCACCGGCCAGGCCGGCTCCGGCCGTACCGCGCTGCTCGACGCCGTCGCCGCCGACTGCGCGGACCTGGCCCCCGACGGGGTCGTCCGCCTCAACGGCCGCGGCCGCACCGGAACCGATCTGCTGCACGCCCTCTTCGACACCGTCTACAAGGCCCCGAGCCACCGCCCCGACCGCGACGAACTACACGCACTCGTCCGGTCCATCGGCGCCGTCGTCACCATCGACGACCTGGAGATCGGCGGAGCGGCCCTCGACGAACTCCTCGCCGCCACCCCCGAGTGCGCCTTCCTGCTCGCCGCCACCCCGGACGTCACCACCCCCGGCGTCGACGCCCACCTGGAGGAGGTGCTCCTCGCCGGCCTCGGCCGCGGCGCCTCGCTGGCCCTGCTGGAGAAGGTCGTCGAACGCCCCCTCACCGAGGAGGAGCGGAACTGGGCGGGCGACCTCTGGTTCGAGTCCGAGGGCCTGCCGCTCCGCTTCGTCCAGGCCGGATCCCTCCTCGTCCAGCGCGACCGGCTGCGCGTGGACCCCGCAGCCTTCGACGAGTACGACTACTTCGAGCCACGCGCGGACGACGCGCCTCCGCCCCTCGAAGCGCCCACCGCCGAAACCCTCGACCTCCCCCTGCCGAGCCTCGGCGAGGGCGCCGCGCCCGCCGAGCTGCTCGCCTCCCGGCTCAGCGAGGCCGCCCGCGCCACCCTGCGCTTCGCCGTCGCCCTCGGCGGCGAGGTGCCCCACCAGGCCCATCTGCCGGCCCTGGTGGGCGACACCCACGCGGACGCCGCGCTCGGCGAACTCGCGGGCTGCGGGCTGCTCTCCCCGGCCGGCCCCCGCTACCGCCTCGCCGCCGGAGTCCTCGCCCAGCTGGTGGCGTCCGGTTACGAGGACGACGCCGCCGCCCACGCCCGTACCGCCGCCCAGCACTACGCCTGGTGGACCTCGCACCCCTCGGTCACCCCGCGCCGGGCCGTCGCCGAGGCCGACGCGATCGTCGCCTCGCTGGCCCGGCTGGTCCCGGGCGACGAGGCGGGAGCGGCCAGCGCGGCCGTCCTGCTGGCCCGCAGCGCCTCCCCGGCCTTCGCCGCGGGCCTGGGCTGGGGAGCCTGGGAACGGGCCCTCAGGATCGGCCAGGAGGCCGCCAGGATCGCCGGTGAGGTCGCCGAGGAGGCCTACTTCCACCACGAGTTGGGCGTCCTCGCGCTCTGCACCGGCAACCCGGACCGGGCCCGGACCGAGCTGGAGACCTCCATAGGCATGCGCGGCGCGCTCGCCGACAAGTCCGGGGCCGTCGCCGGGCGCCGCGCGCTCGCCCTGGTCGCGGACCGCTCCGGCGACTTCCCGCCGTTGCACCGCACCGCCACGGGCGACGAGGTGCCCGTCGTACGCCAGGACGCCCCGGGCACCCCGCCCGGCGGGCTCCCGGGGGCGCCGCTGTTCGTCCGGCACCCCGCCGACGAAGAGCCCACCGTCCTCTCCTCGCTGCCGCCGGGACCGGCCG
This sequence comes from Streptomyces sp. DSM 106670, assembly GCF_055792845.1. Lineage (NCBI taxonomy): Bacteria > Bacillati > Actinomycetota > Actinomycetes > Kitasatosporales > Streptomycetaceae > Streptomyces > Streptomyces sp. DSM 106670. The sequence goes on from NZ_CM147704.1 coordinate 5,893,518, forward strand.
CGCGCCGCGGCGGCGGACGCCTCGCGGTCCTGGGCGGCGCCCGGCGCAACCTGGCCGCCGCGGGCGCGGGCGCCCTGCTGATCGCGGTCCTCGGCACCGTCGTCACGCTCGGCGTCACCTCGGGCGACGGCGACGAGCCGGACAGCCGCAACGTCACCACCGAGCAGACCGCCACCGAGGACGCCACCGACGACGGCCTGCCCGCCGACGAACCGGACGAGGGCACCGCCCCGGCCGGGGAGACGACCGGCGGCGAGACCTCCGCGACCCCCGGCCCCTCCGGCTCGGCGAGCCCCAGCACCTCCGGCTCGCCCTCGCCGAGCGCGTCCACGTCGGGCGGTACGTCACCGGGGACGGACGAGCCGACGGACGGCGGGAGCAGCAGCTCGTCGCCCTCGCCGAGCGGAAAGCCGACCAAGCCCACCAAGCCGCCGACGACTCCGCCCACCACCCCGCCGACGACGCCGCCCACCGAGACGCCGACGACCCCGCCGACCGAGACGCCCACCGAGGAGCCGCCGGAGCCGCCCCAGGGCTCCTCCTCCGCCACCGGCCCCGTCGAGTCGGCCGGTGCGAGTGCGAGTGCGAGTGCGAGCGCCGACGTCCCGGCGGAGAGCGACGAGCCCACCGAGGCGGCGGCCTGACACACGGAAGCCGGGTGCCCCCGTGGGGGACACCCGGCTCCGGCCGTACGGCGGTGGACGACGGTCAGAACAGCCGCAGCTTGTCGTCCTCGATGCCCCGCATCGCGTCGTAGTCCAGGACCAGGCAGCCGATGCCGCGGTCCGTGGCCAGCACCCGGGCCTGCGGTTTGATCTCCTGGGCGGCGAAGACGCCCCGGACCGGCGCCAGATGCGGGTCGCGGTTCAGCAGCTCCAGATAGCGCGTCAGCTGCTCCACGCCGTCGATGTCACCGCGCCGCTTCAGCTCCACGGCCACCGTCTGCCCGTTCGCGTCCCGGCACAGGATGTCCACCGGCCCGATCGCGGTGGGGTATTCACGGCGGATCAGGGTGTGGCCCTCGCCGAGGATCTCGATCCGGTCCGCGAGCAGCTCCTGGAGGTGCGCTTCCACGCCGTCCTTGATGAGCCCCGGGTCGACGCCCAGCTCGTACGAGGAGTCGTGGAGGACTTCCTCCATCGTGATGATCAGTTTTTCGCCCGCCTTGTTCACCACGGTCCAGACGCCTTCGTCACCGTCGGCGCCCTCCTTCAGGGTGCACGGCGGGGACATCCAGTTGAGGGGTTTGTACGCCCGGTCGTCGGCGTGGATGGAGACGCTTCCGTCCGCCTTCACCAGGATCAGACGGGGGGCGGAGGGCAGGTGGGCTGTGAGCCGGCCCGCGTAGTCCACGGAGCAACGGGCGATGACGAGACGCATGGTCGGCAACGCTACTCGACGACGGGGCCCGACGCGATTTCCCCATCCGTTGCCTCCTGTCACTCGGTGCGCGTCGCGTCGCGGCGAAGCGGGCTTGCCCCTCTTTGCGCCCCTTCGTTATTGGCCGGTTGTGTTCCCAATCTCCTGGTGCGGCCCCGACTGCGCGCTTAACGTGGAAGCAGGAGGTCGCCGCCCGTGCACGCTGCGTCGTCGCCCCCCTTCCCTGCCCGTAAGGCCCCGGCCACTCTCCGGGGTCGCGAGAGGAGAACCCATGTCGCTCGACGTCTCACCGGCGCTGTTGGAACAGGCCGAGCGAGGCGAGGTCGACGAAGCCGACTTCGTCGACTGCGTCCGGACCTCCCTGCCCTTCGCATGGGAGATGATCAGCTCGCTGGTGGCTCAGCTGAAGGTCGACGGCGGAGAGTTCGCCGACAACCAGACGCCGCCGCCGGACGAGCAGGCACGTGGTCAGCTGCTGCGCGCGCTCGCGAGTGATGCGATACGCGGCGCGCTGCAGCGGCACTTCGGAGTGCGTCTCGCATTCCAGAACTGCCACCGCGTCGCGGTGTTCCCGCTGGACGCCTCGGTCGACGACCGACTGGCCAAGTTCACCTCGGTGAGGGGCCAGTTGCTCAACCAGTCGCCCGAACTACGGGACTGCTGAACGCTTCTGCTGCCGTCCCGGGCCGCGGGAGGTGCAACTGGCTCCGGGGCGGCAGCTCCCGTACCACCGCACCACATGTCCCACCGATGTCACCAAGGAACACCCGGTCACCGAGGAACACCGGCATGCCCAGCTCAGGTGAGCAGCGGCAGCACGTCGGCGCCCAGCCGCCGCACATTCTCCTCGGTCGCCGCGAGATCGCCCGTCCCCTCCACCAGCAGGGCGAAGCGCGTGATCCCGGTCCGCTCGGCGGTGGCCGCGAGCCGGTCGGCGGCCAGCCGGGGCGGGCCCACCGGATGCAGCCCGCAGAGCAGTTCCGTGTACGCGACCGGATCCCGCATCACGCGGTGCCTGCCGTCGACCGTGACATGGGCGTCGAGCCCCTGGCGCAGCCAGCCGGGCATCGTCTTCACCAGCAACTCCGTGGCGTCCCCGGAGCCGTCCGCGATCTGGGCCACCCCGGCGGACACATGTGCGGCCCCCTCCACCACCTCGGGCGGATGGCCGGCCTCCCGGGCCGCCGTACGCCACAGGGCGACCATCTCCGCCTTCTCCTCGTCCCCGCAGTGCATGCCCAGCAGCATCGGCAGCGCCTGCCGGGCCGCCAGCCGCACACTCTTCGGCGAGGTGCACGCCACGATGACCTCGGGCCCCGCCGCGCCCGGCCCATCGGCGCCGGGAGCCGCGCCGGCCGGCCCCGCCAGCAGCTCGTCAGCGCGCGGCACCACCGCCACCTCGCGGAAGCCGAACCGCTCGCCGCGCCCCGCGACGCGCGCCTCCCGCAGCCAGTCGAGCACCAGGCCGAGCGCCTCGGGGAAGCCGTTCTCGTACGCGTCGAGACCGCCGCCGAACACCTCCAGGTCCACCCACGGACCGCCCCGTCCCACCCCGAGCGAGAAGCGTCCGCCGCTGGTCAGATGCAGCAGCGCGGCCTGCTCGGCGAGCGCGACCGGGTGGTGGTTGGGCAGCACGCTGACCGCGGTGCCGACCCGGATTCTGCGGGTGCGGCCCAGCAGCAGCGCGGCCAGCGTCGTCGCCGACGGGCAGACTCCGTACGGCACGAAGTGGTGCTCGGCCAGCCACACCGAATCGAGGCCGCTCTCCTCCGCGGCCTCGGTGGACCGGACGGCCCGGTGCAGGGCCTCACCCGGCCCCTGTCCCGGGAACTGGGCTGCCAGAACGAACGTTCCGATGCGCATCGCCTATTGCCTCCTTGCGGCCGACGCGTTCTCCCCCACTGGCAACAACGTCTGACACGTGCCAAAGGCACGGTCCACGGCGAAGTTGTTGCGATTTTCCGCTAACTCATTCCACTGCCGGATCGGACCGCCCCGGGCACCCGACGACCACCCCCGACGCCAGGCTCTAGGCTTGGACGAACCGTGCCCGATCCGCCCCCGTGAGGTGTCCCGTGTCCCCGCGCCGTAACCGCCCCCGTGGCGGCGAGAGTCCCGACGAACGCCCCGGCACGGCGCCCGGCAGATACGGCGGGGGAGGGGGCACCGAGAGCTGGCAGGGCGAGGAATGGTCGGTGCGCCCGGTCAGCGGCGCGAGCGCCCAGGGCAAGCGGTACCGCTGCCCCGGCTGCGACCAGGAGATCCCCTCCGGCGTCCCGCATCTGGTCGCCTGGCCCGAGTACGGCGGCATCGACGACCGCAGGCACTGGCACAAGGCGTGCTGGAACGCGAAGGACCGCCGCACCACCCGGGTGCAGCGGTCCCGTAACGCCCCGCGCCACTGAGGCCCCTCTCAGACGTCGCGCCGGTTCAGTATCGCGAGCGCCCCGCCCAGCGCCACGGCGGCCAGGCACGCCATCAGCACCGGCGACTCCCAGGCGGACGGGCCGGAATCGGTCATCGTCGCGCCGTACAGCGCGCTGAGCTGGTTGGGGATCGAGTACTCGATCAGGAAGCGCTGAAGGCCCCGCAGATCGTCGGCGAACATGAACAGCGCGAGGACCAGCGGCAGCAGCACCACGCCGATCATGATGGTGATCGCGCCCGCCGAGTGCCGCACGATCGCGCCGACCCCGAGCGACAGCAGGCCGAGGGCCGCGATGTAGAACCCGACGCCGAGCGTGGCGTACACCCACTGGCCGGCCGACGCGGCGACGGTGCCGTTCAGGATCAGGGTCTGGAACACCGCCACGACCGTGGCGGTCACCGTCGTGATGACGAAGGTCAGCAGGAAGAAGACGATCGCCTTCGCCGCGAGCACCCGGCCCCGGCTCGGACAGGCCGTCAGCGTCGTACGGATCATGCCGGTGCTGTACTCGGAGCCGATGGTCAGCACCCCGAGCGTGATCACACAGATCGAGCCCAGCAGCACCCCGAAGAAGCCGAGGCCCAGGACGGGCTCGCCCGACAGGCCGGCGTCGTTCACCGCGAGCAGCAGCGCGGTGCCGAACCCGATCGTCAGCATCAGCGCGACCATCACGCCGAGCGTCCAGACCGTGGCGCGCACGGAACGGATCTTGGTCCACTCCGAGGCGACCGCGTCGCCGAGGGTGGCGGGCCGGATCGGGATCGGCGACTCGTAGGAGCCCGGCAGGCCGGCTTCCGGCGCCTGCTCGTCAGCCTGCGGGGTGGCCGGCGTCGTCATCTGAGGTCCTTGCTGGTCTGCTCCCCGGCCGGGGCGGCGGAGGAGGGCTCGGCGGCGGGCACGGGAGCGGGCCCGGCGTCCCGGTCCGGGCGGACGGGCGGCGGCGGGGCGTACCAGCCCTCCTGCGGCACCTCCACCGGTTCCGGGGGCGCCAGGTCGTCGGCGCCGAGGACCTGGCCGTACGCGTCCAGGGGCGCCGGTTCCACGAGGCCCGCCTTGGCGTCGTCCGTCGAGCGGTAGTCCACCAGGCCCTGTGTCAGCCGCATGTACGCCTCCTCCAGCGAGGCCTGGTGCGGCGACAGCTCCCAGAGCCGTACGTCGCACGCGTGGGCCAGATCGCTGATCCGCGGCAGCGGCAGCCCGGTGACCCGCAGGGCCCCGCCCGGCTCCGACAGCACCCGGCCGCCCGCCTCGATGAGCGTGGCCGTCAGCTTCTTCCGCTCCACGGCGTCGTCCTCCGGCACCCGGACCCGGGCGAAGTCGGCGGAGTTGGCGGAGATGAAGTCCGTGACGCTCATGTCGGAGAGCAGCCGGCCGCGCCCGATCACGATCAGATGGTCGGCGGTCAGGGCCATCTCGCTCATCAGATGGGACGAGACGAAGACCGTGCGCCCCTCGGCGGCCAGCGACTTCATCAGATTGCGGACCCAGTGGATGCCCTCCGGGTCGAGACCGTTGACCGGCTCGTCGAACAGCAGCACCTGCGGATCGCCGAGCAGCGCCGCCGCGATCCCGAGCCGCTGCCCCATCCCGAGCGAGAAGCCGCTGGAGCGCCGCTTGGCGACATCCTGGAGGCCGACGACGCCCAGCACCTCGTCCACCCGGGCCGCCGGGATACCGGCCAGCTGGGCCAGGGACAGCAGATGGTTACGGGCGGTGCGCCCGCCGTGCACGCCCTTGGCGTCCAGCAGCGCGCCCACCAGGCGCGGGGCGTTCGGCAGGCTGCGGTAGGGGTGGCCGGCGATCGTGACGTGACCTGCGGTGGGGCGGTCCAGGCCGAGGATCATGCGCATGGTCGTGGACTTGCCCGACCCGTTGGGACCGAGGAAGCCGGTGACGGCACCCGGCCGCACCTGGAAGGAAAGGTCGTCCACGGCCGTCTTCGCGCCGTAGCGCTTGGTCAGGCCGACTGCCTCGATCATTCTCCAGCCCCATCGACTCACTCTGTCGTTCGGGGCTCGGGCCACCCGGCCGCACACCCCCGTAAGAGTTAGGAGGATAACCAGGCGCTGACGGTTCCGGCCAAGTTGCGCACAGCGTGCGAGCGGGCGGTTACGGGCTCTAGGCGTCCCGCGTCTTCAGCACCAGATAGCCGCCGAGCACCGCCGCCAGGACCCAGAGCACCATGATGCCGAGCCCTCCCCACGGACCGTACGGGGCGGGATCGGTGTTCATCGCGTCCGGGACGACCTGCATGATCTTCGAACCGGCCTGGTCCGGGAAGTACCGGGCGACGCTCTTGGCGCCGGGCACCGCCGCGAGGATCTGCGAGACCAGGAAGAAGAACGGCATCAGGATGCCGAGCGACAGCATGGAGCTGCGCAGCATCGCCGCCACCCCCATGGAGAAGATCGCGATCAGCCCCATGTAGAGCCCGCCGCCGACCACCGCGCGCAGGACGTTCTCCGCGCCGATGTCGGTGCCCCGGTGGCCCAGCATCGCCTGGCTCAGGAAGAACGAGACGAAGCTGGTGAGCAGCCCCACGACCAGGGCCAGCACACCGGCCACCGTGATCTTGCTGAGGAGGAAGGTCGCGCGCTGGGGCACCGCCGCCAGCGAGGTGCGGATCATGCCGGAGCTGTACTCCGTACCGACCACCAGCACGCCGAACACGACCATCGCGAGCTGGCCGAGAATGGTCCCCGAGAAGCTGACGAAGGTCGGGTCGAACGTGGCCTGCTCGGCCTCGGAGAGATCGTCGAACGTGGCGTTCAGCAGGGCGCTCAGCGCCGCGCCCATCACCACCGTCACGGCGAACGCGGCGATGAGGGTCCAGGTGGTCGAGGAGACCGACCGGATCTTGGTCCACTCCGAGGTGAGAACCGCGGGTACCGATGCCATCGTCGTCACTCGCCCTCGTTGTCGGTGCTGCCCGGCTTGTTCCAGCCCTCGCCCCAGCCCGCGCCCACCGCGGGCGGTTCGGCGGCCGGATCCCGTTCCGAATGGGCGTGGTACTCCACCGAACCGGCGGTCATCTGCATGAACGCCTCCTCCAGCGAGGCCCGCTGGGAACTCAGCTCGTGCAGCACCAGCTGGTGCCGGGCCGCCAGTTCACCCAGCTCCTCGGTGCTCGCGCCGTCGATCTCCAGGACGCCGCCCGCCGTCTCGACCGCGGTGAAGCCCTCCTGGTGCAGCACGTCGCGCAGCCGTTCCTGCTGCGGCGAGCGCAGCCGCGTGTAGCTGCGGGAGTTCTCGTGGATGAAGTCCGCCATCGAGGTGTCGGCGAGCAGCTTGCCCTGGCCGATCACGATCAAGTGGTCGGCGGTCAGCGCCATTTCGCTCATCAGGTGCGAGGAGACGAAGATCGTCCGGCCCTCCGACGCGAGCGCCTTCATCAGATTGCGGATCCAGTGGATGCCCTCCGGGTCCAGTCCGTTGACCGGCTCGTCGAACATCAGGATCTCGGGATCGCCCAGCAGCGCCGAGGCGATGCCGAGCCGCTGGCCCATGCCGAGGGAGAACCCCTTGGACTTCTTCTTCGCCACCGCGGTCAGACCGACCATGTCGAGCACCTCGTCGACCCGGCCGCTCGGGATGCGGTTGCTCTGCGCCAGGCACAGCAGGTTGTTGTACGCGCTGCGGCCGCCGTGCATCGCCTTGGCGTCGAGGAGCGCCCCGATGTACTTCAGCGGTTCCTGGAGTTCGCGGTAGTGCTTGCCGTCGATGCGCACCGTGCCGCTGGTCGCGTGGTCGAGATCGAGCATCATCCGCATCGTGGTCGACTTGCCGGCCCCGTTGGGACCGAGAAAGCCGGTCACGATGCCCGGCCTGACCTGAAACGACAGATGATCGACGGCGACCTTGCTGCCGAACCGTTTGGTGAGTCCCTCGAGCTCGATCATGCGCACACGCTAGAACGCCCGAGCGCCCGGCGCCACCACAAGGGCGGAACCGGGCGCACACGGGGGTACTGCGGGGTACTGCGGGGCGTCAGCGGGTCTGCTGGGCCGGGACACCGCGGGTGGCGGGCTCGTCCTCCACCGGGGTGCCGGCGGCGGCCACGGCGGCGCCGGTCAGCGTCGCCAGCATCTCGCGGACGTTGGTCAGCTGCGCGTTGATCGAGTCGCGGCGGTTGGTGAGCGCCGCCAGCTCGCGCTCCGATTCGCTGCGGATCCGGTCGGCCTTGGCGTTGGCGTCGGCGACGATGTCCTCGGCCTGGCGCTGGGCGGTCTCCACCGTCTGGCGGGCCCGGCGCTCGGCGTCCGTGCGAAGCTTCTCGGCCTCCAGGCGGAGCTGCTCGGCGCGGTGCTCGATCTCGGCGAGACGCTTCTCGGCCTTGGCCTGACGGGACGCGAGGTCGCGCTCCGACTGCTCGCGGCGCTTGGCGAGGTTCGTCTCGAAGTCGGCCGCGGCCTGGGCGGCCTTGGCGCGGGTCTCCTCGAAGAGGGCGTCGGCCTCCTCGCGCTTCTGCTGGGCGTCCTTCTGGGCGTCCGAGCGCAGCGTGTTCGCCTCGCCCTGAGCCTTCTCGACGATCCGGACGCCCTCGTCCTCGGCCTTCGCCTTGCGCTCGGCGGCGAACGACTCGGCGTCGTTGCGCACCTGCTGGGCCGCCGACTCGGCGAGCTCACGGTGCTGCTCGGCCGCGCGACGGGCCTCCTCGCGCAGGTCCTTGGCCTCCTCCTCGGCGAGGCGGAGAATCTTCTCGACACGGGCGCCGAGGCCGGCGTACGACGGCTCCGCGTCGTTTACCTGGGCCTGGGCGTTCTGCGTTTCGAGGTGCAGCTCCTCGATGCGCTTTTCCAGAGAGGTGATTCGGGCCAGAGCACTATCACGGTCGGCGACGAGCTTGGTAATGCGGTCGTCCACCTGACCGCGGTCGTAGCCACGGCGCACGAGCTCGAAGCCGAAGGGGGAGGAAGGGTCACTCATGGGGTTCCTGTCGAATGAGACCGGTGAGGTGATAGAGGGAATCCTAGGGGCCATAGCGGCGTGTCAGCGTGCAGATGCCGGTTTGATCTGGAGAATGACACCCCTTTTGAGTGGCTGACCCCCGGAGTGCTTGCCACTCGAAGGGTTGAATGTCCATGGCGAACCACGGCGCACCGCGGATCGGCTACCGCTCGGACGACTTGCCCCCCGATCGGGTCCCCGCCGCCGCCGGGGCCTTGGCGCCCCCCGCGGAACCGCCGGCCGGTTTTCCGCCCCCGGTCGGAGTCTCGAAAGACTCCAACGCTTCGAGCACGTCCTGGACACGGGAGATCTCCGCATTGATGTCCTCGCGCCTGCGCACCAGGACGTCCAGCTCGCGTTTGCCCTCGTCGACCGTGGCCTTCGCCTCGGCCTCGGCGTCGGCGCGCAGCTTCTCCGCCTCGCGGATCAGCTCGGCCTTCTTGGTCTCGGCCTCCTTCAGCAGCGACTCGGCCCGTTTCACCGCGGCGATACGGACCTTGCTCGCCTCCGAATTGGCCTCCGCCATCAGCTCCTTGGCCTTCGCCTCGGCCTCGTCGCGCTGCTCGGTCGCCGCCTTCATCAGGTTGTCGACGCGCTCGCCGGCGGTCTTCATCTGCTCGGACGTCTCCCGGCGGGCCCGCTCGTGCAGCTCCTCGATCTCGCTCTCCAGCCGGGTCCGCAGCTCCTCGGCCCGCTCCCGGATCTGGGTCGCGTCGCGCCGGGCGCCGACCAGCAGTTCGTCCGCGTCGGTCCGGGCGCGCTCCACCAGGGTGTTGCCCTCGACGGTCGCCTCCGAGGTGATCCGCTGGGCCTCCTTGCGGGCCGCGCCGACCATCGTGTCGGACTGCGTCTCGGCCTCGGTGGCCGTACGCAGCGCCTCTTCCCGCGCCTTGTTGATGAGCTGGTCCGCCTGCTCGGCCGCGTCCGCCCGGCGTTTCGCCGCCGCCTCGCGCGCCTCGTCCAGCAGCCGGTCCGCCTCCTGGCGGGCCTGGGAGCGCAGCTCCTCCGCCGCCGACTCCGCCTCCGCGCGCAGTCGTTCGGCCTCCTCGTGGGTGCGGGTCGCGTGCTCCTGCGCGGAGCCCAGCCGCTCGGCCGCCTCACTGCGCAGCCGCTCGGACTCGGCCGTCGCCTCGGCCAGCATCCGGTCCGCCTTCTCGGTGGACTCGGCCCGGCGGCGGTTGGCCTCCGTGGTGGCCTCGACGACGAGCTGCTCGGAGGCCTGGGCCGCCTCGTTGCGGATGCGCTCGCTCTCGGTGGTCGACTCGCCGATCAGCAGGTCCGACTGGGCCGCCGCCTCCGAACGGATCCGGTTGGCGTCCTGCCGGGCCTCGGCACGGGCGCGCGAGGCGTCCTGCTCCGCCGACGCCAGGGCGTCGGACGCCTCGGTGCGCATCCGCTGGCTGTACTCGGAGGTGTCCGCGCGCAGCCGCTCCGACTCGCCGATCGCCTCGGAGACCGTCCGCTCGGCCAGCGCCTTCGCGGCCTCGGCCTCCTCGTGCGCCTCGCGCCGGAGCCGGTCCGCGTCCGCGTTCGCCTCCTGACGCAGGCGTACCGCGTCCTCGGAGGCCCGCTCCCGCTCGGCGTGCGCGTCGGCGCGGACCCGGTCCGCCTCCTCCTGCGCCTCGGTACGGGTGCGCTCCGCGACATGCTCCGCCGTCGAACGCAGCCCGGCGATCTCCTCCTCGGCCTGCTCCTGCAGACCCGAGACGGAGTCCCGTACCTGCTGGGCGGTCTGCTCGGCCGCCGAGACCAGCTCGGTCGCCCGGGCGTCCGCCTCCTCGACCAGCCGGTCCGCCTCGGCCTGGGCCTCCTCGACCCGCTTGCGGGCGGAGGCGAGCAGCTCCTCGCTCTGCTCCCGGGCCCGCTCGCGCTCCTGCTCCGCCTCGGTCCTGGCCGCACCGAGGATCTCCTCGGCCTCCCGGCGGCGGCGCGTGGCCTCCTCCTGGGCGGCGGCCAGCGCCTCGGCGGCCTCGGCCCCGACCCGCTCGGCGGCGGCCGCGGCCTCCGCGCGCACCCGGTCGGCGCTCTCCTGGGCCTCGGACTTGAGCCGCTCGGCCTCCGCGGCCGCCTCGCTCCGCAGCCGTACGGCGACGTTCTCGCCCTCGGCCCGCGACTGCGAGGCGTCGGCGGCGGCCTCGTCGCGCAGCCGCTCGGCCTCCGCCTCGGCCTGCTCGGTCAGCGCCCGCAGCCGCTCGGCGGCCTCCGCGCGCTGCCGCTCCGACTCCTCGTTCGTCTCGCGGCGGATCCGCTCGGCCTCGGTGCGGGCCTCGCCGAGCGCCTCCTCGGCGGCGGTGAGCTTCGCCTCGGCCTCGGTGTGCAGCCGGGTCAGCTCGTCGGCGGCCTCGGCCTGCCGGGCGGCGACGCCGCGCTCGGTCTCCTCGCGCAGCTCGGCCGCGGCGCGCTCGGCCGCCTCCGTGACGGCCGCCGCCTGCTCCTCGGCCTCGGCCCGCAGCTTGTCGGCCTCGGTCCGGGTGCGCTCCAGCGTCTCCTCGGCCTGCTTGCGCAGGGTCGCGGCCCGCTCGGCGGCCTCGGTGCGGATCCGCTCGCTCTCGCCGTTCGCCTTGGTGCGCAGCTCGTCCGCGTCGGAGCGGGCCTTGGTCAGCAGCTCCTCGGCGGTGCGGGCGCCCTCCTCCAGCTGCTGGACCGCCTCGCGGCGGGCCTCGCCCCGGATCCGCTCGCCCTCGGCGACCGCCTCGGAGCGCAGCTGCTCGGCCTCGCCGCGCAGCCGGCGGGCCTCCTCCTGGAGCTCGACCGTCTTGGCCCGGTACTCCTTGGTGTCGTCCTTGGCCGCGCCCTTGAGCTCGTCGGCCTGCTCGGCGGCCTCGCCGCGCAGCCGGTCCGCCTCGGCCTCGGCCTCGCGGCGGATCCGCTCGGCCTCCTCGCTCGCCGCCTTCGTGGTCGACTTCGCGTCCTCGGAGGCCTTGGTGAGCACCTCCTCGGCGCTGCGGGCCGCCTTCGCCAGCTGGGCGGCGGCGTCCTCGGCGGCGACCGTACGGGCCTTCTCACCGGCCTCGGCTACCAGTCGCTCCGCCTCGGCACGGGCGTCGGCGAGGGCCTGCTCGGCCTCCTCCTTGAGCGCCTCGGTGCTCTGGGTGGCCTCGCCGACCAGCCGGGCGATCTCCGACTTGGCCGTACGGGTGCGCTGTTCGTTCTGCGACTCGGCGGCGGCCAGCTGCTTGGCGGCGGCCTCCTTCGCCTCGGAGAGGACCTTCTCGGCCTCCAGGCGGGACTCGCGCAGCCGGGTCTCGGCCTCCGCGAGGCGCTGCTCGGCGGTGCGGTTCAGCTCGGCGGTCTGCTGGCGGGCCTGGTCGGTCTCCGCGGTGGTGCTGGAGCGCAGCTGCTCCGCGTGGCTGGTGGCCTCCTGCGCCTGGGCGGAGGCGGCCCCGAGCAGGCGCTCGGCGTCCTTGCGGGCACGCAGCAGGATCGCTTCGGCTTCGGCCCGGGCGGTCTCGGTCTCCGAACCGGTCCGCCGACGGGTCTCCTCGGCCAGCCGGGCGGCCTCGTCGCGGGCGGCGGCCAGCGCCTGCTCGGCCTCGGCGCGGGACTCCTCAAGCAGCCGGCGGGCCTGCGACTCGGTGCGGGCGCGCAGCTGTTCGGCCCAGGCGACGTTCTCGTTGACGTGCGACTCGACGGTCTGGCGGCGCTCCGCCAGCTCCTGGTCGAGCCGCTGCCTGCGCTGGACGGCCTCGGTGTGCAACTCGGCCTGGAGGCGCGCCTGGTGCTCGGCGTGCTCCTGCAGGATCCGCTGCGTCTGGGCCCGGGCCTCGCGCAGCTCGCGCTCGGCGTCGCTGCGCATCTGCTCGGCCTGGACCTGCGCGTTCCGCAGCATCTGCTCGGCCTGGTAGCCGATGTCCGCGCTGTCGTAGGCGGGACGGGTCGCGAGATTGCGCCGGGCCTCGTGCAGCTTGGCACGCAAGACCTCGACCTGGTAACCGAGGTCCTCGGCGTGCTGGACGGCCTTCTCCCGGTCGGTCTTCAGCCGGTCCATCTCGGCTTCGAACCGCGAGAGATGGTCGTCTTCAGCTCGGTGGCTCTCCTGGCGTTCGTAGCCCCGCACTGCGCGGTCCCATCCTTCCCCGAGCTCTCACACTCTTCGAGCAGGGGAGACCCCAACCCTGGTCGCAACTCTGCACACGGGGGCCCGCCGACGAGCGGTCCCCCGGGGAATGGTGACAGACAAACGACGAGGACGCGGTACGGCCCCGACCCGGCCCCGGCCCGGAACCGCCCACTCTACCGGGCCGGGTATGCGGGGGTCAGTGGTCCGCCCTGCTCGTGACCAGTTCGGTGAGGACGCCGTGGCAGTCCTTGGGGTGCAGGAAGGTGATCCGGGACCCCATGGACCCCGTCCTGGGCTCGTCGTACAGCACCCGGACGCCCTTTTCGCGGATGTCCGCGGCGTCCCCGTCCACATCCTCCGTACCGAAGGCGATGTGGTGCACGCCCTCCCCATTCTTCGCCAGCCACTTGCCCACGGCCGAGTCCTCCCGGGTCGGCTCCAGCAGCTGGAGGTACGAAGCACCGCCGTCCGAGGTCTCGTTGATCTTGAGCATCGCCTCCCGGACGCCCTGCTCCTCGTTGATCTCGGAGTGGAACACCTCGAAACCGTACGTGGCACGGTAGAACTCAACCGTCTTGTCCAGGTCGAAACAGGCGATCCCGATGTGGTCGATTCGCGTCAGCATGGATCCAGTGCAGCGCCCCCGCCATGGTTACGCAACGTGCGCGCCGTCACACCGGTAGCCGGATGACGGGCGCGGGACCGCTCAGTACATTCAGGTAAACCCTCGTTCACATCCGATCCCAAGGGGCCGTGCCCATGCCAGCAACGACCGGTACCACCACCTCAGTGATCGTCGCGGGCGCCCGGACGCCCATGGGCCGTCTTCTCGGCTCCCTGAAGAGCTTCTCCGCCGCCGAGCTCGGCGGCGTCGCGATCAAGGCCGCCCTGGACCGGGCCGGCATCGGCGGTGATCAGGTCCAGTACGTGATCATGGGCCAGGTGCTCACGGCCGGCGCGGGCCAGATCCCCGCCCGGCAGGCCGCGATCAAGGCCGGCATCCCGATGAACGTCCCCGCGCTCACCGTCAACAAGGTGTGTCTCTCCGGCCTCGACGCCATCGCGCTGGCCGACCAGCTCATCCGCGCCGGGGAGTTCGACGTGGTGGTCGCGGGCGGCCAGGAGTCCATGACCAACGCCCCGCACCTGCTGCCGAAGTCCCGCGAGGGCTACAAGTACGGCGCGATCGAGATGCTGGACTCGATGGCGTACGACGGTCTCACCGACGCGTACGAGAACATCCCGATGGGAGAGTCCACCGAGAAGCACAACGGGCGTCTCGGGCTCGACCGCGCCGCCCAGGACGAGATCGGCGCGCTGTCCCACCAGCGGGCCGCCGCCGCCCAGAAGAACGGCCTCTTCGAGGCGGAGATCACCCCGGTCGAGATCCCGCAGCGCAAGGGCGACCCGGTCCTCTTCGCCAAGGACGAGGGCATCCGCGCCGAGACGACCGTGGAGACCCTCGGCAAGCTGCGCCCCGCCTTCGCCAAGGACGGCACGATCACCGCCGGCACCTCCTCGCAGATCTCCGACGGCGCCGCGGCGGTCGTCGTGATGAGCAAGGCCAGGGCCGAGGAGCTGGGCCTCGACTGGATCGCCGAGATCGGCGCCCACGGAAACGTCGCGGGCCCCGACAACTCCCTGCAGTCGCAGCCGTCCAACGCCATCAAGCACGCCCTGAAGAAGGACGGCCTGACCGTCGACGACCTCGACCTGATCGAGATCAACGAGGCGTTCGCCGCCGTCGCCGTCCAGTCCATGAAGGACCTGGGCGTCACCTCGGACAAGGTCAACGTCAACGGCGGCGCGATCGCGCTCGGCCACCCCATCGGGATGTCCGGCGCCCGGGTCGTCCTGCACCTGGCGCTGGAGCTGAAGCGGCGCGGCGGCGGCACCGGCGCCGCGGCGCTGTGCGGCGGCGGCGGCCAGGGCGACGCGCTGATCATCCGCGTTCCGGGCAAGTAACACCCGTAACGGTCACGAGGGCGAAAGATCGAGAGATCGAGAGATACGGAGCGGTGAACGTGGACGTGGACGTCCCCACGCTGGTCGAACAGGCGCGAGCAGGCAGGCCGCGTGCGGTGGCCCGGCTGATCTCGCTGGTGGAGGGGGCGTCCCCGCAGCTGCGGGAGGTGATGGCCGCGCTGGCGCCGCTGGCGGGGCACGCCTACGTCGTCGGGCTCACGGGCTCGCCCGGCGTCGGCAAGTCCACCTCCACCTCGGCCCTGGTCACCGCCTACCGCCGGGCGGGCAAGCGGGTCGGCGTCCTCGCCGTCGACCCGTCCTCGCCGTTCTCCGGCGGCGCGCTGCTGGGCGACCGGATCCGGATGGCGGACCATGTCTCCGACCCGGGCGTCTACATCCGCTCCATGGCGACCCGGGGCCACCTCGGCGGCCTCGCCTGGTCCGCCCCGCAGGCCATCCGGGTGCTGGACGCGGCGGGCTGCGACGTGGTCCTCGTCGAGACGGTCGGCGTCGGCCAGTCCGAGGTGGAGATCGCGTCCCAGGCCGACACCTCCGTGGTGCTGCTCGCCCCGGGCATGGGCGACGGCATCCAGGCGGCCAAGGCCGGAATCCTGGAGATCGGCGACGTCTACGTGGTCAACAAGGCGGACCGCGACGGCGCGGACGCCACGGCCCGCGAGCTGAACCACATGCTGGGCCTGGGCGAGTCCCGGGGCCCCGGCGACTGGCGCCCCCCGATCGTGAAGACGGTCGCGGCCCGGGGCCAGGGCACGGACGAGGTCGTCGAGGCGCTGGAGAAGCACCGGGCCTGGATGGAGGAGCGCGGCGTCCTCGCCGAGCGCCGCACCGCCCGCGCCGCCCACGAGGTCGAGACGATCGCCGTCACCGCGCTCCGCGAGAAGATCGCCGACCTGCGCGGCGACCGCCGCCTGCACGCCCTGGCCGAGCGCATCGTGGCCGGGAGCCTGGACCCGTACGCGGCGGCGGACGAGCTGGTGGCGGGGCTGACGGGGAGCGCCTGAGCGGACCGAGCGTACGGAGAAGGCCCCCGGGGCGGCGTGTGTGCCGCTCCGGGGGCCTTCTCGTGTACGGGGCCGGTACGGGCTCCCGTCAGTCGTCGTCGCCGTCACGGTCGTCGTTCCGGTCGTCCGCGCGGTCGTCACGGTCGTCGCCGTCGTCGTCGCGGTCCACGGTGACCTTGCCGGTCTTCGCGTCGACGCGCAGTTCGTGCTGCTTGCCGTCCTTGCCCGTGATGTCGACGTCCCAGCGCAGGACGTTGCCCCGGCCGCCGTTGTCGTCGTCATCGTCATCGTCGTCCAGGTCGATCGACGTGATCGTGCCGGGCGCGGTCTTCAGGGCCTGGGCCGCCGCCTGGTTCAGGGTGACGGCGGCGGAGCGGGGCGCGTGGCGGTCGCGGTCGTCGTTGTCGTCGTCGCGGGTCTTCAGGACCTTGCCGGTGGTGGCGTCCACCGTCACGTCGTGCCAGGTGCCGTCGGAGCCGCGGACGTCCAGCTCCCAGACCGCCCGGCCGCCGTGGTCGTCGTCGTCATCGTCATCGTCCAGCTCGGCCTCGGTGACCGTGCCCGGGACGCTCTTGAGGGCGGCGGCGACGGCCTGGTCGAGGGTGATCCGGGTGCTCTTCGCGGCGGC
The DNA here is from genome assembly GCF_055792845.1 of Streptomyces sp. DSM 106670. Taxonomy (NCBI): domain Bacteria; kingdom Bacillati; phylum Actinomycetota; class Actinomycetes; order Kitasatosporales; family Streptomycetaceae; genus Streptomyces; species Streptomyces sp. DSM 106670. Next base: position 5,909,948 of record NZ_CM147704.1, read on the forward strand.
CGGGGCCCGGTCGCCGGAAGAGGCTGCCGAGCGGTCGTCGGAAGCGCTGTCGTCGGCGAGGGTCACGGTGCCCGCGCTCCTGGTGGACGTGCGCTCGCCGTCGCCGCTGTCCGCGAGGGCGACGGTGGCGGCGGTGGTGCCGCCGATGAGAACGGCCGCGGTGATCGCTGCGATGGTGACGTTGCGCTTCATGAGGTTCCTCCCCGAGAGCTGCTGTGCTGGTTGACGGGTTCCACACTGCCGGGGCGATGCTGAACGCAACCTGAAGCCACCTGAAGCCTTCTTCAGGTGGAGTTTGCGAGGCTGTGCGCATGCGCCTGTTGATCGTGGAGGACGAGAAGCGCCTCGCGGTGTCCCTGGCCAGGGGACTCACCGCCGAGGGTTTCGCCGTGGATGTCGTGCACGACGGGCTCGAAGGGCTGCACCGGGCGAGCGAGGGCGGCTACGACCTGGTGATCCTCGACATCATGCTGCCCGGCATGAACGGCTACCGCGTCTGCTCGAACCTGCGCACCGCCGGACACGAGGTGCCGATCCTCATGCTGACCGCCAAGGACGGCGAGTACGACGAGGCCGAGGGTCTGGACACCGGCGCCGACGACTATCTGACCAAGCCCTTCAGCTACGTCGTCCTCGTCGCCCGGGTCCGCGCCCTGCTGCGCCGGCGCGGGGCCGGAAGCGCCGCGCCCGTCCTGACCGTCGGCTCCCTGCGCATCGACACCGCCGCCCGCCGGGTCCACCGCGGCGAGGACGAATACGCCCTCACCGCCAAGGAGTTCGCCGTGCTGGAGCAACTCGCCCTGCGCGCCGGGCAGGTGGTCAGCAAGGCGGAGATCCTGGAGCACGTCTGGGACTTCGCCTACGACGGCGACCCGAACATCGTCGAGGTCTACATCTCCACCCTGCGCCGCAAGTTGGGCGCCGCCGCCATTCGTACGGTGCGCGGCGCCGGCTACCGGCTGGAGGCGGCATGAGGTCCGTCCGGGCCAGGGCCGCCATCGGCGCCACCCTGGTCGTCGCCGCCGCCCTGGTCGCGGCCGGGCTCGCCGTCCTCCTCGTCCTGCGGGCCAACCTGATCGACCAGGCGGACCTCCAGGCCGAGGTGGCGGCCCGCGAGGCGGCCGGGCAGCTCGCCACGGGCACACCGTACGAGGACGTGGAGCTGGACGACGAGGAGGACCACCCGGTCCAGGTGACCGACGAGGAGGACCGGGTCGTCATCGTCTCCAAGGACCTGCGGGCCGTCACCGGCACCGGCGCGAGCGGGGTCACCCCGGTGCCCTCGGCCTCGGCGGGGGCCACCCCGTCACCCGGCGACGATGACGACGGGGACGACGACGCCGACGACGACGGGGACGACGACCGCAGTCGGCCGGGCCGGGGCGAGGTCTCCTCCGACGACCCGGACTTCTCCGACGGCACCGCCACCGTGGGCCGCACCACCGCCGACTACCGCTTCGCCGCCGTCGAGGCGACCACCCCCGACGGTGTCACCCTCACCGTGTACGCGGGCGCCCCGCTCGCCGCCGAGCAGGAGGCGGTGAACACGGTGCGCGGGGCCATGCTCACCGGGCTGCCGCTGCTTCTGGTCGTCGTCGCCGGGGTGACCTGGCTGGTGACCCGCCGGGCGCTGCGGCCGGTCGAGGGCATCCGCCGCGAGATGGCGGCGATCACCGCGTCCGAGGACCTGGCCCGCCGGGTGCCGGAGCCCGGTTCGCGGGACGAGATCGCGGCGCTGGCCCGGACGACGAACGAGACGCTCACGGTGCTGGAGGCGTCGGTGGAGCGGCAGCGGAGGTTCGTCGCGGACGCCTCGCACGAGCTGCGTTCCCCGATCGCCTCGCTGCGCACCCAGCTGGAGGTGGCCGAGGCCCACCCGGAGCTGCTGGACCTCCCGGGCGCGGTCGCCGACACCGTACGGCTCCAGGTGCTGGCGGCGGACCTGCTGCTGCTCGCCCGGCTGGACGCGGGGGAGAAGCCCGGCAGTGCGACGGTGGAGCTGGGCGCGCTGGTCCGGGAGGAGGTGTCGCAGCGGACCGGGGACCGGATCCCGGTGGCGGTGGAGGTCCCGGAGGGCGGTGCGTTCGAGGTGAACGGGTCGCGCGGGCAGCTGTCCCGGGTGATCGGCAATCTGCTGGACAACGCCCAGCGGCACGCCGATGCAAGCGTCGCGGTGTCGGTGGCGGCCGACGGGCGCGGTGTGCGGGTGGAGGTCCGGGACGACGGGGCCGGTGTCCCCGAGGAGGAGCGGGAGCGGATCTTCGAGCGGTTCGTCCGGCTCGACGACGCCCGCAGCCGGGACGACGGCGGGGCCGGTCTGGGCCTCGCCATCGCCCGGGACGTCGCCTCGCGCCACGGCGGGACCCTGACGGTGCACCGGGCGGCCGAGGGCGGTGCGGCCTTCCGGCTGTGGCTGCCCCGCCCGTCCTGAGGCGCCCAGGGCGTGTCCGGCGGATCCTGACCGGGGCCGCGACGCCTGGCACGCCCCAGCCGCTACGGCTTGCCGCGCTTGCCGCGCAGGTGTTCCGCGATCGGGGTCAGTGCCGCGTGCAGATCGGCCAGCGCCTCGGGGGACAGCAGGTCCATGAAGTGCTGCCGCACCGAGTCGACGTGGTGCGGGGCGACCTTCCGCATGGTCTCCGCGCCGTGCTCGGTGAGGACCGCGAACAGTCCGCGCCGGTCCGACTCGCAGTGCGTACGCCGCACAAGACCGGCGGTCTCCATGCGGGTGATCTGGTGCGAGAGCCGGCTCTTGGACTGCAGGGTGGCGGCGGCGAGGTCGCTCATCCGCATCCGCTGGTCGTCCGACTCGGAGAGGTTGACCAGGATCTCGTAGTCGTTCATGGTCAGGCCGAACGGCTGGAGGTCCTTCTCCAGCTGGTGCGTCAGCAGCCTGCTGACGTCCAGGTGGGTGCGCCAGGCGCACTGCTCCGTGTCGCTCAGCCAGCGGGTGGCCGTCTCGGTCTCCATATATGGATTCTACCTAAGAAGTTGAAAGCCGGACGAAATCAGGAAGGTCTGAGAGTGTGACAATCGGCGCACACGTTCGATGTCACACTCCGCAGACTACCGCTCACAACCCGAAGCGACGCTGGAGGTCCCCCAGCTGGCCGGGCATGCGCGGGCCGGATCCGGGGTGACCGCCGCCCGGAACGCCCGGCTCGTTGGGCACCGCACCGGTCGCCTGCTCCGCCATCAGCGCCTCGCTCGACTGCATCAGCACCGTGCCCGCCCCGACGAACTCGAACTGGTGCTCCTCGCCCGACGTCCCGCCGATCCCCGTGAGCGACCGGATCCCGCCCATCACGCCCGTCATATAGCCGTGGTCGTAGTGGTGGCACGGCGAGGGGCAGTCGGCCCAGCCCACCAGTGCCTGCGGATCCACCCGCAGCGGCGGCTCCATGAAGACCACCGGCCCGTTCGACGCGGCCACGAACTTCCCCGTACCGATCAGCGTCACGAACCCCGGCACGATCGACTGCTTCAGCGCCAGCGACGGCTGGTACGCCAGCAGATTCCCGGACCGGATGGTGAGGTTGCCGTCGTCCAGGTCGAAGGAGTTCACATCGAACGCCCGGTCCGCCAGCAGCATCTTCCCGCTGCCCTCGGCCACCACCCAGTCGCTCGCGTGCAGCGGCGAATGGAAGCTGGAGCGCACCAGCCGCTCGAACCGGCCGTGCCCGATGCCGTCGAAGTTGATCTGCCCGTAGTAGGCGATCATCTTGCCCTTCTGCAGGAACCACTGGCTCCCCTTGAGCTCCACGCAGAAGGTGTAGGAGTTGACGTTGTCGTCCGACGGCAGCGTCATCGGATCGAAGACCACGGGCGCGCTCACAGCTTCTCCTCCGACGCCTGGACGTACACCGCACCACTGCCGCTCAGCTCCAGCTGGAACGCCTCTCCGGAGCCCCGTCCCACCATGTCCCGCCAGCCGACCGCCGTGGACAGCTTGTTGCGGACCTCCCCGTGGTGGGCGACGTACGCCTGCGGGTCCACATGGACGTCCCGGCCCGGTGTGATCGGCAGTTCGATCACCCCGCCGTGCGCCATCACCGCGACCGCGCCGTGCCCCTTGAGGGTGGTGGTGAACAGGCCCTGGCCGGTCACCTGGCCGCGCACCATGCCCATCACGCCGCCCTGCGAGCCCATGAACATCGTGCCCTGCTGGAGCGTCCCGTCGAACGCCAGCAGCCGGTCGGCCTCCACGTACAGGGTGTCGCCGGACAGATTGATCACCTGGATGTGGTGACCGCCGTGGCCGAACATCACCGTGCCCGAGCCCTCGACCGTCATCAGCGGCGTCGCCTCGCCCGCCACCCGGCGGCCGATCATCGACGCGAAGCCGCCCTGGCCGCCCTGGATGTTCGGGGTGAAGGACACCTCGCCCCGGTACGCCAGCATCGCGCCGCGCTGGCTGAACAGCTTCTGGCCCGGGGCCAGCGTGGCCTCGACCATCTTGGAGTTGATCTCCCGGAACGGCATCAGACATCGCCTCCGACGGTGTTGCGCTCGCTCGGCTGTACGTAGACCAGTCCGTCGCCCTCGAAGCGGATCTGGAACGCCTCGCCGGAGCCCTCGCCCATCAGCGTCCGGAAGTTCACGCCCGACTGGAAGCTCTGCTGGAGCCGGCCCTGATGGGCGATGTACGCGCCGGGGTCCACCATCAGCGGATACTGCGGCGACACCCGCAGCAGCACCGCCGCGCCGTCCGACATGATCGCCGCCTGCCCGGTGCCCTCCACCGTGGTGGTGAACAGGCCGTTGCCGCTCGCCCCGCCGCGCAGCCCGGTGAAGGTGGTGCCCGTGCGCAGCCCGGCGTCGGTGGCCAGCAGATTGCTCGCCTCCACGTACAGCTTGTCGCCGTGCAGCGCGACCAGGCTGATCTCGCTCGCCCGGTCGGCGAAGTAGCAGGTGCCCTGCCCGGACACCTCCATCACGGTCATCTGCTCACCGGTCAGCCGGCGGGTCACCATGCCGCGGAGCCCCTCACCGCCGCCGGTCATCTTCTTGAAGGTCATCCGGCCGTCGTACGCGACCATCGAGCCGTTCTTCGCCTTGACGGAATCGCCGGCCAGATCGACGGCGAGCGTCTTGCTGCCTTGGAGTCGGAACATCGCCACGCGACGACGTTAGCCCTCCGCGCCGCACCCCGGCCAGAGTCTCCGGAACCGTTACGCCCCTGATGCTCCCCTGATGCACACCCGGACCGGCCCTGATATGCGGCGATACGCCCGCCCGCGGCCGGGGCGGAACCCGGCGACGGGGGCGTACCGGCGCGATGCCACAATGGGGGCGGCTTGTGCCTGGGTTCACAAGCCCTCGCGACCCTCCCACCGAAGGTGCCCCTGTGGACATCAAGACCGCTTCCGCCCTGCACCGGCTGCGCCTCATCTCGATTCCCGAGGCGCTGTCCTTCCCCGCCCTGATCCTCTTCGGCTCGGTCCTCAGCCGGGTCTCGGACATCGACTTCCTGATGATGCCGCTCGGCATGATCCACGGCATCCTCTTCGTGATCTACGCCGTGTTCCTGCTGGACGTCTGGATGAAGGCGAAGTGGCCGCTGGGGCGCGTCGCCCTGTTCTTCCTGCTGTCGCTGATCCCCTTCGGCGGCCTCTACGGCGACAAGCGCCTCAAGCAGTACGAGGCCGACGGCGTCATCGCCGCCCGCGCCCGCCGCGAGGGCACGGTCAGCGCATGATCGTCGCGTTCTCGGTCTCCCCGCTCGGTGTCGGTGAGGACGTCGGGGAGTACGTCGCCGACGCCGTGCGCGTCGTCCGTGAGTCCGGGCTCCCCAACCGCACCGACGCCATGTTCACCTCCATCGAGGGGGAGTGGGACGAGGTCATGGACGTCGTCAAGCGCGCCGTGGCCGCCGTCGAGGCCCGCGCGGGCCGCGTCTCCCTGGTACTGAAGGCCGACATCCGGCCCGGTGTCACCGACGGTCTGACCTCGAAGGTCGAGACCGTGGAGCGCCATCTCGCCTCCTGACGCACCGTCGCGCGGGCCCGGCCCGCGTTCACCCGAAAAGCCCCCGGCACCACACGGCCGGGGGCTTTTCCGGTGCCGGACCGAAAACCGCTCACTCGGACCTGCCAAGTCGACACGCCGTTAGCTGTCCCCTTCTGTGGGGATATCAACCCGTTCGACAGTGGGAGGCACGGTGCGGTCGGAGGGCTACGACTACGACACCTACAGCCGGCTCGCGGGTCCGCTCACGGAGCCGGATCCGACGGGGTACCGGGTGCGGTACAAGAGCCTGCTCTCGACGGAGAAGCACCGAATAAGAGCCGTCCTGCTGATGACGCTCGCCCCGGTGCTCACGGGCATCCTGCTGCTCTACCTGGTCTGGCCCACACACTGGACCGAGCGGGAGAACGGCGAGCGCTGGCTGGTCGTCGCCGACACCGTGATGCTGGTGTCGATCGCCCTGATCGAGCTGTTCATGCTGGTCAACGTGGTCTCCATCGCGCACGCCACGCTCGTCGCGCGCGACCCCGTGCCGGTGACGGCCGAGCCCGGCACCCGGGTCGCCTTCCTGACCACGTACGTCCCCGGCAAGGAACCGCTCTCCATGGTCCGCGCCACCCTCAAGGGCGCCGTACAGCTGAACCACCCCGGCCCGCTGGACGTCTGGCTGCTCGACGAGGGCGACGACCCCGGGGCCCGGATGCTCTGCGCCGAACTGGGCGTCCACCACTTCACCCGGCACGGCGTCCCCGAGTGGAACCGCGACAAGGGCGTGCACAAGGCGAAGACCAAGCACGGCAACTACAACGCCTGGATCGCCCTGCACGGCGACGACTACGACTTCTTCGCCTCCGTCGACACCGACCATGTGCCGATGCCCAACTTCCTGGAACGGATGATGGGCTACTTCCGCGACCCGGACGTCGCCTTCGTCGTCGGGCCGCAGGTCTACGGCAACTACGACTCGGCCGTCACCAAGGCCGCCGAGTCGCAGCAGTTCCTCTTCCACGCCCTCATCCAGCGCGCGGGCAACCGCTACGGCGCCCCGATGTTCGTCGGCACCAACAACGTCGTGCGCATCGCCGCGCTGCGGCAGGTCGGCGGCCTGTACGACTCGATCACCGAGGACATGGCCACCGGCTTCGAGATCCACCGCCGCCGCAACCCGCGTACCGGGCACTACTGGCGCTCCGTCTACACCCCCGACGTGCTCGCCGTCGGCGAGGGCCCCGCCTCCTGGACGGACTTCTTCACCCAGCAGCTGCGCTGGTCCCGTGGCACGTACGAGACGTTGTTCAAGCAGTACGGCAAGGCGCTGTTCCGGGTGCCGCCCGGCCGGCTCCTCAGCTACACGCTGATGCTCGTCTACTACCCGATGACCGCCGTCAACTGGCTGCTCGGCGTCCTCAGCTGTGTGCTGTTCCTCTGGTTCGGGGCCTCCGGCACCCAGGTCGCCGCCTCCATCTGGCTGATGCTCTACAGCGACGCCGCCGCCCTCCAGATCGGGCTCTACCTCTGGAACCGCCGGCACAACGTCTCCCCGCACGAGCCCGAGGGCTCCGGCGGACTCGCCGGCATGGCCATGTCCGCGCTCTCCGCGCCGATCTACCTGAAGTCGCTCGGCTCGGCCGTGCTGCGCACCGACGGCCGGTTCGTCGTCACCCCCAAGGGCGGCCAGGCCTCCCCGGACCGGCTGCTCACCTTCCGGATCCACCTCTTCTGGGCGGCGGTCCTGCTCTCCTCGCTCGCCGCGTCCGTCTACCTCGACCACACCCATGTCGCGATGCGGACCTGGGCGACGCTGGGCCTGGCGATATCCCTCTCCCCGGTCGTCGTCTGGGCCTGGACCGTCCGGCAGGACAAGCGCGCCGAGGCCGCGCGCGCCGTCCCCGTCCCGGCGCCCCCGCCGCCCGAGCCGGCGTACGTCACCACCACGACGGCCCCCGCCCCGTCGGCGACCACCACGGCGAGCGCCGGCACCACCGCCACCACCACCGCAGGAGGGAACTGAGCCATGGCCTACCGGCCCTCGAAGAAGATGAGGAAGACGCTCCTGGGCGGCGGCGCGGTGGTGCTGCTCGCCGGGCTGAACGCGCCCGCCGCCCTGTCCTTCGCCGAGGACAGGTACCACGCGTACAAGATCGACCAGCCGGCGTACAAGGCGGAGTACGGCTCCTGGGAGCGGGTGAACATCCCGAAGGAGTACCGCACCAACGCCATCCACGCGGCGCTCCTGCACACCGGGAAGGTGCTGATCGTCGCGGGCTCCGGCAACGACGAGAAGCACTTCGACGAGGGCACCTTCGACACCGTCCTGTGGGACCCGGCCGCGAACACCTTCCAGAAGATCCCCACCCCCGAGGACTTCTTCTGCGGCGGCCACGCCCAGCTCCCCGACGGGCGGCTCCTCATCGCGGGCGGCACCGCCCGCTACGAGGTGCTCGACGACAAGGTGAAGCGGGCCGGCGGCGGTATGCGGGTCAAGAACGAGAACCCGGACAAGCCGCTGAAGCTCAAGAAGGGCACGGTCTTCCGCTCGCCCTCCGGCGTGGAGTACCGCGCCAAATTCGACGTCACCGTGCCCAAGGCCAAGCGCGAGTTCGAGGTCGACTACTTCAAGAGCGGCCAGATGAAGCCGTGGAAGACCAAGGTGACCGCCGCCGAGCAGCGCGTCTTCGTCGAGGCGGTGGACGACGGCCCCGAGGCGGTGGCGACGGACGCCGCCCAGTACGAGATCGTCGGGCTCAAGGGCAAGGAGGCCGACAACTCCTACGGCCTCGCCGAGAAGATCACCATGGACAAGCAGGACTTCCAGGGGATCCGCGCCGCCTACGAGTTCGACCCGACGGCGGAGAAGTACATCAAGGTCGACCCGATGAAGGAGGCCCGCTGGTACCCGACGCTCGTCGGCCTGGAGGACGGCAAGGTGCTCGCCGTCTCCGGCCTCGACGACGTCGGCGCGATCCTCCCGGGCGACAACGAGATCTACGACCCGAAGACCAAGAAGTGGGCCAAGGGCCCCTTCCGCTACTTCCCGACCTACCCGGCGCTCTTCCTGACCAAGGGCGGCAAGCTCTTCTACCCGGGCGCCAACGCCGGTTACGGCCCGGCGGACAAGGGCCGCGAGCCCGGCATCTGGGACCTGAAGAAGAACACCTTCACCAAGGTGCCCGGGCTGACCGACACCGACGAGCTGGAGACGGCGGCCTCGCTGATGCTGCCGCCCGTACAGGACCAGAAGGTGATGGTGCTGGGCGGCGGCGGGGTCGGCGAGTCCAAGAAGTCCACGGCCCGCACGGCGGTCATCGACCTCAAGCAGGACAGCCCGGCCTTCGAGGCGGGCCCCGACCTGCCGCAGGGCACGCGCTACCTCAACAGCGTGATCATGCCCGACGACACCGTCTTCACCAGCGGCGGATCCGAGGACTACCGGGGCCGCGGCGACAGCAACATCCTCAAGGCGCAGTCCTACGACCCGAAGACCAACACCTTCAAGGAGGCGGCCGAGCCGACGGTGGGGCGCAACTACCACTCCGAGGCGCTGCTGCTGCCCGACGGACGGGTGGCGACCTTCGGCTCCGACTCGCTCTACGGCGACAAGGACAACACCAAACTCGGCAAGTTCGAGCAGCGGATGGAGGTCTACACCCCGCCCGCCCTGCACCGCGGCAAGGACAAGCGCCCGGTGATCGGGAACGGCCCGGAGAACACCGAGCGCGGCGCGACGGTGACGTACGAGAGCGCCGACGCCGACCGGATCGCCACCGCCCGGCTGATGCGCCCGAGCGCCGTCACCCACACCACCGACGTGGAGCAGCGCTCCATCGAGCTGGGCCTGAAGAAGGCCGGCGGCAAGCTGAGCGTGACCGTGCCGGACGACCCCACCCTGGTCCCTCCCGGCTGGTACATGCTCTTCGTGACGGACACCGACGGCATCCCCTCCGAGGCGAAGTGGGTCAAGGTGGCCTGAGCAGGCATAGCGGGAGGCGCCCGCGCGCGTCAGTACGGTCAGGGAGGGCAGGGGGCTCGCCCGGGAAGAGAAGGTGACCGTGGACGCGGCAGGCCAGGAGAGCTTCGTCGAATTCGTGAGCACCCGTTCGGCGGCGCTGCTGAAGACGGCCGTCCTGCTCAGTGGCGGGGACCGCCACGCGGGCGAGGACCTGTTGCAGAACGCGCTGATCAAGGCCGCCGGACGGTGGGGGCGGATCGACGAACCCGAGGCGTACGTACGCCGGATCCTCTACCGGCAGCAGGTCAGCCGCTGGCGGCTGAAGGGGCGCAGACGGGAGCTGACGGTCGCCGAGCCGCCCGACCGCGGCAGCGGCACGGACGGCGCGGGCGCCGCCGAACTGCGTCTGGTGATGCGTGAGGCGCTGTCCCGGCTCACCGCCCGGCAGCGCACCGTCCTCGTGCTGCGCTTCTTCGAGGACCTGCCCGAGGCCGATGTGGCCCGCCTCCTCGGCTGCTCGGTCGGCACCGTACGGTCCACCACCCACCGCTCCCTGGCCCGACTGCGCGCCCACGCGCCCGAACTCACCGCCCTCGGCGGGTCCGGCGCGGAGCAGCCGTCGTCCCGCAATCTCGCTGCCGTGGAGGTACGACCGTGAACGTCGAGGAACTCGTCCGTGACTCCCTGCGCGAGCAGGCGGCCGTCGTCCCGGCTCCGCGCCCCGGTCTGGCCGGCCGGGTGCTCGCCGAGCGGCGGCGTCGCCGGGCCCGTACCCTCGCCGCCGCCGCGGCCACCACGGTTCTCGTCGTCGCCGCGGCCGTGGGCGTACCCACGCTGCTCGACGCCGAGGGTCCGAAGAGGATCCATGTGGCCGGCGGCGAGGTCTCCGACCAGGGCGTCCAGAGCCATGTCGACCAGTCCCCGCCGCGCGACCGGATCGCCGTCGGCGACCAGGTCCTCGCCGCGTACTTCACCTCGAAGAAGGTCCGCCAGCCCAACCGCGACGAGATCGTCGAGCGCACCTATTCGGTGCTGAACCAGGAGACCGGCCGCTACGAGGCGGACGAGCGCTGGTCCTTCCTCGCCGTCGCGCCCGGCATGCGGACCGCCGCCGTCCTGGAACGCGAACTGCCGGCCCCCCGCATCGGGCTGCTCGACCTCCGTACCGGGAAGGTGACCCGCTGGATCCCGCTGGACCGGGGCGCCGGTGGCCTGTTCTTCTCGCCCGACGGCAGCAAGCTGGTGGCCACCACGTACGACAAGAACCCGGACCGCGCCTACTGGTCCCACAAGGTCCAGGTGAACGACGACTTCGAGCCGTGGCGGGTGCCCTGCCGCACCGGGTTCGCCGTCGTCGACGTGGCGACGGGGGCCTCCGACTGGCATGCGCTGCCCGCGTTCTCCGGCGGGGGCGGCGGCTACGGCTCCGGCGAGAACCTGCGCTTCAACGACGACGGCACCCTGTTGTACGAGCCCATCAACATGGACCCCGGCGTCATCTACCGCGACTTCGACGGCCGGAAGGTGACCGCACCGGCCGGGGAGGCCCACATCGACCTCTGGTCCGCGCCGGCCGGCCTCTCCCCGGACGGCAAGCTCGTCGCCGGGGGCTTCGCGGGCGGTGCGAAGACCACCGCAACCCAGGTCCTCGACCCCCGCACGGGTGAGCGCGTCGCCAAGCTGCGGGGCCAGGAACTCCTGGCCTGGGTCGACAACGAGCGACTGATCGCCTGGGACATCGCACCGGGCGGCGGGGAGTACGAGAACCGTCTGGTGCTGGTCGGCATCGGCAGCAAGAAGACGATCTCCCTCAGCGGCGCCCGTACGCCCAAGGACCACTCGTCCAAGCGCTGGGAGCCGATCTTCGCCCGGAGCTGAGGGCGAGCGGCGGCCTCAGGAGGCGGCGCGCCGGGCGAGGCCGAGTGCGTACTCCGGCCACCAGTCGCCGGCCGGCGGGCCGCCCCGGCAGGTGCCGTCGGAGTCGCCCGGCCGCTTGATCCACAGATAGGCGTCGAGCCGGTCGTCGCCGGTGTCGGTGGTCGGGGGTGTGCCGAGCCCCCGGCCCGGCGGATTGCACCAGGCCTCCTCACGGCCCCCGGACAGGGGGCCGTTGCCGTTGCGGCTGGTGTCGATCACGAAGTGCGCGCCGCCGACCGCGTCGGAGAGCTGTCCCGCGTACGACTTCACGCTCTCGTTCGACTGGAAGTTGGAGACGTTCAGCGAGAAGCCGTCGGCCCGGTCGATGCCCGCCTGCCGCAGCGGCTGCGCCATCTTGGCCGGTTCGTCGATCCAGTCCGGGTTTCCGGCGTCCAGGTAGACCTTGGTGCCGGGCCGGGCCTTGAGCGTGTCCACCGCCTCGGAGAGGAGCTGGTAGCGCTCGGCGTGGTGCTCGGGCGGGGTGCAGCCGTCCGTGATGTGGGGGAGGGCGTCCGGTTCCAGGATCACGGTCGCGGGCGCGTCCCCGATGGCGTCGGCGAACTCCCCGATCCAGGTCCGGTAGGCGTCCGCGTCCTTCGCGCCGCCCGCGGAGTAGAGCCCGCAGTCGCGGTGCGGGATGTTGTACGCCACGAGCAGGATGGTCTTCTTCGTCCGGGCGGCGGACCTCGCGGCGGCCCGGATCCCCGGGGCCGGGTCGTCCCACGCGGGCCAGTCGGCCACCGGCCGGCCGGAGATCCGCCGCAGGATCTTCGCCTCCGCCTCGCGCCCCTGTTTCTCCCAGGTGCGCACCTGGCGGGCCGCGTCGCTGTTCGGGTCGACCCAGTACGGGGAGGCCGCGCTCGGGGCGGGCTCGCCCCGGACGAGTTCGCCGCCCTCCTCGGCGGTCCCGGTGACCCGCGGCTCCGGCGTCGAGCACCCCGCGGTGAGGGCGCTCGCCAGGGCGAGGACGGCCAGGGCGCGGACGGTACGGGGGAGAGCGCGGGGGACGATTCTGCGGCCGGACATCCAGACCCCTCGGACGGCGGTGGCTCACGGACACGGGAAACAGGGCAATCGTGACATAACGGTTACGGGGAGTGGTGACGCGACACCGTCCGTGACACGTCCGTACGCCGGATGCCGACAGCCGCGCCCTCAGTCCGAGCCGGCCAGCGCGATCCCCAGCGGGGTGCGCTCGTACAGCACCTGGTGCCCGTACCGCCGCGAGGTCAGCAGCCCCGCCCCGCGCAGCACGGAGAGATGGGCCGACACGGACGAGGCGGCGAGGTCCAGCCGGTGCGCCAGCGCGCTGGTCCCGGCCGGTTCGTCCAGCGCGCACAGCACATCGGCCCGGACCCGGCCCAGCAGCCGGGTGAGGGCTTCCGGCGTCCGCTCCCCGGCCTCGCTCCACAGCCCGCCGATCCCGCGCGCCGGGTAGATCAGCCCGGGCTGCCAGGGCTCCAGGTGGCCGCCCACCACCTCGGGCCAGACGAAGACGCTCGGCATCAGCGCCAGCCCCTGGCCGCCCAGCACCTGGTGGTGGTCGCCCCGCGTCCCCTTCACGGTGAGCGTCGAACCGTTCCAGCTCAGCTGGGTGCTCACCTCGCCCAGCAGCCCTTCCAGACCGCTGTCCGCGAGCCGCCGGGAGTGGTAGGCGATGTCCGCCTCCAGCAGGGCCCGCAGCCGGGGCCAGTACGGCTCGATCAGGGCCCGCCAGACCTGCTCCAGCAGATCGGCGAGCTCGTGCACGGCCCGTGCCGGATCGGCCAGCAGGCGCCGGCCCGTCGCGGATTCCCGGGCGCCGGGCCGTCCCGCCAGCGCCAGCGCCATGTCCGCCCACGCCACCTCCGGGTCGACCGCCCGGACGCCCGCGATCTCCTCGTCGAAGGTGGCGAACGGGCCGATCGGCGGCGGGCAGATGAAGTCCGGGTTGTGGCCGCCGTCCGGCATCAGCAGCCACAGCGGCTCCAGGTCCAGGGCCGCGGCCGCCTCCCGGATCCGGCGGAGCCACGGCAGGTGGTAGCCGTGCCGGTGGCGACGGGCCAGGGTGCGCACGGCCTCCTGGGTCTCGAACAGCGGGGACAGGGCGAACCGGCAGCGCAGCAGGTCGCTCTCGCTGAAATGCAGCTGGAACGGCATGCCTCTCCCTCCGCCGCGAAGCCCCGGCGGGCAGCCCACGCGGGCCTCAACATTCGGCCTGAGCCGAAAGTCTACAAAGAGCGGGGTCCCGGCCCCAGGCTCGTCCCATGCCGACCGACAGCCCCGCCCCGGCGGACACACCCCGTACCCCGCCCGTCCCGGCGGCGCAGGTCCCGGCTCCCTCCCCGGAGCGTGCCGCCCACCGTGACCCGGGCCCCGGGCCCACGCTCCGGGACCCCGCCGCCCCGGCCCCCGAAGTCCCGCGCGGCTACCGCGCGGTCTTCGCCGTCGCCGAGTTCCGGGCCGTCTTCGCCGCGCACCTGCTCTCGCTGCTCGGCGTCGTCGTCAGCGAGCTGGCGCTCACCGTCCTCGTCTACGACCTCACCGGCTCCCCGCTGCTCAGCGCCCTGACCTTCGCGCTGGGGCTGCTCCCGTACATCGTCGGCGGCACGCTCTTCGCCGGGGTCGCCGACCGCTACCCGGCCCGTCGCGTCCTGGTCGTCTGCGATCTGCTCTGCGCGGCCTGCGTCGCCGTGATGCTGGTGCCCGCCACCCCGGTCGCCGGACTCCTCGCCCTGCGCTGCCTGGTCGCCGCGATCGCGCCCGTCTTCACCGGGACGCGGATGGCGGCGCTCACCGACATCCTCGGCGAGGGCGACCTCTATGTACTGGGCCGTTCGCTGCTGCGGATCGTCTCGCAGAGCGCGATGCTCATCGGGTTCGGCGCCGGAGGGGTGCTGCTCACCGTGCTCTCCCCGCGCGGCGCGATCACCGTCACCGTGGTGACCTTCCTCTGCTCGGCCGCCCTGCTCCGCTTCGGCACCCGCGACCGCCCCGCCCGCGCCACCGGTGGTGACGGCGGCGGGACCCTCCTCAAGGAGTCGCTCTCCGGGGCCCGCCTCGTCCTGGGCGACCGCCGCATCCGCGCCCTGATGCTGCTGTTCTGGCTGCCCGCGATGTTCGTGGTGGCCCCGGAGGCGCTCGCCGCCCCGTACGCCGACGCGATCGGGGCCCCGCCCGCCGCGCTCGGGCTGCTGCTCTGCGCGATGGCCGTCGGGCACATCGGGGCCGAACTGTTCGTGGGCTCCGCGCTCAGCCCCTGTAACCGCTCCCGGATCGTCCTGCCGGTCGCCGCCGTCGGCCTGTTCCCGCTCCTCGTGTACGTGGTCCGGCCCGGGCTGTCGCTCGCCCTGGCCGCCCTGGCGCTGGCCGGGGCGGGAGCGGCGTACGTCATCGGGCTCGACCAGTGGTTCGTCGACGCCGTGCCCCAGGAACTGCGCGGCCGGGCCATGACGCTGCTCACCGCCGGACTGATGACCGTCCAGGGCCTCGGGATGGCGCTGGCGGGGCTCGCGGCCGAGTTCTTCCCCGTGCACCAGGTGGTCGTTGGATCCGGAATCATCGGTACCGTCTGCACGCTGCTGCTCGTCGCCGAGGTCCGCCGGACAGCCCCCGGACGGATGTCCGATACCGAAGGACGAGACGGGGCTGACCGGCATATGACCAGTCGGTAAGGTCGGTGCCGTGCCGAAGCCGCTCAGCCTTCCCTTCGATCCCATCGCCCGCGCCGACGAGCTCTGGCAGCAGCGCTGGGGACCCGTGCCCTCGATGGGGGCGATCACCTCGATCATGCGGGCCCAGCAGATCCTGCTCGCCGAGGTCGACGCCGTCGTCAAGCCGTACGGGCTGACCTTCGCCCGGTACGAGGCGCTGGTGCTGCTCACCTTCTCCAAGGCCGGTGAACTGCCGATGTCCAAGATCGGCGAGCGGCTGATGGTGCACCCCACCTCGGTCACCAACACCGTGGACCGGCTGGTCAAGTCCGGTCTGGTCGGCAAGCGCCCGAACCCGAACGACGGCCGCGGAACGCTGGCGGCCATCACCGACAAGGGCCGCGAGGTCGTCGAGGCGGCCACCCGGGACCTGGTCGCGGTCGACTTCGGGCTCGGGGTGTACGACTCCGAGGAGTGCGCCGAGATCTTCGCCATGCTGCGTCCGCTGCGGGTGGCGGCCCAGGACTTCGAGGAGGAGTGAGCGCGGCCCCGCCCGGCCGCCGTCGCCGGGGCCGCGCGAAGATCGCCCCGGTCGTCCCGTTACGCTCGTAGCCATGAAACAGAACGTGCTCACCCGCTACCGGGTGATGGCCTACGTCACCGCCGTCTGGCTGCTCGTCTTCACCGCGGCGATCATCGCGAAGTACGGCTTCGAGACCGGCGACACCATGCTGATCTCCCAGATCCACGGCGTGCTGTTCATCGTCTACGTCGTCTTCGCCTTCGATCTCGGCTCCAAGGCGAAGTGGCCCTTCGGCAAGCTCCTGTGGGTGCTGGCCGCGGGCTGCATCCCCTTCGCCTCGTTCTTCGTCGAACCGAAGGTCAGCCGCGAGGCCCGCGCCCTGGTCACCGACCCGGCGCCGGCCCCCGCCAAGGCCTGAGGCCAGGGCTTCCGGATCACCCGAACCGCCCCGCGCGCAAAGCGCCGGGCGGTTTGCCATCGACATTTACTAGGACGTCCTAGTAAATTCGAGGGTATGGACGCTGACGCGATCGAGGAAGGCCGCCTCCGCTGGCAGGCCCGTTACGACAAGGCCCGCAAGCGTGACGCGGACTTCACCACGCTCTCCGGGGATCCGGTCGAGCCGGCGTACGGGCCCCGCCCCGGCGACACGTACGAGGGGTTCGAGCGGATCGGCTGGCCCGGGGAGTACCCCTTCACCCGCGGGCTGCACCCCACCGGCTACCGGGGCCGTACGTGGACGATCCGCCAGTTCGCCGGCTTCGGCAACGCCCAGCAGACCAACGAGCGCTACAAGATGATCCTCGCGGCGGGCGGCGGCGGACTCAGCGTCGCCTTCGACATGCCGACGCTGATGGGCCGCGACTCCGACGACCCGCGCTCGCTCGGCGAGGTCGGCCACTGCGGGGTCGCCATCGACTCCGCCGCCGACATGGAGGTCCTCTTCGGGGACATCCCGCTCGGCGACGTCACCACCTCGATGACGATCAGCGGCCCGGCCGTCCCCGTCTTCTGCATGTACCTGGTCGCCGCCGAGCGCCAGGGCGTCGACCCGGGGGTGCTCAACGGCACGCTCCAGACCGACATCTTCAAGGAGTACATCGCGCAGAAGGAGTGGCTCTTCCAGCCCGAGCCCCATCTGCGCCTCATCGGCGACCTGATGGAGCACTGCGCCGCCGCCATCCCCGCCTACAAGCCGCTCTCCGTCTCCGGCTACCACATCCGCGAGGCCGGGGCGACGGCCGCGCAGGAGCTCGCGTACACCCTCGCGGACGGCTTCGGCTATGTGGAGCTGGGCCTCTCGCGCGGCCTGGACGTCGACACCTTCGCCCCCGGGCTCTCCTTCTTCTTCGACGCGCACCTCGATTTCTTCGAGGAGATCGCCAAGTTCCGCGCCGCCCGCCGCATCTGGGCCCGCTGGATGAAGGAGACGTACGGCGCGAAGACCGACAAGGCCCAGTGGCTGCGCTTCCACACCCAGACCGCCGGGGTCTCGCTCACCGCGCAGCAGCCGTACAACAACGTCGTCCGCACGGCCGTCGAAGCCCTCTCCGCCGTCCTCGGCGGCACCAACTCGCTGCACACCAACGCCCTCGACGAGACCCTCGCGCTCCCCTCCGAGCAGGCCGCCGAGATCGCCCTGCGCACCCAGCAGGTGCTGATGGAGGAGACCGGCGTCGCCAATGTGGCCGACCCGCTGGGCGGCTCCTGGTACGTCGAGCAGCTCACCGACCGGATCGAGGCCGAGGCCGAGAAGATCTTCGACCAGATCAGGGAGCGCGGCACCCGGGCCCACCCGGACGGGCAGCACCCCATCGGGCCGATCACCTCCGGCATCCTGCGCGGCATCGAGGACGGCTGGTTCACCGGCGAGATCGCCGAGTCCGCCTTCCAGTACCAGCGGGCCCTGGAGAAGGGCGACAAGCGGGTCGTCGGCGTCAACGTCCACCACGGCTCGGTCACCGGCGACCTGGAGATCCTGCGGGTCAGCCACGAGGTCGAGCGCGACCAGGTCAGCCAGCTCGCCGACCGCAAGGCCGCCCGCGACGACGCGAAGGTCACCGCCGCCCTCGACGCGATGCTCGCCGCCGCCCGCGACGGCTCCAACATGATCGCGCCGATGCTCGACGCCGTACGGGCCGAGGCCACGCTCGGCGAGATCTGCGGGGTGCTGCGCGAGGAGTGGGGCGTCTACACGGAGCCGCCGGGCTTCTGAGCGTCGGCTCAGGAGAGCGTAGGGGTCGGACAAGCGCTCGGCCGGGGTTTCCCGGTCGAGCGCTTCGTCGTGCGCGGTGGTCGAATCCGGCGGCGTCCGGCTGCCGGGAGCGTACGAAGGCCGGGGCGCGCGGGGTACCCCCTTTTCTGGTGGGTACCCCGGCCTCCGACCGGCTGCTTTGGTTGCCTCCATTGGTCGCTCACCCGCCGTCTTCCGGCTGACTTCCGCTCGACGCGGAGCCACGCCGGTCCAGTGGTCCCGGACGTGGTCGCGGGACGGTGCGGCGGTGGGCACGGAACAGAAATGGGAGGCATTCCTGTGCAGTTCTCACCGAAGGTGATCGCCACCGCCCTTGCGGCGGCCGTCGCTCTGGGGGCCGGTGTCGTCGGCACCGCTCAGGCGTCCGCGGCACAGACGGCCCCGCCGGCCGCCGTGGCGGTCAAGAAGGCCGCATCGGCGGAGGAGGACGGCCGCGCCCTGTTCGGCGGCCTGGTCTTCACTCAGGGGCGGGTGGCCGACAGCCTCATCGCGGGCGGCTACTACCGGAGTTCGAAGGAGACGCTCAAGGAGAACCGCGGCGCCAAGTCCGTGGCCGCGGTCGGCAAGCTGATGGACGTCATGGAGAAGACCGAGCCGGGCTTCTTCGCCGGGCTCTCCACCGACCTCCGCAGCGGCGACCCCCGACGGGTCGAAGCGGCGCTGGACCACACCTCGGCGCTTCTCAAGAACCACGTCAAGGTCATCGAGAAGAGCGGGGACGGCAGCACCGGGGCGTGTGTCGCCGTCGTCGTCGCGGTGAACGTCGCGGTGGTCGGCAACGTTGTCGCCGTCTTCAACGCCGAGGTGGCGTGGGACGTCCAGCACTTCTGGATGGAGCAGCGGCCGATGCTGTCGGCGGAGGAAAGCATCGCCCTCCTGACGACGCTTCTGAAGGACGCCTGACGGCGGCGGGGTGTCCGGAGCCGGTCCCTCGGCCCGGACACCCCGCACCGTTCTTCCCCGGCGCCCCGGTGCCGGGGAAGAACGGTGACCGCGTCGAGCGACGAGCGAAGGAAGACCTCGTATGAACTGGCCAGCGAGCGGTCGCCGGTGGGCCCGACTGTCACTCTCCCCGCCCCGTACCCGTCGCGTCCCACGGTCCATGGCGGCAGGAGTCACCGCTGTGTGGGCGGTGCTCCTCCTGTATGTGGTGCAGACACAACTGCCGGACAACGCGGTGAAGTTGCCGGGGCAGGCCTCGGTGGAATCCACGACGCGGACCGTGGTCCCCCAAGGGTGGGCGTTCTTCACCAAGTCCCCGCGGGAGACGGACATGGACCCCTACGGCCCGGTCGACGGCGCCTGGCGCAGCCTGCGGTCGGGCCGGCACGCCGAGTACGGCTTCAACAGGGAGTCGCGAGCCCAGGGCCTGGAGATCGGCCTGCTGTTCTACCAGGTCCAGGACAGCAAGCCCTTCGCCTGCGAACGCCGTGCGCTGACGGACTGTCTCGACCGCGCGAGTGCGGACATCATCCCGGTCGGCAACCCGTCACCGTCGCCCACCTTGTGCGGCCGGGTCGCGCTGGTCGACCAGTTGCCCGTTCCGTACGCCTGGCGCGACTTCTACGCGGACACCCACACGCCGAAGAGCGTGCGGGTCCTGGAGGTGAAGTGCGGATGAGATCCTTCCCGTCGCCGTGGACCAACGTCTACGGACTGGCACGCACGCTGCTGGCCCTGGCCACATCGGGCACCCTGCTGTGGAGCGGTTCGGACACGCTCTTCCGCCCGTCCGCGGGCCGCGACGACATCGTGGGCTGCGACGGCCTGCGGTCGATCGGCCTGTTCTGCCACGTTCCCGAGCAACGGCTGGACGTGGCGCGCCTGGTGTGCGTGGCGGTCCTGCTCGTCGTCGCGTCCGGCTGGCGGCCCAGGTGGACGGCGCTGCCGCACCTGTGGATCACGTACAGCGTCTGGGCCAATATCGCCATCCCGGACGGCGGCGATCAGATCGCGTGCAACCTCGCCGTCCTCCTCGCCCTCGCGGCCCTCGGCGATCCCCGGCGCTGGCACTGGGACGATCCGCCGGAGGAGCGGACGGACTCGGTACCCGCGCAGGTCACGGCCTTCGCCTGCTGCTCCGCCCTGTTCATGGCCCAGTTGCAGATGTCGTTCCTGTACTTCCAGGCCTGCGTCGCGAAGCTTCCCCACGCGGAGTGGGCGGACGGAACCGCGATGTGGTACTGGACCAACAACCTCGCCTTCGGCGCTCCCGGCTGGCTCCACCCGGTGGTGGACCTCGTCGTCCGGCAGCCTCTGGGGGTCGCGGCGCTGACCTGGGTGCCCCTGTTCATCGAACTGGGCCTCGCCCTGGCCCTCCTGCTGCCGCGGCGCCACCGCCTTTACCTGCTGGCGGCCGGCTTCCTCTTCCATCTCTCCATCGCGCTGATGATGGGGCTGTGGAGCTTCGCCTTCGCCATGTGGGCGGGGCTCGTCCTCCTCTGCCTCCCGCTGGGCGCGCAGCTGCGCGCCGGACCACGGGCGCGGAGTCTCACCCCGCCTGAGCGCCGGCCAGCCCCAGCAGCAGCAGCGAGGTGAAGCCGCTCGCCCACTCGGCGTCCACCGGCTCCGCGCTCACCAGGGTGCGGTGCACCACCGCGCCGGCGATCACGTCGAAGATCAGGTCCGCGTTGCGGGCGGCCGTCGAGGCGTCGTCCTCGTACCGCAGCTCGCCGCGGGCCTGAGCGCGTTCCCGGCCCAGCAGCACCAGCCGCTTCTGCCGGTCCACGATCGCCGAGCGGATCCGCCGGCGCAGCGAGTCGTCGCGGGTGGACTCGGCGACCACCGCCATCAGCGCGGTCCGGGCCTCCGGCCGCTCCAGCAGCGAGGCGAACTGGAGCACGACCCCCTGCACATCGGCGGCCAGGCTGCCCCGGTCGGGCAGCTCCAGCTCGTCGAAGAGGACCGCGACCGCGTCCACGACCAGTTCGTTCTTGCCCGCCCACCGCCGGTAGAGGGTCGTCTTGGCGACCCCGGCCCGGGTCGCCACATCGCCCATCGTCAGCTTCGACCAGCCGAGATCGACCAGGGACGCCCGTGTCGCTTCGAGGATCGCGGCATCGGCTGCGGTGCTCCGCGGACGTCCTGTTCGGGTGGCTTTGGGGTCGCTGTCGCTCATGATGCGGCGACCATACCGGCCAGTAGGGAGAACCGTTGTGCCCCGGTGCCCGTGAGACAGATCACCGGGATCACCTGTCCCAGCAGGGTGATCGGCAGTTACGCTACGGGTCGTAGCGTAAGGAAGGCGGCTTGCCCGCCCCCGTACGCCACGGAACGAACGAGCGACAGCCACCGGGTCTCATGGAGACCCAGGCGCCGGGTGGGGACCCGGGGCCGCACGGACCGGCCGGATGGGGATCCGGAAGGTCCACCCGGGTCTTTCAGGGGCCCTCGACCGCTCCGGTCCGTACGCCCCCGCACGCCGGTGGGGGCTCGGACCGGGCCGGTTCTCGCACTCGCTTTCCGGAACGGTGTGCTCAGGGGGGAGGATGTACGTATGCAGCCTAGGAACATGTCCATGAGCGGCGTTGTCGACCTCGCCGCTGTCAAGGCGGCCGGTGAGGCCAAGGCCAAGGCGGAGCAGGCCCGCGCGGAGGCCGCCCGTACCGGGGGCAGCGGCGCCGTCGCGCCCGCCGCCCTGGTGATCGACGTCGATGAAGCCGGCTTCGAGCGCGATGTCCTCCAGCGCTCCGCCGAGGTCCCCGTCGTCATCGACTTCTGGGCCGAGTGGTGTGAGCCGTGCAAGCAGCTGGGCCCTCTGCTGGAGCGCCTGGCGGTCGAGTACAACGGCCGCTTCCTGCTGGCCAAGGTCGATGTCGACGCCAACCAGATGCTGATGCAGCAGTTCGGCATCCAGGGCATTCCGGCCGTTTTCGCCGTCGTCGCCGGACAGGCCCTCCCGCTCTTCCAGGGCGCGGCCCCCGAGGCCCAGATCCGCGAGACGCTGGACCAGCTGATCCAGGTCGGCGAGGAGCGCTTCGGGCTGACCGGGATCGTCGTCGACCCGGACGCCGGGGCGCCGGGCGCGGCCCCGGCCGAGGTGCCGGCCGGCCCGTACGACGCCGTGCTGGAGGCCGCCGCTTCGGCGCTGGACGCCAATGACTTCGGCGGCGCGGTCCAGGCGTACAAGAACGTCCTCGCGGACGACCCGGGCAACCCGGAGGCCAAGCTCGGTCTGGCCCAGGCGGAGTTGCTCGGCCGGGTGCAGAGCATGGACCCGCAGGCGGTCCGCAAGGAGGCGGCGGACAACCCGGGCGATGTGCGGGCCCAGCTCGCCGCGGCCGATCTGGATCTGGTCGGCGGCCATGTCGAGGACGCCTTCGGCCGGCTCGTCGAGGCGGTCCGCCGCACCGCGGGCGAGGACCGCGACGCCGCCCGGCTGCGGCTGCTGGAGCTGTTCGAGGTGATCGGCCCGGAGGACCCCAGGGTCACCGCCGCGCGCACCGCGCTGGCCCGCGTCCTGTTCTGAGGCCGGCCCGCCGTCCGCTCCGGACGAGGCCGATTGTTCCGATGTGACAAGACGGCCGCACCGCCTCCCCGGCGGTGCGGCCGTTTTGCCGTCCTGACGCCAAAGAGCGGTACGGAACGCCTTCGCTTTACCAAATCTTGACAAAGATGCGAGCTGTTACTCGCAGTAAAGCAGGCTGGTGATTCTGTCCCGTTTCCTTGAAGTTTCCCGCCATTCCGATGTCCCTTTCGTGCCACCCTGCGTCGCCGTGCGATGCCGCCCTGTCGCACTGCGGTTATCGGGCCGTTACTAGCCAGTAACGATCCCCCTTGTGTCGCGGGCGTGAATGCACCACGATCGGCCACGCTCGGTCCAATACCTCCAGCCCGGTCTCCAGCCGGTGCCTGAGGGTCTGTTGGGTCCCCACCGGGTGGGTCGGCGGCAGTGGCGCCGACCGCGGACAGGGGGGTTCCCGCTCACGGGCGGGGCCTGTCCGACCGGCTGTGCTGAACGCGCGGCCAGTGGTTGTCGCTCGGGGGTGAACGCCGGTGGATCGGATGCGGGACACGTCTCCGATACGGGCGCTCTCCTTCCCCGAGGACGTAGCACTTCTCCCATCCCAGACGGGCACGATGCCCGGCCGGAGATGTACGTCCGAGAAGAAGGAGCAAGTATGAGTTCCCAGGTTCGCGGTGGGACGAGATGGAAGCGGTTCGCTCTGGTCATGGTGCCGAGCGTCGTCGCCACGGCGGCGGTGGGCGTCGGCCTCGCACAGGGCGCGCTGGCGGCGTCGTTCAGTGTGTCCGGGCAGAGCTTCAAGGTCAGCACCGACAAGCTGGAGGGCGAGAACTTCGTCCAGTACGGCAGCGTCGCCGTCGGCAAGGACCTTGAGGGCAAGGAAGCGGCGCACGCGGTCGCGGTGTCGGGCTTCAGCGACGCCACGATCACCAACATGTGCCAGTCGGTGGTCACGCCGAAGGTTCCCTTCATCGGCAACGTCAGCCTCATGCTGAACGCCGGTACGAACCCGAAGAAGCCGGTCAAGGCGACCAACCTCTACCTGGACGTCGCGCAGCTCGACGCCGACGCCGAGTTCGAGAACATCGACATCGGTGTCGCGGCCGGCTCGCTGAAGAAGCCGAACAAGCCGGGAAGCATCGGCATCCAGCCGGGCACCCAGGCGAAGGAGGAAGGCTTCTCGCAGCGCGCCGACAAGGCGACGCTGACCAACGTGAAGCAGACGGCGTGGGCGACCACGGCCGGCACCTTCAAGCTCAGCGACCTGAAGCTGAGGCTGCACACGGGCGTCAAGGAGTGCTTCTAAGCACTCGCCCGGGTGGCCGGAACACCCCTCGCCGGGTCTTCCGGCCGCCCCCCTCCTCCTTTTACGGCAGTACCGGTTCCAGGGAGCTGTTTTCCATGAGCCCCGAGTCCACAGGGCAGAACGAGCACTACCTTCACGTCGCCCGGCGACGCTTCCGCGCCTGGCGGGGTGACCGGCCGTTCTGGGCGGGTCTGTTCACCATCCTCGGCGGTGCGCCCATCGCCTACTTCCCGTACGCCGATCTGCATCTCGGCAACATGACGCTGACGATGTCCACCACCGCCGGCGCCGGGTCCCTGATCATCGGGGTTCTGCTGATCACGCTGGGCCTGACGATGTGGTTCCACCACATCGTGCGGGTGTTCGCCGGCGTCGCGGCCATCCTGCTCGCGCTGATCTCCATACCCGTCGCCAACATCGGCGGCTTCGTGATCGGGTTCGTCTTCGCCCTCATCGGCGGGGCCCTGTCCGTTTCCTGGGCCCCCGGCGAAACCGGGAGCGACGAGGACCCGCTCGACGAGCAGGACCCCCGGCGCACGTCGCTGGAGAAGGACCTGCCGTACGAGGACGCGCTCCACGGCGCGGCCGTGCCCCAGCAGCAGGCCGCCGGGCCCGACCCGGCAGCCGACGCCGACGCCGGGAGGCATCGTGCGGGGTGACGACGGACAGCGGACGGACGCCTACCCCGGCGACGACTTCCGCGAGCGCAGGGGCCCCCGTCACGCGGCCCCCAAGAAGTCCCTCCTGACCAAGCTTCACCTGCCCAGCGGCAAGAAGGCGCTGGCGCTCGCGGCGATGCCGACGGCGGTCTTCGTGGGCATGGGGCTGACCCCCAAGCTCGCCCTGGCCGACGACCGGGCCGACATCCCGTTCGCGCCGGGACCGTGCGTCACCCGGTCCGACGAGCCGAGCGAGAGCGAGTCGCCGGAGGCCACCCCGTCCCCGTCGGCCACGGCGAAGGACGACAAGAAGGACGGCGCGTCCGGCACGGACGACACCGCGACCCCGAAGCCCTCGGCGAGCGGTTCGGCCTCCGACGCGGACCAGGACACGGCGGACGGCGCGAAGCCCGACACCGGGGACAAGTCGGCCCGAGCCGAGCAGGAGAAGCCCGCCGAGACGCCCTCCGCGACCCCGACGCCCACCAGGTCGAAGAACCCGCTGGACCCGCTCGGGCTCGGCGACGCGCTGAAGGACCTCTTCGACGGCCCGGACAAGAAGGACGACGAGGCCGAGGAGAAGGCCGGGGACGAGAAGCCGGCGAGCCCGTCCCCGAGCCCGACGGCCAAGGCCCCGAAGGCGTCCGACAAGCCTGAGGACAAGCCGAAGGACGAGTCGAAGGACCCGGTCAAGGGCGCGGCCGACCAGGCGAAGGAGACGTCCGACAAGACGGCCGACGCCATCCGCGAGGCGGCCGGGAAGGCCGGCAAGGACGTCGAGGAGCTCGACGAGGACGTCAAGGGACTCGACCCCAAGAAGGACGAGGACATCCCGGAGGGCGCCAAGCCGCGCTTCCCGTGCCCCGAGGCCGACCCGGACGCGCTCGCCGCGGCCGAGCTGGAGCCCGGCATCCCGCTGCTCCCGTCCGACCCGTGGACGCTGGAGTCGACGCTGCTCACCCTCAACGGCCTGGACTACCACGGCATCGTCGAGGTGAAGAAGGCGGACGGCAGCATCAAGAAGGTGCTGAAGTTCACCGCCAGCTCCATCGACATCAAGGACCTGCACCAGCTGACCGTCGGCCCCGCGGGCACCACCGGGCATGTGAAGTCGCGGCCCGGCTCCACGTCGACGATCCGCAACGGCGAGGTGACGATGTACACGGAGGAGCTGAAGGGCAATCTCTTCGGCCTCATCCCGATCACCTTCAGCCCGGAGACCCCGCCGCCGCTGAACGTCCCCTTCGCCTTCTTCACCAAGGTGAAGGTGGTTCAGGCCGGCCAGTTCGGCGGCACGCTCACCGTTCCGGGACTGAACAACTACCTGGAAGGCGGCAAGGGCTAGCAGCCGCGCCGCACCCCCCGAACCCGTCCGGGAGCCGCACAGCACCGTGGGCCGTACTCCTCACCAGGAGTACGGCCCACGGTCATGCGGTGGAGCGGGTGCGGGTCAGTTGCGCTCGCCGCCGCCCAGGTGGTGCACCCGGACCATGTTGGTGGTGCCGGGGACGCCGGGGGGCGAGCCGGCGGTGATGACCATCGTGTCGCCGTCGCTGTAGCGGTTCAGCTTCAGCAGCTCCGCGTCGACCAGGTCGACCATCGCGTCGGTGTTGTCCACGTGCGGGACGACGTACGACTCGACGCCCCAGCTCAGCGCGAGCTGGTTGCGGGTGTTCTCGTCCGTGGTGAAGGCCAGGATCGGCTGGGCCGTGCGGTAGCGGGAGAGACGGCGGGCGGTGTCGCCGGACTGGGTGAAGGCGACCAGGGCCTTGCCGTCGAGGAAGTCCGCGATCTCGCAGGCGGCGCGGGCCACCGAACCACCCTGCGTACGGGGCTTCTTGCCCTGGACCAGCGGCTGGAGGCCCTTGGAGAGCAGCTCCTCCTCGGCGGCGCAGACGATCTTCGACATCGTCTTGACCGTCTCGATCGGATACGCGCCCACCGAGGACTCGGCGGACAGCATGACCGCGTCCGCGCCGTCCAGGATCGCGTTGGCGACGTCGGACGCCTCGGCGCGGGTCGGCCGCGAGTTGGTGATCATCGACTCCATCATCTGGGTCGCCACGATCACCGGCTTGGCGTTGCGCCGGCAGAGCTCCACCAGGCGCTTCTGCACCATCGGGACCTTCTCCAGCGGGTACTCGACGGCCAGGTCGCCGCGGGCCACCATCACACCGTCGAACGCCGCGACGACGCCCTCCATGTGCTCGACGGCCTGCGGCTTCTCCACCTTGGCGATGACGGGGACCCGGCGGCCCTCCTCGTCCATCACCTTGTGGACGTCCTTGACGTCGTCGGCGTCCCGGACGAAGGAGAGGGCGACCAGGTCGCAGCCCATCCGCAGGGCGAAGCGCAGGTCCTCGACGTCCTTCTCGGACAGGGCCGGGACGTTGACCGCCGCGCCGGGCAGGTTGATGCCCTTGTGGTCGGAGATGACACCGCCCTCGATGACGATGGTCCTGACCCGGGGGCCCTCGACCGCGACGACCTTCAGCTCGACGTTGCCGTCGTTGATCAGGATCGGGTCGCCCTTGGTGACGTCGCCGGGCAGCCCCTTGTAGGTCGTGCCGCAGATCGACTTGTCGCCGGGGACGTCCTCGGAGGTGATGGTGAACTCGTCCCCGCGGACCAGCTCGACCGGGCCCTCGGCGAACTTCGCCAGCCGGATCTTGGGGCCCTGGAGGTCGGCGAGCACGCCCACCGCGCGGCCGGTCTCGGCGGCCGCCTTGCGGACACGGTCGTAACGGCCCTGGTGTTCCTCGTGGGTGCCGTGACTGAAGTTGAAACGGGCCACGCTCATGCCGGCCTCGATCAGAGCGACGAGCTGCTCATGGGAGTCGACGGCGGGACCGAGGGTGCAGACGATTTTGGAACGGCGCATGAGGCGGATCCTATCGGTTTGTTTCGCTGCGGAATATTCCGTCTGGTGGAAGATACAAAGGGGCGCGGGGCCGCTCAGTTGTCGACCTGTCCGAACCGTGGACTACGGCCTCCCGACGAGCGCGAACGTCTGGTCGGCGATCTCCAGCTCCTCGTCCGTCGGCACCACGGCGACCGCCACCCGGGCGTACTCCGGCGAGATCAGCCGCGGTTCACCGGACCGTATGGAGTTGAGCGAGGCGTCCACCGCCATGCCCAGCTCCTCCAGGCCCGCGATGGCAGCTTCCCGCACCGGAGCCGCGTTCTCCCCGACCCCCGCCGTGAACGCCACCGCGTCCACCCGGCCGAGCACCGCCGTATAGGCGCCGATGTACTTCTTCAGCCGGTGGATGTAGATGTCGAAGGCCAGCGCGGCCCGCTCGTCGCCCTCGTCGATCCGGCGGCGGATCACCCGCATGTCGTTGTCGCCGCAGAGGCCGACCAGCCCGCTCCTCTTGTTCAGCAGGACGTCGATCTCGTCGGTCGACATGCCCGCCACCCGCTTCAGATGGAAGGTGACCGCCGGATCGATGTCCCCGGAGCGGGTACCCATCACGAGCCCTTCCAAAGGCGTCAGCCCCATCGAGGTCTCGACGCACCGCCCGCCCGCGACCGCCGAGGCCGACGCCCCGTTGCCCAGGTGCAGCACGATGACGTTCACCTCCTCGGGGGTCTTCCCCAGCAGCTCGGCCGTCTTCCGCGAGACGTACGCGTGCGAGGTGCCGTGGAAGCCGTAGCGGCGGATGCGGTGCGCGTCGGCGGTCTCCACGTCGATCGCGTACCGCGCGGCGGCCTCCGGCATCGTCGTGTGGAACGCCGTGTCGAACACCGCCACCTGCGGCAGGTCCGGCCGCAGCGCCTGCGCCGTACGGATACCCGTGATGTTGGCCGGGTTGTGCAGCGGCGCGACCGGCACGAGGCGCTCGATCTCCTTCAGCACCTCGTCGGTGATCACGGTCGGTGCGCTGAACCGCAGCCCGCCGTGCACCACCCGGTGCCCGATCGCGGCGAGTTCGGGGGAGTCGAGGCCGAGGCCGTCCGCCGCCAGCTCCTCGGCCGCCGCCTTGAGCGCCTCGTCGTGGTCCGCGATCCGGCCCGTACGCTCCCGGGGCTCGGCGCCGCCGCCGGCCAGCGGTGTGTGCACCAGGCGCGAGGTCTCCTCGCCGATCCGCTCGACCAAGCCCGAGGCGAGCCGGGAGCGGTCGCGCATGTCGAGGAGCTGGTACTTCACCGACGAGGAGCCGGAGTTGAGGACGAGGACGCGATGCGGTTCCACAGAGGCCGTACCTTCGTGCTGGGGGATGGAGGAAGTCGTCATGCGGGGCGCTCCTCGCTCTGCGCCTGGATCGCCGTGATCGCCACGGTGTTGACGATGTCCTGGACGAGCGCGCCGCGCGACAGGTCGTTGACCGGCTTGCGCAGACCCTGGAGCACCGGACCGACCGCCACCGCGCCCGCCGAGCGCTGCACGGCCTTGTAGGTGTTGTTGCCGGTGTTCAGGTCCGGGAAGATCAGCACGGTGGCCTGCCCGGCCACCTCCGAATCCGGCAGCTTCGTCGCCGCGACGGACGGCTCGACCGCCGCGTCGTACTGGATCGGCCCCTCCACCCGCAGCTCCGGCCGCTCCGCCCGCACCCGCTCGGTGGCCTCGCGCACCTTGTCGACGTCCGCGCCGGAGCCCGAGGTCCCGGTGGAGTACGACAGCATCGCGATCCGGGGCTCCACGCCGAAGCGGGCCGCCGTCACCGCCGACTGCACCGCGATGTCCGCGAGCTGCTCGGCGTTCGGGTCCGGGTTGACCGCGCAGTCGCCGTACACGAGGACCTTGTCGGCCAGGCACATGAAGAAGACGGAGGAGACGATCGACGCGTCCGGCTTCGTCTTGATGATCTCGAACGCCGGGCGGATCGTGGCCGCCGTGGAGTGCACCGACCCCGACACCATCCCGTCGGCCAGACCCTCCTGCACCATCAGCGTGCCGAAGTAGTTCACGTCCGCCACCACGTCGTGCGCCAGCTCCACCGTCACCCCGCGGTGCGCGCGCAGTTCGGCGTACCGCTCGGCGAAGGCCCCGCGCAGCTCCGAGGTCTGCGGGTCGATCAGCTGGGTGTCCGCGAGGTCGATGCCGAGGTCGGCGGCCTTCTTGCGGATCACGTCCACATCGCCGAGCAGCGTCAGATCGCAGACGTCCCGGCGCAGCAGCACGTCGGCGGCGCGCAGCACCCGCTCCTCGGCGCCCTCCGGCAGCACCACGCGCTTGCGGTCGGAGCGGGCCTGCTCCAGCAGCTCGTGCTCGAACATCATCGGCGTGACCCGGCCGCTGCGGGCCACCGAGATCCGGTCGAGGAGGGCGCCGGTGTCGACGTGCCGCTCGAACAGGCCCAGCGCGGTCTCCGCCTTACGGGGCGTCGCCGCGTTCAACTTGCCTTCGAGGGTGAAGAGTTCCGCCGCCGTGGGGAAGGATCCGCCGGCCACCGAGACGACCGGGGTACCCGGTGCGAGCCGGGCGGCCAGCGTGAGTATCTCCTCGCCGGGGCGCTCGTTCAGGGTCAGCAGGACGCCCGCGATGGGCGGGGTGCCGGCGCTGTGCGCGGCCAGCGAGCCCACCACCAGGTCGGCCCGGTCCCCGGGGGTGACCACCATGCAGCCGGGCGTCAGCGCGTTCAGCAGATTCGGCAGCATCGCCCCGCCGAAGACGAAGTCCAGCGCGTCCCGCGCGAGGCCCGAGTCGTCGCCGAGCAGCACGGTGCCGTCCAGCGCCGCGGTGATCTGCGCGACCGTGGGGGCGGAGAGCGCCGGGTCGTCGGGCAGCACGGAGACGGGCACGGGCAGCCGGGCCGCGAGCCGCTCCGCTATCACCGCCCGGTCCTCGGGAGCGACGCGGTTCACCACCATCGCCAGCACATCGCAGCCGAGGCCGGCGTAGGCGCGGTAGGCGTTACGGGTCTCGGCGCGGACGGACTCCGCGGTCTGCCCCTTGCCGCCGACGACCGCGATCACCGAGGCGCCGAACTCGTTGGCCAGCCGGGCGTTGAGCGCCAGCTCGTCCGGGAGCTGGGTGGCGGCGAAGTCGCTGCCGAGGACGAGGACCACCTCGTACTCCCGGGCCACCTGGTGGAAGCGCTCGACGAGCCGGGAGACCAGCTCGTCGGTACCCTTCTCCGCCTGCACGGTGGAGGCGTCGTGGTAGTCCAGGCCGTAGACGGAGTCCGGGCTCTGGGAGAGCCGGTAGCGGGCCCGCAGCAGCTCGTAGAGCCGGTCGGGTCCGTCATGGACCAGCGGGCGGAAGACGCCGACCCGGTCCACCTGACGCGTCAGAAGCTCCATGACTCCCAGCTCGACGACCTGACGGCCGTCCCCCCGGTCGATCCCGGTCACGTACACGCTGCGCGCCACGCGTGGTCTCCCGTCCATGTTCGGTGCCGCGACCCGCGGGGCGTCCGGACGTACGGTGATGCCCCCGTGCCCGCCCGGCGTGTCCACCGGGTGCGGCATTGGCCTGCATTGCCTCTTGACGATACCTGCGGGGGCCGCTATGCCGCCCGCCGGAGGTCCCGGCCCGGCCGAAAGCGCCGGGTCCCTGCCGGGCGTGGGAGACTCGTGGAGGTTCAGGGCACGGGAGCCGCCTCGGTCGGCTCCCCGGAAAGCGCGGTTACTAACGAGCAGGAGAAACACCTCGATGCGCATCGGCATTCTCACCGCGGGCGGCGACTGCCCCGGCCTGAACGCAGTGATCCGGTCGGTCGTCCACCGGGCCGTCGTCGGCCACGGCGACGAGGTCATCGGCTTCGAGGACGGCTTCAAGGGGCTGCTCGACGGCCACTTCCGCCCCCTCGACCTCAACGCGGTCAGCGGCATCCTGGCCCGCGGCGGCACCATCCTCGGCTCGGCCCGCCTGGAGCGCGACCGGCTGCGCGAGGCCGCCGAGAACTGCGAGGAGCTGTCCCGCCGTTACGGCATCGACGCGCTCATCCCGATCGGCGGCGAGGGCACGCTCACCGCGGCCCGGATGCTCTCCGACGCGGGCATGCCGGTCGTCGGCGTCCCGAAGACCATCGACAACGACATCTCCGCCACCGACCGCACCTTCGGGTTCGACACGGCGGTGGGCGTCGCGACCGAGGCCATAGACCGTCTCAAGACCACCGCCGAGTCCCACCAGCGGGTGATGGTCGTCGAGGTGATGGGCCGGCACGCGGGCTGGATCGCCCTGGAGTCCGGGATGGCCGGCGGCGCCCACGGCATCTGCCTGCCCGAGCGGCCCTTCGCGGTCGACGACCTGGTCAAGATGGTCGAGGAACGGTTCGCGCGCGGCAAGAAGTTCGCCGTCATCTGCGTCGCCGAGGGCGCGCACCCGGCCGAGGGCTCCATGCCGTACGCCAAGGGCGAGATCGACCAGTACGGCCACGAGCGCTTCCAGGGCATCGGCAACCGCCTCGCCATCGAGCTGGAGACCCGCCTCGGCAAGGAGGCCCGGCCGGTCATTCTCGGCCATGTCCAGCGCGGCGGCACGCCGACCGCGTACGACCGGGTGCTCGCCACCCGCTTCGGCTGGAACGCCGTGGAGGCCGTGCACCGCGGCGACTTCGGCCGGATGACCGCCCTGCGCGGCAACGACATCGCCATGGTCCCGCTCGCCGACGCCGTCACCCAGCTGAAGCGGGTACCCACCGAGCGGATGTACGAGGCCGAGTCGGTCTTCTAGCCCCGCCCGGTCGCTCCGACCGCACGGGCCGCACGGGCTGCCCGTGCGGAGTCACACTCCGGCGGTCCGCCAGAACTGCTCCACCACCCGGGACAGGAACGCCCGGCCCGCGTCGCCCGTCGACCCGGAGCGTTCCTGGCCCGTGCTGCTCCAGCTCAGCGTGGAGACCATCAGCGCCTGGTAGTCGGTGTGCAGCTGTTCCAGTACGTCCTGGATCAGCACCCGGTCCAGCGGCACGATCTTGGCCACCGGCCGGACGTACGCCTGCCAGCGCGTGGTGACCGCGCTGCTCAGCAGCTCCGCCAGCTCCTCGTCCCGGCCGGTCGCCGTCAGGAACTGCGCCGCCGACAGACCCAGCGCCCGGCACAGCGCCGCCGACTGCTTCTCGTTGCCCCGCCAGCGCCCCGACTCCTCCATCCGCAGGTACGAGGCGCCGGTCATGCCCAGCTGCCGGGCCAGGTCGTCCACGGTCAGTTCCCGGGTCATACGGTGTTCGCGCAGGGTGGCGGCGGCCGCCAGCAGCTCGCCGGGGGCGCACCAGAGGACGCCGGCGAGGGCGGTCAGCTCACGTTCCCCGGGAGTCGCGATGCCGCGCTCCCAGGCGATGACGGTCTCTGCGCTGATCCGGAGTCCGTACTGGGCGGCGAGCCCGTAGGCGACATGGCCGGGAGCCATCCCCAGTGCCTCGCGGAGACGGCGCGCGGCGGGGGCGTTGAATGGCGGGGTGGGGTGCACGGGCCCACCGTAGAAGTCCATTTCCGCCCTGGCTACGGTACGTTCCCCACAGAACACGCTTCGTAGGAACCTCCAGCCACGAACCGGGCGGGCGGTACGCGAATCCCTCCCCACCAGCGCTTTCTTTTCGGCTCCGGCAGAGGGGCGCCGGAGCTGCGAAACCGACCGGTAAGCGTTTTCCGGCCGGCCGCCCGCTACCGGGTCAGCGCCCTGCCGCCAGCCAGCTGTAGTGCAGCTCCGGTCGGCCGACCTGCCCATAATGCGGACGCCTCGCGGCGCTGCCGACGGTCACCAGATGCTCCAGGTACCGCCGGGCGGTGATCCGCGAGATCCCCAGCCGCTCCCCGGCGGCGGCCGCCGTCACCCCCTCGGGCGACTCCTTCAGCACCCGGGTCACCGCCTCCAGCGTCGGACCGCTGAGCCCTTTGGGCAGCGCGGCCGGATGCGCGACCCGCAGCGCGCCCAGCGCCCGGTCCACCTCCTCCTGGCCGCTCGCCTCCCCGGCGACGCCCCGGAACTCCGCGTACCGCACCAGCCGGTCGCGCAGCGTGGGGTACGTGAACGGCTTCAGCACGTACTGCACGACGCCCAGCGACACCCCTTCCCGCACCACCGCGAGATCCCGCGCCGAGGTCACCGCGATCACATCGGCCCCGTGGCCGGAGGCCCGCAGCGAGCGCAGCAGCCCCAGCCCGTGCCCGTCGGGCAGATAGAGGTCGAGCAGCAGCAGATCCACCGGCGTCCGCTCCAGCGCACGCACCGCCGCCGCCCGGGTGTGCGCCACCGCCGTCACCGTGAAGCCCTCGACCCGCTCCACATACATCTGGTGGGCGTCGGCTGCCACCGGATCGTCCTCCACCACCAGGACTTTGATCATGCCGTGACCTCCTTCGCGGCGACCCCCGCCGCCGTACGGTCCCCGAGCGGCAGCCGTACGGTGAACCGCGCGCCGCCGTCCGGACCCGCGTCCAGCTCCACCGTGCCCCCGTTGCGGTGCGCCGCCTGCCGGACCAGCGCCAGGCCGAGGCCGCGCCCCGCCCCGTGCGTCGACCAGCCCCGCCGGAACACCTCGTCCGCCGCCTCCGGGCCGATGCCCGCGCCCGTGTCCGCGACCCGCAACAACAGCTCCCGCTCGTCCGCGAGCGCGGTCACCGTGACCCGGGCCCGCCCCGCCGGAGCCCCGGCCGCCCGGGGCGCGGGCACCTCGGCCCCGGACTCCTCCGCGCCTTCCGGGCCCTCCGACGCGGCCTCCACCGCGTTGTCGATCAGATTGCCGAGGATCGTCACCAGATCGCGCTGGGCCAGCGAGGGCGGCAGCGCCCCGTCGTCGATCAGGCTGTCCTCCGCGAGCACCAGCTCCACGCCCCGCTCGTTCGCCTGGGCCGCCTTGCCCAGCAGCAGCGCCGCCAGCACCGGCTCCTCCACCGCCCCCACCACCCGGTCGGTCAGCACCTGGGCCAGCTCCAGCTCCGCCGTCGCGAAGTCCACCGCCTCCTCCACCCGGCCCAGCTCGATCAGCGACACCACGGTGTGCAGCCGGTTCGCCGCCTCATGGGCCTGCGAGCGCAGCGCCTGCGTGAAGCCGCGCTCGGAGTCCAGCTCGCCGGAGAGCGCCTGGAGCTCGGTGTGGTCGCGCAGGGTCACCACCGTGCCGCGCCGCTCACCGCCCACCACCGGACGGGTGTTGACCACGATCACCCGCTCCGCCGTCAGATGCAGTTCGTCCACCCGGGCCTCCGACGCCAGCAGCGCCCCGGTCAGCGGCGCGGGCAGCGCCAGCTCGTCGACCGTACGGCCGACCGCCTCCGCGTCCGCCCCCAGACCCAGCAGCTCCCGCCCGGCGTCGTTGATCAGCGCGATCCGCCGCCGCCCGTCCAGCATCAGCAGCCCCTCGCGCACCGCGTGCAGGGTGGCCTGGTGGTAGTCGTGCAGCCGGCTCAGCTCGGCCGCGTTCATCCCGTGGGTGTGCCGCCGCAGCCGGGCGTTGACCACGTACGTACCGATCCCGCCGAGCGCCAGCGCCCCGCCCGCCGCCAGCGCGAGGGCGCCGAGCTGTTCCCGTACCTGCGAGGAGACCCGGTCCACCGTGATGCCCGCGCTGACCAGGCCGACGATCTTCCCGTCGTCGCGGATCGGGGTGACCACCCGTATCGAGGGGCCCAGTGTGCCGGTGTACGTCTCGGTGAAGGTCTGCCCGCGCAGCGCCTTCGCGGTGTTCCCGAGGAAGGTGTCGCCGATCTGCGTCGTGTCCGGATGCGTCCAGCGCACCCGCTCGGTGTCCATGATCGTGACGAAGGCGATCCCGGTGTCCTCGCGCACCCGCTCCGCGTACGGCTGGAGTACGGCGGACGGGTCCGGGGTACGGATGGCCTCCCGTACGGAGGGGGAATCGGCCACGGCGAGGGCCGCCACCCGCACCTGCCGGGCGGCCGTCTCCTCGGCCTGCGCGCTGCCCGACACGTACGCGAAGACGGCGCACCCGGCCACCACCGCGGCGATGAGCACGACCTGCATGGCGAAGAGCTGACCCGCCAGGCTGCGCGGGAGGGTACGGGGGAGACGCATACCCCACAGTCTGCCTGGCCCGGCCGGAGGCTCCCAGAGGTCTCCCGGTTGGCCGGAAAGCGACCGTGAACGATATGAACGCAAGGGTGACCGGGGTCACAGGGCGGTGGATAGTCACCGAAGCCCCCAGGGACGGGGGCGCAAGCCCACCGAGCCGAGGAGCCCCACCATGGCTGTGGCAGCCAAACAACGGGACCGCACCCACTACCTGTACATCGCCGTGATCGCCGCCGTGGCGCTCGGCATCCTGGTGGGCTTCGCGGCCCCCGGGGTGGCCGTCGAGCTGAAGCCCATCGGCGCCGGATTCGTGAACCTGATCAAGATGATGATCTCGCCGATCATCTTCTGCACGATCGTCCTGGGCGTCGGCTCGGTCCGCAAGGCCGCCAAGGTCGGCGCGGTCGGCGGTCTGGCGCTCGGCTACTTCCTGGTCATGTCGACCGTGGCCCTCGCCATCGGTCTGCTGGTCGGCAACGTCCTGGAGCCCGGCTCCACCCTGCACATCACCGAGCAGGCGCGGGCCGCGGGCGAGGCGCAGGCGGCGGGCGCGAGCGAGTCCACCGTGGACTTCCTGCTCGGCATCATCCCGACCACGATCGTCTCCGCCTTCACCGCGGGCGAGGTCCTCCAGACCCTCCTCGTCGCGCTGCTCGCGGGCTTCGCGCTCCAGGCGATGGGCTCGGCGGGCGAGCCGATCATCCGTGGCATCACCCACATCCAGCGCCTCGTCTTCCGCATCCTCGCCATGATCATGTGGGCCGCCCCGGTCGGCGCGTTCGGCGCGATCGCCGCGGTGGTCGGCGAGAGACCGGCCTCGACGCCCTGAAGTCGCTGGCGATCATCATGATCGGCTTCTACGTCACCTGTGCGCTGTTCGTCTTCGTGGTGCTCGGCGCGATCCTGCGGCTGGTCGCCGGGGTGAACCTGTTCGCGCTGCTGAAGTACCTGGGCCGCGAGTTCCTGCTCATCCTGTCCACCTCCTCCTCCGAGTCGGCCCTGCCGCGGCTGATCGCGAAGATGGAGCACCTGGGCGTCAGCAAGCCCGTCGTCGGCATCACCGTGCCGACCGGCTACTCCTTCAACCTCGACGGCACCGCGATCTACCTGACGATGTCCTCGCTCTTCATCGCCAACGCGATGGGCGACCCGCTGAGCGCGAGCGAGCAGATCTCGCTGCTGGTCTTCATGATCATCGCCTCGAAGGGTGCGGCGGGCGTGACCGGCGCCGGCCTCGCGACCCTGGCCGGCGGACTCCAGTCGCACCGCCCCGAACTCGTCGACGGCGTCGGCCTGATCGTCGGCATCGACCGCTTCATGAGCGAGGCCCGCGCGCTGACCAACTTCGCGGGCAACGCGGTCGCCACGGTGCTGGTCGGCCACTGGACCAAGGAGATCGACAAGGACCGGGTGAACGAGGTGCTGGCCGGCCGGGTCCCGTTCGACGAGAAGACCCTGGTGGACGACCACGCCCCGTCCGGCGGCTCCGACGAGCTGCCCGAGCAGCGGGACGCCGCCTCCGAGCAGCCCGCCAAGGTCTGACCCGCACCACCCCGCACCGCCGCGTCACCCCCCGACGCCGCAGCGGCGCCCCCGGGCCGCTGCGGTACCCCCCACACAAGGACACCCGTGCCTCCCCCGGTACGGGTGTCCTTATGTCTGTGTTCTGTCACGACCGTCCCGGCGGGCACAACCCCCCTTGTCCGGCACCGGTCTTGAGAGGTGAAGGACCGCAGTCCGCCCCACGCGCCCCACGACCGAAGGACTTCCATGCGCATCACGCCTTCCCGCCGCCGGACCCTCCGTGGCTCCACCGCCGCCGTAGCCGCCACCGCGCTGGTGGCGTTGGGCGCCGCGCCGGCGCTCGCCGACGAACCGGAGCCGGACCTCGGCGTCGGAACGATCGCACCGATCAAGGGAGTTCAGGCCGGGGCCGGGTTCTCCACCCCGCTGACCTTCCTCAACAAGGGGACGGCGGAGGTGCCCGTCTCCTATGTGACGTACGAGGTGTCGCCCGGTCTGAAGGCGGACGAGACGTACCGCAACTGCAGCTACTACACGATCCCGTCCTACGACGAGATGCCCGACTCGCACGTCGCCGCCTGCAAGATCGACCAGCCGCTGAAGCCGGGCGTCGTCTACGGCACGGCGAAGCCCGTCTCGCTCAAGGCGCTCGACTCCGCGCTCAACGACGACCTGCGGGTGACGATCGGCGTCACCGAGCCGGACCCGGACGAGGGCGACAGCGGCTCCACCGAGCCGGTGCCGGGCACCGGCGACCCGCTCACCCTGGTCGAGAAGGGCCCGGCCACCGACGCCGACCGGAAGGACCACCCCGAGCCGGTCGCCTCGGCCGGCGTCACCGCGGCGAACACCGCCGACTTCGGCCTGGCCGGCGCCGAGCTGAAGGGCGAGCCCGGCGAGAAGGTCACCGCCACGGTGAAGTTCACCAACGCGGGCCCCGCCCGGGTGCAGGTGGCCCGCGAACAGGGCGTGGCCACCGTCGACGTCCACATCCCGAAGGGCACGTCCGTCGTCAAGGCGCACGGATTCTGCGACGCGGTCACCAAGACCCACTACCGCTGCGGGACCTCGCAGTCCTGGGTCGACGTGAACGGCGGCGAGAGCTACGACTTCGTCCTGCGCATCGACAAGGCGGTGGGCCGCACCACGGGTGAGGTCTCCTTCGGCGGCCCGGAGCGCCCCTTCGACCGCAACGCCGCCAACGACACCGCGCAGATCGTGATTGACACCGGCAAGGGCTCGGACACCTCGGGCTCCTCCGGCTCGTCCGGTTCCACCGGCGGTACGGGCGGCTCCTCGTCCACCGGCGGCTCCGACACCACCGGAGGCACGAGCGGCACCGGCGGTTCGGGCTCCTCCGGCTCCTCCGCCGGCACGGGCGGTTCGACGACCGGCGGCGCCACCCCGCAGACCGGCGGCAACCTCGCGGCGACCGGCTCGGACTCCACCGCCCCGCTCGCCGGCATGGCGGCCGCAGCGGTGGCGGCGGGCGGCGGCATCGTCTGGGCCGTGCGCCGGCGTTCCGCGGCCCGGGGGAACTGACGCCCCGGGCCGGTGGGCCGCTGACCTGCATCCTTTCCCCGAAGTGCGTATCTGACAGTCAAGTGGGTTCTGGTCACGCCCTGTTCGCGCGCCCAGCATGGTCCCCATGAAGCAAGCGAACACGACCACCGATCCCACCCCCGTCACCGTTCTCGGCCTCGGCGACATGGGCCGCTCCCTGGCCCGCGCCTTCCTGGCGGCCGGCCACCCCACCACCGTCTGGAACCGTTCGTCAGGAAAGGGCGAGGACGTCGTCGGCCTCGGCGCGGTGCGGGCCGCGTCCGCCGAGGAGGCCGTGCGGGCGAGCGGACTCGTCGTGGTCTGCCTCGTCGACTACGACGCCTCCGACGCGGTCCTGGAGCCGCTGGCCGAAGCGCTTCGGGGGCGGGTCCTGGTCAACCTCACCTCGGACATCCCGGCCCGTTCGCGGCGGACCGCCGCCTGGGCCGAGAAGCACGATCTGTCCTACCTCGACGGCGCGATCATGGTGCCGGTCGACGTGGTCGGCTCGGCGGACGCGCTGATCTTCCACTCCGGCGACCGGGCCGCGTTCGAGACGCACGAGGCCGCCCTCAAGGCGCTCGGCGCGCCCGCCACCTTCCTCGGCGAGGACCACGGGCTCGCCGCCGCCTACGACATGGCGATGCTGGACTTCTTCTACGGAGCCATGGGCGGTCTGGTCCACGCCTTCGCGCTGGCCCGCGCGGAGGGCATCGACGGCGCGTCGCTCGCCCCGTACCTCAACACCATCGCGGGCATCCTGCCGCCGATCGCGGCCTACACGGCGACCGACATCGACTCCCGTACCTATGTCGGCGAGGGCGGGAACCTCGCCATGATGGCGGCCAGCGTCGACCACATCCTGCACACCTCGAAGGACCACGGCCTGGACGTCTCGCAGCTGGCGGGGCTGAAGTCCGTCACCGACCGGGCCGTCGCCGAGGGCCACGGCTCCTCGTCCTGGTCGAGCATCGTCGAGGTGATCGCCGCCGGGCGCTGACCCGCCGGGAACGGGGGAGGGCCCGTACCGCGTCCACCGTCGACGCGGTACGGGCCCCGGGCTCATCCCGCCGTGGCGGCTACGCCGGGCGGAACCACACCGTCGCCAGCGGCGGCAGCGTCAGCGAGATGCTGGCGGGCCGGCCGTGCGCGGGCACCGCCTCCGCCTTCAGCGGCTCCTCGTTGCGCACATCGCCACCGCCGTACCGGGCCGCGTCGGTGTTCAGGACCTCCACCCAGCCCTCCGTACCGGTCTCCGGCACCCCCAGGCGGTAGTCGCTGCGGACCGCCGGGGAGAAGTGCGAGACCGCGAGCAGCGGCGAGCCGTCCGCGTCGTACCGCAGGAACGCGAACACATTGTCCTCGGCCGCCCCGCCGTCCACCCAGCTGAACCCCTCCGGCACGGTGTCGCGCTGCCACAGCGCGGGCACCGCCCCGTACACCGCGTTCAGATCGCCGACCAGGGTCCGCACCCCGCGGTGGTCGCCGGACGCGTCGTACGCCGGGTCCAGCAGCCACCAGTCCGGGCCGTGCCCCTCGGACCACTCCGCACCCTGGGCGAACTCCTGTCCCATGAACAGGAGTTGCTTGCCGGGGTGGGCCCACATGAAGCCCAGGTAGGCGCGGTGGTTGGCGCGCTGCTGCCACCAGTCGCCGGGCATCTTCGCCACCAGCGCCTGCTTGCCGTGCACCACCTCGTCGTGCGAGATCGGCAGCACGTAGTTCTCGCTGTAGGCGTACACCATCGAGAACGTCATCTCGTTGTGGTGGTACTTGCGGTGGATCGGCTCCTTGGACATGTAGACCAGCGAGTCGTGCATCCAGCCCATGTTCCACTTCAGCCCGAAGCCCAGGCCGCCGCTGTCGGTGGGCCGGGTGACACCGTCCCAGGCGGTGGACTCCTCGGCGATGGTGACGACGCCCGGATTGCGGCGGTAGACGGTCGCGTTCATCTCCTGGAGGAAGGCGACCGCGTCCAGGTTCTCCCGGCCGCCGAACTCGTTGGGCGACCACTGGCCGTCCTCGCGGGAGTAGTCGAGGTAGAGCATCGAGGCCACCGCGTCGACCCGCAGCCCGTCGATGTGGAACTCCTCGCACCAGTACGTGGCGTTGGCGACCAGGAAGTTACGCACCTCGGTGCGGCCGTAGTCGAACTCCAGCGTCCCCCAGTCCGGGTGCGCCGCACGCTGCGGATCGGAGTGCTCGTACAGCGGGCGCCCGTCGAACTCGGCCAACGCCCAGTCGTCGCGCGGGAAATGAGCCGGAACCCAGTCCATGATCACACCGATGCCGGCCCGGTGCAGCGCGTCCACCAGGAAGCGGAAGTCGTCCGGAGTGCCCATCCGCGAGGTCGGCGCGTAGAAGCCGGTGACCTGATAGCCCCAGGAGCCGCCGAAGGGATGCTCGGAGACCGGCATCAGCTCGACATGCGTGAAGCCCAGGTCCTTGACGTACGCGGGCAGCTG
Source organism: Streptomyces sp. DSM 106670 (assembly GCF_055792845.1). NCBI lineage: Bacteria > Bacillati > Actinomycetota > Actinomycetes > Kitasatosporales > Streptomycetaceae > Streptomyces > Streptomyces sp. DSM 106670. The sequence goes on from NZ_CM147704.1 coordinate 5,951,072, forward strand.
CTCGGCGAGCTGACGATACGTCAGACCAGGTCGCCAGGAGCCGAGATGGACCTCGTACACCGAGAACGGGGCCTCGTGGACCGGCCGGTCGCCCCGGTGCGCCATCCAGTCCGCGTCCTGCCACTCGTGGTGCGGGGCGGTGACGATCGACGCGGTCGCGGGCGGCACCTCGGTGCGCCGGGCCATCGGGTCGGCCCGCACCGTGTGCGAACCGTCCGGGCGGCAGATGTCGTACTTGTACAGCGCGCCCTCGCCGACCCCGGGCAGGAACAGCTCCCACACCCCGGTCGAGCCGAGCGAACGCATCGGCGTGCCCGTGCCGTCCCAGTAGGTGAAGTCACCGGTGACCCGCACACCGCGCGCGTTCGGCGCCCAGAGCGTGAACCGGGTCCCGGCCACCCCCTGGTGGACCATCGGCTCCGCGCCGAGCGCCCGCCACAGCTCCTCGTGCCGGCCCTCGCCGATCAGATGCAGATCGAGTTCGCCGATCGCGGGCCAGAAGCGGTACGGGTCCTCCACCTCGATGGTGGTGTCCTCGTACGCCACTTCCAGCCGGTACGCGGGCGCCTCCGGCACCGGCAGCACTCCGGAGAAGAAGCCGTCGCCGTCGTCGTGCAGCTCGGCCCGGAGCCCGGTCGCCAGCACCGTGACCGACCGTGCGAACGGCCGCAGCGCCCGGACCAGCACCCCGCCCGGGATCGGGTGCGCGCCGAGCACATCGTGCGGCGCGTGATGGTCGCCGGCCAGCAGCCGGCCGCGGTCCGCGCCGTCCAGGGCCGGTGCGGGGCGCGCGCCCTGGCCGTCGCCGGCCTGCCGGGGGCGCGGCGGACCCGCGTCGGCGCGCCGGGGCCTGGCGCGCTTGGCGGGTGCGGCCTTGGTGGCGGTGGCGGCGGGCGCCGGTGCGGGGGCGGCCGCCGCGTCGGCGGAGGTCTCGGCGGCGGCGATCTCGACGGCGGGTTCGGCGGCGGTCTCGACGGGCACGTCGGCCGGCACTGCGGCGGTCTTGCGGGATGCCTTGCGGGACGGCTTGCGGGCGGTCACAGGGACGGCCTCCTCGGAGGGGGTCGGAGGGTGAAGGGGAGAAGCACGGGTGGAGGGGCGGGAGGTACGTGGGGGAGCGCGGCTCAGGCCGCGGCGGACTGGGCCAGCCGTTGGATGGCCGCCATCGGAACCGGCAGCCAGTCGGGGCGGTGCCGGGCCTCGTACAGCACCTCGTACACGGCCTTGTCGGTCTCATGGGCGCGCAGCAGCTCCGGCTCGCCGCGCGGATCGGTGCCCGAACCCTGTGCGTAGCCCTCGCAGTAGGCGGCGCGGCAGCGGGCCGCCCACTCCGGGTTCCACGGGCGGTGCGAGCGGGCCGCGTAGTCGAAGGACCGAAGCATCCCCGCGACATCGCGCACCGGGGGCGCGGGCCTGCGGCGCTCGGGCAGCGGGCGGGCCGGCTCGCCCTCGAAGTCGATCAGCGACCAGAAGCCGTCGGCGGAGCGCAGGGTCTGCCCGAGGTGGAGATCGCCGTGCACCCGCTGCTGGGCCCAGCCGCTGCCCCGCGCCCCCAGGTCCGTCACCGCCTCGAACGCGGCGCGCAGCCCGGGGACGTACGGCACGAGCGCCGGGACCGCCTGGGCGGCGGCCTCCAGCCGCTGGGTCATCTGCGAGACGAGCTGCCGGGTCTGGGTGCCGCGCAGCGCCGGGGTCGGCAGCGCGGCGGCGAGCGCGGTGTGCACCTCGGCGGTGGCCCGGCCCAGCGCCCGCGCCTCGGGCAGGAAGTCGCGGCCCGCGGCGAGCGCGGCCAGCGCGAGCTGCCAGCCGTCGCGCGCTCCGTGCAGAAAGGGCTGCAGGACGCCGAGGGTGAGCGGTTCGGGGCCCGGGACCTCGAACCAGGCGACCGGCGCGGGCACCCGCTCGCACCCCTCGCCGGTGAGCGCGAGGGGCAGCTCCAGGTCCGGGTTGGTGCCCGGGAAGACGCGCCGGAAGATTTTGAGGATGAACGCGTCCCCGTAGACGAGCGAGGAGTTGGACTGCTCGGCGTCCAGCACCCGGGGCGCGAGACCGGCCGGGATCGCGGCGGTCCGCTCGAAGCGCAGCGAGCCGAGGTGCCCGGGGCGGCGGAAGCGCTCCAGCAGCAGATCGGCCAGGCGTGGATCGTGCAGCGCGTCGTAGACGGTCCGGCCGGCGAGCGGACCCCGCTCCACCCGGCCGATCAGGGCGCCCGAGAGCAGCGGCGGCAGTGACGTTCTTGCGCCCAGGAGCAGTTGGTAGCAGTCCTCGGCGGGACGGGACTGCTGGGAGGGCTGCTCGACCCGCAGCAGCAGATGCAGGAGCCCCGGGCCGGCCGTGCCGTCCAGCGGCAGCATCTCGGTGGCCGAGACCAGGGAGAAGCCGGTGACCGGCCGGCCCTTGCCGGCGAACCACCGCTGTCGGGGCAGCCATGCGTGGAGCAGCGGGGCGAGGGACGGGAGCAGGGCCCCGTCCGTCGTACTACTGGGGGTTGCGCTGATCCTCGTGCTCTTCGCCAGGGCGACGTGAGTGGATGCAGCCTCCGACATGGCATCGCGTCCTTTCCCCGGGCACACAGGATGCGAAGAGTGTCCCGGATTGCGGCAATGGCTGTCCGGCTGTGCGGGACGTGTCGGGAGAGGAAGGTGCTTACGGACTCGAACGGCGGAACCGTGAAGGCCGGGGGCGGCGGATCCAGGAGAGGCCCGCGGCCTTGCGTTGGGGTCAGGGTGCCCGGTGCGGGACGGCGGAAACCGTCCCGCACCGGGCGGACGGGGCGTCAGGCCGGCGGCGCGTCCTTGCGCAGCCGGAACCAGTAGAAGCCGTGTCCCGCGAGGGTCAGCAGGTAGGGCCACTGGCCGATGGCCGGGAAGCGTACCCCGCCGATCAATTCCACCGGATGACGTCCGTTGAACGATCGCAGGTCCAGTTCCGTCGGCTGCGCGAACCGCGAGAAGTTGTGCACGCACAGGACGAGGTCGTCCTTGTACTCGCGGGTGAACGCCAGCACCGCCGGGTTGGAGGACGGGAGTTCGGTGTACTCGCCGAGACCGAAGGCCGGATTCTGCTTACGGATCTCGATCATCCGGCGGGTCCAGTGCAGCAGCGAGGACGGCGAGGCCATCGACGCCTCCACGTTGGTGACCTGGTAGCCGTAGACCGGGTCCATGATCGTGGGGAGGTAGAGCCGCCCCGGATCGCTGGAGGAGAACCCGGCGTTGCGGTCGGGCGTCCACTGCATCGGGGTGCGCACCGCGTCCCGGTCGCCCAGCCAGATGTTGTCGCCCATCCCGATCTCGTCCCCGTAGTAGAGGATCGGGGAGCCGGGCAGCGACAGCAGCAGCGCGGTGAACAGCTCGATCTGGTTGCGGTCGTTGTCCAGCAGCGGGGCGAGCCGCCGGCGGATGCCGATGTTGGCGCGCATCCGCGGGTCCTTGGCGTACTCCGCGTACATGTAGTCGCGCTCTTCGTCCGTGACCATTTCGAGGGTCAGCTCGTCGTGGTTGCGCAGGAAGATGCCCCACTGGCAGTTCTTCGGGATCGCCGGGGTCTTCGCCAGGATTTCGGAGACCGGGTAGCGGCTCTCGCGGCGCACCGCCATGAAGATCCGCGGCATGACGGGGAAGTGGAACGCCATATGGCATTCGTCGCCGCCCTGCTCGTAGTCGCCGAAGTAGTCGACGACGTCCTCCGGCCACTGGTTGGCCTCGGCGAGGAGCACGGTGTCCGGGTAGTTGGCGTCGATCTCCTTGCGGACCCGCTTCAGGAAGTGGTGGGTCTCGGGGAGGTTCTCGCAGTTGGTGCCCTCGCGCTGGTAGAGGTAGGGCACCGCGTCGACCCGGAAGCCGTCGATGCCCAGGTCCAGCCAGAAGCGCAGGGCCGCGAGGATCTCCTCCTGCACCGCCGGGTTCTCGTAGTTGAGGTCCGGCTGGTGCGAGAAGAAGCGGTGCCAGTAGTACTGCTTGCGGACCGGGTCGAAGGTCCAGTTGGACGTCTCGGTGTCGACGAAGATGATCCGGGCGTCCTGGAACTGCTTGTCGTCGTCCGCCCAGACGTAGTAGTCGCCGTACGGCCCGTCGGGGTCGGTGCGGGACTGCTGGAACCACTCGTGCTGATCGCTCGTGTGGTTCATGACGAAGTCGATGATGACGCGCATGCCGCGCTGGTGCGCGGCGTCCACGAACTCCACGAAGTCGGCGAGATCGCCGAACTCCGGCAGCACGGCGGTGTAGTCGGAGACGTCGTAGCCCCCGTCGCGCAGCGGCGACTTGAAGAACGGCGGCAGCCAGAGGCAGTCGACGCCGAGCCACTGGAGATAGTCCAGCTTGGCGGTGATGCCCTTGAGGTCGCCGATTCCGTCGCCGTTGGAGTCCTGGAAGGACCGGACGAGCACCTCGTAGAAGACGGCGCGCTTGAACCAGTCGGGATCGCGGTCCTTGGCGGGAGTGTCCTCGAACGTGTCGTGGACAGGCTCATTGACGATCATGGTGTGGGTGACCCTCCGGTCGGCGGGGACGGTCGCAGGACGGCGATGTGCGCGGGCGTGATGCCCGGCTCTAGGCGCACATAGAAGGCCCTGCCCCAGTGGTAGGTATCGCCGGTGAGCTCGTCGCGCACCGGTACGCGCTCGTGCCATGAGAGGCCGAGCCGCTCCATGTCCAACGAGACCGTGGCCTCCTGGGTGTGGTGCGGGTCGAGGTTCACGACCACCAGAACGGTGTTCGTTCCGGAGCGCTTGCTGTAGGAGATCAGCGCTTCGTTGTCGGTGTGGTGGAAGTGGACGTCGCGCAGCTGCCGCAGAGCGGGGTTACGCCGGCGGATCCGGTTCAGCGAGGTGATCAGGGGGGTGAGCGTGCGGCCCTCGCGTTCCGCCGACTCCCAGTCCCTCGGGCGCAGTTCGTACTTCTCCGAGTGCAGGTACTCCTCGCTCCCCGGCTTGGCCGGAGTGTTCTCGCACAGCTCGAATCCCGCGTACACGCCCCAGGACGGGGCGAGCGTCGCGGCCAGCACCGCCCGTGCCTCGAAGGCCGGGCGGCCACCCTCCTGGAGGTAACCGGGAAGGATGTCGGGGGTGTTCACGAAGAAGTTGGGCCGCATGTACGAGGCGGCATCGCCGGACAGCTCCGTGACGTACTCGGTGAGCTCCTGCTTGGTGTTGCGCCAGGTGAAGTAGGTGTACGACTGCTGGAAGCCGACCGCGCCGAGCGTGTGCATCATCGCCGGCCGGGTGAACGCCTCCGCCAGGAAGACGACGTCGGGGTCGGCGCCGTTGATCTCGGCGATGACCTTCTCCCAGAACACCACCGGCTTGGTGTGCGGGTTGTCGACCCGGAAGATACGCACCCCGTGGTCCATCCAGAAGCGCAGGATCCGTACGGTCTCCGCCACCAGACCGCGCATGTCCTTGTCGAAGGCGATCGGATAGATGTCCTGGTACTTCTTCGGCGGGTTCTCGGCGTACGCGATCGAACCGTCCGGGCGGTGGTGGAACCAGTCCGGGTGCTCCTTGACCCACGGGTGGTCCGGCGAGCACTGGAGCGCGAAGTCCAGCGCGATCTCCATCCGCAGATTGCGGGCCACCGACACGAAGTGGTCGAAGTCCTCCAGCGTGCCCAGCTCCGGATGGACCGCGTCGTGCCCGCCGTCGGCCGAACCGATCGCCCACGGCACCCCCGGGTCGTGCTCCCCGGGCGTCAGGCTGTTGTTCGGGCCCTTGCGGTGCGTGGTCCCGATCGGGTGGATCGGCGGCAGGTACACGACATCGAACCCCATGGCGGCGACCGCGGGCAGCCGCTCGGCCGCCGTCCGGAAGGTGCCGCTGACCAGCCGGGTCTCCGCGTCCGGCGAGGTGTCGGAGGGGTCCACCGGTACCTCCCGCGCCCCCTCGGAGCGCGGGAACAGCTCGTACCACGACCCGAACAGCGCCCGCTCGCGCTCCACCCGCACCGCCAGCGGCTTGGAGCGGGTGACCAGTTCACGCAGCGGATAGCGGGCGAGGACCGCGTCGGCGGCCGGGGTCAGGGCGGCAGCCAGCCGGGCGTCCGCCGGGTGGGCGGTGTCGCGCAGCGCGTCCACCGCGGCGAGCACCGCCTCGCGGCCGTGCTTCTTCGGCACGCCGGCGGCGGCCCGCTCCAGCAGCGCCGCGCCCTCGGCCAGCACCAGGTCCGTGTCGATGCCCGCCGGGATCTTGATCGCGGCATGGTGCCGCCAGGTGGTGACCGGATCGCTCCAGGCCTCCACCGTGTACGTCCAGCGGCCCTCGGAGGCCGGGGTGATCTCCGCGCCCCACCGGTCCGTGCCCGGCGCCAGCTCGCGCATCGGGGTCCACGGTCCGACCCGTCCGCTCGGATCGCGCAGCACGACATTGGCGGCCACCGCGTCATGGCCTTCGCGGAAGACGGTGGCGGTGACCTGGAAGGTCTCACCGGCGACGGCCTTCGCCGCCCGTCTGCCGCAGTCGACGAGAGGACGGACGTCCAGGACGGGAATACGACCGATCATGGAATCACCTGAGGGCTGGAGGAGCTCGGCGTGCACGGGGGACGGCACGGGCGCGGAGGACCGACCGCGTGTGCCGCGAAGACGGGGATCTGTCCTTTGTAGCTGCTCAGCTGTCTGCTGACGGGCTGTGGGCATGGCCGCTCCTGTCCGCGTTCACTCGAATGGCACTCGAATGGGTGGGTCACGGGGGTTTCGTGCATGTTTCGGGATGCACGGAGAACGTCTGCGGGCCGGGTCGTGCCGCGTACCGGGGAAGCCTTCCCCGCGTCCGCGGGTGGGAAATCCGGCGCCGTGTTAACTACTCGGTCGTAGCCAACCGCTCGGGAACCGCCGCGCGCGGCGCGCACGCCCCGGTGGGCGCGGGAACCCGAGGCGCCCCCACAGGTTCCGGATACCCGTTCTGCGGCGCCACACGGCAGCCTTCCCTGTGCCGGTGAGGTCCACAAGGCTGCGTACGGGAGAGAAATCGGCCAAACCACCAGGTGAGCGGTGTGACGGAGGATCACGGGCGAGGTGGGTGAGGCGTCTGTGAAGCGCCTGCGGAGTGCTCGCGGGGCGGCGCGCGGCGATCACTCGCGGACCTGGTGCGCCGTCCGCGCGCCGTGGCAGCCCGCCACGGACGGCCGCTACCGTCAGGGGTGACGGAAGGGACGCACACCGTGGTGCGTCCGCTCGGATGCGCAAGTCCCCTGTAAAGGTGGAGTACGTGAAGGCCATTCGTCGATTCACCGTGCGTCCTGTCCTCCCCGAACCCCTCCGACCCCTCCACGACCTCGCGCGCAACCTGCGCTGGTCGTGGCACACCGAGACCCGTGAGCTCTTCCGGTCCGCCGACCCCGAGGGCTGGCGGCCCGCGGACGCCGACCCCGTACGGCTGCTCGGCTCGCTGTCCGCCGGGCGGCTCACCGAACTGGCCGGGGACGAGGCGTACCTCGCCCGCCTCGCCGAGGCCTCCGCCGACCTGGCCGAGTATCTCCAGGGCCCCCGCTGGTACCAGGAACAGCGGGCCGCCGGAGCCGAACTCCCCTCCGCCGTCGCCTACTTCTCACCCGAATTCGGCGTCACCGCGGCGCTGCCCCAGTACAGCGGCGGTCTCGGCATCCTGGCCGGCGACCACCTCAAGGCCGCCAGCGACCTCGGCGTCCCGCTCATCGGCGTCGGGCTGCTCTACCGCCACGGCTACTTCCGCCAGAGCCTCTCGCGCGACGGCTGGCAGCAGGAGCACTATCCCGTCCTCGACCCCAACGAACTCCCGCTCGACCTGGTCCGCGAGGCCGACGGCACCCCCGCCCGGGTGGTGCTCGCCCTGCCCGGCGGACGCTCGCTGCACGCGTGCATCTGGCTGGCCCGGGTCGGCCGCGTACCGCTGCTCCTGCTCGACTCCGACGTCGAGGAGAACGCGCCGGGCGAACGCGACGTCACCGACCGGCTCTACGGCGGCGGCAGCGACCACCGCCTCCTCCAGGAGATGCTGCTCGGCATCGGCGGGGTGCGCGCGGTGCGCACCTGGTGCCGCCTCACCGGCACCCCGGAGCCGGAGGTGTTCCACACCAACGAGGGCCACGCCGGCTTCCTCGGCCTGGAGCGCATCCGCGAACTCGTCCCCGCCGGGCTCGACTTCGACGCCGCCCTCGAAGTGGTGCGGGCCGGAACCGTCTTCACCACCCACACCCCGGTGCCCGCCGGGATAGACCGTTTCGACCGGCAGCTGATCGCCCGCCACTTCGGCGACGACGGCGAGCTGTCCGGCGTACCCGTCGAGAAGATCCTGCGGCTCGGCACCGAGACCTACCCGGGCGGCGAGCCGGAGCTGTTCAACATGGCGGTGATGGGCCTCCGGCTCGCCCAGCGCGCCAACGGCGTCTCCACCCTGCACGGGGCCGTCAGCCGGGAGATGTTCTCCGGGCTCTGGCCGGGCTTCGACCCCGCCGAGGTGCCGATCACCTCCGTCACCAACGGCGTCCACGCACCGACCTGGGTCGCCCCCGAGGTGTTCCGGCTCGGCGCGGGCCAGGTCGGCGAGGGCCGCGCCCATCAGGTGCTGGCGGGCGGCCCGGTGGCCGACGAGACCTCCGCACAGGCCGGCACCCCGCGCCGCTGGGACGCGGTGACCGGCATCGGCGACCAGGAGATCTGGGACCTGCGCCGGGATCTGCGCGGACAGCTGGTCACCGAGGTCCGCCGTCGCCTCTACGCCTCCTGGCGACGGCGCGGCGCGGGCACCGCCGAGCTGGGCTGGATCGACGGCGTCCTCGACCCGGACGTCCTGACCATCGGTTTCGCCCGGCGCGTCCCCTCGTACAAGCGGCTCACGCTGATGCTGCGCGACCGCGACCGGCTGCGGGAGCTGCTGCTCCACCCGACGCACCCGATCCAGATCGTCGTCGCGGGCAAGGCCCACCCCGCCGACGACGGCGGCAAGCGGCTGGTCCAGGAGCTGGTGCGGTTCGCCGACGACCCGCGGGTGCGCCACCGCATCGTCTTCCTCCCGGACTACGGCATGGGCATGGCGCAGAAGCTCTACCCGGGCTGCGACGTCTGGCTCAACAACCCGCTGCGCCCGCTGGAGGCCTGCGGCACGAGCGGGATGAAGGCGGCGCTGAACGGCTGCCTCAACCTGTCGGTGCGCGACGGCTGGTGGGACGAGTGGTTCGACCCGGACTTCGGCTGGGAGATTCCCACCGCCGACGGCTCCGCGGTCGACGAGGACCGCCGCGACGAGCTGGAGTCGAACGCCCTGTACGCCCTGATCGAGGACCGGGTCGCCCCGCGCTTCTACGACCGGGGCGCGCAGGGGCTGCCGGACCGCTGGATCGAGATGGTCCGCTCCACCCTGGTCAACCTCGGTCCGAAGGTGCTCGCGGGGCGGATGGTGCGTGAGTACACCGAGCGCCTGTACGCCCCCGCCGCGCAGTCCCGCCGGGCCCTGGAGCCCGGGGCCGCGCGGGAGCTCGCCCGGTGGAAGGCCGAGGTCCGGGCGGCCTGGCCGGATGTCGCCGTCGACCATGTGGAGTCGGTCACCGACACCGCGGCGGGCGGCTCGGCGGAGCTCGGCGCCACTCTGGCGCTGCGGGTGCGGATCGCGCTCGGCGGTCTGGACCCGGACGACGTGGAGGTCCAGGTGGTCGCGGGCCGGGTCGACTCCGGCGACGCCATCGCGGACGCCCAGACCTTCCCGCTGAAGCCGGCGGGCGGTCAGGACCTGGAGGACCGCTGGCTCTACGAGGGTCCGCTCGCGCTGGACCGGACGGGACCGTACGGCTACACCGTGCGCGTGCTGCCCGCCCATCCGCTGCTGGCCACCAGCGCCGAGATGGGCCTGGTCGCGCTGCCGGCCGAGGCGGCGGGGGAGGGCGCGGGCGTGCTGCTGCGCTGAGCGCGCGCCCCGGCCGACCCGGGGGGCCCGGCACCCGTGCGGTGCCGGGCCCCTGTGCGTGGTGCGACGGGTTCCTTCGTGCAGTGAACGCAGAACCTTGACGTGTCCATGGAATGGCTTTACGTTCCTGACTCATCGCAGGGTTCATCATGCGGCCCACAGTTCACATCCATGAACGTCGTGGACTCCCGTGACCACCCATCACCACCCCTGTCGGGTCGGGCCGTCGAACCGTCACCGCACCGGAAGGCACCCCACATGCGCACCGGCACCATCCCCCGCGTCCTCGGCACCGCCGCCGCCCTGGCCGCGCTGCTCACCACGGCCCTCGCCGCACCGGCCCTCGCGGAGAGATCCCCGGACCCGGCGAAGGCCCCCGCCGCGGCCCCCGTCGCAGCCGCCGCCCCGGCGAACTTCACCCACCCCGGCGTACTCGTCAGCCGCCCCCAACTGGACTTCGTCCGGGGCCGGGTGCAGGCGGGCGCGCAGCCCTGGAAGAGCGCCTACGACCAGATGATGGGCAGCAAGTACGCCTCGCTGACCCGCACCGCCAAGCCCCGCGCCGTCGTCGAGTGCGGCTCCTACTCCAACCCCAACTACGGCTGCACGGACGAGCGCGAGGACGCCATCGCCGCGTACACGCTCTCGCTGGCCTGGTACCTCACCCAGGACAGCCGGTACGCGCAGAAGGCCATCGAGATCATGGACGCCTGGTCCGCCGTGATCAAGGACCACACCAACAGCAACGCCCCGCTCCAGACCGGCTGGGCGGGCTCCTCCTGGCCGAGGGCCGCCGAGATCATCAAGTACACCTACAGCAGCTGGCCGAACTCCGGCCGCTTCGGCACGATGCTCCGCAACGTCTACCTGCCGAAGGTCGCGGGCGGCTCCCACTCCAACGGCAACTGGGAGCTGTCGATGACCGAGGCGGCGATCGGGATCGCGGTCTTCCTGGAGGACCGCGCCGCCTATGACAGGGCGGTGGCGAAATTCCGCGGACGTGTCCCGGCGTACATCTATGTGACCGCCGACGGCTCACTGCCCAAGGTCGCGCCGGGCAGCGGCCTCGACACCCGGGCCAAAGTCATCAACTACTGGCAGGGCCAGTCGACCTTCATGGACGGACTCTCCCAGGAGACCTGCCGCGATCTGACCCACACCGGCTACGGCATCTCCGCCATCTCCCACATCGCCGAGACCAGCCGCATCCAGGGCCAGGACCTCTACCCGGAGGTCGCCGACCGGCTGCGGCACGCGATGGGGCTGCACGCCAAGCACCAGCTGGGCACGCCCGTCCCGTCCTCGCTGTGCGGCGGCTCGCTCAAGGACCACCTCGGGCCGATCACCGAGGTCGGCTTCAACGCGCTCGCCAACCGCCTCGGTTACGCGATGACCAACACGCAGACGCTGACCGAGCGGCAGCGTCCCGCCGGATCCAACAACCTCTTCGTCGCCTGGGAGACCCTGACCCACGCGAACAACCCCGCCTGACCCGGGGGTTGTTGAGGAACGCGCCATGACGAACGGCCCGGGAGGGGGCGGAACCCCTCCCGGGCCGTTCGGTTCGGTGCGCGTGGATCAGAAGGTGAGCTTGAAGCTGTTGATCCGTCCGGTGTCCTGCCGCGCGAGGTCCTGGACCTTCAGCTTCCAGACCCCGTTGGCCACCTCGGACGAGGCGTTGACCGTGTAGGTCTCCACCACGTTGTCCGCGGAGTCGCCGGCGGAGCGGTTCTTCAGCCGGTAGTTCGTGCCGTCCGGGGCGACCAGGTCGACGACCAGGTCACCGCGCCAGGTGTGCGTGATGTCCACGCCGACCTTGAGGGCGCTCGGCGCGTTGCCGGCCACACCGGAGACGGTGACCGAGCTGGTGACGGCCGCACCGGCGTCCGGGATGTTCACCACGGTGGTGTTCTCGAACACCTTGCCGCCCGGGTCGGGGTCGCCGCCGCCGGGGCGGGCGCCCACGTTGATGCCGGCCCAGGCGTGGGCCACGGCCGCGTACTCCGGGCTGGTGGCCCCGTACAGCTCACTGGCGACCGCGAGCGTGCCGGTGCGGGCCGCGGCGTAGTTGGTCGTCGAGGTGAACTTGGTGGTGAGCGCCTTGAACCAGATCTGCAGCGCCTTGTCCCGGCCGATGCCGGTCACCGGGAGGCCGTCGGAGGTCGGCGAGTCGTAGTTGACGCCGTTGACGGTCTTGGCGCCGCTGCCCTCGGAGAGCAGGTAGAACCAGTGGTTCGCCGGGCCCGAGGAGTAGTGGACGTCGACGTTGCCGATGCCCGAGTACCAGTAGTCCTTGGACGAACCGTCCTTGGAGGGCTTGTCCATGTAGCGCAGCGGCGTGCCGTTGCCGTTGATGTCGATCTTCTCGCCGACCAGGTAGTCGCCCGGGTCCTCGCTGGTGTTGGAGTAGAACTCCACGCCCGCGGCGAAGATGTCGGAGGTGGCCTCGTTGAGACCGCCGGACTCACCGCTGTAGACGAGCTTGGCCGTGACCGAGGTCAGACCGTGCGTCATCTCGTGGGCGGCCACGTCCAGGGAGGTCAGCGGCTTGACGTTGCCGCTGCCGTCGCCGTACGTCATGCAGAAGCAGCTGTCCTGCCAGAACGCGTTGACGTAGTTGTTGCCGTAGTGGACGCGGGAGTACGCGCCGACGCCGTCACCGCGGATGCCGGTACGGCCGTGCACGTTCTTGTAGTAGTCCCAGGTCTCGGCGGCGCCGTAGTGGGCGTCCGCGCCGGCCGTCTCGGCGTTCTGCGGCGTGCCGTTGCCCCAGACGTCGGTCGAGTTGGTGAACAGCGTGCCGGTGCCGGAGCTGCCCCGGTTCAGGTTGTACGTCTTGTGGTTGCCGCGCGTGGTGTCGGTCAGGGTGTACGAGGGCGCGGTGCCCAGGGTGACCTGGCCGTTGTACTGCGTGTTGCCGGTGCCGTTGTGGACGGCCTGCCACTCGTAGAGCTTCTCGCCCGTGGTGGCGTCCGTGAGCACGTGCAGCTCGTTCGGGGTGCCGTCGTGCTGGAGTCCGCCGACCACGGTCTCGTACGCGAGCTGCGGCGCACCGCTGCCCAGCCACACCACCTTGCGCGGGGCCTCACTGGCCTCCTCGGCCTTCGAGCCCTCGGCCTTCGCCGCGCCGAGCGCCTGCTTCTCGGCCGCGGCCGGGGCCACGTCGGCGGTCAGGCCGACGGCCTTCAGCTGCGCGCTGGTCGCCTTCGACGCCTTGCTGACGCCCTCGGTCGTCCCGGCCGCGGACTCCTTGACCACGAGGTCGCCGCCGAGGACGGGGAGGCCGTCCAGGGTGCGCTCGTAGCGGGTGTGCGTCGTGCCGTCGCGGTCCTGGACGACATCGCGGACCACGAGCTTCTCGGTGGACCCGAGGCCGAGTTCCTTGGCGGTGGCCGCCTTGGTGGCGTTCGCCTCGCTGAGCAGCTCGGCGCGCTGGGCGGGCGAGAGCTTGGCGGGCAGGGCGCCCGGGTCGGCCTTGGTGCCGGCGGTGATGCCGCCGAGCGGGGCCGAGGCGGGCGCGGAGGTGGCGGTCGCGGCGCCGGACGGAACGGCGACGGCTATGAGGGCTGCTGCGGCTATCAGAGCGCCGGTCGCGGTGGCGCGACGGCTGGGCGTGGATCTCACGCGGACTCCTTCTGCGAGGGGGGTACCGGCGGCGCTGGACGGGCCGTCCGGACGGTGCAGGCGGTGCGCAGAACGGGGTGAAGAGTGTCAGCAGATGACCGTGTCTGTCAGGAGCGCGTCAATAACTTGGCCGGTTTTCGTTCGTTGCCGGAAAGGTTATGTTCGTTAAGCGGACGTTTCGTCGATCATTGCCGCAGTGTTACCGGGCGTTGTGGAGCCCGGTATTCACAGGGTGGTCACAGGTTTCGTGCGCGACGGGCACCGCATGGTCGCGGGCGGGAAGAGGCGTGATGACCGCCTGATGAGACGACGTCGGGTTCTGGCCAGATCCGCACGCCGGAATGCGCCGGTCCGTCAGGATGCGGCCCGGGGCGGAGCGGAGCGCTCAGGCGGTCGCGTCCGGCGGGTACACCGCGTCCAGGAGATCGCGCACGAAGCGGTCGAGGTCGTCGAGTCCCGCCGCCGCGAGGGTGTCGGGGCCGTTCGTCAGCAGATGCGGGACCGCCGCGTGCAGGGCGAGGGTGACGACGGCCGCCCGCTGCGGGGTGACGGGCAGTCCGGCGGCGCGCTGGGCCGCCTCGAAGCCCGCGAAGTCGCCCCTGGCCATCGGGTCGAGGATGCCGGAGAGCCAGGGCCGCCGGGTCGCCTCGGCCTGGAGCTCCAGCACGGCGAGGAGACGGGCGCGGCCGGGTCCCGCGACGTTCTCCAGGAGCGAGCGGAAGAGGGCGGTCAGGCCCTCGCGGTCCGTCGGCCCCGGGCGGGCGGCCAACTGCGCGGTGAGCGCGACGTACTGCTCCAGGCAGCGCTCCGCCACCGCGCGGAGCACCGCGTCACGGGTCGGGAAGTAGTTCTTGGTGGTACCGGGCGGCACCTCGGCGGCCCGGTCCACGGCCCGGTGGGTCAGCCCGCGCCCGCCGTCCCGGGCCAGCACCTCGATCGCCGCGTCCCGCAGCCGGTCCCGCCGGTCCGGATTCACGCGCGCTCCCTCACTCCCGTACCGAGGCCCTGGCGTACCGAGGCCCTGGCTTCCTCGCTCTCCTTGCCGATGCTACCCCAGCCGTGGTACCACGGATGTGGTGGTTCTTCTGCACCGGCCGGACGAGCTTCGGGAGTGCGACATGACGGGAACGGCGACCGTGGTCGGCGCGGGCATCGGCGGACTGGCGACCGCGATCGGACTCCGCCGCGCGGGCTGGAGCGTGACCGTGCTGGAGCGGCGCACCGGACCGGAGCGTTACGGTGCGGCCTTCGGCATCCACCCCACCGCACAGTCCGCGCTCGACCGGCTCGGCGTCGGCGACGCGCTGCGCGACCACGCCGTCCCCTACCGCGACGCGCACATCCGCACCCCGGACGGAACGCCGATCGCCCGCCTCCCGCTGGAACGCATCGAACGCAAGGCGGGCCGCCCCGAACTCCTCATCTCCCGCCCGTATCTGCTCGACGCCCTGCTCGCGGGCCTCGAAGCCTTCGGCGACGTACCGCTGAAGCTCGGGGAGCGGGTCACCGATGTGGACGCCCTCGCCGCCGGGCAGGACCTGGTGATCGGCGCCGACGGCATCCGCAGCGCCGTCCGCACCGCCCGCTTCGGCGACCGCAGCGGCCCGCGCGCGGTCGGCACCGTCGCCTGGATCGGCATCGCCGACATCGAGAGCCCGGTGCACGGCGAGACCTGGGGGAGCGGCCGCTTCTTCGGGCTGACCCCGGTCGAACCGGGCCGCACCAACTGGTACGCCACCGCCCCCGAGGCCACCACCGCCGAGGAGCTGCGCGGCTGCTTCGCCGGCTGGCACGACCCGATCCCGCGCATCCTGGACGCCACCGATCCGGCGACCTGGATCCGCTACGAGATGCGCCACCTGTACCCGGCGCTGCCCTCCTTCGTCTCCGCCGACACCGACACCGACACCGACGCCGACAGCGACACCAACACCGACGCCGGGCCTGCCTCCGCCGCTCCCGTCGCCCCCGTCGCTCTGGTCGGCGACGCGGCCCACGCCATGACGCCCAACCTGGGCCAGGGCGCCTGCACCGCGATCCTGGACGCGGACGCCCTGACCCGCGCGCTCGCCGCCGCGCCCCCGGGCCCGGCGGGCGTCATCGGCGCCCTGCGCGCCTACGACCGTGAACGCCGCCGCAGCGCCCAGCGGACCGCCTTCGCCTCCCGGACCCTGCACCGCTTCATGAGCACGGAACGCACCCGGCTGCGCAATGGGGCGGTGCGGCTGCTGCCGGGGTGAGGGGGCGCGCATGCGGTCGCCCGAGCGCCGGGGGGCGTGCGCGGGTGTGAGGCGGGTCACGTAGTTCCGGCCATGGCCGGATACAACCTCGCACCACCCCTGACGGTCACACCCATTGGCCTCACCCGTGTCTCCCTCCACCTTCGAACCCGGACGGCCCTCCCAGCCTTCGTGCCGCTCCGGCGGCACCCAGACTCATCGAGGACCTCACGTCATGAAGATCCGCCGCGCCCTGGCCGTCGCCGCAGCGACCGCCGTGCTCGCCCCGGTCACCCTCCTCGCGGCCCCCGTCGCCCTCGCGACCCCCGGCCCGCAGCCCGAGACCACCGAAAGCTCGCCGGCCCCGGAGGAGTCCGCGAGCTCTCCCGCCCCGGAGGGCTCCGCTACCTCCCCCGCTTCGGAGGAGTCCGAGACGTCCCCGGTGCCCGGAGAGTCCGAGGGCTCCCCGGCCCCCGAGGAGAGCGAGACGGCCCCCGCGCCCGGGAAGACGGAGACCGCCCCGTCCCCCTCCGCGAGCACCACCGCCCCCTCGCCCTCCGCCACCTCGCCCGAGGACATCTGCGACGGCGGCGACGAGGACAGCGACCCCGTGGTCGACGAGAACGTGCGGATCTCGATCTCCGGACTGCCGTCCAAGGTCGTCGCGGGCAGCGGCTTCCACGGCTTCCGGCTGAACGTGACCAACAAGAGCGACCGGGCCTACGATCGCGTCGACGTCGGCGTCTTCGCCGCCAAGGTCGACAAGGGGACGTGGAACGACTCCAGCGGCCACCTCACGCTCCAGTTCAAGGACCCGGAGACGGGCGTCTGGACGGACATCCTGCTCGATGACGAGAACGAGGCCTCCGGCTACCTGGGCCACACCTCCCTGCGGGCCAAGGAGTCCTTCGCCATCGACCTGCGGGTGAGCGTCGCCAAGAAGTCCCCGGCGGGCACCGCCTTCGTCATCACCGCAGGCGTCTACCCCGACGCCCAGGGCGGCTGCGTCCTCGCCGACAGCCCGGGCTTCTACGAGTTCGACGTCCTCGCCGCGGGCGCCGAGGCGGGCGACCCGAACGAGGCGAAGCCCCAGGAGGGCGGCAAGAAGCCGCTTCCGGCCAAGCCCGTGGGCAACACCGAGATCAAGCCCGAGGGCACCCTCGCCCAGACCGGCTCGGACTCCGACCTGCCGCTCATCGCGACCATCGGCGGGGTGTCGGTCCTCGTCGGCGCCGGTGTCGTCTTCGCCCTCGGCCGCCGCCGCAAGGCCGGCGCGACCGCCTGACGGATGTGACGCCAGGGGGGTGCCGCCCGGCCGGGCGGCACCCCCCTCGTACATCCCCGGGTCGCGGTTCAGCCGTCGGCGGTGTCCTCGCCGGATTCCTCGGCGTCGTCCTCCGGCTCCCAGCGGAGCAGGTCGCCCGGCTGGCACGCGAGCGCGTCGCAGAGTGCGGCGAGCGTCGCGAAACGCACCGCCTTGGCGCGGCCGTTCTTGAGCACCGCCAGGTTGGCGGGGGTGATCCCCACGCGGTCCGCGAGTTCGCCCACGGACATCTTCCGCCGGGCCAGCATCACGTCGATGTCGACGGTGATCGGCATCAGATCACCTCGTCCAGCTCGGCCCGCATCTCCGCCGCTTCGACGTCCCGGGCGACGGCCTGGGCGAGCAGCGTCCGCAGCACGAGCACGAGAAGTGCGACTCCCAGGACGGCCACGCCCACCCCGCCCATGATGAGGGTGACGCCCGGGTCGTCCCGCTGGCCGGGCGCGTTCAGGGCCGTGACCGCGAACCACACGAGGGCGGCCGCGACGATCGCGCCGATGATGACGTCCACGTACCGGAAGGCGGCGTGGGAGAACACGGTTCCGCGCCGCACCATCGTGACCAGCCGCCACACGCAGACCACGGTGACCTGGGCCGTCCCGATGCCCAGGACCGTGATCACGCGCAGCGGGGTCAGCGGAAGCGAACCGTCCTCCGGGTCGTTCCCGCTGACCAGCGCCCACACCATCAACGCCTGTACGAACACGGTGCCGGTGAGCACCACCACGAGCACGGCGCGCAGCGCGCGCACGGTCAGCTTTCCCATGACCGATCCTTCCATCGAGACACGATGGAAATCTATCGAAATTCGATAGATGGGGCAAGGGGTGGCCGGAGGGCGGGTAGACGGCGACGCGGAGCCCGCACCCCCCACCCTCAGGCCAGACTGTCCTTCCACGTCCGGTGCAGCCCCGCGAACCGCCCCGTCCCGCCGATCAGTTCGGACGGCGCGCCGTCCTCCACGATCCGGCCGTGCTCCATCACCAGCACCCGGTCCGCGATCTCCACCGTGGAGAGCCGGTGGGCGATCACCACCGCCGTGCGGCCGTGCAGCACCGTGTCCATGGCCCGTTGCACGGCCCGCTCGCCGGGGATGTCCAGGGAGCTGGTCGCCTCGTCCAGGATCAGCACCGACGGGTTTGCCAGCAGGGCGCGGGCGAAGGCCACCAACTGGCGCTGGCCCGCCGAGATCCGGCCGCCCCGCTTGCGTACGTCGGTGTCGTAGCCGTCCGGCAGGGCGGCGATGAAGTCGTGCGCGCCGATCGCCTTCGCGGCGTGCTCGATCTCCTCCCGGGTGGCGTCCGGGCGGCCGATCGCGATGTTCTCCGCGACCGTCCCGGAGAACAGGAACGCCTCCTGCGTCACCATCACCACGCCCCGGCGCAGCTCGGCGGTGTCCAGGTCGCGCAGGTCCGTGCCGTCCAGCAGGACCCGGCCCTCCGTCGGGTCGTAGAAGCGGGCCAGCAGCTTGGCCAGCGTCGACTTGCCCGCGCCCGTGGAGCCGACGACCGCC
Organism: Streptomyces sp. DSM 106670; assembly: GCF_055792845.1. Classification (NCBI taxonomy): domain Bacteria; kingdom Bacillati; phylum Actinomycetota; class Actinomycetes; order Kitasatosporales; family Streptomycetaceae; genus Streptomyces; species Streptomyces sp. DSM 106670. Next base: position 5,969,626 of record NZ_CM147704.1, read on the forward strand.
ACCGTCCGGCCCGCCGGGATGTGCAGGTCGAAGGTGGGCAGCACCTCGCCGCCCGTACGGTAGGCGAACCGCACCCCGTCGAACGTGACGTCCCGGCCCGGGAGTTCGCCGGAGCGCGGCGGCAGCTCCCTGGGGTGGTCGGTCTCCGGGACGTTCGGCGTCTGGGCCAGCAGACCGGCGATCTTCGCCAGCGAGGCCGCGGCCGACTCGTAGGAGTTGAGGAACATGCCCAGCCGGTCGATCGGGTCGTACAGCCGGCGCAGATACAGCACCGCCGCCGCCAGCACCCCGAGCGCCAGCGTCCCGTCCGCCACCCGGTAGGCGCCCCACAGCACCATCCCGGCCACCGCCGTGTTCGCGATCAGCCGCGAGCCGACGACATAGCGCGCCATTTCCAGGATCGCGTCGCCGTTCCGCCGCTCGTGGACGCCGTTCAGCGTGCCGAACACGGCGTCGTTGCTCCGCTCCCGGCGGAACGCCTGGACCGGGCGGATGCCGTTCATCGTCTCCGCGAACTTCACGATCACCGCCGCGATCGCCGTCGACCGGGCCGTGAACGCGACGGACGCCCGCCGCCGGTACATCCGGACCATCAGATACAGCGGTACGAAGGAGAGCGTGGCGATCGCGCCGATGCCCAGGTCCAGCCAGAGCAGCACCAGCGAGATCGACACGAACGACAGGACCACGCCGATCAGTTCCTGGAGCCCCTCGCTCAGCAGCTCCCGCAGCGACTCCACATCGGTCGTGGAACGCGAGATCAGCCGGCCCGAGGTGTAGCGCTCGTGGAAGTCGACGCTGAGCGCCTGCGCGTGCCGGAAGATCCGGCCGCGCAGATCGAGCAGCACGTCCTGGTTGATCCGCGCGGCGGCCCGGATGAAGCCGTACTGGAGGACGCCCGCGCCGACCGAGCAGAGCGCATAGCCGACGGCGACCGCGATCAGCGGGCCGTAGTCGTGGTCCCGGAACGCCGGAACCCCGCTGTCGATCGCGTACGCCACCAGCAGCGGGCCTGCCTGCATCGCGCCCTGCTGGACCAGCAGGAGCAGGGCCGCCACCGCGACCCGGCCGCGCATCGGGGCCAGCAGCGAGAGCAGCAGCGAGCGCGTCGCCCCGGGCGGAGCGGGCAGGTCGTCCTGGTCGAACGGGTCGTCGGAGAGCGGCCGTTGCGGAGCGGGCGGGCTCTTCTTCCGCAGCCCGTCGTCCTCGGCCGCGGGACGTGAGGCGTCGTCGGTGGTCGTGGTCATCGGGCACTGCCCTCCTCGGCGGGGACCTGCCCGACGGCGGCCCGGTGGTCCTCGTGTTCGGCGTCCCGGCGGTCCTCGTGATCGGCCTCGTGACCGGCGTCCCGGCGGTCCTCGTGCCCGGCCCCGGTGAGCCCGGCGCCCTCGCGCGTACGGGCCGGATCGCCGGGCTCGGCGCCCGACATCAGCCAGGCGTACTCCGCGTTGTCGCGCAGCAGCTCCTGATGGGTGCCGACCGCGGCGATCCGGCCGCCCGACAGCAGCGCCACCCGGTCGGCCAGCATCACGGTGGACGGGCGGTGCGCCACGACCACCGCCGTCGTCCGCTCCAGGACCTGCCGCAGCGCGGCCTCCACCAGCGTCTCCGTGTGCACGTCCAGCGCGGAGAGCGGGTCGTCCAGCACCAGGAAGCGCGGCTCGCCGACCACGGCCCGGGCCAGCGCCAGACGCTGGCGCTGGCCGCCGGACAGGCTCAGGCCCTGCTCGCCGACCTCGGTGTCCAGCCCGTGCGGCAGCTCGTGCACGAAGTCGGCCTGGGCCACCGACAGCGCCCGGCGCACCTGCGCCTCGTCCGCGCCCGCCGCGCCCATCGTCACGTTCTCGCCGACCGTCGCGGAGAACAGCGTCGGCTCCTCGAACGCCACCGACACCAGCTCCCGCAGCCGCGAGCGCTCCATCGTGGCGATGTCCTCGCCGTCCAGCGTGATCCGCCCGCCGGTCGCCTCGTGCAGCCGGGGCACCAGAGCGGTCAGCGTCGTCTTGCCCGACCCCGTACCCCCGACGAGGGCCAGCGTCTCGCCCGGCCGGATGTGCAGATCGATCCCGGCGAGGACCGGCGGCGAGCCCGGCTCCGCGTCCGGGTAGCGGAACTCGACGCCCTCGAACACCATCCCGGCGGCGGTGGCCGGCGCGTCCTCGCGCACCGCGACGGCCCCGGGTTCCTCCGGGACGTCCATCACCTCGAAGTACCGGTCGGTGGCGGTCGCCGACTCCTGGCTCATCGCCAGCAGGAAGCCGATCGACTCCACCGGCCAGCGCAGCGCGAGCGCCGTGGAGAGGAAGGCCACCAGCGTGCCGGCCGACAGCGATCCGTCCGCCACCTGGATCGTGCCGAGGACCAGCGCGGCGCCGATCGCCAGCTCCGGGATGGCGGTGATCAGCGCCCAGATCCCGGCGAGCAGCCGGGCCTTGCCCAGCTCCGTGGTGCGCAGCCGGTGCGACAGCGCCCGGAAGGCCTGCGCCTGGCTGCGGTGCCGGCCGAAGCCCTTGACGATGCGGATGCCCAGCACGCTCTCCTCGACGACCGTGGTGAGATCGCCGACCTGGTCCTGGGCCCGGCGCGCGACCACCGAGTACTTCGTCTCGAACAGCGAGCACAGGATCATCAGCGGCACCGCGGGCGCCAGCAGCACCAGACCGAGCGTCCAGTCCTGGGCGAACAGAAGAACGAACCCGACGAGGATCGTCGTCGTGTTGACGATCAGGAAGGTCAGCGGGAACGCCAGGAACATCCGCAGCAGCATCAGGTCCGTCGTCCCGCGCGACAGCAGCTGACCCGAGGCCCAGCGGTCGTGGAAGGCGACCGGAAGCCGTTGCAGATGGCGGTAGAGATCCGCCCGCATCGACGCCTCGACTCCGGCCAGCGGACGCGCCACCAGCCACCGCCGGAACCCGAACAGCAGCGCCTCCGCGATGCCCAGCAACAGCAGATACAGCGCCCCCAGCCACACCCCGCCCGGATCGCGGTCGGCGACGGGACCGTCCACCATCCACTTCAGGACCAGCGGGATCACCAGCCCCAGACAGGACGCCACGACCGCCACGAAGGCGGCGGTGAACAGGCGGACCCGCACGGGTCGGACATAGGGCCACAGGCGCAGGAGGGAGCGCACGGCGGACCGGTCCGTGCGCTCTGCAGGCTTTTCGGGCATCAGGGCCGACCTTACGTTTCACCACTGACATCGGTCCTCCCAATTTCGGCCGGACCGGGCCCTCTTCCCCGGCCGGTCCGGCGGAACGCACCTCGGGCCGCACCCCGGGTCGTACCCCCGCATCAACCGATCGGCCGATGCGCCGTCGAGCGTGACGGCGGATACCGCCCGGGACCGTCCGCCGGAACCCTGGTGGACATGGCAATCATCGAAGTCAACGGGGTACGCAAGACCTACGCGGGCCGTGCCGTGGTCGACGGCGTCTCCTTCTCCGTCGAGGAGGGCGAGATCTTCGGCATCCTCGGCCCCAACGGCGCGGGCAAGACCACCACCGTCGAGTGCGTGGAGGGCCTGCGCATCCCCGACGCGGGCACGGTCAGGGTCGCCGGGCTCGACCCCGTCGCCGACCACGACCGGGTGACGCACCTGCTCGGCGCCCAGCTCCAGGAGAGCGAGCTCCAGGCCAAACTGACCGTACGGGAGGCGCTGGAGCTCTACACCGCCTGCTACCCGGCGCCCGCCGACTGGCGGCCGCTCGCGGACCGGCTCGGCCTGGCGGACAAGCTCACCACCCGCTTCGCCAAGCTCTCCGGCGGCCAGAAACAGCGCCTGTTCATCGCGCTCGCCCTGATCGGCAACCCGAAGGTCGTCGTGCTCGACGAGCTGACCACCGGCCTCGACCCGCGCGCCCGCCGCGACACCTGGAAGCTCATCGAGGAGGTCCGCGACAGCGGGGTGACCGTGCTGCTCGTCACCCACTTCATGGAGGAGGCCCAGCGCCTCTGCGACCGGATCGCCGTCATCGACCGGGGCGAGGTCGTCGCCCTGGACACCCCGGCCGGGCTGATCCGGCGGGCCACCGGCTCCACCGTCGTCTCCTTCGTCCCCTCCCGCACCCCGGCCGGACCCGAGCTGGACCGGCTCGCCGCACTGCCGGGCGTCGCCTCGGTGACCCCGCCCGACGCCTCCGGCGTCCTCGTCCTGCACGCCACCGACGACACCGTCACCCCGCTCATCGCCCTGCTCGCCGAACTCGGCGTCACCGCCCAGCGGCTGCGGGTCACCGAGACCAGCCTCGACGAAGCCTTCCTCGACCTCACCGGCAACGACCTCACCGGCAACGACCTCGCCGGACAGGACGCCTGACATGAACCCCGCATCGACTCCGGCCCCGGCCCCGACCCCGGCCCCTGCCTCGACCTCGACGCCGACCCGTACGCCGGAACGCGCCGCGCCCGTCCGCCGCCGCGGCCCCATGGCGGCCGTACTGCTCACCGAGACCCGGCTCTTCCTCCGCGAACCGGGCAGCCTCTTCTGGATCCTCGCCTTCCCGACCGTCCTCCTGGTGATCCTCGGCTTCGTCCCGGCCTTCAAGGAGGCCGACGACAACCTCGGCGGGCGCCGGGTCATCGATCTCTACGTCCCCGTCTCGGTCCTGCTCGCCATGATCATGGCCGGACTCCAGGCGATGCCGCCGGTCCTCACCGCGTACCGCGAACGCGGCATTCTGCGCCGGATGTCCACCACCCCGGTGCGGCCCTCGGCCCTCCTCACCGCCCAGATCACCCTGCACGGCGCGGCCGCCCTCGGCTCGGCGCTGCTGGTCGTCGCCGTCGGCCGCGTCGGCTACGGGGTCGCGCTGCCCGGACAGCTCCCCGGCTACGCGCTGGCGCTGCTGCTCGCGGTCGCCGCCGTGCTCGCCCTGGGCGCGACGATCTGCGCCCTGTCCCGTACGACGAAGGCGGCCACCGCGGTCGGCTCGGTCGCCTACCTCGCGATGATGTTCACCGCCGGGGTCTGGGTGCCCGTCCAGGCGATGCCCGACACCCTGCGCCGCGTCGTGCAGCTGACCCCGTTCGGCGCCGCGTCGCAGGCCCTGGACCAGGCCGCCTCCGGCCACTGGCCGAGCTGGGCGTACCTCGGGGTCGTCGCGCTGTGGACCGTGGTCCTGGGCATCGCGGCCGGTCGACTCTTCCGGTGGCAGTGACGGAGACTGCCCGCATGACGCAGCCGCCCTGCTCCGCGTACCCGTCCGGCGCGACGGGTCCCCGCACGATCGAGGACCGCTGGGAGCAGTTCTACCGGTACGGGCCCTACGCCGTCCTCGCCCTGTCCGCCCTCGTCGGGGGCGTCGCCGCCGACCTGATCATGACCCGTACCGAGATGTACGCCGCCGGGGTCCTGGTCGCGGTGGCGCTGGGGCTCCAGGTCTGGTGGGGCCGGACCCGCCCGCGTACCGCGCCGCGCGCCGCGGCCGGGGTGGTCTACTACGCCGCCCGGACCGTCCTCGCCTTCGCCCTGTCCTGGCTCAACCCGTTCTTCGCGATCTACGCGGCCCTCGGCTACTTCGACGTCGAACCCCTGCTGCCCAAGCGGGCGGTGCGCGGTGGACTGCTCGCCACCGCCGTCACCCTGGCCGGTTCGCAGAGTGGCGGACTGCCGCCCGCCACCCTGATGAACTGGGTCGCCTTCGGCGCGCTCTACCTCATCAACTCCGCCCTCGCCCTCTTCTTCTGGCACATCGGGATGCGGGAGGAGGAGAAGGCCCGGATCCAGGTCGAGACCATCGCCGAGCTGGAGCGCACCAACCTCCGGCTGGAGGAGGCCATGGCGGAGAACGCGGCCCTGCACGCCCAGCTCCTCGTCCAGGCCCGGGAGGCCGGGGTCGACGATGAGCGGCGCCGGCTCGCCGCCGAGATCCACGACACCCTCGCCCAGGGCCTCACCGGGATCATCGCCCAGCTCCAGGTCGTCACCTCCGTCACGGAGAGCGATCCGGCGACCGCCCGCCTCCACCTGGACCGGGCCGCCGCGCTCGCCCGCCACAGCCTCGGCGAGGCCCGCCGCTCCGTGCACAACCTGGCCCCCGTCGCCCTGGAACACGACGAACTGCCCGGGGCGTTGAAGAAGACCGTCACCGACTGGGCCGAACAGCACCGCGTCCGCGCCGACTTCACCGTCACCGGCACCGTCGAACCGGTCCACGACGAGATCGCCGCCACTCTGCTGCGCATCGCGGGCGAGGCCCTGGCCAACGCCGGGCGGCACGCCGGGGCCTCGCGGGTCGGGGTGACGCTGTCCTTCATGGACGACGAACTGACCCTGGACGTACGGGACGACGGCCGCGGCTTCGACCCGGCGGCCGCCGCCCCGGCGAGCCGCACCGGAGGCTTCGGCCTCGGCGGCATGCGGGCCCGCGCGGAACGCATCGCGGGCGCGGTCGAGGTGGAGTCGGAACCGGGCGGCGGCACAGCGGTCTCCGCCAGGGTCCCCCTGGTCAGGCAGGAGTGAACGACCCTGCTGCAGCCCCTGGTCAGGCAGGAGTGGGCCCCCGTACGGTGCCGTCATGACCGAGACCCCCGCCCGCGCCATCAGCCTCGTCGTCGTCGACGACCACCCGGTCGTCCGCGACGGACTGCGCGGCATGTTCGCCGCCGCCCCCGGCTTCGAGGTGCTCGGCGAGGCGGCGGACGGCGTGGACGCCCTCGCGGTCACCGAGCGGCTCGACCCGGACGTCGTCCTGATGGACCTGCGGATGCCCGGCGGCGGGGGAGTGGCGGCCATCGCGGAGCTGACCCGGCGCGGCGCGCGCTCCAAGGTCCTGGTGCTGACCACGTACGACACCGACTCCGACACCCTGCCCGCGATCGAGGCGGGCGCCACCGGCTACCTCCTCAAGGACGCCCCGCGCGAGGAGCTGTTCGCCGCCGTCCGGGCCGCCGCCGACGGGCGCAGCGTCCTGTCGCCCGCCGTCGCCTCCCGGCTGATGACCCGGGTCCGCACCCCAGCGGCCGGCCCCGCCGAAACCGCGCTGTCGGCCCGCGAGCGCGAGGTGCTGGTCCTGGTGGCGCGGGGCACCACGAACCGGGAGATCGCCGCCGAGCTGTTCATCAGCGAGGCGACCGTGAAGACCCACCTCACCCACATCTTCGCCAAGCTGGGCGCCAAGGACCGGGCCGCGGCCGTCGCCGTGGGCTACGACCGGGGCATCCTCGGCTGAGGCCCCGGCTACTCCACCACGCGCAGCAGCAGCACCGACCGGGCCGGCACCGTCACCTCCGTACCGCCGTCGACGACCGTGCCCGGGGCCTCCGCCTGGTCCTCCCGCGAGGTGTCCAGGACCAGTTCGTAGGCGTCCGCCCACGGCGCGCCCGGCAGCTCGAAGGCGACCGGCTCCGCGCCCGCGTGCAGCACCGCCAGGAAGCTGTCGTCGCTCACCGGCTCGCCCCGCGCGTCCCGCCCCGGAATGTCCCGGCCCGAGAGGTACAGCCCGAGCGTGGCCGCCGGTGCGTACCAGTCGCCCTCCGTCATCTCCCGGCCGTCCCGGGCGAACCACGCCAGATCCCGCAGCCCGTCCGGGGCCTGCGCCCGGCCCGAGAAGAACGCGCGGCGCCGCAGCACCGGATGGGTCCGGCGCAGCGTCAGCACCCGGGCCGTCAGCTCGGTCAGCTCCCGCCACTCGGGCTGCTCAAGCAGCGACCAGTCGACCCAGCCGGTCGCGTTGTCCTGGCAGTAGGCGTTGTTGTTGCCGCCCTGCGTCCGGCCCATCTCGTCGCCCGCCACCAGCATCGGCACCCCGGTGGACAGCAACAGCGTGGTCAGCAGGTTACGGAGCTGGCGGCGGCGCAGCGCGTTGATCTCCGGATCGTCGCTCTCGCCCTCCGCCCCGCAGTTCCACGCCCGGTTGTCGTTCGTCCCGTCCCGGTTGCCCTCCCCGTTCTCCTCGTTGTGCTTCTGCTCGTAGGAGACCAGGTCGCGCAGGGTGAAGCCGTCGTGCGCGGTGACGAAGTTGACCGAGGCGTACGGGCGGCGGCCGCCCCAGGCGTACAGATCGCTGGAGCCGGTCAGCCGGTAGCCGAGATCCCGTACGTCGGGGAGCGCGCCGCGCCAGAAGTCCCGTACGGCGTCGCGGTAGCGGTCGTTCCACTCGGTCCACAGCGGCGGGAACGCCCCGACCTGATAGCCGCCGTTGCCGACGTCCCACGGTTCGGCGATCAGCTTGACCCGGCGCAGCACCGGGTCCTGGGCGATCACCGCGAGGAACGGCGAGAGCATGTCGACGTCGTGCATCGAGCGGGCCAGCGCCGCCGCCAGGTCGAAGCGGAAGCCGTCGACGCCCATCTCGGTGACCCAGTAGCGCAGCGAGTCGGTGATGAGCCGCAGCACCTGGGGCTGCACCACGTGCAGGGTGTTGCCGCAGCCGGTGTAGTCCGCGTAGCGGCGCGGGTCGTTCTGGAGGCGGTAGTAGCCCCGGTTGTCGATGCCGCGCAGCGACAGCATCGGGCCCAGCTCGCCCGCCTCCGCGGTGTGGTTGTAGACGACGTCGAGGATCACCTCGATCCCGGCGTCGTGCAGCGCGCGCACCATCCGCTTGAACTCGCCGACCTGGCCGCCCGCCGTGCCGGAGGCGGAGTAGTCGGCGTGCGGGGCGAAGTAGCCGATGGAGTTGTAGCCCCAGTGGTTGTGCAGCCCGCGCCGCAGCAGATGGTCCTCGTGGGCGAACTGGTGCACCGGCAGCAGCTCGACGGCGGTCACCCCGAGCCGGGTCAGATGCCCGATCGCCGCCGGGTGCGCGAGACCGGCGTAGGTGCCGCGCAGCTCGGGCGGGATGTCCGGGTGGAGCCTGGTGAAGCCGCGCACATGCAGCTCGTAGATGACGGAGTCGGCCCACGGGGTCTTGGGCCGGCGGTCCTCCACCCAGTCGTCGTCATCGTGGACGACCACACCCTTGGGGACGTACGGGGCCGAGTCCCGGTCGTCGCGCACGGTGTCGGCGACATGCTGGTCCGGCCAGTCCCGGACATGCCCGTACACCTCGGGCGGCAGGGTGAAGGTCCCGTCGACCGCACGGGCGTACGGGTCGAGCAGCAGCTTCGCCGCGTTCCAGCGGGCCCCCGTCCACGGGTCCCAGCGGCCGTGCACCCGGTAGCCGTACCGCTGACCGGGCCGTACGCCGGGGACGAAGCCGTGCCAGATCTCATGGGTCAGCTCGGTCAGCGGACAACGGGTCTCGACGCCCCGCTCGTCGAACAGACACAGCTCGACCGCCTCGGCCCCGCCCGCCCACAGCGCGAAGTTCGTCCCCGCCACCCCGTCAGGCCCGACCCGGAAGCGGGCCCCCAGCGGCATCGGGGCCCCGGGCCACACGGCGGGCGCGGCCGCCCCCGACCGTACGGCGTCGGCGCGCTGCACCTGGGCGACCTCCGCCCGCACGGCGGCCACCGCGTCCGGATCCGGCACCGGCTCCTGACCCCGCACCGGCTCCTGGTCCTGTACTGCCTCCTGCTCGGCTGCGCTCGACACCGTGCGGCCTCCCGCGGCTCGTGGGACGGGCACCTTCGGAGGGGCGCGCGGCGTCCCGGCCGCGGCCCCTTCCCGGTAGTCCTCCCCTCTGTTCTGCCCACCGGGCGGCCCGCACTCACGTTTCCCCCGACCGGCCCTGGTCGTTGGGGGAGCGTGAACCACACAGCGAAGTGCGCACGGGCCGGCTCGGCCGCCGTGCTGACATGGGCAGGACTGCTGACCGTGCTGGCCCTTCTGACCGGCTGCACCGACACCCGGGAGGCCCTGCTCAACGGCAAGGCGCGATCCCCCGGCGACGCGATCAGCGTCTTCCCCGAGAACGGCGCCAAGGACGTCGACGAGGAGACCCGGATCGCGGTGAAGGTCCCCGACGGGCGGCTGGAGAGCGTGAAGGTCATGCGGATCGAGGACGCGCAGCAGCAGACGGTGGCCGGGCGCATCGCCGAGGACGGACGCTCCTGGGCCCCGGAGCCCAAGGTGGCCCGGCTCGCCCTCGCCGCGAAGTACAGCATCGACGCGGTGGCCGTGGACGGACAGGGGCGGCGCTCCGCCCGGCACGCCACCTTCACCACGCTCGTGCCCGAGCACCGCTTCATCGGCTACTTCAAGCCGGAGAACCGGTCCACCGTCGGCACCGGCATGATCGTCTCCTTCTCCTTCAACCGGCCCATCGCCGACCGGGCGGCGGTCGAGAAGGCCATCCGGGTGACGTCCGATCCGGTGGTGGAGGTCGCCGGCCACTGGTTCGGCAAGGACCGGCTCGACTTCCGCCCGAAGACGTACTGGAAACCCGGCACCGAGGTCACCGTCGACATCGGACTGCGGGACGTCGAGGGCGCCCCGGGGGTCTACGGCAGCCAGGACAAGACCGTCGTCTTCACGGTCGGCCGCTCCCAGATCTCCCGCGTCGACGCGGAGGAGAAGACCATGGAGGTACGCCGTGACGGGGAGCTCGTCAGCACGGTCCCGATCACCGCGGGGGCCCCGAAGACGACCACGTACAACGGGAAGATGGTGGTCACCGAGATGCACGAGGTGACCCGGATGAACGGGGCGACCGTCGGCTTCACGGACAAGAAGGGCAAGGGCGAGTACGACATCAAGGACGTACCGCACGCGATCCGGCTCACCGAGTCCGGCACCTTCCTGCACGGCAACTACTGGGCCGACGAGTCCGTCTTCGGCGAGGAGAACGTCAGCCACGGCTGCATCGGGCTGCGCGACGCCAAGGGCGGCAGCGGCTCCGCACCCGGCGGCTGGTTCTTCGACCGGACCCTGATCGGCGACGTGGTCGAGGTGGTCAACTCCAAGGACAAGAAGGTCGCACCGGACAACGGGCTCAGCGGCTGGAACCTCGGCTGGAAGAAGTGGAAGGCCGGTTCCGCCCTGCGCTGAGGCCCCGCCGGGCCCCCGGACGCGCCCCGTGCCCGGGCATCCGGGCGCCCCCTTCGGCCGTCCCCTCCGGTCGGCCCCGGCACCCCGCGCCACCTGCACAGCTCCCCGGACCAGTTGGGACGGAACGGTGACATTCCGGAGGGAGTTCATCCCGGTCGCGATGTGATTATCTTGCGGCGACGCGCATTTTCTGCGCGCGGGGGTGCGGGCCATGGCGGGGCCAGGCCGTGCGAGGGGAGACGACCACAGTGAACGGGCAGCCGATATCGGGGGCATCGGCCGGGGCGAGCGGGAAGCGGCGCGGCGGGCCGGGGCTTCTGGCCCTGGTTCTGGGAGCACTGCTGTTGCTGGTGACGGCGTGCGGCGGCAATGCCGACGCGGGGGACAGGAAGAGCCCCGCGGGCGGTACGAAGAAGGAGGACACGACCGCCTCGCAGGCGGTCGTGACCATCGCGCCCAAGGACGGCGCGGAGTCCGTGGCGACCAGCGGCGCGCTGAAGATCGGCGCCACGCAGGGCAAGCTGACCACGGTGAAGGTCGCCGACCCCAAGGGCAACGAGGTCGCGGGCGAGATCGCGGCCGACGGCGCGAGCTGGGCGCCGGAGCGGCACCTCGCCGCCGCCACCAAGTACACGGTGCACGCGGTCGCCAAGGACGCCGAGGGTCGTGAGTCGGCGAAGGACACCACGTTCACCACGCTGGTGCCGCAGAACACCTTCATCGGGCAGTACACGCCGGAGGACGGCTCGACCGTCGGGGTCGGCATGCCGGTCTCCATCCACTTCACCCGGGGCATCACCGACCCGGCCGCGGTGGAGCGGGCGATCAAGGTGACGGCCGAACCGGCCGTCGAGATCGAGGGCCACTGGTTCGGCAACGACCGCCTCGACTTCCGCCCGGAGAACTACTGGGCCGCGGGCACCAAGGTGACCGTCGAGCTCAACCTCGACGGCGTCGAGGGCCGGCCGGGCGTCTACGGCAAGCAGGCCAAGACCGTGAAGTTCACCATCGGTCGCAGCCAGGTCTCCACCGTCGACGCGGACACCAAGCGGATGAAGGTGGTCCGCGACGGCAAGCAGATCAAGGACATCCCGATCTCCGCGGGCGCCCCGGCGACGACCACGTACAACGGTCAGATGGTCATCAGCGAGAAGCTCAAGGTGACCCGGATGAACGGCGACACCGTCGGCTTCGGCGGCGAGTACGACATCAAGGACGTGCCGCACGCCATGCGGCTGTCCACCTCGGGCACCTTCCTGCACGGCAACTACTGGGGCGCGTCCTCCATCTTCGGCAACACCAACACCAGCCACGGCTGTGTCGGTCTGCGCGATGTGCGCGGCGGCTACGACAACCAGACGCCGGCGGCGTGGTTCTACAACAAGTCGATGATCGGCGACGTGGTCATCGTGAAGAACTCGAAGGACAAGCAGATCGCCCCGGACAACGGCCTCAACGGCTGGAACATGGACTGGGAGGAGTGGAAGAAGTAACCCTCTTCCCCTTCCTGAACGACCCGGCCGGGCCCGGTGCTGTGACCAACGGCACCGGGCCCGCCCGCGTTAGCGGTGGTTAACCTCTTGGCATGACTGTGACTCTCGAAGTACGCGACGGCGTCGGCACCATCCAGCTCGACCGGCCGCCCATGAACGCCCTGGACGTCGCGATCCAGGACCGGCTGCGGGAGCTGGCCGAGGAGGCGACCCGGCGCGAGGACGTGCGCGCCGTGATCCTCTACGGCGGCGAGAAGGTGTTCGCGGCGGGCGCGGACATCAAGGAGATGCAGGCGATGGACCACACCGCGATGGTGCTCCGGTCCAAGGGCCTCCAGGACGCCTTCACCGCCGTCGCCCGCATCCCCAAGCCGGTCGTCGCCGCCGTCACCGGTTACGCGCTCGGCGGCGGCTGCGAACTGACGCTCTGCGCCGACTACCGGATCGCGGCGGACAACGCCCGGCTCGGCCAGCCGGAGATCCTCCTCGGACTCATCCCCGGCGCGGGCGGCACCCAGCGCCTCGCCCGGCTGATCGGCCCCTCCCGGGCCAAGGACCTCATCTTCACCGGCCGCATGGTCAAGGCGGAGGAGGCCCTGACCCTGGGCCTGGTCGACCGGGTGGTCCCGGCCGCCGAGGTCTACGAGCAGGCGCACGCCTGGGCCGCCAAGCTGGCCAAGGGGCCCGCGCTGGCGCTGCGCGCGGCCAAGGAGTCGATCGACGCCGGACTGGAGACGGACCTCGACACCGGGCTCACCATCGAGCGGAACTGGTTCTCCGGACTCTTCGCCACGGAGGACCGCGAGCGCGGCATGCGCAGCTTCGTCGAGGAGGGGCCGGGCAAGGCCACGTTCCTCTGAGCCGTAGCTCCTGAATATGTCGGTCAGCAACGGGGATACCGGACGCTGAGCGGCTCAGGAGAGGCGGTAGAGGCTTCTGTGGTTGTGGTACTCCGCTGCTGTACGCCCGCTGACAAAACCCTCGCGTCCCGGGTCGGTTGGCAATTGCGTCAGTAGTGGGGTGATACCTGCTCCAGGAGCTCGATCCGCACGTGGCTCACACCCGCGGCCCACGATGGTTCGGTCTGCCGGGAACTCTGCAGGCTTGCTGGCATCCACCGCTGTTGATGTGTCAGGTGGTGGATGTCAGCACGCCACGCGAAGGCTGGACCGGCCCTGCACCGCTGCAGATGTTCGTGGGCGTCCGCCGTTGTGCGCTTGTGTTGTCGCGCAGCCAGACACTCGACGGCGCGTGGGGCGAGCGAGGCCGACCATCGGCTGGGGCACCGGGCCGGGCCAGTCCCATCTGCGGTCAGCTTCAATGGAGCCATGGACGGAGCGATCATTGGGGAGGCAGATGCTCAGCGGTGCCCCCTCGGTGTGACAGGGAAGGCCCCAGACGCGACGGCGCACCTGCAACGCGATGCTCGGCCAGTTGGTCTGACGGGGGCAGCGTTCATCGGCAGACGAGCATGCCGCCAAGACAAGTGACGCGGAAGGCGCCCTCTGCCTGAATGGTCTCGTCAACCCGCTCCCGCGCGCGCTCGATCGTCTCCCGGAACGGAACGCCCATCTTGTCGGCCCAGGCTTCGTACGAGGCCAGGTGCGCGACGACCGGTTCGGCGTCGGTCACCTCGATCACACCGGGAAGGGGGATCGTGCGGATCTCGCCGAAGACCGTACCGAGGATCGCTGGCGCGTCGTCCAGGGTGAAGCGGGCGGACAACTGCACTCGGGCCGGGCCCTCCTGGATGCCCAGCACATCGCCCGCAGCACGTCGCCAAAGGTGCTCCAGTTCCCGCTTGTCGGTCCGACTGTTCGTGGAGACGATCGCGATGCCGCCGGGTGCCAGCACACGGCCCAACTCCCGCACGGCCTGGGACTGGTCCTCAACGTGGTAGAGCATGTGCAGCGCAAGAGCCGCGCCGAGAACTCCATCCGCGATGGGCAGCTGTTGGACGTCTGCGACGACCGCTCCGGGGATGGCGCCGAGAATGCCCTGAGAGACGTCCATGGGCAGCACGTTCAGGTCGGGACGGTCGTCCCGCACCCGAACGACGAACTTCCCATTACCGCAACCCACGTCAGCGACCACACCGCGTACGTCGGCCAGTTCGTTCACGACGATGCCCGGAAGGTCGTGGCTCGGGGTCTGCCATTGGTAGAGAGACTGACGGGCGGCCAGGTGCTGACCCGTGCCGTACGCCTTGGTGGAGAGAAGGCTGCGATCGGTGACCAAATGATCGTGCGTGGGCTGGGCGGTCATCGGGGCTCCGTAGAGTTGCTGACGAAAGCGGGCCGGACGGTCACCTCGTGAATGTGCGCGCGGAGATCCACTGCCGACTGTGCGCCACGGTACGGCTCGCTTCCGAGGAGCGCGGCCAGATTGCGAAGCCTGATGGTGATACTCGCCGTGTAGCCCTCGGCGCCGAACACCTCCGAGAGCTTCGCACCGGCTCCCTCGACGTCACCGCTGGCAAGGTAGGCCGTGGCCAGGTCCAGATGGGCGGCCTGTAGATCGCCGAGGGAGCGGTCGCCTTCCGGCCCGGCCTGGTACAGCTCCACGGCACGATTGGACGCGCTTACAGCGTGCCGGATCTGCTTGTCGCCCCCAACGGCCAACAGAGTGGTCCCGGCGTAGGCCCACTGCTTGGCCTCGGGGAACGAGAAGACGCCAGGCAACTCGTCGGGTTCCGCATCACCTCGTGCCTCATGGGCCAGCGCAAGTACCCTCAGCGCACTGTGGCTGTCCCCTCCGGCTGCACGGGCCCGTGCCTCCAAGCTGAGCAGCCGAGCCTTGATTGTTCCCGTACCAGGGCCTCGACCCTCGCTCTGCCCGGCCTGCGCAAGGTCTCCTGCCCGCCGGTAGTCCCCCGCCCAATAGGCGGCCAGCGACTGGAACGACCGTGCCCATGCGCGTAACGGTGAGTGCTCCGAGATCTCAGCGCACTGCACCACAGTGCGGACATGTGTAGCTGCGGCGGAGCGGTCACCCAGGTCAAGCGACACATGGGCCGCAAGACCGGACAGCCACCCCGCAACCACGTACAGGTGGCGGGTCTGGCTGGGGTGCTGTCGGCCCTCCAGCAACTGGAACACCCCGCCTTGAGCTGTGCGAATCTCCGGGATCAGAAGAGGCAGGGGCCGGCTGACGAAGTCCCGGGCAAGTCGGTCGACATCAGCATCGAACTGCTCCAGTACGAGCGTGTTGACGTTGGTCTCCGCCGCGTGACGAGCGAGCCTGGAAGAAAGCTCCGTATCGATGGCTGAGTTCGGCGCCTCGGCCGGTTCGCGGGGTGTGACCGTCAGGCTGGGCGGTGTCTCCCAGGAGCGTCGGGCAAGGCCGAGCATGTCTCCAGGGATGCGCAGCCCGTCCGAGATCCGTTCGATCACGTCCATGTGCACCAACTGCCTCCGCCCGGTGATCACCTCACCCACCCGGCTCGGAGTCAGGTCACAACGGCGCGCGATCATCGAGGGATAGATGCCCGCTCGCGCCTTGACCAGCCGGAAGATGCGGCCGAAGTCTCTGGCCTGGCATGCCCCGATCATCACTGGATCCGTGAGCAGGCTGACCGGGAGTTCCTTCGAGCGAGGTGGCTCGGGCATCGGGCACGCTCCGGCATGAGGACTACGGATTGCAGCTCGTGGTCAACCGAAAGTGATGTTACCCAAGTTGGGTAACCCGCTTGGCCTTTCTGGCCGTGCCCGCAGATCGCGATGCTCCTGTCCATGGCGAACGGACAGGATGACGTACGGATGACGTTGCGGGTCTCCCGCGACTCCGGGCTGACGTGGGGGCCTCTCGCGGAGGTACGCGTGGGCGATGACCCGGTGGTACCGGAGAACCCGGGCCGCTACCCGCCGTGTGGCTGCCCCCGGTGCGCGCAGCAGGCCCGGAACGCTGTCGCATCCTTCCGGATGGTGTCGTGATGCGGTGCGTGCACTGGTACCGGGTGCCCCTCGACCTTGCGCGGGAAGCACGGGAGAAGGCGGCCACCCCGTACATCGACAAGGCGGTGCAGTGCCAGCTGTCCGAGCGCGACGCGGGTGAGCACTTCGGTCTCCTCACCGACACCGGCGCATACGGGACCGCACTGTGGCTCTGCTGGTACGGGACGGCCGAGACCGAACTCTTTGTGCTGCCGGACTGCCCGGTGGTCGCCCCTGGTCCTGACGGGGAGGGCTGCAGTCTGTTCGCCGACCACCCCGAGCAGCACACCTGGGAAGACGCCCCGGAGGAGGTCTCGTGCACCAGCTGATCGCGAGCCCGCAAAAGCCCCGGCGCATTCGCTCGCCTCGCAACGAACAGTGCGGGGACTGCGGTGGCAGCGGCGCCAATTCGTCCGGCAGAACCTGCGGCACCTGCAACGGGCTGGGCGAGATTCACTGCCGCACCGACTACCTGGCGTCCCGTGTGTTGTCCCGCTCCGTGATCCGGAAGGAGGGCCACTGATGGCCCACGCTCTGATCGCCTCCCCGTTCCTCGACGGACACCTTCTCCTCAAACCCGGGGCAAGGGCCGGCGCCCGAATCTCCGCCGACCACTTCGAGGGCCTGCGCCAGGCTGCCACCAACAATGGGTCGCTTCCCACCTGGGCGGTGCAGACCGCCTCCGACGTGTGGGGCCTGGACCTGGGCGGCCAGACCGCGCACGGCACGGTGCTGGTGCGCGAGCCGTCCCCGTACGGCTACTGCCGGGCGTCCTGGGAGATCAACCTCGGCTGCAACTTCGGCTGCAAGCACTGCTACCTCGGCGAGCGCCCGTTCTCCGGCCTCGGCCGGGAGGACAAGGTGCGGCTGCTGGACATCATGCGCGAGGCCGGTGTCCTCTGGCTCCAGATCACCGGCGGCGAGCCCACCATGGACCCCCACTTCCAGGATGCCTACTGGTACGCCTGGCGGGCCGGGATGATGCTCACCATCTCCACCAACGGCTCGCTGCTCTGGCGTCCGGACCTCCTCAAGCTCTTCCGGGACTGTCCGCCCTATCGGCTGGTGGTCAGCATGTACGGGGCGAGTAGGGAGTCCTTCGACGCGCTCACCCAGCGCCGCGGGGCGTGGAAGGCGTTCCGGCGCGGCATGGACGCCGCACGTGAGGCGGGGCTGCCGCTGCGGATCAACGTCGTGGTGACCGAGGACAACGCCTCCGAGGCCGACGAGATGGCCGCCCTCGCCGATGAGTGGAACGTCGAGAACCACGCGTACACGAACATGACGCCCACGATCTACGGCGGCGGCGAACCGCTGCTCGCCCAGTCCGCCGCCCACCTGCGCCAGCGCAAGCCGTTCGCCGGATGCAACCGCGGGACACACCTTCTTCCACGCCGACCCGCACGCCAAGGTGTCGATCTGCAAGGTCGGCCGCGACGACCAGATCGACCTGATGGCCGAAGGTATCGACGGTCTCACCCGGCTCGGCGCCATCGCCGACCGCCTCATGCTTCGCACCGGTGGGTGCGAGGGCTGTGCTCTGTCCGGCACCTGCCGGGTCTGCCGTCCCCTGGCCAAGCATTACCAGGAGGCCAAGGCGCCGCTGCACAGCTACTGCCAGCACGGAGACAAGGAGAACGCCTCATGACCCCGCCCGTACCGGTGACCATGCTCCCCGGCCCGCCGACTTCGGCCCGCCGTCCGGCACCGCCCGTCGCCACCCTCTCGGTGACCGCCGTACTGGACCTGGACGAGGTCGTGGAGAGCGCGGAGTGCTCCTGCGACGCCGGTGACGACAACCCCCACTGACCGACACGAGCCGGTCAACTCCGCTCAGGCCCCGGCGTGCTCGCGTCGGGGCCTGAGCCCTGACCGCCCCGCCGCTAGGGTGCCGCACATGTTCTTCCGCTGGGACTGGCTCCGGTCCCAACTGACCGCGCCGATCGTGCCGACTCTCGGTCCCGTCCACCCCGACGCCCTGTCGGTCGACCTCTTCGAGGACATGCTGCGAGCCGCGGACACCGGGGACTTCCTGCCCTACGACAAGGACCGGCGCTGGGGCGGCGAGAAGGACGAGAAAGTCCTACGCAACGACGTGGTGCACCAGCGCGAGCACACCCTCGTCCCCACCCTGAGCCGGCGTGGACGCGGCGCTGCCAGGGTCTTCGCCTACGGGCTCCGCGACAGCGTCGTGGAGGAGGCCGCCGAACTGGCCGCGAAACTCGCGGCCGCGCACGACGTGGTCAGCGCCCGGGTCGTACGTCCCCTGAGCCCCGAGACCGCGCACCCGCGCGGCGCCCGCATCCAGCTGAAGGACTTCACCGCCGGCCCCTGCCCCGACCCGGGTGGTCCGGTCCGGCCCGTCACCGCCTGGCCGACCGCCGTACAGAAGACCTTCGCCCCGTTCGCCGACACGATGGCCGCCGATGGCCTGGCCTTCCTTCACCATCAGATGCAGGCCGACCGGTGCGGCCCGGTCCTCGCCGCAGTCGTCGACGACCGCATCGTGGGCGCGATCGGTCCCATGGAGGTAGGTGCGGACGCGATCGGACGCCTCCAACTCATGCCCCAGTACTTCGCTGTCCTGCCCGACGCCCGAGGGCAGGGCCTGGGACGGAACCTGTGGCGTGCCGCCATGCACTGGGGTCAGACACACGGTGCCGCGTACCAACTTCTCCAGACCGAGGTCGACGGCCCCTCCGATCAGCTGTGTCAGTCCGAAGGCCTGGCCACCCTCGGCTTCAGTCACACCACAAGTCGAACGATGACAGTGGCGCGGCCGGTGGCCACGTAGCCGTCTGACAGATCCGGCGGCGGAACTCCGAAGTAGTTGCTGCCAATCACCGCGGTCACGACATACGTCGGATACCTCCCCCAGGTATTCCCCTGAAGGTCTACGGCCTGCTGCATACTCGGCAGGAATCGAACCTGCAACCCTCTGATCCGTGTCTCTAGCCGGATCGGTCGCCGCCGGTCATACCGGCCGTGCTACGGCCTAACGAGGGCACTTGGAGGTGCGACGGGTTGCTGCAGTTGCTGTACTTCGCTGCCGTACTGCTAGCAAGCAGACCAGCCACGAGAGCTGTCACGGCCCTTCGTGCTACGAGTAGGTCGCGACTACGATCGATATGGCGATCCCAAGAAGGACGCCTATGCCAAGCCAACGCCAGCGCCCTTCCCAGTCGGGCAAAACCACCGGCGGGGGCGGGGTAACCCTTGCTTCTACGCGCCTCGCAATCTCAGCGAGCGACATGGTCACCTGCTCTAGCTCGCTCGTTTCAGGGCTACGTCCCTTCAGATTTTCAACCCGTTGCGTTGACTCGCTGAGCTCGCTCAGACTGCCTTCCAACCGGGTGGCAACCTCGTGCAGATTGTTGCCGCCCTGGGGGGCGAAAAGCCCTTCCAGGCGCCTGACCAGGTGGTCGAGCTTGTCGACGTCGATCTTCTTGGAGGCGCTGGACAGCTGTTCCGCGGCGAGGCTCAGTTAGTGGGCGACATCTTCGTTGATGCTCTTGCTTGCATGACCGAGTAGGCCTGCGACGTCTTCGTTGATGCTCCGGGAAGCGCGCGAGATCTGGCCGGCGACATCCTCGTTGATACTCCGGGTGGCCAAGGAGAGCTGGCTTGCCGTTTCAGGGGAGATGACGCCGTCTCGCAGGGCCTGTTCAAGCATGTGGGACAGCCCAGGCGCGATCCTCCCAATTTTCCTGAGGGTGATCCTGGTCTGCGGGTCGATCTCGTGATGAATATTGATGTCACCGTGGTGGTCGCGGCCGACAAAGGCCCCGTCGCCGGAGTTGATCTGGACGTGGCGTTGTTCTGGAAGCGCCGCGTCGTCGGTGGTCATCGGCCGTCTCGGGTGTTGATGTTGATGTCGCCGTAGTGGTCGCTGCCGATGAAGGCGCCAGAACCGTGGTTGTGCTGTGAGCCGATGTTGACCGTCTTCGTCGGTGCCGTCGTCTTGAGTTCCTCGATGTCGGCTCGGGCGTCGGGGTGAGCCTGGAGAAAGGCGGCAAGCAATTCGGTCCAGGCGTCTGTGACAGTGCGCCCCGTGATTTCATGCCGGGCCAGGGATGCCACCTGATCGTTCAGCACCTGTAGGGCAGCAGCTTCCTCTTGAGGGTTGCCGCCGCGACGGAAGATGGCCGAGATCCGAGTACGCAAAGCGTCGGCCTGGCCTTGGAGCAGGTAGGAGAGGACTCCGCTGGCAGCTCCTGTACTCACGGCCATGACTGCTTCTTCGTACATAAGACGGCTACCCCTTCGGCTGGCGGATGGCGCGCTCGTGCGGGTCGGTGCGACCTAGTTGGGGCCGTTGCGCGCGCCGGAACCGACTGACTGTACCGGCCATGCCATGGCAGGGGCTGGGCAATGCGGGGTGCTGACCGAAAACGGCTGCTGAAGGCGCGTTCGCAGCTGGGCGGTTGCCCCGGCCGCTTCAACCCCTTCGTCCCGAAGCAACTCGGGCGCTGGTACTGCCTTGGTCTGACGCGGGTCTCACCTGCGCTGATGGTCCGCTGACGTCCACGCTCGTCCGCCGTTGTCGCGCAGTTAGACACTCAACGCTCGACGGTTGTTCGTCGGCGAGTCGGTTGTCAGTGCTGGCGTCTATGGTCTCAAACGCGCGGTCCGCTTCCGGGGGTTCCAGCTCTGAAGAGAATGGTTGCATCCCCGGCCTGTCTGGGGCGGCCCGGAGAATCGTCCGCGACCTAACCGACGGCCGGGCCTCGCCGATGGCCTGCCAGAGCCGACCGCGCACCACCTCCCCTCGGGGGCGCCACCTGATCCGTAGTCAGATGACCGGCGGTCCCTAGTCGGATCGGGGCGGCCGGTAGTCGGGTCGGACGGCCCCGCTTTCGGGAGTTCATCCGTCAGAGCGGATTATCCGGGCCTTAAGGCAACCTTAAGGCCCGGTGCCGCCGTCGGCCGGGCAGCCCTCGTGGGGTGGTGTATCGCCGCAGGTCAGCGGGGCTCTTCGGGGTTCTCTTTTGCCAAAGGCATATGTCGAAAGCCTTCTGCGGAATGAGTTGTTCCGGGATATGGATTCCTGCGGAACGGCCCCGGAGGCCGATTCGTGCGGCCATGATGGTGGGCATGGCGGGCCTGGAGGGTGTGGATCAGCCGCGACCGCGCAGCAGCGCGACGGCGGCACGCAGTTCGTCGACCATGGATGACGAACAGGCGTTCAAGGCGCTGGAGTTGTTCGGAAATCCGACCGAGGGGGAAGTCCGGCTGCCGTCCCGTCCGGAGTCGGCGGCGACGGCCCGTCGGCTCACCTCCTGTGTCGTGCTCCGTCAGTGGGCTCTTTCGCCGCAGACCGCGGAGTACGCGGTGCTCCTGGTCTCCGAGCTGGTCGGCAACGCGGTGCGCCACACCGGGGCCCGGGTCTTCGGGTTACGCATGGTGCGCCGGCGGGGCTGGATCCGTGTCGAGGTGCGTGATCCCTCGCGCGGGCTGCCGTGTCTGATGCCGGTGCGCGAGATGGACATCAGCGGCCGGGGGCTCTTCCTCGTCGACAAGCTCTCCGACCGCTGGGGCGTGGATCTGCTGCCGCGCGGCAAGACCACCTGGTTCGAGATGCGGATCTCCGACCGCTGACCCGCTGACCTGCTGATACGCAGAAACCCCCGGTCGGCCGTGGTGCGGCGCTGCGAGGGTTTCTGACGGGGGCCGTGACATGGGGGGTGTGTTCACGGCCGCTCAAGACGACCTTGGCCCGGGTCAATGGGGGTCGTGGATCCGACTATGGCAGATGGGCGACCCCGGTGCCAAAGCGACTTGTCGGAATATTTAAGGAACAAACGGGCAACTCTTGGTTGAATCGCAGGTGTGCTCGGTCACTTGCCTGGTTTTCCATGCATTTTTATGGTGACGCTTGAATGATTCATTGATCATCTGCTGAACTGCCCAATCACCTCATTTCACCCAATACGCCCCTACTGTGTCCCGGGAATCGGTGGAACCCGTGGAGCGTGAGGTGGTCGGGCATGGACGGACGCAGGGCTCCGATGGGCCGCCGTGACGCACTGGGCGCGGGGGCCGGAGTGCTGGCCGCCGCCCTCGCCGTCGGATGCGCCCGGAGCGACCGGGCGGCGGGCGGAGCCGCCGGACCCGCCGTGCCGCCCGAAGCGGCTCCGGCGGCCGCGCCCGCCCCGCACCGCTTCCCCGGTCTGCCCTTCCGTATCGCCCACGGCCCCCGCGACCTGCCCCGCGTCGCCCTCACCTTCGACGGGCGGGGCGACCCCGGCCTCGCCCGTACCGCACTCGCCCGCTGCGAACAGGCCGGGGCGCGCGTCACGGTGCTGGCGGTCGGCACCTGGCTCGCCGAACACCCCGGCCTGGCCCGCCGGATCCTCGACGGGGGCCACGAGATCGGCAACCACACCGAGCACCACCTCGACCTCGCGGAGTTGGACGAGCGCGCGGCGTACGAGGAGATCGCCGCCTGCGCCCGGCGGCTGCGCCGGCTCACCGGGTCCATCGGCGCCTGGTTCCGCCCCTCGCCCACCGCGTACGCCTCCCCGCTCGTCCAGCGCCTCGCCCAGCGGGCCGGCTACCCGCACGTCCTCGGCTGCGACGTGGAATCGCTCGACCACGCGGCCACCCGCGTCGCCACCGTCACCCGGAAGGTCGCCGGGGAGCTCCGCAACGGATCGGTGGTGGAGCTGAGCCTCGGCCGCCCGGTCACCGTCGACGCGCTGCCGCTGCTCCTCGCCGAGATCGGCCGGCGCGGACTGCACGCGGTGACGGCCACGGAGTTGATGGGCCGCCCGGCCACCGGCCTCACCCGGACGGCCCGATAATCTGACCCCTGACATTCGGCATCACGAAGGGGCGGAACAGTGGCGGACATCGAGTCGGCGCGGACGGCATTCGAGCGGTTCGACCAGAACGGCGACGGCCTCATCACGGCCAACGAGTACAAGAGCGCCATGGCCCAGCTGGGCGACCCCTTCGTCACCGAGACGGTGGCGCAGGCGATCATCAACGCCCACGACGCCAACGGTGACGGCCTGCTCACCTTCGACGAGTTCTGGGCCGCGCAGAACAAGGCCTGAGCCGCCGTGCGGCGGCCGGCCCCGCGCCGTCGGGGGCCGGCCGCCGACAGGCCCGGTGTCCCAGGGCCCCATCCGGGTGCTTTTGACCCCAGGGGGTGTCCGACGCCCGCCGTGCGCGGCTTGCTGTGTCTTTGTCCACCGGCGAGGATCGGGCCGTGATGTTCTCCGGACCCCCTGCCGACCCGGCCGCGCCCGGCACGGCTCCCGGGCCGACCGCGCCGCCCGGCACACCTCCCGCCGTGGCCGCACCGGCGCCGGCGGCCGGCGCGCCGTTCGGCGGCGAGATATCCGACGGGCCGTCCGCCCGTCCCGCCGGGCGCTCCTGGACGACCCCGCTCCTGCTCTGCGGCGCGGGCGCCCTCGCCCTCCTCGTGGCCCTGCTCGGCCCCGGCATCGCGGCCCGCGGCACCGGGGAACTCCGGATACCCGGCGCGGGGCTCACCACCGTGCTCCGCACCGTCCTGTTCGCCGCACTCGCCCTCCACCTGGGCGAACTCCTCGGCCCGCAGCTCGTCCGGCCCGTCCGGGGCCGTCCTCGTACCGCCGTACGGAGCTGGGCGCTGCTCGCCTCGCTCGCCGGTGCGGCCGCCGCGGCCGGGCAGATCGTCCGGCTCGCCGCCGTCAGCGACCTCGGGATCACCGAGACCTACGGCACCCGCGAGGGCGGACTGCTCCTCCTCATCGCCAACGGCCTGGTCATCGCCGCCCTCTGCGCCGCGAGCAGACGCCCGGCCTTCGCCCTCGCCCCGCTCGCCGTCGTCATCGGCGCGGAGGCCCTGCGCGCGCACCCGGAGGCGTACAGCCCCGAGTTCGGCGCCGCCCTCACCGTCGTCCATCTGACCGCCGCGTCGCTCTGGACCGGCGGCCTGCTGTACGTCCTGCGCACCATGTGGCTCTGGCGCGGCTCACCCGTCGCGGCCCGCGCGCTCCTCGGCCGGTACGCGCGCCTGGCGATCTGGCTGTACGTCGCCCTCGCCGCCACCGGTACGGCCTCGACCCTGCGCCGGCTGCCGCTGGACGTGGTGCTCACCTCCGCCTACGGGCGCACCCTGCTGGTCAAGCTGGCGCTGATGGCCGTGGTCAGCGCGCTGGCGGTGGCGGCCCGGCGGCGGATGCTCCGGGACGCCGATCCGTCGGTCGCGCATCTGCTGGCCCGCCGCGAACAGGTCGTGCTGGGCCTGGTCGTGGTGGTCTCGGCGATCCTCACCGTGGTCCCCGACCCGCACTGGATCTCGCTGCGACCCTAGGAGCGGTACGGTTCCCAGCCGCGCAGTTCGTCGTCGCGCGGGGCCAGGACGAGGGCCGGAGCCTCCGGGCCGAAGACCGTCACCGGCCGCCGCGCGTCCCAGGACGGCCACCCCGGGTCCCCGTCCGTCGCGAAGTCCACCCACGCCCGGTGCATCGCGTCCGCCAGGTCCTGCGGGGCGTCGGGGCCGGTCAGGGCCTTTGTGTCGGGGTGGGCGAGCGTGTCGAAGACGAAGCCCAGCTCCAGCGCGTGACAGGCGCCGAGCCGCTGTACGGGGGTGGGCCAGCCGAACTCGTACACGTACGTGGAGCCGGGCGCGTCCGTCCGGGCGTCGGCCAGCCGGTTGAGCGGGACCCGCAGCAGCAGGTCCGTCGCGAGCGCGCCGAGCAGTTCGCCGGGGGTGGCGTCCGGCCGGTTGGCCCGGTAGACGCGGGCGGTGGCGTTCGGCACCCCGAACTTCAGCAGGGCCAGCCGGAGCCGCAGCCGGCCGATCCTCTCGGTCAGGCCGCCGGGCACGAACCAGAGCCGGTACTCCTCGGTGTTCGTTCCCATCAGCAGATCGACCCCGGCGGACGCGCCCGCGTGCAGCGCCGCCACGGGGTCCTGGGGCAGCAGTTCGCCGTCCACGACCAGCTGGAAGGAGTTGCGGCCGGTCAGCGGGTTTCCGCCGCTGGTCACCTCGGTCTGCGCGGTCAGCAGCGCCTCCGGGTCCACGGCGGCCAGCGCGGCTGCCGTCGCGGGCACCCCGAGCCGCTTCGCGATCAGCTCGGTCGTCCCGCGCGCGGCGGCCGGGGGCAGGGCGGCGGGCGCCCCGCTCTGGAGCACCGCCCGCCGCAGCAGCCCCGCCGACCGGGGCGCGGCCAGCAGGGCGGCGATGGAGACCGCCCCCGCCGACTCCCCGGCCACCGTCACCCGGTCCGGGTCGCCGCCGAACGCCGCGATGTTGTCGCGCACCCACTCCAGGGCGGCCAGCTGGTCCAGCAGCCCCCGGTTGGCGGGCGCGTCCGGGAGGACGCCGAAGCCCTCGACGCCCAGGCGGTAGTTGACGGAGACGAGGACCACCCCGTCCCGGGCGAACGCGGACCCGTCGTACACCGGCACCGCCGAGGAACCGTGCACCAGCGAACCGCCGTGGATCCACACGAGGACGGGCAGCCCGGCCGCACCCGGCGCGGGCGTCCACACATTGAGGTTCAGCCAGCCGTCGCCCGCCACCGCCGGATCCGGCAGCAGCCGGTCCAGCGGCGGGGCGTAGGGCCGCTTGGGGGCGGTGGGCCCGTACGTCACGGCCTCGCGCACGCCGGTCCACGGCTCCGGCGGTCCGGGCGCGCGG
Source organism: Streptomyces sp. DSM 106670 (assembly GCF_055792845.1). Classification (NCBI taxonomy): domain Bacteria; kingdom Bacillati; phylum Actinomycetota; class Actinomycetes; order Kitasatosporales; family Streptomycetaceae; genus Streptomyces; species Streptomyces sp. DSM 106670. The sequence goes on from NZ_CM147704.1 coordinate 5,995,561, forward strand.
AACCTCCGTACGCCCACCGGAGCGGCCGCGTACGGGATGCCGCGGAAGACCGCGACGCCCCGCTCCACCGCACCGCGCACGGTGCCGTGCACGGTCGTCACCCGCGGGGCGGCGCCCGCCACGATGTCGGACATGGTGCGTGCCAACCCCTCTCGCGGTGCGGTGACCCGGGCGGAGCCATCCCTGCCCGCGAAGGGCCGTCCGTGACACCCCCCGGACGGCTGGACCGGCCGGTGTCCGGGTGATGTCCGGGTGGTGTCCGGCCGGGCCCGGGAGGTGATTCCCGGGCCCGGCCGGAGGGAGGCGTCGCGCCTCAGGCGGCGAAGTACCGGGACAGCGAGTCCCGTTCGTCCACCTCCACCAGGTCCGGACGGGTGTAGCGCTCGGCGCGCGCGTGGTAGTCGAAGTCGCCCCGGACCAGTCCCCGGTAGTCCTGGACGCAGCGCTCCAGGGCCGCGCGGGTCGGCCCGGTGATGCCCGCCGCCTCGATTTCCTCGATCAGTTCCTTTTCCGCCCGCACCACCCGTTCCGCTATCCGGGCCAACTGGATTCCGGCCTCGTCGACGGCTTCCTGGAGAGTCGAACCCCGGTCGCGCTGAATCAGCCGTACGGCGTTGTGCTCGTAGCCGAGAGCGGCTTCCTTCTCGAAGGAGCAGATGTCGTTGCAGAGCCCCGAATGATCGGTGACCGCGTTCCGCAGGGCGATATACGCGGGCAGGCTCCGGGCGGAATCCGGGAGATCGATTCCGGCGGTGATCTCATGCAGACAGAGAAAGGGCTGCATGGCGACCGAATCCCGCCGGTGCTTGGCGAATTCGGCCCGGCTCGGCACCTGTCCGGCGGCCCGCTCGACGGCCTCGGCGTAGTACGTCCACAGCCAGGCGGCGGTGTCCCGCCGGAACTGCCGGTTCCACTGCGGCGACCGCCCGCGGCAGGTCCGCTCCCGCAGCCCGGCCAGCGCCCGCTCCATCGGTCCGTTCGGCGCGGCCCCGTCGAAGACGTCCACCAGACGGGCGATCGCCCGCTCGCACATCAGCGGATCACGTCCGGCCGGGCCGTCGTCGAACTCGTCGTCCACCAGGAAGGCCCAGAAGAGCCATTGACAGAACAGGTCGAGATGCTCCTGCGTGGCCTTCGGGAAGATCAGGGATATCCACAGTTCCGGACGGGTCCGGATCATTTTCTTCCGGGCCGGTACGGAAAGATCGAGACCTTCGGATTCGGCCCATTCCCAGGCGGCTCCACGGGTTTCCGCGAGGCCTGGATTACACCCAGTGCTCTGGAACGGCATGTGAAACGCCGGTAACGTGATCTGGCTCATTGCTGCCCCTCGTCTGATGAATACGGGCGGACGATGTGAACGACGCATTCCGGGTGATCGAGCAAAAGGACCGGCCCATCGGAAAGCGGCGGCCGAGAGCCCGGGGGGCGGACGACGGGGCGACCGTACGAGGTGGGAGGGCCACAGCTGTCCTCCTTCCTCCGCCGGGTGCCGGGGCGGCCGGGGCAGGGTCGGTGAGCCGGTGGGCGAGCGCGTCACCATGTGTAATGCCCAGTCAACCCCCTGTGGGGGTGCCGAGGGAAGTCATTTGTGACCGAAATTGTTTGATCGGCAGGAACTCTCTGACCACTCCTGGGTAGTTGGTGAAGTCGTGGGGCTCTCCGCGACGGCAGTGGCTCATGTGCGCCGGAAGAACTCGACCTCGCCGAGCGCGATCGGCCGCCCCTCGCCCTGTCCGGCCGCCTCCCGCAGCACCAGCCGGACGGAGACGACATCGCTGATGCCCGTCCGTACGGTCTGCTTGCCGGGCTTGTCGTTGAAGGTCACCGCCTTCTCGTGGACCGTGCCGTCCTCCGTCTCCACGATCAGATCCGCCCGGGTCGGCCGCGCGCCCTGCCGGAACTCCTGCGGCTCCTTCGATACACCGGTGTGCACCACGACGCCGACCAGCCGGAACGGCGTCCCGAACGAGCAGGTCAGCGACGCGCCCAGCTCGGGCGCGCCCCAGTACTTGTTCGTCAGGCCGTCGATCGCCGCGCTCGCCGGGTGCCCGGGCGCCGCCGCGCTCGCGGTCACCCCGGTGGGGCTGATCTCCGCCGTGCCGCCGAGCTTGTCCCGGACGTCCTCGTAGACGTAGCGGCCCAGCGGGAAGAACAGGAAGCCCGCGACCAGCAGCCCGGCCACGGCCAGGACCAGCAGCGTCCGCCGCAGCGCCCGGCCCGAACCGCCGCGCACCCGGCGGCGGAACGGCCACACCGTGCGCCACCACGGCAGGGCGGCCGGCGCCTCCTTGGCCTGCAGCGGAGCGGCGCACCGGCGGCAGAACTTCCGCCCCGGCAGGTTCGGCGTACCGCAGGCCGGGCAGGGCGGGCCGTCCGGAGTCTCCTCCTCCGCCACCGGCCGCACGACGGGCCGCCGGGTCACGGGCTTGGCCGGCCGCACCGCCCCGATCGGCTCGTCCGCGTCGGTCGCGGACCCGGATGCCGACCCGGATGCCGATCCCGGCGCGGTCGTCCTGGGCACCGGTGCGGACGCCGGGATTCCGGGGCGTACGGGAGCGGGCTGCGCGGGCCGCACAGGCGGCACGGGCGGTGCGGATGGCCTCGCCGTTACGGGTGCCGACGCCGCCGGGGGCGTGGTGGGCTGCGGTGGTACGGGGGTGGGTGCGGCGGGCCGGGGCGGCTCCGGCGGCTGTTCGGGGCGCGCGGGGGTGGGGCGTGGCGGAGCTTCGGGGCGCGCGGGCGGCTCGGGGCGATCGGAAGAGGCCGCGGGTGCGGGCTGCGCGGGTGCGGGATGCGCGGGGCGCGGGGGTACGGCGGAGTCCGGCGCGGTCGGTGTAGTTGGTGTCGCGGGTGCGGGCGCCGGAGCAGGTGCGGGCGTCGACGGAGGCGCGGATGCGGGCGCGGGCGCGGGCGCAGGCGTGGGCGTGGGCGTCGGCGTCGGCGTGGGCGTCGGCGGACCGGCAGGTTCCGGTGCCGGCTCCGGCGTGGACGCGGTCTCCGGCTCCGGGGCCCGCACCTCGGCCGAAGGCGGCACCGGGACCGAGGCGTGCGGCTCCGCCGAGCGCGGCCGCGCCACCGGGGTCTCCGGCTCCGCGACCGGGGCGTGCGGCACCGCGACCGGGCCCTGCGGCTCCGCCGAGCGCGGCTCCGCCACCGGGCGCTCCGGCACCGGCAGGGGCGGCCGCGCCACGGAAGGCTCCGCCTCCGGCCCGCGATCCGGCTCCGCCACGGGAGCCTCGGCTTCAGGCACCGGCCCCGGCTCAGGTTCCGGACCCGCGGCCCGCGTTCGCCGTACCGGCTGGGAGGACCAGCCCAGGTAGCTGCCGCAGTTGCCGCAGAAGTCGTCGGTCTCGCCGTTGGCCGTACCGCACGCCGGGCACGAACGCATCGCGTCAGCCTCCTGTCTGTTCGGGCTCTTCGGGCGGGCCCGGCAGGACCTCCACCCGGCAGGTGAGGTGGACGGGGCACGAGGCCGTGGCGACGTCCAGGACCCGGTGGGCGTCCACCGGGGCGTCCGCGCGCACCGGCCAGACCCGGACGAGCAGTTCACCGGTCGGCGGCGGCGGGAGCGCCGCGCCCGGCTCGGCCGACCAGGTGGCGCCCCCGCCGTCCCGGACGTCCGCGTGCACCCCGCAGACCAGCCGCAGCCGCTCGACGAGACCCCGTCGGGTGCCACGCCACCGGTGCAGTTCGACGGCGCGCGCGACGACCGCCCGGCGCAGCTCGACCGGCCACGCCGGATCGGTCTCGACGCCCACCCACGAGGCCAGCCAGGGCAGGAAGTCGGCCGGGGCCAGCGCCGGGTCGACGTAGGCGGGCAGGTTGTCCAGCGTGGACAGGACCGGCGCCAGCACCGTGTCCAGGCCCGCCGTGAACCGCTGGGCCAGGTCGTCGTCCGCGTACAGGGCGGGCAGCAGTTCGCCGATCGGGTAGCGGCTCGGCAGTCCGGGTATCGCGGCCCGGGTCATACGCCCTCACCGGCCCCGTTCGCGGTGACCACCACCTGGTGCTGGTGCGAGAAGACCAGGGCGCCCGGCGCGACGTCGACCCGGTCCACCGCCGCCCCGCGCCGGCCGGTGATCGGGTCCGCCGGGAACAGCCGGACGTCCTCCACCAGACCGGCCCCCTCCACGCTCTGGAGCACGGCGAAGACCTCCCCGTACTGCACGGGCCTGCCGAACGGCCACCCCCGGCCGTCCGCCCCGCCGCGCAACGGGTCGATGTGCCGGAACAGCGCCTCCAGCGCCTGCGCCCGCACCCGGTCCACGTCGCCCGGCGCGGCCACCAGCCGGGCGACGACCGTGACGCCCTGGTAGGCGGGCGGCTCCACGATCAGCCGGGTGCCCACCAGACGCCGTTCGTCGAGCCGTTCGGTGACCGCGGCCAGCACCTGGTCCGAGGGGATCAGCTGCTCGAAACGGAGATGGCCGTCCTCGTCGGCGACCGCGTCGGGCACCACCAGCACCCGTACCGCACCGGCCTCGCCCGCCACGGCCGGCACACACCGCACCCGGCGCAGCGACGGCGCGGCCTCCCGGGCGATGAGTTCGTAGTCCTCGGCCGTCACCGCCCGCTCCTGCACCCGCAGGATGTTGGGCGCGCGCACCTTCGCGTTCTCCACGGTCTCGCCGTCGACCCCGCCGGTCGCCGCCTCGCGGTTGTTCACGCCCGCGACGTACGGCACCGAACTGCGCAGCACGGAGATCGCGCCCCGGGCGACGTTCCCCGCCGCCCCGCCACCGGTCCGGTAGCGCGGGACGCGGAGCTGGGCGCCCTTCTCCGGCACCGCGCCGTACGCGCGCATCGTGCCGTCCGGCTCGCGCACCTCCGGCGGGAACGCGAACTCCCCGGCGACCGCGTCGATCCGCACATGCCGGTCACCGGGCCCGGACGCGCCGAAGTGCTCGACCGGCGTCCAGATCTGCCAGCCCTCGTCCGCCGACACCTGGACGACCGGCGGCTCCCCGTCCAGCAGCAGCGGCGCCCGGCTCACCGTGAACCGCTGCCCGGCGACGCCCTCCGACACCCCGAGCGGCACATCGACGACGGTCTCCGCGTGCTCCGCGGCCACCGTGCCGCCGACCGTGAACACCTCGGCCTCCCGGATCGTCGGCGACTCCGAGTAGAACGGCTGGCCCGGCTCCGGAGCGGTGACCCGGCAGCGCAGCCACCCCGCCCGGGTGCCCGCCACCACCGACGCGGTGTGCCCGGCCGGGACGAACACGACGACCTCGCCGGGCCGGTTCAGCCCGCCGGTGCTGTCGGTGCCGGTCGCACACATCACCCAGCGCGCCCCGTCCCACGCCTCCCACACCAGCGGCGGCTGACGCGGGTCGACGCCCACGCCCTCCACCCGGCTGTCCAGACGGACGGCGACGATGCAGCGCGGTACGGCCGTCGGCAGGCCGAACAGCAGGGCGTCACCGGGCTCCGGACGGTTCTGGAAGCACGGGATGTCCTTGCCCGCGCCGAGCGGCGCGGTCCGGTCCGTCTGCTCGCCCGACACCGGCGCGGTGACCAGCCGGACCAGCGAACTCGGCACGATCGGCAGGTCGTCGGCGGTGGAGAACACCACCGGCTCCTCGGCCTCCCCGCGCGCGGTCGCCACCTCCGTACCGGCGGGCAGATGCACGGTCTCCGGCTGCGGCGCGGACAGCCAGAAGTCGATCTCGGCCCGGGCCACGGTCGGCGGGAACAGCGTCACGCCGAGCAGGTCGAGGAAGGCCGCGTAGTTCTTGTCCGGCACCCGGTTCAGCCGGTAGAGCAACTGGTCGACCAGATACGCGAACGTCTCGATCAGCGTGACCCCGGGGTCCGACACATTGTGGTCGGTCCACTCGGGGGAGCGCTGCTGGACGTACCGCTTGGCCTCGTCGACGAGCTGCTGGAAGCGCCGGTCGTCCAGATTGGGCGAAGGCAGGGCCATCAGCGCATCCACGCTTCCCGGGAGGTCTCCGCGGCCGGACCCTCCGACGACGGGATCGTGTAGAAGGGAAAGACCAGGTTGCGCAGGTCGTTGGTGGCCCGCACGGTGTAGTGCACGTCGATGTAGAGCGTGCCCTCCTCGATGGCGTCGAACGCGATCACCACGTCCGTCACCTCGATGCGCGGCTCCCACCGCTCCAGCGAGGTGCGGACCTCCTGCGCGATCCGCCCGGCCGTCGCCCCGTCGCCGGGCGCGAAGACGTACTCGTGGATACCGCAGCCGAACTCCGGGCGCATCGGCCGCTCGCCCGGCGCGGTGCCGAGGATCAGCCCGATCGCCTCCTCGATCTCCCGGTCCCGCTCGACCAGCGCGATCCCGCCCGTCGGCCCGACCCGCAGCGGGAAGCCCCAGCCGCGTCCGATGAATCCGCCGCCGCTCACATCGGGCCCCCGATCAGGACGTTGAACGCACCGCTGACGATGGGCGCGCCGCAGGTGGTCTTGTCGCCCATCCGGGCCGCGGGCAGCCCGCCGATGAGCACCGCGCCGCCGATCGCGGCGGCGGGGTTGGGCATGATCACGTTGCCGGGCCCGAGCGCCGCGTGCGGGGGGATGACGCACCCGTGCAGGCTCCCGGTGACGGCTGCGGGCCGGCCGCCGATGAGCACGGTGGCCACGGCCACCGCACCCGGGGGCGGGGTGGCGATGAGACCGCCGTGGGCGGTGCTGTCGCCCGTGCGGGCTGCGGGGGGCATGGCCGGGGTTCTCCTTGCTGCGAAAGGGACTTCAGGGGTACGAGCGAGTGGTGGACGGTTAGTTGATCCTGATGAGCTTGGCCTTGAGCACCGCGAGCAGTCCGCCGTCGACCGTGACCCCCGTCTTGCCGTTGACGGTCACCGAGCGGCCCTTGATGTTCACGTCGCCGGTGGCGCCCGCGTCGAGCGTGATGCCCGAGGCGGACAGCGTCACCGAGCTCAACTCCCGCGTGCCGCCACGGGCTTTCACGGTCAGGGTGATCTCGCCCTTCTTCTCGTCGAGGACGACGTCGAGCCGCTTGTCGCCGGTGGCGATCCGTACGCCCGACGGCCCGCGCGGGGCGTCCAGCAGCTCCAGCCGATTGCCCGAACGGGACACCAGGGAACGGCGGTTGACCTTGCCGCTCGTCGGGTCGACCAGCGGAACGTCGTGCGGCGACGGCTTGTCGACCCCGTTGTAGAGGCCGCCGAGCACATACGGGCTGTCCAGCAGCCCCTGCTCGAACCCGACCAGCACCTCGTCGTTGACCTCGGGGCTGAACACCCCGCCGCCGCCCTGGCCGCCCCACTGCACGGTGCGGACCCAGTCGGTGACGTACGTGTCGTCGAGCCACGGGAACTTCAGCCGCACCCAGCCGCGTTGGCCCTTGCCCTCCTCGCGGATGTCGGTGACCACCCCGATCGCCAGGCCGGGCATGCGCGGGCCGCGCGAGGGGGCGTTGCCGCCGCCGGTCAGCCCGGACAGCGAACGGTCCGGCGAGGCGCTGACGATCACCGTCGTGCGGTAGCCGGTGTCCGGTTCGAGGACGTGATGGGCGGCGGTGGCGGTGTAACGGCCGGAGAACGCGGGCCCCACGTTGCCGAGGGCCACCGGCAGACCCGCCCGCAGCTGGGGATTCCCGTACGCCACCGCCTCGACCTCACCGAAGCCGGAGCTGACCGAGGACGCGAGCGCATCGGCCACGGCCCGGGTCTCCGCCTGGGTGCGGTACGGAGTGTCGGCGATCGTCGTACGGGAGCCACCGGACCCGAAGATCCGCGCGGCCGTCGACGGGCTCATCCCCGGCACGACGGTGTCGCTGCGGATGGACTGCTGCCGGGCCACCAGCCGCGTCTTCGTGTCGACGTTCCAGCCGCGCACCTCGACACTGTCAGCCCCGTCCGCCCCGGTCAGCACCGCACGCAGGGCCAGCAGATTGTTCCCGTACTCCAGAACCATCGGGTTGCGCGTGGCGGACGTCGAGGGCGAGGGGGCCGAGGAGGCGGGGTCCGGCTTGGTGAACTGCAACAGGCCCTTGTCGTCCACCCGTACGGTCGCGCCGCTCTCGGCCGCCAGATGCTGGAGGAACTCCCAGTCCGACACGTTCGGCTGGGTCAGCTGCTTGTACGTGATCGACGCGGCCTCGATCCGCCCGCAGGCCAGACCGGCCCCGGTGGCCACCTTGCGGACGATGTCCGCCGTCTTCATGTTCCGGTACGCCACGACCTTCCGGCCGCGCTGGAGCCGGTGCGCCTTGGAGAACGCCCGCACGACGGTGAACGATCCGGTGGTGTCGGTGTCCAGCTCGATGGCGGTGACCTCACCGGTGAACAGCCGCTCGCGCGCCCGGTCCTGCACGGTGACCACCGAGATCTTCAGCGGGGTGCCCATGCCGATGCCGGTCTTGGCGAGGAAGGTGTGGTCGGGGTCCCGGTACATCAGGACGGCGGTGTCCGGCAGGCCCACGTTCTCGTCGACCACACAGCTCACCAGCTGGGTGGCCCAGACGGCGGGCAGCTCGGCCGGCGCCTCGACGATCGGGTCGGCGGCGAAGGAACGGCCGGGGGCGTCCTTACCGGTCATCGGCTCTCCTCCGCCAGATGGTCCTCCCGCCCGGGCACCAGGAGTTCCCGGCCGGGCGTCAACTGCATCGGGTCGTCGATGTCGTTGGCGTACGCGATGGTCCGCCAGGCGGTGGCGTCGCCGTACTCCCGCCAGGCCAGCAGCGGCAGGCTGTCCCCGGCCACGACCTGGTGGGTGCGCCGCGCCTCCTTCGAACCCGAGGTGGGGTTCTGGCCGGCCGGGTCGACGCTCGCCTCCTCGATCGACAGGGAGCAGGTGGCGCGCAGCGGCTTCCCGTCCACGTCGAACAGGGTGTAGGAGACGGAGAGGTTGGAGAGCACCCCGTCGAACGACGTCGTCTTCGACGTCCCCCAGTCGAACCGCACCCAGGGGCTGGCGGGCGTCTTGCGGGCCAGGCTGCTGGGCGTGGGGACACAGGCGGTCATCAGCTGCTCCACCGCCTTCTCCACGGAGTTGTCGTGGGTGGCGGTCGCGTCGAGGAACACCTCCAGCGACAGGGCCCGGGGCCCGCTGCCGACGAACTCGGGCAGCGCGGACTGCCCGGCCATCCGGGACGGAGTACGCCGCCACTCGGTGCTCTTGCTCAGCGACAGCTTCGCGGGGTTGAACTGCAACGTGAGCCGGGCGAGCGTGCCGCCCGGCTTGGCGCCGACGGTCGACGGCGGCTCCATGATGGTCAGCTGGGCACGAGCGCGGCTCGCACGGAGAGCGGGTGACATTGCGTTCCTCCTTCCTTCGTCCTGGTCTTGGCCTCGGTCGCGGTCCCGCCGGGGGCGGTCAGGACGGCTCCAGGCCCTCGTGCGCGATCTCCAAGGTCTCGATCGCCGCCTGGGAGTTGGCCGGGTCGAAGGACGGCCCCTGCCAGCGCACCGGCACGATGCCGTGGACCTGCCAGCTGATGATCCGGCTGAGATCGGGGCGCAGCGCCACGATCTCGCCGTCCTTGGGCTCGACCCGCTGGATCGTCTCGTTCAGCCAGCGCGCGATCTTCATCGTGTCGGCGGTCACCGGGCGGGTCAGCGTGATGTTCGTCCAGGTGATCCGCCCCGGCAGCTGCCAGGTGAACCCGTTGTTGCCGCCCTCGGCGTACGTCTCCATCTCCACCTCGGCGCCCAGACCGGAGCAGGTGTGGAACGCGCCCAGGTCGCTGCCGCCGATCGCGAGCTTGAAGAACACGCTCGTCGCGAAGATGTTGTCCGTCATGCGTCTCTCGTCTTCTTCTCTGCTGTCGGTCGTACGGGTCGTGCGGGGGCGGGCAGTTACGGGTGTGGGTGCGGGCGCGCGTCGCGGCGTCAGCGGCGGCCGTCGTGCAGCCGTCCGCTGCGTTCCCGGCCCCGCCGCAGATCGGCGCGGATGAGCCGGCTCACCGGGTCGAGGAGCCGGCGGGCCAGCTCCTCGATCTCCGTACCGCTCAGCCGGTTCGCCGGAGAGGCGTCGGGGGAGTCCTCGGCCGCGGGGCCCGCCCGCTGCACGGCGGGCTTCGCCGGGGCGGCCTGCACGGGCACCCCGGTGATCCCGGCGTTCGCCGCCGCACGCTGGACCGCCTGCGCCCTGCTCTCCGGGCGACCCGCACCGGCGGCCTGCGCGGGCGCGCGGGGCGGCACCCGTACGGAGAGCCCCGGCGGTGCGGCGGGCGCGGCACCGTCCACGGGGGCCGGTCCGGCGGCCGGCGGACCGGCGCCGTCGGGCACCACCGGCATCGCCAGCCGCTGCACGGGTACGGCGTCGGCTCCCGGCTGCGCGGCCCCGGGCGGATGCGGCCGGACGACGGGAACACGGCGTGGACCGGGGGCGGTTGCGGGCGCCGACGCCGATGCGCCGGAAGGCGTCGACGGTGCTGAGGGCATCCCCGGCCGGGCGTACGGGAGCGGCGCGGCGGGTGCGGACGGAGAGGCGGCGGTGCGTTGGACGGCAGGGGCGGCGGCGGTGCGCTGTGCGGGGCCCGGCTGCGGGGCGGAGGGGACGGGCGAGGGCTTCGTGGTCGGCCCTGACCGTCGTACGAGTCGCTGGAGCACGCCACCGGGCGGGGTCGGGGCGGAAGAGCTGGTGGTGGCGTCGGCCGTGGGGTGCGGGGCGTGGCCGGGTGCGACCGGGCCGCCGCCCCGGTGAACGGGGTTCGTGGTCGCGGAACGCTGGACCGGGGCACCCGGCGCCGCACCGGAAGACGCCGGCTGCCGGGCGCTCGGCGGGTTTCCGGTCCGGGCGTCGGCGGGGCCCGGCTGCGGTACGTCCCGCCGCCAGGTGGCCGCAACGACCGGGCGGGCGGTGCTGCCGCCCGCCGCAGCCGCCGTCGGCGGTGCCGAGAACCCTTCGGCGGAACCGGTGTTCACCGTCAGCCGGCGTTCGGTGAGCAGGGCCCGTGACCGCTGGACGGTGGGCGAGAGGGGCAGTGACGGTGCCGTACCGCCGGAGCCCTGCGCCGCCGCCCGGTCCCGGGCGACGGGCCGGATGCGTACCGGGGGCGGGGGAGCGTCGGAGGAGGTACGGGCGTGGCCCGGGGCCGCCGCGCGCTGAACGGCGGCGGTTCCGGACGAGGACGAGGCGGGTGCGGCGGGTGCACCGGGAGTGGTGGGCGCGGCGGGAGCCGATCGCACCGGCATCGCGGCGGGCGGGCCCTGCGGTGCGGGTGCGTGCGCCGGAACGACGGGCCCGGAACCCGGGGCCGTCGCCGGTCCGTGGCCCGGGGCGCGGAGCGGGTCCGGCCGTGTCCCCGTTCCCGGGGACGTACGGTCGCCGAGCAGCGGTGCGTCGCCGCCGAGCCGGGCGGTCGGCGGCAGCGAGGGAAGCGGCGTGCCGATCCCGCCCCGCACCCGGGCCCGTGAACCGCCGGAAGCGTCGGGCCGGGTTGCCGGGGAGGAGGTGGTGGGCGTCGCGCCGCCCGGGGCCGGTGCTCGCTGCACAGAGGGGGCGGGGCCCGAGGGCGTGGACGGCCCGGACGTCCGGGCGGACGGGGACGGCTGGGCGGACCGCGACGTCTCGGCCGACCGCGACGACTGCGTCTGCTGGGACGACTGGGTCTGCTGGGACGGCTGAGATGACCGGGGCCGGGAGTCCGGCGCAGGCGATGGCTGTTGCCGAGCCGACGCCTTCGCCTGCGCCTGCGCCGAACCGGCTGCAGGCCCCCGGGGCGTGGCGTGCGGCGTGGCCGGAGGGCTCGGCGGGTCCGTCGCCCGGCGCTGGAGCACCGGCATCTCGGCGGCCGGGGGAGCCGACGCGGGCGCGGACGGTACGACGCCGACGCCCGCCGGACCGCCGTCGCCGGCCGGCCTGGCTCCGTCGGGCAGCGCGCGCAGCGGCTTGCCCAGGGCCGGGCGCACCACCTCGGCGGCGGGCGGGCCGGAGGCGCGGTCGGGGGACGGGGGTTCCGGAGCCGTACGGTCCGGACCGCTCGGCCGCTCGGACACGGCCCGCTGGACGGCGGCGGCCGGAGCGGCGGCGGCCGAAGCCGGAGCGGAAGGAGCGGCCGAAGAGGCGGCAGGACCGGAAGGCGTGACGGGCGTGGCGGGTGCGGCGGGCGGGAGCCCGGCGATCTGCCGCAGCGGCATCGCCGGACGCCGGGCGACGATCAGCGGCGGGGCGATCCGCTGCGGACGTACGGCCGCGGGCCGGGCCCGGTACCCGGAGTCCGGCCCGTCGCCGTGGCCGGTGGTGGTGTGCGGGTCGCTCACGCGCGCCGCCCGCGAGGAGGCCCCGGAGCCGGAGGATCCGGCACCCGGAGCTGCGGACGAGCCGGACGGACCGGAAGAACGCGATGCCCCGGAAGCGCCTGAAGCCCCGGACGGCCCCGAGGACTTGGACGAACCGGAAGCTGCTGGCCGATCGGCCGACCCCGACCGGTCCGGCGAACCCGACGACGACCCGCGCGCGGCGGACGGGGCAGCCCCGGCCGACCGCTGGACCGAGGCCGACCGCTGGACCGACGGCGCCCCAGGACCCGGCTTCCCCGGCCTCGTACCGGAACCCAACCCCGTACCCGTACCGCCGCCGGTCCGGCTGCCCCGGCCCGCGGCCCGGTCGGCCGAGGCGGACGGCAGGTCCGGCGTGGGCCCGGCGGGCCCGTCGGCTTCCTGGGGCCGGACCGCGCGCAGCAGCAGCGGTCCGCCGGGGGACGCGGTCCGGGCGCTGCCCGGGCGGGCGACGCCGTGGATGAGGCCGACCGGGGCCGACGGCAGGACGGAGTGGCCGAGTTCGCCGCCGAGCGCCGGGTTCTGCCAGGAGGCCAGCCGGGACCGGAACCGCAGCCCGTCGCTCACGCCGATCGAGGACCGGGCGACGGTCACCGACGGCGGAGCCACCCGCCGCCAGCCGCCGTCCCAGCCACCGCCGTCGCCCTCGCCGGAGGCCGGGGCGGGGTCAGGGGACACGGAAGCAGGGGCTGAGGCGGGTACGGCGGTGCCGCCCGCGTCCCGGCCCGCGTCCCCGCCGGACCGGCGCCGGTCCGTCCGGCGCAGCCAGTCGCCGAGCCCCACACGATCACCCGCCTTCGTTGACGCGGGTGTTGATCCGCGCTATCTCCCGTACCCACTGCTGACGTTCGCCGTGGGTGAGGTCGAGAATGTCCTCACGCTGCCAATGGAAGTGGTAGGCGACGTACGCGATCTCCTCCCGCAGCCGGGGAAGCGCGTACGTCACGATTCCCCCAGGCGCCCACCCGAGAGGTCCACCTCGAACGACCCGTGGCACAGCGGGCAGGTCACCGCGGCATGCGTGTGGCCCTCGCTGTTGATCCGCCGGTAGAAGTCCTGGAGGAACGCCACATCGGTCGCGTACATCCGCTCGACGATCCCGGCGTGCACATCGGTGATCGGGCCGAGCTGGGTGATCACCTGGCTGAGCAGCACCACGGACAGATACGCCGGGTTCTCCTTCACCCGCAGGTCGATCTGCGGGCGCAGCTCGTCCCGGGCCGTCGCCAGCCGCATGGTGCCGTTCCGGTGCACCTGGCCCTCGTCGTCGACGTACCCGCGCGGCAGCTCGAAGGCGAACTCCGTCTGCAGCGTCTCCCGTTCCCGGGGGCGGGCGGGCGCGGGAGCCGCGGCCTCCTCGCGTGCGGCGGGCGCGGCGGCGAGGGTGTCGAGGACCTCTTCGAGGCCCGCGCCCGGCGTAACGGTCCGGCGCCTCATTCGACCACGATCTCCTCGAAGGTGATGGTCACCGTCTCGGTCGCCGCGCTGGACTCGCCGGCCTTGAGCGAGGGGCCCTCCCACTTGGAGGCCCAGCCCTGCATCAGCTGGATGCGGCGGACGGTCTCACCGGTCGAGTCCTTGATCTCGATCGTGAGGTTCTGCCGTGCGGTGTCCACGGCCCCGTTGTTGAGGGTCTCCTTGATCCAGGTGGTGAACTCGCTGCTCTTGTCGAGGCCGCGGGTGATCGTCACCTCGCCCGCCTGGCGGGCGCCCGGCTGCTTGCGGATGATCTGCTTGCCCTCGGCGGTCACCTGACGGACCTCGACGACTTCTTCCTCGACGGTCATGCCGCTGATCTCCTGGATGGACTCCACGAGGTAGCCGCCGAGCTGAACGCCGAAGACGTGGGTGGAAAGAGCGTCGCCCTCTGCCATGACTGTGTGTCACCTGTTCTGATCGAAAGGGAAGTTAAGGGGTGCGGGAGGACCGCGAGGCCACGGTCACTCGTCGACGAGGCTGGTGCTGTCCGAGAACTGCGAGAGACGGAAGATCACGAACTCTGCGGGCTTCACCGGGGCCACCCCGATCTCGCAGACGACCTGACCGAGATCGATCGACTCCTGCGGGTTGTTGCTCCGGTCGCACCGGACGTAGAACGCCTCCTCGGCCGTACGGCCGAACAGTGCGCCGCGGCGCCACTCCTCGGTGAGGAAGGCGGTGACGTTGCGCCGGATGCTCGACCAGAGACGGTCGTCGTTCGGCTCGAACACCACCCACTGGGTGCCCAGGAGGATGGACTCCTCCAGGTAGTTGAAGAGGCGGCGCACGTTCAGGTAGCGCCAGGCCGGGTCGGAGGAGAGGGTGCGCGCGCCCCAGATGCGGATGCCGCGGCCGGGGAAGGCGCGGACACAGTTCACGCCGATCGGGTTGAGGAGGTCCTGCTCGCCCTTGCTGAGGCGGATCTCCAGGTCCACCGCGCCGCGGATGACCTCGTTGGCCGGGGCCTTGTGCACTCCGCGCTCGCCGTCGCTGCGCGCCCAGACGCCGGCCACGTGACCGCTCGGCGGGACCAGGGAGTTGCGGCCGCTCGCCGGGTCGAAGACCTTGACCCACGGGTAGTAGAGGGTCGCGTAGCGCGAGTCGTAACCGGCGTCCTCGTTGCGCCAGGTGCGGACGCGCTGGGCGTTCATGCCCGGCGGGGTGTCCAGGACGGCGACCCGGTCGCCCATCTGCTCGCAGTGCGAGATGACCGCGAGCTGCACGGTCTTGACGCCCTCGGCGTCGATGTCGCCGCGCTGGAAGGCGCTCATCAGGTCCGGGACGGCGACCATCGTGATCTCGTCGATCGCTTCGAGACCGGCGAACCCGGTACGCGCGGAGGCGTCGCCCACGTACTCGGAGGCGTCGATCCGGGCCACACCGGAGCCGGTGCCGGGGGCGCCCGCGGCGGCGAGGGCGACGGTCTGCTTCTCGGGGCGGCTCTGGGCCGTGCCGGGCTGCTCGGTGACCTGGACGAGCTTGGAGTCCCGGGTCTGGGTGACCAGATAGCCCTTGACGTTCTTGCGGGTGGACACGTCGTACGTCTCCACGGCCTTGCCGCCCTGGCGCACCAGCAGCCGGAAGCGGTCCTCCGGCGGGTTCTCGCCCTCGGCGTCGGCGATCTCCACGGAGAGGCCGTCGCCCGCGCCGGGCTTGGCGGTGACCAGGAACCCGCCGAGCGCGACGGCGGCGGGGGCCGGGGCGACCGCGCCCTGCGCCGCGCCCTCCGAGCCCTGCGCGGGGCCGCCGATGCGCACGATGTAGGCCGCGCCGCCGCCGTTGGCGAAGAAGCCGTACACGGCGTGCGTGAGATAGGTGTCGGCGGTGAAGGTGCCGAACGTCTGGACGTACTGGTCCCAGTTGGTCACCAGCGTCGGCTGGTGGAAGGGGCCCGATTCGGCGAAGCCGACGAAGGCTGCGACCGCGGTGCCGACTCCTTCGATGGGCCGTGCTCCGGACTGCACCTCCTCCACGTAAACACCGGGGGTGAGGTACGACGGCATGCTCGCTCCTTCTGGACGGTCACTCGATCACTGTCCAGTCTTGACCGGCCGCCCGGGCGGAGAGTAGGCCCCAGGGTCCTGGACGCGGGGCAATGAGGCTGCCTTTCCGGGCCCTCGTACCCGGGGGAACACTGCCCTTGGCGGGCCGGCCGGAACGGTCTCCCTATTCGCGGACGGCGACGCGTATTCCACCGGCCGCGTGAAGAGAAGGCGAACAACGCGTTACGGAACGTCCCGAAGCGGCCGCCCCTGTCGGGGGATTGGGCGAAAGGGCGGACGGCGCGCCGAGGGGTCTATGTGTTTGGTATCTCTTTTTCTCGGTAAACGCCGGAAGGCCGGCAGACGTCCGGGGTCAGCGGGGAAACGCGCCGAGGTGACGTGATTCGGCCAGAATGCGCCGAGAAGGTAGGGGAATCCGGTCGGACGCGGAGGGCGGAAGCGGGCACGGAGGCGCTCCGAACGGGCACCGCGAACCCACCCCCGACCCGTCAGAACCGTTCCTGAGCAGGCCCGTTCGTGCCCGCGGCCACCGGAAGCGGATATTCTTCCGGTGCTGTCGCCGCCGCGGGCGACCGAACTGGTAGAGACCTTTGGCGTATCCGGGAGGGCGAATCCGCCATCGCCCGGCACGCCGGGTTTCCTCTCGGCCGGGTTTCTGCTGTTGTCTCGTCGAGAGGCGAAGCAGAGCGCTCGGCGTCGCTGTTTCTATCGTGCGAGATCGCTCAGCACGCCACTGACATTCAGAACCTGATGGCATCCGGAAGCCTGTGTTCCGGTGGCCGGGGTGCCGGGCTTGGCACAGGTGACGGAAGCGGTGACGGTGGCGTTCTCCGGAACCTGAATGGGGGTGACCCAGTGATAGTCCTGGTTGCGGAAGGTTTCCAGCGCGATGGTCGTGATCTTGCGCTCTCCGAAGGAGATCGTCACGACGCCTTCGTCACCCTGGAAGTTCGCCACCACGATGTCGGTGACGCCGAACACCTTCCCGGCCGGAACCTTGTAGGCCCGCTCCTCCGTGGCTCCCGCCCGGGTCTCCACGTCGATGGTCTCGGAGGCCTGCTGACCGCCGCCGACCCCGCCACCGCCGTTGCCGCCTCCGCCGGAGCCGCCCGGTCCGGAACCGCCCGTACCGGGGCCCGTTCCGTCCGGACCGGTGCCCTGGCCCTGACCACCGGCCGGGTTGTCCGCACCGCCCGGCGGGGTCGACCCCTGTTCCTTACCGCGCTCGGTCTCCTCCTGCGCGGCCTTGGTCCCGGCCTGCTTGGCCGTGCTCTGCACCGCGGGCCGCACCAGGGCGAACCACGCGAGCAGCAGGGCCAGCAGCGCCGCCAGCACGATCAGCAGCCACTTGGGCAGCACCGGTATCTGGGCGAACTCCCCGGGCAGCGGCTCGGATCCACCGGGCAGCTCGTCCTCGGCCTCCCCTTCGGCGCCCTCGGTCGCCGTGACCTCGAACGGCCAGGTGACGGGCTCGCCGAACCAGATCAGCTTGCGGGCCCGGACCTTCAGCCGGACCTCCGCCGACTCACCCGGCTCCAGCCGCTTCTTGTCCGGCGTGAAGGTCAGCCGCAGGTCCTCGCCCGCCTGCTTGGCCGCGAGCGCCACGTCGACCGGGGTGTTCCCCTTGTTCTGCACGGCGGTACGGAAACGGGCGCCCAGCCAGCCCCGGCGGCGGCGCGGTTCCAGCTCCGTACGGAGCTCGTGGAAGGGCTCCACGGTCACCGTCGACTCCGGCACCACCACCGACTCGGGCCGCTCCGCGGGCAGCACCCGTACGGCCAGGGGGGTTTCGCCCGCCCGGACCTCATGGGAGCGCGGCGGGGCGAAGGTGAGGGTCACCGTCTCGGAGGTGCCCGGGTACAGCGACACACGTGCCGGCTCGACCGTGCTCCAGGCGGCACAGTCGCCGACCACTTCGAGTGTGTAGGCCTCGACGATGTCGCCGTCGTTGCGCACGGTCAGGGTGGTCGTCGCGGTACCGCCAGGCGACACCGTCACCGTGCGGCTTTCGAGTTCGGCAGATGTGGTCACTCTGCGACGGTAGGCCGCCCGCACCGCTCGGCAGCAGAGACGCGAGGGCAACAAGCGGGCAGGGGTGGTGCCCCGAGGGCCCACCGGCACGGTGTCCCCGCGCCCCCACCACGAGCCCGCGCGCCCTGCCCCGGCCGGCGGAGGCGATACGAGGACCGGCGGACAGCGCCAGCAGGCATATCGGGCTGAAGTACCTGAGGAAGACGGGCACCGAACGATGACGACGATCACGGACACGACGAACAGCACGACGAGCACCACGATGAACAGCACGGCCGGCAGCGCGGCCACGCGCGGGCACTACCGCAGGCCCGACTCCTCGGGCCGCCGCACGCCCGCCTCCGGGGGAGCGCCCGGCGGCAGGGTCTCCGTGGCGGTGTACGCGGAGGACCTGATCCTGCAGACCGGGATGATCCACCAACTGCGCGTGCGGCCCGAGATAGAACTGCTGCCGGAGGACGAGGCGGACCGCGCCCAGGTCTCCCTGGTCGTGGTGGACATGGTGGACGACCCCACCGTCCAGCTCCTCCACCGCCTCCAGCGCAACACCGCCACCCGCACCGGACTGGTCGTGGGCTTCTTCGAGTCGGGCGCCCTCCAGACCATGATCGAGTGCGGTGTCGCCGCCGTCCTCCGGCGCGGCGAGGCCGACCAGGACCGGCTCGTCCACCTGGTACGGGCGATGGCCAACGGCGAGGGCGTGCTCCCGGGCGATCTCCTCGGCAAGCTCCTCGACCACGTCAGCTCCCTCCAGCGGACGGTCCTCGACCCGCGCGGGCTCACCCTCTCCACGCTCACCGCACGGGAGGCGGAGATGATCCGGCTGGTCTCGGAGGGCTGCGACACCGCGGAGATAGCCCAGAAGACCTCGTACTCCGAACGCACCGTCAAGAACGTGCTGCACGAGGTCGCGACCCGCCTCGAACTGCGCAACCGGGCCCACGCGGTGGGCTACGCGATGCGGCACGGGCTGATCTGAGGGGCGGGGGCGGGAGCGGGGCGGCCAGGGCGGCAGGTGGCCGGGCCGCCCCGCCCCCGCACTGCCCCGGAAACGGCCCGCCCGCCGCCGCAAAGGGCAGCGGTCCCTTCCCCCGCTCCGGGTACTCGCGGCCTGTTCTTCGCACCCGCGCGCGGGCGAGGCTGGCCGGTGGAGAGTCATCGACAGACTGTGAGGTGGGCCGTGACCGGCACTGCTGGCCCGGCAAAGCATTCCCGGCTGGGCCGACTGACCGGTGCGGTGGTGCTGTTGGCGCCCCTGCTGCTGGTCGGCTCGGCCGCCGCCCCGCACGGGGCGGGCCAGGCCGTCGCCGCCCCGGTGGACGCGGATCCGCTCCAGGCGGGGCGTATCGCCTTCGCCGGTACCGAGCACCGCAGCCTGGGGCAGGCGAACGACGCGGACACCACCGATCCGCTGTTCGGCGACGGGCCCGCCCACTACGACCAGGACCCCTCCGCCCGCGGTGACGTCCTGGTCTTCACCAGCCTGCGCGACAGCGCCAGGCCCCAGGTGTACGTGCGCGGCGCGGACGGATCGGTGCTCCGGCTCACCACCGACCAGGACGCCGCGCACCCCGAACTCTCCCCGGACGGCCGGACCGTGGTCTTCGACGCGGCCGAGACCGGGCCCGGCGGCACGGTCCAGCGCGACCTGTGGTCGGTCGGCGTCGACGGCTCGAACCTGCGCCGGCTCACCGACACCCCCGACAACGAGGAGTCCCCGACCTGGTCGCCGGACGGCACGAGGATCGCGTACGCCTGCGACGGCGACGCCGTACGGGGGTGGCAGATATATGAGCGGGCCGTCGACGGCGGTCCGCAGACCCGGATCAGCGACGGCCCGGCCGGTGACGCCACCGAGCCGTCCTGGAACCCGGTCGACGACGAGGCCCGCCGGGGCCTCGTCGCGTACACGCTCACCACGAATCCCGACCCGGACGTCGACGACGGCACCGAACTCCGCGCCACCCAGGGCATCGGGACCGACCGCCCGCTGCTGGCCGGGGCCCACGCCGCATGGGGCACCCGCTCGGCGTCCTGGCTGCCCGACGGCAACGACATCGTCTTCCTCAGCCCGTACCACACCTGCGGCTGCGACGACTTCGACCATGTCTACCGGGTGACCGCCTTCGAGGGCGACGAGCCGCCGGACCAACTGGTCAACGAGAACCGCGAGGTGGGGCCGCCCACCTGGTTCCCGCCCGCCGGGACCGTCATCGTGCCCCGGATCACCGCGAAGCCGGACGGGCTGCTGTCGGCGGCCCACATCGTGACGCTCCAGGACGTCCGGCAGGACGGCTCCGACCCCCGCGATCTGCACCTCACCCTCCTCAAGGAGGACCCGGCGGCCCGCACGAACGAGGACCCCGCCGAGGACCCGCTGTTCAACCCGGGCGACGGCTACGACCCGTGGACCGAGCGGCAGAACTACACGCCCGACGGCCGGCGCATCGTCGTCACCCGCTTCGAGGACTCCGACGCTGGGCGGATCGAGCGGATCTGGCTGGCCGACGCCGACGGGACGAACGAGGCGGTGCTGCCGCTTGCCGGGCGCGGCCCGAACGACTGGGACACCGACCCCACCTTCTCGCCCGACGGCACCAAGCTGGCGTTCACCCGCACCTCGCCCGGCGGCACCGGGGAGGCGGCCGGACCGGGCCGGATCCTCATCGCCGACGTCGCCACCGGCGCGATCCTCGACGAGGTCCGGCCGCCCGAGGGCCAGCAGGCGGGCGGCGACGCCCAGCCGACCTGGTCCTCCGACGGCGTCAACCTCGCCTTCACCCGTAACCAGGTCATCAACGGCAACGGCGGCAACAAGCACATCTGGGTCGTGCCCGTGGCCGACCTCGGCCAGCAGCGGGACCTGAGCGCCACCATCTGCCCCGGCGACTGCGAGGTCATCGACGACAGCCCGGCGTTCTCGCCGGACGGTCTGAAGGTGGCCTTCAACCGCAAGGACGGCGGCGGCCGGGTCAACGAGCAGGCCGGCGTCCTCATCAAGCCGCTGCGCGGCGGCGGCTGCCGGGTCGTGCTTCCCTCCGTCCAGAAGGACAACCCCGCCGGCTGCGACCTGCCGATCCCCGACACCACCGCGACCGGCCCCTTCCAGCCCCGGGACGTGGCCTGGTCGCCCGACGGCGCCAAGCTGCTGTTCACCTCGCGCCGGGAGCTCGCACCGAACTCCATGGAGCGGCTCTCCGTACTCGACATCGCCTCCGGCGACCTGGCCCCCGTCGACAACACGCACGCCGGACGGCAGAAGGAGCCCGCCTTCCAGCAGTCGGTCGACCTGGCGCTGACCGCACCGCCCACCGCCCCCGCGGTGGAGGTCGGCTCGTCCACCGAGGTGACGATCACCGTCACCAACCGGGGCCCCTCGCCCTCGCCCGGCACCACGCTCACCGTCGACGCCCCGCCCGGCGTACGGCTGGAGGAGCTGACCACCGACGCCGGGACCTGCGCCGCCGGAACGCCCCAGTGCGACCTCGGCATCGTCCCGCCCGGCACCGATGTGACCGTCACCGCCCGGCTGACCGGGGTGACCATCGGCGACCAGCGGATCAACTGGTCCGTCACCGGGGCCGTCCTCGACCCCAACCCCACGGACAACGCCACCGGAACGATCGTCCCCGTCGAGGACGTGCCGCCGCCGACCCCGAGCCCCACGCCCACGACGCCCGCCCCGACCCCGACGACCCCCGACCCCACGCCCACCCCGACGACCCCCACCCCGCCGCCGACGACCACACCGCCTCCGCCGCCGGCCCCCGCGCCCCCGCCGCCCGCGCCCGAGGCCGGGCCCGGCGTCACCGTGCGGGCCCAGCCCAGCCCCGGTTACGTCGGCGGCAAGGTCGTCGTCACCTACACCGTGCGCAACGGCAGGAACGCGCTCGCCACCGGACTCCGGCTGAAGCTCGGACTGCCCGCGAACATCCCCGCCGGACCGTCCCCCGCGGGCTGCACCGGCGGCACCTGCACGCTTCCCGACCTCGCACCGGGCGCGTCCACCGTGGTCAGCGTCGTCCTCTCGCCCGACAAGGCGCTCCGTACGACGATCACCGCGTCGCTCACCACCACGGGCACCGACGCCAACCTCCGCGACAACGTCTCCCGGATCCCGCTGCGCATCCTCCAGCCCCGCATCATCGCGGTGCCCAAGGTCGGCAAGCCCGGCTTCGTCACCTCCGTACGCGGCAAGGACTTCCCGCCCGGCGCGCCCGTCACCCTGAGCTGGAAGCCCGGGATCACCGCGGCGGCCGCCCCGACCCGGCCGCTGGGCGACGGCACGTTCATCGCCCAGCTCCTCATCCTGGCCAAGGACGAGACCGGGCCGCGCGACATCACCGCGAAGGGCCCCGGGTTCAGCCCCGTGAAGACGGACTTCCTCGTGGTGCTCGGCACCATCACCCCGCCCGACGAGGTGATCCGCCGATGATCCACGAGGTCGACGAGGGGCTGCGGCTGCTGCTGGCCGAGGCCGGTCTGGAGGACAGCGGCGTCGAGCTGGTCTTCGACGCCCCGACGAAGGACTGGTCCGCCCGCCGCAACGCCCCGACCGTCAGCGTCTTCCTGCACGGCATCCGCGAGGACGCGGGCAGGCGGCGCACCGGCACGGCCGAGGTGCACGACGGGGAGGGCGTGGTCACCGGCTGGCGGACCCCGCCGCGCTGGTTCGAGCTGACCTATCTGGTCACCGCCTGGACCAACCGCCCGCAGGACGAACACCGGCTGCTCTCCGAGGTGTTGCGCACCCTCGTCCGCTCCGATGTGCTGCCCGCCCGGCTGCACACCGGCAGCCTCGCCGAACTCGGCCTGACCGTGGAGCTGGAGGCGGCCGGTCCCGGCGCCGGCGGGCCGTCCGCATCGGACGTCTGGTCCGCGCTCGGCGGCGAGCTGAAGGCCGCGATCGACCTGCGGGTCGTCGCACCGCTGGCCGGTGAACGCACCCCCGCGGGCCCGCCGGTCACCGAAGGACTCGTGATGAAGGCCGCACCGCACCTGAACGACGACGGCGACGACGGCGACCCCGGCCGCCGGCTGCGCTACGACGGGGCGTCCGACCCCGGCGCGGCCGGCTTCGCCGCACCTCGCGAACGACAACTGCCGCCCGGCCGACGCAGGCGGGGGAACGCAGCACGATGACCCTGGCACCACAACAGGCGTACGAACAGAGCCCCTTGGTCGAGGTCGGGGAGCTCTGGGAGCGGCTCGGCCGGATCGAGCTGCGAGTCCGGGAAGCCGTCGCGGCCCGCCGGTCCGTCGACCCGGACCCCGACGACCCCTACCGGGGGCAGTACCTCACCCCCGAGGCCGCGGCCCGGATCCTGGAGACCCGCGACGCCTTCACCCCCGTACCGCCGTACGAGGAGGGCGCCCCGGCGGACACCCCCGCCGGGAGTCGGCTCGGTCAACTGGCCGAGCGGTTCGGCCTCGTGCCGCTGGACGTCGAACTCCTGCTGGTGGCCCTGGCCCCGGACATCGACCCCCGGTTCGAGCGGCTGTACGGCTACCTCAACGACGACCTCACCCGGCGCCGGACCACCCTCGGCCTGGCCCTGGAACTCTGCGGGCTGCCCGCCGCGGGCTCCGGACGCTTCCGGTTCTCGCCCGCCGCCCCGCTCGTCGCGGGCGGTCTGCTGGAGATCGCCGAACCCGAACGGCCGCTGCTCTCCAGGCTGTTGCGCGTACCGGACCGGGTCACCGCGCATCTCCTGGGCGACGACGAGACCGACGGCCGGCTGCGCGGGCTCGTCCGGGAGGCGGCACCACCGCCGGAACCGGACGAGCGGCCCGAGGTCCCCCGGATCGCGGCCGCCCTCGGCACCGGCAGCGGTCTGGTGCACCTCCTCGACCGGGGCGGCGACCCGCGCGGCCTCGCGGTCGAGGCACTGCACGCCGCCGGCCGGCGCCCGCTGGTCGTCGACATCGCGGCGCTCGCCACCGCTACCGAACCAGCCCCGCTCGTAAGGGCGTTGGCGACCGAGGCCCGCCT
Organism: Streptomyces sp. DSM 106670; assembly: GCF_055792845.1. Lineage (NCBI taxonomy): Bacteria > Bacillati > Actinomycetota > Actinomycetes > Kitasatosporales > Streptomycetaceae > Streptomyces > Streptomyces sp. DSM 106670. Next base: position 6,019,278 of record NZ_CM147704.1, read on the forward strand.
CGGCCGGGCCGGGGTGATCCTCGGCCCGCTCGAAGCGCTCGCCCCCGAACGCCCCGAGGGCGCCCGGGTGCTCGGCTCGCTCTGCGCGGCGCTCGACACCACACCCCTGATCGCGTACGGCAAGAAGAACTGGGACCCGCTGTGGACGGCGGAGAGCCCGGTGCCCGTCACCGTCCTGCCGCCCGGACCCGACGGCGCGGCCCGGCAGTGGCGGCGCGCACTCGCCGAGGCGGGCCGGTCCGTCGGCCTGTCCGCCGCGCACGCGACCGCCGACGACGCCCTGATCGAGGCGGCCGCCGCCTACCGGCTCGACTCCGGCCAGCTGCGCAGGGCCGCCACCGTCGCGTCCCGGCTCGCCGTCCTCGGGCCCCGGCCGGTGACCCCGGAGGACCTGCGCACGGCGGTCCGCGCCCAGAACGGCGCGGGGCTGGAACGGCTCGCCCGCCGCATCGAACCCGCGGTCGGCTGGGACGACCTGGTGCTGCCCCCGCCGACCCGCACCCAGCTCTCCGAACTCGCCCTGCGCGCCCGCCACCGCGAGACGGTGCTCGGGCAGTGGCGGATGCGGCCGGGCGGCGGCCGGGGCCGGGGCGTCATCGCCCTGTTCGCCGGGGAGTCCGGCACCGGCAAGACCATGTCCGCCGAGGTGATCGCCGCCGAACTGGGCATGGAGCTCTACGTCGTGGACCTCTCCACGGTGGTGGACAAGTACATCGGCGAGACCGAGAAGAACCTGGAGCGGATCTTCGTCGAGGCGTCCGACGTCAACGGCATCCTGCTGTTCGACGAGGCCGACGCGATCTTCGGCAAGCGGTCCCAGGTCAAGGATGCCCACGACAAGCACGCCAACGTGGAGTCGGCCTACCTCCTCCAGCGCATGGAGTCCTTCGACGGCATCGCCGTGCTCACCACCAATCTGCGGGCCAACCTCGACGAGGCGTTCACCCGCCGCCTCGATGTGATCGCCGAGTTCCCGATGCCCGACGCCGAACAGCGCCTGGCCCTGTGGGACCGCTGCCTGGGTCCGGCGATCCCGCGCGACCCCGCGCTCGACCTGGAGTTCTGCGCGAACCGCTTCGAGCTGGCCGGCGGCTCGATCCGGGCCTGCGCGGTGACCGCCGCCTACCTCGCGGCCGAGTCGGGAACCCCGCTGGACATGGACCAGCTCGTCACGGCGGTGCTCCAGGAGTACCGCAAGCTGGGGCGGCTGGTGCTGGAGAGCGAGTTCGGCCCGTGGCTGGCGAAGGAGCGGGCGCGCGCCGGACGGTAGCCGAGGGGAAGCGGACCGGCGTCGGTCAAGGCCGCCGGCGTCATGCCGTACGACCCCGCGGTGCGCGTCGGATGGACCCCGGCCGGTTACACGATGACCTTCCCGGAGATCCCCGGCAACGAGTTCGCCGGCGTCATCGACCGCAAGCGAGCCCAACCACGCGTACCTGCGGTCCCTCGGCGCCGTCCCGGTGGCGTACGGGGAAGGCGTCGTCGACCGGGTGCGGGCCGCGGCGCCCCAGGGCGTGGACGCCGCCCTCGACCTGGCCGGCGAGGAGGCCCTGCGCGCCTCGGTCGAGCTGGTGGCGGACCGGAAGCGGATCGGCACCATGGTCGCCCACCACCTCCACGAGGAGCTCGGTGTCCAGGTGGTGCGCGGCGGGCGCACCGCGGAGCGGCTCGCGGGCATGGTGGAGCGCTACGACCGCGGCGATCTCACGGTCCACCTGCGCCAGGTCCACCCGCTGGACCGGGCGGCCGACGCGCACCGTGACGTCGAGAGCGGCCACGGCCGGGGGAAGGCCGTCATCTCCATCGGCTGAGCTCACGCGGCGCGCCCGGGCCGCCTTTCGCGACTTGACCTCAAGTCCGGTTGAGGTGGCCCAATGGGCACCGGCTACAGGCCCATGGCCGACCGACCGGAGGAGAGCACGATGACGACCGAACACACCGACCGCGACCGCAGGCCGGTCCGGCCGGAACCGCTGGAGAAGGCCGGGGACGCACTCGCCGCCTCCCACGCCGCGATCCCGCTCGACGGGCGGCGGATCGACCTCATCGGCATCCCGGTGATCTCCGTCAACGGCGGCAACGGCCGGTTCGGGCCCTTACTGAGCGCGGTTCCGGCCGGAGAGCTGAAGGTCGTCGGCGATCGCACGGAGCCGCAGTCGCGGCTGGTGTTCTGACCATCATGGCGCGCAGCGAGAAGGGACGTACCAGCCATGACTGAGGCAGTCGCGGTGGACGAGGAACCGCAGTACCCCGAGCTGAGCCGGCGGACCGTCACCCTGGTGGTGACCGGGCTGCTGCTCGCGGTCTTCATGTCCGCGCTCGACGGCATGATCATGGCGACCGCGATGCGGACGGTCGCCGACAGCCTGCACGGACAGACCCTGCAGGCCTGGGCCACCACCGGCTATCTGATCACCGCGACCATTTCGCTGCCGCTCTACGGAAAGCTCTCCGACATCTTCGGCCGCAAGCGGCTGTACATGGTCGCCATCGCGCTCTTCCTGCTGGGGTCGTTGCTCTGCGCGACATCCCAGTCGATGTACGAACTCGCCCTGTACCGAGGCATCCAGGGTCTGGGCGGCGGCGGACTGGCGTCGGTCGCCCTGGCCGTGCTGGCCGACATGCTGCCGCCGGAACAGCGGGTGCGCTACCAGGCGAACTTCGGCGCGGTCTACGGCGTCGCGAGCGTCCTGGGCCCGGCCGTGGGCGGGCTCTTCGCCGGCCTGGACAGCTTCCTGGGCATCGAGGGATGGCGTTGGATCTTCCTCATCAACCTGCCGATCGGCCTGATCACCCTGGTCGTCGTCGGCAGGCTGTTCACCCTGAAGAGCGTCCGGGGCCCCCAGCGCGTCGACTACTGGGGCGCCGCCTCGCTGGTCGTCGCACTGGTGCCGTTGCTGCTGGTCGCCGAACAGGGCAAGGAATGGGGCTGGGCCTCGCCGCTCTCGCTGACGCTGTTCGCGCTGGGCGCGGCCGGTGCGGTCTGGTTCCTGCTCGTGGAGCGCAGGATGGGCGACGAGGCGCTGATGCCGCCCCGGCTCTTCAGGAACAGCGCCTTCACACGGGTGAACGTGGTGAACTTCATCGGAGGCATCGGCGCCTTCACCTCCATGACGTTCCTGCCGCTCTACCTCCAGATCGTGCAGGGCCTCCCGCCCACCACCGCGGGCCTGCTTCTGCTGCCGCAGTCGCTCGCGACCACCGTGGGAGCCAAGTTCGCCGGGCCCGTCGTCGCCAGGACCGAGCGCTACAAGTTCATGCTGGCCGGCGGGCTGACCATGCTCAGCGTCACCTATCTGGTCCTCAGCACGGTCGGCGTGGACACCTCGCTCTGGATCATGGGCGCCCTGGCCGTCGCGATGGGCCTGGGGCTCGGCGTCTTCATGCAGACGGTCCTCACGGCCCTGCAGAACAGCGTGCCCCGCAAGGACATGGGCGTCGCCAGCGGGCTGTACAGCTTCTCGCGGCAGCTCGGCGCCATCTCCGGCACGGCGGTCTTCCTCTCGGTCATGTTCGGCATCGCCGCGGGCCGGATCATCGACTCCTTCGCCTCGGTACGGAACTCGCCCGAGCTGCGGTCCGCGATCAACGACCCGGCCGTGCGGTCCAGCGCCGCCGACCAGAAGGTCCTCGACGGGCTGCTCGACGGCACCGAGGGCATCGACCTCGACAACACGTCGGTGCTCGGCACACTCGACCCCAGAGTCGCGCGCCCGATCCTGGAGGGCATGGGGAGCAGCATCAACACCGTCTTCCTCGCCCTGGGGGCTCTCGGTCTCCTCGCGGCGCTCGTGTCGCTCACCATCAAGGAGAAGAAGGGGCCGAAGGAGCCGGACGAGGAGAGCCACGAGGCGGACGAGAGGATCGCGGCCGGGGAGTGACCGCGTAGTCCGTCAGAACGCCACCGCGTCGCGGATCAGCGGGCAGGTCATGCAGTGCCCGCCGCCCCGGCCCCGCCCCAGCTCCGCGCCGACGATCGTGATGACCTCCACCCCGGCCCGCCGCAGCAGGGCGTTCGTCTGGGTGTTCCGGTCGTAGGTGAAGACGACCCCCGGCTCCAGGGCCACCGCGTTGTTGCCGCTGTCCCACTGCTGGCGCTCCGAGGCGTAGACGTCGCCGCCCGTCTCGATCACCCGCAGCTGGGGCAGGCCCAGCGCGCGGGCCACGACCTCGGTGAACGGGGTCGATCCTTCGTCGGTGATCGCGATCCCGGGTGCCCGGTCCGAGGGGCGCAGCGAGAACGTGTGGACGTCGTCCATGATGCGCGGGTACAGCGTGACGATGTCCCGGTCCGCGAAGGTGAACACCGTGTCGAGGTGCATCGCCGAGCGCAGCTTCGGCATTCCTGCGACGATGACGTGCTCGGCCGCCCCCTGCGCGAACAGCGCCGCCGCGACCTGGGTGATCGCCTGGCGGGAGGTCCGTTCGCTCATGCCCATGAGGACCACGCCGTTGCCGACCGGCATGATGTCCCCGCCCTCGAACGTCGCCCGGCCCCAGTCCTTCTCGGGGTCGCCCCACCAGACCGTGGAGCCCCGGAAGTCGGGGTGGAAGGTGTAGACGGCCTTCATCAGCAGGGTCTCGTCGTGCCGGGCGGGCCAGTACAGCGGGTTGAGCGTCACCCCGCCGTAGAGCCAGCAGGTGGTGTCCCGGGTGTAGAGGGTGTTGGGCAGCGGCGGCATCAGGTACTCCCGCGCCCCCGTGCCCTCCCGGGCCAGACCCACGTACGCGGAGCGGAACTCTTCCGGAAGGTCGGCGATGGCCAGACCGCCGATGAGGTGGTCGGCCAGCCGGCGCGGTGTCAGGGAGTCGAGGAAGGCGCGGGTGTCGTCGACCAGGCCGAGGCCCACCTCGTTCGCGTCGATCTTCCGGTCGAGCAGCCAGGACCTGGCCTCCGGGATCGCCATGGTGGCGGCCAGCAGCGCGTGCAGTTCGACGACCTCCACCCCCCGCTCGGTGAGCTGGGCGACGAAGTCGGCGTGGTCCCGCTGGGCGTTCTCCACCCACATCACGTCGTCGAACAGCAGGTCGTCGGAGTTGGTCGGGGTCAGCCGGCGGTGGGCCATGCCGGGGGCGCAGACCAGGACCTTGCGCAGCCGCCCCACTTCGGAGTGGACGCCGAGGGCGGAGGCGGGGGCGGTGGATGTCACGGTGGGCCTTTCACTCGGTGGGGGAGACGGGGCGGTGAGGTGCGGGCGCTCAGAGTTCGATCCAGCCGGCGGCCAGGGCCGCGATCCCGGCCGCCGCGCCGATGACCGAAACCGCGCAGATGACCGCCTCGCCGGGCGAGAAGATCCTGCGCCGCTGCTCCCTGCGGGACTTGACGAAGAGGAAGGTCGCCGGGGCGTAGAGGATGAGCGAGACGAGGACGAACTTCGGCCCGGCCGCGTACAGCAGGAACGCGGTGTAGAGCGTCGCCACGACGGCGACGGCCGACTCGCGCCGGGTGGAGCGCCCCACCGCACCCCAGCGCCCCGGCCGGGCCGCGACCTTCACCGCGAAGCCGGCGGCCAGCAGGAACGGGATCAGGCTCAGCGCGCTGGTCAGATCGAGGGCGAAGGTGAACGCGTCGTCGGAGAAGAGCGTCACGACGAGCACGATCTGGCTCAGACACGTCGTCAGGAGCAGCGCGTTCTCGGGTACGTCGGCCGCGGTCGACTGCCCGAGGAAGCGCGGCATGTCCTTGTCCTTGGCGGCGACGAAGAGGACCTCGGCGGCCATTAGGGTCCAGGCCAGATAGGCCCCGAGCACGGAGACGATGAGGCCGACGCTGATGAAGACCTTCCCCCATGTCCCGACGGCCGACTCCAGCACCTCGGCCATGGAGGGCTGCCGCAGCTCGGCGATCTCGGCCATCGGCAGCAGCCCGTAACTGACGATCGTGACGGAGGCGAAGACGGCGAAGACGCTCAGGAAGCCCAGGACGGTGGCCCGGCCGACGTCCTCGCGGCGCTTTGCGTGCCGCGAGTACACGCTGGCCCCCTCGACGCCGAGGAAGACGAAGACGGTCGCGAGCATGGTGCCCCGGACCTGGTCGAAGAGGGTGCCGGCCTCGGCGGTCCCGCTGAAGTTGTCGGCGAAGACGGAGGGTTCGAAAAAGAAGAGCGCCTGGAAGACGAAGGCGAGCATCAGCATGCCCGTCCCGGCGACCGCCCAGGCGATCAGGGCCCCCGCGACCCCGGTCTCCTGCGCGAACCGCCGCGGCAGCGAGAAGACTCCGGCCCCGACCATCGAACCGACCACCATCGCGGTCAGGGTCGGGAGCGTCAGTTCGGCGGCCGGTCGCGGCGGGGCCTCGGCATGGCTCATGGTTTCCCTCGTCGATGCGGTCATCGGCCAACCAGGGAAAGCTAGCAACATGTCGGGCGTTTTGTCTGAAAATGGGGAGGTGTGGCCGGGGGTCGCTCGCCTGGTCACGCGAGCGGCCCCCGGCCGGCTCCTTGAGGGTTGTGCCCCCGTCGGTGCCTCGTCGGCGCCTAGTTGGTGTTGAGCGTCAGCCCGTAGTAGCGGAGGGCGTCGTCGAGCGGCTGGAAGTAGGAGGAGCCGCGCGAGTTGACCCCGCCGGTGCACTTCTGGTTGGTCGGGCCGCCGGAGGTCATGCCCTGGGCCTGGTTTCCGGAGATGTACGCGCCACCGCTGTCGCCGCCCTCCACGCAGACGCTGGAGGTGGCGAGGCCGCTGACGACCGTGTCGGGGCCGCCGTTGAGGTCGACGTAGGTGACGGTGTTGTTGTACGAGCCGATCGTGCCGCAGGTCCAGCCGGTGGTGGCGCCGGACTTGCAGACCGCGGCGCCGGACGAGGCGCGGGTACCGCCCCGGACGGCGACCGGGTCGGTGTTGCCCCAGGTGCCGACGCTGGTGGTGATGGAGTGACCGGAGTTGATGGTCAGGATGCCCATGTCGACGCTTCGGGTGCCGAGCGCGTAGCGGGTCTTGTAGCCCTGGGCGAACGCCGCACCGTCGTAGCGCAGGGTGTTCGTGACGCAGTGCCCGGCGGTGACCAGGTACTGCTTGCCGGCGCTGTCACGGGCGCCGTAGCCGACGGAGCACCACTGGGTGGTGTTGTTGAACGTCATCTTGCTGCCGGGGTAGATGGCGGCCTTGGCCTCCAGTTTTTCCTGGCCCCGCACGATCCGGACGGCGGAGCCGTGCTCGGCGGCCTTGGCGAGGAAGGCCCTGGCGGCGGCTCCCCGCTCGTTGTTGACCTTCACGGTCACCTGGTCGGCGGGCAGGTCCACGGACCAGGCGACCACACCGGAGGGAGTCTTCCCGGCGGCGAGGCGGTCCAGCTCGGCCTTGATTCTGTCGAGCGCGGCCTGGCCCCTGGCCGGCACGCGGGCATCCAGGCCGGCCTTCTCGATCCGGGCCGCCTCGGCCCGGTCGTCGGCGTTGACGGTCAGTCGGCCCGAGGCGTCGAAGAACGCCCCGTCGCCGGATATGCCCTGCTTCTGGAGGCCGGCGAGCTTGGCCTGCTGGGCGTCCTGCCGGTCCAGCCGGTCGACCGCCGCCCGCTCGCTCACACCGAGCGAAGCGGCCAACGCCCGGACCATCTCGGGCTGGTAGCGGGGAGTGGCCGTTCCGTCCTGCGCCTGGGCCATGCTCTGGGTTCCCAGAACCGTGGCGGCCGAGAGCAGGACGCCCGCGGCGGCAATGCTGTACTTACGTGTGTTGCGCACGCTGATTCCTTCCGGATGACAGCCAGAGACCCGTATGGGGGGTGAAGCGCCGGGCCCTGTCCGACGGCGAGTTCAGAACTCGCCGCGAGCCGAACTATTGAGGCCCGGCGTCCGGCGGGATACCCGGATCGACGCATTCACGGATACGCAGATAATGCGAGGGGATCCGCACCGGCTCCGGGGTTCAGAGCCGGCGGAGTTCCCACAGCCGCCAGATCGCGTCCTCGGCCAGGAGATGTCCGCCCAGGACGGTGGAACGCGTCACCACTTGGCGCTGTTTGTGCCAGACGGGAATCAGGGGAGCGTCCTTCGCGATCGTGTCCTGGACCGCCCGGAACCGCTGCATGGCCTTGCTGCGGTCGGTGAACCGCTGGGTGTCCCTGATGGCATGGTCGACCTCGGCCGACGTATAGCCGTTGCCCAGGACGTTGCCGGTTCCCACCAGCGGCTGGACAAAGGTGTCCGCGTCCGGGAAATCAGGTATCCACTGGTAGAGATGGACGTCGAACTCACCCTTCAGACTGCGCTTCTGATACGTGGTGAAGTCACGCTCCTCGACCAGCTCCACCCGGAACAGGCCGTCCTTCTCCCACTGCTCCTTCAGTTCGCGTGCCTCGACGGCGGCGATACCGGTCTGGTGGCCGAGTCTGATGCGCACCGGAGTGGTGACGCCGGCGGACCGCAGGCGCTCGGCCGCGTACGCGGGATCCGCCTCCGGGTAGCGGTCGAAGAACGCCGTGCTGTGTCCGACGACGCCCTGCGGGACGAGTGAGTACAGCGGCGTCACCGTGTGCTCGAACACCTCGCTCGCCAGATGCCCGCGGTCGACGAGCGCGGCCAGGGCTCTGCGGGTCGCGGGCTGCCCCAACGGCCTTTGCGGGGAGCGCATGTTGAGCACGAGGTAGTGCGCCTCGGCGCTGTCCCCCGCGGAGAGCCGTACGTCCGTGTCACCGGGGTCGATCCCGGCGAGGGTGGCGGCCGGAAGTCCCGCGTAGGCGATGTCGACCGTTCGGGCGTTCCAGGCCTCCTCGACGTTCTGCGATGTCTCGAAGTAATGGACTTCGACCGCGACTCCCCGCTTGGTCACGGCGCCTCGGTAACCGGCGTTCGGTTTCAGCGTGATGGACTTTCCCGCCGTGTAGGACGCGATGACATAGGGCCCCGACCCCGAAGCGCTCTTCTCCTCCCGCAGCCGGTGCGACGGGAATTCCGCCGGGTCGACGATGGACCCGGCGCCCGTGGCTATTTTCGACGGCCAGGTGGCATCCGCGGTCGCGAGATGGAAGGTCACCAGCGAACCCTTGGCGTCCACGGAGAGTAGGTTCGCGAACAGCGGTCCCGGACCCAGCGGATCGCGGATCCGCAGAATGCGTTCGAAGGACCGCTCCACCGCCGTCGCGGTGAGGGGATTCCCGTTGGAGAACGTGATGCCGTCACGGAGCTCGCACCGATAGGTGGTGAGTGCGGCGGAGGTGAACGCGCAGGACTCGGCCGCGTCGGGCTTCGGGGTGGGCGACCCCGGCTCGAAGGTGAGCAGGTTCTGATAGATGTTCGTGAAGACCGCCCAGGAGCCGGCGTCGTACACCCCGGCGGGGTCCAGTCCCGCCAGAACACTGGACGTCCCGATGGTGATCGGCTTTTCGTCCGCGGTCTCGGCCGGAGATAACTGGCAGCCACTGGCGAACAGCAGTGCGAAGGATCCTGCCACGATTCCGGGGCGGATGAATTTCATGGAGGTGCTCATGGGTCCCTTGGTCATGGGCATGGGCATGGGCATGGGCATGGCGATGGTGCGTCGGTGGGTGGAACCTAGTGACCGAGCGTGCGCATTTTTATCCGTAGGCGGGAATCACGGATACGGCGTTGTGCGCCCCGGCCCGCCCGCTCCGGTACGGGGCGCGCCGGGCCGGAGGCGGTGGACACGCCGCCCGCCCGCCGTCGCGGGGCTCCGGTCGCCCGGATGTACGGCGAGCGCGGCCGGGACCACCCGTGGGACGCCGGGGTACGTACCGGACGCGCACGAGATACGTATAGGTGATCGGGTCATTCCGGATATTGAGGACCGGACGCACCTCGTACGTTGGGAGAACCTGCCAGTGGTGGATCCGGCGCGGGGAAACAGGCCCGTCGGCGAGCATCCGTCGCAGCCCGCGCCGGAAGGGCAGGAAACCGCGACACCGAGGAGATGGCGTCATGGGCGAGCTCTACTTCCAGGTCAATGTCCCCACCCGGAACGCTCTGCAGCCCGAGCGGTGCGGCCTGCACGTCTTCACCGGGTGCGCGGAGACCGAGTCGGAGGCCCTGCGCATCGCACGCGAGGCGTGCGACGCGGCGGTCGCCGCACAGAAGGCGGGCTTCGCCATCCCGCGCCGGCGTCCGGACGGCTGGGGAGCGCGCGGGGTGCGGTCCGGCTGGGTGTTCGACTGGACGGCCGCGACCGTGGCCGTATGGGAGCACGACCGGAGCCTCTGGGCAGGCAGGTCCCAGCTGCCCCTGGGGTCTCGTCAGAGCCGGTGAGCGAGATCGCGGCGGGAGAGCGCGCCGGTCTTCCGCATGGCACCGGCGATGTGCTGCTCCACGGTCCGCGGGGAGAGATGCAGCGTCGCGGCGATCTCCCGGTTGGTCAGGCCGGAGGACGCGAGCTGCGCGACCTCCGCCTCCCGGGGGGACAGCTGGTCGGAGTGCGACGGGCGTCCGGGCGGGCGGCCCTTCTTGGCCGGCTGCCGGGTGCGCAGCAGGGCTCTGGCCCGCGTCGCGTCCCAGACCGCGCCCAGGTCGGTGAAGTGCTGGGCACAGGACTCCAGTTCGGCGATCGCGGACGCGGTGGAGGAGCCGTCGCCGACCGGGCCGGCCGAACCGCCCGCCGCTGACGCTCCGGCGCCGTCGGTCTCCGCGCCGCCCTCCGCATCGCCTTCGGTCGCTCCCGTACCGCCCGCCCCGTCGGTACCGCCCGCCGCGTCCGCCGCGAGCACACAGCGTCCGGCGCACTCCGTGGTCAGCGCCTGGCTGTAGGGGCGGGGCAGCTCCGCGTAGGCCGCCGCCGCCTTCCGGTACGACTCCGCGGCCGTCAGCAGACCACTCGGATTCCCCCGGGCCAGCGCCTCGCTCTCGGCGAGGACGGCCCGGCTCCAGACCAGCGCGGCCCTGGCCGCGGGCGCGTCCGCCGCCCCGAGACCCCGGGCGAAGTCGCGGACCATGGCGTGTGCGCCGGTCGTGTCGCCCGCGCGCGCCAGCGCCTCCACGGCCCACGGCGCGAGTTCCGCGGCCCAGGGCCACACCCCCTTCTCGGCCACCACCGTCCACGCGGCCCGCGCCTGTTCCGCCGCGTCCGCCACCTCCTGGCGGGCCAGCGTGAGCCGGATCACCGCGCCGGCCGCGGTCGCGCCCAGGGGCACCGGCAGATTCTCCGTCCCGAAGGTCCCCCGTTGGGACAGCCAGGACCGGGCCTCCCCCCAGTCCCCCTGGGCGACGGCCAGCAGGCCGCGTACGACGTAGGCGTCGGAGGCGAGGAACGGCATGTCCGCGGTGTCGGCGATGAATTCCTCGCACCTCCGTGCCAGGCCCAGCCACTGGCCGGTCCACCACTCCTGGAGCAGCCGGGTCCCCGAGGCGCTGTGCTCCGTGTACGGTGCGCCGCTGCGGGCGGCCAGCTCACGCCCCTCGGCCAGCAGCCGGTCCACGCGCCGGTAGAAGCCGAGCCAGACGGCGGAGTCCGCGGCGTTGCACAGACCGCGCGCCGCCTGCCGGACGCACGCGGGGTCCGTGCTCTGCACGGGCAGCCGCTCCACCAGGTCCCACGCCTCGGGATCGGCCCAACTCATTGCGAGCCCCACATGGTTGGCGAGGACGGCGGTGCGCATGGCCTCGTCCCCGCTGTCGTCCGCCGCGGCCACGGCCTTGATCAGCCACCCCCGGTGGACGTCGAGGGAGGCGCCCGGCCAGTACGGGGTGACCAGGGCCGCCATGGCGCGGGCCGCCAGCACGGACCGCACCTCGCGCAGTTCGGCGGCGGCGATCTCCAGCACCCGCCAGCCGTCGGCGAACCGGCCCATCTGGTTGGAGAGCATCAGCCCCAGGTCGAGTCGCAGCTCACCGCGTACGGCCGGGGGAAGGTCCGCGTCCTGCACGATCTGCGCGAGCACCTCCACGGTCTGGTCCGAGCGCAGCCCGGTCACCGCGTTACGGGCCAGCAGCGGCGCCAGCCGGGCCCGGGCCTGCGGCGGGATGCCGGGGGCGGCGAGCGTCCGCTCCAGGAGGGCGATCGCCTCCTGGTGCCGGCCGGACGCCGCCGCCGACCCGGCCGCCTTCTCCACCGCCCTGAGCCACCGGCGGTCGTCACCGGCCGCCCGGTGGTGCTCGCTCACGGCCGCCCAGGCCACCGGCTGCCTGCGGCTGAGCACACCGGCCGCCCGCCGGTGCAGATCCTGCCGTACGGGCCCGGGCACGGTGTCCCGTACGGCGGCGGCCGCCAGCGGGACGGCGAAGCCGTAGCGCCCCTCGCCCAGCTCCGCCAGGGCCGCGCTCTCCAGGGCCCGCAGCAGCGCGTCGCTCCCGGGTGCGGCCCCGAGCCCCGACACCGCGATCAGCTCGTCCCGGGCGGCGGGCCCGTCCAGCACGGCGGCCGCCCAGACCAGCGGCCGGTGCGCCGAGGGCAACGCGTACGTCCGGCTGAGCACCAGCTCCGCCAGGCGGGTGGGCACCCCGGCCGCGGCCACCTCGGCGGCCGTGCCGGTGAAGGCCGGCCGCTGTTCCCGCAGCATGGCCAGCAGATCGACGACCACCCGGGGAACCCCACCGGTGCGCTCGTGCAGCGTGCCCACGGCCTCGGCCGTACAGCCGCTCTCGCCCAGGACCTCCGCGGCCGCCTGCCGGACGCGTTCCTCGTCCCAGGGCGCCGGCCGGTGCGTCAGCACCGTCAGCCGGAAGGGATAGGCCATCGCCGAACCGCCCAGCGGCAGGCCGGGAACGGGGAGCTCCTCGGGCCGATAGGTCACCGCGGCCGCCGAGCCCGGCTCCAGCCCGGCCAGCACCCGGCGCAGCCGCCGCAGCTCGTCCTCGTCCGCCCGGTGGACGTCGTCCACCAGCAGCAGGGTCGGCTCCCGCCGGAACGCGCCCTCCTCCGGCTGTCCGCCGACGGCCCCGCACCGCCACCACAGGCGGGCCACATCCGGGGTCTCGGGCAGGCCGGCCAGCTCTCGCAGCAGATGACTCTTGCCCAGCCCGGCGGCGCCCTCGACGTACAACAGCACGGGACCGGCGTCCGGGTCGGCGAAAGCGCGGGCGAGCGACCGCAGGGCAGAACCACTCGTCGCGATCACGTCGCCACCCTCGCTCTCCGTCGTCCCGTGGCCCGGACCCACCACAGTGCGCCCAGGCCCATTCTGGGCGAACGACAACGGACGCACCTCTTCACGGACGGTCGCCCGCGGTCACGGTCCGCGCACGGGGAGGATGCCGGTGCCGGGCGTACGGAAGGCCCTTCGGCGGAACGGCGCGCAGCGGAGCACGCCCGGCCGACTGCCACACACAGGGCGCAGTGCCCTTCCGGCTGGGACCCCGAAGGACGACGCGCGCAGGTTCCCTCCGTAAGCCCGGTCACCGCGGCCCGAAGCTATGCCACGGCCGCGCCCCCCGATATCCGAGGAGGCGGATTCACGGATACCCGATCAATGCTCGGCACTCGACGTACAGGCTCAGCACTCGATGATGTTCACCGCGAGCCCGCCCCGCGCCGTCTCCTTGTACTTCACGCTCATGTCCGCCCCGGTCTCCTTCATGGTCTTGATGACCTTGTCGAGGGAGACCTTGTGGCTGCCGTCGCCCCGCAGCGCCATCCGCGCCGCGGTGACCGCCTTCACCGCCGCCATGCCGTTGCGCTCGATGCAGGGGATCTGGACGAGCCCGCCGACCGGGTCGCAGGTCAGGCCCAGGTTGTGCTCCATGCCGATCTCGGCGGCGTTCTCCACCTGCTCGGGGGAGCCGCCGAGCACCTCGGCCAGGGCGCCGGCCGCCATCGAGCAGGCCGAGCCGACCTCGCCCTGGCAGCCGACCTCGGCGCCGGAGATCGAGGCGTTCTCCTTGAACAGCATGCCGATCGCGCCGGCCGCGAGGAGGAAGCGCACGACGCTGTCCTCCTTCTCGGTCTCGGTGCAGCCGCCCGCCGCGAAGTTCATGTAGTAGTGCAGAACGGCGGGGATGATGCCCGCGGCGCCGTTGGTGGGGGCCGTGACGACGCGGCCGCCCGCCGCGTTCTCCTCGTTGACCGCCATCGCGTAGAGGGTGATCCACTCCATCGCGTGGGCCTGCGGGTCGCCCTCGGCGCGCAGCTGGCGGGCCGAGTTCGCGGCGCGGCGGCGGACCTTGAGGCCGCCGGGGAGGATGCCCTCGCGCGACATGCCGCGCGAGACGCAGGCCTGCATGACCCGCCAGATGTCCAGCAGCCCGGCGCGGATCTCCGCCTCGGTGCGCCAGGCCAGCTCGTTCTCCAGCATCATCGAGGAGATGGACAGGCCGGTCTCGCGGGACAGGCGCAGCAGCTCGTCGCCGGTGCGGAAGGGGTGCCGCAGGACGGTGTCGTCCGGGACGATCGGGTTCTCGCCGGCCACCGCGTCCTCGTCGACGACGAAGCCGCCGCCGACCGAGTAGTACGTCTTCTCCAGGACCGGGGCGCCCTCGGTGTCGTACGCGAGGATCGTCATGCCGTTGGCGTGGTACGGGAGCGCCTTGCGGCGGTGCAGGATCAGGTCGTCGTCGAAGGCGAACGGGATCTCGTGCATGCCGAGGAGGTTGATCCGGCCGGTGGAGCGGATCTCGTCGACCCGGCCGTCGGCCGTCTCCACGTCCACGGTCTGGGGCGACTCGCCCTCCAGGCCGAGCAGGACCGCCTTGGGCGTGCCGTGCCCGTGTCCGGTCGCGCCGAGGGAGCCGTACAGCTCGGCCCGTATCGACGCGGTGTGCGCGAGCAGGCCCTCGTTCTTCAGGCGGCGCGCGAACATCCGGGCGGCGCGCATCGGGCCCACCGTGTGGGAGCTGGACGGGCCGATGCCGACCGAGAAGAGGTCGAAGACCGAGATGGCCACGGGAGTACTCCTTGGGGTTGGAAGACGCCGTTGTCTGCCTGGGTGGTGCGGGACAAGCGGGGCAAGCGGAACAAGAAGGATCGGCGGGGACACGGATCGGGGCACCGCGCTCACTCTGTTCAGTGTGCGCGGTGCCCCGCCCGAACGTGCAGAACCGCAGGCCAGGTGTTACTTCAGGCCGGGGTACAGCGGGAACTTCTCGGCCAGCGCGACCACGCGGGCCTTGAGGTCGTCCGCGTCGTAGGACGGCTTGAGGGCGGACGCGATGATCTCCGCGACCTCGGTGAAGTCCTCGGCGCCGAAGCCGCGGGTGGCCAGCGCCGGGGTGCCGATCCGCAGGCCCGAGGTGACCATCGGGGGACGCGGGTCGTTCGGGATGGCGTTCCGGTTGACCGTGATGCCCAGCTCGTGGAGCCGGTCCTCGGCCTGCTGGCCGTCCAGCTCGGAGTTGCGCAGGTCGACCAGGACCAGGTGCACGTCGGTGCCGCCGGAGAGGACGGAGACGCCCACCTCGGTGACGTCCGGCTGGACCAGGCGCTCGGCCAGGATGCGGGCGCCGTCCAGGGTGCGCTGCTGGCGCTCCTTGAACTCCTCGCCCGCCGCGATCTTGAACGAGACCGCCTTGGCCGCGATCACGTGCTCCAGCGGGCCGCCCTGCTGACCCGGGAAGACCGCCGAGTTGATCTTCTTGGCGAGCTCCTGGGTGGAGAGGATCACACCGCCGCGCGGACCGCCGAGGGTCTTGTGCGTGGTGGTGGTGACGACATGGGCGTGCGGCACCGGGTTGGGGTGCAGACCGGCCGCGACCAGGCCCGCGAAGTGCGCCATGTCGACCATCAGATACGCGCCGACCTCGTCCGCGATCCGGCGGAAGGCGGCGAAGTCCAGCTGGCGCGGGTAGGCGGACCAGCCGGCCACGATCAGCTTCGGCTGGGACTCCTTGGCGAGGCGCTCGACCTCCTCCATGTCCACGACACCGGTCTCGTCGACGTGGTACGGGACCACGTTGTAGAGCTTGCCGGAGAAGTTGATCTTCATGCCGTGGGTCAGGTGACCGCCGTGGGCCAGGTTCAGGCCCATGATCGTGTCGCCCGGCTTCAGCAGCGCGAACATCGCGGCGGCGTTCGCCTGCGCACCGGAGTGCGGCTGGACGTTCGCGGCCTCGGCGCCGAACAGGGCCTTGATCCGGTCGATCGCGATCTGCTCGACGACGTCGACGTGCTCACAGCCGCCGTAGTAGCGGCGGCCGGGGTAGCCCTCGGCGTACTTGTTGGTGAGGACGGAGCCCTGCGCCTCCATGACGGCGACCGGAGCGAAGTTCTCCGAGGCGATCATTTCGAGGGTGGACTGCTGACGGTGGAGCTCGGCGTCGACGGCGGCGGCGACGTCCGGGTCCAGCTCGTGGAGGGAGGAGTTCAGAAGCGACATCAGGGGGTCCCTTAAGGTCTCAGTTGCCGGAGAACGCGGTGTACTCGTCGGCGGAGAGCAGATCGGCCGGCTCCTCCGCGACGCGCACCTTGAACAGCCAGCCGCCCTCGAAGGGAGCGGAGTTCACCAGCGAGGGGTCGTCCACGACGTCCTGGTTGGCCGCCGTCACCTCACCGGTCACCGGCGAGTACAGATCGCTGACGGACTTGGTCGACTCCAGCTCGCCGCAGGTCTCACCCGCGGTCACCGTGTCACCGACCTCCGGGAGCTGGGCGTAGACGACGTCACCGAGCGCGTTGGCCGCGTACTCCGTGATGCCGATCGTGGCCACGCCGTCCTCGACGGCCGACAGCCACTCGTGCTCCTTGCTGTACCGCAGCTGCTGGGGGTTGCTCATGACCTGAATTCTCCTGTACGCGGGGGAGTGCTGATGAACGGTGGTCTTACGGTGTGAGACGGAGGTACGTCACTTCTGTGACGCCTGCGTGCGGTGAGAAGGCCCGGAAACTACTGGTTCTTCCGGGATATCACTTCTGGCGCTTGTAGAACGGCAGCGCGACGACCTCGTACGGCTCGTGCGTGCCCCGGATGTCCACGCCCACGCCCTCGGTGCCCGGGGCGGCGAAGGCCGCGTCCACGTAGGCCATGGCGATCGGCTTGCCCAGGGTCGGGGACGGGGCGCCGGAGGTGACCTCGCCGATCACCTTGCCGTCGGCCACGACCGGGAAGCCCGCGCGCGGGACCCGGCGGCCCTCGGCGACCAGGCCGACCAGCTTGCGCGGCGGGGCGGTCTCGGCGCGCTCGGCGGCGGCCTTCAGCGCCTCGCGGCCGACGAAGTCGCCCTCCTTCTCGAACTTCACGACCCGGCCGAGGCCCGCGTCGAACGGGGTCAGCGCGGTCGTCAGCTCGTGCCCGTACAGCGGCATGCCCGCCTCCAGGCGCAGCGTGTCCCGGCAGGAGAGGCCGCACGGGATCAGGCCGTGCGGCGCGCCGGCCTCGGTCAGCGCCCGCCACAGCTGCTCGGCGTGCTCGGGCGCGACGAACAGCTCGAAGCCGTCCTCGCCGGTGTAGCCGGTACGGGCGATGAGCGCCGGAACCCCGGCGACCGTGCCCGGCAGGCCCGCGTAGTACTTCAGCCCGTCCAGGTCGGCGTCGGTGACGGCCTTCATGATGGCGGGCGACTCCGGGCCCTGGACCGCGAGCAGCGCGTACGCGTCCCGGTCGTCGCGCACCTGGGCGTCGAAGCCGCCGACGCGCTCGGTCAGCGCGTCCAGCACGATCTGGGCGTTGCCCGCGTTGGCGACGACCATGTATTCCGTCTCGCCCAGGCGGTAGACGATCAGGTCGTCCACGATCCCGCCGTCCTCCTGGACGATCATCGTGTAGCGGGCCCGGCCGTTGCCGACGGTGGCGATGTTGCCCACCAGCGCGTAGCTCAGGAAGGCCGCGGCCTCGGGACCGGTGACGGTGATCTCGCCCATGTGCGACAGGTCGAAGAGCCCGGCGCGGGTGCGTACGGCGTTGTGCTCGTCGCGCTCACTGGCGTACCGCAGCGGCATGTCCCAGCCCGCGAAGTCGGTCATGGTGGCGCCGAGCGAGCGGTGCAGCGCGTCGAGGGCGGTAAGACGGGGGGCAGTGCTCATGGATACGGCTCCAGGGCATGACGACGTCAGGACGGAAAATCCTCCCCATCTGTCATCGGAACCTGAGAGGTTCGCCGATAGCCCCTGACGGGGTATGCCCCTGGGGGCGCCCCTGTTCACAGGGCTCGGCTTGCACCTTGGGTGGAGCCGCAGGGCGGCTCGCTTTTCAGATCTGCCTCATCCACGCGGTACGGGGCCTGAGAGATTCAAGGGAGGATCTTGCTCCTTCGGCGCCCGGCTCACACTGTGGCCGGAACTCTCCCGCGCGGATTCGAACGGCCGGTATGCAGTTGGCGGGGTCATCATCGCACGCATCGGGGGAGAGTGGGGGGCCCGGTCCCCACCCGGGGGAAGACGGCGAGGTCGGTTGTGCCGTATTGCCTTTTCTTTACACTTCAGGAGCAGGCGTGGGTGACCCGACGGCAGGGGGATGGGCGATGACGTTGCAGCGGTCGGTACCGACCGCGGGGGTCGCGCACGACGCGATGCCCGCACAACCCGGCGCACCCGTAAGAGAGCAGCTCACACGGGGTGCGCCGGTGGTACGTGACCTGCGCGGGCGTGCCCGCTGCGCCCCGTACTGCCTCGATTTCACCGCCGGTGACGTCGTGGTCGTCTCCGGGCTCCCCGGCAGCGGGAAGTCGACCCTCATCCGGCGGGCCGTGCGCGGCCGCGCCATCGACTCCCAGAACACCCGCGACAGCTGGGCCGCGGCCCTGCCCCGCTTACTTCCCTACGCCCTCTACCGCCCCCTGGTGCGCGCCGCGCACTACCTCGGCCTCTGGAACGCCCTGCGCTCCGGCGAATCCGTCGTCGTGCACGACTGCGGCACCCAGACCTGGGTACGCCGCTGGCTCGCCCGGCACGCGGTGAGCCGGGGCCACGCCCTTCATCTGATCCTGCTCGACGTGACGCCCGAGGTGGCCCGGCAGGGGCAGCGCGAGCGCGGCCGCGGGGTCTCCGGCTACGCCTTCGCCCGCCACCGGAACGCGGTGGCCCGGCTGCTCCGCGACACCGAGCAGGGGCTGCTGCCCGCCGGCTGTGCCTCCGCGGTGCTGCTGGACCGGCCGGCGGCGGGGGCGCTCGGACGGATCTCCTTCACGGAGGCCGAGGTCGCCGCGAGCCGCTGAAGGTTAGGGTGCTGGCCGGAGCACGACGGCCGCCGCGCGCGGCGGCCGAGGGTCGAGAGAGGGCACAGAGGCAGTGGACATTCCGGCACCCGCACCGGCGCACCCCCAGCAGGGGTGGCCCGCCAACGAGCTCGAAGAGGTGCTGACGGCCTCGCTCGGCGTCCCGGACGCGGGCGGCCGCCTCGTCGAGGTGCTCGGCCGCAGCTCCGTCTGGGTGCCGCTGCCGAGTGGCGGCAGTCCCGCCAGCGCGGACCTCGACCTGCCGATGATGGAGATCGACGGCGCCGCCTTCGTCCCCGTCTTCAGCTCCGAGGCCCAGTTCCTCAGCTGCGTCGGCAGCCATATGTCCTTCGCCGTCGCGCCCGCCCGCGACTTCGCCCGGGGCCTGCCCCCGCAGGTCGGCATCGCGGTGAACCCCGGCGGCGCGGTCGGCATACCGCTTCCGCCGCCCGCCGTCGCCGAGCTCTGCCGGGCCGGGCGCACCGCCCTGGACGGGCCCGCCACCGGCGGCCGGGTCAAGCTCTACGAACCGGACTGGCAGCACGACCCGGTCGACTTCCTCACCGCCGTGTCCGAGGAGTTCGAGGCCACCGGCGTGGTGAGCACCGCCCGCCGGTCGCTGGCCAGCATCGAGGGCGGCGACCCGGTCCTCTTCGTCGGCGTCGAGTTCGCCACCTGGGACGGGGCGGGCCAGAGCGCGCCCATGGACGCCATCGGCCGGGCGCTGGGCCGGGTCCAGGTGCCCTGGCCGGTCAACCTGGTCCTGCTGGACGTGGCCCAGGACCTCGTCGGCGACTGGATGCGGGAGAAAGTGCGCCCGTTCTACCGGCGCGAGGGCCACTGATCCACCGGTACGAGGCCCGACGGCGGCGACCGGACCGGGTGCCGCCGGACCGTGGCGTCAAGTCGGTGTCAGAAGTGGCGCATAAGCTGGTTTGATGGCGTGGTCGCTCCCGTGTGCCCGGGAGCGGTGGCGCGAACGCGATGGATCGACGAGGGGCGGGACCCAGGGTGAGTGCGTCAGGCACCGCGGCGGCCGGGAAGGTCGAGCACATGCTGCGCCAGGTGACCCCCGGGCGTTACGACACCTACGAGGCGCTGCTCGCCGCGGTCGCCGAGGGCCGGATCTGGATGCTGCTCTGGCACGGCACGGCGGGCTCGCCGGACGCCCAGTACGGCAACATGGAGATCGAGGGCCTGGGGTACGCGCCCTGCGTCACCTCCGCCCAGGAGCTCTCCGCCAGTGGCTGGAACCGTTCCCACGAGCTGGTCACCGGACGCGATATCGCCCGCGCCCTCTTCCCCGACCGCTGGGGCATCTGGCTCAACCCGCACGCCCCGGGCGGCGGCGTCGGCATCCCCTGGCTCGACCTGCGGCGCATCGCCACCGGCCTGGACCGGCTGCCCGCCGGACCGCTCCGGCTCTCCGAACCCGCCATCGAGCTCCCGCAGTTCTACGCCCTGCTCACCCAGAACGCCCACCGCACCCCCGCGATCCGCTCGCTGCGCCGCGCCTGGGTGCACCCGGCGGTCGGCGTGCCGTATCTCGCGATCGGCCTGGACCTCTACGACACCGGCCGCGCCGCCGTCGAATCGGTGCGCGAGATGATGCGGCAGTCGGTCGCGGCGGTCCCCGACGGGCTGCCCGTCTCCACCGTCGCCCTGTCCGACGAGTACGACCCGGTCGGCATGTGGCTGCGCGCGAACGCCCGCCCCTTCTACGACCGCGAGGCCCACGCCCCCGCCGGCCCGCCGCCCCTCGCCGCCCCCGGATACGGCTACCCGCCCCAGCCCCGCTGAGCCCCGGAGCCGCCCTGCCGGCAACCCAGCCGGCCCCGCTCAGGGCTCCTCGACGGCGTTCAGACGGGTGACCTGAGCGGCGTAGTCGGCGGTTCGCAGCGCGGATGTGCCCGAGGCGTACAGCGCGGCGCCGGCCGTGGCCAGGGGGAGGGAGAGCAGGAAGGCGGCGAGCATCGGCCCCCAGTCGCGTTCGGCGGCACAGAGCCTGCGCTCGGTCTCGGAGTGCGACGCCTCGTCGGAGGAGGCGTCACGGTGGAAGGCGCGGGAATCGCACGCGATCGTCTCGGAGCGCACGCCGTACTCGATGGTGAACGAGAAGAAGAGCTGGTAGGCCAGCCAGAGCCAGATGAGGACGGCCACGGCCACCATTCCCCGGCCCCACCCCTGTTCGCGCACTCCGCGCCTGCGGAACTCCCTGTCGTACACCTGGGCGTGTGAACTGATGAGCGGAAGCATGAGGCGAAGCTAGCGCAGGCGGGCCGGCCCCGGACCGGGGTCGAGCGGTCGGGGGCGCCCGCCGTCTCCGTACCCGGGTGCCCGCCGTCCCCGTCCCCGGTCACCCTCCGTCGAACACCCCTCGATGTCCGGCTTGTTAACTTCCCCCGGGAGGATGTCCCGGAACTGGACGGTTTGTTAACTGTCCGGGTCTCGACTAGGTCTCACCGCTATCCGGACTGTTCTCTTGCGGTGGGCACCGTCTGTAGTGTGCGGCCATCAAACCTCACCACATGGCGAACCAGGGGTGGACCCATGCGAATATTCAAGTCCCGGGCTGTCCGGGCGATCACGACAGCGGTCGCTGTCGGTCTGATCGCCACGGGCTGTTCCAGCGAGCGGGACGAAGGCGGCTCCAAGGGGGGCGACAAGGACACCTTCGTCTTCGCCGGAGCCGGTGACCCCGGTTCCCTCGACCCGGCCCTCGCGAGCGACGGCGAGACGTTCCGCGTCACCCGCCAGGCGTTCGAGGCGCTCCTGGAGCACGAGCCCGGTGGGAGCAAGCTCGTCGGCGGCCTCGCCGAGAAGTGGGAGAGCGACCCGGCCGGCAAGGTCTGGACGTTCAACCTGCGCAAGGGCGTGAAGTTCCACGACGGCGAGGCGTTCAACGCCGCCGCGGTCTGCGCGAACTACGACTACTGGTTCAACTGGACCGGTACGTACCAGTCCAGCGCGGTCTCCTACTACTGGCAGACCATCATGGGCGGGTTCGCGAAGAACGAGGACCCCGAGACGCCCAAGGCGAACTACAAGTCCTGCACCGCCAAGGACGACAACACGGCGGTCATCGAGGTCAACGAGCCCTCGGCGAACCTCCCGGGCGGCTTCTCGCTCCAGGCCCTGGCGATCCACTCGCCGAAGGCCCTCAAGGAGTACGCGAAGCAGAACGCGACCGCCAAGGGCGACGCGATCACGTACCCGAAGTACAGCCAGGAGGCCGGCACGGTCGCCGGCACCGGCCCGTACAAGATCGTGAAGTGGAACAAGGGGAACAAGGAAGTCTCCCTGGAGCGCTTCGACGACTACTGGGGCGCCAAGGCCAAGGTGAAGAACCTGGTCTTCCGCACCATCTCCACCGAGGAGACCCGCCGCCAGGCGCTCCAGGCCGGTGACATCGACGGCTACGACCTGGTCGCGCCGGCCGATGTGACGACGCTGGAGAAGGAGGGTTACGAGGTTCCGACCCGTGACGTCTTCAACATCTTCTACGTCGGTATGAGCCAGTCGGCCAACCCGGCGCTGAAGAAGCCCGAGGTCCGTCAGGCGATCACGCACGCCATCGACCGCGAGAACCTCGTCAACACCCAGCTGCCCGAGGGCGGCAAGGTCGCGACCCAGTTCATGCCCGACACGGTCGCCGGCTTCTCGGACAAGGTGAAGACGTACCCGTTCGACACCGCCAAGGCGAAGGACCTCCTCAAGCAGGCCGGCGAGGAGAAGCTCTCCATCGACTTCTGCTACCCGACCGAGGTCACCCGCCCGTACATGCCCGCTCCGCAGGACATGTTCGAGCTGATGAAGGCCGACCTGGAGAAGGCCGGCATCACCGTCAAGCCGAAGGCCATGAAGTGGGCCCCGGACTACCTGGACGCCACCGAGGCGGGCTCCTGCGCCCTGCACATGCTCGGCTGGACCGGTGACTTCAACGACGGTTACAACTTCATCGGCACCTGGTTCGCCGGACCGGACAAGCAGTGGGGCTTCAAGGACCAGAAGGTCTTCGACGCCGTGAACGCCGCTTCCAAGGTCACCGACCCGGCCGCCCGCACCGAGGCCTACAAGAAGGCCAACGAGGTCATCGCGGAGTACGTCCCCGGCGTGCCGATCTCCTCGTCGCCGCCGGCCATCGCGTTCGCCAAGAACGTCAACCCGCCGAAGGTCTCCCCGCTGACGCAGGAGAACTTCGCCGAGGTCTCCTTCAAGTAATCGCACACCAGCGGGTCCGCCCGGCCACAGCAACCAGGTGGCCGGGCGGACCCGCATCGACGCACGTGAGAAAGGGGCATGCGGGGTGCTGCGACTCGTCGTAAGAAGACTTCTCCAGCTCATTCCCACCCTGCTCGGCCTGTCGGTCCTGCTGTTCCTCTGGCTGAACCGACTGCCCGGCGGACCCGCCTCAGCGATCCTGGGCGAGCGGGCCACCGAAGCCGAAGTAGCGAGAATCAACCGGGCACTCGGGCTCGACGAGCCGGTCCACGTCCAGTACTGGCGGTTCCTCAAGCGCATCTTCGAGCTCGACCTCGGAACCTCCACCCAGACCGGCCAGCCGGTGTGGGACGAATTCACCCTGCGCTTCCCGGCCACCGTGGAGCTCAGCGTCGCCGCCATCCTGATCGCCGTGGTCGTGGGCATCCCGATGGGCTACCTGGCGGCCAAGCACCGCGGCGGATGGCTGGACGTCGCCTCCGTCTCCGGATCCCTCCTCGGCATCTGCATCCCGGTCTTCTTCCTGGCCATGCTGCTGCGCGGGATCTTCTCCGTGGAACTGGGCTGGTTCCCGAGCCAGGGCCGGCTGACCACCGGACTCAACGCCACCGACATCACCGGATTCTCCGTACTGGACGGGTTGTTGACCGGCGAATTCGACGCGAGCTGGGACGCGATCATGCACTTGATCCTGCCCGCCGTCGCGCTGGCCTCGATCCCGCTCGCCGTGATCGTCCGGATGACCCGCGCCAGCGTCCTGGAGGTGCTCGGCGAGGACTACATCCGTACCGCCGAGTCCAAGGGCCTGGACAAGAAGACCGTGCGCGGCCGCCATGTGCTGCGCAACGCCCTGCTGCCCGTGATCACCGCGGTCGGCCTGCTGACCGGCAGCCTGCTCTCCGGAGCGGTGCTCACCGAGTCCGTCTTCGACTTCGGCGGCATCGGCTCCTTCATCCGTACCGCGATCGACGGCCGTGACTACCCGGTCCTCGTCGGATTCATTCTCTTCATCGCGATGGTGTACGTGCTCATCAACCTCCTGGTCGACCTCGCGTACAGCATCATCGACCCGAGAGTGCGGGTGCACTGACGTGACGATCATGACCAACAAAGCAGACAAGATCGACCGTCTCGCCGAGCTGACCCAGAGCACCGAGACCGTCACCGGCACCAGCCTGTGGCGCGAGGCGTTCCGCAGGATGCGCTCCAGCAAGATGGCGATCATCGGCGCGGCGATCATCGCCGTGTTCATCCTCGTCGCGATCGTCGGCCCCTGGGTCGCCCCGCACGGGCCCACCGCGCAGAACTGGCGCAGTGAAGTCTTCCCCAACCAGGGCAAGTTCGTCGGCATGCGCGGCGAGAACTGGTTCGGCCTGGACCACCTGGGCCGCGACATGTTCTCCCGCTGGCTCGTCGGAGCCCGGCAGACGCTGCTCGTCGGTGTCGTCTCCATGCTCATCGGCCTGATCGTCGGTGCGCTGGTCGGGGTGCTGTCCGGCGCCGCCGCCACCCTCGGCGGCAAGATCGGCCAGCGCGTCGACACCGTGATCATGCGCTTCACCGACATCATGCTGTCGCTGCCCTCGCTGCTGCTCGCCGTCTCCATCGCCGCGGTCCTCGGCCAGTCGCTGACCACCGTGATGATCGCCGTGGGTGTCGTCCAGATCCCCATCTTCGCCCGCCTGCTGCGCGGTTCGATGCTGGTCCAGGGCGGCGCGGACTATGTGCTCGCCGCGAAGGCGGTCGGCATCCGGCGCAAGCGGATCGTGCTCACGCAGATCCTGCCGAACTCGCTGAGCCCCGTGATCGTCCAGGCCACCCTGAGCCTGGCCACCGCGATCATCGAGGCCGCGGCCCTGTCCTACCTGGGCCTCGGCAACCCCGACCCGGCCGTTCCCGAGTGGGGCGTGATGCTCTCCCAGGCGCAGCGCTTCTTCGACAACGAGCCGATGATGGCCGCCTACCCGGCCGTCGGGATCATCATCACGGCCCTCGGCTTCACCCTGCTCGGCGAGTCCATGCGCGAGGCCCTCGACCCGAAGTTGCGAGGCTGAAGTCCCATGTCACTGCTCTCCGTTGAGGAACTCAGCGTCACCTTCACCGCCCGCGGCCGCAAGGACGCCACGGCCGTGGACGGCGTCTCCTTCGAGGTCGACCAGGGCCAGGTCGTGGGCCTGGTCGGCGAGTCGGGCTGCGGCAAGTCCGTCACCTCGCTCGCCCTGATGGGGCTGCTGCCCCGCAAGGCCGCGAGGATCGGCGGCCGTGCCGAGTTCGACGGCCAGAACCTGCTGACCATGAGCGAGCGCAAGCTCCGCGACATGCGCGGCAGCCAGCTGGCGATGATCTTCCAGGACCCGCTCTCCTCGCTGAACCCGGTCGTCCCCATCGGGATCCAGGTCACCGAGATCCTCCAGCGCCACCGCGGGCTGAAGGGCGAGAAGGCCCGCAAGGAAGCCGCGTCCCTGCTCGACCGGGTCGGTATCCCCGACCCGGACCGGCGGCTCAAGGAGTACCCGCACCAGCTCTCCGGCGGTATGCGCCAGCGCGCGCTGATCGCCATGGCGGTCGCCTGCGCCCCCCGGCTGCTGATCGCCGACGAGCCGACGACCGCGCTGGACGTGACGATCCAGGCGCAGATCCTGGAGCTCCTGAAGGAGCTGGTCGACCAGGAGGGCACCGCCCTGCTGATGATCACGCACGACCTCGGTGTCGTCGCCGGCCTCTGCGACGAGGTCAACGTCCTCTACGCCGGCCGGGCGGTGGAATCGGCGGGCCGCCGCGAGCTGTTCGCCCACCCCACCCACCCGTACGCGCACGGGCTGCTCGGCTCCATCCCGCGCCTCGACGCACCGCGCGGCGAGCCGCTGCACCCGATCCGCGGGTCCATCAACGACAAGATCGCCTGGGCCGACGGCTGCGCGTTCGCACCCCGGTGCGACCACTACACGATGGAGTGCCTCACCGGCACCCCCGAACTGACCGAACCACGCACGGCCGGACACCAGGTGCGCTGCGTCAACCCGGTCCTGCCCAAGGCGGAGGTCCCGGCATGAGCCTTCTCGAACTGGACGACGTCAAAGTCCACTTCCCGGTCAAGAAGGGCCTCTTCTTCGACCGTACGGTGGGCCACGTCTACGCGGTCGATGGCGTCTCGCTGACCATCGAGGCCGGTCAGACGTACGGCCTGGTCGGCGAGTCGGGCTGCGGCAAGACGACGCTCGGCCGGGCGGTCCTGCGGCTGAACGACATCACCGACGGCGGGGTCGTCTTCGACGGCACCGACCTGGCGAAGCTGCCGTCCGAGGAGATGCGGGCCTTCCGCCGCCGCCTCCAGATGGTCTTCCAGGACCCGCTGGGCAGCCTCAACCCCCGGCAGAACATCGAGTCCATCCTGGCCGAGGGCATGGCCGCGCACGGCATCGGCAAGGACGCGGCGGAGCGCCGGGAGAAGATCAAGGACATCCTCGCCAAGGTCGGCCTGCCGTCCAACGCGATGTCCCGCTACCCGCACGAGTTCTCCGGCGGCCAGCGCCAGCGCATCGGCATCGCCCGCGCGCTGGTCCTGGAGCCGGACGTGATCATCTGCGACGAGCCGGTCTCCGCGCTCGACGTCTCGGTCCAGGCGCAGGTCATCAACCTGCTGGAGGAGCTCCAGGAGTCCCTCGGCCTGACCTACCTGGTCATCGCGCACGACCTCGCGGTGGTCCGGCACATCTCGGACGTCATCGGGGTGATGTACCTCGGCGGGCTCGTCGAGGAGGCCCCGAGCGACGCGCTGTACGCGGGGCCCCGGCACCCGTACACCAAGGCGCTGATGTCGGCCGTCCCGGTGCCCGACCCCGAGGTGGAGGACCGCCGCGAGCGGATCCTGCTCCACGGCGACCTGCCCTCCCCGGCGAACCCGCCGACCGGCTGCCGCTTCCACACCCGCTGCCCGTGGGTGCAGGAGACCAAGTGCGCCACGGAGCGTCCGCCGCTGCTGGACACCGGCGACGGGCACAAGGTGGCCTGCCACTACACGGCCGAGATCGAGGCCGGCACGGTGAAGCAGACCCTGGCGACCGGCATCGAGGCGGTCACCGGGACGGAGACGGTGGCGGCCGAGGCGGTGGAGGTGTCGGAGAGCGACACCGCGGTCCCGGAGGCCGACAAGGCCGACAAGGCCGACAAGGCCGATAGAGCCGACAAGGAAGAGTCGGAGGAACCCGCGGCCGTACCGGCTCAGGCCGACGCGGAGGCCGCTGAGAAGGCGGAGGACAGCCGCAAGGTCTAGTACCGGCACAATTGCCCGGTGCTCACCGAACTGTTCACGCCCTCCGTCCAGCATGCGCTCGATCTCGTCGGGATCTTCGTCTTCGCGATCTCGGGCGCGCTGCTCGCCGTCCGCAAGAACTTCGATGTCTTCGGCATCGCGGTTCTCGCGGAGGTGACAGCGCTGGGCGGAGGGCTGTTCCGCGATGTGATGATCGGCGCGATCCCGCCCGCCGCCTTCACCGACCTCGGCTACTTCATCACCCCGCTCTTCGCCGCCGTGCTGGTCTTCTTCCTCCACCCGCACGTGGAACGCATCCAGGTCGGCGTCAACGTCTTCGACGCGGCGGGGCTCGGCCTGTTCTGTGTGACCGGCACGGTCAAGGCGTACGAGTACGGCCTCGGGCTCACCGCGTCGGCGGCGCTCGGCCTGGCCACGGCGGTCGGCGGCGGTGTGCTGCGCGACGTCCTGGCCAACGAGGTGCCCTCGCTGCTGCGCTGGGACCGCGACCTGTACGCGGTGCCCGCGATCGTCGGCGCGACCATGGTGGTCCTGTGCATCCGCTTCGACACCCTCAACGCCCTGACCAGCGGCCTGGCGGTGATCGCCGCGTTCGTCCTGCGGCTGCTGGCGCTGCGCTTCCACTGGCGGGCGCCGCGCGCGTACAACCGTTCCTCCGCGCGGGCCGAGGAAGCCTGAGGTCCGTCGCCGAGTGTGCCGAGTATTGCGGGACCCAAAAAGCTACCGCTCAGTAGGGTGATGGATGTACCGTGCATGCCATGGCACAGGCAGCGACTGAGGCAGTGACCGGAGCGGCGCGGACCGCACCGGCGACCATCGGCGACAGCGAGTTCGACCGGGACACCGCGGTCACCCTGCGCGAGGAGGGCGTCTACGACGCCGAGCTCTCCGCGGGCTGGACCATCATCCACGCGGTCAACGGCGGCTATCTGCTCGCGCTGCTGGGCCGTGCGCTCGGCGAGGCCCTGCCGCACTCCGACCCGTTCTCCGTCTCGGCGCACTACCTCACCGCCTCCGTGCCGGGCCCCGCCGTCGTCCGCACCCAGATCGTCCGCACCGGCCGCACCCTCTCCACGGGCCAGGCCTCCCTCTTCCAGTACGCCGAGGACGGCAGCGAGGTCGAGCGCATCCGGGTGCTGGCCACCTACGGCGACCTGGACACGCTCCCCGACGACGTCCGCACGACGGCCCTGCCGCCCGCGATGCCCGACCGCGACCACTGCCTCGGCCCGAGCGACGGCGCGCCCAGGATCCCCGGCAGCTCCGCCATCACCGACCGCCTCGACATCAAGCTCGACCCGGCGACCGTCGGCTGGGCGATCGGAGCCCCGTCCGGCAAGGGCGAGATGCGCGGCTGGTTCGGCCTGGCCGACGGCCGCGACCCGGACCCGCTGTCGCTGCTGCTCACCGTGGACGCCCTGCCGCCGACCTCCTTCGAGCTGGGCCTGACCGGCTGGACCCCCACCGTCGAGCTGACCACCCACATCCGCTGCCGCCCCGCCCCGGGCCCGCTGCGCGTCTCCATCACCACCCGCAACCTCGCGGGCGGCTTCCTGGAGGAGGACGCCGAGGTCTGGGACAGCGCCGACCGCCTCGTCGCCCAGTCCCGCCAGCTGGCCAAGGCCCCGCGCGAGAAGTAGTCGCGGCACAGAATCGCGGCAACCGGGGATCCGGCCATCATGGACCGGTGAAATCCGACCGGCTGCTCGCGGAGCTGGCCGTGTCGGAGATCAACCGGGCGCGGTCCCTCCTCGCCTTCGGGGCGGCCGTGGAGGTCCTCGACCCGCCCGAGGCCCGCACCCTGCTGGCCGAGTCCGCCGCCCGGGTCGTCGAGATGTACGCGGCCGACGGCTGACCCGGCCCGCCGCCCCTCACTCCCAGCTCGCGGACTCCGGATCGACGCCGTGGGCCCGGGCGTTCGCGGCGATCACCGCGCACAGCCAGTCGTTGAGCCCGGCGGCGATCGCGTCGTAGTACGCGGCGTACCCGGGGTCGGTGACATACGTCCGGCCGATGCAGACCTGCATGGCGTACGTGCAGTCGAAGTACGTCGAGATCTGCGCCCGGTGCCGCTCCGCGAGGGCGTTCGCCCGGTCCGAGCCGGCGGCGACGCCGGTCCGGCAGGCCTCGGCGAGGTCGGCGGTCAGGGCCTCGGTGGCCGCCGCCACGTCCTTCCACTCCTCGGCGCTCATCCCGGCCGCCCGCTCCGTGTACTGCGCCCACTGGTCCGTGCCGCCCCAGCGCTCCTCGGCCTCCTCGGCCCAGCCGGGCCGCCAGTCGGCGCCGAAGATCTCCACCTGCTCCTCGGGCGTCAGCCGGATCCCGGGTTTCGACTCCAGCAGCATCCGGTCCACCGCCCCGACCATCCGCTCCAGCCGGGAGATCCGGTCCGCGAGCTGCCCCCGCTGCCGGCGCAGATGCTCGCGCGCGTCGACCTCCGGGTCGTCCAGGAGCCGCCCGATCTCGGCGAGCGGGATGCCGATCTCGCGGTAGACGAGGACCCGGTGGAGCCGGGCGACGTCGTCGTCCCCGTACACCCGGTAGCCGGAGCGGGTGCGCCCGCCCGGCCGCACGAGACCGATCGTGTCCCAGTGGTGCAGCGTCTTCACACTGACCCCGACGAGCGCGGCGGTCCGCCCGACGGTCAGCCCGTCGGCCGGGCCCTCGGCGGGCGGCTCCCCGGGGCGGCACTCCTCGTTGCTCACCGGCCCAGTCTCCCGCAGCCGGAGCAGGGTCACACGGCGGTCGGCACGCCGGCGGCGGCCAGGATCTCCCGTGCGGACAGGGCCACACTCGCGGCGGCGGTCAGCCCGGTGGCCGCGAGGTGCGCGTCCACGAAGCGCAGCCCGGCCGCGTACCCGGCGAAGTCCGGCAGCCCGACCGGCTCCTGCCCCAGCCGCAGGGTGGTGCGGTCGCCGAACACGTACGGAGAAAGGTTCGCCATGCCCGCCACATCGATCCCGGCCGCCACCTTCACGCAGACCTCGTCCAGCTCCGGGCCGTGCAGGGAGGTCGCCCAGGGGCCCATGGCAGCCTCGCCCGCCAGCTCCCGCACGAACGCCTCGGCCAGCCCCTCGGCCACGACCTGCTCGCCCACCGTGACCGCCATCGGGTCCCAGACCACGTTGGCGTAGCGGACGTTGTGGTGCAGCTCATGGGCGGCGGCGTGCCCGATCTTGGTCAGGCCGGTTCCGGTGGGCCACATCATCAGCAGGATCGCGCCCGGGATGCCGCCGAGGCCGAAGTACCCCTGGTTGAGGCCCAGCTGCGGGTCGTCCGGGTCGCCGAGCATCAGGACCACCTGCACGGTGCCGGCGGTCCGCGCCCCGGGCGCCGCCGCGCCCAGCCGTTCCTGTGCGGCGGCGAGCGACTCCTCGACCCGCTGCCACACCCGGGCCTCCCGCATCCGCTCCAGGGCCGCAAGCAGGCGCGGGTCGTCCCGGTCGAGCGGGAAGCCGCTGCCCGAGCGGTGCGTCTCGACCAGGTCGCCGACCCCCACCGGGGACATCACCTCCTGCAACGGGGCGTACATCTCGCGCAGGGCGTCGGGTCGTTGGGCCACGGGGCGGCCGAGGAGGTCGAGCAGGGCGGAGGCGGTGTCATGGACGACGATCTTCATACCGGGGGACCGTAGAGCCTCCTGTCGCGGGAGGGTCAAGGGCCGCCGCGGCGTCTCCTGGTCTTCCGCCCGGTCCGTGCGTACGTCACCCCTCGTCCAGCCAGTGCGCCCGGCCGATGGTGACCAGCCGCAGCCGCCGCCGGGCCACCCGGACGACCTCCTTCTCACCCTCCGGTCCGGCCTCCAGCAGGGTCGACGTGGTGATCACCATGTGGTCCACATAGAGCCCGCCGAGCATCAGCAGGTCCTCCTCGCTCCACCCGGCCGACCCCGGCTCCTGGCCGAGCGCGCAGGCGACCTCCTCCGCGAACCGCCGCAGCTGGGCCGCGATGGCCTCGCGCACCGGGCCGACCCCGCCGTGCTGCTCGCGGGCGATGAACCGGAAGTGGGCGGGCTGCGCGCCGACATGACGCGCTATCACCTCCACGCTGCGGTCCAGCCGCTCCTCGCTGTCGCCCGTCTCCGCGAGCACCGCGCCGATCAGCCCGTGCAGGCTGCCCAGAGTCTCCTCGACCAGGGCGACGCCGAGCGCGGCGGTGTCCTCGAAGTGCCGGTAGAAGGCCGTCGGCGTGACCCCGGCGGCCCGGGTGACCTCCCGCAGTCCCAGGCTGCTCAGGCTCTGGTGCTCCAGCAGGACGAGCGCGGCGTCCAGGAGCGCCTGGCGGGTCCTGAGCTTCTGGGTCTGGCGGATTCCGACGGGAGTGTGACTCATGCCATTCAGTAAACAACCGTTCTCCGAGTCGAGGGAAGGGTGTGGGGTTTAGACTTTCAAGTCAGTGAACACTCGTACTCCGAATGGCGTTCGGCTCGCTTCCGGACGGCTTTCGTCGTCGCACAGAGAGGTTCCGCCGTGCTCGTCCTCGTCGCCGCGCTGCTCCTGCTGGGGATCGTCCTCGGGACGGTCGCCCATATCCCGCTGCCGCTGACCCTGGCCGCCGCGGCCGTGATCGGCTGCTGGCTGCTGATCTTCGCCGTACGCGAGCGCGCGTCGCGCCGCACCCACTGACCCGCCGCACCCGCACCCGCCGAGCCTGCCGTTTCCCGGAACGATCCGAAGGAGCTCGCACCATGACCCTCACCCTCATCGACCGCACCCGCCGCACGGACGCGGCCCCCGGCAAGCACGGCGTCGACCCGGGCGCGGCGCCGGAAGCGGGGAAGAGCCCCGACCCCGCTCCGCGCCGGGCCGCCGGACGTGAGGCGGACGGTCTCGCCGTCGCCTCGTTCGTCCTCGGCCTCGTCGGGCTGCTGGTCTTCAACATCCTGCTCGGGCCCACCGCGATCGTGATGGCGCTGCTGGCCCTGGCCCGCCGCACCCGCCGCCGGGGACGCGCCTGGCTCGGCCTCGCCCTGGGCGTCGCCGACCTCGCCGTGCTCGCCGTCCTGGTCACCGCCAACGGCACGGTCGCCTGGAGCATCGGCGGCTGACCCGCACCCCCCGACGCGGCCCCGCGAGCCGCTCACCCCGTGCCGGATCGGGCTCCGGACCGGGGCCCCGACCTGCCATCGAGCCGGTCCGCCGCGCCCCGTACGGGCGTGCGCGGGTGCCTGGCCGTGACGCGCCCGGCATGCGCCCCACCCGGGGCTCGTAGAATCGGCCCCATCATGGCCTACCTCGACCACGCCGCGACCACCCCGATGCTTCCCGAAGCGATCGGGGCGATGACCGCCCAGCTCTCCGTCACCGGCAACGCGTCCTCACTGCACGCCGCCGGACGCCGGGCCCGCCGTACCGTCGAGGAGTCCAGAGAAGCCCTCGCCGACGCCCTCGGCGCACGCCCCAGCGAAGTCGTCCTCACCTCCGGCGGCACGGAGGCCGACAACCTCGCCGTGAAGGGCCTCTACTGGTCCCGCCGCGACGCCGACCCCCGCCGTACCCGGGTCCTCGCCGGCCCCGTCGAACACCACGCCGTCCTGGACGCCGTCGACTGGCTGGCCGAGCACGAGGGCGCGACCGTCGACTACCTCCCGGTCGACCGCTACGGCCGGGTGCACCCCGAAGACCTGCGCGAGGCGATCCTCCGCAACCCCGACGACGTCGCGATGATCACGGTCATGTGGGCCAACAACGAGATCGGCACCATCATGCCGGTCCGTGAACTGGCGGAGGTGGCAGCGGAGTTCGCCATCCCCATGCACGCCGACGCGGTGCAGGCCTTCGGACAGCTGGAGGTCGACTTCGCCCGCTCCGGCCTGGCCGCGATGACGGTCAGCGGGCACAAGATCGGCGGCCCGTTCGGCATCGGCGCGCTGCTGCTGGGCCGTGACCACACCCCCGTACCCGTGCTGCACGGCGGCGGCCAGGAGCGGCATGTGCGCTCCGGCACCCTGGACGTGCCCGCCGTCGCCTCCTTCGCGGTCGCCGGGCGGCTGGCCGCCGAGCGGCGCGAGCAGTTCGCCCGCCGCGTGGGCTCGCTGCGCGACGACCTGGTGGCCGCCGTACGCCAAGCCGTGCCGGACGCCGTCCTCGGCGGCGACCCGGACCCGGCCGGACGCCTCCCGGCCAACGCCCACTTCAGCTTCCCGGGCTGCGAGGGCGACTCCCTCCTGCTGCTGCTGGACGCCCAGGGCATCGAATGCTCCACCGGCTCCGCCTGCACCGCCGGGATCGCCCAGCCCAGCCACGTCCTGCTCGCCACCGGCACCGACCCGGACCTGGCCCGGGGCACCCTGCGCTTCTCGCTCGGCCACACCTCCACCGAGGAGGACGTCAAGGCGCTCGCCGAGGCGATCGGCCCGGCGGTCGAGCGGGCGAGGACCGCCGGACTCAGCTGAGAGCCGTCACCCCGAGGCCTTCGCGGAAGAGGAAGCGGAAGCGGAGGCCGAGCCCGAGGAGGCGGGCGTGGGGGAGGGCGGCGCGGTCGCGGCCCGGCGCACCAGCTCCATGTACCGGTCCCAGTCCCAGTGCGGACCCGGATCGGTGTGGTCGGTGCCCGGCACCTCCACATGCCCGATGATGTGCTTCCGGTCGATGGGTATGTCGTGCCGGGCGCAGATCGACGCGGTGAGCCGCGCCGAGGACTCGTACATCGCCTTGGTGAGGTCCTTCGGCCGGTCCACGAACCCCTCGTGCTCGATGCCGACGGCCCGCTCGTTGAAGGAGCGGTTGCCCGCCTGGTACGCCACGTCCAGCTCGCGGATCATCTGCACCACCCGCCCGTCCTGCCCCACGATGTAGTGCGTCGCGGCCTGGTGGGCGGGGTCCTGGAACACCTTCACGGCGCTGTCGAAGCTGCCCTGGGTGACATGGATGATCACGCGGTCGATCGGGAAGTCGTCGGGCCGGTCTGCACGCCGCCAGTTCGCCTCCGAGGCGGCCACCCAGGTCGCCCCCGCGTAATCCAGCTCGCCCGGCTTCCGCGGCTTCTCGATGCCCGGCACCTGCCACCACAGCCGCTTCACCTGGTCGCGCGCGAGCACGGCGACCGTGCCGGCGGCCACCACCGCACCGCCGCCGATCAGCAGCGCGCGCCGGCCGACGCCCTCGGCGGGCTTCTTCCGCGACGGCCTGCCTGCGGGCTTGTTCGACGCCCGGGTGCTCCCGTTGTTCCCCATGTGGTCGTCAACGCATATCCGCGAGCGTTCGGTTCCCGGGGACCCGTACCCTGGAGAGGCTATGACTCAGACTTCCCAGCGCCCCCTGCGTGTCCTCGCCGCGATGTCGGGCGGCGTGGACTCCGCCGTCGCCGCGGCCCGTGCCGCCGAGGCGGGCCACGACGTGACCGGTGTCCACCTCGCCCTGTCCGCGAATCCCCAGTCCTTCCGGACCGGGGCGCGCGGCTGTTGCACCATCGAGGATTCCCGGGACGCCCGCCGCGCGGCCGACGTCATCGGTATCCCGTTCTACGTCTGGGACCTGGCGGAACGCTTCCGCGAGGACGTCGTCGAGGACTTCGTCGCGGAGTACGAGGCCGGGCGCACGCCCAACCCCTGCCTGCGCTGCAACGAGAAGATCAAGTTCGCCGCGCTCCTCGACAAGGCGCTCGCCCTCGGCTTCGACGCCGTGTGCACCGGCCACTACGCCACCGTCGTGCTCACCGAGGACGGCAGCCGTGAGCTGCACCGCGCCTCCGACATGGCCAAGGACCAGAGCTATGTGCTCGGCGTCCTGGACGAGAAGCAGCTCGCCCACGCCATGTTCCCGCTCGGCGACACCCTCACCACCAAGGACGAGATCCGCGCCGAGGCCGAGCGCCGGGGCCTGGCCGTCGCCAAGAAGCCCGACAGCCACGACATCTGCTTCATCGCCGACGGCGACACCCAGGGCTTCCTCGCGAACCGCCTCGGCGGCCCGGCCGAGGGCGACATCCTCGACGAGACCGGTACGAAGCTGGGCACCCACGAGGGCGCCTTCGGCTTCACCATCGGCCAGCGCAAGGGCCTGAAGATCGGCCACCCGGCCCCCGACGGCAAGCCGCGCTACGTCCTCGACATCTCCCCGGTGAACAACACCGTCACCGTCGGTCCCGTCGAGGCCCTCGACGTGACCTCGCTGACCGCCATCAAGCCCCGCTGGTGCGGAACGCCTCCGTCCGGGCCGGGCACGTACACCGCCCAGCTGCGCGCCCACGGCGGCGAGACCGAGGTCACGGCCGAGCTGGTCGACGGTTCCGAGCTGAACGTCACCTTCACCGAGCCGGTCCGGGGCGTGGCCCCCGGCCAGGCGGTCGTCCTGTACGACGGCACGCGTGTGGTCGGCTCGGCCACCATCGCGACGACCGTCCGCCGCGAGCGGGTGGCCGCGGGCGGCTGAGCCCGGTCCGCTGACGGCTCACGGCGCTCGGGCCCGCAGGCGGCTCACGACGCCTGTCGGTACGCGTACACGTCCCTGGCGAAGAAGTCCGTCAGCACCGGGGCGATCACCTGGGGCGCCACTTCGCGCATCTGGCCCGTCAGTGTGCGGTGCCGGCCGCGCGGCAGGGCCTCGGCCAGGGTGCGGGTCGCCGCGCGGGCCGGGGCGCTGCTGAAGCCGCCGCAGATCACCAGCGTCCGGGCGGCGACCGCCCCGAACCGCTCGGCCGGAACGGATCCGTCGCCCAGCAGCGCGTCGTCGTACGCCAGGGTGTGCGCCATCGCCTCCAGCTCCGCCCACGCCGGGGTGCGCCGCAGCAGGGCGGCCGTCTCCGCCGGGACGCCCGTCAGGGACAGGAACAGCTCCACCGCGCCGGCCCGGTCCCCGGCCGCCAGCAAGCGGTGCAGCCGGGCCGTGCAACGGGCCTTGAACAGCAGACCGGAGGCGCCCGGTGTGTAGGGCGGCTCGTACACGGCGAGCAGCTCCACCGGGAGCCCGGCGGCCGCCGCCTCCAGCGCCAGCGCCCCGCCGGACGACATCCCGAAGACCGCCGCGCCCGCCCCGGCCGCGCCGACGACGGCGGCCAGATCCTCGACCTCGCGCGCCACGGTGCAGCGCCCGGCGGCACCGCTCGCGCCCCGGCCCCGGCGGTCGTAGGTGAGCACCGTGAAACGCGGCGCGAGCAGGGCGGCCAGCGGCGCCTCGGCCGCGGCGGTGCTCAGCGCCCCGCCGACCAGCACCAGCGGCGGCCCCTCGCCCTGGCGGCGGTAGGCGATCGGCGTGCCGTCGGCGGAGAGAATCCTGTCCATGGGAGAGGAGACCGGGGCGGCCCGCGAAACTCATCGCTCCGGCGGGAAAAACTTCCGCGGACCGCCCGGAGCAGGTCAGTCGGCGACCGTCTCCGTCGCGTAGAAGCAGAAGTGGTCCTTGATCGCGGCGACTTCGGGCTTCGGGTCCGGATAGGCCCAGACGAGATCGGCGGCCCCGGGCAGCGACCAGTAGGAGGCGTCCCCCTTGAACGGGCAGTGGGTGGAGGTGTCCGACGGGGAGAGCAGCTCGGTACGGACGTCCTCGGGCGGCAGGTAGTAGCGGACCGGACAGCCGGTCTCGCGGAGCACGAGCGGGCGGCGGCTCTCGGCCAGCACCCGGCCCTCGTGCACCGCCCGCACGTGCTCGGTGCCCTGTTCGACGGTGATGCGGTGTCCTCGGGTGGCAGTCATGCCTGTTTCAGCGGCGTACGGGGCCGTCTTCTTCCCGTACGCCGATTCCGTACGCCGATCCCTTACGCCGATCCCGTACGTTGATCCGTCCCCGGAACGGGGGAGTGTCCGAGGCGGGTCGTACGGTTGCCCCATGAACATCTGCGTCTTCCTCTCCGCCGCCGACCTCGACGACCGCTACACCGTGCCCGCCCGGGAGTTCGCCGAGCTGCTCGGCAGAGGCGGCCACACCCTCGTCTGGGGCGGATCGGAGAGCGGGCTGATGAAGGTCGTCGCGGACGGCGTGCAGTCGGCGGGCGGGCGGCTCGTGGGCGTCTCGGTCGACTTCCTCGCCGCGAAGGCCCGGGAGAACGCGGACGAGATGGTGATCGCCCGCGATCTCGCCGAGCGCAAGGCGCTCCTCCTGGAGAAGGCCGACGCCGTCGTGATCATGGTCGGCGGGACCGGGACGCTCGACGAGGCCACCGAGATCCTGGAGCTGAAGAAGCACGGCAAGCACACCAAGCCGGTCGTCCTGCTCAACACGGCGGGCTTCTACGACGGGCTGCGCCAGCAGTTCCAGCGCATGGAGGACGAGGGCTTCCTGCCGCTGCCCCTGACCGACCTGGTCTTCTTCGCCAAGGACGGCGTCGGCGCGCTGGCCTACCTGGAGGAGTCCGCCGGTCTCCAGTAGAAGGCCCGGATCTAGGATCGCCCCATGGCTACCCACCTCATCACCGGCGCCGGATCCGGCATCGGCGCCGCTGTCGCCCGCCGCCTCCTGGAGCGCGGCGACGAACTCGTCCTGCTCGCCCGTGACGCGGGCCGCGCCAAGGAGTTCGCCGACCGCTACCCCGGCGCGCGCACCCTCGTCGGCGACCTCGGCAATCCGGACCGGCTGTCCTGGGCGTTCGGCCAGCAGGCCATGCCCGAGCGGATCGACACCCTGCTGCACATCGCGGGCGTCGTCGAGCTCGGCGAGGTCGGCGAGCTCACCCCCAAGTCCTGGCACTTCCAGATCGACGCCAACCTCATCGCCCCCGCCGAGATCACCCGCCTCCTCATCCCCCAGCTCCGCGCCGCCCGGGGCCACGTCCTGTTCGTGAACTCCGGCGCCGGGCTCAACGCCCACGCCGGGTGGAGCGCGTACGCCGCGAGCAAGCACGGCCTCAAGGCGCTCGCCGACTCGCTGCGCCACGAGGAGCACGCCAACGGCGTGCGCGTCACGTCCGTCTACCCGGGCCGCACCGCCAGCCCGATGCAGGCCAAGGTCCACCAGCAGGAGGGCAAGGAGTACGACGCGGAGCGCTGGATCGACCCGGAGTCGGTGGCGACCACGATCCTGATGGCGCTCGACCTGCCGCGCGACGCCGAGGTCAACGACCTCACCGTCCGCCCCGGCCGCTGACGCCCTGAGGAGCAGCCGCCCCGCCGGTGACCGTAGGCTTCCCGGGTGAGCGAGAAGAGCAAGTTCAGCGGGTGTCCGGCGACCGG
The DNA here is from genome assembly GCF_055792845.1 of Streptomyces sp. DSM 106670. Lineage (NCBI taxonomy): Bacteria > Bacillati > Actinomycetota > Actinomycetes > Kitasatosporales > Streptomycetaceae > Streptomyces > Streptomyces sp. DSM 106670. The sequence goes on from NZ_CM147704.1 coordinate 6,057,832, forward strand.
CATCGGGTCGATGCCCGGGGGAGACGCGAGGGAGGCGGCGAAGACCGTCACCGGCTCCTTCGCCGACGGCCAGGGCATGCCGTACCTGGCGGAACTGCCCGCGCGCGGGCCCGGCGCCGACATGATCGGCCGGACCATCGGCATGCTCGTAGAGATGTACGGACACGTCGAGCCGAGCGGCTGGCGGATCAGCGACCGGCCCGGCCGCGACACCCGCAGGGCCCGCTCCTGGCTGGGGGAGGACCTGGACGCCCTGGAGGAGTTCACCCAGGGGTACGAGGGGCTGCTCAAGGTCCAGGCCGTCGGGCCCTGGACGCTCGCCGCCGCCCTGGAACAGCGCGGCGGCGAAGCCATGCTGGCCGACCCCGGCGCCTGCCGCGACCTCGCCGGATCCCTGGCCGAAGGACTCCGCGCCCACCTCGCGGAGGTCCGCCGCCGGATGCCCGGGGCGAAGGTCGTCCTCCAGCTCGACGAACCCTCCCTGACCGCCGTCCTGCTGGGCCGGATCCGCTCCGCCAGCGGCTACCGCACCTACCGCGCCGTCGACCGCCAGATCGTCGAGTCGGCCCTGCGCGACGTCCTCGCGGCGGCGGGCGAGGACGGCACGACGCTCGTCCACTCCTGCGCCCCCGAAGTGCCGTTCGCGCTGCTGCGCCGGGCCGGGGCCGACGGCATCTCCTTCGACTTCTCCTTGCTCACCGAGCGTGAGGAGGAGGCGATCGGGGAAGCCGTCGAGGGCTCCACCCAGCTCTTCCTCGGCGTGGTGCCCTCCACGGACGCGGCTTCGGAGGGATTGTCGGACCCGGGCGGTAGCGTCATGGGAGTCAGGACGCTGTGGAGCAGGCTGGGGCTGAATCCGGGGACTCTCGCCGAGTCCGTCACGATCACCCCGTCGTGCGGTCTCGCGGGTGCGTCGCCCGCGTACGCCCGTACCGCGCTCGCCCACAGCGCCCGGGCGGCGAGGTCGCTCGCGGACAACCCTGAGTGACGGGGACGACGGGTACACAGGAGGACGGGACGATGGCGGGCGAACAGCGGGTGGAGCAGGAGAGTTCGGTCCCGGCAGGCGTGCGGGAGACCCACGCGCTGCTGGCCGAGCAGATCGACGAGCACCGCTTCCGGTATTACGTGAAGGACCAGCCGGTCGTCAGCGACGCCGAGTTCGACCGGCTGATGCGTTCGCTGGAGGCCCTGGAGGAGGAGTATCCCCAGCTCCGCACCCCGGACTCGCCGACCCAGAAGGTCGCGGGGCCCTATGTCACGGAGTTCACCTCCGTCGAACACCGCGAGCGGATGCTCTCCCTGGACAACGCCTTCGACGCCGACGAGCTGGCCGCCTGGGCCGAGCGCGTCGCCAAGGACGTCGGCACCCCCGACCACCACTTCCTGTGCGAGCTGAAGGTCGACGGCCTCGCCGTCAACCTCACCTACGAGCACGGCCGGCTCACCCGGGCGGCGACCCGCGGCGACGGCCGCACCGGCGAGGACATCACCCCCAACGTCCGCACGATCGCCGAGATCCCGCACCGCCTGAAGGGCGAGGACATCCCGGCGCTCGTCGAGATCCGCGGCGAGGTCTTCTTCCCCATGGAGGACTTCGAGGAGCTCAACGCCCGGCTGGTCGCCGCCGACGACAAGCCCTTCGCCAACCCCCGTAACGCGGCGGCCGGTTCGCTGCGCCAGAAGGACCCCAAGGTCACCGCCACCCGCCCGCTGCACATGGTGGTGCACGGCATCGGCGCCCACGAGGGCCTGAGCATCGACCGCCTCTCCCAGGCATACGACCTCCTGCACTCCTGGGGCCTGCCCACCGCCCGGCACAACAAGGTCGTCGACTCCCTGGAAGGCGTACGGGAGTTCATCGCGTACTACGGCGACCACCGGCACTCCGTGGAGCACGAGATCGACGGCGTCGTCGTCAAGCTCGACGAGATCCCGCTCCAGGGGCGCCTGGGCTCCACCTCGCGCGCCCCGCGCTGGGCCATCGCCTGGAAGTACGCCCCCGAAGAGGTCAACACCAAGCTGGTCAACATCCGCGTCGGCGTCGGCCGCACCGGGCGCGTCACCCCGTACGCCCAGGTCGAGCCGGTCGAAGTGGCCGGCTCCGAAGTCGAGTTCGCCACCCTGCACAACCAGAACGTGGTCAAGGCCAAGGGCGTCCTCATCGGCGACACCGTCGTCCTCCGCAAGGCCGGCGAGGTCATCCCGGAGATCCTCGGCCCCGTCGTCGATCTGCGCGACGGCACCGAGAAGGCCTTCGAGATGCCGACCCACTGCCCCGAGTGCGGGACGGAGCTGCGCCCCATGAAGGAGGGCGACATCGACCTCCGCTGTCCCAACGCCCGCACCTGCCCGGCCCAGTTGCGCGAGCGGGTCTTCTACCTCGCCGGGCGCAAGTGCCTGGACATCGACCACTTCGGCTATGTGGCCGCCGCCGCGCTCACCCGGCCGCTGGAGCCCGCCGAGCCGGTCCTCAAGGACGAGAGCGATCTGTTCTCGCTCACCGTCGAGCAGCTGCTGCCGATCCGGGCGTACGTCCTGGACCAGGACAGCGGGCTGCCCAAGCGCGACCCGAAGACCGGCGAGGAGAAGATCGCGACGGTCTTCGCCAACCAGCAGGGCGAGCCCAAGAAGAACGCCGTCGCCATGCTGGAGGGCATCGCCGCCGCCAAGGACGCCCCCCTCGCCCGGATCCTCACCGGGCTCTCCATCCGTCATGTGGGCCCGGTCGCCGCCCAGGAGCTGGCCCGTCAGTTCCGCTCCGTCGACCGGATCGACGAGGCGACCGAGGAGGAGCTGGCCGCCGCCGACGGCGTCGGCCCGACCATCGCCGCCTCCGTCAAGCAGTGGTTCGCCGAGGACTGGCACCGCGAGATCCTGCGCAAGTGGCGCGAGGCCGGGGTGCGGATGGCGGACGAGGGCTCCGACGCCGACGAGGGTCCCCGCCCCCTCGACGGACACACCGTTGTCGTCACCGGCACCCTCGCGGGCCACACCCGCGACGGAGCCAAGGAGGCGCTCCAGGCCCTCGGCGCGAAGGTCGCCGGATCGGTGTCGAAGAAGACCGCGTTCGTCGTCGTCGGCGACAACCCCGGCTCCAAGTACGACAAGGCGATGCAGCTGAAGGTGCCCGTGCTCGACGAGGACGGATTCGCGATCCTGCTCGAAGAGGGACCCGAACGCGCCCGGGAGGCAGCCCTTCCCGTACCGGAATCCGAGCCCGCGGCGGCCCCGGCGGACAGCGCGGAGTAGACGCGGAGTAACCGACCGCCGGGCCGCACGTCGCCCGCTGTTCTCCGGATCGAGACGCCTTCGAGACGCTGCCCCGGCGTGGCGCGGCCCGGGCGGGGAAGGAAACGGGGCAGAGGGGTGAAGAAAGGTCGGCCGTTCCCCGAATGGCCCTGGCGCACCACCCGTTCGGGCCATTAGCAGATCGTGACGGGTGGTCGGCTCGCATTCGGGCAAGAGCTGTAGAGCGCTGCCCCTGGAAGCCTTTCGCGGCCTACTGTTGAGAGGTGTGCCCGCCGTGCACGGCTGCTCGACCGGGCCGTGACGTCACAGGAGCGGGCGCCACCGAGGGACATCGGCACCGCCGGCTGTGAGAGGGACGGAATGAAACCGACCGAGAGCGCCGCACCGGTGTCGCGGCTGCAAGGTTTCGTCGGCCTCACGCCCCCCGTGGGCGCCGCCGTCGTGGGGATCGCCGCGTTACTGCTGGTGGTCGGGTCCTACCGGACCGTCCAGCAGGGCAACGCGCTCTTCCCGGACGGGGCGGTGGGCTGGTCGCTGGCCGTGCTCACCGGCATCATCGTCGGCCATCTGGTGGCGCTCGGCCGCGACCGCTGGTGGGGCGGCACGGGCTCCGGGGCCGCCCTCACCCTCGCCGTGCTGCTGCTGTACGGCTGGCTGCCGGCCGTGCTGGTCAGCCTCGCCGTCGTGGTGCTCGTCGGGACCGCCCGCCGACACCGCTGGTGGCAGGGGCTGCTGCACGGCGGGGTCGACATGCTGGGCATCGGCGCGGCCGCCCTGGTGCTGGCCGCCTTCGGCGAGGTGCCCACCGTCGAGGAGCCCTGGCAGCCACTCGACTGGGGCATCGCGGCCGTCCCGGAACTGCTCCTGACGGCGTCCACGTATCTGCTCGTCACCCGCGTCCTGCTGTGGTACGCCCAGGCCCCGCACAACGGCGGGCTGCCCACCATCGCCCGGACCGCGATGCTGCGGCAGGGCCTCGTCGCCGTCGCGCTCCTCGGGCTCGCCCCGCTGATCTGCGCCGTCGCGATGTCCATGCCCGTCCTGCTGCCGCTCTTCGCGGTGCCGCTGATCGCCCTGGACTCCACGCTCTGGATCGCCCGCGCCCGCGCCGAGGAGCAGCTGCGCGACCCGCTGACCGGGCTGCCCAACCGCCAGTGGCTGCTGGAGCGCACCTGGTCGGCGCTGGAGGACGCGGAGTCCATCGGCACCCGCTCCGCGCTGGTCCTCATCGACCTGGACCGCTTCCGCGCGGTCAACGACACCCTGGGCCACCTGGCCGGCGACCGGCTGCTGCTGCAGATAGCGGAACGCCTGCGGCTCGCCCTGCCGCGCGGTGCGGAGGCGGCCAGGCTCGGCGGCGACGAGTTCGCCGTCCTGCTGCCGCACACCGACTCCACCACCAGCGCCCAGCAGGTCGCCCGCCATCTGGTCGCCGAGCTGTCCTCGCCGCTCGACCTGGACGGGCTGACCCTCGTCCTGGAGGCCAGCGCCGGGGTCGCGGTCTACCCCGACCACGCCCTGGACGCCGAGGGCCTGCTGCGCCGGGCGGACGTCGCGATGTACCAGGCCAAGCGGGACCGCACGGGCGTGGAGGTCTACGAGTCCAAGCGGGACAGCAACACCCCCGACCGGCTCGGGCTCCTCGGCGATCTGCGCCGGGCGCTGGACGCGGGCGAGGTCGAGCTGCACTACCAGCCCAAGGTCCGCTTCGACGGGCAGGTCGCCGGTCTTGAGGCGCTGGTGCGCTGGGTGCACCCGGAGCGCGGCCGGGTCCCCCCGGACGAGTTCATCGCCATCGCCGAGTCCTCCGGCCTGATGCCGCACCTCACGGAGTACGTCCTGGAGACGGCGCTCGCCCAGGTGGCCCGCTGGCGGGCGCAGGGCCTGTTCGTACCGGTCGCGGTCAACGTCTCCCCGCGCGACGTCCACACCCCCGGCTTCGCGGGAGGCGTCGCCGCCCGCCTCGCCCGCCACGGCGTGCCCGCGGGAGCGCTCCAACTGGAGATCACCGAGCATGTGCTGCTGGAGGATCCGCAGCGCGCCGCCGACACCCTGGCCGGGCTCACCGCGCACGGCGTGAAGATGTCCCTCGACGACTTTGGCACCGGCTACTCCTCCCTCGTCCACCTGCGCAGGCTTCCGGTCAGCGAGCTGAAGATCGACCGGTCCTTCGTGGCCCGCCTCGCCGTCGACCACGAGGACGCGGAGATCGTCCGCTGCACCATCGACCTGGCCCACTCGCTCGGCCTGGTCGTCGTCGCCGAGGGAGTCGAGGACGACGAGACCTGGGAGCGGTTGCGCGACCTCAGGTGCGACGCGGTGCAAGGCTGGCTGGTGGCGGCCGCGATGCCGCCCCAGGAGACGACGGCCTGGCTGCGGGCGCGCGGCGAGCACGGCTGGCGCAGGCCCGCCGAGCTGAAGGCCCAGGCGGCGGCCGCCGCGGGGTCGGCCACCGCCTCGGCGACCGGCTCGATGAACGGGTCGCTGAACGGCGCGGTGAACGGCGCGGCGGAGACCGACACCCCCTGAAGATCCCGGGGAGCGGAGACCGCGGAGGCGTAGCCCCATCGGGCCGGGGCACCCGTCCCCCGGAGACCCCATAGGATTGGGCCAAAACCACACACCAACCCCTGAGGATCGCTGCATGCCTGGCATCACGCGCGAGGAGGTCGCCCACCTCGCCCGGCTGGCGCGTCTGGAGCTGAAGGGCGAAGAGCTCGATCACTTCGCCGGTCAGCTCGACGACATCATCGGCGCGGTCGCCCGCGTCTCCGAGGTCGCCGACCAAGACGTACCGCCGACCTCCCACCCGCTGCCGCTGACCAACGTCATGCGCGCGGACGAGGTCCGTCCGTCGCTCACCCCCGCGCAGGCGCTCTCCGGCGCCCCGGCCCAGGAGCAGCAGCGTTTCAAGGTGCCGCAGATCCTGGGGGAGGACTAATCGCCATGACGGACATCAGCACCATCATCAAGCTCACCGCGGCCGAGATCGCCGGGAAGATCGCCTCCGGCGAGCTGACCGCCGTCGAGGTCACCGAGGCCCACCTGGCCCGGATCGACGCGGTCGACGAGAAGGTCCACGCCTTCCTGCACCTCGACCGCGAGGGCGCGCTCGCCCAGGCCCGTGCCGTGGACGCCAAGCGCGAGGCGGGCGAGAAGCTCGGCCCGCTGGCCGGCGTCCCGCTCGCGCTGAAGGACATCTTCACCACCAAGGACATGCCGACCACCGTCGGTTCCAAGATCCTTGAAGGCTGGGTCCCGCCGTACGACGCCACGCTCACGCGGAAGCTGCGCGACGCCGACGTCGTCATCCTCGGCAAGACCAACATGGACGAGTTCGCCATGGGGTCCTCCACCGAGAACAGCGCCTACGGCCCCACCGGCAACCCCTGGGACCTCACCCGCATCCCCGGCGGCTCCGGCGGCGGCTCCTCCGCCGCCCTCGCCTCCTACGAGGCCCCGCTCGCCATCGGCACGGACACCGGCGGCTCGATCCGCCAGCCCGCCGCCGTCACCGGCACCGTCGGCGTCAAGCCCACCTACGGCGGCGTCTCCCGCTACGGCATGGTCGCCTTCTCCTCCTCCCTCGACCAGGGCGGGCCCTGCGCCCGTACGGTCCTGGACGCGGCGCTGCTGCACGAGGCCATCGCCGGGCACGACCCGATGGACTCGACGTCCATCGACGCCCCGGTCCCGCCGGTCGTCGAGGCCGCCCGCAACGGCTCCGTCCAGGGCATGCGCGTCGGCGTCGTCAAGCAGTTCCGCGGCGAGGGCTACCAGGCCGGTGTGCTCCAGCGCTTCGACGAGTCGGTCGAGCTGCTGAAGTCGCTCGGCGCGGACGTCGTCGAGCTGGACTGCCCCTCCTTCGACCTGGCGCTCTCCGCGTACTACCTGATCGCGCCCTCCGAGTGCTCCTCCAACCTGGCCCGCTTCGACGCCATGCGCTACGGCCTGCGGGTCGGCGACGACGGCACGAAGTCGGCCGAGGACGTCACCGCCCTCACCCGCGAGGCCGGCTTCGGCGACGAGGTCAAGCGCCGCATCATCCTGGGGACGTACGCGCTCAGCTCCGGCTACTACGACGCGTACTACGGCTCCGCCCAGAAGGTCCGCACCCTCATCACCCAGGACTTCGCGAAGGCCTTCGAGCAGGTCGACGTGATCGTCTCGCCGACGACCCCGACCACCGCCTTCCCGATCGGCGAGCGCGCCGACGACCCGATGGCGATGTACCTCGCGGACCTGTGCACCATCCCCACCAACCTGGCCGGCAACTCCGCCATGTCGCTGCCCTGCGGCCTGGCCCCGGAGGACGGTCTGCCGGTCGGACTGCAGATCATCGCCCCCGCCATGAAGGACGACCGGCTCTACAAGGTCGGAGCGGCCGTCGAGGCCGCGTTCGTGGAAAAGTGGGGGCATCCGCTGCTTGAGGAGGCTCCGTCGCTGTGAGTGCCATGGCAAAGAAGGCCAAGAACTTCAAGAAGTCCAAGACGGGCGCGTACATCGCGATGGGCAGTACCGCGTTCGGCGCCATCAGTGTCGTCAAGCAGGCGAAGCTCGCCCGCAACGACAACGACATCCTGCGCCTCGTCGACGCGGCCGTCTCCGCGGCCGCCATCGTCACCGGACTCGCGATCCTCTATCGCGAACTGAAGCGTCTCGGCGACGACGACGTCCTGCTGGGCTGAGAGGGAAAGTTTCACCGTGACTGTCACTGACCTGGTGTCGTACGAGGACGCGCTCGCGTCCTACGACCCCGTCATGGGCCTCGAAGTCCATGTCGAGCTCGGCACCAAGACCAAGATGTTCTGCGGCTGCTCCACGGAGCTGAAGCAGGACGCCAACTCCCAGACCTGCCCGGTCTGTCTCGGACTGCCCGGCGCGCTGCCGGTGGTCAACGAGATCGGCGTGGAGTCGGCCATCAAGATCGGTCTCGCGCTCAACTGCGAGATCGCCGACTGGTGCCGTTTCGCCCGGAAGAACTACTTCTATCCGGACATGCCGAAGAACTTCCAGACCTCCCAGTACGACGAGCCGATCGCCTTCAACGGCTATCTGGACATCCAGCTGGAGGACGGCGAGATCTTCCGGGTGCAGATCGAGCGCGCCCACATGGAGGAGGACACCGGCAAGTCGACGCACGTCGGCGGCGCCACCGGCCGTATCCACGGCGCGTCCCACTCCCTGCTCGACTACAACCGGGCCGGCATCCCGCTCATCGAGATCGTCACCAAGCCGATCGAGGGCGCCGGCGCCCGTGCCCCTGAGGTCGCCAAGGCGTACGTCGCCGAGCTCCGCGAGCTGATCAAGGCGCTCGGGGTCTCCGAGGCGCGCATGGAGATGGGCCAGATGCGCTGCGACGTGAACCTGTCGCTGCGGCCCAACGGCACCGAGACCTTCGGTACCCGCTCCGAGACGAAGAACGTGAACTCGCTGCGCTCCGTCGAGCGGGCCGCGCGCTTCGAGATCCAGCGGCACGCCGCCGTGCTGTCCTCGGGCGGCACGATCGTGCAGGAGACCCGGCACTTCCACGAGGAGGACGGCTCCACCACGGCCGGCCGCATCAAGGACAACGCCGAGGACTACCGCTACTTCCCCGAGCCGGACCTGGTGCCCGTGGCGCCGGCCCGCGAGTGGGTCGAGGAGCTCCGCAAGGGCCTCCCCGAGCTGCCCCGGCTGCGCCGGGCGCGGCTCAAGGAGGAGTGGGGCGTCTCCGAGCACGACATGCAGTCCATCCTCAACGCGGGCGCGGTCGACCTGATCGTCGCCACGATCGAGGCGGGCGCCCCCGCGGACCAGGCCCGCAAGTGGTGGATGGGCGAGCTGGCCCGTAACGCCAACGAGACCGGCCGCGGTCTGGACGAGTTGCCGATCACCCCGGAGCAGGTCGCCCGGGTGGCCGCGCTCGTCGCCGAGGGCGACCTCAACGACAAGCTGGCCCGCCAGGTCATCGAGGGCGTCCTCGCGGGCGAGGGCGACCCGGACACCGTCGTGGAGAAGCGCGGCCTGAAGGTCGTCTCGGACGAGGGCGCGCTGTCCACGGCCGTGGACGAGGCCATCGCGGGCAACGCGGCCATCGCGGACAAGATCCGCGGCGGCAAGGTCGCGGCGGCGGGCGCGCTCGTCGGCGCGGTCATGAAGGCCACCCGCGGTCAGGCCGACGCGGCGCGCGTGCGCGAGCTGATCCTGGAGAAGCTCGGCGTCGAGGGCTGATCACCCCGATCACCACCCGGAGGGGCGGTGCACCCGTGACACGGGGGCGCCGCCCCTCCACCCGTCCGGAGAGAACCCGCTGAACACCGTCACCGCCGAACTCGTCTCCTTCGCCCTGCTGCTGGGCGTCCTCGCCTTCGCCGTCGTACGCCCCCGGGGCCTGCCGGAGGCGACCGTCGCCGTGCCCGCCGCCGTGCTGGTCGTGGTGGTCGGGGCGGTCTCCTGGCCCGAGGCCCGGGAGCAGGTGGGCGAGCTGCTGCCGGTCGTCGGCTTCCTCGCCGCGATCCTGGTGCTGGCGCAGCTCTGCGCCGACGAAGGGCTGTTCCGGGCCGCCGGTGACTGGGTGGCCCGCGCCTGCCGGGGGCAGACCCGGCCCCTGCTCGGCGGCGTCTTCGTCGTCGCCTCGATCGTCACCGCCGTCCTCAGCCTGGACGCCACCGTCGTCCTGCTCACCCCGGTCGTCCTCGCCACCGCCGCCCGGGTCGGCGCACGGCCCCGCCCGTACGTCTACGCCTGCGCGCACCTGGCCAACTCCGCCTCCCTCCTGCTCCCCGTCTCCAACCTCACCAATCTGCTGGCGTTCACCGCGAGCGGTCTCTCCTTCACCCGGTTCGCCGCGCTGATGGCGCTGCCCTGGCTCGCCGCCATCGCCGTCGAGTACGCCGTGTTCCGCCGCGCGTTCCGGGCCGATCTGGCCGCCGGGGCGCACGCGCCGGATCCCGAGGCGGAGCGCACCCCGGTTCCCGTCTTCACGCTGGTCGTGCTGGCGCTGACCCTGGCCGGGTTCGTCGTGACCTCGTTCGAAGGGGCCGAGCCGCTGTGGGCGGCGCTGGCGGGGGCCCTGGTGCTCGCCGTCCGGGCGCTCGCCAAGCGGGAGACCACACCGCTCGCCGTCGTCCGCTCGGCCAACCCGCTGTTCTGCCTCTTCGTCCTCGCGCTCGGCGTCGTCGTCAAGGCGGTCGTCGACAACGGCCTCGGCGACGGCATCGCCGCCCTGCTGCCCGCCGGCGACACCCTGCCCGCCCTGCTCGGCGTGGCCGTGGTCGCCGCCCTGCTGGCCAATCTGATCAACAACCTGCCCGCGATCCTGGCCCTGCTGCCGATCGTCGCGGCGGCCGGGCCGGGACCGCTGCTCGCCGCCCTGATCGGGGTGAACCTCGGGCCGAACCTCACCTACGTCGGCTCGCTGGCCACGCTCCTGTGGCGGCGCATCCTGCACGCCCACGGGGACGCCCCGGAGCTGGGCCGCTTCACCCGGCTGGGGATCGCGACCGTACCGGCGACGCTGCTCGCCGCCACCCTCGCGCTGTGGGGGTCGCTGCACCTCATCGGGGTGTGAGGAGGACGTCACTCCGGGTTGGACTTTCGGACCGGACCTCTTGGACGTTCACCACCGGGCCGTACGCAGTCCTTCCCGACGCCACCCGGTCTGACTAGCTTCCCGGCTGTAACCACCGGAACCAGGAGGCTCTTTTGACCACGGACATGTCACGGCGACGGCTCTTCGCGCTGGGCGGCGGCGCACTCGGCGCCGCTGCGGCCGGATCGTTCCTGCCGCCGTCGCTCCAGGCCGCCATCGCCGCGCAGCCCGCCCACGCGGGGTCCGGCGGGCTCGGGTCGATCAAGCATGTGGTGATCCTGATGCAGGAGAACCGATCCTTCGACCACTACTTCGGCACCCTGCGCGGGGTCCGCGGCTTCGGCGACCGTAACGCCATCGAGCTGCCCACCGGCTCCACGGTGTTCGAGCAGCCCGACGCGGCCGGCTCCGCCGTGCTGCCCTTCCCGGTGCGCGGCGCGGCCGAGGAGCAGAAGAAGGACCTCCAGTACATCGGCGCCCTCGACCACTCCTGGAACGGCGGCGCGAAGGCCTGGGGCGGCGGCTGGATGAACGGCTGGATCAGCGCGAAGACCGCGGCCACGATGGCGTACTACGACCGCCGTGACATCCCGCTCCACTACGAGCTGGCCGACACCTTCACCGTCTGCGACGCCTACCACTCCTCGATCCACACCTCCACCAGCCCCAACCGCAACCACCTCTGGAGCGGGAAGACCGGGTTCGAGGCGAACGGGAAACGGGCCGTCGGCAACGACGCGTACAGCGAGGGCACCCACCCCGGCTACGACTGGTCCACCTACGCCGAGCGGCTGGAGAAGGCCGGGCGCAGCTGGCGCACGTACACCGAGTGGGAGAACTTCACCGACAACCAGATCGAGTTCTACGCCACCTTCAAGGCGATCGCCCGCAAGGCACTGGCCAAGACCGGCGGCCACACGTACATGGAGGCCTTCTACGCCAAGGTCCGGGGCGCGTCCGAGGCCGAGCGCACCCGGCTCCTCGGGCTGCTGGAGGAGGGCGTCGCCACCCTCACGAAGCAGGAGCGCAGCCTGTTCGAGCGCGCGCTGCGCCGGGTGCCCACCGGAACGCTGGCGGACGAGTTCGCCAAGGACGTGGCGGCCGGGACACTCCCGGAGGTCTCCTACCTGGTGCCCTCGGCGATCGACTCCGAGCACCCGAGCACCTCGTCGCCCGTGCACAGCGCCACCATCGTCTACAAGATCCTCGACGCGCTCGGCAAGCACCCGGACGTCTGGCGGCACACCGCCGTACTGATCAACTACGACGAGAACGACGGCTTCTTCGACCACGTCCCGCCGCCCGTCGCACCGCCCGAGGTCACCGACGAGCAGTGGGAGGGCCGTCCCACCGGCCTCGGGATCCGGGTGCCGCTGCTGGTCGTCTCGCCGTGGACCGTCGGCGGATACGTCTGCTCCGAGGTCTTCGACCACACCTCCGTCATCCGCTTCCTGGAGCGCTGGACCGGGGTGAAGGAGCCCAACATCAGCGACTGGCGGCGGCGCGTCACCGGCGACCTCACCTCCGCCTTCGACTTCACCCGGGCCCGGCGGCAGCCCGCCGTGGAGCAGCCCGGCGCGATCCCGCCGGTCAGCGGACGCTGGCAGCCGAAGCCGCCGGCGGTCCAGCGGCTGCCCGAGCAGGAGCCCGGCGCACGCCCGGCGCGCCCGCTGCCCTACCGGCCGGACGCCCGGGCCCGGCGGTCGGGCGACGCGCTGCGGGTGGAGCTCGACAACACCGGCCGCTCCTCGGCGCACTTCGCGCTGTACCCGTACGCAGGCGAGTTCCCGGCCCCGCAGCACAAGGACGTCCGGGGCAGCGCGCACTGGACCGTGCCGCTGACCGGCGAGGCGTACCGCTTCACGGTCACCGGCCCGAACGGCTTCCGGCGCGAGTTCGCCGGACCGGCCGACGGGGGAGCGGAGGTCGCCAGCCGCATCGACCACCGCGACCGCGACATCCACCTCACCCTGCGCAACACCGGCCGCCGGCCCCTGACCTTCCTGGTGCGGCCGCTCGGCTACGTCGACGAGGACGACGTACGGGACTGGGCCCGCCGGGTCACGGTCAAGCCGGGCCGCGGCCGGTCGCTCGTGCACTCGGCGGCCGACGCCCGCGGCTGGTACGACATCGAGGTCACCGTCGACGGGGAGGACGGCTTCCGGCGACGGCTCATGGGGCACATCGAGAACGGCCGCGCCAGCGTCTCCGGCTGACCGGATCCGAGGGTCGCAGGGCCTGATCCATCCCATGTAGGGAGCAGATCAAGCCCTGTGACCATGGCCACGAAACGGACAAAGGATCACGTTCTGCTGACAGAGTGACGGTCTCAGGTCATGAGACGTTTGCGGGCAGATCACGTTATCTGCGGGTAAAGGTCCACGAACCCGCAGGGAGCTCATCCGTTGGCTGCCATCGCCCGCTGGTGCATCAGGCACCGCCTCGTCGCCGTCCTCATCTGGCTCGCCGCCCTCGGCGGAACCACCGCCGCGGCGGGCTTCGTGGGTTCGGCGTACTCCAACGACTACGAGGTCCCCGGCACGGAATCCGGCCGGGCCACCGAACTCCTCTCGCGCGGCTTCACCGACCTCGGCGGCGACACCGACACCGTCGTCTGGCACACCACCGGCTCCACGGTCCGCGCCGCCGACGTCGAGCAGACCATGACCCGCACGCTCCACGCGATCGAGGGCCTGCCCGGCGTCGGCGGGGTCACCGGCCCCTACGGAGCCGCCGGCCCCGGCCAGATCAGCGAGGACGGCCACACCGCCTACGCCACGGTCACCTTCGACAAGCCCGCCGACGAGATCCCCGCCGCCCAGGCGCAGGCCCTCGTCGACACCGCGAAGGCCGCCGAGGCCGACGGGCTCCAGGTCGAGCTGGGCGGCACCGCCGTCGCCCTCACCGAAGCGCCCTCCGTCCACCTCGCCGAGGGCATCGGCGTCGTCGTCGCGGCCGTCGTGCTCTTCCTCGCCTTCGGCTCGCTCGCCGCCAGCCTGCTGCCCATCGCCACCGCCCTGGTCTCCGTGGGCACCGCCTACGCGGGCATCGTGCTGCTCGGCCATGTGATGACCGTCGCCGACTTCGCCCCGATGCTCGGCATGCTCATCGGGCTCGGCGTGGGCATCGACTACGCGCTGTTCATCGTCACCAGACACCGCAGAGGCCTCCGGCGCGGGATGTCGGTCGACGAAGCGGCGCAGAACGCGGTCACCACCACCGGCCGGGCCGTCGTCTTCGCCGGGGCGACCGTCTGTATCGCCCTGCTCGGCATGCTGATCCTGCGGCTCGGCTTCCTCAACGGCGTCGCCATCGCCGCCTCGCTCACCGTCGTCCTCACCGTGATGGCCTCGGTCACCCTGCTGCCCGCCCTGCTCTCGCTCATCGGGATGCGGGCGCTCAGCCGCCGCGAGCGGCGCGAGCTCGCCGAACACGGACCGCGCCCCGAGCTGCCCACCGGCTTCGCCGCCCGCTGGTCCGCCTTCGTCGAGCGCCACCCCAAGCTGCTCGGAGGCATCGCGGCCGTCGTCATGGTGGTGCTCGCGCTGCCCGCCCTCGGCCTCCACCTGGGCACCTCCGACCAGGGCAACAACCCGGCCACGGCCACCACCCGGCAGGCCTACGACCTGCTCGCCGACGGCTTCGGGCCCGGGGTCAACGGCCCCCTCACCATCGCCGCCCAGCTCGACGGCGCGGACGACCGGCTGGCGCTGGACTCGCTGCCCGAGAAGCTGCGCTCCACCGAGGGCGTCGCCTCCGTCAGCCCGGTCACCTACAACGCGGGCGGCGACACCGCCTTCCTCACCGTCGTACCCGACTCGTCACCGCAGTCGCAGGACACCAGCGAGCTGGTCGACCGGATCCGCGCCGACGTGCTCCCGACGGTCCAGGACGCGACCTCGCTGGAGGCCCATGTCGGCGGGGTGACGGCGAGCTACGACGACTTCGCCGAGATCATCGTCGGCAAGCTGCCGCTCTTCGTCGGCGTCGTCATCGGACTCGGCTGCCTGCTGCTGCTCCTGGCCTTCCGCTCCATCGGCATCCCGCTCAAGGCCGCCGTGATGAACGTGGCCGCCGTCGCCTCCTCCTTCGGCGTCGTCGTGGCCGTCTTCCAGTGGGGCTGGGGCAGCGAACTGCTCGGCCTCGGCAGCGCCGGGCCCATCGAACCCTTCCTGCCGGTGATCATGGTCTCGGTCCTCTTCGGCCTCTCCATGGACTACCAGGTCTTCCTGGTCGGACGGATGTACGAGGAGTGGCTGGAGACCGGCGACAACCGGCGGGCCGTCCGGGTCGGTCTCGCCGAGACCGGCCGGGTGATCAACTCCGCCGCCGTGATCATGATCTCCGTCTTCCTCGCCTTCGTGCTCAGCGGCGACCGGGTCATCGCCATGTTCGGCATCGCGCTCGCCACCGCCGTGGCGCTGGACGCCTTCGTCCTGCGCACCCTGCTGGTGCCCGCCCTGATGCACATGCTCGGCGGGGCGAACTGGTGGCTGCCGGGCTGGCTGGAGCGCCGGCTGCCCAGGATCAGCATCGAGCCGCCCGACTGCGTACCGCTCCATGCGAAGATCCCGGGGGCGCGCGCCACGGAGGAGGGCGCCGCGCACGCCGAGGAGGAGCACGATGTTCGCCATTTCGCTGGGTGACGACACCGCGGAGCTGCGCCCGCTGGAGCCCTGGCAGGCCGTGGAGTTCCTGGCCCACATGGACCGGGCCCGGGAGCTGCTCGACCCGTGGATCCCGTTCGCCTCCTACGCCACCGACCTGGACTCGGCGCGCGCCCTGCTCCAGAAGTACGCGGACAAGCAGGCGGCGGACACCGGACGGCTGTACGGGATCTGGCTGGCGGGCACCCTCGTCGGCGGCGTCCTCTTCCCGTCCTTCGACGCCGAGCGGGGCAACTGCGAGGTCGGCGTCTGGCTGGAGCCCGCAGCCCAGGGCCGCGGGCTCATCACCCGCGCCGCCGAGCGCCTGATCGACTGGGCGGTGTACGAACGCGGCATGCACCGCGTGGAGTGGGACGCCTCTCCCGGGAACACCCGGTCGATCGCGGTGGCGAAGCGGCTCGGGATGACCCGGGACGGAGTGCTCCGGCAGAGCTACTTCTACCGGGGGGAGCGCCACGACTCGGAGATCTGGTCCGTCCTCGCCCCGGAGTGGAAGGCCCGCGCGGGGCGCTGAGGCCCGGCGCACGCCCGGCGTTAAGGGGGCTCTCATCCGGGCCCCCTAGCGTGCGGCGCATGAACACCACCCCCTCCAAGACGACGACCCCGTCCACGACCACCCCGCCCGCCGGGACGACCGACCCCGCCGAAGGCGCCGCCGACGCCGTTACGGAGGACGCGACCGGGCACGACACGACCGGGCAGGACGCCACGGCGAAGGACCCGCTCGCGAAGGACGCCACCGGTACGCCGTCCGACGCGGCCGACGCCACGACCGCCTCCGACGACCTCGCCGACCGGACCGCCGAGGCCGAGGCCGAGGCCGACGACGCCGACGAGGACCTGGAGCCCGACCCCTTCACCGAGGCCCGGCACGGCGTCGGCGCGGGCGCGGCCGCCGTCGTCTCCGCCGCCCTGGGCGTCGTCGCCCTGACCGGCGCGTGGACCGGCCGGGTCGCCGCCGAGCGCGAGACGCTCATCGGCCAGATCAAGACGTCCGGCGGCGGCAGCGCGGCCCAGCAGATCTCCGAGATCTACGGCGACGCCTGGCACACCACCGCCCTGGTCAACGGCGTCTTCGCCGTCCTGGCCCTGCTCGTCGGCGTCTTCGTCCTGGTCCGCCCCGCCTTCGGCGTCCCCTCCGAGAGGCCGCAGCCCGCCTGGGTCCGCGCGGTCGCCCTGGCCGGTGTCGCCCTCGGCGCGCTCGGCGTCCTGATCTCCGTGGGCATGTACTTCGACCTCTTCGCCGCGCTGCCCACCGCGGGCGCCCCGGCCGCCGGCTGACCCGGGCCGCCTCGTACGGCCCCGTACGGCACACGTCTAAGGCCCCCGCTCATCCCTCGGACACGGGGTGGGCCCGCCTAAGGCCCCCACCGCCGCGAAGATGCGGAACTCGCCCGATGCGGCACCCCCTCCTGGCCGACGACAGTGGAGACACAGCGAACACAGGGCCCCGGCCGACCGGCCGGGCACCCCTCCGGTCCGCTGCCACGACCAGGAACCAGGGAGTACCTCATGTACGCGTACGAGCTCTACCGCTACACCTCCGCCGAGCTGATCCGCCGGGCCGACGCCGAGCGCGAGATCGGCCGGGCCCGCCGCCTCCGCCGCGCCGCCCGCCGTACCGGACGCGGCGATCCGGGAGGGAAGGTGATGGAGGCCGACCGCACCCGCTTCGCCCCGGCCGCCTGACCGTGTCCGGGCCAGGGAGGACCGCCGAGCCGGCACCGGACCGCGCCCGGAGCATGATCACCGTCGGCGAAAAACATCCCGCCGCCTCGTACGCGTATGCGATGCTCGGCGGCGTGGAGACCAGGTCAGTGAGCCCCGTGTTCGTCGGGCGCGCCGAAGAGCTCGCCTCGCTCACCGAGGCGCTCGGGCGGGCCGCGTCCGGCGACCCCCAGGCGCTGCTGATCGGCGGCGAGGCGGGCGTCGGCAAGACCCGGCTGGTCGAGCAGTTCGTCACGGCGGCCGAGCGGCGTGACGCCGTGGTGGCCGTCGGGTCCTGCGTCGAGATCGGGGCCGACGGACTGCCGTTCGCCCCCTTCCCGACCGCCCTGCGCGCCCTGCGCCGGGCCCTGCCCGAGGAGATGGCCGCCGCCGTCGCCGGGCAGGAGGGCGAACTGGCCCGCCTGCTGCCCGAACTGGGCGAGGCCCACCGGGACGCGACCGACGAACACAGCACCGCCCGCCTCTTCGAACTCACCGTCCGGCTGCTGGAGCGGATCTCCGCCGACCGGGCGGTCGTCCTCGTCCTGGAGGACCTGCACTGGGCGGACGCCTCCACCCGGCATCTGCTCGCCTATCTCTTCCGCACCCTGAGCACCGGCCGCCTCATGGTCGTCGGCACCTACCGCGCCGACGACATCCACCGCCGCCACCCGCTGCGCCCGCTCCTCGCCGAGCTGGACCGGCTGCGCACCGTCACCCGCGTCGAACTCGACCGGTTCAGCCACGACGAGGTCGGCCACCAGCTCGCCGGCATCCTCGCCGAGACGCCCGAGGCCGCACTCGTCGACGAGATCTTCGACCGCTCCGACGGCAACGCCTTCTTCGTCGAGGAACTGGCCCGCTCCCTGGAGTGCTGCGGCGACAGCTCCGGGCTGACCGAATCGCTCCGCGACCTCCTGCTCGTCCGCGTGGAGGCGCTGCCCGAGCACGCCCAGCGGGTCGCCAGGATCGTCGCCGAGGGCGGCTCCTTCGTCGAACACGAACTGCTCGCCGCCGTCGCCGGCCTCGGCGAGGACGAGCTCGACGAGGCCCTGCGCGCGGCCGTCGGCGCCAACCTGCTGCAACCCGCGCCCGACAGCGACGGCTACCGCTTCCGGCACTCGCTGGTCCGCGAGGCCGTCAGCGACGACCTGCTGCCCGGCGAACGCACCCGCGTCAACCGCCGGTACGCCGAAGCCCTGGAGGCCGACCCCTCCCTCGTACGGGACGACGAACGCGCCACCCGCCTCGCCAGCTACTGGTACGCCGCCCACGACGCCCCCAAGGCCCTGCCCGCCGTCCTCCGGGCGGCCGTCGAGGCCCGCCGCCGCTACGCCTACTCCGAGCAACTGCGGCTCCTGGAGCGGGCGATGGAGCTGTGGGACGACGTTCCCGACGCGGTGCGCGCCACCCTGCGCCCCTTCGACTACGCGGAGGTCTACCCGGCCTCCGCGTGCGACCCGGAGAACACCCCGCTGCGCTACCTGGACGTGATGGCCGAGGCCACCGTCGCCGCCCACTTCGGCGGCGACCGCAAACGCGCCCTGGCCATCTCCAAGAAGGCCATGCGGGTCCTGGCCTCCGAGTCCGACCCGCTGCGCGAGGCCTGGTTCCTGGTGCAGCGCAGCCGGCTGGCGCAGGCCCTCGACAAGGGGGACGGCTGGGAGGAGCTGGCCACCGCGCAGGAACTGGTACGCGGACTGCCGCCGTCCCCCGTGCAGGCCGACGTCCTGACCAACGTGGCCAGTTGGAAGGCGCTGCACCGGCCGGGCCCGGAGGCGCTGGCCGACAGCGACCGCGCGGTGGAGTACGCCCGGCTCGTCGGCGACGAGTACATCGAGCTGCACGCCCGCCTCACCCGGGGCTGGCTCACCGCCGACGCGGGCAGCGTCGAGGACGGCCTCGCCGAGATGTACGCCGTCCGCGACCGCGCAGAGAAACTGCACCTGATGAACCTGCTGGGCCGGGTCAGCGTCAACCTGCCCTCCTCGCTGGAGGCGATGGGCCGCTCGCTGGAGGCCGTCGCCGCCGCCGACCACGGCATCCGGATCTGCCACAGCCACGGTCTGGCCGACTCCGGGGCCTGGGTGTACGCCAACCAGTCCCAGTCCCTGTTCTCCCTCGGCCACTGGACCCAGAGCGAGACCGCCGCCGCCTCCGCCGCCCGGCTGGCGCTGGGCCCCAGGGGCAAGGGCCTCGCCGCCCTCCGCCGTACCGAACTGGCCGTCTCCCGCGGTGACTTCGCCGAGGGCGAGGAGCTGCTCGCCCAGGTCCGCAAGCTCTTCGGGCACCGCGATCCGCAGCACCAGCATGTGATCGACCCCGTCCGGCACGGCATGGTGCTGGCCGCCCTCCAGGGCAGGCTCGCCGAGGCCAGGACCGCGTTCGAGGAGCTGGCCTCGGCGGGCTTCCCGCCCGGCACCCAGCGCTACGCCCTGCCGCTGCTCCAGACCGCCGCCATGATCGAGGCGGACGCCCGCGGGCTGCCCGCCGCCGAACCGGACCGTCCGAGGCTGCTCGCCCTGATCCGCCGGTGCGTCAAGAACCTCCCGATGCTCGTCCCCGTATGGGCGGCCCACGGCGTCTTCATCGAGGCGGAGCTGGCTCGGGCGGAGGGCACGGACACCCCCGGCCACTGGGCCCGCGCCGCCGAGGCCTTCGGCCCGCTGTGCCGCCCGTACCAACTGGCCCAGATCCACCGCCGCTGGGCGGAGTCGCTGCTCATCGCCCCCGGCGACCGGTCCACCGCCACGGCCCTGCTGCACCGCTCCCTGGAGACCGCCCGCCGGCTCGGCGCCCGCCCGCTCGCCGAGGCGGTCGAACAACTGGCGGCCCGGGCCCGCATCACCCTGGACGGCTCCGGCGCGGCGCCCGGCCACGACGACGGGATCCACCCGGCCGTCCTGGCCGCCGAGCCGGGCGAAGCGGGCCGGGAGCGGGCGCCGGGCCAGGAGCAGGACCCGGCCGTCGCCGCCGTGGCGTCCTTCGGGCTGACCCCGCGCGAGCAGGATGTGCACCGGCTGGTCGCGGCGGGGCACACCAACCGCAGGATCGCCGAGGAGCTGTTCATCTCGCCGAAGACCGCGAGCGTGCACGTCTCCAACATCCTGGCCAAGCTCGGCGTCTCCAGCCGGGGCGAGGCGGCCGCCCTCGCCCACCGCCTCCGGCTCTACCCGGCCGCGTAAACCCGGTCAAGATCCGCCGCAAACACCCTAGCCCTTGGGATCGTCCTCGGCCCGGCGCTCCGGCCCGCTCACCGGCTTCCCGGCCCGGGGCCGGTCCAGCACGGCGTCCTGCTCGGGCGCGACCGGCCGCATACGCCCGTTCCGGTGCTCGGCAGCATCGTCCCGGGCCGGCTCACCGGCCAGGACCGGCGCACTGTCCAGCACCGGGTCACCGTCCAGCACCGGGGCGCGCACGGTCACCTTCCCGGAGGTCAGGTCTATCGGCCCCCGGTTCGGATCGCCGATGCCGAGGTCCACCCGGCTCAGCTCCAGCCGCTTCTGCTCGTCGGAGACGTGTTTGCGTCCCGGGGCGAAGAGCTCCTCGAAGAAATTGAACACCGGCCGTGCTCCCTCCGACATGCCGCGCGGGCGAGCGGCTACTCCACTTCCACCAGGAGGACCCTGTCGTCCCCGGGCTTCGGCGTACCCCGTCCGTCCGTGTTGCTGGTGACCAGCCACAAGCGGTCGCTCCCCGCACTCACCACAGTGCGCAGGCGGCCGTGCTTCTCATCCAGGAACGACTGGGGGTCGGCATAAGGTTCCGCCGCCTTCTCGCCCGCCAGCGGAATCCGCCACAGCCGCTCACCGCGCAGCCCGGCCATCCAGATCGAGCCCTCCGCGTACGCGATCCCGCTGGGGGAGGCCTCCGAGGTCTTCCACTGCGCCACCGGGTCGATGAACCCGTCCTCGCCCTCCCGGCCCTCGACCTCGGGCCAGCCGTAGTTCCCGCCGGGCTCGATCAGATTCAGCTCGTCCCAGGTGTTCTGGCCGAACTCGGCGGCCCACAGCCGCTTCTGCGCGTCCCAGGCGAGCCCCTGCACATTGCGGTGCCCGTACGAATACACCACCGAGTCCGCCTCCGGATTGCCGTGCACCGGCTCGCCGTCGGGGGTCATCCGCAGGATCTTGCCCGCCAGCGACTCCTTGTCCTGGGCCAGCCCGGTGTCCCCGGTCTCGCCCGTGCCCGCGTACAGCATCTTGTCCGGGCCGAAGGCGATCCGGCCGCCGTTGTGGATGCTGCCCTTGGGGATGCCGCGCAGGACGGTGTCCGGAGCGCCGAGCTGCTGCCCCGCCGGGCGCTTCTCGTCGTAACTCATGCGGACGATCCGGTTGTCGGACGTGGTGGTGAAGTAGGCGTACACCAGCTGGTCCGCGCCGAACGTGGAGGAGACGGCGAGCCCGAGCAGCCCGCCCTCGCCGGCCGGGGCCACCCCGGGCACCGAGCCCAGCAGCGTCTGCTTCCCGCTCTCGCCGTCGATCCGGTGCACCGTGCCCTCGTCCCGCGAGGACACCAGCAGATCACCGCCCGGCAGCGCGGCCAGACCCCACGGCGACTTCAGCTCCTCGGTCAGCGTCGAGACGACCTTCGCCGACCCCTTCGCGGGCGGCAGATCGGCCGAGCGGCTCGGCGAGGCCGGCGGAGCGGAGCCCTCCGAGGCGGTCGGGGAACCCGCGGGCCGCCCGGACGCACCCCCGTCCCCGTCGGCGGAACACGCGGCCGACAGCAGCAGGGCGGCCGACGCCAGCGCCGCCACCACCCCCCTGCGCATCGCCCGGGGCTGCACAGGTCCGAACTGAGCACCACGCACGGAACCGATTCCTTTCGACGCTTGCCCGACTACCTGCTCCCGCACCCTGTTCCTACACCTCGGCAGGCCCAGGAGTTCCCGATCCGCCCATTCTCCCGCCGTACGGGCCGCGCCGCCCGGTCCACCGGACCCGCCCCTCTCAGTCCCACGATTCACGGGCGGCGGGCAGAGCGTCGATCTCCGCCAGGTCCCGGTCGTCCAGGACCACCCGCGCCGCCCCGGCGTTCTCCACCGCCCACCGCTCCCGCTTCGCCCCCGGCACCGGCACCACATGCGGCCCCTGGCGCAGCACCCACGCCAGCGCCACCTGGGCCACGGTCGCCCCCCGGCGCTCCGCGACCCGCCGCAGACCGGCCACCACCGGCTGGTTCGCCGCCATCACCTCCGCCGTGAACCGCGGATGCCTGGCCCGCAGATCCTCCGGCTCGAAACCCTGGCCCGGCTTCAGCGTCCCGGTCAGATAACCGCTGCCCAGCGGCATCGCGGCCAGCAGCCCGACCCCGCGCGCCACACACCACGGCAGCAGCTCCGCCAACGCCTCGCGCGACCACACCGACAGCTCCGCCTCCACGGCGCTGACCGGGAAGACCTGCTGGATCCGCTCCAGTTGCCGGATCGTTCCCTCATGCGGCCCCTCGCCCGAGCGGCGCGGGGCCCGCGCCCCCACCGCACACAGTCCGAGCGAGCGCACCTTGCCCGCGGTCACCAGCTCCGCCAGCGCACCCCAGGTCTCCTCCACCGGCACCTCGGGGTCGGCCCGGTGCAGCTGGTACAGGTCGATCACATCGGTCTGGAGCCGCCGCAGCGAGGCGTCGCAGGCCCGGCGGACGTACCCGGGACGGCCGTTGGCGACGATGTGCTGATCGCCCATCAGCAGCCCGCACTTGGTGGAGACGAACGCCTCCTGGCGGCGGCCCTTCAACGCCCGCCCCACCAGCAGCTCATTGGTGAACGGGCCGTACATGTCCGCGGTGTCGAGCAGCCGGACGCCCGCGTCCAGAGCCGCGTGCACCGTCCGCACCGAACGGTCGCCGAGCTGCTGCGACGCGCTGTAACCCCAGCTCATCGGCATACAGCCGAGACCGACCGTGCCCACGGCAAGCCCCGCCGCCCCGATTGTCCTGCTCTCCAACTCCCCGAACCCTTTCCTGGACGAGCCGTTCCGCCTTTCCCCTCCGCCGCGGTCCACGGGCGGCTCCTCCGGGAACGGCGCGAGAACGCGGTCCCGGACCCGGACGGCCACGCCCGTCCGATCCACGACGCAGGTCCCTGTCGGGGGAGTTCGGGGAGTGATTGACGGAAGCGTTTGGGCGATGTGACGATACGCCGATGCCCGCCCTACACGCACGGATGGCTGCTCGCAGCGGCGACCTCACCGCTGCCGTGGTCGCCCGGTGCACGGCGGAGATCCCGTTCTACGGGGAGTTGCCGCGCCACACGCTGGAGGGCGAGGTGACCCGCTCGGTCACGGCCGTGAACGATCTGCTGCTGCGGGCGCTGCGCCAGGACGGTGTGATGAGCCCGGGCGAGCTGACCCGGCTCATCGAGTGGTCGGGGCGCCGGGCCGAGGAGCGGGTGCCGCTGGAGGCGGTGATCGCCGCCTACCTCGTCGGCGCGGAAGTCTGGTGGCAGGCGCTGGCCGAGACGGCGGAGCCCGAGGAGCTGACCGGCGCCGGAGCCAAGCTGCTGGCCTGTCTGCACGCGGCGATGCCCGCCGTCGTGCTCGCGCACCGCACGGCCCAGGAGGACATCCACAGCGAGGACAAGCGGGTGCGGCGGGCGCTGCTGACCGCGCTGCTGGCCGGCCGGCCGTACGCGGAACTGGCGGAGGCCGCGGGGGTCACGGTGGCCGGTGGCCACGAGGTGCTCGCCCTGGCCTTCGCGTCGCATCCGCCGGCCCGGCTGGTGCAGTCGTCGATCGAGGCCCACGCGGGCGTCCCGGTGCTGATGGACCATGTCGCCGGTATCGCGCTGCTGCCGGGCGGCCGCGATCTGTCCGGCCTGCCGGAGGCGCTCGGGAAGGACATCGGGCAGCGGGTGCTCGCGGCCGCGGCCCCGGCCGCCGGACCGGAGGCCGTTCCCGGGGCGGCGCAGGAGGCCGGGCGGGTGCTCGAACTCGTCCGGCGGCTGGGCCGCCCGCCGGGGCTGTACCGGCTCGACGACGTGCTCCTGGAGTACCAGCTCGCGCGCCCCGGCGATGCGTTGCGGCGGCTGGCCGCCAAGCTCGACCCGCTGGACGACCATCCGTACCTGCTGGAGACGCTGCGGGTCTTCGTGGACCACGGGCACCACCGCAGCCGGAGCGCCGCGGAGCTGTGCGTCCACCGCAACACGCTGGACTACCGGCTGCACCGGGTGAGCACCCTGACCGGTCTCGACCCGAACGTGCCCGCCGACGCGCGGCTGCTCCAGGCCGCGCTGGTCGCCCGGGCCCTGGGGGATGACTGACAGCGCTACAGCCAGGCCCGCAGCTCCTCCTGTCGCGGCGCGAGCACCGTGGACGTACCGG
Organism: Streptomyces sp. DSM 106670; assembly: GCF_055792845.1. Classification (NCBI taxonomy): domain Bacteria; kingdom Bacillati; phylum Actinomycetota; class Actinomycetes; order Kitasatosporales; family Streptomycetaceae; genus Streptomyces; species Streptomyces sp. DSM 106670. Next base: position 6,082,353 of record NZ_CM147704.1, read on the forward strand.
GGTGGTCGAAGACCCTGACCGGCCGCCTGCTGTCCCAGGCGGCCCAGCCGGGGTCGCCCGTGGCGGCGAAGCCGACCCAGGCCCGGTGCATGGCGTCGGCCAGCGGCTGCGGGGCGTCCGGGCCGGTCAGCGCCTCGCCGTACCGGAGGTTGTCGAAGACGAAACCGATCTCCAGCGCATGGCAGGCGCCCAGCTCCAGGACCGGCGAGCGCCAGGCGAACTCGTAGAAGAACGTCCGGGCGGGCCGGGAACCGGAGATCGCGGGGCCGCCGGGCGGGGAAGCGGCCGTCGGGGAGCCGCCGGTCCCGGCACCGGAGACCCCGGGGCCGGGCAGCCGGGAGTCCGCCAGCCGGTTGAGCGGCCCCCGGAGCAGCAGGTCGGTGGCGATCTCACCGAGGATCACCCCCGGCTTCGCGCCCGGCCGGCCGGCCCGGTACAGCCGCGCCACCCGGCCGGGGATCCGGAACTTCAGCAGGGCCAGCCGCAGCGTGAGCGGGCCGACGCGGTCCACCGCCCCGCTCGGCACGAACCACAGCCGGTACTCCTCCCGGTTGCAGCCCAGCAGCAGATCGACCGAGGGAGGCGGCGGAGCGGCCGGCACCACGTCGTCGTCGACCACGATGTGGAAGCCGGGACCACCGCTGATCGGATCGGCCCCGCCGACCACCTCGTGCTGGGCGTCCAGCAGCCGTTCGCGGTCCACCGCGGCGAACGCCTCCGCCGTGGCCGGCACCCGTAGCGTCTTCGCCATCGCGCGCACGGTCCGCGCGCCCCGCTCACGTGGCACGGTGTGCGGCGGGCCGCTCTGCAGGACCGCCCGGTGGAACAGACCGGCCGCGCGAGGGCTGGTCAGCAGGGCGGCGATGCTGATCGCTCCGGCGGACTCGCCGCACACCGTCACGCACGCGGGGTCTCCGCCGAACCCCGCGATGTTGTCCCGTACCCAGGTCAGGGCGGCGATCTGGTCCAGCAGACCCCGGTTGTCGGGTGCGTCGGGGAAGACGCCGAACCCCTCGACCCCGAGCCGGTAGTTGACCGATACGAGGACCACACCGTCGCGCGCGAAGGCCCCGCCGTCGTACAGGGGCATGGCGGCGGAACCGTTCCGCAGGGAGCCTCCGTGGATCCACACCAGCACCGGCAGAGGTCCCAAAGCCCTCTCGGGCGCCCAGACGTTGAGGTTGAGGCACTCGTCCCCGGGAACGTCCACCTCGGGAATCAGCCGGTCCAGCGGTGGCCGGTAGGGGCGCTGCGGCGCGGTCGGCCCGAACTCCAGCGCGTCGCGCACCCCCTCCCAGGGCTCGACGGGTGCGGGGGCGCGGAACCGGTGGACCCCATAGGGCGCGGCGGCGTACGGGATTCCCCGGTAGGAGGCGATGCCCCGGCCGACGCGGCCGCGTACCTTCCCGTGGCGCGTCGTCGCGATGATGTCCATGCCGGTCCGATCGGTCGAGGCGGGTTACGCAGTGGTGGCCGGGAGGCCCAGGGCCAGGCTGTTCCGGCGGACGTCGGACCAGGTGGCGGTGTCGGCGCAGATGCCGCAGCCGGGTCCGAAGAACTGCGCACGCGCCTCCTGGTCGCCCATGAGATGGGCACGGAACCAGGCGGTGGTCGGCGCCGCGAACGGGCCGGGGTCGCCGACGACCGTGAAGTGGTCGGCGCCGCGCAACTCGCCGTAGAGGGCCGGAATATGGTCGGCGGCGTTGTAGAACGCCCGGACGAGGGCGGGGAAGACGATGCTGTCCTTCTGGCCGGCCAGCAGCAGCGCGGGCACGTGCACCGCGTTGATGTCGGCCAGCGGACCTGGCTGGATCGGCAGGATGGTGTCGATACGGGGATCCGCGCCGACGACGATGGCGGCCGCGCCGCCCTGCGAATGACCCGAGGTGCCGATGTGCTCCAGGTCGACGCGGTCGAAGAAGGCGCTGCCCGGGTCGGCGTTCCGGCCGGTGAGCAGGTCGATGCCCGCGCGCATGGAGATGCCGAGGTTGGACTGCGGGGTGTTCGCGGCGGCGACGATGAAGCCCTGCCCGGCCCAGTGGAGCAGCAGCTCCCGGTAGACGAGGGGGACGCCGCCGGTGCCGTTGCCCCACACGATCACCGGGTGGCGGCGGTCGCTGTCGGCGATGTCGCGCGGGTAGTACAGGGTGGTGACCGCCCCGACCTCCACCGCGGTGGCGTACGGGCCGGGGGCGCCGAAGTCGGCGGCGGCCGAAGCGGTGGGCGCGGTGGCGGCCACGGTGGTGTCCGGGGCCGCCACCGCCGTGCCCGCGCCGGTCGACGCGGTCAGGGCCAGGGCGAGCGCGGCCAACGGGACGAGCAGATTCCTTCTCCACAGCACGGCGACTCCTGACGTCGGGGTGGACCGGGTGACGCGTCCGGATCACATCGGTGTCCGACCGCACATCCTGGGCGAGCGACCGGTGGCCGTCTCTGCGCAATCGCGGCAATCACCGACGGCGGAGTTTGTGCAACCTGCCGAGAGACCGCCCCCGCCGACCGCGGCCGCGCCGACGGCCCCCGGAGTTCCTGCCGCTGTCCTGGAGTGTTCGCACACCCGTCGCATAGCCTCCTGACCATGACTGCGACGACTGCCGATGTGTGGCTGCCCTTCCCGGCCGAGGAGATCGACGGGCTGCCCGATGGCCTCAACTACCTCTTCTGGGACGGCGAACCGGACTACCCCGCGGACCCGGCCCACTGCGCCTACTACGTCGTGCCCTACATGAAGGGCCCCGAGATCGCGGTGCGCCCGCTCGCCGAGATGGGCGCCGTCCAGGTGGTGCAGACGCTCTCCGCCGGCATCGACCATGTGGAGCCGGGCCTCGGCCTGCTGCCCGCCGGCGTACGCCTCTGCAACGCCAAGGGGGTCCACGAGGCGTCCACCGCCGAGCTGACGATCGCGCTCGTCCTCGCCTCCCTGCGCGGCTTCCCCGGGTTCGTCCACGGACAGGACAAGGAGGAGTGGCGGTCCGGCTTCTACCCCGCGCTCGCCGACAAGTCCGTTCTCATCGTGGGCTACGGCTCCATCGGATCGGCCATCGAGGACCGGCTCGTCCCGTTCGAGTGCGCGCGGGTGGCGCGCGTCGCGCGCTCCGCGCGGACCACCGCACGCGGCCCCGTACACACGCTCGACGATCTGTCCGCCCTGCTGCCCGAGGCGGACATCGTGATCCTCTCCACCCCGCTGAACCCGTCCACGCAGGGGCTGGTGGACGCCGACTTCCTCGCCGCGATGCCCGACGGCGCGCTCCTCGTCAACGTCGCACGCGGCGGAGTCGTCGACACCAAGGCCCTGTTGTCCGAACTGGAATCCGGCCGGCTGCGGGCCGCACTCGATGTGACCGACCCGGAACCCCTGCCCGCGGGCCATCCTCTCTGGCATGCTCCGCATGTCTTGATCACGCCCCATGTGGGCGGCAGCACCTCGGCGTTCGAACCGCGCGCCAAGCGGCTGCTGGCCGCGCAGCTCACCCGGTTCGCCGCCGGAGAGCCCGTGCATAACGTGGTCCGCACCACCGGCTGAGCCGCCGAGGCGGCCACGCTACGGGGTGGTTCGGATGCACGCGGTGCCGCTCACCTCGCCTTTCGTTACGGAGCGTAGAGAATCTATGGCCCTGAGTGACGGATCTGGTGTATCGTCCGATCCGGGGGGCTGCGCCGTGGAAGGGACGGCGCGGGGGGAGCACCGGAACGCGAGGGGGCGACGGGCGATGTGCTGGCCATGGAGAGACGATCCGAAGCGGACGGACGGACGGTCGCTGCCGTCCACGACGACGGACCACAGCACCCGCGGATGGCCGGATTCCTGCCCCGGACCGGCATCGCCGACGCCGCCCGGGCCGAGCCGGAGCGAGCGGCGCCCCGGGCGCCCCGCGAGGCGCCGGACGCCGGGCCGCACCTGCCCGGCGGGCCCGGGGCGGGGAGCCCTCCGGTGAGCGCGCTGGGGGCCCTGCTCGCCCCGCGGTCCGCCTCCGGCTCCACGGGGATGCGGTCCCGGATCCTGCTGGGCTTCGTCTGCGCGGCGTATTCGGTGGGCGCCGCCGTGGGCTGGGGCTCGCCGCAGGTCGCCGTCTTCATGGGGGACTTCGGTCTCGCGGCGGCGGCGCTGATCGCCGCGGTCTCCTGCTTCCTCTACGCACGGACGGGCGCGGGCCGACTGCGGCCCGCCTGGCTGCTGTTCTCGCTCTCCTCCGCCATGGCGGCCTGCGGAAACGCCGTCTGGGGCTGGTACGAGGTGATCCTCGGCGTCCCCGTGCCCACGCCCTCCCTCGCCGACGTCTTCTTCCTCTGCTTCGCGCCGCCCGCCATCGTCGGGCTGCTGGTGCTCGCCAAACGGCCCGTCACCCGCGCCGGCTGGGTGTGTCTGGCCCTGGACGCCTGGCTGATCGGCGGCTCGCTGCTGACGCTCGCCTGGAGCCTGGCCCTCGCGCACACCACGCACCTGGCGGGCTTCCAGGACACCAGCGTGGCGCCCGCGGCCCTCTCGCTGGCCTACCCGCTGCTCGACATCGTGCTGGTCTCGATGGTGCTCGCCCTGCACTTCCGCCGGGCCGGGGTGAACCGCTCCGCGGTCAACACCGCCATCGCCGCCCTGGCCCTCACCGTGCTCAGCGACGCGGTGTTCACCTCGCCGCTGCTGCGCTCCACCTACCACTCGGGCCAACTCCTCGACGCCGGCTGGTTCGCCGGGTCGCTGCTCCTCGCCTACGCCCCGTGGGGCGCCCGGCGCGCGGCCCGGCCGGCCGCCCGCCCCGGGCCCCCGCGCGCCATCGCCAGCCGGCCCATCGCCGGCTCGCTGGCCGCGCTGACCCCGTATCTCGCCGCCGCCGTCTGCACGTTGGGCATCCTGTACAACGTGGTCGAGGGCCGCCGGGTGGACCGGGTCGTCATCTTCACCGGCTGCACCGTCGTCCTGGCGCTGGTCGTCCGGCAGGGCATCATGCTCCTCGACAACATCTCCCTCACCCAGGAACTGGCCCAGAAGGAGAACCACTTCCGCTCCCTGGTGCAGGGGTCCAGCGACGTCATCATGATCGCCGCGCCCAACGGCACCCTGCGCTACGTCAGCCCCGCCGCCGCCGGGGTCTACGGGCGCGAGGCGGAGGATCTCGTCGGCTCCGAGCTGTCCTCGATCATCCACCCCGAGGATCTGGGCCGGTTCGTCCACGAGGTGCGCCGTTTCCTCGCCGCCCCGCCGCACGAGGAGCCCACCACCCGGATCGAGTGCCGCTTCCGCTCCGGCACGGGCGACTGGCTCAACGTCGAGTCCACCGTCAACCGCCACCAGGGCGGCCTCCTCCTCAACAGCCGGGACGTCACGGAACGGGTCCGACTCCAGGCCCAGTTGCAGCACAACGCCGAGCACGACCCGCTCACCGACCTGCCCAACCGGGCCCTGTTCACCGCCCGGGTCCGCCAGGCGCTCGGCGGCCGCCGCTCGGGCGACCCCGGCACCGCCGTCCTCTTCATCGACCTCGACGGCTTCAAGCAGGTCAACGACACCATCGGCCACCAGGCGGGCGACGAACTGCTCGTCCAGGCGGGCCGCCGCCTCCAGGACTCCGTCCGGGCCGGCGACACCGCCGCCCGGCTCGGCGGCGACGAGTTCGCCGCGCTCATCGTGGGCGACGGCACCCGCGACCAGGGCGCCCGCGAATACCAGGTCCACGAGATCGCCGACCGGCTGCGGCTCACCCTCTCCCAGCCCTACCGGATCGGCCCCAGCGAGGTCCGGGTGGCCGCCTCCATCGGGGTGGCCTTCGCGGAGCCCGCCATCAGCCCCACCGACCTCATGCGCAACGCCGACCTCGCGATGTACCGCGCCAAGGCCGGCGGCAAGGACCGGGTCGAGCTCTACGCCCCGCAGATGCAGGCCGACGTCGTACGCCGCTCCGAGCTGGCCACCCGGCTGCGCACCGCCCTGCGCGACGGCGAGTTCGCCCTGCTCCACCAGCCCGTCGTCCACCTCGCCAGCGGCTCCGTCGCCGCCGTCGCCGCCCAGGCCCGCTGGCGCTCCGCCCAGGGCATCCTGTTCACCCCCGCGGAGTTCCTGCGGGTCACCGGCGACGACGACCGCACCGCCGAGCTCGGCCGCTGGCTCCTGGAGGAGGCCGTGAAACAGGCCGCCGACCGGGCCAGGGCCGGCCACCCCGTCGCCGTCTCCGTCCGGCTCTCCGCCGCCCGGCTGCTGGACGCCGGCCCGCCGCCCGGCTCCATCGAGGCGCTGCTGACCCGCCACGGGCTGCCCTCGGGCGCCCTGATGATCGAGGTGGCCGACAGCGACCCCCGGGTCTCCTTCGACGCCCTGGAGCAGCGCCTGGTGGCCCTGCGCCGGCTCGGCGTACGGATCGCGCTCGACGGCTTCGGCAGCGGCTTCGCGGCGATCAACGCCCTGCGCCGGCTCCCCATCGACGTACTGAAGCTCGACCGGAATCTGGTCGAGGGCGTCGTCGAGTCGGCCCGGCTGCACAAGATCACCAGCGGCCTCCTGCGGATCGCCTGCGACCTCGGCCTCCAGTCCGTCGCCGACGGCGTCGACGTGCCCGAGCAGGTCCTCGCCCTGCGCGCCATGGGGTGTACCCACGGCCAGGGGATGGCCTTCTCCGGACCGCTCGACGAGTACCGGCTGCGACGCGCCCTGGTCCGCGGGGAGTTCCCCGTACCGGGCATTCCGAGCCCCCGGCCGGTGATGGCGGGCGGCTCGATCCCGCTGCTCACCGGATCACATACTGAGACGCCCGTCCCACCCACTTGACACGTCATGCGTGCCGGAGAGAGGGTCAATGCCATGCGCACCCGAATTCTCGTACTTGGAAAGCGCGTCGGCTGAAGCAGAGTCACTCCACGACACTCTGCGGACCGCACCCGGCGCGCTCCCCTCGCTTGCCTCACGGCACGAGGGGTTTTTTGTTGCACTGACACCGCTCAAAACGCTGCAAAACACCCGCGAAAACCCTCAGCTTCGAGAAGAGAATGCCGATGACCGAGCAGGCCACCGGGGCCCACCACCCGCAGCCGCGCGCCCGTACCGGCGGACAGCCGTCCGTCACCGTTGAGCACGTCACGGGCGCGCAGTCCCTCATCCGTTCTCTCGAGGAAGTCGGCGCCGACACGGTATTCGGCATTCCCGGCGGTGCGATCCTCCCCGCCTACGACCCGATGATGGACTCCACCCGGGTCCGCCACGTCCTGGTCCGCCACGAGCAGGGCGCCGGTCACGCCGCCACCGGGTACGCGCAGGCCACCGGCAAGGTCGGCGTCTGCATGGCCACCTCGGGCCCCGGCGCCACCAACCTGGTCACCCCGATCGCCGACGCGCACATGGACTCCGTGCCGCTCGTCGCGATCACCGGCCAGGTCGCCTCCAAGGCGATCGGCACCGACGCCTTCCAGGAAGCCGACATCTGCGGCATCACGATGCCGATCACCAAGCACAACTTCCTGGTCACCAAGGCCGAGGACATCCCGCACACCATCGCCGAGGCCTTCCACATCGCCTCCACCGGCCGCCCCGGACCGGTCCTCGTCGACATCGCCAAGGACGCCCTCCAGGCGAAGACCACCTTCAGCTGGCCGCCCACCCAGGACCTGCCCGGCTACCGCCCGGTGACCAAGCCGCACGCCAAGCAGATCCGCGAGGCCGCCAAGCTGATCACCCAGTCCAAGCGGCCCGTGCTGTACGTCGGCGGCGGCGTTCTGAAGGCCGGCGCCACCGCCGAGCTGAAGGTCCTCGCGGAGCTGACCGGAGCGCCCGTCACCACCACCCTGATGGCGCTCGGCGCCTTCCCCGACAGCCACCCGCTGCACGTGGGAATGCCGGGCATGCACGGTGCGGTCACCGCCGTCACCGCGCTGCAGAAGGCCGACCTGATCGTCGCCCTCGGAGCCCGCTTCGACGACCGCGTCACCGGCAAGCTGGACAGCTTCGCCCCGTACGCCAAGATCGTCCACGCCGACATCGACCCGGCCGAGATCGGCAAGAACCGCACGGCCGACGTCCCGATCGTCGGCGACGCCCGCGAGGTCCTGGCCGATCTGGTCCAGGCCGTCCAGGCCGAGCACACCGAGGGCAACACCGGCGACTACAGCTCTTGGTGGAAGGACCTCAACCGCTGGCGCGACACCTACCCGCTGGGCTACGACCTGCCCGAGGACGGCAGCCTCTCCCCGCAGCAGGTCATCCAGCGCATCGGCAAGCTCGCCCCCGAGGGCACGATCTTCGCCGCGGGCGTCGGCCAGCACCAGATGTGGGCCTCCCACTTCATCGACTACGAGCAGCCCGCCACCTGGCTCAACAGCGGCGGCGCCGGAACGATGGGGTACGCGGTCCCGGCCGCGATGGGCGCCAAGGCCGGCATGCCCGACCGCACGGTCTGGGCCATCGACGGCGACGGCTGCTTCCAGATGACCAACCAGGAACTGACCACCTGCGCGCTCAACAACATCCCGATCAAGGTCGCCGTCATCAACAACGGCGCCCTCGGGATGGTCCGCCAGTGGCAGACCCTCTTCTACAACCAGCGCTACTCCAACACCGTGCTGCACTCCGGCGCGGACACGGACGGCAACGCCGCCAAGGGCACCCGCGTCCCGGACTTCGTCAAGCTGTCCGAGGCCATGGGCTGCTACGCCATCCGCTGCGAGGACCCGGCCGACCTGGACAAGGTCATCGAAGAGGCCAACTCCATCAACGACCGCCCCGTCGTCATCGACTTCATCGTCCACGAGGACGCCATGGTCTGGCCGATGGTCGCCGCCGGCACCTCCAACGACGAGGTCCAGGCCGCCCGCGGCGTCCGCCCCGACTTCGGCGACAACGAAGACGACTGAGAGACAGAGAGAGAACGACTCCCATGTCCGAAAAGCACACGCTCTCCGTCCTGGTCGAGAACAAGCCCGGTGTCCTCGCCCGGATCACCGCCCTGTTCTCCCGACGCGGCTTCAACATCGACTCGCTCGCGGTCGGTACCACCGAGCACCCCGACATCTCCCGCATCACCATCGTCGTGAATGTCGAGGGCCTGCCCCTGGAGCAGGTGACCAAGCAGCTCAACAAGCTGGTCAACGTCCTGAAGATCGTCGAACTCGAGCCGTCCGCCGCGATCCAGCGGGAGCTCGTCCTGGTGAAGGTCCGCGCCGACAGCGAGACCCGCTCCCAGATCGTCGAGATCGTCCAGCTGTTCCGCGCCAAGACCGTCGACGTCTCCCCGGAGGCCGTCACGATCGAGGCGACCGGAGGGGCCGACAAGCTGGAGGCGATGCTCAAGATGCTGGAGCAGTACGGCATCAAGGAGCTCGTCCAGTCCGGCACCATCGCCATAGGGCGCGGCGCGCGCTCGATCACCGACCGGTCCCTGCGCGCCCTCGACCGCTCGGCCTGAGCGGACGGACCCCGGGCGGAGACGCACGCTCCGCTCGCATGGCGAGACCCGACAACGCATACGACGCACCCCGCCGTACGGTGGGACGCAACACCTGCACACCAAGGAGAAGACCCAGTGGCCGAGCTGTTCTACGACGACGATGCCGACCTGTCCATCATCCAGGGCCGCAAGGTCGCGGTTCTCGGTTACGGCAGCCAGGGCCACGCCCACGCGCTGTCGCTCCGCGACTCCGGCGTCGACGTCCGCGTCGGTCTGCACGAGGGCTCGAAGTCCAAGGCCAAGGCCGAGGAGCAGGGCCTGCGCGTGGTGACCCCGTCCGAGGCCGCCGCCGAGGCCGACGTCATCATGATCCTCGTCCCGGACCCGATCCAGGCGCAGGTCTACGAGGAGTCCGTCAAGGACAACCTCAAGGACGGCGACGCGCTGTTCTTCGGCCACGGCCTGAACATCCGCTTCGGCTTCATCAAGCCGCCGGCCAACGTCGACGTCTGCATGGTCGCCCCCAAGGGCCCGGGCCACCTGGTCCGCCGCCAGTACGAGGAGGGCCGCGGCGTTCCCTGCATCGTGGCCGTCGAGCAGGACGCCTCGGGCAAGGGCCTGGAGCTCGCCCTCTCGTACGCCAAGGGCATCGGCGGCACCCGCGCCGGCGTCATCAAGACCACCTTCACCGAGGAGACCGAGACCGACCTGTTCGGTGAGCAGGCCGTCCTCTGCGGTGGCACCGCCGCCCTGGTCAAGGCCGGTTTCGAGACGCTGACCGAGGCCGGCTACCAGCCGGAGATCGCGTACTTCGAGTGCCTGCACGAGCTGAAGCTCATCGTCGACCTCATGTACGAGGGCGGCCTGGAGAAGATGCGCTGGTCCATCTCGGAGACCGCCGAGTGGGGCGACTACGTCACCGGCCCGCGGATCATCACCGACGCCACCAAGGCCGAGATGAAGAAGGTCCTCGCCGAGATCCAGGACGGCACCTTCGCCAAGAACTGGATGGCCGAGTACCACAACGGTCTGCCCAAGTACAACGAGTACAAGAAGGCCGACAGCGACCATCTGCTGGAGACCACGGGCCGTGAGCTGCGCAAGCTCATGAGCTGGGTGAACGACGAAGAGGCCTAGGCCTCGGGGGAGCGGGGCGGGTCCTGGCCACAGGATCCGCCCCGCTCCGCAGCACCGGAGGAGTCGCTCCGTACGGGGGTCCGGAGGGGCTGTTCCGTACGGGTGTACACGACGTCCACCCTCGTGCGGGTGATCCTTCCACCGGGGCGCAGTACGAAGCCCGTCGCATGACTACACTTCTCAACACATACACGCGTCAGGGCCCACAGTGTCGTGCGTCTACCACGCGGCTAGCCCCTCCACCGCCTGCGGCCGTCGGGACGGCCGTCCGCACTGGACTTGTGAGGACTCACGTGAGCTCGAAGCCTGTCGTACTCATCGCTGAAGAGCTGTCGCCCGCCACGGTCGACGCTCTGGGTCCGGATTTCGAGATCCGGCACTGCAACGGCGCGGACCGCGCCGAGCTGATCCCCGCCATCGCCGATGTCGACGCGATCCTGGTGCGCTCCGCCACCAAGGTCGACGCCGAGGCGATCGCCGCCGCCAGGAAACTCCGGGTCGTGGCCCGCGCGGGCGTCGGTCTGGACAACGTCGACGTCTCCTCGGCCACCAAGGCCGGCGTGATGGTCGTCAACGCCCCGACCTCCAACATCGTCACCGCCGCCGAGCTGGCCTGCGGTCTGCTGGTCGCCACCGCGCGCAACATCCCGCAGGCCAACACCGCGCTCAAGAACGGTGAGTGGAAGCGCTCCAAGTACACCGGCGTCGAGCTCAGCGAGAAGGTCCTCGGCGTCGTCGGCCTCGGCCGCATCGGCGTCCTGGTCGCCCAGCGCATGTCGGCCTTCGGCATGAAGATCGTCGCCTACGACCCCTACGTCCAGCCGGCCCGCGCCGCGCAGATGGGCGTCAAGCTCCTCAGCCTGGACGAGCTGCTGGAGGTCGCCGACTTCATCACGGTGCACCTGCCCAAGACCCCCGAGACCCTCGGTCTCATCGGCGACGACGCGCTGCACAAGGTGAAGCCCTCGGTGCGCATCGTCAACGCCGCGCGCGGCGGGATCGTCGACGAGGAGGCGCTGTACTCCGCACTGAAGGAGGGCCGCGTCGCCGGCGCCGGCCTCGATGTGTACGCGAAGGAGCCCTGCACGGACTCCCCGCTGTTCCAGTTCGACCAGGTCGTCTGCACCCCGCACCTCGGCGCCTCCACCGACGAGGCGCAGGAGAAGGCGGGCATCGCGGTCGCCAAGTCGGTGCGCCTCGCGCTCGCCGGTGAGCTGGTCCCGGACGCGGTCAACGTCCAGGGCGGCGTCATCGCCGAGGACGTACGCCCCGGTCTGCCGCTCGCCGAGAAGCTCGGCCGGATCTTCACCGCGCTCGCGGGCGAGGTCGCGGCCCGGCTCGACGTCGAGGTGTACGGCGAGATCACCCAGCACGACGTCAAGGTGCTGGAGCTCTCGGCCCTCAAGGGCGTCTTCGAGGACGTCGTCGACGAGACCGTCTCCTACGTCAACGCCCCGCTGTTCGCGCAGGAGCGCGGTGTCGAGGTCCGCCTCACCACCAGCTCCGAGTCGCCCGACCACCGCAATGTGGTCACCGTGCGCGGCACCCTCTCCGACGGCCAGGAGGTCGCGGTCTCCGGCACGCTGGCCGGCCCGAAGAACCTCCAGAAGATCGTCGCGATCGGTGAGCACGACGTCGATCTGGCGCTCGCCGACCACATGGTCGTCCTGCGCTACCAGGACCGTCCCGGTGTGGTGGGCGCGGTCGGCAAGATCCTCGGCGAGGCCGGGCTGAACATCGCGGGCATGCAGGTGTCCCGGGCCGCGGAGGGCGGCGAGGCGCTGGTCGTCCTCACCGTCGACGAGACGGTCCCGCAGCCGGTGCTGACCGAGATCGCCGAGGAGATCGGCGCGTCCTCGGCCCGCTCGGTGAACCTCACCGACTGACCCACCCCGCACGACCCCGGCTGCCGGGCGCCCCTTCACCGGGGGCGCCCGGCAGCCGTTTTTTCTGCGGCTCAACCCGCCCGGATGGGCCCGGGGTTGGGTCCTGGGGCCCACGACGTGAAGGGGCGCCCGACTCTAGGGTGACCGGTTGTCATGTCACTCATGGGCACCGGGGGTCGGATCACGTATGTCTGCTGTCGGTGGCATACCCGTAGCGGGAGGACCGGCCCCGGCCGTCGCCCCGCGGCGTGACCTCCCGGGCCCGCTCACCGCGGTCCGGGTGGCTCTCCTCGTCCTGTTCGGCGCCACGGTGCTGGGCGCGATCGGCCTGTCCGGCTCGGCGCTCGCGGTGGACGCGATGGGCGCCGAGGTGCTCGGCATCCTGCTGTACGCCTCCGCGCCCGGGGTGCTCGCGGCACTGCTGGCCCGGCATGTCAGGACCGGTGGCGCACGGGTGCGGTGGGGCATCGTCGCCGTCCAGATCTGGCTGATACTCGGCGGTCTCGCCAACCTCGGCGACGGCTCGCCGGACGGGCTGACCCAGCTGGTCCTGCCGGTCCTGATCCTCGTCCTGGTCAACCGCCGGGGAAGCCGGGAGTGGTTCCGGCTGCCGCCCGGCGAGCGCGGGCAGCCGCCGAAGTTCTCGCTCCCGCACATGATCACCTGGAAGCGGGACCGGGGCCAGACCGCGCTGGAGTACCTGGGCCTGGTCCTGATCGTCGTCGCGCTGATCGCGGCCCTGACGGTGGGCGGCCTCGGCGGCCGGATCACCGAGGGCCTCCAGTCCGCGATCTGCTCGCTGACCGGCAGCTCCTGCCCGGTCTCGCCGGGCAGCGGATCGGTCGAGGCGGGCGAACAGCCGGGCGGCGGCACGGACGGTGGCGGCACGGACGGCGGGGGAGCGGACGGCGGTACGTCGGGGAGCGCGGACGGCGCTACGGACGGGGGAGCCGACGGCGGCTCGACGACGACGGGCGGCACCACCGGCGGCACGACCGGCGGCGACGCCACGGGCGGCACGGGCGGCACGGGAGGGTCAGGCGGCACCGGCGGATCCGGCGGATCGGAAGGCACCGGCGGCACGACCGGCGGCGACGCCACCGGAGGCGAGAGCTCCGGCGGCCCCGGCTCCACCACGACGAGCGGCGGCACCGGCGGACCCGACGACGCCGACCGCCCCGGCACCGGCGAGGACACCTTCCCCGAGGACAACGAGGAGCCCGAGGCCGCCTACGACGTACAGGCGTCCGACGACGGCGACGGCGAGGGCGGCGAGCAGGCCGAGGAGAAGGAGGACTGCGGCGGCTGGGGCTTCTTCGGCTGCGCCTGGGACCGTACGACGCAGGTCTTCAAGGGCCTCGTGGTCGACGGGATCTGGGGCGACATCTCCGGGATCATCGACCTGTTCAAGCCGGAGACCTGGTCGGGTCTGGTCGACTACGGAAAGCAGCTCGGCGACCAGTGGGTCAAGGACTCCTCGGGCGCGGGCGACAAGTGGGCCGACGGCGACTACCTGGGCGCGCTCTGGGAGTGGGGCGGGGCCTCCGTCAACACCGTGGTCTCCGTGGGCGACGACATCTTCGTCGGGGACGAGGTCCGCGAGCGCTGGAACAACGGCGAGAAGACCCGGGCCGTCACCGATGTGATCTGGAACGTCGGATCGATCTTCATCCCCGGCTACAACGTCGGGAAGGTCGTCGGCAAGGTCGGCAAGCTCGGGGTGCTGGGCAAGGTCGCCGGAGCCGTCGGCCGCGCCGCCGACGACGCGGGCGCGGCGGCCCGCCGGGCCCGTAAGGCCGCGGAGGCCGGCGACCTCGACGGCGTACGGAAAGCGGCGAAGGAGGCCGACGAGGCGGCGGACACCGCCGAGGACGCGGCGCGCCGGACCGGCTGCGCCATCGCGGGCGGGCCGGCCCTCGTCCCGTACGGCGGAGGCGGTGGACACAGTTCCGGCGGCTCCGGCGGTGTGCCGGGCGCGGGCACCGGTGTGCTGGCGGCCGGTTCCGCGACCCGGGTGATCCTCGCCGAGGGCGGCTGCGACGAGGCGGCCAAGGCGGCCGCCGCCGAGGCGCGGGCGGCGGAGCGGGCCGCCCACCTGGAGCAGAAGCGGCTGGAGGAGCCGGAGCGGGCGCGCAAGGCGGAACTGGACAAGAAGAAGTACCCCGAGGCGCAGCGCAACGACACCTCCGACCCGCGCAACTACAACAAGCCGTCCTGGGCCGACGACCTCAAGGACCGTACGCTCGGGGACGCCGACGCGGGCGACGGCTACTGGGCGAGCCGGGACCGCAACCCCGCGCCGAACTGGAAGAACGAGTCCTGGCTCCGCTACCAGGAGCAGATCACCGGTACCAACCGGGGCCAGGAGTACGTCGTCCCGCATCCGCGCGAGGGCAAGCCCGCGGTGGAGTACGACGGATGGGACTCCTCCCGGCAGACGTTCCTGGAGGCCAAGAACGGCTACGGCAGCTATCTGTCCAAGACCGACAGCGGCACCCTCACCCCGTCCGGCAAGGACAAGTTCGTCACCGAGGCCCGCGCCCAGGTGGAGGCGTCCGGCGGCCGGACCGTGGAGTGGCACTTCTCCGACCCGGACGTGGCCAAGGCCGCGCGCAAGGCGTTCCGTGACGAGGGGCTGCCCATCAAGGTGGTCCACAGCCCGACGAAGCCGAACGACAGCACGAGGAAACCGGGAGCCTTCGACGAGTAGCAGAGTAGCCTGCAACGCGTGGTGATCCCGGCCGCCGTCCGGCCGGGGGACCGCGGGTGCCAGCGGGCCGGGCGACGGAGGAGAGACGAGCATGCGACGTGTAGTGCGGGGCTTCTGGGGTCCCAGGCCGGAGCCGGCCGAGGCGCTGGCCGACCGGTGGCGGCGGACCCTCGACGGACTCGCCGAACTGGTCCCGCAGGCGGCCGACGTCTGGAGCCAGGTCCACGGGAACGGGCCCGCCACCGCGTTCACCGCCGACGGCGACACCCTGCTCGCGGCGCTCCGCACCGCCCAGAGCGCGGCCGACTGGTCGGATCTGACCGGCACCGGGCTGCGGCTCGTCGGCACCGGGGCGCGCGGCTGGCAGGCGGAGGTCAGCGGACTGGCCGGGGGAGCACCGGAGTTCCTGCTCCAGTCGCTCGCGATCATCCTGCACGCCCCGGACGAGGCCGTGGTGCCCGAGGAGGCGCTGCTGTCCCTCGTCGCCCGGGTGTGGGAACCGGACTTCGGCGATGTGAGCGACGACGACGTGCTGGACGCGCTGGAGGACGACGCCGGGTACTCCGTCGGCGACCCGGTCGTCGGCCGGACCGGCTATCTCTCCCCGGCCCGCGCCGCCCTGGTCCCCGGCGATCTGGAGACGGTCCGCGAACCCCTGCCCGGCGGCGGGGAGTTGCTGAGCATCGCGGCCCCGGGCGACAGTGCGACGGTGGTACGGGTGTACGAGCGGCTGCGCGAGGCGGGGGCGCTGGCCCCGCTGCCCCGCCCGATGGACCGGCCCGTCCTGTGACCGCCCGGGCGGGCGAGGCCTTCGACGCGGAGCGGGCGGCCGCCGAGGTCGGGGCGCTCCTCGCCGCTCCCGTACCGGCCGGAGGACCCACCACCGCCGAGGGCGACCCGGCCACCGGCGAGTGGACGGTCACCGTCGGGGCGGGCTTCCGGATCGTGCCGCTCTGGGAGGGCGACCCGCTCACCGGTGTGTACGCCCCCGAGTGGAACGACGCCGAGGAGGCCGCCGAGGCCCATCTGACGGCGCTGGCCGAGGAGTTGGACCGCCACTGGGGCGCGCACCGCACGGTGCGGCTGCATGTGCCGCTGATGCGGTGGCAGACCGGTTCGCCCGTGGAGCCGCTGTTCGCCGCGCTGTTCGCCGAGGACCTGTACGGGGACCTGGAGGTCTGGGGCCCGGTGGACCCCGGCGGGCGGTGGATCGCCCTGGCGCTGGGCCACAGCGACGGCGACGCGCCGCTGGTGCTGGCCGCCCTGGTCAGCGACCGCCCGGTCACCGAACCGCCGGACGGCGACAGCCCGTTGTGAGCCCCGCCGCCGGCCCGGCAGGAGCCGGCCGGAGCCGCTGATAAGGTCCTTCGACATCAGCCGTCCCGTGTTGGAGAGGGTTCATGAAGCTGCTCCCCCTGTTCCTCCGACGGCCGATCGAAGCGGTGTACGAGCGGCGGCTCGCCGCCACCCTGGTGGGCCTGCCGCGCCCCCAGCACGTCGGGATCATGGTCGACGGCAACCGGCGCTGGGCCCGCAAGGCCGGGCACGCGGACGTCCGGGAGGGCTACCGGGCGGGCGGCGCCAAGGTGACCACGTTCCTGGGCTGGTGCACGGCCGCCGGGATCGAGCACGTGACCCTCTTCATGCTCTCCGACGACAATCTGGGCCGCCCCGCCGAGGAGCTCGGCCCGCTGATCGAGGTCATCGAGGAGACCGTCCGGGACATCACCGCCGAGGGCCGGGACTGGGAGGTCCGGGCGATCGGCTCGCTGGACATGCTGCCCGGCACCAGCGCCCGGGTGCTCAAGGAGGCCACCGCCGCCACGACCGGCCGCGGCGGCCTCAAGGTGGACGTGGCGGTCGGCTACGGCGGCCGGCGCGAGATCGTCGACGCCGTGAAGAGCGCCTTCGAGGAGCACATCGCGGCCGGCGGCGACCCGGCCGAGCTGGTCGCCCGGTTCGGGATCGACGACATCTCCCGGCACCTCTACTCACCCGTGGCCGACCACACCGACTTCATCATCCGCACTTCAGGCGAGCAGCGGCTGTCCGGCTTCCTGCTCTGGCAGTCCGCGTACGCCGAGATGCACTGGGTCGACTGCTACTGGCCGGCCTTCCGGCACGTGGACTTCCTGCGCGCGCTGCGCTCGTACGCCAACCGGGAACGCCGCTTCGGCAAGTGAGCGCCGCCGGACCGGCTACAGCCGGGCCCGCTTCACCGCCATGTGCAGCAGCAGCCGGTCCTCGCCGTCGTTGAGATCCAGGCCGGTGATCTGCTGGATCCGGGAGAGCCGGTAGTAGAGCGTCTGGCGGTGGATGCCCAGCGCGGCGGCCGTCCGGCTCGCCTGGCCCGCGCAGTCCAGGAACACCTCGGCGGTGTGCGCCAGCTCCCGGTGCAGCGGGGTCAGCAGCGAGGCGACCGCCGGGTCCCCGGGGTCGTTGCCGGTGCCCGGGAGGGCGGTCAGCAGGCGGTACGGGCCGATCGCCGACCAGCGGGCGACCGGGCCGAAGCGGGTCTCGGCGCGGGCCGCGCGCGCCGCGGCCGTGGCCTCGCGCCAGGAGACCGTCAGCTCGTCCAGACCCCGGCGCGGCGCGGCGATCCCCCCGGTGGCGGCCGGTCCGGCGCCGGTGCGCAGCCGGTCCGCGGCGCTCAGGGCCGGGTCCAGCCGGTCCGGTGAGCGCAGCCGGACGAGCGCGGCCAGCGACCGGGGCCCGGCGGCCCCCGGCGCGGTGACCGTCGCCAGCGCGGCCGCCGAGGCCACTCCTCGTACCGAAGGCGTGTCGTCCGCCCACGGGGTCACGCACACCACCGTGTGCAGCCCCTCCGCGTCCCGCCCCAGCGCCTCGCCCAGCGCGGCGACGGCGGTGTCGCGCTGCCGGCCGGGCCCCGCCGTGAGCACCGCGCCGAACTCCCGCGAGAGGTCCGCGCCCGCCCGTGCCTCGTCGGAGAGCAGCGCCCCGATCCGGGCGGCGACCTCCATCGCGGCGGCCAGCTGATCGTCGGTGGGGCCCGGGTCCGCGTCGAGCAGCCAGACGTAACCGAGGACGACACCCCGATGGCGTACCGGAAGGCAGATGCGGTCCCGGAACACCCCGGCCTCCGGGGCGGCGGGAATCCGGACCGGGCCGGTCGCCCGGGTGATGCCGAACCCCTCGAACCAGGCGCGCACGGCGGGCGTGGAACGCCGGGTCAGGATCGAGCGGGTGCGGACCGGGTCCATCGCGGTGTCGTCGTCGCTGTCGTGGGCTCCGAAGGCGACCAGGCCGAAGTCCCGGTTCTCCAGGGTGGCCGGAGCGTCGAGGAGGGCCGAGATCTCGTCGACCAGTTCCTGGTAATCGCCTGTCACTCCGCCATTCTGCACCCGTTCGCGGTCTTCTTCAGACAGATGTCTGAGATGGCGGCCACGGATGCGTGACAGGTGTCGATGGCACAGGATCGGACCGGTCCCTAGATTTCACGGTGGTTATCCGTGCCGTACCGGTCCGTTCACGTTCGTACCGTTACGGCCCTTCGTCCGTACATTCGTGGAGGTGCCCCGTGCTGGGTCCCGTGATTCTCGCCGCATCGCGCAGCGACAGGATG
The DNA here is from genome assembly GCF_055792845.1 of Streptomyces sp. DSM 106670. NCBI lineage: Bacteria > Bacillati > Actinomycetota > Actinomycetes > Kitasatosporales > Streptomycetaceae > Streptomyces > Streptomyces sp. DSM 106670. The sequence continues at coordinate 6,101,034 of NZ_CM147704.1, forward strand.
CGCCGGTTCGTCTCGGCCGCGCCCGGCACCAAGCAGGTCGTCGACCGCTTCATCGCCGGGGAGACCGTCGACGAGGTCGTGCCGATCGTCGAGGACGCCGCGGACCAGGGCCTGGAGGTCACGCTCGACGTCGTCGGCGAGGACATCACCACCCCCGCGCAGGCCGAGGCCGCCCGCGACGCCTACCTGGAGCTCATCGAGCGCCTGAGCGCCCTGGACCTGGGCACCCGCGCCGAGATGTCCGTGAAGCTGTCCATGTTCGGCCAAGCGCTGGAGGGCGGCCACGAGCTGGCCCTCGCCAATGTCCGCCCGGTCGTCGAGGCGGCCGCCGCCATCGGCACCACGGTCACCCTGGACGCCGAGGACCACACCACCCTCGACTCGATGTTCGCCATCCACGAGGAGCTGCGGAAGGACTTCCCGCAGACCGGCTGTGTCATCCAGTCCTATCTGTTCCGCACCGAGGACGACGCCCGCCGCCTGGCCGCCGCCGGCAGCCGCGTACGCATCGTGAAGGGCGCCTACAAGGAGCCCGCCTCCGTCGCCTACCAGGACAAGGCCGAGATCGACAAGGCGTACGTCCGGATCACCAGGATCCTGATGGAGGGCGAGGGCTACCCGATGATCGGGTCGCACGATCCCCGTCTCATCGCCATCGCCCAGGAGCTGGGCCGCCAGGCCGGGCGCAAACTGGACGAGTACGAGTTCCAGATGCTGTACGGCATCCGCAGCGACGAGCACATCCGGCTCGCGGCCGAGGGCCACCGGATGCGCGTCTACACGGCGTACGGCACCGACTGGTACGGATACTTCATGCGCCGCCTCGCGGAGAAGCCGGCCAACCTGCTGTTCTTCGGCCGCTCGATCCTCACCAAGGGCTGAGCAGCCCCCGGGCTGACCCACACCCCCGCCGACACCAAGGAGACAAGGCAATCATGGACGCCGTCACCCAGGTCCCCGCGCCGGTCAACGAGCCGGTCCACTCCTACGCCCCGGGCTCCCCGGAGCGCGCCCGCCTGGAGGTGAAGCTCAAGGAGCTCGCCGACAATCCGATCGACCTGCCGATGACCATCGGCGGCGAGAAGCGGATGGGTGGCGGCGAGCGGGTCAACGTCGTACAGCCGCACAACCACAAGGCTGTCATCGGCACCTTCGCCGGCGCCACCGAGCAGGACGCCCAGGACGCCATCGACGCGGCCCTCGCCGCCGCTCCGGCCTGGCGCGCGATGTCCTTCGACGACCGTGCCGCGATCATCCTGCGCGCCGCCGAGCTGCTGTCGGGCCCCTGGCGCGAGACGCTGGCCGCCTCCACCATGCTCGGCCAGTCCAAGACCGCCCAGCAGGCCGAGATCGACACCCCCTGCGAGCTCATCGACTTCTGGCGCTTCAACGTGCACTACGCGCGCCAGATCCTCGCCGAGCAGCCCCCGGCGAACTCCCCGGGCGTGTGGAACCGCATGGACCACCGCCCGCTGGAGGGCTTCGTCTACGCGATCACGCCGTTCAACTTCACGGCCATCGCGGGCAACCTCCCCACCGCCCCGGCCCTCATGGGCAACGTCGTGGTGTGGAAGCCGTCCCCGACCCAGACCCACGCCGCCGTGCTGCTGATGCAGCTCCTGGAGGAGGCCGGGCTGCCCAAGGGCGTCATCAACCTGGTCACCGGCGACGGCATCGCCGTCTCCGAGGTGGCGCTGAACCACCGCGACCTGGCGGGCATCCACTTCACCGGCTCGACCCCCACCTTCCAGCACCTGTGGAAGACGGTCGGCAACAACATCGCCAACTACCGCACCTACCCGCGGCTCGTCGGCGAGACCGGCGGCAAGGACTTCGTCGTCGCGCACCCCAGCGCCGACCGCGCGATCCTGAAGACCGCGCTGACCCGCGGCTCCTTCGAGTTCCAGGGCCAGAAGTGCTCGGCGTCCTCGCGGGCGTACGTCCCGGCCTCCATCTGGAACTCCGGTTTCCAGGAGGAGTTCGCGGCCGAGGTCGACTCCATCACGATGGGCGACGTCACCGACCTGTCGAACTTCATCGGGGCCGTCATCGACGAGCGCTCGTTCGCCAAGAACAAGGCCGCGATCGACCGCGCCAAGTCCGACCCGAGCTGCACCATCATCGCGGGCGGCACCTACGACGACTCGGTGGGCTACTTCGTCCGCCCGACCGTCATCGTCTGCTCCGACCCCGAGAACGAGGTCTTCACGACCGAGTACTTCGGTCCGATCCTCGCGATCCACGTGTACGAGGACGAGACGTACGACGCCATGCTGGAGCAGATGGAGTCCGTCTCCGACTACGCGCTGACCGGCTCGGTCATCGCGGGCGACCGTGCGGCCGCCGCGTACACGATGGACAAGCTCCGCTACGCCGCGGGCAACTTCTACATCAACGACAAGTCGACCGGCGCCGTCGTCGGCCAGCAGCCTTTCGGCGGCGGCCGTGCCTCCGGCACCAACGACAAGGCGGGCGCCCCGCAGAACCTCCAGCGCTGGACCCTGACCCGGGCCATCAAGGAGACGCTGGTCCCGCCGACCGACTACACCTACCCCCACCAGGGCTGACGCCCTCCCGGGGCGCCGCAGCACGACGCCCCGGACCCGGGGTCTCCGCTGCGGAGCCCCCTCAGAGCACCGCCCCCCGACCGGCCCCCCTGCCGGCCGGGGGGCGGTTTCCATGTGCGCACCTGTACGGGGCCCTCGGCGCGGTCCCGGGTCACGCGGTCTTGTGGTTTAGGTAATGGGCATGTCAAATTCCTTCTCGGTACGTCCCCACACGTCACCCCAGAAGGAGCTCCCCCATGAGACGCAACTCCCGCGCGCGCCTGGGCGTTTCCCTGCTGCTCGTCGCCGGCGCCCTCGGCCTCGGAGCCACCCCCTCCACCGCCGCCGACACTCCCGCCGCCGCACCCTCGGCGATCCCCGCCCCGTCCGCGTACGCGCTCGACGCCGCCGTCGAACGACAGCTCGGGGCCGCCACCGCCGGAACCTACCTCGACGCGAAGACCGGGAAGCTGGTCGTCACCGTCACCACCGACCGGGCCGAGGAGCAGGCCCGCGCCGCCGGAGCCACGGTCCGCCGGGTGGCCCGCAGCGCCGCCCAGCTCGACGCCGCGATGGCGACCCTGGAGGCCGAGGCGAAGATCACCGGCACCTCCTGGGGCATCGACCCGCGCACCAACCGGGTCGCTGTCGAGGCCGACTCCTCCGTCTCCGCGCGGGACCTGGCCCGCCTCGAAGCCGTCGCCGAACGGCTCGACGGCGCGGTCGACATCAAGCGCGTCCCCGGTGAGTTCCGCCGCGAGGTGCTGGGCGGCGGAGCGATCTACGGCGGCGGCAGCCGCTGCTCGGCCGCCTTCAACGTCACCAAGGGCGGGGCCCGTTACTTCGTGACCGCCGGACACTGCACCAACATCTCCGCCAACTGGTCGGCCAGCTCCGGCGGTTCGGTCATCGGCGTCCGGGAGGGCACCAGCTTCCCGACCAACGACTACGGCATCGTCCGCTACACCGACGGCTCCTCGCCCGCCGGAACGGTCGACCTCTACAACGGCTCCACCCGGGACATCACCTCCGCCGCCAACGCCGTCGTCGGCCAGGCGATCCAGAAGAGCGGCTCCACCACCAAGGTGACCAGCGGCACCGTCACCGCCGTCAACGTGACCGTCAACTACGGCGACGGGCCCGTCTACAACATGGTCCGCACCACCGCCTGCTCGGCCGGCGGCGACAGCGGCGGCGCCCACTTCGCCGGATCCGTCGCCCTCGGCATCCACTCCGGCAGCTCCGGCTGCTCGGGCACCGCGGGCTCGGCCATCCACCAGCCGGTCACCGAGGCGCTCTCGGCGTACGGCGTGACGGTGTACTGACCTGCGGGCAGCTGAGGCAGCCGCACGAGCCCGACGCCCGCCCGGACCACCGCGCACACGGTCCGGGCGGGCCTCGGCGCACGCGGGCGCCGGTCACCGGCCGGCCTCAGTCGGCGATCTTGATCAGCATCTTTCCGGTGTTCTCGCCCCGCAGCATGCCGAAGAACCCGTCCACCGTCCGCTCGAAGCCGTCCACGACGGTGACGTCCGGCGCGATCAGACCGCTCTGCAGATGCGGCACCAGAAGCGCTTCCAACTCCGCCTGCGCGTACCCGTAGTCGCGCACCAGCACCCCTTCCAGCCGCAGGCTCTTCCCCACGATGTCGAACAGGTTGCGCGGAGCGGCGGGCGGCTCGTGGGCGGAGTGGTACTGCGAGATCGCGCCGACCCAGGCGATCCGGCCGTGGTCGCGGAGGACCGAGATCGCGCCCTCCAGATGGTCCCCGCCGACGTTGTCGACATAGGCGTCGATGCCGTCCGGGGCGGCCTTCGCCAGCAGTTCGCCGACCGGCCCGTCGTGGTAGTCGAAGGCCGCGTCGAAGCCGAGCTCCCCGGTCAGCCGGGCGACCTTGGCGGGCGTGCCCGCGCTGCCGATCAGACGACCGGCGCCGAGCAGCCGCGCGATCCGCGCCACCGCCGTGCCGACCCCGCCCGCCGCCGCCGAGACGAAGAGGTCCTGACCGGCCCGGAACTCCAGCGTCCGGGTGAGCGCCACATAGGCGGTGAGCCCGGTGCCGCCGAGGATCGAGAGATGGGCGGCGAGCGGGACCCCGTCGTACGAGGGCACCGTCCGCACGCCGCCCTCACCGGGCGTCACCACGGCGTGGGTCCGCCAGCCCGCACGGTGGAAGACGAGGTCGCCCTCCGTGAGGCCGGGGGCGCGCGAGGCCGTCACCCGGCCGATGGCGCGGCCCTCCAGCGGGACGCCCAGCTCCCAGCCGCCCTCGTCCATCAACTCGCGGTGGTACGGGTCCACCGAGAGGTAGACGTTCTCCACCACGGCCGTGCCGGGAGCCGGTTCCGGTACGGGTGATTCCGCGACGGTGAAGAGGTCCGCGGTCGGGAAACCGTGCGGGCGGGCGGCGAGTTGGAAGGCGCGTGCGGTGCGCTGTGTCGTCATGCCGACGACGGTAGGAGGGAACGCGACGGCCGGACAGGGGGCGTCGTCGATGGAACAATCCTTTCCATGAACAGCATTCATGCGGGGGGCCCGGGGGCGGGATCACATGAGGTACGGGGCACGGGTCGGGCGGAGCGGTGACCGATCTCCTGCCGCAGGAACTCCGTGTCATCGCCGCCGTCGCCGACGCCCGTGGATTCTCCGCCGCCGCCCGGGCCCTCGGCATGACGCAGTCCGCCGTCTCCCACTCCGTACGCGCCAGTGAGCGCAAGGTCGGCGCGGTGCTCTTCGAGCGCGGACGCCTCGGCGCCGCGCCCACCGCCGCCGGTGACGTGGTCGCCGGGCACGCCCGGCGCATCCTCAGGCTGCTCGATGTGCTGGGCGCCGAGGCCCGGGGGGTGTCCGCCGGATCCGGCGGCGCGGACACGGTGAGCGGTCCGCTGCGGATCGCCGCCTTCCGCAGCGCCGCCCTGTATCTGCTGCCGCCGGCGCTGGAGCGTCTCACCGCCCGCCATCCGGGGATCGAACCGGTGGTCCGGATGGTCCGCGAGGTGGGCCGGGGCACGGCCGGCGAGGTGCTGGACGGGCGGGCGGACCTGGCCGTCGCGACGCTCGGGACCACCTCGCCGGTGCCGCAGGGGCTGGTCGGCGGCGTACTGCTGGAGGAGGAGTACTCCCTGGTGCACCCGGCCGGACACGCGGCGCCCCGCACTCTGCCGCTGGTCGACTGGGTCGAGAACTGCACCTCGTACACCCGCGACTGGTGGGCGGCCCAGGAGTGGATCCCCCGGGCGACGGTCGAGGCCGAGGACGACGGGGCGGTGCTCTCGATGGTCTCCCGTGGCCTCGGCATGGCGATCATGCCCGGTCTGTCCCTGTACGGAGCACCCGCCGGAACGGAGATCACCGCTCTCGGCCCCGACCGTCCCACCCGCTCGATCGGCTATGTCACCACCCCTGAGCAGGCACGATCGCTCGCGGTGCGGGCGCTGATCCGGGAGCTGCGGGCAGAACGCGTGGAGGCGGCCGTCTCAGATAGTAGGAAGTCCGACTAACTGTGGAGACAGAGCGGCCCGACTGTCCTAGCTTTGTAGGAGCCGAACGAATCGCTCGATCGAGCGACTGTGGCGGTTGCGGGCGCGCGCCCCGAAGCAGGTAACCCCTGCGGCGTACGCTCCCCGCTCCTTCCGGCACCTCGAAATCCGATCCTGATCCCTCGGCACCGTGACGCGCCGTGTCCCTGGCGCCCGGTCCCGACATCCACGCGATCTCAAGGAGTCGATCCATCATGGCCACCTCCACCGCACGCCGCGTCCGCCACACTCCCCGTCAGTCGGAGTCGGACCGCAAGAACGCCGCCGCCGCTCTCCAGCGCGCCCTCGACCGCCGCGACAACGGCGGCTCGACCGGCCACTGAACCGCCGCCCTCCCACCCCACGCTCCGCCCGCCCGTACACCGAACACCCTTGCGTCCTGTCCGAATGGTGGACGTAGGATGTCATGGGGTGGGACGCACCGTTAGGCTTCCGGCATGTCTCGCAGCATCGATCTCGCAGTGATCCCCGGTGACGGAATCGGCCAGGAAGTCGTGGCCCAGGGCCTCAAGGTCCTCAACGCTGTCCTCCCGCAGGATGTGAAGCTGGAGACCAAGGAGTACGACCTCGGCGCCCAGCGCTGGCACCGCACCGGCGACACCCTCCCGGACGCCGAGCTGGAAGCTCTCAAGAACCACGACGCCATCCTCCTCGGCGCGATCGGCGACCCGTCCGTGCCGTCCGGCGTCCTGGAGCGCGGGCTGCTGCTGAAGCTGCGTTTCGCCTTCGACCACTTCATCAACCTGCGCCCCTCCAAGCTGTTCCCGAACACCGCGACCCCGCTCGCCGGCCGCCCCGACATCGACTTCGTCGTCGTGCGCGAGGGCACCGAGGGCCCGTACACCGGCAACGGCGGCTCGCTGCGCACCGGCACCCCCGCCGAGGTCGCCACCGAGGTCAGCGTCAACACGGCGTACGGCGTCGAGCGCGTGGTCCGGGACGCCTTCGAGCGCGCGGCCGCCCGGCCCCGCAAGAAGCTGACGCTGGTCCACAAGAACAACGTCCTCGTCTACGCCGGCCACCTCTGGAAGAACACCTTCGACAAGGTCGCCGCCGAGTACCCGCAGGTCTCCACCGACTATCTGCACGTCGACGCCGCGACGATCTTCTTCGTCACCCAGCCGGAGCGCTTCGACGTCATCGTCACCGACAACCTCTTCGGCGACATCCTCACCGACCTCGCCGCCGCCGTCACCGGCGGAATCGGCCTGGCCGCCTCCGGCAACATCAACCCGACGGGCGCGTTCCCGTCGATGTTCGAGCCGGTCCACGGCTCCGCCCCCGACATCGCGGGGCAGGGCAAGGCCGACCCGACCGCCACGGTCCTCTCCGTCGCCCTCCTGCTGCGCCACCTCGGCTACGAGGCCGAGGCCGCGCGCATCGAGGACGCCGTCTCCGCCGATCTCGCGGAGCGCGACGGGGCCACTGCGCGTACGACCGACGAGATCGGCGACGCCCTCGCGGTACGCGTAGCGAGCTGACCCGACGACTCCACTTCGAAGCCGCCGGGTCGCATCAGCGCCCGGCGGCTTCACCTCTGCGGCCCCCGGGTGCCACCATCGACCCCTGGACCGCATTCACCCCATTTCGTGCACGGCCCCCCGCAAGTGATAATCGAACGCGGGGCCGTGGCTCGCGGTAAAGCTCGGACGTCCTAGGACCTGACCGAAAACGTCGGGCGGAAACGGGCGTGAGCGCGGTCCATCACACACAAGACCGGTGAAGGACACGCACTCATGACGACGCCCACGATCGAGCTCAAGCCCTCCTCGAACCCGCTGTCCGACGCGGAGCGCGAGGCGATCCTGGCCAACCCCGGATTCGGCCGGCACTTCACCGATCACATGGTGACCATCCGCTGGACCGAGGGCCGCGGCTGGCACGACGCCGAGCTGGTCCCCTACGGCCCGCTGTCGCTGGACCCGGCCAACATGACCCTGCACTACGCGCAGGAGATCTTCGAGGGGCTGAAGGCCTACCGCCAGCCCGACGGCACGGTCGCCTCCTTCCGCCCCGACGCCAACGCCCGCCGCTTCCAGCGCTCGGCCGCCCGCCTCGCCATGCCCGAGCTGCCCGTCGAGACGTTCATCGCGGCCTGCGACGCGCTGGTCCAGCAGGACAAGGCGTGGGTCCCGGCGCACGGCGGCGAGGAGTCGCTCTACCTGCGCCCGTTCATGATCGCCACCGAGGTCGGCCTCGGTGTGAAGCCGGCCAACGAATACCTCTTCCTGGTCATCGCCTCGCCCGCCGGCGCCTACTTCCCCGGCGGCGTGAAGCCCGTCTCCATCTGGCTCTCGGAGAACCGCGTCCGCGCCGTCCCCGGCGGCATGGGCGACGCCAAGACCGGCGGCAACTACGCCGCCTCCCTCCTCGCCCAGGCCGAGGCCGCCGAGCACGGCTGCGCCCAGGTCGCCTACCTCGACGCGGTCGAGCACAAGTGGGTCGAGGAGCTCGGCGGCATGAACCTCTACTTCGTGTACGCCCAGGAGGACGGCTCCAAGAAGATCGTCACCCCGGCCCTCACCGGCTCCCTCCTCGCCGGAGTCACCCGTGACTCCCTCCTCAAGGTCGCCCGCGACCTCGGTTACGGCTCCGAGGAGGGCCGGGTCTCCATCGACCAGTGGCGCGACGACACCGCCAAGGGCACCCTCGTCGAGGTCTTCGCCTGCGGCACGGCCGCCGTCATCACCCCCGTCGGCCTGGTGAAGTCCGCGGGCGGCGAGTGGACCCAGAGCGGCGGCGAGCCCGGCGAGGTCACCATGAAGCTGCGGGAGCGCCTTCTCGACATCCAGCGCGGCGTCGCCGAGGACACCCACGGCTGGATGCACCCGCTCGGCTAGGCAGCCCCGAGGGTTTCCGGCCCCGGACAAGGCCGCACCCGGCCGCTCGCCGGTGCGGCCTTTTCCGTACGCGGAGATTAGAGCGCTGCTCGAACCGAGCCGGAAAACCTTTCGCCCTGCTCAGTCGCATGGTTAGAGTGGCACTCTAACCACCTCGATCAGGAGCCCCCATGCCGCCCACCCCCGCCCCCTTCCGCATGCCCCCCGAGTGGGCCCCGCACGAGCGCACCTGGATGGCGTGGCCCGGGCCCAGCCCCACCTTCGCCTCCGACGCCGAGCTGGCCGAGGCTCGTCGGGCCTGGGCTGCCGTCGCCCGGGCCGTGCGTCGGTTCGAGCCGGTCACGATGGTGGTCGGGCCCGGTCAGGAGGAAGGGGCCCGCGCGTTGCTCGGGCCGGACGTGGAGCTGGTCGTGCGGCCGCTCGACGATGCCTGGATGCGGGACATCGGGCCCACCTTCGTCACCGACGGCCGCACGCTGGCCGCCGTCGACTGGACGTTCAACGGCTGGGGCGCCCAGGACTGGGCCCGCTGGGAGCACGACCAGCACATCGCCCGGGCCGTCGCCGAGCTGACCGGCACCCCCGTCCACAGCTCCCCGCTCGTCAACGAGGGCGGCGCGATCCACGTCGACGGCGAAGGCACCGTCCTGCTCACCGAGACCGTCCAGCTCGGCGCGGAGCGCAACCCCGGCTGGAGCAAGGAGCAGGTGGAGGCGGAGATCCACGCCCGCCTCGGCACCGAGAAGGCCATCTGGCTGCCGCGCGGGCTGACCGGCGACTACGGGACGTACGGCACGCTCGGCCATGTCGACATCGTCGCCGCCTTCGCCCGCCCGGGCACCGTCCTCGCCCACGTCCAGCCCGACCCGGCCCACCCCGACCACGAGGTCACCCGGGAGCTGCTGGCCGTGCTGCGCGCCGCCACCGACGCCCGGGGCCGCGCCCTGGAGGTCGTCGAGGTGCCCGCGCCCACCGTGCTGCGCGACGAGGACGGCGAGTGGGTCGACCACTCCTACATCAACCACTACCTCTGCAACGACGGCGTGGTCCTCTGCGCCTTCGACGACCCGCGCGACGAGGAGGCCGCCGCGATCTTCCGGGGCCTGTTCCCGGACCGTACGGTGACCCTCGTCGACGCCCGTACGATCTTCGCCGGCGGTGGAGGCATCCACTGCATCACCCAGCAGCAGCCGAAGGTACGAACGAACCCATGACCCCCGCCCCCCGCCGCACCCACCACGCCGCCCCGCCCCGCGAGGACGTCCTCGCCGCCGCCATGGCCACCATCGCCGAGCGCGGGCTCGACGGGCTGACCATGGCCGGGCTCGGGCGCGAGGTGGGGATGAGCAGCGGACACCTCCTCTACTACTTCCGGACCAAGGACGAACTGCTGCTCCGGACTCTGGAGTGGAGCGAGGACCGCCTCGGGGCCGAGCGGCGTGCCCTCCTCGCCGGGCCACGGTCCGGATCCGCCCGGGAGCGGCTGGACGCGTACATCGACCTCTATCTGCCCGCCGGCCACCGCGACCCGCACTGGACGCTCTGGCTGGAGGTCTGGGGCCGTTCGCAGAACGCCGACGAGGACGCCCGCGCCCGGCAGGCCGCGATCGAGGGGGCCTGGCACCGCGACCTGGTGGCGCTGCTCGCCGAGGGCATGTCGCGCGGCGCGTTCCGGCCGGTGGACGCCGACCGGTTCGCCGCCCGGCTGCGGGCGCTGCTCGACGGGTTCAGCATCCACGTCACGGTCGGGATCCCGGGAACGGGCCGCGCGCAGGTGCTGGCGCAGGTGGCGGAGTTCCTCGACGAGACGCTGACGCCCCCCGGCCCCGCGCGGACCACCGCGTGACCCACCGCGCGGCCGGGGGCCAGATGCGACCGGCGTCACGACCGCATCCTGAGACGCCCGGCGTCACGGACGCGTCACTGTGCGAGACTTCTACCGTGTCCTCGTTCGTCATGATTATTGGCAGCAGGCGCGCCGGTCCGCAGTGACCGTCCCGTACCACCCCGTACGGCACGGCCACCGTGCCCCAGACCCGCGCGCAGACCTCTCGCACCCGCGAGGGGTTTTTTCGTTTTCCGGCCCGCACCCGGGCCGGACGGAGCGCGCGGGATGATGGGGGCAAGTGGAACCCGATCGTCCGGATCCACTCATCCGACAGGAGCCAGATCAGCATGACCACCAAGGCCAACGCCACCGACGACAGTTTCCATGTCTTCGACACCACACTGCGCGACGGTGCTCAGCGTGAGGGCATCAACCTGACGGTCGCCGACAAGCTGACCATCGCCCGTCATCTGGACACCTTCGGTGTGGGGTACATCGAGGGCGGCTGGCCGGGGGCCAACCCGCGTGACACCGAGTTCTTCGCCCGTGCCCAGCAGGAGATCACGTTCGAGAACGCCCAGCTCGTGGCGTTCGGCGCGACCCGCAGAGCCGGTGGCAGCGCGGCCGAGGACCCCCAGGTCAAGGCGCTCCTGACCTCCGGCGCCCCGGTGATCACCCTGGTGGCCAAGGCGCACGACCGCCATGTCGAGCTCGCCCTGCGCACCACCCTGGACGAGAACCTGGAGATGGTCCGCGACACCGTCGCCCACCTGCGCGAACAGGGCCGCCGCGTCTTCGTGGACTGCGAGCACTTCTTCGACGGCTACCGCGCCAACGCCGAGTACGCGAAATCCGTGGTCCGTACCGCGTACGAGGCGGGCGCCGAGGTCGTCATCCTCTGCGACACCAACGGCGGCATGCTCCCCGCCCAGGTCCAGGCCGTCGTCTCCACCGTCCTCGCCGACACCGGCGCCCGGCTCGGCATCCACGCCCAGGACGACACCGGCTGCGCCGTCGCCAACACCCTGGCCGCCGTGGACGCCGGCGCCACCCACGTCCAGTGCACGGCCAACGGCTACGGCGAGCGGGTCGGCAACGCCAACCTCTTCCCCGTCGTCGCCGCCCTGGAACTCAAGTACGGCATGAAGGTGCTGCCCGAGGGCGCGCTCGCCGAGATGACCCGGATCTCGCACGCCATCGCCGAGGTCGTCAACCTCACCCCCTCCACCCACCAGCCGTACGTGGGCGTCTCCGCCTTCGCCCACAAGGCCGGGCTCCACGCCTCCGCGATCAAGGTCGACCCCGACCTCTACCAGCACATCGACCCGGAACTGGTCGGCAACACCATGCGGATGCTGGTCTCCGACATGGCCGGCCGCGCCTCCATCGAGCTGAAGGGCAAGGAGCTGGGCGTCGACCTCGGCGACGACCGCGCCCTGGTCGGCCGGGTCGTCGAGCGGGTCAAGGAACGCGAACTGAAGGGCTACACCTACGAGGCCGCCGACGCCTCCTTCGAACTGCTGCTGCGCGGCGAGGTCGAGGGCCGGGCCCGGCGCTACTTCCGTACGGAGTCCTGGCGGGCGATCGTCGAGGACCGCCCCGACGGCACCCACGCCAACGAGGCCACCGTGAAGCTCTGGGCCAAGGGCGAGCGGATCGTCGCGACCGCCGAGGGCAACGGCCCGGTCAACGCCCTGGACCGGGCGCTGCGCGTCGCCCTGGAGCGGATCTACCCGCAGCTCGCCAAGCTGGAACTGGTCGACTACAAGGTCCGCATCCTGGAGGGCCGCACCGGCACCGAGTCCACCACCCGGGTGCTCATCACCACCGGCGACGGCACCGGCGACTGGGCGACCGTGGGGGTCGCCGAGAACGTCATCGCCGCCTCCTGGCAGGCGCTGGAGGATGCGTACACCTACGGACTGCTGCGCGCGGGCGTGGAGCCCACCGAATAGCCCGCCGGCACCGCAGCACGCGAGAGCCGCCGCCCGTCATGGGCGGCGGCTCTTCCGCGTTCAAGAGATGAATGCACAATGCGTCCTGCCTGGTGGGCCGATGGGTACGGACCAATCTCGACGTGAAGTATTGACGGCCCCGTATCGGCGCGGTTAACTCCAGCCGCAACGCCGGTACCGGTTCCGGAACCGGTACCGAACGCGTCGGCCGATAGGTCACCACGCTGTCCGCCGCGCTGCCCCACCCTGCTCGCACCCTGCTCCCACCTGCTTGTTCCTTGCCCTTGCCTGGTCCAACGGAGGCCCAGATGCGTGTCACCATCGCCGATGTCGCCCGCGAGGCCGGCGTCAGCAAGACGACCGTGTCACGGGTCATCAACACCAAGGGCGAGGTGGACCGTTCCACGGCCGCCCGTGTTCGTGAAGTGATCGCACAGCTCGGTTACGTACCCAGCTCCGGAGCCGTCGGTCTCGCCCGTGGCTCCAGCCGTACGGTCGGCATGCTCGTGCCCTCGCTGACCTGGCCGTGGATGGGCGAACTGCTCCAGGGCGTCGTCGACACCGTCGAGGCCGCCGACTACGGGCTGCTGCTCTTCACCTGCAACCGGGGGGCCGAGTCCGTCCAGCGCTTCACCAGCCAGGTGTCCGCGCGCGCCTTCGACGGGCTCGTCGTCGTGGAGCCCGAGAACACCCTCGGCCACCTCACCGAACTGCACCGCGACGGCCTGCCGATCGTGCTCATCGACGATCGGGGCCACCACCCCGAATTCCCCTCCGTCGTGACCACCAACCACGAGGGAGGCGCGTCCGCGGCCCGCCACCTGCACGCCGCCGGACGCTCCCGGCCCCTGATCCTGACCGGCCCCCAGCACTTCGGCTGTGTACGGGACCGGACAGCCGGATTCCGTTCGGTCCTGCCCACCGACCTGGTCGTCGAAGGCGACTTCACCGAACGCGGCGGCCGGCTCGCCGTCGAGGAACTCCTCGCACGGGGCGTCGCGTTCGACTCCGTCTTCGCGCACAACGACATCAGCGCGGCCGGTGTGCTCCGCTCCCTGCGGGCCGCCGGACGCCGGGTCCCGGACGACATCGCCGTCGTCGGCTTCGACGACATCCCGATGGCCGAACACACCGAACCGCCCCTCACCACCGTGCGCCAGCCCACCCGCCGGATGGGCGAGACGGCGGCCCGGATGCTGCTCTCCCACCTCGGCGGCACGCCCGTACCGGACGGACCGGCCGTGCTGCCCACCGAACTGGTCGTGCGCCACTCGGCGCCCTGACGGACCCGGCCGCACGGCCGCGCCCCGCTCGCTTCGCACCCTTCCGCCCGCCGGGCTCTCCCGACCCCGGCAGCCCCTTCCTGGAGACGCCATGTCCGTACGCCGTCGCACCACCCTCAGAGCGGTCGCCGCAGCCACCGTCGTGGTGGCGCTCGCCGCTGGTTGCTCGAACGCCAACTCGGGCGCCAACAAGGGGGGCGGCGCCGCGAGCGGCGTGCTGACCCTGGGCAAGCCGGACGGACCGCAGACGAACAACAGCAACCCGTTCCTCAACACCTCGGCGGGCGCGGTCCTCGGCTACCGCTACATGATCTACGAGCCGCTGGCCATGACGAACATGATCAAGCCCACCGAGAAGGCCGACCCCTGGCTCGCCACCGAATGGGCCTGGGAGGACAACTTCACCCAGGTCACCTTCACCCTCGACGAGCGGGCGAAGTGGGCCGACGGCAAGCCCCTGACCGCCGCCGACGTGGAGTACACCTTCAACCTCCTGAAGAAGCACCCGGCGCTCAACGGGAACGGCATCCCCTTCGACGGGATCGCCGTGGAGGGCAAGAAGGTCGTCCTGACCTTCAAGGAGTCCCAGTTCGTCAACCAGAACAAGATCATCCAGACCTTCATCGTGCCCAAGCACATCTGGGAGAAGGTCGACAACCCGGAGACCTGGCCCAACCGCACCCCGGTCGGCTCCGGACCGTACAAGCTCAAGACGTTCACCCCGCAGACCACCACCCTGACCGCCACGCCGAGCTACTGGAACGGCACCACCAAGGTCAAGGAGCTGCGCTACACCGCGTACAACGACAACAGCGCCGCCACCACCGCGCTGGCCACCGGCAAGGTCGAGTGGTCCTTCGTCTTCATGCCGAACCACAAGCAGCTGTTCATCGACAAGGACCCCAAGAACCACCAGCTCTGGTTCCCCTCCGGCCTAGGCATCCACGGCCTCTGGTTCAACACCGCCCGCAAGCCCTTCGACAACCCGGCGCTGCGCAAGGCGATGGCGATGGTCGTCGACCGCAAGGCCATCCACATCCAGGCCCAGGCCACGCTCTACCCGGAGATCACCAACCCGACCGGCATCCCGCTGCCCGCCGGTGAGCCCTTCCTCGCGCCCGAATACCAGGACGCCACCACCAAGCCCGATGTCGCCGGAGCCAAGAAGGTGCTCAGCGAGGCCGGGTTCACCCTCAGCAGCGGGGTGCTCAAGGACCCGTCCGGCAAGCCCGTGGAGCTGACCTTCACCGACCCGGCCGGCTGGAACGACTACATCACCGGGCTCGCGATCATCAAGGACAACATCAAGGAACTCGGCATCGAGGCCAAGGTCAAGACGCAGACCGCCGAGGCCTGGGGCGCGGACGTCGCCAACGGCAACTTCGACGCCACCCTGCACTGGACCAACAGCGGCGCGACCCCCTACGACATGTACCAGAACATCATGGACGGGGCGATCCTCCAGCCCATCGGCAAGAGCTCGCAGACGGGCAACTTCGGGCGCTTCAAGAGCCCCGAGGCCACCGCCGCGCTCAAGGAGTACGCCAACGCCACCGGGGACGCGGACCGCACCAAGGCGCTCAACACCCTCCAGAAGATCTTCGTCGAGGAGGCCCCGGTCATCCCGACGGCCGCCGCGCCCATCGGAGCCGAGTACTCCACGAAGAACTGGATCGGCTGGCCCACCGAGGCCAACCCGTACGCCCCGCCGCAGCACACCCAGCCCACCGCCCTGGAGATCGTGCTCAACCTCAAGCCCGCCTCCAAGTAGGCAGGGGAAAGACGGGAAGGACGGGAAGAACCGGCCATGGCCATGAGCGATCAGCCCGAGCCCGCGCGGAACGGCACCGATGTGGTGCTCGAAGCGCGCGGAGTCACCAAACACTTTCCCCTGCGCCGCACCGCCCGCGACCTGTTCGCCCGCGAGCGCCGCAGCGTCCACGCCGTCGACGATGTCTCGCTCCGGCTAAGACGCGGCACCGTCACGGCCCTGGTGGGGGAGTCCGGCTCGGGCAAGTCCACCGTCGCCCGGCTGCTGGCCCAGCTCTATCCGCTCACCTCGGGCGAGATACGGCTGGGCGGCGAGCCGGTGGTGGCCGGTCGCGGCCGGTCCTTCCGCCGTTACGTACGCCGGGTCCAGCTGATCTTCCAGGACCCCTTCGCCTCGCTGAACCCGGTGCACACCGTGCGCTACCACCTCACCCGCGCCCTGAAGATCCACGGCCGGGCGGGCAAGGGCGAGGCAGAGCTGGAGCAGAACCTGTCCGCCCTGCTGGACCGGGTCCAACTGACCCCGCCCCAGCAGTTCCTGGACAAGTTCCCGCACGAGCTCTCCGGCGGGCAGCGCCAGCGCGTCGCCATCGCTCGGGCGCTCGGCGCGGACCCGCAGGTCCTCCTCGCCGACGAACCCGTCTCCATGCTCGACGTGTCGATCCGGCTCGGCGTCCTCAACCTGCTCCGCGACCTCAAGGAACGCCTCCACCTGGCGATCCTCTACATCACCCACGACATCGCCTCCGCCCGCTACTTCGCCGACACCACCCTCGTGATGTACGCGGGCCGGATCGTCGAGGGCGGCGACAGCGAGACGGTCACCCAGCACCCCGCCCACCCCTACACCCAGCTCCTCATCGCCTCCGCACCCGACCCGGACCGGATCGCCGCCGAGGCGGAACAGGAGGAGACCGGCACCGGCGAACCGCCCTCGCTGATCACCCCGCCCGCCGGCTGCCGCTTCCACCCCCGCTGCCCCCAGGCGATGGAGCGCTGCCGCACCGAACTGCCGCCGCGCTTCGACCTGCCCGACGGACAGTGGGCGGCCTGCTGGCTCTACGAGGGCACGGACCCCCGGGCCACGGCAGGCGCGGACACCCGGGCCGCGGCGGGCGCGAGCGCCGAGGAGGTCTCCCGGTGAAGTACCTCCTCCAGCGCCTCGCCTTCTACGCCGTCACCGCGTGGGCCGCGATCACCATCAACTTCCTCATCCCGCGGCTGATGCCCGGCGACCCGGTCCAGGCCCTGCTCAGCCGCTACCAGGGACAGCTCGACACCAAGGCCATCGACTCGCTCAAGGCGCTGTTCGGCCTCGACAAGCAGCAGTCGATGTGGCAGCAGTACACCGACTACTGGGCCCACCTCCTCGACGGCGACCTGGGCCTCTCCTTCACCTTCTTCCCCACCCCGGTCAGCGAGGTCATCGGCCAGTCGCTGCCCTGGACCCTGGCCCTGGTCGGCACGACCACCCTGATCAGCTTCGTCCTCGGCACCGGCATCGGCGTCTACAGCGGCTGGAAGCGTGGCTCCTGGCTGGACGGACTGCTGCCGGTCACCACCTTCATCTCCTCCATCCCGTACTTCTGGCTGGGCCTCGTCGCCATCGCGGTCTTCGCCGAGAAGTGGTCGCTGTTCCCGAACTCCGGCGGCTACGACAACGCGCTCGTCCCGGCCTTCGACTGGCCGTTCATCTCCAGCGCCCTCTACCACGCGGTCCTGCCCGGCGTGACGATCGTCCTCAGCGCGGTGGCCGGCTGGATCCTCGGCATGCGCAACATGATGGTCACCGTCTCCTCCGAGGACTACGTGATGGTCGCGCAGGCCAAGGGCCTGTCCGAGCGGCGCGTGATGTTCGGCTACGCGGCCCGCAACGCGGTCCTCCCCAACATCTCCGGCTTCGCCCTCTCCCTCGGCTTCATCGTCGGCGGCACCCTCCTCGTCGAGATGGTCTTCACCTACCCGGGCATCGGCTTCCAGCTGCTCCAGGCCGTCGGCGGCAAGGACTACCCCCTGATGCAGGGCGTCTTCCTGATCATCACGCTCTCCGTCCTCGCCGCGAACCTGCTCGCCGACCTCGTCTACGCCGCCCTCGACCCCCGCACCCGGAAGGAGGCATAGGGCATGTCCATCACCGCCACCGACGTCGCCGTCCTCGACGGCGCGCCCCCGCCCGCGGCCCCCACCCGCCGGGCCAGGCTCCGGTTCCTGCGCGGCGGGAAGACCCGCACCGGCCTGATCCTGCTGGCGTTCTTCGTCCTGCTGGCCGTCGCAGGCCCCTGGCTCGCCCCGTACGACCCCGACGCCATGAGCGACCAGCTGCTCCAGCCGCCCTCCGGCGACCACTGGTTCGGCACCACGCACACAGGGCAGGACGTCTTCTCGCAGATCCTCGTCGGCACCCGGGGCGTCCTCGTCGTCGGACTGCTCGCCGCCGTCATCGCGACCGTCCTGTCCGTCCTGATCGGGGTCAGCGCCGGATTCCTCGGCGGGGCCGTCGACGAGATCCTCTCCGCGCTCTCCAACATCTTCCTGGTGCTGCCCGGACTCCCGCTGATCATCATCGTCGCGAGCTTCGTCCCCGACACCGGCGACATCGTCATCGCCGTCGCCATCGCCCTGACCTCCTGGGCCTGGGGATCGCGGATCCTGCGCGCCCAGACCCTGTCGCTGCGCCGCCGCGACTACGTGGAGGCCGCCCGCGCCACCGGCGAGTCCACCCCGCGCATCATCCTCTTCGAGATCCTGCCGAACCTCACCGCCGTCATCGCCTCCGGCTTCGTCGGCACGGTCATCTTCGCGGTCCTCACCGAGATCACCCTCGCCTTCATCGGCGTCGCCGACATCTCCCACTGGAACTGGGGCACCGTGCTCTTCTGGGCCCAGTCCAACCAGGCGCTCGCCCAGGGAGCCTGGTGGTGGTTCGTCCCGGCCGGCCTCTGCATCGCCCTGCTGGGCACCGCGCTCGCCCTCATCAACTTCGGCATCGACGAGTTCGTCAACCCCCGCCTGCGCACCGCCACCGGATCCTCCCGGAAGGTGAAGATGCGCGTCGGCTTCACCCCCGTGGCCCGGAAGACCCCCGGCACGGGCCACCCCGGGCAGAGCAGCAAGGAGCCGCGCCCATGAGCGCCGAGCCGGTCCTGACCATCAGCGGACTCAACGTCGACTACGGCACCGACGCGAGCGCCGTCCACGCCCTGCGCGACATCGACCTCACCCTCCACCGCGGCGAAGTCCTCGGCCTGGCAGGGGAGTCGGGCTCGGGCAAGTCGACCCTCGCCTACGCGGTGACCCGGCTGCTGTCCCCGCCCGGCGTCATCACCGGGGGAGAGGTCCACTACCACCGGCCCGGCGGCGACCGGATCGACATCCTCTCCCTCGAACCGGACCAGCTGCGCGCCTTCCGCTGGCAGGAGCTGTCCATCGTCTTCCAGGGGGCGATGAACTCCCTCAACCCGGTGCACACCGTCCACAGCCAGCTCACCGACGTACTCGCCGCCCACCGCCCCGAGCTGAAGAAGCGCCAACGGACGGCACGGGCCCAGGAGTTGCTGGAGCTCGTCGGTATCAGCGCCGACCGGCTCGCCGCCTACCCGCATCAGCTCTCCGGCGGGATGCGGCAGCGCGTGATGATCGCGATGGCGCTCGCCCTGGAACCCGAGATCGTCATCATGGACGAGCCGACCACCGCGCTGGACGTGGTGATGCAGCGACAGATCCTGCGACGGCTCGTCCAGTTGAGGGAACAGCTCAACTTCTCGGTCGTGTTCATCACCCACGACATCTCGCTCCTGATCGAATTCTCGGACCGGATCGCGATCATGTACGGAGGCCGCATCGTGGAGCAGGCGGGCGCGGCGGAGATCTACCGCGACCCCCGCCACCCGTACAGCGACGGGCTCCTGCACTCCTTCCCCGCGCTCCACGGCCCACGCCGCGAACTGACCGGCATCCCCGGCTCCCCGCCCCACCTCTCCGCGATGCCCACCGGCTGCGCCTTCCACCCGCGCTGCGGCAAGGCCTTCGCCCCGTGCGCCGCCGAGGTCCCGCGGCCGGCCCCGCCCACCGGCGAAACCGGCCGCGAGGTCGCCTGCCATCTGCACGCCTGACCAGGTCCCTCCCCTCCAACGTACGGAGACCGATGAACCTCGCCCCCACCCCGCAGCGACTCCTCCGTCCCGCCCCGGTGCGAGGACTCCCGGCCGACTTCCGCTGGGGCGTCGCGACCTCCTCGTACCAGATCGAGGGCGCCGCCGCCGAGGACGGCCGCACCCCGTCCATCTGGGACACCTTCTGCCGGGTGCCCGGGGCCGTGGAGGGCGGTGAACACGGCGATGTGGCCTGCGACCACTACCACCGGATGCCCGAGGACGTGGAGCTGATCGCGGGCCTCGGCGTCGACACGTACCGCTTCTCGCTCGCCTGGCCGCGCATCCAGCCGGGCGGCCGGGGCCCGGCGAACGAGAAGGGCCTCGACTTCTACAAGCGGCTGGTCGACGAGCTCCAGGGGCGTGGCGTCACCCCGTGGATCACGCTCTACCACTGGGACCTGCCGCAGGAGCTGGAGGACGCGGGCGGCTGGCCCGCGCGGGACACCGCCCTGCGCTTCGCGGAGTACGCCGCTCTCGCCTACGAGGCGCTCGGCGACCGCGTCGAGCACTGGACCACGCTCAACGAGCCCTGGTGCTCGGCGATGCTCGGTTACGCCTACGGGCTGCACGCCCCCGGCCGCCGCGACCTGGGCGACGCCATGGCCGCCGTCCACCATCTGCTCCTGGGCCACGGTCTCGCCGCCCGCGCGCTGCGGGACGCGGCCGGGAGCGACCCGCTGGAGCTGGGCATCACCCTGAACCTCGGCACCGCCACCCCCGAGACCGACAGCGAGGCCGACCGCGAGGCGTGCCGCCGCGCCGACGGCATGGGCACCCGGCTCTATCTGGACCCGCTCGTCCACGGCCGCTACCCCGAGGACATCGTCGCCGACCTGGCCGCCCAGCGCATCGAACTCCCGGTCAGGGAAGGCGATCTGGCCGCCATCGCCGCCCCGCTCGATGTCCTCGGCGTCAACTTCTACCGCGGCATGCAGTTCTCCGGCGTCACCGAGGACGGCTCGCCCACCGACGCCGACGGTCTGCCCGTCACCCGTGTGGTCGAGCGCGAGCTGCCCCGTACCGCGATGGACTGGGAGATCACCCCGGCCGAACTCACCGATCTGCTCCTGCGGTTGGAGCGCGACTACGCCCTCCCGACGGTCATCACGGAGAACGGCGCGGCCTTCGACGACACCGTCGCCGCCGACGGATCGGTCCCCGACGCCGACCGCACGGCCTATCTCGCCGACCACATAGCCGCCGTCGTCGCCGCCCGTGGCCGAGGGGCCGATGTGCGGGGCTACTTCGCCTGGTCGCTGATGGACAACTTCGAGTGGGCCTACGGCTACGACAAGCGGTTCGGCATCGTCCGCGTCGATTACGACACCCAGGTCCGCACGCTGAAGGACAGCGCCAAGTGGTACCGCGACACGATCCGCCTCACCCGCGACGCCGACCCGGCGTAACTCGCCAACACCCTTGATACGCCCGCATGTTCGGCACTCCCGACCCGAGATGAGAGCGCTCTCAGATGACTCGCACCCCGCACCTCCGCCCCCGTAGAGGCAGAGCCAGACCCGCGACGGCCGCCCTCGCCGCCGCGGCCGTGCTCGCCACCCTGCTCGCCGGCTCGGCCACCGGCCCCGCCGTGGCCGCCGACGAACCGGCCCCCGTGCTCGTCGACCGCTTCGAGGGCGAGGTGCCGCTCGGCAACAACCCGCCCGCCGACGCGATCTTCACCTGGGGCGGCGACGCGGACGACCATCCACAGCTGAAGCTGGCCGAGCGCGCCGACGCCCCCGAGGGCGAAAAGGTCCTCGAAGGCTCCTACGACATCAGCGCGTACGGCGGGTTCAGCCACGAGTTCGCCGTGGACACCCCGCCGCAGAACTGGACCGCCCACCAGGGCATCCGCTTCTGGTGGTACGGCCAGAACACCGCGCCCCTGCCGCCCGGCTCCGGCAAAAAGATCAACTTCGAGATCAAGGACGGCGGCGCGAACGGCGGCGCGTCCGAGCTGTGGACCACCTCCTTCACCGACGACTGGGAGGGCTGGCACCTGGTCGAGATCCCGTTCGCGGACTTCGTCTACCGCGCCGACTACCAGCCCGTCGGCGGCATCGACCAGATCCTCGGCCTGAACGAGATGTGGGGCTACGCCCTCACCCTGCCCGGCGGCGGACCGGGTGAATTCGCCCTGGACGCCGTCGAGTTGTATGGCAAGGCGGACCCGGCGCTCACCGCGAGCGTGGTCACCGACACGGCCGTCCGCCCGGTGAAGAACGGCGAGACGGCGCAGCTGACGCTCTCCGTCGCCACCACCGGCTCCGTCCCCACCGAGGAGCCGGTCACCGTCACGTACGCCACCGAGGGCGGCACGGCGGAGGCCGGGAAGGACTACACCCCGGTCACCGGCAGCCACACCTTCCCCGCCGGCACCGCCTCCGGCACCACCCACAAGGTCACCGTCCGCACGGCGAAGGCGTCCAAGCCCGCCGAGGCGAAGACCATCCCGCTGGAGCTGACCGTCACCGGCGCGAAGGCCCCCCGGGAGAACCCGCAGGTCGTCATCGACGCCCATGGACTCCCGTACCAGAACGCGAAGTTGCCGGTGAAGCAGCGCGTCGCGGACCTGCTGGGACGCCTCTCGCTCGCCGAGAAGGCCGGCCAGATGACCCAGGCCGAACGCAACGCGCTCCGCACCCCGGGTGACATCGCCGCCTACGACCTCGGCTCGCTGCTCTCCGGCGGCGGCTCGGTCCCCACGCCGAACACGGCGGCGGCCTGGGCCAAGATGGTCGACGCCTATCAACTGCGCGCCCAGGCCACCCGCTTCCAGATCCCGCTGATCTACGGCGTGGACGCGGTGCACGGCCACAACAACGTCGTCGGCGCGACGATCATGCCGCACAACATCGGCATCGGCGCGGGCCGCGACCCGAAGAGCGCCGAGAGGACCGGCGCGGTCACCGCGAAGGAAGTCCGCGCCACCGGCGTCCCGTGGGACTTCGCGCCGTGCGTCTGCGTCACCCGCGACGAACGCTGGGGCCGCTCCTACGAGGCCTTCGGCGAGGACCCGGCGCTGGTCGAGGCCATGGAGACGGTCATCCAGGGCATGCAGGGCAGCCCCTCCGGCAAGGACCTGCACCGCAACGACAAGGTGCTCGGCAGCGCCAAGCACTTCGTCGGGGACGGCGGCACCGAGTACGGCTCCGCCACCACCGGCTCGTACACGACCGACCAGGGCATCACCAAGGTCACCCGCCAGGAGCTGGAGGCAGTGCATCTGTCGCCGTTCGCGGAGTCGGTCAAGCGGGGCGTCGGCACGGTCATGCCCTCGTACTCCTCGCTCGACATCCTGGGCGACGACCAGGGCCCGGTGAAGATGCACGCCAACGCCGAGATGATCAACGGCGTCCTCAAGGACCGGATGGGCTTCGAGGGCTTCGTCATCAGCGACTGGCAGGCCATCGACCAGATCCCCGGCGACTACCCGAGCGACGTCCGTACGTCGGTCAACGCCGGACTCGACATGATCATGGTCCCGACCGCGTACCAGGAGTTCACCAAGACGCTGAAGGACGAGGTGGCGGCGGGCCGGATCAGCGAGGCCCGGATCGACGACGCGGTCGCCCGCATCCTCACCCAGAAGTTCCGCCTGGGCCTCTTCGAGAAGCCGTACGCGGACACCACCCACCTCGACAAGGTCGGCTCGGCCGAGCACCGCGCGGTCGCCCGTGAGGCGGCCGCGAAGTCGCAGGTGCTCCTCAAGAACGACGGGGCCGTCCTGCCGCTCAAGCCGAACCAGAAGGTGTACGTCGCCGGGTCCAACGCCGACGACATCGGCAACCAGGCCGGCGGCTGGACCATCAGCTGGCAGGGCTCCTCCGGGAAGACCACCACCGGCACGACGATCCTGGAGGGCATGAAGAGGGCGGCGAGGAGCCCGGAGTCCGTCACGTACTCGCGCGACGCCTCCGCCGCCACGGACGGCTACGACGTCGGTGTGGTGGTCGTCGGCGAGACCCCGTACGCCGAAGGCATCGGCGACGTCGGCAACGGCCACGACCTGGAGCTGACGGCGGCCGACAAGGCGGCGGTCGACAAGGTCTGCGCGGCGATGAAGTGCGCGGTGCTCATCGTCTCGGGCCGCCCGCAGCTCATCGGCGACCGGCTCGGGGACATGGATGCCCTGGTGGCCTCCTGGCTGCCGGGCTCCGAGGGCGACGGCGTGGCCGACGTGCTGTACGGCAGGCGCGCCTTCACGGGGCAGCTGCCGGTGACCTGGCCGAAGTCGGAGGCCCAGCTCCCGATCAACGTGGGGGACACGGCGTACGACCCGCAGTTCCCGTACGGCTGGGGCCTGACCACGCTGAAGAAGCCCCCGGCCGGCGGTGAGCTCACCCTCGCGGCGCTCGCCGTCGCCGCCCAGGTCGCCGAGAAGGCGAAGCTGGGGAAGACCCCGGCGGGCAAGGCGATCGTGGACCAGGCCCGGCTGCTGGTCCAGCAGAAGATCGACGGAAAGTTCGGCCAGGCGGTCGCGCGGCCGTTCGCGGAGGCGGACCACCTGCTGCTCAAGGGCGACCTGACGGGCGCGGTGGCCAAGCTGCGCACGGCCTACCGGGCCGCGTAGGCTCCCCGCTCTCCGGACGGGCGACGGCGTTCGTCGCCCGTCTGGAGTAGCGTGAAGTATGAGGAAAAGGCTCTTCCCCGCGCTGCTGGCGGGCCTGCTGCTCATCATCGCAGCGGCGGCTCTCGCCCTGACCTCCCCCGCGTCGGCCGCGCCCGCCGCGACCATCCAGGACGCTGCCCAGGCCCTGCGCGACGACCCGGTCTATGTGGACCCGGGCGCTCGCGATCAGCTCTCCGTCGCTGACGAGAAGGCCCTGGAGAACAAGATCACGGACGCCGACAAGCCGGTGTTCGTGGCCGTCCTCCCCGATACCCCCGCCTTCCCCGAGGAAGGCCTCCTCCAGACCCTGCGCAGCGACACCGGCATCACCGGCGTGTACGCGATACGGCTCGGCGACGGCTTCGACGCGGGCGCGGACCCGCAGGTCATGCCCACCCGAGCGGTGAACAACCTCACCGCTTCGGTGGAGAACCCGGCCACCGCTGCCGACCCGAACACCCAGCTCAACGCCTTCGTCGACCGCGCCGTCGAGCAGGCCCGGGGCACCGCCCCCGCCTCCTGGTCCGGCGGCGGAGGCGCGGCCGACGGGACCGGAGCCCCGGTCGGCGGCCTGATCACGCTCGGCGCGCTGGTCGCGGCGGGCGGCGCGGGCGCGTACGCGATCTCCCGCCGCAACAAGCGCCGCAAGGAGGAAGAGGAGCGCATCGCGCTCGACAAGCTCCGGGTCGTCGTCGACGAGGACATCACGGCGTACGGCGAAACCCTGGAGCGCCTGGACTTCCACCCCGCCGAGAAGGGCGCGGACGACACCATGCGCGCCGACTACGAACGGGCCCTGGACTCCTACGAGACCGCCAAGTCGAGAATGGACAAGGCCACGCACCCCTCGGATGTCCGTGGGGTCACCCAGTCCCTGGAGGACGGCCGCTACTCCCTCGCGGTCCTGGAGGCCCGCCGCACCGGAGCGGAGATACCGGCCCGCCGCCCGCCGTGCTTCTTCGACCCGCGCCACGGCCCCGCGGTCACGGAGGTCGTGTGGACCCCGTCCGGCGGCGCGGCCCGCGAGGTTCCGGTCTGCGGTGCGGACGAGGTCCGGCTGAGCCGGGGCGAGGACCCCATGAGCCGTACGGTCGACGTGGGCGACGGCAACCGCCGCCCGTACTGGGAGGCGGGCCCGGCGTACGGCCCCTGGGCCGGCGGCTACTTCGGCGGCGGCCTGCTCCCCGGCCTCCTGGTCGGCACCATGCTCGGCTCGATGCTCGCCACCCCGGCGTACGCCTCCGAGTACGGCGGCGGTGACTTCGGCGGCGGCGCGGGCGGCGACTGGGGCGGCGGCGACTTCTCCGGCTCCGACTTCGACTCCTCCGGATTCGGCGGGGGCGGCTTCGGCGACGGCGGAGGCTTCGGGGGCGGCGGCTTCGACGGCGGCGGTTTCTGACGGCACCCGCGCCTCCGGCCGGACCGGGACGCGGCGGGTTCTCGGGAATGCCTGCCGGGCAGGGCTGGTTGCGCGAGGCATGAGAGCTGTCGGCGTGTGCGAGTTCGGCGGACCGGAAGCCCTGCGGGTGCTGGATCTGCCCGAACCCCAGGCAGGCCCTGGTGAGGTCCGCATCCGGGTGCACGCGGCCGCGGTGAGCCCCACGGACGTCATGCTGCGTACGGGCGGGCACGCGGTGCGGATGCCCGGCCGGCGGCCTCCGTTCGTACCGGGCATGGACGCCGCCGGGGTGATCGACCAGATCGGGCCCGGGGTCGAGGGGCGGCTCTCCGTGGGCCAACGCGTGGTGGCGCTGGTGCTGTTCACCGGTCCGCACGGGGGCGCCTACGCGGAACAGGTCGTCGTACCGGCCGCGTCGGTCGTGCCGGCGCCGGAAGGGATGGATTTCCCCGAGGCGTCCACGTTGCCGATGAACGCCATGACCGCGCGACTGGCCCTCGACGTGCTGGACCTGCCGCCGGGCGGGACCGTCGCGGTGAGCGGTGCCGCGGGTGCGGTGGGAGGCTACGCGGTCGAGCTGGCCCGGGCGGACGGGCTGACGGTGATCGCCGACGCGGCCAGGCGCGATGTCGCAACAGTGCGTGGCTTCGGGGCGGACCACGTCGTCGAGCGCGGTGCCGGAATCGCCGACCGTATCCGTACGCTCGTGCCGGAAGGCGTGGCCGGTGCGGTGGACGGGTCGGCCCAGACCACCGAGCTGGTGCCCGCGATCGGAGACGGTGGCACGCTCGTCGAGCTGCGGGGGTGGCCGGGGCCGGCCGAGCGGGGCATCAGGGTGTGCCCGGTGATGGTGCCCGAGCGCATCGGCGACACGGCCGGCCTGGACAGACTCTGCCGGCAGGCCGAGGCCGGCGTTCTGACGCCGCGCGTCGCACGGGTGCTGCCCGCCGCCGAGGCTTCCCGGGCGCACCGCCTGTTGGAAGCGGGCGGCCTGCGGGGCCGGGTGGTCCTGGACTTCTCCTGAGCCCGGCAACCGTCCGTGCACATGAGGTCGGCTATGCCGCGTACCAGGCGGCCACGCCACCGAGGACGATGATCACGCACATAGCCGCGTTGCTCTGCCGGTAGTCCACGAGGATCGCGGTGAACTCGCGGAGCATCGCGTTGGGCCAGAAGTAGGCGGCGGTGGGGGAGCCCACCACCTGCCCCCGGATGCCCACCCGTCGTGCGGTGAGCGCGGCACGGAAGGCGTGGTAGTTGTTCGTGACGACGACGCACCGGTAGTCGGGCTTCGCCTTCTCCATGATCGCCCTGCTGAACCGCAGGTTCTCCTCGGTGTTCGTCGACCGGTCCTCCCGCTCTATGAGATGCGCCGGGAACCCCTGCGCGATCAGGTGGTCGGCCATCGCGTGGGACTCCGGCAGGTCCTCGTCGGGCCCCTGCCCGCCCGAGGTGATGAGCACGGGAGACCCACCGCGCCCGGCGAGCCGCGCGTGGACCGCCCGGCCGCGCTTCAGCCGGCCGGCCAGCAGCGGCGGAACGGTGGAACCGCCGATCAGCCCCGAGCCCAGCACCACCACGAAGTCGGCCTTGCGGCGCACCCGCAGCCGCCCGTAGAGGAACGCGTAACAGACGAAGCACAGGAACAGGAACGCGAAATAGAGCGCCAGTCCGCCGGCCGCCGTCGCCAGCCCGATCAGCACCGGAGTCCGCACGACGGCGGCGGTGGCCAGCAGGGCGACGACGCCGAGAATCGCCAGGGCCGCCAGCAGGGAGAGCAGGTTCGACGGGCTGCGGCCCTCCTTGCGCAGCATGCGTACGCCGTTGAGGAACAGGAAGCACACCAGCACGAGCAGGGCCACCGCCCCCAGGGCCACCAGCGCCCCGACGACGTAGGGCACCGAGGGCGACCCCGAGCGGGCCAAGCGGTACAGCAGGGCGCCCAGTGCGCAGAGCACGGCGAGTCCCAGGATCACGGCGTTGCTGAACCTGCGGCGCTCGCGCAGCACGCTCACGCAGAAGACGAGGAAGAGGAGCGCCGCGGGGGCGTAGGCCGGCATGCGCACAGACTAGGCAGCGTCCCGGCGGCCGTCGACGGCGAGGGCGGGGGCGGTGCCCCCACGGACCCGGTGTGACGGGGTCCGTGTGCATGTCCGCGACAGTGATCGCCGATCGGGGCGTGCCCTTTGCGGGGTCTCGGGCGTTGAACCCGGCATGAAGAAGCGAAGCGTACTCGCCGTTGTCACCCTCGCCGCCGGAGCGGTCATCGCCGCGATCAGCCCGCCCCCGGGAGGCGGCGACGCGGCGCACGCCGCCGAACCGCCCGTCAGCCTCGGCGCGCTGGACGACGTCGGCGACCTCGGCAAGCTGGTCGACGGCGCGGCCGGGGCGACCACCTCCACCGCCGGTACGGTCACCAGCACGGTGGAGGACGCCCGGTTCAGCTGAGCCGGCCGTCGAAGACGCCAAGGGCGGCAGAGGAGGCGGATCGCCTCCTCTGCCGCCCTTCCTTCTGTTCGGTCAGGCCAGGGCCACGCGTGCGGCGGCACCTCGCGGCTCGCCGGTCACCCTCGCACGCTGCGGACAGCTTTCGGCCCTGGCGGAGCTGATGGCGAAGCCCGCGCGCTGCTGAAATATGCGGCAAGACACAGGTTTACGGCCATGGGGCATATGCAACGCCTTATTGGTCCAGACCTATTGTGCGGGCGTGCCCGGCTCGCTAGCTTTCTCCTGGCGGCGCGCGCTGTTCGGATCGGCCCGACTCATTCATTCACTGACGCACAGTCATGTGCGTTGACTGAAAACGGAGTTACCGACATGCACAGACGTATTGCCGCTCTCGCCGTGACCGTGGCGACCGCCGGAGCGATGCTCCTCGGCACCGCCTCGACCGCCTCCGCCACGGGCCCCGGCTTCTGGCTCCGCAGCCATCACGCCAGCTTGGCGGAGTGCCAGGCGGTGGGGAACGCCGGCGCCGACAACGCCCTCTGGAGCCGTGTCTTCATCTGCAACCCGTTCGCGGGCAATCCGAGCGTGTACGAGTTGTGGGTGCGCTACTGAGGTAGCGGGCGGACAGCGAACCGCCCCGGCCGCGGCGGCGGCCGGGGCGGTGCCGGGCGCTCAGAGGGAGGCGCTGCTGCCGTGGACGAAGGCGCTCCAGGGGCTGCCTCTACGCAGTCTCCGCCCTGGTCGCCGCTGTAGCTCGACTTGAACCAGTGGAGGGCGGCAGAACGAGAGGCCGGGTGTGCTGTGGGGTCTTTCCGAGCAGTGCGTCCAGTAGCCGGGTGCTCTCCTGGACGGTGAGCGCCTGTGAACGCAGCATCCCGTACCTCTGCACAAGTGCGCTGACGTCGGCCGGCTCGTCGAAAACGCTCGCGTGCAGATGGCCGCTGACATAGGCGAACTGGCCGTGGTCGGAGGTCTCCAGCAAGAGAAGTGGGCCCCCGAGCCCGGCGTGCCCAGGGGCGGTGCGGGGCATGATCTGAAGGGTGACGAACGGGAGATCCATGCAGCGCCGTAGATGGAGAAGCTGATCCCGCATCACCTCGGGCACGCCCAGCTGTGTGTGCAGGATGTTCTCCTCCAGGATGAAGTGGAGGACGGGCCGGGGCTTGCGCTCCAGGATCTTCTGGCGGCCGAGGCGCTCCGCCACCCGCATCTCGATCACGTCCTCGTCCACCGGTGGGTAGTTGCAGCCGAAGACGAAGCGGGCGTACGCCTCGGTCTGGAGCAATCCTGGAATGAGCTGGGTCTCGTACGCGAGCACACTCACGGCGTCCTGCTCGTACTGGAAGAAGTCCTTGGCCAGTGCCTTGTAGCGCTCTTCCCGCGGGATCTTCTCCACCGCGACTTGTAACGCGCCCCCGGTGTCCAATAGTTCGTCGATCCGGATCGCCAAGTCCAGTAGCAGGGACCGTCGTCCTTGCTCGATGGAGGCGATGGCTTCCTCGCCGACCGCGAGCCGCGCGGCCAGAGCGGCCTGTGTCAGGCCGGCCCGCTTGCGGAAGTGGCGCACTTGGGCCCCGACCAGATGCCACGAAGTGACCCGCCTGATACTGCTCTGCTTTCCCGGGCGCATGGGATGGCTACCTCCCCGTACCTCTCCGTTGTCGTTCCACCGGAACTCGTACAGATGCGTTTGTACGTGCTTCCGCTCTGCTCCAGCCTAGTAACGCCGTGTGAGCGTGGAAGCATGAACGAGACAACTCAACTCCCGTACTACCGCGCCGCCTTCTACTGCCGTGAGCGCAGGTCGATCCCGGTCGTACGGAAGTTCACCCGTAAGGCGCTGGTCGAGTGGGAGTGCGAAGCGCGCGCGGACGACGTGCTGCTCTGCGTAACCGAGCTGGCGACCAACGCCCTCCGGCACGGTGTGCCGCCGGGGCGTGGCTTCAAGGTCCACATCTACCTGGAGCGGGTCGAGAACATGATCCGCGTCGAGCTGCACGACAGCGGCGACGGTGAGGTGCGGCCGGCGGACGGGGTGCCGGGGGCCGACGACGAAGGCGGGCGTGGGCTGCTGCTCGTCGCCGCGGTGGCCGACAAGTGGGGCGTGGCCGAGCGGAACCCCGGCAAGATCGTGTGGTGCGAGTTCAGCATCGAATGAGTTGCCGTTTCGGCAAGGATGTTTGTCGTTTTGGCCGCACGGGCGCACTCTCGTCATCGAGCGGCGGCGGGTCCGGATGATCCGCAGCCACCTGATGAAGGAGGAGCGACATGCAGCAGCAGCGGTACGACGTGGTGATCGTGGGCGGCGGCGCGGCCGGTCTCAGCGGGGCGCTGACCCTGGCGCGGGCCCGGCGCTCGGTTCTGGTGATCGACGCGGGCGAGCCCCGTAACGCGCCCGCCTCGCACGTGCACAACTACCTGGGCCGCGAGTCGACCCCGCCCGGCGAGCTGCTGGCGATCGGGCGGGGCGAGGCGGCCGGGTACGGGGCGGAGATCGTCGATGGCCGGGTGGCCTCGGCCGAGCGGCTGCCCGGGGACGGGGAGCGGGGCTTCCGGGTGGTGACGGAGGACGGCCGGAGCGTCGAGGCGCGGCGGCTGCTGGTGACGACGGGGCTCGTCGACGAGCTGCCGCCCGTGCCGGGGCTGGCGGAGCGCTGGGGGCGCGAGGTGCTGCACTGCCCGTACTGCCACGGGCACGAGGTGGCGGACCGCCCGATCGGTGTGCTGGCCACCGGTCCCCTCGCCGTACATCAGGCGCTGATGTGGCGGCAGTGGAGCGAGGACGTGACCCTCTTCCTCCACACGGGTCCCGAGCCGTCGGAGGAGGAGTACGAGCAGCTGGCGGCCCGCGGCGTCGCGGTCGTGGACGGCGAGGTGGCGGGCCTGGAGGTCGCGGACGACCGGTTCACCGGCGTACGGCTGGCGTCCGGCCGGGTGATCGCGCGCGAGGCACTGGTGGTGCAGGCCCGGTTCGCCGCTCGCTCGGCGGTCCTGGAGTCGCTGGGTCTTGAGCCCGTGGCGCAGGAGATGGGCGGGGTGGTGATCGGTACGTACATCCCGGCCGACCCGACCGGGGCGACGGAGGTGCCCGGGGTCTGGGCGGCGGGCAACGTCACCCGCCTCACCGACCAGGTCATCGGTGCCGCCGCCGCGGGCCTCATGGCGGGCGGGGCGGTCAACGGCGACCTGATCGCCGAGGACACCCGGCTGGCGGTGGCGGCCCGGCGAGGGTGAGGGGGTGCGGTTACGAGTGCTGCGAGAGCTACGAGAACAGGGCGCCGAGGAGGTCCCGCGCCCACCCGAAGAACGTATGGATGAGCACCGCCAGGAGCACGAATATCCCGATGATCACGGCGGTGACCCAGGAGCAGCCGCCCCCGTCCCCCGCCTCGGGCTCGTCCCGTCCGCCCAGCTCAGCATCGAACAGATCCACGACCGCTCCTGTCCCGCCCCATCACCCGCCTCGCAGGGCCGGTGACCGGAGCCCCCCGGCTCCATGGGGTGAACACTCCCACGGCCGGGTGCGGCCGGCGGAGGCGGTGTCGTACTCAGAGGGGTAGGGGCAGGTACTCAGTCCCGTTTCCCGTCCGGCGTAACGCGGGCGCGCGGATGGCCGGGCCGCGGAGCGAGGCCGGGGGTCCGGGGCGCGGCCCATGTGTGAGCTTCCGTGACGGGGATACGCGAAGGGCCCCGGAAAGCCGGGAGCGAGGGCTTTCTCGACGAGTGGATTCGTCCGCGTTTGCCTACATTGGCAGGGGGTCAGTAGGGCAGTCGTGGTGGGAGCCATCGCCGACGCGTCTGCGGAAGACAAACAAGAGGAAACGACGACATGACCGACACCTCGCGCAAGCCGACCACCTCCGACTCCGGCGCCCCGGTGGAGAGCGACGAGCATTCGCTCACCGTCGGCCCGGGCGGGCCGATCCTGCTCCAGGACTCCTACCTGATCGAGCAGATGGCCCAGTTCAACCGCGAACGCATCCCCGAACGCCAGCCGCACGCCAAGGGCAGCGGCGCGTTCGGGAAGTTCGAGGTGACCGCGGACGTGTCCGCGTACACGAAGGCCGCGCTCTTCCAGCCGGGCGTCACCACCGACCTGGTGATCCGGTTCTCCACCGTGGCGGGGGAGCGGGGCAGCCCGGACACCTGGCGGGACCCGCGCGGCTTCGCGGTGAAGTTCTACACCAGCGAAGGCAACTACGACATGGTGGGCAACAACACCCCCGTGTTCTTCGTGAAGGACCCGATGAAGTTCCAGCACTTCATCCGGTCGCAGAAACGCCGGGCGGACAACAACCTCCGCGACCACGACATGCAGTGGGACTTCTGGACGCTCTCGCCGGAGTCGGCCCACCAGGTCACCTGGCTGATGGGCGACCGGGGCATCCCGCGCAGCTGGCGCCACATGAACGGCTACACCTCGCACACGTACATGTGGATCAACGCGCAGGGGCAGCGGTTCTGGGTGAAGTACCACTTCAAGACCGACCAGGGCGTCGAGACGTTCACGCAGCACGAGGCCGACCAGATGGCCGCCGTGGACACCGACTACCACACGCGTGATCTCTTCGAGCACATCCGCGACGGCGACTTCCCGAGCTGGACGCTGAAGGTCCAGGTCATGCCGTACGAGGATGCCAAGGACTACCGGTTCAACCCGTTCGACCTGACCAAGGTGTGGCCGCACGGCGACTACCCGCTGATCGAGGTCGGCCGGATGACGCTGGACCGCAACCCCACGGACAACCACGCGGAGATCGAGCAGGCGGCGTTCCAGCCGAACAACTTCGTCCCCGGCATCGGCCCGAGCCCGGACCGGATGCTGCTGGCGCGGCTGTTCAGTTACGCGGACGCGCACCGCCACCGCATCGGCGGCAACTACCAGCAGCTGCCGGTCAACGCCCCCGTCGCGCCGGTGAACACGTACTCCAAGGACGGGGCGATGGCGTACCGCAAGACCAGCGACCCGGTCTACGCCCCGAACTCCAAGGGCGGCCCGGAGGCGGACACGGCACGCTACGGCACCCCGCCGAGCTGGTACGCCGACGGTGACATCACCCGGGCGGCGTACGTCGACCACGCCGAGGACGACGACTGGGGCCAGGCGGGCACCATGGTCCGCGAGGTCCTGGACGACGCGGCGCGGGACCGGCTGGTGGACAACGTGGTGGGCCACCTGCTGAACGGGGTGACCGAGCCGGTCCTCCAGCGGGCGTTCCAGTACTGGTCGAACGTCGACGGCACGCTCGGCAAGCGCATCGAGCAGGGGGTGCGCGCGAAGGCGGGCGAGAAGGACCCGAAGGCGGCGGAGCAGGCCAACCCGGCACGCTCGTCGATGCAGCACAAGGCCTGAGGCCCGGGCCGCTGCCCGCTTCCGGGCGTACGACATGCAGGCCCTCACTCGTCGGCTTCGTCGGCCGCCGGGTGAGGGCCTGCGGCGCGTTCCTCGTCCGGTCGCCCGCGTACCGGGGGCCGGGGGAGGCCGTCCCGGTCGCCGGTTCTAGGCTGGCCGCGATCCCAGGGGGGGGCGGCGATGCAGCGATACGACTGGTACGGCGGCGAGGAGTCCGAGCGGAACCCGGACGCCGAGGCCGAGGCGCTCAAGGCGAAGGTGCACGCCGGTATCGCGGGAGGCTGCGGACTGACGGTGCTGCTGGCGGTCGTGGCGGGCACGATCCTGCTGGGCGTGGTGGTGGCGGTGGCCTGGGCCTGGATATCCAGCCGCCACTGATCCGGCCCGGGGCGGTGATTCCGTGGCACGCG
Source organism: Streptomyces sp. DSM 106670 (assembly GCF_055792845.1). Lineage (NCBI taxonomy): Bacteria > Bacillati > Actinomycetota > Actinomycetes > Kitasatosporales > Streptomycetaceae > Streptomyces > Streptomyces sp. DSM 106670. The sequence continues at coordinate 6,135,171 of NZ_CM147704.1, forward strand.
CCACCGCCGCCCGGTCCTCCTCAGTGCTGGATCAGGCCGCCGACCGGGACGGGGCCGACGTGCCCGGAGGGCGGAAGCGTCCGCGCGAGATCGAGCCCGATGTCCACCAGCGAGGACCGGCGCAGGCGGCCGACGTCGGACAGCGGGGTCCACACCGACCCGGCGGTGTCGCCGTTCGGCTCGGGCCGGAGCCGGCCGCCGGTGACGCGGACGCGGTAGAAGACGCCGACGTTCTGCAGCTCGGGCGCCCCGGGCCGGCGGCGCTCGCCCGCCGGAATCACCCGTGAGTCCACGCCGAGCAGCCGCTCGACCACGGCCTCCAGACCGGTTTCCTCGGCGACCTCCCGGATCACCGCGTCGAACGGGTCCTCCGCGTGCTCGACTCCGCCGCCCGGAAGGGTCCAGGTGCGGTCGCCGTCCGGGCCCACGGCCAACGCGAGCAGCACCCGGCCGTCCTCGATGCACACCGCGTACGCGGCCAGTCGTCGATCCATCGCGCGAGGCTATACGCGGGGCGCGGAGAGCGGGCACCCCGCTCACCGCTCAAGATCATCAACGTGCAGAATGACCTGTATGTCGATATCGAACACGCCTCAGGCGGCCACGCTCGACGATGCCGCGTCGATCAGCGGCACGCTGGCCCGCGCCTTCCAGGACGACCCGATGATGGAGTGGTTCTTCCCCGGCGGCGCCTCGCGCGAGCCGGACCTGGTCCGCTACTTCACCACGATCTTCACCCGGCAGTACGGCCGCCACGGGGTGTGCGAGCGCACCGCGTCGGCGGCCGCGTTCTGGGTGGCGCCGGAGGGGCAGGAGAAGACCGTTCCCGACGCGGAGACGGTCGCGGAGCTGGAGGAGATCCTCGGCGACCGGGCGCCGCTGTTCCGGGACGCGGTCGCGGCCGCCGCCGAGCAGGGCCCCAAGGAGCCGCACTGGTACCTGGCGGTCATCGGCGCGGACCCGGCCGCCCGGGGCCAGGGGCACGGGGCGGCGCTGCTGCGTTCCGGACTGGCCAAGGCCGACGCGGCGGGCCTGCCGGTCTATCTGGAGTCCTCCAAGCCGGACAACCTGCCGTTCTACGAGCACTTCGGCTTCACGGTGCTCGGCGAGGCGCAACTGCCGGGAGGCGGGCCGGTGCTGTGGGTCATGCGGCGCGAGCCGCGGGCCGTCGACGCTTCGTAGAGGGGCACCGGCGCCGGCGGACCGCTGTGCTGCTCCGCGAACGTCCGCGGAGCAGCACAGGCGCGCGCGTTCGGCCGCTATGTGCACCAGGCCTCGGCGACTCCCGGTGCGTACGCACGCAGAAAATTCTCGATGTGCGTACGTCGTTCCTCGACCTTTCCGGAGTCCTCCACCTTCCCGGTGCGGATTTCCAGGGCCACATGGTCGAACTTTCCGGACCTGGTCTCCGGCATCTCGTACTGAGGCTGGTGCGGCTTAGGCAGGCAGGCCATCCAGGCGACGGCTCCGTCATCGCCCACCGCCGCACTGCTGACACCTCGGCCGAGCGAGATCCGTTGCAGGTCGGTGTACTTGTCGGCGGCCTCTCTCGCGATGTCGAGCTCTCCGGTCTGACGGGAGAAGGAGACCGACAGATCGATGCCTTTGTCGACCACCACGCCACAATTGACATGTTCGCCGGAGCGCTGGCGTATCTCTCGGAACGACTCCTTGACGGACTTTCCAGGAGGTAGCAGCGGTTTCATGTTCGATGGCTGGACGTCGATGCCGCAGACCTTCTCGGGGATCGAGTAATCGTATTCTGTCTGCTTTCCTGAACACCCGAGGAGCAGCAGCGCGGAGGCCGCTCCGAACACTGCAAGTTTCGCGTAGCGCACTATGACCCCTTGCTCCCGAGCCGGCGTGCAGCGGTACCGCTCCCATCGCTCCTGCGCCACACGGCCTCCTGTGTTTCATCACCACACCGGTGATCATCCTAGGTGGTGCAGGAAAGGTTCTGTCGACAACTATGCGCATTCTCAAGGCCCTTGCGCCAGGACGAGAATGGCGCACGCGCACTTATGGCGAAGGGCGCGTGCGGCGCGACGGTGACCGTGCGGGTCGCGATCGAAGACCGGGCGAACGCTTCCTCGTGTGCTCGGCGGAGGGTGTTGTGCGGGATGCTCTCCGACGCCGAAGGGGCAGGAGGCTCCGACGTGGGCACGGCTCACCGGCCGCAGTGCGGACCACCAGAAGAAAGAAACGTTTCTCTCGGGAGGCGCTGGTCAGGGAGGGCGGTCAGAAGCGCCGGTCACAGACGCGGCTGGTGGGGAGGCGTGGCCGGGTCGTGGGGGAGCGCAGCGGAGAATGGTTTCTCCTCGCCTCGTGCGTGCTCGTCCGACGAACGTCGGGCGCCGGTCCAGATGGCCTCCAGCCCGAGCGTGCGGTGCGTGTCCGGGCTTCTCCACGGCTGGTTGATGTCGGTCACCTCGTGAGGATGGTCATACGGCGGTGACTCCGGCGATGCGTCGCGCTCAAGGCTGTCCAGTCGCCGTTCGAAGTCCGCCTGGAGACGATTCATCGTGGCGAGGAAGTCCCTGAGCAGGATGTGTTCTTCAGTCATGGGGTGCCGCGTTCCTCCGAGAGACTTCTGCTGTCACATCCCGACAACGACATGGCCGGGTCGAGGGAACGTGGCGTTCGAGTGAGCGCACGGAGGCGCGCCAGGGCGCGTGGACACCCGGTGCGAGCTGCCCGTGCGGCCGCGGTCCTAGGGCGAGCGGCCGATGCGCGCATGATCGCTCACTCCCTAAGCTCCCTGGACGAGCGGCCGTCCACGGCCGGCCGATCCATGCCGACCAGGAGGTAGCGCGATGCCGGCAGACGCCACGGCTCACGTGCGCATCGCCCGCCCGTCCCGTGACCTCGCGGCGGCGGAACGCTTCTGGGTCGCGGGGCTCGGCCTCGACGTCCAGTACCGCCACGAGGCGGACGGCACGCCGGGCCACCACTCGCTGCTCATGGTCGGCTGGCCCGGCGCCGCCTGGCACCTGGAACTCGTCCACGACCCGGCGGCCCCCGTGGAACCGCGCCCGACGCCCGAGGACCTGCTTGTGGTCTACCTCGGCGAAGAGGTGCCGGACGCTCTCGTGGGCCGGCTCGAACAGCACGGCGGCACGCGGGTGCCCGCGCACAACCCGTACTGGGATACCTGGGGCGTCACGCTCCGGGACCCGGACGGCTATCTGCTGGTGCTGTCCACCCGGACGTGGTCGTGACCCGCCTGCCGAGGGCAGTACGCGCCCGCCTCGTACCGGATTCCGCACAGCGGCCGGCCGGGCCACCTGCGACCTGATCGTCCCGCTGTCAGCCGGTCCACGGCGGGGCGCGTCCCGCTGAGGGGCGTGGTTCAGGACGGGTTCGCCTCCGGGATGTCCACGTAGCCGATCACGTGCCGTGTCCGGCCGGGCCCGGGGCCGGCATCGGCGTACCGGCTGACGGCTCGGGTGATCTCGGCGGCCAGCGCCGCGTGTTCATCGGCGTCGAGCCAGACCGCGGCCTGCCGGTAGGCGAGCCCGTCGGCTTCGGGGTCGGTGTCCGGTGCGGCGAGATACCGCTCGAAGTCCGCCATGAGCGCCCCGGTGAAGACGGAGAAGGCCACCTGGTGGTCCTCCTGCGTCAGATGGCCCGACCGCATGAGCAGGTCGGTGGTCCGCAGACGGTAGCAGCGCTCCGTCGCCCCGCGTACGCGCTCCTCCCGCGCCACTTCGAGCACGTCGGCCTCGTGGAGGGCGGCGATGTGCCGGTACAGCGTCGCGGGGGCGATGTCGGGCATCCTCTCGCGCAACTGAGCGGTGGTGAACTCGTTGCCGAGCAGCGCCTGGATGATCCGGAGCCTGACGGGATGAAGGGTGGGGTTCGCGGCAGCCATGGGGTTATATTCTCACATCTGAGATTGTTATCGAATGTGAGAATGATGGAGGCGGCGCCATGCGTGAGACCACGGTCACCGTTCACACCGGGGACGGCACCCCGCTGGGAGGCACCCTGACCCTCCCCGAAGGGGACGGTCCCTTCCCCGCCGCGCTCATCCTGCACGGCTCGGGCCCGCTCGACCGCGACGGCAACACCCCCCGGCTGAAGGCGAACCTGGGCCCCGCGCTCGCCTCCGCCCTCGCCGATCACGGCGTGGCCTCCCTCCGCTACGACCGGCGAGGCACCGGCTCCACCCCCGGCGACTGGCAGGCAGCCGGATACTCCGACAACCGGCAGGACGCGGCAGCGGCAGTGCGAATGCTGAAGAGCCGCGCCGACATCGATCCGGACGGTGTCGGCGTGGTCGGCCACAGCGAAGGGGCCCTGCACGCCATGGCCCTGGCCGCCGACGGCGATGTCGCGGCCGCCGCCGTCCTGGCCGGATACGCCCGCACCGGAGAATCCGCGCTCGCCTGGCAGGCCCGCTCCGTCCTGGAGTCGATGCCCGCCCTCGTCCGGCTGCCGGGGCGCCTCATCGCCTCCGGTGGACTGCCCTCCCGGCTGCTGAACCGGATCAAGGCCGGCTCCGCCGACAAGGAGCGCATCGGGGGAAGGTGGGTGAACGCCCGCTGGATGCGCGAGATGCTCGCCCATGACACCCGGGAGGACCTCGCCGCGATACGCGTGCCCGTCCTGGCCGTCACCGGCGACAAGGATCTGCAGGTCGATCCCGACGACCTCGACCGGATGGCCGGCCTTGTCCGGGGCGAGGTCGAGACCCGCCGGCCCGCCGACCTCACCCACCTTCTGCGCCGCACCCCCGCCAAGCCCTCGCTCCTCGCCTATCGCCGTCTGCTGCGTGAGCCCGTCGACCCCGAAATCCTCACCCTCGTCGCCGACTGGCTGCGCCCCTGCCTGACCGGAGCTCGGTGAGCGGCGTCATCCGCCCGAGCGGCGTCCGGCGTCCGGCTGTGGGCGGTACGTATAAACCGCACGTATACACCACGTGTATAGACCCTGTGTATAGTCAGGGCATGGCTGCTACCGATGCGATCACTTCACCCCGCCTGCGCTTGAAGAATGCCCCGAGCGCGTCTGTTCTGTGCTTCGGCGTCGGGCTCGTCGGGGGCGTTCTGACCAACCTGCTGCAGGGCTGGCTGCCGGGGGCGTGGAACAACTTGGCGAACTCCGGCGCGGTGTGGACGATGTTCGCGTTCGCCGCGGGCGTCGCCCTCGCGAACCGTACCGACGGCCATCGCGTTCCGGCGGCAGCCGGAGCCCTGGCGGAGATCGGGCTCGTCGTCGGCTACTACGGGTATGCCGAGTTCGGGCGGGACGGAATGGGCTCTCTCACCTTTCCGCTGCTCTGGCTCGCCATGGCATGTGTCGCGGGGCCGCTGTTCGGCATCGCGGGCGCGTGGTCGAGGCGCGGTACGCAACCCTGGCGGCGTTACGTCGCGCTCGGCGCACTCGGGGGCCTCTTCGGCAGTGAAGGCCTCCACTACTGGCTCGGCCTCGGGTATGCGCCTCAGGCGGTGGCCTGCGGGGCTCTCGCCTGCGGCCTGCCGTTGCTGCTGGGGCGGACCTGGAAGGAACGCGGTCTGAGCCTCGCCGTGGCGATCCCCGCGTCCTTCCTCACGTATCAAATCCTTTACGGCCTCCTGAACGCGGTGTCCGGCTGAGTGAGCCCGCAGGTGAGGAGCGCGTCTGTCAGTGGTGGCGTCTAGCGTTCGCGCCATGACCGTCACCTATGTCATCCCCGGCCAAGTCGGCCAGTCCGCCCACGAGTTGCTGGACGCCGTGCGCGCAGGCCGTACGGACACCGTCGGCAAGCTGCTGGACACGCTCACGCCCGCCGAACGGCGGGACTGCGTACCGGTCCTGAAAGCGTGGCGCAAGAGCCTGCGGGCGAGCGGCGACGACCTGCCCGTCGACCTGGGCAGGTCGCTGCTGCTGGCCGGGGCGTGCTGCTGCACAGGTGCGGCGGACGCGGCCCAGTGGCTGGCCGACCGGGAGCTGCGGTGGGCCGCCGGGCCGGACCGCTCGTTCGTCGTCGAGGCGCTGCGGGACCGCGACCCGAAGTGGCTGGGCCAGGTGGTGCGGCGGCTGGCCGCGCGGCAGGCCGTGGCCGAGTCCGAGTACGAACTGATCGCGGCGCTGGTGCGGGCCGCGGGCTGCGAGCCGCCCACCACGGACGGCTTCGTCCTCGGCTGGGAGAGCAGCATCCGCGTCGGCGGCGAGGACACCGGGGACAGGCTGCGCGCGGACCCGTTCGTGACGGTGATGGTCCCCCGGCTCTTCGAAGTGCCGGGGACGGGAACCGATTTCCAGTACAGCCTGCCGGACGACCCCGGGTGGCCCCGGGCGCTCGCCGGGCTGGCCGAGGAAGGCGTGCTCGACCGCGGGATGCTGATCGACGGCTGTCTTTCCAAGCTGCTCGGCCCCGAGCGGATGGGCGTCGTGCGGGGGTTCCTGGAGTTGCTGGCCGCGCTGGACCCGACCGAGGACGAGCGGGCGGCGCGCACGGCCACCTGGGTGGGCATGGTGCCCGACGCCCATGCCCTGGCGGCGGCGCGTGCCCAGGAGACGCTGGCGGGGCTGGACGAGGCGGGCAGACTGGAGACTGGGCATCTGATCGAGGCGTCCCGGGCCGCGCTGTTCCGCCCGGAGAAGAAGATCGTGCGCTTCCAACTCGCCCTGCTCGACCGAGCGATGAAGCGCGACCCGGCCCGCACGGACGAACTGCTCCCGGTGGCCGCCGATGGGTTCGGGCATCAGGAACACAGCCTTCAGGAACGGGCGCTGGCTCTGGTGGTCCGGCATCACCGGCGCGCGAGCGGAGCCGTGCGGGCCGAACTCGCCGAGAAGGCCCGCCTGCTTTCGCCGGGCCTGCGCCGACGCGCGGCGGAGACCTTCGGTGCCGCGGCGGCCGGTCAGGAGGAGGGCGTCCGCGTGCCGGAGGCCGATGCGCTGCCGCCCGTGCCGAGCGCCGAACGGCTCGCGCCGGTGCCGGCGTCCGCCGCCGTACTCGCCGCGGAGGTCGGCGCGGTGCTGCGCGGAGACGACACCCCGGCTCGGCGCGAAGAGGCGCTGAACGGTCTGGTGACGTGGTTCCACACCGATCCGGCAGCTCTGCGCACCGCTCTGGAATCCGTCGTGGCACAGCAGGACGATCCTCCGCTGTGGGGTGGCGCGCGGGTCGTGTCGGATCTGGAGTTCGTCCTCCTGTCCGTCATGGGCACGGCCTCGGAGCAGGACGCCGAGCACGTCCGCCACCGAGCCCTGGAACACCAGTGTCCGCACTCCGCGCCGCGTTCGGTAGGTCTCGCCCGGGCCGCCGAGATCGGGGCCCGGATGGCACGGGGTGACGCGCTGCCGTTCCTGCTGGCCACGCCCACCTGGGCGACCGGGACCATCGACCCGACCGAGCTGGTGAGGCGGCTCGCCGCGTACGAGGGGGCGGGCGTGGTGCCCGGGGAGGCCGACTTCCTCCAGGCGCTGCTCCGGCTCGACCGTGAGGTGTCTCCCGAGGCGGTGACCGCCTCGGCGCGGCTCACCTCACCGGCGGGCCGCCGCCTCGCCGACCGGCTGGCTTCGGGAGTACTGCCCGACCCCGCCGTCTTCCGTGAGACGGAGCGGCTGCGGCTGCGCACACCGCGGCCCGGTGTCCTCGTCCGCGTCGAGGCCGCTGAGGGGCACGCGGATCTGCCCGAGCCGTTCCGTTCGCTGCTCGCCGCACACGATCCTGTCGGCAGCCCCTGCGCGTGCGGGGGCGGTGTGGAGAGTTCGCCGCACATCCTGGCTGTGCTGCCGCAACACCGTGAGATTCTCGCGGCGCGGATGCTGACGGGAATCGCGGTCGCGGCCGAGTTCGACAACCGCGGCGTGGGCACGACCGCGCTCCCCGCGCTGGCCGAGTCGGGCGGGCCCGTCGGACCGGCGACCCACCTCGTGCTGGCCTACGGTCTCGGGGCCCGGGGCGACGACGAGCGGGTGTCCGCCGTGGACGCGCTGCTGATGCTGGCCGCCGCCGGGGCGCTCGACGCGGAGCGCCTCGGCCGGGACCTCGCCGAGCTGACCCGGCTGCGCCGGCTGAAGCCGCAGCGGTTCGTGGCCGCGTTGCGGACGGCGGTGGCCTCGGGTGCCGTGGCCACGGTGTGGGGCGTGCTCTCGGCCGCTCTTCCGCCGCTGCTGGCGGGCGACCCGCCGCAGGGTCTTCTCGCCGTGCTGACCCTCGCGGCCGAGTGCGCCGAGCACTCGCCGGCCGGCGGGGCGATACCCGGTGTCGACGGACTCGCGGGCCGGCCCGGCTCGTCCCAACTGGTCAAGCAGGCGCGGCGGATCCAGGCCGCGACCGGCGACGCCGCGCGGGCGGGCACCGTGTGACCGACCGTCGGACGGGCCGACGGATCAGCCGGCCCGTCCGACGGTCGGCCACGCCGTTCACCCGGTCACGCCGTTCACCCGGTACAGCATCACCCGATAGTTGCGGTTGTCGTACCACTGGCTGACGGTCAGGTGGAGATCGGCGACGGTGGAGCCCGGAACGATGAATCCGCCGTACGGGCTCGCCACGGCGTTGCCGGTCTCCCGGCCGGGGACGGTCGGGACGATCGTCGTCTGTTCCGGCGTGGTGAACAGGTTCGAGGTGGGCCCGGCGAAGACCTGGGCCCTGATGTCCAACGGGCTCATGTTCAGCCAGCTGAGCACGTACCGGCCGTCCATCGCCCGGAAGCAGATCTCGCCCCAGCGCCTGGCCCCGGTCACCGACGTCGGCGGATTGCCCCAGTCCCACCGGCCGTCCGCGTACCCCCAGGGCTGGTAGGCCGCAGGGGTGCCCAGCGCGTCCTGCGGCACCCGGTGGAGCAGCAGGCCCGACACCGCGTCCCGGTCGAACGCGGTGGACAGGACGTAGCAGTAGCCGTCGTCGGCGACCGCGTAGGTCTTCTGCTGGAACTGGCCGCCGTACTGGTCGCCCGCCCACTGGCAGAGGTAGTGCCAGGTCGCGCCGTTGTCGTCGGAGCGCCAGAAGTCCGTGTGGTGGGTGCGGTAGATCACCCCGCGCATCAGGTGCATGTACATCGTGGAGCCGACGGTGAACACATCGGACGGGATGGCGGTGGTGCCCCCGTTGTGGCTCTCCGGGACCAGGCCGACGGCGCGGGTTCCCCCTACCGCGCCGTCGACCAGCAGCGCCCCCGGCGCTGCGTTCGAGGACCGCAGCGCCACGGGCGAGCGCCAGTCCGGTCCGCCGACGCCCTCGCCGTCGAAGGTGTCGCCGCAGACGAGGAGCACCGACCCGTCGGGGCACCGGACCGGGATGCCGAGGTCCGTCCACGGTGCGGCGAACCGCCCCGTCAGGGCGGGCCCGGTGAGGTCGCGCACCTTCGCCCCGGTGACGCGCGGGGCGGCGACCGCCCCGCGCCCGCCGGCGCCCACGCCCGCCACGGCGAGTCCGCCGATCGCCGCGGAGCGCAGCAGAGCCCGCCGGCTCGGGCCGTCGGCCTCGTACGGGACCGGGCTGGGCGGACGCGTCCTCTGCATGGCGGGCTCCCTGCTGGGTCGGACGGAGGGGGGAGGAGGTGAGGGGAGGGGAGGATCAGGCTTTACGGAGGCGGGCGACGATCCCGTCCAGGTCGCGGCGGAAGAGGTCGGGGCGTACGAAGTGACCGCCGGGCACCTCGTGCCACTCGTGCGGAATTCCGGCCGAGCCGAGGCGGCCGCGGAACTCCCGCTGCCCGGCGAGGACCTGGGTCTCGTTGATGGTGTCGAACCAGTTGACCGGGTCCGGGCTGGTTCCGGCCACCAGGAAGACCCGCTTGTTGCGGTAACTCTCCACCCGCTGCACCGGGTTGTCGGCGTTGACCCGCGCCTCGTCCCACAGCGGCGCGCCGTAGACCGTGCCCCCGCCCAGCTCCACGGCGGCCGAGGAGAGGTTGGCCCAGTGGGTGACGAGGCCCGCGTCGCGGCGCAGGCTGGCCGGGCCGGAGTGGGAGCTGACCGAGGCGAAGTGGCCGTAGTACTTGGCCGCGTACTTCAGGGCGCCGAAGCCGCCCATGGAGAAGCCGGAGACGGCCCGGCCGTCGTACTCGGCGTACGTACGGAAGTTGGCGTCGACCCAGGGCAGCAGCTGGGCGATGTGGAAGGTCTCCCAGTTGCGGGGGCCGACGTTGGAGCTGACTGGGTTGGAGTACCAGCCGGCGTGTCCGCCGTCCGGCATCACGACGATGAGCGGCTTCCCGGCGGTCCACGCGCGGATGCCCATCCGGTCGAAGGTGATGAAGTCCTGGTCGGTGCCGCCCCCGTGGAACAGGTAGAGGACCGGGTATCTGCGGCCGGAGGTGTGGTAGCCGTCCGGGAGCAGGACGTTGACGCCGGGGTTCCAGCCGATGGCGGAGGTGGCGAAGCGGTAGTAGCGCATCCGGGCGTCGGACTCGTTGCGGTCCACGATGCGCAGGCCGAATCCGTCGCCGGTGGCGTGGGCGGCGGAGGCGGATGCCAGGACTCCTCCCGCGCCGAGCGCGGTCAGGGCGGTGAGCGAGGCGGCGGACTTCAGCACACCTCGGCGGCTGGGGTGGGCGGTGTTCAACACGGACTCCAGGGTCGGGAAGCGGTGAACAGGTCGATGCCCGGGGGGAGCCGTCGCACGGGTCGGCGGAGCGGCTCCCGGGCCGGGCCGGGACGGTGGGTGAGCCGGTGGAGCTGATCTCCGTGGGCGGAGACGGCCGGCCCGGCGGTGGAAACAGGGTCGCGGCCTCGCGAGAACCCGCGCAAGTCCTGTAAGCCCAGGCTTACATGGGCTCCCGGTGGCCGCGGCCCCCGGCCGCCGGGAGCGTGCGGCTCCCGCCCGCCGTGGGGGGAGAGGCGTCCGAGGCCGTACGGACCGCCGCCGCAGCCCGCCGCGCCGTCACCCGCCGGTCGAGGTCGCGCCGCCACCCACCGGCCGTGGGCGCGGGTGTCACTCGCCGCCGACCCGGGCCTCCGCCCCCGCCCACGTCTCCGGCGCCCACACCCCCGACCGCTTCAGCGACGCCGGGCAGTGGCGGAAGATCTCGTCGATCTCGACGACCAGGGCGAGCTTCGGGCGCTGGCCCTTCAGCGTCATCGTGTCGAAGAACGGGGCGTCCGTGAGGATGTGGGCGCGGCCGTTGATGCGCAGGACGTCCATCGCGCCGGGTATCAGGTAGAGCAGGCCCACGTGCGGGTTGGCCAGGATGTTGTGGAAGCTGTCCGCGCGGCGGTTTCCCGGGCGGTCGGGCAGGGCGATGGTGCCCGGGTCCAGGACGTGGGTGAAGCCGGGGGTGTCGCCGCGCGGGGTGGAGTCGCAGTTGCCGGCCGCGTCGGACGTGGCCAGGGTGCAGAACGGGGAGCGGGCCAGTAGGGCCAGGTCCTCGTCGGTGAGCCGGTCGTGGACCTTGTCGATGACGATCGGGTGCGGGGTGCCCAGCAGCTCGCGCAGTTCGTCCGCCGAGCCCAGGGGCACGGCCCCGGCCAGCGGACCGGTGGCGGGGGCTGTGGTGTCGGCGGGGTCGGCGTACGACAAGGAAGGGGCTCCGAAGCTCGTGGGGTGCGGCAGCGCGCTGTCGAACTGACGCTGTTAGGGTGACCTTACTTTGGGCCCCCTTGTGTTCCCCGTCCGGGGTGGACCGGTCGACGAGGGCGTCTCCCGTACCCCAGGGGTGCCCCCGGCGCCGACGAACAAGCGTGAGGAACGACAAGTGCAGTACCGCATTCCGGCCGCCCCGGTGGCCGGGTCGTGAGCGGCTCGGCCCTCCTGGAGAAGGAGAAGCCGCCGGGCGGCGGCAAGGAGACGCGGCGCAGGCGCAGTCGGCCCGTGCTCGCCCTCGGACTCCTGGCCGCCCTCGCCGTGCTCTTCCTCACCGTGGTCGCCAGCCTCGCCGTCGGATCCGGCGATGTGCCCTTCCGCGATGTCGTCGACGGGGTCCTCGACCCGGACGTCTCCGTCAAGGGGCAGCTCATCGTCCAGGAGGTCCGCATCCCGCGCACCGTCGCCGGGCTGCTCGCCGGCGTGGCGCTCGGCCTCGCGGGCACGGTGATGCAGGGCGTCGCCCGTAACCCGCTCGCCGACCCCCAGCTCCTCGGCATCAACGCCGGCGCGTCCGTCGCCGTCGTGTGCTCGATCACGCTGCTCGGGTTCACGGTCGCCACCCAGTTCATCTGGTTCGGCTTCCTCGGCGCGCTGCTCGCCGCCCTCCTCGTGTACGGGGTCGGCTCGCTCGGGCGGGAAGGCGCGACGCCCGTGAAGCTCGCGCTGGCGGGGGCCGCGACCGCCGCGGTCCTCACCTCGGTGACCAGCGCGATCCTGCTCCAGGACCGGGGCAGCTACGACCAGTTCCGGTTCTGGCAGCTCGGCGCGCTGACCGCGCGGAGCTCCGAGGTGCTGTGGCAGGTCTCGCCGTTCATCGCGGTCGGCACCGTCCTCGCGCTGGCCCTCGGACCGCAGCTCAACGCCCTCTCCCTCGGCGACGACCTGGCCCGCGGCCTCGGCCAGCGCGTCGGGGCCATCCGGATGGTGTCCGCCCTCGCCGTGGTGATCCTGTGCGGCGCGGCCACCGTCGTCGCCGGGCCCATCGGCTTCGTCGGGCTCGCCGTACCGCACGCCGCCCGTCTCATCACCGGACCCGACTACCGCTGGGTGCTCCCGTACAGCATGGTGCTCGCCCCGATCATGCTGCTCGTCGCCGACATCGTCGGCCGGGTCATCGCCCGCCCCGGCGAGGTGCAGGTCGGCGTGATCACCGCCGCCATCGGCTGCATCCCGTTCATCTGGCTGGTCCGGCGCAGGAAGCTGGTGGAGCTGTGACCGCGCCCCGCCCCGACAGCCCGATGAACGACAGCCCGATGAACGGCAGCCCGATGAACGGCAGCCCGGTGACCGGAACCACCGTGAGCGGGTCCCGCCTGAAGGAGACCGCGTCCGCGACCGACGCCCGGCTCGCCGACGCCGTACGCCGGGTCTCCGCCGTACGCGGCCGGAGCCTGCGACGCTCCGTCCTCGTCGGCACCGGCCTGCTCGCCGCCGTGCTCGTCGTGTTCGGCGTCTCGCTCAGCTACGGCGAACTGGTGACGCCGATCGACAAGGTGGTGGCCACCCTGTTCGGCGGCGGCGACGGCGGATCGCAGTTCGTCGTGCTGGAACTGCGGCTGCCCCGGGCCCTCCTCGCGATTCTCGTCGGCACCGCCTTCGGGCTCTCCGGAGCCGTCTTCCAGACCGTCCTGCGCAACCCGCTCGCCAGCCCTGACCTCATCGGCATCAGCGCCGGGGCCAGCGCGGTCGCCGTCACCGCCGCCCTGCTCTTCCAGGTCAGCGGACTCGCGCTCTCCGCCAGCGCCCTCACCGGTTCGCTGGTCGCCGGAGCCGCCATCTATCTGCTCGCCTGGCGGCAGGGCATCGCCGGGCAGCGCCTGGTCCTCGTCGGCATCGGCGTCGGCATGGGGCTCTCCAGCATCGTCTGGTACGTGATGGCCCGCTCCGAGGTCACCGACGCGCAGGAGGCGTTCCGCTGGCTCGCGGGCAGCCTCAACGGCCGCTCCTGGAACCAGGTGTGGCCGCTGCTCATCGCCCTCGGCCTGCTCGTACCGCTGACCGTCCTCGCCGCCCACGCGCTGCGCCCCCTCCAGCTCGGGGACGACGCGGCCGCCGGGCTCGGCGCGAAGGTCGAGGGCGGCCGGCTCGCGCTGCTGGGCTGCGCGACCGCGCTCGCCGGGGTCGCGACCGCCGCCGCCGGACCCGTCGGGTTCGTGGCGTTCGTCGCCGCGCCGATCGCCCGCCGCCTGGTCCCGGGCCGGGGCGCCGCCCTGCCGCAGGCGGCCCTGACCGGGGCGCTGATCGTCCTGGTCGCCGACTTCGGGGCGCAGCACCTGTTCCCGGTGCAGCTGCCGGTGGGCGTGGTCACCAGCATCATCGGCGCCCCGTATCTGCTCCTGCTCCTGGCCCGCGCCAACCGCGTCGGCAGCGGGGGCTGACATGGAGAAGCGGATGGTTCAAAAAGACGACGACGAAAGGCGTGGCCCTGCCGTGGCCGAACACACTCTGGAAGCCCGGGACGTCCGGCTCGGCTACGGCGAACGCGAGATCGTCCCCGGTCTGAGCGTGACCGTGCCGCCCGGGAAGATCACCGTCATCGTCGGCCCCAACGCCTGCGGGAAGTCGACCCTGCTGCGGGCGATGGCCCGGCTGCTGGCTCCCTCCGCCGGGGCGGTGCTCCTGGACGGCCGGTCCATCCAGGAGATGCCGACCAAGGAGGTCGCCTCCGTGCTCGGGATCCTGCCGCAGAGCCCCACGGCCCCGGAGGGCATCACCGTCTCCGACCTGGTCGGGCGCGGCCGCTACCCGCACCAGGGCTGGTTCCGCCGGTGGAGCTCCGAGGACGACGAGGCGGTCGCGCAGGCGCTGCTCTCCACCGACGTCCTCGAACTCGCCGACCGTTCCGTGGACGAGCTCTCCGGCGGCCAGCGCCAGCGGGTGTGGATCGCGATGGCACTGGCCCAGCGCACGGACATCCTGCTGCTCGACGAGCCGACGACCTTCCTGGACGCCAGCCACCAGCTGGACGTCCTGGACCTGCTCACCGACCTCAACCGCGAGCGGGGCGTCACCATGGTGGCCGTGCTGCACGATCTGAACCTGGCCTGCCGGTACGCCGACCACATGATCGCGATGCGGGCGGGGCGGATCGTCGCGGAGGGCCGGCCGGTCGACATCGTCACGGAGGAGCTGGTCGGCGAGGTCTTCGGGATGCGCTGCTCGGTGATCGAGGACCCGGCGTCGGCCACCCCGATGGTCGTGCCGCTGGGCCGCCACCACGTCAAGGACCCGGCCGCCTGAGCCGCGTACGTACGGGGAGCAGCCCTTCGGGTCAACCCGATGGCACCGTTGTCATTAGGTGAGGCTAACCTAAAGGGTATGAACGCTTCCGCTCCCCGTACCCGGCGCCCTCGCCGCACCCCCATCCTCATGGCCGGTGCCGTCGCCGCCCTCCTCGTCGGCCTCTCGGCCTGTGGCTCGTCGGACGACTCCGACAGCTCCGCGTCCTCCTCCGCCTCCGGCGGCGCCTCCGAAGGCGCCTTCCCGGCCAAGGTCGAGACGAAGTTCGGCGAGGTCTCCGTCGACAAGCAGCCCAAGCGCATCGTCGCGCTCGGCTGGGGCGACGCCGAGACCGTGCTCGCGCTCGGCGGCCAGCCGGTCGGGGCCAGCGACTGGCTGCCGTTCGGCGGCGAGGGCGTCGGCCCGTGGGCCAAGGGCATGTACGACAAGAAGCCCGAGCTCATCGGCACGATGGAGCCGGAGTTCGAGAAGATCGCCTCCCTCCAGCCCGACCTGATCCTGGACACCAAGTCCAGCGGCGACCAGACCCGTTACGACACCCTGAAGAAGATCGCCCCGACCGTGGGCGTGCCGAAGGGCGGCGACCAGTACAAGATCTCGTGGGAGCAGCAGACCACGATGATCGCCGCCGCCATGGGCGTGCCGGAGAAGGGCAAGGAGCTGATCGCGGAGACCGGGAAGAAGTTCGAGGCCGCCGCGAAGGCCCACCCCGAGTTCAAGGACAAGACGATCACGGTCGGCTCGCGCACGTCCGAGGGCTTCGGCGTCTACGTCGGCGGCACCGGACGCATCGACTTCGTCGAGCGGCTCGGCTTCAAGAACAACCCGAAGGCCGAGGCCCAGGCCGGCGAGGGCTTCTCCGTCTCCGTCTCCAAGGAGAACCTGGACCTGCTCGACGCCGATCTGACGGTCATGACCCCGATCGGCATCCCGGCCGCGGACATCAGCAACGACCCGCTGTACAAGGCCGTCCCGTCGGTGAAGGCGGGCAACGACATCGTCTTCGACGACCAGGACATCTCGCAGGCGTTCGCCACGGACTCGATCCTGTCCGTCTCGTACGCGCTGGAGAAGGTCGTCCCGCTCTTCGCGGAGAAGGTCGCGAAGTAGCCGCCCGGCGCACACACGCGCAGCGCCCCGTCCCCGGGAGATCCGGGTGCGGGGCGCTGCGCGTGTGTACGGAGGAGGTCAGGCCGCCGGGGCCGCCTTGATCGCGGAGATGTCGAAGGTCAGCTTCACCTTGTCGCTGACCATCACACCGCCGGTCTCCAGAGCCGCGTTCCAGGTCAGGCCCCAGTCCGAGCGCAGGATGTCGGTGCTGCCCTCGAAGCCGACGCGCTCGTTGCCGTAGACGTCGGTGGCGGAGCCGTTGAACTCCAGGTCGATGGAGAGCGGGCGCGTGACGTCCTTGATGGTCAGGTCGCCGGTGACCCGGTACGTGTCGCCGCCGCGCTGCTCGGCCTTGGTCGAGCGGAACGTCATGAGCGGGAACTTCTCGGCGTCGAAGAAGTCGCCGCTGATCAGGTGGCCGTCGCGGTCGGCGATGCCGGTGTCGACACTGGCGATCTTCACGTCGATGGAGGCGGAGGAGTTCGCCGGGTCCGTGCCGTCCAGCACCAGGGTGCCCTCGTGCTCGGCGAAGGAGCCGCGCACATTGGTGACCATGGCGTGGCGCACCGTGAAGCCGATGCTGCTGTGGGCCGGGTCCAGGGTGTACGTGCCGGTCAGGGCGGCAAGCGCCGGGTCCACCGCGGGGGCCTCGGTGACGGTGGTGGCAGTCGACTTGCGGGTGAACAGAGCCATGGCTCCTCCTCGGGGGACGCGTTCGTGGAGGTTGTTTAACCTTCAACGAGATCGACCATAACTCCATCTTGTTCAAATTTCAACATCTGTCTCCGGTGTGGTCGCCACCGCCTCGGCGAAGGTCCGCGGCGGGCGGCCGAGAGCGCGCTCGACGCCGTCCGACACCTGCGCGTCCGTGCCCAGACGGAGGGACTCGGCCGCGTTGGCGAGGGCCTGCGCGACCTCGGCCGGCACGCCCTGCCGCCCGAGCTCGACGACGTACTCCCGTCTCGACAGCGGTACGTAGCGGACGGTGCGGCCGGTGGCCTCGGAGAGGGTGGTGGCCACCTCGGTGAGCGTCACCGCTCCGGGGCCGGACAGCTCATAGGTCCGGCCCGTGTGGCCGTCCTCGGTGAGAGCGGCGGCCACCACCGCGGCGACGTCGTCTGCGTCCAGGAACGCGGCGGCGCCCTCGCCGGCTCCCTCACCGGCCGGCAGTCGCAGCTCACCGGCGCGGACGGCGTCGGCGTAGATGCCCTCGGTGAAGGTCTGCGCGAACCAGCCCGGGCGGCTGATCGTCCACTCCAGCCCGCTGTCGCGCACGGCGGCCTCGCTGTCGAGCGCCGCGTCCCGGACGACGTCGCTGCCCGGGAGGTAGCCGGGATCGTCGATGCCGCGGCCCGAGGCCAGGACGACGCGCCGCACTCCGTGGCGCACCGCGCTGTCGAGGAACGGGCGGACGAGGCGGCTGCCGTTGAGCTGTACGAGGTAGAGCGCGCGTACGCCGTCGAGTGCGGCGTCCCAGGTGTCGGGGTCGGTCCAGTCGAAGGGGTGCTCGCCGGTGCGGGACGCCGCGCGCACCGGTACCCCGCGGGCGCGCAGTCGGGTCACGACGCGGCGGCCGGACTTGCCGGTGGCCCCGGTGACGAGGACCGGTCGTGCGTCGTGGGCGGGGCGGGTGGCGGAGGCGGGTGAGGTGTTCGTGGCCGGGTGTGTGTTCATGATCCGAGCCAATCAGCGCGGGTTGCGGGCCTCCATGCTCCGGACGATCCGGCCGATGTCCTGACGTCTACACTCGGGGCGGTGGATGCCGTATCCGAGCTGCTGGCGGACGTATGGGGCCGCGGCGCGGTGTTCCGGCCGACGGTCCTGCGGCCGCCCTGGTCGCTGCGGATGTCCACCGGTGCTCCGCTGATGGTGGCCATGATGGTGCGGGGCCACGCCTGGGTGGTGGCCGACGGGCGGGAGCCGTTGCGTATCGCCGAGGGCGACATCGCCGTCATCCGCGGCGACGTGCCGCACGTCGTGGCCGACGCCCCGTCGCCGGGCCCCGCCCGGACGGTCACCGCGAGCGACTACTGCCCCGGGGGAACCGGGCCCACGCGCTCCT
The DNA here is from genome assembly GCF_055792845.1 of Streptomyces sp. DSM 106670. Lineage (NCBI taxonomy): Bacteria > Bacillati > Actinomycetota > Actinomycetes > Kitasatosporales > Streptomycetaceae > Streptomyces > Streptomyces sp. DSM 106670. The sequence goes on from NZ_CM147704.1 coordinate 6,153,107, forward strand.
GCGGCAGGCCGGAGGACGGTCGCGACGGCGGTTTCGACGACGGCCCCGTGCTGCTCAGCGGCGCGTTCACGGGCCGGGGCGGCGTCGGCGAACGTCTGCTGAACGTCCTGCCCGCCGTCCTGGTCACGCCGTCCGCCGGCAGCGCCGTCCCGGCGCCGCGGGCGATGGCCGAGGAGGTGACCCGCGCCCGGCCGGGGCAGATGCTGGTCGTCGAACGGCTGCTGGACCTGGTCCTGGTCGCGGCGGTGCGCGGGTGGTTCGACGATGCCCCGGGCCGGTGCCGCGCCCTGGACGACCCGTGGACGGCCGCCGCCCTGCGGCTGATGCACGACGGCCCGGCGCACCCGTGGACGGTGGCCGAGCTGGCGGCGGCGGCCGGGGCGTCACGGGCGGCGTTCGCCCGCCGCTTCACCGCGCTGGTCGGTCAGCCTCCGATGGCCTACCTGACCGGGTGGCGGATCGGCCTCGCCGCCGAACTGCTGCGCGACACCGATCTGACTGTCGAGGCGGTCGCGCGGCGCGTTGGGTACTCGGGGGCGTTCGCGTTGAGTGCGGCGTTCAAGCGGGTGCGCGGATCAAGACCCAGCGAACACCGCCGCCCGCCACCCGCGCCGGCCGACCCGTAGCCCGTTCCCGGGTGCCCATTCCAGCCCGTCCGGCGCCCCCTCCAGCCGGTCCGGGTGCGCCCCTGGCCCGTCCAGCGCCCCCTCCAGCTCGTCCGGCGTTTGAGGACGGAACCTGCGAGCGCGTTGCCGGGCGCGCACAACCAGCCCGTCCAGCGCCCCCCTCCAGCCCGTCCGGCGTTTGAGGACGGAACCGTTGAGCACGTTCTCGGGTGCCGATCAGGAGCTCCCGCGCCCGGGGTCCGTGAAGAGCCGCCCACCCGGCCGAAGGGTTCCGTCCTCAATCGCCGGACGGGCTTGAAAGGGGCAGGGCTCCGTCCTTAAGTGCCGGGCGGGCTCGAAGGGGTCGAGCGTTCCGTCAAGGGCGTGCTCGCCCGAGAAGGGGGACGCCCTCGGGCGCCGAATGGGCTTGGGCGGGCTCGGAAGGGGGGGCAAGGGGGACGCCCTCGGGCGAGGGGGCGGGTGGTCGCCCCGGTCGTCGGCCCCGCCCTCTGGCGGACGCGCGTAGAACTCGGGCACTATCTCCCTGCCCGGCGTACACGGCCCCGCGCCCGTACGCCCACTGTTTTGTCATGAGCAGGAGGAATCCCCCCATGGTGACCCGTCCACGACTCCGCTCCGCCCTCACCGCCCTGGCCCTCGTCCTCGGCGCGCTCTTCGTGCCCGGGATCGGCGCCCTCGGCAGCGGCGCCACCGAGGCGCACGCCGTGACCAAGCTGACCCATGCGCAGGCGACCTCCCGGTTCACCTCGTCCGGGATCACCTGGTCGTCCTCCGGTGGCTGCTCCAACCGGAACAACTCCACCTGCACGTCCTTCGACCAGCTCAACCTGCCCAGCGCCCAGGGCGCACAGACCCTCAAGAGCGCCACCGGCTGCGCGCTCAGGATCACCGGAGGCACCGAGACCGGGCACGCCGGCGGCACGTACTCCCACTGGAACGGCTACAAGCTCGACTTCGCCAAGAGCACCTGCCTGAACAACTACGTCACCGGCACCTTCACCTACATCGGCACCCGGGGCGACGGCGCCCGTCAGTACCAGTCCGGCTCCGGCAACATCTACGCGGACGAGGGCAACCACTGGGACGTCACGTACTACAACTGCGGCGGCTGCTGACCACGACGCAGGCCCAGGGGCCGCCCCCGGTGCGGGGCGGCCCCCACCCCGTCACGGGATCGGATCGGCGTCCGGGCCCTCCTGCGCCAGCAGATCCCGGGCGAAGTCCTCCCACTGCGCGTACCGGTCCGGGTACGCGGACCGCTGCACCGCCTGGCACACGTCGCCCGGGTCCATCGACTCCCAGCCGTCGATCTGGAGCAGCCCGGGGTTGGCGCTGGGCGAGGGCAGCCCGTAGAAGGACTTGGCCGCGGTCGGTACGTGCGTGATCTGCGCCGGTGTACCCCAGCCCATGCTGGGGCGCTGCTGGAAGACGCCGAGCGAGTCGTGGTCGACCGCCGTCGTGTAGTTGACGAACTTCGACTCCTGCATCGCCGTCATCAGGGCGATGATCTGCGCCTCCTCGGAGAGGTCCGCCCCCTTCCCGACGCCGATGACCGTCCGGGCGTGGGCCAGCTGCTCCGGGCCGAGGTCGGACGGAGCGGCGAAGAACGTCCGCAGCTCGCCGTCCGGGGCGGTCTTGAGGAGGTGGGCGGTGACCGTGTCCAGCCGGCCGGTCGGAGGCAGCCCGTAGCTCTTCTGGAAGGCGGGCAGGCCGTGTGCGCCGGGGGCCTGCGGTGCGGGGGAGGGCGGCGGCGCGGGGTCCGCGTGCGCCGGAGCCGCCGCGGTGAGCAGAAATCCGGCGGCGACCGCCGCGAGCATGCGGCGGGGGAGTCGGTTCATTCGCATACGGAACCGTCCCGGGGCGCCGGGCCGAAGTCAAGAACGCCACACACCGTGTCAATTGATGAGGTATCGGATGCCGGGCGGGCCGGAGTCCGGACATGCGGAGCCCGGACATGTGTGTGCCCCCGCCGCACGGACGGGGGCACACGGTCCTACCGGGCGGGCGTCAGGCGCCCACGCTCACCGTGAAGCGGCGCGGGTTCCCGTCGTGCGCCGCGCCGGAGACGTCCGGCTCACCGTCCGGGCGGACGTCGTCGTACGGGAACGCGTAACCGATCGGGCTGTTCGCGTGGACCACCCGGGACCAGTGGTTGGTGACCGGGGTCTTGTAGTAGTCCGCCGTCGACGTGCCGTTCGGCTGGCTCGGGTGGCTCAGCATGATCGAGCGGTTGAAGCCCGCCGCCAGCCGGGCCAGGATCGCCTTCTTGTCGTCGGAGTCGCCCGGGTTGTTGGTGAACGGGCCGTGGTTGCAGGTGAAGATGTCCTTCGTCTCCGGCTTGGTGAAGGTGTGGCCGCCCTCGAAGGTGAGGACGTCGCCGCTCACCCGGCCGGCCAGCGTGCCCCGGCCGCCCTGGAGGTCGATGCGCAGGTCCTCGGAGCGGTACTTCTCCCAGACCTCGTCGATCTGGGCGGTGAACAGGTCCCGGAACGGCATCTCGGCGGGCCGGTCGAAGTACGGGGCCATGATGTTCTGCGGCGAGACGACCCGCAGCACCTTGCCGTCGTCGCCCCGGGTGATCAGCTTGTCCCACGGCTGCCCGTCGGCGGCGGCCTGGGCGGTGAGGTCCTCCGCGATCCGCTCCACCGCGCCCTCGGGGTGCGGGGCCACGACGTGGGTGCCGTCGCCCTCCAGCGTGATGCCGATCGGGAGCGCGGTGATCAGGTCCACGTAGCTGATGTTGGAGTACAGCTGCTCGGTGTTGAAGGTGAACTCGGCGAAGGCCCAGGTCCGCCCGTAGTTCGGGTCCGTCGGCGTCGCGAAGGCGGGCTCCACCAGGGACGGGCCCGGGTTGAGGAAGAAGTCCAGCTTGTCGTCGCGGACGAAGTAGACCCGCGCGCCGTACATCTGCGGCAGGGTCAGCACCACCGGGGCCGCGCCCGCGCCGTTGAGCGGGATCGCGCAGTCGACGGGCAGCGGGGTCTGCGGGGCGCCGGGGGAGTCGGGGCGGTAGACCTCGCCGTTCGGCCGGAGCAGCACCCAGCGGTCGGTGCCCAGCTCGTGGCCGGTGACGTACGCGTGCACCGTGCCCGGCAACGACTTGTTCTCCAGGGCGATTTCGCAGGTGGCGGGCGCGGCCGAGGCGCGCGGGCTGAGGGCGGTGCCCCAGGCGGGGTACGTGAGCGCCGCGGCCGAGGCGGCGGCGCCGGTCAGGAACATTCGGCGTGAAATCACGAGGGGACTCCCGAGATGGTGGGGGGCCGCAGGCGGGGGTGGGGGGTGGCGCGGGGAGGGTCAGGAACCGTGGGGGTGCCTGCGGTGCGCACCACTCTCGCCAGGCCCGGCACGAGCGTCAAGACTTGTGACTGAGAGCGCTCTCAAAAATTCCGAGTCTTCACAACTCGACGACCCGAAGCGGTACTTGCCGGAACCGAGCGGGTGCGAACCGTGACCGTGGGAGGACGCCGCCCGCCAAGAGATGAAGCCGGCCGCCGAGCGGTGGACACGCGCCCGGGACGCCCCCGCACTCCCCTGACTTGGACTAACGCACCGGGGTTGTTGGACGGAGTCGGCCCCCGCGGCCGAAGTTCGTTGACGGTGTCCGGACACGGCGACTACTCAGGGGCCATGTCGCCAAGATTCCCTCGCCCCGGCCTGGTCGCCGCGGCCTCCGCAGCCGTCCTGGCGCTCGTGGGGGCCGCCCTCCCCACCGCAGCCGCCGCCCCGCCGTCCCCCGCCCCGTCCGGAGCGGCGGAGGCCACCGGGTCCGCCGTGATCCGGTCCGACCGGCTCGCCGTCGCCGTCGCCGACGACTTCCCGCGCGTCCTGTCGTACACCGACCGGGCGAGCGGGAAGCAGCTGCTCGGCTCCACCCGGCCGGTCACCGCCGTCACCCTCAACGGGACCGCCCGCCCGGTGAAACTCAAGGGCGCGCCGAGGATCAGCGGCAACGCCGCCCGCTACACCCTCGCCTTCGACGCGCTGCCGGGCGTCGAGATCGACGCCTCGCTCACCGTCTCCGGGCAGGCCACCACCTTCAAGGTCACCGCCGTCCGCGACACGTCCGCCTTCCGGGTCGGGACCATCGACATCCCCGGGCACGACCTGATCTCCGTCGGGTCCACCGAGGCCGGCGCCGCCACCGCGTTCACCACGCTCGACCCGGACTCCACCCGTACCGCCGACGTCTTCGGCAAGGTCACCGCGGAGACGAAGCCCGACGCCGCGCCCGTCGGGGCCAGTTACGCGATCCTCAACAACGGCTCCCTCGCCGCGGCGATCGAGTCCAACTCCTCGTACGACAAGCCCTCCGGGCCCACCGGCGGCGACGACGCCCGCTTCTGGCGCCAGGCGCGCACCGAGGAGGGCGGCGGCGTCCGGGTCGGCGTCTGGTCCGGCCAGTGGACCTACCGGGGCGAGGGCGCGCCGAAGCCCGAGAGCGGCGAGAACCTGCCGTGGGCCAAGGTCGTCGTCACCCCGGACGCCAACGGCGACAAGGCCGTCGACTGGCAGGACGGGGCGATCGCGTTCCGCTCCATCGGCGTCACCGCGCCCGGCAGCGAGGACACCGCCAAGCGGGTCGTCACCCATATCCCGTTCAACTTCGCCAGCCAGGCCACCCACCCCTTCCTGCGCACCCTGGACGACGTCAAGCGGATCTCGAAGGCCACCGACGGCCTCGGCCAGCTCGCCGTCCTCAAGGGCTACGGCTCCGAGGGCCACGACTCCGCCCACCCGGACTACGGCGGCAACTACAACAAGCGGGCCGGCGGCCTGAAGGACCTCAACACCCTGCTCAAGGCCGGCAAGAAGTGGGGCGCCGACTTCGGCGTCCACGTCAACGCCACCGAGTCCTACCCGGAGGCCAACGCCTTCTCCGAGCAGCTCGTCGACAAGACCAAGCCCGGCTGGAACTGGCTCAACCAGAGCTACTACATCGACCAGCGCCGCGACATCAACAGCGGCGACCTGGAAAAGCGCTTCCGGCAACTGCGCGACGAGACCGACCAGAACCTCGACTTCCTCTACATCGACGTCTACTACAGCCACGGCTGGATCGCCGACAAGACGATCCAGGCCGTCCAGAAGCAGGGCTGGACCGTCGGCACCGAGTGGGCCGACAAGTTCGAACGCGCCTCGCTCTGGTCGCACTGGGCCAACGACCTCAACTACGGCGGAGCCACCAACAAGGGCCTGAACTCGCAGATCATCCGGTTCATCCGCAACGGCGAGAAGGACGTCTGGAACAACCACCCGGTCCTCGGCCAGAGCGCCCTGGAGGACTTCGAGGGCTGGACCGGCGAGACCGACTGGAACGCCTTCACCGCCAACATCTGGCAGAAGAACCTCCCCGCCAAGTACCTCCAGCAGCAGAAGATCACCCGCTGGGACGGCAACGACATCACCTTCACCGGCGGGGTGCGCGGCACGGTCGAGGACGGTCGGCGGACCTTCTACGACCAGGGTCGCAAGGTGCTCAGCGGCACCGACTACCTGCTGCCGTGGGACGGCGGCAAGAAGCTCTACCACTACAGCGAGACCGGCGGCACCAGCAGCTGGGAGGTGCCCGGCAAGGGCTCCTACACCGTCTACGAGCTGACCGACAACGGCCGGAAGAAGGTGGCCACCGTCCGCCCCTCCGGCGGGAAGATCACGCTCACCGCCACCGCCGGACAGGCCTACGTCCTCTACCCCGACCGGGCCCCGAAGGAGACCGCGGCCGACTGGGGACAGGGGACCGGGCTCAAGGACCCCGGCTTCAACGACCGTGACCTCACGGGCTGGACGAAGACCGGCACCGCCGTACGCGACACCGATGAGCAGGGCCGCAACAGCGCCGAGCTGTCCGGCTCCGGCACAGCCGCCCTCGCCCAGACCGTCACCGGCCTCACACCCGGCAAGCGCTACACCGCCTCCGCCCTGATCGAGGTCGAGCCCGGCGAGAGCCGCCGTACGGTGCTGAGCGCGGGCGGCGCGTCGGTGGCCGTCGAACGCTCCACGGCCGAGGACTTCGTCGCCGCGTCCGACTGGCACGGCACCTCCTTCCAGCGCGCCAAGGTCACCTTCACCGCCCCCGCCGGCGGCCGCACCACCCTGCGGATCGAGGCGGCGGCGGGCTCCACGGCCACGGTCCGCGCCGATGACGTACGGATCGTCGAGAACGCCCCGGCGACCCGCGCCGGCACGGTGGCGTACGAGGACTTCGAGGCCGTCGACCAGGGCTGGGGCCCCTTCCTCAAGGGCAACGCGGGCGGCTCCACCGACCCCCGCACCAGCGTTTCGCAGCTGAACGCCCCGTACACCCAGTCCGGCTGGAACGGAAAGCTGATCGACGACGTGCTCGGGAAGAAGGAGTCGCTGAAGTCGCACGAGGAGAACACCGGCCTCGTCTACCGCACCGCCCCCTGGACCGTCCCGATGAAGGACGGCCACCGGTACAAGGTGGAGTTCGCCTACCAGTCCAGCCACGCCGGCGCCTACAGCTGGGTCGAGGGCTACGACCGGGTCGCCGACGGCAAGGCCTCCTCGACCGAGACCCGGGCCACCCCGATCGGGCAGCAGCGCACCACCGGGCAGTTCAGCCGGACCCTCACCGCGGGCTGCGGCGACACCTGGACCGGGCTGCGCAAGCTCGCTGGAGCACCCGAGGGCGCGGACTTCGTCCTCGACGACTTCACCGTGACCGACCTCGGACCGGCCCCCGCCGGACAGGAGGCCGTCTGCGGCACGCTCGCCGTGGCCGCCGACGCCGAGACCCTGGAGCCCGGGGCCCCGAACACGGTGCAGGCGACCTTCGGCAACGACGAGGCGAGCGCCGCCACCGGTGTGCGGCTCGCGCTGACCGTGCCCGAGGGCTGGCAGGCCGAGCCCGTGGGCGCGGTCGCCTTCGACTCGGTGGCCCCGGGCGCGAAGGTCACCGGCAGCTGGCGGGTCACCCCGCCGGTGGACGCCCCCTACGACACGTACGCGCTGGACGCCCGGGCCACGTACACCGTCGCGGGAGCCGGTCGTACGCTCGGCGCGGGAACCTCGGTCCGTACGCTCCCGCCGCCGCCCACCGAGGACGGCTGGGCCAGTGATCTCGACTGGACGGCTTCGGAGAACGGCTGGGGCCCGGTCGAGCGCGACCGGTCCAACGGGGAGGCCGGGGCCGGCGACGGCGGGCCGCTGAAGATCGGCGGCGTCGCCTACGACAAGGGCCTGGGCACGCACGCCCCGGCGAAGATCCGCTACTACCTGGGCGGGAAGTGCACCTCCTTCACCGCCGAGGTGGGCGTGGACGACGTCCAGGCCACCCGGGGCAGCGTACGGTTCTCGGTCACGGCAGACGGTACGGAGAAGGTGGTGTCGCCCGTACTGGGGGCGGCCGACCCCGCCTGGAAGCTCTCCGCAGACGTCACCGGCGCGAAGTACGTCGAGCTGGTCGTCCAGGACGGCGGCGACGGCAACGGCAACGACCACGCCGACTGGGGCAACGCCCGTTTCCACTGCGGAAGTTGAACCTCCGCCGAACGGCGGTCGAGCAGGGGTGGAGCCGGGCTGAACAATGCTGGGCCATACTGAGGGGGCCTTCGGGCCCCCTCAGGGGCATGTGGTCCACGGCACATCCGCTATTTGTGGGGTCTCCACAAGGCGGGGCGGCGTTTCGCTGGTGGATCGCGTGCACGATGCCGTGGTTCTGTTGACTCCCACCACGAAACCGGGCAGGAGACTGTTCGGAGTCGACGGCACGATTTCTGGGTCGGGGTTCGTAGGGTCGGTACATGACCGTTGTGGACGAAACCCAGGGTGAGCCGACCGACGCCCGAGGCCGGGTGGCCGAACTGCTGGCCCTGCGCGAGCAGGCGCGGCGCGGACCGAGTGAGCGGGCGACCGAGGCGCAGCACGCCAAGGGCAAGCTGACCGCCCGCGAGCGTATCGGGCTGCTGCTGGATCCGGGTTCGTTCAAGGAGGTCGAGCAGCTGCGCCGGCACCGGGCGACGGGGTTCGGTCTGGAGGCGAAGAAGCCGTACACCGACGGTGTGATCACCGGGTGGGGCACGGTCGAGGGCCGGACGGTCTTCGTCTACGCGCATGATTTCCGGATCTTCGGCGGGGCGCTGGGTGAGGCGCACGCCACGAAGATCCACAAGATCATGGATATGGCGATCTCGGCGGGTGCGCCGCTGGTGTCGTTGAACGACGGTGCGGGCGCCCGTATCCAGGAGGGTGTCAGCGCGCTCGCGGGTTACGGCGGCATCTTCCAGCGCAATACGCGCGCTTCGGGTGTGATCCCGCAGATCAGCGTGATGCTCGGCCCGTGCGCGGGCGGCGCGGCCTACTCCCCGGCGCTCACCGACTTCGTGTTCATGGTCCGGGAGACCTCGCAGATGTTCATCACCGGACCGGACGTCGTGAAGGCGGTCACCGGCGAGGAGATCACCCAGAACGGCCTCGGCGGCGCGGACGTCCACGCCGAGACCTCGGGCGTCGCGCACTTCGCGTACGACGACGAGGAGACGTGCATCGCGGAGGTCCGGTACCTCATCGGGATGCTGCCCTCCAACAACCGTGAGAACCCGCCGACCGCCCCGAGCGACGACCCGGCCGACCGCCGCGGCGACGTCCTGCTCGACCTGGTCCCGGCGGACGGGAACCGTCCGTACGACATGCACAAGGTGATCGAGGAGCTCGTCGACGACGGCGACTACCTGGAGATCCACGAGCGCTGGGCCCGCAACATCATCTGCGCGATGGCCCGCCTCGACGGCCAGGTCGTCGGCATCGTCGCCAACCAGCCGCAGGCCCTGGCCGGAGTCCTGGACATCGAGGCCTCCGAGAAGGCCGCCCGCTTCGTCCAGATGTGCGACGCCTTCAACATCCCGATCGTCACCCTTCTGGACGTCCCCGGCTTCCTGCCGGGCGTGGACCAGGAGCACGGTGGGATCATCCGCCACGGTGCGAAGCTCCTGTACGCCTACTGCAACGCCACGGTGCCGCGGATCTCGCTGATCCTGCGGAAGGCCTACGGAGGCGCGTACATCGTCATGGACAGCCAGTCCATCGGAGCGGACCTCACCTACGCCTGGCCCACCAACGAGATCGCGGTCATGGGCGCCGAGGGCGCGGCCAACGTGATCTTCCGCCGCCAGATCGCGGACGCCGAGGACCCCGAGGCCATGCGCACCCGCATGGTCAAGGAGTACAAGGCCGAGCTGATGCACCCCTACTACGCGGCCGAGCGCGGCCTCGTCGACGACGTCATCGACCCCGCCGAAACCCGCGAAGTCCTCATCGCCTCGCTCGCCATGCTCCGCACCAAGCACGCCGACCTGCCGTCCCGCAAGCACGGCAACCCCCCGCAGTAGTCCTCCTCCGCAGCGGCGCGATCCGCCGCACGGTCCACGACATCCTGCCGAGAAGACGGAGACACCCCACCATGAGCCTCACTTCCGCCGAGTCCGTCCTGCGCGTCGAAAAGGGTCACGCCGACCCCGAGGAGCTGGCGGCCATCACCGCCGTCCTGATGGCCCGCGCCGCCGCCCAGCCCGCCGCCCCCGCCCACCGGGGCCGTGACACCGCCGGCTGGCGCCGTCTGGAGCGCACGCCGGGCTTCCGCGCCCCGCACAGCTGGCAGGGCTGACCACCCGCCCGCTCCACGTCATACGGAAGGGCCCCGCACTCCTCAGGAGTGCGGGGCCCTTCCCGTAATGCCGTGACCCGGAGGCCTCAGCGCAGCCGTGCCATCAGGGCGTGCTCGACCAGCGTGATGAGCGCGCTCTTGGCGTCCGCGCGGTGGCGGGCGTCCGTCGTCAGGATCGGGGTGTCCGGACCGATCTGGAGCGCCTCACGCACCTCGTCGGGCGTGTAGGGCTGGTGTCCGTCGAAGCCGTTGAGGGCGATGACGAACGGGAGGCCGCTGTTCTCGAAGTAGTCGACGGCCGGGAAGCAGTCGGCGAGACGGCGGGTGTCGACGAGGACGACGGCGCCGATGGCGCCCCGGACCAGGTCGTCCCACATGAACCAGAAGCGGTCCTGGCCCGGCGTACCGAAGAGGTACAGGATCAGGTCCTGGTCCAGGGTGATACGTCCGAAGTCCATGGCCACCGTCGTGGTGGTCTTGTCCCCGGTGTGGGTCAAATCGTCGATGCCCGCCGAGGCGGACGTCATCACGGCTTCGGTGCGCAGCGGGTTGATCTCCGAAACGGCACCGACAAACGTGGTCTTACCCACGCCGAAGCCCCCTGCCACCACGATCTTCGCCGAGGTAGTGGAGCGGGCCGCTCCGCCGCTAGAGCTTGCGAAGTCCACTGAGCACCCTTTCGAGCAGTGTCACATCTGGCTGGCCGCCGGCGGCCTCGTCGCCGCCGGGCTGATGGATAGCGACGAGTCCGGCCTCGGCCAGGTCGGCGACGAGGATCCGGGCAACGCCGAGGGGGATCGAGAGAAGGGCCGAGATCTCGGCGACCGACTTGATCTCGATGCAGAGCCGGCAGATCCGCTGGTGCTCGGGCAACTGCCCTTGCAGCCGGGACGGATCGGCCGTGGTGCTGACCAGCGCCTCGATGGCGAGCTGGTAACGCGGTCGGGTCCGGCCGCCGGTCATGGCGTACGGACGGACCAACGGGTTGTGGGCGGCGGGCTTGTCGGGCTCGGGAGCCCGCCGCTGCTGCTGCACCGGCTGAATACGCGACCGCTGGGGCGCGTCGTACCGCTGGGGCTGCTGCGGTTGCTGCGGCCACCCCGACCCCGGCTGCTGCGGAGGCCACTCGGACCCCTGCGCCCCGTGAGCACCCTGCTGCGGCTGTTGCTGCTGCGGCTGCTGGTATGGCTGATACTGGCCGGGGCCCTGCCCGCCAGGAGCGGCGGGGAAGCCGAAACGGTCGTCACCGTGCTCACCCGGAACGCTCTGGTCACCGTTGTATGAGTGCCCGCCTGTGGGTGCTGCCACGTTTCCTCCTCCGACTGCCGGTCGCCGATCCAAGTGGGGCCGCGCCACCGCACTGTATGGCGCGGTGGCGAGAAACGCACTGTCTGTCTACTAGTTAAGAAGACTTCCCTGAAGTTCGGCGCGGAGGTCCGGAGTCAGGACACCGCCCGCACGGTCGACCAGAAGGGCCATTTCGTACCCAACCAGACCGATATCGGCGTCCGGGTGGGCCAGAACGGCGAGCGAGGATCCGTCGGAGATGGACATGATGAACAGGAATCCCCGCTCCATCTCCACAACGGTCTGATTCACGGCGCCGCCCTCGAAGATCCGCGAGGCGCCCGCGGTCAGCGACGTCAGACCGGAGGCGACGGCCGCCAGCTGGTCGGCGCGGTCGCGCGGGAAACCTTCGGACATCGCCAGCAGGAGTCCGTCGGCGGAGACCACCACCGTGTGCGACACCCCGGGGGTGTTGTCCACGAAATTGGTGATCAACCAGTTGAGATTCTGCGCCGCCTGGCTCATCGGGCTCACACTAACGCTCCTGGTTGTAGGTGGTACTGGTGTCCGACCCCGCGCTGCGTCCCCGCTGGATCCCCCGCCGCAGGTTGCTCAACCTGCCGCGGACGTCCTCGGGGGCGCGGGAGACCTGTGGGCCGCCCTGCTGGGTCTGCTCCGCCGTGCCCTCGACCAGGTTGGCCTTGGGCACGCGCCGGGGGAGACCGGAGGGGGTGATTCCGCCCGCCTTCGGCTCACGGAGCTTCTCGGCCCGCTCCCAGCGCTCGTCGTTCGTCGAGCGCCAGTCGTCGGTGCCGTCCCCGTCCGTCTGCGGGTCCTGCCGCTGTTCCTGCTGCGGCCGGCGCTGCGGAGTCGGAGCGGGCTGGTCGTCGGCGCGGCCGCCGGGGCCGGGCTGCCAGTGCTGCTGACCGCCGCGGCGCGGCAGACCGGCTTCGGTCAGCTCGTGGCCGACGTTCGGGGTGGGTCCCGGACGGTCGAAGCCTACGCGCTCCGAAGGCTCGGCGGGCGTGCTCGGAACAGATTCCGATTCGGCGGGAGCAATCGGCTCATAAGTGTTCTGGAAACCGCTCTGAACAGGCCAATCATCCTGGTGGGACTGGTCGGCGGCCGGAGCCGCGTACGGATCGGCGTACGGGCCCTGCCGGTCGTCCGGACCGGCATATGCCGATTCCTGGAAGCCGTCTCCGGGGTGCTGCTGACCCTGCTGCGGTTGCTGCTCCTGCTGCGGATAGCCGTCCTCGGCGCCGTACTGCTGCTGCTGTTCGTAGGAGCCCTGGTACTGGTCCTGCTGCGGCTGCTGCCCGTACTGGTCCTGGCCGTAGTGCTCGTCGGCGTACCCCTGCTGCGGCTGCTGCTGCCCGCCGTACGGGTCGCCCGCGTACGGCTCCGGTGCGTAGCCCTGCTGCTCCTGGGAAGCGTCGCCGAACGGGCCGCCGGTGCCCGCCTGGGCCTCCAGGGCCGCCCTGCGCTCCTCGCGCATCAGCGAGCGGTTGACCGGGTCCAGCTGGCCCGGGTCCACCGGGACCTCGTAGCGCGAGTCGTCGAAGCCGAGCTCCGCCGCCGTACGCATCGGAGCCTGCTGCGGCGCCGGCTCGAAGGCCTGCTGCTGCTCGGGGATGATCGAGGAGACGGTGAAGTCGTCCTGGCCGCCGCCCGGTTCGCCACCGCCACCGTGGGTGATGGCGTCCGGCAGCATGACCAGCGAGGTGGTCCCGGCCTGCTCGCCCGAGGGGCGCAGCTGGACCCGGATCCCGTGCCGGTCGGCCAGCCGGCCGACCACGAACAGGCCCATGCGCTGGGACACCGCGGCGTCCACGGTCGGCGGGTTGGCCAGCTTGTGGTTGATGTCGGCGAAGTCCTCGGCGGTGAGGCCGATGCCCTTGTCGTGGATCTCGACCATGACCCGGCCGTCGGGCAGCCGGGTCGCGGTGACCCTGACCTTGGTCTGCGGCGAGGAGAACGTGGTGGCGTTCTCCAGCAGCTCGGCCAGCAGGTGCACGAGGTCGGTGACGGCCCGGCCGTGGATCTCGGCCTCGGGGACGCCGGACAGCTCGATGCGCTCGTAGGACTCCACCTCGGAGGAGGCGGCGCGCAGGACGTCGACCAGGGGCACGGGCTGGTCCCAGCGGCGGCCGGGCTCCTCGCCCGCGAGGACGAGGAGGTTCTCGCCGTTGCGGCGCATTCGGGTCGCCAGGTGGTCCAGCTTGAAGAGGCTCTCCAGCTGGTCCGGGTCGGCCTCGTTGTTCTCCAGGTCGGTGATGAGGGTCAGCTGGCCCTCGATGAGCGACTGGTTGCGGCGCGAGAGGTTGGTGAAGATCGCGTTGACGTTGCCCCGCAGCATGGCCTGCTCGGCGGCGAGCCGGACGGCCTCGCGGTGCACCTGGTCGAAGGCGCGGGCGACCTCGCCGATCTCGTCCTGCGTGGTGATCGGGATCGGCTGCACGCGGGTGTCGACCCGGCCCGGGTCGGTACGCGAGAGCTGGTCGACCAGGGAGGGCAGCCGCTGCTCGGCGATGGAGAAGGCGGCGGTACGCAGCTGGCGCATCGAGCGGCTCATCTGGCGGGCCATGAGCCCGGCCAGGATGAACGCGGCCAGCAGCGCGATGACGACGATGAGGCCGTTGACGATGGCGTCGGTCTTGGCGTCGGAGGAGATGTTCGCGGCCTCGTCCACCGCCTTGGTGACGAGCTCGTCCTCGACGGTGGCGTACCCCTCGAACTTCGCGGTGGCCGCCGCCATCCAGGTCTCGGGCGTGATGCCCTTGGCTGCCAGGTCCTTGGGGTCCTGGCCCTTGCCGATCTCCTGGGCCATGCCGTCGAAGACCGAACCGTCGATGCTCGGCGGCGCCACGAAGGGCTTGCCCGCGGCCTCGGCCTGCTCCTTGGCGGCCTTGAGCTGCTTGGCGCCCTCGGCGGCCTTGCCCGTCATGACCTGCTTGAGCCGGTCGACGTCCGCCTGGGTGCCACCGGAGTTGAACTCGCCCAGCGCGATCTGCTCCAGGTAGTTGTACGAGCCGAAGGCCTTGACCTGGTCGTTGTACGTGCCCGGCTTCTGGCTCGGGCGCACCAGAAGGTGCATGCCGATCGAGCGCTGAAGCGATTCTGCAGCCTTGGACAGCTCGATCGCGTAGACGGTACGGCCGTAGCTGGTGATGTTGCCGGTGCCGAGGCCCAGCTCGTTGGAGAACTCCATCAGCGAGTGCTGGACCTGGACGTAGCCCTCTTCGGTCTTCACCGGGTCCAGGGCCTGCGAGTAGGCGGCCTTGCGCAGCTCGGGAAGCTTGGGCTCCTCGCCCTTGAACAGCTTCAGCCGGCGCTCCAGGCCCGGTTTCGACGGCATGTCCTTGACCGCGGCGTCGAACTTCCGCGCCGCCTCGTCCGTGGTGGCCCGGGTCTGCTCGACCACATCGGCGTCACGGTCGCCCGAGAGCAGCGGCTCCGCGGTGAGGTCGCGCTCGTTCAGCAGCGCCTGCCCGTAGTCGGACGCGGCACGCACGACGACCGCGATCCTCTCGGCCTCCTGCGCCTCGCCCCAGGTGTCGATGGAGCCCTTCACCTGGAAGCCGCCCATGACCAGACCGACCAGCACCGGGATCAGGAGGATCGCGTTCAGCCGGGTGGCCACGCGCCAGTTGCGCGGGGACAGCCGACTGGAGCTGCCGCCCTCGACGGGCTCCGTACCGGGCACATCCGCAGGGGACGCCACAGCGCGCGACGGCGGGGTGAAGTTGCCCCGCTCGGGCTGCGCCGCGGAGCCCTCGTTGCTTCGCCTCACTCGACCAACAACCTCTCGGCGTCGGCACCTACGCTGTGCCGGATTATTTCGTTCAGGGCCGTACTACTGGGGAGTTCGTCGAATTGCAGCACGGGTACCGGCCCCGTTCCAAACACTCGGAATCGTCGATTCCGAGTGGCCCAGGCCTCAGATAAAACGGGCATAAAGAGCGAGCCCCGTCAAAAGGCGGGGCTCATGTGAGCGCAGCGGCACCGAATGGATGCATCGGGTGGCGGAGCGGAGTCAATTCTCTGTCGAAACGTTATGAACACGGGGGCGGACCGTGTCAAACGACACAGGACGCCCCCGCGTGACTACTGCAACTTCCGTATACCGATATCGACTTACGCCTGGTGGAAGGTCTACTTCAGGCGTGCCATCAGAGCGTGCTCGACCAGCGTGATCAGACCGCTCTTGGCGTCCGCGCGGTGGCGGGCGTCCGTGGTGATGATGGGCGCGTCCGGACCGATCTGGAGCGCCTCACGCACCTCGTCGGGCGTGTAGGGCTGATGCCCGTCGAAGCCGTTGAGGGCGATGACGAACGGCAGCCCGCTGTTCTCGAAGTAGTCGACGGCCGGGAAGCAGTCGGCGAGACGGCGGGTGTCGACGAGGACGACGGCGCCGATCGCACCGCGGACCAGGTCGTCCCACATGAACCAGAAGCGGTCCTGACCGGGTGTACCGAAGAGGTACAGGATCAGGTCCTGGTCGAGTGTGATGCGGCCGAAGTCCATGGCGACGGTGGTCGTCGTCTTGTCCCCGGTGTGGGTCAGATCGTCGATGCCCGCGGACGCGGACGTCATGACGGCCTCGGTGCGCAGCGGGTTGATCTCCGACACGGCCCCGACGAACGTGGTCTTGCCCACGCCGAAGCCGCCCGCCACCACGATCTTCGCCGAGGTGGTGGCGCGGCCCGTACCGCCGCTAGAGCTTGCGAAGTCCACTGAGCACCCTTTCGAGCAGTGTTACATCCGGCGCGCCGCCGGCCTCTCCGTTGCCCGGCTGGTGGATGGCCACCATGCCGGCTTCCGCCAGGTCCGCCACCAGGATCCGGGCGACGCCGAGCGGCATCGACAGCAGTGCCGACACCTCCGCCACCGACTTGACCTCGCGGCAGAGGTGGCAGATCCGCTGGTGCTCGGGGAGCAGGGTCCCCAGATGCGCCGGGTCTGCCGTCGTGCTGACCAGAGCCTCTATCGCGAGCTGGTAGCGCGGCCGGGTCCGGCCGCCGGTCATGGCATAAGGACGAACCAGCGGCTGGTCGCCTTCCCCGTCGTACGACGCGTGGTGCAGTGCGCCGTACGGATCGGGTGAGGCGGGTGGCGGGGTCATGAATCCTCCGGGCGTGACAGCAGGTTCTCGGCTTGCCGTCTGCAAGGGGCCGGTGAGGGGACTAAAGCGGCCTGTCGGGTGAGGGTTGTGGGCATTACCTGGGGGGATCGTGTCGTGAATCCGCTGGATGGCCGTCTAGTGGAGCAGACTGCCTTGGAGCTCGGCGCGGAGGTCGGGCGTGAGGACGGTGCCCGCACGGTCGACCAGGAGGGCCATTTCGTACCCGACCAGACCGATGTCGGCGTCCGGGTGGGCAAGAACGGCGAGGGACGAGCCGTCGGAGATGGACATGAGGAAGAGGAATCCCCGCTCCATCTCCACAACCGTCTGACTGACGGCGCCGCCCTCGAAGATCCGGGACGCACCCGCGGTCAGCGAGGTCAGCCCGGACGCGACAGCGGCGAGCTGGTCGGCGCGGTCGCGCGGGAATCCTTCGGACATCGCCAGCAGCAGGCCATCCGCGGAGACCACCACCGTGTGGGACACCCCTGGGGTGTTGTCCACGAAGTTGGTGATCAGCCAGTTCAGATTCTGCGCGGCCTGACTCATGGGGCTCAACTAACGCTCCTGCTGGTGAGTGGGGCCGAGATGGATACTGCCGGTCTGCGAGCCGTTGTTGGCCTGCCGACCCTGCTGGATGCCCCGGCGGAGATTGGTCAGACGACCGCGCACGTCATCGGGCGCGCGCGAAACCTGAGGTCCGGACTGGTGATTCTGCTGCTGTGCGGTCCCCGGAACCAAATTGGCGCGGGGAACACGGCGGGGCAGCCCGGAAGTGGTGACACCGCCGGCCGCGGGCTTCTTGACCCGTTCGGCCTGGCGTACGAGTTCGTCGTTGGGCGAGGCCCGCCAGGAACTGGTGACCGAGGGGTCGGCCGCACCACGCTGAGGCATGGGCGGAACGGGCACCCCGGTGGGCTCCGGAGCGGCCGGCGCCTGCGGTTCGGCGGGCGGCTGCTGACCGCCCTGGCCCGGACCGTGGAACCAGTTCGTCTCCAGCGTGTCGTACAGCGGCGTACGCCCGTCCCCGGGACCGGCCGGCGGCAGGGCCTCCGGCTGCTGGGGCTGGGACGGCAGCGCCGGACGCGGGGCGCCGAAGTCGTTGCCCTCCGGGCCGGGCCGGCGCGACGCGGGCAGCTGCTGCTGACCCTGGTCGTATCCGCCCTGACCCTGGTCGTAACCGCCCTGGCCCTGCTGGTTGCCGCCCAGGCCCTGCTGGTTCTGGTGCGGCTGCTGCGGGACACCGAAGTCGGGCCGCGCGAACTGCGCGGTGCTCGCCGGGTCCTGGCCCTGCGGAGCCTGCTGCGGGTACGAGCGGTCCTGGGGAGCCGAGAAGTCGGGCCGGGCGAACTCGGAGGTCGCGCCGGGGCCCTGCCGGTCGTCCGCCGGCCGCTGGTTCAGCGGGGCGTTGAACGACGGGTCCTGGCCGGGGCCCGCCGGCCGGGCGAACTGCCCGGTCGTGTCGTGCTCCTCGTGGCCGCGCGGGGTGTCGGCGCCCCAACTGGTGGCCGCCGGACGCTGCGGCTGCGGGTTGCCCCCGGGCAGCTCGGCACGCGGTCCACCGGGCGGCGGCAGCTGACGGCCGGGGCCGCCGGACTGCTGGAAACCGCCCTGGGCGGGGCCGTTCTGTCCCGGGCGTCCCTGGGGCTGCTGCGCCCCGGGGCCCTGCTGATTCTGCCAGCCGGACGGGGCCTGCTGGCCCTGCTGGTTCTGCGGTGCGAACGAGCCCGGGCGGCCGTTCTGCCCGGGGGAGGGCGGAGCGCCGTGCCCGAACAGGTTGGGCTGCGAGGGGGCCTCGCTCTGGGGGCCGCCCTGGGCGCCGCGGGCGCCGAGCCGGGCGCTGTTGCCGAAGGCGCCGGAGAGACCGCCGCCCTGGCGCTGGGGCGCCTGGCCCTGGGCCGGGAAGTCCTGACCCGGGCCGCCGTTGTTCGGCTGTCCGCCGCCCTGCGGGCCCTGCTGACGGCCCGCCGAGCCGTCCCGGGACGGCAGCGCCGCCCGGGGACCCGCGCCGGCGCCGACCTGGCCGCGCTGGGCGCCGGGTCCACCGCCGAGGCTCTTGGCGCCCGGACCGCCCGGACCGCTGCCGAGACCCGCGCGCTGGCCGTTGCCCGCGCCGTTCCCGTTGCCCGCGAGCAGACCGCCCGGGGCGCCGGACTGCTGCCCGGAACCCTGCTTGGACGGCGGCTGCTTGCCACCGTGCGCGACATCGACGGGCAGCATGACCAGCGCGGTCGTACCGCCGGAGTCGGAGGGGCGCAGCTGGATCCGGATGCCGTGACGCAGCGACAGCCGGCCGACCACGAACAGACCCATGCGGCGGGAGACGGAGACGTCCACCGTCGGCGGCTGCGCGAGCCGCTCGTTGATCGCGGCGAGGTCCTCGGGCGAGAGGCCGATACCGGTGTCGTGGATCTCGACGAGCACGCGGCCGTCGGGCAGCGCGTGACCGGTGACCCGGACCTTCGTCTGCGGCGAGGAGAACGACGTGGCGTTCTCCAGCAGCTCGGCGAGCAGGTGCACGAGGTCGTTGACGACCCGTCCCGCGACCTCGGTGGCGGGCACCGCGGAGAGTTCGATGCGCTCGTACTGCTCCACCTCGGAGGCGGCGGCACGGAGCACGTCGACCAGCGGGACGGGGCGGGTCCACCGGCGGCCCGGCTCCTCGCCCGCGAGGACGAGGAGGTTCTCGCCGTTACGGCGCATACGGGTCGCGAGGTGGTCGAGCTTGAAGAGCGAGGAGAGCTGGTCCGGGTCGGCCTCGCGGGACTCCAGTTCGGAGATGAGCGAGAGCTGACGCTGGATGAGGCCCTGGGAGCGGCGCGAGAGGTTGGTGAACATCGCGTTGACGTTGCCCCGGAGGAGGGCCTGCTCGGCGGCGAGGCGGACGGCCTCGCGGTGCACGTCGTCGAAGGCCGCGGCCACCTGGCCGATTTCGTCCCGGGAGTGCACACCGACCGACTCGACGGAGGTGTCGACGTCCTGCGGGTCGGTCTCGGAGAGCTGCTTGACGAGCTCGGGCAGCCGGTCCTGGGCGACCCGGGTGGCGGTGTCCTGGAGGCGGCGCAGCGAGCGGATCATGGAGCGGGCCACCACGAAGGCGCCGACGAGCGAGACGCCGAGCACGAGGAGGATGACCGCACCGTTGACGATCGCCTCGCGCTGGGAGGCCTGGCGCAGTTCGCGGGCCTTGGCCTCCATGTCGCTGAGGAGAGTGGCCTCGATCGTCTCCATGGCCTTGATCTTGATGGTGCTCTGGTCGTACCAGTCGAGGTAGGACCGGACCTGCTTGCCCTCGATCCCGTTCGTGGTGTCCAGGATCCGCTTGGCGTACATGTTCCCGGCGTTGATCTCCGGGTTGCCGTTGTCCAGGGGAGCCATGAGCTCCTCGGCGCTCTCCCCGGTCGTCCCGTAGATCGTCTTGAACGAGGTGAGGGCGCGGGACTCCTTGGCGAGGGCGTTGGAGCCGAACTGCCGGTCGTTCGGGTTGAGGTGCGGCTCCTTGACCGAACCGCCGGGCAGCGCCGCGGCGATGATCGCGCGCTGGACCGAGGCGTACTCCTTGGCGGAGGAGAACGCCGCCAGGGCCCGGGTCCGCTTGATCATGTCCGGGTTGCTGGTCGCCTGCGCCATGTCCTGCGAGAGGCTCAGCAGCGAGGTGATCAGCTGGTTGTACTGGTCGATCGTGTTGAGACTCGGCGCTCCCTCTTCGTACGCCGTCTTGCGGATCGTACGGATGGTGCCGAGCTGGGAAGCGATCTGCGAGATGCTCGCGTGGATGCTGTCGAGCGCCTCGTCGCCCTCGGAGTCACCGATCGAGTCGGTCTCGTCGAGGAAGGCGTCCTTGGCCCGGTCCGTCTTGTCCCGGGGCCCGGTGACCTTGTAGTCGGTGGGCTTGGACTTGTTCGACAGCGGACCGGCCGACTGGTCGCGCTCCACCTGGAGCGCCTGGGCGAGCGAGGTCGCCTGCTTGGTCATCTTCGTCAGCAGCTGCATGTGCTCCAGCTGCTGCATGTCGGTCATGGACTCGTTGATCCTCAGACCGCCCAGCGTGGTCGCTGCGACCACGGGGAGGGCGAGGAGCGAGACCAGTCGCGTACTGATGCGCCAGTTACGGAGCGCTATTCGCGAACCCGTGTCGACCGGGCCACGCGGCTGTGCGGGCGTGTTCGGCTCCGCGCCGCCGCCCGTCGTGGAGCCCGGGCGCTGCGCACGGTCGCTGTTGTCGCCGGCAGCGGCCGGCCCGGGGTTCTGGGCGTGCTGGGGCGAGGAACCGCGGTCGGTCCCGCCGCGCGGCTCCTGTTCCGCCGGAGCGCTGCCATCCCTCTTGAAACGTCCCTGCACTAGCGTCGCAACCTCTGGACCAGGCGTCCCGCCCGCAGGTAGCGGACAAGAACGGTGTCGGCGTCGTGGGGCGCTGGACGCGCCCCATGGTGGTCGTATGAGTGACCGGCGTACTTCCCCCTCCCGCCGCCACTCGGCGCTGCGTTGCGCCCCGGCGCGCCGGATCTGAAGCCCGCGGCGGTGCGTGGAATTCCAGCACAGTGCAGGATCTCCAACAAGGCCCATGTACCGGGCTGTGACCTGGGTGACACGTTGTGATGAATGAGTAACAAGCAGTGGAGAGTGATCGTGGGTAAAGCGGACTATTGGGGGCGAGTCCCCTAGGGGTGGGGGGTGTCCCAGTCGCGATGATCAGGAGCGGAATGGTGGATTCAGTGGTGCAATGTCCGTTTTCTGGATCACGATCGACTGTCCGGAATGGGTAAATTGTCGATTAGTTCGTGAGCAAACTCACATGATGATCGTCGCCTCATCCCGGCTCGGGCGGGGAATCGGATGTTTAGCCTGACGCTTTACAGGGATGGCGAATCCGACAAGCCGGCGCCGCGACGAGCGACGCCCTCACCGACAGGGTCCTGACGGCAGATGAAGACGACGACGATGTTCCGCAACATTGCCAACCCCCGGCGCACCACGCTGGCGCACCTCAAGGACGCCGAAGCGCTGCAGACGCCGCCGGCCCCGGAGCACGCCGCCGACCTGCCGAACGTGACGGCCAACCCGCGCCGCACCATCCTGATGGAAGCCCCGGTCGCGGCCGCCCAGTAGCCACCGCCGGTATACGCGAGCTGTGCCCCTCCCACGGAGTTAGCCTGGAGCGTCAGTCTTCAGCCAGCCAGCAAGTGAGGGGCGACAGCATCCCGTGCGCATCGCCAGGTTCTCCATCGACGGCAATGTCGCCTTCGGCGCCGTCGAGGGGCAGGGCACCGTGGAATCCGGTGACCTCGTCCTCGACATCATCAAGGGCATTCCGTACGCCGACTTCGAGCTCTCGGGCACCAAGGTCCCGCTGAACAAGGTCCGGCTGCTGCCCCCCGTGCTCCCCAACAAGGTCGTGGCCATCGGCCGCAACTACGCGGAGCACGCCGCCGAACTCGGCCACGAGGTCCCCGACGCGCCGATCACCTTCTTCAAGCCCACCACCTCGGTGATCGGCTCCGGCGACGCGATCGAGTACCCCTCCTTCTCCAACGAGCTGCACCACGAGGCCGAGCTGGCCGTGGTCATCGGCCGCATGTGCCGCGAGGTCCCGCGCGAGCGCGTCAAGGACGTCATCCTCGGCTACACCTGCGCCAACGACGTCACCGCCCGCGATGTGCAGCAGCGCGAGAAGCAGTGGGCCCGCGCCAAGGGCTTCGACACCTCCTGCCCGCTGGGCCCCTGGGTGGAGACCGACGTCGACCCGCACGACCTCACCATCCAGGCGACGGTCAACGGTGAGCAGCGACAGCTCGGCCGCACCAGCGACATGGTCCGCTCCATCGAGGACCTGGTCGTCCACATCACGGAGGCCATGACGCTGCTCCCGGGCGATGTGATCCTCACGGGCACCCCCGCAGGGGTCGGTCCCCTGCACGTCGGCGACGAGGTCGCCGTCACCATCGAAGGCATCGGCACTCTCACCAACAAGGTGATCAAGCGTGGCTAACGCACCTGTACGCGTCCGTTTCTGTCCCTCCCCGACCGGCAACCCCCACGTGGGCCTGGTCCGGACGGCGCTCTTCAACTGGGCCTTCGCCCGGCACCACCAGGGCACCCTGGTCTTCCGGATCGAGGACACCGACGCGGCGCGCGACTCGGAGGAGTCCTACCAGCAGCTGCTCGACTCGATGCGCTGGCTGGGCCTGGACTGGGACGAGGGCCCCGAGGTCGGCGGCCCGCACGCCCCCTACCGCCAGTCGCAGCGGATGGACCTGTACAAGGACGTCGCCGAGAAGCTGCTCGCCGCCGGGTACGCCTACCCCTGCTACTGCACCACCGAGGAGCTGGACACCCGCCGCGACGCCGCCCGCGCCGCCGGAAAGCCGTCCGGCTACGACGGCCACTGCCGCGACCTCACCGCCGAGCAGATCGCCGCGTACGAGGCCGAGGGCCGCAGCTCGATCGTCCGCTTCCGGATGCCCGACGAGGCCATCACCTTTACCGACCTGGTCCGCGGCGACATCACCGTCCAGCCGGAGAACGTCCCCGACTACGGCATCGTCCGCGCCAACGGGGCCCCGCTCTACACGCTGGTCAACCCGGTCGACGACGCCCTGATGGAGATCACCCACGTCCTGCGCGGCGAGGACCTGCTCTCCTCCACCCCGCGCCAGATCGCCCTGTACCGGGCGCTCATCGAGCTGGGCATCGCCAAGGACACCCCCGCCTTCGGCCACCTGCCGTATGTCATGGGCGAGGGCAACAAGAAGCTCTCCAAGCGCGACCCGCAGGCCTCGCTCAACCTCTACCGGGAGCGCGGCTTCCTCCCCGAGGGCCTGCTGAACTACCTCTCGCTGCTCGGCTGGTCGATCGCCGAGGACCGCGACATCTTCTCGGTGGACGAGCTGATCGCCGCGTTCGACATCAAGGACGTCAACGCCAACCCGGCCCGCTTCGACCTCAAGAAGTGCGAGCACATCAACGCCGAGCACATCCGCATGCTCGATGTGAAGGCCTTCACCGAGGCCTGCGGCCCCTGGCTCCAGGCCCCCTTCGCCCCCTGGGCCCCCGAGGCCTTCGACGCGGAGAAGTGGACCCGGATCGCCCCGTACGCCCAGACCCGGGTCACGGTGCTCTCCGACATCACCGACAACGTCGACTTCCTCTTCCTCGACGCGCCGGTGGAGGACGAGGCGTCCTGGACCAAGGCGATGAAGGGCGACCCGGTGGCCCTGCTCACCACGGCCCGCGCCAATCTGGAAGCGGCCGACTGGAGCGACCCGGAGTCGCTGAAGAACGCCGTCCTCACCGCCGGCGAGGCCCACGGCCTCAAGCTCGGCAAGGCCCAGGCCCCGGTCCGCGTCGCCGTCACCGGCCGCACGGTCGGCCTGCCGCTCTTCGAGTCCCTGGAGATCCTGGGCCGCGAGAAGAGCCTGGCCCGGGTGGACGCGGCGCTGGCGAAGCTGACCGCGTAAACAAGCACGGAACGCCCCGGGGAGGGCCGCAGCCGACCGGCTGCGGCCCTCCCCGGCTCTGCCCCGCCTTTTCCCCTCCGCGGCCCGCCGTCGGCGGCTACCGTGAGATCCATGCCGATCCGCGCCGTGCTCTGGGATATCGACGACACGATCTTCGACTACGCGGGCGCCGATCACACCGGGATGCGGCTCCACCTGGAGAGCACGGGGCTGCCCGAGGCGTACGCGTCGGTGGACGAGGCCCTCGCCGCCTGGAAGGCGATCACCGCCGTGCACTGGGCGCGCGTCGCCGCCGGGGAGACGGACTTCCTCGGCCAGCGCCGGGACCGGGTGCGGGACTTCCTCGCGCGGACGATGGCGGACGCGGAGGCCGACGCCTGGTTCGCCGGTCATCTGACCCACTACGAGGCCGCCTGGACGCTCTTCCCGGACGTGCTGCCGGTCCTGGACCGCCTGGCGCCCGACTACCGCCACGCGATCCTCTCCAACTCCAGCAGCCACAACCAGCACCGCAAGCTCACCGCGCTCGGTGTCCGGGACCGCTTCGAGGCGATGGTCTGCGCCGTGGAGCTCGGGATCTCCAAGCCGGAGGCCGGCGCCTTCCACGCGGCCTGCGAGGCGCTCGCGCTGGAGCCGCACGAGGTGGCGTACGTGGGCGACGAACCCGACATCGACGCGAGCGGGGCCGTGGCCGCCGGGCTGACGGGGATCTGGCTCGACCGGCGGGGGAGGGGCGGGCGGCCGGACCTCGTGACGATCACCGGGCTCGACCAGCTCCCCGGCCTGCTGGCAGGCGATACCCGTTTTGGAGCGCCGGACACCTTCGGGTAATGTTCTTTCTGCGCCGCCCGAGCGGGCCGAAAGATCCGGCCGGGAAGCGCAGACAGAAGTGAAGCCCCCTCCAGGGGTTGCATTTCAGTGGGCTATGGTGTAATTGGCAACACTACGGTTTCTGGTACCGTCATTCTAGGTTCGAGTCCTGGTAGCCCAGCGCAAGACCAAGCAGTACGAGCAAGACCAGCAGGACAAGCCCCCGTTGTGTAGCGGCCTAGCACGCTGCCCTCTCACGGCAGTAGCGCCGGTTCGAATCCGGTCGGGGGTACAGATCCTTCCCGCGAGAACATCATGGGTCGCACCCATCGCTCTCGATGCAGGATCGCTAGGGCCCCCGTTGTGTAGCGGCCTAGCACGCTGCCCTCTCACGGCAGTAGCGCCGGTTCGAATCCGGTCGGGGGTACTTGTCACACCATGGGCTATGGTGTAATTGGCAACACTACGGTTTCTGGTACCGTCATTCTAGGTTCGAGTCCTGGTAGCCCAGCGCAAGTCAGCAGTATCCACGCCCCCGTTGTGTAGCGGCCTAGCACGCTGCCCTCTCACGGCAGTAGCGCCGGTTCGAATCCGGTCGGGGGTACAACAGAGCAGTACGGAAAGGCCCTTCACCTCGGTGGAGGGCCTTTCCGCTTGCCCGGACCAGGGCGTCCCGGGCCAAGTAGCCCATGTGGCAACGCTGTTGACAGGGGAAAGAAAAAGGGCCGCCACGGCGCTGGGGCGGCCTTCCGGAAGACGGTGAGAAGAAGAGACGGGGAGAGGGTGGAAACGGGGAGCGGAGCCGGTGGCGGGCGGGCGGGGTCAGCCCGTGCGGCGCAGGGCCTCGCTCAGCCGCGCTGCCGAGTCGATGACGGCCTGGGCGTGCATCCGGCCCGGGTGACGGGTCAGCCGCTCGATCGGCCCGGAGACCGAGACGGCGGCGACCACCCGGTTCGAGGGGCCGCGCACCGGGGCGGAGACCGAGGCCACGCCCGGCTCCCGCTCGCCGATCGACTGGGCCCAGCCCCGTCGCCGTACGCCGGAGAGCGCCGTCGCCGTGAACCGGGCGCCCTGGAGGCCCCGGTGCAGCCGCTCCGGCTCCTCCCAGGCCATCAGGATCTGGGCGGAGGAGCCCGCCTTCATGGTGAGCGTGGAGCCGACCGGCACCGTGTCCCGGAGTCCGGACAGCCGTTCCGCCGCCGCCACGCAGATCCGCATGTCGCCCTGCCGGCGGTAGAGCTGCGCGCTCTCGCCGGTGATGTCGCGCAGGTGGGTGAGCACCGGTCCGGCCGTGGCCAGCAGGCGGTCCTCGCCCGCCGCGGCCGCCAGTTCCGACAGCCGGGGGCCGAGAATGAACCGGCCCTGCATATCCCTCGCCACCATCCGGTGGTGTTCCAGTGCCACGGCCAGTCGATGGGCCGTGGGCCGTGCGAGCCCGGTCGCCGCGACCAGCCCGGCGAGGGTGGCCGGACCGGACTCCAGGGCGCTCAATACCAGAGCTGCCTTGTCGAGAACGCCGACGCCGCTAGAGTTGTCCATACGACGATACTCCCGTCTCACTCTGTGAAACGCAAGTTCAATTTTCGGCGGAAGTTGCGAACCTGTACGGGCGGCCCCACAACGGCTCGTAGCCACCGCCCCGCACGGGGGTCCGGACGGAGGCACACCAATCTCTAGTTGGGCCGGCGAAGACGCCGGCCGGAGGGAAAGCGATGGGTAGGACACTCGCGGAGAAGGTCTGGGACGACCATGTCGTCCGGCGCGCAGAGGGCGAGCCCGACCTTCTCTTCATCGATCTGCACCTGCTGCACGAGGTGACCAGCCCGCAGGCCTTCGACGGTCTGCGTCAGGCCGGACGTCCGGTGCGGCGCCTCGACCTCACCATCGCCACCGAGGACCACAACACCCCGACCCTCGACATCGACAAGCCGATCGCCGACCCGGTCTCGCGCGCCCAGCTGGAGACCCTGCGCAAGAACTGCGCGGACTTCGGCGTACGGCTGCACCCGCTGGGCGACGTCGAGCAGGGCGTCGTCCACGTGGTCGGCCCGCAGCTGGGGCTGACCCAGCCGGGCACCACCGTGGTCTGCGGCGACTCCCACACCTCCACGCACGGCGCGTTCGGCGCGCTGGCGTTCGGCATCGGCACCAGCCAGGTGGAGCACGTCCTGGCCACCCAGACGCTGCCGCTGGCCCGCCCGAAGACCATGGCCATCACGGTCGAGGGCGAACTGCCCGACGAGGTCACCGCGAAGGACCTGATCCTGGCGATCATCGCCCGGATCGGCACCGGCGGCGGCCAGGGCTACATCCTCGAATACCGCGGCTCCGCCATCGAGAAGCTCTCGATGGAGGCCCGGATGACCATCTGCAACATGTCGATCGAGGCCGGCGCCCGCGCGGGCATGATCGCCCCGGACGCCACCACCTACGACTACCTCAAGGGCCGCGACCACGCCCCGCAGGGCGAGGACTGGGACGCCGCCGTCGCGTACTGGAACACGCTGCGCTCCGACGACGACGCGGTGTTCGACGCCGAGGTCGTCATCGAGGCCGCCGAACTCGCCCCGTTCGTCACCTGGGGCACCAACCCGGGCCAGGGCGCGCCCCTGTCGGCCAACGTCCCCGACCCGGCTTCGTACGAGGACGCCTCGGAGCGCTTCGCCGCCGAAAAGGCCCTGGAGTACATGGGGTTGACCGCCGGGCAGCCGCTGCGCGAGATCAGCGTCGACACCGTCTTCGTAGGTTCGTGCACCAACGGCCGCATCGAGGACCTGCGCAACGCGGCCTCGATCCTGGACGGCCGCAAAGTCGCCGACGGCGTAAGGATGCTGGTCGTCCCCGGCTCGGTCCGGGTCGCCCTCCAGGCCGTCTCCGAGGGCCTTGACAAGGTCTTCACCGAGGCCGGCGCCGAATGGCGGCACGCGGGTTGCTCGATGTGCCTCGGCATGAACCCCGACCAGCTGGCCCCCGGCGAGCGCTCCGCCTCCACCTCGAACCGCAACTTCGAGGGCCGGCAGGGCAAGGGCGGCCGCACCCACCTGGTCTCGCCCCAGGTCGCCGCCGCCACCGCGGTGCTGGGCCATCTGGCCTCGCCCGCCGACCTGTCCGACGCCCGTACCCCCGCCGGAGTCCGATAGCCATGGAAGCCTTCACCACGCACACCGGCCGGGTCGTCCCGCTGCGCCGCAGCAACGTCGACACCGACCAGATCATCCCCGCCCACTGGCTGAAGAAGGTCACCCGGGACGGGTTCGAGGACGGGCTCTTCGAAGCCTGGCGCAAGGACGAGAACTTCGTCCTCAACCGCCCCGAGCGCCAGGGCGCGTCGGTCCTCGTCGCCGGTCCCGACTTCGGTACGGGCTCCTCCCGCGAACACGCCGTCTGGGCCCTGCAGAACTTCGGGTTCAAGGCCGTCGTCTCCTCCCGCTTCGCCGACATCTTCCGCGGCAACTCGCTGAAGAACGGCCTGCTCACGGTGGTGCTGGAGCAGAAGGTCGTCGACGCGCTCTGGGAGCTGACGGAGGCCGACCCGACCGCCGAGGTGACCGTCGACCTGGAGACCCGCCAGGTCCGCGCCGAGGGCATCACCGCCGACTTCGAGCTCGACGAGAACGCCCGCTGGCGCCTGCTCAACGGCCTCGACGACATCAGCCTCACCCTTCAGAACGAAGCGGACATCGCCGCGTACGAGGCGGCCAGGCCGGTCTTCAAGCCGCGTACCATTGCCGCCTGAGCAGCGCTTTTCCAGGACTGCGCCCCCTGCCTCCCGGCAGGGGGCGCAGTCGCTTGTTGAGACCCCGTCGGGCGACAACTCGCCCCAGATGGCACAATCGGTGCATGGAACGCGACAGCCAACTCAAGCTCTATGGCCAAGTCGCCGACCGATTGAAGGAAGCGCACGCGAAGGTGCGTGCACTGCAAGTCCCGGAGAGCGTACGGATGGCGCTGACCCGGAAGCTGTTGGTCGTCACGGCCGCGGCGAAGCACGATCTCCCGGACGCGGCAAGGCGTCTGGACCGGTTGATGAAGGACCTCGATGAGGGCCGATTCCCCGAAGGTGACTGACACGTGGAACTGCGCATCGGTCGACTTCGTTGCGGCACTAGGGTGATTAGCCCGTTTCGTGTTTGATTTGCGGTATATATCTGCCTAACGTGCGAAAAAGCTTGAACACTTTCGTTCTGGCAATGTCTCCGAAGGGGAAGACGTGAACAAGGCGCAGCTCGTAGAAGCGATTGCCGACAAGGTCGGCGGCCGTCAGCAGGCCGCAGACGCTGTCGACGCGGTACTCGACGCGATCGTCCGTGCCGTTGTCGCCGGGGACCGTGTCTCGGTCACCGGCTTCGGCTCGTTCGAGAAGGTCGACCGCCCCGCCCGGTACGCGCGCAACCCGCAGACGGGTGAGCGCGTCCGGGTCAAGAAGACCTCGGTGCCCCGCTTCCGCGCGGGTCAGGGCTTCAAGGACCTGGTGAGCGGCTCGAAGAAGCTCCCCAAGAACGACGTGGCCGTCAAGAAGGCCCCCAAGGGCAGCCTCTCGGGCGGATCTTCCGCCGCCCGTACGACGGTGAAGGCCGCCGCCGCCAAGAAGTCGGCCGCCAAGAAGGCCACCGCGAAGAAGACCACCGCCAAGAAGGCGACTCCGGCGAAGAAGACCACCGCCGCAGCCAAGAAGGTCACCGCGAAGAAGACCACCGCGACCGCCAAGAAGGCCTCCGCGGCCGCGAAGAAGGCGACCCCGGCGAAGAAGACCTCCGCCGCGGCCAAGAAGACCGTCGCCAGCAAGACCGCGCCCGCCAAGAAGACCACGGCGAAGAAGGCGCCCGCGAAGAAGACCACGGCGCGCAAGACCACGGCCAAGAAGGCCACCGCACGCAAGAAGTGAGACCGGGCCACCCGCTCGCACCTCACAACGCGCCGGGCCGGGCTCCCCTCCGGGGGAGCCCGGCCCGCGGGCTGTCCGGGCCCCGTTCGGCCTAGGCCCTAGCGAACCACTTCTAGAACGTCTGCAGGGTCACCAGCGTGATCCGCAGCTCCGCCCCCGCGCCCTTGCCCTCGATCCGCACCCGCTGCCCCGGACGCAGCAGCAACAGGCCGCCCGCGTCGAAGGCCGGGGCGCCGAACTCCACCGGGGTGCCGTCGTCCAGCAGCACGCTGCCGCTGCGGGTCTCGGGGTCGTACGTGTACGAGGTCGCCTGCATGGGCGGCAGCCTATCGGTCGGCCGCCGGGGCGGGCACGGCCGCGATCCGTGCCGTGTGCGGCCCCACCCCCAGGGCCAGGGCCACCCGCAGATCCTCGCCCGTATCGACGTCCCGGCGCACCGAGTCGACGCTGGACAGCGCTATTTCCACCGCCCCCGACGCCAGGTGCCGTGACCCGGACGGGCCACCGAAAGCCGGACGGAATTCCGCACCGCTCGCGGCGGCCAGAAATGTCGTACCGATTCCCGCCGCGTCCCGGAGAAATGCGCTGGGAAAAGCGGAAGCAAAATCGAGCACCCGCTCCAATTCACCGGTGCGCAGCGCGGGCAGATCCGCGTTGAGCGCGGCCACCGCGGCGGCGGGCCGCACGGCCCGCACCGAGCGGGCGCCGTGCGCGAGCGCCGCGTTGAGCCCGGCCCCCGGAGCGTCCGGCACGATCCGCGCCCCGAGCGCGGAAAGGGCCGCCGAGGCCACGGCGTCGTCCGTGACGACCACCACATCGCGCACCCGCGCACAGGCCAGCGCCGCCGCCACCGTGTCCTGGGCGAAGGCCAGGGCCAGCAGGGGCCGCGCAGCCTCGCCCGCCGCCCGCCCCAGGCGGCTCTTGGCCCGTGCGAGCGGCTTCAGCGGAACGACCAGGGACCAGGGCCCGGCCGGATCGGTGTTCGTGGCGATCTCCCCCTCCGTACGCATCAGCGCCTATTCTCGCCTGCCGGTACGACAACCCGGAGGACCCCTACGCAACGTGAGGCGTACGGTGTTCTCGACAGAGCAGGGGCCTGGGGCGAGACTTGACCGTCAGTAGCCAGCCAGCAGGTCAAAGTCCCTAAGGAAGGTGTCCGAGTGTCCCGCCGCAGAATCGGCTTCTGGTACCGCCTGGCGGCGGTTATCGCCAAGCCGCCATTGGTGGTTCTGTTCAAGCGCGACTGGCGGGGGATGGAACACATTCCGGCCGACGGCGGATTCATCAGTGCCGTCAACCACAACTCCTATCTGGACCCGCTCTCCTACGGCCACTTCCAGTACAACAGCGGCCGGGTGCCGAGGTTCCTGGCCAAGGCCGGCCTCTTCCGCACCCCGTTCGTCGGGATGATGCTGCGCGGCACCGGCCAGATCCCCGTCTACCGCGAGACCACCAACGCCCTGGACGCCTTCCGGGCCGCCGTGGAGGCCATCGAGCGCGGCGAGTGCGTCGCCTTCTACCCCGAGGGCACCCTCACCCGCGACCCCGAGATGTGGCCGATGGCCGGCAAGACCGGGGCCGCCCGGGTCGCCCTGATGACCAAGGCGCCCGTCATCCCGGTCGCCCAGTGGGGCGCCAACCACGCGATGCCGCCGTACGCCAAGGAGAACAAGTTCCGGCTGTTCCCCCGCAAGACGCTCCGGGTGCAGGCCGGACCGCCCGTCGACCTCAGCCGCTTCCACGGCCTGGAGCCCACCCCCGAGGTGCTGCGCGAGGCGACCGAGGTCATCATGGCGGCCATCACCCGCGAGCTGGAGGACCTGCGCGGCGAGAAGGCGCCCGCCGAGCTCTACGATCACCGCAAAGCCCGTGCTGAACAACGGCGCAGGGCCCAGGGAAAGGGACCCACGTGACGCACCCCGTAAAAGCAGCCGTCTTCGGAACCGGCTCATGGGGTACGGCCTTCGCCGTGATCCTCGCCGACGCGGGCTGCGACGTCACCCTCTGGGGGCGCCGCGCCGAGGTCGCCGAGACCATCAACACCACGCACACCAACCCGGACTATCTCCCGGGCATCGCGCTCCCCGACTCGATCCGCGCCACCACCGACGCCGCCGAGGCCCTGCGCGGCGCCGAGTTCGCCTTCCTCGTCGTGCCCTCCCAGACGCTCCGGGCCAACCTCGCCGACTGGGCCCCGCACCTGGGTCCGGACACCGTCCTGGTCTCCCTGATGAAGGGCGTCGAGCTGGGCACCGCCGAGCTGATGAGCGAGGTGATCGCGGACGTGACCAAGGTCTCCGCCGACCGCATCGCCGTCGTCTCCGGCCCCAACCTGGCCAAGGAGATCGCCGAGCGCCGCCCCGCCGCGGCCGTCGTCGCCTGCGCCGACGAGTCCGTCGCCCAGCGCCTCCAGGCCGCCTGCCACACCGCGTACTTCCGGCCGTACACCAACACCGACGTGGTCGGCTGCGAGCTCGGCGGCGCCGTGAAGAACGTCATCGGCCTCGCCGTCGGCATCGCGGACGGCATGGGCCTCGGCGACAACACCAAGGGCTCCCTCATCACCCGGGGCCTCGCCGAGACCACCCGACTGGGCCTGGCCATGGGTGCGGACCCGTTGACGTTCTCCGGACTCGCGGGCCTGGGCGACCTGGTGGCGACCTGCTCCTCGCCGCTCTCGCGCAACCACACCTTCGGCACCAACCTCGGCCGCGGGATGACGCTCCAGGAGACGATCGCCGTCACCAAGCAGACCGCCGAGGGCGTCAAGTCCTGCGAATCGGTCCTCGACCTGGCCCGCAGGCACGGGGTCGACATGCCCATCACCGAGACCGTCGTCTCCATCGTCCACGAGGGCAAGTCCCCGGTCGTCGCGGTGAAGGAGCTGATGTCGCGGAGCGCCAAGGCCGAGCGACGCTGACGTCTCCCCTACCAGCAGGTACGCTCATCGCGATATGAGCAGCGAGAACCTCCCCCAGAGCCCTGAGCGCCGCGAGAGCCCTGAGCAGCAGCGTCGCAAGCCCCGTGTGGCGGTCGTGTTCGGCGGCCGCAGCTCCGAACACGGCATCTCGGTCGTCACGGCCGGCGCCGTCATGAAGGCCATCGACCGGACCACGTACGACGTCCTGCCGATCGGCATCACGACGGACGGCCGCTGGGCGCTCACCGCGGACGAGCCCGAACGCATGGCCATCGCCGACCGCAAGGTCCCCGACGTGGACGGGCTCGCCGAGTCCGCCGAGGGCAGCGTCACGCTCTCCGTCGACCCCGGCAGCCGCGAGGTCCTCTACAGCGAACCGGGCTCGGTGCCCAAGGCGCTGGGCGAGGTCGACGTCGTCTTCCCCGTGCTGCACGGCCCGTACGGCGAGGACGGCACCCTCCAGGGGCTGCTGGAGCTCTCCGGAGTGCCCTACGTCGGCGCGGGCGTCCTCGCCTCGGCCGTCGGCCAGGACAAGGAGTACATGAAGCGGGTCTTCCGCTCCTTCGGGCTGCCGGTCGGACCCTACGAGGTCGTCCGCCCCCGCGAGTGGGAGAGCGACCCGGCCGCCGCCCGCAAGCGGATCGTGGACTTCGCCGGCGAGCACGGCTGGCCGCTGTTCATCAAGCCCGCCCGCGGCGGCTCCTCGATGGGCATCACCAAGGTCGACGGACTCGACGGCCTCGACGAGGCGATCGAGGAGGCCCGCCGCCACGACCCGAAGTTCCTCGTCGAGTCGCTGCTGCGCGGCCGGGAGATCGAGTGCGGGGTGCTGGAGTTCGAGGACGGCCCGCGCGCCAGCGTGCCCGCCGAGATCCCGCCGGTCACCGCGCACGACTTCTACGACTTCGAGGCCAAGTACATCGACTCGGCCGCCGGTCTGGTGCCCGCCCCGCTCACCGAGGAGCAGACCGCCGAGGTGCAGCGGCTCGCCGTCGCCGCCTTCGACGCCGTCTCCTGCGAGGGCCTGGTGCGCGCCGACTTCTTCCTCACCGAGGACGGCACCTTCGTCATCAACGAGATCAACACCCTGCCGGGCTTCACCCCGATCTCGATGTACCCGCGCATGTGGCAGGAGAGCGGCGTCGACTATCCGGAGCTGGTCGACCGGCTGATCCAGGCAGCGTTGAACCGCTCCACCGGACTGCGCTGACGGAACTGCCCGCGGGCCTCAGAACCGGCTCGGGACCGTCTTCGCGATGGGGCCGGCGAACGAGGCCAGCGGCGTGATGTCGTGGGCGTACGCCGAGGAGAGCGTGACCTCGACGTACGCCTTGCGGTACGTGGTGGTGAACCGCGGTCCGGAGTCCTCGGGCTCCTCCAGCATCCACTGCACCCCGTCCGCCTCGACGCCCTGTGACTGGGGGTCGTCCATCTTCGCGGGCCGGGGGACCCCGCAGCGCAGTACGATCGCCCCGTCCCCCCAGCCGGCGGTCAGCTCCGAAGCCGGGGAGGGGTCGCTGCGTTCCAGTTCGAGGACGGCCTCCGGCAGTTCCTCGTGCAGGGCCTCGCAGTACGCCGCGGCCTCCGAGGACGGTGTGGGAACCGGGACCGAGGGCTGCGCGTCGCTGAGGGAACAGCCCGCCGCGGCCAGCACGAGCACGGCAGCGGACGGACCGAGGAATATCGAGTGTGGGGAACGGCGGGCGGATGACGTCACCGGCCCAGCCTAGACGGGGGTCAGAGGTGGACGACCGGGCAGGTCAGGGTTCGTGTGATGCCGTCCACCTGCTGCACTTTGGCGACCACCATGCGGCCGAGTTCATCGACCGTGTCTGCCTGGGCCCGCACGATCACGTCGTACGGACCGGTGACGTCCTCTGCCTGGATGACTCCCGGAATCTTGGAGATGGTCTCGGCGACGATCGACGCCTTGCCCACCTCGGTCTGAATGAGGATGTACGCCTGTACCACGGAACCTCCAGGGCGGCCACGAGGATCATGTGGGGGAAAGGGACGCCACGTTATCGCGTTGCCGCGGGCCGCGGGGAGACCTACGGGCCGGATGACGCCCACAGCGTGGCGTACAGGGCGCAGAAGTTGACGTATCTCTTGACGGTACCGACAGCACAGACGGCTCGCGACCGGGGGCCCGGACGGGTGTCCGGGGCGATAAAGGAGAGGTGAGACTCGGTGAAGGGAACCGTGGGCGAGTTGGGGGAGTTCGGGCTCATCAGAGAGCTCACGTCCCGGCTCACCACCACTCCGGCGGTACGGCTGGGGCCCGGCGACGACGCCGCGGTCGTGGCCGCCCCCGACCGCAGGGTCGTGGCCAGTACGGACATCCTGCTGGAAGGGCGGCACTTCCGCCGCGACTGGTCGACGGCGTACGACGTCGGCCGCAAGGCCGCCGCCCAGAACCTCGCCGACATCGCGGCGATGGGCGCCGTGCCCACCGCGCTGCTCCTCGGCCTCGTCGTCCCCGCCGACCTCCCCGTCACCTGGGCCGCCGAGCTGATGGACGGGCTGCGCGACGAGTGCCAGGTGGCGGGCGCGGCCGTGGTGGGCGGCGATGTGGTCGGCGGCGACACGATCACCGTCGCGATCACCGCGCTCGGCGATCTGCGCAACCACGAACCCGTCACCCGGGGCGGCGCCCGCCCCGGCGACGTCGTCGCGGTCACCGGCTGGCTCGGCTGGTCCGCCGCCGGATACGCCGTGCTCTCCCGCGGCTTCCGCTCGCCCCGCGCCTTCGTCGAGGCCCACCGCCGCCCGGAGCCGCCGTACCACGCTGGCCCCGCGGCCGCCGGACTCGGCGCCACCGCGATGACCGACGTCAGCGACGGCCTCGTCGCCGACCTCGGCCACATCGCGGAGTCCAGCAAGGTCCGCATAGACCTGCGCTCCGGCCTGATCGACATCCCCTCGCAGATGTCCGACATCGGCCAGGCCGTCGGCGTCGACCCGCTCCAGTGGGTGCTGACCGGGGGAGAGGACCACGCGATCGTGGCGACCTTCCCGCCGGACGTGAAACTGCCCGCCCGCTGGAAGGTGATCGGCGAGGTCCTCAACCCCTCCGCCCTGCCCCAGGTCACCGTCGACGGCGCGCCCTGGACCAGCAAGGGCGGCTGGGACCACTTCGGCTCCATCGAGGACACCCACCAGCCCCGGTGACCGTTAGATTGCTGCGTATGCCCATACGTACCGCTGTCCCGCCCCGTGTGCTCACCGTCGCCGGATCCGACTCCGGCGGCGGTGCGGGGATCCAGGCCGATCTGAAGACGATGCTCGCCCTCGGCGTGCACGGCATGAGCGTGCTCACCGCCGTCACCGCACAGAACTCCCTCGGCGTCCAGGGCGCGTGGGAGCTTCCGGTGGACGCCGTTCGCGCCCAGTACCGCAGCGTCGTCGACGACATCGGCGTCCAGGCCGTGAAGACCGGCATGCTCGCCTCGGCCGCCCTCGTGGAGACGGTCGCCGAACTCCTCGCCGGAACCGACGCCCCCGTCGTCGTCGACCCGGTCGGCGTCTCCAAGCACGGCGACGCGCTGCTCGCCGCCGAGGCCCTCGACTCCGTACGGACGAAGCTGCTGCCCGTCGCCACCGTCGCCACCCCGAACCTCGACGAAGTGGCCCAGCTCACCGGTGTCCGGGTCACCGACGAGAGCGGAATGCGCCGGGCCGCCGAGGAGATCCTCGGCTTCGGACCGCGCTGGGTCGTGATCAAGGGCGGCCATCTGCCCGGGGAGGCGGTGGACCTGCTCACCGACGGGAGCGCGGAGCACTGGCTGCGCGCCCCCCGGCACGACAACCGCCACACCCACGGCACCGGCTGCACCCTGGCCTCCGCCATCGCCTCCGGGCTCGCGCTCGGGATGGACGTACCCACGGCGGTACGGGGCGCGAAGACGTACGTCACCGGCGCGATCGAGGCCGGCTTCCCGCTCGGCGGCGGTATCGGTCCGGTCGACCACGGCTGGCTGACCCGGCCGGCCGACTGACGGGCTCCGGCCGGCCCGGCCGCCCGATCAGCTTCCGAGCACCGTCTGCTTCTGAGCACCGTCTGCTTCTGAGCGCAGCAAAAAGCCGGTCCACCGAGATGGACCGGCTTTTTGGGCAACCGGAAGGCTGCGCTACGACGGGGACGTCAGCGCGCGACCTTGCCGGCCTTGATGCACGAGGTGCAGACGTTGAGCCGCTTCGGCGTCCGACCGACCACGGCACGCACGCGCTGGATGTTGGGATTCCAGCGACGGGACGTACGGCGGTGCGAGAACGAAACGCTGTTGCCGAAGCTCGGCCCCTTGCCGCAAACGTCGCAGTTGGCAGCCACGGGTCACTCCAAAGACTTCAGATGCACTTACAGTGAATTCCGGCGCGCCGGAATCAGTTCGACTGAAGTGGCGGTACCGGAGGGATGGCCCGACTCTCATCGGGCAACCGGAGCAGCATACAACGCCTGCTTCGGAGATACGAAACTACCACGGCTCGGCCGTCCGCCCTCCCGGCCCCTGTCCCTGCCGGGACCCCGGCGGGCGGGCTAACCTGCGGTGCAGCCCGTTGCCACGGCCGCTTCAAGGAGGACCATCGGTGCCGCAGCTCCCCGACGACCTGGACGCCGTCGCGGTACGCACGTGGTGCTCGCTGGCCCTGGAGACACTGGGCCGGGAGCGCGCGGAGATCGACGCGATCAACGTCTATCCCATCGCCGACGGGGACACCGGCACCAACCTCTATCTGACCGTCGAGTCCGCCGCCGCGGCCGTCGAAGCGGTGTTCGCCGCGCACGAGACCGGCACCACCGCACCCGCCACCGCCGACGCCGTACGCGCCATGGCGCACGGCGCCCTGATCGGCGCCCGCGGGAACTCCGGCACGATCCTGGCCCAGCTGCTGCGCGGCATGGCCGGGGTGCTGGCCGACGGCGGCGACGCGGCCCATCTGCGCCTCGCCCTCACCGGTGCCGCCCACGCGGCCCGGCAGGCCGTCGCCCACCCCGTCGAGGGCACTGTGCTCACCGTCGCCGCCGAGGCCGCCGAGGCCGCCCGGGGAGACCACTCCGACCTGGGCGCCGTCGTCACCGCCGCCTACGAGGGGGCGCGCGCCGCCCTCGCGCGCACCCCCGAACAGCTCGCCGTCCTCGGCCGGGCGGGCGTGGTCGACGCCGGGGGCCGGGGCCTGGTGGCGGTCCTGGGCGCGCTGGTGGAGACGGTGACCGGGCAGCCGCCCGTACGGGGACCCCGTACCGGTTCCGGGAGTTCCGGGAGTTCCGGGATGGCGCCCGTGACCGTGGACGGGGGTTCCGTGGTGGGGCTGCCGGTGGGCGGCACTCCGGTGGAGGGCGTCACGGAGGGGGGCCTTGCGGTGAGTGCCTCGGGGGACGGGCCGCTCGACTGCCCCGAGGACGGGGGCGCCGGGCCCGCGTTCGAGGTGATCTACCTCCTGGAGGCCCGCGATGAGCAGGTGGCCCGGCTGCGCACCCGGCTCGACGCGCTGGGCGACTCCCTGGTCGTGGTCGGCGGCGACGGGCTCTGGCACGTCCACGTCCATGTCGACGACGCCGGGGCCGCCGTGGAGGCGGGCGTCGAGGCCGGCCGGCCGTACCGGATCCGTATCACCCACTTCGCCACCGAGTCCGGCCACGACGTCCGCGTCCAGGCCGAACCCGCCCAGCGCGCCGTCGTCGTCGTGGTCCCCGGCGACGGCCTGGCCGGGCTCTGCACCGAGGCCGGCGCCACCACCGTGATCGCCCGCCCCGGCGAACCGCCCGCCAGCGGCGAACTGGTCGACGCCATCCGCCGCGCGCACGCCCGCGAGGTGGTGCTCCTGCCCAACGACGCGGCCCTGCGCCACACCGCCGCCGCGGCCGCCGAACAGGCCAGGACCGAGGGGGTCAGGGTCGCGCTCGTGCCGACCCGCGCCGCCGTCCAGGGCATCGCCGCCCTCGCCGTCCACGAGCCGGACCGGGGCTTCGACGAGGACGTGGTCGCCATGACCGCCGCCGCCGGAGCCACCCGCTACGCCGAACTGGCCGTCGCCGAGCGCCAGTCGTGGACCATGGCCGGGGTCTGCCAGGCCGGTGACATCCTCGGCCTGATCGACGGCGACGTGGCCGTGATCGGCGCCGACGTCCCGGCCACCGCCCGCACCGTGCTCGACCGGATGCTGGCGGCCGGCGGTGAACTGGTCACCCTCGTCCTCGGCGAGGACGTCCCGGACTCGCTGGCCGACGCCCTGGAGGAGCACGTACGCGAGGGCCATCTCGCCGTGGACACCGTGGTCTACCGGGGCGGGCACCAGCGCGCACCGCTGCTGATCGGCGTCGAGTAGCGGCGAGTGGGAGCGGCGGGCCGTGCGTGCCCGGCGGACAGCTGTCAGTGCCGTGGTGTGCAATGGATCGCGTGTCCTCGTTCGATGAACCCCTCAAGAAGCTGCTCGGCGGAGCCACCGCGAAGGTCATGGCCGAACACCTCGACCTGCACACGGTCGGTGATCTGCTGCACCACTACCCGCGGCGGTACGAGGAGCGCGGCAAGCTGACCGCGCTGGCCGACCTCCCGCTGGACGAGCACGTCACGGTCGTCGCCCAGGTCGCCGACGCCCGGATCCTGATGTTCAACAACGGCCGGGGCAAACGCCTGGAGGTCACCCTGACCGACGGCAGCGGCCGCCTCCAGCTGGTCTTCTTCGGCCACGGCGTCCACAAGCCGCACAAGGAGCTGCTGCCGGGCCGCCAGGCGATGTTCGCGGGCAAGGTCTCCGTCTTCAACCGCAAGATGCAGCTCGCCCACCCCACGTACCAACTCCTCGACGCCTCCGACGCCGACGAGGCGACCGAGGCCGTGGACGCCTTCGCCGGACGGCTGCTGCCGATCTACCCCGCCTGCAAGCAGCTCGACTCCTGGCGGATCGCCAAGGCCGTCGACGCCGTCCTGCCCAGCGCGCGGGACGCGGTGGACCCGCTGCCCGCCTCGCTCCGCGAGGGCCGCGGCTTCACCCCGCTGCCCGAGGCGCTGCTGAAGGTGCACCGCCCGCAGACGAAGGCGGACATCGAGGACGCCAAGGCCCGGCTCAAGTGGGACGAGGCGTTCGTCCTCCAGGTCGCCCTGGCCCGCCGCCGGTACGCCGACACCCAGCTGCCCGCCGTCGCCCGCCGCCCCGTCGCGGACGGCCTGCTGGACGCGTTCGACGCCAAGCTGCCCTTCACCCTCACCGAGGGCCAGGAGAAAGTCAGCAAGGAGATCTTCGACGACCTGGCCACCGAGCACCCGATGCACCGCCTCCTCCAGGGCGAGGTCGGCTCGGGCAAGACGATGGTGGCGCTGCGCGCGATGCTCACCGTGGTCGACGCGGGCGGCCAGGCCGCGATGCTCGCCCCCACCGAGGTCCTGGCCCAGCAGCACCACCGCTCGATCACCGAGATGATGGGCGAGCTGGCCGAGGGCGGCATGCTGGGCGGTTCGGACCGGGGCACCAAGGTCGTCCTGCTCACCGGCTCCATGGGCATGGCCGCCCGCCGTCAGGCCCTGCTCGACCTGGTCACCGGCGAGGCCGGGATCGTCATCGGCACCCACGCCCTCATCGAGGACAAGGTGCAGTTCCACGACCTCGGCCTGGTCGTCGTGGACGAACAGCACCGCTTCGGCGTGGAGCAGCGCGACGCCCTGCGCTCGAAGGGGAAGCAACCGCCCCACCTCCTCGTCATGACCGCCACCCCCATTCCCCGTACGGTCGCGATGACGGTCTTCGGCGACCTGGAGACCTCCGTCCTGGACCAGCTCCCGGCCGGCCGCTCCCCGATCGCCAGCCATGTCGTCCCCGCCAAGGACAAGCCCCACTTCCTCGCCCGCGCCTGGGAACGCGTCCGCGAAGAGGTCGGGAACGGCCACCAGGCGTACGTCGTCTGCCCCCGCATCGGCGACGACGCGGAGGAGGCCGGGGGGAAGAAGGGCAAGACGAAGAAGAAGACCGCCGAGGAGGACCCGGAGAAGCGCCCGCCGCTCGCCGTCCTGGAGATCGCCGACGAGTTGCGCAAGGGCGCGCTGGCCGGACTGGGCGTCGAGGTGCTGCACGGCAGGATGCACCCCGACGAGAAGGACGACGTGATGCGCCGGTTCGCCGCCGGTGACGTCGACGTCCTGGTCGCCACCACCGTCATCGAGGTCGGCGTCAACGTCCCCAACGCCACCGCCATGGTGATCATGGACGCCGACCGGTTCGGCGTCTCCCAGCTCCACCAGCTGCGCGGCCGCGTCGGCCGTGGCTCCGCCCCGGGGCTCTGCCTGCTGGTCAGCGAGGCCCACGAGGCGAGCCCCGCCCGCGCCCGGCTCTCCGCCGTCGCCGCCACCCTCGACGGCTTCGAGCTCTCCCGGATCGACCTCGAACAGCGCCGCGAGGGCGATGTGCTGGGCCAGGCCCAGTCCGGAGTGCGCTCCTCGCTGCGGATGCTCACCGTCATCGACGACGAGGAGGTCATCGCCGCCGCCCGCGAGGAGGCCGTCGCGATCGTCGCCGCCGACCCGGAGCTGGAGCACCTGCCGGAGCTGCGCACGGTGCTGGCCGCCCTGCTGGACAAGGAGCGCGAGGAGTATCTGGACAAGGGGTGAGGGCGCGGGGGCGTCCTGCCGGTCGGGCCGGTGCGGGCCGCACGCCATATCGTGGACGCACGGCCCGCGCACCCCGCGGGCCCCTCCGTACGCCCCCGACCCCGAGGACCCGACACCCATGACCCGCGTGATCGCCGGCTCGGCCGGCGGACGCCGCCTGGCCGTCCCGCCCGGCACCGGCACCCGCCCCACCTCCGACCGTGCGCGCGAGGGCCTCTTCTCCACCTGGCAGGCGCTGCTCGGCACCCTCGAAGGCAGCCGCGTCGCCGATCTGTACGCCGGATCCGGCGCGGTCGGCCTCGAAGCGCTCTCCCGGGGCGCGGTCCACGCCCTGCTCGTCGAGGCCGATCCGAAGGCGGTCCGCACGGTCCGCGACAACGTCCGCACCCTCGGCCTCCCCGGCGCCGAGGTCCGGGCCGGCAAAGCCGAGCAGATCGTGACAGGACCGGCGCCCTCGGACCCGTACGACATCGTCTTCCTGGACCCGCCGTACGCCGTCACCGACGACGATCTTCGCGAGATCCTGCTCACACTCCGTGCTCAGGGGTGGCTCACGGCCGATGCGCTCGTCACGGTGGAACGCGGCACCCGGGGCGGAGAATTCGGCTGGCCCGCGGGATTCGAGCCACTGCGGTCCCGTCGCTACGGCGAGGGAACGCTTTGGTACGGTCGCGCCGCCGCTACGTGCGAAGACGCACGATGACCGGACCGGAGAGCGAGGGAATCACAGTGCGCCGCGCCGTCTGTCCGGGGTCGTTCGACCCCATCACCAACGGACATCTCGACATCATCGGACGAGCCTCGAAGCTGTACGACGTGGTGCACGTGGCGGTGATGATCAACCAGTCCAAGAAGGGGCTGTTCACCGTGGACGAGCGGATCGAGCTGATCCGCGAGGTCACCGCCGACTTCGGCAACGTCGAGGTGGAGTCCTTCCACGGCCTGCTGGTCGACTTCTGCAAGCAGCGGGAGATCCCGGCGATCGTGAAGGGCCTGCGGGCCGTCAGCGACTTCGACTACGAGCTGCAGATGGCCCAGATGAACAACGGCCTCTCCGGTGTCGAGACGCTCTTCGTGCCGACCAACCCGACGTACAGCTTCCTGTCGTCCTCGCTGGTCAAGGAGGTGGCGACCTGGGGCGGCGACGTCTCCCACCTGCTGCCGCCGGCCGTCCACGAGGCGCTGGTGAAACGCCTCGGCGAACGCTGAGATCCTGACGGGCCGTCACCAGGTGTCGGGCGGCAGCCGACTGGCCTTACAGTCGTCCCGTCCGTCTCCAACGGAGCAGCAGCTTCAACAGAGCAGCAGAGAGTGGCGAGCACACGGTGGACGTGCAGAAGAAGCTCGACGAGATCGTCGAAGCGGTCGGGAGCGCCCGATCCATGCCCATGTCGGCCTCGTGCGTGGTCAACCGCGCCGAGCTGCTCGCCATGCTCGAAGAGGTGCGCCAGGCGCTGCCCGGCTCCCTCGCCCAGGCCCAGGAGCTGCTCGGCGGCCATGAGCAGCTCGCCGAGCAGGCCCGGCACGAGGCCGAGCGGATCATCGAGTCCGCCCACGCCCAGCGCGGCTCGCTGATCTCCGAGACCGAGATCGTCCGCCAGTCGCAGAGCGAGGCCGACCGGATCCTGTCCGAGGCCCGCCGAGAGGCCGAGGAGGTCCGGGCCGAGGCCGACGACTACGTCGACAGCAAGCTCGCCAACTTCGAGGTCGTCCTCACCAAGACCATCGGCTCCGTCGACCGCGGCCGCGAGAAGCTCCTCGGCCGTGGCCAGGGCCTGGACGAGCAGGGCTACCAGGACCCCGACTTCGCCGAGGCCCCCGAGCGCAGCGCCGACCCGGAGACCCTGCGGCAGCGGGCCGACGCCTATGTCGACGCCAAGTTCGGCGCCTTCGAGGCCGTCCTCGCCAAGACCCTGGAGGCGGTCGGCCGGGGCCGGCAGAAGCTGCTCGGCCGGGTCGCCACCGACGACCTCGGCGCGCACATGGCCGCCCAGGACGCGGCGGGCGGCCAGGGTCACACCAGCGACGCCGACTATCTGGCCGGCCTCGCCGAGCTCGCCGCCCCGGAACCGCAGCAGGCGCCCCAGCAGCCGCAGCACCCCGCACAGCCGCAGGGCGAGCCGAGCTACGCGCAGGCGTCGTACGGCTACCAGGAGCAGCCGGTCCAGCAGGGCATGCAGGACGCGTACGGCTACCAGCAGCAGCCCGACCCGTACGCGGCCTACCAGCAGCAGGGCTACGACCCGAACGGCTACCCGCCCCAGCCGGCCGCCCAGCCGGACTACGGCTGGCAGCAACAGCCCCAGCAGCCCCAGGGGCACGGCCAGCAGGGCGGCGGTGCGCTGGACGAGACCAGCCTCTTCGACACCAGCATGATCGACCTGGAGCAGCTGCGCCGGTACGAAGAGGGC
This sequence comes from Streptomyces sp. DSM 106670, assembly GCF_055792845.1. Taxonomy (NCBI): domain Bacteria; kingdom Bacillati; phylum Actinomycetota; class Actinomycetes; order Kitasatosporales; family Streptomycetaceae; genus Streptomyces; species Streptomyces sp. DSM 106670. The sequence goes on from NZ_CM147704.1 coordinate 6,196,853, forward strand.
CGCTGACCCCGGGGCGGGCCGACCCGATTGGGTGCTGAGCGGTCCGTCCAGTATCCTGAATCCTCGGTCGCACACAGGTCCGCGATCCCGGCTGCCCGTTTCGTCTCGGAACGGAGGCGGTTCGTCCCGGACCGTAGACGGCCCTTCCTTCGCAGTACGACACCCATGATTCGAAAGCAGGAAAAGCCCTGAACGGCCACCTCGACCACCGCAACCCTCTCGTGTTCGATACGCACGAGCTGGGCCGGCGTCCCGGTGCCATGAAGCGGCTGACCCGCTCGGTGGAAGCACCCGGTTCACCGGTCCTGGGCATCGACGGCGTCATCGGCGTGCCGGAAGGCGCACCGGTGGAGCTGGACCTCCGCCTCGAATCGGTCATGGAAGGGGTGCTTGTCACAGGCACCGCCCGTGCGACCGCCGAGGGGGAGTGCGTAAGGTGTCTGGAGCCGCTGACCGTAGAGGTCGACGCGGACTTCCAGGAAATGTTCTCGTACCCTGACGCCGATGACCGGGGCCGCAGCAGTGCGGCGGAACCGGCCGACGACGCCGAGGACGACGAGGACAGGTTCTTCCTCGAGGACGGCTTGTTCGACCTCGAACCAATGCTGCGTGACGCGGTAGTGCTCGCACTGCCCATGCAGCCGGTGTGCAAGGAGACCTGCGCCGGTCTGTGTTCCGAATGCGGAATCAGGCTGGACGAGAATCCGGACCATCACCACGATGCCGTCGACATCCGTTGGGCGGCACTGCAAGGACTCGCCGAGACCGTTCAGGACGGCGAGAAGGACAACATGGGCGGCGCCGAACCGGGCGTCGACGAGAAGCAGGAGAAGTAGCCGTGGCTGTTCCGAAGCGGAAGATGTCGCGCAGCAACACGCGCCACCGCCGGTCGCAGTGGAAGGCTGCGGTCCCCACCCTGGTTTCGTGCGAGCGTTGCCAGGAGCCCAAGCTCCAGCACATTGCGTGCCCGAGCTGCGGCACCTACAACAAGCGCCAGGTCCTCGAGGTCTGAGCGGCTGGTGAGAGGCCCGATGTCTGAGTTGTCCAGCGCCAAGAAGCAGGCAGACAACGTCAACACAGCCTCGTCCCACACGCTTCTGGAAGGGCGGCTCGGGTATCACCTCGAGTCCGCCCTTCTGGTGCGTGCGCTGACCCACCGTTCGTACGCATACGAGAACGGCGGTCTGCCCACCAACGAGCGGCTCGAATTCCTCGGGGATTCGGTGCTCGGCCTGGTGGTCACGGACACGCTGTACCGCACCCACCCCGACCTGCCCGAAGGCCAGCTGGCCAAGTTGCGGGCCGCGGTGGTCAACTCGCGTGCGCTTGCGGAAGTGGGCCGCGGCCTCGAACTCGGCTCCTTCATCCGGCTCGGCCGCGGTGAAGAGGGCACGGGGGGCCGGGACAAGGCTTCCATCCTCGCCGACACACTGGAAGCAGTGATCGGCGCGGTCTATCTCGACCAGGGCCTCGGCGCGGCCTCGGAGCTGGTTCACCGGCTCTTCGACCCGCTGATCGACAGGTCCTCGAACCTCGGCGCCGGCCTGGACTGGAAGACCAGTCTCCAGGAGCTCACCGCGAGCGAGAGCCTCGGAGTCCCCGAGTACCTCGTCACGGAGACCGGTCCGGATCACGAGAAGACCTTCACTGCTGCCGCTCGCGTCGGTGGTGTCTCGTACGGCACCGGCACCGGCCGTAGCAAGAAGGAAGCGGAGCAGCAGGCGGCCGAGTCCGCCTGGCGCGAGATCAGCGCCGCCGCAGAGGCACGGCAGGCCGCGGAGAAGTCCGCGGCCGACGGAGGGGCCGCCGACACCCCTGCCGACCCGTCGCCGAACACGGACGCCGCTCCGGCCTGAAGCACGACGAGAACCCCTCGGTGCCCTGCGCACCGGGGGGTTTTCCCTGTCCAGGGGCGGCTCCCGGATCGCTGTGGTCACCGCGGTCACCGCGTTTTCGCCTGCCCGTCCCCCCACGTACTACCGTCGATGTGTCTGGAGTGGTGCACCGTGCCCGAGCTGCCCGAGGTCGAAGTCGTCCGCCGGGGCCTGGAGCGCTGGGTCAGCGGCCGCACGGTCACCGAGGTCGAGGTCCTGCACCCGCGCTCGGTCCGCCGGCACCTCGCGGGCGGCGTCGACTTCGCCGCCCGGCTCCGAGGAGCCCGCCTGGGGGCGGCGATGCGCCGCGGCAAGTACCTCTGGGTGCCGATCGAGGAGGCCTCCGCCTCGCTCCTGGGACACCTCGGCATGAGCGGACAGCTGCTGGTGCAGCCCGCCGACGCCCCCGACGAGAAGCACCTGCGGATCCGGATGCGGTTCGACGACGCGCTCGGCACCGAGCTGCGCTTCGTCGACCAGCGCACCTTCGGCGGGCTCTCGCTGCACGACAACACCCCCGACGGCCTGCCGGACACCATCGCGCACATCGCCCGGGACCCGCTCGACCCGCTCTTCGACGACGCCGCGTTCCACACCGCGCTGCGCCTGCGCCGTACGACGGTCAAGCGCGCCCTGCTCGACCAGTCGCTGATCAGCGGCGTCGGCAACATCTACGCGGACGAGGCGCTCTGGCGCGCCAAGCTGCACTACGACCGGCCCACCGCGACCCTGACCCGCCCCAAGTCCGCCGAACTGCTCGGCCACGCCCGCGACGTCATGAACGCGGCGCTCGCCCAGGGCGGCACCAGCTTCGACAGCCTGTACGTCAACGTGAACGGCGAGTCCGGCTACTTCGACCGGTCGCTCGACGCGTACGGCCGCGAAGGCGAGCCCTGCAACCGGTGCTCCACCCCGATGCGCCGCCGCGCCTGGATGAACCGCTCCAGCTACTACTGCCCGCGCTGTCAGCGGCCGCCGCGCGCCTCGTCGTAACGCGCACGGGCGGAGAGCACATCGCCCATCCGCCCCTCCACGAGATGGATCAGCCCGAGGAGCTTCTCCGTGACCTCGCGGCCGAACGGGGTGAGCTCGTAGTCCACCCGCGGCGGATTGACCGGCTGGGCCTCCCGCAGGACGAGCCCGTCGCGCTCCAGCGCGTGCAGGGTCTGGGAGAGCATCTTCTCGCTGACCCCGTCGACCCGGCGGCGCAGCTCGTTGAAGCGGAGGCTCTCCTCGTACAGCGCGCCGAGCGTCAGACCGCCCCAGCGGCCGGTGACATGCTCCAGCGTCGAGCGCGAGGGGCACGCGCGGGAGAAGACGTCGAACGCGAGGCTGTCGAAGCTGTCCGTACTCGTGCTGTCCGTACCCGTATCGCTGGCCATACCAAAAGCTTACTCCCGCACAGTGCTCACCCCGAGGGAGCGCTGTGCGGGAGTAAGTGGACCTGAGGGTGGACCCGGCGTGGGTCAGAAGCCGAAGTTCTGGACCCACCACGGGCCGCCGGAGCCCTCGTGGACGCCGATGCCGATGGTCTTGTAGTCGCAGTTGAGAATGTTCGCGCGGTGGCCGTCGCTGTTCATCCAGGCCTCCATCACGGCCTGGGCGTCCGCCTGGCCGCGGGCGATGTTCTCCGCGCCGAGCCCCTGCACACCGGCCTGGGCGGCCCGGTCCCAGGGGGTGTCGCCGTCCGGGTCCGTGTGGTCGAAGAAGCCGCGGGCCGCCATGTCCTCGCTGAAGTTCTGCGCGAGCGAGGTCAGCGGGGCGCTGGTGGACAGCGGGGAGCAGCCGACCTTCGCGCGTTCCTGGTTCACCAGCGCCAGCACCTCGGAGCGTGCGGAGGCGTCGGTGGGGGAAGGGCTCGGCTTCTTGCTGGGCGGCGGGGCGGCGGAGGTCTTCGGCGGGGCCGGGGTCTTGCTCGCCGGGGCGGTGCTCTTCTCCGGGGTGGAGGAGGGCGCCTTCGACTTCTTCGACGGGGTGGCGGCCGGCTTCTTCGACTCCTCCGCCTTCTTCGAGGGGGAGGGCGTCGCCGACTTCGAGGGGGAGTCCGAGGCCGAGGGCGTCGTGGACGGCGACTTCGACGGGGACTTGCCGGGCGCCTCCGGGCGCTCGCTGCCCCGGCTGGTGGGGGAGGAGGAGCGGTCGGCCGGCGCGGTGGAGCTGCCGCCCTGTGTCAGCAGGTCCGGAGCGCCGCCGGTGCGCACCTGGTCGGCGGCGGTGGTGTTGCCGGAGGTGGAGGTGTCGCCGCCGGGCAGCAGGCCGGAGGCGACGGCGACCGCGCCGACCGCCACGGCCGCCGAGACGCCGAGAAGCCCGGTGCGGATCGGCACGGCGGACTTCTTCCGGCGCGTACCCCGGCGCCGGGAAGCGGCCCCGGCCGCGGGTTCTTCAGCGGCGGGGCCTGCGGCGGATCGTCGGTGGCGTCCCATGCGCTGTGCCTTCCTGATGCTCCGGACGTCGTAGTGACGTCACGCGACTGCCCCGTTGCTGAACTGCCCCGATGATCGAATTCGGTCGTACGCGGAGCGAATGTCGCTTGATCGACTTTCCGTCCACGCCCATCCGATACTCACCCGATCGAGTGAGGCTGTTGCGACGGGACTGTAGCCCATGGGCGAAAGGGGGCGACGTGCTTCGAGAGCAATTGGCCGGTTAGCGTTCGGGCATGAACGAACAAGCGCGCCTCGTCGTATGGGTACGCGGCCGAGTACAGCAAGTAGGCTTCCGCTGGTTCACCAGGGCAAATGCTTTGGAGATCGGCGGCCTCATCGGGTTCGCCCTCAATCTCGACGACGGCAGAGTGCAGATCGTGGCTGAAGGGTCACGTGAGAATTGCCACCGTCTGCTGGACTGGCTGCGGTCCGACGACACTCCCGGGCGCGTGGACGGCGTCACTGAGATCTGGGACACCCCACGCGGTGGATACGACGGATTCGCCATCCGCTGATCCCGTCCCGCGAGGCCCCCTCGGATCCGCTCGGTGAACACCGCGCCCCGAACGGTCACCGGAACGCCGTCCGGGGCCCCGCACCCGAAATGACCTGCGACGGGACCCGATGGCGACCGATGGTTGCCAGATACGGGATGTCGTGCAAGGCTGCGGCATTGACGAAGATCCGCACACCCCTCGGGGTCCCGCAGGAGAGTCGCGCCGCATGATCGTCCGGCCGCGCGCCCCCGGGACACCCGGGTACACAGGGTGTGATCGTGTTGACCGTCAAACTTTTTGGTGAGACGCTGAAAACCCCGCGCACCTTAGCTGTTCGGTAGAGCTGATTAGCAGCAGAACCGCAGTGGTGACAGAGCCCTGCCGAGCACCGCGGGTGCGATCCCCTGACGACCCACACCGCATCGGTCGGTCACTCATTGTGGAGGACCATCCATCATGGCAAAGGCGCTTCTCGGTTACGTCGGCGGTTCCGACCCGCGACTCCTCGCCGAGATGCGACGGCTCCAGCAGCGCGTCCAGGACCTGGAATCCGAGCTCACCCGGATCCAGGACGAGAACGACGCGCTGAACGCCGCCGCCCAGCACCAAGAGTCGCTGCTCGACAGCATCGACATCGACGTACCCCAGGGCGAGCCTGCGCTGACCTGACCGTGATGGCCCCTTCGGGCCGGTCGGGCCGGGCACGCTCAGCAGCCTCGGAACACCTCTGATTCGTCCTGCGTCACGGATCGCCGTCCCCGAACACCGGGGTCCCCGCAGCACCGGGGACGTCGTTGTCCGGTCGCTCTGCGATGCACCACGCAGGACCGCAGCTGGATCCACCGTGTCGCCAGCAAGATTCACAGGGACGCTTCGGCGTCCCTTTTTCTTTGCCCGACCCCCGTCCCGGACCTACCGGCCTTCGCTTACCGTCTGATGTGCCCTGCACCTTCATCAGCGAAACCGAGAGCGAAAGGTAGAGTCCGGCGGCGTGCACCTCAAGGCCCTGACCCTGCGTGGTTTCAAATCGTTCGCGTCCGCCACCACCCTGCGGTTCGAACCGGGGATCACCTGCGTCGTCGGACCCAATGGATCCGGAAAGTCCAATGTGGTGGACGCGCTCTCCTGGGTCATGGGAGAACAGGGCGCCAAATCCCTGCGCGGCGGCAAGATGGAAGACGTGATCTTCGCCGGGACGACCGGGCGGCCCCCGCTCGGCCGCGCCGAAGTGTCGCTGACCATCGACAATTCCGACGGCGCATTGCCCATCGAGTACGCCGAAGTGACGATCACTCGGATCATGTTCCGCAATGGCGGCAGCGAATACCAGATCAATGGCGACACCTGCCGGCTGCTCGACATCCAGGAACTCCTCTCCGACTCCGGCATCGGCCGTGAGATGCACGTCATCGTCGGCCAGGGCCAGTTGGACTCCGTGCTGCACGCCGACCCGATGGGCCGCCGGGCCTTCATCGAGGAGGCCGCGGGCGTCCTCAAGCACCGCAAGCGGAAAGAGAAGGCGCTGCGGAAGCTGGACGCGATGGGCGCCAACCTGGCCCGGGTCCAGGACCTCACCGACGAACTGCGCCGCCAGCTCAAACCGCTCGGCCGGCAGGCCGCCGTCGCCCGCCGGGCCGCCGTCATCCAGGCCGATCTGCGCGACGCCAGGCTCCGGCTCCTCGCCGACGACCTGGTGACCCTGCGGGACGCGCTGCGCGACGAGGTCGCCGACGAGGCGGAGCTGAAGAAGCGCAAGGACGCGGCCGAGGCCGAGCTGGGCGCGGCGCTCGCCCGGGAGGCCGAGCTGGAGGGCGAGGTGCGCCGGCTCGCGCCCCGGCTCCAGCGCGCCCAGCAGACCTGGTACGAGCTGTCGCAGCTGGCCGAACGGGTCCGCGGCACGATCTCGCTGGCCGACGCCCGGGTCCGCAGCGCCTCACAGGCGCCCGCCGAGGAGCGCCGGGGCCGCGACCCCGAGGACCTGGAGCGCGAGGCCGCCCGGATCCGCGAGCAGGAGGCGGAGCTGACTGCGGCCCTGGAGGCGGCCGAACACGCGCTGGAGGACACCGCGGCCCACCGCGCCGACCTGGAACGCGAGCTGGCCGCCGAGGAGCGCCGCCTCAAGGACGCCGCCCGCGCCATCGCGGACCGGCGTGAGGGGCTCGCCCGGCTGAACGGCCAGGTCAACGCGGCCCGCAGCCGGGCCGGTTCGGCCCAGGCCGAGATCGACCGGCTGGCCGCCGCGCGCGACGAGGCGCAGGAGCGCGCGGTGACCGCGCAGGAGGAGTACGAGCAGCTCAAGGCCGAGGTCGACGGACTGGACGACGTCGACGAGGAGCTGGCCGCCCGCCACGAGGAGGCCAAGGAGGCCCTCGCCGAGGCCCGGTCCGCCCACAGCGCGGCCCGTGAGGAGGCCACGGCCGCCGAGCGCAGACGGGCGGCGGTCGCCGCCCGGCACGAGGCGCTGGCCCTCGGGCTGCGCCGCAAGGACGGCACGGGCGTGCTGCTCGGCGCCCGCGACCGGCTGGCCGGGCTGCTCGGCCCGGCCGCCGAACTGCTGACCGTGGAGCCCGGGTACGAGATCCCCGTCGCGGCCGCCCTCGGCGCTGCGGCGGACGCGGTGGCCGTCACGGACCCGGCCACGGCCGCCGACGCGATCAGGCTGCTGCGCGAACGGGACGCGGGGCGCGCGGCGATGCTGCTGGGCACGGCGGCGGCCGACGGCGCGGGGGCCCGGCCTCATCACGTACCGGAGCAGTCGGGGGAGCAGACACCCGTGCCGGAGGGGTCCGGTGCGCAGGCGCCCGTGCCCGAGCGGTCCGCGGACCAGGCGCCCGTGCCCGAGCGGTCCGGTGAGCAGACGCCGACGCCTGAACGGGAAGGCGCTCCGCATCCCGCGTCCGCCGTGCTGCCCGGTCAGGGCGGCGCCCACAACGCCACCGAACCCGGGCCGTCCGCGCGGCACAGTGCCCCGCCCGCCGGTGTCGCCCTCCCGGGCGGCCGTGCCGAGACGGTCACCGCCCTCGCAGCGCCCGCCGTCGCCGACCTCGTGCGCGGGCCCGCCGCGCTCGTCGGGGCCGTGCGCCGCCTCGTACCGGACATGGTGGTCGTCGGGACGCTGGAGGACGCCGAGGCGCTGGTGGCCGCGCACCCCGGGCTGACCGCGGTGACCGGTGAAGGGGACGTGCTCTCCGCCCACTTCGCGCACGGCGGGTCCGCCGGGGCGCCCAGCCTCCTGGAGGTGCAGGCCTCCGTCGACGAGGCCGCCGCCGAGCTGGCCGACCTGGCCGTACGGTGCGAGGAGCTGGCGGAGGCCCAGCGGCTGGCGGGGGAGCGGCGCACGGAGCGGACCGCGCTCGTCGAGGAGTTGGGGGAGCGCCGCCGGGCGGCCGAGCGGGAGAAGTCCGGTGTCGCCCAGCAGCTCGGACGGCTCGCCGGGCAGGCCCGGGGCGCGGCGGGCGAGGCCGAGCGGATGACCGCGTCCGCCGCCCGCGCCCAGGAGGCCCTGGAACGGGCGACCGAGGAGGCCGAGGAGCTGGCGGAGCGGCTGCTGGTCGCCGAGGAGGCCCCGGCCGAGGAGGAGCCCGACACCTCGGTGCGGGACCGGCTCGCCGCCGACGGGGCCAACGCCCGCCAGACCGAGATGGAGGCCCGGCTCCAGGCCCGTACGCACGAGGAGCGGGTCAAGGCGCTGGCCGGCCGCGCCGATGCGCTGGACCGGGCCGCCCGCGTCGAACGCGAGGCGCGCACCCGCGCCGAACAGCGCCGGGCCCGGCTGCGGTACGAGGCCGAGGTCGCCTCCGCCGTGGCCTCGGGCGCCCGTCAGCTGCTGGCGCACGTCGAGGTGTCCCTCGTACGGGCCGACCAGGAGCGGACGTCGGCCGAGGCGGCGAAGGGCGAGCGGGAGCGCGAGCTGACCGTCGAGCGCGACCGGGGCCGGGCGCTCAAGGGCGAGCTGGACAAGCTCACCGACTCGGTCCACCGGGGCGAGGTGCTGGGCGCGGAGAAGCGGCTGCGGATCGAGCAGCTGGAGACGAAGGCCCTGGAGGAGCTGGGCGTGGAGCCCGCGGGGCTGGTCTCCGAGTACGGCCCCGACCAGCTCGTGCCGCCGTCGCCCGCCGCGGAGGGCGAGGAACTGCCGGAGGACCCGGAGCACCCGCGCAACCAGCCGAAGGCGTACCGGCGGCCCGAGCAGGAGAAGCGGCTGCGCGCGGCCGAACGGGCGTACCAGCAACTCGGGAAGGTGAATCCGCTCGCCCTGGAGGAGTTCTCGGCGCTGGAGGAACGGCACAAGTTCCTGTCCGAGCAGCTTGAAGACCTGAAGAAGACCCGGGCCGATCTGCTCCAGGTGATCAAGGAGGTCGACGAGCGGGTCGAGCAGGTCTTCACCGAGGCCTACCACGACACCGCCCGTGAGTTCGAGGGCGTCTTCTCGCGGCTCTTCCCCGGCGGCGAGGGGCGGCTCATCCTGACCGACCCGGACAACATGCTGGCCACCGGGGTGGACGTCGAGGCGCGTCCGCCGGGCAAGAAGGTGAAGCGGCTCTCCCTGCTGTCGGGCGGCGAGCGGTCCCTGACGGCCGTGGCGCTGCTGGTGTCGATCTTCAAGGCCCGGCCCAGTCCGTTCTATGTGATGGACGAGGTCGAGGCCGCGCTCGACGACACCAATCTGCAGCGGCTGATCCGGATCATGGAGGAGCTCCAGGAGAGCTCCCAGCTGATCGTGATCACGCACCAGAAGCGGACGATGGAGGTCGCCGACGCGCTGTACGGCGTGTCCATGCAGGGCGACGGGGTCTCGAAGGTCATCAGCCAGCGGCTGCGCTGATCCTTTACCGGAACGACCCCTTTACCGGAACGACCGAACCATCAGAGGTTCAATGCACCTTTTGTGCACTCCTGGGCGGACCGTGCTGGACCCGCTGTTTGACTTCGTTTCTTGAACGCATAACCTCTGCAAAGTTGATTTCGCCTTCAAGTGGTGGCGGGCCGGATGTTGTGCCCCACTGGGAAGGCTCACCCCCCACGTCTGACTTGCGGCCAGGCATCAGGAGTTCACGTGACCAGCACAGCGAACGGACCCGAGTCCGGGGCCAGGGCGGCCCATCCGGACCACCTCGGCCATGTCATCTTCATCACCGCGGCCGCGGCGATGGGCGGCTTCCTCTTCGGCTACGACAGCTCCGTCATCAACGGCGCGGTCGAGGCGATCCGCGACCGGTACGACATCGGCTCCGGAACCCTCGCCCAGGTCATCGCCATCGCGCTGATCGGCTGTGCGATCGGCGCCGCCACCGCCGGCCGGATCGCGGACCGGATCGGCCGCATCCGCTGCATGCAGATCGCCTCGGTGCTCTTCACGGCCAGCGCGATCGGCTCCGCACTGCCGTTCGCCCTCTGGGACCTGGCGATGTGGCGCATCATCGGCGGCTTCGCCATCGGTATGGCCTCCGTGATCGGCCCGGCCTACATCGCCGAGGTCTCCCCGCCCGCCTACCGCGGCCGGCTCGGCTCCTTCCAGCAGGCCGCGATCGTCATCGGCATCGCCATCTCCCAGCTGGTCAACTACGCCGTCCTCCAGATCGCCGACGGCGACCAGCGCGGCAAGATCCTGGGCCTGGAGGCCTGGCAGTGGATGCTCGGCGTGATGGTCGTCCCGGCCGTCCTGTACGGGCTGCTCTCCTTCGCCATCCCCGAGTCCCCGCGCTTCCTCATCTCGGTCGGCCGGAAGGCCGAGGCTCGCAAGATCCTCGAAGAGGTCGAGGGCGACAAGATCGACCTCGATGCGCGGGTGACCGAGATCGAGACCGCCATGCACCGCGAGCACAAGTCCTCCTTCAAGGACCTGCTCGGCAACCGCTTCTTCTTCCTGCCCATCGTCTGGGTCGGTATCGGCCTCTCGATGTTCCAGCAGCTCGTGGGCATCAACGTCGCGTTCTACTACTCGGCGACGCTGTGGCAGTCCGTCGGCGTCGACCCGACCGACTCGTTCTTCTACTCGTTCACCACCTCGATCATCAACATCATCGGCACGGTGATCGCGATGGTGCTGGTGGACCGGGTGGGCCGCAGGCCGCTCGCCCTCGTCGGCTCCGTCGGCATGGCGGTCGCGCTGGCCGTCGAGGCGTGGGCCTTCTCCGCCGACCTGGTCGACGGAAAGCTGCCCACCGCGCAGGGCGCCGTGGCCCTGATCGCCGCCCACACCTTCGTGCTCTTCTTCGCCCTGTCGTGGGGTGTCGTCGTCTGGGTCTTCCTGGGCGAGATGTTCCCGAACCGGCTGCGCGCCGCCGCCCTCGGTGTGGCCGTCTTCGCGCAGTGGATCGCCAACTGGGCGATCACCGCCAGCTTCCCGAGCCTGGCCGACTGGAACCTCTCGGGGACGTACATCATCTACGCCTGCTTCGCCGTGCTCTCGATCCCCTTCGTGCTCAAGTTCGTGAAGGAGACCAAGGGCAAAACGCTGGAGGAGATGGGCTGACCCCCCGTGCTGGAGGAGACGGGCCAATCCCCGCTGCCCCTCTCCTCTTCACCGACGGCCCCGGCTCACCCTTGAGCCGGGGCCGTCGGCTTCTCCCGGCCCACCGCCCCGCAGAACAGCCGCAGGCTCCGCCACCCCTCCTCCACCGGCATTCCGCCGCACAGCGGATGCAGCACCAGGCTCTCCGCCTCCAGGGCCTTCAGCCCGTCCGGGGTGACGATCCGGTACACGCCCTCCTCGCGCAGCTCCGCCACCGTCGTCGCCGCCGAGCGGACGGCCGAGCGGATGTCCTTGGACTGCCACGAGGCGTACGTCCGTGCCTCGTGCAGGAAGTGCTCGCCGTACTCCGCCCACGTACGGTCCGGATCCTCGGACACATGCAGCAGCGGCGTCTCGGCCGCCGGCATCATGCAGAAGCCCTCCGTCCCGTGGACCGCGCGCTGCTCGTGGTAGTACGCCTCCAGCTCCGGCAGATGCGCGCTCGGGAACAGCGGCAGCCCCAGCCGGGCCGCCCGCCGCGCCGCCGCCCGCGAGCTGCCGCCGACCAGCAGCAACGGGTGCGGCCGCGTGTACGGGCGCGGGGTGACGCGTACCGTACGGCCCCGGTACGGGAACGGCTCCCCGGTCCACGCGGCCAGCAGCGTCTCCAGCAGCTCGTCCTGGAGCCGGCCGCGCCGCCCCCACTCGACCCCGGCCCGCTCGTACTCCTCGGGGCGGTAGCCGATCCCCGCCACCGTCACCAGCCGGCCCGCGCTCAGCAGGTCCAGCACCGCGATGTCCTCCGCCAGCCGCAGCGGATCGTGCAGCGGCCCGATGATCGCCGAGACGGTCACCGCGATCCGGCGGGTGGCGCCGAAGACCGCTCCTGCGAAGGTGAACGGGGAGGGCAGCCAGGAGTCCGCCACCCCGTGGTGCTCCTCGGTCTGGACCGTGTCGACGCCGTGCTCGTCCGCGTACGCCGCCATCTCCAGGGCGGCGCGATAGCGGGCCGAGAGCGCCACGGGTTCGGCTGCCGGGTCGACGAGATTGAACCGGACCACTGTGAAGGCCATCGCGGGCGTCCCTTCGCCGGAGCGGGCGGCTGTACGGGCAGGCGGGCGGCGGCACCGTACCTGACGGGACGTCAGAAGTGTAGGGGCGTGCATCCGGATTGCGGCCAAAAGGTGCATACGGGTCCACCGGATCGCCGAGGGGTCAGCCGGGGCAGCGCCCGCGGCACGGCCGTGGCCGATACTGGACGGGTTATGGAACTCGTCGAAATCGTCATCCTCGCTGTAGTCATCGCCCTGGTCGCTGTCGGCCTGGTCGGCGGGCTCGTGGTCGGCAGCCGCAAGAAGAAGAAGCTGCCGCCCCCGCCGCCGAGCGCGCCGACCATCACTCCTCCCGCCGAGCCGCAGGTCGGCGAGGAGGCCGAGACGCCGCGCGACGAAGCGCGGCGCACCATCGACGAAGTCGGCCTCCCGGACGCCACCGCGCCCGTGGAGGAGGAGGCTCCGGTCGCCGAGGCCCCCGCGCTGGAGGTCCCCGAGCCCACCGCCGGCCGGCTCGTCCGTCTGCGGGCCCGCCTCGCCCGCTCGCAGAACTCGCTGGGCAAGGGACTCCTCACCCTGCTCTCCCGCGACAACCTCGACGAGGACACCTGGGAGGAGATCGAGGACACCCTCCTCACCGCCGACGTCGGCGTCGCCCCCACCCAGGAACTGGTCGAGCGGCTCCGCGAGCGCGTCCGGGTGCTCGGCACCCGTACCCCCGAGGACCTGCGCACCCTGCTCCGCGAAGAGCTGATCACCCTGCTCGGCCCGGACTTCGACCGTGAGGTCAAGACCGAGGGCGGCGCCGAGACTCCGGGCGTCGTCATGGTCGTCGGCGTCAACGGCACCGGAAAGACCACCACCACCGGCAAGCTGGCCCGGGTGCTCGTCGCCGACGGCCGCAGCGTGGTGCTCGGCGCGGCCGACACCTTCCGCGCCGCCGCCGCCGACCAGCTCCAGACCTGGGGCGAGCGCGTCGGCGCCCGTACGGTCCGCGGGCCCGAGGGCGGCGACCCGGCGTCGATCGCCTACGACGCGGTCAAGGAAGGCATCGCCGAAGGCGCGGACGTCGTCCTCATCGACACCGCCGGCCGGCTGCACACCAAGACCGGTCTCATGGACGAGCTGGGCAAGGTCAAGCGCGTCGTGGAGAAGCACGGCCCGCTGGACGAGATCCTGCTGGTCCTGGACGCCACCACCGGGCAGAACGGCCTCGTGCAGGCCCGGGTCTTCGCCGAGGTCGTGGACATCACCGGCATCGTCCTCACCAAGCTCGACGGCACCGCCAAGGGCGGCATCGTCATCGCGGTCCAGCGCGAGCTGGGCGTACCGGTGAAGCTGATCGGGCTCGGCGAAGGGGCGGACGACCTCGCCCCGTTCGAGCCGGGCGCCTTCGTGGACGCCCTGATCGGCGACTGACCCCCTTCGCATCCGGTACGGCGGACGGGCGGCGGCTCCTGCGAGGAGCCCGCCGCCCGTCCGCCGTTTCCGGGGCCGCCGCGATCCGCCGGTTCCCGGACTTCTACGAGCGGTGGCAGATGTACGCCAGCGTCCCCAGCAGCAGCCGCGCCTGCGGGGGAGCGGCCGCCGTGTCCAGCACCGGGGGCCGCAGCCAGCGGACCGGGCCGAGGCCGCCGAGGTCGGAGGGCGGGGCGGTGATGTACGTACCCGGGCCCAGGGCGCGCAGATCGAGAGCGGCGTCGTCCCAGCCCATCCGGTAGAGCAGCTCGGGCAGCTCGGCGGCGGCCCCGGGGGCGACGAGGAACTGCGCCCGCCCGGTCGGTGTCACCGCGACCGGCCCCGACGGCAGTCCCATCCGCTCCAGCCGCACCAGCGCCCGTCGCCCGGCCTGCTCGGCGACCTCCAGGACGTCGAAGGAGCGGCCCACCGGCAGCAGCATCGCCGCTCCGGGCGTCTCGGCCCAGGCGTCCGACGCACGGTCCAGGCCGGTGCCCGCCGGGACCTCGCGGGCGAAGCCCAGCGGGTGGGCTCCCGGCGTCGGGCAGCCCGGCTCGCCGCACGAGCAGGAGCCGGCCGCGGCCCGGGCCCCGGGCGTCACCGCCCAGCCCCACAGCCCTGTGTACTCGGCCACCGCCGTGCCCTCGGTGCCGCGGTGGCGTCGCCGCGCACCGGATCGCATCTCCCGGATGCCGCCGATCGTGAAGCCCATGCCCCCTCCAACGGGTCCGGCTCGCCGGTGGTTACGACCCGCGTCGCTCGGGTAACCCTCCGTCGCTGCAACTCGATCGAGTGGCGTGCGCGGTAGTGCGAAAGGGAGTGCGACACGGTGTACGCGCCCCCGAGTGCTTCCATCCGCTCGCCCTCGGTCCTGGTCGCTCAAGTCAAGCGCGCCCAGCGGCAGTCGGGTTCATTCGAAGGGGTGGCGAATGGTGGCGTTTCCTCAATTCCCCTCGCGGGAGGGGTGATCGTAGGATTACCGTCGGTACACGAACCCTGGGAGTATGTGCACCCACGGGTATGCCGCGGGCAACCCGATTTCCTGTTCGACGGTGTTCGGTGAAGTCGAGATGCCGACGGGGGCCAACTCCCGGACGGACAGCACCGATGCACGGCATTCTGATAATGGTTCGCGCGATGAGGTTTCAGCGGGATGGGGGCGTTCCAGTGAGTGGCAGCGGCGCAGGCGGCACGGATGCCGGAAAGCGTCCCAACGGACAGTTGGGTTCGTGGTTCGTGCGCAGTGGCTGGTCCAAGGGCGAGCTGGCGCGCCAGGTGAACCGGCGGGCGCGGCAGATGGGCGCCCTCCACATCAGCACCGACACCTCCCGGGTGCGGCGCTGGCTCGACGGCGAGCAGCCGCGCGAGCCGATCCCGCGCATCCTCTCCGAGCTGTTCTCCGAGCGCTTCGGCGCCGTCGTCGCCGTCGAGCAGCTCGGGCTGCGCACCGCCCACCAGTCACCCTCGGTGGCCGGGGTCGACCTGCCCTGGGCCGGACCGCAGACCGTCGCCCTGCTCAGCGAGTTCTCCCGCAGCGACCTGATGCTCGCCCGGCGCGGCTTCCTCGGCAGCTCGCTGGCGCTGGCCGCCGGGCCCGCCCTCATCGAGCCGATGCAGCGCTGGCTGGTGCCCGTCCCCACCCAGGGCCCCGGCGAACCGGAGGCCCCGTCCTCCGAGCACCGCCCCTCCCGGCTCTCCCGGCCCGAGCTGGACCTGCTGGAGTCGACCACCGCGATGTTCCGGCAGTGGGACGCCCAGTGCGGCGGCGGACTGCGCCGCAAGGCCGTCGTCGGGCAGCTGCACGAGGTCACCGACCTGCTCCAGGAGCCCCAGCCCGGCCCCACCGCCCAGCGGCTCTTCCGCTGCGCCGCCGAACTGGCCGAGCTGGCGGGCTGGATGAGCTACGACGTCGGCCTCCAGCCCACCGCCCAGAAGTACTTCGTGCTCGCCCTGCACGCCGCCAAGGAGGCCGGGGACAAGCCGCTCGGCAGCTACATCCTCTCCAGCATGAGCCGCCAGATGATCCACCTGGGCCGCCCCGACGACGCCCTGGAGCTGATCCACCTCGCGCAGTACGGCAGCCGCGACTGCGCCACCTCCCGTACACAGGCCATGCTGTATGCGATGGAGGCCCGCGCCTACGCCAACATGGGCCAGCCCAGCAAGTGCAAGCGGGCCGTCCGGATGGCCGAGGACACCTTCCTGGACGCCGGTCTCGACGGCGAGCCCGAGCCCGACTGGATCCGCTTCTTCTCCGAGGCCGAGCTGAACGGCGAGAACGCCCACTCCTACCGCGACCTGGCCTATGTCGCCGGCCGCAGCCCCACCTACGCCTCGCTTGCCGAGCCCGTCATGGAGAAGGCCGTCGAGCTGTTCGGCGAGGACGACGAGCACCAGCGCTCCTACGCGCTCAACCTCATCGGCATGGCCACCGTCCACCTCCTCCAGCGCGAGCCCGAGGAGTCCACCGTGCTCGCCACCCGCGCCCTGAAGATCGCCAAGAAGGTCCGCTCCGAGCGCGTGAACACCCGGCTGCGCAAGACCGTCGACACCGCTGCCAGGGACTTCGGCGATGTCGCCGACGTCGCCCGGCTCACCGAGCTGCTCCACGAACAGCTGCCGGAGACCGCCGAAGCGGTCTGACCGGCACCACCGGCCCCGGCCGCGGCGCCCCTTCCGTACAGCCCGACTCGGCTCCCCCATCGCCTGGTCACACGGAGGGCCGCCGTGGCCGGTTTCGTGTTTTCCGGCTCCCTGGCGTTTCAACCGCGCCGTATGCGGCGTGCGACGCAGGATAGGCAGGGCACCGGACGCGCCACCCCGGATTCATTCGGCCGTAACACGCGATCCCTCTTCGTCACGCTCGCGAAACATCGGGCGGCATCCCCGGAAACGGCCCTCCGCCAACCTCGTGGCTCATAACCGGCCCGCACCTTTTCCCCAGTGGTCCCGCAGCATTCCCCCGCACGCCGCGGCCGCACCGACGACGAGGAGACGCCGATGCCCCCAGGCATCACGACGCTTGCCGCAGACGCCCCTGAGCTGTCTGCCGCCAACACCGGGTTCATGCTCATCTGCTCGGCCCTGGTGATGCTCATGACCCCCGGCCTGGCCTTCTTCTACGGAGGCATGGTCCGCGTCAAGAGCACCCTGAACATGCTGATGATGAGCTTCATCAGCCTCGGGATCGTCACGATCCTGTGGGTGCTCTACGGATTCAGCCTCGCCTTCGGCTCCGACATCGGTTCGGTCATCGGCTGGAGCGGCGACTACGTCGGCCTCAGCGGGATCGGCATCACCGAACTCTGGGACGGCACCACCATCCCGGTGTACGTCTTCGCCGCCTTCCAGCTGATGTTCGCGATCCTCACCCCGGCCCTGATCAGCGGTGCGCTCGCCGACCGCGTGAAGTTCACCGCCTGGGCGCTGTTCATCGTCCTGTGGGTCACCATCGTCTACTTCCCCGTCGCCCACTGGGTCTGGGGCTCGGGCGGCTGGCTCTTCGACATGGGCGTCATCGACTTCGCCGGCGGTACGGCCGTCCACATCAACGCGGGCGCCGCGGCCCTCGGCGTCATCTTCGTCATCGGCAAGCGCATCGGCTTCAAGAAGGACCCGATGCGG
The DNA here is from genome assembly GCF_055792845.1 of Streptomyces sp. DSM 106670. Taxonomy (NCBI): domain Bacteria; kingdom Bacillati; phylum Actinomycetota; class Actinomycetes; order Kitasatosporales; family Streptomycetaceae; genus Streptomyces; species Streptomyces sp. DSM 106670. Next base: position 6,214,241 of record NZ_CM147704.1, read on the forward strand.
CCGCACAGCCTGCCGCTCGTCATGCTCGGCGCGGCCCTCCTGTGGTTCGGCTGGTTCGGCTTCAACGCCGGATCCTGGCTCGGCAACGACGACGGCGTCGGCGCGGTCATGTTCCTGAACACCCAGGTCGCCACCGCCGCCGCGGTCCTCGGCTGGCTCGTCTACGAGAAGCTGCGGCACGGCTCCTTCACCACCCTCGGCGCCGCCTCCGGCGCGGTCTCCGGCCTGGTCGCCATCACCCCCGCGGGTGGTTCCGTCTCCCCGCTCGGCGCGATCGCGGTCGGCGCCATCGCCGGTGTCCTGTGCGCCATGGCGGTCGGCCTGAAGTACAAGTTCGGCTACGACGACTCCCTCGACGTCGTCGGCGTCCACCTCGTCGGCGGCATCATCGGCTCCCTCCTCGTCGGCTTCTTCGCCACCGGCGGTGTCCAGTCCGACGCCAAGGGCCTCTTCTACGGCGGCGGTGTCGACCAGCTCGGCAAGCAGGTCGTCGGCGTCGTCGCGGTCCTCGCGTACTCTCTGGTCGTCTCCGGCCTCATCGCCCTCCTGCTCCACAAGACCATCGGGATGCGGGTCTCCGAGGACGACGAGATCTCCGGCATCGACCAGGTCGAGCACGCCGAGACGGCCTACGACTTCAGCGGCACCGGCGGCGGCTCGGTCTCCCGCACCACCGCCCCCGCGGCGGACCCGACGGCAGCACCGAAGGCAAAGAAGGTGGACGCATGAAGCTCATCACCGCAGTCGTGAAGCCCCACCGGCTGGACGAGATCAAGGAGGCCCTCCAGGCCTTCGGCGTCCAGGGGCTCACCGTCACCGAGGCCAGCGGTTACGGGCGGCAGCGCGGCCACACCGAGGTCTACCGGGGCGCCGAGTACACCGTCGACCTGGTGCCCAAGATCCGCATCGAGGTCCTCGTCGAGGACGAGGACGCCGAACAGCTCATCGAGGTCGTCGTCAAGGCCGCCCGTACCGGCAAGATCGGAGACGGCAAGGTCTGGAGCGTCCCGGTCGACACCGCCGTCCGCGTACGGACCGGCGAGCGCGGCCCGGACGCCCTCTGACCGACGGCCCGCAAACGGAAGGCAGCTGGGTGACGAGTACCGAAGTGACCACCGAAACCGAAGGCTCGGGACCCAGCGGCTACGCGGCGGCCCGGCTGCGCCTCCTCCAGCAGGAGGCGCGGTCCGGGCCGCCGCGCCGTGCGGCCCTCGCCCGCCTCACCGACGACTGGCTCACCGGCCTGTTCACCGCCGCCGCGACCCGCGCCCACGTGCGCGGCGCCGCCCTCGTCGCCGTCGGCGGCTACGGCCGCGGCGAACTCTCCCCGCGCAGCGACCTCGACCTGCTGCTCCTGCACGACGGCAGCGCCGACGCGGCGGCCCTCGCCGCCCTCGCCGACGCGATCTGGTATCCGGTCTGGGACCTGGGCCTGGCCCTCGACCACTCCGTACGCACCCCCGGCGAGGCAAGGAAGACGGCGGGCGAGGACCTCAAGGTCCAGCTCGGCCTGCTGGACGCCCGCCCGGTCGCCGGCGACCTCGGTCTCGTCGCCTCCCTGCGCACCGCGATCCTCGCCGACTGGCGCAACCAGGCCCCCAAACGCCTCCCCGCCCTCCACGAGCTCTGCCAGGAGCGCGCGGAGCGGGCGGGCGAGCTCCAGTTCCTCCTGGAACCCGACCTCAAGGAGGCCCGCGGCGGCCTCCGGGACGCCACCGCCCTGCGCGCGGTCGCCGCCTCCTGGGTCGCCGACGCGCCCCGCGAAGGACTCGCCGAGGCCCGCCGCACCCTCCTCGACGCCCGCGACGCCCTCCACCTCACCACCGGGCGCGCCACCGACCGGCTCGCCCTCCAGGAACAGGACCAGGTCGCCGAGGCCCTCGGCCTGCTCGACGCCGACGTCCTGCTGCGCAAGGTCTACGAGGCCGCCCGCACCGTCTCGTACGCCACCGACGTCACCTGGCGCGAGGTCAACCGGGTCCTGCGCGCCCGCTCGGTCCGCCCGAAGCTCCGCGCCATGCTCAGCGGCGGCCTCGGCTCCAAGGCCGCCCCCGAACGCACCCCCCTCGCCGACGGCGTCGTCGACGCGGACGGCGAAGTGGTCCTCGCCCGCGCCGCCCGCCCCGAACGCGACCCGGTCCTCACCCTGCGCGCCGCCGCGGCCGCCGCCGAGGCCGGACTCCCGCTCTCCCGCCACCTCGTCCGCCACCTGGCGACCACCGCCCAGCCGCTGCCGGTCCCGTGGCCGCCGGAGGCCCGCGAGGAACTCGTCACGCTGCTCGGCGCCGGTGAGGCCACCGTCGGCGTCTGGGAGGCGCTCGAAGCGGAAGGGATCATCACCCGGCTGCTGCCCGACTGGGAACGCGTCCACTGCCGTCCCCAGCGCAACGCCGTCCACACCTGGACCGTCGACCGGCACCTGGTGGAGACCGCCGTCCGCGCCTCCGCCCTCACCCGCCGCGTCCACCGCCCCGACCTCCTCCTGGTCGCAGCCCTGCTCCACGACATCGGCAAGGGCTGGCCCGGCGACCACTCCGTGGCCGGCGAGGTCATCGCCCGCGACATGGCCGCCCGGATCGGCTTCGACAAGCACGACGTGGGCGTCATCGCCACCCTCGTACGCCACCATCTGCTGCTCGTCGACACCGCCACCCGGCGCGACCTCGACGACCCCGCCACCGTCCAGGCCGTCGCCGGGGCCGTCTCCAGCGCCTCCACCCTGGAGCTGCTGCACGCCCTCACCGAGGCCGACGCGCTCGCCACCGGGCCCGCCGCCTGGTCCGCCTGGCGCGCCTCCCTCGTCGCCGACCTGGTCAAACGGGTCGGAGCGGTGCTCGCCGGAGAGTTCCCCGACGAGCCCGACGACGCGGCCCCCAGCGCCGAGCACGAACGCCTCGCCATCGAGGCCCTGCGCACCGGCGAACCCGTCCTCGCCCTGCACACCCAGCCCGAGGAGCCCGCCGGGGACGGCGAGGTGGAACCCGTCGGCGTCGAACTCCTCATCGCCCTGCCCGACCGCCCGGGCGTGCTGCCCGCCGCCGCCGGGGTCCTCGCCCTGCACCGCCTCACCGTGCGCGCCGCCGACCTGCGCGCGGTGGAGCTGCCGAACGAGCTGGGGGAGCGGGCGGACCTGCTGCTGCTCAGCTGGCGGGTCGCCGCCGAGTACGGCTCCCTCCCGCAGGCCGCCCGGCTCCGCGCCGACCTCGTACGCGCCCTGGACGGCTCCCTGGACATCCGGGCCCGGCTCGCCGAGCGCGAGGCCGCCTATCCGCGCCGGCGCGGGGTGAAGGCCCCGCCGCCCCGGGTCACCGTGGCCGCCGCGGGCTCCCGCCGGGCCACCGTCATCGAGGTCCGCGCCCAGGACGCCCCGGGCCTGCTGCACCGGATCGGCCGGGCCCTGGAAGGCAGTGCGGTACGGGTGCGGAGCGCCCATGTCTCCACCCTCGGCGCCAACGCCGTGGACGCCTTCTACGTCACCGGCACCGACGGCGAACCCCTGTTCCCGGACCGGGCCGCCGAGGTCGCCCGGGAGGTCGAGAAGGCCCTCGGCTGACGTGCCGGACGCTTTTCGAAGCCCTCGCCCGGCACCGGATCCGGGCGAGGGCTTGGTGTTCTCCGGGGGACGGATACCCTGGAGGGCGATTGACCTGCCCCGCCCCCGACCCTGAGGACCGACGAGCGCCGTGTTCGATACTCTCTCCGACCGCCTTAGCGCGACTTTCAAGAACCTCAGGGGCAAGGGCCGCTTGTCCGAGGCGGACATCGACGCCACGGCACGCGAGATCCGTATCGCCCTGCTGGAAGCCGACGTCGCCCTGCCCGTGGTCCGGGCCTTCATCGCCAACGTGAAGGAGCGGGCGCGCGGCGTCGAGGTCTCCCAGGCGCTGAACCCCGCCCAGCAGGTCGTCAAGATCGTCAACGAGGAGCTCGTCGCCATCCTCGGCGGCGAGACCCGGCGGCTGCGGTTCGCCAAGACCGCACCCACCGTGATCATGCTCGCCGGCCTCCAGGGCGCCGGTAAGACGACGCTCGCCGGAAAGCTCGGCCTCTGGCTCAAGGGCCAGGGCCACTCCCCGCTGCTCGTCGCCTGTGACCTCCAGCGCCCCAACGCCGTCAACCAGCTGAGCGTCGTCGCCGAGCGCGCCGCCGTCGCGGTGTACGCCCCCGAGCCGGGCAACGGCGTCGGCGACCCGGTCCAGGTCGCCAAGGACTCCATCGAGTTCGCCAAGGCCAAGGTCCACGACATCGTCATCGTCGACACCGCCGGCCGCCTCGGCATCGACCAGGAGCTGATGCAGCAGGCCGCGGACATCCGCGACGCCGTCAGCCCCGACGAGATCCTCTTCGTCGTCGACGCGATGATCGGTCAGGACGCGGTCAACACCGCCGAGGCCTTCCGCGACGGCGTCGGCTTCGACGGCGTGGTCCTCTCCAAGCTCGACGGCGACGCCCGCGGTGGTGCGGCCCTGTCGATCGCCCATGTCACGGGCAAGCAGGTCATGTTCGCGTCGAACGGCGAGAAGCTGGAGGACTTCGACGCGTTCCACCCGGACCGGATGGCCTCCCGCATCCTCGACATGGGTGACCTGCTCACCCTGATCGAGCAGGCGGAGAAGACGTTCAGCCAGGAAGAGGCCGCCAAAATGGCCTCGAAGCTGCAGTCGAGCAAGGGTGGGAAGGACTTCACCCTCGACGACTTCCTGGCGCAGATGGAGCAGGTCCGCAAGATGGGCTCCATCTCCAAGCTGCTCGGGATGCTGCCCGGCATGGGGCAGATCAAGGACCAGATCAACAACATCGACGAGCGCGACATCGACCGCACCGCCGCGATCATCAAGTCGATGACCCCCAAGGAGCGCGCCGAGCCGACGCTCATCAACGGCTCGCGCCGGGCCCGTATCGCCAAGGGCTCGGGCGTCGAGGTCTCCGCGGTCAAGAGCCTGGTGGAGCGCTTCTTCGAGGCCCGCAAGATGATGTCGAAGATGGCCCAGGGCGGCGGCATGCCCGGGATGCCTGGGATGCCGGGCATGGGCGGCGGTCCCGGCCGGCAGAAGAAGCAGGTCAAGCAGGCCAAGGGCAAGCGCAAGAGCGGCAACCCCATGAAGCGCAAGGCCGAGGAGGCAGCCGCCGCGGAGCGCCGCGAGCAGGCGGCCCAGAGCGGCGGCGCGTTCGGTCTGCCCGCCCAGGACGACAAGAACTTCGAGCTGCCGGACGAGTTCAAGAAGTTCATGTAAGCGGCACGGCATGAGACATGCGTAAGGGGCGCCCTCTCTCAAGGGCGCCCCTTACGTGTGTCCGGCGGACGTACGCGCTCAGGTCACGCAGACCAGATAGCGGAAGACGTTCGGCATCCACACCGTGCCGTCCTGCCGCCGGTGCGGATGCAGGGCCTCGGCGACCTCCTTCTCCACCTGGGAGCGGTCCGTGGCCCGTACGGCGGCGTCGAAGAGCCCGGTGGACAGCAGTCCGCGCACCGCGCTGTTCACGTCCGCGTACCCGAACGGGCAGGACACCCGCCCCGAACCGTCCGGCTTCAGCCCGGCCCGCGCCGCCACGTCCTCCAGATCGTCCCGGAGCGTGGGCCGCCACCTGCCGGGCTCGGTGCGCGGCGGACGCGCCGACTCCGCCAGCCGCGCGGCCACCCGCAGCACCGCCGCCGTGGCGCAGCGCTCCGGCGGACCCCAGCCGGTCAGCACCACCGAGGCGCCCCGGACGGCCAGCGGCACGGCCGACCGCAGCGCCGGCACCAGCCCCTCGGAGTCCCCGGCCGCGCAGCCGATCGGCTCGAAGACCGTGATCAGGTTGTACGGAGCGCCGTCCGCGCCGGCGGGCGCGGGCCGCCCGTCCTCCAGCAGCCGGGCCCGACGGCGGGCCGGATGCGGGGAGTGCGCGGGCGCGTCGTCCCAGCCGTCGTCCGGCAGCAGCCGCGCGCGGGCCAGCGCCAGGCGCTCCCGGTCGGAGTCCACACCCGTGACATGCGCACCCCGGGCCGCCGCGACGAGCATCGCGAGGCCCGAGCCGCAGCCGAGGGACAGCATCCGGGTGGCGGCCCCGACTTCCATCCGGTCGTACACCGCCTCGTACAGCGGCGCGAGCATGCGTTCCTGGATCTCGGCCCAGTCGCGTGCGCGGGTACCGGCGTCCGCCGGCGCGGAGGCGTCCGCGGCCGGCTGGTTCCGGACGAGCGTTGGTGTCATGGAAAGTGCCCCAATCCGCCAAGAGGTCGGTCGTGCCCGAGTGGACTCCCCCGTGTGCGTATGTTCCGCACCCCCGTAGCCAGAGAACTGCGCATCCGCCGTTCCGTCCAGGGGGTGTGGGGCAGTGCTTGCGTGCACCGTTCGTGCGCCCCGTCCCGCGTCTGCTCTCCGACCAGTCTTACCCGACACCCCGCGCCGGGCACGTCGAGCGGCGGGGCGGGTAGTCTCTCGGGCGGATTCGTCAGGACCGCGGGCCGCCCGCGCACCTCACATCCGAAGCGCCCGGCGCACCGCGCGCTGTGCACCACCTTGGTGCGAGCTGTGCGCCTTCTCCGCAGTTCTGCGTACCCGCCCTCGTCCGGACGCATCAACGGCAACTGACTGGTACGTGCAAATTATTTGGGATGCCCCGGAATAGGAACACCGGAGCACTCGGGCTCGTTATCACGACGTGAGCACGACACCACCTGTACTTGCCGCAGAGCTGGCACAGGCGTGGGCCGACATTCAGCGGTACCACCCCGAGCTGCCCGATCTTGCCGCGCCCGAGTCCCTGATCGGAGAGTCCTCGTCCGCCTGTGGCGCCGAGCTCTCCTTCGAGCGACTGCTCCATGAGGCAGTCCACGGCATCGCCGCCGCGAGAGGAGTCCGAGACACCTCCCGCGCCGGCCGCTACCACAACCGACGTTTCCTCGCGATCGCCGAGGAGCTGGGCCTCGATCATGCCGAGGAGCCCCACCCCAGCAGCGGATTCTCGCTGGTCACGCTGAATCCGGAAGCCAAGCGCCGGTACCGTCCGACCACCGAACGGCTGCAGCGCGCCCTCAAGGCGCACACCGTCGCCACCGCCGCCGACACCAAACGCTCCTTCCGCGGACCTGCCGCCCGGCACGGTTCCTCCGGGGGCGGTGTGCGGGTCAAGGCCGTCTGCGACTGCGGACGCAACGTCCGCGTCGTCCCGTCGGTCCTGGCGCAGGCGCCGATCGTCTGCGGCGGCTGCGGCAAGCCGTTCCGGATCCCGGAAGCGGCGGTCGCGGTGGGGTGAGCCGATGTGGTGTGGCACAATGGCTAGCTGTACTCGACAGTCGCACAGGACCCCTCTCTCCTCCGGCTGACGCGTCCATCGGGCACTCCGAGTACCGCAACCCCACGTGGCATCTAGTTGTGCCCAACCACGTCATAGACCAGGAGACACCACTTCCGTGGCAGTCAAGATCAAGCTGAAGCGTCTGGGCAAGATCCGTTCGCCTCACTACCGCATCGTCGTCGCCGACTCCCGTACCCGCCGTGACGGCCGGGCCATCGAGGAGATCGGCCTGTACCACCCGGTGCAGAACCCCTCGCGCATCGAGGTCAACTCGGAGCGTGCGCAGTACTGGCTGTCCGTCGGCGCCCAGCCGACCGAGCCGGTCCTCGCGATCCTGAAGCTCACCGGTGACTGGCAGGCCCACAAGGGCCTCCCGGCCCCCGCGCCGCTGCTGCAGCCGGAGCCCAAGGCTGACAAGCGCGCGCTGTTCGAGGCGCTGTCCGCGGACGGCGACGAGGCCAAGGGTGAGGCCATCACCCCCAAGGCCAAGAAGTCCGACAAGAAGGCGGACGAGGCGGCCGAGGCCCCCGCGTCCACCGAGTCGACCGAGGCCTGAGCATGCTCGAGGAGGCTCTCGAGCACCTCGTGAAGGGCATCGTCGACAACCCCGACGACGTGCAGGTTGCCGAGCGCACCCTGCGTCGCGGGCGCGTGCTGGAGGTCCGGGTCCACCCCGACGACCTCGGCAAGGTGATCGGCCGCAACGGTCGCACCGCTCGCGCTCTGCGTACGGTCGTGGGTGCCATCGGCGGCCGCGGTATCCGTGTCGACCTCGTCGATGTGGACCAGGTTCGCTGATCAGCGAGTTGAACACCGGCCAGGGCCGGGGAGGGCCTTCGGGCCGTCCCCGGCCTTTGTCGTCGGCCACCCGGACGTCTCCTCCTCCACGTCCGCACCCCATCAATCGGAGAACAGCGTGCAGTTGGTAGTCGCGCGGATCGGCCGCGCCCACGGCATCAAGGGCGAGGTCACCGTCGAGGTACGAACGGACGAGCCGGAGCTGCGGCTCGGACCCGGCGCCGTCCTGGCCACCGAACCGGCGGAGACGGGTCCGCTGACGATCGAGACCGGCCGGGTCCACAGCGGCAGGCTCCTGCTGCGCTTCGAGGGCGTACGCGACCGCTCCGCCGCCGAGGCGCTGCGCAACACCCTGCTGATCGCCGAGGTGGACCCGGAGGAACTGCCCGAGGAAGAGGACGAGTTCTACGACCACCAGCTGATCGACCTCGACGTGGTGCTGGCCGACGGTACCGAGATCGGCCGGATCACCGAGATCTCGCACCTGCCCTCGCAGGACCTGTTCATCGTGGAGCGCCCCGACGGCAGCGAGGTGATGATCCCCTTCGTGGAGGAGATCGTCACCGAGATCGACCTGGAGGAGCAGCGCGCGGTCATCACCCCGCCGCCCGGTCTGATCGACGAGAGCGAGGCCGTGGTCGCTTCCTCCCGCGACGAGGAGACCGGTGAGGCGGCCCCCGGGGACGCGGACGAGGCGCCGAAGGGCGACGCCTGATGCGGCTCGACGTCGTCACGATCTTCCCGGAGTACCTGGAACCGCTGAACGTCTCCCTGGTCGGCAAGGCCCGCGCCCGCGGCGTCCTGGACGTCCACGTCCACGACCTGCGGGAGTGGACGTACGACCGGCACAACACGGTCGACGACACCCCCTACGGCGGCGGCCCCGGCATGGTCATGAAGACCGAACCCTGGGGCGAGGCGCTGGACGAGGCCCTGGCCGACGGCTACGAGGCCGGGGCGCACTCCCCGGTGCTCGTCGTGCCCACGCCCAGCGGCCGCCCGTTCACCCAGGAACTGGCCGTCGAACTCTCCGCCGCACCCTGGCTGGTCTTCACCCCGGCGCGGTACGAGGGCATCGACCGCCGGGTGATCGACGAGTACGCCACCCGGCTGCGGGTCGTCGAGGTCTCCATCGGGGACTACGTACTGGCCGGCGGGGAAGCGGCCGTCCTGGTGATCACGGAGGCCGTGGCCCGGCTGCTGCCCGGCGTCCTCGGCAACGCCGAGTCCCACCGGGACGACTCCTTCGCGCCCGGCGCGATGGCGAACCTCCTGGAAGGACCCGTCTACACCAAGCCGCCCGAGTGGCGCGGCCGGTCCATCCCTGACGTGCTGCTCAGCGGCCACCACGGAAAGATCGCGCGCTGGCGGCGGGACCAGGCCTTCGCCCGGACCGCCCTCAACCGGCCCGATCTGATCGAGCGGTGCGAGGCGAGCGCCTTCGACAAGAAGGACCGCGAGATCCTCTCCATCCTGGGCTTCGCACCGGAGCCCGGCGGCCGATTTTGGCGCAGGCCCACCGCCGTGGAAGAATAGGCCGCTGCTGTACGTCCGGTGTGCGCCCCTGCCACAGGGGGAAAGACGCCCGCCCGACGCGATCAGCACTCCGAACTCCTCTCGATATCCCGTCGATGACCTGTGGCATCGGCGAAGAAAGCAGAAACCATGGCTTCCCTGCTCGATGACGTCAATGCCGCGACCCTGCGGTCGGACGTCCCGGCGTTCCGCCCCGGTGACACCGTCAACGTCCACGTGCGCGTGATCGAGGGCAACCGCTCCCGTATCCAGCAGTTCAAGGGTGTTGTCATCCGCCGCCAGGGCGCGGGCGTCAGCGAGACCTTCACGGTCCGCAAGGTCTCCTTCAGCGTCGGCGTCGAGCGCACCTTCCCGGTGCACAGCCCGATCTTCGAGAAGATCGAGCTCGTCACCCGCGGTGACGTCCGTCGCGCCAAGCTGTACTTCCTCCGTGAGCTGCGCGGCAAGGCCGCGAAGATCAAGGAGAAGCGCGACAACTGAGCTGCTTCCCGCGTTCACAGCGCGGCCGGATAAGCTTCGGCCGCGATGGACACGCAAGCACAGCACTCGGAGCGCGACCGCTCCTCGGAACCCGATGCGGGGTCCGGGGAGAGGTCGCGCTTTTCGCGTACGCGGGACCGCGTCGCCTCCGTACTGACCTGGCGGCGGGTGCTGACCGGGGCGGTCCTGGCCACCGTCGCCCTGCTGCTGTTCAGCTCCTACGTGGTCCAGCCCTTCCTGATCCCGAGCCGCTCGATGGAGCCCACGCTGCAGGTCGGGGACCGGGTCCTCGTCAACAAGCTGGCGTACCGTTTCGGCGCCGAGCCCGAGCGCGGCGACGTGGTGGTCTTCGACGGCACCGGCTCGTTCGTACGGGAGGACCTCGACGCGAACCCGCTGACCGGACTGGTGCGCGGAGCGGCGGCCTCCCTGGGGCTCGTGGAGCCCGCCGACACCGACTTCGTGAAGCGGGTGGTGGGCGTGGGCGGCGACCGCGTCGTGTGCTGCGACGCGAAGGGGAGGCTCGCGGTCAACGGCACCGTGGTGGACGAGCCGTATCTGTACCCCGGTGACACCGCCTCCCGGGCGCCCTTCGACATCGTGGTGTCGGCCGGCAGCCTGTGGATGATGGGCGACCACCGCAGTCGCTCCAGCGACTCCCGGGACCATCTCGGCTCGCCCGGCGGCGGGATGGTCCCCGTCGAGCGGGTGACCGGCCGGGTGGACTGGCTGGGCTGGCCGCCGGCCCGTACGGGCTCGTTGGAGGGGACCGGCGCCTTCGGCGGCGTACGGGCGCCCGGCGGGGCGCATGGGTAACCGCGGACGTCCGCGCGGCGCCCCCGACCCCGACGCGTCCCTGCCGACCGGGACCAGGCCCACCGGGCCGCGCTCGCTGCCCACCCGGGCGGAGCGCCGCAAGCTCGCCAAGAAGGTCCGGCGCAAGCGCCGCAGGTCCGCGATGCGGGAGATACCCGTCCTCGTCGTCGTGGCGCTGCTGATCGCGCTCGTCCTGAAGACCTTCCTGGTCCAGGCGTTCGTCATCCCGTCCGGGTCGATGGAGCAGACCATCCGGATCGGCGACCGGGTGCTCGTGGACAAGCTGACCCCGTGGTTCGGATCGAAGCCGGAGCGCGGCGACGTCGTGGTGTTCAAGGACCCCGGCGGCTGGCTCCAGCAGGAGAACCCCGGAGAGAAGAAGGACCCGCCGATCGGCGTCAAGCAGGCCACCGAGCTGCTGACCTTCATCGGTCTGCTGCCGTCCGACGACGAGCAGGACCTGATCAAGCGGGTCATCGCGGTCGGCGGCGACACCGTGAAGTGCTGCGGCGAGGACGGCCGGATCACCGTCAACGGCGTACCGCTGGCCGAGACGTACCTCCACCCCGACGACCGGCCCTCGACCATCTCGTTCGAGGTGAAGGTCCCCGAGGGCAGGCTGTTCGTGATGGGCGATCACCGGTCCGACTCCGCCGACTCCCGCTTCCACCTCGACGAACCCGACCGGGGCACGGTCTCCGAGAAGGAGGTGGTGGGGCGGGCCGTCGTGATCGCCTGGCCGTTCGGCCACTGGAGCACCCTGGAAGAACGCGACACCTTCACCGCGGTCCCGGACGCGCGCGCATCGGAGGCCGCGGTTCCGGCACCGTCGAATAGTGTGGCACCTCCGGATCGCGATGGAATGGTCCGGCTCCCGACCCCTGCGGAACTCCCGCTCGTTATGGGAGTGGTGGGCCTGCGTCCGATGGGGCGCGGGCAGTGGCACGTACTGAGGAGTGGATGTGGGGGATTTGGCGGTCGGCGCACGATCCGGACACGACGAACCCGAGGACCGGCCGGAGCGCGACGAGTCTCCCGCGGGCGGGGCGGCGGTCCCGCCGGACGGTGAGGGCGGCGGCCCCGGCGACGACGGCGACAACCCGGGCGGCCGTGGCAGTCGTCCCAAGAAGCAGCGTTCCTTCTGGGTGGAGCTGCCGCTGCTCGTCGGCATCGCCCTGGTCCTGGCGCTGCTGATCAAGACGTTCCTGGTCCAGGCGTTCTCGATCCCCTCGGACTCCATGCAGAACACGCTGCAGCGGGGCGACCGGGTGCTGGTCGACAAGCTGACCCCGTGGTTCGGCTCCGAGCCGGAGCGCGGCGAGGTCGTGGTCTTCCACGATCCGGGCGGCTGGCTGGAGGACACCGCGACCCCGGAGCCCAACGCGGTGCAGAAGTTCCTGAGCTTCATCGGCCTGATGCCGTCCTCCGAGGAGAAGGACCTGATCAAGCGGGTCATCGCGGTCGGCGGCGACACCGTGGAGTGCAAGGAGAACGGGCCGGTCATGGTCAACGGGAAGAGCCTGGACGAGAAGTCGTTCATCTTCCCGGGGAACACCCCGTGCAACGACAAGCCCTTCGGCCCGATCAAGGTGCCGGACGGCCGGATCTTCGTCATGGGCGACCACCGGCAGAATTCCCTGGACTCGCGCTACCACCAGGAGCTCCCCGGAGAGGGCACGGTCTCCACGGACGAGGTCGTCGGCCGCGCCGTCGTCGTCGCCTGGCCGCTGGGCCGCTGGGCGACCCTCCCGGTCCCGGACACCTTCGACCAGCCCGGTCTGAACGCGGCCGCGGCGATGGCCCCGGCGGCACTGGGCGTAGCCGGAGCGGTGCCCCTCGTGTTGTGGCGCCGCCGGAGGCTGACCGCCGGGCGTACCGCCGGGTAGGGTGCCGCTCGGATCAGCGATTGTCGATCTCCGACGGGGGAGCGCTGGGATGAGCGGTACAGGACGCAAGGACGACGGCCGCGGCCGGCTCGGCGCCATGATGTCGGGCTTGGCCGTGGCCGTCGGCTGTGTGCTCTTCCTCGGCGGTTTCGTCTGGGCGGCGGTGGTCTACCAGCCGTACACCATCCCGACCGACTCCATGGCGCCGACGGTGAAGCCCGGCGACCGGGTGCTCGCCGAGCGGATAGACGGCGCCGACGTCCGGCGCGGTGACGTGGTGGTCTTCACCGATGAGGTCTGGGGCGCCACGGCGATGGTGAAGCGCGTCGTCGGGGTCGGCGGCGACGAGGTGGCCTGCTGCGACAAGGAAGGGCGGCTCACCGTCAACGGAACCCCCGTCGACGAGCCGTACCTCGACCGGGACCCGGCGGCTCCGGGCGCGGCGGCCCCCGCCTCGCCCCAGGACTTCTCCGCCACCGTGCCCAAGGGCCAGATCTTCCTGCTCGGCGACGAACGGGCCACCTCCCTGGACTCCCGGGTCCACCTCCAGGACCCGGGCGAGGGCTCCGTACCGCTGAGCGCCGTACAGGCCCGGGTGGACGCGGTGGCCTGGCCGATGAACGGCATGATCAGCCGGCCCTCCTCGTTCGCCGCGCTGCCCGGCGGGGTGTCCGCCGCGGGGCCGCTGCGGCTCCAGCTGGGCGCGATCCTGGTGGGAGTGGTCCTGATCCTCGGCGGCGCGGTGTACGGGCCCGTGGCGGGGCGCCTGGCCCGCCGGAGGACGGCCGCCGGAGGGGCCCGGTGACCTCGGAGACCCGCAGGGTCGCCCGAGTGGTCCTGCTGGACCCCGACGACCGCGTACTGCTGCTGCACGGCCATGAGCCGGACGACCCGGCCGACACCTGGTGGTTCACCCCGGGAGGCGGTCTGGAGGGCGATGAGACCCGGGAGCAGGCGGCCCGCCGCGAGCTCGCCGAGGAGACCGGCATCACGGACATCGAGCTGGGCCCGCTGCTCTGGACCCGGATCTGTTCCTTCCCGTTCGACGGGCGGCGCTGGGACCAGGACGAGTGGTACTACCTGGCCCGTACGACACAGACGGCCACCGCCCCGCAGGGCCTCACCGACCTGGAACTGCGCAGCGTCGCCGGTCTGAGGTGGTGGACTTCCGCCGAACTGCTCGCGACGCGTGAGACGGTGTACCCGACCAGACTCGCCGAGCTGCTGCGCACGCTTCTCGACGAGGGTCCCCCGCGTGATCCGTTGGTTCTGGCCCCCGAAATCGTCTAATCGTCCAGGGGTGCCGGAGGCTGACGCACAATGGGGGCACGCACGGCTGAAGGGGAAACATGCCATGAGCGCCGAGGACCTCGAGAAGTACGAGACCGAGATGGAGCTGAAGCTCTACCGGGAGTACCGCGATGTCGTCGGTCTGTTCAAATATGTGATCGAGACCGAACGGCGCTTCTACCTCACCAACGACTACGAGATGCAGGTGCACTCCGTCCAGGGTGAGGTTTTCTTCGAGGTGTCCATGGCGGACGCCTGGGTCTGGGACATGTACCGGCCCGCGAGGTTCGTCAAGCAGGTCCGCGTGCTGACCTTCAAGGACGTCAACATCGAAGAGCTCAACAAGAGCGATCTGGAACTTCCGGGAGGCTGACCCCGCGCGGCCCGCGCCGCCGATACGCGCGTTGCGGTGAGCGACCCGGTCACCCATGTGGGTGGCCGGGTTTTCCACATCCACGGAGTTGTCCACCAAGATCCACAACTTCGGGCGGGCCGGGTCACAGTCGGTGCCGGAGGTGGTGCCGATATGAACGCACGGGGGGCACTCGGGCGGTACGGCGAGGATCTGGCGGCACGGCTGCTGACCGAAGCCGGTATGGCGGTGGTCGAGCGCAACTGGCGCTGCCGCGCCGGAGAGATCGACATCGTGGCCAGGGACGGTGACGCCCTGGTCTTCTGCGAGGTGAAGACCCGCAGGTCAGAGGCTTTCGAACACCCCATGGCGGCGGTCGGCCCGGCCAAGGCGGACCGGCTGCGACGACTCGCCGAGATCTGGCTCGACCGGCACGGCGGGCCACCGCCCGGCGGCGTCCGCATCGACCTGATCGGGGTGATCGTGCCCCGGCGCGGAGCCCCGGTCACGGAGCACGCCCGGGGGGTGTCCTGATGGGCTTCGCACGAGCGTGTTCCGTGGCGCTGGTGGGCGTCGAGGGTGTGGTGGTGGAGGTCCAGGCGGACCTGGAGCCGGGGGTGGCGGCCTTCACCCTGGTCGGACTGCCGGACAAGAGCCTGGTGGAGAGCCGGGACCGGGTGCGGGCCGCGGTGGTCAATTCCGGTGCCGAGTGGCCGCAGAAGAAGCTCACGGTCGGGCTCTCGCCGGCCTCCGTGCCGAAAAGCGGTTCGGGCTTCGATCTCGCCGTAGCGAGCGCGGTCCTCGGCGCGGCGGAGCGGATCGACCCCGCGGCGATCGCCGATGTGGTGATGATCGGCGAACTTGGTCTGGACGGCCGGGTCCGTCCCGTACGGGGCGTGCTGCCCGCCGTCCTGGCGGCGGCCGAAGCGGGGTACGAGCAGGTCGTCGTCCCCGAGCAGTCGGCCGGGGAGGCGGCGCTGGTGCCGGGGATCTCGGTCCTCGGGGTCCGGAGCCTGCGCCAGCTCATCGCGGTTCTGTGCGACGAACCGGTGCCCGAGGAACCCGCGGACGACCAGGGGCGCCCCGACGCCATGCTGGCCGGGCTCATGATCCCCGGCACGGGCCTCGGCGCGGGGCTCGCCCCGGCCGCCGCGCGCGGTGACGGCCACCGGCCGGACCTGGCGGACGTCGCGGGGCAGCCGCGCCCGCGCCGGGCCCTGGAGGTGGCCGCGGCCGGCGGACACCATCTGCTGTTCTCGGGCCCGCCGGGTGCGGGCAAGACCATGCTGGCCGAGCGCTTGTCGGCGGTCCTGCCGCCGCTGACCCGGCAGGAATCCCTCGAAGTGACGGCGGTCCACTCCGTGGCGGGCATCCTCCCCCCGGGTGAACCGCTCGTCTCCAGGGCGCCCTACTGCGCTCCGCACCACTCGGCGACCATGCAGTCCCTGGTCGGCGGCGGCAACGGCATCCCGAGGCCCGGGGCGGTGTCCCTGGCCCATCGCGGGGTCCTCTTCCTCGACGAGGCCCCGGAATTCTCGGGCAAGGCCCTGGACGCGCTGCGCCAGCCCCTGGAGTCCGGTCATGTGGTGGTCGCGCGGGCGGCGGGCGTGGTGCGGCTGCCCGCCCGGTTCCTGATGGTGCTGGCCGCCAATCCGTGCCCGTGCGGCCGGCACACGCTCACCGGCGCGGGCTGCGAGTGCCCGCCCTCGGTGGTCCGCCGCTACCAGGCGCGCCTGTCCGGGCCCCTGCTCGACCGGGTGGACCTGCGGGTCGAGGTGGAGCCGGTCGACCGCGCGGACCTGCTGGGGCAGGGCGGCCGGGGCGAGTCGACGGCCGTTGTCGCCGCTCGGGTACGGGACGCCAGGGCGCGGGCGGCCGAGCGGCTGGCCGGCACCCCGTGGACCACGAACAGCGAGGTGCCCGGCCATGAGCTGCGGACCCGGCTGCTCGCGGCCCCGGGAGCGCTGGCGGCGGCGGAGCGGGACCTGGAGCGCGGCATCCTCACGGCCCGGGGCCTGGACCGGGTGCTGAGGGTGGCCTGGACCGTGGCGGACCTGCGGGGCGCGGACCGCCCGGACGACTCCGATGTGGCGGTCGCCCTGGAACTGCGGACGGGCATCCAGCGCGGGGTGCCGATGGGGGCGGGGGAGCGGTGACCGGCGTGATGGGGGAGCTCCGGCCCGGGCCGGAGCGGGACGAGGGAGGCGAAGCGGGCCGGGAGCACGGGTTCGACCGGGAGGGCGGAGTGGAGCCGGGACGGGAGCACGAGCCGGGGCACGGACCGGGACGAGGAGGGTACGGGGGTGGCGCGGAGGCGGACCGGAAGGGCCGGGGTGGCGCGGGGGCAGGCCGGGAGGGCCGGGGTGGCGCGGAGGCGGACCGGGAGGGCCGGGGCGGCGACGGCGACCGGGGTGAAGGCCGCGGCCGGAGCGACGGTCACGATGGCGACCGGGTGGGAGGCCGGGAGCGGGAGCGGGTGGCCAGGGCCGCGTTGACGCGGGTGCTGGAGCCGGGGGACGAGCGGGCCGGGCGTTGGCTGCGGCGGACCGGCGCGGTCGAGCTGCTGCGGCGGCTCACCGTCGAGGACGGGTCCGCCGAGAGGCTGCCGGGGATGACCGCTCTCCGGCTCGGTGGCTACCGGCTGCGGGCGGCCGCCGCGGAGCCGGAACGGGATCTGGCCGCGGTCGCCGCGGTGGGCGGACGCTTCGTCTGCCCGGGGGACCGGGAGTGGCCGAGCCAGCTGGACGACCTGGGCGACGCGCGGCCCGTCGGACTCTGGGTGCGGGGGCGTCCCGACCTGCGGCTGTGGTCCCTGCGCTCGGTCGCGGTGGTCGGAGCGAGAGCCTGCACCCCGTACGGGGCGCACATGGCGGCGACCCTCGGCTCCGGACTCGCCGAGCGCGGCTGGGTGGTGGTGTCGGGGGCGGCGTTCGGGGTGGACGGGGCCGCCCACCGGGGCGCGCTCGCGGCGGGCGGGGCGACCACGGCCGTGCTGGCCTGCGGTGTCGACGTGCCCTATCCGCGCGGGCATGCCGAGTTGCTCGGGCGGCTGGCCCAACAGGGTCTCGTCATCGCCGAGTTGCCGCCCACCTCGCACCCCACCCGCAGCAGATTCATCCTGCGCAACCGCGTCATCGCCGCGCTGACCAGGGGAACGGTCGTGGTCGAGGCCGAATACCGCAGCGGTTCGCTGGTCACCGCCCGCCAGGCCCAACGGCTCGGCCGCTTCGCGATGGGGGTGCCAGGACCCGTCACCAGCGGCCTGTCGGCAGGGGTCCACGAGCTGCTGCGCGGCGAGGGCGTGCTCGTCACCGACGCCGACGAAGTCGTCGAGCTGGTCGGGGACATCGGCGACCTCCCACCGGTCCGACGCGGCCCGGTGCTGCCCAGGGACCACCTGGACGCGGTCACCGCGAGGGTCCTCGAAGCGCTTCCGTACCACGGTGTCAGCCACCCCCGTGACCTCGCCCGCACCGCGGGGACTTCGGCCGACGAAACGCTCGGTCGACTGTACGAACTGCACTCACTGGGGTTCGTCGAACGCGAAGGCGACGGCTGGCGGTTGACGCTTCCTTCGGTACGCAACGACGACGCGCGGCGAGGCGGTCCTTGACCTGGAGCATTCGGGTGAAAAGGTAAGGCCGATGACCTCGCACGATCGATCGGTGACCTGCCCGGGACCCGCACCCACGGTGGTGGTCCCGGCCCCCGGCGGGCGTGGGCGGCGTGAACGGCGGCACGCCGTCACGCGGCGTGGAACTCCCGTCCTGCGCGGACTGCGACGCCTCAGTCACGCTACGCTCACAAGGATTCCGCCCCAGACAAAAGTCCCCCAGCACTTCACGGCAGAACGGCTCAAGGCACCACATGCCCCAGCACACCTCCGGGTCTGACCGCGCGGCAGTACCACCGGTTGCGCGTGGCACTGTGCGCCCTCCCGCCCCCTCCTCCCTCGACGAGTTGTGGCGTTCCTACAAAACCACGGGCGACGAGCGGCTGCGGGAGCAGCTGATCCTGCACTACTCGCCGCTCGTGAAGTACGTCGCGGGCCGGGTGAGCGTGGGGCTGCCGTCCAACGTCGAGCAGGCCGACTTCGTCTCCTCCGGGGTCTTCGGACTGATCGACGCCATCGAGAAGTTCGACATCGAACGGGCCATCAAGTTCGAGACGTACGCGATCACCCGGATCCGCGGCGCGATGATCGACGAACTCCGGGCGCTGGACTGGATTCCACGGTCCGTCCGGCAGAAGGCGCGGAACGTGGAGCGCGCCTACGCCACGCTGGAGGCGCAGTTCCGGCGCACGCCGTCGGAGGCCGAGGTGGCCGCGGAGATGGGCATCGCGCTGGAGGAACTGCACGCGGTTTTCAGCCAGTTGTCGCTGGCGAATGTGGTCGCCCTGGAGGAGTTGCTGCACGTCGGCGGCGAGGGCGGCGACCGGCTGAGCCTGATGGACACGCTGGAGGACACCGCCGCCGACAACCCGGTGGAGGTCGCCGAGGACCGTGAGCTGAGAAGACTGCTCGCGCGGGCCATCAACACTCTCCCCGACCGCGAGAAGACCGTGGTGACCCTCTACTACTACGAAGGCCTCACCCTCGCGGAGATCGGCAACGTCCTCGGGGTGACCGAGAGCCGGGTCAGCCAGATCCACACCAAGTCCGTGCTGCAGCTCCGCGCGAAGCTCGCCGACGCGGGCCGCTGACAACGCCTTCCCGGCCCTGTCCCGGTTCCTTCCCGGCCTTCTCCGGCCCTCTCCGGCCATCCGGTCGGAGGCCGTGCCCTTCCCCCGCGCGTCTGCCGCCGTAGAGTGGACACGTGCCCAGGATTCGAGCGGCCTCCGTGGCCGAGCACCGGACCATGCAGCGCGGCGCCCTCCTGGACGCCGCGCGCTCCCTGCTGTCCGAGGGCGGTACGGAGGCGTTGACCTTCCCCGCACTCGCCGAGCGCACGGGCCTCGCCCGGTCCTCCGTGTACGAGTACTTCCGCTCCCGAGCCGCCGTCGTCGAGGAGCTGTGCGCCGTCGACTTCCCCGTCTGGGCGGCCGAGGTCGAGAACGCCATGCAGCGCGCCGATACGCCCGAGGCGAAGATCGAGGCGTATGTGCGCCGGCAGCTCGACCTCGTCGGGGACCGTCGCCACCGCGCGGTCGTCGCGATCTCCGCGAGCGAGCTGGACGCGGGCGCCCGGGAGAAGATCCGCGCCGCGCACGGCGGACTGATCGCCATGATCGTCGAAGCGCTGGCCGACCTCGGCAACGAGCAGCCCAGGCTGGCCGCCATGCTCCTGCAGGGTTCGGTCGACGCCGCCGTGCGCCGTATCGAACTGGGCGTCGCGGAGGAGCCGGGCGTCATCGCGGACACCGTCGTCGCGATGGTCCTGCGCGGTGTGACCGGCGGCCTGAGCGACTGACCCGGACGGCTTCCGGCTCCGGCACACCGAACACCGGAAGCAGTCGCGAGGGGCCTGTGCGCAGCAGTGCGGGCGGCAGCAGCGAGAGCGGGTCCAGATAGGCGTCCCCGCGCCGCAGGCCCCAGTGCAGGCAGCCCTCCGCGCAGTGGAACGGCCCCTCCTCCAGCACCCCGACCGGTTGCCCGGCCCGTACGCGCGCGCCCTCCTCGACCAGGGCCCGCACCGGTTCGTACGTGGTGCGCAGCGGCGGCGAACCGCTGTCGGCCACCTCGACGGAGAGCACCCCGCGGCCCGCCACCCGCCCCTCGAACGACACCCGGCCCCCGGCGGCCGCCAGCACCCGAGCGCCCGGCCCGGCCCCGAGGTCCACGCCGCGATGGCCGGGCCCGTACGGACCGGCGGGCGGCTCCCACCCCCGTAACACCGCGGGTCTCCCGGCCAGCGGCCAGCTCCGGCCACCGTCGTCGGCGCTCACATCGGTGTCTGTGTCCGCGTCCACGTCTGCGTCGGTGTCCGCGTCAGCGTCTTCGCCCGTGTCGGCGTCCGCACCCGGCAAGGCCGCCACGGCTCCGGCCGGTGCGACGGCCGGGCCCGGCGTGGGCGGCCCGGCCGGAAGCAGCCCGCACAGCACGAGCAGCGAGAGCGGCAGGGCCAGGAGTACGACCGGGAGCAGGGTGCGGTGGGCGGGGGAGCGGTGCGGGGCGGGCTGATGGCGCATGTCGCCACGATGGCCCGGAGGCCGGGATTCCGGGGATCACTGACCGTTCCTGTGGACTACTCGCCGGTTGTGGACATCCCGGTCACCCGACCGTGAGGATCGCGGTCACGTGGTGGTGAAGTTCCCGGTCACGCGGTTGTGGACATCGCGGTCACCCGGCACTCAGCCGGTCCCGTACACTTCTTACGGCGATCCGGGTCACCGGGTCGACTTCGCACGCCCCGCCACCTCCCTCTTCTCGGAGGTGGCCGCGCTCCTCGGTCCCTCGTGGCACGGCGCGTCGGGGCGTCAGGCGCGAGCGCAAACCTGCGGTCGCGATAACCGAGTACCTCAAGGAGTACGGCCATGGCCGTCGTCACGATGCGGGAGCTGCTGGAAAGCGGCGTCCACTTCGGTCACCAGACCCGTCGCTGGAACCCGAAGATGAAGCGCTTCATCTTCACCGAGCGCAACGGCATCTACATCATCGACCTGCTCCAGTCGCTGTCGTACATCGACCGCGCCTACGAGTTCGTCAAGGAGACCGTCGCCCACGGCGGCTCCATCATGTTCGTGGGTACGAAGAAGCAGGCCCAGGAGGCCATCGCCGAGCAGGCGACGCGCGTCGGCATGCCGTACGTCAACCAGCGTTGGCTCGGTGGCATGCTCACCAACTTCTCCACCGTCTACAAGCGCCTTCAGCGTCTGAAGGAGCTCGAGCTCATCGACTTCGAGGACGTGGCCGCCTCCGGCCTCACCAAGAAGGAGCTCCTGGTCCTCTCGCGCGAGAAGGCCAAGCTGGAGAAGACCCTCGGTGGTATCCGCGAGATGCAGAAGGTGCCCAGCGCCGTCTGGATCGTCGACACCAAGAAGGAGCACATCGCCGTCGGTGAGGCGCGCAAGCTCCACATCCCGGTCGTCGCGATCCTCGACACCAACTGCGACCCCGACGAGGTCGACTACAAGATTCCGGGCAACGACGACGCGATCCGCTCCGTCACCCTGCTCACCCGCGTGATCGCCGACGCCGTCGCCGAGGGCCTCATCGCCCGCTCCGGTGCCGCCACCGGTGACTCGAAGCCGGGCGAGAAGGCCGCCGGCGAGCCCCTCGCCGAGTGGGAGCGCGACCTGCTCGAGGGCGACAAGAAGGACGAGACCGCGGCTGCCGCCGAGGTCCAGTCCTCCGCCGAGACCGAGAAGGTCGCCGACGCCGAGAAGCCGGCCGAGGCCGTCGCCGAGGCCGAGGCCGCTGTCGAGGCTCCGGCCGCCGACGCCCCGGCCGCCGACGCGGACGCCGAGCAGGCCTGACACCCGTCACGGCTGCTGACGGCGGGGGCCGACGCCACAAGCGTCGCCCCCGCCGTTCACCCGTAGATCTTTCAGACTTCGAGAGAGACATACAGACTCATGGCGAACTACACCGCCGCTGACGTCAAGAAGCTCCGCGAGCTCACCGGCGCCGGCATGATGGACTGCAAGAAGGCGCTCGACGAGGCCGACGGCAACGTCGACAAGGCCGTCGAGGCGCTCCGTATCAAGGGCCAGAAGGGCGTCGCCAAGCGCGAGGGCCGTTCTGCCGAGAACGGTGCCGTCGTCTCCCTGATCTCCGAGGACCAGACGTCCGGCGTCATCCTCGAGCTGAAGTGCGAGACGGACTTCGTCGCCAAGGGCGACAAGTTCCAGGCCGTCGCCAACACGCTCGCCGCGCACGTCGCCGCGACCTCCCCGGCCGACATCGAGGCGCTGCTCGCCTCCGAGATCGAGGCCGGCAAGACCGTCCAGGCGTACGTCGACGAGGCCAACGCCAACCTCGGCGAGAAGATCGTCCTGGACCGCTTCGCGCAGTTCACCGGTGCCTACGTCGGTGTGTACATGCACCGCACCATGCCCGACCTGCCCCCGCAGATCGGTGTTCTGGTCGAGCTGGACAAGGCCGACGCCGAGCTGGCCAAGGGCATCGCGCAGCACATCGCCGCCTTCGCGCCGAAGTACCTCTCCCGCGAGGACGTCCCGGCCGAGGTCGTCGAGGCCGAGCGCCGCGTCGCCGAGGAGACCACGCGCGCCGAGGGCAAGCCCGAGGCCGCGCTCCCGAAGATCGTCGAGGGTCGCGTCAACGGCTTCTTCAAGGAGGCCACCCTCCTCGGCCAGCCGTACGCGCTGGACGCCAAGAAGTCCGTTCAGAAGGTCCTGGACGAGGCCGGTGTCACCCTGAAGCGCTTCTCGCGCATCAAGGTCGGCATCTGAGTCCGTCCGGGCGAACAGCGCCGGACCCGATAGGGTCTGACGCAGTCGACGGCCGCACCCACGCCGGACGACCGCAGATCTGACGAGGAGGCCATTGCCGCTGTAGGGACACCAGACCCACCGGCAATGGCCTTCTTCGTATGTGCACGAGGAGAATTTCCATGGACAAGGGCGCGGACGCCATTCAGGCCGACGACAAGCACGACGACGACAAGGGCTCCGGGCGCTTCATGCTGAAGCTCTCCGGTGAGGCGTTCGCCGGTGGCGGCGGCCTCGGCGTCGACCCCGACGTCGTGCACACCATCGCCCGCGAGATCGCCGCCGTCGTACGCGACGGCGCCCAGATCGCGGTGGTCATCGGAGGAGGCAACTTCTTCCGTGGTGCCGAGCTCCAGCAGCGCGGCATGGACCGGGCCCGGTCCGACTACATGGGCATGCTCGGCACCGTCATGAACTGCCTGGCGCTCCAGGACTTCCTGGAGAAGGAGGGCATCGACTCGCGCGTCCAGACCGCCATCACCATGGGCCAGGTCGCCGAGCCGTACATCCCGCTCCGGGCCGTCCGGCACCTGGAGAAGGGGCGCGTCGTGATCTTCGGCGCCGGTATGGGCATGCCGTACTTCTCCACCGACACCACCGCCGCCCAGCGCGCCCTGGAGATCGACGCCGAGGCGCTGCTCATGGGGAAGAACGGCGTGGACGGGGTCTACGACTCCGACCCCAAGACCAACCCCGACGCGGTCAAGTTCGACGCTCTGGAGTACGGCGAGGTGATCACCCGCGACCTGAAGGTCGCCGACGCCACCGCCATCACGCTCTGCCGCGACAACGAGCTCCCGATCCTCGTCTTCGAGCTGACCGCCGAGGGCAATATCGCTCGCGCGGTCAAGGGTGAGAAGATCGGCACGCTCGTGAGCGACGCGAGCACCCGGGCCTGACGGCCCCCCAGGATGGACAACGGCCTGCCGGTCGGACACCGTGCAGGTGAGGACGCGACGCAGGACCCGCAGGGCGCGGCGATGACGACGCCGGGCCCACCCAAGACACGCAGGAGCACGTGGTGATCGAAGAAATCCTCCTCGAGGCCGAGGAGAAGATGGAGAAGGCCGTTGTCGTCGCGAAAGAGGACTTCGCCGCGATCCGTACCGGCCGTGCGCACCCGGCGATGTTCAACAAGATCGTCGCCGACTACTACGGCGCGCTGACCCCGATCAACCAGCTGGCCTCGTTCTCGGTTCCCGAGCCGCGGATGGCCGTCGTGACGCCGTTCGACAAGACCGCGCTGCGCAACATCGAGCAGGCGATCCGCGACTCCGACCTCGGCGTCAATCCGAGCAACGACGGCAACATCATCCGGGTGACCTTCCCCGAGCTCACCCAGGACCGCCGCAAGGAGTACATCAAGGTCGCCAAGACCAAGGCCGAGGACTCCAAGATCTCGATCCGCTCCATCCGCCGCAAGGCCAAGGAGAACCTCGACAAGCTCGTCAAGGACAAGGAGTCCGGCGAGGACGAGGTGCGCCGCGCCGAGAAGGAGCTCGACGACACCACCGCGAAGTACGTCGCGCAGGTGGACGAGCTGCTCAAGCACAAGGAAGCCGAGCTGCTCGAAGTCTGATGAACGACTCTTCCTGGGGCGCCCCGCAGGGAGCCGGTTACTGGGGCACGCCCGAGATGAGCGCCGCCCCGGCGGGTCCTGCCCACGATGTGCGTGATGCCCAGCAGACTCGGCCCATGCCCAACGTGCCGGACGTTCCCGACGCAGGTAGAGACGCAGCCGACCGCGACGACCGGGACAGGGATGCCGCTCACGTCAGCGGCCCCCTGTTCCGTGACGAGATGCCGCAGGAGCCCATGTCCACCCCGCTGCCGCCCCCGCCGCAGAAGAAGCGTGCGGGGCGTGATCTGCGCGCCGCCATAGGGGTCGGCGTGGGTCTCGGCGCCGTCATCGGCCTCTCGCTGTTCATCGTGAAGGCCGTCTTCATCGGCGTGATAGTGATCGCCGTCGTCGTCGGCCTGTGGGAGCTCACCTCCCGCCTCCAGGAACGCAAGGGCATCAAGGCGCCCCTGGTGCCGCTGGCCGTCGGCGGAGCCGCGATGGTCGTCGCCGGTTACGCACGTGGTCCCGAGGGGGCCTGGATCGCGATGGCCCTGACGGCCCTCGCGGTGCTGGTCTGGCGGATGACCGAACCGCCGGACGGGTATTTGAAGGACGTCACGGCCGGGGTCTTCGCGGCGTTCTACGTGCCGTTCCTGGCCACCTTCGTCGCCCTGCTGCTGACGGCGGACGACGGATCGTGGCGGGTGCTGACCTTCCTGGTCCTCACCGTGGTCAGCGACACGGGGGCCTACGCCGTCGGCTGGCGCTTCGGCAAGCACAAGCTCGCCCCGCGCATCAGCCCCGGCAAGACCCGCGAGGGCCTGTTCGGAGCCGTCGCCTTCGCGATGGTCGCCGGCGCGCTGTGCATGGAGTTCCTGATCGACGGCGGCGCCTGGTGGCAGGGTCTGCTGCTCGGCTTCGCGGTCGCCGTCAGCGCCACCCTCGGCGACCTGGGCGAGTCCATGATCAAGCGTGACCTCGGGATCAAGGACATGGGCACCCTGCTCCCCGGCCACGGCGGCATCATGGACCGGCTGGACTCGCTGCTGCCGACCGCCCCGGTCGTCTGGCTGCTGCTGGTGCTGTTCGTGGGCTCCGGCTGAGCCTTCCGGCACCCCGGCACCCTGTCCCACCTGCACGTTCCGCGAGTGAGGGTCCGTCGTCCACAGGGCGGCGGGCCCTCACCCGTCTGTCTGCGACACTGGATGAACCATGCCTAAGCCCGGAGAACTCACTTTCGTCGCGCCCCGCGGAGCCAAGAAGCCGCCGCGGCACCTCGCCGACCTCACGCCCGCCGAGCGCAAGGAAGCGGTCGCCGCGACCGGTGAGAAGCCGTTCCGCGCCCAGCAGCTCTCGCAGCACTACTTCGCGCGGTACGCGCACGACCCGGCCCAGTGGACCAACATCCCGGCCGCGTCGCGGGAGAAGCTCGCCGAGGCGCTGTTCCCCGATCTGATGTCCGTGATCCGGCACATCAGCTGCGACGACGACACCACGCGCAAGACCCTGTGGAAGCTGCACGACGGCACACTCGTCGAGTCCGTCCTGATGCGCTACCCGGACCGCGTCACGATGTGCATCTCCTCGCAGGCCGGCTGCGGCATGAACTGCCCCTTCTGCGCCACCGGTCAGGCCGGCCTCGACCGCAATCTGTCGACCGCCGAGATCGTGCACCAGATCGTCGACGGCATGCGCGCCCTGCGCGACGGCGAGGTGCCCGGCGGCCCGGCGCGGCTCTCCAACATCGTCTTCATGGGCATGGGCGAGCCGCTCGCCAACTACAACCGCGTCGTCGGCGCGATCCGCCGGCTCACCGACCCCGAGCCGGACGGCCTCGGCCTCTCGCAGCGCGGGATCACCGTCTCCACCGTGGGCCTGGTCCCGGCCATGCTGCGCTTCGCCGACGAGGGCTTCAAGTGCCGTCTCGCCGTCTCGCTGCACGCCCCGGACGACGAGCTGCGCGACACCCTGGTCCCGGTCAACACCCGGTGGAACGTCCGCGAGGTGCTGGACGCCGCCTGGGAGTACGCGGAGAAGTCCGGCCGCCGGATCTCCATCGAGTACGCCCTGATCCGGGACATCAACGACCAGGCCTGGCGCGGCGACCTGCTCGGCCGGCTGCTCAAGGGCAAGCGGGTGCACGTCAATCTGATCCCGCTCAACCCCACGCCCGGCTCCAAGTGGACCGCCTCGCGGCCCGAGGACGAGAAGGCGTTCGTCGAGGCCATCGCGGCCCACGGCGTGCCCGTCACGGTCCGGGACACCCGGGGCCAGGAGATCGACGGAGCCTGCGGTCAGCTGGCGGCCTCCGAGCGCTAGCCTCCCCCGGGCGGCCGGAAACCGCCGGTGTAGCCTGGGCCCGAAATCAACTTCATATTCCGACAGGGGAGCGCCACAGCGCTGAGAGTGCGGCACCAAGGACAGGTTGGCCGCAGACCCTCTGAACCTCGCCCGGGTCATTCCGGGTAGGAAGTTCGGACCTTACTCAAGCTGTTGCGCCCTGCCCGCTTCCGGTTCGCCGGACAGCGGGCGGGGCCGCGTCTCTTCCTGGTCACCTCCAGGAGGAATCAGATGAACACCACCACGAAGTACGCGGCGACCGCGCTCGCGGCCGCCCTCGGCGTCACCGTGCTCGCGGGCTGCGGCGGCGACGACGGCCCGTCGGGCTCCGGCGCCTCCAAGGGCAGCGGCTCCAAGACCGTCACCCTGGTCAGCCACGACTCCTTCAACGTCTCGGACAAGGTGCTGAAGGCGTTCACGAAGGAGACCGGCTACACGGTCGAGATCCTCAAGAGCGGCGACGCCGGGGCCGCGCTCAACCAGGAGATCCTGACCAAGGGCTCCCCGCGCGGCGACGTCTTCTTCGGCGTCGACAACACCCTGCTCTCCCGCGCCCTCGACAACGGCCTGTTCACCGCGTACGAGGCCAAGGGCCTGGACACCGTCACGGCGGACACGCAGACGGACGAGAAGCACCGCGTCACGCCCGTCGACACCGGCGACATCTGCGTCAACTACGACAAGAAGTACTTCGCCGACAAGAAGCTGGCCCCGCCGCAGACCTTCGCGGACCTGCTGAAGCCCGCGTACAAGAACCTCCTCGTCACGGAGAACGCGGCCAGCTCCTCGCCCGGTCTCGGCTTCCTCCTCGGCACCATCGCCGCCGAGGGCGAGGACGGCTACGAGGCGTACTGGAAGAAGCTCAAGGCCAACGGCGTCAAGGTCGTCGACGGCTGGGAGCAGGCGTACAACGAGGAGTTCTCCGGCTCCGCGGGCGGCAAGAAGGCCAAGGCCGACCGGCCGCTCGTCGTCTCCTACGCCTCCAGCCCGCCCGTCGAGGTGCTCTACGCCGACCCGCAGCCGAAGGAGGCCCCCACCGGGGTCGCCACCGGCACCTGCTTCCGGCAGACCGAGTACGCCGGGCTGCTGACCGGGGCGAAGAACGAGGCGGGCGGCAAGGCGCTGCTGGACTTCATGATCAGCAAGACGTTCCAGGAGGACATGCCGCTCAACATGTTCGTGAACCCGGTCGTGAAGGACGCGAAGCTGCCGGAGCTGTTCACGCAGCACGGCGAGAGTGTCGAGACGCCTCCCACCGTCGCGCCCGAGAAGATCACCGCCAACCGTGAGCAGTGGATCCAGTCGTGGCAGTCGCTGGTCCTGAAGTAGGGCCCGAGGAGAGGACCGCCCGCTCCGCGCCCCCCGTCCTCCGGGGGGCCGGGCGGCGCGGAGCCGCGGTGCGGCTCGGCCTGATGGCCGTGCCCGTCGCGTTCTTCGCGGTGTTCTTCGCCTACCCCGTGACCGCGATCGTCGGCCGCGGCCTCAAGGCGGGCGGCGACTGGCAGTTCGGGCGGATCGGTGACGTACTGGCCCGCCCGGACATCCTCGACGTCCTCTGGTTCACCACCTGGCAGGCCCTCGCCTCGACCGCGCTCACCCTGCTGATCGCGCTGCCCGGGGCGTATGTCTTCGCGCGCTTCGACTTCCCGGGCAAGCAGGTGCTGCGGGCGGTCGTCACTGTGCCGTTCGTGCTGCCGACCGTCGTCGTCGGCACCGCGTTCCTGGCGCTGCTCGGACGCGGCGGGCTCCTCGACGAGCTGTGGGGCGTCCGCCTCGACACCACCGTGTGGGCGATCCTGCTGGCCCACGTCTTCTTCAACTACGCCGTGGTCGTCCGCACGGTGGGCGGGCTCTGGTCCCAGCTGGACCCGCGCCAGGAGGAGGCCGCCCGGGTGCTGGGCGCCGGACGGTTCGCCGCCTTCCGCCGGGTGACGCTGCCCGCGCTCGCCCCGGCCGTCGCCGCCGCCGCGCTGATGGTCTTCCTCTTCACGTTCACCTCCTTCGGCGTCGTACAGATCCTCGGCGGACCGGCGTACTCCACCCTGGAGGTGGAGATCTACCGGCAGACCGCGCAACTCCTGGACCTGCCGACGGCCGCCGTGCTGACCCTGGTGCAGTTCGCCGCGGTCGGCGGAATCCTCGCCGTGCACGCCGCGACCGTACGCCGCCGGGAGCGGGCGCTGAAGCTGGTCGACCCGGCGCAGACCTCCCGCCGGCCGCGCG
This sequence comes from Streptomyces sp. DSM 106670, assembly GCF_055792845.1. Lineage (NCBI taxonomy): Bacteria > Bacillati > Actinomycetota > Actinomycetes > Kitasatosporales > Streptomycetaceae > Streptomyces > Streptomyces sp. DSM 106670. The sequence continues at coordinate 6,243,198 of NZ_CM147704.1, forward strand.
GCCCCGGGCAGTGGGCGCTGCTCGGCGGCGTCCTGCTCACCGCACTGCTGCTGATCCTGCTGCCGCTCGGCGTGCTGGTGGAACGGTCCTTCGATGGCCCCGGCGGTTACGGCTTCGGCTACTACCGGGCCCTCCAGTCGGCCGGGTCCGGCGGCTCCTCGACCTTCCTGGTGCCGCCGCTGGAGGCCGTCGGCAACTCCCTGCGGTACGCGCTCGTCGCGACGCTCGTCGCCCTCGTCATCGGCGGGCTCGCGGCGGCGGCCCTGACCCGGCGGGCCGGGCGGCTGGTCCGGGGCTTCGACGCGCTGCTGATGCTGCCGCTCGGGGTCTCCGCCGTCACCGTCGGCTTCGGCTTCCTGATCACCCTGGACAAGCCTCCGCTGGACCTGCGGACCTCCTGGATCCTGGTCCCGCTGGCCCAGGCGCTGGTCGGCGTCCCCTTCGTCGTACGGACCATGCTGCCGGTGCTGCGCGCGGTCGACGACCGGCTGCGGGAGGCCGCCGCCGTGCTGGGGGCCTCGCCGCTGCGGGCCTGGCGGGAGGTCGATCTGCCGCTGGTGCGACGGGCGGTGCTGGTCGCGGCGGGCTTCGCCTTCGCCGTCTCCCTCGGGGAGTTCGGCGCGACGGTCTTCATCGCCCGGCCCGACAACCCGACCCTGCCGGTGGCCGTGGCCCGGCTGCTGGGCCGGTCGGGGGAGCTCAACTACGGGCAGGCGATGGCCCTGAGCACGATTCTGATGCTGGTGTGCGCGGTGTCGCTGCTGCTCCTGGAGCGTATCCGCACCGACCGATCCGGGGAGTTCTGAACGACATGCTGAGCTTGCAGGCCGCCACCGTACGGTTCGGGAAGCGGGCCGCACTCGACGCGGTCGACCTGGAGGTCGCCGACCACCGGATCGTCTGCGTGCTCGGGCCCAGTGGCAGCGGGAAGTCCACCCTGCTGCGGGCCGTCGCCGGGCTCCAGCCCATGGACGGCGGCCGGGTGCTGCTGGCCGGCCAGGACCAGGCGGGTGTCCCGGTGCACCGGCGCGGGCTCGGCCTGATGTTCCAGGACCACCAGCTCTTCCCGCACCGGGACGTCGGCGCCAACGTCGCCTTCGGGCTGCGGATGCACGGCGTCGGGAGGACCGGGACGGACGCCCGGGTCCGTGAACTGCTGGAGCTGGTCGGCCTCCCCGGTGCCGAACGCCGCGCGGTCGCCGCCCTCTCCGGCGGCGAACAGCAGCGCGTCGCCCTGGCCCGCGCGCTCGCACCGCGCCCGAAGCTCCTGATGCTCGACGAGCCGCTCGGCCAGCTCGACCGGAGCCTGCGCGAACGGCTCGTCGTCGAACTGCGCACGCTCTTCCAGGAGTTGGGTACGACCGTGCTGGCCGTGACGCACGACCAGGGCGAGGCGTTCGCGCTCGCCGACCGGGTCGTCGTGATGCGGGACGGCCGGATCGCGCAGGAGGGCACCCCGCTGGACGTCTGGCAGCGCCCCGCCTCCGCCTTCGTCGCCCGCTTCCTCGGCTTCGACAACGTCACAGCGGCGACGGTCACCGGACAGGCCGCCGCCACCGCCTGGGGCAAGGTCCCGGTGCCCGAGGGCTCCCCGCAGGGCGAGGTCGATCTGCTGGTCCGCCCCGCCGGGGTCCGGATCGGCGCCCCCGAGGACGGCCTGCGCTGCACGGTCGGCGTCCGCACCTTCCGGGGGAACCACGTGACCGTACGGCTGCTGCCCGAGAACGCGCCGGTGCTGGAGGCCGAGTGCGCCCTGCGGGACACCCCGGACGAGGGCGCGGTCGTGGGCGTCCGCTTCGACGCGGCGGAGACGGTGGTGCTGGCGGACCCCGGGCGGTCCTGAGCGCGGCGTGGCAAGCAGGCGGCGGTCCGGGCAAGCTGGAGGCGGACCATCCCGCGGTCGGCCGTCCGGGCGCCGTGGGGACGGCAGGATCGGACAAGGACCGTGATCATGACCGGTGGCACCCGCGAGGGCATCGACCTCACCCGCGTCCTCGACGCCCCGCAGCAGCGGGTCTTCGCCGCCTGGACCTCACCCGAGGACTTCGCCGCCTGGTACGGGGGCGAGGCGGACGTTCCGCTGGACCGGGTGGCGATGGACGTACGGCCCGGCGGCTCATGGAGCCTGGTCATCGTGATGCCGGGCGTCGAGATGCCCTTCCGCGGGGTCTACCGCGAGGTCAGCGAGCCCGACGGTCTCGTCTTCACGCTGAAGGACGGCTCCGCCCCCGAGGACGCCGAGGGCGAGACCGTGACGGTCACCTTCAGCGATCTCGGGGGCGGCCGGACCGAACTGGCCTTCCAGCAGCGCGGCGGCAACCTCACCCCCGAGCAGTACGCGGCGGCCGAGGACGGCTGGGAGGCGTTCTTCGACGCCCTCGCCGACCGCCTCGCCACCCACCCCTGACGCGGGTCCGCTAGGCCAGCGGGAGCGCCGCCAGCTGGGCGATCACCCAGGTCAGCGGGGCGAACAGGGCCAGCAGCGCGCCCGCCCGCAGTGCCGTCGCCCTGCGCAGCGTCGCGGCCGGAGCGCCCATCCTGAGCAGCGCCTCGACGGTGTGGGCGCGGGCGTGCTTGGCCTCCAGCGCCGAGGTCAGCAGCGTCGCCGTCGTACAGCCGAGAACCAGCACCGCGCCGAGTGCGGTGAGCGGGCCGTACGGGCGCTCGTCGCCCCCGTACAGCGCCAAAGCGGCGATCGCCGCGGACAGCACCGCGCAGACGATCCCGAGCGGGCGGCCGATCCGGCGTGCCTCGTCCATCAGGACCCGCCCGGCGAGCAGCCGTACGGCCCCGGGGCGTACCGCCTGAAGCGCCCGCCCGCACAGATACGTCAGGCTCGGGCCCGCCATCGCCAGGCCGATCGCCGTGAGCGTCCACCCGATCAGCACCGCCACCGGGGTGGCGTCGAACCGGCCGGGCAGCGGGAACGCGTTGCCCGTGGCCCCCCGGGACGCGTACGCCTCCACCGCGAGTCCGGCCGCCGTCAGCGCCACGCCCCAGGGCAGCCCGGCCGGAGCCGGTGCGGGCTCCGGCAGCTCCTCCGAGCCGAAGGTGTCCCTTGCCGGGTCGGGCCGCGACCGCAGCGCCAGCGCGCTCGCCGTCGACGCGGCCACCGGCACGAGCGCCAGCAGCATCAGGGCGGCGGCCAGCGGCAGCGGCGTGCCCGCGCCGAGGAACTCCGCCGCGCCGCCGTCGAACGGCATCCCGGTCAGATCGCCGCGCAGATGCAGGAAGAAGAGCAGGGCCACCATGGAGCCCAGCGTGGTGGAGACGGCCGTGGAGACCGCGGCCAGCGCGGAGAGCCGGACCGGGCCGAGGCCCACGGAGGAGAGGCCCGGCCGGGGCCGGGTGCTCGGGTCGGTCCGGGCGACCGCCACGGCGAACTGCACGGTCGCGGCCAGCGGGACGAAGCACCACAGCAACCGCAGCACCGAACCGGCGGAGGCGGGGTGCGCGGCGGCGTACCCGAGGGCGCACAGGAGGAGGAATCCGACGCCTGCCGACGCGGCGGCCACCAGCAGCCGCCGGACCAGGACGAGGGGATGGGAACCGCGGGCTAGACGGAGAGCGAGCACGCCGCGCGGCCCTCCGCTTCCGGTTCCGCGGGCAGGGCGACCGTGGCGACGCGGCGGCCGTCCAGCAGCGCCACGGCCCGGTCGGCGAGCGCGGCGACCTCGGCGTCGTGCGTGGCCAGCACCACGGTGATGCCGTGCGAGCGGGCCGCCGTGGTCAGGGTGCGCAGCACCTGGGTGCGGTCCGCGCGGTGCAGGGTCGCGGTCGGCTCGTCCGCGAAGATCACGGTCGGCTGTGCGGCCAGCGCGCGGGCCACCGAGATCCGCTGGCGCTGCGCCTGGAGCAGGGCGTGCGGCCGCTTCTTGGCGAAGGCGGCGATGTCCAGGCGCTCCAGCCACTCGGTGGCGGCCTTGCGGGCGGCCCGGTGCGAGACGCCGCGCAGCAGCAGGGGCAGCGCGGTGTTCTCCCAGACGGTCAGCTCCGGGACCAGCTCGGGATCGGAGGCGATCCAGCCGAAGCGCTCCCGGCGCAGCTGTTCGCGGACCCGGGGGGGCATGGTGTGGACGGGGACGCTGTTGAACCAGACCTCGCCCTGCTGGGGCACCAGCCGGCCCGAGAGACAGTGCAGCAGGGTGGTCTTCCCGCTGCCGCGCGGGCCGGTCACGGCGAGGATCTCGGCGTCCCGGACGCCGATGGAGACACCGCCGAGACCGGGCGATCCGTTGTGGGAGTGGTGCAGGGAACGCGCCCAGATCACGTCGTTGTCCGGCGGGGCCACCATGGCGTACACCTCGGTTCAGGTCAGATTTCCCGTCCCCCGTACGGGGGAACGAAGACGCGGCCGATCGGTCACTGGGCACCGTAGATAGTCGGACCGGTGTGAGCGCACAGCACGCGGCCCGGATACCCCCCTTCTCACTCGAAGGGGCGTATCCGGGCCGGGGAACCGTATGAAATGACCGCCGGGCGGCGATCAGCCGGGGGACCCGGTGACGGTCAGAGCTTCGACCAGGCCTCCGTGAGGACGGTCCGCAGGATGCCCTCGATCTCGTCGAACGTCGACTGGTCGGAGATCAGCGGCGGGGCGAGCTGGACGACCGGGTCGCCGCGGTCGTCGGCCCGGCAGTACAGGCCGTTCTCGTACAGCGCCTTGGAGAGGAAGCCGTACAGGACGCGCTCGGTCTCCTCGTCGGTGAACGTCTCCTTGGTGGCCTTGTCCTTCACCAGCTCGATGCCGTAGAAGTACCCGTTGCCGCGGACGTCGCCGACGATCGGCAGGTCGTGCAGCTTCTGCAGCGTGGTCAGGAAGGCGTTCTCGTTGTCGAGGACGTGCTGGGTGAGGTTCTCGCGCTCGAAGATGTCGAGGTTGGCGAGGCCCACCGCGGCGGAGACCGGGTGGCCGCCGAAGGTGTAGCCGTGCAGGAAGGTGTTGCCGCCCTGGTAGAACGGCTCGGCGATCCGGTCCGAGACGATGCAGGCGCCGATCGGGGAGTAGCCCGAGGTCATGCCCTTCGCGCAGGTGATCATGTCCGGCACATAGCCGAACTTGTCGCAGGCGAAGATCGTGCCGAGCCGGCCGAAGGCGCAGATGACCTCGTCGGAGACGAGCAGCACGTCGTACTTGTCGCAGATCTCGCGGACCCGCTGGAAGTAGCCTGGCGGCGGCGGGAAGCAACCGCCCGCGTTCTGCACGGGCTCCAGGAAGACGGCCGCGACGGTCTCGGGGCCCTCGAAGAGGATCTCCTGCTCGATCTGGTCGGCGGCCCAGCGGCCGAAGGCCTCCGGGTCGTCGCCGAAGAGCGGGGCGCGGTAGATGTTGGTGTTCGGCACCTTGTGCGCGCCGGGGACCAGCGGCTCGAAGGGGGCCTTCAGGGCCGGGAGGCCGGTGATGGACAGCGCGCCCTGCGGGGTGCCGTGGTAGGCGACGGCACGCGAGATGACCTTGTACTTGGTCGGCTGGCCCTTGAGCTTGAAGTACTGCTTGGCCAGCTTCCAGGCGGTCTCGACGGCCTCGCCGCCACCGGTGGTGAAGAAGACCTTGTTGAGGTCGCCCGGGGCGTAGTCGGCGAGCCGCTCGGCCAGCTCGACGGCCTTCGGGTGGGCGTAGGACCACACCGGGAAGAAGGCGAGCTCCTGGGCCTGCTTGTACGCCGTCTCGGCGAGCTCGTGACGACCGTGACCGGCGTTGACCACGAACAGGCCGGAGAGACCGTCCAGGTAGCGCTTGCCCTTGTCGTCGAAGATGTACGTTCCCTCGCCACGCACGATGGTGGGAACGGGCGCGTTCTCGTAGTCCGACATGCGGGTGAAGTGCATCCACAGGTGGTCGTACGCGGTTCGGCTGAGGTCCTTGCTCACGGCTATCGGGTTCCCCACATATAGGTCTGCTTCTTGAGCTTGAGGTAAACAAAGCTCTCGGTGGAGCGCACGCCGGGAAGGGTCCGGATGCGTTTGTTGATCATCTCCAGCAGGTGGTCGTCGTCCTCGCAGACGATCTCCACCATCAGGTCGAAGGAGCCCGCGGTCATGACCACGTACTCGCACTCGGCCATGGCCGACAGGGCTTCGGCCACCGGGTCGAGGTCGCCCTCGACATTGATGCCGACCATCGCCTGCCGCCGGAAGCCCACGGTGAGCGGGTCCGTGACGGCGACGATCTGCATCACGCCCTGGTCGAGCAGCTTCTGGACGCGCTGGCGCACCGCCGCTTCGGAGAGGCCGACGGCCTTGCCGATCGCGGCGTACGGACGCCGTCCGTCCTCCTGGAGCTGCTCGATGATTGCGAGGGAGACGGCATCGACCGCTGCCGGTGATCCGTTCCCTGTCCTGGAGTCTGCGCTGCGACTGGCCACGGACCCACCATGCACCGCTCCTCGTCTGTCTCGCAACCCCAGATCGATGAAATTCGTTGAGCAGATGCTTGAAACCGACTGAATCCGAAGTTGGGGGCGGTTGGGTATGTCGAAAGCGTCGCCGAACCGATTAGGGTGGATGTCTCACCCATCGGACAGCCGACAGGAGGGGTGGTTGTGACCACCGAGGTGCGCCGTCTGCGCAACTACATCAACGGAGAGTTCCGGGACGCCGCGGACGGGCGGACCATCGATGTGGTCAGCCCGGTGACGGAAGAGGTCTACGCAACCTCGCCGCTCTCCGGCCAGGCCGACGTCGATGCCGCCATGGAGGCCGCAGCGGCGGCCTTCCCCGCCTGGCGCGACACCACGCCCGCCGAGCGCCAGAAGGCCCTGCTGAAGATCGCGGACGCCTTCGAGGAGCGGGCCGAGGACCTGATCGCCGCCGAGTCGGAGAACACCGGCAAGCCGCTGGGCCTCACCCGCAGCGAAGAGATCCCGCCGATGGTGGACCAGATCCGCTTCTTCGCGGGGGCCGCCCGCCTCCTGGAGGGCCGCTCGGCGGGCGAGTACATGGAGGGCCTGACCTCCATCATCCGCCGCGAGCCGGTCGGCGTCTGCGCCCAGGTCGCGCCGTGGAACTACCCGATGATGATGGCCGTGTGGAAGTTCGCCCCGGCGCTCGCCGCGGGCAACACGGTCGTCATCAAGCCGTCCGACACCACCCCGGCGTCGACGGTCCTCATGGCCGAGATCATCGGGCAGATCCTGCCCAAGGGCGTCTTCAACGTCCTGTGCGGCGACCGGGACACCGGCCGCGCCATGGTCGAGCACCCGACCCCGGCGATGGCCTCCATCACCGGTTCGGTACGGGCCGGCATGCAGGTCGCCGAGTCCGCCGCCAAGGACGTCAAGCGCGTCCACCTGGAGCTCGGCGGCAAGGCGCCCGTCGTGGTCTTCGAGGACGCCGACATCGCCAAGACGGTCTCGGGCGTCTCCGAGGCGGGCTTCTTCAACGCGGGCCAGGACTGTACGGCCGCCACCCGCGTCCTGGTCCACGAGTCGATCCACGACGAGTTCGTCACCGCGCTCGCCAAGGCCGCCGCCGACACCAAGACCGGGCAGCCGGACGACGAGGACGTGGCGTACGGCCCGCTCAACAACGCCAACCAGCTGAAGCAGGTCAGCGGCTTCATCGAGCGGCTCCCCGCCCACGCCAAGGTCGAGGCGGGCGGCCACCGGGTCGGCGACAAGGGCTACTTCTACGCCCCGACCGTCGTCTCCGGCCTCAAGCAGGACGACGAGATCATCCAGAACGAGGTCTTCGGCCCCGTCATCACCGTCCAGTCCTTCACCGACGAGGACCAGGCCGTCGCGTACGCCAACGGCGTCGAGTACGCCCTCGCCTCCTCGGTCTGGACGCAGAACCACTCCCGCGCCATGCGCATGTCCAAGAACCTCGACTTCGGCTGCGTGTGGATCAACACCCACATCCCGCTGGTCGCCGAGATGCCGCACGGCGGGTTCAAGAAGTCCGGCTACGGCAAGGACCTCTCCGCGTACGGCTTCGAGGACTACACCCGCATCAAGCACGTCATGACGTCCATCGAGGACTGATCCTCGGATCGTCGTCGCGGTCGTGCGGCCCCGGGCTCCGGCCCGGGGCCGTACGCGTGCCTGGACAAGGTGTGCGGGGCGGGCCCGTCCCGCTGGACGCTTGGTCCATTGCCCGCGCGAGCGCCGACCGGCATTCTGCGCGGGTGCGAGCGATCAGGAAGAACCCCATGTCCCGCCGTTCCCTGCTGCGCGCCCTCGGGGCGGGAGCGGCCGGCGCAACCCTGGCCGGCTGCGGGGTGCCCGCGGCCTTCGTCGAGCCGGGGGACCGCGCCGGACACGATAGTTCGGCCACCGACCACACGCTGCACTTCGCCAACTGGCCGCTCTACATCGACACCGACGACGACAACGAGTCGAAGCGGCCCACCCTCGACGCCTTCTCGAAGCGGACCGGGATCTCCGTGACGTACACCGAGGAGATCAACGACAACGACGAGTTCTTCGGGAAGATCAGCCCCGCCCTGATGAACCACCAGCAGACCGGCCGGGACCTGATCGTCATCAGCGACTGGATGGCCGCCCGCTTCGTCCGGCTCGGCTGGGTCCAGGAGATGGACCGGGCGAAGCAGCCCAACGTCGCCAAGTACCTCGACCCCCAACTGCGCACCCCCGCCTTCGACGAGGGGCGCCGCCACAGCGTCCCCTGGCAGTCCGGCATCACCGGCATCGCGTACAACCGCAAGAAGCTCGGCCGCGAGATCCGGTCCACGGGCGACCTCTGGGCGGACGATCTGCGCGGCCGGGTCACCCTGCTCTCCGGGCTCGACGAGTCGTTCGCGCTGCTGATGCAGGGCAACGGCGTCGACATCACCCGCTGGACGGCCGACGACTTCCACGAGATCTGCGAGCAGACCGAGAAGCGCGTCCGCTCGAAGCACATCCGCCGCTTCACCGGCAACGACTACATCAAGGACCTCGCCACCGGTGACGTACTCGCCTGCCAGGCCTACTCCGGCGATGTCATCCAGCTCCAGGCCGACAACCCCGACATCGAGTTCGTCGTGCCCGAGGAGGGCGCCGAACTCTGGGCCGAGTCCCTGATGATCCCCAACCTCGCCCGCCACAAGCGCAACGCGGAGAAGTTGGTGGACCACTACTACGACCCCGAGGTCGCCGCCGAACTCGCCGCCTGGGTCAACTACGTCTGCCCCGTGCCCGCCGCCCGTGACGTCCTCGCCTCCGCCAAGGACGAGGAGACGGCCGCGCTCGCCGAGGATCCGCTGATCTTCCCCGACGACGCGATGCGCGAACGGCTCGCCATCGCCCGCGACATCACCTCCGAGGAGCGGATGGACTTCGCCAAGAAGTGGAACGGCATCGTCGGCTTGTGAAGCGGTAACAGGGGTGCCGTAAAGGGGCGGTAAACACGGGCGTACGCTGCGGATATGAGCGAAAGACAGGCCCTCACACGGGGGATACGCAGGTGGCTGGTCTTCTTCATCGTCTGTCTGGTGCTGAGCGGGCTCACGGCCTTCCCGCTCGTCACCGAACTCCGCTGGGCCGAGGATCTGCTGAGCGCCTCCGCCTCCCCGGTCCCCGAGCACTTCCCGGCACTGATGGAGTGGATCACCCGGGTCCGCGAGGGGCTCGACACCGTCGACCGCGAGCAGCCCTTCATGCTGTACGGCACCGACTGGCTGGCCTTCGCCCACCTGGTCATCGCGGTCGCCTTCTACGGCCCCTACCGCGACCCGGTCCGCAACATCTGGGTCATCGAGTTCGGCATGATCGCCTGCGCCGGGATCATCCCGCTCGCCCTGATCTGCGGCCCGATCCGCGGTATCCCGTTCTGGTGGAGCGTGATCGACATGTCCTTCGGGGTCTTCGGCGTCATCCCGCTGCTGATCGTCCGCCGCATGATCAAGCGGCTGGAAGTACTGGAGCGGGTGGCCGCCGCGAACCCGGCGCCGGTCGCGGCGAGCGCCTGACCGCCCGAGCCTCAGGGCTTCCGGGCCACCGCGCCGAACTGCGCGACCTCCGGCTCCCGCGGGTTCGTCCGCCAGCGGGAGCAGGAGACGATGCCCGGCTCCAGGATCTCCAGACCGTCCAGGAACGAGGCGAACTCCTCGCGGCTGCGGGCGGTGATGGGCGGGGTGGCGTTCTCGTTCCAGAAGCGCATCGCCGCCGCGTTGCCCTCGCCGCCCAGCTCCAGCGTCGGGTGGGTCAGCACCAGGTGGCTGCCCGACGGGACGGCCGCCATCAGGGTCCGCACGACGGACCGCGCCTCGTCCGTGTCCAGCACGAAGTTCAGGATGCCGAGCATCATCACCGCGACCGGCCGGCCCAGGTCCAGGGTGGGCTCGGCGGCCCGCAGGATCTGCTCCGGGCGGCGCGCGTCCGCGTCGATGTACTCGGTCGCGCCCTCCAGCGAACTGGTCAGCAGCGCGCGGGCGTGGGCCAGCACGATGGGGTCGTTGTCCACATACACGATGCGCGCGTGCGGCGCGGTGTGCTGGGCGATCTCATGGGTGTTGTTCCCGGTCGGCAGCCCGGTGCCGATGTCCAGGAACTGGTCGATGCCCGCGTCGCCCGCCAGCTGCCGCACCACCCGGCCCAGGAACGCCCGGTCCGCGCGGGCCACTTCACCGATGCTCGGGTACATCCCGGTGACCCGGTCGCCCACCGCCCGGTCCACCGGGTAGTTGTCCTTGCCGCCCAGCCAGTAGTTCCACACCCGCGCGTTGTGCGCGACGTCGGAACGTATCCGGGCGGTGGGTGTCTGCGGGCGGGGGTCCATGACGTGTGGCTCCTCGGTGACGGAGGGGCCCGCGTGCCGCGTGGGGCGGTGCGGCGGCGGACGGTGCGGGCTCTTGCGTGGTCGTGCGGGCCCTCCATCATGCCGGACCGATCAAGAGCCCCCGCGCTCGGGCGAGTTGGCGAGGAGCCGGTGGAGCGTGTCGATCCGGTTGGTGGTGATCGAGTCGACGCCGCGCTCGATCAGCCGGCGCATCGTGCGCTTCGTGTCGGCCGTCCACGCGGAGACGAGCAGCCCGTCCCGGTGCGCCCGGTCCGTCAGTTCCCGGCTCACCAGGCCGAAGCGGTAGTTCAGCCAGCGCGGCTTCACCGCGGCCAGCAGCTCCGGGCGCGGCGGCGCCAGCGTGGTCCAGGTCAGGGCGATCTCGGCGGACGGGTCGGCGGCGCGCACCCGCAGCATCGCGTCCGCGCTCGCGCAGTAGTACGCCCGCTCGCCCGCCCCGCACTCCCGGACCGTCCCCACGATCTTCTTCACCGAGGCGTCCGTGGAGCCGGGCAGGTCCACCATCACCCGGTGCGCCCCGACGGCGAGCAGCGCCTCGCGGAGCGTGGGCACCCCGCCGCCGGTCAGCTCCTTCAGCTCCGCGTGGTCGATCCTCTCCAGCCGCCGGTCGTGGCCCCACAACCGCTCCAGCGTCGCGTCGTGCAGCAGGACGGGCACCCCGTCGCGGGTCACCCGTACGTCGATCTCGACCGCGTCCGCCCCCCGTTCGAGGGCGGAGCGGATCGAGGGCAGGGTGTTCTCGCGGGCGAGATACGGATCGCCGCGATGTCCCACGGCGGTGACGGAGTTGGCCATGGGGCCATTGTCGACGACCGGGTCAGCGGCCGGGGGTCCGGAGCCAGTTCGCTGTGTACGTGTCGATCTCCTCGGCCAGCTTCCGCTTGCCCGCCGGGTCGAGGAACGAGGCCTCCACGGCGTTCTTCGCGAGGTCCGCGATGCCGCGCTCGTCCAGCTCCAGCAGCCGGGCGGCCACCGCGTACTCGTTGTTGAGGTCGGTGCCGAACATCGGCGGGTCGTCGCTGTTGACGGTCACCAGCACCCCGGCCCGGACCATCTCGCGGATCGGGTGCTGCTCGATGTCGGTGACCGCGCGGGTGGCGATGTTCGACGTCGGGCAGACCTCCAGGGCGATACGGTGCTCGGCCAGGTGCTCCAGCAGCTTCGGGTCCCGCACGGAGCTGGTGCCGTGCCCGATGCGCTCGGCGCGCAGCGCGGTCAGCGCGTCCCAGATCGTCTGCGGTCCGGTGGTCTCCCCGGCGTGCGGCACCGAGTGCAGGCCCTCGGCGATGGCCCGGTCGAAGTAGGGCTTGAACTGCGGGCGGTCCACCCCGATCTCGGGCCCGCCGAGACCGAAGGAGACGAGCCCTTCGGGCCGCCGCTCCACCGCGAGCCGGGCGGTCTCCTCGGCCGCCTGGATCCCGGCCTCGCCCGGAATGTCGAAGCACCAGCGCAGGACGACGCCCAGCTCGGCCTCGGCCGCCTTGCGGGCGTCCTCTATGGCCTCCATGAACCCGACCTCGGGGATGTTCCGCTTGGTCGAGCTGTACGGGGTCACCGTCAGCTCGGCGTACCGGATGTTCTGCCGGGCCATGTCCCGCGCCACCTCGAAGGTGAGCAGCCGGACGTCCTCGGGGGTGCGGACCAGGTCCACCACCGACAGGTAGACGTCGATGAAGTGCGCGAAGTCGGTGAAGGTGAAGTAGTCGGCCAGCGCCTCCGGGTCCGTGGGGACCTTGGAGTCCGGGTGGCGGGCGGCCAGCTCCGCGACGATCCGGGGCGAGGCCGACCCGACATGGTGGACATGGAGCTCGGCCTTGGGCAGCCCGGCGATGAAGGGATGCGGATCGGTCATCGGAAATCTCCCGGTTCGGCGTGACGTCGGGCCGGGCGTACCGGCCGCACCGATCATCGTAGGCGGGGTCCGGGGCCGTCGGGCCTGGCCGTAGCATGACGGGACCACGATGGGGGAGGCCCATGTCAGACAACACAGAGCAGCCCGGGGGCGGGGCCGCGCCGCGCGATCCGTGGGCACCGCCGGACAGCGGCCGGGTGGAGCTGAACAAGCCGGGTGCGCAGACGCCGCCGCCCGCCGCGCACACGCCGCCCGCGGTCCACGACCAGCCGACCGTGACGTCGATGCCGGCCGCGGGGGACGGCACCGGGCCGATACCCCAGCCGCAGCCCGGCTTCGGGCCCGCGCCCGCGGACGTACCGCCGCCGCCGATCGGCCCGAACGGCCCCGGCCACGCGGCCCCGCCGCCCGCCGCAGGCCACTACGGCTACCCGGCCCCGCCCGCGCAGCCGTACGGCGGCTACCCGGGCTACGGCGCCTACGGCATGGGTCCGGCCGCCTGGGGCCCGGCGCCCAACAACGGTCTGGGCACCGCCGCGATGGTGATCGGCATCATCTCGGTGGTCGGCTTCTGCATGTACGGCGTCAACATCATCCTCGGCATCCTCGCGCTGATCTTCGGCATCATCGGCCTCGGCCGGGCCAAGCGCGGCGAGGCCACCAACCGGGGCATGGCGCTCGCCGGGGTCATCCTCGGCTCCGTCGGCATCGTCGTCGGCGCCGCGATCCTCGGCCTGATCATCTGGGCCGCCACGAACGCGGACAGCGACAGCGAATACGGCGACAGCTACGACGACCCGTTCGCCACGTCACTGGTCGTGGAGGACCGCCGCTAGCGGTCCTCGCGCCGAACGCTACGACGACCGGCCGGGCAGGGAGCGATCCCCGCCCGGCCGGTCGTCGTACAGGTGCGACCCCGGCTCACCCCGTCGCGCCCGCCCGGAGCCTCTCCCGGGCCTCCATCAGTGCGAAGCCCAGCAGATTCAGCCCCCGCCACTGCTGCGGCCGCTCCACCCGCTCGTCGTCCGCCGCGAGTCCGACGCCCCAGATCCGGTCCAGCGGCGACGCCTCCACCAGCACCCGGTCGCCGGTGGTCAGGAGATAGCCGCCCAGCTCCGGGTCCTGCCCGAACTTGTGCACGCTGCCCGCCACGACGAGGGCGAACCGCTCCCGTATCCACACGTCCTCGTCGAAGCCGCGCACGAGGCGCCCCGCCTTCTTCGCCGCCGCCGGGCTCTTAGCCGTCACCGCCGCCCGCTCCGCCTCCGGATCGTCGAAGAGCCGCGCCTTGCCCGCCATCATCCAGTGCTCGGCGCTCGCATACGTCACCCCGTCCACCGTGAACGGCGACGGCCACCACTGGCTCAGGCAACTCGCGCCCAGCCGCCCGTCGGGGCGCGGGCGGTGCCCCCAGAACGGCAGATACTTCACCCGCTTGCCCCGCGCCACGTCCGCCAGAAGCTCATCGATCGGTCCCATGCATGTGAGTGTGGCATCCGCCACTGACACTCCGTACGGGGATTTCCGCACCGACACGACACATGGTCGACAGATTCCGTCGCGTAACCAAAAGGCAACAACGGAATCACTTGTTGGGCTTGAACCCCTCTGTCAGGATCGGCACTCAATTCACGAAGAAGCTACGCCGACCCCGCCCAGCGGGTACAGCGGCGGAGGAGAGCGTCATGAGCAACGGCTTCCAGGTTCAGGACCGCTTCGCGGAAGGTGCGCAGTACATCGGCGGCAAGCTGCTCCCCGGCACATCCGGCCGCCACCACGAGGTGGTGAACCCCGCGACCGGCGGGAGCGTGCTCCGCTACGAGCTGGCGGGCGCCGACGACGTGGACGCGGCCGTCGCCGCCGCCCGCGCCGCCTTCCCCGGCTGGTCCGGCGCGACGCCCGGCGAACGCTCCGACGCGATGCACCGCTTCGCCGCCGTCCTCGCCGAGCAGGCCGACGACTTCGCGTACGCCGAATCCCTCCAGTGCGGTAAGCCGATCAAGCTCTCCACCGAGTTCGACGTCCCCGGCACCGTCGACAACACCGCCTTCTTCGCGGGCGCGGCCCGCCACCTGGAGGGCAAGGCCGCCGCCGAGTACGACGGCGACCACACCTCCTACGTACGCCGCGAGGCGATCGGCGTCGTCGGCTCCATCGCCCCCTGGAACTACCCGCTCCAGATGGCCGCCTGGAAGGTCCTCCCGGCCGTCGCCGCGGGCAACACCATCGTCCTCAAGCCCGCCGAGCTGACCCCGCTCACCTCGCTGATGTTCGCCCAGGCCGCCACCGAGGCGGGCATTCCCGACGGCGTGATCAACATCGTCACCGGCGCGGGCAAGGACGCGGGCGAGCACCTCGTCGGCCACCCCGACGTCGTGATGACCTCCTTCACCGGCTCCACCGCCGTCGGCAAGCGGGTCGCCGAGATCGCCACCGCCACCGTCAAACGCCTCCATCTGGAGCTCGGCGGCAAGGCCCCCTTCGTGGTCTTCGACGACGCCGACCTGGAGGCCGCCGTGCACGGCGCGGTCGCCGGCTCCCTCATCAACACCGGCCAGGACTGCACCGCCGCCACCCGCGCCTACGTCCAGCGCCCCCTCTACGACGCCTTCGTCCGGGACGTCGCCGCGCTCATGGAGACCGTCCGGCTCGGCGACCCCTTCGACGCGTCCACCGACCTCGGCCCGCTCATCAGCCACGCCCAGCGCGACCGCGTCGCCGCCTTCGTCGAGCGGGCCCGCGGCTACGCCCGCGTCGTCACCGGCGGCGAGGCCCCCGGCGGCGACCTCGCCGACGGCGCGTACTACCGGCCGACCCTCGTCGCGGACGCCGCCCAGGACAGCGAGATCGTCCAGTCGGAGATCTTCGGCCCGGTCCTGGTCGTCCTGCCCTTCGACACCGACGACGAGGGCATCGCGCTCGCCAACGACACCCCGTACGGACTGGCCGCCTCCGCCTGGACCCGCGACCTGTACCGCGCGAACCGCGCCACCCGCGAGATCCAGGCGGGCTGTGTGTGGGTGAACGACCACATCCCGATCCTCTCCGAGATGCCGCACGGCGGATACAAGGCCAGCGGCTTCGGCAAGGACATGTCGGCGTACTCCTTCGAGGAGTACACGCAGGTCAAGCACGTCATGTACGACAACACCGCGGTCGCCCGCAAGGACTGGCACCGCACGATCTTCGGGGACCGATAGCAGCTGCCGCACGAGCGGGGCCCGTCCACGACGGCGGTCCCCGGCGGCCTCCCACCCGAAAGGGCAAACGCGTATGGAGAGTTACGAGCCCGAGCGCCTCACGCCGGTCCAGCTGGCGGCCATGAGGCGATCCCTGACCAACGGCAGGGGCGCCCTCACCCGCCGCTCCCTGCTGCGCGCCTCCGGCATGGGCGCGCTCGCCGTCGGCGGCATAGCCACCCTCGGCGCCTGCGGCATCCCGCCCGCCGGACGCGCCGAGGGAGCAGCGGCCGCCGACGACCACTCGGCGAAGGAGAAGGTGCTGAACTTCTCCAACTGGACCGAGTACATGGACGTCAGCGAGGACGAGAAGAGCCGCCCCACCCTGGAGGCGTTCACCAAGCGCACCGGGATCAGGGTCAAGTACACCGAGGACATCAACGACAACGTCGAGTTCTTCGGCAAGATCAAGCCCCAGCTGGCGGCGGGGCAGGACACCGGGCGCGACCTCATCTGCGTCACCGACTGGCTCGCCGCCCGCATCATCCGGCTCGGCTGGGCGCAGAAGCTCGACCCGTCGAACCTTCCGCACGCCTTCGCCAATGTCTCCGCCCAGTTCCGCAGCCCTGACTGGGACCCCGGCCGCGCCTACTCCTATCCGTGGACCGGCATCCCGACCGTCATCGCGTACAACAAGAAGGCGACCGGCGGCCGCAAGGTCGACTCCGTCACCCAGCTGCTCGACGACCCGAAGCTCAAGGGCCGCGTCTCCTTCCTCTCCGAGATGCGCGACTCCGTCGGCATGACCCTGCTCGACCAGGGCAAGGACCCGGGGAAGTTCACCGACGCCGACTTCGACGGGGCGATCGGCCGCCTCCAGAAGGCCGTCGACAAGAAGCAGATCCGCCGCTTCACCGGCAACGACTACACCGCCGACCTCAGCAAGGGCGACATCGCCGCCTGCGTCGCCTGGGCCGGGGACATCATCCAGCTCCAGGCCGACAACCCGGACATCGAGTACGCCATCCCGGCCGCCGGATACATCACCTCCAGCGACAGCCTCCTGGTCCCCGCCCAGGCCCGGCACAAGACCAACGCCGAGAAGCTCATCGACTATTACTACGAGCCGCCGGTCGCCGCCCAGCTCGCCGCGTACATCAACTACGTGTGCCCGGTCGACGGCGTACGCGAGGAACTCGCCAGGATCGACGAGTCGATGGCCTCCAACACGCTGATCCTTCCCGACAAGGAGATGGCGGCGAAGTCCCGCTCCTTCCGCTCCCTGAGCACCGAGGAAGAGACCGCGTACGAAGAGAAGTTCGCCAAACTCATCGGCGCCTGACCCGGCACGCTCCCGCGCCCGGTCACCCCTCTTTTGAACTCCCTCCCCGAACACACTGGGACTGCGACCCATGACACAGCAGCAGCAGACCGCGGGCGGCGATGTCCGCCTCGCCGGGATCAGCAAGACCTACGGCTCCTTCACCGCCGTACACCCGCTCGACCTGACCGTGCCGCAGGGCTCCTTCTTCGCCCTGCTCGGCGCGTCCGGCTGCGGCAAGACCACCACCCTGCGGATGATCGCGGGCCTGGAGGAGGCCACCACCGGCACGGTCTTCCTCGGGAACAAGGACATCACCGACCTGCCCCCGTACAAGCGGCCGGTCAACACCGTCTTCCAGAGCTATGCGCTCTTCCCGCACCTGGACATCACCGAGAACGTCGCCTTCGGACTCCGGCGGCGCGGCATCAAGTCGGTGAAGAAGCAGGTCGACGACATGCTGGAACTGGTCCAGCTCGGCGACTTCGCCCGCCGCAAACCGCATCAGCTCTCCGGCGGCCAGCAGCAGCGCGTCGCCGTCGCCCGCGCCCTCATCAACCACCCGCAGGTCCTGCTGCTCGACGAACCGCTCGGCGCCCTCGACCTCAAGCTCCGCCGCCAGATGCAGCTGGAGCTCAAGCGGATCCAGACCGAGGTCGGCATCACCTTCGTGCACGTCACCCACGACCAGGAGGAGGCCATGACCATGGCCGACACCGTCGCGGTGATGAACGGCGGCCGCGTCGAGCAGCTCGGCGCGCCCGCCGACCTCTACGAGAACCCGCGCACCACCTTCGTCGCCAACTTCCTCGGCACCTCCAACCTCATCGAGGGCGAGGTCGTGTCCACGGGCGGCGATCTGGTGGTGGCCGCGGGCGGCGGAAAGCTCACCCTGCCCCGCGAGCGATGTTCGGCCCCCACCGACAACGGCGGACGGCTGCTCCTCGGCATCCGGCCCGAGAAGATATCCCTGGCCCACGCGGACGACGCCGACGCCATAGCCGCCGGCCGCAACCGCGTCACCGGCCGCATCACCGACTCCAGCTTCATCGGCGTCTCCACCCAGTACGTGGTCGAGAGCCCGGCCGGCAAGGCCCTCCAGGTGTACGAGCAGAACGTTGACAGGCGCGCGGGACTCCACGTCGGAGCCGAGGTGGTCCTGCACTGGAACCCGGCCCACACCTTCGGACTCGACGCCGCCCAGGACATCGACGCGGGCGCGACGAGCGTGGAGGACGCGGAGTGAGCCTCACCGAGGCGCCGCCCGCGCCGTCCCCCAACCCCGAGGAGCCCCGGGAGCTCAAGCTCCGCAAGCCCTCCACCCGTAAACGGCTGATCCCGTACTGGCTGCTGCTGCCCGGCATCCTCTGGCTGCTGGTCTTCTTCGCCCTGCCGCTCGTCTACCAGGCCTCCACCTCCGTACAGACCGGCTCGCTGGAGCAGGGCTTCGAGGTCACCTGGCACTTCCAGACGTATGTGGACGCACTGCGCGAGTACTACCCGCAGTTCATCCGGTCCCTGCTCTACGCGGGCACCGCCACGATCCTGTGTCTGCTGCTGGGCTACCCGCTCGCCTACCTCATCGCGTTCAAGGCGGGCCGCTGGCGCAACCTGGTGCTGGTGCTGGTCATCGCCCCGTTCTTCACCAGCTTCCTCATCCGTACGCTGGCGTGGAAGACGATCCTCGCCGACGGCGGCGCGGTCGTGGACGTGCTCAACACCCTGCACGTCCTGGACGTCACCAGCTGGCTCGGCTGGACCGAGTCCAACCGGGTCCTCGCCACCCCGATGGCCGTCGTCTGCGGCCTCACGTACAACTTCCTGCCGTTCATGATCCTGCCGCTCTACACCTCGCTGGAGCGGATCGACGGCCGGCTGCACGAGGCGGCGGGCGACCTCTACGCCACCCCCGCCACCACCTTCCGCAAGGTGACGTTCCCGCTCTCCATGCCCGGCGTCGTCTCCGGCACCCTGCTGACCTTCATCCCGGCCAGCGGCGACTACGTGAACGCGGAACTGCTGGGCTCCACCGACACCAAGATGGTCGGCAGCGTCATCCAGAGCCAGTTCCTGCGGGTCCTGGACTACCCGACGGCCGCCGCGCTCTCGTTCATCCTCATGGCGATCGTCCTGCTGATGGTCACCTTCTACATCCGCCGCTCCGGGACGGAGGACCTGGTCTGATGCCCGTACTGCGCTGGATACGCCGGAACCTGGTCGTCATCGCGGGTCTGCTGACCCTCGCGTACATGATCCTGCCGAACATCGTCGTGATGGTGTTCTCGTTCAACAAGCCCAACGGCCGCTTCAACTACGAGTGGCAGCGGTTCTCGCTGGACGCCTGGAAGGACCCGTGCGGCGTCGCCGACCTCTGCGGATCCCTCTCACTCTCCCTCCAGATCGCCTTCTGGGCGACGCTCGGAGCCACCGCGCTCGGCACGGCGGTCGCCTTCGCGCTGGTCCGCTACCGCTTCCGGGCGCGCGGCGCGATCAGCTCGCTGATCTTCCTCCCGATGGCGATGCCCGAGGTCGTCATGGCCGCGTCGCTGCTCACGCTCTTCCTGAACATGGGCGCCCAGCTCGGCTTCTGGACCGTGCTGATCGCGCACATCATGTTCTGCCTCAGCTTCGTGGTGACGGCCGTCAAGGCGCGCGTCATGTCGATGGACCCGAGACTGGAGGAAGCCGCCCGCGATCTGTACGCCGGACCCGTGCAGACCTTCGTACGGGTCACCCTTCCGATCGCCGCACCGGGAATCGCGGCGGGAGCACTGCTCGCCTTCGCGCTCTCGTTCGACGATTTCATCATCACGAATTTCAACGCGGGCTCCACCGTCACGTTCCCCATGTTCGTCTGGGGTTCGGCACAGCGCGGCACGCCCGTGCAGATCAATGTCATCGGCACCGCCATGTTCATCATTGCGGTACTGATGGTTCTCGTCGGCCAGCTCATCGCGAACCGGCGAAAGAGCACCGCTCGAACCTGAAAGTCCTGAAGGAGTTGGAAACCATGGCCCCAGCTGCCATGCGTACTGCCGCACAATCGATCGCCGGCGCCAGGCCGGTCTCCTACTGGCTCGACGACCCGGCCAAACCCGACGCGCTTCCCGCCCTCACCGGCGACGAGCACACCGACCTGCTGGTCATCGGCGGCGGCTACAGCGGCCTGTGGACCGCGCTCATCGCCAAGGAGCGCGACCCGGACCGTGACGTCGTCCTCATCGAGGGGCACGAGGTGGGCTGGGCCGCCTCGGGCCGCAACGGCGGCTTCTGCGCCGCCTCCCTCACCCACGGCCTGGCCAACGGTGTGGAGCGCTGGCCCGACGAGATCGCGAAGCTGGAGGAGCTGGGGGAGCGGAACCTCGACGCCATCGAGGCCGCCGTCGCCCGCTACAAGATCGACTGCGAGTTCGAGCGGACCGGCGAGATCGATGTCGCCACCGAGCCCCACCAGCTCGAAGAGCTGCGGGAATGGCACGAGGAGATCGTGAAGCTCGGCATCACGGGCGTGGATTTCCTGGACCGCGACGCCCTGCGCGCCGAGGTCGACTCGCCCACCTTCCTCGGTGGCCTCTGGGACCGGCGCGGCGTCGCGATGCTGCACCCGGCGAAGCTCGCCTGGGGGCTGAAGCGGGCCTGCCTGGAGCTCGGCGTACGGATCCACGAGCACACCCGCGGCCTCGACCTCGTCCGCTCGGGGGAGGGGATGGCCGTCCGCACCCCGTACGGCCGGATCTTCGCCCGTCGCGTCGCGCTCGGCACCAACATCTTCCCGTCGCTGGTCAAGCGGGTCCGGCCGTACACCGTGCCGGTCTACGACTACGCGCTGATGACCGAGCCGCTCAGCCCCGAGCAGCTGGAATCCATCGGCTGGAAGGGCCGCCAGGGGCTCGGCGACAGCGCCAACCAATTCCATTACTTCCGGCTTTCCGCGGACAACCGGATCCTGTGGGGCGGATACGACGCGATCTATCCGTACGGGGGCCGGCTCAGCGCCGATCTCGATCAGCGCCCGGAGACGTTCCTGAAACTCGCGGAACAGTTCTTCACCTGTTTCCCGCAGCTTTCCGGACTGAATTTCTCGCACGCCTGGGGCGGTGCGATCGACACCTGTTCCCGCTTCACCGCTTTCTTCGGAACGGCGCACCAGGGGCGGGTCGCGTACGCCGCCGGATTCACCGGACTCGGCGTCGGATCCACCCGCTTCGGCGCCGATGTGATGCTCGACCTCCTCTCCGGCGAGGAGACCGAGCGGACCCGGCTGGAGATGGTCCGCTCCAAGCCGATGCCCTTCCCGCCGGAGCCCTTCGCCTGGGCCGGTATCGAGATCACCAAGCGGTCCCTGGCCCGCGCCGACAGCAACGGCGGGCGCCGCAACCTGTGGCTGAAGACCATGGACAAGCTGGGCCTCGGTTTCGACAGCTGACCCAGGTCACCAGGGCTGTGACCCAGTTCACTACCAACTAGTAGCCTCAACCCGCGTCATAGTCGGCGCCCACCGCTCTCTCGCCTGTGTACGCACCGCAGAACCCTGCCGGTGCTCACGTCAACGGGAGGCTGGTCATGACTGGCTCGGAAACGAAGGCCGCGGTCGAGTGGCTCACAGCGGTGGCACCGGACCCGGCCGCCTGCCGGTGGGAGTGGGAGCGCAATCCCCAGGGGATCGCGCTCCTTCCCGCCGGCAAGCGCTGGGACGTCCTGATCCTTCCGGGAGATCTCGGCTATCCGACGCTCGACGTCCTCACCCGGCTGATCGACCGACCGGGCCCCGTCCTCGCCGACTTCGGCGAGTCCCGCATGGGCTTCTTCGTCCCGCCGGGCACCGTCTCCCGCTGGATCGGCACCGGGATCAGGGGCTGCGGCCAGGGCACCTGGATCGTCGTCCCGTATCCGGGGCGGGCCACCGGGGGAGTGCGCTGGCTGGTTCCGCCGGACGGCTCGGGGACCCTCACCGACGCCGGAATCCTCGAACTCGCGATGCACGAGGCGGCGGGCGCGGCCGCCCGGGACGCCCGGCAGGAGCGGCCGGAGAGCTGAGCCGGCCGCCAGAGGTCTTGACAACCTGATTGGTCTGGACCATGTTGTGCGCACGCCACACCCCGAATTTCCCCCTGCGCGGAGGCTGTTGTGGAACGCACCGGACCAACCGTCAGATTTTCCGGACTTCTGGCCGTCTGCTCGGCCACCCTGCTGGCGGCCGCCACCCTGGTGGCCTCCGCCCCGGCCGTGAGCGCCGCCGACGCGGATCTGGTGCGCAACGGCGGCTTCGAGGCGGGCCTGGACGGCTGGAACTGCGCCAACCAGAGCGGGGCGGCCGTCACCGCGCCCAAGCGCACCGGTGACCACGCGCTCAAGGCGACCCCGGCCGGCAGCGACCACGCCAAGTGTTCCCAGACCATCGCGGTCAAGCCCAACTCCACGTACACACTGGGCGCCTGGGTGCAGGGCAGTCACGTCTACCTCGGCGCGTCCGGAACCGGCACCACCGACGTCTCCACCTGGACCCAGTCGCCCGACGCGTGGAAGCAGCTCACCACCACCTTCACCACCGGCCCCTCCACCACCTCCGTGAGCGTCTACACCCACGGCTGGTACGGCACCCCCGCCCACTACGTCGACGACCTCACCCTCATCGGCCCCGGCGGCGAGCCCGTCGTGATCCCGGCCGTCCCCGCGGGTCTGAAGACCACCGCGATCACCTCGTCGTCCGTGGCGCTCTCCTGGAACGCCGTATCGGGTGCGAGCGGCTACCACGTCTACCGCGGCGGTACGAAGGTGGCCACGGCCACCGGCCCCTCCGCCACCGTGACGGGCCTGACGCCCTCCACCGCGTACAGCTTCCAGGTCTCCGCCACCAACGCGGCCGGGGAGTCCGCGAAGTCGGCGGCGATCACGGCGACCACCACGGCGGGCGGAGGAGGGGGCGGCGACACCAAGCTCCCGGCCCGCGCGCTCGTCGGCTATCTGCACTCCAGCTTCGCCAACGGCTCCGGCTACACGCGGATGGCGGACGTGCCCGACTCCTGGGACGTCATCAACCTCGCCTTCGGCGAGCCCACCTCCGTCACCTCCGGCGACATCCGCTTCTCGCTCTGCCCGGTCGCCGAGTGCCCGAACGTCGAGTCCGAGGCGGAGTTCAAGGCCGCGATCAAGGCCAAGCAGGCGGCGGGCAAGAAGGTGCTGATCTCCATCGGCGGCCAGAACGGACAGGTGCAGCTCGGCACCACCGCCGCCCGGGACGCCTTCGTCACCTCGGTCTCGAAGATCATCGACACCTACGGTCTCGACGGCCTCGACATCGACTTCGAGGGCCACTCGCTCTCCCTGAACACGGGAGACACCGACTTCCGCAGCCCCACCTCACCGGTGATCGTCAACCTGATCTCCGCGGTGAAGTCGCTCAAGGCGAAGTACGGCTCCGACTTCGTCCTCACGATGGCGCCCGAGACCTTCTTCGTGCAGCTCGGCTACCAGTTCTACGGCTCCGGCCCCTGGGGCGGCCAGGACCCGCGCGCCGGCGCCTATCTGCCGGTCATCCACGCACTGCGCGACGATCTGACCCTGCTGCACGTCCAGGACTACAACTCGGGCCCGATCATGGGCCTGGACAACCAGTACCACTCGATGGGCGGCGCGGACTTCCACATCGCGATGACCGACATGCTGCTCGCGGGCTTCCCGGTCGCGGGCGACACGAGTCGGGTCTTCCCGGGCCTGCGCCCCGACCAGGTCGCCATCGGCCTCCCGGCCTCCACCCAGGCGGGCAACGGCCACACCTCACCGGCCGAGGTCAACAAGGCGCTCGACTGCCTGATCAAGAAGACCTCCTGCGGCTCCTACCAGACCCACGGCACCTGGTCCGACCTGCGCGGCCTGATGACCTGGTCGATCAACTGGGACCGCTTCAACAACTGGGAGTTCAGCCGGAACTTCGACGGCTACTTCGGAAACTGACCCACCACAGGGGCGCCAGCACCAACGGCCCCAGGCACCAACTGGCCAGCACGTCCAGCGGCCAGTGG
This sequence comes from Streptomyces sp. DSM 106670, assembly GCF_055792845.1. Classification (NCBI taxonomy): domain Bacteria; kingdom Bacillati; phylum Actinomycetota; class Actinomycetes; order Kitasatosporales; family Streptomycetaceae; genus Streptomyces; species Streptomyces sp. DSM 106670. Next base: position 6,267,312 of record NZ_CM147704.1, read on the forward strand.
TAGCCGTGCAGCACCAGACCGATGCCCGTCGCCGTGGTCAACAGGATCGCGGCGACGGGCATCATCCACGTCCGGGGCCAGGACGCCGCCCGCAGCCACGCCGGGCGCGGCAGTGCCAGCAGCACCAGGGCCGAGGCCCCGTACGCCACGGCGGCCGTCGCCGTATGGCCGGACGGGTAGTAGTTGACCGCCTCGGTCAGCGGGCCCTGCCGGGCGGTGGCCACCTTCAGCGGGATCACCAGCGCGGGCACCGCCGCCATGGTGAGGGCCGCGTACACGGCGAGCCGCAGCGCACGACGCCACAGCGCGTACGCGATCACGACGGTCAGCACGGGAAGCGCCACCGCCATCCCGCCGAGATCGGAGAGCACCTGCGTCAGCCCGGCCGGGCCCCGCCCGAAGAGCTTCGGGCCCACCCGCTCGTCCAGCCGCAGCAGCGGACCCTCGACGACGACCTGCCAGGTGATCAGCGCGAAGAGGACCGCGAGCAGACCCAGGAGGCCGGAGACGTATCCGGAAACGAGGGGGGCCGGCCACCCGGGAACAGGGGGGGTTGTTCCGGGATGGCCGGCGAGATCGGTTCGCCGCGCGCCCCGGGGGGTGTGGGGCGGGCGGCCGTCCGATCGGTGAGGAGTCCCGGAGCCGGAGGCTCCGGTGTGCGCGAACGCACGCCCCGGACGGCGCTGGGGAAGCCCCGGCCCGGAGTCGGCCGCGGTTTCCCGGGGCCGAGGTGTTTCTCTCATCTGCAGAAACCGTACGGCAGCGGAAGAGCGGCCGACAGTCGCCACCGCCTCCCGCCATCGCCCCCGCACACGTTCTTCACAGGCCCTCACCCGGATGCCGGACGGAAGCGGCGAAAGGCCGCTCCGCCCGCCTTCCGGTTCGACCGGACCTTCGACGGATCAGAGCCGGCCGAAAGCCTGCTCGATCAGGTCGAGGCCCTCGTTCAGCAGGTCCTCGCCGATCACCAGCGGCGGCAGGAAACGCAGGACGTTGCCGTACGTGCCACAGGTGAGGACGAGCAGCCCCTCGGCGTGGCAGGCCTTCGCGAGCGCGCCCGCCGCCTCCGGGTTCGGGTCCGTCGTGCCGGACTTCACCAGCTCGATCGCGATCATCGCGCCGCGGCCGCGGATGTCGCCGATGATGTCGCCGTTCGGGAGCTTCGCCCGCATCTCGGCGAGGCGGCCCTTCATGACCTCCTCGATCCGCTTGGCCTTCCCGTTCAGGTCCAGCTCGCGCATCGTCTCGATGGCCCCGAGCGCACCGGCGCAGGCCACCGGGTTCCCGCCGTACGTACCGCCCAGACCGCCCGCGTGCGCGGCGTCCATGATCTCGGCGCGGCCGGTCACGGCGGACAGCGGCAGACCGCCCGCGATGCCCTTGGCGGTGGTGATCAGGTCCGGGACGATGCCCTCGTCCTCGCAGGCGAACCACTGGCCGGTGCGGCAGAAGCCGGACTGGATCTCGTCCGCGACGAACACGATGCCGTTGTCCTTGGCGAACTGCGCGATCGCGGGGAGGAAGCCCTTGGCGGGCTCGATGAAGCCGCCCTCGCCGAGCACCGGCTCGATGACGATCGCGGCGACGTTGTCCGCGCCGATCTGCTTGGTGATCGCGTCGATGGCCTGCGCGGACGCCTCGGCCCCGGCGTTCTCGGCACCGGTCGGCCAGCGGTAGCCGTAGGCGACCGGGACACGGTAGACCTCGGGCGCGAACGGGCCGAAGCCCTGCTTGTACGGCATGTTCTTCGCCGTCATGCCCATGGTGAGGTTGGTGCGGCCGTGGTAGCCGTGGTCGAAGACGACGACGGCGGTGCGCTTGGTGTAGGCGCGGGCGATCTTCACCGCGTTCTCGACGGCCTCGGCGCCCGAGTTGAACAGCGCGGACTTCTTCGCGTGGTCGCCCGGCGTCAGCTCGGCGAGCTGCTCGCAGACCTCGACGTACCCCTCGTACGGCGTGACCATGAAACAGGTGTGGGTGAAGTCCGCGAGCTGCGCGGAGGCCCGGCGTACGACGGCCTCGGCGGACGCGCCGACGGAGGTCACGGCGATCCCGGACCCGAAGTCGATCAGCCGGTTGCCGTCCACGTCCTCGATGATCCCGCCGCCCGCACGGGCGGTGAACACCGGCAGGGTGGAGCCCACACCTGCGGCGACGGCTGCGACCCGGCGAGCCTGCAGCAGAGCCGATTTCGGGCCGGGGATGGCAGTGACGACGCGGCGCTCCTGCGGGATTGCGGTCATGAGGGGCTCCTGGGGGATGTTTCGGACGCTCTTGTCCTCGCAGGCTAGGGGTGGGGGAGGGGTGCGGGCATGCTCCGATCGGGAGTGGTGGGGGTGTGTCCTTGTCCTTGGCGGACAGATGGCGGGATGAGGTGGTCCGGGAACCGGGAATGACCATGAAGCGCTGAATCCGGGTACTAGATTGAGCGACTGCACCGAGATACCGCCTTGGCACGTCAGGGGAGCAGTGGCAATGGGCACCGAGGGCACGTACGACCCGCAGCGTGAGCAGGGCGGGCAGGGTGCGGACGATGCCGGCGCGCGATGGCTCGGCCACTCCCACGACAGCGATGCCGCCGTCCGAGTGCCCCGTCCCACCCCGCCGCCGCCTCCCATGCCTCCGCTCCCGCCCCGGTCGCCCGCCGCGGTCTTCGACGTGCGGCACTGGCTGCGGGCCCATCGCGCGGACCCGGAGCCGGGCCTCTGGCGGTACGAGTACCGGCCGAAGCCGGCCGGAGGCCCCGGCGAGGTGCCCACCCGCGCCCTGGTCGTGGGCGCGCTCATCTCGATCGCCTGCGGGATCTTCGCGTGGGCCGTCTGGAGCACCGACTACATCGCGGTGCAGCGCCTGCCCCTGAGGCTGTTCACCCCCTCCGACTGGTGGCGCGGTGAACCCGGACAGTCCGCGCGCACGGCCAGCGCCGTCTACAACAGCCTCTTCGCCGCCGTCCTGATCTACTTCTGCGGCCGGCTCGGCAACTGGCCGGCGCTGTACCGCAGGCTCGTGCTGGACCGGCCGCAGCCGGGCCGGACGCTGGCCGGGATGGCGACCGGACTTCTGGCGGTGTGGATCGTCCTCGGGACGAACCTGCTCCCCTTCTTCTACGCGATCGTCCACCTGCTGATCCCGATGTCCGCGCTCCGCGGAGACCCGGAGACCGCCGCCGCGCTGGGGATCGCCGTCAACGTTCTCGTCGCGGGCGTCGTGCTGTGGCCGTTCGCCCGGACCGGCGGGTGGCTGCAGGCCTTCCGCAAGTCCGGCCCCGCCGCCGTGGTCGCCCCCGAAGCGGAACCCGAGACCGGGGAAGACCCCGCCGGGTGGCCGCGGCTGCGGGCGGCGGGGCAGCCCGGAGCCGCCGACCGGCTGGCCGCCGAGGCCGCGGGCAACCGGTTGAGCGACGTCGACTGCGCGAGGGTCGACCATGCGTGGTCGCGGGTGGAGGCGGGCGCCCTTTCCCCCGGGGCTTTCGTCGACGGAGTGATGAAGCAGGGGGCGGCGGCCTGCCTGCATCCTTCCGGCGACCGCGACCTCCCGGTCCGCGCGGCCACCCACGATCTGCTGACCGCTCAGGTCAAGGTGGGCGTCTACGCGGAACACCCGCGCAACCCTTCCGCCCGGCGAGGTGCGGGAGCGGCTCTCGACCCTTCCGTCCTCGGCACCTCGCTCCTGGCCGTCGGCCCTCACGGCGCCGACCGGACCCGACGCCTGGTGCGGCCGGTGGTGGAGTCCCTGTCCCTCCAGGCGCTGGCCGGGCGGGCGGCCGTGGTCGTCGTCTCGGCCGAGGGCGTGGAGCTGGGACCCGAGGACTCCTACGACGTCGTGGTGAAGATCGGCGATGCCGACTCGGTGTACGACCTCGATCTGTACGGCGGGATCACCGACCCGGACGAAGCCGCGATGCTCCTGTCGGAGGCCTTCACCGGTGATCTGCCGGACGTGGACAGCCGCCGGGCCGCCATCACACTGGGCCAGCTGATCGGCCCCTTCAACGCCGCCCACGGCCGCTTTCCGTCGCTCCCGGAGCTCCGGGAGATCCTCGACGGCGGCCGTCGGGCGCTGGACCTGCTCCGCGGTGAGCTCCATGCGGAGGAACACCGGTCCTATCTGCGGGAAGTCGACGCGCGCGAGCGTCAGCTGGGTACCTCCGCGGACCTCAGCGGGGTGCTCGCCGACCGGATCGCCTTTCTCGACCGGCCCGCCTTCAGCGCGTTCTTCGACACCCGGGGCCGGTCACGGCCCTTCTCGCTGCGCGCCCTGGAGCACCCGGTCCGCGTCCGGATCGTGCTGCCGGAGCGAAGCCACCCCGAGGCTTCGCGCATTCTCACCCGGCTGGTCTTCGCGCAGTTCGTCTCCAGCGTCGGTGCGCGTCGCGACGCGTCGCTCTTCGCGGCGCTCGTGCTCGACGACGCCGCGAGCGCGATGACCACCGATGCGGTCCGGGCGGTGCAGCGCCTGCGACAGCTGAACGCCGGAGCCGTCCTGGCCGTGCGATCCCTGGACGATGTGGGCCCGCATCTGCACGCCGCGCTGCTCGGGGCGGTCGGCTGTCTGATGACGTTCCCCGGCATCACGACCTGGGAAGGCAAGCGCTTCGCCGAAGCCTGGGGCAAGGAATGGGTCGAGACCCGCGAGGTCGCCCAGCACACCGTCTTCGCCGACCAGCCGTTCACCCGTGCCCTGCACGCCCTGCGCAAGCTCGTCACCGGCAAGGCCGTGACCACGGACGCGGTGACCGTACGGCAGGTCGAGCGGGAGCGCTGGTCGGCCTCGGAGCTGGCGTACTCCGTGCCGGCCGGGCACGCGGTCCTCTCCCTCACGACCGTCCAGGGCGAACACGCACCCCCCCTCCTCGTTCACCTCGACGGCTGAGACGACCGAAACGGCTACCCGGAAGTAACGCGACGGCCGACGGAGAGCGGTTACCGGCACCCTGCCAGCCTGGCAGAATCGGAGGCAGCCGTTCATACGGGACGGCGCAATGCGGACCGTCGTCGCGGCCGGGGATCCGGTCGTCCGTACGGCGGCACCCGCGACCTCGTCCCCGACCTGAGGGTTCCCCGCCCATGCCCCCCACGCTCGCCTCGCTCGTCCAGCACTCGGCGCTCAAGCTCACCGTGCGGGCGGGCGCGGACCGGCTCGACACGCCTGTGCGCTGGGCCCACGCCAGCGAGCTCGCCGACCCCGTCCCGTACATGGACGGCGGCGAACTCCTCCTGGTGACCGCCACCAACCTCGACGCCGAGAACGCCGAGACCATGCGGCGGTATGTGCGGCGGCTGGCCGGAGCAGGGGTCGCCGGGGTCGGATTCGGGGTCGGGGTGAACTACGAGGACATCCCGCAAGCGCTCGTCGAAGCCGCCGAGGAAGCGGGCCTGCCGCTCCTCGAAGTGCCCCGCCGCACCCCGTTCCTCGCCATCAGCAAGGCCGTCTCCGCCGCCATCGCCGCCGACCAGTACCGCGCGGTCACCGCCGGCTTCGAGGCCCAGCGCGAGCTGACCAGGGCCGCGCTCGCCGGGGACGGGCCCGCCGATCTCCTCGCCCGGCTCGCCGCCCACATCGACGGCTGGGCCGCCCTGTACGACACCTCCGGTGCGGTCCTCGCCGCCGCCCCCGACTGGGCCGCCCGCCGCGCCGCCCGCCTCACCCCCGACGTCGAACGCCTCCGGGACCGCCCCGCCCCCGCCAGCATCGTCGTCGCCGACAGCGAGGACCGGGTCGAGCTCCAGTCGCTGGGCACCGGCCGCCGGGCCCGCGGCGCGCTCGCCGTCGGCACCGGAGCCGCACTCGGCACCGCCGAGCGGTACGCCGTGCACTCCGCCGTCGCCCTGCTCACCCTCACCACCGCCCGCTCCCGCTCCCTCCAGGGCGCCGAACAGCGCCTGGGCGCCGCCGTCCTGCGGATGCTCCTCGCCGGACAACCCGACCACGCGCGGGCCGTCGCCGGAGACCTCTACGGCGATCTGCTCGACGCCCCGTTCCGGCTGCTCATCGCCGAGGCCGCCGCGCCCGCCGGGCCCGAACTGCTCACCGAGACGATGGAGGCCGCCGCCGCCCGTACCGGCGAGGCGCTCCTCCTGGTCCCCGAGGGCGAGCGCGTCGTCGTGCTCGCCGCGGACGGCGGCTCCGCCGTCGCCGCCTGCGCCTCCTACGCCGAGGCCCAGGACGACCGCGCCCCGCGCGAGGGCGGCGCCGAGGACAGCGACGTCGTGGTGGGGCTCTCCGCCCCCTCCGGTCCGATCGCCGTCTCCGCCGCGTACAAGCAGGCGGAGCAGGCCCTCTCCGTCGCCCGCCGCCGGGGCAGGGCGCTGGTCGAGCACGAGGAGCTGGCCGCCGGATCCGTCCTGCCGCTGCTCGCCGACGACGCGGTACGGGCCTTCGCCGACGGCATGCTCCGTGCGCTGTACGAGCACGACGCCAAGGGCCGCGGCGACCTCGTGGCCTCCCTCCGCGCCTGGCTCTCCCGCCACGGCCAGTGGGACGCCGCCGCCGCCGACCTGGGCGTGCACCGGCACACCCTGCGCTACCGGATGCGCCGGGTGGAGGAGATCCTCGGCCGCTCGCTGGACGACCCGGACGTCCGCATGGAGCTGTGGCTCGCCCTCAAGACGACGGCGGCGACCACGACCGCCGAGGACTGAGCGGCCGGCCCGAACCGTATTGCAACGATCGGTCCAAAACCCTAGAGTGCTGCCATGGCCCGACCGAGGCAGTTCGACGAGGAACGGGCCCTGGACGCCGCGATGCGCGCATTCTGGGAGTACGGCTACGAGGCCACCTCCACCCAGGACCTGTGCGCCGCCACGGGGCTGGGGCGCAGCAGCATCTACAACACCTTCAGCAGCAAGCGCGAGCTGTTCTCGCGCTCGCTCGCGCGCTATCTGGACACCATGGCCGACGCCCAGGACGCCGTACTGGAGGACGCCGCGCGTCCGCCCGTCGAGCGGATCCGGGCCCTGTTCGACAAGATCGTGGCCGACGAGTTCGAGAACCGCCCCGGCGGCCGCAGCCTCGGCTGCCTGGGCGTCAACAGCACGGTGGAGCTCGCGGCCCGCGATCCCGAGGCCGCCCGGCTCCTGGACCGCGACGCCGCCCGCCGGCTGCGGACCCTGTCCGCCGTCATCGCCGCCGGGCAGCGCGACGGCTCCATCGCCGCCGCGCGCGGCCCCGACGCCCTCGCCCGCTATGTCAACGCCGTCATCGGCGGCATGCGCGTCACCGCCCAGGGCGGAGCCGGCCGCGCTGCCGTCCAGGCCGTCGCCGACACGGCCATGGACGCCCTGACCCGCTGACCCCCGCCCCGCCCGCCTGTCCGCCTGTCTGCATGTGACAGCGGGTCGGCCCATGCCCAGGTTTTGAACCGATCCATCCAAAACAATGCCCGCACACCGTGCGCATCCACAGGGGGAACTCCGTGCCTCGTGCCGTCCACGTACTGGCCTTCGGCATCTTCGCCATGGTCACCAGCGAATTCGTCGTCGCCGGGCTGATGCCGCAGATGGCCGAAGGCCTCGGCGTCACCGTCCCGCAGATCGGCTACCTGATCACCGTCTTCGCCCTCTCCATGGCGCTCGGCGGCCCGCTGCTCTCCATCGCCCTGCTGCGGCTCCCGCCGAAGACCGCGCTCATGGTCCTCTTCCCGCTCTTCCTGGCCGGCAACGTGCTGGCCGCCACCGCGTCCGGCTACCCGGCGATGGTGGTCGCGCGGATCATCACCGGGGTCGTGTCCCAGGCCTTCTTCGGCGTCGCGATCTCGCTCGGCTCCCAGCTCACCCGCCCCGAGATACGCGGCCGGGCCGTGGCGGTCATCCTCAACGGGCTGATGCTCGGCACCCTGCTGGGGCTGCCGCTGGCCACCCTGACCGGCGAACGGTACGGCTGGCGGGCCGCGTTCTGGGCCATCTCCGCGCTGACGGTCGCCGCCGCCCTGTGCACCGCGCTCGGCGTACGCCGGACGGGCCGGCCGGAGGGCAGCGGCACCTTCCGCTCCGAGCTGACCGCCTTCCGCGCACCCCGGCTCTGGCTCACCCTGCTCACCAGCACGATGGTCATCGGCGCGACCTTCTCCGCCTTCAGCTACCTCAACCCGATCCTCACCCGGGTCACCGGATTCTCCTCGGGCACGGTCCCGCTGCTGCTCCTGGCGTACGGCGCCGCCACCGTCATCGGCAACACCGTCGTCGGCAGGTTCGCGGACCGCCACACCCTCCCCGTCCTGCTCCTCGGCCTCTCCCTGAACGCGGTGTTCCTCGCCGGATTCGCCCTGCTGGCCCGGTTCGAGGCCTGGGCGGTGCTCTGCATGCTGGGCATCGGCCTCGTCGGGGTCACCATGAACCCGGCCCTGGTCACGCGGGTGCAGCGGACCGGCAACGCCCGCCCGCTCGTCAACACCGTGCACAGCTCCTTCATCACCCTGGGCGTGGTCCTCGGCTCCGCCCTGGGCGGCCTGGGCCTCGACCGCTTCGGCCTGCGGGCCCCGCTCTGGCTCGGCGCGGGCCTCGCGGTGACCGGCCTGCTCACCCTCGTACCGGATCTGCTGCGGCGTACGGAGAAGCCGGGCGTGGCCGGACCGGGCGGCCCCTCCGCCAATTCGGAGCACCCGGCCCCCGCTCCGCTCCATGCCGGACAAACGCCCTGAGCGCCTGTCCGCCCTACCGTGGAACCACAGAGGGGAGCCTTCCGGGCGCCCACGACGAGACACACCCCCACCTCCTCACGACCTCCGAAGGGCCGGAACCTCCATGACTTCGCCCCACGCCTTCTGGGTGGCCGGCCGCCGGGCCACCGGTGCCGACAGCTTCGACGTCACCAACCCGTACGACGGACGCCTCGTCGGCACCGTCAGCGTGCCGACCGACGCCCAGGTCGAGGAGGCCGTCGCCGCCGCCCACGCCGTACGCGACGAGTTCGCCGCCACCCCGGCGCATGTCCGGGCCGCGGCCCTCGACCACGTCGTACGGCGGCTGACGGAGCGCACCGAGGAGATCGCCCAGCTGATCTCGGCGGAGAACGGCAAGCCGATCAAGTGGGCGCGCGGCGAGGTCGGCCGGGCCGTGTCCGTGTTCCGGTTCGCCGCCGAGGAGGCCCGCCGCTTCAACGGCGGCGAGGCGCAGCGGCTCGACACCGACCTCGGCGGCACCGGCCGTCTGGGTCTGGTCCGCCGCTTCCCGCGCGGGGCGGTCCTGGGCATCGCCCCCTTCAACTTTCCCCTCAACCTCAGCGCCCACAAGGTCGCCCCGGCCATCGCCGTCGGCGCCCCGATCATCCTGAAGCCGGCCCCCGCCACCCCGATCTCCTCCCTGATCCTGGGCGAGCTGCTGGCCGAGACCGACCTCCCGGCCGGCTCCTGGTCCGTCCTGACGGTCCCGAACGACAAGATGCCCGCCCTGGTCCAGGACGAGCGGCTGCCGGTCATCTCCTTCACCGGCTCGGGCCCGGTCGGCTACTCGATCATGGAGTCGGTGCCCCGCAAGCACTGCACCCTGGAGCTCGGCGGCAACGGCGCGGCGGTCGTCCTCGGCGACTACGCCTCGGACGAGGACCTGGACTGGGCGGCGACCCGGATCGCGACCTTCTCCAACTACCAGGGCGGCCAGTCCTGCATCTCGGTGCAGCGCGTCATCGCCGACGCCTCGGTCTACGACCGGCTCGTCCCGAAGATCGTCGCCGCCGTCGAGGCCCTGGTCACCGGTGACCCGGCCGACGCCACCACCGACGTCGGCCCGCTCGTCAGCGAGGACGCCGCCAAGCGCGTCGAGTCCTGGGTCGACGAGGCCGTCCAGGGCGGCGCGGAACTCCTCACCGGCGGCAAGCGCGACGGCGCCACCTACGCCCCGACGGTCCTGGCCGGCCTCCCCGACGACGTGAAGCTCTCCTGCGAAGAGGTCTTCGGCCCGGTCATGTCGCTCCAGAAGGTCGACGGCGAGGCGGAGGCGTTCGCCGCCGTCAACTCCTCCAAGTACGGCCTCCAGGCAGGCGTCTTCACCCACGACCTCCAGACCGCCTTCCGGGCCCACCGCGCCCTGGAGGTCGGCGGCGTGATCATCGGCGACGTCCCCTCGTACCGCGCCGACCAGATGCCGTACGGCGGCGCCAAGCAGTCCGGCGTCGGCCGCGAGGGCGTCCGCTACGCCATGGACGACTACACCTACGAGCGCGTCCTGGTCCTCACGGGCCTCGCCCTGTAACACCCCCGGACGACCCCCGCCCGCGCCCCCGCCTGGACAGCGGGTGCGGGCGGGGGCGCGCGAAGGAACGGCCTGAGCCCACTGTGCGGGGGCTCAGGCCGTTCCTGTCTCTTCCGGGGTCCGGGGGCCGACGGGTTCCCGAATCGGCACGCCCGCCGCGATCGGCCGTCAACCGCGGACCAGGAACACCGTGCTCACCGTCAGCACGAGGAGGCCGAGGGCGGACACGAGCCCGCCCCAGACCCGCACGAGCTGCCTCCGCTGGAGGGCATCGCGGTGGAAGTCCATCTGCGGATGCTCGATGCCCCGCCGGGCGTAGCGCCGCAGAAGCCTCGGCTCCGCGTAGGCCGGGTTCAGCAGAACCTCCACGACCCACCGGGCCGCCCCGCGGTGGTCGGTCGCCAGCGCGAGGCCGGCCAGGAACACCGCGCCGCCCAGCAGCGGGGGTATCAGAGACATGCGGGAGCCTCCAGGGGCGGAAGAAGTGCGTGAAGGACGCTCAACAGTACGGACATACGGACCACGGACCTCTCCCGGGCGGCCCGCCTCGTGCGCGGGGGCTGGTGCGGGTGCCGAACCACGGGTACACGGGTTACATACGGACCAGAAGCAGACCCGGAAGCAGCCCGACAGCAGCAGCTCGGCAGCGACGAGCGGCGAGGTGAGGTCCCTCATGTCCGCACCACACAACACCCCCCAGGTCCCCAGGGCCCCCAAGGTCACCGAACGCGAAGCGCGGCGGGTCGCCGAGGCCGCGCGGGAGCAGGACTGGCGCAAGCCCAGCTTCGCCAAGGAGCTGTTCCTCGGGCGCTTCCGGCTCGACCTGATCCACCCGCACCCCCTGCCGCCGCCCGACGACATCCGGCGCGGCGAGGAGTTCCTGGCGCGGCTGCGGGCGTTCTGCGAGGCGCACATCGACAGTGCGCGGATCGAGCGCGAGGCGAGGATCCCCGACGAGGTGATCAGCGGGCTCAAGGAGCTCGGCGCGCTCGGGATGAAGATCGAGACCAAGTACGGCGGGCTCGGACTCACCCAGGTGTACTACAACAAGGCGCTCGCCCTCGTCGGCTCCGCCAGCCCCGCGATCGGTGCGCTGCTCTCCGCGCATCAGTCGATCGGCGTACCGCAGCCCCTGAAGATCTTCGGCACCCAGGAGCAGAAGGACGTCTTCCTGCCCCGGCTGGCCACCACCGACATCTCCGCCTTCCTGCTGACCGAGCCGGACGTCGGCTCCGACCCGGCCCGCCTCGCCACCTCCGCGGTGCCCGACGGGCCGGACTACGTCCTGGACGGGGTGAAGCTCTGGACCACCAACGGGGTCGTCGCCGATCTCCTCGTGGTCATGGCCCGGGTGCCCGCCTCCGAGGGGCACCCCGGCGGCATCACCGCGTTCGTCGTCGAGGCCGACGCCCCGGGCGTCACCGTGGAGCACCGCAACGCCTTCATGGGCCTGCGCGGCATCGAGAACGGCGTCACCCGCTTCCACCGGGTCCGGGTCCCCGGCGCCTGCCGGATCGGGCCCGAGGGGGCCGGGCTGAAGATCGCCCTGACCACCCTCAACACCGGCCGGCTCTCGCTGCCCGCGATGTGCGTGGGCGTGGGCAAGTGGTCGCTGAAGATCGCCCGCGAATGGTCCGCCGTACGCGAGCAGTGGGGGCGGCCCGTCGCCCGGCACGAGGCGGTCGGCGCGAAGATCTCGTTCATCGCGGCCACCACCTTCGCCCTGGAGGCCATCGTCGACCTCTCCTCGCAGATGGCCGACGAGGACCGCAACGACATCCGCATCGAGGCCGCCCTCGCCAAGCTGTACGGCTCCGAGATGGGCTGGCTGATCGCCGACGAACTGGTCCAGATCCGCGGCGGGCGCGGCTTCGAGACCGCCGCGTCGCTGGCCGCCCGCGGCGAGCGGGCCGTCCCGGCCGAGCAGATGCTCCGCGACATGCGCATCAACCGGATCTTCGAGGGATCCACCGAGATCATGCATCTGCTGATCGCCCGCGAGGCCGTCGACGCCCACCTCAAGGTCGCGGGCGACATCATCGACCCCGACAAGCCCCTCGGCGCGAAAGCCAGGGCCGGGGCCAACGCCGCCGGGTTCTACGCCCGCTGGCTGCCCCAGCTGGTGACGGGCGCCGGGCAACTCCCGCGTACGTACGGTGAGTTCCACCCGGCCGGGCATCGCGACCTCTCCGGGCACCTCCGGTACGTCGAGCGGTGCTCGCGCAAGCTCGCCCGCTCCACCTTCTACGCCATGTCCCGCTGGCAGGGGCGGATGGAGACCAAGCAGGGCTTCCTCGGCCGGATCGTCGACATCGGCGCGGAGCTCTTCGCGATGAGCGCCGCCTGCGTCCGCGCCGAGCACCTGCGCAGCGCGGGGGAGCACGGGCGGGAGGCGTACCAGCTCGCGGACGCCTTCTGCCGACAGGCCCGCATCCGGGTCGAGGAGCTGTTCACCCGGCTGTGGTCCAACACCGACGACCTCGACCGGCGCGTCGTCGACGGCGTCCTGTCGGGGACGTACACCTGGCTGGAGGAGGGCGTCGTCGACCCCAGCGGCGAAGGCCCCTGGATCGCGGACGCCACCCCGGGCCCCTCCGTCCAGGAGAACCAGCACCGGCCGGTGCGCTAGGGACAGTCGTACGGGGTACGTCCACCGCGTCCACGCACCGGACGTACCCCGTGCACCCCGCCCGCCGCAGGGCAGGATGAGCGCCGTGACCGTCATCGACATCCCCGGCTCCAAGTCCGTCACCGCCCGCGCCCTCTTCCTGGCCGCCGCGGCCGACGGCACCACCACCCTGCTGCGACCGCTGCGTTCGGACGACACCGAGGGCTTCGCCGAAGGGCTGAAGAACCTCGGTTACGCGGTCGGGCAGGAGGCCGACCGCTGGCGCGTCGAGGGCCGCCCGGCCGGACCCGCCGCCACCGACGCCGACGTCTACTGCCGCGACGGCGCGACCACCGCCCGCTTCCTGCCCACCCTCGTCGCGGCCGCCGCCTCCGGCACGTACCGCTTCGACGCCTCCGCCCAGATGCGCCGCCGCCCGCTCGCCCCGCTCACCCGGGCCCTCACCGCCCTCGGCGTCGACCTGCGCCACGGGGAAGCGGAAGGGCACCACCCGCTGACCGTCCGGGCCGCCGGGATCGAGGGCGGCGAACTCACCCTGGACGCGGGGGAGTCCTCCCAGTACCTCACCGCGCTGCTGATGCTCGGGCCGCTCACCGCGAAGGGGCTGCGCATCGAGGTCACCGAGCTGGTCTCCGCGCCGTACGTCGAGATCACCCTCGCGATGATGCGCGACTTCGGCGTGGAGGTGGAGCGGGAGGGGAACACCTTCACCGTCCCACCCGGCGGCTACCGGGCCACCGCCTACGCCGTCGAGCCCGACGCCTCCACCGCGAGCTACTTCTTCGCCGCCGCGGCCCTCACCGGCCGCGAGGTCACCGTCCCCGGCCTCGGCACCGGCGCGCTCCAGGGCGATCTGCGCTTCGTCGACGTCCTGCGGGACATGGGCGCCGAGGTCAGCGTCGGCGCCGACGCCACCACCGTCCGCTCCACCGGCCGGCTGCGCGGGATCACCGTCAACATGCGCGACATCTCCGACACCATGCCGACCCTCGCCGCCATCGCGCCGTACGCCGACGGTCCCGTCACGATCGAGGACGTCGCCAACACCCGGGTCAAGGAGTGCGACCGGCTGGAGGCGTGCGCCGAGAACCTGCGCGCCATGGGCATCACCGTGCACACCGGGCCCGACCGGATCAAGATCCACCCCGGCACGCCGAAGCCCACCGAGATCGCCACCCACGGCGACCACCGCATCGTGATGTCCTTCGCCGTCGCCGGACTGCGCACCCCGGGCCTGACGTACGACGACCCCGGCTGCGTACGCAAGACCTTCCCGCGCTTCCACGAGGTGTTCCAGGACTTCGCGGACGGCCTGGTGGCGCGCTGACAGGAGGAGGCGGCGCGACCCGCACGGGACGCGCTGTCCCCGCACACAGCCGGAGCGGCAACAATGGGGGGCATGAGCGACAGCCCTGCCCCCCTCGCCGATCCGCATCTCGTCTTCGACGCCGCGGACGGCCGCCGGGATCTCGTGATCCTCGGCTCCACCGGGTCGATCGGCACCCAGGCCATCGACCTGGTCCTGCGCAACCCCGACCGCTTCCGGGTCACGGCGCTCTCGGCCGCAGGCGGCCGGGTCGCCCTGCTGGCCGAGCAGGCCCACCGGCTGCGGGTGAACACGGTCGCCGTCGCCGCCGAGGACGCGGTCCCCGCCCTGCGCGAGGCGCTGCGGGACCGGTACGGGGCCGGCGAGCCGCTCCCCGAGATCCTGGCCGGACCCGACGCGGCCACCACCCTCGCCGGAAGCGCCTGCCACACCGTGCTCAACGGCATCACCGGCTCCATCGGGCTCGCCCCCACCCTGGCCGCGCTGAAGGCGGGCCGCACGCTCGCCCTCGCCAACAAGGAGTCGCTGATCGTCGGCGGCCCGCTGGTGAAGGCGCTCGCCGCCCCCGGCCAGATCATCCCGGTCGACTCCGAGCACGCCGCGCTCTTCCAGGCGCTGGCCGCCGGCACCCGCGCCGATGTCCGCAAGCTCGTCGTCACCGCCTCCGGCGGACCCTTCCGGGGCCGTACGCGCGCGGAACTGGCCGACGTCACCCGCGAGCAGGCGCTCGCCCACCCGACCTGGGCGATGGGCCCGGTCATCACCATCAACTCCGCGACCCTGGTCAACAAGGGCCTTGAGGTCATCGAGGCGCATCTCCTCTACGACATCCCGTTCGACCGCATCGAGGTCGTGGTCCACCCGCAGTCCTACGTGCACTCGATGGTGGAATTCAGCGACGGATCCACGCTCGCCCAGGCCACCCCGCCGGACATGGGCGGCCCCATCGCCATCGGTCTCGGCTGGCCCCAGCGGGTCCCGGACGCCGCCCCCGCCTTCGACTGGACGAAGGCCTCCAGCTGGGAGTTCTTCCCGCTGGACACCGAGGCCTTCCCGTCGGTCGGTCTCGCCCGGCACGTCGGCACGCTCGGCGGCACCGCACCCGCCGTGTTCAACGCGGCGAACGAGGAATGCGTCGACGCCTTCCTCGCCGGACAGCTGCCCTTCAACGGAATCATGGATACGGTCACCGCTGTGGTGTCCGAACACGGCACCCCCGCCCCGGGAACCTCGCTCAGCGTCGCGGACGTCCTCGAAGCGGAAACCTGGGCCCGCGCACGGGCCCGGGAACTGACGGCGAAAGCGACAGCGGAGGCGCGCGCATGAGTCTGACCTCGGTCCTGCTGACGGTCCTGGGGATCGCCGTCTTCGTCGTGGGGCTGCTCTTCTCCATCGCCTGGCACGAGCTGGGCCACCTCTCCACGGCCAAGATGTTCGGCATCCGGGTGCCGCAGTACATGGTCGGCTTCGGCCCGACGATCTGGTCGAAGAAGAAGGGCGACACGGAGTACGGCATCAAGGCCATCCCGGCCGGCGGCTACATCCGCATGATCGGGATGTTCCCGCCCGGACCCGACGGCCGACTCGAAGCCCGCTCCACCTCCCCGTGGCGCGGCATGATCGAGGACGCCCGCTCCGCCGCCTTCGAGGAGCTGGAGCCGGGCGACGAGAAGCGGCTCTTCTACACGCGCAAGCCGTGGAAGCGCGTCATCGTGATGTTCGCCGGTCCCTTCATGAACCTGATCCTCGCGGTCGCCATCTTCATGGGCGTCGCGATGACCTTCGGCTTCCAGACCCAGACCACCGAGGTCGGCGGCGTCCAGCAGTGCGTGATCGCGCAGAGCGAGAAGCGCCAGACCTGCAAGGCCGACGACGACGCGTCGCCCGCCAAGGCCGCCGGGCTCCGCGAAGGCGACAAGATCATCGCCTTCGCGGGGGCGAAGGTCGACGACTGGGCGACGCTGTCGGACCGCATCCGCGAGACGGTCGGCCCCGCCGCCATCGTCGTCGAACGCGACGGCAAGGAAGTGACGCTCAACGCGGTCCTGCGTGAGAACAGGGTCGCCAAGAAGGACAGCCGGGGCGAGGTCATCCCGAACGAGTACGTCACGGCGGGCTACCTCGGCTTCGCCGCGCAGACCGAGATCGTGCCGCTCGGCTTCGGCGACTCCGTCGTCCGCATGGGCGACATGATCGAGAACGGCGTCGACTCGATCATCGCCCTGCCCGGCAAGATCCCGGCCCTGTGGGACGCCGCCTTCAGCGACGGCGAACGCGCCGACGACTCGCCGGTCGGCGTGGTGGGCGCGGCCCGGATCGGCGGCGAGGTGATGAACCTCGACATCCCGGCGCAGAACCAGGTCGCGATGATGCTGTTCCTGCTCGCGGGCTTCAACCTCTCGCTGTTCCTGTTCAACATGCTCCCGCTGCTCCCGCTCGACGGCGGGCACATCGCGGGCGCGCTCTGGGAGTCCCTGCGGCGCAATCTGGCCAAGGTCTTCCGGCGCCCCGACCCGGGCCCGTTCGACGTGGCCCGGCTGATGCCGGTCGCCTATGTGGTCGCCGGACTCTTCATCTGCTTCACGCTGCTGGTCCTGGTGGCCGACATCGTGAACCCCGTCAAGATCACCTGATCGCCCCTTCCGCCCCACGGGTTGCGGCCGGGCACACGCGTTGTGTCCGGCCGCTCACCAATGGGTGGACATGTCGACACGGTGCGGCCGTCCCGGCTCCGGTGCCGTAACCTCGAAGGCTGGAGCCCGCCGATCTCGGGACCTTGATCCACACCTTGGGGATGCACAGCGCATGACTGCGATTTCTCTCGGAATGCCGGCCGTTCCGACCAAGCTCGCCGACCGAAGGGTCAGCCGACAGATCCAGGTCGGCACGGTCGCGGTCGGCGGCGACGCACCCGTATCCGTGCAGTCGATGACGACGACACGTACGTCGGACATCGGCGCGACGCTCCAGCAGATCGCCGAGCTGACGGCGTCCGGCTGCCAGATCGTCCGGGTCGCGTGCCCGACACAGGACGACGCCGACGCCCTCGCCACGATCGCCCGGAAGTCGCAGATCCCGGTGATCGCCGACATCCACTTCCAGCCGAAGTACGTCTTCGCCGCGATCGACGCGGGCTGCGCGGCGGTCCGGGTGAACCCGGGCAACATCAAGCAGTTCGACGACAAGGTCAAGGAGATCGCGAAGGCGGCCTCCGAGACCCGCACCCCGATCCGGATCGGCGTCAACGCCGGCTCCCTGGACGCGCGGCTCCTGAAGAAGTACGGCAAGGCCACCCCCGAGGCCCTCGTCGAGTCCGCCCTCTGGGAGGCGTCGCTCTTCGAGGAGCACGGCTTCGGCGACATCAAGATCTCGGTCAAGCACAACGACCCGGTCGTCATGGTCAACGCCTACCGCCAGCTCGCCGCCCAGAGCGACTACCCGCTCCACCTCGGCGTCACCGAGGCCGGACCGGCGTTCCAGGGCACCATCAAGTCGGCCGTCGCCTTCGGCGCCCTGCTCTCCGAGGGCATCGGCGACACCATCCGCGTCTCGCTCTCGGCCCCGCCGGCCGAGGAGGTCAAGGTCGGACTCCAGATCCTGGAGGCGCTGAACCTCAAGCAGCGCCGCCTGGAGATCGTCTCCTGCCCCTCCTGCGGCCGCGCCCAGGTCGACGTCTACAAGCTCGCCGACCAGGTCAGCGCCGGCTTGGAGGGCATGGAGGTCCCGCTCCGCGTCGCCGTCATGGGCTGTGTCGTCAACGGCCCCGGCGAGGCCCGCGAGGCCGACCTCGGCGTCGCCTCCGGCAACGGCAAGGGCCAGATCTTCGTGAAGGGCGAGGTCATCAAGACCGTCCCCGAGTCGAAGATCGTCGAGACCCTCATCGAAGAGGCCATGAAGATCGCCGAGCAGATGGAGAAGGACGGCATCGCGTCCGGCGAACCCCAGGTCTCCATCGGCGCCTGACCAGCCCCTTTCCGCACCTTCACCGCCCCGCCCGGCCCCGTGCCCGGCGGGGCGGCGGCGTACCGGGGCCCGTCCCGGAAAGCGGGCTCCCGGACTCGAGCAGCGTTCGAGGGCCGTGTCGGTTACAGTGCGGAAATCAGCAGACCGCATGGTGAGGCCCCCTCGTGTTGACGCAGACCACCACCCGGGTCCTCGAACCCAGCGACCTCGGCGCCGCGCTCGCCATTCTGGAGAGCGAGCCCGTGGCCAACGCCTTTGTGACGTCCCGCGTGCAGGTCGCGGGACTCGATCCATGGCGCCTCGGCGGCGAGATGTGGGGCTGGTACGCCGACGGCAGGCTCCGCTCCCTGTGCTACTCCGGCGCCAACCTCGTCCCCATCTGCGCCGGGCCCGAGGCCGTCCGCGCCTTCGCCGACCGGGCCCGCCGGGCCGGCCGCCGCTGCTCCTCCATCGTCGGCCCCGCCGAACCCACCACCCAGCTCTGGCGGCTCCTCGAACCCAGCTGGGGCCCCGCCCGCGAGGTCCGCGGCAACCAGCCCCTCATGGTCACCGAGAGCCTCTCCGCCGACGTCACGCCCGACCCGCTGGTCCGCCGCATCCGCAAGGACGAGACCGAGATCCTGATGCCGGCCTGCGTGGCGATGTTCACCGAGGAGGTCGGCATCTCCCCGCTCGCCGGCGACGGCGGCCTCCTCTACCAGGCCCGCGTCGCCGAACTCATCGGCACCGGCCGCTCCTTCGCCCGCATCGACGACGGCAAGGTCGTCTTCAAGGCGGAGATCGGCGCGGCCACCTCCCAGGCCTGCCAGATCCAGGGCGTCTGGGTCGCCCCCGAACACCGCGGCAAGGGCCTCTCCGAAACGGGCATGGCCGCCGTCCTGCGCTACGCCCTGGCCGATGTCGCCCCCGTCGTCAGCCTGTACGTGAACGACTACAACACCCCCGCCCGCAAGGCCTACCGCCGCGTCGGCTTCCGTGAGGTCGGCGCGTTCATGAGCGTCCTGTTCTGAACCGCCGCGCTTACCCGGGTGTCCGCGGCGGCCAGTAGGGTTCCGGCATGGCAGCCCCCGCAGAAGGCCCCGCAGCACCCGACGTCGAGATCGGCCCCGTCGACCTGGCCGCCCGCGTCGACGAAGCCCTGCACGTCCAGGCGGCCGCCTTCGGACTGAGCCAGGACGAGATCGACGTACGCCGCCACATCGTCCTCAGGCACCTGGAACACCCCCACGCCCGCGCCCTCGGCGCCCTCGCCCCCGACGGGCGGCTCGTCGGCTTCGTCTACGGGCTGCCCAACGACCGCGCCCAGTGGTGGTCCACCATCGTCGAGCCCTATCTGCGGGCCACCGGCTCCGACGGCTGGCTCGACGACTCCTTCGTCATCACCGAGCTCCACGTCCACCCCGACCACCAGCAGCGCGGCATCGGCCGCACCCTGATCACCGCCATCACCGACTCCGTCGGCCACCCCCGGTCGATCCTCTCGGCGATCGACAAGGACAGCCCGGCCCGCACGCTCTACCGCTCGCTGGGCTACCGCGACCTGGCCCGCCAGGTCGTCTTCCCGAGCGCGCCACAGCCGTACGCGGTCATGGGAGCGCCCCTGCCGCTGCTGCGGCCGAACTGAATGGATTACCGCCCGCCCGCGCCGCCCGGTTAACCTCGGGCTCACCACTTTCGCGAGCAGGAGTTCACCATGGCCCAGGTCCAGCGCATGTCCCGATTGATGATCAAGACACTGCGCGACGACCCGGCGGACGCCGAGACGCTCAGCCACAAGCTGCTGGTCCGCGCCGGGTACGTGCGCCGCAACGCGGCCGGCATCTGGTCCTGGCTGCCGCTCGGCAAGAAGGTCCTGGACAACATCTCCAACGTCGTGCGCGAGGAGATGGACGCCATCGGCGCCCAGGAGGTCCTGCTCCCCGCCCTGCTGCCCAAGGAGCCCTACGAGGCGTCCGGCCGCTGGGAGGAGTACGGCGACCTGCTCTTCCGCCTCAAGGACCGCAAGGGCGGCGACTACCTCCTCGGCCCGACCCACGAGGAGATCTTCACCCAGACCGTCAAGGACCAGTGCACGTCCTACAAGGACCTGCCGGTGATGCTCTACCAGATCCAGACGAAGTACCGCGACGAGGCCCGCCCCCGCTCCGGCGTGCTCCGCGGCCGCGAGTTCCAGATGAAGGACTCGTACAGCTTCGACACCACCGACGAGGGCCTCGCGCACTCCTACGCCCTGCACCGCGCCGCGTACATCAAGATCTTCGAGCGCCTGGGCCTGGACCACCGCATCGTCTCCGCCGTCTCCGGCGCGATGGGCGGCTCGGCCTCCGAGGAGTTCCTGGCGCCCGCCGCCGCCGGTGAGGACACCTTCGCGGACTGCCCGAACTGCGACTACGCCGCCAACACCGAGGCCGTGACCTTCGCGCTCGCCCCGGTCGACGGCTCGGCGCACGGCGCGGTCGAGGAGCTGGACACCCCCGACACCCCGACCATCGAGACGCTCGCCGCGCACCTCGGCGTCCCCGCCTCCGCCACCCTGAAGAACCTGCTGGTCAAGGTGGACGGCGAGATCGTCGCCGTCGGCGTCCCCGGCCACCGCGAGGTCGACCTCGGCAAGCTCGGCGAGCACCTCGCCCCCGCCGTCGTCGAGCTGGTCACCGCCGAGGACTTCGTCGGCCGTGACGACCTCGTACGCGGCTACGTCGGCCCCCAGGGCCTGGAGAAGGTCCGCTACCTCGCCGACCCCCGCGTCGCCCCCGGCACCGCCTGGATCACCGGCGCCAACAAGGACGGCAAGCACGCCAAGAACGTCGTCGCGGGCCGCGACTTCGAGGTCGACCAGTACCTCGACGTCGTCGTCGTCGAGGAGGGCGACCCCTGCCCCAAGTGCGGCACCGGCCTCACCCTGGACCGCGCCATCGAGATCGGCCACATCTTCCAGCTCGGCCGCAAGTACGCCGACACCTTCCAGCTCGACGTGCTCGGCCAGCAGGGCAAGCCCGTCCGCGTCACGATGGGCTCGTACGGCATCGGCGTCTCCCGCGCCGTGGCCGCCCTCACCGAGCAGACCGCCGACGACAAGGGCCTGTGCTGGCCCCGTGAGATCGCCCCGGCCGACGTCCACGTCGTCGCCGCCGGCAAGGCCCTCCAGACGGAGCTGGCCCTGGAGGTCTCCGAGAAGCTGAACGAGGCCGGTCTGCGGGTCCTGGTCGACGACCGCCCCGGCGTCTCGCCCGGCGTGAAGTTCACCGACTCCGAGCTCATCGGCGTGCCCAAGATCCTCGTCGCGGGCCGCCGCTCAGCCGACGGCGTCCTGGAGCTGAAGGACCGCCGCACCGGCGAGCGCGAGGAGCTGACCGTCGACGAGGCGATCGCCCGTCTGACGGCCGACCTGGCCTGACCGGTACCTCGCATACGAGGAGGGCCCCCGCGCTGCGTTGCGCGGGGGCCCTCCCTCGTACGTACGCCGGACCGCTACAGCCACCCCGCGAACTCCAGATTGACCTCGCCCATCTGCCGCCGCCCCTCGGCCAGCGCGCGGGTGCCCGACTCCACCGCCCGGAACAGCGTCCAGCCGTGCAGCCGCGCCTGCTCCACCTCCAGCGACTCCGCCAGCTTCTTGACCCGCCGCCGGGCCGTCACCGGTCCGCCCGGGGAGGCGATCAGATCCTCCACCCGGTCCCGCACCAGCCGCGCCAGGTCATAGGCGCGCTCGCCCACCAGCGGCTCCGGACCCACCGTCAGCCACGTCGCCCGCTCCCCGGACAGCACCTTGCTCTGCCGGAAATTGCCGTGCAGCAACAGCAGTTCGGGCGAGCCATCGACCAGCTCCGCCCGCGCCGCCAGCGCCGCGTCCACCAGCGGGGCCAGCTCCGCATCGGCCTCGGCCGCCGCCCGCATCCCGGCGCTCTGCCGCTCGGTCCGCCCGGCCACGCTCTCGAAGGCATGCCCGGCGGGCGGCTCCACCCACAGCCGGCGCAGCGTCCCCGCCGCCTCCAGCAGGGCCTTCGCCTCCGGCAGCGAGCGCAGCGACACCTCGTGGTGCAGCCGCTCCAGCAGCAGGGCCCCCGACGCGTCGGTCTCCGGGGCCTCCAGCAGCTTCACCGCGCCCCAGCCGTTCCAGTGCTCCAGCGCGGCCCGCTCCAGCTCCGGTTCGGCGGGCGGCGGGGCGATCTTCAGCGCGGCCGGGGTCCCGTCGGCCCGCCGCACCAGAACCACCAGGGAGCTGCGCCCGCCGGGGGCGGCCACCCGCTCCGCGGTGAGGTCGTCCCCGGCGGTGAGCGCCCGTTCGGTCAGCGCGGGGAGCCCGGCCAGCCAGTCGGCCGCCGCACCGTCCCCGTACATCTCACCGAGCGCGCGCACCAGGCGCGGCGGCGGTTCGAAACCCATACGTCGTGTGTTCCCTTTCCGGTCCTTCGTCTCAGCGCGCGCCGTCCGCGCCGGCGGCCTCCACCGGGCCCGTCGCGGCCGGATCCGCACCGGCGGCCCGCTCCGCGAGCCCCGGAAAGGCTACGTTGCCGCCCCGCCAGCGGGCCGACCGCACCGCGGCCTCCCGCAGCGCGCCCGCGGCGTCCTTGCGCCGGTCGCCCTCGGTGGCCCGTACGAGATCGGCGTACGCGCCCGCGATCCGGTCCTCCAGCACCGCGGCCAGCCGCTCCGCCGACGGCGCGTCCGCGACGGCGAACGGCAGAGCGTACGCGGCGTCCGAGGCCACCGGCCGCCCGCCCAGGTCCCGGGCGGTGCGCGCCAGCGCGTCCCGGCGGGCCCGGTGCCCGTCGTACGCGGCGCGGGCCTCGGCGCTCCGCTTCCCGTCGAGCCGGCCGCCCAGCGCCCCGTAGCCGTACACCGCGGCGTGCTCGGCGGCCAGGGCCGCCTGGACGGCGGTCAGCTCGGGGGAGTCGGCGTCGGCGTCGTCATCGGAACGCCGTACGGAACGGGTGCTCATGCGGCTGTCTCCTCGGCCAGTTCGGTCAGCAGATAGGCGTGCGCCGCGGCGGCGGCCGCCACCGAGGCCAGCAGCCGGGCCAGCTCCGGCTCCGCGGTCAGCAGGGCCTCGGCGTACGCGTCCGCCCGGCGGCGCTCGGCGGCCGCCAGCTCCTGCACCGCCGCCTTCGGCTCGGCGGACACCGGCCCGGGCGCGGCCGGAGCAGCGTCGGTCTTCGGGCGGTCCTTCCCGCGCGGCGGCGCCAGCGCCTTCCCGTGCTCCCGCACGGCCGCCCGCAGGGGCGCCAGGCCCGCGGCGGTCGCCGGATGGGCCCCGGCCACCAGGTCGTACTGGGCGAGCAGGAGGGCGCCGTCGCGCACCGCCTTCTCGCGGAGCGTCCTCTCGGCCTTCGCGGCGGTCGCCCGTGCGCCGGAGTGCGCCGGTCCTCCGCTCTCCTTCGCCCCGTCGCCGCCCCCGCAGCCGGCCAGCACCGCACCCAGGGCGAGGGCTCCCGTCGCGGTGAGCGCCCCCCTGCGCGTCGTCCCCGTGCGCCGCACGTTTCTCCTTCGGGCCTGGACCGGTCCTGACAGGATCTGTCCTGATGTGATCACCGCAGGCGAGCGTACCCGCGGCCGAGCGGCAGGCGGACGGCAACACCCCTGGCGACCGGATACCCTTTGACCTGACGCACGACGATCCCCACAACAGCACACGCGGCCGAGGAGTCACCCGGATGAGCACCACCCAGAGCGAGAGGCTGCGCGGGTTGCTGGAACCGCTCGTCAGCGCGCAGCAGCTGGACCTCGAGGAGATCGAGGTGTCCGGGCCGGCCGCCGAGGAGTGCTGCGGATCATCGTGGACTCCGAGGAGGGCGTGGAGCTGGACGCCTGCGCGGAGCTGAGCCGCGCGATCTCTGCGAAGCTGGACGAGACCGACGCGATGGGCGACGACGAATACGTCCTCGAAGTCAGCTCCCCCGGCGCGGACCGCCCGCTGACCGAGCACCGCCACTACGTACGCGCCATCGGCCGGCTGGCCAGGTTCCACCTGGCCGGCGACGGATCCGGTGAGCTGGTCGCCCGCATCCTCGCCGTGGACGAGGACGGGCTCGACCTCGAAGTGCCCGGCGTCAAGGGCCGCAAGCCCACCGCCCGCCGCCTGGCCTTCGACGAGATCGCCAAGGCGCGCGTGGAGATCGAATTCAACCGCAAGGACAAGAAGGAAGAGGAGGCGTAGCCGTGGACATCGATGTGAAGCTTCTGAAGGGCTTGGCGCAGGACAAGGAGATCCCCTTCGACGTGCTCGTCGGGGCGATCGAGTCGGCCCTCCTCATCGCGTACCACCGCACCGACGGCAGCCACCGCCGGGCGCGCGTGAAGCTCGACGAGAACGGCCACGTCACCGTGTGGGCCAAGGAGGACCCGGCCGACCTCGAAGAGGGCCAGGAGCCCAAGGAGTTCGACGACACCCCGTCCGGATTCGGCCGGATCGCCGCGACCACCGCCAAGCAGGTCATCCTGCAGCGGCTGCGCGACGCCGAGGACGACCGCACCTTCGGGGAGTACGCGGGCCACGAGGGCGATGTCGTCACGGGCGTCGTCCAGCAGGGCAAGGACCCCAAGAACGTCCTGGTCGACATCGGCAAGATGGAAGCCATGCTGCCCGTCCAGGAGCAGGTCCCGGGCGAGGAGTACACCCACGGTCTGCGCCTTCGTACGTATGTCGTACGGGTCGCCAAGGGCGTGCGCGGTCCGTCGGTGACGCTCTCGCGCACCCACCCCAACCTGGTGAAGAAGCTCTTCGCGCTGGAGGTCCCGGAGATCGCGGACGGCTCGGTGGTCATCGAGGCCATCGCCCGCGAGGCCGGCCACCGCACCAAGATCGCCGTACGCTCCACCCGTGCCGGCCTGAACCCCAAGGGCGCCTGCATCGGCCCGATGGGCAGCCGGGTGCGCAACGTCATGGCCGAGCTGCACGGCGAGAAGATCGACATCGTGGACTGGTCCGACGACCCGGCCGAGATGGTCGCCAACGCCCTGTCGCCCGCCCGGGTGAGCGAGGTCGAGGTCGTCGACCTCGGCGCCCGTTCCGCCCGGGTCACCGTGCCGGACTACCAGCTGTCGCTGGCGATCGGCAAGGAGGGCCAGAACGCCCGGCTCGCCGCCCGTCTCACCGGCTGGCGCATCGACATCCGTCCCGACACCGAGACGGACGAGGAGCGCGAGAACGCCGACCGCGAGCGGGCCGAGCGGGCCCGCGAGCGCTCGGAAAGGCGTTGACCCGGAGCGGGTCCAGGGAATAGATCTTGGCCGTACGCCGCTGAGATCACGACAACATCCGTTCGATTTTTGCCCCAAAGGGGTGGGGTCGGTACGGGGAGGTAGACTTAAACGTGTCTGGCCGGACGCAAGCCCGCGCTTGCCCCGAGCGAACCTGTGTGGGATGCCGGGAGCGAGCGGCCAAGAGCGAGCTGCTGCGCATCGTGGTGGACGAGGGCGCCTGCGCCCCTGATCCACGCGGTACGCTGCCCGGCCGGGGTGCTTACGTGCACCCTGTCTCTGTCTGTCTCGACCTGGCGGTTCGCCGCCGGGCGTTCCCCCGGGCCTTCAAGGCCAAGGGGCCGTTCGACACCGCGGCACTCACGCGGTTCGTCGAGCGGGCGACACCGTAAGAAAAGTGAACGGCACGGGACCCCGTGCGGTCAGGTACCTCGCGAGTTGGAAGTAGGTCGAGATTGCGATGAGCACTCGATGAGTACGCGATGAGTACGCCCATGAAGTAGCGACGGTCCGGCGGTAACCCGGACCTAAAAGGAGCGAAGTGGCTAAGGTCCGGGTATACGAACTCGCCAAGGAGTTCGGCGTCGAGAGCAAGGTCGTCATGGCCAAGCTCCAAGAACTCGGTGAATTCGTCCGTTCGGCGTCCTCGACGATCGAGGCGCCGGTTGTACGTAAGTTGACCGACGCACTGCAGGGGCCCGGCGGCAACGCCGGCAAGTCCGCTGCCAAGCCTGGTGCGCCCCGCAAGGCGGCGCCCGCGAAGCCCGCAGCGCCCTCCCCGGCCGCTGCGGCACGTCCCGCTGCCCCCAAGCCCGGCGCACCGGCTCCCAAGCCGGCCGCCGCCGAGGCCCCGAGCAGCACCCCGGCGGCGCCCTCCGCGCCGTCGGCGGGCCCCCGTCCGGGCCCGAAGCCCGCGCCGAAGGCGGCCCCGGTGACCCCGGTCCCGGCCGCCGAGTTCTCGGCTCCGGCTCCGGCCCAACCGGCTGCCCCTCAGCAGCCCCAGGCCCCGCGTCCCGCGGGTGCCACCCCGGGTCCCCGTCCCGCCCCCGCCCGTCCGGCTCCGGCCGGCGGTCAGCGCGACGGCGGCCAGCGTGACGGCGGCCGTGGCGGCGAGCGTGGCGGCGACCGCCCCGCACGTCCCGCGGGCCAGGGCGCACCGCGCCCCGGCGGCGCCCGTCCGGCCGGTCCCCGTCCGGGCAACAACCCCTTCACCTCCGGCGGTTCCACCGGCATGGCGCGCCCCTCGGCGCCCCGTCCCGGCGGTGCCCCGCGCCCCGGTGGCGGCTCGGAGCGCCCCGGCGCCCCGCGCCCCCAGGGCAGCGGCCCCGGCGGCGCCCCGCGTCCGCAGGGTGGTCAGGGTCAGGGCGGTGCCCGTCCCACTCCGGGCGGCATGCCCCGCCCGCAGGCTCCGCGTCCCGGCGGCGGTCCCGCCGGTAACCGCCCCAACCCGGGCATGATGCCGCAGCGTCCCGCCGCGGGCCCGCGTCCCGGTGGTGGCCCCGGCGGTGGCCGTGGTCCCGGCGGTGGCGGTCGTCCCGGCGGTGCCGGTGGCGGCGGTCGTCCCGGTGGCGGCGGCGGCTTCGCCGGTCGTCCCGGTGGCGGTGGCGGCGGCGGCTTCGCCGGTCGTCCGGCCGGTCCCGGTGGCGGCGGCGGTGCCGGTCGTCCCGGTGGCGGCGGCGGCTTCGGCGGTCGTCCCGGCTTCGGTGGCCGTCCCGGCGGCCCCGGTGGCCGCGGTGGCACACAGGGTGCGTTCGGCCGTCCCGGCGGTCCGGCGCGTCGTGGCCGTAAGTCGAAGCGGCAGAGGCGCCAGGAGTACGAGGCCATGCAGGCCCCGTCGGTCGGCGGCGTCATGCTGCCTCGCGGCAACGGACAGGCCGTCCGGCTGTCGCGCGGCGCCTCGCTCACCGACTTCGCGGAGAAGATCAACGCCAACCCGGCGTCGCTCGTCGCCGTGATGATGAACCTCGGCGAGATGGTCACCGCCACGCAGTCCGTTTCCGACGAGACGCTCCGGCTTCTCGCCGAGGAGATGAACTACGTCCTGGAGATCGTCAGCCCCGAGGAGGAGGACCGCGAGCTGCTCGAGTCCTTCGACATCGAGTTCGGCGAGGACGAGGGCGGCGAAGAGGCTCTGGTCTCGCGTCCGCCGGTCGTGACCGTCATGGGTCACGTCGACCACGGTAAGACCCGACTGCTGGACGCGATCCGCAAGACGAACGTCGTCGCGGGCGAGGCCGGCGGCATCACGCAGCACATCGGTGCGTACCAGGTCTCCTCCGAGGTCAACGGCGAGGACCGCAAGATCACCTTCATCGACACCCCGGGTCACGAGGCGTTCACCGCCATGCGTGCCCGTGGTGCGAAGTCGACCGACATCGCGATCCTCGTGGTGGCGGCCAACGACGGTGTGATGCCCCAGACGATCGAGGCGCTGAACCACGCCAAGGCGGCCGAGGTGCCGATCGTGGTCGCGGTCAACAAGATCGACGTCGAGGGCGCCGACCCGACCAAGGTGCGCGGTCAGCTCACCGAGTTCGGTCTGGTGGCCGAGGAGTACGGCGGCGACACGATGTTCGTCGACATCTCCGCCAAGCAGGGCCTCAACATCGAGGCGCTCCTGGAGGCCGTCGTCCTCACCGCCGACGCCTCGCTCGACCTGCGGGCCAACCCCGACCAGGACGCGCAGGGTATTGCGATCGAGTCCCACCTCGACCGCGGTCGCGGTGCCGTCTCGACCGTCCTGGTCCAGCGCGGAACGCTGCGCATCGGCGACACGATGGTCGTGGGCGACGCCTACGGCCGCGTGCGCGCCATGCTCGACGACAACGGTCAGAACGTCGAGGAAGCGGGTCCCTCGACCCCCGTCCTCGTGCTCGGTCTCACCAACGTCCCGGGCGCCGGCGACAACTTCCTGGTCGTCGACGAGGACCGTACGGCCCGTCAGATCGCCGAGAAGCGTGCCGCCCGCGAGCGCAACGCCAACTTCGCCCGCAAGGGTGTCCGGTTCTCCCTGGAGAACCTGGACGAGGCGCTCAAGGCCGGTCTGGTCCAGGAGCTCAACCTCATCATCAAGGGCGACGCGTCCGGTTCGGTGGAGGCTCTCGAGTCCTCGCTGCTCCAGCTCGACGTCGGTGAAGAGGTCGACATCCGGGTCCTGCACCGCGGTGTGGGTGCGGTCACCGAGTCGGACATCGACCTGGCGACCGGCTCCGACGCCATCGTGATCGGCTTCAACGTGCGCGCCGCTGGGCGTGCGCAGCAGATGGCCGAGCGCGAAGGCGTGGACGTCCGGTACTACTCGGTCATCTACCAGGCGATCGAAGAGATCGAAGCGGCCCTCAAGGGCATGCTCAAGCCGGAGTACGAAGAGGTCGAGCTCGGCACGGCGGAGATCCGCGAGATCTTCCGCTCGTCCAAGCTGGGCAACATCGCCGGTGTGCTGGTCCGCTCCGGCGAGGTCAAGCGCAACACCAAGGCGCGCCTGCTGCGCGATGGCAAGGTCATCGCGGAGAACCTCAACATCTCCGGTCTGCGCCGCTTCAAGGACGACGTCACCGAGATCCGCGAAGGCTTCGAGGGCGGTATCAACCTCGGAAACTTCAACGACATCAAGATCGACGACGTCATCGCGACGTACGAGATGCGCGAGAAGCCGCGAGGCTGATCCGCAAGGATTGGGCCGGGTCCCGGGGGTTCGCCCCCGGAACCCGGCCACCACGGTCGGGGCCGGTCGACGGGGCGTATTTCCGTCGATCGGCTCCGGCCGTTCCGGTACGGTTCTGATGTCCCCGGCAAGCTCTGGCGGGGCGCGAACCCGAACCGGCGGGACATCCGGACACGCATGTATGTGGGGACCCTGTCCTTCGATCTGCTCCTCGGCGACGTACGGTCGTTGAAGGAGAAGCGTTCCGTCGTCCGCCCGATCGTGGCCGAGCTCCAGCGCAAGTACGCGGTGAGCGTGGCCGAGACCGGCGGACAGAATCTCCACCGCAGGGCCGAGATCGGCCTTGCCGTGGTCTCCGGGGACACCGGACACCTCACGGACGTACTGGACCGCTGCGAGCGGCTGGTCGCGGGACGCCCGGAGGTGGAGCTGCTGTCGGTGAGACGGCGGCTGCACAGTGACGAAGACTGACAGTCGAGCGAAATCAGAAGGAAGAGTGACGGACCGGTGACCGACAACGCGCGGGCCCGCAAGCTGGCCGATCGCATCCAGGTCGTGGTCGCGGAGACCCTGGACCGGCGAATCAAGGATCCGCGGCTGGGATTCGTGACGATCACGGACGCCCGGGTCACCGGCGACCTGCGGGAGGCCACGGTCTTCTACACGGTCTACGGCGACGACGAGGAGCGCGCGGCCTCCGCCGCCGCGCTGGAGAGCGCCAAGGGCGTCCTCCGCTCCGAGGTCGGACGGCAGACCGGGGTCCGGTTCACGCCGAGCCTGGCCTTCGTCCCGGACGCCCTCCCGGACAACGCCCGCACCATCGAGGACCTCCTCGACAAGGCGCGGGCCAAGGACGCGGAGGTGCGCCAGGTGTCCACGGGCGCGACGTACGCCGGCGACGCCGACCCGTACCGCAAGCCCGAGGACGAGGACGACGAGGCGGACATCCCCGGCTCGACCGACAAGAACGAGGGCCCCGCCTCCGCATGACCGAGCAGACCACCACGCCGGACGGCCTTGTCATCGTCGACAAGCCGTCCGGCTTCACTTCGCACGACGTCGTCGCCAAGATGCGCGGCATCGCCCGCACCCGGCGCGTCGGCCACGCCGGCACCCTGGACCCGATGGCGACCGGAGTGCTCGTGCTCGGCGTCCAGCGGGCCACCAAGCTGCTCGGTCACCTCGCGCTGACCGAGAAGGAGTATCTCGGCACGATCCGGCTCGGCCAGGACACCGTCACCGACGACGCCGAGGGCGAGATCACCTCGTCCACCGACGCGTCCGGCGTGACCCGCGAAGGCATCGACGCCGGGGTGGCCGCACTGACCGGCCGGATCATGCAGGTCCCGTCCAAGGTCAGTGCCATCAAGATCGACGGCAAGCGGTCCTACGCGCGGGTGCGCGGCGGCGAGGAGTTCGAGATCCCGGCCCGCCCGGTGACCGTCTCCTCCTTCCGCGTCTACGACGTCCGCGAGGCCGTCGCCGAGGACGGCACCCCTGTCGTGGACCTGGTCGTCTCCGTCGTCTGCTCCTCCGGGACGTACATCCGGGCGCTGGCCCGCGACCTCGGTGCCGGGCTCGGCGTCGGCGGCCACCTGACCGCGCTGCGCCGGACCCGGGTCGGCCCGTACGGACTGGACGCGGCCCGGACGCTCGATCAGCACCAGGAGGCGCTGACCGTGATGCCGGTCGCCGAGGCGGCCGCCTCCGCGTTCCCCCGCTGGGACGTGGACGAGAAGCGCGCGAAGCTGCTCCTCAACGGCGTACGGCTGGACATGCCCGCGCATCCGCAGGGGCCGGTCGCGGTCTTCGGGCCCGACGGCACGTTCCTCGTGCTCGTCGAGGAGGAGAAGGGCAAGGCCAAGAGCCTCGCCGTCTTCGGCTGACCCGGGGCGTGTCCGGCGGACGCGCCGACCGATCGTTGTGGAGCGGGCACCACCCCCCAACCGGTGCCCGCTCCACGTTTCCCCTCCCCGGCACCATCCCTGCTCCTCGGGGGACACGCTTATTCACCCCAACGGACGGGCGCTCGGAGTGAATACCGGGGGCGTGGGGGGCGCTTTCCCCGTCCGTGCGCTCCGGGAGATCACCGGCGGCCTACCGTCGGACCATGGGCAGTGGGGACCGGTCGAAGCTGGTAAGAATCTGTGATCAGGCCGGCCGGCCGCGAGGGACGGGATTCGTCGCGGACGACCGCGGCACGGTCGTCACCGCCCATCAGGCCGTCACCTCCCCGGGCCCGCTCCTCCTGCACGGCACCGACGGCCGCACCTGCTCCGTCGCCCCCGACGACATCACCGCGCTGCCCGCCCTGGGCCTGGCCCTCCTGCGCACCGGCGGCCCCGACGCCCTCGACGCGGAACCCCTGCCCATCGCCGGACGCGACCGCGCCGAGCCGGGCGGTTACGTGGACATCGCCGCCCACGGACGGCGCGAGGCCCGGGTGCTCGGCACCACCCCCGCCGTCTGCACCGCACCGGACGGCACCGCCCACCCGGTCCCCGCCGCTCTGGAGCTGGCCCTCGGCACCGACGGGCGCGACGCCCTGCGCTCGGGCGGGGCGGCCATCGGCGGACCGGTCACCGACCCGGCCACCGGCGCGGTCCTCGGCATCCTCTGCACCGCCCTCACCGCCCCGCACGAGGCGGCCGGCCTCGCCCTGCCGATCGTCCGGGGCGTGGACGACACCCTGGACGCCCTGCTGCGCCGCAACGCCACCGCCGCCCCCGCCTACGGCCCCGACCTCAACCTCGCCGGGGCGCTCCAGCTCACCGCCACCTCCGTCGGCTCGGCGGACGGCCCGGGGGCCCGTACCGCACCGGTCGAGCGCGACGACGTCCACACCGAGCTCGCCGCCTTCGCCGCCGGTACGGGCCAGGTCCTCGCCCTCGTCGGAGCGCCCGGCACCGGCCGCACCACCGAGCTGGCCGCCCTCGCCGCCCGCCGCGCCGACGGCGGCGCGCCCGCGCCCACCCTCTGGCTGCGCGGCGCGGACCTGCTGGCCGACGACACCTCCGTCGCCGACGCCGCGAGCCGTACGCTCATCCGCTCCGCCCGGATCGTCTCCGCCGCGGGCGCCCGGGGCGACATGAGCACCGCCACCCCGGAGCGCGTCGCCCGGCTCGCCGCCGAGGCCGGGCACCCGCTCCTGGTGGTCCTCGACGGGCCCGAGGAGATGCCGCCGCTGCTGGCCCACCGGCTCGCCGACTGGACGGCCGGCACCGCGCGCTGGCTGCGCGAGCACGGCGTCCGGCTCGTCGTCGCCTGCCGCCCCGAGCACTGGGAGACCGCGGGCGCCCTCTGGCCCCCGGAGGCCCTGCACCGCCCGCGGCATCCCGCCCGCCGGCTGCCGCCCGCCCTGCGCCTGGGCGACCTCACCCCCGAGCAGGCCGAGCGGGCCAAGGAGGCGTACGGCATCCCGCCCGCCGCCCTCGCCCCCGGCCACGACCGGCACCCGCTCACCCTGCGGCTCCTCGCCGAGGTCCGCGCCGCCCTGCCGCCCGGGGTGCCGGGCCGCCCCGACACCGAGGACGTCTTCGGCGCCCACCTCGACCTGCTGTGCGTGCGCGCCGCCGTCCGGATCGCGGCCGCCGCCGACGAGCAGCCACGCGGCGCGGCCGTGCGCCGGCTGGCGGCCCGGGTCGCGGGCCAGGTCCACGAGGCGGCCCGCCGCTGTCTGGGACCCGGCCAGGGCGAGCTGGACCGGGCGGCGTTCGAGGAGATCTTCCCCTGGCGCACCGGCTGGGCCTCCGCCGTGCTCACCGAGGGCCTCCTCGTCCCCGCCGGAGCCGGCTACCGCTTCGCCCACGAGGAGCTCGGCGACTGGGTGCAGGGCGCCCACCTCGACCTGGACGCCGCCCTGCGCTCCCTGGTGCACCGCTGGCACCGGGGGAGTACGGGCCCCGCCCCGCACCCGCACGGTGGCGGCGAGCCCCGCAGCCTGCCCGTGCCCCGGCACCGCATCGGGCCGGTGATCCAGGCGATGGTGCTCCTCGGCCGACGCCAGGGCACCGCCGCGCTCGCGCACCGGATGGCCGACCTGATCGAGGCGCTGGACCGGCTGTGGACCGACGACGGCCCGCGTGACGAGGACGCCGCCTGGTGGGCGGCCCATCTGCTGAACGGCAGCCTGCTGCGGGTGCCCGACGCCCGCCCGTACCTCGGCGTCCTGCGGGTCCTCGCCGGGCGCATCACCCGCCGCTCCGCCGCCCCCGACGGGCCCGGCGACCTCGGGGCGTACGGTGAGTTCGGGCCCTGGTTCTGGCGGCGGCTGCGGCTGCCCGAGGAGGACCGGATCGACCTGCTCCGCCGTCTGGTGCCCGCCGACGGGCTGCCCCGCACCGACGGCGACGAACGCTATCTGGACGCGGTCGCCCGCCGCCTCGCCCTCGACGCCCCGGCCGTGCAGCCGCTGCTGTGCCGCTGGTTCACCGACGAACGCCCGCTGCTCGTGGGCCCCGACGCGCCGGACGTCCCGCTGCGCCCCACCGTCGCCGCCGCCGCGCAGGCCCTGCTCTACGCCCGCCGCGACCTCGCCCTCGACGAGCTGACCGACGCGCTGATCGCCACCCCGCACCAGCGGGCCGGGGAGCTGCTGCTGGCCCTCGCGGAGGACGAGCCGACCGTGCTCTGCCGGGCCGTCGAGCGCTGGGCCCGCGACGAGGACCGCCCGGCCCGCCGCTCCGCCGCCGCCCGCTACGCCGGGCTCCTCCAGCAGCGGGTCACCGCCGAGGGCGACCGGGCCCTGCTGCGCTCCGCCGCCCTCGTGCTGCTGGACCGGGCCGAGGACGCCGAGCTGCACGCCGCCGCCCTCACCCTCCTCGTCCGCGACCCGGTGGCCAGGAGGAGCCACCTCCCGGCGGCCCTGCGCGCGTTCGCCGCCGGAGACTCCCGGCTCTCCGTCGAACTGCTCGCCGAGGTGTTCCCGGCCCACCCGGAGCCGGTCCTCGCCGCCCTCCGCGCCCGCCTCGCCCGCCCCGGCGACGGCGGGGGAGCGGTGCTGCGGGCGCTGGCCGGCCTCGACACGCCCGCGCTCGCGCTGCACGTCGCCGGGCTCGTACGGGAGTACATCGACGCCCACCCCGAGGACGGCACGCACGCCGCCGAGTACGTCGACCTCCGCCTGGAGCATGGTCCCGCCGCCCGGGCGCTCCTGCTGCCCCTGGTCACCGGGCTGCTGCGGGACCGCCCCGCCCCGCCGCCGGTGCGGGCCGCGCTCGCCCGGGTCCTCGCCGGGGCCGGGAGCCCCGCGTCCGGGCCGCTGCGGGCCGAGCTGCTGGAGGTGCTCCTGGAGTTCGAGCAGGTCACCGGCCGCGACCCGGATGTGCTGGAAGCCCTGCTCCGGGCCGCCGCCGAGGGTTCGGGGCGCCGCCCGGAGATCCGTACCCGCGCCCTCGTGCACCGCACCGGAATGCTGCTGGTCCGCACCCCCGAGGGCGCCGCCCGCTTCGACCGGGGCCTGGTCGAACTCGCCCGCGAGGTGCCCGGATTCGCCGCCCTCGTCACCCGCTGGCTGGCCGACGCCCCGCAGGAGTGGGCGGCGGTCGTGGGCCCGAGCGCCCGGCGCACCGTCGAGGCGTTGGAGACATCACGTCCGCCGATGCCGATGCCGATGCAGGCGGCGGGGCGTGAGCATGGCAGTCTTAGACCTGCGTAATCGACATACACACGTACACAGGTTCGGGCGAGGAGCGGTCACAGTGCAGCGCTGGCGTGGCTTGGAGGACATCCCCCAGGACTGGGGACGCAGCGTCGTCACCATCGGCTCCTACGACGGCGTGCACCGCGGACACCAGCTGATCATCGGCCGGGCCGTCGAACGCGCCCGTGAGCTGGGCGTTCCGTCCGTCGTCGTCACCTTCGACCCGCACCCCAGCGAGGTCGTCCGGCCCGGCAGCCACCCGCCGCTGCTCGCCCCGCACCACCGCCGCGCGGAGCTGATGGCGGAGCTGGGCGTGGACGCCCTGCTGATCCTGCCGTTCACCACCGAGTTCTCGAAGCTGTCGCCCGCCGACTTCATCGCGAAGGTCCTCGTCGACCGGCTGCACGCCCAGGCCGTCATCGAGGGCCCCAACTTCCGCTTCGGCCACAAGGCCGCGGGAAATGTCGCGCTGCTGACCGAGCTGGGCGCCACCTACGACTACACCGTCGAGGTCATCGACCTGTACGTCACCGGCGAGGCGGGCGGCGGACAGCCGTTCTCCTCCACGCTCACCCGGCGGCTGATCGCCGAGGGCGATGTCGCCGGGGCCGCCGAGATCCTCGGCCGCCCGCACCGCGTCGAGGGCATCGTGGTGCGCGGTGCGCAGCGCGGCCGGGAGCTGGGCTTCCCGACGGCCAACGTCGAGACCCTGCCGCACACCGCGATCCCCGCCGACGGCGTCTACGCCGGCTGGCTGGAGGTGAACGGCGAGTCGATGCCCGCCGCGATCTCGGTCGGCACGAACCCGCAGTTCGACGGCGTCGACCGGACGGTGGAGGCGTACGCCATCGACCGGGTCGACCTGGACCTGTACGGGCTGCACGTGGCCGTCGAATTCCTCGCGTACGTCCGCGGCATGCTGAAGTTCGACTCGATCGACGACCTCCTGGTCGCCATGGCCGCCGATGTGAAGCGCTCCAGCGAGCTGATCGCCGCGTACGACCGCACCCACTGACGTACCCGACCGTGCGTTCCGCCCCGGGACGACGGATGCTGACAGGGTGCGCGACATCCTGCCCGACCTCCGTGCCCGGTGCGCCGACGGCGTCCCCTTCGCCCTGGCGACCGTCGTCGCCGTGCACGGCAGCGCGCCCCGCGACCCCGGCGCGGTCATGGCCGTCGACGCGGCGGGCACGGTCCTCGGCAGCGTCTCCGGCGGCTGCGTCGAGGGCGATCTGTACGAGGTGGCCCGCGAGGTGCTGGACGGTGCGGGGCCGCGCGTGGTGTCGTACGGGATCAGCGACGACGAGGCGTTCGGTGTCGGGCTGACCTGCGGCGGCACCATCGAGGTCCTGGTGCGCGCGTACGCCTCGGAGGGCGAGCGGGCGGAGCTCGCGGCGCTGCTCGACCTGATCGCCGCCGACCGGCCGGTCGCCGAGGCCACCGTTCTGTCCGGCGAGGCGGAGACCGGCGCCCGCCTCGTGGTCCGCCCCGCCGACGCCGGGCCCACCACCGGCACGCTGGGGAACGAAGGGCTCGACGCGGCCGTCACGGACGATGCCCGAGGCCTGCTGGCCCAAGGGCTCACCGGCATCCAGCGGTACGGGGCGCACGGCCAGCGCCGGATGCAGGAGGTCGCCGTCTTCGTCCGGACGTACGCCCCGCCGCCCCGCATGCTCGTGTTCGGCGCGATCGACCACGCGGCGGCCACCGCCCGCATCGGCTCGTTCCTCGGCTACCGCGTCACCGTCTGCGACGCCCGCCCGGCCTTCGCCACCCGGGAACGCTTCCCCACCGCCGACGAGGTGGTGCGCGCCTGGCCGCACACCTATCTGGAGTCCACCGAGGTCGACGCCCGCACGGTGATCTGCGTCCTCACCCACGACCCGAAGTTCGACGTCCCCCTGCTCCTCGCGGCCCTGCGCACGCCCGCCGCGTACATCGGAGTCATGGGCAGCCGCCGCACCCACCACGACCGGCTCGCCCGGCTCCGCGCGGCCGGGGTGGACGAGGCGCATCTCGCGCGCCTCGCCTCACCCGTGGGCCTCGACCTCGGAGCCCGTACGCCGGAGGAGACGGCCGTCTCCATCGCCGCCGAGATCATCCAGCACCGCTGGGGCGGCACGGGCCGCCCGCTCGGCGATCTGACCGGCGCGATCCACCGGGACCGATGAGTTCCGGCCGGTCCGGAGGTCATCACACCGGAACACCCGCAGACCGATGCGTTCGCAGCCGGAGGACCCCATGGCCAAGCTGATCTACTCCATGATCACCTCGCTCGACGGCTGCGCCGAGGCGGCGGAGGGCGGCCTCGGCGCCGGGGCCGAGGACCCGGAGGTGCACACCTTCGTCAACGACCTCTTCCGCCCCGTCGGCACCTACCTCTACGGCCGGCGGATGTACGAGACGATGGTCTACTGGGAGACCGCGCTCGACGAGCCCGACCAGCCGCCGCACATCGCGCAGTACGCCCGCGACTGGCAGGCCGCCGAGAAGGTCGTCTACTCCACGACGCTCGACGAGGTCTCCAGCGCGAAGACCCGGATCGAGCGGTCCTTCGACCCGGAAGCGGTGCGCCGGCTCAAGGCCGGGGCGGACGCCGACCTCACCGTCGACGGCCCGAACCTCGCCGCCCAGGCCATCGCGGCCGGCCTGGTCGACGAGTACCACCTCTTCATCACCACGAGCGTGGTCGGCGGCGGCAAACGGTTCTTCCCCGACGGCGTGCGCCTCGACCTCGAACTCGTCGAGGAGCGCGCCTTCGCCGCGAGTGGGCTGATCTACGCCCGCTACCGGACCCGCTGAGGACCCGGCCTCAGCTCGCCGGCAGCTCGGCGCTCTCGCCGCACGCCGCCGCCCAGTGGCACGCCACCTGGGCGGCCCCGCCTCCGTTCAGCACCGGCAGATCCACCGTGCGGCACGCCTCCGCCACCCCCGCCCGTTCCGCCTCGCCCGAGGCCAGCACCTGGCAGCGGACGTGGAACCGGCAGCCGGAGGGCACCTTCGAGGGGTCCGGCGGCTCCCCGGCCAGGACGACCGGTTCGCCCTCCGCCTCCGGGAGCACCGACAGCAGGGCCCGGGTGTACGGGTGCTGCGGGGCCGCGAGCAACTGCTCGACCGGGCCCGTCTCGACGATCCGGCCCAGATACATCACCGCCACCCGGTCCGCGATGTTCCAGGCGAGCCCCAGATCGTGGGTGACCACCAGCGCGGAGAGCCCCAGCTCGTCGCGGAGCCGCAGCAGCAGCGCCAGGATCTCGCCCCGTACCGACGCGTCCAGCGAGGCCACCGGCTCATCGGCCACGATCAGCTCCGGCTCCAGCACCAACGCCCCGGCGATCACGACGCGTTGACGCTGACCGCCCGACAGCTCGTGCGGGAAGCGCAGGAAGAACCGCTCCGGCGGGCGGAGACCGGCCCGGGACAGGGCTTCCGACACGGCCGCCCGCTCGTCGCCCGCGTACCCGTGGATGCGCAGCCCCTCGGCCACCGTGTCGTACACCGTGTGCCGGGGGTTGAGCGAGCCGCTCGGATCCTGGAGGACCAGCTGCACGCGCTTGCGGTACGCCTTGAGCGCCCGGCCCGTGTAGTCGAGCGGTGCGCCGCCGAAGGTGACCCGCCCCGAGGTGGGCGGCACCAGGCCGAGCAGCGACCGGGCGAGCGTCGTCTTGCCGCAGCCGGACTCACCGACCAGCGCGACGATCTCGCCGGGCCGGATGTCGAGGTCGACGCCGTCGACGGCCCGGGCGGTGGCGGCCCCGCGCCGGCCGGGGAAGGCGACCTTCAGCGTCTCGGCGCTGAGCAGGGGAGCGGTGCCGGCCGGGGAGAGCCCGGCCCGAGGGGTGGTGCTCATCGGGTGCTCCTCGCTTCTTCGTCCCCGTGGCGTGCGCGGTCCGCGCCCACCAGCACACAGGCCGCCCGGCGCTCGGCCCCGGCCTCGCGCAGCTCCTGGTCCTCGGTGGCGCAGGGGTCGAGCGCCACCGGACAGCGCGGATGGAACGTACAGCCGCCCGGCAGCGCCGCCGGGTCCGGCGGATCGCCCGGCAGCCCGCGCGGGGCGTGCCGGGAGGACAGGTCGCCGATCCTCGGGAAGGCGGCGGAGAGCGCCTTGCCGTACGGATGGCGGGCGTCCGTGTACACCTGCCGGGCCGGGCCCTCCTCGACGACCCGGCCCGCGTACATCACCGAGAGCCGGTCGCAGGTGTCGGCGAGCACCGCGAGGTCATGGCTGATCATGATCAGCCCGACGTCCTGGTCGGCCACCAGCTGCTCGATCAGCCGCAGGATCTGCGCCTGGATCATCACATCGAGGGCGGTGGTCGGCTCGTCCGCGACGATCAGGCGCGGATCGCAGGCCAGCGCCATGGCGATCATCACGCGCTGCCGCTGCCCGCCGGACAGCTCGTGCGGATAGGCCTGGGCGCGGGCGGCGGGCAGCCCCACCTGCTCCAGCAGCTCACCGGCCCGCTTGCGGGCGGCGGCGGGGGTGGCCCTGCTGTGCAGCAGGATCGGCTCGGCGATCTGGTCGCCGACCCGGTGCACGGCGTTCAGCGAGTGCATCGCGCCCTGGAAGACGATCGACGCCCCCGCCCAGCGGACCGCCCGCAGCCGGCCCCACTTCATGGTCAGGACGTCCTCGCCGTCGAGCAGGATCTCGCCGGACAGCGTGGCCGTCGTGGGCAGCAGCCGCAGCAGCGCGAGGGCCAGCGTCGACTTGCCGCAGCCGG
Source organism: Streptomyces sp. DSM 106670 (assembly GCF_055792845.1). Classification (NCBI taxonomy): domain Bacteria; kingdom Bacillati; phylum Actinomycetota; class Actinomycetes; order Kitasatosporales; family Streptomycetaceae; genus Streptomyces; species Streptomyces sp. DSM 106670. Next base: position 6,306,650 of record NZ_CM147704.1, read on the forward strand.
ACTCCCCGGCGATGCCGAGCTTCTGCCCGGCCTCCACCCGCAGATCGACGCCCCGTACGGCGGGTACGGCATCGGCCCCGCTTCCGTAGGTGACGGTCAGATTCCGCACCTCCAGGAGCGGCGGATCACCGGTGGGCTTCGTCGTGCCGGGCGAGCCGGACGGGTCCGGGTTCGGTGTGGTGGTCGTGGTGGCGGCGGTCAACGGGACACCCCCAGTTTGGGGTTGAGCACGGACTCGATGGCGCGGCCGCACAGCGTGAAGGCGAGGGCGACGACGGCGATGGCGAGTCCGGGCGGAGCGAGGTACCACCAGTTGCCGGAGCTGACCGCGCCGGCCTCGCGGGCGTCCTGGAGCAGACCGCCCCAGGAGACGATCGTGGGATCGCTGAGCCCGAGGAAGGCGAGGGTCGCCTCGGTGAGGATGGCGGTGGAGATCACGAGCGTGGTCTGGGCCAGCACCAGCGGCATCACATTGGGCAGGACGTGCCGCGACATGATGTGGCGGTGTCCGCCGCCGAGCGCCCGGGAGCGTTCGATGTACGGGCGGGACTCGACGGACAGCGTCTGGGCCCGGACCAGCCGGGCGGTCGTCGGCCAGGTCGTCACGCCGATCGCCAGGATCGTCGTCCAGACCGACCGGGACAGGACCGTGGCCAGCGCGATGGCCAGCACCAGGGTCGGCATGACCAGGAACCAGTCCGTCACCCGCATGACGACGGTCGCGTACCAGCCCTTGAAGTGACCCGCGGTGATCCCGACCAGGGTGCCGATCGCCACCGACAGGAACGCGGCGAGCAGCCCGACGGTCAGGGAGACCCGGGTGCCCCAGAGCATGAGAGCCAGCAGACTGCGCCCGAACTGGTCGGTGCCGAGCGGGAATTCACCGCTCGGCTCCTCCATCGGGCCGCCCGGGGCGTTGGTCACGCTCTGCGAGTCGGCCCCCACCAGCAGCGGGGCGGTCAGCGCGAGCAGGGCGATCACCGCGAGCACGGCGAGGCCGACGAGCCCGGCCCGGTGCGTGCGGTACTGCCGCCAGAAGCGGGCCACCGCCTGCCGCCGCCGGGCCCGGGTGAGCGCCCGCGGGCTCGGCCCCCGGACCTCCCCGGGGGGCTTGCGGGCGTCCGGCTCCCGCGGTTCGGAGGGCTTCTCCATCGACGTCGTCATCGGCCCACCCGGGGATCGAGCAGCGGATAGATCACATCGGCGAGCGTGTTCATCAGGATCACCGCGGCGGCGAACACGAAGAACAGCGCCTGCACCAACGGCAGGTCGGGCACGCTCAGCGCCTGGTAGAAGAGGCCGCCGAGCCCCGGCCAGGAGAACACCGTCTCCACCAGGATCGCGCCGGCCACCGTCGTACCGAGGTTCACGAAGAGCAGCGTCACCGTCGGCAGCATCGCGTTCGGCACGGCGTGCTTGCGGCGCACGAGGTCGTCGCGCAGCCCCTTGGCGCGGGCGGTGGTCAGATAGTCGCTGCCCATCTCGTCCAGCAGCGAGGAGCGCATCACCAGCAGGGTGCGCGCGTACTCCACGGCGACCAGCGTGACGACGGGCAGCACCAGGTGGTGGGCGATGTCCAGCACCCGGTCGAAGCCCTCGGTGTTCCCGGACTCCATACCGCCGGTCGGGAACATCCCGGGGATCGGGCCGATGCCCACCGACAGGGTGATGATGAGCAGCAGACCGAGCCAGAACGAGGGCACCGAGTACAGCGTCAGCGCGAACGCGGTGTTGGCCCGGTCCCCGGCGCTGCCGTTGCGCCACGCGGAGCGGGCGCCCAGCCAGATGCCGAGCAGTGTGTAGATGACGAAGGCGGTGCCGGTCAGCAGCAGGGTGGCGGGCAGCGCCTCGGCGATCTTGTCGACGACCGGGGCGCGGAACTGGTACGACGTACCGAAGTCGCCGGTCAGCGCCTTGCCGCAGTACTGCGTGAACTGCTGCCACAGCGGCAGGTCGAGCCCGAACTCACGGCGCATCGCCGCGATCTGTTCGGTCGACACCTGGCGGCCGCCGGTCATCTGCTTGACCGGGTCGCCGGGGATCAGCCGGAAGAGGAAGAAGCTGGTGACGAGGACGGCGAAGAGGGAGACGGCCGCTCCGGCGATCTTGCCCGCCGCGTAGCGGGCGTAGGCGGCCGCGGATCGGGAACGCGGGGAGCGGGCCGGCGGCCCGGCCGGAGCCGGGCCGCCGGATTCGGTGCTCTCCACGCCTGCCGCGCCTTTGAGCAGCGCGGGAGTGCTTTCTGAGCTCATGGACTATTCACGGTCTTCCGCGGTGGAGCGGCGACGCATGGCGAACAGCAGTCCGCCACCGGCGAGGACGACGACGGCGATCCCGACCCCGATGAGCACCCCGGTGGAGGAGCCACCGGAGTCGGAGGAACCGGACGAGGAGGCCCCGGCGGCCGGGACCGCCGACCACCAGCTCCAGTAGCCGTCCTGGCCGTAGATGTTGCCCGCGGCCGACGGCATGGTGGTGATGGACTTGATGTGGTCGGTGCGGTAGGCCTCGACGGCATTCGGGTACGCCATGACGTTCATGTACCCGGTGTCGTACAGCCGCGACTCCAGTTGCTTGACCAGATCCGCCCGCTTGGCGGGGTCGTACTCCGCCAGTTGCTTCTTGTAGAGCTCGTCGTACTGCTTGTCGCAGATGAAGTTGTCGGTCGCGGCCGACTCCTTCGCCTTGGACGGCAGGGCGGCGCAGGTGTGGATGGAGAGGACGAAGTCGGGGTCGGGGTTGACGGACCAGCCGTCGAAGGCGAGGTCGTACTCACCGGCGTACCAGGGGTCGGAGACGTTGTCGAGGCAGTCGACCTTCAGCCCGATGCCCTGCGCGCCCCACCACTCCTGGAGGTACTTGCCGATCGCCTTGTCGTTGGGGTCGGTGGCGTGGCAGAGGATACGGAAGTCCAGCGGCTTGCCGTCCTTGCCGACGCGCTTGCCCGCGCCGTTCTTCTTGTATCCGGCCTCGTCGAGGAGGGAGGCCGCCTTCGCCGGGTCGTGGGCGAGCTTCTGGCCGTCCGCCGGCTTCCAGAAGTAGTCGCCGAAGCGCGGCGGGATGTAGCCCTCGCCCTCGACGGCGTGGCCCTGGAAGACCTTGTCGATGATGGTCTTGCGGTCGACCGCCATGAACAGCGCGTGCCGCACCTTCTGGTCCAGCAGCGCCGGGTGGCCGTCGCCGAACTTCTGTCCGTCCTTGGTCCGGGCTCCGGGGTTGACGGCGAGCGCGAAGAAGCGGCGGCCCGGGGCGTCGTTCACCTTGATGTCCGGGGCGTTCTCCAGCGAGGCGGACTGGGCGGGCGTCAGGCTGGGGCTGCCCGCGACGAAGGAGACCTCACCCTTGCGCAGGGCGGCCACGGCCGCGTCCTGGTCCTTGTAGTAGCGGAAGACCAGCTCGTCGAACTTGGGCGAGCCGCGCCAGAAGTCCTTGTTGGCCTTGAGCTTCACATAGCTGTCGACCTTGTAGTCCGTCAGGATGAACGGACCGTTCCCCACGATGGGGAACTCTTTGTCGTTGTTGAACTTCGAGAAGTCGTCGACCTTGTCCCAGAGGTGCTTCGGGACGATCGGGACGTCGAGCGCGGCCATCGTGGCCTGCGGCTCCTTGAGCTTGATGACCAGCTTGTCCTTGCTGGGCGCGGTCACTTCCTCGAAGTTGCCGACGAAGCTGCCGTTGGAGGTCGCGGCGCCCTCGTCGGTCATCATCTTGTTGAACGTCCAGGCCGCGTCCTCGGCGGTGGCCTGCTGCCCGTCGGACCACTTCGAGTCCGAGCGGATCGTGTACGTCCACGTCAGCTTGTCGGCGGAGGGCTCCCACGCGGTGGCGAGGCCCGGGATCGCCTTGTTGTCCTTGGCGTCGTAGTTGGTGAGGTAGTCGTACATCAGCCGGTGGATGCTCGTGCTGACCAGCCGCTGCGCGAGGAACGGGCTGAGCGAGTCGACGCTCTGCGCGACGGCGACCGTGAGCGTCGTCTTCCCGTCGTCGGCGCGGGCCTCGGAGGGCGTGGGCGCGAGCGGGTTTCCCGGGACGACGGACCCGGCGGCGAGCGCCAGGGCGGCCGCGCCGGAGGCCAGCAGGAGGCGCAGACGTCGGCGTGGCCGGGAGGAGCGGGTGGGGACTCTTGTGACCATGGACGGGGACCTCGCGTCATCACTCGCTGGGAGAAGGCGGGTAGATCTCTGGTTCGCCAGTTGGTGAAGCGAAGGTTTATCAGCGGTGGTCGAGGCTCGTCAACGGTGTGTCAAACCGTGTGTGGGCTGCGGGAATGCGGAAGGGCTCGCACCGCGTGAGCGATGCGAGCCCTCATTGGTCTAAACCACTTCGGCCGGTTGTCGGCCTCCTGTCGGCCTTACTGCGGAGGCGCCGGCGGCGGCTGCGGAGGCGTCTGCTGCCAGCCGGCGGGAGGCACCGGACCGTGCAGATCGGGCTGGCCTGCCGGGTTGCCCTGACCGCCCTGCTGTTCCGGCTGTCCCTGCTGCGGCGCACCGGCCCCGGGCGCACCCGGCCCGGCCTGCGGCGGCGGAGCCTGCTGCCACCCGTTCTGCGGTCCGCCCGGGGCCGCCTGCGGAGGGTAGGGGGCCTGCGGAGCACCCGGCTGACCCGCCGCCTGATATCCCCCGTACGGCGGCTGCCCGCCGTACGGCTGCTGTCCACCCTGGGGCTGCTGGGGCTGCTGGGGCTGCTGGGGCTGCTGGGGCTGCTGGGGCTGCTGGGGCGCGTACGGCTGCTGCCCCGGCTGGGGCTGCCCCGGGTGCTGCTGCGGCGGATAGGGCTGGCCAGGGCCGGGCTGCTGCGGTGCGTACGGCTGCTGACCGGGCATCGGCTGCCCCGGGATCTGCTGTCCGGGAATCTGTTGGCCGGCTCCGGGCTGGCCGGGGATCTGCTGACCAGGCATCGGCTGGCCCTGTCCCGGGTAGCCCTGCTGGCCGGGCAGCGGCGGGGCGTACTGCGGCGGCGGGTTCTGACCGTCCGCCGTCCACAGCCCCTGCTGCTGCTGGGCCCGCGCGAAGTCCTCGGCCACCAGCGCCGAGAGGTGGAAGTACGCCTCACGGGTCTTGGGCCGCATCATGTCGAGGTCGACCTCGGCGCCCGCCGCCAGGTGCTCGTCGAACGGCACGACGACGACACCGCGGCAGCGCGTCTCGAAGTGCTGGACGATGTCGTCCACCTTGATCATCTTGCCGGTCTCGCGGACGCCCGAGATGACGGTGAGCGAACGCTGCACCAGGTCCGCGTAGCCGTGCGCCGAGAGCCAGTCCAGCGTCGTGGAGGCGCTGGACGCGCCGTCGACCGAGGGCGTCGAGATGATGATGAGCTGGTCGGCGAGGTCGAGGACCCCGCGCATCGCGCTGTAGAGGAGGCCGGTGCCCGAGTCGGTGAGGATGATCGGGTACTGCTTGCCGAGCACCTCGATCGCGCGCCGGTAGTCCTCGTCGTTGAAGGTCGTGGAGACCGCCGGGTCCACGTCGTTGGCGATGATCTCCAGACCGGAGGGCGCCTGCGAGGTGAACCGCCGGATGTCCATGTACGAGTTGAGGTACGGGATCGCCTGGACCAGGTCGCGGATGGTCGCCCCGGTCTCGCGCCGCACCCGCCGGCCGAGCGTGCCCGCGTCCGGGTTGGCGTCGATGGCGAGGATCTTGTCCTGCCGCTCGGTGGCCAGCGTCGAACCCAGCGCGGTCGTCGTGGTGGTCTTGCCGACACCGCCCTTGAGGCTGATGACGGCGATCCGGTAGCAGGACAGCACCGGGGTGCGGATCAGCTCCAGCTTGCGCAGCCGCTCGGCCTCCTCCTTCTTGCCGCCCAGCTTGAACCGGGAGGCGGCGGAGGGGTTACGGCTGCTCTTGGCCTTCTGCTTGCCCCGCACCAGCCGGTCGGAGGAGAGCTCGACGGCCGCGGTGTACCCGAGCGGGGCGCCGGGCACCGACCGCTCGCGCTGGTCGTGCGCGACCGGGGTGGGCCAGGCCCCGCCCGTACGCGGGTCGACGGGCGGCTGCTGGTGCTGGTGCGGCGGCTGGCCCTGGGGCGGGGGCTGCTGCTGCCCGTACGCCTCCGGCTGCTGCGGGGCGACGGGCGCGGGGAGGTTCGGAGTGCCCTGGGCCGGGAACGGCGCGTTGGGCTGGGGCGCGTTGGGGGGCTGGCCCGGCTGCCCCGGCTGGCCCTGCTGGGGCAGCCCGGGCTGGGGGAAGCCGTAGCCGCCCTGCGGCGGGAAGCCGTAGCCGCCCGCGCCCTGGGGAGCCTGGGGGTGCGCCTGCGGGGGCAGCGGTACGCCGGGCTGACCGGGGTACGGCTGCTGCTGGTGCGGCGGCTGGGGTGCCTGAGGAAGCTGGGCGGCCTGCGGCGGCTGGGGTGCCTGGGCGGCCTGCGGGAAGCCGTAGCCACCGCCGGGAGCCTCGTTCGCCGGTGCGGAGCCGGGCCACTGCGCCGCGGGCTGCGGCGCGGAGGGCGCCGGAGCGGCGGGCTGGAAGGCGGGCGGCAGCGGCGGCAGCGCACCGCCCTGCGCGGGCGGCGACCACGGCACCGGCGCGGCGGCGGGCTGCGGGGCGTCGGCGGCGGGCGTCGGCGGGGCGTCCTGCGGCGGGGCGTCCTGGAGGACCGCGTCCGCGACGGCGTCGGTTACGGCGACGGGGCCCGGGGCCTCGTCGGAGCTCGCCCCGGCCGCTTCGCCGTCCTCGGAGTCCGCGGAGCCCGCGTCCGTACGGGAGACGGCCAAGGAGTCGGTGTCGCCGGGCGCGGGAAGAGAGGCGGAGGTCTCGGAGGGCGTACCGGACGGGGACGCGTCCTGCGAGGACGTGACGGAGACGGGGGAGACGGGGGCGGATTCGGAGACGGAGGCGTCGGCCTTCTCGTCGTTCCCGCCCTTGGCGTCCTCCTTGTCCTCCCTGTCCTGCGTCCCGGCATCGGCCCCGGCATCGGACGCCGCACCGGCCTGGGCGGCGGCCTCCGCCTCGCGCTCCGCGATCTCCCGCTTGAGCGCTGCGGGCGAGAACCGCATCGTCGCGCCGCTCTCCACATCCCCGCCGCCGAACGGACCGGTGTCCCCGGTCGCGTCGGTGGCCGGAGGGGGCGGCGTCTGTGCGGCCGGAGCCTGTGCCTGCGGCGTCTCCGCTACGGCGGGGGAGACCGGGGCCTCCGGAGCCGCGGGGGCCACCGGCTCGGCCGGCGCGGGCGGTGCGGGCGCCCAGTTGGGGTCGAATCCGCCGGGCGCCGCCGACAGGTCGGGCGCGGCCACGGGCGCCCCGACCGGCGGCGGAGGGGGCGCCAGATGCGAGCCCGCGCCGCCCGACGAGTCCCCCGCCGCGTTCTGCGTGTACCAGGCGGGAGGGGTGTAGTCGATGGTGAACTCACCCGTCATCTCGGCGGGATCCGCGTCGGACGACTCGTCGACGGGCAGGTCCCATCCGTCGCGGATCTCGTTCCGATCGCCGTTCACTTTGCCTCCTGATGTGGTCGAGCACCCTTGTGCCGTGGTGGGTGGGGGCGACCGTTCCCGACGTACCGGTCCGCCCGGCTCTCCCCCTTGCGACGCGCATCACCTGCTCGCAGGTTTCCTCTGCCGCGCCCCACCCACCCTAATCGCCATCCGGTGAACTCAGGCAGGCCGTTCGGCATCGCTCAACCTGTCCGTTACGTCACCGGCCGACCAGGAGCGAACAGGGAGCGGTACGAGAACGGTCCAAGAGCGGCACGGGTGTGCAAAGTCCCCACAGGACCCGCACACGCCGACCCACAGGCCGGCCGGGACGGTGACGAGCGTCTCCGGGCCGGAGCGCGGGGCCGCCGTCCGCTCAGTCCATCCGGCGCGCGGCGCCCAGCAGCCCGGATTCGGCGTCCGTGGCCTGGGTCATCACGAACTGGCGGTCCCGGTCCGTGCACCACAGGGTGACACCGTCGGCCAGGGTGGACAGCGCCTGGGTCTCGGCGGGCGAGAGGTTCATGATGCGGCCGATCTGCGCCGCCTCGTCCGGAGAGACCCGCTGGACGCCGACCAGCGCCGACTTCTTCATCAGCCGCGGCGCCACCGGGCTGAGATAGGGGAGCAGCGTCACCACGGACTGCCACGGCCCCGACACCACCCGGCCGCGCGGCGGCCGCATCCCGCAGTCGCGGACGACGACCACTGGCGAACCGGCGGAAGCGCCCTGCGGCGGCACCCGTCCGACGTCGTGCAGCGACATGCACGGCTGGCCGCCGCCCGCCGCCTGCGCCAGCGAGGTCCAGGCCTGGGCCCGGCCCGTCTCCACCGCGATCCGGGCCCCGGTCGCGGCGGCGCGCAACGCCAGGACCTGGGCGGTCCAGATGCCGCCGATCAGCGTCACCTCGTACGGGGTGGGCCGGTTGATGCCGATCACCGCGGGGCGGCCCTCGGCGTCGACCCCGATCACCGTGCCGTCGTCGCCGACCGGCAGCCCCAGCGTGGCCAGTTCGTCGAGGGAGACCGTGTGACGGCCGCGGCGGGGGCCGATCAGCCCGAAACCGCGCCGGGCACGGCCGGCCGCCTGGGCGGGCCTCGTCGGAGTGGACATCAGTACCTGCTCCCGTACGTCCCGGTGACCATGACCACGTGCTTCCCCGTCTTCTCCGCCGCGGGCTTCCTCGCCGTCGGGCGCTCCGCCGCCGGCATCAGCGGGTCCCGCCCAGCGGCAGCGTGGCCAGGACGCCCGGCAGCTGTTCGCGGTCCAGCCGCACCAGCGCCGTCTTCACACCGCGTGCGGTGCGCTCCAACTCATGGCGCGCGGCGACGAGTTCCTCGTCGCTGCGGCCGGTGATCCGGACATGGCCGGTGACCGAGACCTCGGAGCGGTTGCCCTGCGAAAGCGTCAGGCTGAACGTGGTGGCCAGCGCCGGGAGAGAGGTGAGCAGCGCCACGAGCTGCGGCATCGACGCACCGCCGCCGCCCAACTGCGGCCAGCGCGCCACCCAGTAGGTGGTGTGCCGCCGGTCGTCGCAGCGCCAGGTGCGCGCCGTCTCCTGGGTCCGCCGGCCCGGCGTCTCGGCGCGGCTGGCGTGCGTCATCGCCATCGGGCTGACGCAGGCCGACGTGGCGATCGCGGAGGTCAGCTCCTGCTCGGTGAGCACCGTCGCCCGGAATCCCGCGCCGGTGAGCCGGCTCGCCAGCTGGTCCGCCACCCGTACCGCGCACTTCTGGGCGCCGACGATGCCCCCGCCGCGCGCCGCCACGGCCTCCGGGCACAGCTCCGGGTCGACCTTCAGGGCGATCCAGGTGATCCGCAGCGCCGGGGAACCGGTCTGGGCCTGCAGCGGCGCGTAGTTGCGCGCCGCGACGGACTGCTGCGGGAGGTGCGGTGCGGGAGCGGGCTGGGTGTGCTGGACGACCTGCGCGGACTCCAGCCTGATGCCGTCGACCTCCAGCACGTCCCGGATCAGCGTCAACGGCAGCGGACGGGCCGAACGGTCGGGCCGCAGCGCCGTGGCGTCCGACTCGACCTGGACCACCGCCGTCACGAACGTACCGTCGCCGATGATCCCGACCGGCCGCCGGTCGCCGTCGCTGAAGGAGAGCGTGCGCAGCGCCGGATCGCACTCGACGGCCGGCGCCAGCCCCGGCTCGACGTCCGGCGGCAGCGTCGACGCGGCCGCCCGGCGGGTACGGGCCCGCAGCGCGATGACCGTGCTCAGCCACTCCGGCAGCGACCGGCGGTGCCTGCGGACCACGGCCAGCAGCACCAGCACCGCCGCGATCATCCCGGCCGGGGCGAGCATCAGCGGATCGATCACCCAGGCGGTGAGCAGCAGACCGGCGGCGATTTCGATGAGTACGAGCTGTTGCAAACGGAACGAACCGAACTGTCCGGCACGTCCGTTCAGCCGTGGGGCGGCCGCTCCGCCGGTCCGGGCCGCAGGGCTCGACGGGCCCCGGGCGGCGGAGCGCGAACCCCGGCGTCCCGCCGGCGGTCCCCCTGCTCCGCGGACCCCCGAGGAGGCCCCGCGCCCGGCCTGACGTGTCCGCGTTGCGGATGCCATCATTCCGGCATTCCCCCGTTCGTAAGGCCCCAAGTCAACCCGATCGCCCCTGCCCCGCCGGGGGCTTGGGGGCTGGATCACCCTACCCGGCCCACCGGGGCCGGGCGTCAGCAGGCATAGTAGGGGGCCGGTCCGGCAGCAGCGTCCGGCATCGGGGGTCCGGCACGGGAGCGAGGGCATCGCCCGCTCCCGGGGCCGCGCGGGGAGACACGGGAGACAGACAGACTCATGGCATCACGGCGGGATGAGCTCAACGCGTACACCTTTGCGAAGAAGCGCACGGTCGCCGCATTCCTCCAACCGTCGGCCACCGGTACCGAGGAGGGCGCTCCCCGGCCGCTGCGCGCCGTCGTTCCCAGCCTGATCGTCGGCGCGCTGGTGCTGGCGGGCTTCGGCGCCTGGGGCATGTTCAAGCCGACCGCGCCCAAGGGCTGGGACAAGGCCGGATCCAAGGTGATCGTCGGCAAGAAGTCCACCACCCGTTACGTGGTGCTCCCCACCGGCAAGGGCAAGGACCGCAAGAACCTCCTCCACCCCGTACTCAACCTCGCCTCGGCCCGGCTGCTGCTCACCCCGCAGGAGTTCGGCGTCATCCAGGTCGCCGACGACGTCCTGGACGCGGGCAAGCCGCCGCGCGGCCCGATCCTCGGCATTCCGTACGCCCCGGACCGGCTGCCGGAGGCGACCGACGCCGGCACCGCCAAGCGCTGGGCCGTCTGCGTACAGCCGGGCGGCAAGGGCAACACCGTGCAGAAGGCGGCCTTCGTCTTCGCGGGCCGCGACAACAAGCTCACCGAGGGCGCCAAGCAGCTCAGCGGCGGTCAGGTGCTGTACGTCCAGGGCCAGAAGGGCAAGGCCCGCTACCTCGTCGACGCGACCGGCACCAAGTACCTGGTCAACGAGACCGCCGCCGACAACGGCATCCTCACCAACGCGCTGGTCGGCAGCCGCGCACCGCAGCCCGTCACCGACGACTGGCTCGCGACCCTCCACCAGGGCAGCCCGATCGCCTTCCCGGAGATTCCCGGTGACATCGGTGCGCAGGCCGGAGTGCAGGGGCAGCTCTCCGCCGAGGAGAACAAGATCGGCATGGTGCTCAAGACCCGTACCGGAGAAGGCACTCAGCACTACGTGGTCCTGGCGGGCAAGGTCCAGCCGATCTCCGAGTTCACCGCCTGGCTGCTCATCAACTCACCGCAGACCGCCGAGCTGAACCTCAACAGCGAGGCCCGCGCGGTCGGCCTCCAGGACTTCGTCCCGGACGGCGAGACGTTCGCCGGACAGGGCCGGCGCTGGCCGGAGCGCAAGGCGGCACAGGTCAACTCCACGACTGGCGAGGGCAGTCGGGACACTGTTTGCAATGTGCTCACCAAGGTCGACGAGCGCGGTCGCACCACGCTGACCACCTGGGCCGGCACCGCCTATCCCGCCGACATCAACGCCGGCGGCACCAGCACCTACGTCACCCCGGGCAGCGGTCTCCTCTACACCCAGATGCGGACCGGCCAGACGCGGCCGGACGGCTCGCTGTTCCTGGTCACCGACACCGGACTGCGGTACGCCGTGCAGGCCAACGGCGACAGTGACGCCGAGCGCTCCGACATCGGCACCGGAGGCCAGAAGACCCAGGACGGCCGGCCCGAGCCCAGCCAGGCCCAGATCCGCCTCGGCTACGAGAAGGTGACACCGTCGCTGGTCCCGATCGAGTGGTCGGACTGGCTCTCCAAGGGGCCGCGGCTCGACACCAACAGCGCCCGCCAGCCGCAGGGCTCCTGACCGGCCGCCGGGCCGGACGCGCGATACCGTACAACTCGGGGGAGAGGAACAGATGGTGGACCGGAAGACCGCACGGCTGCCGATGGTGACGGCCGCCGCACTGGCGGTCCTGGCCGTGCCGCACGCCGCGTACGCCGTCGAGGGACCCGGTGCCGTGGGCCTCGGGATCGACGGCAGCGGCGAGTGCTCCTTCCCGATGAAGAAGCAGTTCGAGGGGCGGCCCTGGTCGCTCCAGCGCGTCCTGCTCGACGAGCTGTGGCAGGACACCAAGGGCAAGGGCGTCCGGGTCGCGGTCATCGACACCGGCGTGGACAACGCCAATCCGCAGCTCAAGCCGGCCGTCGACACGAGCGCCGGACGCAACCTCCTCAAGGGCGGCAAGCCGGACGGCACCGGCGACACGATCGGCCACGGCACGAAGGTCGCCGGCATCATCGCCGCACGCCCCGCCAAGGGCACCGGATTCGTGGGTCTGGCCCCCGAGGCCACCATCATCCCGATCCGGCAGAACGACGAGAAGAACAGCGGCAAGGACACCACCATGGCCACCGCGATCGACCACGCGATCGCCAAGAAGGCCGACGTCATCAACATCTCGCAGGACACCACCAAGCCGCTGACCGCCGACTCGGCGCTCGGCAGGGCCGTGGCACGGGCGATCCGGGCGGAGATCGTGGTCGTCGCGTCCGCGGGCAACGACGGTGTGGACGGCAAGCAGAAGAACACCTATCCGGCGGCCTTCGACGGAGTCCTCGCCGTCGCCTCCTCCGACCGCAACAACGAGCGGGCCGCCTTCTCGCAGGCCGGCGAGTTCGTCGGGGTCGCCGCACCGGGCGTCGACATCATCTCCACCGTGCCCGGCTTCGGACAGTGCAGCGACAACGGCACCAGCTTCTCCGCCCCTTACGTCGCCGGAGTGGCGGCCCTCCTCGTCGCCAAGTACCCGTCCTGGAAGCCCGCCGAGATCATCGCGCGGATCGAGCAGACCGCCGAACGCTCCGTCACCGGCCACGACCCGTTCGTCGGATGGGGCGTCGTCGACCCGGTCCGCGCCCTCGCGGGCGACAAGGACGACATCCCGCAGCCCGCGGCGAAGCCCGACCCGCCCATGCCGAAGGCCCCCGCACCCGAGCCCGCCCACCTGGCCATGTCCGAGACCTCGCAGGAGCGCAGCGAGCGCTACGCCACCTACGCGCTCGCCCTCGCGGCCGTGCTCGTCTCCGTCGTGGCGGGCACCGCGACCGTCGTCCGTGATGTCCGGCGACGGAGCACTTTGCGTTGGGAGGGGCGGCGGGTGAGGTAGCTCTCTCCCGATAAACCGCAGTTGGGGTGAGATGACGAAGTGGCTAGGGTGGTAGCAGACTTCACGTGTGTGATGGGGGAACGAGAAGTGGCCGAGTCCGATGTCCGGGGCGTGGGAACACCGCCACGCCCTCAGGGACCTGCCTGAACCCCACTCCTGATCCGGATCACACGGGGGACAGAGAACCTGCCCGCATCGCGCGGACAGGCCCGGAAAGCGAGAGAGAGGACCTCGGATGAGCACGCCCAACCCCTCGGCCAACTTCGGACTGGCCGACGACCCGGTCGTCCAGGCCAAGAACAAGATCATCGAGACGGCCACCGCCGTGTCCCGGCAGTCCCGGGAACTCGCCGACATCCTCGCCACCGCGAGCGCGGGCTGGACGGGTGTCGGAGCCGCGGGATTCGCGTCCGCGCAGATCCAGCTCAACGAGGACCACGACGTCATCCGGCGCCTCCTCAGGGTGCTCCTGGACGCCGTGGGCCAGACCAAGAACCTCAGCAACGCCAATGACGAAGAGGTCTACGCGGCGTTCAACAAGGCCAAGAACAGCTCCGCGCTCAACGGCGTCTGAGCTGTCCCAGCACACCCATACCACTCCACACACGGGAGATCACTGATGGCCGGGGATCCGAACAACACCAAGGTCAGGTACGACAGCGTCCAGGAGATGGCGAACCGCATCCGCCAGGTCTCGGCCAACATCGCCAAGGACCTGGACGAGATGGACGCCGCCCTCAAGGTCGTCACCGGCACCTGGGACGGTGAGGCGCACGCCGAGTACGTCATCCTCCAGGGCAAGTACAAGAAGCGTGCCGACGACATGCACCTGCGCCTGAAGTCGGTCGCCCAGATCATCGAGAACGGCAAGGACAGCTACCGTTCCACGGACGTCAAGTCCTCGCGCCTGTTCACCGAGGCGTTCTGAACCACCCTCCGCACCCACGCGCGCGGACGGCAGAGAGGGGCACGCTCCACCGTGAGCGTGCCCCTCTCGCATGCCGTACCGGCTACTTCAGGTCGAACTCCCCGTCCCGCGCCCCCAGTACGAAGGCGGTCCACTCGGCCTCCGTGTAACGCAGCACGGTGTCCGGATCCAGCGAGGACCGCATCGCCACGGCGCCACCCGGCAGATGAGCGATCTCCACCCGCTCCTCCGCCTCCTCCGTCCCCGGGGCGCTCAGCCACTCCACCCCCGAGATGTCGAGTGCGTACAGCTCGTCCTTCTCCTGCTGGGTGCCCATCGGCTGCCTCTCTCTCGCGCTGCGGGAACGTGCTCATCGCCCCGTCGCAGATTATCTCCGTCCCCGGCGCGCGGGGACGGGGATCGGCCATCGGCCGGGCCCCGCACGGCAGGTCACACCGCGCGCAGGACTCGCAGCGCACGTGAGGCGGTCCCGGACGCGTTGCTGAGGCACTGGTCCGTGGCCGCGGTGAAACCCGCCGCGTCGAGCATCACCGCGCACTGACGCTCCACGACCGCGTCCCGCTCCGCCTCCGGCGCCCGGGCGAGCGCGCGCCGCCAGGCCCGCTCGATCCGCTCCGCGGCAGGTGCCGCCGCTTCCCGCGTGGCCTTCCCGGCGCTCAACTTCCGTACCACGACGGCGTTCCACTCCCCGGCCTCCTCCCGGGAGAGCCCCTCCCGCACATGGTCGGCCACACCGTCCAGCTTCCCCAGCGCCCGGGCGCCGACGCTCCACCGCAGCGCCTCGGAACCGGCCGGGAACGCGGCCAGCCGCCCTGCCTCCCAGGAGGTCTGCGCCTGACGGACCACCGCGTACGCCGCCGGGTCCACGGACACCGCCCTGATCACCCGTACGAGCGTGTCGTCGTTCACCGCCATGTGAAAGCCGTCCTCCGCTTCCCACGGCCCACGGGAGAAGAGACTCTCCCGTACATAGACGGAGTCCGTCGGGTCGGTGAGCATGACGTTGACGTCCGCGTAGGCGGCGAGCGACTCCGCCAGGGGCCGCCGCAGGCCCGCGTCGACACCCAGCTGTTCCCTGCGCCGGATGTCGTCGTCCACGGCCAGCAGGATGTTCTTCATCGCGGCGGCGGCTTCCCGGGTGTGCCCGTCCGCGGAAGAACCGGGCACGGCCGCCCGCTTCATGGCCCGGCCCAGCTCCTCGCACGTCATGTCCGACCGGTGCGCCTCGCCCAGAGCCGTCCGCACACGTGCGTCACGGCTGAGCTCCTCACAGCCGGACGTGCCACCGCCGAGCCCATGGCCGAGGAAGAACCACAGGCCCCCGGCTGCCACGGCCAGTGCCGCACACCCGGCGACGAGGATCCTGGGAAGCGACTGCCTCCTTGCACGGTTCAAGAGCCCCATTCCTTCACCCGCTCCCTGTCCTGCTCGCTCGTGTCCTGTCGGCCGTCGGCGCGACAGCGGTGGTCAGGAGAGACTCCGAACCACGTCCTGGTAGGAGTCCACCGCCCGCTCACGGCAGTCGGCGACATAAGCGGCACGCTTCTCCGCCGTGAATTCGTGGGCGTCGCTCCACGCCTTGCACGTGTGGGTGCTCTGCTTCTTCAGGTGATCGATCCGTTCGCCGCCCGGAACGGTGGTGAGAGTTTCGCGCCAGCTCCTGGTGATCTCGTCGGACACCGCGGTGGACGGCAGGGCACGGGG
Organism: Streptomyces sp. DSM 106670; assembly: GCF_055792845.1. Taxonomy (NCBI): domain Bacteria; kingdom Bacillati; phylum Actinomycetota; class Actinomycetes; order Kitasatosporales; family Streptomycetaceae; genus Streptomyces; species Streptomyces sp. DSM 106670. The sequence continues at coordinate 6,322,348 of NZ_CM147704.1, forward strand.
CAGGAATCGCGACGGCTCTCGCAGGGCCCCGTAGACGGTGTCCGCCCACTCCTCGCCCGACGTTCCTTTCTTCGCTCGGCCGACGTCCGCCGCGATGCCGTCATAAGTGCCCAGCGCGGCTGCGTTTACCGTGACAAGCGTCGTCAGAGCGGCATCGGACGAATCCGCCGGAGCCGCTGCGAGCGTGCGCGCTCCCCAGTCGGTCTGGGCATTGCGCAGCACGGCGTACGCTTCGGGGCTTTCCGACAGTGCTCGCAGTACGGGGATCAGCGACGTGTTGTACACAGAGACGTGGAACCCGTCCGATCCCTTCCACACGGCCCCGGAGGGGCCTCCGGCATTGTGGTAGCGCGAGTCCGTACCATCAAGGACTTCTTGGAGGTCATCCGTATAGCCCGCCAGGGCTTCGGCGAGGGGCCGACGAATTTCAGCGGGAAGACCATGGCCGTCCTCGACGCTGTCGCTGACCGCGTTGAAGACCTTCTTCATGGCATTGGCTCGCTCTTCGGGCCGAGGCCCAGAGCTGTCACCCGTAGTGGCCGCCTTCACTGCGTCGCCCAACTCCGGGCACGTCATGTCCCCGGAGTGGCCCGGCCCGAGTGCGGTGACCATGGCTGGGTTTCGGGCCAGGGACCCGCAGTCCGAGGTGGTGTCACCACTTTCGATGAGACGCCATACACCCGTCACCAGCACAAGGGCGGTGAGACCGGCGAGCACGGTGTAGACGCGTCTACGACTGAGCGAAGGATTCTGCCGGTGGCCGCGCAGACCCCCGAACCCGATACGCATCAGTCTCCGCTCAGCGCGGCGACGGCGTCCTCGAAGGCGCCCTGCGCGTTCTTACGGCAGTTGAGAAGCGTCGCGTCACGCTCCGGGGCGGGCACCTTCCGGGCATCCGCCCACAGGACGAACAGCCGCTCACTGCGCTGAAGCAGCAGATCCGCACGGTCCGGCTCCGCCGCTGCCCGCAAGGAGGACTTCCAGGATCCCGTGAGGTGACCGCCGATGTCCGACGCCGCCGACGGGACCGGTCGGTCCCCTTCCGTCAGAGCCGCGAAGACCTCCCCGTACCAGCGGTCCGCGCCTCCGCTCGCCCCCCTGGCCACCTGGTCGGCCACTCCGGCGAGGGCTCCCGTGACGCGGGCGTCGGTCGCGGCCACGGCCGTTGTCGCGCTTCCCCGTGCGTCCTCGGCCAGGGCAGCGAACCGTCGTACGCCCTCGTCGTCCAGTGCGGAGCGGAGCGCGGCATACTCCGCCGGTTCGTCGGAGACGGCGCGGACGGCCCGGAGCGCGGTGTCGGCGGGTACGGCGAAATGCGCGCCCGTATCGTCCTCCCAGGGACCGGACGAGGGGACTGCCGCAGTGTTGGCGTAAGCGGGGTTCAGGCCGTGAAGGATCTCGTAGAGGTCACCGGCGTACCCCTGCAGCGCCTGCCCGAGCGGACGGCGCAGCGGCGCGGGAACGGCTCCGCCGTCCCGCCCTGCCGCGCTCTCCACCGCGAGCACCACGTTCTTCATCGCACCGGCCTGCTCCGCCGTGCGCGGCCCCGGGGCATCGCCGCCGGTGACAGCGACGATCGCCGATCCGAGCTCCTTGCACCCCGGGCCCTTCGGCGCCCCGGCGCCGAGAGCGGTCCGCATCCGCTGCTGCTCCACCAGACGCCCGCAGTCCGCCGGCCCGTCGTCGGAGTCCGCGACCACCAGCCAGGTTCCCGTGGCGAGCGCCCCGGCGGCCAGGACGCTCACCGCGCTCAGGATGGCTCGCCGAGTGCGGCGGGAACTGCTTGGGCGCTGGGCGGAGTCGGGCATGGACGTTTCCTCGGGGCAGGCGGAGCCGGACGTGTTCGCGGATCAGTTGGACATATCGGAAAGGTACTTGTGGGCCTGCTTCTCACCTCGGTCGGAGCCGCCCAGCATCGTCGTCTTGAGGGTGGTCACGGTGTCCTTGTCGGTCGCGTTCGTGAGGTCGAGGTCGTTGCGCCCATTGGCCCAGCCCTGGACGGTGTTGGTGATCTGGCTGGAATCCTGGAGGTACAGATCGGCGACGGCGGCGTTGGCCTTGGCGTCGTGCCCGGCCTTCATGTCGTTGCCCCACTGCCAGGCCCAGGTGTCCACACCGCGCTGGAGGGCGTCCCCGACCACGAGGGAACCACCCGCTGTGGGGATGGCCATGGGGGTCACGATGCCGCCGATGATGTGGTACGCCACCTTGGACTTCCAGTCGGCCTCGCTGTACCCGGCCATCCGCTCGTCGTTGATGACGTCCTCGCGGATCGCGGTGTACGTGCCGAGCACCGCCCCCGCCCGGTCCCAGTTGCCGCTCTGGGCGAAACCGGTCGCGCCCTCGGGGATCCGGTCGAGCTCGTTGTTGATGTGCCGCGCCTCCGCCTTGTGCAGCGCGGCGTAAGCGTCCGGATCCTCGGACAACCCCCGCATCACCTGGGTGAGTTCCTTGGAATTGGTCGCCAGGTGACCGTTCCCGCCCTCGCCGAAGTACCCCTCGGCCGCGGCATTGCTGTAGTCCTCGTTCACGAGGCCGAGGATCTCGTGGGTGTCCGACGCGTACTCCGCCAGAGCGTTCGCGACGGGGCGTCGGAGGTTCGCGGGCACTCCGGCCTCGGTGCCGCCGTCCTCGCCGGGGGCGAGCTGGCCGAGGATCCCGTTCATGACCCGGGCCTGCTCCTCGGTGTGCTTGGCCTCGGGCCAGGGGTCCTGCCCCGACGCCAACGGCTCGCGCCCGGTCGCCGCGGCTTCCAGGGCCAGCCCCAGACCCATCCTGCTGGTCGGGTCGTCGTAGGTGACGTTGGCGATGCCCGTCACCGTGTGGCGGGGCCAGTCGCGGGAGTTGTCGCCGTCGCCGACCAGGTAGGCGAGATGCTTGTTGTCGACGTGGTTGTCCCCGCTGCCGTTGCCGTCCGGGTCGAAGAACGCGGTGGCCGCGTCGGGGTTCCTGCTCATCACCCCGAGCAGGCCGTCGATGGCGTCGGTCGTGATTCCGTCGTGGCCGGGGCCCCACTTGGTGAAGATTCCCGGCTTGTCCCCCTCCACCTCGATCATCTTGTCCCCCATCTCGTAGAGGAACTGATCGTCGAACTTGGTGTCGGCGTGCTGCATCAGGCTGACGAACGACTGGTACCCGTACAGCGGGTTGGTGTTCTTCGCCCCATTGGTCGTGCCCTCGCGGTGCAGCTCACCGGTGAACTCCCGGTAGAACTTGCCCTGGTCCGACGCCACCCAGTCCTTGAACGCCTTCGATCCGGGCGGCGCGTCCTTGACGCTGCCCGGCACCCGGGTGGCGGTCGCGACGGTGTTGGCCAGCCCCTTCTGGATCTCCAGGTACTGGCTCTTGTTCTTCGTGTCCGAGTCGTACGCGCGGTCGTTGAGCTTGTTGTTGGTCTTGATCAGCCCGTCCGGGCCCAGGCTGTTGAGCAGCGTCTCGGAGAAGCGCTTGTCGTGGCTGTTGTCCCGCACCGAGCGCTGGAACTCCGCGATCTCGGCCGCGGAGACGTCGTCGCCGTTGTTGAGGCGGGTGGCGATGTCCGCGGTGTTCGCCGCCTCGTACGCCTCGACGTCGCCTTTCGCGTTCCCGTTGAAGCCGATGCCGAGCGTGTTGTCGTTCTTGTCGCCGTGGCCGTCCTTGGTGACGGCCTCCAGCGCGATCTTCACGCCCTGGTCCGCGTCGTCGACCGCCTTGACGCAGTCGTCGAGCGCCTTCGACCAGGACGCCACGGCCTTGCGGATGCTCTCCATGTAGTCCGGGTCGTGCCGGGCGGCGGACCGCTCGCCCTCCGTGAGGCGCTGGTAGTCGTACGAGACGACACCGCCCTCGGAGACGTTCATGCCCGCCTTGATCGCCGCGGCACGCTGGTTCTCCAGATTCCGCTTCAGCCGTACGAAGTCGTTGTGCGCGTCCCGAAGCAGTGAGGCGATGGCCTTGGCCTGGGTCTGCGCGGCGGCGTACTCGTAGCGCGTGGCGGCGAAGTTGAGCCCCGCGTCGCTCGCGCTCCGGCCCAACCAGCCCGGGCCGATCGTGATGCGCTGCACGGTGTCCTTGTAGCGGGTCTCGACCTTCTTGATCTCCGCGGCCACGTGGTCCCACTTGTCAGCGGCCGTCGTCAGCTTGCCCAGGTCGGTCGTCATGACCTCGCTGTAGGTGAGCATCTCTCCCCCTTTGATGCGGTGTTCGTCGAAGCGGACGGGCGGCGGGAACCGGGCCGTCCGGTGGCGGCGCCCGGTCAGCCGAGCTGAGCGTGCAGCGCCGAAGCCAGGGCGGTGAGCTTCTCGCGGCCGGGCCCGTCGCCGTCGCCCTCGCCCGCCGTCACCACCAGCGCGGCGTCACCGTCGTCGGCCGGCTTCACCCGTACGGTCACGCAGCCACCGTTCTCGGTGGCCACCGCCTCACCCGGTGCCGCGGACGCCGTCCGCTCCAGGTACGACGTGCCGTCATCGAGCGAGAGCCCGCCGGCGTTCACGATCACCGGCATCAGCACGTTCTCGGCCGTCCGCGACTCCGTGGCGACCGTGTGGACCTCGACGCTCTCGCCGCCGACATGGAACCGACAACTGATCAGCGCTCCGGGATGGCTCTCGAAGCCGCCGGGCCCGTCCACGGCCCACTTGGACTCGCCGGTGACGGCGGGATCGTCCGAGTCGTCGCCCGGCGCGGGCCCCGCACCCGTCTTCCCGGACAGTCCGGCCTTCTTCGCCGCCTCGGCGACGTCGTACGGGAGCGGACACTCGTCCGCTCCGTCCGGCCCGACCTCGTCGACCGCCGCCCGCAGCGCGGACACGCTCACGGTCCCGTCCGCCGCCGCACCGGACGCACCGTCGGCGCCATCCGGCCCGCAACCGGTCAGCACAGCCGCCGCGAGCAGCACACTCAGCGCTCCGCCGAGCCGAAGCCGAGTTCGTTCCATGGAAGGGTGGGACCTTTCGTCTCGCGTGTACGGGGAGGAGAGGGCGAAGGAGCGGAGCCTCGCGGCCCGGGTACCTACTTCTGTCCGTCGCCGACCGAAGTCCCCGCGCCGTAGGGGGACAGGGGGAGCGAGTTGAACTGGTACCTGACGTCCAGTTCGAGCCCGGCGAAGTTCTTCGCCGTCCCGCTCAGCCCGTCCCGCTCCGTCTGGAGCCGGTTCGTCAGGGTCTTCACCTGCTTGTCCCAGGTCTCGTCCAGTTTCTTGATGGCCGGCCCCGTGGCCCAGTCGGTGAACTCCCTGGCCGCCGCCTTCGACGACTCGTCCGCGTGGTTCGCGGCCTTGGCGGTGCTGCCCAGCAGCTCTTCCTGGATCGTCTTGGACGCCGCCGCCTTCTCCTGCGGCGTCGAGGCCAGGACGTTGTTCCCGAAACCGGGGCCCGGCTCGTCGGGAACCCCGTTGAGCTGCATGTTCGTCGCCTGCCGCTGCGTGGCCTCGGCCCGCAGCTGCGCCCACTCCTCGTCGAAACCCATCACAGTCCCCGTATCCGCTGATCATGGCCGGTGCGGGCCGTTCGTACGCACCGATGGATCATCCCTCGGGCACCAGTACATCGCTCCGGTGTACGGCCCCGGGTCTCGGTTCTGTCTCAGTGCTGTTCCGGAAGCCGCCCGATCTGCACCATCGGCGCCCCGCGCCGCCGCGAGACGAAGTACCCGCGCCCCGGCGGCATCGCGTGACCGCGCACCGTGCCGATCAGATCGCCTTCGGCCGGATCGCCCGAGAGCACCACACCCTGCGCGCCCAGCTCCTTGATCCGCTGCATGAACCCTTCGTACATCGCCCGCGACGCACCCGCCGAGCTGCGCGCGATGATGAACCGCACCCCGGTGTCCCGGGCGAACGGCAGATACTCCGCGAGCGCCGCCAGCGGGTTGCCCGCGTTCGTCGCCACCAGGTCGTAGTCGTCCACGATGATGAAGATCTGCGGACCGGTCCACCAGCTGCGGTCGCGCAGCTGCTGCGGTGTCACGTCCGTCGGCGGCTGCCGCCGGGAGAACACCCCGGCCAGCGCCTCCATGTGCATCTGCATCGAGCTCGCCATCGGCGCGTACTCCAGCAGATGCTGCTCCGGCAGCGCGCCCAGCAGCGCCCGGCGGTAGTCGCCGACGACCAGCTTCGCCTCGTCGGGGGAGTAGCGCTCCGCGATCTGCTTGGCGATCAGCCGCAGCAGGTTCGTCTTGCCCGACTCGCTGTCGCCGAAGATCAGGAAGAACGGATCCGTCTCGAAGTCGACGAACACCGGCTCCAGCGCCGTCTCGTCGATGCCGATCGCGATGCCCCGCTCCGGGAACTCGAACCCCTTCGGCAACCGGTCCGCCTCCAGCCTGCGCGGCAGCAGCCGTACGGCGGGCGCCGGCGGGCCCGACCAGTTGGCCTTCAGCGTGGAGACGAACGCCTCCGTGCCCTCCGACAGGTCCGCGGCGTCGCTGACCGAGTCGATACGCGGCAGCGCACCCATGAAGTGCAGCTTCTCCGGCACCTGCCCGCGGCCCGGCACCCCCGCGGGGACGTTCGCCGCGACCTTGCGGTCGAACTCGGAGTCCATGGTGTCACCGAGACGCAGTTCGAGCCGGCCCAGCATCTGGTCCTTCAGCGCCGCGCGCATCTCCATGTACCGGGCCGCCGTGGCGATCAGGTGGATGCCGTACCCGAGGCCGCGCGAGGCGAGATCGGTGACGACCTCCTCCAGCATCTCGTACTCGGTCCGGAACGCGCTCCAGCCGTCGATGACCAGGAACACATCGCCCCACGCCTCACCGGGCAGCTCACCACGGGCACGCCTGCGCCGATAGGTGGCCATGGAGTCGATGGAGTTGGCGCGGAAGAACTCCTCGCGCCGGTTCAGGATCCCCGCGACCTCGGCGACCGTACGGCGCACCCGCTCGGGATCCAGCCGCGAGGCCATCCCGCCGACATGCGGCAGCCCCTCCAGCGAGACCATGCCGCCACCACCGAAGTCCAGCCCGTAGAACTGCACCTCCGCCGGGGTGTGTGTGAGCGCGAACGACGAGATCAGCGCACGCGCCAGCGTCGACTTGCCGGACTGCGGACCACCCACGATCAGCAGATGACCGGCCGAACCGGAGAAGTCCCGGTACAGCACCTCACGCCGCTGCTCGAACGGCTTGTCGATCAGACCCAGCGGCACGACCAGCCCGCCCGGACGCGTGTACTCGGTCGAGGTGAACCCGCGGTCCGCCGTCGGCGCCAGCCCCGGCAGCAGCTGGTCCAGGGTCGGCGCCCGGTCCAGCGGCGGCAGCCACACCTGATGCGCCGGCACCCCCTGGCCCTCCAGCCGCCGCACGATCACATCGAGCACCGTGTCCGCCAGCGCGTCGTCCTCCGCCTGCGCCCGCGCCGCCTCCGCGGCCAGCAGCTCGGGATCCGGCGCCCGGTACACCACCGGGACCGGCGCGGCCGAGAACACCGCGGGCCGCCGGTCGACCGACAGCTGCCCCACCGACAGATCCGCACCGCCCGTGCGGTACGTCCCCGACACGTACGCCGCCTTGAAGCGGGTCATCTCGTCCGTACCGAACTTCAGATAGCCGGAACCCGGCACCGACGGCAGGTGGTACGCGTCCGGCACACCCAGCGCCGTACGCGACTCCGACGCCGAGAAGGTCCGCAGACCGATCCGGTACGACAGATAGGTGTCCAGACCGCGCAGCTTGCCCTCCTCCAGACGCTGCGAGGCCAGCAGCAGATGCACACCCAGCGAACGGCCGATCCGGCCGATCTGGATGAACATGTCGATGAAGTCCGGCTTGGCGGTGAGGAGTTCGGAGAACTCGTCGATCACCAGCACCAGCGAGGCCAGCGGCTCCAGCGCCGCGCCCGCCGCCCGCGCCTTCTCGTAGTCGTGGATGTTGGCGTAGTTGCCCGCCGACCGCAGCAGCTCCTGCCGCCGCTGGAGCTCACCGCGGATCGCGTCGCCCATGCGGTCCACCAGCGTCAGGTCGTCCGCCAGGTTCGTGATGACCGCCGCCACGTGCGGCATCTGGGACATACCGGCGAAGGTCGCACCACCCTTGAAGTCCGCGAGCACGAAGTTCAGCGTCTCCGACGAGTGCGTCACCGCCAGACCCAGCACCAGCGTCCGCAGCAGCTCCGACTTGCCGGAACCCGTCGCGCCGACACACAGCCCGTGCGGCCCCATGCCCTCCTGCGCGGCCTCCTTGAGGTCCAGCATCACCGGCGCGCCGCCCTCGCCGATACCGATCGGCACCCGCAGCCGCTCCGACACCGACCGGGGCCGCCAGGTACGCGCCACATCGACCGAACCCGCGTCCCCCAGATTCAGCAGATCCGTGAAGTCCAGGTTCGCCAGCAGCGGTTCGTCGTCGTCGCCCCCGCCCGTCCGCAGCGGCGCCAGCTGCCTGGCCAGCGCCTCGGCGGCCGGCAGCGACAGAGTGTCCGGCACCCCCTCGTACGCCAGACCCGCCCCCGACTCCAGCCGCAGCAGCCCCGGCCGCGCCACCACCGACAGACCGCCGCGCTGCTCGTCCAGATCGCCGGAGACCACCTCGACGATGGTCACGCCCTGCAGCCCCTCGGCCGCCGCGAACAGCGAGTCCGGCGGCACCATCCCGCCGTCCAGGACCACCACGATGTGCGGCTGGTCCAGCACCGGCTGACTGTCCCGGCCGAACCGCGGCCGGCCCTCCAGACGGCCCGCCAGCAGCTGCTCCAGCTCCCCGAGGTCGTCGCCGAACAGCCGCTTCGTACCGGCCCCGTCGATCTGACCCGGCACCTGCGCGTGCGGCAGCCACTTCGTCCAGTCCCAGCGCTCCACCGCACCCGGGGCCGCCACCACGGCCACCATCAGGTCCTCGGGGGAGTGCAGCGTGACCAGCTGCGCCACCATCGAACGCGCCGTGGACTGCGCCGCCTCCGGATGACCGGAGACCGTCACGTGGTAGAAGGCCCGCATCGAGACCGCCATCGGCAGCCCGTCCAGCGACCCGTGCACCGCCAGGAACCTCTGCATCGCACCGGCGCACATCGGCTCCAGCTCGTCCACCGGCGCGGTGTCCGGAGCGACCAGCGGCGTCGACAACTGCTGTGCGCCGAGGCCGATCCGCACCTGCGCGAAGTCCTTGTCGCCCACGCGCCGCTCCCACAGTCGGGAGCCCTCCGCCACCACCGACCACAACTGCTCGGGGGACGGGTGCAGATACAGCTGCACATCGCGCTGCTTGCGCGCCGTCCGCCGCACCGTGCGCCGCGTCTGCGCCAGGTACTTGAGGTAGTCACGGCGGACATCTGCCATTTGCCCCTGCGTACCCCGGCGATACCGGACAAGCTGGGCGACCACCATGCCGACCGTCGAGACGAGCATCAGAACACCCATGATCCGCATGAACGGAGGGGCCTGCGGAGAGAAGAAGAAGACCACCGACGAGCCCATGCCGAGCACCGGCAGGATCTGCATCAGCATGCCCTCCTGCTGCCCGCGCGGCAGCTCCGGAGGGGTCTCCAACGTCAATTCGTCCGCCGGTACTTCCGGCGGCAGGGACCGCGGAGGTCGTTTCACGACGATCTGGCTCACCGGAACATCAATCCCTCGATACGGACGGGCGGAAGGCCGGTCTTGATCCGCACCGACGCCCCCGTGGCTGCGTGCGCGCACAACTTCCGTCCGCGCGACGGCGATCCTACTTGCAGGCCGCCCGGCACCCTCCCGGTAGGGTGGCGCGCGCACCGTGCGCAACCGCGAATCAGGGGGACCAGACACGTGAGTACGACCGCAGCTACGGGCTTCTGCCGCGTCACCGTCGTGGCACCCGACAGCCGGATCGACGTCGCCCTGCCCGAAGACATCGCCGTCGCCGACGTCTACCCCGAGATCCTGCGTCTCACGGGCCAGACCCAGGCCGCCGGAACACCCACCGGCTACCACCTCGTCCGCCGCGACGGAACGGTTCTGGACGGCGCCCGCACCCTCGGCGCCCAGCAGGTCCTCGACGGCGAGATCCTCAGCCTGCGCCCCTTCGCCCAGTCGCTGCCGCCCGCGGTCTTCGACGACGTCTCCGACGCCGTCGCCTCCGCCGTCACCCGCGACCGCCACCTGTGGAGCGACGAACTCCTGCGCGGCGCGGGCCTGGTCGGCGGCGTCCTGCTGCTCGTCCTGATGGCCTTCGTGATCTGGTTCGCCGACCCGGTGCGCCACGACATGCACAGCCTGCCCGGGATCATCGCGGGATCCGCCGGACTGCTCCTCACCGCCTTCGCCGGCGTACGCGCCCGGGTCTACGGCGACCGCTCCACCGCCGTCGCCCTCGGCCTCGGCGCCCTCCCGCTCGTCCTCATCGCCGGCTCCGGAATCATCGGTCCGGACGCCGGCCAGGGGCCCGGCCGCCTGCAGTTCCTGCTCGGCTGCGTCGCCGTGCTGATCGCCTCGGTGGTCCTGGTCGCCCTGACCCCCAGCGGCGACGCGCCCTTCGTCGCGACCACCTTCCTGGCCACCGTCGGCACCCTGGCCACCTTCGTCGCGATCCTCACCGAGGCCTCCGCCACCGAGACCGCCGCCGTCTGCGCCCCCGTCGCCCTCGGACTCGTCGCCTTCCTGCCCGGCCTCTCCGCCCGCTTCGCCCGCCTGCCCATCGGCTACGCCTCGCCGCGCACCGCTCCGGCCGGCTACGACGACACCGACCCGAACACCCCCGAGGGCGACCCGGAGCCCGTGGACGCCGAGCGCATCGCCGCCCAGGCCCGCCGCGGCCACGAGATGCTCCTCGGCCTCGTCGGCGGCTGCGCGGCCGTGGTCGTCGGCTCGGCCGCCGTCCTCGGCTTCTCCGACAACATCTGGGGCCAGATCCTCGCCCTGGCCGCGGGCCTCGCCATGCTGCTGCGCGCCCGCCTCTTCCGCTACACCTCCCAGGTCGCCTGCGTCCTGGTGGCCGGCATCGGGGCCATCGGACTCCTCGTCCTCGGCCTCTCCCTGAACCCGCCGACCGACCTTCTGTACGAGCTGGTCCGCTACGGCGACCGCGGCGCCCTGGACATCCGTACGATCTGGCTCTCCGCCGCCGTCGCCGCCGGGGCCGCCCTGCTCACCGCGATCGGCCTGGTCATCCCGCGCAAGGGCCTCTCACCGTTCTGGGGCCGGCTCCTCGACCTGACCGAGAGCGTGGTGCTGCTCTCGCTGGTCCCGCTCTGCCTGGCGGTCCTCGACGTCTTCGTCCGGGCCCGCGCCCTCACCGGCTGATCACCGTCGCCCCGCCGCCTGACCAGCGGCGGGCGGCGGGGCGTGACCCGAACGGCTGGTAGTCTGTCCCGTGGCCGTTTGTGTACGCGTCCTCGGATCATCCTGGGGGCTGCGCTCATCGGACCTTCGCCTCCGAGTCACGGAAGCTCTCCTGAGATCAAGACCAGGGGCACTCGTGGGCGCTTCGAACATCAAGAGGAGTACGCGTGCCGCTCGACGCCGCTACGAAGAAGCAGATCATGTCCGAGTTCGCCCAGAAGGAGGGTGACACCGGATCCCCCGAGGTCCAGGTCGCCATGCTCTCCCGCCGGATCTCGGACCTGACCGAGCACCTCCGGACGCACAAGCACGACCACCACTCCCGTCGTGGTCTGCTGATCCTGGTCGGCCAGCGTCGCCGCCTCCTTCAGTACCTGGCCAAGAAGGACATCCAGCGCTTCCGTGCGCTCGTCGACCGCCTCGGCATCCGCCGTGGCGCGGCCGGCGGCGCCAAGTAAGGACGCTGTGGAAAGGGAGCGGTTCCCGCGTTTGAGGGGACCGCTCCCTTTGCCGTACGTGCACGACCGGTGTCAAGCTCAGTAACCTGGGCGTAGCGACACCCGCACGACCCGCAAGACCCGCGCGACGAACACGCGCGACCCGCAGGAACGAGCAAGAACGAGGGAGAGGCGCTACGACGCCGCCGCCGGTCCTCGGTAGTGGCCCCCGGGAACATGCCCGGGAGCTTCGATCGAAGACCGGCCCGCATCCACGGTGCGCCTCTCCCGCACCGTCCCACGCCATACGGGCGTGCGGACGAAAGACGACGAGTATGGAGAAATCACTAGTGGAGAACGAGACCCACTACGCCGAGGCCGTCATCGACAACGGCACCTTCGGCACCCGCACCATCCGCTTCGAGACGGGCCGCCTGGCCAAGCAGGCCGCCGGCTCCGCCGTCGCGTACCTGGACGACGACACCATGGTGCTGTCGGCCACCACCGCTTCCAAGCGGCCCAAGGACAACCTCGACTTCTTCCCCCTCACGGTGGACGTCGAGGAGCGGCAGTACGCGGCCGGCAAGATCCCCGGCTCCTTCTTCCGCCGTGAGGGCCGGCCCTCCGAGGACGCGATCCTCACCTGCCGCCTGATCGACCGCCCGCTGCGCCCCTCCTTCAAGAAGGGCCTGCGCAACGAGATCCAGATCGTCGAGACGATCATGGCGCTCAACCCCGACCACCTGTACGACGTGGTCGCGATCAACGCCGCCTCCTGCTCCACCATCCTGGCGGGCCTGCCCTTCTCCGGCCCGATCGGCGCCACCCGCGTCGCCCTGATCAAGGGCCAGTGGGTCGCGTTCCCGACGCACACCGAGCTCGAGGACGCCGTCTTCGACATGGTCGTCGCCGGTCGCGTCCTGGAGGACGGCGACGTCGCGATCATGATGGTCGAGGCCGAGGCCACCGAGAAGACCATCCAGCTCGTCAAGGACGGCGCCGAGGCTCCCACCGAGGAGATCGTCGCCGCCGGTCTGGACGCCGCGAAGCCCTTCATCAAGGCGCTCTGCAAGGCCCAGTCCGACCTCGCCTCCAAGGCCGCCAAGCCGGTCGGCGAGTTCCCGGTCTTCCTGGACTACCAGGACGACGTCTTCGAGGCGCTCGCCAAGGCCGTCACCTCCGAGCTGACGCAGGCGCTCACCATCGCCGGCAAGCAGGACCGCGAGGCCGAGCTGGACCGCGTCAAGGAGATCGCCGCCGAGAAGCTGCTCCCGGCCTTCGAGGGCCGCGAGAAGGAGATCTCCGCCGCGTACCGCGCGCTGACCAAGAAGCTGGTCCGCGAGCGCGTCATCAAGGACAAGGTCCGCATCGACGGCCGTGGCGTCACGGACATCCGTACGCTCGCCGCCGAGGTCGAGGCCATCCCGCGCGTGCACGGCTCGGCGCTGTTCGAGCGTGGCGAGACCCAGATCCTGGGCGTCACCACCCTCAACATGCTCCGGATGGAGCAGCAGCTGGACACCCTCTCCCCGGTGACCCGCAAGCGCTACATGCACAACTACAACTTCCCGCCGTACTCCGTCGGCGAGACCGGCCGCGTGGGCTCGCCCAAGCGCCGCGAGATCGGCCACGGAGCGCTCGCCGAGCGCGCCATCGTGCCGGTCCTGCCGACGCGCGAGGAGTTCCCCTACGCGATCCGCCAGGTCTCCGAGGCGCTGGGCTCCAACGGCTCGACGTCCATGGGCTCGGTCTGCGCCTCCACCATGTCGCTGCTGAACGCCGGTGTGCCCCTCAAGGCCGCCGTCGCCGGTATCGCCATGGGCCTGATCTCGCAGGAGATCGACGGCAAGACCCACTACGTCGCCCTCACCGACATCCTCGGTGCGGAGGACGCCTTCGGCGACATGGACTTCAAGGTCGCCGGCACCAAGCAGTTCGTGACCGCGCTCCAGCTCGACACCAAGCTCGACGGCATCCCCGCCTCGGTCCTGGCCGCCGCGCTGAAGCAGGCCCGTGACGCGCGTCTGCACATCCTGGACGTCATGAACGAGGCCATCGACGTCCCGGACGAGATGTCCCCGAACGCCCCGCGGATCATCACCGTCAAGATCCCGGTGGACAAGATCGGTGAGGTCATCGGCCCCAAGGGCAAGATGATCAACCAGATCCAGGAGGACACCGGCGCCGACATCACGATCGAGGACGACGGCACCATCTACATCGGTGCCCAGCAGGGCTCGCAGGCCGAGGCCGCCCGCGCCACGATCAACGCGATCGCCAACCCGACCATGCCGGAGGTCGGCGAGCGCTACCTGGGTACGGTCGTCAAGACCACCACCTTCGGTGCGTTCGTCTCGCTCATGCCGGGCAAGGACGGTCTGCTGCACATCTCGCAGATCCGCAAGCTCGCCGGTGGCAAGCGCGTGGAGAACGTCGAGGACGTGCTCGGCGTCGGCGCCAAGGTCCAGGTCGAGATCGCCGAGATCGACTCCCGCGGCAAGCTCTCCCTCATCCCCGTCATCGAGGGCGAAGAGGACGAGAAGAAGGACGACACCGACAAGTGACGTCCCGTAGTTCCGCGACGACGGCCCGCACCTCCTCGGAGGGGCGGGCCGTCGCCCGTACCCAAACGCTTCTCAAGGGCAGCAACGGCATCGGAACGGTCCGCCGGACCGTCCTCCCCGGCGGTCTGCGGATCGTCACCGAGACCCTGCCCTCCGTCCGGTCCGCCACCTTCGGCATCTGGGCGAACGTCGGCTCCCGCGACGAGACGCCCACCCTGAACGGCGCGACCCACTACCTCGAACACCTCCTCTTCAAGGGCACCGCGAAGCGCACCGCCCTCGACATCTCCTCCGCGATCGACGCGGTCGGCGGCGAGATGAACGCCTTCACGGCGAAGGAGTACACCTGCTACTACGCGCGGGTCCTGGACACCGACCTGCCGCTGGCCATCGACGTGGTCTGCGACATGCTGACCGGCTCGCTGATCGCCCCCGAGGACGTCGACGCCGAGCGCGGCGTCATCCTCGAAGAGATCGCGATGACCGAGGACGACCCGGGCGACTGCGTGCACGACCTGTTCGCGCACACCATGCTCGGCGACACCCCCCTCGGCCGCCCGGTCCTCGGCACCGTCGACACGATCAACGCGCTGAACCGGGGCCAGATCGCCCGCTTCTACAAGAAGCACTACGACCCCACGCACCTGGTCGTCGCCGCCGCGGGCAACGTCGACCACGCCACGGTCGTACGCCAGGTCCGCCGCGCCTTCGAGAAGGCCGGGGCCCTCTCGCGTACGGACGCGGTGCCCATGGCGCCCCGCGAGGGCTCCCGCACCCTGCGCACCGCCGGCAAGGTCGAGCTGCTGAACCGCAAGACCGAGCAGGCCCACGTGGTCCTCGGCATGCCCGGCCTCGCCCGCACCGACGACCGCCGCTGGGCGCTCGGCGTCCTCAACACCGCCCTCGGCGGCGGCATGAGCTCCCGCCTCTTCCAGGAGGTCCGGGAGAAGCGCGGCCTGGCCTACAGCGTGTACTCCTACACCTCGGGCTTCGCCGACTGCGGCCTCTTCGGCGTCTACGCGGGCTGCCGGCCCAGCCAGGTCCACGACGTCCTGAAGATCTGCCGCGACGAACTGGACCGGGTCGCCGCACACGGCCTGGACGACGACGAGGTCGCCCGCGCCATCGGGCAGCTCTCCGGCTCCACCGTCCTCGGCCTGGAGGACACCGGCGCGCTGATGAACCGTATCGGCAAGAGCGAGCTGTGCTGGGGCGAGCAGATGTCGGTCGACGACATGCTGGCCCGCATCGCGCAGGTCACCCCCGACGACGTACGGGAGGTGGCGGGCGAGCTCCTCACCCACCGCCCCTCGCTCTCGGTCATCGGCCCGCTCAAGGACAAGCAGGCGGACCGCCTCGACGAAGCGGTCTCCTAATCCCTTAAGGAATCACCATGAGTAAGCTGCGCGTAGCCGTTCTCGGTGCGAAGGGCCGTATCGGCTCCGAGGCCGTACGGGCGATCGAGGCCGCCGACGACCTGGAGCTGGTGGCGGCCCTGGGCCGGGGCGACAAGCTGGAGACCCTCGCCGACGCGGGCGCCCAGGCCGTCGTCGAGCTCACCACCCCCGCTTCGGTGATGGGGAACCTCGACTTCTGCGTCCGGCACGGCATCCACGCCGTCGTCGGCACCACGGGCTGGACCGACGAACGGCTCGCGCAGCTGACCACCTGGCTGGACAACTCCCCGGGGACGGGCGTCCTGATCGCCCCGAACTTCTCCATCGGCGCCGTCCTGACCATGAAGTTCGCGGCGCAGGCGGCCCGCTACTTCGAATCGGTCGAGGTCGTCGAGCTCCACCACCCCAACAAGGTCGACGCCCCCTCCGGCACCGCCACCCGCACCGCCCAGCTCATCGCGGCGGCCCGCGCCGAGGCGGGCACCGCGCCCCAGCCGGACGCCACCGCCACCGCCCTGGACGGCGCGCGCGGCGCGGACATCGACGGCGTCCCGGTCCACGCGATCCGGCTCCGCGGTTTGCTGGCCCACCAGGAAGTGCTCCTCGGCGGCGAGGGAGAGACCCTCACCATCCGCCACGACTCCCTGCACCACAGCAGCTTCATGCCGGGCATCCTGCTCGGCGTCCGCCGCGTGGCGACCACTCCCGGCCTCACGTTCGGCCTGGAACACTTCCTCGACCTGAACTGACTGAGCCCACCATGCGCGCAAAGATCACCTACCTCGTCACGGCCGCCGTCCTGGTCTTCTACTTCGTCCTGGTCGGCAGCCGCGGCCTGATGCTCATCCGGCACGGCACGCTCGTCACGGTCACGTTCGGCATCGCCGTGCTGATCCTGCCGGTGATCGGCGTCTGGTTCCTCTGGAAGAACACCCAGTTCGTCCGCCGCGCCAACGCCCTGGCGGCCGAGCTGGACGCGGAGGGCGGCCTCCCGGTCGACGACCTGGCCCGCACACCGTCCGGACGCATTGACCGGGACGCGGCGGACGCGGTCTTCACCAAGCGCCGCGAGGAGACCGAGGACGCCCCGGACGACTGGCGCACCTGGTTCAGACTGGCGGTTGCCTACCAGGACGCGAGAGACACCCCCAGAGCCCGCAAGGCCATGCAGAGGGCCATCGCCCTGCACCGCTCCCGCCCAGGCTCTCCTTCAGCCCATCCCACCGCCTCCAACGCACCGGACACCCCAGCCCCCTCCGGTGCGCTGGATACCCCCGCACCTTCCAGCCCGGCCGCACCCTCCAGCCCGTCCGGCGCTTGAGGACACCAATCAAGCCCGTCCGGCGATTGAGGACATCTTTCGCCCCGTACACAAGTGAGCCCGGGACCGACAACGGCCCCGGGCTCACTCATGTACAGGCGACGGCAGTCAGGGAGTCACCCCTGCCGATACTCATCCGCCCAGGCCTCCACCGCATCCGTCGCCCGCTCAAACGCTTCCTCACGCCCGAGGAAATCCGCGTTGTGGTCGGTGGCCAGCGGCGGCAGCGTCTCACCGCTCCGCCGGACCACGACGAGCGCCTGGCCCTGGACCGTACGGGGAAAGCCCATCCACTTCACGGGCTGCTGGACCGTACGAACCGCCGACGTGCCGCTCCAGGCCACCGTGGTGGTCACGAAGAAACCGACACGCCGCACACCGTGGCGGCTGACCCACGCGCCGACCCGCAGCAACCGCAGGGCAGCGGCGATCACCGCACCGGCCAGAACCAGACACACGGTGGCGCCCGAAGGCGCTCCGGCCACACCGATGATCATGGCCGCGAGCAGAACGAACGAGGCCAGCAACAACAGGGTGGCCGCCGCCGCGACCCGCCACGGGCCGGGGCGGTAGGGCCGCCGCCAGCTGTCGTGGTCGTCGAACGGCAGCGCAACGTCCTCCGCGCTCGCATCGAATGCGCGGTCGGCCGTCAGAAAGGGCAGGGGCACGACTCATCCTCACTCACAAGCACGCTCGATTGCTGTGCCCGGTGAGGCTACCGAGGGTGCCACCGGCCCGACCACCCCAGGGGGTCCGTACGAGTCAGCGGCCCTGGGACGCGGTGGACTGCTTGCCGTGCTGCGCGGACTGCCCGGAGTCGAGCGCCGGAAGCCCCAGCAGCAGTGAGCCGACGAGACCGGCGACCACGGTCAGCCCGACGAGGGACCGCCCCAGCAGCTCGGGAACGGTGACGCGGGCGGAGGGAGGGGGAGTGACATTACTGCGGAATCGGTCGGACTCGGCGACGAACGAGAACGGGACGGCTTCACGCCGGCGGAACATGAGGAAACTCTCCTTGATCTGCATGACGGGTGCTGCTATTGAGTCAGACGTACGACAGCCCGAATCGGTGCCCGAATCGCCGTACTTGTTGGGGGAACTCCACGAACGGCTGCCCGAGACCGCGACGTACATGCACGGACCTTCGGCCCGTAAAGTGGTCGCCGCCCGAGCGATGCCCCTGGAAGGACCCTTGTCGGTGACCGACACCCCCGAACCCGCAAAGCCCCACTTCCGCAGCGATGTCACCGTCGAGCTGGTGAAGAGCGACGCGCGCGACGCGGACGTGCTGTTCGCCGCCCGGGTCTCCACCGCCGGCGAGCAGTCGCTCGAAGAGGTCACCAAGGACCCCGAGCGCTCCAAGGGGCTCATCAACTACCTCATGCGGGACCGGCACGGCAGCCCGTTCGAGCACAACTCGATGACCTTCTTCATCAGCGCCCCGATCTTCGTGTTCCGCGAGTTCATGCGGCACCGCGTCGGCTGGTCGTACAACGAGGAATCGGGCCGCTACAGGGAGCTGGAGCCGGTCTTCTACGTCCCCGGAACCTCCAGGAAGCTGGTCCAGCAGGGCCGCCCCGGCAAGTACGTCTTCGTCGAGGGCACCGAGGAGCAGTACGACGTCACCACCCGCGCCATGGAGGAGTCCTACCGGGCCTCCTACGCGGCGTACCAGGAGATGCTGGCCGAGGGCGTGGCCCGTGAGGTCGCCCGCGCGGTCCTGCCGGTCGGCCTGTTCTCCTCGATGTACGCCACCTGCAACGCACGCTCCCTGATGCACTTCCTCGGCCTGCGCACCCAGCACGAGCTGGCGAAGGTCCCGTCCTTCCCGCAGCGCGAGATCGAGATGGTCGGCGAGCAGATGGAAGCCCACTGGGAGCGGCTTATGCCACTGACTCATGCGGCCTTCAACAAAAATGGACGCGTAGCCCCGTAGGCGGTGTCCGTATTGCGGCGTTTCGAGAAGTTCATCTAGGCTGATCAAACGGACCCGGCACTGCTTGAACCCCCGAGCAGGCAGTGCCGGGCTCCTCTTCCCCGTCCCCCCGAGGGGACCCCGCGCGCTGAGCAGCGAGTAGCGTGTTACCCATGGCTCCGATCTCCACTCCGCAGACCCCCTTCGGGCGGGTCCTCACCGCTATGGTCACGCCCTTCACGGCGGACGGCGCTCTCGACCTCGACGGCGCCCAGCGGCTCGCCGCCCACCTGGTGGACGCAGGCAATGACGGCCTGATCGTCAACGGCACCACCGGTGAGTCCCCGACCACCAGTGACACGGAGAAGGACCAGCTCGTACGGGCGGTGCTCGAAGCGGTCGGCGACCGGGCGCATGTCGTCGCCGGCATCGGCACCAACGACACCCGCCACAGCGTCGAGCTCGCCCGGACGGCCGAGCGCACCGGCGCCCACGGACTGCTCGCCGTCACGCCGTACTACAACAAGCCGCCGCAGGAGGGCCTGCTCCGGCACTTCACGGCCATCGCCGACTCCACCGGCCTGCCCGTGATGCTGTACGACATCCCCGGCCGCAGCGGCGTCCCGATCGACACCGAGACCCTCGTCCGGCTGGCCGACCACCCGCGGATCGTCGCGAACAAGGACGCCAAGGGCGACCTGGGCCGCGCCAGCTGGGCCATCGCCGAATCGGGACTGGCCTGGTACTCCGGCGACGACATGCTCAACCTGCCGCTCCTCTCGGTCGGCGCGGTCGGCTTCGTCTCCGTGGTCGGCCACATGGTCACCCCGGAGCTGCGGGCCCTGATCGAGGCGCACCTGAGCGGTGACGTCCAGAAGGCCACCGAGATCCACCAGAAGCTGCTCCCGGTCTTCACGGGCATGTTCCGCACCCAGGGCGTCATCACCACGAAGGCCGCCCTGACCCTCCAGGGCCTCCCGGCCGGACCGCTGCGCCTGCCCCTGGTGGAGCTGAGCGCCCAGGAGACGGCCCAGCTCAAGATCGATCTCGCCGCCGGCGGGGTACAGCTCTGATCACAGACTTCACAACTGAACACGCGAGGCGACTCGCATCGAGCATCACCCCAAGACAACAGCAAGTGCACGAATGACATGCGCGCCACGTGCCTCAGCGGTACGTGGCGTGCGTGGTAAGGAGAGTCTTTTGAGTCATCCGCATCCTGAACTCGGTACCCCGCCGAAGCTCCCGAAGGGCGCCCTGCGGGTCACCCCGCTCGGCGGCCTGGGCGAGATCG
>NZ_CM147704.1:6347500-8180968 GCF_055792845.1 Streptomyces sp. DSM 106670
TTCTTGCCGGAGGTAGAGCACTGGATAGGCGATGGGCCCTACCGGGTTACTGACCTTAGCCAAACTCCGAATGCCGGTAAGTGAGAGCGCGGCAGTGAGACTGTGGGGGATAAGCTCCATGGTCGAGAGGGAAACAGCCCAGAGCATCGACTAAGGCCCCTAAGCGTACGCTAAGTGGGAAAGGATGTGGAGTCGCAGAGACAACCAGGAGGTTGGCTTAGAAGCAGCCACCCTTGAAAGAGTGCGTAATAGCTCACTGGTCAAGTGATTCCGCGCCGACAATGTAGCGGGGCTCAAGCGTACCGCCGAAGTCGTGTCATTCGTACACATATCCCCAACGGGAGTACGGATGGGTAGGGGAGCGTCGTGTGCCGGGTGAAGCAGCCGCGGAAGCGAGTTGTGGACGGTTCACGAGTGAGAATGCAGGCATGAGTAGCGATACACACGTGAGAAACGTGTGCGCCGATTGACTAAGGGTTCCTGGGTCAAGCTGATCTGCCCAGGGTAAGTCGGGACCTAAGGCGAGGCCGACAGGCGTAGTCGATGGACAACCGGTTGATATTCCGGTACCCGCTTTGAAACGCCCAGTACTGAATCAGGCGATGCTAAGTCCGTGAAGCCGGCCCGATCTCTTCGGAGTTGAGGGTAGTGGTGGAGCCGATGAACCAGACTTGTAGTAGGTAAGCGATGGGGTGACGCAGGAAGGTAGTCCAGCCCGGGCGGTGGTTGTCCCGGGGTAAGGGTGTAGGACGCACGGTAGGTAAATCCGTCGTGCACATAGTCTGAGACCTGATGCCGAGCCGATTGTGGTGAAGTGGATGATCCTATGCTGTCGAGAAAAGCCTCTAGCGAGTTTCATGGCGGCCCGTACCCTAAACCGACTCAGGTGGTCAGGTAGAGAATACCGAGGCGTTCGGGTGAACTATGGTTAAGGAACTCGGCAAAATGCCCCCGTAACTTCGGGAGAAGGGGGGCCATCACTGGTGATAGCACTTGCTGCTTGAGCTGGGGGTGGCCGCAGAGACCAGCGAGAAGCGACTGTTTACTAAAAACACAGGTCCGTGCGAAGCCGTAAGGCGATGTATACGGACTGACGCCTGCCCGGTGCTGGAACGTTAAGGGGACCGGTTAGCTGACTTTCGGGTTGGCGAAGCTGAGAACTTAAGCGCCAGTAAACGGCGGTGGTAACTATAACCATCCTAAGGTAGCGAAATTCCTTGTCGGGTAAGTTCCGACCTGCACGAATGGCGTAACGACTTCTCGACTGTCTCAACCATAGGCCCGGTGAAATTGCACTACGAGTAAAGATGCTCGTTTCGCGCAGCAGGACGGAAAGACCCCGGGACCTTTACTATAGTTTGATATTGGTGTTCGGTTCGGCTTGTGTAGGATAGGTGGGAGACTTTGAAGCGGCCACGCCAGTGGTTGTGGAGTCGTCGTTGAAATACCACTCTGGTCGTGCTGGATGTCTAACCTGGGTCCGTGATCCGGATCAGGGACAGTGTCTGATGGGTAGTTTAACTGGGGCGGTTGCCTCCTAAAGAGTAACGGAGGCGCCCAAAGGTTCCCTCAGCCTGGTTGGTAATCAGGTGTTGAGTGTAAGTGCACAAGGGAGCTTGACTGTGAGACCGACGGGTCGAGCAGGGACGAAAGTCGGGACTAGTGATCCGGCAGTGGCTTGTGGAAGCGCTGTCGCTCAACGGATAAAAGGTACCCCGGGGATAACAGGCTGATCTTCCCCAAGAGTCCATATCGACGGGATGGTTTGGCACCTCGATGTCGGCTCGTCGCATCCTGGGGCTGGAGTCGGTCCCAAGGGTTGGGCTGTTCGCCCATTAAAGCGGTACGCGAGCTGGGTTTAGAACGTCGTGAGACAGTTCGGTCCCTATCCGCTGTGCGCGTAGGAATATTGAGAAGGGCTGTCCCTAGTACGAGAGGACCGGGACGGACGAACCTCTGGTGTGCCAGTTGTCCTGCCAAGGGCATGGCTGGTTGGCTACGTTCGGAAAGGATAACCGCTGAAAGCATCTAAGCGGGAAGCCTGCTTCGAGATGAGTATTCCCACCCTCTTGAGGGGTTAAGGCTCCCAGTAGACGACTGGGTTGATAGGCCAGATGTGGAAGCCTGGTAACGGGTGGAGCTGACTGGTACTAATAGGCCGAGGGCTTGTCCTCAGTTGCTCGCGTCCACTGTGTTAGTTCTGAAATAACGAACGGCCGTGTTTATGTCCGGTGTTGGTTAATTTCATAGTGTTTCGGTGGTCATTGCGTTAGGGAAACGCCCGGTTACATTCCGAACCCGGAAGCTAAGCCTTTCAGCGCCGATGGTACTGCAGGGGGGACCCTGTGGGAGAGTAGGACGCCGCCGAACAATTTGTCCGGGAAAGCCCCGCACCTTTTGGTGCGGGGCTTTTCTGCGTTCCGGGTGCGATCGGTCGGCTTGTGCTGCGTGGGGTCGGTACTCCAAGCGCCTTGCGCCTGGGCCGGGCGCGATTATGAGCATCTCCGGATCCCGTGTATGGTTTACCTCGTTGCCACAGCGCAACGAGGCCCCAATAGCTCAGTCGGTAGAGCGTCTCCATGGTAAGGAGAAGGTCTGCGGTTCGATTCCGCATTGGGGCTCAGAACATAACGAAAGGCCCCCGCCGGATGGCGGGGGCCTTTCGCGTTGGTGGAGTGGGGAGCGGGGCTCAGACGAGGGGCGGTTCCGGGACGCGCATGGCGAGGATGGCCATGTCGTCCGAGGCCGGCTCGGCGGCGAAGCGTTCCACGGCCCGCAGGATGCGTGAGGCGACCGCTCCGGCCGTCAGGCCCGTACACGTCGACAGGACGTCCGCGAGGCCGTCGTCGCCCAGCATGCGGCTTCCCTCGCGGCGTTCGGTGACGCCGTCCGTGACGCACAGCAGGACGTCACCTGGGTTGAGGACCACTTCCTGCTCGTACAGGTCGAGGTCCTCGATGACGCCGAGCAGGGGCTGCGGTTCCGCGGCGGACTCCACGGAGCCGTCCTGGCGCAGGCGCAGCGGCAGCGGGTGGCCGGCGCAGACGACCTTCAGGAGGGCGCTGCCGTCCTCCTGGGGCCACAGCTCGCCGTACAGAAGGGTCAGGAAGCGGCTGCGGGCGCCCTCGTCGAGGATCGCCGCGTTGAGGCGCTCCAGGACCGCGGGGCCGCCGAAGCCCTCGCGGGCGAGCAGACGCAGTGCGTGGCGGGCCAGGCCCGTGACGGCGGCCGCCTCCGGGCCCGTACCGCACACGTCGCCGATGGCGAAGCCGTACGCGCCGTCGCTGATCGGGAAGACGTCGTAGAAGTCGCCGCCGACCTCGTTGCCCTCGCCCGCGGCGCGGTAGATGACCTCGATCTCGACGTTCGGCACGTCGGGGAGGCCCGGGGGCAGCAGGCTGCGCTGGAGGGACTGGCTGATGGCCATGCGCTCCGAGTACAGGCGGGCGTTGTCCAGGGCCAGGGCGGCCCTGCGGGAGAGGTCCTCGGCCAGTTCCAGGATCTCCTGGCGGAAGTGGTCGTCCGAGGGCTTCCCGAGCGTCAGCATGCCGATCACACGGTTGCGGGCGACCAGCGGGAGGACCACCGTCTCACCGCCGACGGCCTGAGCCGTGGCGAGCGTCGTGCGGGTGGCCGTGCTCATGCTCAGCGGAGCGTCGTGCTGCAGGCTGCGGGTCGACGTGGACAGGGCCGCGCGGTGGCCCGCCTCCGAAGGGGCGGCCCAGACGCGGGCGCCCGGGGTCGGGACCGGATCCGGCGGGGCGATCTTGGAGAGCAGGGCCTTGAGGCCGTCGATGAGGTCCTCGTCCTCGTGCAGCACGTACGAGAGGTACGGCTCGGAGGACTGGTCCGCGATCGTGTAGACGGCGCACCAGGTGGCCAGCGTCGGGACCGTCATCTGGGCCATCAGCGCCAGGGTCTGGTCCCGGTCGAGGGTGCCGGCCAGCAGGTCGGAGGCCTCGACGAGGAAGGACAGGGAGCCTCGGCGCAGCCGTTCCAGCTCGCCGAGGCGGGCGGACTCCACGGCGAGCGCGATGCGGTCGGCGGCGAACTGGAGGCGCAGGGCCTCCTCGTTGGAGTAGCGGCCCGCGCCCTCCGCCGCGACGCCGAGGGAGCCGGTGAGGCGTCCCTCGACCTTCAGCGGGACGGTGACGACCGAGCGCATCCCGGTGTCGGTGAGGAGCGGGACGGCGCCGGGGACGGCGGTCAGGTCCTCGTGGACGGCGGGCATACGGGCGGAGCCGTAGCGTCCCGTACCGGCCTCGACCGGGACCCGGGCGAAGCGCTGGCGGGCCGAGGGCAGGCCCGTCGTGGCGCGGACCTCCAGCTCCGTCTCGTCGTCCGTGGCGAGCAGCAGGAACGCGGCGTCGGCGTCGAGCATGTCGCGGGCCCGCTCGACCGTCCGCTGGAGCAGACCGTCCAGGTCGTCCGGGGCGGGGGAGCCGATGAAGACCTCGAACGGGTCCGTGGCGCGGCTGTCGGGCGAGGTGTCGGAGACCGGGGCACGGACCGGGGTCTGGAGCACGGCACGCTCGTCGTCGCGGACGAGGAGGCAGACCGTGGAGGGTTCGCCGTCGTTGTCGCGGACCCGCAGGTGCGAGGCGTAGACGGCGATGGTCCGGCCGTCCGCGCCGCGGATCCCGTAACTGCCCTCCCAGCGGGAGAGCTGCAGGGCGTCGGCGATGCCGGTGTTGGTCCCCGGGGTGTGCGGCCAGGCCACGAAGTCGGTGAACTGCTTGCCGGTGACCTGCTCCGCGGTGTGCCCGAAGACATACGCGGCGTCGTCGTTCCACGCGCTGATCGCGCCGGTGCTGTCGATCTGGACGACGGCGACCCGGACCCGCTGGTCGGTGACGGGGAGGAGCGAGGTGGGCAGGACCGGGCCGGCGGAGCGGATGCCCACCGGCCGGTCGGGCAGGTCCAGCTGGAACCAGACGTGCTTGCGGGTGGGGGAGTACTCGACGCCCCAGCGGGAGGCCAGGGCGGCGCACAGCAGCAGACCGCGGCCGTTCTCGCGGTCGGGGCTGCCGAAGTCGAGGCCGTTGCTCTGGAGCGGGACCTCGCGTTCCGGATAGTGGTCGGAGACCTCGACCCGGACGCCGTCCTCGGTGCGCAGGCACAGCACGTCGGCCGCGGTCCCCGCGTGCACGACGGCGTTGGTCACGAGCTCACTGGTGAGCACGACGGCGTCGTCGACGACATCGTTGTAGCCCCACCCCTGGAGCGTGTCCCGGACGAAGGCGCGGGCGGTCGCGACGGAGCGTCCGACCGGTTCGAAGGTGGCGGCCGCGCGCGCGGTGATCACAGCACTCCCCATATTGGTGTCTCGTCGCTTCCCCGAGTCCTGTGCCCGTTTATCGCCGCTTCGATTCGCTTGCCAGGCTAGACGTATCTCAAGGGTGCCGGGTACACGAGGGCCGAGTTCGGGACAGAGCGGTCCGGCGGTGGTGCGCGGGCGCACAAGTATGGACTCCCGGTGCAAGGGATGGGGGGCAACCGGTGCAGGTTGCCCGCCGACCGGTTCCGGCCTGGTACGTTGCCATGATTTGACGTCCGCCCGGTCGCCCGTTGACGGTGTGCAGTGGCGGTGAGCCAAAGTGGAACTGGGCAAGCTTCCGGATAGGCCCGAGTGAAACGGTCAACCCCTGCGGGAGGGACACGGTGGAGTCTGGCGTGGCGGCGCAGGGTTCGAAGGCGCGTACAAAAGGCGGACAGTCCGTGAAAAAGCAGCGCAATGGCACCGTCGAAGTGGACGCGGCAGCTCTGAACAGAGTGCTCGCGGGCCTCGTGGCGATGCGCGACGGCAACTTCCGCCGGCGGCTCACCGTCTCCGGCGACGGTGTGATGACGGAGATCGCGGCGGTCTTCAACGAGGTCGCCGACCGGAATCTCCATCTCACCGGTGAGCTGGCGCGCGTACGGCGGGTGGTCGGGCGCGAGGGCAAACTCACGGAGCGGCTGGAGACGGGCGCCTGCGAGGGTTCCTGGGCCGCCGCGATCGACGCCTCCAACGAGCTCGTCGACGATCTCGCGCGACCGGTGTCCGAGGTGGGCCGGGTGCTGTCGGCGGTCGCCGACGGTGATCTGGAGCAGCGGATGGAGCTGCGGTCGCACACGACGGACGAGACGGTCCGGCCGCTGCGCGGCGAGTTCCTGAAGGTCGCCCGTACGGTCAACAACCTGGTCGACCAGCTGTCGGTCTTCACCGAGCAGGTGACCCGGGTCGCCGTCGAGGTGGGCACCGAGGGCAAGCTCGGCGGTCAGGCGCAGGTGCGCGGGATGTCCGGGTCCTGGAAGGACCTCACGGACTCCGTGAACACCATGGCGTACCGGCTGACCGCCCAGGTGCGGGACATCGCGCTGGTGACGACGGCGGTCGCCAAGGGCGATCTGTCGCGGAAGGTCACCGTCCATGTGGCCGGCGAGATGCTTCAGCTGAAGAACACCGTCAACACGATGGTCGACCAGCTGTCCTCGTTCTCCTCCGAGGTGACGCGCGTCGCCCGTGAGGTGGGCACGGAGGGCGAGCTGGGCGGTCAGGCGACCGTGCCGGGTGTGGCCGGTGTGTGGAAGGACCTCACCGACTCCGTCAACACGATGGCGGGCAACCTCACCTCCCAGGTGCGCGGTATCGCCGAGGTGACGACGGCGGTCGCCAGCGGTGACCTGACGCAGAAGGTCACCGTGAGCGCGCGCGGCGAGGTCGCGCAGCTCGCCGAGACGATCAACCAGATGACCGAGACGCTGCGCACCTTCGCGGACGAAGTGACGCGGGTGGCGAGCGAGGTCGGTGGCGAGGGGCTCCTCGGCGGTCAGGCGCAGGTGCCGGGCGCCGCGGGGACCTGGAAGGACCTCACCGACTCGGTGAACACGGTCTTCCGGAACCTGACGACGCAGGTGCGCGACATCGCGCAGGTCACCACGGCGGTGGCCAGCGGTGACATGTCGCAGAAGGTCACGGTCGACGTGGCCGGGGAGATGCTGGAGCTGAAGAACACCGTCAACACGATGGTGGACCAGCTCCAGTCGTTCGGTTCCGAGGTGACCCGGGTGGCCCGGGAGGTCGGCGTCGAGGGACGGCTCGGCGGCCAGGCCGAGGTGCCGGGGGCCGCCGGCACGTGGAAGGACCTCACCGACTCGGTGAACACCGCGTTCCGCAACCTGACCGGTCAGGTCCGGGACATCGCGCAGGTCACCACGGCGGTCGCCAACGGTGATCTGTCGCAGAAGGTCACCGTGGACGTGGCCGGGGAGATGCTGGAGCTGAAGAACACCGTCAACACGATGGTGGCGCAGCTGTCCAGCTTCGCCGACCAGGTGACGCGGATGGCCCGCGACGTGGGCACCGAGGGCCGCCTCGGCGGCCAGGCGCGGGTGGACGGCGTCTCGGGTACGTGGAAGGAACTGACGGACTCCGTCAACTTCATGGCGGGCAACCTCACCTCACAGGTGAGGCAGATCGCCCAGGTGACGACGGCGGTGGCGCGGGGCGACCTGTCGCAGAAGATCGATGTGGACGCCCGGGGCGAGATCCTGGAGCTCAAGAACACCATCAACACGATGGTCGACCAGCTCTCCGCCTTCGCCGACCAGGTCACCCGGGTCGCCCGCGAGGTGGGTACGGACGGCCGGCTCGGCGGTCAGGCGCAGGTGCCCGGCGTCGCCGGAGTGTGGCGCGATCTCACCGATTCGGTGAACGGCATGGCCGGAAACCTCACCGCTCAGGTCCGTAACATCGCGCAGGTCGCCACGGCGGTGGCGCGCGGTGACCTGTCGCAGAAGATCGATGTGGACGCCCGGGGCGAGATCCTGGAGCTGAAGAACACCCTCAACACGATGGTGGACCAGCTGTCCAACTTCGCGGAGCAGGTGACGCGGGTCGCCCGTGAGGTGGGTACGGAGGGCATCCTCGGCGGACAGGCCGAGGTGCAGGGCGTGTCCGGTACGTGGAAGGACCTCACCCAGTCCGTCAACGGCATGGCGAACAACCTGACCCTCCAGGTCCGCAACATCGCCGAGGTCACCACCGCGGTCGCCAAGGGCGATCTCTCCAAGAAGATCACCGTCGACGCCAAGGGCGAGATCCTCGAACTGGTCACGACCGTCAACACGATGGTCGACCAGCTGCTGAACTTCGCCGACGAGGTGTCCCGGGTGGCCCGTGAGGTGGGCACCGAGGGGATCCTGGGCGGTCAGGCGCGGGTGCGCGGGGCGACCGGCATCTGGAAGGACCTCAGCGAGAACGTCAACCTGATGGCCAACAACCTGACCAGCCAGGTGCGGAACATCTCCCGGGTCTCCTCCGCGGTCGCCAACGGCGATCTGACGAAGAAGGTCACCGTGGAGGCGCGCGGCGAGGTCGCGGAGCTGGCCGACACGGTCAACACGATGGTGACGACGCTCTCCTCGTTCGCCGACGAGGTCACGCGGGTGGCCCGTGAGGTGGGCACCGAGGGCGAGCTGGGAGGCCAGGCCCGGGTGCCGGGAGTCGCCGGTACGTGGAAGGACCTCACCGAGTCCGTGAACTCGATGGCCTCCAACCTGACCGGTCAGGTGCGGCAGATCGCCACGGTCACCACCGCCATCGCCAAGGGCGACCTGACCAAGAAGATCGACATCGACGCGCGCGGTGAGATCCAGGAGCTGAAGAACACCATCAACACGATGGTCGACCAGCTGTCCTCGTTCGCCGAGCAGGTGACCCGGGTGGCCCGCGAGGTGGGCACCGAGGGGCAGCTGGGCGGTCAGGCGCGGGTGCGGGACGTGGACGGCACCTGGCGCGACCTCACCGAGTCGGTGAACGAGATGGCCGGGAACCTGACCCGTCAGGTGCGGGCCATCGCGGCCGTCGCCACCGCGGTGACCCGCGGCGATCTGAACCTCAAGATCGATGTGGACGCGGCCGGTGAGATCCAGGTCCTCCAGGACAACATCAACACGATGATCGCGAACCTGCGCGACACCACGCTCGCCAACAAGGAGCAGGACTGGCTGAAGGGCAACCTGGCCCGGATCTCCGGTCTGATGCAGGGCCGCCGCGACCTGGACGACGTGGCCTCGTTGATCATGAGCGAGCTGACGCCGGTGGTCTCGGCGCAGCACGGTGCGTTCTTCCTGGCGATGGCCGCGGGCGACTCGGACGAGGTGGGTCCGGACAACGGTGAGGCCGGCGCGTACGAGCTGCGGATGCGGGGGAGTTACGGCTACTCCGCGGGTTCGATGCCGACCTCCTTCCGGCCTGGTGAGACGCTCATCGGGACGGCGGCCGAGGAGAAGCGGACGATCCAGGTGGACAACGTGCCGCCGGGCTATCTGAAGATCTCCTCCGGTCTGGGCGAGGCCCCTCCGGCGCATGTGATCGTGCTGCCGGTGCTCTTCGAGGGCAAGGTTCTCGGCGTGATCGAGCTGGCCTCGTTCCAGCCGTTCACGCATATCCAGCGGGACTTCCTCAACCAGCTCGCCGAGATGATCGCGACGAGCGTCAACACGATCAGCGTCAACACCAAGACCGAGAAGCTGCTGGAGCAGTCGCAGGAGCTGACCGAGCAACTGCGGGACCGCTCGCAGGAGTTGGAGAACCGGCAGAAGGCCCTCCAGGCGTCCAACGCCGAACTGGAGGAGAAGGCCGAGCTGCTGGCCCAGCAGAACCGCGACATCGAGGTGAAGAACACCGAGATCGAGGAGGCGCGGCAGGTGCTGGAGGAGCGCGCCGAGCAGCTCGCGGTATCGATGCGCTACAAGTCCGAGTTCCTGGCGAACATGTCGCACGAGCTGCGTACGCCGCTCAACTCGCTGCTGATTCTGGCCAAGTTGCTGGCGGACAACGCCGAGGGCAATCTCTCGCCGAAGCAGGTGGAGTTCGCCGAGACGATCCACGGGGCCGGTTCCGACCTGCTCCAGCTGATCAACGACATCCTGGACCTGTCGAAGGTCGAGGCGGGCAAGATGGACGTCAGTCCGACCAGGATCGCGCTGGTCCAGCTGGTCGACTACGTGGAGGCGACCTTCCGCCCGCTCACCGCGGAGAAGGGGCTCGACTTCTCCGTACGGGTGTCGCCGGAGCTTCCCGCCACGCTGCACACCGACGAGCAGCGCCTGCTCCAGGTGCTGCGCAACCTGCTGTCCAACGCGGTGAAGTTCACCGACAGCGGCGCGGTGGAGCTGGTGATCCGGCCGGCCGGCGCCGATGTGCCCAACGCGATCCGTGAACACCTGCTGGAGGCGGGTTCGCTGCGGGACGCGGACGCCGATCTGATCGCCTTCTCGGTGACCGACACCGGGATCGGGATCGCGTCCAGCAAGATGCTGGTGATCTTCGAGGCGTTCAAGCAGGCGGACGGCACGACGAGCCGGAAGTACGGCGGCACCGGCCTCGGTCTCTCCATCAGCCGGGAGATCGCCCGGCTGCTCGGCGGCGAGATCCACGCGGCGAGCGAGCCGGGGCGCGGTTCCACCTTCACCCTGTACCTGCCGCTGCACCGCGCCGAACTGCCGCCCCAGGGCTACCCGCCGGTGGGTTCCGGTTCCGCCGAGGTGCTGGGCGGTACGGGCGAGATGGGGCAGCCGCAGTCCCCGCAGGGCCAGTCGGCTCCGTACGGCGATCCGGCCAACTCCGCCGGGATGTTCCGGCGGCGGCGCAAGGCGCTGGGGGAAGCGGCGGGCAGGGCAGCGCTGCCGGCCGGCCGCACCCCGTCCGAGAGCGCCCCGCAGCAGGAGGAGCGGGTGCCGGGGAGCCAGGGCGAGGGGCAGGTTCAGGGCCAGGCCGCGGCGGAGGAGCCGGCGCCCCGGCGGACATTCCGCTTCCGCGGCGAGAAGGTGCTCATCGTCGACGACGACATCCGCAATGTCTTCGCGCTCACCAGCGTGCTGGAGCAGCACGGACTGTCGGTGCTGTACGCGGAGAACGGCCGTGAGGGCATCGAAGTGCTGGAGCAGCACGACGATGTGACGGTCGTGCTGATGGACATCATGATGCCCGAGATGGACGGTTACGCGACGACGACCGCGATCCGGCGGATGCCGCAGTTCGCCGGGCTGCCGATCGTGGCGCTCACCGCGAAGGCGATGAAGGGCGACCGGGAGAAGGCCATCGATTGCGGGGCTTCCGACTATGTGACGAAGCCGGTCGATCCTGATCACCTGCTCGCGGTGATGGAGCAGTGGATGCACGGAGAGTGATCGAGGATTGAACGAATTGGCGTGAGTTGTTGACCGACTGTGCTCGAACGGGTGTGAACGCGCTGCATTCGGGGAACCTTCTGGTCTCCCACCGCGTTTGCGGTATGTGCACAGTGACATCGCGGTGACAGGGTGTGGTGACGGGCGGGGTGCGGCTACCATGACCGGCACAAGGACGGACGGCGCAAGGGAGTCGTCCCCTGGGGCGGCACCCGGTGCATTTCCGGGGCGAGGAGGGCGGGCCATGGTGCAGAAGGCCAAGATCCTCCTGGTCGATGACCGGCCGGAGAATCTGCTGGCGCTGGAGGCCATCCTCTCTGCGCTCGATCAGACACTGGTCCGGGCATCGTCAGGGGAGGAGGCGCTCAAAGCGCTGCTCACGGACGACTTCGCGGTCATTCTGCTGGACGTCCAGATGCCGGGCATGGACGGTTTCGAGACCGCCGCGCACATCAAGCGGCGGGAGCGGACCCGGGACATCCCGATCATCTTCCTCACCGCGATCAACCACGGTCCGCACCACACCTTCCGCGGCTACGCGGCCGGTGCGGTGGACTACATCTCCAAGCCGTTCGACCCGTGGGTGCTGCGCGCCAAGGTCTCGGTCTTCGTCGAGCTGTACATGAAGAACTGCAAGCTCCGCGAGCAGGCCGCTCTGCTGCGGCTCCAGTTGGAGGGCGACGGCCACGCGGGCGGCGAGCACGAGAAGGAGCCGGCCGGTCTGCTGGCCGAGCTCTCCGCGCGGCTCGCGGCGGTCGAGGAGCAGGCGGAAGCGCTCTCCAAGCAGCTCGACGACGAATCGGCGGACGCCGCGGCGGTCGCCACCGCCGCCCATCTCGAACGCAAGCTGACCGGCCTGCGCCGCGCGCTCGACGCGCTGGAGCCGGGCACCGGCGGGGGCACGGGCGTGCTGCCCGCACAGGGCTGACCCGCCGCCCCTGCCGTGAGGCGGCGTCAGTTCCCGGCCGTCCGGAGGCGACACGGTCGAGTGAACCAGTAGGCGAACGTGTTCACGGGCGACGACAGCGGTAACCTCGGCATCATGGCCTCACGTACGTCCGGCAAGGGTTCCCAGGGCACGGCGGGCACCGCGAAGCGCGTCGGCCGTACCTCGGGCCCGGCGAAGAAAGCCGCGCCCGCCAAGAAGACCGCGCCGAAGAAATCGGCAGCTCCCGCGAAGAAGGCCCCCGCGAAGAAGGCGGCGGCCAAGAAACCCGCGCCCAAACCCGCACCGTCACCCACCGGGGGCATCTACCGGCTGGTGCGGGCGGTCTGGCTCGGGGCGGCGCACGGCGTCGGCGCGCTGTTCCGCTCGATAGGGCGTGGCGCCAAGGGACTTGACCCCGCCCACCGCAAGGACGGCCTCGCGCTGCTGCTGCTCGGCCTGGCGCTGATCGTCGCCGCGGGCACCTGGTCCAACCTCCAGGGGCCGGTCGGCGACCTGGTCGAGATGCTGGTGACCGGGGCCTTCGGCCGGCTCGATCTGCTCGCGCCGATACTGCTGGGCGCGATGGCGGTACGGCTGATCCTCTACCCGGAGCGGCCCGAGGCCAACGGACGCATCGTCATCGGGCTGTCCGCGCTGGTCATCGGAGTCCTCGGCCAGGTCCACATCGCCTGCGGTTCGCCCGGCCGGGACGAGGGCACCGAGGCGATGCAGGACGCGGGCGGGCTGGTCGGCTGGGCCACCTCCAAGCCGCTGATCTTCATGATGGGCGAGGTCCTCGCCGTACCGCTGCTGGTGCTGCTGACCGTCTTCGGACTCCTCGTCGTCACCGCCACCCCGGTCAACGCCATCCCGCAGCGGCTGCGTCAGCTCGGCGTCCGCCTCGGCATCGTGGAACCGCTGCCCGAGGCCGGCGAGGGGTACGAGAACGACGACGAGCGCTACGACGACCAGTGGCGCGAGGCGCTGCCCGAGCGGCACCAGCGGCGCGGCGCGCGTCGCACGGACCCGGACGCGGACCCGGTCTACGACCACGACCAGGCCGAGGCGGAGGCGCTCACCAAGCGCAGGAGGTCCCGCAGGCCCTCCGTGCAGCCCGCGATGAACCGGCCGCTGGACGCGGTGGACGTCGCCGCCGCCGCGGCCGCCGCGCTCGACGGGGCCGTGCTCAACGGCATGCCGCCCTCGCCGATCGTCGCCGACCTGACCCAGGGCGTCTCCGTGGACCGCGAGCGCACGGGCACGCCCGTCCCCGGCGCCCGGGAGGCCGAGCGGGACGGAGCGGGGAAGAGCGGGGCGGGCCGCCGGTCCGGCGACACCGACGAGCCGACCGGTGGTGACCGTTCCGGTGGCGCCTCCGAGCGGTCCGGTTCCGTTCCCGACCTGACCAAGCCCGCACCGGAGCGTTCCGAGGGCCTGCCCGCGCGCGCCGAGCAGCTCCAGCTGTCCGGCGACATCACGTACGCGCTGCCCTCGCTCGACCTGCTGGAGCGCGGCGGACCGGGCAAGACCCGCAGCGCCGCCAACGACGCGGTCGTCGCCTCGCTGACCAACGTCTTCTCGGAGTTCAAGGTCGACGCCGCGGTCACCGGCTTCACCCGGGGCCCGACGGTCACCCGTTACGAGATCGAGCTCGGCCCCGCCGTGAAGGTCGAGAAGATCACGGCCCTGGCCAAGAACATCGCGTACGCCGTGGCCAGCCCGGACGTACGGATCATCTCGCCGATCCCGGGCAAGTCCGCCGTCGGCATCGAGATCCCCAACTCCGACCGCGAGATGGTCAACCTCGGCGATGTACTGCGCCTCGCGGACGCCGCCGAGGACGACCACCCGATGCTCGTGGCGCTCGGCAAGAACGTCGAGGGCGGCTACGAGATGGCCAACCTCGCCAAGATGCCGCACGTCCTGGTCGCCGGCGCCACCGGCTCCGGCAAGTCCTCCTGCATCAACTGCCTGATCACCTCGATCATGGTGCGGGCCACCCCGGACGACGTGCGGATGGTCCTCGTCGACCCCAAGCGCGTCGAGCTCACCGCGTACGAGGGCATCCCCCACCTCATCACCCCGATCATCACCAACCCCAAGAAGGCCGCCGAGGCGCTCCAGTGGGTCGTGCGGGAGATGGACCTGCGCTACGACGACCTCGCCAACTTCGGCTACCGGCACATCGACGACTTCAACCACGCGGTGCGCAACGGCAAGTGCAAGGCGCCCGAGGGCAGCGAGCGCGAGCTGTCCCCGTACCCGTATCTGCTGGTGATCGTCGACGAGCTGGCCGACCTGATGATGGTGGCCCCGCGCGACGTCGAGGACTCGATCGTCCGCATCACCCAGCTGGCCCGCGCGGCCGGCATCCACCTGGTGCTCGCGACCCAGCGCCCCTCGGTCGACGTGGTGACCGGCCTGATCAAGGCGAACGTGCCCTCCCGGCTCGCCTTCGCCACCTCCTCCCTCGCCGACAGCCGGGTCATCCTCGACCAGCCCGGCGCCGAGAAGCTCATCGGCAAGGGCGACGGCCTCTTCCTCCCGATGGGCGCCAACAAACCCACCCGTATGCAGGGCGCCTTCGTCACCGAGGACGAGGTCGCCGCCGTCGTCCAGCACTGCAAGGACCAGATGGCCCCGGTCTTCCGGGACGACGTCGTGGTGGGGACGAAGCAGAAGAAGGAGATCGACGAGGACATCGGCGACGACCTGGACCTGCTCTGCCAGGCCGCCGAGCTGGTCGTCTCGACCCAGTTCGGATCGACCTCGATGCTCCAGCGCAAGCTCCGGGTCGGCTTCGCGAAGGCGGGCCGGCTGATGGACCTCATGGAGTCCCGCAACATCGTCGGGCCCAGCGAGGGTTCCAAGGCGCGGGACGTCATGGTGAAACCCGACGAGCTCGACGGGGTGTTGGCCGTCATCCGCGGGGAATCCGCTCCGTAACGGAATCCGCTCCGTAAAGGTTTTGTGGGCAACCGTTTCGTACGGTCGTACGTCCAGTTGAAGGGAGGGACGGAACCGTGCTCCTCCCCGCAGCCCGCTCCGTCGTCACCTCACCCGTACCCCCACCCCGTTCGGCCCACTACAGGTTGCCCAGTCCTCGATCGGGGCTGTGTTCCGCCCCCGCTCCACCCCGGAGCCGGTGGCGGGGCCGTCCGGCGAGCCCGATGGCGTACAAAGTCGTCCCTCCCGGTTGCCCCTCCCTTTCGTACCCCCCCTAGACTGAACATCCAGCAGGTGGCTCACGCTCGAAAGGCGCCCCCGTGTCCATCGGCAACTCCCCCGAAGACGACCGGCCTTCGATCGGTCGTGCCCTCCAGCAGGCTCGTATCGCCGCAGGTCTGACGGTCGAGGAAGTCAGCAGCTCCACCCGGGTGCGCATCCCCATCGTGCACGCGATCGAGCAGGACGACTTCTCCCGCTGCGGCGGCGACGTCTACGCCCGCGGTCACATCCGCACGTTCGCCCGTGCCGTCGGTCTCGATCCGGAACCGCTGGTCGAGGAGTACGACGCCGATCACGGCGGCCGTCCCGCACCGACCCCCGCGGCACCGCTGTTCGAAGCGGAACGCATCCGTTCCGAGCCCCGGCGGCCCAACTGGACCGCGGCCATGGTCGCGGCCATCGTCGCCGTCATCGGGTTCGTCGGCTTCACGCTCTTCGACGGCGAGGACGAACCCTCCAACACCGCACAGATCGCGGAGGGCTCCAAGCCCGACAAGACCGCGGCCAAGCCCACCGCCACCAAGCCCTCCGACCCCGAGCCCGTGCCCTCCGAGAGCGCCATCGCCGCCGCCCCCCGGGACAAGGTGACGGTCAAGCTCAGCGCGGACCGGGGCAAGAGCTGGATCTCGGCCAAGGACCACAACGGCCGGCTGCTCTTCGACGGGCTGCTGCTCCAGGGCGAGTCCAAGACCTTCCAGGACAAGGAGCGCATCGACCTCGTCCTCGGCGACGCCGGGGCGATCGACCTCTTCGTCAACGGCAAGCAGGTCGAGGACCGCTTCGGTCCCGGCCAGGTCGAACGGCTCTCCTACACCAAGGGCGACCCCGAGGCCGGCTGATCCGCCGCCCTCCGTTCCTGTAGACGTCCGACGGGCGTCCGGCCTCGCGCCGGGCGCCCGTCGGCGTTCCCCGGCCCGGTCCGACTGCTACGGGGAGTAACAGCGGCGAGGGCAGGCAACCCTGCACGGCAGGGGGGCCGCCGGGACAAAGTAGTCTTGAGTCCATGCCCGAACGCCGTACCGTCGCCCTTGTCACTCTTGGCTGCGCCCGTAACGAGGTGGACTCGGAGGAGCTTGCAGGCCGCTTGGCAGCGGACGGCTGGGACCTCGTCGAGGATGCCTCCGACGCGGATGTCGCAGTCGTCAACACCTGTGGGTTCGTCGAAGCCGCCAAGAAGGACTCCGTCGACGCCCTGCTCGAAGCCAACGATCTGAAGGATCACGGCCGCACCCAGGCCGTCGTCGCCGTCGGCTGCATGGCCGAGCGCTACGGCAAGGACCTCGCCGAGGCCCTGCCGGAAGCGGACGGCGTCCTCGGATTCGACGACTACGCCGACATCTCCGACCGGCTCCAGACCATCCTCAACGGCGGCATCCACGCCTCGCACACCCCGCGCGACCGCCGCAAGCTGCTGCCGATCAGCCCCGCCGAGCGGCAGGACGCCGCCGTGGCGCTGCCCGGCCACGCCCAGGAGACGCCCGCCCCGGCCCCCGAGGACCTCCCCGAAGGCGTCGCACCGGTCTCCGGGCCGCGGGCACCGCTGCGCCGCCGGCTCGGCACCAGCCCCGTCGCCTCGGTGAAGCTCGCCTCCGGCTGCGACCGCCGCTGCTCCTTCTGCGCCATCCCCTCCTTCCGCGGCTCGTTCATCTCGCGCCGCCCCTCGGACGTCCTCCAGGAGACCCGCTGGCTGGCCGAGCAGGGCGTCAAGGAGGTCATGCTCGTCTCCGAGAACAACACCTCCTACGGCAAGGACCTCGGCGACATCCGCCTCCTGGAGACCCTGCTGCCCGAGCTGGCCGACGTGGACGGCATCGAGCGGATCCGGGTCAGCTACCTCCAGCCCGCCGAGATGCGCCCCGGCCTCATCGACGTCCTCACCTCGACGCCGAAGGTCGCCCCGTACTTCGACCTCTCCTTCCAGCACTCCTCCCCGAGCGTGCTGCGCACGATGCGCCGCTTCGGCGACACCGACCGCTTCCTGGAGCTCCT
Organism: Streptomyces sp. DSM 106670; assembly: GCF_055792845.1. Lineage (NCBI taxonomy): Bacteria > Bacillati > Actinomycetota > Actinomycetes > Kitasatosporales > Streptomycetaceae > Streptomyces > Streptomyces sp. DSM 106670. The sequence goes on from NZ_CM147704.1 coordinate 6,364,824, forward strand.
GGACACCATCCGGAGCAAGGCCCCCGAGGCCGGCGCCCGCTCCAACTTCATCGTCGGCTTCCCCGGCGAGACCGAGGCGGACCTCGCCGAGCTGGAACGCTTCCTCACCGGCGCCCGCCTCGACGCGATCGGCGTGTTCGGCTACTCCGACGAGGAGGGCACCGAGGCGGTCGGCTACGAGAACAAGCTGGACGCCGACACCATCGCGGAGCGCCTGGCCCATATCTCCCAGCTGGCCGAGGAGCTGACCTCGCAGCGGGCCGAGGAGCGCGTCGGCGAGACCCTCCAGGTGCTGGTGGAGTCCGTGGAGTCGGAGGAGGACGGCGAGGTCGCGATCGGGCGCGCGGCCCACCAGGCTCCCGAAACGGATGGCCAGGTGGTCTTCACCACACGCGAGGGACTCGTGCCGGGCCGTATGGTCGAGGCAAAGGCAGTGGGCACCGAGGGCGTCGACCTGGTGGCCGAACACCACGAGCTTGCGGAGGCAGCCAGATGACCGGAGTCCCGGCATCCGCGGCAGGCGGCTCCGGCGCGAAGCCGGTCCGCGGCGGCAAGCTGGGCACTGCGGCCGTCAACCAGGCCAGCCTGTGGAACATCGCCAACATCCTGACCATGATCCGGTTGCTGCTCGTACCCGGCTTCGTGCTGCTGCTGTTCCACGACGGCGGATACGACCCGGTCTGGCGCTCCTTCGCCTGGGCGGCCTTCGCCATCGCGATGATCACCGACCTGTTCGACGGTCATCTGGCGCGGGCGTACAACCTGGTCACCGACTTCGGGAAGATCGCCGACCCGATCGCCGACAAGGCGATCATGGGTGCGGCGCTGGTCTCCCTCTCCGTCCTGGGCGACCTGCCCTGGTGGATCACCGGCGTGATCCTCGCCCGTGAGCTGGGCATCACGCTGATGCGGTTCTGGGTGATCCGCCATGCGGTGATCCCGGCCAGCAGAGGCGGCAAGCTGAAGACGCTCGCGCAGGGGACGGCGGCCGGGATGTACGTCCTGGTGCTCACCGGGCCGCTGGCCACGCTGCGCTTCTGGGTGATGATGGTCGCCGTCGTGCTGACGGTCGTCACCGGACTCGATTACGTACGCCAGGCCGTCGTCCTGCGCCGCAAGGGCCTCGCCGCCGAGCGCGCCGCCGCCGCTGAGCGGGCCGCGGAGGCTGTGGAGGCCCTTCAGGCTCCTGCGGGCACGGCGGTCGGCGCCGGTCAGGCCGCCGGTGCGGTGGGCGGTGTGACGGATGTACGTGGTGCCGACGTGCGGAGCGCTGACGTACGCGGTGCCGACGTGCGCGGTGGCGCCGAGGCGCGCGACGCCGCGGAGGCCGAGCGGTGACAGCCGCTGCCCGGGTGCTCCGGCTGCTCGGAGCGCGGGGCGAGACGCTCGCCGTCGCCGAATCGCTCACGGGCGGCCTCGTCGCCGCCGAGCTGACCTCCGTACCCGGCGCTTCCCTGTCCTTCCGGGGATCGGTGACGGCATACGCCACCGTCCTGAAGCGGGACGTCCTGGGCGTCGACGGGACCCTTCTGGCTGAGCGCGGAGCCGTGGACCCCGAGGTCGCGCTGCGGATGGCGGCCGGTGTGCGCCGGGTTCTCGACGCGGACTGGGGCGTCTCCACCACGGGGGTCGCGGGGCCGGAACCCCAGGACGGGCAGCCGGTCGGCACCGTCTACGTTGCCGTGGCAGGGCCCTCCGGCGTCGAGAAAGTGACGGCACTGCGGTTGAATGGTGGGAGGGCGGATATCCGTAGTGAGAGTGTGCGAAGCGTCCTCGAACTGCTCGCCGGCGAACTCGGTGAGAATGCGCGGGCACAGGATACGGAACAACACGGGGGGAATTGATGTTTGCAGCCCTGAGTGAACACGACATCGCTCCCCGCACGGCCGCAGCACAAGGCGGTACGGTAGGGCGTGAAGGATGCGGCTACGCGGTCCGAGGAGGGAGCCACCGATGATTCTGCTCCGTCGCCTGCTGGGTGACGTGCTGCGTCGGCAGCGCCAGCGCCAAGGCCGTACTCTGCGCGAAGTCTCCTCGTCCGCCCGGGTCTCGCTCGGTTATCTCTCCGAGGTGGAGCGGGGGCAGAAGGAGGCATCCTCCGAGCTGCTCTCCGCGATTTGCGACGCGCTTGACGTACGGATGTCCGAGCTCATGCGTGAGGTGAGCGATGAGCTCTCGCTCGCTGAGCTGGCCGAGTCGGCAGCTGCCAGTGATCCGGTCCCAGTACCGGTTCGTCCCATGCTCAATTCGGTCTCCGTCTCTTCGGTCGCAGGTGTGCCGTCGGGACGGGTGACCATCAAGGCGCCCGCGGAAGCGGTGGACGTCGTCGCCGCCTGATCCACGCGGCACACATGCTCGACCGGAGTCCCGGTCGGCCCCTGACGGGGCCGGCCGGGACTTCTGCGTTCCGTGTGTGAGGCGGGGGTCAGTGGGCACACGGAGGACAAGGCCCGCATGACCGTTTTGGTTCAAATGTGCCATCGTGGGTGATGCACCGAGACGGTCAGTGAAAGCTGACGGATGGGAGTAGCGCACATGTCTGTGGTCAAGAGCACGTTGTCCGAGGGCGATCTCAAGGTCGTGGGAACAGCGCTGCAGGGCGCTCTGGTCGACCTCGTCGACCTCTCCCTGGTGGCCAAGCAGGTCCATTGGAACGTGGTCGGTCCGCGCTTCCGCTCCGTGCACCTTCAGCTCGACGAGGTCGTCGTCACGGCCCGGCAGCACTCCGACACGGTGGCCGAGCGCGCCTCGGCGGTCGGGGTCAACCCGGACGGGCGCTCCGGCACGGTCGCCAAGGAGACCGCCATCGCGTCCGTGCCCGAGGGTTGGATCAAGGACACCGACGCCGTGCGGATCCTGGTGGACGCGCTGGGCGTGGTCATCGGCCGGATGCGGGAGCGCATCGAGGCGACCGACGAGCCGGACCCGATCACCCAGGACCTGCTGATCGGGCTGACGGCAGAGCTTGAGAAGCACGCGTGGATGTTCCAGGCGGAAAGCGCCTGACCGGCGTCTGAGCGAACCGCGTGAACCGCGTGATCCGAGCGATCCGCGTGAACCGAGTGACCGAGCGAAAGGGAGCGACATCGTGAGTGGTGACAGCGCCATGGACAAGCTCAAGGGCAAGGGCAAGGAAGCGGTCGGCAAGCTGACCGGCGACCACCGCAAGGAGGCCGAGGGCAAGACCGATCAGGCCAAGGGCCGGGCCAAGGACGCGGTGGACGAGGCCGGCGACCGTGCGAAGGGCATCAAGGACTCGCTCAGCGGCGACGACGACAAGTAGTCCTTCGGCCCTGCGGCCCTGTGGGCGCGTACCAGGGCTTGCGTGGCATCGGAGTGCCCCCGCCGGATCGGCGGGGGCACTCCTGTGTGGGTGGCCCTTCGGCCGGACGTTCTGGATGCACCGCCGCCGCGGCCAGGGGAAACTGCCGGAAAGGACGTCGGCCGCGGGAGGCAGCGATGAAACGGCGTTGGGTGCCGGCGCTGGTCCTCGGCGGGCTGTGGTGGTGGGCGGTGCTCCGGCTGGCGCTGCAACCGGAGCAGGCGGGGCTGGTGGAGGGGGCGGTGGCGGCGGGCGGCTGGGGGCTGAGCCTGTTGCCGGTCCATGTCGCGTCGGTGGGAGCGGGGGGCTCGGTGAGGTCGGTGGCGCCCGTCGGGCTGTTCACCAGGGCATGGCGACGCCGCCGTTCGGGCGGAGGATCTGGCCGGTCATGAAGGCCGAGGCGTCCGAGGCCAGGTGCAGCACGGTGTGGGCGACGTCCTCGGGTTCGCCGACCCGGCCCAGCGGAGAGATCCGGGCCATCGTCGCCTCCGCGCGGTGCTGGCTCTCGGCATCGTGCCGGTCGGTCATCGGCGTACGGATCCAGCCTGGTGCGACGGCGTTCACCCGTATGGCGTGGGGCCCCAGCTCGGTGGCGAGCGTCTTGGTGAGCTGCACCACGGCGGCCTTCGCGACGCTGTAGCAGAGCAGGCCCGCGCTGGCGGAGTCCACGGCTCCGGATGCCATCGTGATCAGCGAGCCGGGGGCGGAGCGGGCCGTCATGGAGCGGGCCACTTCCTGGCAGGCGTACAGCACGCCTTTGAAATTGACCGCCAGCACCCGGTCCAGATCTTCGTCCGCCGTCTCCAGCACGCTGCTCGTGTGCATGATCCCGGCCACCGCGACCAGGATGTCGAGATGCCCGGCCGCTTCGACGGCCGCCCGGACCTGGTCGCGGTCGGTGACGTCCAGGGGGTGCGTACGGGCGGAGCCGCCCGCGTCGGCGATCCGGTCGTACGTCCGGCGCAGGCCCGTCTCGTCACGGTCCGCGCAGTGCACCGTGGCTCCGGCCGCCGCGAGCAGCAGGGCGCTCGCCCGCCCGATACCGCTCGCCGCACCCGTGACGAACGCGGCGCGGCCCGTGAGGTCGTACGCGGAGAGGGGCATGACGGGACCGTACGACCGGGTCTGACGGGGCGTCAACTAGGGCGTCGGGCCTGATTGGCAGCCGGGGCACCAGTAGGTGGGCCGGTCGTCCTGGTCGGCGAGGCGGATCGGGGTGCCGCAGCGCAGACAGGGGCGGCGGGCGCGCCCGTAGACGTACAGCCGCTCCTGTACGCGAACGGGCGGCCGGGTACGGGGGCGGAGGCCGGCGGCCGTGGTGGGGATCGGGACCGGCCCGGGGCTCGTGCTCGGGGTCGGCCTCGGGGCCGGTCCGGGGCTTGTGCCTGGTGTCGGCGGGGTGCGGAGTTCGGAGGTGATGGTTGTGGTGCGGGTGGGGCGGTCGCGGTTGGCGTGCAGCAGACGCTCGGCCAGGGTGACGAGCCGGGGGAGTACGCCGTCGGGGAGGGCGCCCACGGGGAGCCAGGGCGTGACGCGGGCCAGGAAGCACAGCTCGCTTTTGTAGACATTGCCGATGCCCGCCAGATTGCGCTGGTCCAGGAGCGCCTCGCCGAGAGGGCGCTCCGGCGCGGCGAGCAGGTGGTCCACGGCGAGGCCGGGATCCCAGTCGGGGCCCAGCAGATCCGGGCCCAGGTGGCCCACGGCCCGGCTCTCCTCGCTGGTGCGGAGCAGTTCCAGCACGGGGAGCCGGTAGCCGACCGCGGTGTGCTCCGCGTTGCCGAGGATCGCGCGGATCTGGTGCCCCGGGCCGCCCCGCCAGCGCTCGTCCGGGGCGTACACCCGCCAGGAACCGTCCATCCGGAGGTGGCTGTGCAGCGTCAGGCCGCCCTCGATCCGGGTCAGCAGGTGCTTGCCGCGCGCGGTGACGTCCAGGACGGTGCGGCCGGTGAGGTCGGCGGTGGCGAAGCGGGGGACGCGCAGGTCCGACCGGGTCAGCACCTGCCCCGCCAGGGCCTCGTGCAGCCGGGCGGCGGTCTGCAGGACGGTGTCTCCTTCGGGCATGCCTCCATGATGGGTGCGTAGGGGCGGTTGTGCGCCGGCCCGGGCTCGCCCACGGCCCGGGGCGCGTTCCGGCGGCGGTCAGGCGCGCAGGCGCAGGCCTCTCGGAGTGGCGAGGAACCCGGCCGCCTCCAGTGTCCGGCCCAGCGGCGAGGTGAGGGAGGAGACGCCGTTCGTCCGCTCCACCGTCACCGTGCCCAGGGCGCCGGCCCGGGCCGAGGCCGCCAGTGCCTCGGCCGCCGCGCGCAGGGCGGGCGCCTCGGGGTCGGACGGCCAGGCCAGGAGGGTCTTGCCGCCGCGCTCCATGTAGAGCGTCAGCTCACCGTCGACCAGGACCACCAGCGCCCCCGCCTTGCGGCCCGGCTTGTGTCCGGCGCCGTCCGGGGACTCCGGCCACGGCAGGGCCGCTCCGTACGCGTTGGCCGGGTCGGCGGCGGCGAGCACCAGGGCCTGGGGCACGGTGTCCGGATCCCGGCGGTCCCGTGCGGTGGACGCCGCCCGCAGCCGGTCCACCGCGCCGTCCATCGCGAACTGGGCGGCCCCCAGACCCTCGACCACATAGCCGCGCCGCGCCTGCCCGTTGTCCTCGAAGGCGGCCAGCACGCGGTACGTCGCGGAGAAGCCGCCCTCCACCCCCTCGGCCTGCACCGCGCCCCGGGTCACCACACCGTGCCGGTCGAGGAGGGTGCGGGCCAGGGCGTGGGCGCGGTGGGTCCGTTCCGGTTCGACCGGGGGGAGCAGCGACCAGCGGCCCGAGACCGTCGGCGGGCCGGTGCGGGACGCGGGGCGGGCGGCCGCGGTGAGCGAGCCGTAGCGACCGCGCGGGACGCTGCGCCGGGAGCGGTGGGCGGTGGAGCCCGCCGTCCGCCCCGAGCCCAGCAGCGAACGCAGCGGGGCCAGGGTGTCGTTGGTCAGCCGCCCGGACCAGGCCAGGTCCCACAGGGCGTCGGCCAGCTGCTGGTCCGTGCAGTCCGGGTGGGTGGTGGCCCGGACCTGGTCGGCGATCTGGCGGAAGAAGAGGCCGTATCCGCCGGAGAGCGTGGTGAGCGCGGACTCGTGGAGCGCCGACAGCTCCAGCGGGTGCGGGGGAGGCAGGAGCAGCGGCGCGCTGTCGGCGAGGTAGAGGGAGACCCAGCCGTCCTTGCCGGGCAGCGCTCCCGCCCCGGCCCAGACGACCTCGCCCGTGGTCGTCAGCTCGTCGAGCATCGCCGGGTGGTAGCCCGTGACGCGGCTCGGCAGGATCAGCTTCTCCAGTGCCGACGCGGGCACGGGCGCGCCCTGGAGCTGCTCGACGGCGCGGGCCAGCCCGTCGATGCCCCGCAGGCTGCTGGAGCCGAAGTGCTGCCACTGGGGGAGGAAGGAGGCGAGGGCCGCGGGCGGCACCGGCTCCAGCTCCTGGCGGAGCGCCGCCAGCGAACGGCGCCGGAGCCGGCGCAGCACCGTGGCGTCGCACCATTCCTGGCCGATGCCCGCCGGGTGGAATTCGCCCTGCACGGTCCTGCCGGAGGCCGAGAGACGCTGCAGCGCGCCGTCCGTGACGGCGGTGCCGAGCCCGAAGCGCTCGGCGGCCCGGGCGGCGGTGAACGGGCCGTGCGTCCGTGCGTACCGTGCGAGGAGGTCGCCGAGCGGATCCTTCACCGGCTCGGTGAACGCCTCGGGAACGCCGACCGGAAGCGCGGTGCCCAGGGCGTCGCGAAGCCGGCCCGCGTCCTCGATCGCCGCCCAGTGGTCCGCGCCGGCGATCCGGACCTGGATCGCCCGGCGGGCCGTCGCCAGCTCTGGCGCCCAGGACGGCTCGGCCCCCCGCTCGGCCAGCTCGGCGTCGGTGAGCGGACCGAGCACGCGCAGCAGATCGGCCACCCCCTCGACGTCCTTGATCCGCCGGTCCTCGGTGAGCCACTGCAGCTCCCGCTCCAGCTCGGTGAGGACCTCGGGGTCGAGCAGTTCGCGCAGCTCCGCCTGGCCCAGCAGCTCGGCCAGGAGATGGGAGTCCAGGGAGAGGGCGGCGGCGCGCCGCTCGGCGAGCGGCGAGTCGCCCTCGTACAGGAACTGGGCGACGTAGCCGAAGAGGAGCGAGCGGGCGAACGGCGAGGGCTCCTGGGTGGTCACCTCGACCAGCCGGACCCGGCGTGCCTCCAGGTCGCCCATCAGTTCCGTGAGCCCGGGGACGTCGAACACGTCCTGCAGGCATTCGCGGACGGCCTCCAGGACGATCGGGAACGAGCCGAACTCCGAGGCGACCTGGAGCAGCTGGGAGGCCCGCTGGCGCTGCTGCCAGAGCGGGGTGCGCTTGCCGGGGGAGCGGCGCGGCAGCAGCAGGGCGCGCGCAGCGCACTCCCGGAACCGGGCGGCGAACAGGGCCGAGCCGCCCACCTGGTCGGTGACGATCTGCTGGACCTCGCCCTGGTCGAAGACGACGTCGGCGGCCGCCACCGGGGGCTGGTCGCTGTCGTACGCCACGGCGACCGGCGCCGGTCCGCCGTTCCCGGGGGCCGGGGTCGGCGGGGCGTCGAAGTCGAGCAGATCCAGGCCCATCATGTCCGCGTCGGGCAGCCGCAGCACGATGCCGTCGTCGGCGTGCATCACCTGGGCGTCCATGCCGTACCGCTCGCCGAGGCGGGCGGAGAGGGCGAGCGCCCACGGGGCGTGCACCTGGGCGCCGAAGGGGGAGTGCACGACCACCCGCCAGTCGCCCAGCTCGTCCCGGAACCGCTCGACCAGGATCGTCCGGTCGTCCGGCACATGACCGCAGGCCCGGCGCTGCTCGTCCAGATAGGCCAGGATGTTGTCCGCGGCCCAGGCGTCGAGTCCGGCGGCGAGCAGGCGCAGCCGGGCATCCTCGTCGGACAGTCCGCCGATCTCGCGGAGGAAGGCCCCCAACGCGCGGCCGAGCTCCAGCGGGCGGCCCAGCTGGTCGCCCTTCCAGAACGGCAGCCGCCCCGGAACGCCCGGGGCCGGTGAGACCAGGACCCGGTCCCGGGTGATGTCCTCGATCCGCCAGGACGTGGTGCCCAGGGTGAAGACGTCGCCGACGCGGGACTCGTAGACCATCTCCTCGTCCAGCTCGCCGACCCGGCCGCCGCCCTTCTTCGGGTCGGCCCCGGCCAGGAAGACCCCGAAGAGGCCGCGGTCGGGGATGGTGCCGCCCGAGGTGACGGCGAGCCGCTGCGCCCCGGGGCGGCCCGTGACCGTACCCCCCACCCGGTCCCACACCACCCGAGGGCGCAGCTCCGCGAAGGCGTCGGAGGGATAGCGTCCGGCGAGCATGTCGAGCACGGCGGTGAACGCCGATTCCGGGAGTGAGGCGAACGGGGCGGCCCGCCGGACCAGGGCCAGCAGGTCGTCGGCCTGCCAGCTGTCCAGGGCCACCATGGCGACCAGCTGCTGGGCCAGCACGTCCAGCGGATTGGACGGGATGCGCAGTGCCTCGATGGCCCCCTCGCGCATCCGCTCGGTGACGACGGCGGCCTGCACCAGATCGCCGCGGTACTTCGGGAAGACCACCCCGGTGGAGACCGCGCCCACCTGGTGCCCGGCCCGCCCCACCCGCTGGAGGCCGGAGGCGACGGAGGGCGGGGACTCCACCTGGATCACCAGGTCGACCGCGCCCATGTCGATGCCGAGCTCCAGGCTGGAGGTGGCGACCACGGCGGGCAGCCGGCCCGCCTTGAGGTCCTCCTCGACCTGGGCCCGCTGCTCCTTGGAGACCGAGCCGTGGTGGGCGCGGGCCAACAGGGCGGGGGCGCCCCTGCCGGCGCCGGACTGGGCCATGATCTCCGCCGGGGCATGGGCCTCCGGGAGCGCGGGGGCCGGGTTGTCGGGGTCGAACGCGGTGCCGGTGGCCCGTTCGTACGCGATCTCGTTCAGCCGGTTGCACAGCCGCTCGGCCAGCCGCCGGGAGTTGGCGAAGACGATGGTGGAGCGGTGCGACTGGACGAGATCGGCGATGCGCTCCTCGACATGCGGCCAGATCGAGGGCTTGTCCGCCTGGCCGGAGTCGCCGTCGGTCGCGGGGGAGCCGCCCAGCTCGCCCAGATCCTCGACCGGGACGACGACCGACAGGTCGAACTCCTTGGTGGACCGGGGCTGGACGATCTCCACCTTGCGCTGCGGCGACAGGAAGCGGGCCACCTCGTCGACCGGCCGGACCGTCGCGGACAGGCCGATGCGCCGGGCGGGACGGGCCAGCAGCTCGTCCAGACGCTCCAGGGAGAGCGCGAGATGGGCGCCGCGCTTCGTCCCGGCGACCGCGTGCACCTCGTCGAGGATCACCGTCTCGACGCCGGCCAGCGCGTCCCGGGCGGCGGACGTCAGCATAAGGAACAGCGACTCGGGCGTGGTGATCAGGATGTCCGGCGGTCTGGTCACCAGGGAGCGCCGCTCGGCGGGCGGGGTGTCCCCGGACCGGATGCCGACCCGCACCTCCGGCTCCGGCAGCCCCAGGCGCACCGACTCCTGCCGGATGCCGGTCAGCGGCGAGCGGAGGTTGCGCTCGACGTCGACCGCGAGGGCCTTGAGCGGGGACACGTACAGCACGCGGCAGCGCTTCTTCGCCTCGGCGGGCGGCGGCCCGGCAGCCAGCCGGTCCAGCGAGGCGAGGAACGCGGCCAGCGTCTTCCCGGAACCGGTCGGCGCGACGACCAGGACATCGCTGCCCTCGCCGATGGCCCGCCAGGCGCCCTCCTGCGCCGCGGTGGGCGCGCTGAAGGCCCCGGTGAACCAACTGCGGGTCGCGGGCGAGAAGGCGTCGAGAGCGGAGCCGGTCATGTCCCCCATCGTGCACCCCGCCACTGACAACCGGCCGGAACGACCGCCCGCGACCGGCTGCTCACACCCCGGCGCACGGCCGGGACCTGCGAGAATGTCCCCATGACGGGAGCGGACGGCACGGCGGAATGGGCGCGGCACTGGCAGTACGCCGCCCTGCCCGATCTCGATCTGCTGCGCGCCCGGTACGTCCGCCACACCTTCCCCCGGCACAGCCACGAGGGCTACGTCTTCGGTGCGGTCACCGGCGGGGTGGAGGACGTGGGACTGCCGGGCGGCACCGTCCACGCGGTCCCCGGAACCGTCGTCATGATCAACCCGGAGGTGCCGCACACCGCCCGCTCCGGGGCGCCCGAGGGCTGGGCGTACGCCACGCTCTACCCGTCGGCCCAGGTCGTCAACGACATCGCGGCCGAGGTGACGTCCCTGCGCGGCACGGTCGGCTTCGCCGAGAGCCGGGTGACCGATCCCCACGCGTCCCGGCTGATCACCGAGGTGCACCGGGCGGCGGAGGAGGGCAACGCACTGGCGGCCGACAGCCTGCTGCGGGTCCTGGTCACCCGGCTCCTCAGCCGGCACGGCAGCCCGTTGCCCGGTCTGACCGCGCACGCCGGGAGCGCGCGGAACGCCGTACGCGCCCGTGCCGTGCTGGAGGAGCGCATGGCCGCCCCGCCCACGCTGGAAACGCTCGCCGCGGAGCTGGGCACCGGCCCGTTCGCGCTGCTGAGGGCCTTCAAGAAGGAGTACGGCATGCCGCCCCACACCTGGCTCACCGACGCCCGGGTGCGCAGGGCCCGCCGCATGCTCGATGCCGGTGTCGCCCCCGCCGAGGCCGCGACCGCCGTCGGCTTCACGGACCAGCCGCACCTCAACCGCCACTTCACCCGGATCGTGGGGGTGCCGCCCGGCGCCTACCAGCGCGAGCGCGGTGTGCTGCGGCCCGGTGGATGAGAACCCGATGGCCGGGTGGGTGGGGAGCCCGGTGGCGCCGGTGGGTGGGAAACCGGTGGTCGGTGGGGGTCAGGAACATGTCGGTGGGGGTGCAAGAACGTACAAGACCCGGCCCGACCGATCCCCGTAGCGTTCCGGGCGTGGCAGAACAGACAGCACCCCCAGAGAGCACAGGCGCACCCGGTGCCATATCCGCCGGTCCGCCCGGCCCGTCGGCCGAGGTCCGACCGGAGAAGCCGGACGCGGCGGTCGTCCGGGACGCGCTCGGCGTCGGCATCGCCGTCGGGCTCTCCGGCTTCGCCTTCGGCGTCACCTCCGCCGGCTCCGGCCTCAGCCTGCTCCAGACCTGCGTCCTGAGTCTGCTCGTCTTCACCGGCGCCTCGCAGTTCGCCCTGGTCGGCGCGCTGGCCGCGGGCGGCAACCCCTACACCGCGGCGGCCGGGGCGTTCTTCCTGGGCGTACGGAACGCCTTCTACGGTCTGCGGCTCTCCCAGCTGCTCGCCCTTCCCCGTGCGGTGCGCCCCTTCGCCGCCCACTGGGTCATCGACGAGACGACCGCGGTCACCCTGCCGCAGCCCACCCGGCGAGCCGCGCGCATCGGCTTCACGGTCACCGGGCTCACCCTGTACGTGCTCTGGAACCTCACGACCCTGGTGGGTGCTCTGGGCGCCGAGGCGCTGGGCGACACCGACGCGTGGGGCCTGGACGCGGCGAGTCCGGCGGTGTTCCTCGCCCTGCTCGCGCCGATGCTCAGGAGCACCACCGAACGCGTCACGGCGGGCCTGGCCGTTCTGCTGGCCCTGACGCTGCTGCCCGTACTGCCGGCCGGTGTGCCCGTACTGCTGTCGGCGCTCGCGGCGCCGGTCGTCCTCTTCCTGATGGGACGTGCCAAGCGGGGACCGGGCACCGGGGACGAGGACGACGCGGTGACACAGCGGAAGAAGGGTGGGCGGCGCTCATGAACGTCTGGATCGCCATCGGACTGACCGTGGTGGGCTGCTACCTCGCCAAGCTGCTGGGCCTGCTGGTGCCCGCGGGCGTGCTGGAGCGACCGCTGGTCCAGCGGATGGCCGCGCTGCTGCCCGTGGCGCTGCTGGCGGCTCTCACCGCACAGCAGACCTTCGGCGACGGCCAGCACCTCGTCCTCGACGCCCGTGCCGCGGGTCTCGCGGCGGCCGCGCTCGCCCTGGTCCTGCGCGCCCCGTTCCTGGTGGTCGTCGGTGCGGGCGTCCTGGTCACGGCGGTCGTACGCGCGCTGGCCTGAGCGAGCGGCCCCGTACCGCCCGGCCGCGCGCTTCCGTGGTGGTCAGCCGAGCGGGCGACCGTACGAGCGGAGCGTCTCCAAGGCTCTGAGCGTCACCAGGGGACGTCCTTCCAGCGCGGTGCCCGGAGCCCACCGGCGCCAGTTCACGGGCCACCCGCCGTCGTCCTGCTGCTCGGCGGCCAGGTGGTCGAGCGAGCGCTCCAGCTCCTCGTCCGTGAACCAGCGGCGGGCCAGCGACCCGGGCGTACGGGCGTAGTCGTGCGGGAAGTGGTGCTCGCCCGGGGCGTAGCCCGTCGCCACCGGGTAGTCCGCCGTCCGGGAGGGATCGAGCACCGCGAGCCGTTGTTCGCGCACCAGGCGGCCGAGTCGGTCGGCCGCCGCCTCGGCGCGGGCCCGGTCCGGAGCGCCGTCCAGAAAGGCGATCGCGGCCTCGATCTCGTATGGATGGGACTGTTCCAGGGCATCGACGGCGCTCCAGCAGAAGTCCGTCGCCCGGAACAGCCAGGCGTGCCACACCTGATTGGCGTGCAGCAGTCCGACGACCGGCCCGGTCGCCAGCAGTTCCGCCGGCGGATCGTCCACGATCGGGATGAACGGTGCTGCGGGATAGCCGCGCTGGGTGGGCAGCAGAGCGGGCAGTGCGCCTTCTTTGGTTGACACATCGGTCAGATAGCGACAGATCCGTTCAACGCGCTGTCCGTCGCAGCGGCCGATCGAGTCAAGAACGCTCAGTGCGTGGGCGGTGTGCAGCGGCTGGCTGACCGGACCCCGGAGGTCGGGTTCCAGCGCGTGACCGTAGCCGCCGTCCCCGTTCAGATAGGCGGAGAGGGCCGTCTCGACGGCGTCGGGACCTGCGCCGAGGAAGCCATGGGCGAACCTCCGCTGTTCGAGGACGCGGGCCGTGAGCCAGATGAACTGCTCGGCGCGGGCGAGGGTGTTTGCTCCGGTTCCAGCCATGGACCGACCGTAGAGGGGAAAGGCGCCCGGCATGTGCCGGGCGGACCGGCTGCACTCTCAGGAGCGGGATACTGGTGGCATGCGGTTGACGATTTTCTGGGAGCGGATGGCCGACCACTTCGGTGCGGCGTACGCGGACTCCTTCGCCCGTGACCATGTGATGACCGAACTCGGCGGCCGCACGGTGCACCAGGCCCTGGACGCGGGCTGGGACGCCAAGGACGTCTGGCGCGGGGTCTGCGCGGCCATGGACGTCCCGGCGGACAGGCGCTGAACAGGAGAGGTCGACTCGGGGCGGGGGGACCGGTGGCCGGAGGCATGGGCCAGACTTGTCCCGTGCCATCGACAGACGAGACCGTCCCGGTCCAGCCGTCCGCCTCCCCGCCCACCCCGCCGGCCGCGCCACCCGCGCCGCCGTCCGGTGCCGGCGGGGTCCGTATGCCCGGCTGGCTGCCGCGTGCGATGGTGCTGGCCCTGGCGCTCTACGCCTGCTTCCAGCTCAGCAGCTGGGCGTTCGACCAGCTCATCGGGTTGCTGACGAACGTGCTGATCGCGTTCTTCCTCGCGCTCGCCATCGAGCCCGCGGTCGGCCGGATGGCGCATCGTGGCATACGCCGGGGGCTGGCCACGTTCCTCGTCTTCCTCTGCCTGATGATCTTCGGTGTCGGGTTCGTGGTGCTGCTGGGGTCGATGCTCGCGGGCCAGATCGTCGACATGGTCGACGAGTTCCCCAAGTACATCGACTCGGTGATCAACTGGGTCAACCAGACCTTCCACACCGAACTCTCCCGGGTCGAGGTCCAGGACAGCCTGCTGCACTCCGACTGGTTGCAGAAGTACGTCCAGAACAGCGCCACCGGAGTGCTCGACGTCTCCACCACGGTCATCGGCGGGCTGTTCCGGCTGCTGACGATCTTCCTGTTCTCGTTCTACTTCGCGGCCGACGGCCCCCGGCTCCGCCGCGCGCTGTGCTCCGTCCTGCCGCCGGCCCGGCAGACCGAGGTGCTGCGCGCCTGGGAGATCGCGGTCGACAAGACCGGCGGGTACATCTACTCGCGCGGTCTGATGGCACTGATCTCCGGTGCCGCGCACTACATCCTGCTGGTGATCCTCGGCGTGCCGTACGCCCCGGCGCTCGCGGTCTGGGTCGGACTCGTCTCGCAGTTCATCCCGACCATCGGCACGTATCTCGCGGGCGCTCTGCCGATGCTGATCGCCTTCACGGTCGACCCCTGGTACGCGGTGTGGGTGCTCGGGTTCGTGGTGATCTACCAACAGTTCGAGAACTATGTGCTCCAGCCCAAGCTGACCGCGAAGACCGTCGACATCCACCCCGCGGTCGCCTTCGGATCGGTCATCGCGGGCACGGCCCTGCTCGGTGCGGTCGGCGCGCTGGTCGCCATCCCCGCCGTCGCCACGCTCCAGGCGTTCCTCGGCGCCTATGTGAAGCGGTACGACGTCACCGACGACCCACGGGTGCACGGCGGAAGCAGCCGGGCTCCCCGGAGGCCGTTGCCGTCACGGATACGCCGTCTGCTGAACGGCCGCGGGGGAGCGGAGGACGGGCCGCGTCAGCGGTAGCCGGCCGCAGCGGGCGCCTCAGGGGTAGTCCGTGACGTCGGGCCGCCTCAGCGGTAGCCCGTCACGTCGGCCGGCAGGCCCGGGTCCTGGACCTCGGTCAGATACCGCCAGGCGTCGGGCCGGTCCCCGTCCACATCGGTGAAGCCGTACACCTGGGCGAGCTGCCCGCTGGAGAGCGACCTGCCGTTCCAGCGGGCCACCTCGGGATCGCCGGCGAGGGCGGCCACGGCGCGGCCGACGTACGCGGGGGACTCGGAGATCGCGAAGTGGGGCGCGTGCGCCACGGCGTCGCGCCAGGTGGCCTCGGTCACCCCGTGGGCCTGGAGCATGGCCTCGGACCGGAGCCAGCCGGGGGTGAGCGCCACGGCCGTCGCGCCGTGCGGTGCGAGTTCATGGCCGAGGGCGAAGGCCATCCGGTTCACCGCGGCCTTGGCCAGGTCGTAGAAGAACGAGACGCGGTAGTGGGACGCGTTGTACTCGTCCGTCCCGTCGGTCATCTCGACGACCAGGCCGCCCGGAGTCTCGATCAGCAGCGGCAGCGCGAAGTGGCTGGTGATGGCATGGGTGTCGACGGCCAGCCGCAGGGTGTGCAGCCCGGTGTCGAGCGACGACTCCCACACCGGCCTGTCCCACTCGATCTCGGCGCCCCAGATGTCGTTCACCAGGATGTGCAGGGCTCCCTGCTCGCTCGCGATACGGGCCACGAGTGCCCTGACCCGGTCGGGCACCAGATGGTCGACCTGGACGGCGATACCCCGTCCGCCCGCCGCGTCGACCAGGGCCGCGGTTTCCTCGATCGTCTCGGGCCGGTCCATCTCGGAGCGCTCGGACCCGCTCGTACGGCCGGTCACGTACACGGTCGCCCCGGCGGCGCCGAGCTGGACGGCGATCCCGCGACCGGCCCCGCGGGTGCCTCCGGCGACGAGCGCCACACGGCCGGCCAGGTCGGATGCGGGGGCCTGCCCTCCGTGGGGTGTTCCGGGTTCCGCGGTCGCTCCCATAACGATCGAATATAGGGCGATCCGTTCAGGTGCGCAGGCGCTGTCGGGAGGGCGGGAGACGCTCCGGCTGCTCCAGTACCGTGCATGCGCATGACTGATGCCGAGATCGAGATCCAGAACGGAACCGAGGCCGAGGCCGGAGCCGAGATCACCGCGGAGCTGGTTCGGGACCTGTTGCGGGAGCAGCATCCGGACCTCGCGGGGCTGCCCGTCCGCGAAGTGGCGGGCGGCTGGGACAACCAGCAGTGGCGGGTCGGGGACGAGCTGGCCGTACGGATGCCGCGTACCGAACGCGCCCCCGATCTCCAGCGCAAGGAGCGGCGGTGGCTGCCCGTCCTGGCCCCGCGCCTGCCTCTCCCGGTCCCGAACCCCGTGCGGACCGGTGAACCGTCCGCGCTCTTCCCGAAGCCCTGGACCGTCATGACGTGGGTCCCCGGAGAGCCCCTGGACCACACCTCCATCAGCCGTGGCGACCACGCGGCCGAGGTCTTGGCGGGCTTCCTCCGGGCGCTCCATGTGGAGGCGCCCGCCGGGGCGCCGATCAGCTCGGACCGCGGTGCCCACCCCAGCGGATGCACGGACGGCTTCGACGACTTCTTCGAGGCCGTCGCCCCCGGCGACATCGCCGATGCGATCCGGGCCGTCTGGGCCGATGCCGTCGCGGCCCCCGCGTGGGAGGGGCCGCCGGTATGGGTGCACGGTGACCTGCACCCGGCGAATGTCGTCGTCTCGGACGGGACGCTCTCCGGTGTGATCGACTTCGGCGACCTGTTCGCCGGTGATCCGGCGTGGGATCTGGCGGCCGCATGGGTGATCCTTCCGGCGGGCGCCGCAGCGCGGTTCTTCGACGCCTACGCGCGTGCCGACGAGGGGACGATCCGGCGCGCCCGTGGACTGGCCGTTCTGAAGGGCCTGGTCCTCATGCTCGTGGGCCGGAACGGGGACCAGGGCCTCCCCGGCGGCAAGCCGACATGGGGGCCCGCGGGCCGGGCGGCCCTCGACCGTGTCCTGGGAAGCGCTCGGTAGTGCGCATGGGGTCAGCGTGGTGCGCTTGACACCAAAATCGAACATCCATTCTGATGGGATTCCGGCCGGGTTTTCCCGGGCCCGACCGTGGAGTTGTCCACAGGCCGGGAGGACGTCGAGGCCCATTGTCAGTGGCAGGGGTTAGCGTCTGTGACGTGAAGCGATCGACTCAAGCAAATCGGGTGGAACCCATGGCAGGCAACGACCGCGAGAAGGCGCTGGACGCCGCACTCGCACAGATTGAACGACAGTTCGGCAAGGGCGCGGTGATGCGCCTGGGCGAGCGGCCCAATGAGCCCATCGAGGTCATCCCCACGGGATCGACCGCCCTCGACGTCGCCCTCGGCGTCGGCGGTCTGCCGCGCGGCCGCGTGGTGGAGGTGTACGGACCGGAGTCCTCCGGTAAGACGACGCTGACGCTGCACGCCGTGGCGAACGCGCAGAGGCTGGGCGGCTCGGTGGCGTTCATCGACGCCGAGCACGCGCTGGACCCGGAGTACGCGAAGAAGCTCGGTGTCGACATCGACAGCCTCATCCTGTCCCAGCCGGACAACGGTGAGCAGGCGCTGGAGATCGTCGACATGCTGGTGCGCTCCGGCGCCCTGGACCTGATCGTCATCGACTCCGTGGCGGCCCTGGTGCCCCGTGCGGAGATCGAGGGCGAGATGGGTGACTCGCACGTGGGTCTGCAGGCCCGTCTGATGAGCCAGGCGCTCCGCAAGATCACCAGCGCGCTCAACCAGTCCAAGACCACCGCGATCTTCATCAACCAGCTGCGCGAGAAGATCGGCGTGATGTTCGGCTCCCCGGAGACCACCACCGGTGGCCGGGCGCTGAAGTTCTACGCCTCGGTGCGTCTGGACATCCGGCGTATCGAGACGCTGAAGGACGGGACCGACGCGGTCGGCAACCGCACCCGCGTCAAGGTCGTCAAGAACAAGGTCGCGCCGCCGTTCAAGCAGGCGGAGTTCGACATCCTCTACGGCCAGGGCATCAGCCGCGAGGGCGGACTGATCGACATGGGCGTGGAGCACGGCTTCGTCCGCAAGGCCGGCGCCTGGTACACGTACGAGGGCGACCAGCTCGGCCAGGGCAAGGAGAACGCCCGCAACTTCCTCAAGGACAACCCCGACCTCGCCAACGAGATCGAGAAGAAGATCCTGGAGAAGCTGGGTGTCGGCGTCCGTCCGGACGCCGATACGGGCGAGCCCGCCGCGGACGCCGCCGCGACCGCGGCACCGGCGGCCGACGGGGCGGCGAAGCCGGCGGCCACCGCGGCCGCCAAGGCCAAGCCGGCCAAGACCGCGGCGGCCAAGAGCTAGGCCGTGACACGTCGTACGGAGTGGCCGGGCAGCCCTGCCGAGCCCGGTGGCGACCCCGAGTCCGGTTACGGGCACACCGACGCGTCCGCCGCCGCGCGGGGGGCGGCAGCGGACGACGTCGGGGCGCGGTCCGGGCGCCGCTCACGCGGTGGAGCGGGCGCCGGGAGCGGATTCGGCGAAGGGGCGGGCCGCCGTGCCCGCTCCGGCACCAGAAGCAGCGGCTCCCCTTCCTCGTCGAGGGCCGAGAAGGGGGAGCCGCGAGACCCGGTCGAGCAGGCGCGCAACATCTGTCTGCGCCTGCTCACCGGGACGCCGCGTACGCGCAAGCAGCTCGCGGACGCCCTGCGCAAGCGGGAGATCCCGGACGAGGCGGCCGAGGAAGTGCTCGCGCGCTTCGAGGACGTCGGGCTGATCGACGACGCGGCGTTCGCCGGGGCATGGGTGGAGTCCCGGCACCACGGCCGGGGGCTCGCGCGCCGTGCCCTCGTCCGTGAGCTGCGGACGAAGGGCGTGGACTCCGCCGTGATCGACGAGGCGGTCGGGCAGCTCGACGCGGATCAGGAGGAGGAGACGGCCCGCGAGCTCGTGGCCCGCAAGCTCCGCTCCACGCGAGGCCTGGACCGTGACAAGCGGCTGCGCCGTCTGGCGGGGATGCTCGCACGCAAGGGGTACGGGGAGGGCATGGCCCTGCGGGTGGTGCGGCAGGCGCTGGAGGAGGAGGGCGAGGACACGGAGGGCCTGGACGAGCCCTTCTGACGAGAGCTCTTGTCCGGTGGTTACTGCCCGGCCGAGGCCGCGCGGCGGGCGGCCCCGTCGACGAGGGCCAGCGCGTCCGCCGCGGTGCGGCCCGGCACGCGGTTCCAGGGGCCGATCAGCCCGGGCCAGCCCTGTGCGCGCAGCTCCGTGATCAGCCAGGCGCCGGCCCGGTCCACGGTGTCGAGGGAGCCGTAGCCGAGGCGGTGCGCCGAGATCAGGGCGCCGCAGACGCAGCGGGCGCCACGGGCGTTCCGCAGCCGGTACGGGGTGTTCTGCCAGCCCCACTCGGCGAGGATCTGCCGTGCGTAGCCGAGCTGGGTCGAGGGGCGCAGGTCGCTCTGCCCGACCCGTCGCCAGAGGTGGATGCGGTCGGGCAGCATCGCACCCAGCCGCCCGGGCAGCGGGCGCTCGTCCGGAGGCGGGGCGGGCAGCGTCCGCAGTGTGTCGTCGACGAGCCGGTCCACGGGCACGGACAGCAGGCTCCGCCAGTCGAAGGGGCCCGCGGGCGAAGGTTCCGCCGGACTCGCGGGGGTGAGCGCGGGCTCGGGGGCGGTGTGCTCCCACCCCGTGACGATCTGCTGCCACGCCTGGCTGTCGTGCAGCCGGGAGGCCTGGTCGTCGAGCAGTTCCGGGGTGAGGACAGCGATCGCCATGAGTGCGTCATCTCCGTACATTTCGGACCTCTGTGTGAGGCGAATGTCGGTCACGCACGGCGATTGCTCTAGTGGAACGTGGCGTTCGGGTGTGCGACACCCGGGGCCCGGCACCCGAACTCAGGTGTCAGGCCCCGGGTGTCAGGTCCCAGGTGTCAGACGGAGGCGACCGGGAGTCCCGCGGCCCGCCACGCCTGGAAGCCGCCGATCAGGTCGGTGGCCCGGTGCAGGCCCAGCTGTCGCAGCGAGGCGACCGCGAGGCTGGAGGCGTAACCCTCGTTGCAGATGACGACGATCCGGAGGTCGTGGCCGACCGCCTCGGCGGCGCGGTGGCTGCCCCGGGGGTCGAGCCGCCACTCCAGCTCGTTGCGTTCGACGACCAGCGCGCCCGGGATCAGTCCGTCCCGGTCGCGGAGGGCGGCGTACCGGATGTCCACCAGCAGGGCCCCGGCCTCCGCCGCCGCGGCTGCCTCCGCCGGGCCGATCCGGTCGTAGTCGGCCCGGACCCGCTCCAGCAGCTCGTCGATGCCCACCGGCGCAGTGCCCACCGGCGTCGAGGCGTCCTTCAACGTCTCGTTCCGGTCCGCGCTCACTGCCAGTCCTCCGGGCGCTCGGTCTGCTCCAGGCGGAGCACCGCACCGGTGCGGCTGAACCGGCGGATCCGCGGCAGCGGCGGGTAGTAGGCGTGGACGGAGACCGCGTGGGTGTCGGTGGACTCGTTGAGGACCTCGTGGACGTGGTTCTGGCCGAACGCCCGGCCCTGACCGGTCGCCAGCACCCTGGACCGGTCCACCCCCTCCGTCAGCTCCAGCGTCTTCCAGCCGTCGGTGGGCAGCCGCACGGCCAGCGAGTGTTCCTTGAGGGCGCCGGACGCGGTGGTGAACGCGCCGAACGAGTCGGCGTGATCGTGCCAGCCCGTGCCGGTGCCCGGCGGCCAGCCGATCAGCCACGCCTCGCTGCCGCCCGGCCCGTCGAGCCGGATCCAGGTGCGGCCCTCCGGGTCGAGGGGGAGCGAGGCGATGAGGTTCTCGTCCCGGGCGGCGTCGCGGACGAAGTCCATCAGCTCCGCGACCGTCGGCGCGGCAGCGGAAGACCCGGCAGCGGAGGACCCGGCAGGAGAGGACCCGGCGGAGGCGGGCGCAGTGGCGGCCACAGGGGCGGAAGGGGAAGGAACGGAGACAGCCGTGGGCACGGCGGAGTGAGGGGAAGACACGAGGACCGTCCTGAGAGTTCGCATGGGATCCCGGCCGTGCGGAAAGCGGCACGGACCGGCAGAGGAAAGCGATTCAGCAGGACGGGCGACACACGCAGCCCGCGTAACGGACGAGGTCCATATGGACCCTCCGCCACAGGCGCACATCGGTGTCGGTCATGATCTGGAGTACACCATGCGCGCCTGTGCCGGTCAATCGGTCAGGTGATCGCGGCGGTCCCGTCGGCGTGCACCCGTGCCCGTGCCCGGGGTGGCCGCTCGTGGTCCGTGCCCTGTCCGCCCTCGCCGTCCTCCGGTTCCGCGGGCTCCCGCGCGCCGCGCGGCGTACCGCCCAGCGCGGCCCGTGCCGCGGTGTACAGCTCCGCGGGCCGTACGCCGCCGAAGGCCGCCACCAGATGTCCGTCGGGCCTGACCAGCAGAACGGTATGGGCCGATGCCCCCGGATAGCTCTCGGTGACCAGCAGCTCCGTGGGCCCCGGGAGCGCGGCGACGGCGTCTGTGAGGCGGGGCATGACGCCGGCCGTCCGCCAGTGCCGCCGGTCCCAGACGCCGGTCCCCGGTGCGACCAGGATCACCAGCGGTCTGCCCTGCCCGAGCCGCTCCCGCAGCCGTGCCGTCGTTCCGTCCGGCGCCGTCACCGTCACATCGGTGACCGGCGCACCGGGGGGCGTACCGACAACGGTGTGCGCCTCGGCGTGCGGAGGCGCAAGAGGGGAGTGTGAGTACGAAGGGGGCGCACCGAGGGCTCCACAGCCCAGATGGCCGTCGGAGAGCAGGGTGTCGTGACCGCGCGCGGCGCCCGGGACCAGGGTCCGCAGGCCGCCTCCGCCGCGCAGTATCGGCAGCGACTGGTCGGCGGCGCGCAGCCGGGCGGCCACCGCGGCCCGGCGCTCCGCCTGGTAGCTGTCGAGCAGTTGCTCGGCCGGTCCGTGGTGCCAGGCGTGGGCCAGCTTCCAGGCCAGGTTCTCGGCGTCCCGGAGCCCCTCGTCGAGCCCCTGCGTGCCCAGCGCGCCCAGCAGATGCGCCGCGTCCCCGGCCAGGAAGGCGCGCTGCTTGCGCCAGCGCCGGGCGAGCCGGTGGTGGAGTGTGTGGACGCCGGTGTCCAGCAGTTCGTACGCCGGGGTCTCGCCGCACCAGCCGGCCAGCGTGTCCCGGATGCGGGTGACCAGGGCTTCGGGGGTGACCAGTTCGCCGCGCGGCGGCAGCAGCCAGTCCAGCCGCCAGACGCCGTCCGGCAGCGGCCGGGCGGAGATCTCGGCGCCCCCGGTCCGCCAGGGAGGCTGCCGGTGCAGAACGGCCTCGTCGGGCCAGGGCAGTTCGGCCCGGAGCGCGGCGACGGCGTGCCGCTCCACCGCCGTACGACCGGGGAACCGGATGTCCAGCAGCTTGCGCACGGTCGACCGGGCGCCGTCGCAGCCGACCAGATAACTCCCGCGCCACCAGGTCGATCCCGGCTCCCGGGTGTGCACCGTGATGCCGTCGGGGTCCTGCTCCAGCGTGTCGATCCGGCTCATCGGCACCAGCTGGACCAGCGGCGCCTTGTCCACCGCCGCACGCAGCGCGCCGCTCAGCGCGTGCTGCGGAACATGGAGCGGCGCGGGAAGGAGCCCGGGGAGCGGCTCCTCGGCCTCCTCGTGCCCGCGGCCCCCGCTCAGCGGCACGTCCCTGACCAGCTGCTTCCGGCGCATCGAACGCCATCCGGCCCAGCGCAGCCCGACGCGGTCCAGCTCCCGGCAGCCCAGGCGGCCCACCAGGTCGGCGGTGTCCTCGCGCAGCACGACCGTGCGGGCGGGACGGGGCTCCTCCGTGCCGGGGCCCTCGTCGAGAACGACCGAGGGGACGCCCTGGGCGGCGAGGGCCAGCGACAGCGTCAGGCCGACGGGCCCGGCGCCGACGACGATCACCGGGTCCACGGCGCGTACCCTCCGGCCCGTACGGTCATGCGGAACGTGGCATAGGAAGCCGGGTGCGTGATCACAGAACGTATGCAACCCACTGGTGGTGCTTGCGTCAAGTGACCGAGGCAGCGACGCGTGCGCCGCTGCCTCGAATGCTCCTGCCGGGAGGGGCCGGGAAGGCCCCCGGGAGGTCAGTTGCCCGTCACACCGGTCCCACCGGCACCGCCGTCCGTCGGGCCTGCGCCCCCTGCGCCCCCCGCGTCCACGCCGGGAAGCGCGCCCACGGTGGGGATGGTGGCGGTCTGGACGCCGGGCGCCACCTTGATGCCGGTCTTGGCGCGGCGGCCGCGCTTCTCGATCCAGGTCGCCAGCGCCGAGAGCAGCAGACACATCGCGATGTAGATCGTGCCGATGACGATGGTGGTGGAGACGTAGGGGTAGATCCCGTTCACCTGTGTGTTGGAGGCGATCAGACGCGCGGTCTGGAGCAGCTCCGGGTACAGGATGATGAAGCCGAGCGAGGTGTCCTTGAGCGTCACCACGAGCTGGCTGATGATCGTCGGCAGCATCGACCGGACGGCCTGCGGCATCAGAACCGTCATCATGACCTGCGTCTTGCTCATGCCGAGCGCGTACGCGGCCTCGCTCTGCCCCTTGGGGACCGAGTTGACCCCGGCCCGCAGCACCTCGGCCTGCACACAGCCGTTGTAGATGGACAGGCCCGCCGCCAGTGCCCACATCGAGTAGTCGGTGAGGAAGCCGACCCAGATGGCATAGATGGTGATCAGCAGCGGCAGTGAGCGGAACAGCTCGATGAAGGCGGTCGCCGCCCAGCGGACCGGTTTGTGGTCGGAGAGCCGGCCCACCGCCAGGAGCACACCGAGGATCAGCGAGCCGATCGCGGCCAGTCCGAAGGCCTTGAGCGTGGCGACGAGGGCATCAGCGATGTTCTGCCGGATACCCGCGTAGTTGAAGATGTCCCACATCTCGGGCGCCAGGTGGCCCTTGTCGGCGAGGCGCAGCACGCTGACGACGAGCAGCGCCGCGATGGCGAGGGTGCCGACGACGGCGTAGATCCGGTTGCGGACGACGGCCTTGGGACCCGGGGCGTCGTAGAGAACGCTGGCGCTCATCGGGCGACCTCCATACGACGCTCCAGCAGCCGGAAGAGGCCGCTGATGGTAAACGTGACGACCAGGTAGCCGAGGGCCACCCAGATGAAGACGGGGATGATGTCGTAACCCTTGTCGCTCATCAGCTTCTGCCAGCCGAACAGCTCGGTGTTGCTGAAGGCGCCGGCGATCGCGGAGTTCTTGGTCAGCGCGATGAAGATGCTGCTCAGCGGCGGGATCACGGTCCGGGTCGCCTGGGGGAGCACCACGATCTGGAGCGTCTGGGCGAACGTCATGCCGATCGAGCGTGCGGCCTCCGCCTGCCCCAGCGGCACGGTGTTGATGCCGGAGCGGACCGCCTCGCAGACGAACGACGAGGTGTAGAAGCCGAGCGCCAGCGAGCCGAGGACGAATGGGCTCATCCCCGGGAAGAGGATCTCGGGCACGACGAAGAAGAAGACCAGGAAGAGCAGTGTCAGCGGGGTGTTGCGCATCAACGTGACCCACGCAGTGCCGAAGTACCGCAGCGGCGGCACCGGCGAGACGCGGAATCCGGCGACGACGACACCGAGAACCAGGGCGATAAGCGAGCTGACGGCGGTGATCGACACAGTTCCTATGAAGCCGTCGCGGAACGCTGGAAAATTGTCGAGCAGTACGTTCATGAGGTCTCCGCGTCGGCGGTCATCGGCATCGGGGCAGGGGAAGGAGCGCCCCGTACGCACACCGGCCCCGGGGAGAGGGGCACGGCGGCGGCCTACGGGACGCCTGGGTCATTCGCGGGGCGTCGTGACAGGTGTCGGAGCTCGGACGCCCGGCGGTGCCGGGCGCCCGAGGGCGTCAGTAACGCTCGATGGCCGGCGGGTCGACGTACTCCGAACCGGACAGGCCCAGCGTGGCCTCGTAGATCTTCTTGTACGTGCCGTCCTTGACGCGGTCCTCCAGCGACTTGCTGATGGCCTCGCGGAGCACCTTGTCGTCCTTGTTCAGGCCGACGCCGTAGGGCTCGTCGGTGAACGGCTTGCCGACGACCTTGAGCTTGCCCTTGTTGGCGGCGGCGTAGCCCTTGAGGATCGAGTCGTCCGTGGTGACGGCGTCGACCTGCTTGGTCAGCAGCTGCTGCACGCAGTCGGAGTACTTGGCCAGCTCGACGACGCTCGCGCCGTACTCCGGCTTCTTGATCTCCTGGAGCGGCGTGGAACCGACGATCGAGCAGACCTTCTTGCCCTTCACCGACTCCTTGCCGGTGATCGACGTCTCGTCCTCGCGCACCAGGAGGTCCGCGCCGGCCTTGTAGTACGGACCGGCGAAGCCGACCTGCTTCTTGCGCTCGTCGTTGATCGTGTAGGTGCCGACGTAGTAGTCGACCTGGCCCTTGGAGATGGCCGTCTCACGGACGCCGGAGTCGACGGTCTTCCACTCGATCTGCTTGTCCGAGAAGCCGAGGTCGGCCGCGACCATCTTGGCGATCTCGATGTCGAAGCCCGAGCGCTCCTTGGTCGACTGGTCCTCGAAGCCGAGGAACGGCTGGTCGGCCTTGGCGCCGAGAACCAGCTTGCCGCGCTCCTTGGCCTTCTTGAAGACCGGGGAGTCCAGGGCGACGTCCTTGGCCACGGTGTACGTGGGCAGCGCGGGGGCCTCGGAGGAACCCGGCTGCGTGCCGCCCGGTTTGTCACCGGCGGAGCCCTCCTTGCCACCACACGCGGTGGCGGTCAGGGCGAGGACGGCGATGGCCGCGACGGCGGCGGACTTACGGAGCTTCATGTGAACAATCCTTAAGTTCGTAGGTCGTTGTCGTCAGTGGTGAAGGATCTTCGACAGGAAGTCCTTGGCCCGGTCGCTGCGCGGATTGCTGAAGAACTGCTCGGGGGTCGCCTCTTCGACGATCTTCCCGTCGGCCATGAACACGACGCGGTTGGCGGCGGAACGGGCGAAGCCCATCTCATGGGTGACGACGATCATCGTCATCCCGTCCCGGGCCAGCTGCTGCATGACCTCGAGGACCTCGTTGATCATCTCCGGGTCGAGAGCCGACGTGGGCTCGTCGAAGAGCATGACCTTCGGGTCCATCGCCAACGCCCGTGCGATCGCGACGCGTTGCTGCTGGCCACCGGAGAGCTGCGCCGGGTACTTGTCGGCCTGTACGCCGACGCCCACCCGGTCGAGCAGTGTCCTGGCCTTCTCCTCCGCCGCCTTCTTGTCGGCCTTGCGGACCTTGACCTGGCCCAGCATGACGTTCTCCAGCACCGTCTTGTGTGCGAAGAGATTGAACGACTGGAAGACCATGCCCACGTCGGCGCGCAGCCTCGCCAGCTCCTTGCCCTCCTGGGGCAGGGGCTTGCCGTCGATCGAGATCGCTCCCGAATCGATCGTCTCCAAGCGATTGATCGTGCGGCACAGCGTGGACTTGCCGGACCCGGAAGGCCCGATGACGACCACGACCTCGCCACGGGCGATGGTCAGGTCGATGTCCTGGAGCACATGCAGCGCGCCGAAGTGCTTGTTGACGTTGCTCAGTACGACCAGGTCGTTCGCCGCGGGCGCGGCATCCTCGGCGTCCTTGGTCACTGAAACTCCGCTCATCGGCTTCTTGCTCCGTCCTCCTCGGTTGAAGAGGGACACTAATGACGCAGTGCGACCAACGTCATTACATCTGAGCGGAAATTGAGCATAACGATCCGGCGGCAACCGGACACTCCGCGTGAACGGGACGTCACGCGCCGCCCCGGGGCGTACCGGGTGCATAACGGAAACCCTGCTGTAACCGGCAGGCTCTTGACTGGTGTGCCGCTCATCGGCGTGGATGCCTTGAGCAAGGAAGACGCGAAGCGTTGATGAACGGAAGGTCTCGCAGGCGATCTTCCGGGTGAAGCGGCGTGAAACGTGAGATAACACCTGGTGACACCGTGCAACGGTGGCGCCGACGCAACCCGAGGAGCCGGACGGCCCCGGGAGACACGCCAGAGGAGGGCCATGAGACTGCTGCTCGTCGAGGACGACGACCATGTCGCGGCGGCCCTGTCCGCCGTGCTCGCCCGGCACGGATTCCAGGTCGTGCACGCCCGCAACGGCGAGGAGGCCCTGCGCGCGCTGCTGCCCGCCGAGAAGGAGCCCTTCGGGGTGATCCTCCTCGACCTCGGCCTGCCCGACCAGGACGGCTACGAGGTGTGCGGAAAGATCCGCAAGCGCACCGCCACCCCCGTGATCATGGTCACCGCCCGCGCCGATGTGCGCTCGCGCATCCACGGACTCAACCTGGGCGCCGACGACTACGTCACCAAGCCGTACGACACCGGCGAGCTGCTCGCCCGTATCCACGCGGTCGCCCGGCGCACCACCAGCGGCGAGGACACCGCGCCGACCCCCGTCGCCGCCCTGCGTCTCGGGCCGGTCGCCATCGAGCTGCCGACCCGCCGGGTCAGCGTCGACGGCGAGGAAGTCCAGCTCACCCGCAAGGAGTTCGACCTGTTGGCGCTCCTCGCCCAGCGCCCCGGTGTCGTCTTCCGCCGCGAGCAGATCATCAGCGAGGTCTGGCGCACCAGCTGGGAGGGCACCGGGCGCACGCTGGAGGTCCATGTCGCCTCGCTGCGCTCCAAGCTGCGGCTGCCCGCCCTGATCGAGACCGTACGGGGCGTCGGCTACCGGCTCGTCGCGCCGTCCGCGTAACCGGCGGGTACGTTTCCCCGGTGCGCTCCCGTCTGCTCCCGCTGCTCATCGTCCTGATGGCCGCCATCCTGCTCACCCTCGGCCTGCCGCTCGCGGTCAGCGTGGCGGCGGCCGAACAGCAGCGCCTGGTGATCGACCGGATCGACGACACCGCGCGGTTCGCCGCCCTGGCGCAGGCCATCACCGACACCTCCCCGGACAGCGAGGAGCGCCGCCGCACCCTCCAGACCGACCTGGAGGTCTACACCTCGGTGTACGACATCCGCGCCGGCGTCTTCTTCCGGGACGACCGGGCCCTGGCCAAGGCCCCCAGCTTCTGGAGCCTGCCCGCCGAGGGCGAGGGGCGTACGGCTTTCGACGAGGCGTTGCTGGGCCGCCGCTCGCACGACCCGCCGCAGGTCTGGCCCTGGCGCGACGGCCGTGTCGTCGTCGCCTCGCCCGTGGTGCGCGACGGCGATGTGGTCGCCGTGGTCGTCATCGACTCGCCCACCGGCGAGATGCGGTCGCGGATCCTGCGGACCTGGCTGTTCATCGGCCTCGGCGAGGCGCTGGCGCTGCTGGTGGCGGTCGGCGCGGCGGTCCGGCTCACCGGCTGGGTCCTGCTGCCCGTGCGGACGCTGGACGCCGCCACCCACGACATCGCCGGCGGCCGCATGCGCTCCCGGGTCGCCGCCTCCGCCGGGCCGCCGGAGCTCCGACGCCTGGCGCGCTCCTTCAACGAGATGGCGGACAACGTCGAGGACGTGCTGGAGCAGCAGCGCGCCTTCGTCGCCGACGCCTCGCACCAGCTGCGCAACCCGCTCGCCGCCCTGCTGCTGCGCATCGAGCTCCTCGCCCTCGAACTGCCCGAGGGCAGCGAGGAGATCGCGGCCGTGCGCACCGAGGGCAAGCGGCTGGCCCGGGTCCTCGACGACCTCCTGGACCTCGCGCTGGCCGAGCACGCCGAG
Organism: Streptomyces sp. DSM 106670; assembly: GCF_055792845.1. Classification (NCBI taxonomy): domain Bacteria; kingdom Bacillati; phylum Actinomycetota; class Actinomycetes; order Kitasatosporales; family Streptomycetaceae; genus Streptomyces; species Streptomyces sp. DSM 106670. Next base: position 6,393,318 of record NZ_CM147704.1, read on the forward strand.
GCGGACCTCCAGCTGATCGACGTCGTCCCGCTCACCGCCGAGCGGGTCGCCTCCTGGCGGCCGATGGCGGAGCGGGAGGGGGTGACCCTCACCCTGGACGGAGCCCCGGCGGCCACCGCCTGGGCCGACCCCATCGCGCTCTCCAGCGCCCTGGACGCGGTGATCGACAACGCCCTGAAGTTCACCCCGGCAGGAGAGGACGTCACCGTCACCGTCGCCGCCGGAGCCGTCGCGGCGACCGTCGTCGTCGCCGACCGGGGCCCCGGCCTCACCGAGGCGGAGCTGGAGCGCGTCGGGGACCGCTTCTGGCGCAGCACCCGCCACCAGAACGTCAGCGGATCGGGCCTGGGCCTCTCCATCTCCCGGGTGCTGCTCGCGGCGGGCGGCGGCTCGATCGCGTACGAGCACCACCCACCGCACGGCCTGCGGGTGACGGTCTCGCTGCCCCGCGAACGGCCGGGCGGCTGAGCCGTCGGTCTCCGCGTCAGGAAGCCTCGCACCCTCGCCGAGGAGCGCTCACGGCTTCACCGAGCGGTAGTAGTCCTTCGCCCCGTCGTGCACATCCAGCGGATCCGTGTAGATCGCCGTCCGCAGATCCACCAGCTGCGCCGCGTGGACCTCGCGCCCGATCCGGTCCCGGCTGTTGATCACCGTCCGGGTGAAGGCCTCGGTCATCGCCGCGTCCGTGCGGTCGGTCGTGACGAGCAGATTGGCGACGGCGACCGTCGGCACCGACTGACCCTGCTGGGCCTCCGGATAGGCGTCGGCGGGCATCATCGCCGACCGGTAGAAGCGGGTGGGGCCGGTCGCCGCCTGCAACTTCGCGACCAGGGCCGCCTCCAGCGGCACCAGCCGGATGTCGAAGCGCTGCGACAGCTCCTGCACGGCCGCGGTCGGCAGCCCGCCCGACCAGAAGAAGGCGTCGAGCCGGCCCTGGGTCAGCCGTACGGGCATGGTGTCGATGCCCACCGGCACCGGTGTGATGTCCTCGGCCGGATCGAGCCCCGCCGCCGCCAGCAGCCGGTCCGCGACCAGCCGCACCCCGGAGCCCTGCTGGCCGACGCCCACCCGCTTGCCCCGCAGGTCGGAGGTGGTGCGGATGTCGGAGTCGCGGGGGACGACCAGCTGGACGTAGTCGTCGTACAGCCGGACGCAGCCGCGCAGCCGCTGGGCCCCCGGCCTTCCGTCCCGCAGATAGGTCGCCACGGCGTCGGCGGTGGCGATGGTGAAGTCCGCCTCGCCGGTCGCCACACGGGCGAGGTTCTGCTGCGACCCCTCGCTGGTCCGCAGCCGTATGGACACCTCCGGCATGTCCTTGGCGAGCGCGCCCTCCAGCCGCTCCCCGTACCGCTGGTAGACGCCGCTGGGCACCCCGGTGGAGAAGGTGAGCGACCCGCTCGGGTCACCGTCCCCCTGGGGCTGGAGCCACCACGCGAGCAGCCCGAGCACGACCGCGAGGACGGCGCCCGTCTGCAGGGTGCGCCGGCGGCCGAATCGGGACAGAGCGTGGAACATGCGCGCGATCCTGCCAGCTCACCCACCCCCCTGGCCAGGCTTCCCCGTGAGGCCCGGCCCACAGCGGACGGCCACGGGAGGGGCGGCGGAAGGTTGCGGAAGGCTACGGGAGGGGCCTGCCCGGCAACCGCCTACCCTTGTCCCATGAGCAGCGGCAACCGGAGCGAAGCAGTGGACGTCCAGAAGAGCTACGAGGTGCGCACCTACGGGTGCCAGATGAACGTCCACGACTCCGAACGGCTGTCGGGTCTCCTGGAGGGCGCCGGCTACGTCCGGGCGCCCGAGGGTTCCGACGGCGACGCCGACGTCGTCGTCTTCAACACCTGCGCGGTGCGCGAGAACGCCGACAACAAGCTGTACGGGAACCTGGGCCGTCTCGCGCCCATGAAGACCAAGCGCCCCGGGATGCAGATCGCCGTCGGCGGCTGTCTCGCGCAGAAGGACCGCGACACCATCGTCAAACGGGCCCCCTGGGTCGACGTCGTCTTCGGCACCCACAACATCGGCAAACTGCCGGTCCTCCTGGAGCGCGCCCGCATCCAGGAAGAGGCGCAGATCGAGATCGCCGAATCGCTGGAGGCCTTCCCCTCCACGCTCCCCACCCGCCGCGAGTCCGCCTACGCCGCGTGGGTCTCCATCTCCGTCGGCTGCAACAACACCTGCACGTTCTGCATCGTCCCGGCCCTGCGCGGCAAGGAGAAGGACCGCCGCACCGGCGACATCCTGGCCGAGATCGAGGCCCTGGTCGCCGAGGGCGTCTCCGAGATCACCCTGCTCGGCCAGAACGTGAACGCGTACGGCTCCGACATCGGCGACCGCGAGGCCTTCTCCAAGCTGCTGCGCGCCTGCGGAAAGATCGAGGGCCTGGAGCGCGTCCGCTTCACCTCGCCGCACCCCCGTGACTTCACCGACGACGTCATCGCCGCCATGGCCGAGACGCCCAATGTGATGCCGCAGCTCCACATGCCGATGCAGTCGGGATCGGACACCATCCTGAAGGCGATGCGCCGCTCCTACCGTCAGGAGCGCTTCCTGGGAATCATCGAGAAGGTGCGCGCCGCGATGCCGGACGCCGCCATCTCCACGGACATCATCGTGGGCTTCCCCGGCGAGACCGAGGAGGACTTCGAGCAGACGATGCACGCCGTCCGCGAGGCGCGGTTCGCCAACGCGTTCACCTTCCAGTACTCCAAGCGCCCCGGCACCCCCGCCGCCGACATGGACGGCCAGATCCCCAAGGAGGTCGTCCAGGAGCGCTACATGCGCCTGTCCGCCCTCCAGGAGCAGATCTCCTGGGACGAGAACAAGAAACAGGTCGGCCGCACCCTGGACGTCATGGTCGCGGAGGGCGAGGGCCGCAAGGACGGCGCCACCCAGCGCCTCTCCGGCCGTGCCCCCGACAACCGGCTGGTCCACTTCACGCAGCCCGAGAAGGCCGTGCGCCCCGGTGACGTGGTGACCGTGGAGATCACCTACGCCGCCCCGCACCACCTGCTCGCCGAGGGCACGCCGCTCGCCGTACGGTCCACCCGCGCGGGCGACGCCTGGGAGAAGCGCACCACCGAGGCGGCCGCCAAGCCCGCCGGAGTGATGCTCGGCCTCCCCGGCATCGGCGCCCCGGACCCGCTCCCGGCCGCCGCTGCCCCGGCCTGCGGCATCGGCTGACGGCCCCGGGCCCGGCGTCGGCCGGCGCTCCGGGTCCGCGAGCTCCAAGGCCCGCGACACCGGCCGACGGCCCGGGCCGCTGAGGACCCTGCCGACGGCCCCCGGCCCGCGCTCCGGCCCCGGCCGGCACCCCCGGCAAGTACGCTGACCGGCATGCTTGTCGCCGCCGCCGTGTGCCCCTGTCCGCCGCTCCTGGTGCCCGAGGTCGCCGCCGGAGCCGCCCCCGAGCTCGACGCCGCGCGGGACGCGTGCCTCGACGCCGTGGGGGTGCTCGCCGCCTCACGCCCGGATCTGCTCGTCGTGGTCGGACCGGGCGACGACCGCTCCGCCGGGCCCTACCCGGCAGGAGCGCACGGCACCTTCCGGGGCGTCGGCGTGGACCTCGATGTGACGCTCGGCGACGCACCGCGGGGCGCGGCGGTCCCGGACCGGCCGCTGCCGCAGTCCCTCACCGTGGGCGCCTGGCTGCTGGGCCGGGCCCGGTGGACGGGCGCCCCCGTCGAAGGGCTCGCCGTGGCCGAGCGGGAGGCCGCCGAGGAGTGCGCGTCGGCCGGACGGGCTCTCGCCGGACGTGCCGAGCGGGTCGCGCTCCTGGTGATGGGCGACGGCAGCGCCTGCCGCACCCTCAAGGCGCCCGGCTACCTCGACGAGCGGGCCGCCGCGTTCGACGCGGGGGCCACCGAAGCGCTCGGCTCCGCCGACCTCGACGCCCTCGCGGCGCTCGACGCCACGCTCGCCCACGAGCTCAAGGCGGCCGGCCGGGCCCCCTGGCAGCTGCTCGGCGGCGCCGCGCGGGACGCCGGGCTCGCCGGACGGCTGCTGTACGAGGACGCCCCGTACGGCGTGGGCTACACCGTCGCCGCCTGGTCCTGAACAGACCGGCGGCGGGCACGGAGCACTCGGCTCCGTACCCGCCGCCGGGGTACTGCCACCGCGTCAGGAAGCGGGCGGCGGCGGAGGCGGAGTGCCCCCGTCCTTCTGCCCCAGCTTGTCCACGGCCTCCTTGGCCTTGCGCGTACCCGAATCGATCTTGTCGCTGTACTTGCCCTTGGTCTTCTGGTCGACAGTGCGCGCGGCCTTGTCGAGGCCCTGCTCGATCTTGCCCCCGTGCTGCTGCGCGAGGTCGCCGACCTTGTCCTTGGCCGGACCCAGCTTGGCCTTCAGGTTGTCCAGGAACCCCATTGGGTCACCTTCCGTGCAGTGAGGACTGTTCGCGGGAGCGTTCTCCCGCCCCCATTGTCCGTCACCTGTCCGTTCCTGCCGTTTTTACTCGCCCTACAGCGCCCGTCGGCGTTTTCCGAGCGCATCCTTGACGTCGCTCTCCGCACCCGGCGGCGCCCCCCGCCCCGCCCGACGTGTTCGGGACGGCCCGGATATTTGGGAGACTGTCCGGGTGACCCCTCCCACCTCCGTCCCCCGCGTCATCACCGTCGTAGGCCCCACCGCAGCCGGAAAATCGGATCTGGGGGTCTTTCTGGCCCAGCGGCTGGGCGGTGAGGTGATCAACGCCGATTCCATGCAGCTCTACCGGGGGATGGACATCGGCACCGCGAAGCTGACGCTCGCCGAGCGCGACGGCGTGCCGCACCGGCTGCTGGACATCTGGGACGTCACCGAGGCCGCCAGCGTCGCGGAGTACCAGCGCCTGGCCCGGCTGGAGATCGACCGGCTGCTCGCCGAGGGGCGCACCCCCGTCCTGGTCGGCGGTTCCGGGCTGTACGTCAAGGGCGCCATCGACGCCCTGGAGTTCCCCGGCACGGACCCCGAGGTCCGCGCCCGCCTCGAAGCGGAACTGGCCGAGCACGGCTCCGGCGCCCTGCACGCCCGCCTCGCCGCCGCCGACCCCGACGCCGCCCGGTCCATCCTGGCCAGCAACGGCCGCCGCGTCGTGCGCGCCCTCGAAGTCATCGAGATCACCGGCAAACCCTTCACCGCCAACCTCCCCGGCGACGAGCCGGTCTACGACGCCGTGCAGATCGGCGTCGACGTGGACCGCCCCGAACTCGACGAGCGCATCGCCCTGCGTGTGGACCGGATGTGGGAGGCCGGACTCGTGGACGAGGTGCGCGCCCTGGAGAAGTCCGGGCTGCGCGAGGGCCTCACCGCCTCCCGGGCCCTCGGCTATCAGCAGATCCTCGCGGCGCTCGCGGGGGAGTGCACCGAGGACGACGCGCGGGCCGAGACCGTACGCGCCACCAAGCGCTTCGCCCGCCGTCAGGACTCGTGGTTCCGCCGCGACCCGCGTGTCGTGTGGCTCGGCGGCGGACACCGTGACCGGGGGGAACTCCCGCACCGGGCGCTGACGTTGGTCGAACGAGCGGTCACAGCCTGATCACGTGATGGCATCGGGAAGCTCCGGCCGTCAATTCGGCACCCGTGATCGTGCCATCATCGAGCATCGATCCACCAGTGGAGTCCGAGTTGGGAGGGCGCGTGGCGATGGAGGCCGGCCCTCGCGACACGGAGCAGCGCGACACAGAGCACGAGGTGCCGTCACAGCGGGAGACCGCGGGACGGCTGAGCCCGGACGGGCCCGACGAGCAGGACGTGACCCCCGAGGTCGAGGTCGAGCTGCGGCCCACCCGCAAGCTGCGGATCTGGCAGCTCGCGCCCATCGTCATGCTGGCCGCGGTCGGCTCGCTGATGTTCGCCTTCCCGCTCGCCTTCGAGTTCGGTGACGGCGGCGCGATCGTCGCCATGCTGGGTCTCCTGATCAGCTGCTGCGCGGCCGGCTGGGGCATGATGGCGGCCCGCCGCGTCGGCCACACCTGGCCGGGACTGCCCTCCCGCGGCTCGGGCGACCGCCCCGACTGGCGCGTGATCGCCCTGTACGCCGCGACCGGCGTCGCCCTGGTCGCCCTCGCCGTCTGGCGCGTGGCCCGGCTGCGCTGACGGCGTCGCGGCGCGGCCCGTACGACCGGGCCGCTCGTGCGGCTTGTCGGCGCCGCCTCGTACAGTTGGCCTGTGAGCACCTCGCAGATCGCCTTCCTCAAGGGTCACGGCACCGAGAACGACTTCGTGATCGTCCCGGACCCGGACAACGCCCTCACGCTGCCCGCCGCCGTCGTCGCCCGGCTCTGCGACCGCCGGGCCGGCATCGGCGGCGACGGTCTGCTGCACGTCGTGCGGTCCGCCGCGCACCCCGAGGCACGGGACATGGCGGAGACCGCCGAGTGGTTCATGGACTACCGCAACGCGGACGGCTCGATCGCCGAGATGTGCGGCAACGGCGTGCGTGTCTTCGCCCACCACCTCCAGCGCGCCGGCCTCGTCGAGGAGGGCGACCTCACCGTCGCCACCCGGGGCGGCCCCAAGCGGGTGCACCTCGCCAAGAACGGCGACATCACCGTCTCCATGGGGCGCGCCGTGCTGCCCGACGAGAGCGTCACGGTCACCGTCGGCGACCGCAGCTGGCCCGCCCGCAACGTCAACATGGGCAACCCCCACGCGGTCGCCTTCGTCGACGACCTCGACCACGCCGGTGACCTGCTCACCGCCCCGCCCATCAGCCCCGAGGCCGTCTACCCCGAAGGCGTCAACGTCGAATTCGTCGTCGACCGGGGCCCGCGCCACGTCGGGATGCGCGTCCACGAGCGGGGCTCCGGCGAGACCCGCTCCTGCGGCACCGGCGCCTGCGCGGTCGCCGTCGCCACCGCCCGCCGCGACGGCGCCGACCCCGCCGGGACCGGCCTCCCCGTGACGTATCGGGTGGATCTCCCCGGCGGCACCCTCGTCATCACCGAGCACCCCGACGGCTCGATCGACATGACCGGCCCCGCCGTGATCGTCGCCGAGGGCGTCATCGACGCGGCCTGGCTCGACACAGTCACCGGCTAGGGCCTGTCCAGCTCTTCCGACCGGCTCGAAGCAGCCACCCGGCCGGTTTCGCTCGAAACGGTGATCGGCCGGAGCTTCGCTCGAATGGGTGATCCGTTTCACGCTGGGCGAGAGCTGGACTGCGCCACGTGGTGGGCTCGATAGCATCAAGCACCGGCCCCGAGGCGCATCCAGCCCTCGCCCCGCCGGCCGAGTCGCCGGAGGTGCCCATGAGTGCAGAGGCCGCCGATCCGGGCGCTCCCCTTCGCAGGCGGAGCCGCCCCCGAATCGATCTGCGCAGACTGGGCCGGGTGGCACTGCGCGGCCCGGTCTCCCGCGACCGGCTGCCCGACGCCATCGGCCATGTCGCCGAGGCGCACCGCGCCCACCACCCCGACGCCGACCTGACCATCCTGCACCGGGCCTACGTCCTCGCGGAGTCCTCGCACCGCGGCCAGATGCGCAAGAGCGGCGAGCCGTACATCACGCACCCGCTGGCCGTCACCCTGATCCTCGCCGAGCTCGGCGCCGAGACCACCACCCTCACCGCCTCCCTCCTCCACGACACCGTCGAGGACACGGAAGTGACGCTCGATCAGGTGCGGGAGCAGTTCGGCGACGAGGTCTGCTACCTCGTCGACGGCGTCACCAAACTGGAGAAGGTCGACTACGGCGCCGCCGCCGAACCGGAGACCTTCCGCAAGATGCTCGTCGCCACCGGCAACGACGTCCGCGTCATGTCGATCAAGCTCGCGGACCGGCTGCACAACATGCGCACCCTCGGCGTGATGCGCCCCGAGAAGCAGGCCAGGATCGCCAAGGTCACCCGCGACGTCCTCATCCCGCTCGCCGAACGGCTCGGCGTGCAGGCGCTCAAGACCGAGCTGGAGGACCTGGTCTTCGCGATCCTGCACCCCGAGGAGTACGAGCACACCCGCGCCCTGATCGCCGCAGCGGCGGGCCCGGACGCCCCCCTCGACACCATCGCCGACAACGTACGGCACACCCTGCGCGACGCCGGTATCAGCGCCGAAGTCCTCATCAGGCCACGCCACTTCGTCTCCGTGCACCGGGTCCGCCGGAAACGCGGCGAACTGCGCGGCACCGACTTCGGCCGGCTGCTCGTCCTCGTAACGGAGGACGCCGACTGCTACGCCGTCCTCGGGGAACTGCACACCTGCTTCACCCCGGTGATCTCCGAGTTCAAGGACTTCATCGCCGCCCCCAAGTTCAACCTGTACCAGTCGCTGCACACCGCCGTCGTCGGCCCCGAGGGCGCGGTCGCCGAAGTCCTCATCCGTACGCACCGGATGCACAAGGTCGCCGAGGCGGGCGTCGTCGCGCTGGGCAACCCGTACGCCCAGGACCACGCGGCCGCCCAGCACGCCGAGCCGTCCGACGAGCGTGCCGACCCGACCCGGCCCGGCTGGCTCTCCCGGCTGCTGGACTGGCAGGAGTCCGCCACCGACCCCGACACCTTCTGGACCACCCTGCGCGACGACCTCGCCCAGGACCGCGAGATCACCGTGTTCCGCACGGACGGCGGCACCCTCGGGCTGCCGGCCGGGGCCAGCTGCGTCGACGCCGCCTACGCGCAGTACGGCGACCGGGCCCACACCTCCATCGGCGCCCGGGTCAACGGCCGCCTCGCCACCCTGAGCACCGTCCTCAGCGACGGCGACACCGTGCAGCTGCTGCTCGCCCAGGACACCGCGTCCGGCCCTTCGCCCGACTGGCTCGACCATGTGCGCACCCCCGCCGCCCGGATCGCGATCACCGGCTGGCTCACCGACCACCCCGACGAGGCGAAGCCCACCGGCTCGATGATGACGTCCGCGGACGCGGGCGCACCCGGCCCCGCCGACCCCGCCCCGGAGCGCGACGCCCAGGTCACCGCACCGGCGCGCACCCGCTCCGGCCCTCGCGCCACGGGTGTCGTCGTCGAGGGGGCGGGCGGTCCGGTGCGCCTGGCCGGCTGCTGTACGCCGGTGCCCCCCGACGAGCTGACCGGCTTCGTCGTCCGGGGCGGCGCGGTCACCGTGCACCGCCGTGAGTGTCCCGCCGTGGCCGCCATGCAGGAGATCGGCCGCGCCCCGGTCGGGGCCCGCTGGGCGGACGCCGAGGGCCGGGAGTCCGAAGCGGGGTGCCGGGTCACCCTCGTCGCCGAGTCCTTCGGCCGCCCCCGGCTCCTCGCCGACCTCACCGAGGCCATCGCCACCGCCGAGGCGGCGATCGTCTCCGCCACCGTGGAGCCGCCCAGCGAGCAGCGGGTCCGCCACACCTACACCCTCCAGCTCCCCGACGCGGCGGGTCTTCCCGCCCTGATGCGGGCCATGCGCGAGGTCGCCGGGGTCTACGACGTCAGCCGCGCCCAGCACCCGGCCCCGGCCAACTGAACGGTCAGGGGCGGCTGAACGGTCAGGGGCTGCTGAACGGTCCCGGCCGACCGAGCGGCCAGGGCCGACCGAGCGGTCACGGGCGGCCGAGCGGTCACGGTCCGGGCGTTCTCGTTCGGGTGGTGCGGCGCGCGGCTCCCCGGCCGGGCGGCGCCGCGCTGATAGCGGTAGTCCATGCCGCTCCTGACCCGCCGACTGCGCGCCGCCCTGCTGGCGACCGCCTCGGCCACCCTCGTCGCCGCCACCCTGCCCGCACCCGAGCCCCTGGGCATCGGCGACCGGCTCTTCCCCGAGCTGGGCAACCCCGGCTACGACGTCCTCGCGTACGACATCGCCCTCACGTACCACGGCAGCAACACCAAGCCCCTGGACGCCGTCACCAGGATCAAGGCCCGCACCACCGCCCCGCTCGACCGGATCAACCTCGACTTCGCCCGGGGCACCGTCCGGGGCGTCGAGGTCAACGGGCAGAGCGTCGACTTCGGCAGCAAGAACGAGGACCTCGTCCTCCAGGCCCCCCGCCGCCTCCCCGCGGGCGTACCGCTGAACATCACCGTCCGGCACACCAGCGACCCGAGCGGATCCGGCGACGACGGCGGCTGGGTCCGTACCGCCGACGGGTTGGCCATGGCCAACCAGGCCGACGCCGCCCACCGCGTCTTCCCCAGCAACGACCATCCCTCGGACAAGGCGTACTTCACCTTCCGGATCACCGCCCCCGAGAAGCTGACGGCGGTCGCGGGCGGCCTGCCCGTGGGGAAGACCCGGCACGGCTCCACGACCACCTGGACCTACCGCACCGAGCACCCCATGGCCACCGAGCTGGCCCAGGTCTCCATCGGCAGCTCCGCCGTCGCGCACCGCTCCGGACCGCACGGGCTGCCGGTGCGCGACGTCGTCCCGGCCGCCGACCGGAAGAAGCTGGAGCCCTGGCTGAAGAAGACCCCGGCCCATCTGACCTGGATGGAGGAGCAGGTCGGCCGCTACCCCTTCGAGACGTACGGGGTGCTCGTCGCCGACAGCCCCATCGGCTTCGCCCTGGAGACCCAGACGCTGTCCCTGTTCGGCAAGTCCTTCTTCACCGAGCCCGGCTACCCGGAGTGGTACGTCGAATCGGTGATGATCCACGAGCTGGCCCACCAGTGGTTCGGCGACAGCGTCTCGCCCGCGAGCTGGTCCGACCTGTGGCTCAACGAAGGACACGCCAGCTGGTACGAGGCCCGGTACGCCGAGGAGAACGGCGGCGGGACCCTGGAGCGGCGGATGCGACAGGCGTACGAGCTCTCCGACGGCTGGCGCGCGGACGGCGGCCCTCCGGCGCACCCGGACGGCCCGGCCCCGGGGCAGAAGCTCAGCCTGTTCCGCCCGGTCATGTACGACGGCAGCGCGCTGGTGCTCTACGCGCTGCGCCAGGAGATCGGCGAGGCCGCCTTCGACCGGCTGGAGCGCACCTGGGTCCGGGTGCACCGGGACTCCACGGCGACCACCGCGGACTTCACACGGCTCGCCTCCGGCATCGCGGGCCGTGATCTGACCGCCTTCTTCGACGGCTGGCTGTACGGGAAGAAGACCCCGCCGATGCCCGGACACCCGGACTGGAGCAGCGCGAAACCCGCGTGACGGGCCCGGTGGGGCCGTGCCACTATCGACGCGTCGGCGCGGCGGACCGCACCGGAGTTCCCGGAAGGGAATCATCCGGGAAGATCACACGTTGTGACTGGCGTAAAGACTTCTATCGACGTAAGGATCCAATGACCTCCTCTTCTTCCCTTCCCCAGGACGCGCAGGACGCGCAGAGCGCCACGGAGAACACCACCGAGAGCCTCACCGAGGCCCGCCGGGCCGACGCCCTGATGGAAGAGGACGTCGCCTGGAGCCACGAGATCGACGGAGCACGGGACGGCGAACAGCTGGACCGCTCCGAGCGTGCCGCGCTGCGCCGCGTGGCCGGTCTCTCCACGGAGCTCGAGGACGTCACCGAGGTCGAGTACCGCCAGCTGCGCCTGGAGCGCGTGGTGCTGGTGGGCGTCTGGACCTCGGGGACGGTGCACGACGCGGAGATCTCCCTCGCGGAGCTCGCCGCACTCGCCGAGACGGCGGGCGCCCAGGTGCTCGACGCGGTGTACCAGCGGCGCGACAAGCCCGACCCGGCCACCTACATCGGCTCGGGCAAGGCCCTGGAGCTGCGTGACATCGTGCTCGAATCCGGTGCCGACACCGTCGTCTGCGACGGTGAGCTGAGCCCCGGCCAGCTGATCCACCTGGAAGACGTCGTCAAGGTCAAGGTGGTCGACCGGACCGCCCTGATCCTCGACATCTTCGCCCAGCACGCCAAGTCCCGAGAGGGCAAGGCGCAGGTCTCGCTCGCGCAGATGCAGTACATGCTGCCCAGGCTGCGCGGCTGGGGTCAGTCGCTCTCCCGTCAGATGGGCGGCGGCGGTTCCAGCGGCGGTGGCGGCATGGCCACCCGTGGTCCCGGTGAGACCAAGATCGAGACGGACCGGCGACGGATCCGCGAGAAGATGGCGAAGATGCGCCGGGAGATCGCGGAGATGAAGACCGGCCGCGAGATCAAGCGGCAGGAGCGCAAGCGCAACAAGGTGCCCTCCGTCGCCATCGCCGGATACACCAACGCCGGAAAGTCCTCGCTGCTCAACCGCCTGACCGGGGCCGGAGTCCTGGTGGAGAACGCCCTGTTCGCCACCCTGGACCCGACCGTCCGCCGGGCCGAGACGCCGAGCGGCCGTATCTACACCCTGGCCGACACCGTCGGGTTCGTCCGGCATCTGCCGCACCACCTCGTCGAGGCGTTCCGCTCCACCATGGAGGAGGTCGGCGAGTCCGATCTCATCCTCCATGTGGTGGACGGCTCCCACCCGGTGCCGGAGGAGCAGCTCGCCGCGGTGCGCGAGGTCATCCGGGACGTCGGCGCGGTGAACGTACGAGAGATCGTCGTGATCAACAAGGCGGACGCGGCGGACCCCCTGGTCCTCCAGCGGCTGCTGCGCAACGAGAAGTACGCCATCGCGGTCTCGGCCAGGACCGGCGCCGGCATCGACGAGCTGCTCGCGCTCATCGACGCCGAGCTGCCCCGTCCCTCCGTCGAGATCGAGGTGCTCGTGCCGTACATCCAGGGGGCGCTGGTCTCCCGGGTGCACGCCGAGGGCGAGGTGCTCTCCGAGGAGCACACCGCCGAGGGCACCCTGCTCAAGGCCCAGGTCCATGAGGAGCTGGCCGCCGAGCTCGGGACCTTCGTTCCCGTCGCGCACTGACGGCGGCCCGCCCGCACGACAGCCGAAGGCCCGGCCCCCTCTCTTCCGGGAGAGGGGGCCGGGCCTTCGTCGTACGGTCGGCGTCCGGGACTACTGCCCGGCGAACTTGTCGCTCATCATCGTGAAGGTGCGCCGGGCGTCCTCACCGAGCTGCGGACCGGCCAGCCAGCCCGAAGTGACCGGGCCGATCGAGGTGTTGGACACCAGCATCGACTTCCCGTCAGGACCGGCGACGAACCAGCCGCCACCGGAGGAGCCGCCGGTCATCGTGCAGCCGATCCGGTACATGGTCGGGGTGCCCGGGGCGATCGAGAGCCGGCCGGGGCGGTCGACGCACTGGTGCATCAGCAGACCGTCGTACGGCGGACCGGCCGGGTAGCCCCAGGCGCCCATGCCGCTGATCTGCTGGACCTCCGGAGCGTCGAAGGAGACCGGCAGCGCGTTGCCCACCGTCTCCTCCAGCGACTTCGTGCCCTTCTCGGGCTTCACGTGCAGGATCGCGTAGTCGTACGGCGCGCCCGCACCGCCCGTCGGACCGCCGCCGGAGATCCACTCGCCGGAGGACGCGGCCCAGTCCGCCCAGTAGGTGCCGTAGGGGGCGATCTCCTGCGGCTGCGCGGTCCGCAGCTGCGCCGCGTTCTTGCCCTGGTCGTTGTACGAGGGCACGAAGACGATGTTGCGGTACCAGCCGCCGCCCGCGCCCGCGTGCACACAGTGTCCGGCGGTCCACACGAGGTTGGACCGGCCCGGGTTCTTCGGGTCCTTCACGACCGTGCCCGAGCACACCATGGAGCCCTTGGGGGAGTCGAAGAAGACCTTGCCGACCGGGGCGGCGTGCCGGTGGTACGGGGTCTTCTCCGGCTTGGCCCGCACCGGTGCGGGCTCCGGGTCGCTGACGTCCTGGCCCGCGGAGAGGTCACCGGCCGCCATCGTCTTGGCGGGCTCGTCGGCCGAGGCCATCCGGTCCGGCTCCCACAGGCCCTCGATGACCGGGTTGACGAAGTCCTCGGCCTTGCGGAGCCAGCCGTCCTTGTCCCAGTTCTTCCACCCCCCGTCCTTCCACTTCTCCGGGTCCACGCCGTGCTTCTCCAGGGCCTCGCCCAGATCACCGGGCAGACCGCCGGTGGGGCCCTTGCCGGCCGCCCCGTCGGAGGCGGACGGCTTCGCGGCGGAGGCGGCGTCCTCGTCCGGGCCGCAGGCCGTGGCCGTCAGTGTGAGCGCCGCGACGAGGCCGGTGGCGGCCAGCAGCGGACGTATCGATCGCATGGAAGAGATCCCCCTGAACAACTGAGTCGTACGGTGGCGCGCGGGCGCACGATGCGCGGAAGCGCGGTGGTGCGCGGGCGCGGTCGAGCATTCTGTCATGTGCTTGTCATGCCGAAGGTCGAGGTCGAACGCCGGGGCTGGGATGCCGGGCTCGGACGCCGGAGCCGGGCCCGGCCGGGCCGTGGCCCCCGGCAGACGACTGCCGGGGGCCACGGACGTACACAGGCCCGGACGGGCGGGTCCTACTGACCCGCGTACTTCTCACTCACCGCGCGGTAGACGCCCTCGGCCTCCTTGCCGAGCCGCGGACCGGCCAGCCAGCCCGCCGTGACCGGGCCGATCGAGGTGTTCGAGACCAGGGCGGGCTTGCCGTCCTGCCCCGCCGCCACCCAGCCGCCGCCGGAGGAGCCACCGGTCATCGTGCAGCCGATGCGGTACATCGTGGGCTGGTCCTGGAAGACGGAGAGCCGGCCCGGCTTGTCCTTGCACTGGAGCAGCTTCTGGCCGTCGTACGGCGGCGCGGCCGGGTAGCCGGTGGCCGTCATGTCGGTGATCTGCGGCACGGCCGGAGCGTTGAACTCCACCGGCAGCGCCGAACCGACCGTCTCCTCCAGCGACTTGCCGCCCGCACCCTTCTCCGGCGTCACGTGCAGCACCGCGAAGTCGTACGGCGCGCCCTGGCCGCCGACCGCGGCGCCCTGCTCGATCCACTGCTCGGAGGTCTGGGCCCACTGGCCCCACCACACGCCGTACGGAGCGATCTTCTCCTTGGGCGCGGTCTCCAGCTGGTCCAGCGACAGGCCGTCGTTGTTGTACGCCGGGACGAAGGCGATGTTGCGGTACCAGCCGCCCTTCTTGCCCGCGTGCACACAGTGCCCGGCGGTCCACACCATGTTGGACTTGCCGGGATTCGCCGGGTCCTTCACCACGGTCGCGGAACAGACCATCGAGCCCTGCGGGCCGTCGAAGAGCAGCTTCCCGGACTCCGGGGCGTTGTCGTGGTACGGCGTCGCGACACCGGCGGCCTGGACCGGGGCCGGCGTCGGGTCCGTCACACCGTCGTCGCCCGAGATGTCGTTGTCGACCGGGTTCTCCGGGGGCTTGTCGGCCTCCCGCATCCGGTCCGGGTCCCACAGACCGTCGATGATCGGGTTGACGAAGTCCTTGGCCTCACGCAGCCACTTGTCCTTGTCCCAGTTCTTCCACTCACCGTCCCGCCACTTGTCGGGGTCGATGCCGTGTTCCTTGAGACGGTTCTTGAGGTCGTCCGGAATCGTGACCTTGCCGTCGGAGGACTGTTCGGCGGAGGCGCTGGGCGTGGAGCCCGCGTTGTCCTCCTCCGGGCCGCACGCGGTGGCGGTGAGCGCCAGCACGGCGGCGACGGCGGTCGCGGCGAGCGCGGAGGAGGGCATGCGCCGTGCGCGCCTCCCGCGCCGTGCGGTATCGGTCGGGCGAATGGGTCGCATCTCGTGATCCCCCTGGGACTTCGTCACTCGGTACTCGTGCTGCATTGCGGACACTTCGGGCGCCGGAGCGGGTGCTTCCGCGCCGCTGTGCGGCCCCCACTATGCCGGTGCCGATGGTGACGGTACGCGGCAGGTCCGCGGTTCCGTCGCCGCGAGGATGTTCCGATTTACCCGTGATCCATCGCGGACGGCGTCGTTGGTACGTACGGGGGACACCAGGACAGCGTTCACGCCCTTGGTGCGTCCGCGCGAAAACGTACCGACGTGCAACGCAACTGTTACCGCAGGAGGATCAAGAGCCGTGTCCGTGACCGAACCCGCACCGGTGGCACCGCCCTCCGCGCACGAGGGGATCCTCCGCCGACAGTCCCTGCGCGAATCGGCGGCCCGCACCTACGCACGGTCCCTGCCGATCGTCCCGGTGCGCGCCCGCGGGCTCACCATCGAGGGCGCGGACGGACGGCGCTATCTGGACTGTCTGTCGGGAGCGGGCACCCTGGCGCTCGGGCACAACCACCCCGTCGTGCTCGAAGCCATCCGGAAGGTCATCGACTCCGGCGCCCCGCTGCACGTGCTGGACCTCGCCACCCCGGTCAAGGACGCCTTCACCACCGAGCTGTTCGCCACCCTGCCGCGGCAGTTCGCCGACAACGCCCGCATCCAGTTCTGCGGCCCCGCCGGCACGGACGCCGTCGAGGCCGCGTTCAAACTGGTCCGCGCCGCCACCGGCCGCACCGGCCTGCTCACCTTCACCGGCGCCTACCACGGCATGACCGCCGGCGCCCTGGAGGCCTCCGGCGGGGCCACCGACGTACGGGTCACCCGGCTGCCCTTCCCGCAGGACTACCGCTGCCCGTTCGGGACCGGCGGCGAGCAGGGCGCGGCGCTCGCCGCCCGCTGGACCGAACACCTCCTGGACGACCACAAGGGCGGAGTGCCGACCCCGGCCGGGATGATCGTGGAGCCGGTCCAGGGCGAGGGCGGCGTCAACCCCGCCCCGGACGCCTGGCTGCGCCGCATGCGCCGGATCACCGCGGACCGCTCCATCCCGCTCATCGCCGACGAGGTGCAGACCGGGGTCGGCAGGACCGGCGCGTTCTGGGCCGTCGAGCACAGCGGGATCGTGCCCGACGTCATGGTCCTCTCCAAGGCGATCGGCGGCTCCCTGCCCCTCGCGGTGATCGTCTACCGCGCTGAGCTGGATCTTTGGCAGCCGGGCGCGCACGCGGGTACGTTTCGTGGCAACCAGCTCGCCATGGCGGCGGGCGCGGCCACGCTCGCGTACGTCAGGGAGAATCAACTGGCGGACCGCGCGGCGGTCCTGGGGGCCCGGATGCTCGCCCGACTCAGGGAACTGAGGGCGCATCACCCGGGCATCGGTGACGTACGGGGGCGGGGACTGATGATCGGCCTGGAGCTGGTGGATCCCGAGCGCGCGCCCCTGCCCGCCGAAGCCGGCGACCCCGCCCCGGCCCCGCCGCCCGACCCGGCCCTCGCCCTCGCCGTCCAGCAGGAATGCCTGCGGCGCGGCCTCATCGTCGAACTGGGCGGCCGGCACGACGCCGTGGTCCGCCTCCTGCCGCCCCTCACCCTCACCGACGAGCAGGCGAGTGCCGTCGTCGACCGTCTCGCCGACGCGCTGGCAGCCGCGACACGCTCCCCGCACCGTCGGACCACCGCCGGGCCGACCACCTGAACCCGGAATCCCCACAAGGAAGAACGCCGTGAACCCCACCCCCGCGTCCGAGGCCGACGGCCCCGGTACCCCCCAGCTCCGAGGGCAGGACGGACCGGCCGCCCCCGGCACGGTCGAGGCGACGACGGTGCCCCGCCAGAAAACCTCCCACCACGGCGACCCGAACCTCCCCTCGTACGGGCCGGGTTCGGGCCCCGAACCGCGAGACGGCCAGGACCGGGACCGGGAGCCCGACGCGCTCGACGACCCGGACCCGGTGCGCGCCGCCGACGCGGCGGGCACGGAGAGCCTGCTGCGCTGCTGGACCCGGGAGACCGACCTGCCCCGCCCCGAAGGCGACACCCTGCGCATCGCCTTCCCCGCCAGCGGCACCGCCCTCCTCGTCCCCGTGCGCTACTGGTCCGCCACCGGAGCTCACCGCTTCGGCGCGCCCGTCCTGGAGAACGCCCCCGCCGACGCCCCGCCCGCCGACGCCGCCACCGTCGCCGTCCTCATCGGCCGCGAGGGCGGCGAGAGCGGCGCGGGCGATCTGGTCGGCCGGGTCGCCGACTCCGTACGCCACACCGCCGTCTTCATCGAGCAGCGCCGGCGCAGCCCCGCGGACCCCGCCGGGGCCGACCTCTTCCTCACCGCCGAACAGGCACTGCTGCTCGGCCACCCGCTCCACCCCACGCCCAAGAGCCGCGAAGGCCTCTCCGAATCGGAGGCCCGCCGCTATTCGCCCGAACTCCACGGCTCCTTCCCGCTCCACTGGTTCGCCGTCGACCGGTCGCTGACCGCCACCGACTCCGCCTGGACTGAGGGCGCTCCGGCCACCGCCGAGGAGCTGCTCGCCCCGTACGCCGAAGGGCTGACCCTGCCGCCGGGCACCGTCGCCGTCCCCGTACACCCCTGGCAGGCCGCCGATCTGCTCCACCGCCCCGGGGTCCAGGCCCTCGCCGCCACCGGCCTGCTCCACGACCTCGGCCCGCACGGCGAGCACTGGCACCCCACCTCCTCCATCCGCACCGTCCACCGGCCCGGCGCGCGGGTGATGCTCAAGCTCTCCCTCGGCGTGCGCATCACCAACTCCCGCCGCGAGAACCTCCGCAAGGAGCTGCACCGGGGCGTCGAGGTCCACCGCCTCCTGTCGACCGGACTCGCCGAGCAGTGGCAGCGGGAGCACCCCGGCTTCGACATCGTCCGCGACCCCGCCTGGCTCGCCGTCGACGACCCGGAGGGCGCACCGGTCACCGGGCTCGACGTGGTGCTCCGCCACAACCCCTTCGGCCCGGCCGACGACGCCGCCTGCATCGCGGGACTCACCGCCGAGCGCCCCCGGCCCGGCAGTCCCGGCCTGCGCTCCCGGCTCGCCGAGGCCGTCTCCCGGCTGGCCGCCCGCACCGGCCGCTCCACCACCGCCGTCTCCGCCGAATGGTTCCGGCGCTATCTGCACCACGTCGTGCGCCCCGTGCTCTGGCTCGACGCCCACGGCGGCGTCGCGCTCGAAGCCCACCAGCAGAACACCCTCGTGCTGCTCGACCCGGACGGCTGGCCCGTCGGCGGCCGCTACCGCGACAATCAGGGCTACTACTTCCGCGACTCCCGCCGCGCCGAGCTGGAACAGCGGCTTCCCGGCATCGGCACCGTCAGCGACACCTTCGTCTCCGACCCCGTCACCGACGAGCGGTTCGCCTACTACCTCGGCATCAACAACGTCCTCGGCCTGATCGGGGCGTTCGGGGCCCAGCGCCTGGCCGACGAACAGGAACTCCTCACCGTTCTGCGCCACTTCCTCACCGAGACCGCGGAACTGGGCTCGCCCCTGCCCGCGTATCTCCTTCAGAACCGCCAACTGCGCTGCAAGGCCAACCTGCTGACCCGGCTGCACGGCCTCGACGAGCTGGTCGGACCGGTCGACACCCAGTCCGTCTACGTCACCATCGCCAACCCGCTGCACAGCTGAGCACCCGCACCAGGCAGACTCCGAGCGCACCCGTTCCGGAGCAGCCCACCGACCGCACCCGGTCCAGAGAGGAGAGCGCCACCGTGCCTCCCGCCGACGCCTCAGCGGAACCCGATGCCTCAGCGGAACCCGATGCCTCAGCGGAACCCGACGCCGCCCCGGCCGACCCCGGCTCCGCCGAACGGTCCGGCGGCGGCGCGGGTGAGCGTGACGCCGTCGAGGACACCCTCGACCTGAAGCTCACCGAGGAGCTCCTCGCGCTGATCGCCGAGGAGCGGACCACCGGGGCGGACCGGGCCCGGGTTCCCCAGGAGCTGCTGGGCGACCCGGGGGCCTGGCCGCCCGCGGCCACGGCGGCGGGGGAGTTCGCGCTGCTGCCCGTCCGGCCGGAGCGCGATCTTCCCGTCCTCAGCCGCTGGATGAACGACCCCGCCGTGGCGGCCTTCTGGGAGCTCGCCGGACCGGAGTCCGTCACCGCCGACCACATCGGGCCCCAGCTCGAAGGGGACGGACGCAGCATCCCCTGCCTCGGCGTGCTCGACGGCACGCCCATGAGCTACTGGGAGATCTACCGCGCCGACCTCGACCCGCTGGCCCGCCACTACCCGGCCCGCCCGCACGACACCGGCATCCACCTCCTCATCGGGGGCGTGAACAACCGTGGCCGGGGCGTGGGCACCACCCTGATCCGCGCCGTCGCCGACCTCGTCCTGGACAACCTTCCGCGGTGCGGGCGGGTCGTCGCCGAGCCCGACCTGCGCAACACCCCGTCCGTATCCGCGTTCCTCAGCGCCGGTTTCCGCTTCTCCGCCGAAGTGGATCTCCCCGACAAACGCGCCGCGCTGATGATCCGCGACCGAACGTACCGAGACCAGCTGTGACTTACTCGCCGCACTTTCCACACCGCTCGAACCTCATAGGTTCCATCCGGAGGAGTCCCCGTGCCGACATATCCCGCGAGCCGTGATTCAGCCGAGTCCCCGCAGCTGTTCAGCCCTCCGGAGCTGGACCGGCAGATCTGGGACCGGGCCGCAGCACGGCTCCTCGCCAAGATGCTCGGCGAGTTCGCCTACGAGAAGATCATCGAGCCGGTCCCGGGGCCCGGGACCGACGGGCTCCACCGGCTGACCCTCGACGACGGGGGCGTGCTCGCCTTCACCGCCCGGCGCGGCGTCTACGGCAGCTGGCGCGTCGACCCCGACTCGATCGAGATCACCGCGCGGCCCCCGGCCGCCCGCACCGACGGCACACCGGCCGCCTCGCCCACCGACGCGCGGCCCAACGGCTCACCGGCCACCGCCGGATCCGTCGACGCACCGTCCAACGGTTCCGCCTCCGCCGCCGGACCCCGGCCGTTCCGCGACCCGCTGACGTTCCTCGCCCGGGCCCGCGAGCTCCTCGGACTCGACGGCACGACGCTCGGCCACCTCATCCGCGAGCTGACCCGGACCCTGTCCGCCGACGCCCGGCTCGACCACACCGCGCTCACCGCGGACCGGCTCGCCGCCCTGGACTACGCGGAGCTGGAGGGCCACCAGACCGGCCACCCCTGGCTGGTGGCGAGCAAGGGCCGGCTCGGCTTCTCCGCCGCCGACGCCGCCCGCTTCACCCCCGAGACCCGCAGCCCGCTCCGGCTGCCGTGGATCGCGGTCAGCACCCGCATCGCGCAGTACCGGGGCGTCGGCCGCCTCACCACCCCCGACCAGCTGTACGCCGGTGAGCTCGACGGGGACGTCCAGGACGCCTTCGCCGAAGAGCTGCGGAGCCGGGGACACGACCCGCGGGACTACCTCTACCTCCCCGTGCACCCGTGGCAGTGGGACGAGTGGATCGTGCCGCTCTTCGCCCCGGCCATCGCCGACGGCGACATCGTGGCCCTGCACACCGACGGCGACGCCCGCCTCCCGCAGCAGTCCATCCGCACCTTCGCCAACGTGGAACGGCCCGAGCGGCACACCGTCAAGCTCCCGCTCTCCATCCTCAACACCCTGGTCTGGCGCGGCCTGCCGACCGAGCGGACCCTCGCCGCGCCCGCCGTCACCGCCTGGGTCCAGGGGCTGTGCGAGGACGACCCGTTCCTGCGTGACACCTGCCGGGTCGTCCTCCTCGGCGAGGTCGCCTCCGTCGCCGTGGAACATCCGCTGTACGACCACCTCCCCGAAGCGCCCTACCAGTACAAGGAACTCCTCGGCGCGATCTGGCGGGAGCCCCTGCCGCCCCGCCTCGCCCCGGGCGAACGCGCCCGCACGCTCGCCTCCCTCCTTCATACGGACCCGGCGGGCCGCGCGTTCACCGCCGAGCTGGTCGAACGCTCCGGCCTCTCCCCGGAGACCTGGCTGAAGCGGCTCTTCGCCGCGCTCCTGCCGCCCCTGCTGCACTTCCTCTACCGCTACGGCACCGTCTTCTCCCCGCACGGCGAGAACGCCATCGTCGTGTTCGACGAGAACGACGTGCCCGTACGGCTCGCGATCAAGGACTTCGTCGACGACGTCAACATCAGTGCCCGTTCGCTGCCGGAGCACGACGCCATGCCCGAGGAGGTGCGCGCCGTCCTCCTCACCGAGGAGCCGTCCTTCCTCACCCAGTTCATCCACTCCGGACTCTTCGTGGGCGTCTTCCGCTATCTGTCCCCGCTGTGCGAGGAGCAGCTCGGCGTCCCCGAGGACACCTTCTGGTCACTCGTCCGGGCGGAGATCGTGCGCCACCACGCGCGCTTCCCGGAGCTGAAGGAGCGGTTCGAGCTGTTCGACATGCTCACTCCGGAGATCGAACGGCTCTGTCTGAACCGCAACCGCCTGCATGTCGACGGCTACCGGGACCGGGCCAGCCGCCCGCACGCGGCGATCCACGGCACGGTCCCCAACCCGTTGCACCCCTCCGCCCGGGTCCGGGAGTGACCGCCGTTGTCAGTGGTGCGCCGTAGGGTGGTCGGGCTATGACGAAGCCATCCCTCCCCGAGCTCCTGCACGCCGCCGTCACCGCCGTCGGCGGTACGGAACGGCCCGGCCAGGTCACCATGGCCGAAGCCGTCGCCGAGGCCGTCGACGACCAATCCCACCTGCTCGTCCAGGCCGGCACCGGTACGGGCAAGTCGCTCGGCTATCTGGTGCCGGCCCTGGCGCACGGGGAGCGGGTCGTCGTGGCCACGGCCACCCTCGCCCTCCAGCGCCAGCTCGTGGAGCGCGATCTTCCGCGTACGGTCGACTCGCTGCATCCGCTGCTGCGCCGGCGCCCGCAGTTCGCCATGCTCAAGGGCCGGTCGAACTACCTCTGTCTGCACCGGCTCCACGAAGGGGTTCCGCAGGACGAGGAGGAGGGGCTCTTCGACCAGTTCGAGGCGGCGGCCCCGTCCAGCAAGCTGGGGCAGGACCTGCTGCGGCTGCGGGACTGGTCGGACGAGACGGAGACCGGCGACCGGGACGATCTGACCCCCGGCGTCTCGGACCGGGCCTGGGCGCAGATCTCGGTCTCCTCGCGCGAGTGCCTGGGCGCGATGAAGTGCGCGTACGGCGCGGAGTGCTTCGCCGAGGCGGCCCGCGAGCGCGCGAAGCTCGCGGACGTGGTCGTCACCAACCACGCGCTGCTCGCGATCGACGCCATCGAGGGCGCGCCGGTGCTGCCCTCGCACGAGGTGCTGATCGTCGACGAGGCCCATGAGCTGGTCTCCCGGGTCACCGGCGTCGCCACCGGCGAGCTCACCCCGGCCCAGGTCAACCGCGCGGTCCGGCGGGCGGCGAAGCTGGTCAACGAGAAGGCCGCCGACGCCCTCCAGACCGCGGCGGAGGGCTTCGAGCGGGTCATGGAGCTGGCGCTGCCCGGACGGCTCGAAGAGGTGCCCGAGGACCTCGGATACGCGCTGATGGCGCTGCGCGACGCGGCACGCACGGTGATCTCCGCGATCGGCGCCACCCGGGACAAGTCGGTCGAGGACGAGAACGCCGTACGCAAGCAGGCCCTGGCCTCGGTCGAGACGATCCACGGCGTTGCCGAGCGCATCACCCAGGGCTCCGAGTACGACGTCGTCTGGTACGAGCAGCACGACCGGTTCGGAGCCTCCGTCCGGGTCGCCCCGCTCTCCGTCTCCGGGCTGCTGCGCGAGAAGCTCTTCGCCGAGCGGTCCGTGGTGCTGACCTCGGCCACCCTCAAGCTCGGCGGGGACTTCAACGGCGTGGGCGCGTCCCTCGGGCTGGCCCCCGAGGGCACGGCGGGCGAGGACGTCCCGCAGTGGAAGGGGCTGGACGTCGGCTCCCCGTTCGACTATCCGAAGCAGGGCATCCTCTATGTCGCCCGGCACCTCAACACCCCGGGGCGCGAGGGATCGCGTACGGACATGCTGGACGAGCTCGCCGAGCTGGTGGAGGCGGCAGGCGGCCGCACGCTCGGGCTGTTCTCCTCGATGCGGGGGGCCAAGGCGGCCGCCGAGGAGCTGCGGGGACGCATGGACCGGCCGATCCTGCTCCAGGGCGAGGAGACGCTCGGCGAGCTGATCAAGAACTTCGCGGCCGACCCGGAGACCTGCCTCTTCGGCACCCTGTCGCTCTGGCAGGGCGTCGACGTCCCGGGGCCGAGCTGTCAGCTGGTGGTGATGGACCGGATCCCGTTCCCCCGGCCCGACGATCCGCTGATGAGCGCCCGGCAGAAGGCGGTCGAGGAGGCCGGCGGCAACGGCTTCATGGCGGTGGCGGCGACGCATGCCGCTCTGCTGATGGCCCAGGGCGCGGGCCGGCTGGTCCGGGCCACAGGCGACAAGGGCGTCGTCGCCGTGCTGGACCCGAGGCTGGCCAACGCGCGGTACGGAAGCTATCTGCGCGCCTCGCTGCCGGACTTCTGGTACACCACGGACCGGAACCAGGCGCGCCGCTCACTGGCCGCCATCGACGCCAAGGCCAAGGCGGACGGGGCGTAGACGGCAGGGGGTCCCGGGGCAAGGCAAAGCCCCGGGACCGACGTCATGATCGACGTCCTAGGCAGAGATCCCGGGGCGGACGAGCCGTGACCGACGCTTCCGTCTCCTCAGACGCGGCGCAGCACCGCCACCACCTTGCCCAGGATGGTCGCCTCGTCGCCGGGGATCGGCTGGTACGCGGCGTTGTGAGGGAGCAGCCATACGTGACCGTCCTCCCGGCGGAAGCGCTTGACCGTCGCCTCGCCGTCGAGCATGGCGGCGACGATGTCACCGTTCTCCGCGACGGGCTGGCGGCGGACGGTGACCCAGTCGCCGTCACAGATCGCGGCCTCGATCATCGAGTCGCCGACGACCTTCAGGACGAACAGCTCACCGTCGCCGACGAGCTGGCGGGGGAGCGGGAAGACGTCCTCGACGGACTCCTCCGCGAGGATCGGGCCACCGGCGGCGATCCGGCCCACCAGCGGCACATAGGACGCGGCGGGCTTGCCCGTGGTGTCGGTCGGCTGGGTGCTGGGCTGGTCGGAGCCGCGCACCTCGTAGGCGCGGGGCCGGTGCGGGTCCCGGCGCAGGAAGCCCTTGCGCTCCAGCGCCATCAGCTGATGGGCGACGGACGAGGTGCTGGACAGGCCCACCGCCTGACCGATCTCCCGCATGGAGGGCGGGTACCCTCGCCGCTGCACGGAGTCGCGGATGACCTCGATGACCCGCCGCTGCCGGTCGGTGAGTCCCGAGCTGTCCGCCCGGATGCCGGGAGGCCTGCCGGGCATGGATCGTCCCGGGCGTGCGGGCTCGGGCCCGTCCGTGTTCGTGACTGAGTCATTCATGGCATGCACCGGCTCAAGTCGGCTCTGGGAGCGATGGTCCCGGGCGGTGATGGTGGCACTGTCTGCGGTGGTGGTCACGTCGGCCCCTCTCGAATGTTCTCCCTAGCTGGACAACGGTAGTAGCTTTCGAAAGGTTGCGCCAAACACACGTTCGAGTGAAAAACGAATAAAGGGGTGCCGCGCTGCTACCGACAGGTGTATGAGCGGCAGTTCGGGGGTCGCGCACGGCTTCCGTGAAGGCGCTCGCGCTCCCGCCCCGAGTCTTTCATCCGGACCTGTGCGCCGGAGCCCCGGCGGCTCGGCGGCCCCGCGTTTCCCGTACCCTCTTCTCTGGCCCACGCTCCCCCCGAGCGGCCTCCGAGCGAGGTCCGGCGCGCGACACGCGATAGGGCCGAAAACGCGACTCAACCCTAGATCTAGTGGTTGGATTGCTCCAGTCACCCAGAAGTTGTGGTCTCGGTTCAACCGCGCCGTGGTCATCGCCTATGCTGGGGACTGCTTCCAGGGGCCCGGACACGGCCCTGAAGAGGCTATTCAGTCGTGCGCGTGAAGGAGGGTTGGGAGCCATGCACTGCCCCTTCTGCAGGCACCCCGACAGCAGGGTCGTCGACAGTCGCACCACCGATGACGGGACGTCGATCCGTCGCCGTCGGCAGTGCCCCGACTGTTCCCGCCGTTTCACCACGGTGGAGACCTGCTCGCTGATGGTGGTCAAGCGCAGCGGCGTGACCGAACCCTTCAGCCGCACCAAGGTCATCTCCGGCGTCCGCAAGGCCTGCCAGGGACGACCCGTCACGGAGGACGCCCTCGCCAAGCTCGGCCAGCGGGTCGAGGAGGCGGTGCGCGCCACCGGCAGCGCCGAGCTGACCACCCACGACGTGGGCCTGGCCATCCTCGGCCCCCTGCAGGAACTCGACCTCGTCGCGTACCTGCGCTTCGCGTCCGTGTACCGGGCGTTCGATTCCCTGGAAGACTTCGAGGCCGCCATCGTGGAACTGCGTGAGCAGCGGCCCTCCACCGAGGACTGCGGGAGCGGCGAGACCCTTGAGGTCCCCGCGCCCGCCATTTCCGCCGACTGAGAGCGGTACCCGCCCGGGACGCCCGTGCCCGCAGACGTATCTCTGTGGACCGGCGGCAGGGCGACATGAGAGTGCTTCCGGCTGCCGAGCGCGGCTTCCGGGGCAACGGACACACATTGTGCCTGGGAAGATCTGGGCACTTCAGGGCGTTTTCGCCCACATATGGGAGGCGGCATGACAGAGACGGCGAGCGGCCCGGCACGAGGTTCCCGCACCAAGGGCGCCAAGGCGAGCAAGGGTCTGCGTATCGAGCGCATCCACACCAACCCCGGCGTGCATCCGTACGACGAGGTGGCGTGGGAGCGCCGTGACGTCGTCATGACCAACTGGCGCGACGGCTCGATCAACTTCGAGCAGCGTGGCGTCGAGTTCCCCGACTTCTGGTCGGTGAACGCGGTCAACATCGTCACCAGCAAGTACTTCCGCGGAGCTGTCGGCACGCCGCAGCGCGAGACCGGTCTCAAGCAGCTGATCGACCGGATCGTGAAGACGTACCGCAAGGCCGGTGAGGAGAACAGCTACTTCGCCTCTCCCGCGGACGCCGAGATCTTCGAGCACGAGCTGGCCTACGCCCTCCTGCACCAGGTCTTCAGCTTCAACTCCCCGGTCTGGTTCAACGTCGGCACGCCCCAGCCGCAGCAGGTCTCCGCCTGCTTCATCCTGGCCGTCGACGACTCCATGGAGTCGATCCTCGACTGGTACAAGGAAGAGGGCATGATCTTCAAGGGCGGCTCCGGCGCCGGCCTGAACCTCTCCCGTATCCGCTCCTCCAAGGAGCTCCTCTCCTCCGGCGGCAACGCCTCGGGACCGGTCTCGTTCATGCGCGGCGCCGACGCGTCCGCCGGAACGATCAAGTCGGGCGGCGCCACCCGCCGCGCGGCCAAGATGGTCATTCTCGACGTCGACCACCCCGACATCGAGAACTTCATCGAGACCAAGGTCAAGGAGGAGGAGAAGATCCGCGCCCTGCGCGACGCGGGCTTCGACATGGACCTGGGCGGCGACGACATCACGTCCGTCCAGTACCAGAACGCCAACAACTCGGTCCGCGTGAACGACGAGTTCATGAAGGCCGTCGAGTCCGGTGGCAAGTTCGGGCTGCGCGCCCGGATGACCGGCGACGTCATCGAAGAGGTCGAGGCCAAGTCCCTCTTCCGCAAGATGGCCGAGGCCGCCTGGGCGTGCGCCGACCCGGGCATCCAGTACGACGACACCATCAACGCCTGGCACACCTGCCCGGAGTCCGGCCGGATCAACGGCTCGAACCCGTGCAGCGAGTACATGCACCTGGACAACACCTCGTGCAACCTCGCCTCGCTGAACCTGATGAAGTTCCTCAAGGACGACGGCCTGGGCCACCAGTCCTTCGAGTCCGAGCGCTTCGCCAAGGTCGTCGAGCTGGTCATCACCGCGATGGACATCTCGATCTGCTTCGCGGACTTCCCCACGCAGAAGATCGGCGAGAACACCCGCGCCTTCCGCCAGCTCGGCATCGGCTACGCCAACCTCGGCGCCCTGCTGATGGCGACCGGTCACGCGTACGACAGCGACGGCGGCCGCGCGCTCGCCGGCGCCATCACCTCGCTGATGACCGGTACCTCCTACCGCCGCTCCGCCGAACTGGCCGCGGTCGTCGGCCCGTACGACGGCTACGCCCGCAACGCCGAGCCGCACCAGCGCGTCATGAAGCAGCACTCCGACGCCAACGCCAAGGCCGTCCACGTCGACGACCTCGACTCGCCGGTCTGGGCCGCCGCGACGGAGGCCTGGCAGGACGTGATCCGGCTCGGCGCGAAGAACGGTTTCCGTAACGCGCAGGCCTCGGTCATCGCGCCCACCGGCACCATCGGTCTCGCGATGTCCTGCGACACCACCGGTCTGGAGCCCGACCTCGCCCTGGTCAAGTTCAAGAAGCTGGTCGGCGGCGGCTCGATGCAGATCGTCAACGGCACGGTGCCGCAGGCGCTGCGCCGTCTCGGCTACCAGCCGGAGCAGATCGAGGCGATCGTCGCCCACATTGCCGAGAACGGCAACGTGGTCGACGCCCCCGGCCTGAAGACCGAGCACTACGAGGTCTTCGACTGTGCGATGGGCGAGCGCTCCATCTCCGCGATGGGCCACGTCCGGATGATGGCGGCCATCCAGCCGTGGATCTCCGGCGCGCTCTCCAAGACGGTGAACCTCCCCGAGACGGCCAC
Organism: Streptomyces sp. DSM 106670; assembly: GCF_055792845.1. NCBI lineage: Bacteria > Bacillati > Actinomycetota > Actinomycetes > Kitasatosporales > Streptomycetaceae > Streptomyces > Streptomyces sp. DSM 106670. The sequence goes on from NZ_CM147704.1 coordinate 6,421,365, forward strand.
CGTCGAGGACGTCGAAGAGGTCTACTTCGAGGCGTGGAAGATGGGCGTCAAGGCGCTCGCGATCTACCGCGACAACTGCAAGGTCGGCCAGCCCCTCTCCGCCAAGACCAAGGACAAGGAGAAGGAAGAGGTCACCGCGAAGGCCGAGGAGACCATCCGCGAGGCGGTCGAGAAGGTCGTCGAGTACCGCCCGGTCCGCAAGCGCCTCCCCAAGGGCCGTCCCGGCATCACCACCTCCTTCACGGTGGGCGGCGCCGAGGGTTACATGACCGCCAACTCCTACCCGGACGACGGTCTCGGCGAGGTCTTCCTGAAGATGTCCAAGCAGGGTTCGACCCTGGCGGGCATGATGGACGCCTTCTCCATCGCCGTCTCGGTCGGTCTGCAGTACGGCGTCCCGCTGGAGACGTACGTCTCGAAGTTCACCAACATGCGCTTCGAGCCGGCCGGCATGACGGACGACCCGGACGTGCGGATGGCGCAGTCGATCGTCGACTACATCTTCCGTCGCCTGGCGCTCGACTTCCTGCCCTTCGAGACCCGCTCGGCCCTCGGCATCCACTCCGCCGAGGAGCGTCAGCGCCACCTGGACACCGGCAGCTACGAGCCGTCGTTCGAGGCGGACGGTCTGGACGCGGACAGCCTGGCCCAGTCGGCCCCGGTCCACGCCGAGCCGCTGAAGGTGGTGGCGGCTCCCCAGGAGTCCGCCGCGAAGCCCGCGCCGAAGACGGCGCACACCTCGGCCGAACTGGTCGAGATGCAGCTCGGCATCAGCGCCGACGCCCCGCTCTGCTTCTCCTGCGGTACGAAGATGCAGCGCGCCGGCTCCTGCTACATCTGCGAGGGCTGCGGCTCGACGAGCGGCTGCAGCTGACCGGACGCGTGAGCGTCTGCGGAACCGCGTAGGGCTCAGCTGACCCGCGGCTCACGAAGGGGGACCGGCCACTGGCCGGTCCCCCTTCGGCATGCCGCCCCGGGTTGTCCGGAACTGACCGTTGTCAGCCCTCGGCGGCCCGGCTTCCCATCGCGGCGGCGAACGCGTCGGGGTCGCCGTCGTAACCGCGTACGGCCGACCGGAAACCCCAGGGGCCCGAGCCGTCCCGGGTGAACTCCCCGACCACCGCCGCGGTCGCCCACGCCACGTCGGAGAAGTCGTTCTCCGCCAGCTTCGTGTAGCCCTCGGCGATCTCCATCGCCGTGCTCCCTATGGCGCCGAACGTCTTGTGGCCCTCGCGCTGCTGGATGGCGACACCGACCACCACCCGCCCGTACCGCTCCGCCAGCCGGTTCAGCTCGATGGTCATGACCTCGTCGAAGCCGAACCCCTGGCCGGTCCGGCTGTCCCGGTTGAGCGTGATGGTGCCGTCCGGCGAGCGGCTGTCGAAGTGGACCAGATAGGCGGGGGCGCCGTACGGATCGTCGGCCGGGTAGGTCGCCGCGATGATGTCGAGGTCGTTGGCCGGCGCCCCGTGCGGGCTGGGGTCCCATTTGACCCGTACCTCGACCTTCTCGATGTCCTTGTTCGGAGTGCTCAAGAAACTCCCCTCCCGGCCGACGGCCCGTGGACCGTTCTCTTCGCCCGATACACGATTGACCCGATCATGTACGGAACCGGCCGCTGAACCAACTGCCCCGGAACCGGACGGCGGATTCGGGCCACCCACCGGTACCGTGACCGGCGCCACGTTCCGCGCCGTACGATGGCGCGGTGCTGGTGAAGTGGATTCGCTGTTCCGTGGTGGACCGTCATGGTTTCGAACGGGGACAGCGGAAGTGGGCGGGGCTGCTCGGCGAGCCGGGGTTCAGAGGACAGAGCGGCGGGTGGAGCCGAACGCGCCCCGACGTCGCCCATGTCTTCGCTTTCTGGGAGAACCGCGTCTTCTACGACTCCTTCATGGCCCGCGGGCACGACCGGCTGGCAGCCGGGCAGTCGGGCATGTTCCGCGATATGCAGGTCACCCTCTTCGAGCGCCGCTTCGACGTGAAGACGGGCTTCGAGCCCCACTTCGCGGAGGCGGACGTCGTCAGGGTCGCGCACAGCCGGGTGCACGAGGAGCGCGCCGAGCACTTCGTACTGATGCAGAAGCAGGTGTGGAATCCCGCCATGGCCGGGTCACCCGGCATGCTGCGCGGTGTGTTCGGCGAGGCGCCCGGCAACGAGTTCCTGGCGCTGTCCCTGTGGAAGTCGAGCGCCGAGCGCGGCAAGTACCGCACGGCGGGGGCCGAGCGGCTGGCGGCCCGCGCGCAGACCGAGACGGACGTGATCGAGCTGACGGGCGACGTCGTGGACCTGGAACCGTCCTGGACGGTGTGACCCCGGCGGCCCGGCCCCTCCTGGACCGGGTGACCCGCGCGGCCCCCTCCTGCCGCCCCGACCGGTCGTGCCGCCCCGATCCGATCTAGGCTCGGGACATGGCACGACCGCAGCGCATAGTCCTCGTCCGGCACGGAGAGTCCGAGGGCAACGCCGACGACACGGTGTACGAGCGGGAGCCCGACCACGCGCTCCGGCTCACCGACACGGGTCTGCGGCAGGCCCGGGCGACCGGGGAGGAGCTGCGGGAACAGTTCGGCGAGGAGCGGGTGAGCGTCTACATCTCGCCGTACCGCCGCACCCACGAGACGTTCCGGTCCTTCGGCCTGGACCCGGTACGCGTCCGGGTCCGCGAGGAGCCCCGGCTGCGCGAGCAGGACTGGGGCAACTGGCAGGACCGGGACGACGTACGGCAGCAGAAGGCCTACCGGGACGCCTACGGGCACTTCTTCTACCGTTTCGCCCAGGGCGAGTCCGGCGCCGACGTCTACGACCGGGTCGGCGCGTTCCTGGAGAGCCTGCACCGCAGCTTCGAGGAGCCGGACCACCCGGAGAACGTCCTGCTGGTCACCCACGGGCTGACGATGCGGCTGTTCTGCATGCGCTGGTTCCACTGGTCGGTCGCGGAGTTCGAGTCGCTGTCCAACCCGGGCAACGGCGAGACGCGGACCCTGGTGCTCGGCGAGAACGGCCGCTACACGCTCGACCGGCCCTTTCAACGCTGGCGAACCCCTGAGCCGTACGGCCGCACCGGATAGAGTGGCTGTGCGATGACCGCTGATTCTGCTTCCGCGCGGCGCTTCGAACGCGCCCTGGCCAGCCTGCGTGGGCTGTCCGTGGGAGACGCCCTGGGCTCCCAGTTCTTCGTCCCCGTCAACTACCCCCTGCTGAAACAGCGGGCCCTGCCGTCCGGGCCCTGGCAGTGGACCGACGACACCGAGATGGCCTGCTCGGTCCTGGCCGTGCTCGCCGAGCACGACCGCATCGACCAGGACGCGCTCGCCCGCTCCTTCGCCGAGCGCCACGACTTCGACCGGGGCTACGGCCCCGCCGTCAACCGGCTCCTCAGGCTCGTACGGGAGGGCGGCGACTGGCGGGAACTGTCCTCGGCCCTCTTCAACGGCCAGGGCTCCTGGGGCAACGGTTCGGCGATGCGCATCGCCCCGCTCGGCGCCTGGTACGCGGATGATCCCGAGCAGGCCACGCATCAGGCGGAGATCTCCTCGTACACCACGCACCAGCACCGTGAGGCCGTCGTCGGCGCGATGGCCGTGGCCGCCGCCGCGTCGCTCGCCGCCGCCCCCGGCGGGCCGCCGAGCCCCGAGGACCTCCTCGACGGCGTCATCGCCCTCGTGCCGCGCAGTGCGGTCGGCGCGGGGCTGCGCCGGGCCCGCGACATGCTGGACTACCGGGACGCCGGGACGGTCGCCGCGGTCCTCGGCAACGGCCGCCGGACCAGCGCCCACGACACCGTGCCGTTCGCGCTCTGGTCGGCGGCCAGGAGCCTCGGCAACTACGAGGAGGCGTTCTGGGTCACCGCCCAGGCGGGCGGCGACGTCGACACGACGTGCGCCATCGTCGGCGGTGTCGTCGCCTCGGGCGAGGCCGGAGCACCGCCTGCCGACTGGCTGGCACAGACGGAGGAACCGCCGGCGTGGATGACTCCGTCCCTGCGCTGATGCCGGATCCCGCGCTGCTCCCGGCCGCCGTACCGCTCCCGTTCCCGCGCTGAAACCGTTCCCGCCGTCATCTGTCACGGTCCTGCCACAGGATGACCCGGCGTGTCGGTGAAGCATCTACGAACGCGAGTTCGGGATTACTCTTTCGGCCACGCCGCCCCTGGTTGATCTTGAGGGCGTGCGCCGAATGAGACGCCGGGACAGGCGGACGGCCCCGGGCCGCGCGTGGACCCGGTCGGGGAGGGGTCCCATGTCCGATCAGCCGTCCGAGCCGTCCAGACCGCCGGAGAAGTCCGAGGAACCCGGTACGCCCCGGCCACCGGAGCAACCGGATCCGCCGGTGACCTCGAAGACCGCCAAGCCCGCCGAGGCCGCGGACGCACCGGCCGCGAACAAGCCACAGCTGCCCGAACCACGGCCGTCCGAACCGCAGTCGCCGGGCGCGGCGTCATCCGGAGCACCTGCGTCCGGAAAAGAGCCGGCCCGCGCGCAGACCGCCGCTGCACGGACCGCCGCCGGCGCCGGTAAGCCCGCCGGCCCCTGGCAGTACGCCGCAGGGGCGCCCGGCGCCAAGGACGAGGGTGTGACGGACCGGCTCCGGCCCGCCGCGCCGCCCCTCATCCGCTCCGCCGTGCTCTGGTCGGTCCTGGCCACCGCCGTCCTGAGCACGCTCTTCCTGGGCGATGGAATCGGGGTAAACCTTCTCATCGTGGCGGTGCCCGCCGCGCTGGCCGCGTTCTTCGCCGCACGGGCCGCGGGCCGCAGGCTGCGGCCCTGGACCGCGACCTGGGCGCTGGGAGGGCTCGCGCTGCTCGCGATACCGGCGCTCCGGGACGCGGGCTGGCCCACCTTCCTCGCCGTGGTGTCGGCCTTCGCGCTCGGCTCGCTGGCACTGCACGGCAGCCGCAGCTGGCTGGGCGTGCTGGTCGGCTCGCTGGGCCTGTTCGACTCGGTCGTGCCCGGCATCATCTGGGGCGTACGGGGGATCCGCGCGCGGGCCGACGGCTCCCGGGCGCGCTGGGGCGCCGCCCTGCGGACCACGGCGGTGGCGCTCGTGCTGCTGGTGGTGTTCGGAACCCTCTTCGCCAGCGCCGACGCCGCGTTCGCCGATCTGCTGGGCAGCCTGATGCCCGACGCCTCGATCGGCGAAGGACCGTGGCGGATCTTCCTGTTCGCCCTCGGGCTGGCGGGCGCGCTCGCCGCCGCGTACGCCGCCGCTGCCCCGGTGCGCTGGGACGGGCTCACCGTACGGCCCGGCAAACCCCGGGGACGGGCGGAGTGGGCCCTTCCGCTGATGGTGCTCAACCTGCTCTTCGCCGCGTTCATCACCCTCCAGCTCGTCGTCCTCCTCGGGGGCTACGAGAAGGTGCGGGCGGAGACCGGCCTCGATCACGCCGAGTACGCCCGCCAGGGCTTCTGGCAACTGCTGTGGGCCACCCTGCTCACCCTCCTCGTGATCGCCCTGGCCCTGCGCTGGGCGCCGCGCGGCGGCAGCCGGGACCGGACCCTGGTGCGCGCCGTCCTCGGCACCCTCTGTGTGCTCACCCTCGTCGTCGTCGCCTCCGCGCTGCGCCGCATGGACCTGTACGTCGAGGAGTACGGCCTGACCAGGCTCCGGATATCCGTGGCCGCGATGGAGCTCTGGCTCGGCGTGGTGCTGATCCTGATCCTGGCGGCCGGAGTCTTCGGGGCCCGGTTCCTTCCGCGGGCCATCGCGGTGAGCGCGGCGGCCGGGGTCCTGGCCTTCGGGCTGCTCTCGCCGGACGGACTGATCGCCGAACAGAACGTCCAGCGCTTCGAGGACAGCACGTCGACCGCCATCGACATCGACTACGTCAAGGACCTCTCCGCCGACGCCGTGCCGGCCCTGGACCGACTGCCCGAACCGGAACGCTCCTGCGCGCTGCGGATCATCCAGTACGAGGTCCTGTACGCCGACACCCCCTGGTACGCGATCAGCTGGGGCGAGGCGCGGGCGAAGGAGATCCTGGAGAAGCGGCCGGTCGAGGGCGACGGCCGCGACTGCTACCGGGCGGGCCGAAGCGGAACCCGCGACGGCTACCAGCCGGACGACGACGGCTACGACCCGTACTGAGCACGTCCCGCCGGGGCGACGGACCCGCCGAGCCCCATGGGTTCGGCGGGTCCGCGCGGTCTCGAAGCCGTCTCCGATGGCTGATTCGCGGTATGCCCGGCGCCCCGGGGTGTTGCTGCCGTGGCACTCGGCGTACGCTGGCAGGCGCCATGCCGTACGAACCACCCACGCACACCGTCGAGCGCTCGCTTCGCGCTACCACCGGTGCCAGGACCGTCGCCGGTGTCGATGAGGTCGGACGCGGTGCGTGGGCCGGACCCGTCACCGTGTGCGCGGCGGTCACCGGACTGCGCCGACCGCCCGAAGGCCTCACCGATTCCAAGCTGTTGACCCCCCGGCGGCGTGCCGAACTCGCCCCCGTACTCCGGAGCTGGGTCACCGCCTACGCGCTGGGCGAGGCCTCGCCGCGGGAGATCGACGACCTCGGCATGACCGCCGCCCTCCGGCTCGCCGCCGTGCGGGCCCTGGACGGACTGCCGGTGCGGCCCGACGCGGTGATCCTCGACGGCAAGCACGACTACCTGGGCGCTCCCTGGAAGGTCCGCACCGTGATCAAGGGCGACCAGTCCTGTATCGCGGTCGCGGCGGCCTCGGTGATCGCCAAGGTGCACCGAGACGGGATGATGGCCGAACTGGGCGCCGCCTCCGAGGACTGCTCCGACTTCGCCTTCGACGCCAACGCGGGGTACCCCTCGCCGGTGCACCGGGCCGCGCTGGAGGAGCGGGGGCCCACGGCCCATCACCGTCTCTCCTGGGCGTATCTGGACGCGCTGCCCCGGTGGCAGCACCTGAAGAAGGTCCGTATTTCCGCCGAGGCGGCCGCACTCGAAAGCGGGGGCCAGCTCGGCTTCGAATTCTGATCGCGCACACGCGCCCCTCTTACCGACGCCGACGACATCGGCGTTCGCACCGACCACCTTGCATGCCTCCGATCTCCGAGGAGCCTCAGATTCCCGAGAGCGCCCAGGGTCCCCGCGTCACTCCGGCCGCCGGCCGCACCGCGCCGACCCCCCGTCCCGTACCCGGTCCGCGTTCCGCGGCCACCCCGCGTCCCGGTCGTCCGGGCCCCGGCCCCGCGCGCCCCGCGCCCCCGGCGCAGCGCGCCCACCCCGCCCCCGCGGCGCCCGCCGCACCGGCACCCACCCGCCCGGCGCCGACGGAGGATCGTTCCGCGCCGCAGATCCAGCTGATCCCGGCGCCTGCAGCGGGCGCACTCGACGCGGCCGAGGAGGCCGTCGACCTGCTGCTGGAGTCCGGTCGCGCACCGGGAGACATCCTGGTGCTCACCACCGGCGAACAGCACCCGTGGGCCGCCCACGAGCTGTCCTTCGGCGAAGCCGCGTACTGGGCCCAGCACGACGCGGGCGACGACGTCTTCTTCGCCGACGCCTCCTTCGCGGAGAAGGCCGGCTCCCGGCCCGTGGTCGTCGTCGCGGTCAACGACGCCGACCGGACCGCGGCGGCCCGTACGCTGCCCGTCGCACGCGACCGTGCGGCGGCGCTGCTGATCGTCTGCGGAGACCCGCAGACGATCAACTCCGCGCTCGGCGCCGGGGTCTGAACACGCCCCACCGGTGTCCCCGGCCGCCCGCACGGGCGGCCGGAGGCGCCACCGCCGGTCTCCGGGCCGTGCACCGGGCCTGCCCCGACGACCCGATGGCTGCCGGGTCGGTGCCCTTCAGCGGGCGGCGGTCCGGCGCAGTGCCTCCGCCGCGCCGCCGCCCGACCGGGTCGGGGAGGCCCGGTGGTCGCTGACGGCGTCGGCCAGCAGTGAGGGCTCCGACAGCGAGCTGGGCCGTCGCCCGCCCCTTCCCTCGCCGAGCACCTGCCAGCCCCCTCGGGTGAGCGTGATGTAGGCCCCGCAGCGGAGCCCGTGCAGGGTGCAGGCGTCCCGGAGGCCCCACATCCACGCACCGTCCTCCTCGGTCCACCGTTCGTCGCCGTCACGGCAGTACAGCAGGACGGCCGTACGGACCGGGGTGCGGCGGCGCAGATCGTGCGGGATGACGCGCCGCAACTGCGCCAGCAGGGCGTTGCGGAACTCCCAGCCGTCCGCGGCCACCGTCGTCCGGCGGGCGAACGAGGCGCTCGCCGTGAGCCGTTCCTCATGATCGAGGACCGCGACCACGGCCGTGGTCGGCACCGGCCGGTGCCGGGAGTGCAGCCCGCTGACGACTTCCCGGGGACTGCGGAGCAGGGGTATACCCGCCGAGGCCCACTCCGCTGGTTCGAGCATCCGGGCAAGGCGGTTGACGGAGTCTGCGGAAACCGAGGACGCCGCTGTCGAAGTGGCTGTGGGCGGGGCGAATCCGAAGGTCACGGTCCTCCCTTCGCTACGCGCCCGTGGTGCGGGCAGGGTCGAGTGAGGGCGCGCCGCGACACAGCCCTTCCGGGCCCGATGAGGAACTGTGCGGGGGCATCTCCAATTCTCCCTGGCCTACCGGCAGGCGGCAACGAGCAATTGCTGCGGCTGACGGGAATCAGCCGGAATGACACTGATATCCCTGCCCAGACCCGCCCGGGATGACTCCTCCTGTCACGCCTGAACCGCGAGGACCAGCGGAAACACCCCCTGCGCTCCGGCCCGCCGCAGCAGCCGCCCGGCCACGGCCAGGGTCCAGCCGGTGTCCGAAAGATCGTCCACCAGCAGGACAGGACCGTTCGCGGCCGCCAACGCCTCCGCCAGCTCCGGCTCCACGACCAGGGCCTCGTGCAACGCCCGCACCCGCTGGGCGCTGTTGGTCTGCGACATCATCACGTCCTCGGCGCCCGGCGCGTACGAGACCGTCCCGAGCAGGGGCATCCGGCCGATTTCGGAGATGCGCTGGCCGAGCGACCGGACCAGTTGAGGCCTGCGGCGCGAGGCGACGGTCACCACACCGACCGGCCGCGGAGCCGCGTCCGCCGAACCGGAGGACCAACCACCCGGCCCCTTCGCCCAGTCGGCGAGCACGGTGACCACGGCGTTCGTGACGTCGTCCGGCACCGGCCCGTCCGGAGCCTGTGCCGCGAGCAGGGGACGCAGCCGGTTGCCCCAGCCGATGTCGGAGAGCCTGCCGAGCGCCCGGCCGGTGAAGGACAGCTCTCCCGCCGGGATGCGCCCCTTGAGATCGATGCCCACCGCGGGCAGGCCGGTGGGCCACATCTTGCGGGGATCCACCTCGACGCCGGGCCGGCCCAGTTCGTTGCGCGCTCCGTCCAGGGCGGCGGTGGAGACCTTGTCGTCGAACCGGGCGCCCGCGCAGTTGTCACAGCGTCCGCAGGGCGCGGCCTCCTCGTCGTCGAGGCGCAGCCGCAGGAACTCCATCCGGCACGCCGTCGTCGAGGCGTAGTCACGCATGGCCTGCTGCTCGGCCTCCCGCTGCCGGGCCACCCAGGCATAGCGCTCGGCGTCGTAGACCCAAGGGGCGCCCGTGGAGATCCAGCCGCCCTTGACGCGCTTCACCGCACCGTCGACGTCCAGCACCTTGAGCATCGTCTCCAGCCTGGTCCGCCGCAGATCGACCAGGGGCTCCAGCGCGGGGAGGGAGACCGGCCGCTCCGCGCGGGCCAGAACGTCCAGGGTGCGCCGGACCTGCTCCTCCGGCGGGAAGGCGACGGAGGCGAAGTACTGCCAGATCGCCTCGTCCTCCTTGCCGGGGAGCAGCAGCACCTCGGCGTGCTCGACGCCGCGCCCCGCACGCCCGACCTGCTGGTAGTAGGCGATGGGGGAGGAGGGCGAGCCCAGGTGCACGACGAAGCCGAGGTCGGGCTTGTCGAATCCCATGCCCAGCGCGGACGTGGCGACCAGCGCCTTGACCCGGTTGGCCAGCAGGTCGTCCTCGGCCTGCTGGCGTTCGGCGTTCTCGGTCCGCCCGGTGTACGAGGCCACCGCGTGCCCGTTCTGGCGCAGATAGGCCGTGATCTCCTCGGCCGCCGCGACGGTCAGCGTGTAGATGATCCCGGAGCCGGGAAGCTCGCCGAGGTGGTCGCCCAGCCAGGCCAGCCGGTGTGCCGCGCCCGGCAGTTGCAGCACGCTCAGACTCAGGCTCTCCCGGTCCAGCGGGCCTCGCAGCACCAGTGCGTCGGTGCCCGCGCCGGTGCCCAGCTGTTCCGCGACGTCCGCCGTCACACGGGCGTTGGCCGTGGCGGTGGTGGCGAGCACCGGGACCCCCGTCGGCAGATCGGCGAGCATCGTCCGCAGCCGCCGGTAGTCGGGCCGGAAGTCGTGCCCCCAGTCGGAGATGCAGTGGGCCTCGTCGACCACCAGAAGCCCGGTCGCCGCCGCCAGTTTCGGCAGCACCTGGTCGCGGAAGTCGGGATTGTTGAGGCGTTCCGGGCTCACGAGCAGGACGTCGACCTCGCCCGCCGCCACCTCGGCCTGGACGCTCTCCCACTCCTCCGTGTTGGACGAGTTGATCGTGCGGGCGCTGATCCCGGCCCGGGCCGCGGCCGCGACCTGGTTGCGCATCAGGGCCAGCAGCGGCGAGACGATCACCGTCGGGCCGCTGCCCTGCGCGCGGAGCAGCGAGGTCGCCACGAAGTAGACGGCGGACTTGCCCCAGCCGGTGCGCTGCACGACCAGGGCTCTGCGTTTGTCGGCGACGAGCGCCTCGATGGCCACCCACTGGTCCTCGCGCAGCACGGCCGTACCGGTGGCATCGCCCACCAGGCGGGCGAGGACGGAATCGGCCGAAGCCCTGAGAGCTGCACGATCTGCGTTGGTCATGCCCCCATGCAACCCGATGGCCACGACAAACCGCGAACGACAGGTCGAGCCTGTGGATAACGTTATCCACAGGGGTCGCGGGATCTGGCGGGCTGCGGGACCGTCAAGCCATGAACAAGCACCACGAATCCACCGGCCCGGCCGGGGAACAGCAGATCACCCTGCGCGGCCCCGCCGAGCTCGCGGACGCCCTCCCGTATCTCATGGGCTTCTACCCCAACGACAGCGTCGTGATGGTCGCCCTGCACGGCGGGCGGGGCCGGTTCGGCGGCCGGCTCCGGCTCGGCATTCCGCAGGCGCCCGGCGAATGGGGGCCGGTCGCCGACCAGCTGGCGGAGTGCCTGGTATCGGGGAGCGAGCGCTGTGAAGGACGGCCCGACGCGATCGTGATCTTCCTCTGCCAGGACTCGCCGGACGGCTCGGGCGGCCCGCTGACCATGGAGCGGCTCAGGCCGTTCGCGCAACGCCTGCGCACGGCGTGCGGAGCGCTCGACGTGCCCGTCCTCGAAGCGCTCTGCATCTCCGACGGCCGCTACTGGTCCTACTGCTGCCCCGATCCCCGCTGCTGCCCCGAGCAGGGAAATCCGCTGGCCATGCCCGGCACCACGGTGATGGCCGCGGCCGCCACCTACGCGGGCGTCCATGTCCGGGGCACGCTGCGCGACATGGAGGCGAGGCTTCAGCCCTGGCGGTCCCCGGTCGACGTGACCACGCAGCAGGAGGCCCTGGACAGGGCGGTGCCGGTGCTGATGCCGAGGCTCCTGGACGAGCGGGCCAGGCGGGAGGTCGCGGCGGAGACCCTTCAGCTGGCGCGCACGCTCATGGACCGCATCGAACGGGCGCAGCCGGCCCCTCCCGCGCTCGCGGACGCCGGGGACGACCAGCTCATCGGCTCCGACGAGGCCGCCGCGGTCATCCTCGGGCTCCAGGACCGGGAGACCCGGGACAGGGCCGCGGCCTGGATGGAGGGGGCGGAAGCACAGTCGGCGCTGCGTCTGTGGCGGGTCCTGGCACGGCGCTGCGTCGGGCGGTACGGGGAGCACGCGGCCGCTCCGCTCACCCTGGCGGGCTGGGTGTCCTGGTCCACCGGAGACGAGCCGGGCGCACGGGTCGCCCTGACGCTGGCACTGCGAGCCGACCCCGACTACACCTTCGCCCAGCTGCTGCACCGGGCCTGCAACGAAGGGCTCGATCCGGAGGCCCTGCGCCGCTGCCTGCGCGAGACCGTGGACGGGGGACCGGTCGAGGGCGAGGCCGCGGGCGCGAGGACGGGCTCCGGCGCCGGGGCGGCGGAGGTATCGGTGTCCACCGCCGCCGACCGGGGTGCCACCCCGCTGCGTGTCCGCAGGGTCCGTCCGCTGCCCGACGGCGGCCGGCGGCGCGGGCGGGCTCCCCGGCCTCCGGGCGCCGAGCGGGGAAGGGCGGCACCGGGATCGGTCCGTCCCCGGCCCTCGGTGGCCGGGCGGCGGCCGCGCGAGGCCCGGCGGTACGGCCGACGCGGCACCAGGACGCGCCGATGACCCGTCACCCGGAACCGACCGCGGCACCCGGACTGATCACGAGCATGCCGAAGGGAGTGTTTATCGTCAGGCAGACGACTATGATCGCGACATGCCGCCCTACGACCCGTCGACCTTCCCGCCCTTCGCTGTCACCGTCGACCTGGTCGTGCTCACGGTGCGCCGTCACGCGCTCTGCGCGTTGGTCGTCCGCCGCGGAGAGACCCCGTTCCAGGGCCGATGGGCGCTGCCCGGCGGATTCGTCAGGATGGACGAGGACCTGGGGTCCGCGGCGGCACGTGAACTCGTCGAGGAAACCGGCCTCTGCGCACACGATCCGGCGAAACCCGCCGTGGGCAACGGCGCGCATCTGGAGCAGTTGGCCACCTACGGCGATCCGGCGCGCGACCCCCGGATGCGCGTGGTCAGCGTCGCCCACCTCGCCCTCGCACCGGACCTGCCCGCGCCCCGGGCCGGCGGCGATGCCAACAGCGCGCGCTGGGCGCCGGTCGAGGATCTGCTGCACCCCGGCACCGGACGTGAGGGCGAACAGGCGGCGCCGCTGGCTTTCGACCACGCCCGGATTCTGGCCGACGGAGTGGAGCGGGCCCGCTCCAAGATCGAATACTCCTCGCTGGCCACGGCGTTCTGCCCGCCGGAGTTCACGGTCGGCGAGTTGCGCCGGGTGTACGAAGCGGTGTGGGGCGTGGTTCTCGACCCCCGCAACTTCCATCGCAAGGTCACCGGAACGCCCGGATTCCTGGTGCCTTCCGGCGGGACGACCACGCGACAGGGCGGCCGGCCCGCGCAGTTGTTCCGGGCCGGGGCGGCCACGGTCCTCAATCCGCCGATGCTGCGGCCCGAGGTCTGAGCCACCGGGCGTTCCGCCGTCGATGGCCGCGCGGAACGCCTGTCGGCTCACCCCTGCACCAAAAGTCGGAAATGTCGCGTTATGTTGCTGGGTAACCCCCTGCCGCCGAGCGGTCTCACCTTCCGCGAGAGACGCGAGAGAAGCGATGCTCCAGGCCATCGGACTCACCAGCACCCCCCGTCGCGACGCTCCGCCCGCCGTGAACGATCTGACCTTCGAGGCTCCGCCCGGCCGTGTCACGGCCCTGCTGGGCGCCCCGGGCTCGGGCAGGACCACGGCCCTGCGTCTGATGCTCGAACTGGACGCCGGGCGGGGCGTCGCCTACTTCCGGGGGCGGCCGCTGCACCGCATCGCCCATCCGGCGCGGGAAGTGGGCGTACTGCTCGGCGATGTACCGGGCCACCCCTCCCGGACCGCCCGGGGCCAGCTCCGTATGCTCTGCGCGGCGGCCGGCGTGCCCGCCACCCGGGCCGACGAAGTGCTCGAAGTGGTCGGTCTCGCCGGGCTCGGGGACCAGCGTCTGGGCACGCTCTCGGTGGGCATGGACCGTCGGCTCGGCCTCGCCTGCGCGCTGCTCGGAGACCCGCACACGCTGATCCTGGACGAGCCCGCGGAGGGGCTGTCCCCCCGCGAGAACAGCTGGTTGTACGGGCTGTTGCGCGCGCACGCGGCCCAGGGCGGCACGGTTCTCCACACCACCGGCGACCCCAAGGAGGCGGCCCGCACGGCCGACCGCGTCGTTACCATCGGCGGCGGGCGCCTCGTCGCCGACCAGGACGTCGCCGACTTCGCCCGCACCCGGCTCCGGGCCCGGGTCGCCGTCCGCACCCCGCACGCGGCCCGGCTGGCGGCCGTGGTCAGCCGGGAGGCCCGGGCCGCACAGCGCTCCGTCGAAGTGGTCGAGGAAGCGGCCGGCCGGCTGACGGTCTACGGCAGCAACTGCGCGGAGATCGGCGACACCGCCTACCGGCACGGCGTCCCCGTGCACCAGCTCGCCGACGAGATCGGCGACACCGGCCCCGCCGCCCCTGCGGAGAGCGGGAGCGGGGAGCGCGACGACTCGGCCGCCGCCCTGTCCGAGTTGCCGCCCCCGATCCGGGTGCGTCCCGCACGCGGCCCCCTGCGCCCGCTCCGGTACGAACTGCGCCGCTCCCTCGGCGTCAGGACAACGGCCATGATCATGGCGGCCGTTCTGGTGGTGTCGGCCGTGGTGTCCGTGCTGCTCGCCCGCACCGACGGCACCGCGCTGCCCCGCGTGCTCGCCGCATGGCCCGCCCTGCTGCCGCTGCCTCCCGCCGCGCTCGGCGCGGGTCTGCTCGGGGCGCTCTCCTTCGGGGACGAGTTCCGCTATCCGGCACTCGCGGCCGCGCGCGGCACCGTGCCCCGGCGGCTCGGGCTGCTGCTGGCCAAGCTCACCGTGACCGCGGGTTTCGCCCTGCTGCTCGCCGGTCTCGCGGTGGTGTGCGGAGCGCAGTGCCTCCGGCTCGTATACGGACCGGATTTGATCGAGATCCCTTCGAACGCCGTGGCACTGGGCGTGAGTTGGGCCGCTCTGACGGTCGGCTGCGCCTGGGCGGGGCTGTTGGCGGCCGGCGTCTTCCGGGTGGCCGGAGCGGGCATCGCGGCGGTGCTGGCCGTTCCGGTGCTTGTTGTTCCGCTGGTGCAGAAGCTCTTCGCGGCACCGTCCGCACGTTCGGTCGCCGGACTCCCGGGCCGGCTGCGCGAACTGGCCGGATGGCAGCTGCCGCTCCAGGCCGACCACTGGGTCCTCGCCGCCGCGCGGGTGGTGGCCCAACCCGTCGGGACGGCGCTCGCCCTGTCGTTGTCAGCCCTGATCTGCGCGTATCTGTTCACCAGCCTTCGAGGAAAGGCGCGTTGGTGATCACCGTCGTGCCACGTCGAGGACAGGAGCCCGTAACTCCCTGAGAAATGCCGGGTTTGTAGGTATATGGCGTCAATTGCGGAGCGAGCGCCGATCACCCTTTCGTGTGCTTTTCACCAAAGACCTCAAGGGGCGGGCGAGCCGCGCCGACAAAGGATGCGTGAGTACCCTTGCGCACACCATGATGACCGCCGCCCGCACCGTCGACTCCGGACTGGCCGGCCCGGGCGAACTCGACCGCTATCCCTATACGGAGGCGCAGGCCGGCGAGCGTGCCGCAGCCCGGTCCTGGGGCGGTGCCGATTCCGAGTTGGGACGGGCGAGCCGACGGGGGGCGGCCAGCCGCGGGCGCGGTCTCCACGGCCAACTCGTCCAGCAGCTGGGCCAGATGATCGTTTCCGGTGACCTCGGCGCTGACCGCCCCCTCGTTCCCGAGGAGATCGGCCAGCGGTTCGAGGTCTCCCGCACCGTCGTACGCGAATCCCTGCGCGTCCTCGAAGCCAAGGGGCTGGTCAGCGCGCGCCCCAATGTGGGGACGAGGGTCCGCCCGGTCAGCGACTGGAACCTGCTGGATCCCGACATCATCGAATGGCGGGCCTTCGGTCCGCAGCGGGACGACCAGCGCCGTGAGCTGGCCGA
The DNA here is from genome assembly GCF_055792845.1 of Streptomyces sp. DSM 106670. NCBI lineage: Bacteria > Bacillati > Actinomycetota > Actinomycetes > Kitasatosporales > Streptomycetaceae > Streptomyces > Streptomyces sp. DSM 106670. The sequence goes on from NZ_CM147704.1 coordinate 6,437,052, forward strand.
GCTCCGCTGGACCATCGAACCGCTCGCGGCCCGCCTCGCGGCCGGGCACGGCCGGGACGACATCCAGCAGCGCCTCGGCGACATGGTGGAGATCATGGGGCACGCGATGGGGCAGGGGGACGCGATCACCTTCTCCCGCGCCGACGCGGAGTTCCACGCCCTGCTCATCCAGGCCGCGGGCAACCGGATGCTCGAACACCTCTCCGGCATCGTCTCGGCCGCCCTCCATGTCTCCGGCGGTCCCGTCACCGGCTGTGACCGGCCCGGCGAGACCTCGCTCGCCCATCACGCGCGCATCGCCGACGCCCTGGCCTCGGGTGACGCCGGGGCCGCCGAGACGGCCATGCGTCAGCTGCTCGTCGTCCACCCCGACGTCGAGCGTGTGGTTCCCGCGCCGCGCGAGCACTGACCGGGGCGCGGCCGGAAGTGTGGGCCCGGTGCCGCCGGGCCGCACGGGTCCGGCGGCACAATTGTGAGGGGATGCCGTCCATCGCCCGTTTCGCCGCAAATGAGGTGTGACTCGGGCCACGCGGATTGGCCGTAACACTCCTCGAAGCAGCGCGATGACTTAAGAGGTGAGCGTCGCGGAAGGAATACAGCAGCCCTTGGGCGCGCTGTGCAGTTCTGAGGCCTAACCCGCGCCGTCGGCGACATCCCCAGTCGACGGTCGTCGGTTCCCGCCCTCTCCAGGGCAGGGCCGGAAGCCGTTTCCATCGTTCCGAGAGGTTGTTCGTGTCGGCCAGCACATCCCGTACGCTCCCGCCGGAGATCGCCGAGTCCGAGTCTGTGATGGCGCTCATCGAGCGGGGAAAGGCTGATGGGCAGATCGCCGGCGATGACGTGCGTCGGGCCTTCGAGGCTGACCAGATTCCGCCAACCCAGTGGAAGAACGTTCTGCGCAGCCTCAACCAGATCCTCGAGGAAGAGGGTGTGACGCTGATGGTCAGTGCCGCGGAGTCGCCGAAGCGCGCCCGCAAGAGCGTCGCAGCGAAGAGCCCGGTCAAGCGCACCGCCACCAAGACCGTCGCGGCGAAGACCACCGTGACCAGGACCGTCGCGGCCACCGCCGCCCCGACGGCCGAGAGTGCGGACGCGGTGGCCGACGACGCCGTCGCGGCCGCTCCCGCCAAGAAGGCGGCAGCCAAGAAGACGGCTGCCAAGAAGACCGCCGCGAAGAAGACGGCGGCCAAGAAGACAGCGGCGAAGAAGTCCGGCAAGCAGGACGACGAGCTGCTCGACGGTGACGAGGCCGCCGAGGAAGTCAAGGCCGGCAAGGGTGAGGAAGAGGAGGGCGAGGGCGAGAACAAGGGCTTCGTCCTCTCCGACGACGACGAGGACGACGCACCTGCCCAGCAGGTCGCCGTCGCCGGCGCCACCGCCGACCCGGTCAAGGACTACCTGAAGCAGATCGGCAAGGTTCCCCTCCTCAACGCCGAGCAGGAGGTCGAGCTCGCCAAGCGCATCGAGGCCGGTCTCTTCGCCGAGGACAAGCTGGCGAACGCCGACAAGCTCGCGCCGAAGCTCAAGCGCGAGCTGGAGATCATCGCCGAGGACGGCCGCCGGGCCAAGAACCACCTGCTGGAGGCCAACCTCCGTCTGGTGGTCTCCCTGGCCAAGCGCTACACCGGTCGCGGCATGCTCTTCCTGGACCTGATCCAGGAGGGCAACCTCGGTCTGATCCGCGCGGTCGAGAAGTTCGACTACACCAAGGGCTACAAGTTCTCCACGTACGCCACCTGGTGGATCCGTCAGGCGATCACCCGCGCCATGGCCGACCAGGCCCGCACCATCCGTATCCCGGTGCACATGGTCGAGGTCATCAACAAGCTCGCGCGCGTGCAGCGCCAGATGCTCCAGGACCTGGGCCGCGAGCCCACCCCGGAGGAGCTGGCCAAGGAACTCGACATGACCCCCGAGAAGGTCATCGAGGTCCAGAAGTACGGTCGCGAGCCGATCTCGCTGCACACCCCGCTCGGCGAGGACGGTGACAGCGAGTTCGGTGACCTGATCGAGGACTCCGAGGCCGTCGTCCCGGCGGACGCGGTCAGCTTCACGCTCCTCCAGGAGCAGCTCCACTCGGTGCTCGACACGCTCTCCGAGCGTGAGGCCGGCGTGGTCTCGATGCGCTTCGGTCTCACCGACGGTCAGCCGAAGACGCTCGACGAGATCGGCAAGGTCTACGGCGTGACGCGTGAGCGCATCCGTCAGATCGAGTCGAAGACGATGTCGAAGCTTCGTCACCCGTCGCGCTCCCAGGTGCTGCGCGACTACCTCGACTAGATCGCGGTATTTTCACCGGCCGAGGGCCCGGAACCCCCAGGGGATCCGGGCCCTCCGGCGTGTCCTCGGGTGCGTACCCGGACCGGCTGGATCACGCTGGGTGGATCACTTGTCACCTCAGCGTCAGGAGCCTCCATGCCCCGTCCCGTCGTCCGTGCCCTGACCGGGGTGCTCGCCCTGACCGCCGCCGCGGCCGTGCTGCCGTTCGCCTCGCCCGCCCCGGCGGCCGCGGACAGCATCATCGTCGGCGGCCGGCCCGCCCCCGTGGCCGACAGCCCCTGGGCGGTGGCGCTGTCGAGCCGGGACCGGTTCGGAGGGGCGCGCTCGGGTCAGTTCTGCGGCGGCGTCGCCGTGGCGCCCACGAAGATCCTGACGGCCGCCCACTGTCTGAGTGACGAGGCGCTCGGCGGACCGGCGGACCGGGTGAAGGACCTGCTGGTGATCGCCGGCCGGGAGCGGCTGAGCGACTCCGGCGGCCAGGAGATCCCGGTCCGGTCCATCTGGGTGAACCCGAAGTACGACCCCGTCTCCAACGCCGGCGACCTCGCGGTGCTGACCCTGTCCCGCGCACTGCCGAAGGACGGCGTCATCCCGATGGCCAGGGGCGGGGACGCCGCCTACCGGGCCGGGACCGCGGCGGACGTCTACGGGTGGGGCGACACGACCGGAAGCGGTACGTACGCCTCCGTGCTGCGCTCCGCGCGGGTGCGGGTCCTGCCGGACAGCGACTGCGCGCGCGCCTACCCGGGCGGCCAGGAGGGCACGTACAGGGCCTCGGCGATGGTCTGTGCGGGCGATCCGGCGGGCGGCCGGGATGCGTGCCAGGGCGACAGCGGCGGGCCGCTGGTGGCCCGTGGGCGGCTCATCGGCCTGGTGTCCTGGGGGAGCGGCTGCGGGCGCGCGGGAAGCCCCGGGGTGTACACCCGGGTCTCCGCCGCCCTGGAATGGGCCGCGGGCCGTATCTGAGCCGGACCGGGCCGCGTGGGCGGTCCGGCCGTCACGACGAGAACGGGCGGCTCCCCCGGTGGGGGAGCCGCCCGTCGGCCGGTCCTGGACCGGCCCCTGGCTCGTCGTGGATGCGAGGTGTCAGTGTTGGTCCTCGTCGGCGGAAGCCGTCTGCACGGCGGTGAGCCGATCCGTCTCATCCTGTATTTCCGCGGCGATCTTCTTGAGTTCCGGCTCGAACTTGCGTCCGTGGTGGGCGCAGAAGAGCAGTTCACCGCCGCTGATCAGGACGACGCGCAGATATGCCTGGGCGCCGCAACGGTCACAGCGGTCTGCTGCGGTCAGCGGGCTCGCGGGGGTCAGAACAGTAGTCACGTCGCCTCTTCTCTAGCTCGACGAGCTGTCGTACCAGGGTCAACATCCAACCAGGCCGAAAACGTTCCCGCTCGTGGCTTTTCTTCGAAACTTCTTCTCGGTGTGGCTGTCTGTTGCCGGTTGGCGGCGAATGTGCCGTATGCGGAGCGCTACGGTTTCGCATTGCTTGTCTAGGGGGTCGGTCCCGCCGGCCGGCTTGCCGGTTTGTTCATGAGGACGTGCCCGGAGCCTAAATGGTTCATGCGTCGAAGGGAACGTGATGTGCACGTCACTCCAACGAATGATCGAACACCCATGCGAGCCTGGAAGAAGCTCGACTAGCATGAGGATTCCCCGAGGGTGGCGTTACAACCGCTCTACCAGGCCTCTGTAGGCTCTCAGCGGCAACCGAAGCCCAGCCCTGTACCCACGGGGGCCCCAGATGAAATTCAGCGAGGAGCGAACCGCGTGACCGCCGAAACGTCCGTGCCGTCCACCGCGATGCTGACCGGAGCAGGCGGCGACCGGGACAGCTCCAACTACACCGCGCGGCACCTTCTCGTCCTCGAAGGCCTGGAGGCGGTCCGCAAGCGCCCCGGGATGTACATCGGGTCCACCGACAGCCGTGGCCTGATGCACTGCCTCTGGGAGATCATCGACAACTCCGTCGACGAGGCTCTCGGGGGCTACTGCGACCAGATCGAGGTCATCCTCCACGACGACGCCTCCGTCGAGGTCCGGGACAACGGCCGTGGCATCCCGGTCGACGTCGAGCCCAAGACGGGCCTCTCCGGCATCGAGGTCGTCATGACCAAGCTGCACGCCGGAGGCAAGTTCGGCGGCGGTTCCTACGCCGCGTCCGGCGGCCTCCACGGCGTCGGCGCCTCCGTCGTCAACGCCCTCTCCTCCCGCCTGGACGTCGAGGTCGACCGCAACAGCGCGACCCACTCCATCAGCTTCCGGCGCGGTGTCCCCGGCATGTTCACCGAGCAGGGTCCGGACAGCCCGTTCGACCCGGCCAATGGCCTGCGCAAGGGCAAGCGCGTCCCCAAGACCCGTACCGGTACCCGGGTGCGGTACTGGGCGGACCGCCAGATCTTCCTCAAGGACGCCAAGCTCAACCTGGAGACGCTCTACCAGCGCGCCCGCCAGACGGCCTTCCTCGTCCCCGGTCTCACGATCATCGTCCGCGACGAGCGCGGGCTCGACGGCGAGGGCAAGACCGAGGAGACGTTCCGCTTCGACGGCGGCATCAGCGAGTTCTGCGAGTACCTGGCCCAGGACAAGGCCGTCTGCGACGTCCAGCGCCTCAGCGGCACGGGCACCTTCAAGGAGACCGTCCCGGTTCTCGACGACCGCGGCCACATGACCGCCACCGAGGTCACCCGAGAGCTGGCCGTCGACATCGCCCTGCGCTGGGGCACCGGCTACGACACGACCGTACGGTCGTTCGTGAACATCATCGCCACCCCCAAGGGCGGCACCCACGTCACCGGCTTCGAGCGCTCCCTGACCAAGACGGTGAACGAGGCGCTGCGCTCCGCCAAGATGCTGCGGGTCGCCGAGGACGACGTCGTCAAGGACGACGCCCTCGAAGGCCTCACGGCCGTCGTCACCGTCCGGCTCGCCGAGCCGCAGTTCGAGGGGCAGACCAAGGAGGTGCTCGGCACCTCGGCGGCCAACCGGATCGTGGCCAATGTGGTCGCCAAGGAGCTCAAGGCGTTCCTGACCTCGACGAAGCGGGACGCCAAGGCCCAGGCCAGGGCGGTGCTGGAGAAGGCCGTGGCCGCCGCCCGCACCCGGATCGCGGCCCGCCAGCACAAGGACGCCCAGCGCCGCAAGACCGCGCTGGAGTCCTCCTCGCTGCCCGCCAAGCTCGCCGACTGCCGCAGCGACGACGTCGAGCGCAGCGAGCTGTTCATCGTCGAGGGAGACTCGGCGCTCGGCACGGCCAAGCTGGCCCGGAACAGCGAGTTCCAGGCACTGCTGCCGATCCGCGGCAAGATCCTCAACGTACAGAAGTCGTCCGTCTCCGACATGCTGAAGAACGCCGAGTGCGGCGCGATCATCCAGGTCATAGGAGCCGGGTCCGGGCGGACCTTCGACATCGACGCCGCCCGCTACGGCAAAGTCATCATGATGACCGACGCCGATGTCGACGGCTCCCACATCCGGACCCTGCTGCTGACCCTCTTCCAGCGCTACATGCGCCCGATGGTCGAGGCCGGGCGGGTCTTCGCCGCCGTTCCGCCGCTGCACCGGATCGAGCTGGTCCAGCCCAAGAAGGGGCAGGACAAGTACGTCTACACCTACTCCGACAACGAGCTGCGCCAGACCCTCCTGGAGTTCCAGCGCAAGAACGTCCGGATCAAGGAATCGATCCAGCGCTACAAGGGCCTGGGCGAGATGGACGCCGATCAGCTGGCGGAGACGACGATGGACCCGCGCCACCGCACGCTGCGGCGCATCAACATCGGCGATCTGGAAGCCTCCGAGCAGGTCTTCGACCTGCTGATGGGCAACGAGGTCGCGCCCCGCAAGGAGTTCATCACCAGCTCCGCGGCCACCCTGGACCGCTCGCGCATCGACGCCTGACCCCCGTACAGCCGCCCGGCCCCCGCTCCCGTCCCACGGAGCGGGGGCCGCGGACGTTTCGTGGGGCTCTGCCGGGGAAGCGCGCAGCCGTCCGGGACTTCTGTCACCTGAAGGGGTGAAGTCGGGCGAATGACGCGCCCGCGATCTTCCCGAACCGCCCATGGTTGGCCGTGCGGCCGAAAAGGTCGGCGGATCAGGGGAGTTGTTCGGTGGAGAAGGAAGCAGGGCCGGAGACCGCGGGAGTGCGGCTCGACGACCCGTGGGACGACGCGCCGGTCGCCGACCGGGGCGACCGGGACGGGACGGGAGGCGCCGGCGGCCTCGACGCGTCCGGTACGCCATGGCCGGATCCGGCCCCCAGCGCGGCCGACATCTATCTGGAAGTGCACCGCAGCGCCGCCTTCCGCGAGGTGCGCCGCCGCTACCGCCGCTTCGTGGTCCCCGCCGCCCTGGCCTTCCTCCTCTGGTATCTCGCCTATGTCGTCGCCGCGACCACCGCACCCGAGCTGATGGCCCGCCCGGTCGCCGGCGCGGTCAACGTCGCGATGGTGGCGGGTCTCGGCCAGTTCCTCACCACGTTCCTGCTCACGTGGGCGTACGCACGCCACGCACGGCTGCGCAGGGACCGCGCGGCGCTCGATCTGCGGTGGGACACCCAGGAGATGACGAGAGGGCTCGGACGTTGAGAGGCGACCACCAGACACTCGCCCTGCTGCTGTTCAGCGCGTTCATCGCGGTGACGCTCTTCATCACCACCTGGGTCGGCCGCAACCGGCAGGGCTCCGCCGAGGAGTTCTACGCCGGCGGACGCCTGTTCTCGCCCATGGAGAACGGATTCGCCATCGCCGGCGACTACATGTCGGCGGCCTCCTTCCTCGGGATCTCCGGGCTGATCGCCCTCTTCGGGTACGACGGCATGCTCTACTCCGTCGGCTTCCTCGTCGCCTGGCTGGTCGTCCTGCTGTTCGTCGCCGAACTCGTCCGCAACTGCGGCCGGTTCACCCTGGCCGACGTGGTCGCCGCGCGCATGGCGGAGCGCCCGGTGCGCACCGCGCTCGGCACCTCCTCCGTCACCGTCTCCGTGCTCTACCTGGTGGCCCAGATGGTCGGCGCGGGCAGCCTCGTGGCCCTGCTGCTCGGCGGTACGAGCGACGCGGCCCGGTCCTGGACGGTCGTCGGCGTCGGCGCGCTCATGGTGATCTACGTGTCCTTCGGCGGCATGCGCGCCACCACCTGGATCCAGATCGTCAAGGCCGTCCTGCTGATGGCCGGGGCCGTCGCGCTCACCGTGCTGGTCCTGGTCCACTTCCACGGGAACATCAACAACCTGCTCGACACCGCCGCCGAACGCAGCGGCCACGGCAAGGACTTCCTCGCGCCCGGCCTCCGCTACGGCGGGGACTGGACCTCACGCTTCGACTTCATCAGCCTGGGCGTCGCCCTCGTCCTCGGCACGGCGGGGCTGCCGCACATCCTGTCGCGCTTCTACACCGTGCCCACCGCCCGTGCCGCGCGCCGCTCGGTCGTCTGGTCCATCGGCCTGATCGGCAGCTTCTACCTGATGACGATCGTGCTCGGGTTCGGCGCGGCCGCGCTCGTCGGCTCCGCCGAGGTCCGCTCGTCGAACGCGGCGGGCAACACCGCGGTCCCGCTGCTGGCCCTCCACCTGGGCGGCGGTGAGGGGTCCACCGGTGGAACGATTCTCTTCGCCGTGGTCGCCGCCATCGCCTTCGCCACCATCCTGGCCGTCGTCGCGGGCATCACGCTCGCCTCGTCCGCGTCCGTCGCCCACGACCTCTACGCCTCGCTCCGCCGCCCCGGGCGCAAGAAGCACGGCGAGGTCGCCGTGGCGCGCGTCGCCGCCGCGGGCATCGGCGTCGTCGCGATCGGCCTCGGACTGCTCGCCCAGAACCTGAACGTCGCCTTCCTGGTGGGCCTCGCCTTCGCCGTGGCCGCGTCGGCGAATCTCCCGGCCCTGCTCTACTCGCTGTTCTGGCGCGGCTTCACCACCCGGGGCGCGGTCTGGGCGGTGTACGGCGGGCTGATCCCGGCGGTCGTGCTGGTGCTGGTCTCGCCCGTCGTCTCGGGCAGCCCCACGTCCCTGTTCCCCGGCATCGACTTCCAGCTCTTCCCGCTGGAGAACCCGGGCCTGGTCTCCATCCCGCTCGGCTTCCTGGCCGGCTGGATCGGTACGGTCACCTCGCCCGAGAAGCCCGACGAGGCCAAGCACGCCGAGACCGAGGTACGGGCGCTGACGGGGGCCGGGGCGGCGTAGAGGGCCCGACGAGGGCTCAGCCCGCGGCCCAGGCGTACCGGTGTTCCGGGCGGCCCGTCTCGCCGTACCGCAGGGTCAGCCGGACCTTCCCGGTGCGCTCCAGGAGCTTCAGATAGCGCTGGGCCGTCTGCCGGCTCATTCCCGCGCTGTCGGCGATCTCCTGGGCGGAGAGCGGGCCCTCCGCGCCGCGCAGGGCCTGCCGGACGAGCTCTGCGGTGGTGGGGGAGTGGCCCTTGGGGAGGTCCGGCTCGCCCGCCGCCCACAGCGCGCCGAAGAGCCGGTCCACCTCCGCCTGTTCGGCCTCCCCGCCCCCGTCGAGCGTGTGCCGCAGGGCCGCGTACGCCTCCAGCTTCGAGCGCAGGCCCGCGTACGTGAACGGCTTCACCAGGTACTGGAGCGCGCCGTGCCGCATCGCGTCCTGCACGGTCGCTACGTCCCGGGCGGCGGTCACCATGATCACGTCGACCTGACGGCCGAGGCGGCGCAGTTCCCGTACGACGGCGAGGCCGTTGCGGTCGGGCAGGTAGTGGTCCAGCAGGATCAGGTCCACCGGGACCTCCTCGACCGTCGCCAGCGCCGAGGCCGCCGAGTGGGCCTGCGCCGCCACCCGGAATCCGGGCACCTTGGCGACGTACGCCGCGTTGATCCGCGCCACCCGGACGTCGTCGTCCACGATCAGGACCTGGATCACCGCTGCTCTCCCGTCGTGGCCGGACGCTCGGGGGGCGGCGGGCCGTCGGCTCCGGTCACGGTCCCCGGGCCGGGCTCGGGCCCCGGCTCGGCCAGCGCGTCCGGCAGCACCACCGTGAACACCGCACCGCCCCCGTCCGCCGCCGACACCGTCACCCTGCCTCCCTGGCGCTCCGCGAGCCTCCGTACGAGGGCGAGCCCGAGGCCGCGCTTGCCGTGCGCCGGGAGATCCTTGGTGGACCAGCCCTCTGTGAAGATCGACGCGTGCTGCTCCCGCGGGACGCCGGGGCCGCTGTCGCGCACCCCCAGGATCACCGTACGGCCCTCCGTGCGCAGCCCGACCTCGATCCGCGCGGCGTCCGATCCGGCCGCCGCGTCCGTGGCGTTGTCGACGAGGTTGCCGACCACCGTGACCAGGCCCCGGGGATCGACCACCCGGTCCGGCAGCAGCGTGCCGGGAGCCAGCCGCAGCGCGACGCCACGCTCGGCGGCCACCGTCGTCTTGCCGACGAGGAGGGCGGCCAGCAGCGGGTCATGGACCTTCTCGGTGACCTGCTCGGCCGTCGCCCGGTGCACGCCCACCACCTCCGTGACGAACTCCATCGCGTCCTCGTGCATCTCCAGCTCCAGCAGCCCCAGCAGGGTGTGCAGCCGGTTCGCGTGCTCGTGGTCCTGGGCGCGCAGGGCGTCGATCAGCCCGGTGGTGGAGTCGAGTTCGCGGCCCAGATGCTCCAGCTCGGTCCGGTCGCGCAGGGTCACCACCGCTCCGCCGTCGTCCGTGGGCATCCGGTTGGCCAGCAGCACCCGGCTGCCCCGTACCGCCAGCAGGTCGTCGCCGACCACCCGGCCGGCCAGCACATCGGCGGTCCGGCCCTCGCCCAGCACCTCCTCCAGCGTCCGGCCCGCCGCCTCCGGGCCCACGCCCAGCAGCCGCTGCGCCTCGTCGTTCAGCAGCCGGACGCGCCCGGCCCCGTCGAGGGCGACGACCCCCTCACGGATGCCGTGCAGCATGGCCTCGCGTTCGGTGAGCAGCGCGGAGATGTCGGAGAACGCCAGGTCATGGGTCTGCCGTTGCAGCCGGCGGGAGATCAGATACGCGGCGAGCGCCCCGACGGCCAGGGCGCCGCCCGCGTACGCGAGCAGCCCCGGGATCGCCCCGAGGAGCCGGGCGCGGACGCTGTCGTACTCGATCCCGACCGAGACCGCGCCGATGACCTCGCCCGAGGGGCCGAACAGCGGCACCTTGCCCCGCGCCGAGCGGCCGAGGGTGCCGCTGTCGATCTCCATCACCTCGCGGCCGCGCAGCGCCTCACCGGGGTCGGTGGAGACGACCGCGCCGATCCGGTCGGTCTCCGGGTGCGACCAGCGCACCCCGCGCCGGTCCATGACGACGACGTACTCCGCCCCGGTCGCCCGCCTGACCCGCTCGGCGGCCGACTGGACGGGACCCCGGTCGGACGGGTCGGTGCTGCCCAGGTCCCGCACGATCTCCGGCTGGGCGGCGGTGCTCTGGGCGATGGCCAGCGCGCGGCGCATCGCCTGGTCGTCCAGCTGTTCGCCGAGCGGGGCCAGGAACAGGCCGGTGACCAGGACGATCACGCCGGTGATGATGGCCAGCTGCATCAGCAGGACCTGGGAGAAGACCCGCTGGGGCCAGCCGAACCGGCGCGGTCCTCGGCCGGAGGTCGGTGGGGCGTTCATCGTAGAGACGGTAAGGGCCGGGCGGCCGGGGCGGAAATTCGGCCGTGCATCGAGGGCTCCGCCGTGCCCGCCTCTTGCCTCCCGGCGCCAGGTCTGTGAGCGTTCCGGCTGTGCGGGCGGGTGTTCCGAACGAGTTCGCCATCAACGCAATCTTCTTGCTTTTCTTGCGCTAATCTTGCGCTCATGACGCGACGACTTGCTCAAGTGGCCCAGAAGGTGGGAGTCAGCGAGGCGACGGTCAGCCGGGTGCTGAACGGCAAGCCGGGCGTCTCCGACGCCACCAGGCAGGCCGTCCTCTCCGCGCTGGACGTCCTCGGATACGAGCGCCCGACCCAGCTGCGCGGCGAACGGGCCCGGCTGGTCGGACTGGTCCTGCCCGAGCTGCAGAACCCGATCTTCCCGGCCTTCGCCGAAGTGGTCGGCGGCGCGCTCGCCCAGCAGGGGCTGACCCCGGTGCTCTGCACCCAGACCAAGGGCGGCGTCTCCGAGGCCGACTACGTCGAGCTGCTCCTCCAGCAGCAGGTCTCCGGCGTGGTCTTCGCGGGCGGCCTCTACCACCAGGCCGACGCCCCGCACGACCACTACAAGGTGCTCGCCGACCGCAAGATCCCGGTCGTGCTGATCAACGCGGCCATCGAACACCTCGGCTTCCCCGGCGTCTCCTGCGACGACTCCGTAGCCGTCGAACAGGCCTGGCGCCACCTCGTCTCGCTCGGCCACGAGCGCATCGGATTCGTCCTGGGCCCGTCCGACCACGTGCCCTCGCAGCGCAAGCTCGCCGCCGCCCGGATCCTCGCCGACGAGGCGGGCACGAGCATCCCCGACGAGCGGGTGGCGCGCGCGATGTTCTCGCTGGAGGGCGGACAGGCCGCCGCGATGCGGCTGCTGGAGCAGGGCGTCACCGGCATCATCTGCGCCAGTGACCCGCTCGCGCTGGGCGCCGTGCGCGCGGCCCGCCGCCGGGGTCTCTCGGTGCCCGACGACGTGTCGGTCGTCGGCTACGACGACTCGGCCTTCATGAACTGCACCGAGCCGCCTCTGACCACCGTCCGCCAGCCCATCGAGGCCATGGGGCGGGCGGCCGTGGAGCTGCTCTCGGTCCAGATCGGCGGGCGGACCGTGCCCTCGGACGAGCTGCTCTTCGAACCGGAGCTGGTGGTGCGCGGCTCCACCGCCCAGCCGCCGCGCGAGAATTCCCTGTGATCCGTAGCTAATTTGCGCTGCCCGGCCCTTGGTCCGGACCTGATCCGTTCCGGGGGAGGGGCTGGGGCGGCCGGGGACCGACGTACTGCCCGCTCGGCCGGATCCGCAGCGGGCGTTCCCCGTACTCCTCCAGCGCGTGCGCGATCCACCCCGCCGTGCGGGAGACCGCGAACACCGTCTCGCCCGCGTCCGCCGCCATCCCGCGGGAGACGGAGAGGACGGCGAGCGCCAGGTCGATGTTGGCGTGCAGCGGCGTGTGGCGGGCCGTCGTGGCGACCACCTCACGGGCCGCCGCCAGCGCCCCGGCCGCCTGCGGTACGTCCTCCAGCAGCGCGAACAGGGTCGTCGCCCGGGGGTCCTCGCCCCGGTACAGCCGATGGCCCAGGCCCGGCACCCGCCGCCCGGTCCGCAGATGATCGGCGACCACGGGGACCGCGCTGCCCCGGTCCACCGCCTCCCGCAGCATCCGGTGCGCCAGACCGCTCGCCGCCCCGTGCAGCGGCCCCTCCAGTACGCCGAGGCCCGCCGAGACCACGGCGTACGGGTGGGCCCGCGCGGAGGCGGCGACCCGGGCGGCCAGCGTGGAGGCCGCCAGATCGTGGTCGATCAGGAGGGCCAGGGCCGCGTCCAGCACGGCCAGGGAAGCGGCGTCGGCCGGCTCCGGGGTGAGCCGTGACCACAGCGCCGCCGCCAGCGAACCCCCTTCGCCCTCCGGGCCGCCCAGCTCCGGCAGAGCGCCCACCAGCGTCGGGATCAGGCCCCGGGCGCTGCTCAGCACCGCCTCCGGCGACAGGTCGAACCGCAGCGGATCCGTGGCCGCCGCAGCGGTCACCGCCACCCGCAGCCGGTCCGTCGACCCGCTGTGCGCGGGCAGCGCGCCGACCGTCCGGCGGGCCGCCGCAAGCGTCGCGGCGGGTGCGGTGAACCGGGCGCCGGGCCGCAGCTCGCCCGTCCACAGCCACTCGGCGACCTCCTCGTAGCCGTACCGCCGGGCCAGCTCCGTCGCGTCGACGCCCCGGAAGAAGCAGCGGTCGCCCTCGATGAGCGTGATGCCGGTGCGGAAGGCGAGGTCGCCCCCGGCCGGTGACGGCTCGCGCCGCCCCGAGCGCCGGGCCAGCGCCCGCACCTCCTCGGCGTCGAACGTGCTGCCCCGGCCTCCGGCCGCCCGCACGCTGCTGAGCTGGCCCCGGCTGACGTACGCGTACACCGTCTCGGGCTTCACGCCCAGCAGCTCGGCCGCCTCACGGGTGGTCAGCCGGGGTGCGTCCGGTCGGGAGCCGGGCTCTGGTTGATCCGTCATGGAGACCACCGTATCCACCACAGGTTGACATTGATTCAATCAACATTGACAGATCTCAAGTCAAGCATAGACAGTCGAATCAATGTTGCATGCACGGAGGAGAGAACGGCCATGACCACCACCCCTGTCGTCCCCGCCGTCCCCCGCGGCCTCGCCGGCGTCGTCGTCACCGACACCGCCCTCGGCGACGTCCGCGGCCGCGAGGGCTTCTACCACTACCGCCAGTACTCGGCGATCGAGCTCGCGCGGACCCGTAGCTTCGAGGACGTCTGGTACCTGATGGTCCACGGCGAACTGCCGGACCGTGCGGCCGCCGCCGACTTCGCCGCCCGCACGGCCGCGCTGCGCACCCTGCCCGCCGAGGTGCGCGAGGCCCTGCCCGCCATCGCCCGCGCGAGCGCCGTCTCCGGCCCGCTCGCCGGACTCCGTACCGCGCTGTCCCTGCTCGGCGCCTCGGCCGGCTTCCGCCCGGTGTACGACATCGGGGCCGACCGCCGACGCGAGGACGCGCTCGCCGCCTGCGCGGCCGTCCCCACGATCCTGACCGCCCTCCACCGCCTGGGCGAGGGCCTGGAGCCGGTCGAACCCCGCACGGACCTGCCGCACGCGGCGAACTACCTGTACATGCTGACCGGATCGGAGCCGGAGCCCGACCGGGTCCGGGCCGTCGAGCAGTACCTCATCTCGACCGTCGACCACGGCTTCAACGCCTCCACCTTCACCGCCCGGGTCGTCGCCTCCACCGGAGCCGATCTGGCCGCCTGTCTGGTGGCCGCGGTCGGCGCGCTCTCCGGACCGCTGCACGGCGGAGCCCCCAGCCGGGCCCTGGACACCCTCGACGCCATCGGCACCCCGGACCGCATCGACGGCTGGATCCGCGAACAGGTCCTCGCCGGCCGCCGCATCATGGGCTTCGGCCACCCTGTCTACCGCACCGAGGACCCCCGCTCCCGGATGCTCAAGTCCCTCGCCCAGGGCTTCGGAGGCCCGCTCGTCGACTTCGCCGTGGAGGTGGAACGCCAGGTCGAGGCCATCCTCGCCGAGCTGAAGCCGGGCCGGGAGCTGCACACCAACGTGGAGTTCTACGCCGGAGTGGTCATGGAGCTGTGCGGGCTGCCGCGCGCGATGTTCACCCCCACCTTCTGTGCGGCGCGAGTGGTCGGCTGGAGCGCCAATATCCTGGAGCAGGCGGAGGACTCGAAGATCATCCGCCCGGCGGCCCGCTACGTCGGCGCACCCCCGCCGCAGCCGGTCCCGGCACCCTGACGACGCCCCCAGGAAGGCTCCCGTTGACCCCGCCCCGCACCCCGCAGATCCCGGTAGTCGTCCTGGCGGGCTTCCTCGGCTCCGGCAAGACCACGCTCCTGAACCATCTGCTCCGCAACCGGGCGGGCACCCGGATCGGCGTGATCGTCAACGACTTCGGGGCCATCGAGATCGACGCCATGACCGTCTCGGGGCAGGTCGGCTCGACGGTCTCGCTGGGCAACGGCTGTCTGTGCTGCGCCGTCGACGCGAGCGAACTCGACACCTTCCTGGAGACCCTGACCCGGCCCTCCGCCCGGCTGGACGTGATCGTCATCGAGGCGAGCGGACTGGCCGAACCCCAGGAACTCGTGCGCATGCTGCTGGCCAGCGACAACCCGCACATCCTGTACGGGGGTCTCGTCGAGGTCGTCGACGCCGCGGAGTTCGACTCCACCCGTAAGCGGCATCCGGAGCTCGACCGCCATCTCGCCGTCGCCGACCTCGTCGTCCTGAACAAGACCGACCGGGTGGGGGAGGCCGAGCGGGAGCGGCTGCGCGCGACGGTCGCGGAGCTGAGCGGTCCGGCCGCCGTGATCTCCGCCGTGCACGGCCGGATCGACCCCGAGCTGTTCTTCGACCCCGCGCTGCGGCCGGACCACGAGGAGATGGCGGGGCAGCTGACCTTCGAGGACCTTCTGCGGGAGGAGGAGGCGTGCGACGGGCACGAGGGTCATGGCGGGCACGGCGACCATGAGGGGCACGGTGAGCACGAGGGGCACGGTGACCACCTCCACGCCTCGTACGAGAGCGTCGACTTCACCTCCGACGTGCCGCTGGACCCGCGCCGCTTCATGGCGTTCCTCGACTCCCGGCCCGAAGGGCTCTACCGGATCAAGGGGTTCGCGGACTTCGGCGCGGGCGACCGGGACAACACGTACGCGCTGCACGCGGTGGGCCGCTTCCTGCGCTTCGTGCCCCGGCCGTGGGCGCGCGGCGAACAGCGGCTCACCCAGCTCGTCATGATCGGCGCGGGCATCGACGCCGGAGCGCTGCTGGCCGAACTCGCCGCCTGCCGCGCGGAGGAGCCCGCCCCCGACGCGTCCGCCGACCCCGAAGCCGTCGAACGCGGCATGTGGGGCGTGCTCCGCTACGTACAGGAGCAGGCCCCCGAACAGGAAGCGGCCGCGGAGGCGTAACGCCCCCGGGCCGCTCCTTGCCGTACGAAACGGCCGCCTACAGCGGCGGTCCCGCGATCACGGCCACCGATTCGAGCAGCGGCGTGCCCGAACCGTCCCGCCTCGGGTCCGGCTCCGGCAGCTTCGCCGGGGTGCCGTTCTTCTGGGCGGCCCGGGCCGGGGTGGCGCCCGCCCAGGCGAACACCAGGACGTCCTCGCCCTTCAGGAACCGCTGGCAGCGCACGCCGCCGGTCGCCCGGCCCTTGCGCGGATACTGGTCGAACGGGGTCAGCTTGGACGTCAGCACCGAGTCGTCCAGCGTGCCGTGCGAGCCGGCCACCGTGAACACGATCGCCTCGGCCGCCGGGTCCACCGCCGTGAACGACAGCACCTCGGCCCCGGCCGCCAGCTTGACGCCCGCCATGCCTCCGGCGGGCCGCCCCTGCGGGCGTACCTGGGCCGCCGGATAGCGCAGCAACTGGGCGTCGGAGGTGATGAACACCAGGTCCTCCTCGCCGGTGCGCAGCTCGGTCGCGCCGACGATCCGGTCACCGTCCTTGAGGGTGATGACCTCCAACTCGTCCTTGTTGGCCGGGTAGTCCGGCACGACGCGTTTCACCACGCCCTGGAGCGTGCCGATCGCCAGCCCCGGCGAGGCCTCGTCGAGCGTCGTGAGGCAGATCAGCTCCTCGTCCGCCTCCAGACTGAGGAACTCGGAGATCTGCGCCCCGCCCGAGAGATTCGGCTCCGCGTGCGTGTCCGGCAGCTGCGGCAGGTCGATCACCGAGAGCCGCAGCAGCCGGCCGGTCGACGTCACCGCCCCGACATCGCCCCGGGCCGTCGCCGCCACCGCCGACACGATCACATCGTGCTTGGTCCGCCGGGCGTCCTCGGAGATCTCCACCGGGTCCGCGTTCGCCGTACGGGCCAGCAGACCCGTCGAGGAGAGCAGCACCCGGCACGGGTCGTCCGCCACCTCCAGCGGCACCGACGCGACCTGCGAACCGGCCGACTCCAGCAGCACCGTGCGCCGGTCCGTGCCGAACTTCTTCGCCACCGCCGCCAGCTCCGAGGAGACCAGCTTGCGCAGCTCCGCGTCCGACTCCAGGATCGCGGTCAGCGCCTCGATCTCGCCGTTGAGCTTGTCGCGCTCGCTCTCCAGCTCGATCCGGTCGAAACGGGTGAGCCGGCGCAGCGGGGTGTCCAGGATGTACTGCGTCTGGATCTCGCTCAGCGAGAAGTGCGCCATCAGGCGCTCCTTCGCCTGCGCGGAGTTGTCGCTGTCCCGGATGATCCGGATGACCTCGTCGATGTCGAGCAGGGCGACGATCAGGCCCTCGACCAGATGCAGCCGGTCGCGGCGCTTGGTACGGCGGAACTCGCTGCGCCGGCGCACCACCTCGAAGCGGTGGTCGAGATAGACCTCCAGCAGTTCCTTGAGGCCCAGGGTGAGCGGCTGGCCGTCGACCAGCGCCACGTTGTTGATACCGAAGGACTCCTCCATCGGCGTCAGCTTGTAGAGCTGCTCCAGCACCGCTTCCGGCACGAAGCCGTTCTTGACCTCGATGACCAGACGCAGGCCGTGCGCCCGGTCGGTGAGGTCCTTGACGTCGGCGATGCCCTGGAGCTTCTTCGCCGAGACCAGGTCCTTGATCTTGGCGATCACCTTCTCCGGGCCGACGGTGAAGGGCAGTTCGGTGACGACGAGACCCTTGCGGCGGGCCGTCACGTTCTCCACGGAGACGGTGGCGCGGATCTTGAACGTGCCGCGGCCGTTCGTGTACGCGTCCTTGATGCCGCCCAGCCCGACGATGCGGCCACCGGTGGGCAGGTCGGGTCCGGGGACGTAACGCATCAGCGTCTCGACGTCCGCGCCCGGGTGCTTGATCAGGTGCCGGGCCGCGGCGATGACCTCGCCCAGGTTGTGCGGGGGCATGTTGGTGGCCATGCCCACGGCGATCCCGGAGACCCCGTTGACCAGGAGGTTGGGGTAGGCGGCGGGGAGGACGACCGGCTCGCGCTCCTGGCCGTCGTAGTTCGACTGGAAGTCGACGGTGTCCTCGTCGATGGCTTCCGTCATCAGCGAGGTGGCGTCGGCCATCCGGCACTCGGTGTACCGCATGGCGGCCGGCGGGTCGTCGTTGCCGAGAGAGCCGAAGTTGCCGTGGCCGTCGACCAGGGGGAGCCGCATCGAGAACGGCTGCGCCATGCGCACCAGGGCGTCGTAGATCGAGGCGTCGCCGTGCGGGTGCAGCTTGCCCATGACCTCGCCGACGACGCGGGCGCACTTCACATAGCCGCGGTCGGGGCGCAGTCCCATCTCGTTCATCTGGGACACGATGCGCCGGTGCACCGGCTTCATGCCGTCGCGGGCGTCGGGCAAGGCCCTGGAGTAGATCACCGAGTACGCGTACTCGAGGAAGGAGCCCTGCATTTCGTCGACGACGTCGATGTCGAGGATCTTCTCCTCGAAGTCGTCCGGCGGCGGGGTCTTCGTGCTACGGCGGGCCATCGCGGCTGCGACTCCTTCACGGATTCTGTTCGGACAACCTGAGCTTGTTCGGTACAACACGAGCTACTGACGCGGTCCATTGTGGACCTCGCCACTGACAACGCCGACCTCGACCCGTCCGAAGGCCGGTCCGAAGCGGTCGGGGCGGCGCGCCCGCGAGGGCGTCCACGACACCATCGACGGAAACATCCACGGAACGGGAACTTCGCCAGGTGCCGGTGCGCTTGCTTAGAGTGGCAGGTCTGGCAGGAAGTCCAGTATCGCGATCGAAGGGACGTACATGCCCATGGGTCACACGGCCACCGCACAGGCCGGCTCCGGCGGCTTGACAGCGACCGAGCACCGCCTGGCCAACGGCCTGCGTGTGGTGCTCTCCGAGGACCATCTGACCCCGGTCGCCGCGGTCTGCCTCTGGTACGACGTCGGCTCGCGCCACGAGGTCAAGGGACGCACCGGTCTGGCTCACCTCTTCGAGCACCTGATGTTCCAGGGCTCGGGACAGGTCAAGGGGAACGGCCACTTCGAGCTCGTCCAGGGGGCCGGCGGCTCGCTCAACGGGACGACCAGCTTCGAGCGGACCAACTACTTCGAGACCATGCCCACCCACCAGGTGGAGCTGGCTCTCTGGCTGGAAGCCGACCGGATGGGCTCCCTCCTCGCCGCGCTCGACGAGGAGTCCATGGAGAACCAGCGCGACGTCGTCAAGAACGAACGCCGCCAGCGGTACGACAACGTGCCCTACGGCACCGCGTTCGAGAAGCTGACCGCCCTCTCCTACCCCGAGGGCCACCCCTACCACCACACCCCGATCGGCTCCATGGCCGACCTGGACGCGGCCACGCTGGAGGACGCCCGCGCGTTCTTCCGTACGTACTACGCGCCCAACAACGCGGTGCTCTCGGTGGTCGGCGACATCGACCCCGAGCAGACCCTCGCCTGGATCGAGAAGTACTTCGGCTCCATCCCCTCCCACGACGGCAAGCAGCCGCCGCGCGACGGGACGCTGCCGGAGATCATCGGCGAGCAGCTGCGCGAAGTGGTCCACGAGGAGGTCCCGGCGCGCGCCCTGATGGCCGCCTACCGCCTCCCGCACGACGGCACCCGCGCCTGCGACGCGGCCGACCTGGCGCTCACCGTGCTCGGCGGCGGCGAGTCCTCCCGGCTGCACAACCGCCTGGTGCGCCGCGACCGTACGGCGGTGGCGGCGGGCTTCGGGCTGCTGCGGCTGGCCGGGGCGCCCTCGCTGGGCTGGCTGGACGTGAAGACGTCCGGCGGGGTCGAGGTGGAGCAGATCGAGGCCGCCGTCGACGAGGAGCTGGCCAGGTTCGCCGCCGAGGGGCCCACCCCCGAGGAAATGGAGCGGGCCCAGGCGCAGTTGGAGCGCGAGTGGCTGGACCGGCTCGGCACGGTCGCCGGCCGCGCCGACGAACTGTGCCGCTACGCGGTGCTGTTCGGCGACCCGCAGCTCGCCCTGAGCGCCGTGGGCCGGGTCCTGGACGTCACCGCGGAGGAGGTGCGCGCGGCGGCCGAGGCGGCCCTGCGCCCCGACAACCGGGCGGTGCTGGTGTACGAGCCCATCGAACCGGCCGACGAGGCCGACGAGGGCGAAGACGGCGCCGAGGGCAGCGACGCGCACGAGGGGGCGGCCAAGTGAGCGACGCCGCCGTGACTGGAGTAACCATGGAGTTCCACCCGCAGCCCACCGCCGGCACGGCCCGCCCCTGGGCCTTCCCGGCGCCCGAGCGCGGCGCCCTGCCCAACGGGCTGACCGTGCTGCGCTGCCACCGCCCCGGCCAGCAGGTCGTCGCGGTGGAGATCTTCCTGGACGCGCCGCTGGAGGCCGAGCCCGAGGGCCTGGACGGCGTGGCCACGATCATGTCGCGGGCGCTCTCCGAGGGCACCGACAAGCACAGCGCCGAGGAGTTCGCCGCCGAGCTGGAGCGCTGCGGCGCCACCCTCGACGCGCACGCCGACCACCCCGGTGTCCGGGTCTCCCTGGAGGTTCCGGCCTCCCGGCTGGCCAAGGCCCTCGGCCTGGTCGCCGAGGCGCTGCGGGCCCCGGCCTTCGCCGAGAGCGAGATCGAGCGGCTGGTGGGCAACCGCCTCGACGAGATCCCGCACGAGCAGGCCAACCCGTCCCGGCGCGCCGCCAAGCAGCTCTCCAAGGAGCTGTTCCCGGCCACCGCCCGGATGTCCCGCCCGCGCCTGGGCACCGAGGAGACCGTCCGGCGGATCGATCAGGCCACCGTGCGCGCCTTCTTCGACGCCCATGTCCGCCCGTCCACGGCGACGGCCGTGATCGTCGGAGACCTGACCGGCATCGACCTGGACGCGCTGCTGGCGGAGACCCTCGGCGACTGGTCGGGCAACGCCGGCCAGGCCCGCCCGGTGCCGCCCATCACCGCGGACGACACCGGCCGTGTGGTCATCGTGGACCGCCCCGGCGCGGTCCAGACCCAGCTGCTGATCGGCCGGATCGGCGCCGACCGGCACGAGCGCGTGTGGCCCGCGCAGGTCCTCGGCACGTACTGCCTGGGCGGCACCCTCACCTCCCGGCTGGACCGGGTGCTGCGCGAGGAGAAGGGCTACACCTACGGCGTACGCGCCTTCGCCCAGGTGCTGCGCTCCAGCGGCCCCGACTCGGGCGGCGCGGCGATGCTCGCGATCAGCGGCTCGGTGGACACGGAGTCCACCGGACCGGCGCTGGAGGACCTCTGGAAGGTTCTGCGGACGCTGGCCGCCGAGGGGCTGACCGACGCCGAGCGCGAGACGGCCGTGCAGAACCTGGTGGGCGTCGCCCCGCTGAAGTTCGAGACCGCCGCCTCCGTCGCGAGCACGCTGGCCGACCAGGTCGAGCAGCACCTCCCCGACGACTACCAGGCCGACCTCTACGCCCGGCTCGCCGAGACGGGCACCGTGGAGGCGACCGCCGCCGTGGTCAACGCCTTCCCGGTGGACCGCCTCGTCACGGTCCTCGTGGGTGACGCCGCGCGGATCGAGGAGCCCGTCAAGGCGCTCGGCATCGGCGAGGTGTCCGTCGTCACCGGCTGACGGCATCCGTGGCACACCGCCGCGAAGAGGACCCCGACGGACGGAAGTTCGCCGGGGTCCTCCCTTTTTGCCCTATTGGTGAGCTTCGCTCCCTTTTGTTGGAGAGGTTGCCTGTCTGCCCTGTGGGATGCGCGACAAATCCCCCTGTCCGTTTGGTGATGGGAAGTCGCCCCGCCTAGCGTCGGCCCGGCTGTCCGTCACCCGTATGCCGCATCCGCGGCGCCGGGCAGTCATCGCCGAGTCCCCGTCAGGCGCGAGCCTGGGGAGCCGGGGACCCACACGCAGTCCCTGGGGTGAATCGGAGGCCCGTGCCGTGAACCGGCGCGGGGATCCGTAGGAGACCTTCCTGCTCCGAACCCGTCAGCTAACCCGGTAGGCGAGAAGGAAGGAAAGGATCAGCCTCTCCATGGCGTTCACCCGTGCCACCGGGAAGCACCGTGCCCCGAGCCGTCTGACGCGTCGCGGCGCCCAGGCCGCCGGCATCGCGGCCCTGGCCACCACCGGAGTCCTCGGCTCGCTGTCCTCCCCGGCCCTCGCCGCGGACACCGAGGCCGCCAAGGTCGCCGACACCGGCCTCACCCAGGCCATCTCCCTCGACGCCACCCTCGCCGACCAGATCGACGCCCAGGCCCAGGCCCAGAAGCAGCAGGCCGAGGCGGTCGCCAGGGCGAAGGCGAAGGCCGCCGCCGAGGCCCGCGAGAAGGCCGCCAAGGCCAAGGCGAAGGCGGAGGCCGAGCGCAAGGCCGAGGCCCGCGCCAAGGAGATCCGCGAGGAGAAGGCCCGTGCCGCCCGCGCCGCCGAGCGCGCCCGGCTCAACGCCTTCCACCTCCCGGTCGCCGGCTCCCACGTCACCACCGGCTACAACACCGGCGGCGCGCTCTGGTCCTCCGGCAGCCACTCCGGCGTCGACTTCCAGGCCGCCTCCGGCAGCTCCGTCGTCGCGGTAGGCGCCGGTACGGTCGTCGAGGCCGGCTGGGGCGGCGCGTACGGCAACAACATCGTGCTCCGGATGTCGGACGGCACGTACACCCAGTACGGCCACCTCTCCTCGATCGGCGTCTCCGTCGGCCAGAGCGTCTCCTCCGGCCAGCAGATCGGGCTCTCCGGCTCCACCGGCAACTCCACCGGCCCGCACCTGCACTTCGAGGCCCGCACCACCCCCGACTACGGCTCCGACATGGACCCCGTCGGCTACCTGCGCTCGCACGGTCTGAACGTCTGACCCGCCTGTGCGCGACCCCGCCCGAAGGCCCCGGCACCCGCCGGGGCCTTCGGCAATTCCGGCCTCAAGATTTCCATGGATTCCGGCCTGCCATCGGAAATTCCGGCAGATTGCAATAGAGTCACGGAACAGACGTCGGGCGGCCGCGTTTCGCGGGGATCAAGGCGGAGGTTCGGACATGCGCATTCCCGCGCATTCGGTATGCACGGCAATCCGTGACGACATCGTCTCCGGTGTCTACGAGCGCGGCAGCCGCCTCACCGAGGAGCTGCTGGCCCGTCGCTACGGGGTCTCCCGCGTCCCCGTCCGCGAGGCCCTGCGCACCCTGGAGTCCGAAGGCTTCGTGGTCACCCGCAGACATGCCGGCGCCTGTGTCGCCGAACCCACCGCGCAGGAGGCGGCCGACCTCCTGGAGCTGCGGATGCTCCTGGAGCCGCTGGGCGCGGCACGCGCCGCCCAGCGCCGCACGGAGGCCCATCTGAAGGTGCTCCGGGGTCTGGTCAGGCTGGGCCAGGAGCGGGCCCGCCGGGGCGAGGGCGAGGATCTGCGCTCACTGGGCGGCTGGTTCCACGAGACCCTGGCCCAGGCGTCGAGCAGCCCCGGCCTCATCGCGCTGCTCACCCAGCTCCGGCACAAGATCGCCTGGATGTACGCGGTCGAGCAGCCGGCCCGTCCGGTCGACGCCTGGGCCGAGCGCGGCGCGATCGTGGACGCCGTGGCGCGCGGCGACGCGGAGCGGGCGAGGGCGCTGACCGCCCAGCACGCGGAACGCGCCACCGGCGCCCACCGGCTCCGCCGCCCGGATCTCGCTGGGCGTCGCACCGCCGCCGTTCCGCCGGTGAGAAGTTCGCAACACGGCGTAAACACTGCGGGCGTCCGGCATTAACAAAAGAGCCGTATACAAAGAGAAGTAATTCCGGTGCGCCATTCAGGCTGCCCGCATTATCGAGGTGCGACTCTTTCCCGAATCATTCCCGAAAGCGAAAGAGCCGTGATCCCTTCACGGGATCACGGCTCTTTCGCCGGTCGCATCCGGACGGACCCGGAGTCGCATGGGTCAGACGGTCTCCGGAAGCTCTTCCAGGCCCTCGGCGACGAGCTTCGCCAGCCGGTCCAGAGCGGCCTCGGCGTCGTCCGCGTCGGACGCGAGCACGATCTCCTCGCCACCCTGCGCGCCCAGACCGAGCACGGCCAGCATGGAGGCGGCGTTCACCGGGTTGCCGTCGGCCTTGGCGATCGTCACCGGGACGCCGGAGGCCGTGGCGGCACGGACGAAGATGGAAGCGGGGCGGGCGTGCAGGCCCTCGGCCCAACCGACGTTTACGCGGCGCTCAGCCATGGTTCTGCCCTTCACATATCAACGGTTGTCTAGACCAGTCTCTCATGCAGTGCGTGGTGCTGTGCCCGGCCTCCTGTCCGGCCGTAGGCTTTGGCCATGGAGCCCACGCCGGAGCAGAGTCCGCATCACGCGTACCCCGACCACTGGGAAGCGGACGTGGTGCTCCGCGACGGGGGCACCGCGCGCATCAGGCCGATCACCACGGACGACGCCGAGCGACTGGTCAGCTTCTACGAGCAGGTGTCCGACGAGTCGAAGTACTACCGCTTCTTCGCCCCGTATCCCCGCCTATCCGACCGGGACGTGCACCGCTTCACCCATCACGACTACGTCGACCGGGTGGGACTGGCGGTCACGATCGGCGGCGAGTTCATCGGAACCGTCCGCTACGACCGCATCGACGACCGGGGCCGCCCCGCCTCCGCGCCCGCCGACGAGGCCGAGGTCGCCTTCCTCGTCCAGGACGCCCACCAGGGCCGCGGAGTCGCCTCGGCGCTGCTCGAACACATCGCCGCGGTCGCCCGCGAGCGCGGCATCCGGCGCTTCGCCGCCGAGGTGCTCCCCGCCAACAACAAAATGATCAAGGTGTTCCGGGACGCCGGGTACACCCAGCGCCGCAGCTTCGAGGACGGCTCCGTCCACCTCACCCTCGACCTCGAACCCACCGAGAAGTCCCTCGCCGTCCAGCGCGGCCGCGAACAGCGCGCCGAGGCCCGCTCGGTGCAGCGCCTCCTCGCCCCCGGCTCCGTCGCGGTCATCGGCGCCGGGCGCAACCACGGCGGGGTGGGCCGCACGGTTCTGCGCAACCTCCTGGCCGCCGGGTTCACGGGCCGTACCTACGCCGTCAACCGCGCCTTCGACGAGGGCCTCGCCACCCTCGACGGCGTTCCGGCCCACCGCTCGCTCGGCGAGATCGACGAGCAGGTCGACCTCGCCGTGATCGCCGTCCCCGCCCACCGGGTGCCCGAGGCCGTCGCCGACTGCGGGGAGCACGGCGTCCAGGGCCTGGTCGTCC
Source organism: Streptomyces sp. DSM 106670 (assembly GCF_055792845.1). Classification (NCBI taxonomy): domain Bacteria; kingdom Bacillati; phylum Actinomycetota; class Actinomycetes; order Kitasatosporales; family Streptomycetaceae; genus Streptomyces; species Streptomyces sp. DSM 106670. The sequence goes on from NZ_CM147704.1 coordinate 6,461,957, forward strand.
TCTCCGCCGGTTACGCCGAGCGGGGCGCCGACGGCCGCGAGCTCCAGCGCGAACTGGTCCGCCAGGCCCGCTCGTACGGCATGCGGATCATCGGCCCGAACGCCTTCGGCATCATCAACACCGCCGAGTCCGTCCGGCTGAACGCCTCGCTCGCCCCCGAGTCGCCCGCCCGCGGCCGGATCGGTCTGTTCACCCAGTCCGGCGCGATCGGCATCGCCCTGCTCTCCGGCCTCCACCGGCGCGGCGCGGGCCTGTCCTCCTTCATCTCGGCGGGCAACCGGGCCGACGTCTCCGGCAACGACTTCCTCCAGTACTCCTTCGAGGACCCGGACACCGACGTCGCCCTGCTCTACCTCGAATCGCTCGGCAACCCGCGCAAGTTCACCCGCCTCGCCCGCCGCACCGCCGCCGTGAAGCCCGTCGTGGTGGTGAAGGGCGCCCGGCACAGCGGCTCCACCCCGCCCGGCCATGCGGTCCCGGTCAGCCGCATCCCCGACGCCACGGTCTCCGCGCTGATGCGCCAGGCCGGTGTCATCCGGGTCGACACCGTGACCGAGATGGTCGACGCCGGGCTCCTGCTGGCGGGCCAGCCGCTCCCGGCCGGCCCCCGGGTCGCCATCCTCGGCAACTCCGAGTCCCTCGGCCTGCTGACGTACGACGCCTGCCTGGCCGAGGGGCTGCGCCCGCGCCCGCCGATCGACCTCACCACGGCCGCCTCCCCGCAGGACTTCCGGGACGCGCTGGCCGAGGCGCTGGCGGACGGCACCTGCGACGCCGTGATCGTCACCGCCATCCCGTGGGTGGGGGAGAACGGCGAGGCCGAGACCGGCGACGGCCAGGTGCTGGCCGAGGCCCTGACCAAGGCGGTGGCCGGAGGCTCGGCCAAGCCGGTGGCCGTCGTCCACGTCGAGATCGGCGGCCTCGCCGAGGCTCTGGCCGCCGCGAGCAGCACGGCCGCCCCACGCCCCCGTACGGTGACCCCCGCGGCCCGGACGCGAGCGGCCACCACGGCCACCACGCCCGGCACGCCCGCAGCCCCGGAAGCCGCCACCGCCCCGGCCGCGCCCGCCACCTCCGAAGCGACCACCGCCCCGGAAGCCGCCACCAGCCAGGAAGCCGCCCCCCGCCCCGGCCGCATCCCCGCGTACCCCGCCGCCGAGCGCGCCGTACGGGCCCTCGCCGAGGCCGTGAAGTACGCGCAGTGGCGGCGCCAGGCGGCCGTGCCCGGCAAGGTCCCCGAGTTCCTCGACGACACCATCGACGAGGCCGGGGCCGCCGCCCTGATCGAGGCGCAGCTCGCCACCGCACCCGACCCGCGCGGGCGCCCGCTCGCCCACGACGAGGCCCGCGAACTCCTCGGCCGCTACGGCATCGCCGTACGCCCCACCCTGCCCGCCCCCGACCCGGAGGCGGCTGTCGCCGCGGCGGCCCGGCTCGGTTACCCGGTGGCCCTCAAGACCACCGCACCCCACCTGCGCCACCGCGCCGACCTCGGCGGGGTCCGCCTCGACCTCGCCGACGAGGAGGCGCTGCGCCGGGCGTACGGAGACCTGACCGACCTCCTCGGCAAGCCCGCCGAACTGCTCCCCGTCGTCCAGGCGATGGCCCCGCGCGGCGTCGACACCGTCGTACGGGCCTCCATCGACGCGGCCGCCGGAGCCGTCCTCTCCTTCGGCCTCGCGGGCGCACCCTCCGAACTGCTCGGCGACACCGCGCACCGCCTGGTCCCCGCCACCGACCGCGACGCCGCCGAACTGATCCGGTCCATCCGGGCGGCCCCGGTGCTGTTCGGCTGGCGGGGTTCGGCCCCGGTCGACACGGCCGCGCTCGAAGAGCTGCTGCTGAGACTGTCCCGGCTGGTCGACGACCACCCCGAGGTGGTCTCCGTCGCCCTCGAACCGGTCGTCGTCGCCCCGCAGGGACTGACCGTGCTCGGCGCGAGCGTCCGGCTCGCCCCACCGCCCGCCCGGAGCGACCTCGGCCCCCGCCGCCTTCCGAACTACTGAGACCCGCCGGCCGGTGGCCCCCGGGGCGTCCCCGGCAGTCACCGGCCCGCCGTAGGATGGTGCTCATGGCAAAGACCGGTACGACGACCCAGGGGCTGCGCGCGGCGATCGAGCGCAGCGGCTACTACCCGGCCCTCGTGGCCGAGGCCGTGGAGGCCGCCGTCGGCGGGGAACCGGTCGCTTCGTACCTGGTGCACCAGGAGACCACGTTCGACTCCAACGAGGTGCGCCGTCACGTCACGGTCCTCGTCCTGACCGAGCATCGCTTCATCGTCAGCCACACCGACGAGCAGGCCGCCGACACCAGCTCCCCGACGCCGTACGCCACCACCTCCACCGAGTCGGTGAAGCTGGAGCGGATCTCCTCCGTCGTGGTCAGCCGGGTGGTCGCCAACCCGGAGAAGTACGTCCCGGGCACCCTGCCCCGCGAGGTCGTCCTCACCATCGGCTGGGGCGCCGTCTCCCGGATCGACCTGGAGCCCGCCGCCTGCGGCGACTCCAACTGCGAGGCCGACCACGGCTACACCGGCAGCTCCACCGCCGACGACCTCAGCCTGCGGGTCAGCGAGGCCGGCGACGGCCCCGACGCGGTGCGCCAGACCCTCGCCTTCGCCCAGTCGCTCTCCGAGGCCACGGCCGCCACCGCGGCGAGTGGCCGCTGATGGCCCAGCCCGCCTGGCAGGACCCCGTCCCGCTGTCCCTCGACACCGCGCCCGTGCCCGCGTACGGCAGCGGATCGCTCGCCGACCTGCTGCCGACCCTCGTCGCCGGGCAGGAGGTGCCGGGGTTCACCGCCGCGATCCCCGAGCTGACCCCGGCCGACCGCAACTGCGTCTTCCTGATCGACGGCCTCGGCTGGGAGCAGATCAAGGCCCACCCCGACGAGGCCCCCTTCCTGCACTCCCTGCTCCCCACCTCGCGCGGCGGCACCGGCCGCCCGCTCACCGCGGGCTTCCCCTCCACCACCGCGACCTCGCTCGCATCGGTCGGTACGGGGCTGCCGCCCGGCGAGCACGGCCTGCCCGGCTACACCGCGCGCAACCCGGAGACCGGCGAGCTGATGAACCAGCTCCGCTGGAAGCCGTGGACCGCGCCGAAGGTCTGGCAGCCCTACCCCACGGTCTTCCAGCTGGCCGACGCCGCGGGCGTGCACACCGCGCAGGTCTCCGCGCCGACGTTCGAGCAGACGCCCCTCACCAAGGTCGCGCTCAGCGGCGGCTCCTTCCTCGGCCGGCTCTCCGGCGAGGACCGGATGGACGTCGCCGCCCAGCGCCTGGCCGCCGGCGACCGCTCGCTCGTCTACACGTACTACAGCGAGGTCGACGGCAAGGGGCACCGCTTCGGCATCGACTCCGACGCCTGGCGCGGTCAGCTGATGTACGTCGACGGGCTCGCCCGACGCCTCGCCGAGCAGCTCCCGCCGCGCTCCGCGCTCTACATCACCGCCGACCACGGCATGATCGACATCCCGTTCGACGAGCAGTCCCGGATCGACTTCGACGAGGACTGGGAGCTGCGCGCGGGCGTCGCCCTCCTCGGCGGCGAGGGCCGCGCCCGCCATGTGTACGCGGTGCCGGGCGCGCAGTCCGACGTCCTGGCCGTCTGGCGCGAGGTGCTCGGCGAGCAGTTCTGGATCGCGAGCCGGGACGAGGCCGTCGCGGCCGGCTGGTTCGGCCCGACGATCGACGAGCGGGTGTACGGCCGGATCGGCGACGTGGTCGCCGCCGCCCACGACGACGTGATCATCACGGCCTCCGTCAACGAGCCGCACGAGTCGGCGATGGCCGGCGTGCACGGCTCCCTGACCCCCGTGGAACAGCTCGTCCCCCTCCTCGAAGTACGCTCGTAACCCCTCCCGCCCGTACCCCCTCCGAAAGGTGCTCGACCTCTCATGCCCGAGCTGGTGTTCTTCTCCGGAACCATGGACTGCGGAAAGAGCACGCTGGCCCTGCAGATCGGTCACAACCGTTCGGCACGCGGCCTCCAGGGCGTGATCTTCACCCGCGACGACCGCGCGGGGGAGGGCAAGCTCTCCTCCCGGCTCGGCCTGGTGACCGACGCCGTCGAGGCCGAGGAGGGCATGGACGTCTACGCGCACATCGTCGACCGGGTGAGCAGGGGCGGCCGGGTCGACTACGTGATCGTGGACGAGGCGCAGTTCCTCGCCCCCGGCCAGATCGACCAACTGGCCCGTGTCGTCGACGATCTGGGGCTCGACGTCTTCGCCTTCGGCATCACCACGGACTTCCGCACCAAGCTGTTCCCCGGCTCCCAGCGGCTGATCGAGCTGGCCGACCGGATAGAGGCCCTCCAGGTCGAGGCCCTGTGCTGGTGCGGCGCCCGCGCCACGCACAACGCCCGTACGGTGGACGGCGAGATGGTCGTCGAGGGCGCCCAGGTCGTCGTCGGCGACGTCAACCGGCAGGCGGGCGAGGTCGGTTACGAGGTGCTGTGCCGCCGGCACCACTGCCGCCGCATGACGAGCGGTTCCGCCCGCGCCGGCGCGCTCTCGCCGGACGTCCTGCCGGTGTCGTCGGACTGAGGCGCGCGGTCCGCCGGTCCGCCGCCACCGGGCTTCAGCCCGGGGCCACTTCTCCTACGCCGAGACGTCACCGAAGTCGGCAAGGCTTCCCTCGCCCGACCCCGTACAGGGGCGTACACGAAGGAAGTACCACCGATGGATCGCAAGATCGTTCATGGCCACCACGGGCCGCGCCTCGCTCCTGGCGGGCGGGGCCCTCACCGTCGGTACCGGGCTGACGGCCCCGTCGGCCACCGCCGCGCCGGCCGCCTCGGAGCGCGGGAGGCACGGCCACGGCAGCGGGCGCGAGACGGTCCGGTTCAACATCATCAGCGATATCCAGGGCGACCTGGCCGACTTCGGCAAGGCCCTCGACGACCTGCACCGGATCAACCCGCACAGCGCCGGGCTGGGCGTCGCCGGTGACATCACGCCCCGCGGTTACGACTTCGAGTACGCGGAGGTCCGCCGCACCCTCGATCGGCACCGGCACCCCAGGAACGTCGCGTGGGCCATCGGCAACCACGAGTTCTACGTCCCCAAGTACAGCGACCCGGACACGCTCGCCCAGGACACCTGGCCCAACGGCACCACGGAGGGCTCGCTCTTCCGCAGCTTCTACAACTTCGCGGGACGCAACAAGGTCTACGCGGAGACGTCGTTCGGCGGAGTCCCCGTACTGACACTCGGGACCGAGCGCTACGCGCACTACCACGACGCGAAGTTGTGGGACGAGGTGTGGATCGGCGACGCGCAGTTCGCCTGGCTGGAGGACCGGCTCGCCCACTGGGCGCGGCGGCGCAGGCCCGTCATGGTGATGACCCACCACCCGCTGCCCAACATGGTGTCGGGCACCCGCAACAAGCTCTACCTGGGCGACTACCTCCAGCCCGACCGGCTGCTGTCCGTCCTCGGCCGCCACAAGGACGTGTTCCTCTTCTCCGGCCACACCCACTGGGACCTCAACCTGTCCGACTGGGTGGTCCGCAGGGTCGTACCCGGCACCGGGAACCTCGACGGCTTCACCGTCGTCAACACTGCGGCGGTCCAGACAGGCTGGACGGACGACGGCAAGGGCGGTGAGGTCGCGGTGGGCGGTACGTTCAACCAGGGCCTCCAGGTCGAGGTGGGCCCCCGCACGGTCGTGATCAAGGCCCGCGACTTCTCCACCGGCACCTGGCTCAAGCAGCTCACGGTTCCGCTGCACACGACAGCAGACTGAGGGAGCCCCAAGGGCCTGTCCTACGAGAACGGTGGCCGAGGATGACGGACGAACAGAGCGGGCGCGCGCCGGCGCCGCAGTTGGCGAAGGCCGGGCTGGAGGTCCTGGCGCAGGGCGTCGCCGAGGAACTGCCCTCGTACGCGCGGGCCTTCAAAGCCGTCGTCAACGTCGAGGTGGTCCCGCGGGCCACCGTGGCGCGCTCGGCGCCGGGGGCGCCGGCGGAGGCCGACCGGCTGTGGCTGGAGCACGCGCGGACCGCTGCCGTCATCGATGACGAGGGCTGCTTCCTGGTCCGGGGGGCCGATCGCGACTGGGTCCGGGTGCGCCTCACCCCGCACACCGCGCTCTCCGCCGCCCTCGTACCCGGGGCCGGCTCCATGGTCATCGCGATGTCCCCGGACGGCCGGCGGCTGTGCGCCCTCACCGAGGAGGACGACGACTACTGGATCGTCGTGCACCGTTTCGAGGACAGGCCCTAGCGGTCCGCGGATTCGCTTCCGGCCGACCTGATGACCGTGAACACGGCCCCCTCCGGGTCCGCGACCGTCGCCAGCCGCCCGCTCGACCCCTCGCGCGGCGGCTGCAGGACGCGCCCGCCCAGCTCCACCACGCGGGCCGCCGCCCGGTCGGTGTCGGCGACCTCGAAGTACGTCATCCAGTGCGGCCCCCGGTCGCGCGGCAGCGCGTGGCCGACACCGTGCAGGGCCGCCACCGGAACACCGTCCAGGTGCAGGGTCTGGTAGTCGAAGTCGGCCGAGACGACCGCCTCCGTCTCGTACCCGAAGACCGTCTGGTAGAACTTCGCGACCATCGAGGTCTCGCGGGTCACCAGCTCGTTCCAGACGGGGGTGCCGGGCACGCCCGCCGTCATCGTGCCGATGTGCCGAGAGCCCTGCCAGATGCCGAAGACCGCCCCGCTCGGGTCCGAGGCGATGGCGAGCCGCCCGGCCTCGCCCGCGTCCAGCGGTCCGACCGCGACCGTCCCGCCGCAGGAGCGGATCGCCTCGGCGGTGGCATCCGCGTCGTCCGTGGCGAGGTAGGTGGTCCAGGCGATCGGGAGGTGCCGGTCGGGCGGCAGCTGGCCGATGCCCGCGACCTCCTTGCCGTGCAGCAGCCCACGGACGTAGGGGCCCAGCTGTTCGGGGCCCGGCCGGAACTCCCAGTCGAACAGGGCTCCGTAGAACTCCTGGGTCGTGGTCAGGCCGTGCACGATCAGACTCACCCAGCAAGGTGTTCCGGGCGTACGCCGGGCGGCAGCCTCGGTCATCGTCTTCTCTCTCCTCGGACCGTTGTGGTGGCCGTGCGGGGGAACGGGACAGGGGCGCCGTCCCGGGTCGGGAGGCGGTCCGCGTGCCCCGTGCAGATGCTTGCACCCCCCGACGCGGGAGGCGCACCGGCCGCGCCGCGTCGTCCGGGTTCTCGACGAAGGACGGCCGGATTCCCGCCGGCCGTCCCTTCCGATGCTGTTACGGGCGCCGGTTCCGCTGCGCGAGGATGGCACCCATGAAGCCCATCATCACCGCATCCGAATATGCGAGCGAGTCGGCCGGAGCGCGGCCGCCGGTACTCCTGGACGTCCGCTGGCAGCTCGGCGGCCCCCACGGCCGCCCCGATTACGAGGCCGGTCATCTGCCCGGCGCGGTCTACGTCGACCTCGATACGGAACTGGCCGGTCCGGCGGGCGACGGCGGCCGCCACCCGCTCCCGGACCCGGAGGCCTTCGGAGCCGTGATGCGCCGGGCCGGGGTCGGCCAGGACACCCCCGTCGTGGTGTACGACGGCGGACAGGGCTGGGCCGCGGCGCGCGCCTGGTGGCTGCTGCGCTGGACGGGACACGGAGACGTGCGGGTCCTGGACGGCGGCCTCGCCGCCTGGACGGGCGAGCTCTCCACCGAGACCCCGCGCCCCGCCGAGGGCGATTTCCGGCCGAAGCCTGGGGCGCTGCCCACGCTGGACGCGGAAAGTGCGGCGGCCTTCGCCCGGTCGGGTCTGCTGCTGGACGCGCGCGCGGCGGAGCGCTACCGGGGCGATGTGGAGCCGATCGACCGCGTCGGCGGCCATATCCCCGGCGCCGTCTCCGCACCGACCACGGCGAACGTCGACGCGGACGGGCGCTATCTCCCGGCCGAGCGGCTCGCCGAGCGGTTCGCCGGGCTGGGCGCGGCGGACAGCGCCGAAGGCGTCGGGGTCTACTGCGGATCCGGGGTCTCCGGCGCGCACGAGGTGCTGGCCCTGGAGATCGCGGGGTTCACCGGCGTCCTCTACCCCGGCTCCTGGTCCGAGTGGTCCTCGGACCCCTCCCGGCCGGTCGCCACGGGCCCCGAGCCGCAGTAGTCCCGCCGCACGACGGGCGGGCGGTAAGGCAGCGGGGCCCGTACGCGACTGCGTACGGACCCCGCTCCCACCGGTCGTCATTTCCCGGTCAGTCCTGCTTCTTGCGCCGGGTGCCGAAGACGATCTCGTCCCAGCTCGGCACGGCCGCCCGGCGGCCCGGCCGGACTCCGTCCGCCTCGGCCTGACGGTCCGTCGTCCCGGTCAGCCGGTCGCGGTGGCCGGCCACCGCCCGGGGCATCAGCACATCCGCGTACGCCGACCCCGCACCCGCCGAAGCGGCGGCGGGCGGTTCGTCCGCCTCCGCCTCCTCCGCCGGTTCCAGCGCGGGCGGTTCGGGCTGCGTGGGCCGCTCCGGGACGACCATGTCCCCACGGAAGCTCGGCACCGCCTCCAGCAGACTGGTCAGCGAGTCGCGCTCACCGGCCGAGGCACTGCTCACATACTCCTCGGGCTCGGCGGCCGGGGTGGGCCGCTCGATCTGCCGGTCGAGAGCCCGGTCCAGCGGGCGGTCGCGGTCGAGGCTCCGGTCCAGCGGCCGGTCGCGCGGCAGCCGGGCGATCCGGGGCACGAACGGGAAGCTGGGCTCGGGCGCGGCGATGTCGTCGGTCTCGCCGATCAGCGAGCGCGCCTCGTCGTCCACGGCCTGGACCAGCCGCCTGGGCGGGTCGTACGTCCAGCTCGCCGAGTGCGGTTCGCCCGCGACCCGGTAGACCAGCAGGACTTCCCAGGTGCCGTCGTCGCGGCGCCACGAGTCCCACTGGACGGTTTCCTTGTCGGCGCCGCGCAGCAGGAGACGCTCCTGCACCGCCTCGCCGAGCTGGGGGCCGGTGTTCTCGCCGGGACGGCGCACAGGAGTCTTCCGGGCCCGCTCGGCCATGAAGGCGCGCTCCGCGAGCACGGGGCCCTCGAAGCGGCGTACACGGTCGACGGGGATGCCCGCGAACTGGGCGACCTCCTCCGCGGAGGCACCGGCCCGTATGCGGGCCTGGATGTCGCGGGGCCGGAGGTGGCTCTCCACCTCGATCTCGATCTGGCCGAGCCGTGCGCGGTCGTTGCGCACGGCGGCGCGCAGCCGCTCATCGATCGGAAGCGTGTACTCCGTGCTGTCCGCAGCCTTGAGCACCAGTCGTGTGCCGTCGTTGGAGACGGCCACGACACGCAGTTCGGGCATGGGAACCTCCCGGGTGGTGCCTGCCGACGTCACGTGCGTCGCTGCTTCCGCTAGTCGAGTGTGACCTGCCCGGGTGCAGCCTGCCACAACCTTGCCAAGTTGCCCGGCGTGTCGGGCGCTCGTCCTGGTGCACCACCATGACACGGTTACCCATTGCGACCCAAAGCGACCGATTTGGCCGCTCTGTGCAGCAAGCACCCGTGTGATGCCTTGACGCCCCCGGTTCGAGTGCCGCCCTCGGCCCCCTCCGGTGACTGCGGATTCCCACGTCGGACTCCGCCCCAGGGCTCGTCACAGTACTCCATTCGGGCCACCGGGGTGGAGCGGCGCGCCGCCGAAGTTCTCGCCGGACGCGGGAGTTGAGATACCCAGTTCTCCGCGAAATGCCCCTGATGCGTGTTGTGCTTCACACAATCACCGGAAACGGAACTATCCACTTCGCTCATTTGTCCCTTCCTGTTGCATGGTGGGAGAGATGTCAAGCAGGGGCTGGTAATGGTTCAGAAGCCGGAAAGTGACACAGAACCCAAGGAAAGGCGCATAGATCTGAGTCTCCCGCAGGTCGCCGGGAGCGCCGTGGCGGCCGTCGCGGCGGCGGTGGCGGCCTCGCAGCTGGGCGTGTACGGCACGATCGCCGGCGCGGGCGTGATGAGCGTCGTCGCCACCTGTGGCGGCTCGGTCTTCCAGCACTTCTTCCGCCGCACCGGCGAGCAGATCCGCGAGGTGACGGTCCAGGTGACCCACCCGGAGGGCCGCCAGGTGACGGTGCACACCAAGGAGACGACGCCCTCGGCGCACAGATCCGCCGCGCGGCGGTCCGAGCCGGAGCCGGCCGACGACGCCACCACGGTGCTGCCCACGGTCGGTCCGGGCACGGTCCCGGAGGTGGTCCCGGACGCGGAGAGCACCCAGCTGCTGAGGCCCGTCGATCCGGACCGTACGCAGCTGCTCGACCTCGGCGACGCGCGGACCCGGATGCTCAGCGTCCCGCCGGCCGAAGGTTCCGGAGCCGACGACCGTACGTACGCGATCCCGCGGGCCGACGACCGTACGCGGCTGCTCCCGCAGGCCGGAGCGGGCGGGCCCGTCGCCGACGACGCGTTCAGCGACGGTGTCACCCACGGCACCCGGATGCGCGGCTGGAAGCGGCCCGCGCTCGCGGCGGCCGCGGTCTTCGCCGTCTCCATGGCCGGGATCACCGCGTACGAGATGATCTCGGGCAGCGACCTCAGCGGCGGCCAGGGCACCACGCTCAGCTCCGTCGTCCGCGGCGGCGGCGACCGGGACCCCGGACCCACCGACCCCACGCCCTCCGGGGACACCGGACAGGACAAGGGAACCGACGAGCAGCAGCCGACCCCCGGCGACGGCACCGGATCGGCCCCCGCGACGGACGGCGGCGACGGCGGCGCGAGCCCGGACCCCGGTACGGGCACGGGCGGTGAGAACCCGACCACCGGGCCCACCCCCACCCCGACGCCCTCCGGCTCCGGCGGCGGGACCACGCCCGACCCGACGCCGCCCACCCCGTCGGCCTCCGGCGACACCGGAACCGGGGCACCCTCGACCGGCACGGGCGTCGCCCCCGGACAGGGCGAACAGGCCCCGCCCGGCGCCGACGCCGAGTGACGGCGTACCGGACGAGCGCACGACACGCGTCGGCCCCGGCTCCCTCCCGACCAGGAGGAAGCCGGGGCCGACGGCGTACCGGTGGCCGGCCGAGCTCAGTCGCCGAGCACGCGCCGCAGATAGTCGTTGCCGAACAGGCGGTCCGGGTCCAGCCGGTCGCGCAGCGCGGTGAACTCGCCGAAGCGCGGGTAGACCTCCGCCAGATAGCCCGCGTCCCGGGTGTGGATCTTGCCCCAGTGCGGCCGCCCGGCGTGCGCGGTCATGATCCGCTCGACCGCCGTGAAGTACGAGCGGTGGGGCGTGCCCTTGTAGAGGTGCACGGCGATGTACGCGCTGTCCCGGCCCGACGCGGTCGACAGGGCCATGTCGTCGGCCGGCGCGGTGCGCACCTCGACCGGGAAGCTGACCTTCAGCGGTGACCGCTCGACCATGGCCTTCAGCTCCCGCAGCGCCGCCACCGCCTGCTCGCGCGGAACGGCGTACTCCATCTCCACGAACCGCACCCGGCGCGGAGAGGTGAACACCTTGTACGGGATGTCGGTGTACGTACGCGCCGACAGCGCCCGGCTGGAGAGCCTGGCGATCGAGGGGATCGTCGCCGGGACCGCGCGGCCGAGCGAACAGGCCACCTGGAAGACCCCGTTGGACAGCAGCTCGTCGTCGATCCAGCTGCTCACCCGCCCGGGCGGAGCGGCCGGACCGGCGCTGCGGTTGTTGCGCTTGGTGTTGCAGTTGCTGGTGTGCGGGAACCAGTAGAACTCGAAGTGCTCGTTCTCGGCGACCAGGGCGTCGAAGTCCGCGGTGACCCGGTCGAAGGTCATCGGCTCCTCACGGGCCGTCAGCAGGAAGATCGGCTCCACGGCGAGGGTGACGGCGGTGATCACCCCGAGGGCGCCGATCCCGACCCGGGCCGCGGCGAAGATCTCCGGGTTCTCCCCGGCCGAGCAACGCAGCACCGTGCCGTCGGCGGTGACCAGCTCCAGCGCCCGGATCTGCGCGGATATCGACGCCGAGTCGCGGCCCGTGCCGTGCGTACCGGTGGAGGTCGCCCCGGCGATCGTCTGCTCCATGATGTCGCCCATGTTGGTGAGCGAGAGACCCTCGCGGGCGAGTGCGGTGTTGAGGCGCTTGAGCGGAGTGCCCGCCTCCACCGTCACGGTCATCGCCTCACGGTCGATGTCCCGGATCCCGGTGAGCAGGTCGGGGCGTATCAGCACCCCGTCGGTGGCGGCCGCCGCGGTGAAGGAGTGGCCGGTGCCGACCGGCTTCACCCGCAGGCCGTCCTCCCGCGCCCGGCGCAGCACGTCCGCGAGCTCGTCCACGGACGCGGGGGACTCGGCGCGGGCGGGCCGGGCCGTGACGGTGCCCGCCCAGTTACGCCACGCGCTCGTCGTCGTCCGTGCGTAGGTGTCGGTCATCTTCCCCGCGCCCTCCCGTCGCAGCCGGCCCGGCCAGCCGGCGATACCCCAGGAACGCCACCGCCGCCGCGAGCGCTCCCGCCGCGACGGGCACCGCGTACCCCGCCTTCGCCCCGGCGGCGTCGACCACCCAGCCGGCGGCCGAGGAGCCGAGCGCCACTCCGACCGCGAGCCCGGTACTGGTCCAGGTCATGCCCTCGGTCAGCTTGGTGCGCGGTACGTGCGCTTCGACGAGGGCCATGGTGGTGACCATCGTCGGTGCGATGGCGAGGCCCGCGACAAAGAGCGCCACGGCCAGCAACGGAAGGTTCCCGGCCAGTTGGAGGGGGATCATACTCACGGCCATCGCGCAGACACCCACCAGCCACCTGGTCCCGGGGTTCCCCTTGAGGTGCAGCAGCCCGAACACGGCCCCCGCGAGACACGATCCGAGCGCGTAGACGGCCAGCACCAGGGAGGCCGCGGCCTTGTGGCCGCGCTCCTCGGCGAAGGCCACGGTCACCACGTCCACGCCGCCGAAGATCGCGCCCGTCGCCACGAAGGTGGCCACCAGGACCTGCAGTCCCGGCGAGCGCAGCGCGGAGCCGCCGGTGTGCTGCGACTTCGGGTGCGGCACCGGCTCGGTGGCGCGCTGCGCGGTCAGCCAGAACACGCCGACCAGCAGGAAGGCGGCGGCGATCAGCGGTCCGGCCTCCGGGAACCAGGCGGTGGAGAGACCGATGGAGATGATCGGGCCGAAGATGAAGCACACCTCGTCGACGATCGACTCCCACGAGTAGGCGGTGTGCAGATCCCGGCTGGAGCCCCGGTAGATCGCCGCCCAGCGCGAGCGGACCATCGACCCCACGCTCGGCACACAGCCCGCGCCCACCGCGAAGACGAACAGCGTCCACTCCGGCGCCCCCTGCTGGGCACAGATCAGCAGACCCGCCACCGCGGCCACCGCCACCAGCGTGATCGGGCGCAGCACCCGGCGCTGACCGTAGCGGTCGACCAGCCGGGAGACCTGGGGGCCGCAGACCGCCGCCGACATCGCCAGGGTCGCCGAGAGCGCCCCGGCCAGCCCGTAGCGGCCGGTGAGCTGGGAGATCATCGTCACGACGCCGATGCCCATCATGGACAAGGGCATCCGGCCGAAGAAGCCTGCGGCGGAGAACCCCTTGGTACCGGGGGCGGAGAAGATGACGCGGTAGGGGCTGGGCAAGGGGTACTCCGGTCGTGCCTGTCAGGCGTGTAGCTGGCCCATACAGCTTACGGCCGGGCGGATACGCCGGACACCGGATTACGGGGCGGCCCGGGGGAGCGGAAGCAGGCGTACGAACCCCGAGTCCCACGGCCTCACCGCTCTTCCCGACGGGGCGTCGGATGTCGGTTGCCGCCCGGTCACCGGCGGGTGGCAGGATCGACGTCATGTCCGATCTGCGCGATCCCGCTCCCTACGACGCCCTGCTGCTGCTCTCCTTCGGCGGTCCCGAGGGCCCGGACGACGTGGTCCCGTTCCTGGCGAACGTGACCCGCGGCCGCGGCATCCCCGAGGAACGCCTCAAGGAGGTCGGCAAGCACTACTTCCTCTTCGGCGGGGTCAGCCCGATCAACGCGCAGAACCGCGCCCTGCTCGACGCCCTGCGCAAGGACTTCGCCGACCACGGCCTGGACCTCCCGGTCTACTGGGGCAACCGCAACTGGGCCCCGTATCTGACCGATGTGCTGCGCGAGATGACCGCCGACGGACACCGCCGGATCGCCGTCCTCGCCACCAGCGCCTACGCCTCCTACTCCGGCTGCCGCCAGTACCGCGAGAACCTCGCGGAGTCGCTCGCCGCCCTGGAGGCCGAAGGCCTGGAGGTGCCCCGGGTCGACAAACTGCGGCACTACTTCAACCACCCCGGCTTCGTGACGCCCATGGCGGACGGCGTCCTCGCCTCGCTCGCCGACCTTCCCGAGGACGTCCGCGCGGGCGCGCACATCGCGTTCACCACCCACTCCATCCCGACCTCCGCCGCCGACGCCTCCGGCCCGGTGGAGGCGCACGGCGAGGGCGGCGCGTATGTCGCCGAGCACCTCGACGTGGCCCGGCTGATCATCGAGGCGGTGCGCGAGGAGACCGGCGTCGAGCACCCCTGGCAGCTCGTCTACCAGTCCCGCAGCGGCGCCCCGCACATCCCGTGGCTGGAGCCCGACATCTGCGACCACCTGGAGACCCTGCACGGCGAGGGCGTCCCCGCGGTCGTGATGGCGCCCATCGGCTTCGTCTCGGACCACATGGAGGTCCTGTACGACCTCGACACCGAGGCCACCGCGAAGGCCGCCGAGATCGGTCTGCCGGTCCGCAGGTCCGCCACCGTCGGGGACGACCCGCGCTTCGCCGCCGCCGTGCGGGACCTGGTCCTGGAGCGCGCCGCGCGTGAGCGCGGCCGGGCGGTGGAGCGCTGTGCGCTGGGCTCCCTCGGGCCCTCCCACGACCTCTGTCCGGTCGGCTGCTGCCCCGCCAGGGCCCCGAAGCCGGCCGCCGCGGGCGCCGACAGCCCGTACGTGTAGAGCCCTCAGTCCCCGTCGAGCCCCCTGGGAGCACCCGTGACCGACCCCGCCCTGTCCGAACTGCTCGACCTCGCCCTGGAGGCGGCCCGCCGCGCCGGAGCCCTGCTGCGCGACGGCCGCCCGGCCGATCTGGGGGTGGCCGCGACCAAGTCCAGCCCCATCGACGTGGTCACCGAGATGGACATCGCCGCCGAGAAGCTGATCACCGGCTACCTCACCGACTTCCGCCCCGACGACGGCTTCCTCGGCGAGGAGGGGGCCAGCTCCCCGGGCAGCACCGGCATCCGCTGGGTCATCGACCCGCTCGACGGCACGGTGAACTACCTCTACGGCCTGCCCACCTGGGCGGTCTCGATCGCCGCCGAGCGCGACGGCGAGCGGGTCGTGGGCGTCGTCGAGGCCCCGATGCGCCGGGAGACGTATCAGGCGGTCCTCGGCGGCGGTGCGTTCGCGAACGGCGAACCCCTGCGCTGCCGGCCCGCCCCGCCGCTGGACCAGGCCCTCGTCTCGACCGGTTTCAACTACGTCGCCCACGTCCGCGCCCACCAGGCGGACGTCGCCCAGCAGCTGATCCCCAGGCTCCGGGACATCCGGCGCGGCGGCTCGGCGGCGGTCGACCTCTGCGATGTGGCGGCGGGTCGGCTGGACGGCTACTACGAGCGCGGACTGCACCCCTGGGACCTGGCGGCGGGCGACCTCATCGCCCGGGAGGCGGGCGCGCTGACCGGCGGCCGCCCCGGGCTGCCCGCCGACGGCGACCTGACGGTGGCCGCCACCCCGGGCGTCTTCGAACCGCTGCAGGCCGCCCTCGACGAACTGGGCGCCTGGCACGACTGACGGGATCCTCGCCCGCGGAAGGCCTGACGAAGGCCCTGACGAGGGTCCTGGGGCCGTCGCACACGCCACGGGGCCCCGGACACCATGACGGTGTCCGGGGCCCCGTGGCGTACGGCTCAGACGCTGGTGGCGCCGATTTCCACGCCGTGCTCGGCGGCGAGCCGGCGAAGATCGTCCAGCTCGCCCTGCTCGACGTCCGCGAGGAAGTCGTCGCCGTCCTCGCGCGCCCGCGTGAGGTCGGACTCGGTCGTCTTGATGCGTTGCAGCAGACCTGCGGTGAAAGCGTCCATGATGCGCCCCCTCATCGTGGGTCGGTGGCACGGGGTGTGCCCGGGGTCCCCCGGCCAGGGGAGCCGGAGGAGCGGGTGATCGCGCCGCCGCTCCGGGGAAAAAGGAGCGGGCCGTGGCAGGCCACGTGACAGGCGTGATCGCGGGTGTGAACCCCTCTTCCCCACGCCATGGCTCAGAGAAACCTCAACTGGCCCGGAAATCCGCCGCTTTCCGGGCGGGGCACCGCCGGAAGGTCCGGCCCGCCGCCGTCTTACCGCCGGTTTATACGCGTTGCGGGCAGGATGGAAGCGCACAGTCGGCATTGCTGCCCGTGTCCGAGCGGCCCCGCGTGGGCCGCTCGATCTGTGAACCCATCGAAGGACCGAAGGAAGGACTGCGCCGTGCGCGTACTCGTCGTCGAGGACGAGCAGCTGCTCGCCGATGCGGTGGCCACCGGACTGCGCCGGGAGGCCATGGCCGTCGACGTCGTCTACGACGGTGCCGCGGCCCTGGAACGCATCGGGGTCAACGACTACGACGTCGTCGTGCTGGACCGGGACCTCCCGGTGGTGCACGGCGACGACGTCTGCCGCAAGATCGTCGAGCTCGGCATGCCCACCCGGGTGCTCATGCTCACCGCGTCCGGCGACGTCAGCGACCGGGTCGAGGGCCTGGAGCTGGGCGCGGACGACTATCTGCCCAAGCCCTTCGCCTTCAGCGAGCTGACCGCCCGGGTGCGCGCGCTGGGCCGCCGTACGACGGTGGCGCTGCCGCCCGTCCTGGAGCGCGCCGGCATCAAGCTCGACCCGAACCGCCGCGAGGTCTTCCGCGACGAGGTGGAGATCCAGCTCGCCCCGAAGGAGTTCGCGGTGCTGGAGGTCCTGATGCGCAGCGAGGGCGCGGTCGTCTCGGCGGAGCAGCTGCTGGAGAAGGCCTGGGACGAGAACACCGACCCCTTCACCAACGTCGTGCGGGTCACGGTCATGACGCTCCGCCGCAAGCTCGGCGAACCGCCCGTGATCGTCACCGTACCGGGCTCCGGATACCGGATCTGAGGACCATGGCCACCACCCCCGAGCCCCCCGCGGCGCCCCCGAAGCCCACCTGGGAGCCCAAGCAGCAGGACCCCCCGTACCCCTGGCTGCGCCCGACCATCCGGATACGGCTCACGCTGCTGTACGGCGGGATGTTCCTGATCGCGGGCATCGTGCTGCTGTCGATCATCTACATGCTGGCCGCGCAGGCGCTGCACGTGGGCACGGAGCTGCCGTTCAAGCTGCTGCCCGACAGCAAGATCCAGCTCACCAACAACGCCTGCCCCGCCCTGACGCCGGGCCTCTCGGCGGACCAGGCGAACGCCGCGCTCAAGGCGTGCAACGAGGAGCAGCGCCAGCAGTCGCTGGACACCCTGCTCAACCGTTCGCTCCTCGCCCTGCTCGGCCTCAGCGTCATCGCCTTCGCCTTCGGCTACGCCATGGCCGGACGCGTGCTGTCCCCGCTCGGCCGGATCACCCGGACCGCGCGCCGGGTGGCCGGTACGGACCTCACCCGGCGGATCGAGCTGGACGGCCCGGACGACGAGCTGAAGGAGCTGGCGGACACCTTCGACGACATGCTGGACCGGCTGGAGCGGGCCTTCACCGCGCAGCAGCGGTTCGTCGGCAACGCCTCGCACGAGCTGCGCACCCCGCTGGCGATCAACCGCACCCTGCTGGAGGTCTCGCTCTCCGACCCGGAGGCCCCGCCGGAACTCCATCAGCTCGGCAAGACCCTCCTGGCCACCAACGAGCGCAGCGAGCAGCTGGTGGAGGGCCTGCTGCTGCTGGCCCGCAGCGACAACCAGATCGTCGAGCGCAAACCGGTCGACCTCGCCGAGGTGGCCGAGCGCGCCATCGACCAGACCCGGGCCGAGGCGGTGGCCGGGAAGACCGAGATCCGCGGCGAGCGGGGATCGGCCGTGGTCCAGGGCAACGGGGTCCTGCTGGAGCGGATCGCGCTGAACCTCGTGCAGAACGCCGTGCGCTACAACGTGCCCGAGGACGGCTGGGTGGAGGTCACCACCGAGGTACGGGACGGGCAGGCCCTGCTGGTCGTCTCGAACACCGGCCCGGTGGTCCCGGCGTACGAGATCGACAACCTCTTCGAGCCCTTCAGGCGGCTGCGTACGGAGCGCACGGGCAGCGACAAGGGGGTCGGGCTCGGCCTGTCGATCGCGCGGTCCGTCGCGCGGGCGCACGGAGGCCGTATCATCGCGGAGCCCCGCGAGGGCGGCGGTCTCGTGATGCGCGTCACCCTGCCGGTCTGAGAGGCTGCACGATGTGACTCTGCACCGAATCTTCATGTTCGCTTTGGGCGGAATTTTCAGGACCCGTTCCCGGGCGAGTCGTGTGTGATCGATCACAGAGTCGATTTTCCGACCATCTACGCTCCGTGATCACGACTCTGTCGGAAAGCCGGTAATCGTCCGGGTTTTCGGGGATCGTTATCACGGGAAGTACACGGGGTAGCGCCTGTGAACTGCGCAGTCGGGACCGTGTACGGTCCCCATCGCCACCCAAGCCGAGCCTCGCCGAGGCGACCGGTTGGGTGTCGATTGAGTAACAGACCTTGATGTGAGGCAAAATCTCCGCCTCAGGTCGGGCACAAGTCCGGCCTCTCACGCGTTACGTGCGCTGAGACACCCGTAGACACCCAAGAGGGGGAGAGCGACATGGCAACGGATTACGACACCCCACGCAAGACCGACGACGACGTGGACCAGGACAGCCTCGAAGAGCTCAAGGCGCGTCGGAGCGACAAGACGGCATCCGCCGTCGACGTCGACGAATTCGACGCGGCCGAGGGACTCGAGCTGCCCGGCGCGGACCTCTCCAACGAGGAGCTGGCCGTCCGGGTGCTGCCCAAGCAGGCCGATGAGTTCACCTGCATGAGCTGCTTCCTGGTGCACCACCGCAGCCAGCTGGCCCGCGAGAAGAACGGTCAGCCCATCTGCCGCGACTGCGACTGAGGTCGAGTCGGCCGTGGCAGGCGAGACACCGTTCAGGAAGCGGCGCCCCTGGCGTCGGGACGGCCGACAGGCCCATCAGGACGGTACAGGCGGCACAGGCCCGGCAGAAGGCGTTCACGCGTCTGCCGAGCGGTCCGCCGCCCTGCCGGATCACTCCGGCAGCTCCGACGACGAGCGAGGCCGTTCGGCCTCGCTCGAAGTGGCCGGGGCGGCAGCACTGCCGGACCGGGCCGGGGAGCAGGACGAGCACGACCAGCAGGACCAGGCGGATCCCACGACCGGGGGCCGCCTGCACGCAGTGAAACGGGGCGTACGCAAGGGCGGGGAGAGCGCAAAGGCACTGGCCGCACAGCTGGCCGACCGCATCATCGACACGGCCCCGCGCGTGCCGGTGCGCGACCTCGCCACCCTGCGGAGACAGTTCCCCGGGCTGGGGCCCGAGGAGCTGGCCGACAAGCTGGTCACGGGAGCCTGCCGGGGCACCGCGACCGTCGGCGCAGGCATCGGGGCCGCCGCCATGATGCCCGTACCGCCCGCCATGCTCGCCGAGCTGGCGGCGGAGGTGACCGGCGTCGCCGCGATCGAGATGAAGCTCGTCGCCGAGCTCCACGAGGTCTACGGCCTCCGCCCCCCGGGCAATCTCGGCCAGCGCAGCACCGCGTATCTGACGTCGTGGACGGAGGAGCGCGGCATCGACGTCACCCGGCCCACCACGCTCAACGCCGCCCTGGGCGGCCAGATGAAGCGTGAGCTGCGCCAGCAGATCATGAAGCGCATGGCGCGCAATCTGCCCAACCTGATCCCGTTCATGATCGGCGCCACCGTCGGCGCCGTGATGAACCGCCGCGACACCCGCAAACTCGCCGACCGGGTCAGGAGCGACCTGCGCAGACAGCAGATCCCCTGGGACCGGCTGGCCGCGCTGCCGCCGCTGGAGCAGCCGCTGAACCCGGCCGAGCTGCCCAAGGAGATCGAGGGCCACTGACCGGCGGGGCCGTTGTACCGGTGGCCGTGTCAGGCGGCCTTGGCGCCGCTCAGCGCCGCCGCCAGACCCTGCGGATTCCGGGTGGAGAGATAGATGTACGGAGTCGGGTCGTCCGGATCCGTGACCTCCACCCGCACCGCCGTCTCCACATAGCCGCGCAGCAGCATGAACGCCCGCGCGTCCGCCCGGTGCGTGCGCCAGGCCCGCGCCTCCTCGGCGTCCAGCGCCTCGGGCTCACCGAGCGCCGACAGCGGGATCCGGGCGTCGCCGGCGACGAGCGCCCCCGCCACCACCCGGATCCGGGCGGAGCCGTAACTGCTCACCAGGACCGCGGCCGCGGCCGTGCCGCCCACCAGCCCGGCGAGCAGCGGCAGGGTGCCCAGCGGTAGCAGCATCAGAGCACAGGCGATACCGATCCCGAAGGCGATGAACCACCAGGAGCGGGGTGCGGTGAGACGTTCGTCGAAGGGCGCTGCGGAAGGCTGCATGGAACCAAGCTTGGCACGGCGCGACCGGCACACCGCCGCGCGGGTAAGGTCTGCGCCTGTGAGTGGAACATCAGCAGCTCTGACACCCCCGGCCGACGCCGTCGCGCCGGTCCGGCACCCCGACGCGCCCGCCCCCGGCGAGCTCCTCGGAGCGCACTACGAACACTGTTTCGGCTGCGGCGGGGGACAGCCGCACGGACTGCACCTGATGGCGCGGGCCGGTGAAGGCGTGAGTGTCACCGCCGAGTTCACCGTGCAGCCCGCCCACCAGGGCGCCCCCGGCCTCGCCCACGGCGGGGTGCTCGCCACGGCGCTGGACGAGACCCTCGGCTCGCTGAACTGGCTGCTGCGCACGATCGCGGTGACCGGACGGCTGGAGACCGACTTCGTCCGCCCCGTCCCCGTGGACACCGTGCTGCACCTCGACGCCCGGATCACCGCCGTGCACGGCCGGAAGATCTACTCCACCGCCATCGGCCGGATCGGCGGCCCCGAAGGACCCGTCGCGGTCCGGGCCGACGCCCTCTTCATCGAGGTCAAGGTCGACCACTTCATCGACAACGGCCGGCCCGCCGAGATCCAGGCGGCCATGTCCGACCCCGACCAGGTCAGGCGCGCCCGCGCCTTCGAGGTGAACCCGTGACCCGCAGCCCCGTCGACGTACTGATCCGCCTCCTCGACCCGGACGTGCCGATTCCGGCGTACGGACACCCGGGCGACGCCGGAGCCGACCTGGTCACCACCGAGGCCGCCGAACTCGCCCCCGGCGAGCGCACGGTGCTGCCCACCGGTGTTTCGATCGCCCTGCCCGACGGGTACGCCGCGTTCGTGCACCCGCGCTCGGGCCTCGCGGCCCGCTGCGGAGTGGCCCTCGTGAATGCCCCAGGGACCGTGGATGCCGGGTACCGTGGGGAGATCAAGGTGATCGTGGTCAACCTCGATCCACGCGAGAGCGTGCGATTCGAACGGTTCGACCGGATTGCCCAATTGGTTGTCCAGCAGGTCGAGAAGGTGCGCTTCCACGAGGTGGCGGAACTTCCCGGCTCGGCGCGGGCCGAAGGGGGCTTCGGGTCCACCGGCGGCCACGCGTCGGTGGACGGCGCCGAGGGCGGGATCACCCACGGTGGGAACAGCTACGCTTCGGTCGTATCCGACCGGGAAGGACAGTGACGTGTTCGGACGTCGCAAGAAGAGTGGTTCCGCCGAGGACGCGGCGGACGAGGTGCGCGAGGCCGAGCAGGTCGCCGACGAGCCCGAGGGCAGTGACGGTGCCGCGAAGGGCACCCGTCGGATGAATCTTCCGCCGGCCCCCAGGCCCGACGGACCCTGGGACAGCTCCGAGGTCTCCCAGCCCGGCGAGGGCCGGGTCGACCTGGGCGGCATCTTCGTCCCCGGGGTCGAGGGCATGGAACTGCGCGTCGAGGTGGCCGGGGACGCGATCGTCGCCGCCACCGTGGTGCTGCGCGACAGCGCGGTCCAGTTGCAGGCCTTCGCCGCCCCCAAGAAGGAGGGCATCTGGGGCGAGGTCCGCGACGAGATCGCCTCGGGCATCACCCAGCAGGGCGGCATCATCGACGAGGTCGAGGGCCCGCTGGGCTGGGAGCTGCGCGCGCAGGTCCCCGTACAGCTGCCGGACGGCACGGGCGGGGTGCAGCTCGTGCGCTTCGTCGGCGTCGACGGGCCGCGCTGGTTCCTGCGCGGAGTCATCTCCGGCCAGGGCGCCGTCCAGCCGGAGGCCGCCGGGCTGCTGGAGACGATCTTCCGGGACACCGTGGTCGTCCGCGGCGAGGGCCCGATGGCCCCCCGCGACCCGATCGTCCTCAAGCTCCCCAACGACGCCCAGATGGTGCCCGAGGGCGTGCAGCAGGAGGAGCAGGAGAGCTCGAAGTTCTCCGGCGGCATGGGCCAGCTCCAGCGCGGCCCCGAGATCACCGAGGTCCGCTAGCAGCGTCCGGCGGCACTTCGCAGTACAGGCCGGTGGGCCGCACCCGGGGAAAGGGTGCGGCCCACCGGCCATTGCCCGGCCGTGTCCCGCCCACACATACTTGGCGGGCGACGACGCAGGCCACGTAGTTACGACGGGGGAGCAGCATGACCGAGAGCAGCAGCGGGCAGTCCGGCACGGCCCTGGCCGAGGACCCGGCCCGTACGGTCATGGTCACCGTCGAGGACCTGCACCGCTCGTACGGCAGCGGAGCGGCGGCCGTGCACGCCCTGCGCGGGGTCTCCTTCGAGATCCCCCGCGGTGAGCTGGTCGCGCTCAAGGGCCGCTCGGGATCCGGCAAGACCACCCTGCTCAATCTGGTCGGCGGCCTGGACACCCCCGACGGCGGCCGGATCACCGTCGACGGCACCGAGCTGGCGGGGCTCGGCGAGAAGGGCCTGCTGGAGCTGCGCCGGGACCGGGTCGGCTTCATCTTCCAGTCCTTCGGCCTCATCCCGATCCTCACCGCCGCCGAGAACGTCGGCGTACCCCTGCGGCTGCGCAAGGCCGACCCGGCCGAGCGCGACGAGCGGGTCGCGCTGCTGCTCTCCCTCGTCGGCCTCGCCGACCACGCAGAGCAGCGCCCCGGCGAGCTCTCCGGCGGCCAGCAGCAGCGCGTCGCCATCGCCCGCGCGCTGGCCAACCGCCCCGCCCTCCTGATCGCCGACGAACCCACCGGGCAGCTCGACGCCGAGACCGGGCTCGCCGTGATGGAACTGCTCCGCGCGGTCGTCCGCAGCGAGAACGTCACCGCCCTCGTCGCCACCCACGACCCCCAGCTGCTGGGCCTGGCCGACCGGGTCCTGGAGCTGAGCGACGGCCATATCGTCGAACAGGCCTGAGCCCCGGCTCTGCCCTCCCAGGCCCTCCCGGCGCGCATCAGAGTTCCGTCAATACGCCCCCCACCTGCACTCCCGGGACCGAACCACGGCCCGCGGCGGAGTAGCGTCGAGGGCGGCGGCCGCACCGGGCGCCACCGGCCGTCGACAGGACGCCGCCGGACGGAAGAAGACAATGGGGCCATGGGACGCGGCACACTCCGGATCTACCTGGGCGCGGCACCGGGCGTCGGCAAGACGTACGCGATGCTCTCCGAGGCGCACCGCAGGGTCGAGCGCGGCACCGACTGCGTGGTGGCCTTCGTGGAGCACCACGCCCGGCCGCGCACCGAGGTGCTGCTGCACGGCCTGGAACAGGTCCGGCGCAGCGAGATCGGCTACCGCGGCGCCGTCTTCACCGAGATGGACGTCGACGCCGTCCTGGAGCGCGCCCCGGCCGTGGTCCTGGTGGACGAGCTGGCCCACACCAACGTCCCCGGCTCCCGCAACGCCAAGCGCTGGCAGGACGTCGAAGAACTCCTCAAGGCCGGGATCGACGTCATATCCACGGTCAACATCCAGCACCTGGAGTCGCTCGGCGACGTCGTCGAGTCGATCACCGGCGTCCGGCAGCGCGAGACCGTGCCGGACGAGGTGGTCCGGCGGGCCGACCAGATCGAGCTGGTCGACATGTCGCCCCAGGCGCTGCGCCGCCGGATGGCGCACGGCAACATCTACCAGCCCGACAAGATGGACGCGGCCCTCTCGAACTACTTCCGCCCCGGCAACCTCACCGCCCTGCGCGAGCTGGCCCTGCTCTGGGTCGCCGACCGGGTCGACGAATACCTCCAGCAGTACCGGGGCGAGCACAACATCCGCACCCCCTGGCAGGCCCGCGAACGCATCGTCGTCGGGCTGACCGGCGGGCCCGAGGGCCGCACCCTCATCCGCCGCGCCTCCCGGATGGCGGCCAAGGGCTCCGGCAGCGAGATCCTCGCCGTCTACATCGCCCGCAGCGACGGCCTGACCTCCGCGTCCCCGAAGGAGCTGGCGGTCCAGCGCACCCTGGTCGAGGACCTCGGCGGCACCTTCCACCACGTCATCGGCGACGACATACCCGCGGCCCTGCTGGAGTTCGCGCGCGGCGTCAACGCCACCCAGATCGTGCTGGGCTCCAGCCGCCGCAAGACCTGGCAGTACATCTACGGCCCCGGGGTCGGCGCGACCGTCGCCCGTGAGTCGGGCCCCGACCTCGACGTCCACATCGTCACCCACGAAGAGGTCGCCAAGGGCCGCGGCCTGCCCATCGCCCGCGGCGCCCGGCTGGGCCGCGCCCGGATCATCTGGGGCTGGCTCGTCGGCGTCGTCGGCTCCGTCCTGCTCGCGGTGGCGCTGCGCGGCATGGAGGACGCCCCCGGCCTCGCCAACGACGTCCTGCTGTTCCTCTTCCTGACGGTGGCCGCCGCCCTGCTCGGCGGGCTGAGACCCGCGCTGGCCTCGGCCGCCGTCGGCTGCATGCTCCTGAACTACTGGTTCACCCCGCCCACCCACACCCTGACCGTCCAGGACCCGGAGAACTTCGTCGCCATCGTGATCTTCTTCGCGGTGGCGGTGGCGGTCTCCTCCGTGGTCGACCTCGCGGCCCGGCGCACCCACCAGGCCGCCCGGCTGCGCGCCGAGTCGGAGATCCTCTCCTTCCTCGCGGGCAGCGTGCTGCGCGGCGAGACGGCCCTGGACGCCCTGCTGGAGCGGGTCCGGGAGACCTTCGCCATGGAGTCCGTCGCCCTGCTGGAGCGCAGCAGCGACGTCGACCCGTGGACCTGCGCCGGATCCGTCGGACCGGCCCCGGTCACCCGCCCCGACGAGGCCGATGTGGACATGCCGGTCGGCGACAACATGGCCCTCGCGCTGTCCGGCCGGGTGCTGCCCGCCGAGGACCGCCGGGTGCTCGGCGCGTTCGCCGCCCAGGCGGCCGTCGTCCTGGACCGCCAGCGGCTGGTCTCGGAGGCCGACCGGGCCCGCAGGCTCGCCGAGGGCAACCGGATCAGGACCGCGCTGCTCGCCGCCGTCAGCCACGACCTGCGCACCCCGCTCGCCGGGATCAAGGCCGCCGTCAGCTCGCTGCGCTCCGACGACGTCGCCTGGTCCGAGGCGGACGAGGCGGAGCTCCTGGAAGGCATCGAGGACGGCGCCGACCGGCTGGACCACCTCGTCGGCAACCTGCTGGACATGTCACGCCTCCAGACCGGCACCGTGACCCCCCTGATCCGCGAGATCGACCTCGACGAGGTGGTCCCGATGGCGCTCGGCGGCGTCCCGGAGGGCAGCGTCGACCTCGACATCCCCGAGACGCTGCCGATGGTCGCCGTCGACCCCGGTCTCCTGGAGCGGGTCGTCGCCAACATCGTCGAGAACGCCGTCAAGTACAACCCAGGCCCGGAGCCCGTCGCCGTGGCCGCCAGCGCACTGGGCGGCCGGGTCGAGCTACGGGTTGTGGACCGGGGCCGGGGCGTCCCCGACGAGGCCAAGGAGCGGATCTTCGAGCCCTTCCAGCGGTACGGGGACGCCCCGCGCGGCGCCGGCGTGGGCCTCGGCCTCGCCGTCTCCCGGGGCTTCGCCGAGTCCATGGGCGGCACGCTGGACGCCGAGGACACCCCCGGCGGCGGGCTCACCATGGTCCTCACGCTGACCGCGGCGCCGGGCGGCGCCCGGACCGACGCCGAACTGCCGGCCCAGGTCACCTCGTGACCCGCCCCCGCGCCCGCCCGTCCCCCTCCCCGTACAGCAGAGCCCTTGTACAGCAGAGCCCTTCCCCCCTCCCCGTACAGCAGAAAGGCAGGACCGCGATGACCAGGGTGCTTGTGGTCGACGACGAGCCGCAGATCGTCCGCGCCCTCGTGATCAACCTGAAGGCCCGCCAGTACGAGGTCGACGCCGCGCCCGACGGGGCGACCGCCCTCCAGCTCGCCGCCGCCCGCCACCCCGACGTGGTCCTCCTCGACCTCGGGCTGCCCGACATGGACGGGGTCGAGGTGATCAAGGGCCTGCGCGGCTGGACCCGGGTGCCGATCCTGGTCCTCTCCGCGCGCCACACCTCCGACGAGAAGGTGGAGGCCCTGGACGCCGGGGCCGACGACTACGTCACCAAGCCCTTCGGCATGGACGAGCTGCTGGCCCGGCTGCGCGCCTCCGTACGCCGTGCGGAACCGCTCGGCCAGGAGGGCGGCACCGAGGACATCGCCCTCGTCGAGACGGCCGGCTTCACCGTCGACCTGGCGGCGAAGAAGGTGCACCGGGCCGGCCGCGACGTACGGCTCACCCCCACCGAATGGCACCTGCTGGAGGTCCTCGTCCGCAACGGCGGCCGGCTGGTCAGCCAGAAACAGCTGCTCCAGGAGGTCTGGGGCCCCTCCTACGGCACCGAGACCAACTATCTGCGGGTCTACATGGCCCAGCTGCGCCGCAAGCTGGAGGCGGACCCCTCGCACCCCCGGCACTTCGTCACCGAGCCGGGCATGGGCTACCGCTTCGAGCGCGGCTGACCCCGCACCGGCTCACCCTTTCGAGTGATCATCGCGGGCCCGCGTGTACCGCCCGCAGGACCGGTACTCTTCGGGTATGAGTGCTGTTCCCCGATCCGAGAAAGCCGGGAAGGCCGGGAAGGCGGCGCGACCTTCCGGGCGCTTCCGCCGTATGCTCGACCGGCTGTCCAGCTCCCAGGAGGACCTGGAGTCCCAGGAGCTGCGGGAAGACGCGCAGGCCACCGGATGCACCCGGATCTCCGAGTGCTCCGACCGGCAGATCGTGAAGGTGGCTGGTACGTTGCGGACCGTCACCCTCCGTCCCCGGGCCGGAGTGCCCGCCCTGGAGGCGGAGCTCTTCGACGGCACCGAACCGCTGGACGTGGTCTGGCTCGGCCGCCGCTCCATCGTCGGCATAGAGCCCGGCCGCAGAATCATCGCCTCGGGGCGGGTCGCCATGAGCCACGGCCGCCGGGTGCTGTTCAACCCCACATACGAACTCCGACCGCTCGGCAAGGAGTAGCCGGTGACGTCTCTCGACAAGCCGACGTCCGACACGGACCAGACCCACCGCACCGACCCGCGGCACACCGGCGGGAGGCACGCCGCCCAGCAGGACGCCGAGTCGAAGGCTGTCACCGAGGCCGCCCTTTTCGAGGCCTTCGGCGGGGTGCGCGGCATGGTGGAGACAGTCCTCCCCGGGCTGCTCTTCGTCACGATCTTCACGATCAACAAGAACCTGAACGCCTCGGCCATCGCGGCCCTGGCCGTCTCCCTGGCCCTCGTCGTCGTCCGGCTGGTCCGCCGGGACACCGTCAAGCACGCCTTCAGCGGCGTCTTCGGGGTGGCCTTCGGCGTCCTCTTCGCGAAGATGACGGGCGACGCCAAGGACTTCTATCTGCCGGGCATGCTCTACACCCTGGGCCTGTCGGTCGCCTACATCGCCACAGCCGCCGCCGGGGTGCCGCTGATCGGCCTGATCCTGGGCCCGGTCTTCAAGGAGAACCTCTCCTGGCGGACCCGTAACCCGGGCCGGAAGAAGGCGTACACCAAGGCCAGCTACGCCTGGGGCTTCATCCTGCTCGCCAAGTGCGCGATCCTCTTCCCGCTCTACTGGTGGGCCGACACCACCCAGTTCGGCTGGGTGCTGATCGCCCTGAAGATCCCGCCGTTCCTGCTCGCGGTCTACTTGACCTGGATCTTCCTCGCGAAGGCGCCGGCGCCCATCGACGTCTTCGCCGAGATGGAGGCCGAGGAAAAGGCCGAGAAGGAGCGCAAGGCCGCTGCTGCCGCGCTCCGCGACCCGGAGGCCTGACCCCCGCACGCTCTGTACGGAAAGGGGCCCGGAACCGCTGAGCGGTTCCGGGCCCCTTCCCATGCCGGCTCGCTCAGCCGTCCTCAGGACTCCGCCGGACCGACAACAGGTCCTCCAACTGCTCCTCGCGCGCCTGGGCGGCCACGAACAGCAGCTCGTCACCGGCCTCCAGGGACTCCTCGGGGCTCGGCGTCAGCACCCGCGTACCGCGGATGATCGTCACCAGCGAGGTGTCCTCGGGCCAGGCCACATCGCCGACGCGGGTACCGGCCAGCGCCGACTCCGGCGGCAGCGTCAGCTCCACCAGGTTGGCGTCGCCGTGGCTGAAGCGCAGCAGCCGGACCAGATCGCCGACGCTCACCGCCTCCTCGACCAGGGCCGACATCAGACGCGGCGTCGAGACGGCGACGTCCACGCCCCAGGACTCGTTGAACAGCCACTCGTTCTTCGGGTTGTTCACCCGGGCCACCACACGCGGCACGCCGTACTCGGTCTTGGCGAGCAGCGAGACGACCAGGTTGACCTTGTCGTCCCCGGTCGCGGCGATCACCACGTTGCACCGCTGCAACGCCGCCTCGTCCAGCGAGGTGATCTCACAGGCGTCCGCGAGCAGCCACTCGGCCATCGGGACCCGCTCCACCGAGATGGCGGTCGGCGCCTTGTCGATCAGCAGCACCTCGTGCCCGTTCTCCAGCAGCTCGGTGGCGATGGAACGGCCCACCGCACCCGCCCCGGCAATCGACACACGCATCAGTGACCGTCCTCCTCGGGACCCTGGGCGAAGGCCTCTTCGACCTTGGCGATCTCGTCCGTACGCATCATCACGTGGACCAGGTCGCCTTCCTGGAGGACGGTCTGCGAGGTCGGCAGTATGGCCTCGCCCAACCGGGTGAGGAAGGCCACGCGGACCCCCGTCTCCTCCTGGAGCGTGCTGATCTTGTGGCCGATCCAGGACGGCGTCGTGTGCACCTCGGCGAGCTGCACACCTCCGCTCGGATCGCGCCACAGGGGCTCCGCGCCCGACGGCAGCAGCCGCCGCAGCATCTGGTCCGCCGTCCAGCGCACGGTCGCCACGGTGGGGATGCCGAGACGCTGGTAGACCTCGGCGCGCTTGGGGTCGTAGATCCGCGCCGCGACGTTCTCGATGGAGAACATCTCGCGGGCCACCCGGGCCGCGATGATGTTGGAGTTGTCGCCGCTGCTGACCGCGGCGAACGCCCCGGCGTCCTCGATGCCCGCCTCGCGGAGGGTGTCCTGGTCGAAACCGACCCCGGTGACCCGGCGACCGCCGAAACCGGACCCGAGGCGACGGAACGCCGTGGGGTCCTGGTCGATCACCGCGACGGTGTGCCCCTGCTGTTCCAGGGTCTGCGCGAGAGCGGCACCGACGCGCCCGCAGCCCATGATGACGATGTGCACTGTGCGCCTACCCCGCCGTCCTGGTCATCCGGCTGACCTGCGAAAACACGCTGCTCACACTTCTCTCTCAGCTTGCTGGGCAAACAACGGGGCACACACCCGCGGTGTGGCCCGGAGTCGAGCTTATGCGCCGGGGAGGCCCCTGCCTCATCCGCGGGTCCGTATCCTCGCGCACTCCGGTAAAGGGAAAGCAAAACAGGGTGGGCGGGTGCAAGGATCGCGTTAAGGAATGGCAGGGCTTTCTCGGCCGACCGCAGGAGATTGCGGGGCCACGTCGAAAGGGCGTGCGTTTCGGCCACGGGCTGCGCTTACGATCCTCACCGTGTCCAAACTGACCGACGTGCCCAAACGGATCCTGATCGGCCGGGCGCTGCGCAGCGACAAGCTTGGGGAGACCCTTCTCCCCAAGCGCATCGCGCTCCCCGTCTTCGCGTCCGACCCGTTGTCCTCGGTGGCGTACGCACCCGGAGAAGTCCTCCTCGTGCTGTCCATCGCGGGGGTGTCGGCGTACCACTTCAGCCCCTGGATCGCCCTCGCGGTCGTCGTGCTCATGTTCACGGTCGTCGCCTCCTACCGGCAGAACGTCCACGCCTACCCGAGCGGCGGCGGCGACTACGAGGTCGCCACCACCAACCTCGGCCCGAAGGCCGGACTGACCGTCGCCAGCGCCCTGCTCGTCGACTACGTCCTCACCGTCGCGGTGTCGATCTCCTCCGGCGTCGAGAACCTCGGCTCCGCGATCCCGTTCGTCATCGAGCACAAGACGCTCTGCGCGATCGGCGCCATCGTTCTGCTCACCCTGATGAATCTGCGCGGAGTCAGGGAATCCGGAAAGCTCTTCGCGATTCCCACGTACCTTTTCGTGGCCGGCGTCTTCGTGATGATCCTGTGGGGCGCGTTCCGGGGGCTGGTCCTCGGCGACACGATGCACGCCCCCACCTCCGACTTCGAGATCAAACCCGAACACGAGGGACTGGCCGGTTTCGCGCTTGTCTTCCTTCTCCTGCGGGCCTTCTCCTCCGGCTGCGCCGCCCTCACCGGCGTCGAGGCGATCAGCAACGGAGTGCCCGCCTTCCGCAAGCCCAAGAGCAAGAACGCCGCGACCACGCTCGCCGCGATGGGCCTGCTCGCCGTCACCATGTTCTGCGGGATCATCGGCCTGGCCATGGCCACCGACGTCAAGATGGCCGAGAACCCGGCCGTGGACCTGATCCGCGACGGCACCCCGGTCGGCGCAGGCTTCACCCAGGACCCGGTGATCTCCCAGGTCGCCGAGGCGGTCTTCGGTCATGGCTCGTTCCTCTTCATGGTCCTCGCCACCGCGACCGCGCTCGTCCTCTTCCTGGCGGCGAACACCGCGTACAACGGCTTCCCGCTGCTCGGCTCGATCCTCGCCCAGGACCGCTACCTGCCGCGCCAGCTGCACACCCGCGGCGACCGCCTCGCGTTCTCCAACGGCATCGTCCTGCTGGCCGGCGCGGCCATCCTGCTCGTCTGGATCTACGACGCCGACACCACGCACCTGATCCAGCTCTACATCGTCGGGGTGTTCGTCTCCTTCACCCTCAGCCAGACCGGCATGGTCCGGCACTGGAACCGCCTGCTGGCCGACGAACGCGACCCGGCCAAGCGCCGCCACATGGTCCGCTCCCGCGCCATCAACGCCTTCGGCGCGACCTTCACCGGCCTGGTCCTCGTCGTGGTCCTGGCCACCAAGTTCACCCACGGCGCCTGGGTGGCCCTGCTCGGCATGGTCATCTTCTACGGCACGATGACCGCGATCCGGAAGCACTACGACCGGGTCGCCGCCGAGATCTCCGCCGACGAGGCCCCCACCGACGAGACCCTGCGCCCCTCCCGCGTGCACGCGATCGTGCTGGTCTCCAAGCTCCACCGCCCCACGCTGCGCGCCCTCGCCTACGCGAAACTGATCCGCGCCGACCACCTGGAGGCGCTCTCCATCAGCGTCGACCCGGCCGAGACGAAGGCGCTGCGCGAGGACTGGGAACGACGCGGCATCAACGTCCCGCTCAAGATCCTCGACTCCCCGTACCGCGAGGTGACCCGCCCGGTCATCGAGTACGTCAAGGGCCTGCGCCGCCAGAGCCCGCGCGACGTGATCAGCGTGTACATCCCGGAGTACGTGGTCGGCCACTGGTACGAGCACCTGCTGCACAACCAGAGCGCCCTGCGCCTCAAGGGCCGCCTGCTGTTCACCCCCGGCGTGATGGTTACCTCGGTCCCGTACCAGCTCCAGTCCTCCGAGGCCGCGAAGAAGCGGGCCCGCAGGCGTGCGGACTGGAGCGCTCCGGGATCGGTCCGCCGGGGCCCGGTGGAACGCGGCCACAAGGAGCCGCACCGCAGGATGCCGCACCGCAAGGGGTGAACGAACGGGGCGACGGCGGGTCCGGGCGGCGGCGGGTTGACGGACCGGGCGGGACGGCGGCTGATCGTGGTCAGCACCCTCACGGCACCCGCGTAGACTGGTGGGCTGTCGTCCGGCCGCACGCTCGACCGCTTACCCCCTTCCTCCCTGGAGCCTCCCCACATGCAGAACGAACCCACGTCGTCGCTGGTCGGGGAGGAGTACGAGGTCGAGGTCGGGCCCGTCGCGCACGGCGGCCACTGCATCGCCCGCACCGCCGAGAACCAGGTCCTCTTCGTCCGCCACACGCTGCCCGGCGAGAAGATCATCGCCAAGGTCACCGACGGCGACACGGACTCCCGCTTCCTGCGGGCCGACGCGGTACGGATCATCGAGCCGTCCAAGGACCGGGTCGAGGCGCCGTGCCCGTACGCCGGTCCCGGCATGTGCGGCGGCTGCGACTGGCAGCACGCCAAGCCGGGCGCGCAGCGCCGCCTCAAGGGCG
The DNA here is from genome assembly GCF_055792845.1 of Streptomyces sp. DSM 106670. NCBI lineage: Bacteria > Bacillati > Actinomycetota > Actinomycetes > Kitasatosporales > Streptomycetaceae > Streptomyces > Streptomyces sp. DSM 106670. The sequence goes on from NZ_CM147704.1 coordinate 6,494,310, forward strand.
AGGTGATCGCCGAGCAGCTCCAGCGCCTGGCGGGCCTGACCCCCGAGGAGGCCGGCTGGGACGGCACGGTCATGCCCGCCGAGGGCGACAAGCTCCCCGCGGGCGAGGTACCGGCCTGGCGCACCCGGGTCCAGTACGCCATCGACGCCGAGGGCCGCGCGGGCCTGCGCAAGCACCGCTCGCACGACGTCCAGCCGATCGACCACTGCCTGATCGCCGCGCCGGGCGTCTCCGAACTCGGCGTGGAGAAGCGCGAGTGGCCCCAGATCGCCGCGGTGGAGGCCATCACCGCCACCGGCTCCAACGACCGCCAGGTCATCCTCACCCCGAAGCCCGGCGGCCGACTGCCCCTGGTCGAGCTGGACAAGCCGGTCTCGGTACTCCGGGTCGACGAGAAGGACGGCGGCGTCCACCGCGTCCACGGCCGCGCCTTCGTCCGCGAACGCGCCGACGACCGCACCTACCGCGTCGGCTCCGGCGGCTTCTGGCAGGTCCACCCGCAGGCGGCCAACACCCTGGTCCGCGCGGTCATGCAGGGCCTGCTGCCCCGCAAGAACGACACCGCCCTCGACCTCTACTGCGGCGTCGGCCTGTTCGCCGGCGCCATCGGCCAGCGCATCGGCGAGAAGGGCGCGGTCCTCGGCATCGAGTCCGGCAAACGCGCGGTCGAGGACGCCCGCCACAACCTGAAGGACCTCGACCGGGTCCGCATCGAACACGGCAAGGTCGACCAGGTCCTGCCCCGCACGGGCATCACGGAGTGCGACCTGATCGTCCTGGACCCGCCGCGCGCGGGCGCCGGCAAGCAGGTCGTCAAGCAGCTGTCGGGCCTGGGCGCCCGCAAGATCGCCTATGTGGCCTGCGACCCGGCGGCACTGGCGCGGGACCTGGCGTACTTCGCGGAGGGCGGGTACAGGGTGCGGACGCTGCGGGCGTTCGATCTGTTTCCTATGACGCATCATGTGGAGTGCGTGGCGATCCTTGAACCGGCCGCAAAAAGCTCCTGAACTGCGGTTTTGTTCGTGCGCAGTATGTGTGTTACGGGCGATATCTTGACGCTCGTTCTGATGAGGTGTCGGGCAACCGTTGGGCGGATCAGGTCCCCGGAAGGGGGGTGTGTCGGTCACCAGGTGCTGCGTGGTCGCTGCCACGATCAGCTGCCTGAGGGGAGCGGGGCCTCGATGCGTAGTCGACATTGTGTGAGCGCCCACGAGGGGCTGCGCTTCGGGTAGACAAACCAGCCCACGGCAAGGAAATCGCGAGCGCGATCTACGGACAGCGTGACCCTCAGACTGGCTTCCCCCCTTCGCGAAAAGCTCAAGGCCGTGGTGTTCGACGCGAACGCCTAAGGCTACGCGCGACCTGACCTCGACCAACTGGAGCGCCTGGCCGCGCGACTTGCCGGCATAGGCGTCAAGACCTGGATACCCGAGACCGTCGCTTGGGAGTGGGCCGAACACTTGGTACTTGACTGGCAGATCCTGAAAAGTGCCGCGTCCACCGAACGTTGGCGACTCCAGCAGGCTGGCCTCAGCGTGCCCGTGTCGGACTACCCAGACCGCGACGAGGTGATCGCGGCGGTGCTCGCCAACCTGGCGAAGATCCCCAATGTGGAGATCATCGAGCTCACTGGTCGAAGTGCGATCGAAGGCTTGAGGGACCAGGTCCGTCTCTGCCCCCCGGCCAAGCTCAAGGGAGCCAGGGCAGCCGACCACAGCACGGGGGAGGAGGAATCGCGGGGGGGGGGGGGGCAAGACTGGCGCCAGCGACCGTGCCTGGATCCGCGACGTGCTGGAACGTGCCGCCCCGGACGAGATTGTCATCGTCAGCGGCGACCGTGACGTACTGGCCGCCTTCACAGCCTGGAACAAAGCCAGCACCGGAGATGCGCCGACTTGAGGACCTCAAGCCCACCCTCTTCGACTTCACCGTGGACGATGGCCACGCACGCTCCGCCGTCATCCGCTATCTCCGTGATCAGCTACCGGCACAGCTTGACAGTGACCCAATCGGCATCGGCCGAATCGAAGCTGGCTCGCTGGCTGCCACCGCCTCCACCGACGCTACGAACGCAAAGCCGACCACTACCTCGCCTTCACCAGCATCGCCTGCACCCTCATCTGCTACCGCAGACTCACCAAATGAGATGACTTCTAAGGCGCAGGAGCTGATCGAGCGGCTTGCGGGGCTGGTCAGGCATCTGAAGGGGATGGGGTGGCAGAGGTCTCCCCCGCAGGAACGCTGACCCCGTGAAAGGTCATGACGATGTATGGGGCGCCTGGCAGGGGCACTCCACCCCACGAGTGCTTTCAGATCCCAGTGCGTCGGCTCGATCAACAACCGCATGCCCCGTCTGTGGACCCAGCCGCTTCCCTCTTGGCGCCGCGGCGGTTCCCTCGTACGACTACTTTCAGTAGCCAGCGTTTACCTTAGGGATGTAGCAGGGACGCCAGGCACGATTCCTCACCCGTTGGTGACTGACCCAGCATGCATCACGGGCCTGACAATCGGGACGGAAGGAGGCTTCCCTGACCAGGGCAGCCCCCCGAACGTCACCGCCGAACGCTCGGGCTTTTTTCCTGATTCGGCGCACGCCCTTTCGATCGTCCGGCAGCCAGCCGTGGGCAAGGCCTGTGGCGGGTGTGTCGGAGAATGGCAAGGTCTGCGAGGTGTATCGCTGTTCATATCGGGGACCGTGGTCGACCATGGGCAGGTCCGTTGGGTCGGCCGAGACGCCGGCCTAGGCATGGGGCGCAGTCGGGGATGATGATGGGCTGACTTGTTCCCACAAGGAGTCCTCAAAGTGCTCGACTGGCCCCACTGCCCGAGGGGGGCGAACTACATCGATTGGCAGCATGACCAGTGCGGTTGTGCCATTCGAGTCAGACGGGCGCAGCTGGATCCGGATGCCGTGACGCAGCGAGAGGCGGCTGACCACGAACAGACCCATGCGGCGCGAGACGGAGACGTCGACGATGGGAGGCGATGCCAGCCGTTCATTGATGTGGTCGAGTTCCTCGGGCGGGATTCCGATGCCGGTGTCGTGGATCTCGATCAGTACGCGGCCGTCGGGCAGGGCGTTGCCGGTGACGTAGACCTTGGTGTGTGGCGGAGAAAATGAGGCGGCGTTCTCCAGGAGCTCGGCAAGCAGGTGCACGCAGTCGTTGACGACCCGCCCACCAATTTCGGTGCCCGGGATGTGGCTTAGTTCGATGCGTTCGTATTGCTCCACCTCGGAGGTGGCGGCGCGGAGCACGTCTACCAGCGGGACCGGTCGGGTCCAGCGCCGGCCGGGCTCCTCGCCCGCGAGGACGAGGAGGTTCTCGCCGTTGCGTCGCATGCGGGTTGCGAGGTGGTCCAGCTTGAACAGTGAGGATAGCTGTTCGCGGTCCTTCTCTTGTTCCTCCAACTCGGAGATGAGCGAGAGCTGACGCTGAATGAGACCCTGTGAACGGCGCGAGAGGTTGGTGAAGATCGCATTGACGTTGCCCCGCAGCAGAGCCTGTTCACCTGCCAGCCGCGCGGACTCGCGCAGCAGCGAATCGATCGCGGACGCCAACTGGGCGGCCTCCGCGCTGGAGTAGCTGCCCACGGAAGGGATCGATAAGTCGACGTCCTGAGGGTCCGCCTCGCTTAGCTGCATGACAAGTCGAGGGATGTGTACTCGGGCAGCCAATGAAGTCTGCTCACGCAGCCGGGCCAGCTCTCCGGAGGAAGTGCGTTTCCACCAACGTGACTTGGCCGGGCCGGAGTCAGCCTCCGCGGGAGTGGGCGGCGGCTCCGACTCCTCGCCCGCGAGGACATCCTCCAGCGCCTGCTCGGCCGTGGCCAGGGCGCGGGTCACTTCCTTCTCCAGCTGGAGGCTGATCACGCGATCACGGCTGGCCAGTCGCAGCTCCACCAGATGGTCCTGGAGGAGCTCGTCCAACTGATCCCGCTCCACAAGGGCCATATCCCGCTCCTGCCGGAGCTGCTTGGCATCGCGGAGACCGCTGGCCGCCACCGTCTCGAGCTCGCGCAATCCGGCAAGCAGTTCCTGCTGACGCTGCTGCTCGACGGTGATCTGCTCCTGCAGCTCGAAGACGGTTTGCTCGGCGGCCGTCAGCCTGGTGCGTGCCTCGTCCAACTCATCGCGCAGTACGTATACCTCGTGCCGTTGCGGCTCGTAGACCAGACAGGCGGCCAGGTACTCGGCGCGTACGGCAGCCATGACCTGAGGCTTTAGTCGTGCACCGGTCTGCTTGTCGATCGCATCGTCGAGGCTTTTCAGGAAGCTGATCTCTGGAATCCGCTGACCGTTGAAGTAGCGGGAGAGGGTACTGGCGTCGATGCCAAGTAGGCCCTCCAAACCCAGCAGGGTGAGGCCCAGGCTGTTGTAGAACTCGCGGAGGCGATTCGCCCAGACCGTCATCTCTGGGCCCAGCTTCGGGTCCAACGCGCCCATCGGACGTCCACGCCGTCGTTCTTGCATCCCTCGCAACAACCCCCTTCTTACCTGCATCCTCCCAGTGGTTGGTGCCGGGCTGCGGCAAGAATGACCAAACCGATCTTGTCCCTGGTGCATGAATTCCCGGATCGTGAAGCTTCCCCTGTACGCCGTGGGTGCGTGCGTGAACAGGAGGAGCGAGATGCACACCGTGGGCGAGATCCTCAGCTTGGGGACGGCCGGGTTGCAGTTGGCCGCAGCCGTATTCGGAGTCTGTGCGGCACGGAGGGCACACCGCCGTCGCCGGGCGACCCCGGATCATCTTGATGCCGGCGACAGCGGCAACTGACCTCAGGTCGAGGGCTGTCGGCGAGGCCCCGCTGCCCTCTCAGCTCGACGGATGGGACCGGCCGTGGAGATGCCTGATCTCCCTACGCCGTGGGGAACTCGCCGAAGTGGGGTGATTCTTCTGACCCGCAGTTCTGCAGGGGCGCGTGACGAACGTCCTCTCGGCTCTCCTTGAGAAGGCAGAGGTCAGTGCGACGGAGCGGGAGCTGCGCGCTCATGGTACGGCTGCTCTTTCTGCCTGCTGGGTCATCCGCGCGGCGCGCACGATTGCCCGCAGTTACCGGCGTAACTCCTTCTTGCTCGACATCCACGTCGTCACGGCTGACGGCATCCCCAAGCCCATTGCTGAGGTGGTCCGAGGCGACAGAGTGCGGGCGGCCAACGATGTGACGGGTGGGATCACGTTCTCACCCGTCACCGACGTGGTCATCGGCGACGGGCTCAAGTCTTCCAACGCTCCGAACTGGAGAGACTTGCGTACTCCGACGAAGTACAAGTCGAAGCAGGCTGCCATCGCGGCCGCACGGCCGGACGCCCGGGTGGGGGGGGGCTGCCGTTGCCGTGAGGTCTGTTCCTCGGGCAACCACGTGCACGTCGACTACTTCAACAGTCGCGGGCATATCTCCCACACCCGTCACGACACCTGGTGACGCGAAAGGACCGCTGACACATCAGATCAGGAAGGCCTCGACTTTCTCCGACCCCGAGGGACTGACACCGCCCACGAGTATTCCCGGCGCGCTCAACGAGTTCGTCGCAGCCCTGACCGAGCACGCGGAGGTCATGTCCAGCCAAGACGTTCCACCCCGAGCGCGCCGTCCCGTCATCGAACGGGTACGAGCTGCCGCGGGACGGTAGGGCTGAACTGCTGGACTTGCGGAATGAATTCACGAGGCGATGCACCTTTCTCGGAAGTCAAACGATCACCCTATGGAAGCGGTTGAGACAGCTGCACAACGGTCCCGGATCGGCGCGGTCGGCAAGGCTCATCTCGGCAGCCGCCCGGCGGCGGCGACCTTGCGCGGCGCGGCGTTCGCAGCCTGAGCATCGCCCGCGAGGCGGGTGCCGCCCACGGGCTGTTGCTGCAGCGAGAATTGCAGATCACTCAGCCCGCCAGCCCGCGTAGCGTGCCTGCGGCCGTTCGTCTACGACCAGCGCATATCCAAGGCGGACAGCTCCTCGCCTTCTGAAGCGATAGCTTCCCGGCCTTGACTTGCTGCTGGTTGATCCAGGCTCCGGACCGTACGGTTTCGCCGTCGGCCTGCTCCCTGTGGCTGCGGGGCACGTTGAGGTGGCCCTCGCGTGCGTGGCACTGGGCAGCCGCCCTCAAGGTGGTTGGCCCGCATCTCTTCGCGGGTCCGCTTCACCCTGCCGGAGGCCTGCGTGATCCCGAGTGTGGTAGCCGCTCATCTGGCCGAACGAGCACGCAGTCGAGGAACGGCTGTGCGGGATGCTCGGTCGCGAACGTTGTCTGATGCGGCACGAGCAGAAGCGCGGCCCCGGCTCTCTTTGACGCTCATCTGACGCTCGGGCGACTTCACCGGTCGCCGATGAGGCAGGAATAGGCCCTCTGGCCTCTGCTTTCCCCAGTTCCCGCTCTCCGCGACATCCTTCCGATGACGCACCATGTGGAGTGCGTGGCCATTCTCGAGCCCGCCGCAAAAGGCATCTGACCCGGAAGCGGTGCTCTCACCCCTTCAGCCGCACCGGCAACTTCCGCACACTGTTCCCCACGAACGAGGCGTGCCGCGGTAGTTCCGGCTCCGGGACCGCGAGGTCCAGGGTCGGGAAGCGGGTGAAGAGCTGTTCCAGGGCTGTGGTGCTCTCCAGACGGGCCAGGGGCGCGCCCATGCAGTAGTGCGCGCCGTGTCCCAGGGAGAGATGGCGGGAATCGCCGGTGCGGGTGATGTCGAAGCGTGCCGCGTCCGGGCCGTGGGCTCGTGTGTCGCGGCCGGCCGCCGAGTACCCCGCGAGGACCGGGGTGCCCCGGGGGATCACGGTGCCGTCCAGGGTCAGGTCGCGGGTCGGGTAGCGGAAGGGGAAGTAGCTGACCGGGCTGTCCCAGCGCAGGGTCTCCTCCACCACGTCCGCCCAGCTCGCCGCGCCGGTCAGGACCAGGTCGAGCTGGTCCCGGTGGGTGCACAGGGCGCGTACGGCGTTCGTGATCAGGTTCAGCGTCGTCTCGTGTCCCGCGATGATGGTCAGCATCAGCGTGCCGATCAGCTCGTGCGGGCTGAACCGGTCGCCGTCCTCCTCGCGGGCCGCGATCATCGCGCTGGTGAGGTCGTCCCCCGGGTCGGCCGCCCGGGCGGCCGCGACCGCGCTCAGGACCTCCACCATCTCCCGGTTGGCCGCCATCGCCTCGGCCGGCTCGATGTCCGTGGCCACGATCTGGTTGGAGAGGTGGTGCAGCCGGTCGTGGTGGGCCTCGTCCACGCCCAGCAGTTCGCAGATGACGCCCATCGGCAGCGGCAGCGCGAAGTGGGTGCGCAGATCGACGACGCCGTCCTCGGTGGCGGCCGCCTCCAGGTTGCTCAGCAGGCGGGATGTCAGCTCCGCCACGTACGGGCGGAGTTCCTCGACCCGGCGGGCCGTGAACGCCTTGCTCATCAGCGACCGCAGCCGCCGGTGGTCGGCGCCGTCCGCGGTCGTCATCCCCTGCACCGTGGCGAACGTCTTGAGCGGCCAGCCGTCGGCGATCTCCCCGGCCTGGAGCGCTGTGAAGTGCTGCGCGTTCTTGGCGACGTCGGGGTGCGCGAGGAATTCCTTGAGCGCGTCGTGGCCCAGCACTGCCATCCCCCGCACCTCGCCGGGGAGGACCACCGGGGTGACCGCCCCCCGGGCCAGCAGCCGGGCGTTGGCCGCGTGCGGGCAGCCCCCGGCCGGGTCCAGGCGGTGCGGGTGGTCGGCCGGGGGGTTCAGCGGTGACGTGTTCAACAGGGCTCCTGGTCTTCGGAGGGACGGGGACAAGCCGAGGAAGGACGGGCTCCGGACGGGTCAGTGCGGCCGGGCCTGTGACCGCACCGCGTTCCGGTGCGGCCACGCCGGGGCGGGGGCCTCGGTCGGCAGGGAGGGCACCGGGCCCTGCGGCAACTGCGGCGAGGTGAAGCGCACGGGCAGCGTGCCCAGGCCCTTGCTCCACGGCGAGTTGACCCACTTCAGCTCGTCTTCGGGGACCGCCAGTTCCAGGTCGGGCAGGCGGTGCCGGATCGTGTCGACCGCGGTCCGGGTGATCAGGCGGGCCGGGTCCTGGGCGGGGCAGGTGTGCGGGCCCGCGCCGAACGCCAGATGGGAGCGGTTGCCGACCACAGGGGCGCCGTCGGCCGGCAGGACCTCCGGATCGGCGTTGGCCGCCGCCAGGCCCAGGACCAGCATGTCGCCCGCCCGGATGTCCTGGCCGCCGAACCTCATGTCGCGGGTGGCGTAGCGGGCCGGGAAGTTCTGGGTGGGCGGGAAGCGCCACAGGACCAGGTCGAGTGCGTCGTCGACGCTGAGGTGGCCGCCGCTCAGCGAGGAGCGCAGCGCGGGGTCGCAGAGCAGGATGCGCAGCGAGGTGGCGATCCAGTTCACCGTGGTCTGGTTGCCCGCCACGAACATCACCACCAGGTTGTGCAGCACCTCCTCGTCGGTGAGCCGCGCCGGGTGGTGCAGCAGCGCCGAGACGATGTCCTCGCCCCTCACCCGCCGCTTCTCCTCGATCAGTGAGAGGAGGATCGCGCCCATCCGGCGACTGGCGTCCGCCGCCCCGCTGGTGGCGGAGACCAGGCCTCCCACCGCCTCCACCAGCTCCCGGCCGGTCCGGTCGTCCACCCCGAGCAGCCCGGCGATCACCCGCATCGGCAGCATGCGCGCGTACGCGGCGACGAGGTCGGCCTCGCCGTGGGCCGCGAAGCCGGTGATCAGGGCCTCGGCGGTGGCCCGGACGCTGCGGCGCAGCTCATGCCCGTTGATCCCGGCCAGCGCGTCGGAGACGGCGCCGCGCATCCTGCGGTGCTGCTGCCCGTCCGCGAAGAGCAGCGCGGGGCGCCAGCCGACCATCGGCAGGATCGGCGAGTCGGCCGGCACCCGGCCTTCGCGCAGCAGGCTCCACCGGCGCGGGTCGTGCGAGAAGTCCTGCTCCTCGCGGGTGAGCCGGAGCAGTTCGCGGTGGCCCAGGACCAGCCAGGCGTCGATGCCGGGGGCGAGGGACACCGGCGCCACCGGGCCGTGTGTGCCGCGCAGTTCCTCGTACAGCGCGGGCATCGTGTTGCCGTCGAGGCCGGGCCCGTACAGCGCGGCCGCGGTGACGGGGGCGCCGGTCACGGGGCAGCCGGCGGCCGGCCCGGCCGTGGGGTGGGGCGTGCTCATGAGGACTCCGTGGCGACGTGGATGAGGTGACGGACCAGGGCGATCAGTGCCCGGATCGATGAGGCCCGGTCCCGTGCGTCGCAGGTCACCAGCGGGGTGTCGGGCAGCAGATCGAGGGCCGTACGGATGTCGTCGGCGTCGTACCGGGGGCCGGACGGGAAGACGTTGACGGCGACCGCGAAGGGCAGGTCCAGATCCTCCAGGTTGTCCAGCGCGTCGAAAGAAGCCGCCAGGTCCCGGCTGTCCACCAGGGCGAGCGCGCCGAGCGCCCCCTTGGCCAGGTCCCGCCAGGCCGGCAGGAACCGCTGCTGGCCCGGCGTGCCGAACAGATACAGGACCAGGTCGCCGTCGATGGTCAGCCGGCCGAAGTCGAGGGCGACCGTGGTGGTCTTCTTGCCGCTGTCCCCGGCGTACGGGTCCACCCGGACGCCCGCCCGGGTCATCGACGCCTCGGTGGAGAGCGGTTCGATCTCCGACACCGTACCGATCAGCGTCGTCTTGCCCACCCCCAGCGGGCCGACGACCAGGATCTTCGCCGCGCCCGACACATTCGAGTCGAGGTACTTGCCGTTGGCCGCGGCGGTCGGCCGGTCGGCCTCGGCCAGGGTTTCAGAGGCAGCTTTCGAGACCATGGAGGACCTTTCTGAGCATGGTCACATCGGCGCGTTCGGCCGGCGGGATGGGCGGCCGGGTCACGATCAGCCCCCAGCGGAGGAGATCGGAGAGCAGCACCTGCGCGACCGATGGCGACTGGCCGAGGTGAGCGGCCACCTCGGCGACCGAGATGAGCCCCTCGCAGTGCTTCAGGATGGCGAGGTGCTCCGGCTGGAGGGTGGCGGGGAACGCCGCCTCCGCCGTCATCACCAGGGATTCCCAGGACAGCGGCTCGCCCTCGGACTCCGTGCGGCCGCGGGTGATGACATAGGGGCGGATCGCCGAGGCCCTCGGCGCCTCGGGCCGCTCTGTCGTCACGTCGCGGCGGCCTCGTCCCGGGGCAGGCTGCTCAGGTGGGCGCCGATCTTCGCCACCAGCACCTGCATCTGCTGGGCCACCAGGCCCACGTCGGCGTCCAGTTCGGTGGCGACCCCCAGGTGCGCGCCCACCCCGGCAGGGGTGAACAGCACGAACCCCTGGTCGGTCTCCAGCATCAACTGGCGTGTCGCGGCGCCCCGCCCGAACAGCAGCGCGCTGGTGGACCGGCCCGTCATCGTCATCGCCGCGCAGGCAGCCGAGAGCGACTCCGCGTCGGCGACGCTCAGGCCGGCCACCGGACCCGAGAGGTTCTCGGCGGAGGCGTGCCCGAGTCGCAACCCGTCCTCGGACACCACCACGGTGTGCCGGACGCCGGGAATCTCGGTGAGGGGGCGGAGCATCCATCCCAGGTCGGGGAGTCGAGTGATGATTCCGGTCACGGTCGGCCTCCGGCGTGCTCGTGCGGGGTACTGGGCGGGGACTGTCCGCCGCGCGGGGGCGACGCGGGTTCGGCGTCGCCGTCCGCGTCGACGGCCGCCCGGCCGCGCAGCGTCCCGGACACCACGCTGGCGATCGAGGCGCGTGCCGCCTCCGGCGTCCAGGGTTCGGCGGGCGCGCCACCGGGCTGCGGGTCTGGCGCCGAGTGCCGTGCGGTGGCCGTGGCCTGGGTGGCGCCGCGCCGGCTGCGCCGCCGGGGCAGGCCGGCCGTCGTCGGGGCGGGCACGCCGGCCGGCTCGGGGGCGTCGTCGCGTACGCCTGCCGGGGGGACGGCGGGCACGACGCGCTCGGCCGCTTCGATCGGGGGGCGGCGGTGCGCGGCGGTCCTCGGCAGCGGGTCGGTCAGCAGCCGGAACGGTACGAACATCACGGCCCGGGTGCCGCCGTACGCCGAAGACCCGCTCAGCTCCACGTTGAAGCCCAGCTCCCGGCTCCAGCGCCCGACGGACGCCAGGCCGAGCCGGGGCACCGCACCCAGGCGGGTCAGGTCCAGGTCGTCGCGAAGATGGCCGAGGGCCTGGTGCAGGACGTCCGGCGGCATCCCGAGCCCGGCGTCGTCGATCTCGATGACCGCACCGGAGCCCACCTCCCGCACGCTGACGACCACGGGGGAGCTGGACGGTGAGAACACCGTGGCGTTCTCCAGCAGTTCGGCGATGGAGTGCATCAGCCCCTCCACGGCCGGGGGCACCGCGTACAGGGTCTGTCCGCCGTGCACCTCGATCCGCCCGAACTCCACGATCCGGGACTGGGCGCCCCGTACGCAGTCGTAGAGCGAGACCGGCCGGGTCTCCCGACGGGCGGGCCAGATCCCGCACATCACCAGAAGGGTCTGCGCCTTGCGGGTCATCTGGGAGGCCGCGTGGTCGGCCTTCATCACGTTGGCCATCAGAAGAGGGTCTTCGATGGAGCGCTCGACCTCGTCCAGGACCTGCTGCTGCACGGTCGCCATCACGTGCATGGTGCGCGCCACGGATTCGAAGGCGGCCTGCACCGAGTCGCGCAGGGTGCGCTCGCGGTGCACGGCCGTGTCCGAGCCGAGTGCGACGACGACCGATTCCAGCGCCCGGCCGAACTCCTCACCGGTCTCCTCCGGCGAGGCCATCGGCCCCGGCACGCCGTCCAGTCGCTGTCCGGTGTGCAGTCGCTGGGCGATGGCCGGGACGCGTACCGCGGCCAGATGCGCCACCTCGGCGCCCCGGGCTGCGGCCACTTCGGCCTCCCGGACACGGTGTGCGCGTTCGGCGGACAGCCGCCGGGCGAGGATCAGCACGAGGGCGATCAGCAGGACGACGGCCGCGGCACAGGCTCCCGCGAGGGCCCGGTGCCACGCGGCGTCCACGGTGACGGCGGCCCACCCCGCACAGGCGGCGGCAAGCAGGGAGACGGCCCATCCGGCGACGGCGGCGCTCGCACCGGGGCCGCGTCCTGGCTTCCTCGACGGTCGGCTCACCGCAGCGGCCCCGACCCGACGACCCTGCAGATACCGGTGCCAGCCACGAGAAGCGCAACCTTTCACGACACATCGAAACCGCGTTCGGGGGTTTGGGGGCACGCAAAGAGTAGGTCAACCAGCCTCGCATTGTGAGGCGTTGATGTCTTTCAGTCACAACAGGAGGCTGAAAAGCGCCCGTTGACGCCCCTGTGCGGCACCGCGGCCCTTCACCGGCACGGACCGCGCCCCCGCACCGCGCTCAGCTCTCGGGCGCCGCCGCCGTGCTCTTCCGTACGACCAGGCTCGTCGCCAGCTCCAGCCGGGTGGACACCGGTTCCTCGGCCCGTAGCCGCATCAGCATCTGGGTGGCCTCCTCCGCCATCCGGCGCAGTGGCTGGTGGACCGTGGTCAGTGCCGGGCTTGCCCAGCGGGCGATCGATACGTCGTCGTAGCCGACCACCGAGAGGTCGTCGGGGACGCGCAGGCCGTGGCTCCGGGCGGCCTCCAGGACGCCGAGGGCCTGGAGGTCGCTGCCCGCGAAGATCGCGGTGGGCGGGTGGGGACGGGACAGCATCTCGGTGGCGCGGTCGTGGCCGCCCTCCACGTGGAAGTCGCCGAACAGGATGAGGCCGGGGTCCACTTCGAGTCCTGCCATGGCCATCGCCGACCGGTAGCCGTCGAGCCGGGCGCGGGAGCAGAGCATGTCCTCGGGACCGGTGACGATGCCGATGCGCCGGTGTCCGTGTTCGATGAGATGGCGGGTGGCGGCCAGTCCGCCGTTCCAGTTGGCGGAGCCGACCGAGGGGACGTCGGGGTCGGGGTCGCCCGCCGGGTCGATGATGACGAAGGGGATCGAGCGGGACCTGAGCCGCTGTTTCACTTCGGTGGGCAGCGTGGAGAAGACCAGGACGACGCCGAGCGGCCTGCGCTGGAGCATCGCCTCCATCCACTCCGGGCCGGGCGCGTGGCGGGTTCCGCTTTCGGTGAGGACGACCCCGGCGTTGTGGGCCTTGGCGACGTTCTCCACCCCCCGGATCAGCTCCATCGCCCAGATGCTCTCCAGCTCGTGGAACACGATCTCGATGAGCGGCGCCTCGCGGGCCGACCGGGTGGTGCGCCGGTAGGCGTGGGCCTCCAGCAGGCGCTCCACCTTGACCCTCGTGGGGGCCGCCACGTCCTGCCGTCCGTTGAGAACCTTCGAAACTGTCGAAATGGAGACGCCGGCCCGCTCGGCCACCTGAGCCAGGGTGATGCGGCCCATTTCCTCGTCATCGCGCATGCCGAGGAGCATAAAGCACGGCTCGACCCCCCACTGTGCGTAACGTTTTGGTAACGCAGTGACGGAGGGTTGACCCCTTGGAGGGGGAGTCCTAGCGTCCCGACTCACAAGTTTCGGCAATGACTCCGAAACAGTTTCGAGAGGCGAGTCGATGAAACAACGCGCACGGTTCTCGCGGACCGCTGTCGTCGGTGGTGCCGCCCTGGCCCTGGTGCTGTCCCTGTCCCTGACCGGGTGCGGGGGAGATTCCGACGCGGCCGGCGACGACGCCATCCATGTCCTGGTCTACGGGGACGCGGCGAACAAGGTGGAGAAGGAGCTCGTCGCCACCTTCAACGAGACGTCGGAGGTGAAGGCCGTCCTGGACACGATCCCGGGCGCCGACTACCAGGCCAAACTGCAGACGATCATCAGGAGCAAGCAGGCGCCGGACGTCTTCTTCAACTGGGGCGGCGGCAGCATCAAGCCGTTCGTCGACGCCGGCCTGCTGCTCCCGCTGGATCCCTTCATCGCCGACGACCCCGGCCTCAAGGCGAACTTCCTGCCGTCCGTGTTCAACAGCGCGGTGGTCGACGGCGCCTCCTACGGGATTCCCATGCGCGGCACGCAGCCCGTCCTGCTGTTCAACAACGGCAAGGTCCTCGAAAAGGCGGGTGTCGAACCTCCGGAGACCTGGGACGACCTGCTGGCGGCGGTCAAGGCGCTGAAGGCCGACGGGGTCACCCCGATCGCCCTGGGCGGCGGCGACCGGTGGCCGACGCTGATGTGGTTCGAGTACCTCTACGACCGCATCGCCGGGCCCGAGCTCTTCCAGAAGGCGCTGGACGGCGACAAGGACGCCTGGGCGAGCCCGGACAGCCGGAAGGCGCTGAGCATGATCAGGGAGCTGGTGGACGCCGGGGCCTTCGGCACCAACTACGACTCGGTGAAGTTCACCGACCAGGGTTCCCCCACGCTCCTGGCGACCGGCAGGGCAGGCTTCGAGCTGATGGGCTCGTGGGAGTACTCCACGCAGCAGGACGCCCACCCCGAGTTCGCGAAGAACGACCTCGGATACAGCGCCTTCCCCTCCGTCGAGGGCGGCAAGGGCGACCGGGCGAACCTCGTCGGCAACACCAACAACTTCTACTCCGTGGTGAAGAAGACGAAGCATCCGAAGGCCGTCGCCGAGTTCCTGAAGCTCATGTACTCGGACCGGTTCGTCAAGGCGCAGCTCTCCATCGGCAACCTGCCGACCACCACCAACACCGAAGGCCTCCTGGACACCGCGGCCAGCCCCGGGTTCGCGAAGTTCCAGTACGACATGGTCAAGGAGGCCCCGGCGTTCCAGCTCTCCTGGGACCAGGCGTACCCCCAGTCGGCGGCCACCGCCATGTACCAGGCCCTCCAGCAGTTCTTCAACGGCTCGATGGATGAGGACGCCTTCATCGAGGCCATGCAGGCGCTGCCGACCTCGTGAGCCCACTCGAATCCGGACGCGGAACCCATGACATGAATCCCACCGCCGTCGTATCCGAACGTCCCGGGAACAGGGGAACGACCGGGAGGGCCTTCAAGAAGGACGCACCTGTCGGTAAGGACAGGCCTGTCGGTATCGGAGCGAGCCGGCCGGGGTTCCTCTGGGCGGCCCCCGCCGCCGTCTTCTTCGGCCTCTTCGCCATCGTCCCGCTGATCATGGTCGCCGTACTCTCCTTCGCCAGCTGGGACGGTCTGAGCGACCCGGAGTTCGCCGGCCTCGCCAACTGGAGGAAGCTCCTCGACGACCCCGTCATGATCAAGAGCCTCTGGCTGAGCGTTTTGCTCACCGTGCTCGGGGTCGCCGTGCAGACTCCGCTGAGCATTCTGCTCGGGGTCTGGGCGGCGGGGCACCAGCGCAACCGGGCCGTCCTGTCCGCCATCTACTTCGTCCCGATGCTGCTGTCCATCGCGGCCGTGTCCGTGCTGTGGCGCGCTCTCCTCGACCCCAACCTCGGGGTCCCCGCACACGCCACCTGGCTGTTCGGCGACGGCAACCTCTTCGGGGTGCAGGCCGGCGCGATCGGCGTTCTGGTCTTCGTCAGCACCTGGCAGTTCACCCCGCTGCACACGCTGATCTACCAGGGCGCGGCGCGCGCGGTGCCGCGGGTCCTCTACCAGGCGGCGCAGATCGACGGCGCGGGCCGGGTGCGGCAGTTCTTCCACATCACGCTGCCGCAGCTGCGCAACGCGATCATCACCTCGATGATCCTGATGGTGGTCGGCGGGCTCACGACCTTCGACACCGTGCTGATCCTGACCCAGGGCGGACCGGGGAGCGACACCACCATCAGCGCGTACTACATGTACCAGAAGGCGTTCAAGAGCTTCGACTACGGATCGGCGTCCGCCATCGCCCTCCTCCTGGTCCTCGTCTCCACGCTCATCTCGCTGATCGTGGTGCGGATCTCGGGCTACGACAGGATGCGCAGCACCATGGAGGGACTGTGAGCAAGAGCCGTCCCAACCACCTAGCCGGCTTCGGCTCGGTGGTCTGGCTCCTCGTCGTGGGGCTGCCGCTGTACGTGATGCTCATCGCCACGTTCCAGTCGCGCCCCGACTACGCGGCGAACGGCCCGCTGGCCTTCCCCGAGCACTTCACGCTCGACAACTACATCAAGGACCTCAACAGCGGCTTCGCGCAGTACTTCCTCAACACGGTCGTCGTCACCGTCTGCGTGGTGGGCATCGTCGTCCTTCTCGTACCGCCGCTGGCGTACACCATCGTGAGAAGCCGGGGCCGGGCCACCACCACGGTCTTCCGGCTGTTCCTCCTGGGGCTGGCGATCCCCTCGCAGGCGGTCATCGTGCCGATGTTCTTCGTCATCAGCGAGGCCGGTCTCTACGACAACCTCATCGGCGTCATCCTGCCGACGGCGGCCTTCGCCATGCCGGTGTGCGCCCTGATCCTCACGGGCGTCATGCGGGACATCACCCCCGATCTGTACGAGGCGATGACGATGGACGGCGCCTCGTCCCGGCGCGTCTTCTTCCAGCTGGTGCTGCCGCTGTCCAGGAGCGGGCTCGCGACGATCGTCGTCTTCTCCGCCCTCCAGGCGTGGAACGGCTTCCTCTTCCCTCTCGTCCTGACGCAGTCCGCGGAGACCAAGGTCATCACCATGGGGCTCTACGAATTCCAGACGGAGCACGGCGTCGACACCCCCGGCCTGCTCGCCGCGGTCGTCCTGTCCATGCTCCCCATCCTGATCGTCTACCTGTTCGCTCGTCGTGCCCTGGTACAGGGGCTGATGGGGGTCGGAGGAAAGTGACCGCCAACATCGACAACGCCGGTGTGCGGAAAGCCGCCGGGACCACCGATTCCGTGGCGCCGGCAGCCGGCGCCACGGACCACCGCACCGGGCCCTGGCACGATCCCGCCCTCACCCCCGGGGCCAGGGCCGACGCCCTGATCGACGCCATGACCCTCCAGGAGAAGATCTCCCAGCTCGTCGGCGTCTGGGTGGGCGCATCCGACGAGGGCGGCGAAGTCGCGCCGTTCCAGCACGACATGGAGGAGGCCGTCGACCTCGACGGGCTTCTTCCGCACGGCCTCGGCCAGCTGACCCGCCCGTTCGGAACGGCTCCGGTCGATCCGGCCGTGGGCGCCCTCTCGCTGTCCCGCACCCAGGAGCGGATCGCCGGAGCCAATCGATTCGGCATCCCGGCGCTCGCCCATGAGGAGTGCCTCGCGGGCTTCGCCACCTGGGGCGCGACGGCCTACCCGGTGCCGCTGTCCTGGGGCGCCACCTTCCATCCGGAACTGATCGGTGAGATGGCCGCCGCGATCGGCCGCGACATGCGCTCCGTCGGCGTGCACCAAGGGCTCGCCCCGGTCCTCGACGTCGTACGCGACACACGCTGGGGGCGGGTCGAGGAGACGATCGGGGAGGACCCGTATCTGGTGGGAACCGTCGCCACCGCGTATGTACGGGGACTGGAGTCGGCCGGAGTCGTCGCCACGCTCAAGCACTTCGCCGGGTACTCCGCCTCACGGGCGGGCCGCAACCTCGCCCCCGTCGGCATGGGGGCGCGGGAGCGGGCCGACATCATCCTGACCCCGTTCGAGATGGCCGTGCGCGAGAGCGGCGTACGGTCGGTGATGCACGCGTACACCGACACCGACGGCATCCCCTCCGCGGCCGACGGACAGCTGCTGACCGGTCTGCTCCGGGACACCTGGGGCTTCGACGGGACCGTGGTCGCGGACTACTTCGGCATCGCCTTCCTGAAGACGCTGCACGGGGTCGCGGGAACCTTCGGGGAGGCGGCCGGTGCCGCACTCGGCGCGGGGGTGGACGTGGAACTGCCGACCGTGAAGACCTTCGGCGGCCCGCTGGCCGAGGCGCTCGCCCAGGGCCTGGTGTCCGAGGCCCTGGTGGACCGTGCCGTACGCCGGGTCCTGGTCCAGAAGGCCCAGTTGGGGCTGCTGGACGCGGACTGGCGGCCGGAGCCGCCGGTGCTCGCCGCAGCCACGGGCGGTAACGGCTCCGTGGGCGGGAACTCGCAGGCGCTGCGCGGGACCGTCCGGCTCGACACCGACGAGAACCGCGCGCTCGCCCGCCGCGTCGCCGAACAGGCCGTCGTGCTTCTGCGCAACGACGGCACCCTGCCCCTGGCGGCGGACGCCGGAGCCCCGGCCCGTATCGCCCTCGTCGGGCCCAACGCCGACACCCCGACGGCCGTCCTCGGCTGCTACGCCTTTCCCGTCCACGTCGGGGGCCGGCACCCCGGGACACCGCTCGGCATCGAACTGCCCACAGTGCGCGAGGCGTTGGCGGCCGAGTTCCCGCACAGTGACATCGTCACCGCGCGGGGCGCGGACATCGACGGCACGGCCACCGACGGCTTCGGCGAGGCCGTCGAACTGGCCAGGGGCGCCGACCTCGTGATCGTCGCGCTCGGCGACCGGGCCGGGCTCTTCGGGCGGGGTACGAGCGGGGAGGGCTGTGACGCGGAGGACCTGGCCCTCCCCGGTGTCCAGCAGCAGCTGCTCGACGCCCTCCTCGACACGGGCACGCCCGTCGTGGTCACCCTGCTCGCCGGACGCCCGTACGCCCTCGGGCGGGCGGTGGACGAGGCGGCCGCGATCGTGCAGTCGTTCTTCCCCGGCGAGGAGGGGACGACGGCCATCGCCTCGGTGCTCAGCGGCCGCACCGCGCCGTCCGGCCGGCTGCCCGTCGGCGTGCCGCGCCACCCGGGCTCCCAGCCGTCCACCTACCTGGCGGCGCGGCTCGGCCACGCCAGCGATGTGTCCAGCGTCGACCCGGCCCCGGCGTTCGCGTTCGGGCACGGTCTCACGTACACCGCCTTCGCGTGGGGCGACCTCGTCGTGGAGCGCGGACGGGCCACGACGGAAGGGGAGTTCACGTTCTCCTGCACGGTCCGCAACACGGGTGCGCGGCAGGGGACCGAAGTGGTGCAGGTCTATCTCCACGACCCGGTCGCCTCCGTCGTCCAGCCGGTGCAGCGGCTCATCGGGTACGTACGTATCGACCTGGGGCCGGGACAGGCGGCCGGGGTGCGGGCGACGGTGCCGGCGGACCTCGCGTCCTTCACCGGCCGCGACGGCCACCGGATCGTCGAACCGGGCGATCTGGAACTGCGGTTGAGCGCGTCGAGCGACGACCCGCGGCTCACCGCCCGGGTCACCCTGACCGGGCCGGTACGGACGGTCGATCACACCCGTCGGCTGCACATGAGCATCACGACGGAGCTCCTCACGGACACGCCGTAGGCAGGACCGCGCCGACGGGGAGAGCACGCGGTGGCACACGCTCCCCGTCGGCGCGGGTCAGCCGAGGACGAGGGGCAGGGCGGTCAGACCGCGGGTGAGGCGGGTCCGGCGCCAGGCCAGGGATTCCGCGGAGACGGCCAGGCGGGTGTCCGGGAAGCGGGTCACCAGGGCGCGGAGGGCGATCTCGGCCTCGGCCCGGGCCAGCGGAGCGCCCGGGCAGCGGTGGATGCCGTGGCCGAAGGAGAGATGGCCCCCGGCGTCGCGGTCCAGGTCGAGACGGTACGGGTCGGGGAACGCGGCCGGGTCGCGGTTGGCCGCCCCGGGGGCGATGAGCACCGGGCAGCCCGCCGGGATGTCGACCCCGCCGACGCTCAGCTCCTCCGTGCTGTGGCGGAAGGTGGCCACGCTCACCGGCGAGTCGTAGCGGAGCAGTTCGTCAAGGGCGCCGGGGATCAGGTCCGGGTCACGGCGCAGCCGGTCGAACGCCTCCGGGTGCCGGAGCAGGGCCAGGACGGCGTTGCCGATGAACTGGGTGGTGGTCTCGTGCCCGGCGACCAGGAGGAGGACGGCCAGGGAGACGGCCTCGTCCCGGTCGAGGCCGCCCTCGTCGCAGTCGCGCAGGAAGGAGTGGAGCCGGCCGTCGCCGGGGGTGTCACGGGCCGTGCCGACGAGATGGGTCAGATAGTCGCCGATCCGGTGCGACGCGGCGTCGACGCGGCCGGTGTCGGTCGCGTCGAAGAGTTCGTGGGACCAGCCGGCGAGCGGAGCGCGGTCGGATTCCGGCACCCCCAGCAGCTCGCAGATGACGGTGACCGGCAGGGGGACCGCCAGCTCCGCCACCAGGTCGACCTCCGCGCCCGGCCGCCACGCGGCCGTGAGGCCGTCGACGACGCGGGTGATGTGGGGGCGCAGTTCCCGGACGCGGCCGGTGGTGAACAGCGGTGCCGCCACCCGCCGGTGGCGGGTGTGCGCGGGCGGGTCGCTCGCCAGCATGTTGCGGGAGATCGCCGGGTGCAGGTCGCGGTCGGAGGGCCGGTCGGCGAAGAAGCGGGCCGTGTCCTTGGACAGCCGGGGGTCGGTGAACGCCGTACGGGCCTCGGCGTGGCCGGTGATCAGATACCCCTGGTGTCCGCCGGAGCCGGTGGGGACGCGCTGGACCGGGCAGCTCTCGCGCAGCCGGTCGTAGGTGGCGTACGGGTCGGCGAAGAAGCGCGGGTCGCGCAGGGGGTCCTGTCGCGGGGTGCTCACGAGGCCGCTCCCGCGTGCTCGGGTGCCGGGCGCCGCGCGTAGGCCTCCGCCACGAGCAGCAGCCACGCGGTCTCCGCCGGGAGGTCGCCCTTGCGGGAGCGGGTGCCGGCGGCGGGCGGGGCCTCGTCGCCGTCGAGGGGGAGCCCGGCGCGCTTGGCGTCGACGGCCGCGGCGATGACCGCCGCCTCCACCTCGGCCTCGCCCTCGGGGGTTTCGGCGATGCCCCGGCGGGCCGCCCCGGCCGCAGCGGCGTCCCGTACCGACGCCCGGCGGTACGGGCGCAGGGCCAGCACGCAGTCGTTGATCTCGATGACCCGGCGGTGGAGGTGGAAGTCGAGGTCGTGGGCGTCCACTTCGGTGTCGCCCGGGTCGAGCACGACCTCGGGGACCGCCGAGGTGACCTCCCGCCACAGCGGTTCCAGTGCGGTGAACGACGTCCGTTCCCAGCGGCGCCGGCGCAGTTGGCTGAGCGGCCACAGCAGGGCGGGAAGGGTGAGCCCGACGGTGATGAGGAGGACGGCGACGGCGGGCGCGGTCACGCTGAACGCGCAGCGGAAGGGGGTCAGCGGGGTGGAGCACCGGGCGTGGTCGGGAACGAGCCCCAGACCGAGACCGATGGAGACCAGGGCGAACAGCTTGTACGCGGCGTAGACGAGGGCGAAGCCGCAGCCGACCGAGGTGGTGCGCAGGCCCCAGCGCTGGCTGCGCCGGGTCGACCGCTGGGAGTGGGCCCAGGTCTGCAGCAGGAAGTCCTTGGCCGTGTACGCCAGGAAGGAGATGTAGATCAGCACGTAGCACGCGTACAACACCGGGTTCCGGCCCGTGAGTTGCTCGGCGACGAAGAAGACGGTCATGCCGGCGACGGAGACCGCGAGGGCGATGACGCGCAGCCGGATCTGCCGATGGGCCCGCTCGCGGTCCAGATTGAGCTGGAAGAGGAAGGCGAGGACCGAGGTGGCCGCCGTCAGGGTGAAGGTGTTGCTGAGCAGCCGGGCGACGTGCGGGACCACCGATTCGACCGCGCGCTCCACGGCGGGCGCGTAGGAGGCGAAGGCGAGGGCGAACGAGGTCAGCAGCGCCGCCATCGCCCAGGTGCCCGTGGGGCGGTGGCCACCCCGTCCTCGTACCCAGTACGCGGCGAAGCACAGCAGCACGACGGCCGTGCCCGTGAACAGGACATTGATCATTTCCGGTGGCGTTTCTTCCTGTGTGGCTCGGCGAACAGGGCGTCCCAGCTCTCGGCGCCGCTGGCGGGCCGGCTCGACGGGGCTTCGCGTCCCCGGTACATGAGCTGGCGGATCACGCTGGCCATCACCTCGGCCTCGCGCTCGTCCTCGCTCGTGTAGCTGGTCCGGCCGGACATGCGCCGCACGAGGGCGGGGTCGAAGCCGATCGCGCGCAGCGTGTCCCGGTCCAGTTCCAGGCTGCCGGCGTGGTCGCAGATGATGTGGCTGATCTCGTGGGCGAGGATGTGGTTCTGATGGAGGGGAGAGGTGGCCTCCTCGTAGAACAACAGGTCCGCGTCCGGGGTCTCCAGGCGGATGCCGCACGGGGCGTCCGCGGCGCCCAGGGTGCTCAGGGGCCGCAGGACGATGGGGCGTCCGCGTTGTTCGGCCACGGCGTCGCGGAGGTCGCGGGTGCTGAAGCGGTGCGGGAGCCCGAGCGCCTCGACGCGCGCCTCGCACGCGGCGCGAAGCTGCTCGAAGTCCATGTCCTCACTCTGGTGACGCCGGTCGGGTGGTCGGCCCGGGGCGGATCACCCCCTGAAGCCCGTGCGAGCGCACCAATGTTGACATGTTCGAGACGCCACCCGGCGGGCGGGGTGGGCGGTTCAGTCGTCCAGGTTCAGGTCGTGCGCGCTGTCGTCGGTGGTGAGTCCTTCGAGCTTCCGGGCCTGTTCGATCACGGTCGACAGCATCTTCAGGCTGTCGACGCTCAGGCCGTTGGCGCGCAGGGCCACCTTGCGGACGTCCTGGTCGCGCATGGCGGCGAGGAGACCGATCTCCGCCTTCGTGCGTTCGGCCGCCGCGCTGTCGACGAAGTAGCCCGCCGGTACGCCGAAGAAGTCGGCCAGGGCCTTGATGGTGTGCCGCGTCGGGTTCCGCTTGGCGCCGGTGCGCAGTTGCTGGATGGCGCTCGCCGTCACCCCGCGCCCCTCCGAGGGGGTCGCCCTGCGGATTCCCTCGGCGACCTCCGCGTAGGTGTACGGCCCCCGGGACGGAGGGTGCACCTCGCGGAAGAGGTGGTCCAGGAGTTGGGCGAAGGTGGGTGACCGGTCATCCTCCACGTACACGACCTCCTTGGCGTGATGCCGAGCTTTCGCCCACCACAGTGTTTCTCGAAGCCCCTCGGGCCGGTCCCGGCGACACTTTGGTTGACGCCGGGCAGTCACTCTGGTGTACGTTACCAATGCTTCGTCACCACTGAAGTGTCGAGGGGGTGGGTGGCGGCACCGGTCGGGCAAGGGGCCGAGCTTCACGGGGGTGAGCTCAGCCGACAGCCCGGACCGCCGCGCCCCGCCGCCGTGACGGCGGGGCCCACGGCCTCACAGCCGCTTCGCGCTGCGCAGGGTCTTCGCGTAGTAGCCGTTGCCGTCCAGCCGGGAGACCCCGCCGACGTCGCCGATGGTCGGGCCGTTGATCTCCTCGCGGCTGGAGATGAAGATCAGATGGCCCTCGGTGTCGTAGCCGAGGACGATGCCGACGTGGTCCAGCCGGTCCTTGGTGCGGGCGTCCAGCTTGAAGAAGACGAGGTCGCCGGGCTGGAGCTGGTCGATGGCGGACGGGCGGTCGTCGGCCGTCACCCCGGTCAGCGGAAGCACGTCGGCGCCCTCGTCGGAGCGGGCCATGCCGTTGGCGGTGCGCGGGAGGCCGTCGCCGGAGGCGTCCGAGGACATCAGCGGGTAGCGGGTGCGGTAGCCGAGCACCATCCGTACGAAGCCCGAGCAGTCCAGGGACTTGGCGCGCATGGACTCCGGGGTGCCGGTCTGTCCGTCGCGGAAGGGGTAGGGCAGGCCGAGGTAGTCGTAGAAGTCGGACTGCTCCAGGCGCAGGTCGCCGCCCTCCGCGCCGGTGGTGTTCAGCGGCCCGAAGTTGGCGTCACCGGCATAGGCGACGCCCTGCTCGTCCTTCTTCTGCGGGGCGCCGGCCACGTACTGGAAGGAGACGGCGAAGAGGTCGTCCTCCTTGCTGTCCTCGTACTCCGCGTACCAGTCCTTGAACCACTTCTGCTTCTCGGCGCCCTTCTTCCAGGGCTCCGGCATCAGGCGCACCCAGTCCGTGGTGGAGACCTTGGAGGAGGTGGAGGCCGGTTCGGTGAAGGTGCGGGCCGGGCCGGTGAGGGTGGCCAGGCGCGCCCCGTCGGTGAACACCGCCTTGATCTGGCCGTCGGAGCCGCGCAGCACCGAGCGCGCCGGGTTCTCCAGCCGGGACCAGGCGGCCTCGCCCTTGTCGTCGGAGGCGCCGGAGGCCTTGCCGCCGTCCAGGACGCCGACGTTGCGGACCTCGGTCACCCCGGGCATCTCCTGCTTGCGCAGTTCCAGGGTGAGGTAGCCGGAGGTCGCGACGAGCGCCAGCACCACCAGACCCGAGACGACGGGCCGCGACTTCTTCTTCCCTGCCATCGGTTACTCCTCGGTTGTTCGTGGGCGGGCTGTCAGACAGCGGGCATGATGCCGAGCAGCAGCCCGGCGGCGACGACGATGTAGGCCATGAGCGAGACCGTGCCGGTGGCCAGCAGGGTGGGGCCCTTGGGCTGCCGCACCAGCTGATAGGCGATCAGGCCGGGCACGATGAAGCCGAGCGTCTGGTTGCCGTAGAGCAGCGGGAACTCCAGCGAGAGCAGGATCATCACCGTGCTCTGGAGCAGCACGCCGAGCAGCACCACCGACGCGAACAGCCGCTTGCCGTAGAGGATCACCAGCCGCTGCATGACCTTGGTGCCGGCGTAGGTGAGGGCGGTGACGCCCAGCACCATGGCCGCGCGCTGGACGTCCTCGATCAGCGTCAGGGCGAGCCAGCCCGGAGTGATCATGCCGCCGGGCGAGAGGTTGGTCGTGAGGTAGCACAGCAGCGAGAAGAACAGCCCTATGGCGATACCCAGGGCGGCCATCTCGGGGGTCAGTGCGGCGGTGGTCAACGGGATCTCCGGGCGTCGTCGTGCGGCTCGTCGTGGGGCGGCCAGGTCTGCTGTGCGGGTTCGTACGGCTGCTGCTGCCGCGCGCCGCCGAAGAACTCGAAGGGTCGGTCCTGGCTCCGGTCCTGCCCCTGGCCCTGGCTCTGCTGGGCGTACGGCTCCTGCTGGGCGTGCCGCTCGGGCTGGGCGTACGGCTCCCGCTGTGCGTACTGCTCGTGGTGCTCGGGCTGCCGCCGGTAGGAGTCCGAGGGCTGGACCGGGATGCGGACCACCGGGATCTCCTGGGTCTGCGAGGCCTGGTAGCGCTCCTCGTACGCCGGGTGGTACGAGGCGAACGGGTCAAGCCGGGGCGTCTGCGCCGGGGCAGCGGCGACGGGGCCCGGGGTCTCCTCGTCCGGCTCGCTCTCGTCGGCGGGAAGTTCGGCGAGGTACTCCAGCAACTCCTCGCCCTGGCCGTGGATGTTGCCGATGGCCACCAGCGACGCGCCGTCGGACATCCGGCCGAGCATCGCCGGCATGAACTCCTCGGCGGCCCGCTTCTCGCCGCCCAGGTCGACCGCCCGGTCCTGCCAGTCGGCGGGGATGGCGTCGATGGCGCTCTTGGCGGGGTGCCCGATGACAAAGACGTTGTCGGGCTGGAGGTCGGGGATGATCTCGCCCATCTGCCCGTTGCGCTCCACGCGGTCGGGGCGGCAGTTGATCACCACGTTCAGCGGGCGGCGGATGGCGCCGAGGTCGAGGAGCTGGTTGATGTTCATCAGCGTCGACTCGGGGTCGTTGGCCGCGAAGACGTTGGCGAAGGCGAGCCGGTTGCCGTCGGGGGCCACATACCGCTCCACCGAGAGCACGCCCGGGTCCGGCGGAGCGTCGTACATGCCCTGAAGGGCGACCTCGCGCTCCACGCCCAGGAGATCGGCGACGACCAGGGCGATCGCCACGTTCTCCTTGAAGGTGAACCAGCTGAAGCCGCGCAGCTCCTCGTCGCTGACGGTCTCCGGATCGGCGTACACCAGCTGGCAGTTCCGGGCGTCCGCCTCCTCCTGGAGGATGTGGAAACGTTCCTTCTCGGCGGTGACGCAGATCCCGTCCTCGGGCATCGAGCGGCACAGCGAGCGGGCCACGTCGTCGAGGGTGGGGCCCATCTCGGCGAGGTGGTCCTCGCGTACGTTGCAGAGCACGCCGATCGTCGAGCGGATCAGCTTGCTCTGGTTGACCTCCTGGAGCGCCGGCATCACGGCCATGCACTCGATGACGAGCGCGTCGGGCCGGTAGGTGGCGGCCCGGCGGACGATGCCGATCTGCTCCACCACGTTGGCGATGCCGAACTTGCGGTAGACCGGCTCCTCGGTGGCGTCCGGGTGGATGAAGCGGGCGGCGGTGCCGGTCGTCTTGGCGACGGTGATCAGGTCACCGCCCCGCAGCGCGCCCGCGCAGAGCCGGGTGATGGAGGACTTGCCGCGGATGCCGTTGACCAGCACCCGCGAGGGGATCGTGTGCAGCGCGGCGTAGTGCCGGCGCTGCTCCACGATGCCCGCGACGAGCAGGAACAGACTGCCGGTCAACAGGACGAAGTACAGATAGAGCACGCTTGGTCACCTTCCTCCGGCGCCGGGCCGGGACTCG
This sequence comes from Streptomyces sp. DSM 106670, assembly GCF_055792845.1. Lineage (NCBI taxonomy): Bacteria > Bacillati > Actinomycetota > Actinomycetes > Kitasatosporales > Streptomycetaceae > Streptomyces > Streptomyces sp. DSM 106670. The sequence continues at coordinate 6,520,369 of NZ_CM147704.1, forward strand.
GCGGGACGGCGCGCCTGGGTCTGCCGGCGGGCCTGCAACTGCTGGCGGATCAGTTCGAGGCTCCGGACGACAGCACCGACCTCGTCCTGGTAGCGGGGGTAGTGCACGGTCTTGAGGTCTCCGTCGGCGAGCTTCTCGGCACCGGCCGCGAGAGCCCGCAGGGGCCGTACGACGACGAGGTGGATCCAGCCCAGGCAGACCACGATCAGGGCGAGGCCCAGCAGACTGGCGAGCACGCTGCGGTCCTCGCGCTCGTAGGCGGTGATCTCGAACCGGGCGGCGTTCTGCCAGCTGACGACGGTCCAGCCGACGTCGGAGGCGACACCGCCGCCGGTGAACGGCGCGGCGGCGGCCACGGTGACCGCGCCCCCGTCCCGGATGAGCAGACCGTTCTCCAACGGCCCGGCGCCCACCCGCACGTTGGCGGCGCGCACCAGGTCGGGCAGCACATCGTTCGGCAGCCCCTCGAAGGCGCGGAAGCCGTCGCTGCCGGCGAGCGTCCGGGCCTCGGTGTTCACGATCCGGACCTCGCCGAGACCGGGCCGCTTCAGCAGCGAGTTGAGGAACTCCACCCGCACCTCGCCGACCAGGGTCATGCCCTCGTGCTCCGGCACGGGCGCCCCGGCCTGCACGACGGGCCTCTTCTCGCCCTGGCCGGAGACACGGACCAGCGAGGCGTCCTTCTCCGCGGTCCACGGGTGGGGGTCGCCGCCGGCCCGGGCGACGACGGAGCCGTCCTTGCCGACGACGTACAGCGCCTGATAGCGGGAGTGCTCCCGCAGGGCGCCCTTCAGCAGGTTCTCGGTGGCGGCGACGTCGTCGGTGTCGAGCAGACGCGAGGTGGACACGAGGTCGGCCTGGGCCTCGTTGAGCGCCCGGCGGGCCCGGTCGGCGACCAGATCGGTGCGGTCGCGCTGGTCGTTGACCATGACCGCGGGGATGCTCACGGTCCCGTCCGTGCGGTTGAGCAGCAGCCCGACGGGGACGCACCACAGCAGCAGGAGCACCGCCGTCAGCACCAGCGGTCCGCGCGCACCGCCCCGGAACCTGCCGGGCGGCCGGACACCGGCGGTCCCGTCCTGGGGACTCGCGCCGCCGAGCTGACCGCGGATGCGCTCCAGCGCGGCGCCGATCCGGGCGGCCTCGCCCCAACGCGGCACCGTGACCGGGCGGATCAGATCGCCCCGGGCGAGCCGGCGGGACTCCAGGAACAGGCCGAGCAGCGGACGCTGCACGGTCATCCACAGCACCGCGACCGAGAGCAGTCCGAGCAGGACCAGCGCGCCCGCCGCGAGCAGACCGAAGAGCTGCCGGTTGTCCTCGGCGAGGGTCTGCTGCTGGACCACGGGAAGCATGGCGACGACCGTGAGGCCGAGGCCGGCGGCGACGCTCTCCCCGTCCTCCGGGTCGGAGGCGGCGAGCGACGCGTACCCCATGGTGGCGACCCGGCCGCTGTACGCCCCGCCCACCAGGGTGCCGCTGACCCCGGGGTAGCCGCGGGAACCGGGCTCCCGGGCGCTGACCGGGTTCTGCTCGGTCTCCTCGGCCGCCTGGTCGGACAGCCGGGTCATCTGCTTCTGAAGGAAGGTGAGTTCCTTGCGCTCCGCGTCCGAGTTGAGCGCCTCGGACTGCTCGAAGCCGGCGGTGGCGAGGATCTCGCCGCCCCGCGCGACGACGGCCATGCTGCGGAACGGGCCCAGGCTGATGGGCGGCACGGAGAGGCTGTTGGAGGCGACCAGCAGCTGCTGCGCCCCCTCCTTCCCCTCCAGCACGGCCATCGTCATCAGCCGTACGTCACCGGTCTCCAGCCGCACCATGCGCGGGGTGAGGGCCTTGTCGCCGGTGAGGACGTCCTTGTCCACCCAGGCCAGCGGGATGCGCTCGCCGCGGGCGGCGAGCACCTTGCCGGTGCCCAGGTCCAGCACCGTGGTGCCGGTCCATTTCTGGTACGCCTTGCTCAGGTCCGACAGAACGCGCTCGGGGTCCGTCGTGCTGCCCGCGTTCAAGGCGGTGGCGGTGCGTTCGAGGTCCGTGACCCGCTCGTCGATCGAGGCGCGCAGGGCGATGGCGCCGTCCTGGGCGAAGTACTGCTGCGAGGAGAGCACCGCCTTGGGCACGACCGGTTCCGCGCCCGGTCCCAGCACCTTGGCCGTGAGACCCGCGAGGGCGAGGATCAGGACGCAGAGCAACGCGATCGGCGGCCGGATGCCGCCCAGCAGCGGCATGTCCGCACGTCTGCGGCTGCGCCGCCGGCCTTTCGGCACGAGGGGCGCGGCAGGAGTCGATGTCACCGGTTTTCTTCCTTGGTCGCTGCGGGTGCTCAGTGCCGAGGAAGCACCGCTGTCGCATGGCTGCGAGACGCTGTCACATAAAAGACGGATAAGCGCCTAATAGGTTGTGTCTGTCAGCGTGCTGAAAAATGTGGGCCTGATCACTTGTCCAGCGACAGCCGCTTCAGGCCGTCACCGCCCGGCGCGCCCCGGTTGTAGAGGAAGCCACGCGTACGGTCCTCGGCCAGCCGGTAGCGGGCGATCCGGTCGTCGGACAGCCCTTCGGGGTGGTCCAGGGCCTGCTGGACATCGACGAGGCGGAGGTCCTCGACCGCGCCCTCGGGAGCCTTCTCCCCGGGCTCGACCTCGGGCGGGATGTCCATCTGCGTCGTGCGGTAACGGGCGGAGACGTCCCAGCCGTCGGCGGTCTCGCGGAACTCGAACCAGCCGATGGCCCCCTCCTCGGTGAGACCGGTCGGCGAGGAGTGCCGGGCCACCTGGTTGCCGAGGCCGTACGCGACCCAGGTGCCGTTGACCTTCTGGATCGGCTGCACCACATGGGCGTGATGACCGATCACCAGGTCGATGCCGGTCTCCTCGGTGAGCCGCTGGGCCATGTCCAACTGCGGGACGCTCGGCTCGTTGTAGTGCTCCAGGCCCCAGTGCACGGAGAGCAGTACCACCTCGGCGCCCTGGGAGCGGGCCCGCTTCTCGGCCTTCTTGATCTCGTCCGTGCTGGAACGCTTGAAGGCCCAGCTCTGCTTCTTGGGCGTGGGGTTGAGGAAGGACTCCCAGGAGTACGAGAGGTGGGCGACCTTGACGCCGTTGACGTCCAGGATGTTGATCTGCTCCGCTTCCTTCGGCGTCCGCGCCGACCCGCTGTGCCCGAGGCCCACCTTGTCCATGGTGTCCAGCGTGCGCCGCACGGCCTTCAGGCCATGGTCGAAGGTGTGGTTGGAGGCCGTCGAGCAGGTGTCGTACCCCACGTCCTTCAGACCGGTCAGGATCTGCGGCGGCACCAGGAACTCCGGGTATCCCTGGAACGGCCCCTCGGGCTTCCCGACGGGCGTCTCCATGTGACAGATCGCGAGGTCGGCCTTGCTGATCACGGGCTTCACCCCGGCGAGCAGCGGTCCGAAGTCCAGTCCGGCCTCTCCGCGCCCGCTCTCCTTCGCGTCCTTCGCGGCCTGTTCGACCAGCTCGGGATGGATGAGGACATCGCCGGCCGCGGCTACGGTGAAGCTGCGCCCACCGGCCTTGGCCTGGGGCTGCGCCGGCTCGGTGCCGCACGACACGGTCAGGCCGACGGCCATCGCCAGGAGGGCCAGCGAACGACTCATACCGAGAGAATTACGGATTGTCACTAAGTCATACTTACATGGCCCACATGACCGACCTTCGGATTGTCATCACGGGATGGTCACATTTGCTGCGCACTTTCATCGCACTAGGTTTGCTCCTGGTTCTGGTCGGCTGTCAGGCCGATACGTCCCCGACCCCGGAGGATTCCGTTCCGCGCGCCCGGGAACTGGTCGATCTGCGCAGCCGTGTGCTCGGGTACACGGCGAAGCTCCGCGCCGACGCGCCGTACAGTCCGCCGGACAAGGCGCAGCGCGTACGGCTGGCGAAGGCCGTCGGGAGCCTGCTGTCGGGTGACGCCCAGGAGGCGGAGCGACAGCTCGCCCCGCTCGGCCTTGGCCTCACCCGCCTCACCGACACCGACTCGGGCCGCCGTTACGACGAGATCGCCGCCACCGGGCCGGGCCGGAGCGCCCGTTGGGGCCGGCTGTATCTGAACGCCGACTCCGCCGTCCGCTGGAACGCCCAGGTCCCGCACCCCGTCTCCGACCGCGACACCGAGGTCCTCGGCGTCCGGCTCCTGGAGGAGAACCCCGGCGGCGCTCTCGTTCTGGCGGGCGCCCACCGCCGGGCCGGCGAGAGTGACGCGGCCGATGTCGCCCACCGCGAGGACAGTGCTTTCCACGCGATCGTCGTGGAGCTGCAGAAGCGCGGGGTGCCCGGCGTCCAACTGCACGGATTCACCGACTCCGCCGACCGCCCCTACGACGCCGTCGTCTCCACCGGCGCCGTCGAGACGGCGTCCGCCGAGGTGGTGGCGATGGCCGACCGCATGGACGACAAGGGTCTGCGGGTCTGCCGGGCCTGGGCGGCACGCTGCCCGCTGGAGGGCCGGGCCAACGTCCAGGGCCGCTCGGCGGACCGCGAACACGCCCGCTTCGTCCACGTCGAGCTGGCCCGGCACGCCCGGGCGGACGACGGACGCGACACCGAAGAGGCCATCGACGCCCTGGGTGGACTGGTCGCGGGGTGGACGGCCGGCGGGTAGTCCGGCACGGCAGTGCGGAGCAGGCGCCTTCCGAGCGCCTGCTCCGAAGGCGGCGGACGGGCTCCGGCGGACACCTCCGCCGGAGCCCGTCCGTCGTCGGGCGGTGCCGCGCGCCTCGATCTCCTTTGTGCGGGCGTCGGGTGCCCGGGCGAAAAAGTCACCGGGGCGGCGGCGTTGTCCTCGGGTCGTCCGGATGTATAGCCTAGGCAATGGCATGTGACATTGCACTAGCGGGCGGCCGTGCAGGCGCGCTAAGGGGTGGCCATGAAAGTCGTAGTCGTCGGCGCGGGCATCGTGGGCGCCGCCTGCGCGTTCCACGCCGCCGCGGCCGGCCTCGATGTCACGGTGCTCGACCGGGGCCCCGTCGGCGCGGGCACGACCAGCCGGGGCGAGGGCAACATCCTCCTCTCCGACAAGGAGCCGGGGCCCGAACTGGAACTGGCCCGGCTCAGCCGCGATCTGTGGGACGAGGCCGCGGAGGAACTCGGCCCGGAGAGCGTCGAGTTCGAGACCAAGGGCGGCCTGGTCGTCGCGAGCACGCCCGAAGCCCTCACCGCGCTGCACGCGTTCGCCGCGCGCCAGGCGGAATCCGGCGTCCGTACCGAGCCCGTTGAGCGTCCGGGCGACCTCGAACCGCATATCGCGCCCGGTCTGCCCGGCGGTGTCCACTACCCGCAGGACGCCCAGGTGCAGCCCGTTCTCGCGGCGGCCGGTCTGCTGCGCGCCGCCGTGCGCCGCGGAGCCCGTACGTACACCGGCGAGGCCGCCGCCGCGGTCACCGCCACCGACGGCCGGATCACCGGAGTGCGTACCGCCGACGGCACGGTGCTGCCCGCCGACGCCGTGGTCAACGCCGCCGGCACCTGGGGCGGCGAGGTCGGCCGCCGGCTCGGCGCACCCGTCGAGATCCTGCCGCGCCGGGGCTTCGTCCTCGTCACCGAGCCGCTGCCGCCGATGATCCGGCGCAAGGTCTACTCCGCCGACTACGTCGCCAACGTCGCGTCCAGCGACGCGGGTCTGGAGACCTCGTGCGTCGTCGAGGGCACCCGCGCGGGCACCATCCTGATCGGCGCCAGCCGGGAACGCGTCGGCTTCGACACCGCGATGAACCCGGCCGTGGTGACCGCGCTCGCCGCCCAGGCGTGCCGCCTCTTCCCGTTCCTGCGCGGCGTCCACCTGATCCGCGCCTACCGGGGCTTCCGGCCGTACTGCCCGGACCATCTGCCGGTCGTCGGCCCGGACCCCCGTGTCCCCGGCGTCGTCCACGCGTGCGGCCACGAGGGCGCCGGCATCGGCCTGGCCCCCGCGACCGGCGCCCTGGTCACCGCCCATCTGCTCGGCAAGCCCTGGCGCGGCGCCGATCCGGCCGCCCACACCGGCCTGCTGCCCGACCGATTCCTCACCACCGGAGGTGTGCCGAAGTGACCGCGACCACCGCGTTCACCGTGGACGGCGAGCCGTTGCCGTTCGTCCCCGGACAGACCCTGGCCGCCGCGCTCGTCGCCTCGGGCCGGGTCGCCTGGCGGATCACCCGGGCCGGGCAGCGGCCCCGGGGGATCTTCTGCGGGATCGGCGTCTGCTTCGACTGCCTGGTGACCGTCGACGGTACGGGCGGACAGCGCGCCTGCCTGGTCCAGGCGCGTCCGGGCATGGCCGTCACGACCGGGGAGGACGGCGATGAGTGAGTCCGGCGACCTCGTGGTGGTGGGCGCGGGCCCTGCCGGCCTTGCCGCCGCCGCCACCGCCCTGGACGGCGGACTGCGGGTCGTCCTCGTCGACTCGGGGGCCGCGCTCGGCGGCCAGTTCTGGCGCCACCCACCGCCCCCGGCGCAGGAGGCCGTGCCAACCGCGGACCTCCACCACGGTCTGGGCGCCTACCGGGAGTTGTGCGCCACGCTGGCCGCCCACGAGCGCACCGGCCGGCTCACGCTGCTGCTCAACCACCATGTGTGGACCACGGCCCGCGTGGACGACGGATTCACCGTCCACGCGGTGGACCGGAGCCGGGCGCCCGAGGAGCGGACCGTCGTGCTGCGCGCCCCGGCCCTGCTGGTGGCGACCGGCGCCTACGACCGCCAACTCCCCTTCCCCGGCTGGGACCTGCCCGGTGTGCTCACCGCCGGAGGGCTTCAGGCGCTGCTCAAGGGCGGGGGAGTGGTGGCCGGCCGCCGGGTGGTCCTCGGCGGTACGGGCCCCTTCCTGCTGCCCGTCGCCGCGGCCCTCGCCGCGCGCGGGGCCGAGGTCGTCGCGGTGTGCGAGGCGGCGGCGCCCTCGGCCTGGCTGCGCCACCCCGCGGCCCTGCTCCGCAACCCTGCCAAGTGGGCCGAGGCCGCCCGGTACGCGGGCACCCTCGCCCGGCACCGGATCCCGGTCCGCACCCGTACCGCGATCATCGGCGCCGAAGGAGAAGCAGAAGGACAGGCAGAAGCAGAAGGACAGGCAGATGGACAGGCCGGAGTCGGGGGAGGTGCGGAGGGTCGGGTCGCCTTCGTCCGCACCGCCTCCCTGGACGCCGACGGCAACCCCCTGCCGGGTACGGAGCGCCGGATCGCGGCCGACACCGTGGGCGTCGGCTGGGGCTTCGTACCCCAGCTGGACCTTCTGCTCCCGCTCGGCTGCGGCCTCGCCGACGCGGGCGACGGCACCATGGCCGCCGCCGTCGACGACGGACAGCGCACCTCGGTGCCCGGGCTCTACACGGCGGGGGAGACCTGCGGTGTGGGCGGGGCCGCGCTCGCGGTGAGCGAGGGCCGCGTCGCCGCCGTCTCGGTCCTCACCGACCTCTGCGCGCCGGGCCTGCCGAACGCCCGGCGGCTCGCCGCGGAGCGCCGGGCGGTGGCCCGGCACCGCGCCTTCGCCCGGGCGATGGCCCGGCACCGCGCCTTCGCCCGGGCGATGGCCCGGGCCCACCCCCTGCCACCGGCCTGGCCCGCCTGGCTCACCGACGACACCCCGGTCTGCCGGTGCGAAGAGGTCACCGCCGGTGCGGTCCGGTCCGCCCGCGCCGACGACGCGGCGGCCGACCACCGGCAGGTCAAACAGCTGACCCGGGCCGGCATGGGCTGGTGCCAGGGCCGGATGTGCGGGCCCGCCGTGCACTGCCTCGTCGCCCGCGACCAGCCCTACGCCCCCGCCGAGCGGCTGATCGCGAGCCCCGTCACCCTCGGTGCGCTCGCCGATGCCGGCGAGTCCGCCTCCGATCCCAGCGCCGATCCCGCCTCCGATCCCACCTGAGGAGTTCCCATGGACCGCACCTCCCCCCGTACCCGGATGCCCTGGCACGGCGTCATCGTCGCGACGAGCCTCCCCTTCGGCCAGGACCTCGCCGTCGACCACGGCGCCTACGGCGACAACGTCGCCTGGCTCGCCGAACAGGGCCTGCACGGCGTCGCCCCGAACGGCTCGCTGGGCGAGTACCAGACCCTGACGTACGAGGAACGCGACCGCGTCGTGGAGACCGCCGTCGCCCACGCCCCCGAGGGCTTCACCGTGATGCCGGGCGTCGGGGCGTACGGCGCGATCGAGGCGCGGCGGCACGCCCTGTTCGCCAAGGACGCCGGCTGCCGGGCCGTCATGTGCCTGCCGCCCAACGCCTACCGGGCCGACGACCGCGCCGTCCTGGAGCACTACGCGATGGTGGCCTCCGCCGGACTTCCCGTCACCGCCTACAACAACCCCATCGACACCAAGGTCGACCTGCGTCCGGAGCTGCTGGCCAAACTGCACGCCGAGGGCTTCATCGTGGGCGTGAAGGAGTTTTCCGGAGACGTCCGCCGGTGCTACGCCATCAACGAACTCGCCCCCGGCCTCGACCTGATCATCGGCACCGACGACACCCTCCTGGAGGTCGCCGTCGCCGGTGCCAAGGGCTGGGTCGCCGGCTACCCCCAGGTCTTCCCGCGCGCCTGCCTCGACCTCTACAACGCCTCGCTGGCGGGCGATCTCGACACCGCGCTGCCGCTCTACCGCAGGCTCCACTCCGTACTGCGCTGGGACAGCAGGACCGAGTTCGTCCAGGCGATCAAGCTCGGCCAGGACATGATCGGCCGGACCGGCGGAGTCTGCCGCCCGCCCCGGCAGGCCCTGGACCCGGAGACCGAGGCCGTCGTCCGCTCCGCCACCCAGGCCCTCATCGACGCGGGGGTGAACTGACGTGCGCTCGAAGGTCTGTTACCACGCGGTCGACTCGCACACCGAGGGCATGCCGACCCGGGTGATCACCGGCGGGGTGGGCGTGCTGCCGGGCGCGACCATGGCGGAGCGGCGGCATCGGTTCATGGCCGAACGGGACGGGCTGCGCACCCTGTTGATGTGCGAGCCGCGCGGGCACGCGTCCATGTCCGGCGCGATCCTCCAGCCCCCGACCCGGCCGGACGCCGACTTCGGCGTGCTGTTCATCGAGGTCTCCGGCTGTCTGCCCATGTGCGGCCACGGCACCATCGGCGTGGCGACGGTCCTGGTGGAGACGGGCATGGTCGAGGCGGTCGAACCGGAGACCCTCATCCGCCTCGACACCCCCGCCGGTCTCGTCACCGCGCGGGTCGCCGTGCGCGACGGCCGCGCCGAGTCCGTCACCCTGGAGAACGTCGCCTCCTACAGCCACGCGCTGGACCAGGTGGTCGAGGTGGCGGGCTTCGGCCCGGTCCGTTACGACATGGCGTACGGCGGCAACTTCTACGCCGTCGTGCGCACCGAGGACCTCGGCATCCCCTTCGACCGGTCGGAGAAGGGGCGGCTGCTCGACGCGGGCCTGGCCGTCATGAAGGCGATCAATGAACAGAACCCGGTGGTCCATCCGGAGAACCCGGCCATCGACGTCTGTCACCACGTCTATCTGGAGGCCCCCGGATCGACCGCCGAGCACTCGCGGCACGCCATGGCGATCCACCCCGGCTGGTTCGACCGCTCGCCCTGCGGTACGGGAACCAGCGCCCGGATGGCCCAACTGCACGCGCGGGGGCTGCTGAAGCCCGGGCAGGACTTCGTCAACGAGTCCTTCATCGGCTCCCGCTTCACCGGCCGCATCCTGGGCGGGAGCACGGTCGGCGGGCGGCCCGCCGTCCTGCCCTCGGTCACCGGCCGCGCCTGGATCACCGGAACCGCGCAGTATCTGCTCGACCCCACGGACCCCTACCCGACGGGTTTCACCGTATGACGGCCGACCCTGCCGCCGCCCGTTCCACCGGCCCTTCCACCGGCCTCTCCGCCGACCCTGTCTCCGGCCCGACCGGGACGGCACGTCCGTACACCACACCGATCCGGACCGCCGACTGGCACACCGGGGGCGAACCCTTCCGGATCGTGCCCGAGCCCCCGCCAGTCCTGACCGGGCCCGGGCTCACCGTCGCCGAGCGGCGTACGGTCGCCATCGCCGACGCGGGCGCGCAGTGGACCCGGGCCCTGCTGTGCGGCGAACCGCGCGGCCACGCCGACATGTACGGGGCCTTCCTCGTCCCGCCGGACGACGCCGGGGCCCACCTCGGCGCGCTCTTCTGGCACAAGGACGGCTTCTCCACGGCCTGCGGCCACGGCACGATCGCCCTCGGCGCCTGGGCCGTCGCCACCGGACTGGTCGCCGCGCCGCCCGACGGCACGACGGACGTCGTCATCGACGTCCCGTCCGGCCGGGTGACGGCGGCCGTGCGCACGGCCGGAGGCCGGGTCGCGGACGTGACCTTCGTCAACGTCCCCGGCCATGTCCACGCGCGCGGCGTCGAGGTGGCGACCTCGTACGGGAGCCTCACCGTGGACATCGCCTTCGGCGGCGCGATGTACGCCGTGCTTCCGGTGGACCGGCTCGGCCCCGGCCCGCGGGTCCGGCCGGGGGACGTCACCGTGCTCATCGCGGCCGGCCGCGAGATCCGCGACGCGCTGAACGCCGTCCGGGCCGCCGAACACCCGGACGACGAGCGGCTGTCCGGCGTCTACGGAACGGTCTTCACCGAGGAGGCCGCCGCCCCGGTCGAACTCGCCGACGGCACCAGGCGGTTGCACCACCGCAATGTCACGGTGTTCGCGGACGGCCAGGTCGACCGCTCGCCGTGCGGCTCGGGCACCGCGGCCCGGGTGGCGCTCCTCGCCGACGCCGGGGAACTGCGCCCCGGCGACGAACTGCGGCACGAGTCGGTGGTGGGCTCCGTCTTCCGCGCCCGGATCGAGCGCACGGCCACGGTCCACGGCCGGCCCGCGGTCGTCCCGGCCGTGACGGGCACCGCGTACGCCACCGGAACCGGCCGCTTCACCGTCGATCCCGACGACACCCTCGTACCCGGGTTCGTGCTGCGATGACGGTGACGCTCGACTCGGCGGACGTGTCCGCGCTCGGTCCGGTGGCCGCCGTCGCCGCGGTCCGGGAGGCGCTGGCCGCAGGGCTCGACCCGGACGGTGACGTACCGCGGGCGGTGGTGCCGCTGGCGCACGGTCAGGGGCTGCTCATGCCCTCCGAGCACGGCGGCTGGTACGGCGTGAAGGTCGCCACCGTCGCACCGGGCAACACCGCGCCCGGGCTGCGGCGGATCAACGCCACGTATCTGCTGCACGACAGCGCGACCCTGACGCCGGTGGCCCTGCTGGACGGGGTGGCGCTGACGACCCTGCGCACCCCCGCCGTCTCGGTCGCGGCCGGCCTGGAGCGGCTGCGCGCGCTCGCGGCCGGGTGCGGGGACGGGGACGAGGGCCGGGGGCTGCGGCTGGTGGTGTTCGGCGCGGGCCCCCAGGGGGAGGGGCATGTCGCCACTGTACGGGCCCATGTGCCGGTGGCCGATGTCGCGGTCGTCACCCGGCGCGGAGGACCCGTTCCCGGCTGGGCGGACCGGCACCTGGCGGCGGACGACGGGGGAGTGGCGGCCCTGGTGCGGCGGGCGGAGGCCGTCGTCACCGCGACGTCCGCGCGCCGGCCGGTGGTCGACGGGCGGCTGGTGCGCGACGACGCGGTGGTCCTGGCGGTCGGCTCGCACGAACCGGACGTACGGGAGCTCGACAGCGTGCTGATGGGGCGCGCCACCGTCGTGGTGGAGAGCCGTGAGATCGCCCTCCGGGAGGCGGGCGACGTCGTCCTGGCGATCCGCGAGGGCACGCTCGCCCCGGACGGCCTGCTCACCCTAACGGACCTGTCCGGCGCACGGGCCGCCGCCGTCCCGGCCGGCCGGCCGCTGGTCGTGAAGACCTGCGGGGCGGGCTGGCAGGACCTGGTGGTCGCGGTCGCGGCCTGCCGGCGGAAGGTGGGGACGGTGGGGGAGCCCGGCTGAGGCGCCTGCCCGGGCACCGGCCTCAACGCGCCCCGCGCCGGACGGACTTCGGCACCAGCGGGCGCCGCCCGTCAGGCCTTCGCCTCAACGCGCGCCGCGCCGGGCGGACTTCGGTACCAGCGGGCGCCGCCCCGTCAGGCCTCCGCCTCAACGCGCCCCGCCCCCACCGGACTTCCGGGTCAGCGTGCGCCGAGCTTGCGGGTCGGTGCAGCGCGTTCGGCCTCTCGCTTCCGGGCCGCCCACAGCGTCCGTACATGCGCGAGATGGCCGCGCATGTGCTCCTCGGCCGCCTCGGCGTCTCCCGCGATCATGATGTCCAGGAGCGCGGTGTGCTCCTGCGCCGAACTCACCAGCGACCCCTCCTCGGACAGATCGGTGAGCCCGTAGAGCCGGGAGCGCTTGCGCAGGTCGGCCACGGTCTCGACGAGGCGGGTGTTCCCGGCGAGGGCGAGCAGTTCGAGATGGAAGCGCCGGTCGGACTCCAGATAGGCGATCAGGTCGCCGCTCTGCGCGGCCGTCACGATCTCCTCGGCCACCGGGCGCAGCGCCTCCAGCTGCTCGCGGGAGGCGGTGCGGGTCACGCGGCCGATGGTGGGGATCTCGATGAGCGCGCGGATCTCGGTGTACTCGTCCAGGTCGCGCTCGGAGAGTTCGGTGACCCGGAAGCCCTTGTTGCGCACCGCCTCGACCAGACCCTCGCGGGCCAGGTCGAGCATGGCCTCGCGGACGGGTGTCGCCGAGACGCCGTACTCGGCGGCGAGGGTGGGCGCGGAGTAGATCACGCCGGGCTGAAGCTCACCCGCTATCAGCGCGGCCCGCAGCGCGTTGGCCACCTGGTCGCGCAGATGCTCCTGCACCGAGATGAGTTTGCGGGACTTCAGCTCACTCATGCGTTCCCCTTCACGATTTGTCACCGCACCATACAATGTCACGTTGCGCGGCGACGCGGCACCCTCCGGAGGGCGGTCGAGGGGCGTGGAGACCGGCGAACGGTCCGGGCCCGAGGGGACACGTTTCGGTAACGGGGCGACGCACATCTTGGCTGTGCAATTTCACATTACTATGTTACGGGTCACACGCTATGGACGCGGGCGGCCGCTCGGCCGCCCGCATCGCCGCCGGGCGCTCCGGCCCGGCTCACTTCACCCCTTCTCCGGCACGTTCCGGTCCGGCCCGGTCAGGCCCGTTCCGCTCCGCCGCGTCCCCTTCCCGTACGAGGAGTGCACCCATGTCCCGTCGCACCCGCACGCTGTCCGCGACCCTGAGCGCCTCGCTCGCCCTGGCCCTGTTGGGAGCCTGCTCCGCACAGGGAGGTGACGACCGCGGCCCGGACGAGCGGCAGCCCGGGGTGGCGACCGGCACCGTCATCGGCGGCACCCCCGAGCGCGGCGGCACCCTGACCGTGCTGTCCAACCAGGACTTCGCCCATCTCGACCCGGCCCGCAACTGGGTCATGCCGACCATGGACTTCGGCACCCGGCTGATCTACCGCACCCTCACCACCTTCCGGGCCGCACCCGGGAAGCAGGGCAGCGAGATCGTCCCCGACCTCGCGACCGACCTCGGCAGATCCTCCGACGGCGGCCGCACCTGGACCTTCACCCTGAAGCAGGGACTCCGCTACGAGGACGGCACCCCGATCCTCGCCCGCGACATCAAGTACAACGTCGAGCGCTCCTTCGCCCCGGACCTCGCGGGCGGCCCCGACTACGCCCAGCGTTATCTGGCCGGCGCCGAGGGGTACGCCGGTCCGCTGGACGGCAAGCACCTCGACTCGGTGCGGACCCCCGACGACCGGACCATCGTCTTCTCGCTCCGCAGGCCCGTCGCCGAGTTCTCCTACACGGTCACGCTGCCCACCTTCTCTCCCGTGCCCGCGTCCCGGGAGAAGGGCGTCCAGTACGACCTGCGGCCCTTCTCCTCCGGTCCGTACCGCATCGAGAGCTACGCACGCGGCAAGAAGCTGGTGCTGGTCCGCAACCCCCACTGGGACGCGGCGACCGACCCGGTGCGCAAGGCGTACCCCGACCGCATCGTGGTGATCCAGGGCCTCAAGGGCGGCCAGATCGACGACCGGATCATCGAGAGCGCGGGCGCCGACGCCTCCGCGGTCGAGTGGTCCGACCTCCAGCCCTCCAGCGTCGCCAAGGTGCTGCCGAAGCCCGCGATCCGGCAGCGGCTCTCCGCCGAGCGCACCGGCTGCACCGACATGCTCGCGCTGAACACCTCCCGGGCGCCCTTCGACGACCCGAAGCTCCGTCAGGCGATGCAGTACGCCGTCGACAAGGAGGCCCAGGTGACCGCCAACGGCGGACCGGCCCTCAACGACGTCGCCACCGGCTATCTGCCCCCGTCGCTGACGGGCGGCCGGCCCGCCGACCCGGTCCACGACGGACCGGCCACCGGCGATGTGAAGAAGGCCGAGAAGCTGCTCGCCGAGGCGGGCAGGGCCGACGGGTTCGACACGACGATCACCGTGTCCACCGGCGACAAGACCCGCGCCGAGGCGCTCCAGCAGAGCCTGGCCCGGGTCGGCATACGGCTGCGCATCGAGACCGTCGACCCCTCGGTCTACTACGACACCATCGGCGACACCGCGGGCGCCCCCGACATGGCCATCAGCGGCTGGTGCCCGGACTACCCGTCCGCCGCCACCTTCCTGCCGTTCGTCTTCGACGGCCGCACCATCAAGCCCAAGGGCAACCAGGGCAATGTCTCCCAGTTCCGCGACAAGGCCGTGGAGAAGCGCATGGACGAGATCGCCGCGATGCCCGACGCGGCCGCCGCCGACACGGCGTGGACCGCGCTCGACCAGGAGATCCAGCGCTCGTCCCCGGCCGTCCCGCTGCTCTGGGAGCGCAAGCCGCTGCTGGTGGGCGACAACATCGCCGGGGCCTTCGGACATCCGTCCTGGACCGGCCAGTTCGACTTCGCGGTGATCGGGCTGAAGGACCCGTCCCGGAGCAAGGGCTGAAGGGGCCGGAGGGACCGAGGGGCTGAAGGACCGAGGACCGAGGACCGAAGGAACGAGGACGCATCGCCATGACTCCCGTCACCCAGCAGACCGCCGGACCGCCCGCGGGACCGGGCGCCGGGCCGCCCGCCGGACCGGCTGCCGCCCCGACTTCCGGCGGACCCGGCTCCCCGGCCCTGCCCGCCGCCCCCTGGCGGACCACCTGGCGCCGCCTGTGGGGCGACCGGGGCAGCCGGACCGCCCTGATCGCCGCCGCCCTGCTCGTCCTGGTCGCCCTCACCGCGCCCCTGCTCAGCCGGCTGGGCGGCTGGTCGCCCACCGCCTTCGACGCCGCCGCCATCGACCCCTACCTCGGCGGCCTGCCCCACGGAACCCTCGGCGGCGTCAGCGCCGAACACTGGCTCGGCGTCGAACCGGTCACCGGCCGCGACCTGTTCGCCCGCGTCGTCCACGGCGCCCAGGTCTCCCTGCTGATCGCCTTCGCCGCCACCGCGATCGTCGTCGTCACCGGCACCGCCGCCGGTATCGCGGCCGGCTACTTCGGCGGCCGCGTCGACACCGTACTGAGCCGGCTGATGGACCTCACCATGTCCTTCCCCTCGCTTATCTTCATGATCGCGATGATGTCGGTGGCCCAGGACGTCAACCGGGTCCTGCTGATGACCGTCGTCATCGGCGTCTTCGGCTGGCCCGGCATCGCCCGCGTGGTGCGCGCCGAGGCCCTCTCGCTGCGCCACCGCGAGTACGTCGAGGCCGCGCGCGCCTGCGGCAGCGGGCCCTGGCGCATCCTCACCCGGCAGGTGCTGCCCAACATCTCCGGGCCCGTCATCGCGTACACCACCCTGCTGATCCCCGGAATGATCAGCACCGAGGCCGCGCTCAGCTTCCTCGGCGTGGGCGTGCGCCCGCCCACCCCCTCCTGGGGCCAGATGATCGCCGAGGCCGTCGCGTACTACGAGACGGACCCCATGTACTTCATCGTCCCCAGCGTCTTCCTCTTCGTCGCCGTCCTCGCCTTCACCGTCCTCGGCGACGCGCTGCGCGACATCCTCGACCCCCAGGGGGACCGCCCGTGATCGCCTACCTGGTCCGCAGGATCCTCGGCGTGACCGGCGTCCTGCTCGCCATCTGCGCCGTCACCTTCGTCATCTTCTACCTGCTGCCCGCCGACCCGGCGGCGGCCGCCTGCGGCAAGACGTGCAGCCCCGAACGCCTCGCGGAGGTACGCCATTTCATGGGGCTCGACCAGCCCGTGTGGCGCCAGTTCGGCGACTACCTCGTCGGGATCTTCGCCGGCCGCGAACTGGGCAGCGGCCCGCACGCGTTGTCGTGCGGCTTCCCCTGCCTCGGCTACTCCTACGAGAACGCCCTGCCGGTGTGGGACCTGCTGATGGACCGGCTGCCCGTCTCCGTGTCGCTGGCCTTCGGCGCGGCCTGCCTGTGGCTGGTGCTCGGGCTGACCGCCGGGGTGACCGCCGCCCTGCGCAAGGGCGGCCTCCTCGACCGCACCCTGATGGTCGGCGCGGTGGCCACCGCGTCGCTGCCCGTCTACTTCACCGCGATGATGCTGCTCTACGGCCTGGTCCGGCTGACCGGGCTGCTGCCCTACCCCGCCTACGTCCCGCTCACCGACGACCCTCTCGCCTGGGCGGCCAATCTGCTGCTGCCGTGGATCGCGCTGGCCCTGCTCTACGCCGCGATGTACGCCCGCCAGAGCCGCAGTTCGATGATCGAGACGATGGCGCAGCCCTACATCCGGACCGCCCGCGCCAAGGGCCTGCCCGCCCGGACCGTCGTGGTCAAGCACGGACTGCGCTCCGCGATGATGCCGGTGCTCACGCTCTTCGGCATGGACCTCGGCGCCCTGCTCGCCGGAGCGGTCATCACCGAGTCCATCTTCGGCATCCCCGGCGTCGGCCGGCTCTTCTACGACGCCCTGCAACGCTCCGACCAGCCCGTCGTGCTCGGTGTGACCCTGCTCGCGGCCTTCTTCATCGTGGCGGCCAACGTCGTCATCGACCTCCTGTACGCCGTCGTCGACCCGAGGGTGAGGAACTGACGTGCCGCCCACCACCGAACCGGACCCGCCCCTGCTGCGCGTCCAGGACCTGCGGGTCGCCTTCGACACCCCCGCCGGCACCGTCCAGGCGGTCGACGGGGTCTCCTTCACCGTGGCGGCCGGCCGCACCCTGGGTCTGGTCGGCGAGTCCGGCTCCGGCAAGTCGGTCACCTCCCTCGCTGTGATGGGCCTGCACCGCCGGGCCCGGGTGAGCGGATCGATCACCCTCGCCGGACAGGAGCTCCTCGGCCTGACCGACCGCCGGTTCGGCCGGCTGCGCGGACGCCGGATGGCCATGGTCTTCCAGGACCCGCTGTCCGCACTGCACCCCGCGTACACGGTCGGCGAACAGATCGCGGAGGCCCACCGCCACCACTTCGGCAGCGGCCGGCGCGTCGCCCGCAGACGCGCCGTGGACATGCTCGGCGAGGTCGGCATCCCCGAACCGGCCCGCCGGGCGGGGGAGTACGCGCACCAGTTCTCCGGCGGCATGCGCCAGCGCGCCATGATCGCCATGGCCCTGTCCTGCGAACCCGAACTGCTCGTCGCTGACGAACCGACCACCGCGCTCGACGTCACCGTCCAGGCGCAGATCCTCGAACTCATCGCCCGGCTCCAGCAGGAACGCGGGCTGGGCGTGCTGATGATCACCCACGACCTGGGCGTGGTGGCCCGCGTCGCCCACGAGGTGCTCGTGATGTACGGCGGGCGCGGCGCCGAACAGGCCCCGGTGGACGACCTGTTCCACCGCCCCGCGCACCCCTACACCCGGGGCCTGCTGGACTCGCTGCCCCGCCTGGACGACCCGGACGACGCCCCGCTGCGCGCCATCCCCGGCTCCCCGCCGTCCCCGGCCGAGCCACGGGCCGGCTGCCCCTTCGCGCCGCGCTGCCCCCGGGCGGCCGCCGCCACCGCCCCGGAGCGGGCCCGCTGCGCCGAGGAGAGCCCCCACCCTCGGGACGTACCCGGCGGCGGTCGGCTGGTCGCCTGCCATCTGCCCCTGCTGCCCACCCCGCCCGCCCCGTACCCCGGTCCGGCCGACGGGGTGCCCGTACCGGCCGAGGAGGCCCGATGAAACCCACGTACAGCAACTCCGCGCAATCGCAGGCCCGTTCGGGCGATGGTGACGGGGCGGAGGCGCCCCTGCTGTCCGTACGCGGTCTGGTGAAGGCGTTCCCCGGCCGCCGCGTCCTGGGGCGCGCCGCCGCGCCGGTCCGCGCGGTGGACGGTGTCGATCTGGAGCTCGCGGCGGGGGAGACCCTCGGGCTGGTCGGGGAGTCGGGCTGCGGCAAGTCCACCACCGGCCGGATGCTGGTCCGGCTGCTGGAACCCACCGCGGGGACCGTCGAGTTCGAGGGCCGCGACATCACCCATCTCTCCCCGCGCGAGCTGCGGCCCGTCCGGCGACGCCTCCAGATCATCTTCCAGGATCCGCACGCCTCCCTGAACCCGCGACAGACCGTCGCCCGCATCATCGCCGAACCCCTGCTGGTGCAGGGCGCCACGGCCTCGGCGGCCCGGGACCGGGCCGCCGAACTGCTCGATCTGGTGGGCCTGGGCGCCGAGCATCTGGACCGGCACCCGTACCAGTTCTCCGGCGGTCAGGCCCAGCGCATCGGCATCGCCCGGGCCCTGGCGACCGGCCCCCGTCTGATCGTCGCCGACGAGCCGGTCTCCGCGCTCGATGTGTCCGTCCAGGCCCAGGTCGTCAATCTGATGGAACGTCTGGGCGGGGAGCTGGGGCTGTCGTTCCTCTTCATCGCCCACGATCTGTCCGTCGTGAAGCGGGTGTGCGACCGGGTGGCGGTGATGTACCTGGGCCGCATCGTCGAGATCGGTGACAAGCACGAGCTGTACGACAGTCCGGCACACCCCTATACCCGCGCGCTGCTCTCGGCGGTCCCGCTGCCCGACCCGGCGGCGGAGCGGCGACGGGAGCGGATCCTGCTGCTCGGCGACCCGCCGAGTCCCGCCGCGCCGCCCAGCGGCTGCGGCTTCCATCCGCGCTGCCCGAAGGCGCAGGCGCTCTGCCGCACTGAGCGGCCGCTGCTCCGGATCTTCGGCTCCGGCGCGCGCACGGCCGCCTGCCACTTCCCCGAAACGGGCTGAGCGGCACCCGGCGGGCCGGGGTGACCCGGCCCGCCGGGCCGCGTTCACCGGGAAGCCGCATCGGATTCGGTCCTACGCCTTCCCCGTGAAGTGTGACCTGTGCAATGGTACATGGCACAGGGCGTGGGCATGTCAACTCCGGACATCGATCCCATCCCGTCCGGCCGACAGCACGGCGCGACAACACCCCCCGGCCCACGCCCCGGACATCCCATCGGTCACGCAGGTGCGTGCCTCCGATCCCTCATGGGAGGAACAACGTGAGAACCACACTCGTCCGCCGAGGTGTGGGTGCCGTTCTGCCCCTGGCTCTGGCCGGGGCGATGAGCGTCGCGCTGCTCGCGCAGCCGGCCCAGGCGCGGCCGAACCCCCCTTCGGCCGCCACGGCATCGAACGCGTCGCAACCGTCCCGCCCCGCCGGGTCGGCCGACCCCGCGCCGCTGGCGCAGCAGTCCCCCACCTCCGACACCGGTCACCAGCTCAAGGACCGGCTGAAGGCGTCCCAGCTCCCCCCGCTGAGCGCCGACAAGTCCGCTCTCAAGGAGGCCTACGGCCACCGCGACGCCCCGCGGAAGCAGGACGCGGGCACGAAGCCCTCGGCGAAGGCGGCCGCCGCGTGCGACCCGGCCGACTTCACCGGCCGCACCGGAAGCGAACTGGTCCGGCAGATCAAGGGCTCCACCATCGACTGCGTCAACACCCTGTTCGGCCTGACCGGGAGCAACGCCCAACTGGCCTTCCGCGAGGCCCAGATGGTCACCGTGGCCTACGCGCTGCGCGACAACGCCGCCTATTACCCGGGCGACGCGAGCACCGGCACCCCGCAGCTCGTCCTCTACCTCCGCGCCGGGTACTACGTGCAGTGGTACAACCCGGACGTCGTCGGACCGTACGGCAGCGCCCTGACGACCGCCATCCGCTCGGGTCTCGACACCTTCTTCGCGAGCCCCCGCTCGCACGATGTCACCGACGAGAACGGCGAGACGCTCTCCGAGGCGGTCATCCTGATCGACAGCGCCCAGGAGAACGCCCGCTACCTCCACGTCGTCAAGCGGATGCTGGCCGACTACGACTCCTCCTGGAACGCCTACTCGCGGATGCTCGCCGCGGCCAACAACGTGTACACGGTGACCTTCCGGGGCCACCAGGTGCCCGCGTTCGTCAGCGCCGTCGAGGCGGACCCCGGCCTCATCGACTCCCTGTACCGCTTCGCCGCCGACCACATCGACCTGCTGGGCGGCGACCAGGCGTATCTGACCTCCAACGCCGGACGGGAACTGGCCTGCTTCCTCCAGCACGAGAGCCTGCGCGACAAGGTCCGCCCGCCGGCCACCGCGCTGCTCCGGCAGACCTCCATCACCGGCCCCACCGCCCCGCTCTGGGTGGGCATAGCGGAGATGGCCGACTACTACGACAAGGCGAACTGCTCCGACTACGGAGTCTGCGACCTCCAGGAACGCCTCAAGCGCGAGGTCCTGCCGGTCCGGCACACCTGTAGCCCGAGCATCCGCATCCTCGCCCAGCAGATGACGTCCGCCGAGCTGGACTCCAGCTGCACCAGCCTCATCGAGCAGGACGCCTACTTCCACCGGATCGCCAAGGACGACGGCCCGGTCGCCGACGACAACAACACCTCCATCGAGGTGATCGCCTACGACTCCAGCGCCGACTACCAGACGTACGCCGGCGCGATGTACGGCATCGACACCAACAACGGCGGCATGTACCTGGAGGGCGACCCCTCCGTCGTCGGCAACCAGCCCCGCTTCATCGCCTACGAGGCCGAGTGGCTGCGGCCGGACTTCCACATCTGGAACCTCAACCACGAGTACACCCACTACCTCGACGGCCGGTTCACCATGTACGGCGACTTCGCCGAGGGCATGAGCACCCCGACCGTCTGGTGGGTGGAGGGCTTCGCGGAGTACATCTCCTACCACTACCGGGGCGAGCCCTACACCGCGGCGATGACCGAGGCGGGCAAGGGCACCTACGCCCTGAGCACCCTGTTCGGCACCGACTACAGCCACGACACCACCCGGGTGTACCGCTGGGGCTACCTCGCCGTGCGCTACATGCTGGAGCAGCACCCCGCCGACATGGACACGGTGCTCGGCCACTACCGCACCGGAGAGTGGGCCGCCGCCCGGACCTACCTCACCAGCACCGTCGGCACCCGCTACGACAGCGACTTCCGCACCTGGCTGGCGGGCTGCGCGGCCGGTGACTGCGGCGACGGCTCCACCACCCCCGTCTCCGAGTGCACCGACCCCGACACCCGCGTGCTGGGCGAGAACTGCCGCCGCAGCGACCTCTCCGCCACCACCGGGAACTACGCCTACCACTACCTGTACATACCGGCCAGCACCGCACAGCTGAAGATCACCGTCAGCGGCGGCACCGGCGACGCCGACCTCTACTACAGCGGTACCGGCTGGGCCACCACCTCCGCGCACACCAGCCGCGACACCGGCCCCGGCAACGCCCACACCCTGACCGTCACCCACCCGCCCGCGGGCGTCAACTACATCAGCCTGCACGCCGCGAGCACCTTCGGCGGGGCCACCCTGACCACCGCCCACTGATCCGCCCGCCGCACCCTCCGGCCGGGGCCGGGCGCCACGCGCGTCCGGCCCCGGCCCACTGTCAGTGCCTCCCCCTACAGTCGAAGACATCGCTCGGGGAACGCGCCGGGGGAGTCGGGGAACACCGGAGAAGGGGCCACAGCCATGTCCGCCAACAGGATCCAGCACAAGGTGAATCACGTCGCTCTGGTCGTGGACGCCTCCGGTTCGATGTACCAGCACCAGGGGCAGCTGATCCGCGTCGTGGACGAGTTCGTGGCGGGTCTGAAGGCCGAGTCGGACAGCCTCGGCCACGAGACCCGGATCAGCCTCTACTCCTTCGACCACCGGGTGGAGAACCTG
The DNA here is from genome assembly GCF_055792845.1 of Streptomyces sp. DSM 106670. Taxonomy (NCBI): domain Bacteria; kingdom Bacillati; phylum Actinomycetota; class Actinomycetes; order Kitasatosporales; family Streptomycetaceae; genus Streptomyces; species Streptomyces sp. DSM 106670. The sequence goes on from NZ_CM147704.1 coordinate 6,542,302, forward strand.
GTCTGGGACATGGACGTGAAGCATCTTCCGTCCATGCGCGGGCTGTACAAGGTCAACAACGGCGCCACCGCCCTGATCGAGGCCTCGCTGAAGTCCCTGGACGACCTGGGGCACATCTGGGAGGAGTACGGCGAGCACAGCTTCCTCCAGATCGTCGTGACGGACGGCGAGGAGAACGCCTCCGGCGGCGACCGGCGGCACGACGGCGACATGAGGATCCTCGGCCCCTGGCTCGACCGGATCACCGCGAAGATGAACGGACTCCCGGGGCACTGGACCTCCGCGATCCTCGTCCCCAACTCCCTGGCGAAGCGCACCGCCCAGAACTACGGCTTCCCGGCCGGCAACATCGCCATCTGGGACGCGGACTCCCAGAAGGGCGTCGAGGACGCGATCGGCACCGTGCGCGCCGCCGCCACCAGCTTCCTGAGGGGCCGCGAGCAGGGCGTGCGCGGCACGAAGAATCTGTTCGCCGTCGGCCAGGACATATCCGTCGACGATGTGCGGGCCACTCTCGAACCGGTCGCCGCCGACAAGTACCGCCTGCTGAAGGTCGACAAGGAGATGGAGATCCGCGCCTTCGTCGACTCGCACCCTGGCGTCAGTTACGAACGCGGGTCCTGCTACTACCAGTTGGGTGCGCGGGTCCAGGTGCAGCCCGACAAGGAGGTCATCGTCGTCGAGAAGGACACCGACCGCGCCTACACGGGCGAGGCCGCGCGCAACCTCCTGTTCGGCGCCGGTGTCCGCGGGACCGTCTCGGTGAAGGCAGGCAACAACCCCAAGCTGGAGGTCTATGTGCAGAGCCGCTCGGTGAACAGGAAGCTCAAGGCCGATACGCGCCTGCTCATCATGCTCTGACCCTGGTCATGCTCCGACCCCGGACGGCCGTTCAGCCCGAGGTCGCCGGAGCCGAGGAGTCCATGGCCACCGAGACGGCCAGCAGACCCAGGGCGGTGCCCATCAGATAGCGCTGGGCGCGCAGCCAGGAGGGGCGGCGGGCGAGAAAGACGGCGATGGCTCCGGCCGCCAGGACGATGCACAGGTTGACGGTGAGAGCCACCGCGATCTGGACGGAGCCCAGCAGGAAGCCCTGGAGAAGGACGTTTCCCGCCTCCAGGCTGATGAACTGCGGGATGAGGGAGAGATACATGATGGCGATCTTGGGGTTGAGCAGATTCGTCATCAGGCCCATCGTGAACAGCTTGCGCGAGGAGTCGTGCGGCAGGTCCTTGGGCGCGAAGACGGAGATACCGCCGGGCCGCAGGGCGGACCAGGCCAAGTAGGCCAGATAGCCGGCGCCTGCCAGCTTCACGGCCACGTACAGCTCGGGCACCGCGAGGAAGACCACCGACAGACCGAGGTTCGTGGCCAGCAGATAGACCAGGAAGCCCACGGCCACCCCGCCGAGGGACACCACTCCCGCACGGCGTCCCTGGGTGATGCTCCGGGAGACGAGATAGATCATGTTCGGGCCCGGAGTGAGCACCATGCCCAGTGCTACGAGCGCGACCCCCAGCACCCCGCTCAGCTCAACCATGCGTGCCCGCCGCTCTGTTCACCCGGAGCCGGACAGCCCGGCGCTCTGTGCGCCGACCGCACTGCTCGGTGCAATCTGAGTCTAGGTTCGCCTTTCTGGTCGGTTCAATAGGGGACATTGCACTCGGTGCAATGCTGTGCTTCGATGCCGTTCCACGCACCAGGGGAGGGGAGCCCGTGAAGGACTTCCGGTCCGTCGCCGACCTCGTGGCGGCGGAGATCGCGGCCGGCCGGCTCAAGGCCGGGGAACGCCTGCCTCCGCAGCGGGAGTTCGCCCGGCGGTACGCCATCGCCAACTCCACCGCCGTCCGCGTCTACCAGGAGCTCGCCCGCCGCGGTCTCACCGTCGGCCAGGTCGGGCGCGGCACCTTCGTCACGGACGCGCCCGGTGCGCCCGCCCCCGCGCCCGCCCTGTCCGAGCCCGCCGACAGCCGGGTCGACCTGGAGCTCAACCACCCCGTCGTGCCCGAACAGGCCGGGCTGCTCGCCGCCGGCCTGGAGAAGCTGGTGCGCTCCGACCATCTGGAGTCGGTGCTCCGCCCGGTCGGGCCGGACGGCACGGCCGCCGCCCGCGATGCCGCCGCCGAGGTCCTCGCACGGGGCGGCGGGCGGCCCGATCCGGACCGGATCCTGTTCGCCGGGAACGGCCGCCAGGCCATCTCCGCCGCCGTCGCCGCACTGACCCGGCCCGGCGCCCGGCTGGGCGTCGAGGAGTTCACCTATCCGGTGCTGAAGGCCATCGCCGCCCGGCTCGGCGTCACCCTCGTGCCCCTCGCGATGGACGAGGACGGGCTGATCCCGGAAGCGGTGGAGGAAGCACACCGCGCGGATCCGCTGCATGCCGTCTACGTCCAGCCGGTCCTGCACAACCCGCTGTCGATCACCATGCCCGGACGGCGGCTCGACCGGCTGGCCGATGTGCTGCTGACCTCGGGGATCCATGCGATCGAGGACGCCGTCTGGGCCTTCCTCCGGGACGACCTGCCGCCCCTCGCCGCACGGGCCCCCGAGCACACCGTCCTCGTCGACAGCCTCTCCAAACGCCTGTCGCCGGGTCTGTCCCTCGGCTTCACCGTGGCCCCCGCCGCGTCGGCGGGCCGGGTCGCGGGGGCGCTGCGCTCCGGAGGGTGGACGCCGATGCGCTTCCCCCTGGAGGCGATGGTGCGCTGGCAGGCGGACGGCACCGTCGACACGCTCGTACGGGCCAAACAGCGCGAAGTCCGGGCGCGGCAGGAGATCGCCCACCGCCACCTCGGCGACATCCGTACCCGCAGCGACCCGGTCTCCTGCTACCGCTGGTGGGAGCTGCCCGCCCCCTGGCGCGCCGACACCTTCGTCGCCGCCGCCGCGCGGCACGGCATCGCGGTGACCCCGGCCGCCGCGTTCTCCGCCGGCCGCCACCGGGGCCCGCACGCGATCCGCCTCGGCCTGGCCTCGCCCACCCGGGAGGTCCTCTCCCGGGCCCTCGCGACCCTCGCCGACCTGGCCCGGTCCACGCCGGACGAGCTGGCGGGGGACTGAGCCCCGGCGCGGCCGGTGGCCGTCGCCGGAGCCCCCGGCGGTGGCCGCCGGGTCAGACCGTCGCGGCGGTCATCCGTCGCAGTCCCGTGTACTGGAGTGCGGTGTAGACCGTCACGATCAGCGCGCCGATCAGCAGGAACACCGTCCCGAATCCGTTCAGCGGCACGAAGTCGGCGAAGGCGATCACCACACACCCGACCGCGCATACGCCGTTCACCGCGACGACGGTCCTGGCCAGGGCGGGCGGGATCACCGGATAGCCCGCGATCAGGGCGAGGCAGGCCGCCCCGCCGATCTGGAAGATGCCGAACGCCACGGCGAAGGCCACCGGCATCCCGGTCGCGGAGCCGAGCGGCGCGGCGGCCGCGATCAGCACGACGCCCATCACGGCGGTGCTCACGCCGTCGACGCGCAGCACCAGACGGAGAAACCGGGCGGCATCCCGTGCGGGTGCCGTCGCCGCGGACGGGGAAAGGGTGTACGTCATCTCGGACCTCCTCGAGCGGGTGGGGCGATGACACCGTGCCACGCCGCAGGTCCCGGGCTCCATGACCTCCGAGGTCATGGACGGGTGGCCGCGGACCCCGGATACGGTGAGGTCATGGAGACCGAAGAGCCGCCCCGCGTAGGCCTGTTGCTCCGCGAGTGGCGGCGGCGTCGCAAGCTCAGCCAGCTCGAACTGGCTCTGATGGCGGATTCCTCGACCCGGCACCTCTCCTGTGTGGAGACGGGCCGCGCCCGGCCGAGCCGGGAGATGGTCCTCCGGCTGGCCGAGCACCTCGAAGTCCCGCTGCGCGACCGCAACGGCCTGCTGCTGGCGGCCGGTTACGCCCCCGCCTACCGGGAGTCGCCGCTCGACAGCGAGCGGATGGTGATGGTCCGCTCCGCGGTCAGGGCGATGCTGGCCGGCCACGAACCGTATCCGGCCGCCGCGATCGACCGGATCTGGAACATCGTCGACCACAACGACGCGATGTCCCTCCTGCTCGCCACCGTGCCGCCGCACCTGACGGAGTCGGGCGGCAATGTGATGCGGCTGATCCTCCACCCGGAGGGGCTCGCCCCGCAGTGTCTGAACTTCGCCCAGGTCCGCGCCCACGCCCTCGGCCGGCTGCGGCACCAGGCCGACACCACCGGCCACGGCGACCTGCGGGAGCTGTACGAGGAGGTGTCCGCCTACCCGGCCCCGCCGGACCTCGACACCGACCCCGGCCCGGTGGACCCGACGGGCATCGTCGTCCCGCTGCGCATCCGTACGCCGCTCGGCGACATGGCGTTCTTCAGCACGATCGCCACCTTCGGAGCCCCCGCCGACGTGACCCTCTCGGAACTCGCGGTGGAGTCGTTCTTCCCGATGGACGAGCAGACGGACACCCTGCTCCGCACCCTGGCGGCGATGAGCGAGCCGGGCGAGCCGGGCGAGCCGGGCGAGTTGAGTGAGGTGAGCGGCGAGGGCCGGTGACGACGCGCGCCCCGGGCCGGTAGCGGTCCTGGGGCGGCGAAGGTCAGCGGCGGCCCGGTCCTGAGGTGGACCCCGGATTTCCGTGCGGATGGGCCCGGTAGTCCCGCCCGTTGCTCCGCAACTGCTGCGCCCGCAGCCGGGCCTCCTGCTCGATCAGCAACCCGTCCGCGTTCTCGGTGGGACCGCGGCGGCCGCGCCGCACCAGAACCACCGCACAGCATGCGGCCACTCCGCCCAGCACTGCCAGTAACGCGACCAACGTCCCCATGGAATCCCGCTTCCCCCGCTCCGGCCTGCCCGATGGTGGCGATTCTCCTGGCTCCGATCCCCTCCCCGCAAGATCGGCGTCGGTTGACTTCATACCCCTGGGGGGTATCCTTCGAAGTGAGTGGTCGCGACCCGGCGGCCTTGACGAGGGAGTGGGTCATGCACACCGGTCTCAAGATCTCGGCCTTCGCCGTGGGGCTCGCGGCGGCCTTCGGGTCGGCGTACGCGGTGGGCGACGCCCTGGATCCCGCCGTCGCCCCGAAGGAGACCGCCCAGAAGGACGGCCACGGTGCGAAGGACCACCCGGCGGCCAAGGAGAGCGCTGAGGAGAGCGCGGAGAGGAGTGCGCGGGAGAGCTCGGAGCTGCCCGGCGGTCTCCAGGTCTCCGACGGAGGATTCACCCTCGACCTCAGCACCGAGCGCGTCGAGGCGGGCAAGCCGGCCGAGCTGCGCTTCGCGGTCGTCGACGAGGACACCTCCCGCAACGTGACCGCGTTCAGCCGCGAGCACGGCAAGGAACTGCACCTGATCGTGGCGTCGAGCGACCTCACCACCTACCGGCACCTGCACCCCGTGCGGGCCGCCGACGGCACCTGGTCCGCCCCCGTCGAGCTGCCCGAGGCCGGCGGCTATCGGGTCTTCGCCGACTTCACCCCGGACGTGAAGAACGCCGAGGGCGTCACCCTGGGCGCGGACCTCGCCGTATCGGGCGACGCGCGCCCCGAGCCGCTGCCGCGCGAACAGCGGACCGTGACCGTCGACGGGTACGAGGTGACGCTCGACGGGGCGCTGCGCCCCGGGTCGGGCAGCGAGCTGAAGCTGGAGGTCGAGAAGGACGGCAGGCCGGTCACCGACCTTCAGCCCTACCTCGGCGCGTACGGCCACCTCGTCGCCCTGCGCGCCGGAGACCTGGCCTATCTCCACGTCCACCCGAACGGTGAACCGGGCGACGGCCGGACGGAGCCCGGGCCGGAGGTCTCCTTCACCGCGACGGCTCCGAGCAAGGGGGCCTACCGCCTCTTCCTCGACTTCCGGCACGAGGGGAAGGTCCGTACGGCCGCCTTCACCGTGCACGCCGGGGGAGCGGCGCCCGAGAAGTCCGCACCGGAGCACGGCGAATCCGCCGGTCACGGACACTGAGCGGACAGCCGCGCCCCTCCGGTCGGGGCGTCAGCCCACCTCGAGGATCTTGCCCACCAGCCGGGTCAGGGTCCGCCGCTCGGCGGCCGTCAGCGAGCCAAAGGCCCGGTCCAGCAGCCGCGGCACCCCGCCCTCCGCCTCCGCCAGCGCCGGCCCCGCCTCCGGGGTGAGGGTCACCGCATAGGCCCGGCGGTCCCGGGGGTGACGCTCACGCCGTACGAGGCCGGAGTCCTCCAGCCCGTCGATGCAGCCGACCATCACGCTGCGGTCGATGCGCAGCTGCTCGCTCAACTCCTGCTGGGAACAGGGGCCCACGTCGTTCAGCATCTTCAGCACCAGATGCTGGGCCACCGTCAGACGGTGCCCGGACAACTCCTCGTCGATCGTGCGGGCCACCAGGGTCGTCGCCCGGCACAGCGCGATGTCGGGGCGCTCCTGCGCCAGCCGGGAGAAGTACCGCTCGCGTTCGCCGCCCTCCGGGTCCCGGCTCGGCGAAGTGGGGCGGGAAGGCTGCGCGGCGGTCATGACTGCTCCTCCTGCGGTCCAGGACGGCGGGCCATCCGGTGACGCGAGATTGTCCGGTCCCAGAACGTTTTCGCTCTTCCTCAGCCTAGCGCCGCTCCCACGCCCACTACGCACCTCCACGAGTCGCGACTATGCTTTCCCGCAAGATTGTTTGTTGGCAGATGAAACGGGAAGCGCGGTAAACGATGTCGGATTCCCCCTCACCTGCGGCGGCCGGTCCGGAGAGCGCCGCCGCGGAACGGCTCGCCCCCGGTGACCCGCGGTTGTCCTTCGACGGGATCGCCGGCTGGGAACGGGGCGGCGGCGGTCGCGCCGGGCTGCCGCTGCGGATGCCGGTGGACCGGCTCGCCACCGCGATGTCCGCCAACTTCTCCCGGCTGGCCCGTACCACCGCCGGAGTCCGCTTCGCGGTCCGCACGGACGCCTCCGAGCTGGAGCTGGAGGTGGAGAACGACCCCGGCGGCTCGCCGCTGGACGTCCGGGTCGACGGCGTCCTGGCCCACCGCTGGACCGGCGGCCCCGGACGCCACCGCATCGCCTTCCCGCTGCCCGGCGCGGGCGGCGGCCCCGCCGAAGTGGAGGTCTGGCTCCCGCATCTGAGCATCACCCGGATCGCGGCGGTGACCCTGCGCGGCCACCGGCAGCTGCTCGCGGCGGAGCGCACCGGCCGCCGCCTGCTGGTCCACGGAAGCTCACTCACCCACTGCATGTACGCCGCCGGGCCCTCGGAGAGCTGGCCCGCCCTGGTCGCGGCCGGGCGCGGCTGGCGGCTGCGCAACCTCGGGTTCGCGGGGGAGGCGTACCTCGATCCGCTGGTGGCCCGGACGATCCGGGACGCCCCGGCGGACCTGATCACCCTGGAACTCGGCATCAACGCCTATATCCGGGGCGCGTTCACCGCCCGGAGCTGGGGCCCGGCCGCCTGCGGGTTCCTGGACACCATCCGCGACGGCCACCCGCACACCCCGGTCGTGGTGCTCACCCCGCTCTCCTCGCCCGAGCGCGAACGGGCCGTCAACAGCGCCGGGCTGACGCTGGAGGACACCCGGTCCCTGACCGCCGAGGCGGTGCGGGTGCTGCAACGGCTGGGCGACCGCGCTCTCCACCTGCTGGACGGGTCGGCCATCGCGCCCGTGACGGACGCCGGAAGGCTGTACGCGGACGGCCTCCACCCCACGGCCGCGGGGGAGTACGTGCTCGCGGACCGGATCGGCGCGGAACTCGCGAACATCCCGCCGGCCCCGGAGCCCACCCCCGGGACCGGCGGGAACGCCCCCGGGACCGGCGGGAACACCCCCGCGGCCGAGCGCGCCTGAACAGGCCGGGCTCGGCCGGACCGGCCGAGCCCGTAAGCCCCACCGGCACCACCGGCACCACCGCCCCCGCCGTCTACCAGGCGTCCCAGTGCGCGATCTGCTCCGCCGCCACCCGCGGCCCCGGCCGGAAATCCGTGCCGATGGTGTGCGCGAGCGGGATCAGCGCGGTCTGGAGCACCGTCTCGTACGGGATGCCGAGCAGCTCGGCGGCCTCCTTCTCGTAGTGCAGGTGCGGGGTGGTCCAGGCGGTCCCGAGCCCCCGGGAGCGGGCGGCCAGCATGAACTGCCAGACGGCCGGGAGGATCGACCCCCAGGTGTTGGCCTGCCCGACATGGGAACCGTTCTCGTGCCGCCCCTGGACCCGGATGCACGGGACGAGCAGCACCGGCACCTCGTGCAGATGGTCGTAGAGGTACTGGGCGCTGTCCGCGATCCGCTGCCCGCGCACCGGATCGCCCCGGTCCACCCCGTCCCTGACGACCTGCTGGCGGGGCCGGGCGAGCCCCAGCCGGTACAGGTCCGCCAGTGCGGCCCGCTTCCCGGGGTCGGTGACCAGAACGAAGTCCCAGCGCTGCCGGTTGCGGCCGGTGGGGGCCTGGGCGGTGAGCTGGAGGCACTCCTCGATCAGCTCGCGTTCCACCGGCCGGCTCAGATCGAGGCGTTTGCGCACCGCCCGGGTGGTGGACAGCACTTCGTCGGCGGTGAGGTCGAGCGGGGGCATGGTGCTCCGTCCGTTCGGAGTGAGTTCGGGTCGGATTGCTCGTCGCGTGTTCGAGCCGTTCAGATAACGATCGGTGCACAGGTGGAGCGCGCCCCGCCGTGCGGACGAGGGGCCCGTCGACGGCTCCGGCCGCCGGGCCGGAGGCGCGGTCGGCCGGCCGACGAACCGTCAGCGCCCCGAACCCGGGCTCCGCCCGTCGTGGTCCTGCCGCGCCGACGGTGAGCAACGGCCTTGCCCGCAGGGCCAGTACGCGGACCGTCCTGTCGGCCCGTGGCGGAGCGCCGACGCGTGACACAGGACCCGACGGTACGGAGTATTCATCTGCCGGTCAATCATCTACTGCAAGATTGAATGTTGCGCGATTATGTCGCTCCCCGGTTTCCCGGGAGGGGGGAGAGGGGGGCTTGTCGGAGCGTCGGCGCGGCTGGCTTAGGCTTACCTAACCTTCACCTGCTCGGCCAACCTGAGGACCCTCCATGCTCGGCTTCACCCGCGTGCGTCGCCACACCCTTGCCGCCACGGCCACCACCGTCGCCCTCGCCGTCGCCCTGGCCGGCTGCTCCTCGGAGGACGGCGGCGACAAGAAGAAGGACGAGGCGACCGTCACGATCAAGAGCTCGCTCGGCACCGCGACGATCAAGGGCAAGCCCGAGCGCATCGTCACCCTCGGCCAGGGCTCCGCCGAGACCGCGATAGCCCTCGGCCAGACCCCGGTCGGCATCGAGAGCTACCCGTGGGGCAGCGACAAGTCCGGCTACCTGCCGTGGATCAACGAGGCCGTGAAGAAGTCCGGCGACAAGCTGCCCAAGCAGTTCACGGGTGGCGAGGAGATCGACTTCGAGGCGATCACCGAGCTGGAGCCGGACGTCATCCTGGCCCCCTGGTCGGGCATCACGCAGAAGCAGTACGACGTCCTCAAGGACATCGCCCCCACGGTCGCCTACCCGGACCAGGCGTGGAGCACCGACTGGGACCAGCAGATCGACATCATCGGCAAGGCGCTCGGCCGCACGAAGGACACCGACGCCCTCAAGAAGAAGATCGAGAAGCAGCTCGCCGACGCCGCGGCCACCCGGCCGAACTACAAGGACGTCACCTTCTCCTACATCTACAACTCCGGCCCCGGCACCCTCGGCGTCTTCAAGCCCGAGGAGCAGCGCGTCAAGATGGTTTCCTCGCTCGGCCTGAAGGTCGACCCGGTCGTCAACGGCTTCAAGGAGACCCCCGGCACCGACTCGGCCCTCATCGGCCTGGAGAACGCCGAGAAGCTCAAGGACAGCGACCTGATCTTCACGTTCTACACGGACGAGAAGAACCGCAAGGAGATCGAGGGCCAGAAGCTGTACGGCGCGATCCCCGCGATCAAGAAGGGCGCCGTCGTCGCGAGCAACGACAACTCCTTCGTCACCGCCTCCTCGATCATCAACCCGCTGACCGTGCCCTGGACGATCGAGCGCTACCTGCCGATCATCGACCAGGCCGTCAAGACCGCCGGCAAGTAACCCCGGCCGGGTATCCGGAACACCAGGGCCACCAGGCACACTCCACTCCCATGGCAACCACCACGGTCGCACCGCCGAGCGGCGCCGGTACCTCCCGTACCGGCGCCGCTCGGACGGCGTTCCTCCTGCTCCTCGGGCTGCTCGCGCTGGCCATCGCGCTCTGCGCGAGCGTCATGTTCGGCAGCCGCTCCACCTCGTTCGGCGATGTGCTCGACGTCCTGCGCGGCAGCGCCGACCCGAACATCACCGTCATCATCGAGAGCCGCTACCCCCGCACCGTCCTCGGTGTTCTCGCCGGACTCTGCCTCGCGGTCGCCGGCACCCTGATGCAGGGCGTCTCACGCAACCCGCTCGCGGAACCGGGCCTCCTCGGAATCAACGCCGGAGCCTCCGCGAGCATCGTCGCCGCGACCGCCTGGCTCGGGGCCTCCGGCGCCACCGACACCATGTGGTGGGCGCTGCCCGGAGCGCTGGTCGCCGGAGTCCTCGTCCATGTCATCGGCTCCGCCGGTACGGGGACGAGCGTGGTGCGCCTGGTGCTCGCCGGGGCCGTGCTCACCGCCGTCCTCATGGCGTTCATCCAGGCGGTGACGCTCAGCAAGCCGCAGGTCTTCGACAGCTACCGCTACTGGGTCGTCGGGGCCCTCGGCGGCCGGGACTTCGACGTGTTCTGGTCCGTCCTGCCCTTCGCCGCCGTCGGCTTCCTGCTGGCCCTCGCCCTCGGTCCCGGCCTCAACGCCCTGGCCCTGGGCGACGCGACCGCCGTCGCCCTCGGCTCGCACCCCGGGCGCACCCGGGGCGGCGGACTGCTCGCCGCCACCCTGCTCAGCGCCGCCGCGACAGCCGCCGTCGGCCCGATCGCCTTCGTCGGCCTCGCCGTCCCGCACGTCGTACGGGCCCTGGTCGGCGTCGACTTCCGCGTCCAGATCCTCTTCTCCGCCCTGCTGGGCCCCACCCTCCTGCTCTTCGCGGACGTGGTGGGCCGGGTCGTCATGCGCCCCACCGAACTCATGGTCGGCGTCGTCACCGCCTTCATCGGCGCACCCGCGCTGCTCATCGCCGTACGCAGGATGAGGGGCACCTCATGACCGTCACCGACCGCACCGTCACCGACCGGACCACCCGTGTCCGCAAGGCCCCCCGCGGCTATCTGGTCATCGGCCGCACCGTGGCGATACCCATGCGCCGGGCCTCCGTGTTCGCCGGCGCCGGGCTCCTCGTCCTCCTCCTCGCGGCCGCCGTCACGACGCTGACCTGGGGGCGCCTCGGCATCGACCTCGCCGATCTGCCCGCCGCGCTGCTCGGCGACGCCGAGGGCAAGGACCGGTTCGTCTTCAACCGGCTGCGCGGCCCCCGTCTCACCGTCGCCATCGGGGTCGGCGCGGCGCTCGGCCTGTCCGGCGCGCTGTTCCAGTCCGTCACCCGCAACCCGCTCGGCAGCCCCGATGTCATCGGGCTCTCCGCCGGAGCCGGCGCGGGCGCCGCGTTCTGCGCGCTGATGTTCCCCGACACCGTCCCCGTACCCGTCGGCGCGCTCATCGGCGCGCTCCTCGCGATGGCCCTCGTGTACGTCTCCACCGGTACCGGTTTCCGCAACCCCGCCCGGCTCGTCATCGCCGGGATCGGGGTCGCCGCGATGGGCGCTGCCGTCACCCAGTACGTCGTCTACGCCCTCGAACGCGACAAGGCCTCCGTTCTCACCGCCTACGTCAACGGCAGCCTGACGGCCCGCTCCTGGACCGACGCCATCACCGTCTGGCTGGTCCTGCTCGCCGCCGTCCTGCCGGCCGCGCTGATCTCCCGGCGGCTCGACATCGGCGAGATGGGCGACGACATCGCCGAGGGGCTCGGCTCCGAACCGAAGAAGGCCAAGACCCTCGCCGTGCTGCTGGCCATCGCCCTCTCGGCCGCCGCGGTCAGCGTCTCGGGCCCCATCGCCTTCATCGCCCTGACCGCGCCCCAGATCGCCAAACGCCTCACCCGCTCCTCCGGCCCGCATCTGCTGCTCTCCGCCCTCACCGGCGGTCTGCTGCTGGTGCTCGCGGACCTCTGCTCCCAGCAGCTGGCGCTCTTCGACGATCTGCCGGTCGGGATCTACACCATGGCCATCGGCGGCGCCTACCTCGGCTATCTGCTGGTACGGGAGTGGCGCAAGGGCGTGCTCTGAGCAGCTGAGGACCGGTCAGGACCCGGCCGCCCGCAGCTCCGCGAACAGCTCGCGCAGGGTCTCCTCGCTCGGGATGTGGTCCGGCGCGCGCTGCTCCGTCAGCCGGGCCGAGGAGAACAGCGCGGCGGTCGCCTCCGCCGCGGCGAACGGCACCTCCTCGTCGGCCCGTGCGTGCCACAGCCGTACGGGCTGCGCCACCCCGGCCGGATCGAACCCCCACGGGCGGGTCTGCAACCGCACCTCCCGGGCCGGCCCCCGCCAGCCGTGCCCGGCCAGGCCCGTCAGCGCGGCGAGGGTCGCGGGGGAGGACGCGAACACCTCCGCCATCCGCTCCGCCGCCCCGGCGAACCGGGCGACCACCTCCTCCTCGGGGGCCTCGCGGTAGAACGTCCAGACGGGCTCGGCCCCTTCGGGGTAGCGGTGCCGGATCGCGTCGTCGGCGACGTACGGCAGTCCGCTCAGGACCCAGACCCGCCGCACCCGCTCCGGAAGTGCCGCCGCCAGGGCGTACGCGTACGGCGCGCCCGCCGAGACGGCCAGGACGTCGAACGTGTCCACCTCCAGCTCCGCGAGCACCGGCAGCACCAGGGGCGTCCAGTCGGCGACGGCGGACATCGGGGCCGGGTCGGACAGCCCGTGGCCGGGGCGGTCCAGCGCGATCAGCCGGACGCCCGCCTCCCGGGCCGAGGCGTCCCAGAGATCCGGCAGCCCGGCGTCCCCGAGCAGCCCGTGGTGCAGCACCACGGGCCGGCCGAGCGGATCGCCGTACTCCGCGACACCGCGAGTGACACCGTCGTACGTCAGAGCCGTGCGCTTCACGCGTTCTCCTCCAGGTGGGGCCGGTCGGTGACCCTGGTGGCTAGGCCGTCCAGGAAGATGGCGAGCTTGTCGTCGAACCAGCCGCGCCCGTGCCAGGTCTCCTCGGCGGCGAACTGCGCCTCGAAGGGGTGCGGGCCCGCCGACTCCCGGGCCCAGGCACGCTGATACCGCTCCCGGGCGGTGAGCGAGCCGCCCGCCGCGTCCGGCACCGCACGGTCCAGGCCGCGCATCGCGACCGACGAGGAGAACACCAGGTCCGCCACGAAGTCCACGGCCACCGCCGCGTCCCGGTTGCCGAGCCCCGCCCCGACGAGCGCCCCGCCGTACCCGCTCAGCCGGTCCACCATGGCACGCGGCGCGACCGGCGTCGTCAGGATCACCTCGTCCAGCCCCGGGAACGCCTCACAGGCCCCCCACAGCGCGTCCGCGAACCCGCACAGCAGCGCGCGCCAGGGCAGCTCGGCCGAGGGCCAGAGGGTGCGCTCCGCGACCAGATCGATCGCGGCGCGCACCAACTCGTCCCGGTTGTCGACATAGCGATAGAGCGTGGAGTGGCCGACGCCCAGCCGGGCCGCGACGCCCGGCATGCTGAACGCGGCGATCCCCTCGGCGAGCGCCGCCTCCGCGATGGCGTTCCGGGTGAGCGACGGGGGCCGGCCGGGGCGGCGGCCCGGCCCGGCGGCGGCAGCCCGTTTCATGAGGCGTCCGCCGCGATCCGCCAGCCCAGCGCCCGGTGGCGCTCGTTCCAGAAGCGGGCGTAGCGGCCGTCGCGGGCCATCAGCTCCTGATGCGTCCCGACCTCCGCGACCCGCCCCTCGTCGAGGACCACGATCTGATCGGCGCCGGTCACGGTGGACAGCCGGTGGGCGATCACCAGCAGGGTGCTCGTCTCCCGCAACGCCTCCATCGACCGCTGGACGTACGCCTCGTTCTCCGGGTCCAGCGCGGCGGTCGCCTCGTCGAGCAGCACGATCGGGGCGCCCTTCAGCAGCGCCCGCGCGATCGACACCCGTTGCCGCTCACCGCCGGAGAGCGAGGTGCCCGCCTCCCCGACCCGGGTCTCCCAGCCGTCGGGCAGCCGCTCGACGATCTCGTCGACCCCGGCCAGCCGCGCCGCCTCCAGCACATCCTCCTCCGGCGCGTCCGGCCGGCCGACCCGGATGTTGCCGATGAGGGTGTCGTCGAAGAGATACACATCCTGGAAGACCAGCGAGAGCTGCTCCATCAGCGCGGACGTCGTCTGGTCGCGTACGTCCACCCCGCCGACCCGGACCGTTCCCGCGTCCACGTCGAAGAACCGGGCGATGAGCCGCGTCAGCGTGGTCTTCCCGGAACCGGACGCCCCCACCAGCGCGGTCACCGTACGCGGCGCGACCGTGAACGAGACGTCCTCCAGCACCACTTCACCGGCCTCCGCCACCACTTCACCGGCCTCCGCCGGCTTAGCCGACCGCCCGGGATAGCCGAAGCGGACCCCGTCCACCTCCACCGCGCCCGGCGTCGTCACCGGCGTCGAGCGCTCCGGCTCCGGCAGCGGCGGCTCGTCCAGCACCGCCCGCACCCGGCCCATGTCGTTGCGCGCCATCCGCACCACCGCCGCGAAGTCACCGACCTCCGCCAGCGGTCCGGCGAAACGCGCCACCAGGGCCAGCAGCGCCACGAGTTCGACCGGATCCACCGCCCCGTCCAGCGCCAGCGACGCCCCGACCCCGATCAGCGCCGAGAAGCACAGCTGCACCGCGAACCCGCCGAGCAGCATGCCCGGCACCGACATCCACACCTGCCTGCGGGCGGCGGACCGCTGCTCCTCCAACGCGGCCTCCAGCGGCGCGTAACCGTCCGTGGTCCGGCCGAAGGCGCGCAGCACCGGCTGGTTGCGGGCGAACTCCAGGACCCGGCCGGAAGCCTCCACCCCGGCCGCGTCGTCGATCTCGTCCATCCGGCTCAGCAGCCGTACGGAGAGCCGCGCGGCGAACAGGATCAGCGGCGAGCAGACCAGCGCGGCCAGCCCGAGCCGCCAGTCGAGGAACAGCATCACGACGACCACCGTCACCGGGGTCAGCACCCCGGTCACCAGCGGCTGCAGCAGATGCGCGCAGCTCCCCGCGATCGACAGCACCGACTTGGTGCCCATCCGGGTCAGCCGGCCCACCGTCGTCCCGTCGAACCAGCCCAGCGGCAGCGCCGCCACATGGTCGCCCAGCCGGTGGTGCAGCGTGGTCAGGATGACCAGCGCCACCCGGAACCCGAGCATGGCCTGCACATAGTGCGCCCCGAGCGTGAGCAGCACCGCCACCGCCAGCCACCCGGTCCAGCGGGCCGCGCCGCCGGTGTCGCCGCCGAGCAGATCGCCGAGCACGGGGACGAGCAGGGAGACGGCGAGGCCCTGGGCGACCCCGTAACCGCACAGGGCGGCGAGATAGCGGAAGAGGACCGCGCGGTGCGCGCTGCCGAGGACGGCGGAGAGATCGCGGATCATACGACTGCCCTTTCGTGCGTGGCCCACATCCGGGCGTAGAAGCCGTCCGCCGCGAGGAGTTCGGGGTGCCGGCCGCGCTCGACGATCCGCCCTTCGCGCAGGACGGCGATCTGGTCGGCCTCGACGATCGTCGGGAGCCGGTGTGCGATGACCAGGACCGTACGGCCCCGGACCAGCAGGGCGATGGCGTCCTGGATGGCGGCCTCCGACTCGGGGTCGGCGAACGCCGTCGCCTCGTCCAGGACGAGGACCGGGGCGTCGGCCAGCAGGGCGCGCGCGATGGAGACCCGCTGCGCCTCGCCGCCGGACAGCACGGCGTCCTCGCCCACGACGGAGTCGTAACCGCGCGGCAGCGCCTCGATCCGCCGGTCGATCTGTGCGGCGCGGGCGGCCTCGCGCACCTCCTCCTCACTCGCGCCGGGCCGGGCGAGGCGGATGTTGTCGCGGACGCTGGTGCGCAGCAGCTGGACGTCCTGGAGGACGAAGCCGATGTGCCGGTAGAGCTCCTCGGTCGCGATCTCGCGCACATCGACGCCGCCGATCGTGATCCGCCCGCCGGTGACGTCGTGGAAGCGCGGCACCAGCGAGGCCAGTGTCGACTTGCCGGACCCCGAGGGCCCCACCAGCGCGGTGACCGTCCCGGGCGCCAGCCGCAGGCCGACGCCGTCGAGGACGTCCACGCTCCCGTCGTAGCTGAACGTGACCTCGTGCAGCTCGACCTCATGGCCGTCCGGAACCTTCGGGTGGACGGCCTCCGGCAGCACCGGCGTGTCCAGGACGGCGGCGATCCGCTCGGCGGCGGCGGAGGCCTCACGCCGGGCCTGGGCGCCGAAGCCGAGGGTGACGAGCACACTCGGGATGACCATCGCCACCATGGACGCGGTGAGGACGTCGACGGGCGAGACCCAGCCCGCGTGCACGAACCAGATGCCGCCGGCCAGATTCACCAGCAGCACCACGGGCGCCGACACGGCCATCGACGAGAACGCCTCCAGCTTCAGCATCGGGCGCACCCAGCCGCTGTAGTGGTCGCCGAACCGGGTCGCGGCCTCCCGGTAGCCCGCGTGCGCCTCGCCCGCCCGGCCGAAGGTCTTCACCACGCCGATGCCCGTGACGAACTCGACGATGGCCTTGTTGATCGCGGCGGTCGCGGCGTTGAGCCGGTCCATCTGCGGTCCGAAGTCCTTCATCATGTACGCGTACGCACCGGCGTAGAGCGGCAGCGTGGCCAGCGCCAGCAGGGCGAGCCGCCAGTCCAACCAGAACAGATAGCCGAGCCCCGCGACCGGCACGGTCACCGCGGCCGTGGTCTCCACCGCGCTGTGGGCGACCAGGTAGTGCAGATCGTGGACGTCGTTCTGGGCCGCCTTGCGCACGGTGGCCGAGGAGTTGGCGGTGAACCAGCCGAGCGGGGCGCGCCCGAGACGGGCCACGATGCGGCGGCGCAGCGAGGCCTGGAGCGCGACGTCCGCGAAGTGGGTGACCGCGAGGGCCACCCCGCCGAAGAGCGCCCGCACGGAGAGCCCGAACACCGCGATCAGCACGGCCCCGCGCACCTCGCCCGCATCGGTGGGGCCGGGCGCGAGGAGGACCTTGGCCAGCTCGGCGATGGCGATGTACGGAACGATCGTGGCGGCCGCGCCGATGATCTGGAGCGCCATGGCGAGGCGGGTACGGGCCCGGACCGGGGCGAGCATGGCGGCGAGAGCGGCCCGCGCGGCCCGTGCCCGGGCTTTCGCGTCGGGTTCCGGGCCGTGCGGTGATCTCTGCTGCGGGTCGTCGTCCTGTTCCATCCGCGCGCGCCTCCTCAGGGCAGACCTCGGCACAGCCCCATTCGGACAGGCTGTCTTGGTTAGGTGAGCCTACCCTTAGTTTTGCGTCGCTGGACAGGGCTTCGGGCGTTCCGTGGAAGGGAGTTCGCCCGGGAGGCGGGGGCCGGGGGCCGCGCCGCGGCGGTGACGACTGGTCACGTACAGGTTCGTCGACCATACTGCCCGCCGTGGAGCAGAGCATAGATTCGAACAAGAAGCCCGAGTTCGCCGCAGGCACCGACCCGGCGTTCATCCCCCTGCCCGGACTGGCGGCGCCCGTCGCGACCCGGAAGCCCGAAGCGGAATCGGAGGACGGTCCGGAGGATGCCGTTCCGGAGGCGGTGTCGGAATCGGCGTCGCAGTCGGAGTCGGACCGCGACGACGAGTCCAGGGCGGCGGCCGCGGAAGCCGGGGCCGATGCGGACACGGAAGCGGAAGCGGCCGCGGACGGTGCCGAAGCGGAGGACGGGGCCGAGGGTGACGCGGCCGAGGAGGGCCCCGTATTCGAGGTCAGCGACCGGCGCGGCTCGATCCGGGTGGCCCGGGAAGGCGTCCGGTTCCGGCTGGACGACCAGGAGGCCGAGTTCGGCTGGGACGAGATCGGCGCCGTGGAGACCACCCCGGCCCGCTTCGGCCGCAGGTTCACGGTGACCGTCCACCTCTCGACCCGCCGCTGGTTCAACGCCGAGGTCGAGGCGGCGAGCCGCAGCGAGCTCAAGGGCTGGCCGGCCGAGCTGGACAAGGTCCTGGACGCCTATTTCGAGGAGTGAGGCCTACGTCGGGTCCTGAGCGGTCGTGCGCGAGACACCCTCCCGGGGGTGTCTCGTCGACCGGGCGACCAGGGCGACCAGGGCGGCCAGGGCGACCAGGGCGACCAGGATTGCCAGGGCAGCGCCTGCGGCCGTGCCGTGCCGAGCCCTGCCGTCAGGGGCGTTCACGCCTGTGGCCCCGGACGCGCAGCGCGACGTAACCGATCAGGGCGACGACGGCCAGCGCCAGCACGACCTTGGACACGACACCGACGTACGCCCCGACCACGTCCCACTGGTCGCCGAGCCAGTATCCGGCCATCACCAGCACGGTGTTCCACACCAGGCTCCCCGTCGCCGTCAGCGCCACGAACACCGGCAGCGGCATGCGCTCCACGCCCGCGGGCACCGAGATCAGGCTCCGGAACACCGGCACCATCCGGCCCAGCAGGACCGCCTTGGTGCCGTGCCGGGCGAACCACGCCTCCGTCCGCAGCAGGTCGGACGACTTGACCAGCGGCAGCTTCGCCCACCAGGCGTGCATCCGCTGCCGCCCGAACACGGCCCCGACCCCGTACAGGACCACCGCCCCGACGACCGAGCCGAGCGTCGTCCAGAACAGGGCCGATGCGATGCTGAGCACGCCCTGCGAGGCGGCGAACCCGGTCAGCGGCAGGATGATCTCGCTGGGCAGCGGTGGAAACACGTTCTCCAGCGCGATGGCCGCACCCGCGCCGGGCCCGCCGAACGCCTCGACGAGACCGGCGGCCCAGCCGGCGATACCCCCCTGAGGCTCCGGGCCGGCCGACAGCTCCCGGGCCGCTGACAGGGTCAGGTGCATGTGTCCATGGTCCCTCAGGCCCCGTCGAGCACCACCGAACGGCTCAGATGGCGCGGCAGATCCGGGTCGAGCCCCCGCGCGGCCGCGCGGGCGAGGGCGAGACGCTGTACGCGTACGAGGTCGGCGAGCGGGTCGAGGGCGTCGTCCACCCACCGGGCGCCCGTCGCGCGCACCTGCTCCGGCAGCCCCTCGGGGGCCTCGCCGAACATCCAGGTCGCGGTTCCGGCGGTGGAGATGCTGATGGGCCCGTGGCGGTACTCCATCGCGGGGTAGGACTCGGTCCAGGAGAGTGACGCCTCCTTCATCTTCAGCGCCGCCTCATGGGCCAGACCGACCGTCCACCCCCGCCCGAGGAAGGTGAACTGGGTGCTCCGCAGCAGCTCTTCGGGCAGCGGCTCGGCGAGCGCGGTCTCCGCGTCCGCGACCACGGAATCGGAGTGCAGGCCGAGGTGCGCCCGCAGCAGGGTGAGGGCGGTCGTGGCGAAACGCGTCTGCACGACGGACCGTTCGTCGGCGAAGTCCAGGACGACGAGATCGTCGGCCGCCGCCCTGACCGGAGTCTCCGGGGCCGCCGTGACGGCCACCGTGCGGCAGGTCCCGCGCAGCCGGTTCAGCAGCGCCAGCACCTCGGTCGTGGTCCCCGACCGGGTCAGGGCGACGACCCGGTCGTAGCCGCGTCCGAAGGGGAACTCGGAGGCGGCGAAGGCGTCCGACTCGCCCTGGCCCGAGCCCTCGCGGAGCCCGGCGTAGGCCTGCGCCATGTAGAAGGAGGTACCGCAGCCGACGACCGCGATCCGCTCGCCCGCGACGGGCAGGGCTGCGGCCTCGGGGCCGTCGGCCAGGCGGCGGCGCGCCGCCAGCACGCGGGCTGACTGGCTGTCTCGGTCTCGGCATACGACACGTCTGCACTCCACGGGAACGAGGTGGACCACGGGAAAGGGGCTGATGAAGCCCGCATGTAGAATTCTGCACGTTACATGCAGTTATCGAGCAAAAACAAGCAAGGTGCAGGTGGGTGAGGGGCCCGCGAGAGACCCTGTGCGACGCTTGCGGCGGTCCGGCCACCGGCGACCGCGTTCCCGCGAAACGCGGTGCCCGCGCCGGACGGTGAGGAGACGCTCTTGTCCAGGGACGCCCGGTGGGACGCGCTGCTGGAACTGGTCGGCAAGCACGGCAGGGTGGACGTCGAGGAGGCGGCGGCGGCGCTCGACGTCTCGGCCGCCACCATCCGCCGTGATCTGGACCAGCTGGCCGAACAGCATCTGCTCACCCGGACCAGGGGCGGCGCGGTCGCGCATGGGGTCTCCTACGAACTGGCGCTCCGTTACAAGACGGGCCGTCACGCCCCGGAGAAGCAGGCCATCGGCCGCGCGGTCTCCGGCCTCGTCGCCGTCGGCGAGGTGGTCGGCCTGACCGGCGGGACGACCGTGACCGAGGTGGCCAGGGCGCTGGCGGTCCGCCAGGACATCGTGGGCGAGGCGACGGTGGCGGGCGGACAGCCGACGCTGACCGTGGTGACCAACGCCCTCAACATCGCGAGCGAGCTGGCGATCCGGCCGCAGATCAAGATGGTCGTGACGGGCGGGGTCGCGAGGCCCCAGTCGTACGAACTGACGGGCCCGCTCGCCGTCGGCGTGATGAACGAGATCACCCTGGACGTCGCCGTCCTCGGGGTGAACGCCATCGACATCGAACGCGGCGCGTACGTCCACCACGAGGGCGAGGCCAGCGTCAACCGGCTGCTCGCGGAACGGGCCCAGCGGGTGGTGGTCGCGGCCGACTCGTCGAAGATCGGCAAGCGGGCCTTCGCCCGGGTCTGCGACCTGGGACTGGTCGACGTCCTGGTCACCGACTCGAACATCGCGGCGGAGGCCAGGGACCGGTTCGCCGACGCCGGGGTTCAGGTCATCGCGGTCTGAACCGGCGTCCCCCGGGTACGGGAAGCGCCAGGTGCGGGAATCCGGATGCGGCACGGATGGGAACCGGATGCGACACCGGTGGGAACCGGAAGCGATACGGGTGAGTACCGGAAGTGACACAGAGGCCGACTTCGCCGTGTCGTTGGTACGCCGAACGGGTGAGGGACGAGAGGATTGCCCGATGAACAGTGAGTGCAGCCGGCGGCGACCCGACCGGCTCGACGACGGGGTGGCCGCGTGAGCAGGTACGACAGATACGACGCCACCGACGAACAGTGGGAGGGGCTCGCCCAGGTCGTACCGCTGCGCGGCCGCGACGAGTGGCCGTCCCGGATCGACCACCGCACCGTCCCGGACGAGCGCGCCGCCGAACAGCGCCGCCTCGTCGTGCTGCGGGTGCAGGTCTTCGCGGACGCGCGCGAGGTCGCCGAGTACCTGGTCGCCCAGGTGCCGGTCCTGCTCGACCTGACGGCGGCGGAAACGGACGTGGCGAAGCGGATTCTCGACTTCAGCAGCGGTGTGGTCTTCGGCCTCGGCAGCGGCATGCACCGCGTCGACCGCAATGTCTTCCTGCTCGCGCCGGTCGGCATGGAGGTCGAGGGGGTCACGCCCGCGGGTATCGCCCACTCGTAGGAAGCGGCAGCCGGGGCGGCAGCCGGCTCGGACCGCCGCCCCCGGCCGCGCACGTGCCGCCGCTTCCGCGGGCGGGCGAGGGGGCGCTGTCGGTGGCCGGTGATAGACCTGTGGCTGTGACGGACATCGATGTGGCAGAACTCCAGCGGCGGCTGGCCGCGTTCGCGGCGGCGCGGGACTGGGGGCAGTACCACACCCCGAAGAACCTGGCGGCCGCGCTCAGCGTCGAGGCCTCCGAACTGCTGGAGATCTTCCAGTGGCTGACGCCCGAACAGTCGGCGCGGATCATGGAGGACCCCGAATCGGCCCACCGGGTCGCCGACGAGGTGGCGGACGTGCTCGCCTATCTCCTGCAGTTCTGCGAGGTGTTGGGCATCGACCCGACGGCGGCGCTGGCGGCCAAGGTGGAGCGGAACGAGAAGCGATTCCCCGTGCCGGGCGCTCCGGAACCCCGCGATCGTCACTCTTCGGAGTGATCGAGATATCCACATTCGACTTCCTGTCCACAGATTTCCGATTTCCTCTGGCCTTACGGTGCTGTCTACCTCACTGTGGGTAATGAATGAGGTGAGCGGGTTTTCGTACGGACGGGGGAGACATATGGAAGCGGAGCGACTCATCGAGGCGGGTCGGCGGGCTCTGGCGGGCAGCCGGGGCGCGCTGGACGTCATGGCGGAGGCCTGGCAGGCACAGGCCCTCGCCCGGGCGATCGGCAGCCGGCTGGCGCTGTACGGCCCGGTGGAATTACGGAGCGAGGCGCGGGCGCTGGGGGAGATCGGCGCCGGATGCTCGGCGCTGGACCATCCGTCGGTGCTCTCCGGCGGTGCCAGGGCGGCCCAGTTGTCCGGGATCGCCGATGTGCGGCCGGCCCTGGCGGGGCTCGCGCTGCTGCTGGGCGAGGCCGGCATCGCGCTGGTCGGGGTGGCCTGCGACACGGGGGAGGACGGTCTGTACTGGCAGTGCATCGAGGCCATGGACGCGGCCGACGAATCACTGGACCGTGTGCACGGGATGCTGAGACGGCTGGCGGATCGGGAGAGGGAGCGCGACGGCCCCTACGGCGGCATACGCGGCCCCGCGCCGTCGGCTGCGGGGCCCTGAGGAGCCCGGGGGAGAGGTGGAGATATCGGGGGGCCCGGCCGGGCCGGTCGGGAGGACCGGGAGCCGGAGGGGCAGGATGGAGGCATGGATCTTCGCATCTTCACCGAGCCCCAGCAGGGGGCCGACTACGACACCTTGCTCACCGTCGCCAAGGCCGCCGAGGACCTGGGCTTCGACGCCTTCTACCGCTCCGACCACTATCTCCGCATGGGCTCCGGCGACGGTCTGCCCGGACCGACGGACGCCTGGATCACCCTGGCCGGGCTGGCGCGCGAGACCCGGCGGATCCGGCTCGGCACGCTGATGACCGCCGGCACGTTCCGGCTTCCGGGGGTGCTGGCCATCCAGGTCGCCCAGGTCGACCAGATGTCCGGCGGCCGGATCGAACTGGGCCTGGGGGCGGGCTGGTTCGAGGAGGAGCACAAGGCCTACGGCATTCCGTTCCCGAAGGAGAAGTTCGGCCGCCTGGAGGAGCAGCTCGCCATCGTCACCGGCCTGTGGGCGACGGAGGTCGGCAAGACCTTCAGCTATGACGGGACCTACTACCAGCTCACCGACTCGCCCGCGCTGCCCAAGCCCGCCCAGGCCAAGGTGCCCGTCCTGATCGGCGGCCACGGCGCGACGCGCACGCCGAGGCTCGCCGCGCAGTACGCCGACGAGTTCAACATTCCGTTCGCCTCGCTGGAGGACAGCGAGCAGCAGTTCGGCCGGGTCCGGGTCGCCGCGCAGGCGCACGGGCGCTCACCGGACGACCTCGTGTACTCCAACGCGCTGATCGTCTGCACCGGCAAGGACGATGCCGAGGTCGCCCGCCGGGCGGCGGCCATCGGCCGGGACGTGGAGGAGCTCAAGGCGAACGGGCTGGCGGGATCGCCCGCCGAGGTCGTCGACAAGATCGGCCGCTACGGGGCGATCGGCTCGTCGAGGATCTATCTCCAGGTCCTCGACCTCGACGACCTGGACCATCTGGAACTGATCTCCTCGCAGATCCAGTCCCAGCTGACCTGACCTGACCTGACCTGACCTGACCTGACCTGACCTGAACGGAGGAGGAGGTGGCCGTGAGTACCGGCAGCACGCTCGCCGAGGCACTGGACGCCGGGCCCGTCCTGCTGGACGGCGGGCTCTCCAACCAACTGGAGGCGCAGGGCTGCGACCTGTCCGACGCGCTCTGGTCGGCCCGGCTGCTGGCCGACGCACCGGAACAGATCGAGGCCGCTCACCTCGCCTACCTCCGGGCCGGGGCACAGGTGCTCATCACGGCCAGCTATCAGGCCACCTACGAAGGGTTCGGGCGGTACGGGATCGACCGGGCCGGGGCCGACGCCCTGCTCGCCCGCAGTGTGGAGCTGGCCCGGGGCGCCGCATCCGCGGCGCGCCGGGCCGGACCCGGGCGGCGGACCTGGGTCGCCGCATCCGTCGGGCCGTACGGGGCGATGCTCGCGGACGGCAGCGAGTACCGGGGGCGCTACGGGCTGAGCGTCCGGGAGCTGGAGCGTTTCCACCGCCCCCGGGTGGCGGCGCTGGCCGCCGCCGGGCCCGACGCCCTGGCGCTGGAGACGGTGCCGGACCTGGACGAGGCCGAGGCGCTCGTCCGGGTGGCCGAGGAGACCGGACTGCCGTACTGGCTCTCCTACAGCGTGGCGGGCGGCCGGACCCGGGCCGGCCAGCCGTTGGAGGAGGCGTTCGCGGTGGCGGCGGGGCGGGCGTCCGCCCTCGCGGTCGGGGTCAACTGCTGCGAGCCGGAGGAGGCGCAGGAGGCCGTGGAGCAGGCGGTGGCGGTCACGGGCAGGCCCGCCGTGGTCTATCCGAACAGCGGGGAGGGCTGGGACGCCGGAGCGCGCGGGTGGACCGGGCGCTCCACCTTCGACCCGGGGCGGGTGCGGGCCTGGACCGGGGCCGGGGCCCGGCTGGTCGGGGGCTGCTGCCGGGTGGGGCCGGACCTGATCACGGAGCTGGCCGGGCGGCTGGAGAGCTAGGGAAGACCCGGAGAGTCCCGGGGCGTCGCGGGGATGACCTGGGGTACGGCGAAAATGCCTGGTGGGGGCAGGGGGTGAGGATCATACTCGGACAGGTGTTCCTGACAATCGGTACGACCGGCACCCCTGAACGCCCCGCCACGGATCTGGGCTTCCTGCTGCACAAGCATCCCGACAAGGCGCAGACGTTCTCCACCTCGCACGGCACCGCGCACGTCTTCTACCCCGAGGCGTCCGCCGAGCGCTGCACGGCCGCACTCCTGCTGGAAGTGGATCCGGTGGCGCTGGTGCGGCGCGGCAAGGGCAAGGGCCGGGGAGGCGCGCCCGACGCGGCGCTCGCGCAGTATGTCAACGACCGCCCCTACGCGGCGTCCTCGCTGGTGTCGGTCGCCATCTCCGCCGTGTTCAAGTCCGCGCTCGGCGGTGTCTGCCGGGCCATGCCGGAGCGGGCCGGAAGTCCGTTGCCGCTGCGGATCGAGGTGCCCGCCCTGCCGGCCCGGGGCGGCGCCGAGCTGGTGCACAAGCTGTTCGCGCCGCTCGGCTGGGAGCGGGTCGAGGTCACGGCCGTACCGCTGGACGAGCAGTTCCCCGCGTGGGGCGACTCGCGCTATGTACGCCTGGTGCTGGAGGGCGAGTTGCGGCTCGCCGACGCGCTGCGACAGCTCTATGTCCTGCTGCCGGTGCTCGACGACGCCAAGCACTACTGGGTCGCACCCGACGAGGTGGACAAGCTGCTGCGGGCCGGGGAGGGCTGGCTGGCCGACCATCCCGAGCGGACGCTGATCACCCGGCGCTATCTGTCCCGGCGCTGGGGGCTCACCCGCCAGGCCGAACAGGCCCTGGAGCTGGTCCGGCTCGCCGAGTCGGACGACCTCGACGTGGAGAGCGTCGACAACGCGGTGGACGAGAACACCGACACCGAGGAGAAGCCGGTGCCGCTCGCCGCGCAGCGGCGCACCGCGATCCTCGACGCGCTGCGCGCCGCCGGGGCGAGCCGGGTGCTCGACCTCGGCTGCGGGCAGGGCCAGTTGGTGCAGGCGCTCCTCAAGGACGTGCGGTTCACCGAGATCGTGGGCGTCGACGTCTCGATGCGCGCCCTCACCATCGCCTCGCGCAGGCTGAAGCTGGACCGGATGGGAGAGCGCCAGGCGGACCGGGTCACCCTGCGGCAGGGTTCGCTGACCTACACGGACAAGCGGCTGCGGGGTACGACGCGGCCGTGCTCAGCGAGGTCGTCGAGCATCTGGACCTGCCCCGGCTGCCCGCCCTGGAGTACGCGGTGTTCGGCGCGGCACGACCGGGGACCGTGCTCGTGACCACGCCGAACGTCGAGTACAACGTCCGCTGGGAGACCCTCCCGGCCGGACACGTCCGGCACGGCGACCACCGCTTCGAATGGACCCGGGCCGAATTCCGGGACTGGGCCGGGCAGGTGGCCGAACGGCACGGCTACACCGTCCGGTACGAGCCGGTCGGGCCGGACGACCCCGAGGTGGGGCCGCCGACCCAGATGGCCGTGTTCACCCGCACCACCGAGCAGACCGACAAGACCGAGCAGACCGAGAAGAAGAAGGAGGCGGAAGCCGCATGAACAACGACCACAGCACCACCGGCGCGGAGACCGCCGAGACCGTCGGCCGGGCCACCGCCGCCGCCCCGAGCCCCGTGCGCACCCTGCCGGTGACCGACCTCTCCCTCGTCGTTCTCATCGGCGCCAGCGGATCGGGCAAGTCCACCTTCGCCCGCAAGCACTTCAAGCCGACCGAGGTCATCTCCTCGGACTTCTGCCGGGGCCTGGTCGCCGACGACGAGAACGACCAGAGCGCCAGCCGCGACGCCTTCGACGTGCTGCACTACATCGCCGGCAAGCGCCTGGAGGCCGGACGGCTCACCGTGATCGACGCCACCAGCGTCCAGTCCGAGAGCCGCAAGCAGCTCGTCCAGCTGGCCCGGAAGTACGACGTCCTGCCCATCGCCATCGTCCTCGACCTCCCCGAGGAGGTCTGCGCCGCGCGCAACGCGGCCCGCCCCGACCGGGCCTCCATGCCGCGCCACGTCATCCAGCGGCACCGCCGCGAGCTGCGGCGTTCCCTGCGCGGCCTGGAGCGCGAGGGCTTCCGCAAGGTGCACGTCCTGCGCACCGAGGAGGAGGCCGAGAGCGCCGAAGTCGTCCTGGAGC
This sequence comes from Streptomyces sp. DSM 106670, assembly GCF_055792845.1. Classification (NCBI taxonomy): domain Bacteria; kingdom Bacillati; phylum Actinomycetota; class Actinomycetes; order Kitasatosporales; family Streptomycetaceae; genus Streptomyces; species Streptomyces sp. DSM 106670. The sequence goes on from NZ_CM147704.1 coordinate 6,568,972, forward strand.
GCCGCTTCAACGACCTGCGCCACCTCACCGGCCCGTTCGACATCATCGGGGACATCCACGGCTGCCGCTCCGAGCTGGACACCCTGCTCGGCAAGCTCGGTTACGTGGACGGCGCCCACCCCGAAGGGCGTACCGCCGTCTTCGTCGGCGACCTCGTCGACCGGGGGCCCGACAGCCCCGGCGTGCTGCGCCGCGTCATGTCCATGGTGGCGTCGGGCGACGCCCTCTGCGTTCCCGGCAACCACGAGAACAAGCTCGGCCGCTATCTCGCGGGCCGCAAGGTCCAGCTCACCCACGGACTCGCCGAGACCGTCGAGCAGCTGGAGCGCGAGGACGCCGAACACCCCGAGTTCCGGGAGCAGGTGCGGGAGTTCATCGACGGGCTCGTCAGCCACTACGTCCTGGACGACGGCAAGCTGGTGGTCTGTCACGCCGGGCTGCCCGAGAAGTACCACGGCCGCACCTCCGGCCGGGTCCGCTCGCACGCGCTGTACGGGGACACCACGGGGGAGACCGACGAGTTCGGCCTGCCCGTGCGCTACCCGTGGGCCGAGGAGTACCGGGGCCGTGCCACCGTGGTCTATGGCCACACCCCGGTGCCCAGCACCTCCTGGATCAACAACACCATCTGCCTGGACACCGGGGCCGTCTTCGGCGGGAAGATGACCGCGCTGCGCTGGCCGGAGCGCGAACTCGTCGACGTACCCGCCGAGAAGGTCTGGTACGAGCCGGCCAAGCCGCTGGCCACCGGGGCGCCCGGGGGCCGGGAGGGCCGGCCGCTGGACCTCGCCGACGTCCAGGGCCGCCGGGTGGTGGAGACCCGGCACCTGGGGCGCGTCGCCGTGCGCGAGGAGAACGCCGCCGCCGCGCTCGAAGTGATGAGCCGGTTCGCCGTCGACCCGCAGCTCCTTCCGTACCTCCCGCCCACCATGGCCCCCACCGCCACCTCCCGCGAGGACGGCTTCCTGGAGCACCCGGCCGAGGCCTTCGCCCAGTACGCCGCCGACGGTGTGCGGCGGGTCGTGTGCGAGGAGAAGCACATGGGCTCCCGGGCCGTCGCCCTGGTCTGCAAGGACGCGGAGGCGGCGACCGCGCGCTTCGGCACGACCGGACCCTCCGGCGCGCTGTACACCCGCACCGGCCGCCCCTTCCTGGACGACCCGGCCATGACCGAAGCGGTCCTGGACCGGCTCCGTACCGCCGTCACCGCCGCCGGGCTCTGGGCGGAGTGGGACACCGACTGGGTGCTCCTGGACGCCGAACTGATGCCGTGGTCGCTCAAGGCCGGCGGGCTGCTGCGCTCGCAGTACGCCGCCGTCGGCGCGGCCTCCGGCGCGGTCTTCCCGACGGCCGTCGCCGCCCTGGAGCAGGCGGCCGCCCGGGGCGTCGAGGTGGCGGAGCTCGCCGGGCGCCAGCAGGACCGGGCCCACGACGCGGCCGCGTTCACCGAGGCCTACCGGCGTTACTGCTGGCCCACCGAAGGGCTGGACGGGGTGCGCCTGGCCCCGTTCCAGATCCTCGCCGTCCAGGGCCGCTCGCTGGCGGGCGTCCCGCACGACGAGCAGCTCGCCTGGCTGGACCGGCTGGTGGAGCACGACCCGACCGGACTGCTCCAGGTCACCCGCCGGCTCGTCGTCGACACCGGCGACGAGGACTCCGTGCGCTCCGGTGTCGACTGGTGGCTGGAGATGACCGGGCGCGGCGGCGAGGGCATGGTCGTCAAGCCGCTCGGCGCCCTCGTCCGGGACGCCAAGGGCCGGCTCGTCCAGCCCGGCATCAAGGTGCGCGGCCGGGAGTATCTCCGCATCATCTACGGCCCCGAGTACACCCGTCCGGAGAATTTGCAGCGGCTGCGCTCCCGGTTCCTCGGCCACAAGCGCTCGCTGGCGCTCCGGGAGTACGCCCTGGGCCTGGAGGCGCTGGACCGGCTGGCGGAGGGCGAGCCGCTGTGGCGGGTCCACGAGGCGGTGTTCGCCGTCCTGGCCCTGGAGTCGGAGCCGGTGGACCCGAGGCTCTGAACGAACCGATGAGCGGTTCGCCGGGTGAACGGCGCTCCGCGCGGTGAGGATGAAGGCATGGGATTCCATGTCGACTCCGAAGCCGGGCGGCTGCGCCGCGTCATACTCCACCGTCCCGATCTGGAGCTGAAACGGCTCACCCCCAGGAACAAGGACGCGCTCCTGTTCGACGACGTCCTGTGGGTGCGCCGCGCCCGGGAGGAGCACGACGGGTTCGCCGATGTGCTCCGCGACCGTGGGGTCGCGGTGCACCTCTTCGGCGATCTCCTGCGCGAGTCCCTCGACATCCCGGTCGCCCGGCGGCTCGTGCTGGACCGGGTCTTCGACGAGAAGGAGTACGGCCCGCTCGCCACCGAGCATCTGCGGGCCGCCTTCGAGGAGTTGCCCTCGCGGGAGCTGGCTGAGGCGCTGGTCGGCGGCATGACCAAGCGGGAGTTCCTGGAGCGGCACAGCGAGCCGACCTCGGTCCGCTTCCATGTGATGGACCTGGACGACTTCCTGCTGGGCCCGCTGCCCAACCACCTTTTCACCCGTGACACCTCGGCGTGGATCTACGACGGGGTCTCCATCAACGCGATGCGCTGGCCGGCCCGGCAGCGCGAGACCGTCCACTTCGAGGCCATCTACCGCCACCACCCGCTCTTCACCGGCTCGGCGGCGGGCGCCTTCCATCACTGGTCGGAGGGCCAGGACGACTACCCCTCGACCATCGAGGGCGGTGACGTCCTGGTCATCGGGCAGGGCGCGGTCCTGATCGGGATGAGCGAGCGCACCACCCCGCAGGCGGTGGAGATGCTGGCCCGGGGCCTCTTCGACGCCGGTTCGGCGCGCACGATCGTGGCGCTCGACATGCCGAAGGCCCGTGCGTTCATGCACTTGGACACGGTGATGACGATGGTCGACGGCGACACGTTCACCCAGTACGCCGGTCTCGGCATGCTCCGCTCGTACACCATCGAGCCCGGCAGCGGCCCCCGGGAGCTGAAGGTCACCGACCATCCGCCCGAGCACATGCACCGGGCCATCGCCGCCGCCCTCGGCCTCGACTCCATCCGGGTGCTCACCGCCACCCAGGACGTCCACGCGGCCGAGCGCGAGCAGTGGGACGACGGCTGCAACGTTCTCGCGGTGGAGCCCGGTGTCGTCGTCGCGTACGAGCGCAACGCCACGACCAACACCTATCTGCGCAAGCAGGGCATCGAGGTGATCGAGATCCGGGGCAGCGAGCTGGGCCGGGGGCGCGGCGGGCCGCGCTGTATGAGCTGCCCGGTCGAGCGGGACCCGGTGGCGTGAAGGGCTACGAGAACGCACACCACCATGGCCCTGTATAGGGATGCGGTGTGTCGTATAGACTTCCAGTTCTGCCGAGCGCAGTGCGCCGATCCCCGCCCGACCCAGGAGCAGTCATCATGGCCATAGACCTCACCGGCCGCCACTTCCTCAAGGAGCTGGACTTCACCTCCGAGGAATTTCTCGGCCTGGTCTCGCTGGCCGCCGAGCTCAAGGCGGCCAAGAAGGCCGGGGTCGAGGTCCAGCGGCTGCGCGGGAAGAACATCGCGCTGATCTTCGAGAAGACCTCGACCCGTACGCGCTGCGCGTTCGAGGTCGCCGCCGCCGACCAGGGCGCCTCCACCACCTACCTCGACCCCTCGGGCTCCCAGATGGGCCACAAGGAGTCCGTGAAGGACACCGCCCGGGTGCTCGGCCGGATGTTCGACGCGATCGAGTACCGGGGCGACAGCCAGCAGGCCGTCGAGGAGCTGGCCGCGTACGGCGGGGTGCCGGTCTTCAACGGGCTCACCGACGACTGGCACCCCACCCAGATGCTCGCCGACGTGCTCACCATGGCCGAGCACGGCGACGGGCCCGTCACGGAGACGGCCTTCGCCTACCTCGGCGACGCCCGCTTCAACATGGGCAACTCCTACCTGGTCACCGGCGCCCTGCTCGGCCTGGACGTCAGGATCGTCGCCCCCGAGGCCTACTGGCCGGACGAGGCCGTCGTGGCGCGGGCCCGGAAGCTCGCCGAGGTCAGCGGCGCGACGATCACCCTCACCGCCGACGTCGCCGAAGGCGTGCGGGGCGCCGACTTCGTCGCCACCGACGTCTGGGTCTCGATGGGGGAGCCCAAGGAGGTGTGGGCCGAGCGCATCGCCGCGCTCGGCCCGTACGCCGTGACGATGGACGTCCTGCGGGCCACCGGCAACCCGGACGTGAAGTTCCTGCACTGCCTGCCCGCCTTCCACGACCTCGGCACCCAGGTGGGCCGGGACATCCACGCCAGGTACGGGCTGACCGAGCTGGAGGTCAGCGACGAGGTCTTCGAGTCCGCGCACTCGGTCGTCTTCGACCAGGCGGAGAACCGGATGCACACCATCAAGGCCGTACTGGTGGCGACACTCGCCGGGAAGTAGCCGCACGAGCCGTACGCATACGGGGCAGGGGTTCGCATGCTCATACACCCGATTGGGTGAACATGCGTGCTGGTGGCTACGATGTCGGCTCTTGGTGGGGTTCGGACCCGGGGAGACCCCCGCAGGGTCGAACCCCATACCTGTGCCGCCGCGCGCCGGCGCACGGGCCGTCCCCCCACTGCACCACCAGAGATGAGAACGTCCCGCATGAGCACCGGTCTGCCGCGATCCGGCACCCCGAAGCCCTCCGGCCCCCACCCGTCGGGCCTGCGCCGCAAGAGCCCCGAGCAGCTCATCGCCGAATCCGGCGGCGACCTGGAGGGCCACGGCCTCAAGCGCACGATGGGCCTCTTCCAGCTCGTCTGCTTCGGCGTCGGCGCGATCGTCGGCACCGGCATCTTCGTCGGGCTGTCCGACAGCGTCGCCGAGGCCGGGCCCGCCGTCGTGATCTCGTTCGTCCTCGCGGCGATCACCTGCATCTTCACCGCCCTGTCCTTCGCGGAGCTCGGCAGCGCCATCCCGGTCTCCGGAAGCTCGTACTCCTTCGCGTACGCGGCCCTCGGCGAGCGCACCGCCTTCCTCGTCGGCTGGTGCCTGCTGCTGGAGTACGGCGTCTCGGTCTCCGCCGTGGCGGTGGGCTGGAGCCAGTACGTCAACGAGCTGCTGAACAGTCTGATCGGCTGGGAACTCCCCGCGGCCCTGTCCTCCGGGCCCGGCGACGGCGGAGTGGTCAATCTGCCCGCGGTCGTCGTGATCGCCATGGCCGCCACCCTGCTGGTGCGCGGCGTCCGCGAGAGCGCCACCGCGACCGCCGCCATGGCGGTCCTCAAGATCGGCATCCTGATCGCGTTCTGCGCCGTGGCGTTCAGCGCGTTCCAGGACGACAACCTCATGCCGTTCGCCACCCACGGGCTCGGCGGGATCACCGCCGGCGCGTCGCTCGCGTTCTTCTCCTACATCGGCTTCGACGCCATCACCACCGCCGGCGAAGAGGTCAAGAACCCTCGTCGGAACATTCCGATCGCCATCCTGATCTGCATCGGCGTCGTCACCCTGCTCTACAGCGCGGTGGCGCTCTCGGCCATCGGCGCGATCGGCTCGGACGCCGTCGCGAACAAGAGCGCGGCCCTCTCGATCGCCGTCAACGAGGTCACCGACTCCACGGTCGGCGGCGGCATCATCGCCTTCGGCGCGGTCGTCGCCATCGCCTCGGTGGTGCTCGCCGTGATGTACGGGCAGACCCGCATCCTGATGTCGATGTCCCGCGACGGACTCATCCCGCGCGTCTTCGAACGGGTCTCGCCCAAGACCCACACCCCGGTCGTCAACACCTGGATCGTCGCCTGCGTCTTCGCGGTCCCGGCCGCGTTCGTCTCGCTCGACGTCGTCGTGAACCTGACGACCATCGGCACGCTCGCCACGATGGTCGCCGTCAATATCGCGGTGGTCGTGCTCCGCCGCCGCAACCCCGAGCTGAAGCGGACCTTCCGGGTGCCGCTCTACCCGGTCAGCCCGCTGCTGGGCGTCGTGTTCTGCGTCTATCTGATGTACGGGACCGGCTGGACGACCTGGGTCCAGTTCGCGGTCTTCCTGGCCGTCGGCTCGCTGCTCTACGCCGGCTACGGCCGCAAGCGCTCCCGGCTGGTCAGCTCCCCGGGGACGGACCCGGCTGTGCCGGTATCGCCGGAAGCGTGAACCACACGGCCTTGCCGTGCTCCGTGGTGCGGTGACCGCACGCGGAGCTGAGGGTCCGGATCAGCAGCAGGCCGCGGCCGTGCTCCTGCCAGGGGTCGACCTCACAGCCCGGCTGCGGCCGGGAGAGGTCGCCCGGCGGGGCGGGGTCGCGGTCGTGCACCTCGACCTGACAGCCGGTGGGCAGCAGCTCCACGACCAGCTCGATGGGCTCGCCGCCCCGCGTGTGCTCGACCGCGTTGGCCACCAGCTCGGCGGTCAGCAGCTCGGCGGTGTCGCTGTCGGCCGGGGCGTCGATGTCCGACAGCGCCGTACGGACGAGAGCGCGCGCGATCGGCACGGCCGCGGTGGAGTGCGGCAGGGCGATGCGCCAGGAGGCGGGAACGGGGACGTCGGGCGGCACGGCAGGGTTTCCGTTCGGGAGCGGGTCTTCCTGAAGCGGGAGGTCTCGGCCCTCGGGTACGCGTCTTGCGGGGTTCACGCCGTACTCGTGTCGGGACTTCCTGGATTCAACCTTACGAACCGCTCCGGTCCAGCCATAGAGGCGGTCGGCCGGAGCAAAGGGGACTTTCGCCACAACACTCTCATGGATGCGGTATTGCGACCTCGTGACGGCAGTCACGCATGAGTGATAACTTCGGAGGCGGAACGCCACCCGCGCACGGCCGGCACCAGCCCGATCGCTGAAGGGGACCCCTCCATGAGCCCGTTTCCCAGCTCCGCCCCGAGCACCGAGGAATGGCGACATCTGCGGCTGACCCGGGACGACGGTGTGGTGACCGTCACATTCGACCGGCCCGAGAAACTCAACGCGCTCACCTTCGGCGCCTACGCGGATCTGCGCGACCTCCTCGCCGAACTCTCCCGGGAACGTTCCGTCCGTGCCCTCGTCCTCGCCGGTGAGGGGCGAGGCTTCTGCTCCGGCGGAGACGTGGACGAGATCATCGGCGCCACCCTGGCCATGGACACCGCTCAGCTCCTCGACTTCAACCGGATGACCGGGCAGGTCGTCCGGGCCCTGCGGGAGTGCCCCTTCCCCGTCGTCGCCGCCGTCCACGGGGTCGCGGCGGGCGCCGGCGCCGTCCTGGCCCTCGCCGCCGACTTCCGGGTCGCCGACCCCTCGGCCCGCTTCGCCTTCCTCTTCACCCGGGTCGGCCTCTCCGGCGGCGACATGGGCGCGGCCTATCTGCTGCCCCGGGTCGTCGGCCTCGGCCACGCCACCCGGCTCCTGATGCTCGGGGAGGCCGTCCGCGCCCCCGAGGCGGAGCGCATCGGCCTGATCAGCGAGCTGGCCGAGGAGGGAAAGGCCGACGAGCGCGCCGCCGAGCTGGCCCGCCGCCTCGCCGAAGGCCCCGCCCTCGCCCTCGCCCAGACCAAGGCCCTGCTCACCGCCGAGCTGGACATGCCGCTGGCCGCCTCCGTCGAGCTGGACGCCAACACCCAGGCCCTCCTGATGCACGGCGAGGACTACGCAGAGTTCCACGCCGCCTTCACCGAGAAGCGGCCGCCGAAGTGGCAGGGGCGGTAGCCGTGGCCGGGTCGTCCGTGCGGCGCATCGCGGTCATCGGCGGCGGCCCCGGCGGGCTCTACGCCGCGGCCCTCCTCAAGCGCCTCGGCCCGGACCGCGAGGTCACCGTCTTCGAGCGCAACGCCCCCGACGACACCTTCGGCTTCGGCGTCGTCCTCTCCGACGAGACCCTCGGCGGCATCGAACACGCCGACCCCGAGGTCTACCGGGCGCTGAGCCGCGAGTTCGTCCGCTGGGACACCATCGACATCGTCCACCGCGGCCGCACCCACACCTCCGGCGGCCACGGCTTCGCCGCCCTCGGCCGCCGCCGGCTCCTGGAGATCCTGCACGAACGCTGCGCCGGCCTCGGCGTCGACCTCCGCTTCCGCACCGTGGCCCCGCCCGCCGCCGAGCTGGCCGCCCACCACGACCTGGTCATCGCCGCCGACGGGGTGCACAGCGCCACCCGCGCCGCGCACGCCGACGCCTTCGGCCCGGACATCACCGGGCACCGCAACCGCTACATCTGGCTCGCCGCCGACTTCGCGCTCGACGCCTTCCGCTTCGAGATCGCCGAAACCCCGTACGGCGTCATGCAGTTGCACGGCTACCCGTACGCGGCGGACGCCTCCACCGTCATCGTCGAGATGCGCGAGGAGGTGTGGCGCGCCGCCGGGCTCGACACCTGTGACGCGGCCGAATCCACCGCCCGCTGCGCCAAGTTCTTCACCGAGGCCCTGGACGGCCGCCCCCTCCACGGCAACCGGTCCTCCTGGCTCGCCTTCCGTACGGTCACCAACTCCCGCTGGTCCCACGGCAACACGGTGCTCATCGGCGACGCGGCCCACACCGCCCACTTCTCCATCGGCTCCGGCACCAAGCTCGCCGTCGAGGACGCCCTGGCGCTGGCCGCCTGCGTCGAGGAACAGCCGGACCTGCCGGCGGCGCTGGCCGCGTACGAGGCCGAGCGCCGCCCGGTCGTCGCCTCCACCCAGCGCGCCGCAGCCGCCAGCCTGCACTGGTTCGAGGAGCTGGCCACCTATGTGGAACAGCCGCCCCGGCGCTTCGCGTTCAACCTGCTCACCCGCAGCCGCCGGGTCACCCACGACAACCTCCGGCTGCGCGACGCCTCGTTCACCGCCGCCGTGGAGGAGGAGTTCGGCTGCCCGCCCGGCACCCCGCCGATGTTCACCCCGCTGCGGCTGCGCGGCCTGGAGCTGCGCAACCGCGTCGTCGTCTCGCCCATGGACATGTACTCCGCCACCGACGGACTCCCGGGCGACTTCCACCTCGTCCACCTCGGCGCCCGCGCGCTCGGCGGCGCCGGGCTCATCATGACGGAGATGGTCTGCGTCAGCCCCGAGGGCCGCATCACACCCGGCTGCACCGGTCTGTGGACCGACGAACAGGCCACCGCCTGGCGGCGGATCACCGATTTCGTCCACACCTCCGCCCCCGGCGCGGCCATCGGCGTCCAGCTCGGCCACTCCGGCCGCAAGGGCTCCACCAAGCTCATGTGGGAGGGCATCGACCAGCCCCTGGAGAGCGGCAACTGGCCCCTGGCAGCCGCCTCTTCGCTCCCGTACGTGCCCGGCGTCAACCAGGTCCCGGCGGAGCTGGACCGGGCCGGACTGGACGCCGTCCGCGAGCAGTTCGCGGCGGCGGCCCGGCGCGCCGCGAGCAGCGGCTTCGACCTCCTTGAACTCCACTGCGCCCACGGCTATCTGCTCTCCGGCTTCCTCTCCCCGCTCACCAACCACCGCACCGACGCCTACGGCGGATCACTGGCGAACCGCCTCCGCTTCCCCCTCGAAGTCTTCGACGCCGTGCGCGAAGTCTGGCCGCGGGAACGGCCGATGACCGTCCGGATCTCCGCCACCGACTGGGCCGAGGGCGGCACCGACGCGGCCGACGCCATCACGATCGCCCGCGCCTTCGCCGAGCACGGGGCCGACGCCATCGACGTCTCCACCGGCCAGGTCGTGCCCGAGGAGCGCCCCGAGTACGGCCGCTCCTACCAGACCCCGTACGCCGACCGGATCCGCAACACCGTCGACGTCCCCGTCATCGCGGTCGGCGCGATCTCCTCCTGGGACGACGTCAACTCCCTGCTCCTGGCGGGCCGCGCCGACCTCTGCGCCCTGGCCCGCCCCCATCTGTACGACCCGCACTGGACCCTCCACGCGGCCGCCGAACAGGGCTACAGCGGACCCGGCGCGCCCTGGCCGCTCCCGTACGGCGCGGGCAGCCGTACCCCGCCCACCGGCCGCACCGACGCACCGAAGCCCCGGCTCACGCTGGGGTGACCGGACAGGTGTGACAGAGGCACCCGGCGGGGTGCGGCGCGCCGTGGTGGGTCTCGCGGTATCCGGCGGCGAGCCGCTCCAGCAGGCCGGCCAGCTCCTCGGCCTCCTCCCGCGACCGCGGGCGCACGCCGATCGCCGCGGCCCGGCGTAGCACGGCCGGCGCGAACACCGGCTTCGCCCGGAAGGTGTGCAGATGGCGCGAGCCCGTGTCGACGGTGATCCAGCGGCCGGTGCGGGCACGCCCGATGGTGGTCACCTGCTCGTGCGCCATGCCCGGGTAGCTGTCGACGACGTACACCTTCGCCCCGCCCCGGTACGTCCTGGTGCCCGGCCGCAGCTCCTGTCCGCCGTCCCCGTACCGCCGCCACCGCACGACGTTCGCGGCGACCAGCCACAGCGGCTCCGGCACGACGGGCTCGGCCGTCACCTGTTCCTCCTCAACTGCACCCGGTCCGCCACCGGTTCGTAACCGACGCGCAGATACACGCCGTTGCTCGTCGGGTTCGCCAGGTCCGTGAAGAGCAGCACCTCCGCCGCGCCCTCCGCCAGGGCAGCCCGGGACGCCTCGGCCGTGACGGCGGCCGCGTACCCCCGGCCACGGAACTCCGGCGGCGTGTACACCGACGTCACCCGCACCGTGCCCGCCAGCATCCGGGAGCGCCCCGCCAGCGCCACCGGCGCCCCGCCGCTCTCCCAGAGGGTGAGCGACCCGCGTTCCGTGCCCTCGTCCACCAGCCACTCGGCCGAGGACTCGGCCTGCCCGGTCGCGTCGGCGAACCCCCGCACCCAGGCCACCAGCAGTGCCCGGTCCGCCCGCGTCGCCGCCCTGGCCCGGCCCTCCGGGGCGGGGGAGGGCGGCCGGAGCGCGCCCAGCCGGTACAGCTGCTGCTCCCGCACGGTCCGGTAGCCCGGCAGCAGGGCGGTCAGCAGCGCCGCGGTGTCCCGGTCCGCGTCGACCCCGTCCAGGTCGGGACCCGACCCCAGGTCCGCCACCAGCGGCCCCACCGCCTCCGCGGGCACGGCGGTCAGCAGCGCCCCATGGGGCGGAGTGCGCACCAGGGTTCCCGCCACCGCCCCGTCCGCCCCGCGCCACCAGCCGAGCACGGGATCGCCCGCACCGTAGTGATGTGCGCCGGAACGCTTCAGTCGCTCGGTGACCGTCAGTGCCACCGTGTGCTCGACCGGCCGTGCGGCGAGCGAGGCGCCGGCCGAGGCGAGGAACACGTCGACATCGTCGGTGAAGGTCCAGGTCATGCCTCATCCTGCCCGGGTACGGGGGCCCGGGGCACCCGGATTTCACCCCCGGCGGGGCCTACCCCCGTACGTACTGCTCCCCGGCGTCCCGCAGCCGCTCGTGCAGCCGGCCGAACACTTCCGCCGACCGGCCGCCCGGCCAGTCCGCGGGCAGCAGCTCCGGCGGCAGACCCGGGTCCGCGTACGGGAGTTGCCGCCAGGAGTCCAGCGCCAGCAGATAGTCGCGGTAGGCGGTCTGCGGGCGGGGTTCGTCGTCGGCGTCCCCGGCCGCCTCCCAGTCCCGCAGCACCGGCTCGTGCAGTTCCAGGAAGTCGTGGTGCAGACGGGCCACCGCACCCAGGTCCCACCAGCGGGCGACCGCCTCGCGGGTGGCGGCGAAGCCGAGGTGCTCGCCGCGGAACAGATCGACGTACGGGGCGAGTTCGAGCCGTTCCAGGGTGTGCCGGGTCTCCTCGTACAGACCGGCCGGGGCGATCCACACCCCGGGCGCGGCCGTGCCGAAGCCGAGGCGGGCCAGCCGGGAGCGCAGCAGATGGCGCTTGCTGCGCTCCGCCTCGGGCACGGAGAACACCGCGAGCACCCAGCCGTCGGCGAGGCTCGGCGCGGGGTGCCGGTAGATCCGCCGGTCGCCGTCGTCCAGCAGCTGCCGGGCGTCCGGCGACAGCGCGTAGCCCGCCGAGCCGTCCCCGGCCCGGGCGGCCACCAGCAGCCCGCGCCGCTTCAGCCGCGAGACGCAGGACCGTACGGACGGGGCGTCGACGCCCACGGCGTGCAGCAGGCGGATCAGCTCCGACACCGCGAACGGCGAACCGTCCGCCGGACGGCCGTAGGCGCCGTAGAGCGTGATGATCAGGGAGCGGGGGGTGCGCAGCTCGGCCACGTGATCACTCTAGGCTTTGTTTTCCCTGAGCAGGAACCGCTGGAGTTTGCCGGTCGCGGTGCGTGGCAGGGACTCCTCGAACACGAAGACGCGCGGGCACTTGTGCGGGGCCAGGTTGGCTTTCATATGGGCGCGCAGCGAGTCGGCCGTCTGCTCGGAGCCCTCCGTCAGCACCACATGCGCCACCACGATCTCGCCGCGCAGTTCGTCCGCCCGGCCCACCACGGCGGCCTCCGCGACCTCCGGATGGCGCAGCAGGGCGTCCTCCACCTCGGGGCCCGCGATGTTGTAGCCGGAGGAGATGATCATGTCGTCGGCGCGGGCCACGTAACGGAAGTAGCCGTCCGGTTCACGGACGAAGGTGTCGCCCGTCAGATTCCAGCCGTGCCGGACGTACTCCGTCTGCCGGGGGTCGGCGAGATAGCGGCAGCCGACCGGGCCGCGCACGGCGAGCAGGCCCGCCTCGCCGTCGGGCAGCTCGTCGCCGTGCTCGTCCACCACCCGGGCCTGCCAGCCCGGCACGGGCACCCCCGTCATGCCCGGCCGGATCGCGTCGTCGGCCGCCGAGATGAAGATGTGCAGCAGTTCGGTGGCGCCGATGCCGTTGATGATGCGCAGCCCCGTCGCCTCGTACCAGGCCTGCCAGGTCGCCGCCGGGAGGTTCTCCCCGGCCGACACGCAGCGGCGCAGCGCCGAGAGGTCGTGGCCGTCCAGCTGACCGAGCATCGTGCGGTAGGCCGTCGGCGCGGTGAACAGCACCGAGACCCGGTGCCGGGCCAGCGCGGGCAGCAGCTGCTTCGGGCCCGCCTGCTCCAGCAGCAGCGTGGACGCCCCGGCCCGCAGCGGGAAGACCAGCAGCCCGCCCAGGCCGAAGGTGAAGCCCAGCGGCGGGCTGCCCGTGAACACGTCGTCGGCCGAGGGCCGCAGCACCTGGGCGGAGAAGGTGTCGGCGATGGCCAGCAGGTCCCGGTGGAAGTGCATACAGCCCTTGGGGCGCCCGGTGGTCCCCGAGGTGAACGCGATGAGCGCGACCTCGTCGGCGGCCGTGTCCACCGCCCGGTAAGGGCCGGAACCGGAGTGCGCGGCGGCCAGCCGGGTGAGGTCCGCGGGTCCGTCCCCGCCGAACGCGGTGATCCGCAGACCGGCCACGCCCGCCTCCGCCAGATCCGCCGTCGACCGGGCGTCGCACAGCGCGTGGTCGATCCGCGCCAGCGAGCAGATGGTGGCCAGCTCACCCGCGCGGGCCTGCGCCAGTACGGTGACGGCGATCGCGCCCGCCTTCATGACGGCGAGCCAGCAGGCGGCCAGCCAGGGCGTGGTCGGCCCGCGCAGCAGCACCCGGTTGCCCGGTACGACGCCCAGGTCCTCCGTCAGCACATGGGCGACGCGGTCCACGGTCTCCCGCAGTTCGCCGTAGCTCCAGACGGTTCCGTCGCCGGAGCGCAGGGCGGGGCGGTCGGCGCCGAACTCCTCGACGGTGCGGTCCAGCAGTTCGTGCCCGCAGTTCAGCCGGTCGGGGTAGTGCGGCGCCGGATCGTCCAGGAGGAGTTCCGGCCACTGGTCCGGCGGTGGGAGATGGTCGCGCGCGAAGGTGTCGATGTGGGCACCGGTGGCGCGACCGGTCGGCTCGTGAGGCGCGCCGGGGACGCGTACGGACGCGTCGGCGGCGGCTGTGGGCGTGTTCGGCGAGGAATTCGGCTCCATGAAGGATCGCCCCCTTGTCGCCTCTGGAGCGTATCGTTTGGGTGACGGTAGTCAACGGTCCGCGATAAGACATGGGTCAACGGTCCGCGATGAGACATGACGTGCGGTGCGAAAGGGCATGACGTGCGCAGCGACGCGACGAGCTGCCGCGCGACGCGACAGGACACGCGAAACGACGCGACAAGAGAGGCGCCGCCATGACGGCATTCTCCCTCGAACCGGAACAAACCGCCTGGTGCGAGGAGCTGCGCACCCTCGCCGCACAGGAGCTGCGCCCGCTGGCGGAGAAGGGCGAGCCCGGGCACGTCAACCGCCCGCTGCTGGCCGCCCTCGGCGAGCTGGGCCTGCTGGAACGGATGTTCGGCTCCGGGGCTCTTGATCTGTGCCTCCTCCGCGAGTCCCTGGCCCGGGGTTGCACCGAGGCCGAGACCGCGCTCGCCCTCCAGGGGCTCGGCACCACCCCGATCGTCCAGGCGGGCACCCCCGCCCACCGCGAGCGCTGGCTCCCGGAGGTCCGGGCCGGGCGGGCCGTCGCCGCGTTCGCGCTGAGCGAGCCGGGCGCGGGCTCCGACGCGGCGGCCCTGAGCCTGGCCGCCGAGCACACCCCGGCCGGCTGGGCGCTCACCGGCGAGAAATGCTGGATTTCCAACGCCCCCGAGGCCGACTTCGCCGTGGTCTTCGCCCGGACGACCCCCGGCGCGGGCTCCCGGGGCATCACCGCGTTCCTGGTCCCGTCCGACCGGCCGGGACTCACCGGCTCCGCCCTCGACATGCTCTCCCCGCACCCCATCGGCACCCTGGAGTTCGACGGCGTACCGGTCACCGCCGACGACGTCCTCGGCGAGCCCGACCGGGGCTTCCGGGTCGCGATGAACACCCTCAACCTCTTCCGGCCCAGCGTCGGGGCCTTCGCCGTCGGGATGGCCCGCGCCGCCCTCGACGCGACCCTGGAGCACACCGCCCGCCGCACCGCGTTCGGCGGTCCGCTGAGCGACCTCCAGGCCGTCTCGCACCAGGTCGCCGAGATGGCCACCCGCACCGAGGCCGCCCGGCTGTTGGTGTACGCGGCGGCAGCGGCGTACGACGCGGGGGAGAGCGGGGTGCCGCGCCGCGCGGCGATGGCCAAGCTGTACGCCACCGAGACCGCGCAGTACGTCGTCGACGCCGCGGTCCAGCTGCACGGCGCCCGGGCCCTGCGCCGGGGCCATCTGCTCGAACACCTCTACCGCGAGGTCCGCGCGCCGCGCATCTACGAGGGCGCGAGCGAGGTGCAGCGCACCATCATCGCCAAGGAGCTGTACGCGAACGCCGCACAGCGGCCCGGCCCCCACGAGCCGCCCGCCCCGGCGCCCGAACCCCCCGCCCAGCAGCCCGCGTCCCCGATCCAGGAGCCGCCCGCATGAGTCCGTCCCACCGGATCAACCCGGCCGAACTCTCCCCGCCCACCGGCTTCTCGCACGCCGTCGTCGCCACCGGCGGGCATCTGGTCTTCCTCGCCGGGCAGACCGCGCTCGACGCGGACGGCAAGGTCGTCGGGGCCACGCTGCCCGACCAGTTCGCCGTCGCGCTGGGCAATCTGCTCACCGCCCTCCACGCGGCCGGCGGCGCCCCCGCCGACCTCGCCCGGGTCACCGTCTACGCCACCGACGTCGCCGACTACCGCTCCCACGCGGCCGAACTGGGCCGGACCTGGCGCAGGCTCGCCGGGCGCGACTACCCGGCGATGGCGGTCATCGGGGTGGCCCGGCTCTGGGACGAGCAGGCGATGGTCGAGATCGACGGGGTCGCGGTCCTGCCGTGAGGCGCCGGCCCCCGAGTAGCGGCGGCGCGGCGGCGGAGCGAGGCTGAAGGGGTCCGGATGCCGACCCGCCCAGGAGAGTCAGCGGTGCCCAGCCAGCCGCCCCCGCGCCCCGCCGCCCGGTCCTATGACGGCGAGGGCATCGTCGTGGGCTTCGACGCGCACCGCTGTCTGCACGCCGCCGAGTGCGTGCGCGGGCTCCCCGCCGTCTTCGACGTCGACCGCCGCCCCTGGGTCCAGCCCGACAACGCCTCCGCTGACGAGGTCGCCGACGTCATCCACCGCTGCCCGAGCGGCGCCCTCCAGTACCACCGCACCGACGGCATGCCCGACGAGGTCCCCGACGTCCCCACCCATGTGTCACTGCACGCCGACGGGGTGCTCCACCTGCGCGGCGACCTCGAAGTCGCCACCGCGTACGGCCCCCGCCACGAGACCCGGGTGATGCTCTGCGGCTGCGGCGCCACCGGCAACACGCCGTACTGCGACCACAGCGGCCCCTGCGCCGAACACGGCTGAGCCGGTCCGCGCGACCGGGCCCCGGACACAGCGGCCGGGAGGTGCGCGGCGCGCCGGTCGGGTGAATCGGCCCGAGAGATATATCTGTATTTAGTGCCCTTTATTCCGGATGCCCCGCCGCCCGCCCCGGACACCCCGCTGTGATCGCGCTCATCGTCGCCCACTTCGCGCTGGCGGCCTGCGCGGGCCCGCTGGTGCACCGGCTCGGCCGACGGGCCTTCGTCGTGCTCGCGCTGCCCCCGGCCGCCGCGACCGTCTGGGCCTTCACCCGCTGGAGCACCGCCGCCTCCGGAGCCGCCGACACCTGGACCTGGGAGTGGATCCCGGACTACGGGGTCACCCTCGACCTCCGCCTGGACGCGCTGTCCGAGCTGATGGTGCTGCTCGCCGCCGGGGTCGGCGCGCTCGTCCTGCTCTACTGCGCCTCCTACTTCACCGACGACACCCCGCAACTGGGCCGCTTCGCCGGAAACCTCCTCGCCTTCGCGGGCGCGATGCTCGCCCTCGTCCTCGCCGACGACCTGATCACGCTCTATGTGTTCTGGGAGCTGACCACGGTCTTCTCCTATCTGCTGATCGGCCACGGCAGCGAACACCGGCACAGCCGCCGCTCCGCCCTCCAGGCCCTCGTCGTCACCACCTTCGGCGGCCTCGCCATGCTCGTGGGCTTCCTGATCCTCGGTCAGGCCGCGGGCACCTACCGGATCTCCGCGATCCTCGCCGACCCGCCCGAGACGACCCTCGCCGTGTCGATCGCCGTGGTCCTGGTGCTCTGCGGGGCCCTGTCGAAGTCCGCGATCTGGCCGTTCTCCATGTGGCTGCCGAACGCCATGGCCGCGCCGACCCCCGTCAGCGCCTATCTGCACGCCGCCGCGATGGTCAAGGCCGGGGTCTACCTGGTCGCCCGGCTCGCCCCCGCCTTCGCCGACGTCCCCGTCTGGAAGCCCGTCGTCATCGTCCTCGGCGGCGCGACCATGCTGCTCGGCGGCTGGCGGGCGCTGCGCCTCAACGACCTCAAGCTCGTCCTCGCCTACGGGACCGTCAGCCAGCTCGGCTTCCTCACCCTGCTCGCCGGGACCGGCAACCGTGACGCCGCGCTCGCCGCCGTCGCGATGATCCTCGGACACGCCCTCTTCAAGGCCCCGCTGTTCCTCGTCACCGGCATCGTCGACCACGCCGCCGGCACCCGTGATCTGCGGGAGCTCTCCGGCGTCGGCCGCTCGCTGCCGTACGTCGCCGGGGTCGCCGTACTCGCCGCCGCCTCCATGGCCGCCCTGCCGCCGCTGCTCGGGTTCGCCGCGAAGGAGGCCGCGTTCGAGGCCCTGCTGCACGGCTCCGCCGCCGACCGGTGGGCGCTGGGCGTCGTCGTCGCGGGCTCCGCGCTGACCACCGCGTACACCCTGCGGTTCGTCTGGGGCGCGTTCGCCCGCAAGCGCGGCGTCCCCGACACCCCGGTCCACTCCATCGGCTGGGCCTTCCTCGCCCCGCCCGCCCTGCTCGCCGTCCTCGGCCTGGTCCTCGGCCCCGGCGTCGGCTGGACCGACCGGCTGCTGGGCGCGTACGCCGACACGTTCCCGCCCGACCCGGACCCGTACCACCTCGCCCTCTGGCACGGATTCGGCCTCGCGCTGCTCCTGTCGGCGCTCGCCTGGGCCGCGGGCACCGTGCTCTTCCTCGGGCGCTCCCGGGTCACCCGGCTCTCGCGGCGGATCGCCTGGCCCACCGCCGACAGCGTCTTCGGCCATCTGCTGCTCGGGCAGGAACGTCTCGCCCTCCAGGTCACCGGCTTCATCCAGCGAGGCTCGCTCTCGGTGTACCTGGCCACCACCCTGCTCGTCATGCTCGGCGGCCAGCTCGCCGTCCTCCTGGTCGACACCCCCTGGGACGGGGCCGTACGCCCCCGGGTCTGGGACAACCCGCTCCAGGGCGCGGTCGCCGCCCTGACCTGTGCCGCCGCCCTGCTCTGTCTGACGGTGCGCCGACGCATGAAGGCCGTCGTCCTGGCCGGGCTGACCGGATACGGCACCGCGCTGCTCTTCGTCGTCCAGGGAGCGCCCGACCTGGCGCTCACCCAGTTCTGCGTGGAGACCGTCGCGATGATCGTGTTCGTGCTGGTGCTGCGCCGGATGCCCGTCCACTTCCAGGAGACCGTGAGCACCTGGCGGCGGGCCACCCGCGTCCCCGTCGCCCTCGCGGCGGCGGCCACCGTCGGCGTCGGGATGTGGGTCGCCGCCGCCGCGCGCACCGCCCCGCCGGCCGGCGCCGCCATGGTCCAGGAGGTCGCCGACCACGGGTACAAGGACGTCGTCGCGACGATCCTCGTCGACCTGCGCGCCTGGGACACGATGGGGGAGTCCGCGGTGCTCGCCGCCGCCGCGGTCGGCGTCACCAGCCTCATCTATCTGCACCGCCGCAGCGAGGGCACCATGGCCCAGGAGGAGCTGCGCGGCCGCACCGCCTGGTCCCTCTCGGCGCACCACTCCTCCCGGCTGCCGCTCGGCGACGACGCCGCCCCCGAACGCAGCTGGCTGGCCGCCGGAGCCACCCTCGCCCCCGAGCACCGCTCGATCGTCTTCGAAGTGGTGGCCCGGCTGCTGTTCCACCCGATCCTGGTGCTCTCGGTCTATCTGCTGTTCTGCGCCGAGTCCCTGCCCGGCGGCGGCTTCGTCGCCGGACTCGTCGCCGGGGTCGCCCTGATCACCCGCTATCTGGCGGGCGGCCGCTTCGAACTCGCCGAGGCCGCACCCCTGCAGCCCGGACTCTTCACCGGACTCGGCCTCTTCATCTCCACCGGGGTCGGCCTCATCGGACTCGCGGAAGGCACCGTCCTGCACGCGTTCACGTACTACGGACATCTGCCGGTCTTCGGCAAATACCACCTGAGCACCTCGGTCCTCTTCGACTTCGGCGTCTATCTGCTGGTCCTCGGCGTCGTCCTGGACATCGTGCGGGCCCTCGGCGCCAAGGTCGACCGGCAGATCGAACGGGCGGCGGGCGTCCTCACCCCCGACGGCGGCCCCGAGGCGGGAGGACCCTTGCGATGATCGTCAGCGCCTCGCTCATCGCCACCGCCGTCGTGCTCTGCGCCGTCGGCGGCATCCTCATGCTCACCCGCCCGCTGACCCGCATCCTGCTCGGCGCCGTCGTCCTCAGCAACGGCATCAACCTGCTGGTGCTCTCCTCCACCGGCCGGGCCGGCGCCGCCCCGCTGCTGTACGGGGTCTCCCTCAGCCGGGTCACCGACCCGCTGCCGCAGGCCATCGCGCTGACCGCCATCGTCATCACCCTGGCCACCACCGCGTTCCTGCTGGCCATGGCCTACCGCAGTCACCAGATCACCGGCACCGACGAGGTCCACGACGACCTGGAGGACCGGCGCATCGTGCTGCGCGCCGAAGTCCTCGGCGAACGGGACCAGTTGCGCGAGCAGTTCCGGTCGGGCGCCGAACCCACCGCCGAGGAGCGCGAACGCTACCGGGAGGAGCGCCGCCGGCTCCGCGACCGGCTCCGCGCCGACCGCGCCCGCCAGGCCCGCGGCCGCGATGCCTCCGGCAACCTGTGGAACGACGTACTGGGCGCGGACCCCGAGGACTACGCACGCGACGGCGACGCCAAGGCGGACGACCGCTACCCCCGTGACCGAGGAGCCCGAGGATGAACGCGCTCGTCCCGCTGCCGGTGCTGCTGCCGCTGTGCGCCACCGGCCTGAGCCTGGCCTTCGGCACCCGGCTGGGGCGCTTCCAGCGCTTCATCAGCGTGGCCGTGCTCACCGCCGTCACCGCGCTCTCGGCGACCCTCATGGTCGCCGCCGACCGGCAGGGCCCGCTCTCCGTCCACCTCGGCGACTTCGCCCCGCCGCTCGGCATCACCCTGGTCGCCGACCGGCTGTCCGGACTGATGCTCACGGTCTCCTCGGCCGTCACGCTCTGCGTGCTCGTCTACTCCCTCGGCCAGGGCATGACCGACCGGGACAAGGAGACCCCGCTCGCCGTCTTCCACCCCGCCTATCTGATCCTCGTCGCCGGGGTCTCCTGCACCTTCCTCGCGGGCGACCTCGTCAACCTCTACGTCGGCTTCGAGATCATGCTGGTCGCCAGCTTCGTCCTGCTGACCCTCGGCGGCACCGGACCCCGGATGCGGGCGGGCTCCACGTACGTGATCATCTCGCTGTTCTCCTCGATGCTCTTCCTCACCGCCATCGCCATGACGTACGCGGCCACCGGCACCGCCAACTTCGGCCAGCTCGCGGTACGGCTGGCCGACCTCCCCGTCGGCGTACAGACCCTGATCCAGGCGATGCTGCTGACCGTCTTCGCGATCAAGGCCGCCGTCTTCCCGCTCGCCGCCTGGCTCCCCGACTCCTACCCGACCGCCCCGGCCCCGGTGACCGCCGTCTTCGCCGGACTGCTCACCAAGGTCGGCGTCTACTGCATGCTGCGCACCGAGACGCTGCTCTTCCCCGGCAACCGCATCGGCGACCTCCTGATGGCCATCGCCCTGGCCTCGATGGTCATCGGGATCCTCGGCGCGGTCGCCCAGACCGACCTCAAGCGGCTGCTCTCCTTCACCCTGATCAGCCACATCGGCTACATGGTCTTCGGTATCGGCCTCGCCACCCGCGAGGCGTACGGCGGGGCCATCGTGTACGTCGCCCACCACATCACCGTCCAGACGACGCTGTTCCTCGTCGCCGGGCTCATCGAACGCCGGGGCGGCACCACGGAGCTGACCCGGCTCGGCGGGATGGCCCGGGCGGCGCCCATGCTCGCCCTGCTGTTCTTCGTCCCGGCGATGAACCTCGCCGGGATCCCGCCGCTGTCCGGCTTCATCGGCAAGCTCGGGCTGATGCGCGCGGGCGTCGCCGACGGCGGCGGCTGGGCCTGGGTTCTGGTGGCCGGCTCGGCCGCCACCAGCCTGCTGACGCTGTACGTGGTCGCCAAGGTCTGGAACCTCGCCTTCTGGCGGGCCGCCCCGCCCGGACAGGCCGCCGCCGGCACGGTCCTGGAGTCCGGCGACGACAGCGACGACGACACCGACGCGGGCCCCGACGACATCCCCGGCACCGGCGACGAGGGCATCGGAGCCACGCCCCCGCCCGCCGGTCGGGCCGTCGCCGCGACCCTGCACGGACGGGCCGTCATCACCACCAGCCGGCTGCCCCGCACGATGGTCGCGGCCACCGCGGCGACCATCGCGATCGGCCTCGCCTTCACCGTGTTCGCCGATCCGCTCACCGCCTTCACCGACCGCACGGCCGCCGAACTCCTCCAGCGGACCCCCTACATCCAGGAGGTGCTGGGCCGGTGAGACGGATCCTGCGCTTCTCGTTCAGCAACGCCGATCTGCCGCCGCTGAGCTGCGAGTTCGGCACCCGCCGCCGACGGGTGATCGATCTGCCGCTGATCGCCTGGCTCACCGTCATCTGGGTGCTGCTCTGGTCGACCCTCACCTGGGCCAACGTCCTGACCGGCCTGGTCGTCTCGGTCCTCGTCTGCCTCGCCTTCCCGCTGCCCCGGGTCGACCTCGGACTGCGGCTGCACCTCTGGGGCATCATCTGCCTGGCCGGCTATCTCTTCCACGACATGTACACCTCGGGGGTGAAGGTCACCCGGCAGATCTTCTTCGGCCTGCCGCACCGGGCCGCCGTCATCGGCGTCCCGCTGCGCTGCCGCAGCGACCTGATGCTCGCCGCCACCGCCGTCGCCGTCTCCAACGTCCCCGGCGGCTCCATCATCGAGGTGCGCCGGGCCACCGCCACCGTCTTCCTGCACGTCCTGGACGCCGACCGGCCCGAGGAGCTCGAAGCCGCCCGCCGCAAGGTGTGGCGGCTGGAGGAACTGACCGTACGGGCCTTCGGCACCCCCGACGAGATCGCCCGGGTCGCCGAACCCCCGCCACCGCCCCAGCTCGCCGCCGGGAGGCCCGCACCATGACCGCACCCGAACAGGTCGACCGGATCCTGCTGACCACCGCCGTCGTGCTGATCCTCGTCGCCGGGGCGCTGCTGCTGGCCCGGATCTGGCGCGGCCCCTCCATGCTCGACCGGGCGATCTCGCTGGACGTCTGCGCCGCCCTGATCATCGCCGGCCTCGCCGCCAAGTCGGCTTTCGCGCGCGACCCGTTCTACTTCCCGATCATGCTGGTGCTGGCGTTCCTCGGGTTCACCGGCTCGGTGGGCATCGCCCGCTTCATCGCCGTACGCGACCGGCCCCGCCACCCGCACCACGGCGACACCCAGGAGGGCCCGCAGTGAGTCTCTGGCTCCAGATCGTCGACACGGCCGGCGCCGTGCTGCTCCTCATCGGCGCCGCGATCTGTCTGCTCGGGGTGATCGGCATGCTCCGGCTGCCCGACGTCCTCTCCCGCAGCCACGCGGCGACCAAGCCGCAGACCCTCGGCATGATCCTGGTGCTGGCCGGGGTCGCGCTGCGGCTGCGCAGCGGCATGGACCTCGCCACCCTCGCCCTCATCGCCTTCTTCCAGATGCTCACCGGACCGGTGGCCTCGCACCTGGTGGCCCGGTCCGCGTACCGCACCGGCCAGGTCGAACACAGCGAGTTGCTCTTCGACGAGCTCGACGAGCAGCTCACCGACGGCAAGTGACCGCTCTCCGGCGGCCGTCACGGACAAAGCCCCCACGGCCCCGGGCCCGCGTGCCATGATGCGGGCACTGCCGGACGCTGGGGGGCGTAGTGGAAAGCACGGGCACAGTGCTGCGCGCATTGCGCGGCGCACAGAAGAGCGCCAAGGGCGTCTCGCTCTACTCGCGGTACGTGAACCGGCCCGCCGGACGGCTGCTGGCGGCCGGGGCCCATCGGGCGGGAATGACGCCCAATCAAGTGACCTTGACCAGTGCGCTGTTCACCTACGGCGCGCTGGCGTCGGTGGCGCTCGTCGAGCCGTCGTGGACGCTCGCCGTTCTGGTCTACGCGGCGCTCGCGGTCGGCTTCGCCTTCGACTCCGCCGACGGGCAGCTCGCCCGGCTCACCGGGCGGGGCGGGCCGGACGGGGAGTGGCTGGACCATGTCGTGGACTGCGGGAAGCTGGTGCTCGTCCACACCGCCGTCCTGATCTCCTTCTACCGCTTCGGCGAACTGCCCTCGGACACCTGGTTGTTGCTTCCGCTGGGCTTTCAGCTGGCCGCCGTGGTGACCTTCTGCGCGGGGCTGCTGCGCGAACAGCTCGGCAAGGCGGCGGCGAGCGCCCGGGGACCGTCCTGGGCGGAACCGGCGACGCCCGCGCAGCCGGTGTCCCGGGTGCGGGCCGTGGCGCTGCTGCCCGCCGACTACGGCGTGTTCTGCCTGGTGTTCCTGCTGCTCGGCGCACCCGGGGCCTTCCGCGCCGGGTACGCCGCGCTCGCGGTGGTGCACACGCTGTTCCTGGCGGCCTTCCTCGCCAAGTGGTTCAGGGAGCTGAAAGCGCTCCGGGCCGGCTGACGAGCACGTCCAGCGCCCGGCGCAGCTGGGTGCTGGACGTGTGCACGGTGTACGGGAAGTAGACGACCTCCACGCCGACTTCGGCGAAGTCGCGCTCCAGCTTCTGGCCCTTCTCGGTGCCCCGCCAGTCGTCGCCCTTGAAGATCACGTCGAACCGGACCTGCTGCCAGGTCTCGACCTTGTCCGGCACGGTCTCCACGAACGCGGCGTCCACGAACCGCACGCTGCGGACGATCTCCAGTCGTTCGCGGAGCGGGATCATCGGCGTGTGCCCCTTGGCGAGGGCCGCCATCTCGTCCGACACGACCCCCGCGACCAGGTAGTCGCACTGGCTGCGGGCGTGCCGCAGGATGTTGAGGTGCCCGACGTGGAACAGGTCGTACACCCCGGGTGCGTAACCCACCCTGTGCTGCACCATCCGTATCTCTCCCCCCACGGTGAACGTGATCCGGTGATGTTCCAACGACCTTACTGTGAAGAACACTTGTGCAAGCCGTGAACGGATAAGCTCGGCAGGGGCTGTTCCCCGGTGGGGACAGCGGCTGTCGTGGGGGGAAGGCGATCGTCCGATGTCCGAAACATCAAGGCCCAGTCCGCTGCGAGGCCGCCGGCTTCTGGTGGTTTCGACCAACTACGCCCCGGAGCTCACGGGCATCGGCCCGTACGCCACCCAACTGGCGGAGCACTGGGCCGCGTCCGGCGCCCGCGTACGGGCGCTCACCGGTATGCCGCACTACCCGTCCTGGCGGCTCGACGAGAACTACCGAGGCGTCTGGCGGACGGTGGAGATACGCGGCGGCGTCGGAGTGCACCGGCGCAGGCACTATGTGCCGCCCCGTCAGACCGCTCTGAAGCGAGCCGCGTTCGAGGCGAGCATCCTCGCCACCGGGCTGTTCGCACCGCCGCCCGGCCGGCCCGACGCCGTGATCTCCCAGATGCCCAGCCTCGCCGGCGGCGTCATCGGAGCCCGCCTCGCCCGGCGCCACCGCGTCCCCCATCTCCCCGTCGTCCAGGACCTGATGGGCGCCGCCGCCGCACAGAGCGGCATCCGGGGCGGCGGCAGGGCCGCCGCCGTCGCCGCGGCCGCCGAGCGGTACGCACTGCGCGGGGCCGCCCTCGTCGGCGTCATCCACGAGAGCTTCGTCCCCGGCGTCAGGGCCCTCGGCGTCGACCCCGGCCGCATCCGCCTCGTCCCCAACTGGACCCATGTACAGGGCCCCACCGCCGACCGCGCCGCGACCCGCGCCCGGCTCGGCTGGCCCGACGGGGTCCCGGTGATCCTGCACTCCGGCAACATGGGCCTCAAGCAGGGCCTGGACGTCCTGGTGGACACCGCCCGCCTCGACCCCGGCCTCCGCGTCGTCCTGATGGGCGACGGCAACCAGCGCGACGCGTTGCGCGCCCGCGCCGAGGGACTCGCCAACGTGGAGTTCCTGGAGCCCGCGGGGGCCGAGGAGTTCACCGACGTCCTCGCCGCCGCCGACGTCCTCGCGGTCACCCAGCGCGCCTCGGTCCTCGACATGAGCGTCCCCTCCAAGCTCACCTCCTACTTCACCTCCGGACGCCCCGTGATCGCCTCCGTCGCCGACGAGGGCGGCACCGCCGACGAGGTCCGCCGCTCGGGCGCCGGGCTCCTCGTCGCCCCCGAGGACCCGGCCGCCCTGCTCGAAGCGGTCCGGAAGCTGGCCGCCGACCCGGCCGCCGCCGACGCCCTCGGCGCCGAGGGCCCGCGCTACGTCGCCCGCCATCTGAGCCGGGAGGCGGGCCTCGCCCGCTTCGACGACCTGCTCGCCGAGGCCCTGCCGGACGCACGAGGGAGCTCCCGCCGATGACGCCACAGCACCGCGCCCCGGACGACCAGGACGAACCGGCGCTCCTGCGCGACCAGTTCCGCCAACTCCTGCGCTACCGCTCCCTGCTGGCCACCGGCGTCGTCATCGGCCTGCTCGGCGGCGGCTATCTCGCCCTCGGCGGCGAGGACACCTACACCGCCACCGGCGAGGTCCTCGTCCGCTCCGCGATCTCCGACCCCTTCGCCGCCGGAGCCACCGCCGACAAGGGCATCAACATCGGCTCCGAGCGCCAGACCGCCGTCAGCGACACCGTGGGCACCCTGGCCGCCGGAACGCTCCTCAATGAGGGCGACGACGTCACGGCCCGCAAGCTGCTCGCCGGACTCCAGGTCACCAACCCGCCCAACACCCTCACCCTCCGCTTCTCCTACACCGGCGACACCCCCGAGCAGTCCCGCGCCCGCGCCGAAGCCCTCGCAGGCGCCTACCTGGCCCACCGCAAGGCGCGTACCGAGGAGAGCATCGAGAACATGGCCGGTGGCTACCGTGCCCAGCTGAAGCCGCTGGAGGAGAAGCGCGACCTGCTGGAGGAGCAGGCCGGTGCGGCAGCGGCCGACGACGTCACCAGCGCCCGCGCCAACATCATCGTCTCCATCTCCGAGCTGAGCCGGAAGATATCCGAGCTGAAGGCCCTGGACACCACCCCCGGCTACCTTAACAAGAAGCCCGTCGCCCCCACCTCGCCGACCGGCCCAGGACTGCCCCTGCTCCTCGGGCTCGGCGGCGTCGTCGGTCTCGCGCTCGGGCTGCTGCTCTCCTGGGTGCGGCTCGTCTTCGACCCCGCCGTACGCTCCACCCGCGAACTCGTCCACTCGCTCGGCGCACCCCTGCTCGGCACCCTGCCCCGGGAACGCGCCGCCGCCGGCAGCCTGCTCGCCATCGGCCGCGGCGGCTCCCGGCTCGCCGAGGAGTACCGCGCCGTCGCCTTCCGGCTCGCCTACGACCCCTCCTTCGCCGAGAGCCGCCGTCTGCTGGTCACCTCCCCGCGCGGCGACAACGCGGCGGCCGCCGCCGCTGCCGCCAACCTGGCCGCCGCGTTCGCCGAGATGGGCCGGGACGTGCTGCTCGTCGAGGCCGATCTGCGCACCCCGTCGCTCGCCGACGACCTCGGCTCCGCCGCCCACGAGGTACGGCCGCCGCGCTGGGCCGCCGAGGAGAGCGACGGCAGCTGGCCCACCGGCGGCCGCTCCAACGTCGACGTCCCCGGCTCCGGAGCCTTCGCCCTGATCCCCGGCACCACCGCCGACAACGTCCCGCGCGCCCTGACCTCACCGTCCGTCGGCCGCATCGTCGCCGAGGCCGACCGGCCCGGCGGTGTCGTCATCGTCCTGGCCCCGCCCGTCCTGTCCTACGCGGACGCGGTCGCCCTGGTCGACCGGGTCGAGGGCGTCATGATCGTCTGCGACCCGCGCGAAGTGCACCGCAGCGACCTGGAACGCATCCGCGAGATCATCGGCGCCTCCGGAGGTTCCGTGCTCGGCGCCCTGCTCCACCCGGGCCGGGGCCGCCTGCGGCGGGCCGAGCGCCGCGCCAAGGCCGCCCGCCGCCGCTCCACCGGCGGCGACGGTGGTGGAGGCGGGGGCGGCACCCCGTCCGCCGAGGCGGACGCCCCCGAGCTGACCGGCGATCCCGCCGAGACCCTCGGCCTGCGCTCCGTCAACCTGCCGGCCGCCCGCCGGTGAGAGCCCGCACCGCCGTCCTCTGCTCGGTCGCGGACCAGGGCGTGGCGGCGCTCACCAACATCCTGGTGCTGGTGGCCGCCGCCCGGCTCTCCACCCTCGCCGACTTCGCCCGGTTCTCCGCGGTCTACCTGGTCTTCACGGTGCTCCTCGGCGTCTCGGGCGCGTACACCGGGCAGCCGCTGGTCCTCCGGCGCGGCGCGGGGAAGGAGACCCGGGGCGCCTGCCGGTCCGCCGTCACCTTCACCGTGCTCGCCGCCGCCGCGCTCGGCGCACCGCTCGCCGCCGTCTGCGCCCTCGTCCCCGGCGACACCGCCCGCGCCCTGCTGATGCTCGGCCTCGTCCTCCCGGTGGTGCTGGGACAGGACGCCGTACGGTACGCCTTCTCCACGCTCCAGCGGCCCCATCTCGCCCTGACCTCGGACCTGTTGCGGCTCGCCTGCGTGCTCGGGGCGCTCTCCGTACAGGACTACGGAGCCTCCCCGGCCCGCCTGATCGCCGTCTGGGGCCTGTCCGCCCTGCCCGCACTTCTGCTCTCCGCCGCCCTCCTGCACCGTGCCACCGCCGGATCCCCGCTGCGGCTGCGCCCGATGCTGCGGCGCGGCCACCTCGGACAGCGCTTCACCGTCGAGTTCGGCGTGGGCAACGCGACCGGCCAGCTCTCCGTCCTCGGCCTCGGCGCGGTCGGCAACCCCCTCCTCGTCGGCGCGCTGCGCGGCGCGACGACCCTCTTCGGCCCGCTCAACGTGCTCTACACCTCCGCCACTTCCTTCGGCCCGCCGCTGCTGGGCCGCATCGACGACGAGCGCCGCCGGATCCGGGCCACCGCGTTGCTCGCCGCCGTCCTCGCCGCGACCGCCGCCCTCTGGGCCACGGTGCTGGCCCTGCTGCCCGACGCCGCAGGCCGCCAACTCCTCGGCGACACCTGGCCGGTGGCCGCCGAACTGCTCCCGGCGACGGGCAGCCAGTACGCCGCGATGGCCGTCGGCACCTGTGGCCTGCTCGCCCTGCGCATGCTCGACCCGCGCACCACGCTCGCCATCCAGGTCGTCTTCTCGCTCACCGCCGTGGCATTTCTCGCGGGCGGTTACGCCGTCGGGGGCGTCCCGGGCGCGGCCTGGGGGCTGTTCCTGGGCTCGCTCTGCAAGGCCGTCGCCACCTGGATCAGAGTGGCGCGGCTGCGCCGGCACAGCCCGGCCCGCGACGGGGACGTCAGCGCCGACGCCCTGCCCGCCGCTCCGTGAACGTGGCGATCGCGACCAGGCACAGCGCGGCGATGGCCAGTTTCCCCGCCGCCTGCAGCAGCGGGCCGCGCAGCAGGATGAAGGTGTATCCGGCGATCAGCGGCGCGGCGATGGCCAGCACGCTCCCGGGGCCTGGCCCCGCCCGGGTCACGGCCAGGGCGTAGCGGCGGTCGGTGCGGGCCGACGCGTAGCCGATCAGCGCCATCCCGCCGATCATGCCGGACGCGCCGAGATCGACCCAGAACTCCGTCCACAGCGGGGCCGAGAGGTTGGTCATCCGCAGCCCCATCCACTGCCCGACCCGGACCCCGGTGTCCTCCGGCTTCCCGCTCCACACCGCGCGCGGCACGAAGAACAGCCCGGAGCCCGCCAGTTGGCGGCCGTAGGTGTGGCCCCGGGTGTCCACCCACGAGATGGTGTTGGCGAACATCACCATCTGGTCGTAGTCCTTGGTCACCAGCGGATCGAAGACCGAGGCCGACTGCACGGACCGCTGGCTCCCCTCCTCGTACCGGAACCTGTCCGCGTACGGGAACAGCACCAGCGCCCCCACCACGCCCGCCGTCAGCACCGTCCGGTAGACCGCCGCACTGCTCGGGAACGCGGCGAACACGAACGCCACCACCACCGTCAGGAACCAGTAACGGGCGTTGGAGACCGGGTTGTTCACCAGCAGGTTCAGCGCCGCCAGCGCCACCCACACCAGCACCGTCGACGGTCTGCGCCGGGCCCGGTAGGAGGTGGCCAGACGGCGGGTGTAGAAGAGCAGCGCCAGCAGCGCCGGGACCTGGCCGAAGCCCTTGAGGAACGCCGAGCCCACATTGGACCCCTCCGTGACCACCCCGCTCGCCGCCACGGTCTCGTTGATCTCCTGCCTGCTGGCGAAGAAGACCGCGGGCCCGCCCAGCTTCATCACGTAGAACGCGCTCGCCGTGAACGCCAGCAGCACCAGCAGCCGCAGCCGCAGCGGATGAGCGACGGCGGGCCCGCCGCCCGAGCCGCGCGCGGAGGGGGTCCGGCGGCGCAGCGGGCGCCGGGAGGCCAGCAGTGCCCCCAGGTCGTAGGCGGCACACCCGACCAGGACCATCGCGATGGCCGTGACCAGGTCCTGGCGCGGCCCCACCATCGGCGTCGGCGTCTGACCGATCACCACCTGGGCGAACGGCGCCACGCCCATCGCGATGTACACGAACATCCAGAAGACGCCCTGGAGCAGCCGCCGCCGGGTGGAGAGGATCATCGTCGCGAGACGGGCGCCCGCGTAGCAGGTCAGCACCAGCTGGAGCCAGTACGCGGTGTCCCGGACCCCGTCGCCGGGCTGGGCGGCGATCACCGCGGGCAGGAAGCAGACCAGGCCCAGGATGAGCGGCACGGACAGCGCCCGCGACAGCATCGACCAGGCGATCGGCCGCTCCGGAGGGCCACCGGGAACCCCGGGCCCCCGTGGGCCCACGACGGTGGGAGCGGCCTGCTCCCGCGCCGACGTGTGCACCGACGTCATGCGCCCCCCCCGGGATCAGTGAACCGCTGAACACTCTAACGAATCAGCCCACTTGAGGGGGGCCGATGACTACGCTGTGAATACTTGGCCATAGTCGAGGGGAACTCTGGTGAAAATCCTGCACATTGTCACGCTCCACACCCCGGATCACGCTTTCGGCGGTCCGACGCGCGTGGCGTTCAACCTCTCCAAGGTCCAGCGGGCGAACGGCGACGACGCACGCGTCATGGCCCTCGGCGACGGCTTCCCCGGCGGTGAACTGCCCGCTGAAGTGGAAGGAGTTCCGGTCCATCTCTTCCAGGCCCGGCATGTCCTCCCGATGTTCGAGGTCAGCGGCATCGCCTCCGCCGGGCTGCTGAACACCGCCCGCCGCATGATGCGCGGCGCCGACCTCGTCCATGTCCATCTGATGCGGGACCTGGTGACCCTGCCCGCGGCGCTCCTCGCACTCGCGACCCGTACGCCCCTGGTCGTCCAGACCCACGGCATGATCGACCCCACCGAGAAGAAGGTCGCCCAGCTCACCGACCTCCTCGGGGTCCGCAAGGTGCTGCGCGAGGCGGACGCCGTCCTGCATCTGACCGAGATGGAGCGGCTCGACGTGAACGCCGTCGCCGCCCCCGTCCCGCTCACCCGCACCGTACGGCTGGTCAACGGGGTCCGCCCGCAGGAGCGCAAGCCCGCCCGCGAGCCCGGCCGCCCGCCCACCGTGCTGTATCTGGCCCGGATCCAGGCGCGCAAGCGGCCCGAGGACTTCGTCGCCGCGATGCCGCACGTCCTCGCCCGCCACCCGGACGCCCGCTTCGTGCTGGCCGGTCCCGACACCGGCGCGCTGGCCGGCACCCTGGCGCTGGCCCGGAAGCTCGGCGTGGCCGAATCCCTCGACCATGTCGGTCCGTTGGAGCACGACGAGGTGCTGGCCGCCGACCGTGAGGCCGATGTGTATGTGCTGCCCGCGATCGAGGAGCCGTTCCCGGTCTCGGTGCTGGAGGCGATGTCGGTCGGCACCCCGGTCGTCATCACCCGCACCTGCGGGCAGGCCCCCGATGTGGCGGGTGCGGGCTCGGGCCGGGTGATCGACAGCCGGGTCGGCGAGGACGCGGCCAACGCCCGCAAGGTCGCCGACGCGATCCTGGAACTGCTGGAGCCGGAGGCCGCCGAGCAGGCGGGCAAGGCCGCCTGGGAGCTGGTGAACGAGCAGTTCACCATCGAGGCCGTCACCGCCACCCTCCGGCGGACCTACGAGGACGTGGTCCGCCGGAGGCGAGGGTGA
Source organism: Streptomyces sp. DSM 106670 (assembly GCF_055792845.1). Taxonomy (NCBI): domain Bacteria; kingdom Bacillati; phylum Actinomycetota; class Actinomycetes; order Kitasatosporales; family Streptomycetaceae; genus Streptomyces; species Streptomyces sp. DSM 106670. The sequence continues at coordinate 6,600,053 of NZ_CM147704.1, forward strand.
GCAGAGCACTGATCAACGGATCGGCTTCTCGCGGGACTTGAGCGCGATCTGCCAGCGGTAGAAGCTCATCGCCAGCGCGAAGTCGAAGCCCGCCCGGCCGTCCAGGAACCCCCGCTTGTAGAGATACATGTAGGCGAAGGACACCACCGGCTTGAACGGCGCCTTGTGGAACAACTGCCCCTGGCGCGACTTGACCTGGCGCACCTGCTCCTTCACCCGGGGGTGGTGCTCCAGCCAGGCCTCCCAGTCCGAGTAGCGGTTGTGCCGCTCGAACCAGGCGGTCACCGGGTCGAGGTCCTGGTGCTCGATGGGGTGGGTGAGCGTGCCCACGCTCGCCGCGACCGGCTGGTAGTGGCCCTCCACCTCCCCGATGCCCGGCGCGTCCAGGTCCCCGACCTCCGGGTAGTGGCAGCGGGTCCGGTCGGTCAGCGACCGCTTGCGGATGGTGTATCCGTGCCGCAGCCGCTTGCCCGAGAACCAGTAGCCGAGCGGAATGTCGTACGCCGCGGGCTTCGGCGCCGCCGGATCGCGGAAGGTCTCCCGCAGCTCGGCCAGCAGCCCGGGGCTGAGCCGCTCGTCGCCGTCCAGGAGCAGAATCCAGTCCAGGTCCGTGCGGACGTTCTCCAGGCACCACTGCTTCTTGCGCGGATGCCCGCCGTCCCAGGTGTACGTGACCACCTCGGCCCCGCACTCCTCGGCGATCTTCACGGTGTCGTCGGTGCTGTGGGAGTCCACCACCACGACCGCCTCGAAGTGGCCCAGCACCGATTTCACCGCCTCCGCGATGTTCAGACCCTCGTTCTTCGTGGGGATCGCCACGGCTATCGGGAGTTTCGGCGTACCTGCGGTCATTCCGCGGCTCCTTCGGGCAGCCAGGCATAGCAGCCTGTGGACGTGAACGTAACTGCGGAATCGGGGATGGTGATCCTGCGGGACTTCCCGGTGCCGGACGTGCCGGAGGCCAGCTCCTTGCCGCCCGCCCCCTCGATCTGCCAGGAGCAGTCCGTGGTGGGGGAGGCCGAGCGGTACACGCCCGGCCGGAGCTTCTTCCCGGAGTGCCGGCCGTCCGGGTAGCCGTACGCCGCCTCGTCGACCAGGTCCTGGTGCTGGGTGCAGAGCCCGGCGACCGCGTCCTTCGCGTCCGGGATCTCACCCGTCACGATCGCGCCGACCGCGGTGTCCCGGTCGGCCTTGACGAGGTAGCGCAGCTTGTCGCAGGTCTCCTGGCCGGTCTGGAGCACGGCCGCCGGGTCCATCCCCTTCGGTACCCGGTCCTTCAGATACTCCTTCTGCTTCTTGGTGAACGTCCCCGTGGCGGGGGTGATCTCGTCGGCGGGCGTCTTCGGGCCCTCGGCCGTGGCGGCAGGAGCGGACGCTCCCGGGACCGCCGGCTCCTCGGTGGGCGGCGCGGCGGGCTCGGTGGCCGTGGTGGCGGACGGGCCGGGGACGGCGGGCCCGGAGGCCGCGGGGCGCTGGGCGCCCGCGGCCTCCGGGTCGTTCCCGTCCGCGGACGAGCCGCAGGCGGCCAGCGCCGCCGCCGTCAGCACGACGGCGGCGCAGGCCAGGAACGGGTTTCTCATCTCTCAGCCGTTCCTCAGGGCGTAGTGCGCGCTGACCTGGGAAGCGCTCAGCGCGGTCGGATAGATGGCGGTCTCGTCGATCTGCCCGGCGAAGAAGTTGCTGGTGGGGCGGTTCGGCCAGCCGGACAGGTTGTCCCCGCCGACCCGCCAGTAGCCCGGGTAGTTCTCGTTGCCGGTGATCAGGATGTTCGACGCGCGCAGCTGCCCGTCGACGTACAGCGCCATGCCCTGCCCCAGGGGGCCCTGGGTGGCGACGACGTGGTGCCACTGCCGTCGTTGTAGGCGGCCGATGTGGCGACGGTGCGGGCTCCGCCGCTCTGGACGCCGAACACGAGGCGTCCGTCGTTGCGCATGTAGATGTGCTTGTCGTGACGGTTGCTGTTCTGCTGGGTCAGATTGCCGAAGCCGACGATCTTCCCGCCCCGGGTCGTGGTGGTCTTGATCCAGGTCTCGATGGTGAACCGGGCCGGCTGGGTGTGCTTCCGGTTGCTGTACGCGTACTCGTCGGTGCCGTTGAACCCGATCGCCGTCGAGGGCCCGGCGACCGCCGCCGGGGTCTGCCGGTAGGCGGGGCCGTTGCGCATGAAGCCGTTGTTCAGATCGCCGCTGCTGTCGTGCGCGAAGGTGGAGGTGCCCTCGTCCCAGCGCCAGTAGAGGCTCGCCCCGTCGGACCTGACCCGCGCCGGGTACGCCTCCGCCGTGCTCGCCACGGTCGCGGACTGGGCCGGTGACTTGGCGCTGGTGTTGGGGCCGTCGCTCGCGGTGATCCGGTACGAGTGGGTCTCGCCCGGGGCGACAGCGGTGTCCGTCCAGGTCAGCTGGGGCCGGTCCCAGAAGACCGAGTAGCCGGTCGTCGTGTGGATCGGGGTGTTGGAGCCGTCCTTGTAGATCCGGTAGGTCAGCTCACCGTCGTCGGTGTCGAAGCTGGTCTGCCAGTTCACGTCGATCTGCCCGGGGGTCAGCGTGGAGAGGCTGACGTTGGGCACCCACGGCACGCCCGTGTCCGGGCCGTCCGCGAACCGGGTCAGACCCTGCTGCGGCTTGGTGTTGACGGTGGTGAACTCGCCGCCCACCCACAGGTAGTGGCGCCCGCCGCTGCTCGTCTGGCTCATCACGCGCGGCCCGACCGGCTCCCCGATCCCGTCGTTGGTGTCCGGGAACCAGGGCAGCAGCTTCGGGTCGTCCACCGACTGGGCCAGCAGATGCTTGCGCGGCTGGTCGGGGAAGGCGCCCATGCTGGAGCAGTCGTGGGCGTGGCTGCCGCTGTAGAGCACCCCGGAGTGCACCAGCACGGCCTGGGTCGCGCCGAGGCAGGTGTCCCGCCAGCGCTGCTCGAAGTTGCTGAGGTTCAGCGCGATGCGTCCGTCGAACACACCGCCGCCGGTGCCCTCGTTGCCGGTGTAGAAACCGGCTCCGTCCGTGGTGATGTCCTGGACCGTGGAGTTGTTGTGGATGAACCCCGGGTAGGACTTGGTGAGCTGTCCGGTGGTGGCGTCGACGACGGCCAGGGCGTGGGTGTTCGTGCCGTTGATCCGGAAGAAGTCCCCGCCGAGCAGCACGTTCTGCCCGTCCGGGGTCACCTCGACGGCCCGTGCGACCTCGTCGGCGTTGGCCGTGAAGGGCAGCAGTGAGGCTCCGGTCGTGACGGCGGCGAAGTGGCTCCGGGTCTGCCCGCCGACCGTGGTGAAGTCGCCCGCCAGATAGACCGTGTCATCGGTGACGGCAAGCCCGCGCACGGTCGCCGAGACCCCGATCTTGAAGGTGTTGCTGACGGTGCAGGTCTCGGTGTCGATCGCCGCGATGTTGCTCACGCCGACACCGTTGACCGCGCCGAACTGGCCCCCCGCGTACAGGGTTTCGCCGTCCGGGGAGAGGGCGAGGGCCCTTACGGTCGCGGTCCCCGAGGAGATGGTGAAGGACAGCGAGCAGTCGGTGGGCGCCCCGGTCGCCGCGTCGAACGCGGCGAAGTTCACCGCGGGCCGCTCGTTCGTGCCGGGGGTCGCGGTGGGGGGCCGCAGGGTGGAGAAGGTGCCGCCCGCGTAGACGACGCCGTCGCCGGCGGCCATCGACCAGACGATGCCGTTGGTCTGCCAGGTGGAGAGGTCGTCCGCGGTGATGGCGACCGGTGGTGTCAGCGCCGCCGCCCCGGAGGCCCCGACCGTGGTCGCGGTCAGGGCTCCGGCCAGCAGGCCGAGAGCGGCGGACACGGCCCGCACACGGCCGCGTCCTCCGCCTCTGCGCCCCGTACTTCCGTTCATCATTCAGCTCCGAAGGTGAGATTCGAGCTGCGGCCGAAAGGCCGCGGATCCTGCCTCGCCCGACCGGCGGCGGGGACGGTGCGTCCCGCCGCGGACCGGGGCGAGTGGGGAGGCGGGGCCGGGGCCCCGCCCATGGCCGGCGCGTTGAGCCCCACCGAGCGGTCGGTGGAGATCGGCGGTGGCGCCGGTGATCGTCCCGGTCACGGGCGCGGAAGGCGCTGGCCGGGGGTCATGGGTGGCCGCCGGCCCGGTCCGGGCGTCGGCGGTCACACGGTCGGTCGGTCCGGTAAGGGAATGGCGGACCGGCAGCGGTCCTGCCCCGTCATCGGTCCACCCGGACGGCGGCCCCGGTCAGCTGGTCGTCCAGCTGGCGGATGTCGGCGTCGACCATGATGCGGGCCAGCTCCCGCGACTTCACCTCGGGCTTCCAGCCCAGCAGCTCCTCGGCCTTCGAGGCGTCGCCGATCAACGCGTCGACCTCGCTGGGGCGTTCGTACTTGGGGTCGTAGCGCACATGCTCGCGCCAGTCCAGGCCCGCGTGCTCGAAGGCGTACTCCAGGAACTGGCTGACCTTGACCCCCTCGCCGGTGGCGACCACATAGTCGTCGGGGGCGTCGCACTGGAGCATCCGCCACATGGCGTCCACGTACTCCGGGGCGTACCCCCAGTCCCGGACCGCCTCCAGGTTGCCCAGATGCAGCCGGTCCTGGAGCCCCGCCTTGATCCGGGCGACGCCCCGGGTGATCTTCCGGGTCACGAAGGTCTCGCCCCGGCGCGGCGACTCATGGTTGAAGAGGATCCCGTTCACCGCGTACATGCCGTACGCCTCGCGGTAGTTGACCGTGGCCCAGTAGGAGTAGACCTTCGCCACGCTGTACGGGCTGCGCGGGTGGAACGGGGTCTTCTCGTTCTGCGGGGGCGGGCTGGCGCCGAACATCTCCGAGGACGAGGCCTGGTAGATCCGGGTCTGGATACCGCTGGCCCGGACCGCCTCCAGCAGCCGGATGGTGCCGAGCCCCGTGACGTCACCGGTGTACAGCGGGGCGTCGAAGGACACCCGCACATGCGACTGCGCGCCCAGGTTGTAGACCTCGTCGGGCTGGATGTCGCGCAACAGGTTCACCAGCGCGACACCGTCGGAGAGGTCCGCGTGATGCAGGACGAAGGAGCGCTCCGGCTCCTCGGGACCCTGGTAGATGTGGTCGATCCGCTCGGTGTTGAAGCTCGACGAACGCCGTATGAGCCCGTGCACCGTGTACCCCTTGTCGAGCAACAGCTCGGCCAGATACGAACCGTCCTGGCCGGTCACCCCGGTGATGAGCGCGGTCTTCGCCACGATTCCCCCTTCTCTGCTGATCGCCTCGACGGCGATGTTCACCGACATATCGGAATTGGAGCGTTCTGCGGCAAAGGGTCACCGCAGTCCCTTTCTGCTGGCACAATCCGAGCCATGACGACCGAACTCCCCGTCCCGCCCCAGGAATCCGCCCGTTCCCTACTGCGGCCCGGCTCCCGCATATTCGTCGCGGGACACCGCGGCCTGGTCGGCTCGGCGGTGGCCCGCCGCCTCGCCGACGACGGCCACGAGGTGCTCACCCGCGGCCGCGACCTGCTCGATCTGCGCGACACCGCGCGGACCGAGACGTATCTGAAGGAGGTCCGCCCGGACGTCGTGGTGCTGGCCGCCGCCAAGGTCGGCGGGATCATGGCCAACAGCACGTATCCGGTGCAGTTCCTGGAGGACAACCTGCGCATCCAGCTCAGCGTGATCGCCGGTGCGCACGCGGCCGGGACCGAGCGGCTGCTCTTCCTCGGCTCGTCGTGCATCTACCCCCGGCTCGCACCCCAGCCGATCCGCGAGGACGCCCTGCTCACCGGCGAGTTGGAGCCCACCAACGAGGCGTACGCCCTCGCCAAGATCGCCGGAATCGTCCAGACCCGGTCCTACCGGCGGCAGTACGGCGCCTCCTACATCAGCGCCATGCCCACCAATCTCTACGGGCCCGGCGACAACTTCGACCTGGAGACCTCGCACGTCCTGCCCGCGCTGATCCGCCGCTTCCACGAGGCGCGGCGCGACGGCGCCCCCGAGGTGACCCTCTGGGGATCCGGCTCCCCGCGCCGTGAGTTCCTCCATGTCGACGACCTCGCCGCCGCGTGCGTACGCCTGTTGGAGGCCTACGACGGTGACGAACCGGTCAACATCGGCTGCGGCGAGGACCTCCCGATCCGCGAACTCGCCGAGACCGTACGGGAGGTGACGGGCTACCAGGGGCGCATCGGCTGGGACACGTCGAAGCCCGACGGGACACCCCGCAAGCTGCTCGACGTGACCCGTCTCTCCTCCCTCGGCTTCAAGCCGCAGATCCCGCTGCGTGACGGCGTCGCCCGCACCTACGCCTGGTGGCTCGGCCAACTCCCGTCCGGACAGTGATGGTCCGCCGCCGTGAGAGCTCTCACGGCGGCACACCGGTGCCGCTCCCCGCGTCCGCACGCCCGCCCCGCCCTCAGTACGCCCCGCGGCCGTCGGTGACGGCGCGCACGGTGCGGGCGAGGAGTCCCAGGTCGGCGGCGACCGACCAGTTGTCGACGTACCACAGGTCCAGCGAGACGGTCTCCTGCCAGCTCAGGTCGGAGCGGCCGCTCACCTGCCACAGGCCCGTGAGCCCCGGTTTCACCGCGAGCCGGCGATGCTCCCGCTCGTCGTAGCGCGAGGCCTCCTCCGGCAGCGGCGGCCGCGGACCGACCAGCGACATATGACCCAGCAACACATTGAGCAGCTGCGGGAGTTCATCGATCGAGGTGCGCCGCAGCAGCCGTCCGACCGGTGTCACCCGGGGATCGCCGCGCATCTTGAACAGCGGACCGTCGACCTCGTTGGCCGCGGCGAGCTGTGCCTTGAGCTCCTCCGCGTCCGCCACCATCGTGCGGAACTTCCACATGGTGAACGGCCGGTTGTGCCGCCCCTGCCGGACCTGCCGGTGGAAGACCGGCCCCCGCGAGGACAGCCGGACGCTCAGCGCCACCGCCAGTAACAGCGGTGCCAGGGCCAGCAGTCCGAACAGGGCGCCCGTGCGGTCCAGCACGTTCTTGAACACCGCCTGCGGCCCGCCCCGCAACGGCGGCGCTATGTGCAGCAGGGTGAGCCCGGCCGCCGTGACCGGGCGCACCCGCTCCGCCGCCACCCCGGACAGCTCCGAGAGCACGGACAGGGCGACGCCCCCGTCGTGCAGCCCCCAGCCCAGCCGCCGCAGCCGGTCGCCGGTCAGCTGGGGCCCGGGAGCCACCAGCACCAGGTCCGCCGCATGGGCGTAGACCCCGCCGAGCACCGTGCTCACATCGTCGTCGGCCGGGCAGGACGCGAGGCGCCCCGGCGTCTGCACCCCGTCCAGCTCCAGCCGGGCGGACCCCACCGGAATCGCGGCGACCAGCGAAAAGTCGTGATCCGTACGGGAGTTGAGCAGCCCGGCCGCCCGGTCCACGCCGGCCGCGTCGCCGACCAGCAGCACCCTGCGGACCCGGTGGTCCCGGCGTCCGGAGAGCGGCCACCGGCGCAGCCCCGCCACCGCGGTGGCGACGAGCAGCCCGGGAGCCACGGCCACCACGGCCGTGGCCGGGTCCACCGGGCTCCCCGCAGCCGTGTGCAGCACGGCCAGCAGACCGATGAGTACGAGCCAGTCCCCGACCGCTCCGAGCGCGCCGCCCGGCTCGGTCATCGGCGGGTCGGTGTACCGCCCCCGGGCGCCCCGCAGCCCGGCCCACATCAGCCCCGCCACCGCGGCGGCCGCCACCGGACGGGGCTGGTCGCCCGCCCGCAGCAGCAGCCAGGCAGGACCGGCCAGACCCAGCAGGTCGGTCAGTGCGGCGAGGGCCGGCCCGGGGGCCTTCCTCCGCCGGGCCGGCGCCTGGCCGGCCGGGTCGCGCTGTGCCGTCGGGGCCCTCCACAGCTGCTCCAGGGCCGCCGTGCGATTCCGGGAGGCGGCGGTGCGGGGGCGCGGCGCGCCCCGGAGCCCCACCGGTCCGGATAGGTCGGTTTCCGGTATTTCGACATGCCCCATGAACCCCCCAGTCACAGTCGCACCCCCACAAACAGGACGCATCCGTCGATCCCATGGACTGACGGATGCGCCCTCGCTCGGTGCACGATATCCACACACGTGCCATTTCGCTGGAGTTCTCGTGAAGTTCAGACGGCTCGGTCCAGACACCTCCGATCGGCCGGAACCATCCGATGTCGCCTTCTGTGTACGGATGTTGAGGGAGCGACAGACGGGTAAGCGCTTGTGCCCGACGGGCGGTCGTGGGCGGCGAGCGGAGGCTCCGACTCCGGTGCGCCGGGCCGGGAACGCACGAACCCCCTGGCGGGCGGGTGCCCGGCCAGGGGGTTCGCGTGATCCTCGCCGTGCCGCCAGGGGTGGTGAGCGGACGGCGAGGGGGCACTACGGGGTCAGAACGCGCCGTCCGTGCGCCGCTTGGCGCGCCGGTGGACCAGCAGTCCGGCGCCAACGAGCCCGGCTGCTGCGAGAGTTACCGACATCACAGTCGCTCCGGTGGCGGCCAGGCTGCCGCCGCCCGAGGTCGGGGTGGCACCGGTGCCACCCGCGAGACCGCCGCCGACCGCCGCCCCGGACCCGGAGCCGCCGACCGTCGAGCCGGAGCCGCCGGCTGTACCGGAGGAGCCGCCGGAAGCGGAGCCGCCGCCCGACTGCGTACCGCTGTCACCGCCGGTCGCGCTGTCGCCGCCCGTGGACGCGTCGCCGCCTGACGAGCTGTCGCCGCCCGTGCTGCCGCCGCTGTTCGAGGTGTCGCCGGTGCCGCCGGCGTCGCCACCGGTCTCGCCGCCGCTGTCACCGCCGCTCTCGCCGCCGCCCGTGGCCGCCGTGACGGTGAGCGTGACCGCGGTGGTCCGGGTGGTGCCGACGGCGTTGCGGAACTCGGCGCGGTAGCGGTAGCCGTCCTGGGCCGTGCGCGCGGTGAAGGCGAGCTCCGACCCGGTCGCGCCCTCGACGTCCTTCCAGGTCTGCGCGCCGTCCGTGCTGACCTGCCAGCGGACCGTGGGCTCCGGGGTGCCCTCCGCCTCCGCGGTGAGGGCGACCTCCTCGCCGTCCTGGGCCGTGAGGTCGGCGGGCGCCCGGGTCACCAGGGGCGAGACCTGCCGGGCCAGCTTGGTGATCTTCCCCTCGGCGGGGCTGGTCACGAAGACCGTGCCGCCGCCCGGCTCGACGGCGAGCGAGGCCGCGCCGGACTGGGAGTGGTTGCCGGGCAGCGACAGGTCCTTCGCGGCGACCGCGAAGTCCTCGCTGCCGTACACGGTCAGCGTGCCGTTGTTGTCGTTGGCCGGGTCGGAGAGGTCCCCGCCGTCCTGCCAGACGACGAAGGCCCGGCCGCTGTCGGTGTCGAAGGCGGCGTCGCGGGCCAGGTCCTTGCCGACGAGCGTCTTGACCAGCGTGCCCGTGGCGTCGAAGACCAGCACGGACCGGTTGACGCCGACCCATACCGCGCCGGTGGCCGGGTCCGTCTCGGTGAACCCGGCCATGCCCTGCGCGCCGGGCAGGTCGAAGGAGCCGGTCAGTTCGAACGACGCGAGGTCGACCCGGTGCAGCTTGCCGGCCGCGAAGTCGCTGTACCAGAGCGCGTCCCGCTCGTGGTCGGCGGCGAACTGGGCGCCGCCCGGCAGGGTGAGACTCCGGGTGGCCTCGCCGGTCGCCCGGACGATCTCGGAGAGCTTCGCGCCCTGGGCGACCAGCACCGTCTCCGGCGTCGTCCCGGGCGCGATGTCCGTGATGGTGGACCCGGCGAGCCAGACGCCCGAGGCCGCCTCGTCGCCCGCCTTGGCGGCCCCGACGCCCCGCAGCGGGTAGTTGTAGACGACGCCGTCGCCCGGCAGCGGTCCCGAGATGCGGGCGGCCGTCGAGGCGCGCAGCTCGCCGGTGGAGCCGGGGGCCTGGCTGATCCAGCTCTCCGACGTACCGTCCTCGGGGTTCAGCACATGCAGCCCGCGCTCGTCGACGTCGGCCGTGTCGGGGAGGTTGTCCGCGCCGACGTACAGCTTCTTCGATTCGGGGTGCAGCAGCAGGTCCAGCGGCTTGCCCGCCGAGGTGAAGTCGGCGACCGCCTGGTAGGAGACGGTTCCCGCGGGCACGTCGACGCCCTCGCCGCCCGGTTCGCCGGGCTCCTGGCCCGCGAAGGCGACGGGTATCCGGACGTCCTGCGTACGGTCGCCCGCGGCGCGGTGGTCGGCGCGGGTGACGACGGAGCAGGACACCTCGGCGCAGTCGAGGCCGTCGCCCTTCGCCGTGACCTCGATCTCCACGTCGAACGTCCCACCGGGCCCGAAGGCCTGCGCGAGATCGCCCTCGTACGGGTCGCCCGGAGGCACGATCCACTGCGAGGTCTTCGAACCGCCGCTCATGTCCGCGCCGCCGAGGCAGGGGGAGGGCACCCGGTTGTCGCCGTTGTCCTTGCACAGGGCGACGTAGATGCCGGTGGTGAGTCCGTACCCCTCGCCGGCGACGCGGACCTTCTGCCCGGCCGGGTCGAGTCCGGTGGTGGCCGAGACGGTGAGCGTCTGGCCCTGCGGACCGGTGGCGGTCTTCGGGGTGCCGGCGTCGGCGCTGACCGCCGCGCCGACGGGGATCGCCGCGAGCAGCAGGGCGGCGACGGCGGCCGTACCGGCCCGGCGTCTCAGCCTGCCGCGGCCGCTCGGCGGGGTGCCGGGAGCGGAGCCCGGAGTGGATGTCATGTCATTCCTCGTCACGACGCGTGGGAGCCCGGTCCCGGCGCGAGCTGCCGGGACCGGGCGAATGGCTGTACTACTGAAGGAAGTTGCTCGGTGTCATCCGAATCCGTCTCACACGAAGTCGATGGGGGCGTGGACGTCGTACTTGCGGTCGTTGGTGTCGGTGTGGTCGGCGCGGGTCACGATGGCGCACTCGACGGTGTCGCCGCAGACGTTGCCGCCGCCGAGGTCGGCCTTGACGTGTATCTGGACGCTGAAGGTGCCGCCCGCGCCGAAGGGCGAGGTGTTGGGGAGGCCGCCGCCCAGGCTGGACACCCAGTGCGAGGCGCCGGTGGTGCCGGACTCGTCCTGGCCGCCGAGACACGGCGAGGGCTTGTTGTCGCCCTGGGCCCCGTCCACCACGCACAGGCTCACGTAGACGCCCTGGGAGGTGTTGTAACCGCTGCCGCTGACAGTGATGTTGGCGCCCGAGGCGGCCGCGGTGTCGGGCGCGGTGAGCGACAGGTTGTAGGTCGTGCCCCCGTCGGTGACCGTACGGGTACTGGTCGCGGCGGCGGCGGGGGAGGCGAAGGTCACGGCCAGTGCGGCGGCGGCGAACGCGGCGAGACCCGTGCGGGCGACGGTACGGGTGGAGGGAACAGCACTCATGTGATGAGCACCTTTCTCGGCATCGGTAACCAGAACCACGGACACCCAGTCGACTTAGGTAAGGCACACCTAAGTCGAAGTCTGTTGGGTTGTCAACAAAGTGGCCCGCCCCGGCCGCAGGGGCGCAAGGGTGCGGAGGTCAGCCGGCTCCGGCCGGCGGGAGGGTCTGCTCGGTCCAGATGGTCTTCCCGGTCGGGGTGTACCGCGTGCCCCACCGCTGGACCAGCTGCGCCACGATGAACAGGCCGCGCCCGCCCTCGTCGTCCTCCGCGCTGTGCCGCAGGTGCGGCGAGGTGTGACCGGTGTCCGAGACCTCGCACACCAGGGTGCGGTCCCGGATGAGGCGCAGCCCCAGCGGCCCGCCCCCGTACCGCACCGCGTTGGTGACCAGCTCGCTGACGACCAGCTCGGTCGCGAACGACAGCTCCTCCAGCCCCCAGGCGGCCAGTTGCCCGGTGGCCAGCTCGCGGGCGCGGCCCACCGACACCGGCTCGGCGGTCAGCTCCCAGTCGGCCACCTGTTCCGCGTCCAGCTCGCGGGTACGGACCAGGAGCAGGGCCGTGTCGTCGGCGCTCGTGCCGCCGGGCACCAGCTCGGACACCGCCCGGTCGCACAGCTCCTCCAGCGACGCGCAACCGCCGCCGAGCACCCCGCCCAGCGCGTCGAGGCCCTGCCCGATGTCGTGGTCCCGGGCCTCGACCAGGCCGTCGGTGAACAGCGCCAGCAGGCTGCCCACCGGCAGGTCGATCTCCATCGACTCGAACGGCAGGCCGCCCAGGCCCAGCGGCGGCCCGGCGGGCAGGTCCGGGAACGTGACCCGGCCCCCGGGTTCGACGATCGCGGGCGGCAGATGCCCGGCACGCGCCATGACGCAGCGCCGGGAGACCGGGTCGTAGACCGCGTACAGACAGGTCGCCCCGGTGGTCACGTCGTACGTCTCGACCGCCCCGCCGTACGGGTCCGACCGGTCCTCCGCGGGCTGCCCCACCAGGTCGTCCAGCCGGGTCAGCAGCTCGTCGGGGGCCATGTCGAGCTGGGCGAAGGCCCGTACGGAGGTGCGGAGCCGGCCCATGGTGGCGGCCGCCTGGAGCCCGTGCCCGACCACGTCCCCCACCACGAGACCGACCCGGGTGCCGGACAGCGGGATCACGTCGAACCAGTCCCCGCCGACCCCGGTCACATCGTCGGCCGGCAGATAGCGGTAGGCGGTCTCCACCGCGGACTGCGGCGGCAGATGGTGGGGCAGCAACTGCCGCTGGAGGGCGAGGGAGGCGGTGCGTTCGCGGGTGTAGCGGCGCGCGTTGTCGATGCAGACGGCGGTCCGGGCCGTCAGCTCGTCGGCCAGGGCGACCTCGCCGTTGTCGAACGTGGTCGCCCGGTCGGGGGCGAGCGCCCGGCCCGAGGCATCGGGGCCCACGCCCCGCTCGAAGGTGACGAGCCCCAGAATGCCGCCCCCGGCCCGCAACGGGACCACGAGGGTGCCCTCGTCGAGCACGAGCCCGCCGGAGGACAGGCTGCGGTGCTGCGGCGAACCGGGCGGATAGCCGACCGGCGGATACGGCGCCGGGGCCTCGCCGGAGGCGTCGGGGGCCGGTGCGGTTTCCGGCGGGACGGTCTCAGGCAGGGCGGGGTCCGGCGCACCGGCGCCCGGCTCCGACCGTTCGGCGACCCGCAGCAGGGACATGTCCGCCGTGCTGCCCACCGCCGCCGTCTCCCCGGTCACCGCGGCCCGGGTGACATCGACCCGTACGGCGGCGGCGAAGTCCGGCACGGCGACCTCGGCGATCTCCTCGGCGGTGGTGGCCACGTCCAGGACCGTGCCGATCCGGCGGCCGGCCTCGACGAGGAGGGCCAGCCGTTCCTGGACCCGGTAGCGGTCGGTGATGTCGAAGGCGTCCTCGCAGACGCCGAACACATGCCCGTGGGCGTCCTCCAGCCGGTAGTAGGCGCAGGACCACAGATGGTCCCTCCCCGGATCGCTGGGCGGCTGCCCCCGGAAGTTCAGGTCGAGGATCGGCTCGCCGGTGTCGATCACCTGGTGCATGACGCCGTCGAGCGTCTGCGGATAGCCCGGGCTCACGAAGGAGCCGCCGGAGTACAGCTCATCGGCCCGCATGCCCCGGAACGCGGCCAGCGGCTGCCCGATCTCCCGTTCGTAGGCGGTGTTGCACCAGGTCAGCCGCAGATCGGTGTCGTAGATCGCCAGCCCGACGGGCGACTGGGTGGCCAGCCCCTGGAGCAGGGCGATCCGCGACTCCCAGTGCCGCAGCTCGCCCACCTCGGCCGCCACCATGATCCGGTCCGGCGCGCCCGGCGTCCCGCTGCCCGCGGCGCCGCCCGGCAGCGGACAGGTCGCCGTCGCCACCAGCAGCTCACGGCCGTCGCGGGTGCGGGCCACGTGGATCTCGTTGCCGACGAGGGACGAGGGCCCGAGACCGGGACCGGCCGTTCCGGCGACGTCGGAGGGTTCGGCAGGTTCGGAAGGATCAAGCGGTTCGGCCGGTTGGAGCGCTTCGGACGGCGGGGACGGCTCGGGCGGCCCGTCCGGGGAAGGGCCGCCGACCGTGACCGGGTGCGCCGAGAGGAACGCGCTCAGGGGCCGCCCCAGGACCTCGGAAGGCGCGTAGCCGAGCAGCTCGGCGGCCGCGGGGCTCCAGCCGATGACGGTGCTCTCGGCGTCCAGAACCATCGTGGCCGCCCTGGTGACGTCCAGGGGGCCACGGAAATCGGCGCTCTCCGCCGTGTTCGCCGCGCTCACGGCGCGACCCCGGCCCGTTTCATTACCCTCAGAATCCGCCCTGCCCGGGACCGGCACAACCGCGGTGACCCGGTCCTGGCCCGCGGGGCACCGGCGTCAGCGCACCCCGTCGGGCCGGAACTGCACGCTGACGCGCGGTCCGACGGCCCGCGCGGTCTTGGGGATCGCGTGCTCCCAGGTGCGCTGGCAACTGCCGCCCATGACGATCAGGTCGCCGTGGCCGAGCGGCCTGCGCACGGGGGCGGGGCCCGGGCGGCGCGGCCGCAGGGCGAGGTGCCGGGGCGCGCCCAGCGAGAGGATCGCGACCATGGTGTCCTCGGTGCCTCCCCGCCCGGTGGTGTCCCCGTGCCAGGCGACCCCGTCCCGCCCGTCCCGGTAGAAGCACAGCCCCGCCGTGGTGAACGGTTCGCCGAGCTCGGCCGCGTAGTGCCTGCTCAGCTCGGTACGGGCGGCCTCCAGTGCCGGATGCGGAAGAGGGTCGCGGCGGCCGAAGTGGGCCAGCAGCCGGGGGACCGCCACCACGCGCTCGTACATGACGCGCTGCTCGGCCCGCCAGGCGACATCCCGCACCAGCGTCTCGAACAGCGTGTCCGCGCCCCGGAGCCACTGCGGCAGCACGTCGATCCAGGCCCCGTGGCCCAGATCGGTGCGCCGCAGCCCGCTCAGGGGGCGGGTGCCGACCTCGGCCTCCTGGTCGAAAAGTGAGCTCTGCAGGTGTACGGCCATGGGACGAGCGTAACGCTATTCGAGCATGTGTGCGAATATTCGGACGGTGGCGGCGCCTGCTCAAGCGGTGACGGGGAGGGGCCCTTCCTTGATCAGATCGGCGCACTTCTCGCCGATCATCATCGTGGTGATGCACGGATTGACCGTCGGCAGGAACGGCATGACGGACGCGTCGGCCACCCGCAGCCCCCGGACCCCCTTGACCCGCAGCTGCGGGTCAAGCGGCGATTCCACGTCCTCGACCGGGCCCATGCGGACGGTCCCGGCCGGGTGGTACACGGTGTTGTGCGTCTCGCGGATGTAGTCGAGCAGCTCGGCGTCCGTGGTGGCGCCCGGCCCCGGCGCCAGCTCCGCGCCCGCCCAGTCGGCCATCCGGGGCTGCGCGACGATCTCCCGCGCCAGCCGCAGCCCGTACGTCATCACCCGTACGTCGTGCTCGTCGGTGAAGTAGCGCGGATCGACCCGGGGCTTGTCCCGGAAGTCCCGGGTCCGCAGCCGTACCGTGCCCCGCGACCGGGCGCGGGTGACGTTCGGGGTCAGACAGAAGGCGTTGTCCGAGGTCGGGTAGCCGCGCCGGTAGGTGTTCATGTCGAACGGCACCGAGCCGTAGTGGAACATCAGATCCGGCCGGTCGAGCCCCGGCTCGGTGTCGGCGAAGATCCCGATCTCCCACCACTGGGTGGAGGTGGTGACCATGGGCCGTTTCGCCTCCCACATGATCACGCCCTCCGGGTGGTCCTGGAGGTGCGAGCCGACGCCGGGGGAGTCCACCCGTACGTCCACCCCGGTGTCCCGCAGATGTCCGGCCGGGCCGATGCCGGACAGCATCAGCAGCTTCGGGGAGTCGATCGCCCCGCAGGAGACGATCACCTCGCGCCGCGCGTGCACCGCCCCGCTGTGGACCGTGTCGGGCTCCAGATACTCCACCCCGGAGCACCGGTCGCCGTCGAACAGCAGCCGCTTCGCCTGGAGCCCGGTCCGTACCTCCAGGTTCGGCCGCTTTCCCAGCACCGGGTGCAGATATGACACCGAGGCCGAGGAACGGGTGCCGTCCTCGCGGGCGTTGATCTGGAACCAGTGCGCGCCCCGGATCACCGTGGAGCCCGTGTTGAACGGCACGGTGGGAATGCCCGCCTCCGCGCAGGCCTCCAGCAGAGCCGTGCCGCACGGGTCGCGGGGCGGCACGGTCCGGATGATGACCGGACCGGAGCGGCCGTGGTGGTCGCCGGGCGCGTCGTTCGTCTCAAGGCGCCGGTAGAGCGGGAAACAGTCCGCCGCGCTCCACCCGGTGCAGCCCAGCGCACCCCACTCGTCGAGATCCTCGGCCGGGGCCCAGAAGGCGATGCAGGAGTTGTGCGAGGAGCAGCCGCCGAGCACCTTGGCGCGGGCGTGCCGCATGAAACTGTTGCCCATCTCCTGCGGCTCCACCGGGTAGTCCCAGTCGTAACCGGACTCCAGCAGCGCCATCCACCGCTCCAGCCGCAGGACGCTGTCGTCCCCGACGTCGGAGGGGCCCGCCTCCAGGACGCAGACGGTGACGTCCGGGTCCTCGGTGAGCCGGGCGGCGATGACGGCGCCGGCCGTACCGCCGCCGACGACGACGTAATCGAACGCGGGTGCAGGGCTTGCTTCGGACATCGGGTCTCCAGGATCGGGCCGGCCTGCGGGGACGTCAGCCGGCCGGCGGGGGCGGAGTGGTGGTGGGGGCGGTGGGGTCCTCCTGGGCCTCGAACCGGTGCTCGGCGAGGACGCCGGTCCGGTGCCGCTGGACGAACCAGTAGTAGGCGAAGCCGCCGAGCGCGACGACGCCGATGAACAGGAACGCGCCCCAGCGCAGATACCAGTGCTGCGGGCCGGTCGCGTTGTACACCTCGGCGCGCGGCCAGGCCAGGTTGAGCGACATCGCCGTGCCCCAGAGGACCGCGAGCACATTGACCGGCAGCCCCCAGCGGCCCAGTGAGAACGCGCCCTCGCGCGGCTGCCAGCCGCCGCGCAGCCGGCGCAGCAGCATGGGCACGGTGACCAGCAGATAGGCCACGTAGATCATGATGATCGCGATGCTGGTGATCACCGAGAAGATCTGCGGCTGGTTGATGTTCACCACCAGGATCACGACGCCCACCACCCCGATCAGCACGGCGGGCACCACGGGCGTCTGGAACCGGGGACTGACCCGGGCCAGCTTCGATCCGGCGGGCAGGTTGTTGTCCCGGGCCATGGCGAACATCAGCCGGATCCCGGCCGCCTGCACGGCCAGCACACAGACCGTGATCGCGACGACCACCGCCCAGAGGAAGATCTCCCCGACGGTGTCGCCGAGCGTCGCCAGCACCACGTACTGCAGACCGCCGGTCGACAGCTCCTCGGCCTTCAGGTCGGGCACCGAGAGCAGCGCGAAGAGCAGGATGAACGCACCGATCAGGAAGGACGCGATGAGCGCCCGGAGGATGGCGCGGGGCGCGTTGCGGCCCGGGTTGTGCGACTCCTCGCCGAGCGAGGACGCGGTGTCGAAGCCGTACATCACATAGGCCGAGGCCAGCGACGCGGTGAGGAACGCGCCGAAGTAGCCCAGCGACTGGCCGCTGCCCAGCCCGTACGTCTCCGTCAGCGCGGTGCTGGGGCCCCGGGTGATGTGGGCGGCCAGGAAGATGATCAGGGCCACGGCGGCGATCAGTTCGATGAAGACGCCCGCGGAGTTGATCCGGGCCATGAGCTTCACGCCGAACGCGTTCACCAGCGTGGAGAACAGGATGAGCACCGTGCCCAGCAGGACGGCGTTGGCCGCCTGGTCGTTCTTGCCGCTGCCGTCGCCCACGAACTGGAACCAGTCGTCGATCTGCGGCAGCGTGATCTGGTATGCCAGCGCCACCGCCGACAGGGTGACCATGGTGGCCGTCATCATCATCCAGCCGCCGAGCCAGCCGACGTGCGGACCGCCCATCTTCTTGGCCCAGTTGTAGACCGAACCGGCCACCGGATAGCGGGCGGCCAGCTCGCAGAAGCACAGGGCCACCATCAGCTGCCCGCAGAAGACCATCGGCCAGGACCACCAGTAGGCGGGGCCGCCGAAACTGACGCCGAAGTAGAACAGCTGGAAGGTGCCGGTCAGGATCGAGATGTAGCTGATCCCGGCGGCGAAGGTGTGGAAGTTGCCGAGCGTGCGCCGGAGTTCGGGCTTGTAGCCCAGCTCGCCGAGCGCGTCGTCGTCATGGCTGCTGTCCGGCACCGCCCGCCCTTCGGGGCCCTTGACGCCGCTCACTCGAACCACCGCTGGGGGACCGCCGCGACATTGCGCCAGATGTGCTTGGCCTCCTGGTACTCGGCGAGACCGGCCGGACCCAGCTCGCGGCCGAAGCCGGACTGTTTCATGCCGCCCCACTCCGCCTGCGGTACGTAGGGGTGGAAGTCGTTGATCCACACGGTGCCCGCCCGCAGCCGCGAGGCCACCCGGTGGGCGCGCCCGCCGTCCTGCGTCCAGACGGCGCCCGCCAGCCCGTACACGGTGTCGTTGGCCAGCCGGACCGCGTCGTCCTCGTCCCGGAACCGCTCGACCGTGAGCACCGGACCGAACGACTCGTCCTGCACCACGGACATCGAGGTGGCGCACTCGTCCAGCACGGTGGGCGGGTAGTAGAAGCCGCCCGCCAACGCCGGATCCTCGGGCCGCGCGCCCCCGCAGCGCAGCACCGCGCCCTCGGCGATGCCCTCGGCCACGTACGCCTCGACCTTGTCGCGGTGCGCCGCCGAGATCAGCGGCCCGCTGCGCGCCTCCTCGTCGAACGGCCCGCCGAGCCGGATCCGGCCCGCCCGCGCCACCAGCTCGTCGGTGAACCGGTCGTGCAGCTCGTCCTGGACGAGGAGCCGCGCCCCGGCGGAGCAGACCTGCCCCGAGTGCAGGAAGACCGCCATCAGCGCGTAGTCGACGGCGGTGTCGAAGTCGGCGTCGGCGAAGACGATGTTCGGATTCTTGCCGCCCAGCTCCAGGGCCACCTTCTTCACGGTGGGCGCGGCGGCCGCCATGATGCGCCGCCCGGTCACGAGCCCGCCGGTGAACGACACCAGGTCGACCCGCGGATCCTCGGTCAGCGGCGCCCCCACCACGCCTCCCGCCCCGAGCACCAGATTGGCGACCCCGTCCGGCAGCCCGGCCTCGGCCAGCAGCCCCATGAGGAGGATGGCGGTGTGCGGGGTCAGCTCGCTCGGCTTGAGGACGAACGTGTTGCCGGCCCCGAGCGCCGGGGCGACCTTCCAGGCGGTCTGGAGCAGCGGATAGTTCCACGGCGTGATGAGCGTGCAGACGCCGACGGGCTCGTACACGATCCGGCTGTCGACGTCCGCGAGCCCGGTGTCGACGACCCGGCCCGCGTCCCCGGCCGCGACGAGGTTGCCGAAGTACCGGAAGCAGTTCGCGATGTCGGCCATGTCGTAGGCGCTCTCGACCAGCCGCTTCCCCGTGTCCAGCGACTCGGCCCGGGCGAAGACGTCCTTGTCCCGCTCCAGCAGCTCCGCCACCCGCAGCAGCAGCCGCCCCCGCTCGGCGGCCGGTGTCCCCGGCCAGACCCCCCGGTCGAAGGCGCGCCGGGCCGCTGCGACGGCCGCGGCGGCGTCCTCGGCCCCGCCCTCGTCGACCTCGGCCACCGGCGTGCCGTCGGCCGGACAGCGGATCTCCCGCTTCCGCCCCCCGGCGGCCGCGGTCCACTGGCCATCGATGAACAGCTCCGGCATGGGCTCCTCCTGTACGGGGGCGGGACGGGCGCCCCGCCGGGTGCGGGCCACGGCGACGACCGGCTCCCCGGGTGACGACGTCAGCACAGACAGTAAGGGCGGCCGGGTGTGTGCGCAGCGCGGACGCGGCCGTCCGGAGCACGCGCCCCGCCGGCCCGTCGGCCGGACACGCACCGCCCGGGGCCGGGCGCTCCTCGCCCGATAGGATCCGGTCCGGCCCTGACCTCAGGTCATGGGCCGGTCAACAGGTCATGAAACAGGGCGATTTACGCCCTGCCGCGCCGCCGCGAGAAGCGCGTCCGCCGGGCGGCCGGAACAGCCGGAACACCGAGTGAGTGGAGCGCCAGTCATGCGTGGAGGCAGTGTCGCCGTGGTCGGCGGCAGCATAGCGGGGTGTGCCGCGGCCCTGGCCGCGTCGCGCGGGGGAGCGGAGCGGGTCACCGTCCTGGAGCGCGCCGACGACCGGCTCCGGGACAGAGGGGTGGGCATCGCCCTCCAGAGCGACCGGTACGAGGAGCTGCGGGAGGCCGGGTACGTCGCGCCGGAGATGCCCTGGGCGCCGCTGACCCGGCGGGTGTGGAGCGTGCGCGACGGCGAGGCCGACCACGGCCGGGCCGTCGGCGAGCAGCCGTTCCCCTTCCGGGCCTACAGCTGGGGCTCGCTGTGGAGCGAGCTGCGCCGCCGGGTGCCCGAGGAGGTCACCTACCGGTCCGGTGCGGTGGTCACCGGGGTGGAGCCGGACGCCGACGGGGTGACGCTGCGGCTCGCGGACGGGTACGAGGAGCACTTCGACGTGGTGATCGGGGCCGACGGATACCGCTCCGTCGTCCGCGAGGCCATGTTCCCCGGCGCGGACGCCACGTACGCCGGATACATCGGCTGGCGCGGGACCTCGTCGGACGTCGCGGACCTTCCGTCGGACGGCAACGACGCGCACAACATCGTCTTCCCCGGCGGTCATTGCATGATCTACCGCATCCCGGACGGCGTCGGCGGCCACCGGCTCAACTGGGTGCTCTACACCGCGCCGCCGCAGGCCGACGGTCTCCACCCCGACCTGCGGACCCCCACCTCGCTGCCGCCGGGCCGGCTCAACTCCGAGCTCACCGCGCGTCTTCGGGCCCTGGTCGCCGACAACTTCCCGCCGTACTGGGCCTCCAGGGTGCTCCGCACCCCCGCCGACACCACCTTCATCCAGCCCATCTACGACCTGGAGGTGCCGCACTACACCTCCGGGCGGATGGTGCTCGTCGGTGACGCCGCCAGCGTGGCCCGCCCGCACATCGGCGGCGGCAGCGTGAAGGCGCTCCAGGACGCCACCGCGCTGGAGGCCGCCTGGAAGGCCGGGAGCAGCTGGAAGGAGGTCCTGGAGAGCTACGACGCCGGGCGCGGGCCCGTCGGATCCGCCATGGTCGCGCTCGCCCGCCGGATGGGCGACGCGCAGGTCGAGAACACCCCGGACTGGTCCGCCATGGGCCAGGCCGAGTTCGACACGTGGTGGCAGGACCAGAACAAGGGCTCCGACCGGCGCAGCGGCTTCGGCGGCCACAGCATGAAGGCCGGGTAGGCGCGGCGTGCGCGCGGCACGGGTGCGGTGACCCCGCGGGGGTCGTCGCACCCGTGCCCGTACCGCGCTCGTGCCCGTACCGCGCTCGTGCCCGTACCGCGCTCGTGCCCGTACGGCCGTCGTGTCTCAGGCCGCCGTCGGGGCCAGCTCCAGCGCCGCGTGCAGCGCGGAGGCATCGGCGCGGGCGTCCGCACCGGACATGCGCAGCGTCACCCGCCCCGAGGTGAGGACCGTGAGCGTACGGGCGCACTCGGCGGCCTGGGCGGGGCTGGGCGACACCAGCAGGACGGCGATGCCCTCGGCCGCCAGCGTCGTTACCAGTTCGTGGACCTGCCGGACGAGGACCGGCGCGAGGCCCTCGGTCGGCTCGTCGAGCAGCAGCACCCGTGGCGAGCCGAGCAACGCGCGGGCCAGCGCCAGCATCTGCTGCTCGCCGCCGGAGAGATCCGTACCCCGGTTGCCCCGGCGCTCGCCCAGCCGGGGCAGCAGCTCCAGGACCCGCGCGGGGGTCCACACGCTGGGGCGCGTCGTGTCGCCGCGGCGCGGCGGACGGTAGGACAGCCGCAGGTGCTCCTCGACGGTGAGCCCGGCGAACACCCGGCGGCCCTGCGGTACGAGCCCGATCCCGGCGCGGGCGATCCGGTGCGCGGGCCGGCCCGTCACCTCACGGCCGTCCAGGGTGACGGTTCCGGCGCTCGGGCGCATCAGCCCGGCGACGGTGTGGACGAGGGTGGTCTTGCCGGCGCCGTTGTGACCGACGACGGCATGGACCGTGCCGGCGGACACCGACAGGTCGAGCGCGTGGAGGACGGTGCCGCCGTGGTAGCCCGCGGTCAGGCCGGTGAGTTCGAGCATCGGGGGACGGTCATCCTCTCGCTTCGGTGACGGGCGCCGCTTCGGTGACGCGATCCGCTTCGCCGACCGCTGCCGTCGAGCCGGTGCCGTGGTACGCGTCGCGGACCTCGGGGTGCGCCAGCACCTCCTGGGTCCCGCCGGTGACGAGCACCTTCCCGGCGGCCAGCACCGTGACCGTTGAGGCGATCTGGGCGACCACCTCGACATGGTGCTCCACCAGGATGACCGCCACGCTCGCCGGCAGACCGCCGAGGATGCCGAGCAGCCGGCCGATGTCGCCGTCGGTCAGTCCGGCCGCGGGCTCGTCCAGGAGCAGCAGCCGGGGCGCGCCCGCCAGCGCGGCGGCGAGGTCGAGCATGCGGCGCTGCCCGTGCGAGAGCGTGGAGGCCGGGCGACGGGCGAGGTCCGCCAGTCCCACGGTCTCCAGATGGCGGCCCGCGGACTCGGTGTGCTGCCGGTAGCGGGACGGGCTGCGCCACGCCCCGCGCCGCTTCGGATGGTGCGGCCAGCCGGCCAGGACGACATTGTCCAGCACCGACAACTCCGCTATCACGGATGGCTGTTGGAAGCTGCGGGCGATGCCGAGACGGCTGCGCCTGGCGGTGGACGTACGGGTGATGTCGGCGCCGTCGAGGGCGATCGTGCCGTGGTCGGGCCGGTCCGTGCCCGCGATGAGGTTGAGCAGGGTGGTCTTGCCGGCGCCGTTGGGGCCGATGACGGCGTGCCGGGCGCCCGCCGGAAGCCGGAGGCTGACATCGTCGACGGCGGTGAGCGTGCCGTAGCGGCGGGTGAGCCGGGTGAGGTCCAGCACGGGCGGCGGGGCGGTCGCGGCGGGGGCGGATGCCGGTGCCGCGGTGGTCGGTTCGGGTGTCATGGGGAGACCTTCCCGGCGGGGGCCGAGGTGGGAACGGGCGTCGGCCGGTCCGGCGGCCGGGGCGCGTCGGAGGACGGCCCGCTGCCGCCGCCGGATTTTCCGCGCAGACCCGCGAGACCGCGCGGCAGCACGTACACCGTGGCGACGAAGAGCACGCCGAGCAGCAGCGGCCCGTGGCCGGGCCAGGAACCGGCGACCCAGTCCCGGGTGGCGACGATGAGCCCGGCGCCCAGCAGTGCGCCGATCACCGAGGTCGTACCGCCGATGACCACCGCCAGCAGGGCGAACGCGGCGATCTCGAACCCGACGTCGGCGGGGGAGAGGTACTGCTGGACGGTCACCATCAGCGAACCGCCCACTCCGGCCAGCGCGCCCGCGCAGATGTGGGCCACCAGCAGATAGCGCCCCACCGGATGCCCCGAGGCGCGCATCCGCGCCTCGGCGCCCCGGGTGCCCGTCAGCAGCTTCCCCGCCGGGGAACGCAGGACGAGCAGGGTGAGGGCCACGGCGACGACGGCGACGACCAGGGCGTAGTTGTACAGCTCGCTCTCCGCCAGCATCCCCTCCCCGCCCCAGAGCGCCTGCGTGGCCGGGAAGCCGACGAGACCGTCGGCGCCGCCGGTCACGGACTTGAGCTGGTTGACGACCGCACCGGTCAGCTCGCCGATGGCCAGCGTGATCATCAGGACGGTGGTGCCACGGGCCCGGATCACCGCCGGCCCCACCACCGCCGAGAAGACGGCGGCGGCGAGCGCCGAGAGGACTATCTGGACAGGGCCCACGGTCCACCCGGCGTCCGCGAGGTTCGCCGTGGCGTACGCGCCCACGGCGAACGGAGCGGTCTGCCCGAGGGTGGGCAGCCCGGCGTAACCGGTGAGGATGGTGACGCTGACCGCGAGCAGCCCCAGGGCCAGCGCGGAACCGGCCAGCGAGATGCTGTACGCGTCGAGCAGGGCCGGCAGCGCGATCAGCACCGCGAGCAGCACGAGCAGCGGAGCCGCCTGCCACCACGCGGCCCTGCCCGGCAGCCGGCCGACCCACGCCGGCACCCGGTTCCCGCCCGCTCGGGGCGCCGTGGCGCTCCGGTCCGGGGCCCGGTCCTGACCCCGGCCCCGGTCCGCCTCCGACGCCTTCGCCGCTGCCTTCGCCGACCGTGCCGCACCGCCCGACGGCCGTCGCAGCCGGGCCGCGAGAGCGCCCCGCAGCCGGGCGACCGGGTCCGTGGCAGGGCCCTCGGGGCCGTGGCCCGTCGCCGGTTCCGCGAAGCGGGAGCGCAGCACCAGCACCGCCGCCATCGCGGCGAAGAGCAGATACGGCGCCAGCTCGGGCGCCAGCGAGACGCCCAGCGTCTGCACCTCGCCCACGGCGACCGCCGCGAAGAAGGTCGCCCACAGCGAGCGCAGCCCGCCGAGCACGACCACCACGAGGGACAGCATCAGCACGTTCTCGGACGTGCCGGGCCCGGGGCCGATGATCGGCGCCCCGAGCACACCCGCCGCCCCGGCCAGCGCACCCGCCGCCGCGAGGACGCCGGTGTGCACCGCCCGGGGGCTGAGCCCGGTGGCCGCGAGCATCTGCGGATCGTCGGCGGCGGCCCGTACCGCGGCGCCCATCCGGGTCCGGGTCAGCACCCAGGTGCCGAACGCGGCGAGCAGCACGGCCATCACGATGAAGCAGAGCCGGTAGGCGGGGTAGCGGTGCCCCAGCAGCGTCACCGAGGAGTCGAGCGCCTCGGGTACGCGTACGGGGAGTTCGTCCGCCCCGAAGAACTGGATCAGCAGATCACCGCCGATCAGGGCGAGCCCGAACGTCAGCAGTGCCTGCGCGAGATGCCCACGCCGGGCGAGCGGAGCCGTCGCGGCGGACAGCCCCGCCCCGGCGACGCACGCCGCGGCGGTTCCGGCGGCCAGACCGAGGGCGAGCCCGCCCCAGGTCCCGTCGCTCAGCTCGGCCCCGGTGTAGGCGCCGATCGCGTACAGCGTGCCGTGCGACAGATTCAGCACACCCGCCGTGCCGAAGGCGAGACTCAGACCGGCGGCGACCACGAACAGCAGCAGCCCGAAGGCCACTCCGTCCACCGCCGGCACGAGGTGGGCATCCAGGAGATCCATGTCAGCTGCCGAGCGTCGCCAGGTCCTGGACCATGACGTTGGCCAGCTGGGAGCCGTCCGGCCGCACCTGGCGCAGGTACCACGTCTGCACCGGCGAGTGCGCCTTGTCGCCGAACTCCCAGGCGCCGCGCGGACTGTCGATCTGGCCGAGACCCGCGATGGCCTTGTTGATGGTCTGCGGCGTCACGTCGCCGTCCTTCGCCGCGTCGGCGATCGCCTTGTCCAGCACGGCGGCCGCGTCGTACGACGACATCGCGTAGGTGGTGGGCTGGGTGTCGTGCTCCGCGGTCCAGTCGGCGGCGAACTTGCGGTTCGCCTCGTTGTCGAGGTCGGCCGCGTAGTTCAGGACGGAGTAGATGTCCTTCGCCGCGGGACCCTGGGCCTGGAGCACGCTGCCCTCGGTGACGAACGCCGTGTACAGCGGCAGATCGGCGATGTCGGACTGGGCGTACTGCTTGGCGAAGTCGATCGCGGCCTTGCCGGCGTAGAAGCAGTACACCGCCTTGGCGTCCGTCTTGGCGATCTCCGCGAAGTACGGCATGAAGTTGGTCGTCTTCGGGAACGGCGTCCAGGTGGTCTTGCCGTCCGGGTTGGCGAGCTTCCCCTTCACCCGCTTGAACTCATCGGTGAAGCCGCGGAGTTCGTCGTAACCGCCCTGGTAGTCCGGGCCGATCGCGTAGACCGGGCCGTCGACCTTCTCCTTGATGTACGGAGCGATGGCCCTGCCCGGCTCGTCGGACAGGAAGCTCGTCGTCCACACGTACTCGATGTCCTTGACCGGCGGCCGGGCGTTCGACCCCAGGAAGGGGATCTTCGCCTGCTGGGTCAGGGGCAGCACCGCGTTGACCGAGCCGCCGCCGACGAGGCCCGTCAACACGTCGACCTTGTCCTTCTTGACCAGCTTGGTGGCCGCGGGCACGGCGGTCGGCGGGCCGTCGCCCTCGTCCGCCACGATGAGCTCGACCTTGCGGCCGCCCAGCTTGTTGCCGTGGGTGTCCAGATACAGCTTGAAGCCGTCCCGCAGCTCCGTGCCGACCGGCTCGTACGTGCCCGACAGGGAGGCCACCAGGCCGACCTTCACGGTGTCGTCGGAGGAGCCGCTGTCGCCGCTGCACCCGGTGACGGCCGCGAGGCCGAGGGCGAGGGCGGCGGCGCCGACGGGACGGAATCTGCGGTGGCGGGGACTCGATGGGGCGAAGGGGAACATGAGGGCTCTCATCAGGGGTGGAGGGACAGCGGGCGGGGCGGGGGGCGGCAGGATCGAGGGGTCCCGGTCGGGGGAGGCCGGGCCGCAGGTCAGCGCGCGGGCGGCAGGCTCGCGTCGCGGACCTGGGGGGACAGCGAGTCACCGACCTGGTTGATCAGTTCGGACATCATGTAGCTGACCTCGCCGATGTCCGCGTCCCTGGTGGTGGTCACGAGCAGCGAGGCGCCGCTGGAGACGGCCATCGAGAACATGTAGCCGCCCTCCATCGCGGTGAGGCTGTGCTCCACGGGGTCGGTCTGGGTCAACTGTGCAGCAGCGGAAAGCAGGTTGACGATGCCGGACGCGATGGCGGCCAGCCGCTCGGCGTCGTCGCGTTCCACGCCGGCGTACGCCAGCGCGAGTCCGTCCACGGACACCGCTATCGCCTGGGTGACTTCCGGGATACGCCCGGCGAAATCGCTCAGGATCCAGCTCAGGTCGGAGGAGGTGGTCATTTCTCGGTCCGTTCGGTGTTGTCGTCCGGGGCGGAACGCCCCCGGTGGTTCGTGCTCCGGTTGATCCCCTGGGCGTAGGCCGCCAGTACGTCGGAGACCTGCCGGGAATCCCGGCGGCGGGGCGACGGCCGCGGAGCACCGGTGCCGGGCCGCTGTTCGGTGCCGGTCCGCTTGCCCCCGGCGGGCCACTGCTGAGGTGTTCTGCGCTGCCGCACCGGCAGCCCGGAGGAACTGACCCCGGCGACCCGCGACGCCGGCTCGTCGTGCACGGGATGCGGTGCGGGAGCGGTGTCGTGCCCCCGCTCACCCATGGGTGCGGACGCGGGTGCGGACGCCGTGTCGTGCTCACGCGTGGGCACGGCGGTGGGCGCGGTGTCGTGCCCACGTTCACGGCCGATGACCCCCGAGCCGACCGGGGCGCCCCCGTGGCCGGGCCGCGCGTCCGCCGCGGTGGGCTGCCGGCGACCGCTCGGCCCCGGCGGTGTGATCGGGCGCGGCGCCTCGTAGCCGGCATGGCTGCCGGGCCCGACCTGCGACGGCCCCTGGTCCTCCTTGAAGTCCAGGGCCAGCACCTTCGCGGGCAGCGTGACCTCGGCGATGGTGCCGGGGCCCGAGGAGTCGCGCAGCTCGACAACGATGCCATGGCGCGCGGCGAGCCGTGCCACCACATGCAGACCCATGGACCGTACGTCGCCGATGCCCGCCTGCGGTTCGCGCAGCGCGGCGTTGTGGACCGCGCGGCGCTCCGCCGTGATGCCCACGCCCTCGTCGACGATCTGCACGACCGCCCGGTCCCACAGCCGCCAGACGGCGACCCCGACCTGCTTGTCCGGGGGCGAGTACCGGGTCGCGTTGTCGAGCAGCTCCGCCAGGATGTGCGCCACGTCGTGCACGGCGCGGGCGGTGACGCCGATCCCCGACTCGATCACGCCGAGCGAGACCCGGTCGAACCGTTCGATCTGCTGGGCGGCGGCCACGATGACGGTGGAGCACCCGACATCGGCGGACCGCACCCGGGCGTTGCCGTAACCACCCAGCACCAGCAGGTTGTTGGTATTGCGCTCCATGCGGACCGCGAGGTGGTCGAGAGCGAAGAGGGTCTTCATCCGTACGGGGTCGGCCTCGTCGCGCTGCACGGTGTCCAGCTCGGACACCATGACCGAGGTCAGCCGGGCTCCCCGGCGCGCGACCCCGACCAGCGTCTCGGCCAACTGCTCGTGCGCCTGTGCCTGTTGCGCGGCCAGGCGGACGGCCTCGTGGTGGACGGCGTTGAACGCCTCACCGACCTCGCCGATCTCGTCCTGGCCCGTGGTCCTGACCGGGTCGCCGGTCCGCCGGGCCACCTCCTCGGGCGTCGCGCCGCGCAGGGCGCCGGGCCGGGACAGCTCGGTCATCACGGCGGGCAGTCCGGAGTGGGCGACCTCGTGCGCGGCGTTGCGCAGATCGCGCAGCCGCCGGATCATGACGCGGCCCAGGCGGATCGCGACGACGACGACGCCGACCAGGGTCAGGAGCACCAGCGCGACCTCCGCGCCGGCCGTCCAGACGAGGGTGGTGCGTACGTCGGATACCTGGGCGTAGACGGCGGCGTCGACCCGCTTCTCCACCGAACGCAGCAGCTCCTGCCGGTCGTTGGCGGCCTTCTG
This sequence comes from Streptomyces sp. DSM 106670, assembly GCF_055792845.1. Lineage (NCBI taxonomy): Bacteria > Bacillati > Actinomycetota > Actinomycetes > Kitasatosporales > Streptomycetaceae > Streptomyces > Streptomyces sp. DSM 106670. The sequence continues at coordinate 6,628,241 of NZ_CM147704.1, forward strand.
CCACTCCTCGGGGGTGACCGTGATGTCCTTGCCGGTGCCCGTGCGCCCGATCTCGTCCTCCAGCCGGCGGGCCTCCAGCGCCTTCGTCCCGGAGAGGGTGCGCTCCAGCCAGGTCCGCCATTCGCCGGGCCCGAGGTCGAACATGACGCCGATCGACTCGGTGTAGCCCATCCGGCCGGCGTCGAAGGTCCGCTGCGAGGCGGTCGTGAAACCGCCCGCGGCCTGGGCTCTCGCCACGGTGACCTGCTGCTGGGCGGTGTGCTCGGCGGCCTCGGACAGGGCGGCCGCGGCACGGATGCGGTCGGCGATGTCGGCGTCGACGCCGTCCGCCTGCGCGATGCCGTCGCGGTAGCTGTTGAGGTCGGCGATCACGATCCGATAGCCGAAGGCGAGCGCGGAGACGGTGCTGCTTCCCGAGCGCACCTGGGCGCGCAGCCCGGGCATCTCCTCGATGAAGCGCTCGATCCGGTCCAGGGCGCCCTGGGCGCTGCCGGGTACCGAGGAGAGACCCTTGGTCCGGCCGCGGAACATGGCGATGCTCTTGTCGGTGGCGTTCGTACGTATCCGGAAGGCCTCCGCGTCCCCCTGTTCGGAGATCAGGGCGGTGGCCGCCGCCCGCTCACGCTGCAACTGGTGGGCCAGCTCGCTCGCTCCGTCGGCGGCGTCGACCATCGAGGTCAGCCGGCCTGCCTGGAGCGCCTGGTTCGTCGCCGGTGCGAGGGCGAGAACAGAGAAGGCGACGGCGACGGTGAGCGGTGCGGTGACGAGGAGTACGAGGCGACGATTGATTTTCACTGCGCGGCTCCGTGGCCGGAACCGGGCTCGAATATCGGTGACACTCAGATACCTGTTAACGGGTTGTGGGGGTGTCGGTAAGGACATGCTGACGGGGTCAGCGATGCTGGTGGGGCAACAGAGGCCCCAGGGGCGCGCGGCATGATCCTATGCCGTAGTGCGCTCCTCCGGATGGGGGAATCTCTGAAAAATCTGCGCACCGACCGCACAAAGGTGGCCTGACCTCGATCACAAGTGTGCGAAAAAAGCAGGTTATTGAGCCAATACGGCGTGTCCGGACGCCGTTCAGCGCCCCGATGGTGTCACCGAGAAGTGTCCATCCACGCCTCGATCTCGTCCGCACCGCGCGGCAGACCCGACGACAGACACAGCGCGCCCTCGGCCGTGATGACGAAGTCGTCCTCGATCCGCACCCCGATGCCGCGCAGCTCCTCGGGAAGGGTCAGATCGTCGGGCTGGAAGTACAACCCGGGCTCCACGGTGAGCACATGGCCCTCCTCCAGCACACCGCCCGGATACGTCTCGCTGCGGGCGGCCGCGCAGTCGTGGCAGTCCAGGCCGAGCATGTGGCCCGTGCCGCAGACGGTGTAGCGGCGGTACAGACCGGACTCGTACGGGATCGCCCCGCCGCCGGGCCGCAGGCCCCAGGCGTCCAGCCCGTCGGCGATGACGCGCGTCGCGGCGTCGTGGAACGCGCCGTACGGCGCACCGGGCCGCAGGGCCGCGATGCCGGCCGACTGGGCGGCGAACACCAGGTCGTACACACGGCGTTGGACATCCGTGAAACGGCCGCCGACCGGCAGCGTCCGGGTGACGTCCCCCGTGTAGAACGAGTCCGCCTCGACACCCGCGTCCAGCAGGAGCAGCTCCCCTTCCCGTACCGGACCGTCGTTGTGCATCCAGTGCAGTACACACGCGTGCGCGCCGGCCGCCGCGATCGTCTCGAATCCCAGGCCGTAACCCTCCAGCCGCGCGCGCCGGTTGAAGGTGCCCTCGACCCACCGCTCACCCCGCGCGAGGCGGGTGGCGCGGGGCAGTTCGCCGACGACGTCGTGGAAGCCGGCGACCGTGTGCCCCACGGCGGCGCGCAGCTGCTCGATCTCCCACTCGTCCTTGACCAGCCGCAACTCCGACAGGAACGACAGCAGTTCGGCGTCGGCCGGTGCGGACGGCGGGACCAGCGCATCGACGAACGCGTCCGTGCCGCGCACCACCCGGGTCGGGACGCCGCCGCCGAGCGCCCGCTCCAGGCCGTCCCGGGCGGCCGCGTCGACGCCGAGGGCGTCGGAGGTCTCCCGGAGGGTGCGGCGGCGGCCGACCCAGAACTCGCCGTGCTGCCGGTCGCTGTAGAACTCCGCCCCGGACGGACCCGCGTCGCGCGGTGACCGCGGCCGGGTGAACAGGGTGACCTCGTGCCCGCTGCCGGTGGGTTCGAGGACGAGCACACTGTCCGGCACCGCCGACGTCCCCTGCTCGGCGGTGAGATGGATGAACGCGGAATGCGGCCGGAAGGCGTAGTCGAAGTCGTTGCTGCGGGTCCTGAGCCCGCCCGCCGGGACGACGATCCGCTCGCCGGGGAACCGCTCGGACACCGCCGCACGCCGCCCGGCCGCGCTCGCGGCCCCGGAGACGGGCGGGAGCCTCCGGTCCGTGTCCGCCCACCCCTGCCGAAAGACCTCGGCGACCACGGCCGGTGTCCGAAGGTCGTGGTTCCTGGCCCCGCGCGAGCCGTCCCGCTGTTCCATCGCACGCCTTCCCGTCATCCGGCACCGTGTCATCAGGCGGCCGGGTCATGAGCCCGTTCCCGTCGTCCGGTCGCCCCGTCGTCAGCCCCGCAGCCGGGCCATCCACGCCTCCACCTCGTCGGCGGCCCGCGGAAGGCCGGCCGAGAGGTTCTCGTTGCCGTCCTCGGTGACCAGGAAGTCGTCCTCGATCCGCACACCGATGCCGCGGAGCTCCTCGGGTACGGTCAGGTCGTCCGGCTGGAAGTACAGGCCCGGCTCCACGGTGAGCACCATGCCCGCCGCCAGCGTCCCGTCCACGTACAGCTCGGTGCGGGCCTTCGCGCAGTCGTGGACGTCCAGGCCGAGCATGTGCCCCGTGCCGGCCAGCGTCCAGCGCCGGTGCAGCCCCAGTCCGTACGCCTCGTCCACCGCCCGCCCGCCGAACAGGCCCCAGGAAGAAAGGTGTTCGGCCAGCACCCGCTGGGCGGCATGGTGGAAGTCCCGGTACTTCGCGCCGGGCCGGACCACGGCGATGCCGGCCGACTGCGCCGCGTACACCGCGTCGTACACCCGGCGCTGGACCGGCGTGAAGCGGCCGTCGACCGGCAGCGTCCGGGTGACGTCGGCGGTGTAGAGGTTGCGGCTCTCCACCCCGGCGTCGACGAGCAGCAGCTCGCCCGGGCGGGCCTCGCCGTCGTTGCGGCCCCAGTGCAGGGTCGTGGCGTGCGGTCCCGCCGCGCAGACCGACGCGTAACCGACGTCGTTGCCCTCGATCCGCGCCCGCATCCGGAAGGTGCCCTCGACGACCCGCTCCGGGGTCGGTGTGTCCGTGCCGAGGGCGCGCACCACGTCCTCGAAGCCACGGACGGTCGCCCGGCAGGCGTGGCGCAGCTCGGCGATCTCGAACGCGTCCTTGATCAGGCGCAGTTCGGACAGCGCGGCGCGGAACTCGGTGTCGCGCTCGGCGGTCACCCTGTCGGCGAGGGCGGCGTCGACGTCCGCGTCGTGGCCGCGCAGCAGCCGGATCGGGCCGGTGGCCGTGGCGAGCCGCTCGGTGAGGGTGCGGACGTCGCGGCAGGGCAGGCCGAGAAGCCGCTCGTTCTCGGTGAGGCTGTTGCAGCGGCCGTCCCAGAGCTCACCGTGGTAGTCGCGCCAGAACTCGCCGTTCTCGCGGTCGGACCGGGGGAGCAGACAGGCGATGGCCCGGTGCTCGCCGACCGGGCCGGGCTCCAGGACCAGTACGGAGTCCTGCGACTGGTCGCCCGTCAGATGGACGTAGTCGGAGGACGGCCGGAACGGATGGTTCGTGTCGTTGGCGCGGACCTTCGGGTTTCCGGCGGGGATCACCAGGAGTTCACCGGGGAACCGGGCGGAGAGCGCCGCCCGGCGGCGCGCGGTGTACGCCGCCTGCGCCACGGGTTCGAGGTCATGGCGCTCGGTGTCCGCCCAGCCCTGCCTCATGTTCTCGGCGAGCTCGCTGCTCACCTCCCCGTACAGGCCGTTCTTCCGCGCCCTGTTCTCGTCCGGCTCATCGGCCACGATCTGCCCCCGACGCGCATCCGTCATGCTCGCTCCTCCTCGACCGTGGACCGGAACTCGCAATGTACGGTGTGACATTGCACAAGACAAGAGGGGAGTCACCCCACCGCTTTCCCGCCCCTGCCCACCCCGTAGAATCCGTGAAATGAGTGTGCGCCGCCGAGCTACCCCTGGCCGCCCGCGAACCAAACCCGCCGAGGAGCGGCGCGCCGACCTCATGGACGCGGCCGAGAGGGTGTTCGCCGAGCGGGGCATCGACGCTGCCCGGATCGATGAGATCACGGAGCGCGCGGGTGTCGCGATCGGCACCTTCTATCTGCACTTCAGCTCCAAACGCGACCTCATGCTCGCCGTACAGGCCCGCTTCATCGACCGACTGGTCGAGCGACAGCACGAGGCGGTGCGGAAACTGCCCGCCGACGACTGGGTCGGACGCGTGGACGCCTGGCTCAGCGACGCGGTCCGCGTCTATCTGGAACACGCCGAACTGCACGACGTGTTGTACGGCCACACTCCGATCAACGCCACGACGGAGATTCAGGTCAGCCCCGAGAACGCGCATGTCGAAGCGTTCCGGCGACTCATCACCGAGCGGCCGAACCCGCCGGCGGACGCCCCGAACCCCGCGATGGCGGCGATTCTGATCTACAGCGCCTGGTACGGGGCCACCCATGCGCTGTTGCACCACGAGGCCGAGGACATCGACCGGCTGGCCGACGAGCTCATCGCCGACATCACCGACCTCGCACACCGCTACCTGCGCACCGAGACCTGAGCGACGCGGCCCGAGAGCCGTGGCACGGGCCGGGCTGCCGACGACCCTCGTGTGCGGATCGCCGACAGCAAAGCGGGTCCGTGACCGGTACCGGTACCGGTGGTCAGGAACTCACATCGGCGATCCGCCAGTGACGTGCCTGCTCGTACTGTGAGCTCAGACGCGCGAATGTGCCGCCCGTGAGCAGCAGTTCGTCCCGCGTGCCCGCCTCTACGACCCGGCCGTCGTCGAGCGCGACCACATGGTCCGCGGCGGCCAGGGTGGCGGGGCGATGGGCGATCACGATCACCGTACGGCCGGGGTCGGCGCCGAGGTTGGCGATGGCCCGGGTGATCGCGGCCTCGTTCTCCGGGTCGAGAGCCGAGCTGGCCTCGTCGACGAGGACGATACGAGCCCGCTTGAGCATCGCGCGGGCGATCGCGACCCGCTGACGTTCGCCGCCCGACAGCTGCGCGCCGCCCTCGCCCACCCGGGTCTGCCAGCCGGCCGGCAGACGCTCGATCACCTCGTCGAGCCGCGCCGCGGTGGCCGCCTCCTTCAGCTCGTCCCAGGTCGCGTCGGGGCGCGCCAGGCGCAGATTGTCCTCGATGGTGTCGTCGAAGAGGTAGACGTCCTGGAAGACGATGGCGATCTCGTCGAGCAAGGTGGCCGGGTCGAGTTCGCGCACATCGACGCCACCGACGCGCAGCTCTCCGGAATCGATGTCGAAGAACCGGGCGATGAGCCGGGTCGCCGTCGTCTTCCCGGACCCCGACGGTCCGACCAGGGCGGTGGTGGTGCCCGGCGGGCAGTGCAGCGACACCTCCTTGAGGGCGGGGGTGTCGCCGCCCGGGTAGGTGAAGGTGACGTTCGAGAACTCGACGTCGGCCTCGGCGATCCGGCGCACCGGCTCGGCCGGAACCGGCAGCGCGGGGGTGGACAGCAGCTCCTCGATCCGCGCGATCTGGTTGCGCAACGCGCGCAGGGCGCCGATGAGTTCGATGAGGTTGCCGAGCGGCTCCAGGAAACGGGCGGCCAGCACGAGCAGCACGATCGCCCTGGCGGCGTCGATACGTCCGCTGAGCATGAGCTCGGCGGTCAGCGCGAGCACCGCGACGAACCCGGCCATGATCACACCGGTGTAGACGAAGAACGGCTGCCGCGCGCGGCGCATGCCCTCCCGGTAGGTCTCGCGGTGGTCCTCCAGCGCGGCGCGCATCCGGGGCGTGCCCTCGGCGTGACCGGCGGCACGCAGCACCGGCTGGGCCTGGCCGAGCTCGATCGCCCGGCTGGCGACCCCGGCCGCCGCCCGCTCCAGCTCGATCTCGGCGATCTCGGAGATCCGCGCGGCCCGTTGCAGGGCGATGTAGGCGACCAGCGCGATCGCGCACAGCAGCAGCGCCATCCGCCAGTCGACCGTGAACGTCACGACGACGACCGTCGCGGGCAGCAGCGTCGAGGTGATCACGGGGCCGCCGATGGTCACCGCCAGATGCGCGGCGCTGCCCACGTCCGCGGTCACCCCGCGGGCGAGCCGGGCCTTGTGCTCGGCGGTGAACCAGCCCAGCGTCAGCGTGCTCACATGGCGCATCAACCGCCGCCGCAGCTGCGCCGCGAGCGCGCCCGCCGCCGCGAAGCCCACCGGGGTGGCGACGATGCTGAGCACCGCGTACAGCACCGCGCCGGCCGCGCCGAGCACCAGCCACGGTGTGGCCGCTCCGACGTCCGGTTCGGGGCGCACGACGGCGTCCAGGATCGGGATGAGCAGCGCCAGCAGCAGGCCCTGCAGGACGGCCTGCCCCGCGGTGAGCAGCCACAGCCGGGCCAGCAGCTTCGGGTTGGGCCAGAGCCGGTAAAGGCGGCGGATCACGCGAGCACCCCTTCCTGTGCCGCCCACATCCGGGCGTACAGCCCGTCGCGCGCGAGCAGTTCTTCGTGGCGGCCCTGTTCGACCAGGCGTCCGTTCTCCAGTACGAGGATCTGGGCGGCGCCCGCGATGGTGTGCAGCCGGTGGGCGATCACGATCACCGTCTTGCCCACCGCGAGGTTGGCCAGCGCCTCCTGGACCGCCGACTCGCTGTCGGCGTCCAGCGCGGCCGTCGCCTCGTCCAGGACGACGATCGGCGCCCCGGAGAGGATCGCCCGCGCGATCGTCAGCCGCTGGCGCTCACCGCCGGACAGGCTGCCGCCGCCCGCGTCGAGCAGCGTGTCGTAGCCGTCGGGCATGCTCTCGATGACCTCGTGGATGTGCGCCGCCTCCGCCGCCGCGCGGACCTCGGCGTCGCTCGCGCCTGGCCTGCCGATGCGGATGTTCTCCGCCACGCTGTCCCGCAGCAGGGCGACGTCCTGGAAGACCAGGGACATCGACGCCAGCAGTTTCGCGGACGGGATCGAGCGCACGTCCACCCCGCCGATCCTGAGCGACCCCTCCGTCACCTCGTAGAAGCGCGGCAGCAGGCTGGCGAGCGTCGTCTTGCCGGCGCCCGACGGACCCACGATCGCGGTCACCCGGCCCGGCGGACAGACGGCGCTGATCTCCTCGACCGCGTTGGTCACCCCGTCGTAGGAGAAGGAGACCCGGTCGAACTCGACACCGTGGCCGCCGGGCAGCCGCGGCTCCTCGGGCTCCGGCAGCGGCGTACGGGCCAGCAGCCGCTCGATGTTGGCCGCGCCCATCCGGCCCTTGCGCACCCCCTGGGCGGCGGTCACGGCGGGAAGGATGGAGTTGGGCAGTCCGATGGCGACCACCAGGAACGCCACCAGATCCGCGACGCCGAGCGACCCGCGGTCGACGAGGAACAGACCGGCGGCCGCCACGGCGGTGAGGACGGCCATCTCCGAGCCGAACAGCCGCGAGGCCGCGGAGCTGTGGCGCACCTCGGCGACCCAGGCCGCGAACGCCTGGGTGTGCTCGTCCACGGCGTCGTCGAAGCGGCGCAGCACCCGGCCCCCGGTGCCGAACGTCTTCACCACCTGGATTCCGTCGGCGTACTCGACGCTGGCGGCGCTGATCCGCGCGTCGGCGGCGACCAGCCGGTTCATATGGGTCGTCATGGACCGCATCGAGATACGGAAGAAGATCCCCATCAGGAGCAGCACGCCCAGCACGACGAACGCCATGCGCACGTCGACGAGGAGCAGATAGCCCGTCGCGACGACCATCACGGTGGTCGCCCCGACCAACTGCCCCAGGGCGTGCGCGATGACCTCGTGCATCTCCTCCAGGTCACCCGTCATCGCTCGCTTGACCTTGCCCGAGCCCGCGGCGCGGAACCAGCCGAGGGGCAGCTTGCCGAGGTGGGTCACGATCTGCACGCGCACGTCGTGCAGGATCGCCGCGTCCGCGTAGTGCCCCACCCGGGAGGACTGGACGAACAGGACGAGCCAGGCGCCCCCGCCCGCCGCGCCGATGCCGACCCAGGTCCAGATGGCGGTGTGCGACTCCGCGGGGTTGTCGAGCATGAGGCGGGCGATCTCGGCGACCGCGATGTAGGGCACGATGCCCGCCGCCGCACTCAGGCTCGACAGGATCGCGCAGATGACGAGTGAGGTCCGGATCGGAGCGAGCAAGCGCAGTAACGCGCCGGGTCCCGCCAGCCCCGGAGTCTGCGATGTTGAAGGTTTCATTAGGGTACCCTAACATGGCGACTGAGGCTCATTCAATAATGTGTGCAGCGCCCGGAGATACCCCTCATGACCGTCACCGAAGGGAACGCCTCTTCATGTTCCAGCCGCACTTCGACCACCCGTCGGCCGGCCGCGGACCACGTGCGGCTCCGCACCGGACCCGGGCCGCGTTCAGCGCCCTCGTCGCGCTCACGGCGCTCGGAGCGACCGGGTGCTCAGGCGCCGACACGGGCCCGCGCGAGGAGAGCGGGGCGAGCGGAATCACCTTCGAGTCCTGTAGTCGCACCGTCGAGCTCGACCGGGCCCCGAAGCGCGTGGCGATCACCACGGACGCCATCGCCGACACCCTGTTCGCGCTGGACGTCGGCGACCGGATCGTCGCCAAGACCCGCGGTGAGTCCGCCCCCGCGCCCGAGCTGAAGGAGCGTCTCGCGAAGCTGCCGAGCCTCGGGACGCGCAATCCGAGCGTCGAGGCGCTGATCGCGGCCAAGCCCGATCTCCTGATCACCGATCAGGTCGAGAAGGTCTCCGGCAAGCTGGGCAGTCCGAGCATCGCCGAGCTGGAGAAGCTGGGCATCGCCACCTATGTGGTCGGCGGCGGTTGTGCGGCGGACCTGAGCGCGGACACCTCCGGGCTCGACGCGCTCGACACCGACCTCGGCCAACTCGGCACCATCTTCGGTGTGGAGGCGCGCGCGAAGGCGTTACGGGACGAGCTGCGCGGCAGCCTCGACGACGTACGCCGGCGGACCGCGCAGCAGCCCAGGAGCGAGGTCGCCGAGATCTCCCAGGTCGCCGGCCAGCTCTATGTGACCACCGGAGGCCTCGCGAACGACGTGCTCGAACGGGCGGGCGGGCAGAACGTCTTCGCCGATCTGCCGGGGCAGTTCGCCCCGGTCAGCGCCGAACAGATCGTCGCCCGCAACCCCCGGGCCGTCATCGTGGACAACTTCACGGCGACGACGAAGGGCCGCAACGACGCGGTCGCGTTCCTGAACCGCACCTTCCCCACCGTCGACGCGGTCAAGGAGGGACGGGTCCTCGTGATCGACGCGGCCAAGACCGGCGCGCGCGGCAGTACGCGGCCGGTGGCGGGCGTCACCGAGATAGCGAGCTTCCTGCACCCGAGCACGTCCCGCTCCCAGTAAGGTCCGCGATGCACAAGCAATCACCCGCCCCCACCGTCACCGGTGACGCAGGGCCTTCGCGGGGCGGCAGCCGGCCGGCCCCACGGCGCGGCGGTCGGCATGTCCCCCTGACCGTCGTCGCACCGCTGCTGTTCGTCCTCCTCCTCGTCACGGTCTGCGTGGCCGTGTCGGTGGGATCCGTCGGTGTGCGGCTGGAGACCGTCACCGAGGTCATCGGCGGCCACCTGATCGGCACCGGGACCTCCGCGAGCGTCATGGACGACCAGATCGTGTGGAACCTGCGGCTGCCGCGTGTGCTGCTGGCCGCCGCCGTCGGCGCCGGGCTCGCCGTCGTCGGTGTCACGCTGCAGGCGACCGTACGCAATCCGCTCGCCGACCCCTATGTGCTCGGCGTCTCCGCCGGCGCCGGGCTGATGGCCTCCGTCGCGATCACCCTCGGGTCGGCGGCGGTGGCCGGTCTGTCGACATCGGCCGCGGCCTTCGTCGGAGCGCTCGTCGCGATGACCGCGGTCCTCGCACTGTCGCGCCGCGCCGGCCGGGTCATCCCGAGCCGGCTGATCCTCGCCGGGGTGACGCTCTCCTATCTGTTCAGCGGCGCCACCAGCTTCGTCATCTTCCGCAGCGGCAACGCGGACGCCGCGCACTCGGTGCTGTTCTGGCTGCTGGGCTCCCTGTCGGAGTCGTCGTGGACCAACCTGGCGCTGCCCGCCGCGGCCGTGCTGGTCGTCGGCGTCCATCTGATGGTGCAGACCCGGACCCTCAACGCACTCGCGGCCGGTGACGACGCGGCGCTCTCGCTCGGCGTCTCCGTGCACCGCGTCCGCATCCGCCTCCTGGTCACCGCCTCCCTCCTGACCGGCGTCCTGGTCGCCGTGTCCGGCGGAATCGGCTTCGTGGGACTCATCGTTCCCCATCTCGTACGCCTGGTCGTCGGCCCGGACCACCGCCGGCTGCTCCCCATCGCCATGCTGGTCGGCGCGATCTACCTCGTCGTCGTCGATGTGCTCTGCCGTGTTCTCGTCCGTCCCGAGGAACTCCCCATCGGGATCGTCACCGCCGTGCTCGGCGCGCCGGTCTTCCTGTGGCTGCTGCGACGTTCGGAGGCGTCATGAGACTTTCCCTGTCCGGCGTCGGCGTCCGGATCGGTTCCGTCCCGATCGTCGCGGACTGCGATCTCACCGTCGAGGACGGCGAACGCGTCGGCCTCGTCGGCCCCAACGGCAGTGGCAAGACCACGCTGTTGCGTACGGTCTACCGCGCGCTCGACCCGTTCGCCGGCCGCGTCGCGCTCTCCGGCGACGACGTGACGACGCTCGGCCAGCGCGAGGTCGCCCGGCGTGCCGCGCTCGTCGCCCAGGACAGCGCTCCGGACTTCGACTTCACCGTGGAGGAGGTCGTGGCCATGGGGCGCGGACCGTGGCTGCGGACCTTCGAGTCGACCATCGGCCGTGGAAACGGGGCGATCACCGCCGCGCTGGAACGGGTCCGGCTGGCGGAGCACCGTACCCGCAGGCTCTCCACCCTGTCCGGCGGTGAGCGGCAGCGGGCTCTGGTGGCCCGTGCGCTCGCCCAGGAGAGCCCACTTCTGCTCCTCGACGAACCGACCAACCATCTCGACGTGTACGCGGCGCTCGAACTCCTGGAACTCGTACGCGATCTCGGGCGGGCGACGCTGTGTGTGCTGCACGATCTCAATCTCGCGGCCGCCTACTGCGACCGGCTCTACGTCCTGCACCGCGGGCGGATCGTCGCGGGCGGCCCGCCCGCGGAGGTCCTCACCCCCGAGCTGGTCCGGACCGTCTTCGGAGTCACCTGCACGCATCTGACCCATCCGGCCACCGGCGGCCTGCTCCTCGCGTTCTCGCCGCAAGAGGTTGCCCCGGTCCATCATCCGTGACGGTCGTCAAAAGGTTCCTTCCGCGGTGACTAAATGAATGCCCTCGGCGGTTGTCGCAAAATCGTTTCGCCGGTTGACGCGGGCCGAGACCGTGGTAAGAATCTCCACCAGCTCCTTGATTAACATTTGGATGATTGTCACCACATTTGACCTTCGGTCGTCGCCGGAATTCGCCGTGCCATGGCATCGCGGAGCGATCCCCGAAGCGCGCAGATCTCTTTCAACGCGTCGTCCAAACGAAAGGCGAATCACCCGGTGATAGATCGTGTGAATGTCATGCCGTTAACGGAACGCCAGAATGAAGACGAGGCCCAGGCGGCCATCATCCAGATCGACGAAGTGCTGACACTTCTGCAGGAGCTCGGCGATGTCGCCCGCCGCGCACGCATGAATCTGGTCGCCCCACGACACCGGGGCGCCCGTGGTGTCCCGGCCCAGCAGGCGGTCGCCGGAACGCCCCGCACCCCGACGCGGTCCGAGGACGCCCCGGCCGGCGAAACCGGGGCCCGGGACACCCGGCCCGCTGCCGCTCAGCAGCCCCTGCCGCTCACCCGGCGCCAGAAGGAAGTGCTCCATCTGCTGGCCCAGGGTCTGTCCAACCGCCGGATCGGCCGCGCGCTGCACATCACCGAGCAGACGGTGAAGGCCCATCTGCACATGGTCTACCACAAGCTCGGCGTAGCGGACCGTACGGAGGCCGTGGTCATCGCCATGCGGCAGGGGCTGGTGCAGCACCAGCGCCGGGAGGACACGCCTTCCTGACCGGGCGCGGAAAGCGCGGAGGGCGCGGAAGGCGGCACAGGGCGGCAGTGGCGTCGGCGGTGAGCCGGTGCCACTGCCGCCGGACGGTACCCGGTCAGGCAGCGGTGTCGGGTACGGCCTCGATGAGCGACGCGTTCAGCTCCTGGGCCAGCGGCACGACCTCGGTGACACGCAGCCCCGCCCCCGCGCAGAGCGCGGTGTACTCCGCCCGGGTGCGCTGCCGTCCGCCGATGGTGACCAGCATGTGCAGATCGGTCAGATACGGGTTCTCCAGGGCCGCGTGGTTGATGGTGTCCACATCGGCCGTGTCGGGCAGCACGGGTTCGGCGATGAGCAGTTTCGCGCGGTCGGGCATGGCCGCCCGGACCCGGCGCAGAATCGCCCCCGCGCGTTCGTCGTCCCAGTTGAGCACCACGTTCTTGACGAGATACAGATCGGCGCCCCCGGGTACGTCGACGAAGAAGTCTCCCGCGACCGCGCGGCACCGGTCCGCCAGCCCGGACGCGGCGATGGTCTCCCCCGCGCGTGCCACCCCGGCCTCGGTCTCGTACACGGTGCCCGTCAGCCGCGGGTACCGGTCGAGGAACGCGGCGAGCAGCGTGCCGTCACCGCCGCCGACGTCGACGACCGTACGGAAGGGGCCCAGGTCGTAGACCGCGGAGATGGCCGAGGCCATCTCCAGCGGCAGATGACGCCTGCTCATGGCCGAGTGGAACAGCGCGGCCAGCTCCGGCCGGCCGGACAGATAGTCGTACACCGGCTCGCCGAACTCCGTGTCGAACGCGGGCCGGCCGGTACCCAGCGACTCCTCCAGATTCAGCCAATTGCGCTGGAAGACGTCGTGCGTGAGGAAGGCGGCGAAGGCCAGCAGCGACGCCGGGGTGTCGCGGCGCAGCAGCGCCCCCGCCTCGGTGAGCGCGAACCGGCCCGGGCTCGGCTCGACGCACAGGCCGAGCGAGGCCAGGGCGCGCAGCAATCTGCCCAGCTGCTCGGCGGGCAGACCGCAGCCGCGGGCCAGTTCGTCGGTGCCGGCCTCGCCGTCACCGATCCGGTCGGCCAGCTCCAGCCGCGCGGCGGCGCCGACGGCCTGGGTGGCCAGTGTCCCGAAGATCGCTGATATCACGGTGCGGCGGGCGTCGGCCTCGGTCTTCATGAACTCACTTTCCTTCTGCTTCGGTGGACGTAGCGGTGATGGACAAGGCATGGCGGAAGATGTTCAACGCGTCCCACTTCGCCTTGACTTCCTGGAGCCTCGGATAGTTCTCGCCGTAGTACAGCGCGTGCCAGGGGACGCCGGAGGTGTTCCATTCCGGGTCGGCGAGATCGATGTCCGCATAGTTGATGTAGGCGCCGGTGTTGATGCCGTTCGGCACCGGCACCCCGCCCGTCGAGGAATGCACATCGCGGTACAGCTCGCGGATCCAGCGCAGGTGTTTGTCGTCCTCGGCGGGATCCTGCCAGGTGACCATGTAGAACGTCTTCAGCAGAGCGCCTCGCGGAATGGCCGTGGCGGCGGAGGGCACGGTGTTCACCTTGCCGCCGTAGGCGATGTATTCCACCGCCGCGTACGTGCCTTGATAGTCGTCGTCGGTGAGGTGCCGGTAGAGGGCGGCGAGTTGGTCCGCGCTGTGCGGAGCGCGCAGGTCCGCCGATTTGACCTTGCACCGCAGTCCGATGGCTGTCGGTCCGGTGTCGGGCACCGCCAGATACTGGCTGGCGGCCAGCCACGGCAGGGACGTGCGCCGGGCGGTCGGGGCGACGCCGACACCGGCGTCGAGCGCGTCGAGGAAGGCCCGCATACGGGCGGGCGCGCCCGGCGACTCCACGGGCACGTGGGCGTGCAGGGAGATGTTCCCCGTCGAGCGGTGTTGACAGTCGAGCAGGGCGTACAGATCGGTGTTCGGCGAGCCGACCGTGCTGTTCGCCATCTGCCAGTCCATGAAGTTGCCGATCAGCCGGACGAAGCCGGCCTCGGTGAGCCGGTCCCACGGCCAGCTCACCTCCGCGATGTGCAGGGCGCCCGGCGGGCGGGGCAGCAGGCCGGCCGGATCGGTGCCGGACGCCTCCGGGGAACGCATCCAGTAGCGGGTGATCACGCCGAAGTTGCCGCCGCCGCCACCGGTGTGGGCCCACCAGAGGTCGCGGTTCGGGTCGTTCTCCTCGCGCGTGGCCACCACCGTCGACACCTTGCGGTCCCGGCCCACGACGACCACCTCGACCGCGTACAGATGGTCGACGCTGAGTCCGAGCTGCCGGGACAGCGGTCCGTAACCGCCTCCGCTGATGTGCCCGCCCGCTCCCACGCCCATGCAGAAGCCGACGGGGACGGTGACGCCCCAGTGGTGGAAGAGGGTGTGGATCATCGTTCCCACCGGAGCGCCGGCCTCGATGACGAAGGCGTTGCGTTCCGGGTCGAAGTCGACGCGGGACATGGGGGAGAGGTCCAGGATGACCTCCACATCGGGCGCGGCCACGAAGTCCTCGCCGCAGTGCCCGCGCGATCGCACGGTGATCCTCTTCCCGGCCGCCACCGCTTCCCGGACCGCCTCTTCGGCCTGCCGGGGCGAGTGGACGAGGCGGAAATAGTCCGGCTTCGCGACGAACCGGTAGTTGTAGGCGTGGCACAGGTTCTCGTAGCGGATGTCGTCGGGCGTGACCAGTGTGGAATTCGGCGTCAGGATCGCCGGTCCTTTTTCCGCTGCGCTATTACTGTCGTCACGTTTCATGAACTTGTTTCCGCCGTCTCTGCTGTCCGGTCCGCAAGGGACATGGGTGGTCGCCCTGAACGCGCCTCGGTCGTCGGATCACCGTAGCCCGGCGGCGATGCCGGCAGTGCGTAACGTAAACGAAGGTTCGAGCCGATTAAACCCGGAGATTTAGACCTGTTGCCGGTGGAGATGCTCGTCTGTAAAGTCCGGGACCACCAAAACGGACCGGCGATTGAGGCAGGGTATGAGCAGTCCCGTCAGTGAAACCGTTTGTGCGGACCGCCTGCTGAACGACTGGCTGAGCAGTGTGGGGCTCGGGATCGAGTATTCCCGGGCCGAAGCCAACACGCTGTATTTCCTGGACGAGAACGGTCAGGAAGTTCCGGTGCTTGATCATGTGTGCGGATTCGGATCGTTGATCTTCGGCCACAACAACCCGGACATCATCGAACACGCGAAGTCCGTGTTGGACCAGCAGATTCCGGTGTACGTCCCGCTGTCCCGGCAGTCGCACGCCAACGACATAGCCACGACACTGAACGCGATATTACGACGGGAGACGCCGAGCAAGGACGGCGACTACGCGGCGATATTCGCCAACAGCGGAGCCGAAGCCGTCGAGATATGTGTGAAGCACGCGGAGCTGGAGCGCCGCGCGCGGACAGCGAAACTCACGGACGACATCGGCCGGCATACGGAGGAAGCGCGAGAGGCGATCCGCACCGGGCGGGCAACCCTCCCCGAGAGCGGCCACGTTCAGGTCGATCAGGCGGGCGGCCCTGCCGAGAGGTTCGAGCGACTGATCGCCGAGGTCGAGCGCAGGAACGCGGAACTGGTCGCGAGGGGGCCCGTCCATCTGGCGCTGGAGAACGCCTTTCACGGCAAGCTGGTCGCCAGTGTCCAGCTCACCCAGAACCCGCACTGGCGGGTGCCCTTCACCTCGCTGGCGTCGTCGACCCGCTTCCTCCCCGCGGACCGGCCGGAGGCGATGAAGGCGGCCGTCGAGGATCTCCGGGAAAGCCTGCTGGACGTCCTGGTGGACGACGGCGTGGTGCGGGTGGTGGAGCGGGACTTCCCGGTCATCGGCGCCTTCTTCGTGGAACCCGTCCAGGGCGCGAACGGCATGCGTCCGCTGACCGAAGCGGCGGCCCGTGAGATCAGGGCGGTGTGCGACGCGGTCGGATGCCCGTTGATCGTCGACGAGATCCACAGCGGCATGGGGCGGACCGGCGCCTTTCTCGCCAGTTCGCACATGGGTCTGCGGGGCGACTACTACACCCTGGCCAAGAGCATCGGCGGAGGAATCGCCAAGAACTCGGTGGCACTCTTCCACCAGGACCGCTTCCGCCCGGAGTTCGAGGTCATGCACAGCTCGACCTTCGCCAAGGACGGGTTCTCCGCCGCCGTCGCCGTCAAGGTGCTGGAGATGCTGGAGGCCGACGACGGCCGGGCGTACAAGGTGGCCGCCGAGCGCGGGGACCGGCTGAAGGAGATGCTGACCTCGGTCGCGTCCGACTTCCCGGATGTCGTGGACGGCGTCGAGGGCATCGGCCTCATGGTCGCGCTGGAGTTCACGGACCAGACGGAGGCGTCCTGCCAACACCTGCGGGAGAAGGCCGGATCGGGCATGCTCGGCTACTTCCTGGCGGGATACGTGCTGCGGGAGCACCGGATACGGGTGCTGCCGGTCGGGCCCGCCGGGAATTCGGTCCGGTTCGAACCCTCCATCCATCTCACGGACGCGGACATCGCCCGCACGGAGTCCGCGCTGCGCGATGTCTGCACGCTGCTCCGGCATCAGGAAGGACACCGGCTCACCCCCTGACGGGGCGCGGGGAACGCGCTGCCGGAACGGCAGACGACCAGGCATTCCTTGGGATGGGCGGAGAGGTGTCCGATGACGAGCAGAGCGATGTCGAACGATTCCCCGGTACCGAACGATTCCCTGGTATCGGGACTGATGGAACACGCGCTCAGCGCGGCCTGCGCGGCCTCGGCGCGCGCGGCGGTGACCCTGGGCCTGCCGGAGGCGCTCGGCGATACGCCGGCGACGGCCGATGAACTCGCGACAGCGATCGGCGCGCACCCGGCCGCGCTGCGACGGCTCCTGCGGGCGCTGACGTCCTACGGAGTGTTCGCGGAGGAGGCGGAGGACGCGTTCGTCCACACCGAGAAGTCACGGGCGCTGCGCGAGGACTCCCCGGACAGCATCAAATATCTGGTGCTGTGGTGCACCGAGCCGTGGCTCTGGGAACTCTGGGGAAACCTCGACGAGTCGGTACGGACAGGAGGCGAGGTCTTCACCAGGGCGCACGGCCGGACGTTCTACGAGCAGCTGCACACCGCATGGCCGGATTCCGCGCGGACCTTCGCCCGTGCCATGACCGAGCAGACCCGGTGGTCCGCGAACGCCATCGCCGACATGCTCCCGATGACCGGGGCCGGCACGATCGCCGATGTCGGCGGCGGCCAGGGACTCGTGCTCGGTACGTTGCTGGAACGCCACCCGACCCTGCGGGGCTTTCTGCTCGACCTCCCCGACGTCGTGGCGAACGCCGATGCGCGACTGCACCCGGGCGGCGAACTGGCTCACCGGGTGCGGCTGGTGCCCGGTGACTGCCTGAAGGACATCCCCGTCGAGGCCGACACCTACCTCTTCAAGAACATCCTGGGGGTGAACGACGACGACTCGGTCCTGATCCTGCGCAACGCGGTGCGGGCGGCGCGGCCGGGAGCCCGGATGATCATCGTGGAGAACTTCGTCGACGACGGTCCCGGAAAGAGGCTCGCCGCCGCGCTGGATCTCCGCATGCTGCTGGTCATCGGCGGACAGAAGCACACCCGGGCCGGACTGCTGAGCATCGCGGAGCGGGCCGGACTGACCGTGCGGAGGGTCCGCCCGGTGGACTCGACCCTGCACATGATCGAGGCCACCGCCCCGATGTAGCCGAGGGCCGATTCCCGACGGCGGTGGCCACGGGCCTGCTCCTCCCGGCGGGGGGCGGGCCCGTTGCCCCTGGCGGGAGGACGCCCTCAGCCCCGCGGCGGGTTGCCGTGCAGCTTGCGCCGTTCCCGGCCGTTGGGGTGACGGATGACCACCCCGGCCGTGCCGCCGGCCCCGGTGAGCCGGATCAGCGGCGTCCCCGGGAGCCGGTCGGACGTGGTCTCGTCCTTGAGTCCGCCGAAGCCGGGATCCATGCCGCCGGTGTCCGCGGCCCAGCCGTCGGGGATGACGATCGTGACGCCCGAGGTCTCCCCGTACGCCTCCACCGCCACCTCCGTGAGGCGGCACTCGACCCGGGTGAAGTCCAGCTTCACACCGCCCACGCCGCCGTGGGCGATCACCCGCCCGGGAACCTCCCAGCGCCCGGGGCCCCGGGACGCGCCGTACAGGCCGCCCTTGAGTACCAGCGGCGGCCCGCTCGCGGCCGACTGCGGCTGTGGCAAGTCGGCGGTCAGGACGGCCAGTTCGGCATGCGTCCCGGCCCGCAGCGCCCGCTCCAGGCGCGCATCCAGCTCGTCGAAACCGATGCGGCCCTCGGCGGCCGCATCGCGCAGCCGCTCCACCACCGCTTCCCGGTCGTCGTGGGAGGCGCGGAGTTCTCCTGACGGGACGGGGCGCGGAGCGGGCTCCGGAGGCAGGGCGGTCATGGTCACCAGAATAGGCGGACCACGCCGCGCCGTTCGCCCGTGCCGTCAGCCGACGACGACCGCCTTGGTCTGCATGAGGAACGCGCCGAGATACCCCTCGTGCGGAAGGCCGGGACGCGTCCAGGTCGTCGGATGGTCCCCGATATGGATCTTGTTGATGGACGGCTCGGCGACCAGCGCTTCGATGAGGTCGGCGTCGTCGGTGAAAGCGGTGAGCGACAGGGTGTCGCGCAAGGGCGCCATCCAGTCGCCCTCACGCCGCCACGGCAGCACCCAGACGCAGGGGAAGCCCATCTCGATCCGGGCCTGCGGGGCGTCCTGGCGGTCGAGCAGGAACACCGCCGGGCGCAACACCGCCGAACCGTCGCCGAGTTCGTGGGCGATGCTCTCCGCACCCAACAGCGGCCGCGCGTCGCCCGCCCGGGCCCGCAGATAGGCGTCCATGGCGTGCGCGGCCTCGGCCCGGCGGACCGGCAGCCCGGCCCGCTCGTCACCCGGGGGGAGCGACGGAAGCCTGTCCAGCCGTTCGGCGATGGCCTCGGCGACGGGCCCGGGGTCGCCCTCCACGAACACCGCGGTCGCGTTGACGCACCCGGTGCCGGCATGACCGGCGATGGACTCCGTGATGGTGTCCAGGTGCCGCGCGGCATCCGCACCGGAGGTGAGGAGGATCTTCGACCGGCCCGGCCCGAACGGCATGACCAGGGTGCTGGACCCGTATTTACGGGCCACCTCGTCGCCGCCGAACGCGATGGCGACATCCGCCTCGGCGACCAGCCGGTCGGCCGTCGGGTGGTCCGTGGGCAACAGGACGACCTGGTCGTTGTCGTAACCCACCTGGCGCAGGGCCGAGACCAGCCGGTGCGCGGTGAACGGCTCCCGTTGCGACGGACGGACCGCCACGCGGTACCCGAGAGCCAGGGCGTCGAGCCACGCGGTGTGCACGGCGGGGGAGTTGGCCGGAGCGTGCACCATCAGCACCTCGCCGCGGCGCGTCCACACCCCGGAGCCGTGTCCGGTCCGCGGGTCGCGCCAGCTGTCCGCCGCGCCGGCCGGACGCGCCTGGTGCACGCTCTCGTACGCGGTCGCGGCGTAGTCGCCGACCTGCTGGGCCAGCAGCCGTACGGTGGCGATCGGTATGCCGGACACATCGGCCACGGTCCGGTGGTAGGAGTCGGGGGAGACCCCGTCGACCGCGCCGCTCGCGAAGAGCCAGCCCGCCCGGGTCAGGAGCTTTCTGCGCCGTTCCGGGTCGGGCGGTGCGGCCCTGCGCAGCGCCCGGATGCTCCGCTGGGCGAACAGCCAGGGCACCAGGCTCAGTTCGGCCACCGGCTCGTCCCGGACGTCGCGGACGACTTCCTGGTTCCGGCTCAGGTAGGGCCCCGCGGTGCCGAGTGCGGGGAGTGCCACCGGCGCGGGGGATGTGCTCCGCACGTCAGTAGACCCCTTCGACCACTGCGGCCGCGCCGAACTCCCGTACCGGCCTGAACGCCGCCACCGCGTCCCCCGGATACCCCAGGCGGTGCGGGTGGCGGATCCCGGTGTCCCGGTCCAGGTTGTTGGGCAGGAAGAGATTCCGGGTGATGTGGTGGGTGAGGACCTGCCCCCGCTCCCCGTACGGCACGTTCTTCCCGGTGTCCGGATCGATCACCGAGAACATGGAGAACGGCGACGGCGGGTCGAAGACCGGGGACTCGTCGGCGGGCGCACCCGGCCGCTCCGGCATCGCGCAGAAGATCATCGTGCTGCCGAAGATGCTGACGAAGTTGATCTGCGGGAAGAGTTCGGTCCGGAACAGATGGCGGGTGTCCTCGTCCATCGACGTACCGCCGTAGATGACCGTGTTCACCTTCGCGTTGATGAGGTCCACCAGATGATCGCGCCGGCAGACCGCCTCCAGCAGCGGCGGCGTGATCACCATGACGCGGATGTCCTGGCTCTGCAGGATCCATTCGATCTGGTTGACCAGATGGGTGATGTAGGCCTTCGCCTCGTCGGCGGCGCCGCGGCCGATGACGAGTTTCGCCCAACGCGGGTCGAAGTCCACGGTGAAGAAGATGGAGCCGAAGCGCTGGGCGGTGTCCTGGGCCAGGATGCCGGCCATGTGCGGGCCGGCCGGCATGATCCCGAGCCAGTTGTCGCCCGCCGCGATCCCGTGCTCCAGCAGCCTGTTGTAGTACCAGGCCCAGGACTGCTCCCGGACATCCGGCAGCACGAACACCCGCTTCGGCGCCCCGGTCGTACCACCGCTTTCGCCCACCACCGGTGGAGTGGGCAGCTGGGTGATGGATCCGTAGCCCCTGGGGACCAGGTCCTCTATGCGGGAGTCGCGCAGGTCGTCGACGACGTTGGCGAACAACGACAGATCCTCGACGGTCCGCACGTCCTTACGCGGATCGAAGGACAGTTTCCTGCTCTGCTCCTGCCAGAACGGTGAGCCGGTTTTGGGGTCGAAATGCCATGCCATGGCTTCCTGGATGAGATCCTGCGATTCCGGCGGGCTGTCCCAAGAAGTGTCGAGTGCGGATGCGGCACGTGAGGTCATTGCCTGACTCCTCGGCATTCTCTTTCGACGGTCGGCTTGGTCGAAAATCTACAAGGCCGCACAGTCCTTCGGCCATAGCTGCCTTCTCATCCGATGGGCCACCTGGTTTTACACCCGTGGATCTAGTCTCATTGCCGCTTGCTCGGCGGTGTGCGTAGTCTGCTGCGCGAAACAGCCTCCATCCGACGGACCATCACATGACTGCGGGCAGGAGTGGAAATGGGTGAAAGCCGCTACGACGTGATTGTCGTGGGTGCGCGGTGTGCGGGTTCGCCGACCGCGATGCTGTTGGCGAGGAAGGGATATCGGGTTCTGGTCGTGGACCGGGCGTCTTTTCCCAGCGATACGTTGTCGACCCATCTGGTGCATCCGCCGGGCGTCGCCGCGCTGCGCGGATGGGGTCTGCTCGACCGGCTGGTCGCCACCGGCTGTCCGCCCATCCACACCTATGAGTTCGACTTCGGCTCCCTCGTCCTGCCGGGCGCTCCGGGCACGGCGGCCGAACCGTACGCGTACGCGCCTCGTCGGACCGTCCTGGACCAACTGCTGGTGGACGCGGCGGTGGAGGCGGGCGCCGAACTCCGTGAGGGTTTCACGGTCTCCGGGCTCGTCCTCGACGAGGCCGGCCGGGTGGTGGGCGTGCGCGGGCGGGAGACGGGCGGCCCGGAGGTGACCGAGCGGGCGTGCGTGGTGCTCGGCGCGGACGGTCTGCATTCGCTGGTCGCTCGTGCGGTGGGTGCGCCGCGGTACAACGAGCACCCGAAACTGATGGTCGGCTACTACAGCTACTTCAGCGGGCTGGAGATGGACGGCGTATTCAAGGCGCATTCCCGTCCCCACCGGAGTTTCGGCGCCTGGCCGACACATGACGGACTGACCCTGGTCGGCGGGTGCTGGCCGTTCGCGGAATTCAGTGACATCAAGAAGGACATCGAGGGAAACTACTTCAAGAATTTCGAGCTGGCACCGGCGTGGGCGGAGCGTGTACGCGACGCCCGGCGTGAGGACCGGATCGTCGGAGCGGCCCTGCCGAACTACTTCCGCAAGCCCTTCGGCCCCGGCTGGGTGCTGGTCGGTGACGCCGGCTACTGCAAGGACTTCTTCACCGCGCAGGGCATCAGCGACGCGTTCATTTCCGCCGAGCTGTGCGCCCGGGCGCTGGACGACGCGCTGTCCGGGCGTACGGCGTTCGACGCGGCGATGGCCGGCTATCAGTCCGCCCGCGACCGGCACGCACAGCCCGTCTACGACTTCACGCTCCAGGTCTCCGCGCTGGAACCGCTCTCCCCGGAGTTCGAGAAGCTCCTGGAGAGCATGGCCGGGAACCAGCAGGCCATGGACGCGTTCGCCCAGGTGAACGCGGGCGTGATGCCGATGTCGCAGTTCATCGCCGCATGGGGCACTTCCGGCACCGCCTGAGAAGTGCCCCGTGCGGCGGCAGGTCACCGGTGTTGGTCACCCGGGCCGGTCACCGGTGCCGGGCTCACCCGGACCGGACGGCACCCTCACCGGCCACGGCGGTGTGCCGGTGCACGAGCTCCCCGGACTTCCATACGTGGGTGATGCGCTCCGGGTCGGCCAGCACGCCGATGTCGGACAGCGGATCCCCGGCCACCGCCAGGAGATCCGCGTCGTGACCGGCGGCCAGCCGGCCGGACCGGGGCGCCCGGGGCCCGAGCGTGCCGGGGCCGTGGGCGGTGGCCGCCGCGATGGCCTCCAGCGGGCTCAGCCCCGCCTCGGTCAGATGGGCGAACTCGCTCGCGTGCCCGCCCCAGGACAGCGGGCCGTTCCGGTCGCTGGTGCCCAGATCCGTTCCGAGGGCGATGGTGACGCCGGCCCGGTGCGCGATGCCGATCGCCGCGCGATGCCGCTCGGCCATCAGCTCGAAACGGTCCCGCCAGGCCGGCGGCAGCGCGGCGACGTTACGCCGGAAAGCCTCGTAGACGGTGCGCGTGGGCACCAGCGTCATGCCCCGGCCGGCCATCAGGTCCGCGGTCTCCTCGTCGATCTCCGTACCGTGCTCGACCGTGTGGCACCCGGCGTGGATCGCGGCCAGGATGCCGGCCCGCCCGTGGCAGTGCGCCGCGACGATGCGGTCGGCCCGGGCGGCTTCGGAGACGATGGCCTTCAACTCCTCGCTGCGGTACTGCTGGTGCACCGGGTTGTCCACCTCGCTCAGCACACCGCCCGAGGTGCAGATCTTGATCAGTTCGGCGCCCGCCCGGAGCTGGAGGCGTACGGCGCGCACACACTCGTCGACCCCGTCGGCGATGCGCAGCGTGCCGCCGCTGCGGCAGGGGTCGGTCACCCAGCGATAGGGCAGGCGATGCGCGTCGCTGTGCCCGCCCGTCTGCCCGATGACCTGGTTCGCGCTGTAGATGTTCGGGCCGGTGAACGTGCCCTCCCGGACGGCCTCCGCGAGGACGCAGCCATGGCCGCCCATGTCGCGCAGGCTGGTGAACCCCGCGCGCAGCGCCGTCTCGGCGTCCTTGACGCTGCGGGCGACGGCCAGCGTCTCGGGGGTGAGCATCAGTTCCTCGGTGCTGACCCGGCCGCGGATCCCGGCGAGGTGCACATGGCAGTCCCACAGCCCGGGCATCAGGGTGGCGACCCGCGTCGGTGCCAACGCCCGGTGTGCGTAGCTCAGTTCGGTGGTCGGACCCGCGAACTCGATCCGGCCGTCCGTATGGACGACGCTGCCGTGCGCGGTGGGCTCCCCGGCGCCGGGGATGAGCAGGTCCGCGTCGATGCGATGGGTCATGGGCTACGCCTCCACGGCCGTGCGCCGCGCGATATCGGCGCGGAGCGCCTTCTTGTCGATCTTTCCGATGGCGGTGGTGGGCAACTCCGTGACGAGGTGCAGCAGTTCGGGCAGCTTCCAGGGGGCGAGCCCCAGTCCGCGCAGGAACCGGCGCACCTCCAGCAGGGTGGGTTCCTCCCGGCCCGCCTCCGGGACGACGTACAGGCAGACGACCTCGCCGTACAGCTCGTGCGGCGCGCCGACGGCGGCGCAGCCGCGTACGGCCGGATGCCGCGCGACCGCCATCTCCAGATCCTCGGCGGGGATCTTCTCGCCGCCGCGGTTGATGATGTCGCGGACCCGGCCGTTGACGACGAGGTCGCCCTCGGGCATCCGGGTCGCGAGGTCGCCCGTGCGGTAGAAGCCGTCGGGTGTGAACGCCTTCGCGGTCGCGGCCGGGTCCCGGTAGTACCCCGCGACGGTGTAGGGGCCCCGGGTCAGCAGTTCTCCCGTGGTGCCGTCCGGCACCGGCCGGCCGTGCTCGTCCACGATGACCACCTCGTCCAGCGGGGAGGCGGGGCGGCCCTGGGTCCCGACGATCACCGGCTCCGGGTCGTCGAGACCCGTATAGCTGAGCAGGCCCTCGCTCATGCCGTAGCACTGCTGGAGCGTCGCCCCCAGTACGGGGCGGACCCTGCTCGCCAGTTCCGGTGCGGGGCGGGCGCCGCCGGTCTGGAGCACCCGCAGACTGCCGGGACCGGCGGTCGTCCCGTCGGCGGCGGCCAGCCACTGCAGGGCCACCGTCGGCACGAGCGCGCAGTGCGTCACCCGTTCGCGCGCGATCAGGTCGAGGGCCTGCCGGGGGTCGGTGGTGTCGCCGAGCACGACCGTGCCGCCCTGGGCCAACGTCCCCAGCACGCCCGGGCAGTTGAGGACGAACCCATGGGCGGCCGGCATCACGGCCAGGTAGACGGAGTCGTGCGAGACGTCCGCGATCTCGCAGGCCGTCCGGATCATGTACGCGTACGCCGCGTTGCCCCGCGGAATCACCTTCGGCGGGCCGGTGGTGCCCCCGGACAGCAGGAACACGGCGGCGTCGGTCATGGCGGACTCCCGGACCCGACGGTCCGGCCCGGCGACCGGGCCGACCGGACCGTCCCACGGCGCGTCCGGGTCGCACAGGGCGGCGAGGTCGACATCGCCGTCCGCGGCGTCGCCGAGAGCGAGGACATGCCCGAGACCCGCGTGCTCCTTCCGCAGCCGCCTGGCCTCTTCCACCGGGCCGGCCGACCTGCGACCGGCGCTCACCGCGAGGGCGACCGGCCGGGCGGCACGCACCACATGGCCCAGTTCGTACGCGCCGAACCCGGGCAGGACCAGCACCGGCGGCGCTCCGATGTCGAGCAACGCCAGGACCAGCACCACGAATTCGGCGCAGTTCGGCAGCTGCACCACCACCCGGTCCCCGGCCCGCACCCCGAGCCCCTCCAGGCGCTGTCCGGCCGTGGTGACGGCCGTGTGCAGCTCGCCGTGGGTCAGCCGGGTCGTTCCGCTCACCACGGCGCAGCGGCCGGGGGAGCGCAGGCGGGCGGCGCGCAGAGCGTCGGCGATCCGCTCCTCGCGCCACAGCCCGGCCCGCACATAGGCCTCGGCCCGTCGCGGGTCGATCATGGGCACGTCCGGATCCAGCGGCCGGACCCCGGACCGGCTCATCGGGGCGTCCCCGGTATGCCGACCGCCAGCTGTTCCACCGTGTAGTCCACCTTGTCCCACAGATCGACCCGGATGCCGAATCGTTCGCGCAACTGAATCTCCAGATCGGTGGTCTCGACCGAGCTCAGGCCGAGATCGGCGCGGAGCCGGGTATTCGGTTCGATCTCGGCAAGCGTCTGCTCCGCGATACCGATATCGAGCAACAACTGCTTGAGTACGTCCACGGACACGACGGCTCCTTGATTTTCCGATGGCGTTACGGCGAGCGCAGGGCGAGGCTAGGCGACGCCTGTCGGCCATGACAACGGACTAATACGTCGGTACTAGCCGCCCGCTGCGGAAACCGTTGCGGTGCACCGAGGTCGTAGAACGGCATTACATCAACCGGTGTATTTCCGCCGGAGGCTGGATTTGAGAGTGTTGCGCCATGCCGGACGAATATCGTAAGTCTGCGGTGTGCAGTGGTGACCCGTACGAGATTCCCTATCCGGAACTCGGGTCCGTACTCGGAGAGCAGGAAATCGGTGTGCTCACCCGGTTGCTCGCATCCGGTGAGAACCTGTCAGGGGGACGATTCCGCGAAGAGTTCGAGCGATGTTTTCGCGAGTACCTCGGTGTGCCGCACGCGCTTTCGGTGACCAGCGGGACCGTGGCACTGGAGATCGCGATACGGCTGCTCGATCTGAAAGAGGGCGACGAGGTCATAGCGACCCCGCAGACCTACAAGGCCAGTGTGCAACCGCTGTTGAACTACCCGGTGCAGGTGCGCTTCTGCGATGTCGAACCGACCACGCTCAACATCGACCCCGAGCATTTCGCCTCGCTGATCACCAGCCGTACCAGAGCCGTGATCCTGGTGCACTACGGCGGTCTGCCCTGCGACATGGACACCATCATGGAGATCGCCCGCCGGCACGGCATCACGGTGATCGAGGACTGCGCACACGCGCTCGGCGCGGAATACCGGGGGCGAAAGCCGGGCGCGCTGGCCGACATCGGCTGCTTCAGCTTCCACTCCAGCAAGAACATCACCACCCTCGGCGAGGGCGGGATGATCACGCTGTTCGACCGGACGCTGGCCGAACGGGCGGACCGTATCCGGTCCAACGACGCCGACGCGGTCTACCGCGAGCGGGCGCGGACCATCGGGGAGACCACCAGCGCCCGCCCGTGGATGATGCACCCCGGCGCCGCCTTCACCCACGACTGCTCGGCGATCCGCTACGGCGGCACCAACGCCACCCTCGCGGAGCCGAACGCGGCGGTGGGCACCGTCCAGCTCGCCAAACTGGACCGGCTGGTCGGCAGACGGGCGGACATCGCGGCCGCCTACACCGAGGTCCTCCAGCAGTACCCCGGAATCCGGATGCACGAGGGACCCGAGCCGGTCCGGCACGGACACCACCTGTACACCTTCTTCGCCGACCCGGCCGACGGCTTCCGGCGGGACCGCCTGGTCTCCCGGCTCGACGCCCTCGGCGTGCAGATGCAGCTGCGCTACTTCCCCCTGCACCTGCTCGCCGAATGGCGGGCGAGGGGCCACGACGCCGGGGAGTGCCCGGTCGCCGAGCGCATGTGGTTCGAGCAGCAGGTCAACCTGCCCTGCCACCCGGGCATGCCCGACCGGCAGGTCGAGCAGGTCGTGTCCCGGCTGGACACCGTCCTCGGCCAGGAGGTCCGAGGCATACCGATCGCGGCGGGAACGGCGCGGCAGACGGAGGGCTGGGACCGGTGACCGAAGCGGAGCACTACGACATCGTCGTCATCGGCGGCGGCCCGGTCGGGCTCGCCTCCGCCTGGCATGCCGCCCGCCGGGGCGCACGGGTGGCGGTCTTCGAGCAGTTCGCGTTCGGCAACGAACAGTGCGGCACGAGCGGCGCGGAACGGCACTGGCGGCTGCAGTACACCGAGCCGGACCTGTGCCGGCTGACCGGAGAAGCCCTGCCGCTGTGGCGCGAACTCGAACGGGCCGGCGGGCGGCAACTGCTGCACGCCTACGGCAGCCTCTGGTTCGGCGACATCGACGTGGCCACCAACGAGGGCAAGATCTCGGCCACCGCCCGGACCATGGACGAGCTCTCCATCCCGTACGAGTGGCTCACCGCGGCCGATATCGAGCGCCGCTACGGATTCACCGGTCTGCCCGGCCACTTCGAGGGATTCGTCCAGCCCGACGGCGGCGCCGTCGATGTGCGCGCCACGGTGGAGGGCCTGCTGCGGCTGACCGAGGACGCGGGGTGTGTGCTGCGGGCGGGGGAGCCGGTGCTGGAGCTGGTTCCCGACGGCGAGGGCGTACGGCTGCGCACCTCACGCGGCTGGTGCCGGGCGGGAAAGGTCGTGCTGGCCAACGGCGCCTGGGCCAACCGGCTGCTCGAACCGCTGGGCACCCGGCTCGACCTCAATGTGTTCGAGATGGCGCTGGTGACGCTGCGGCAGCGCGATCCCGGGGCGCGCTACCCGTTCTGGTTCGTCTTCCAGGAACCGACCGAGGAGGACACCAACCTGTTCTACGGATTCCCGCCCAACGCCTGGCAGGACACCGACCGGGTCCGGGTCGGCCCGGTCTTCGAGGTCAACGCGCTGGCCGACCCCGCGCAGGCGACCGGCGCCCCCGATCCACGCCATGTGGCCAGGATGTGCGCGTGGGTGGAGCGGCATCTGCCGGTGGTGGACCCGCGGCCGCTGGCGCGCGAGACCTGTCTCGCCGTACTGCCGGCCGACCCCGAGCGGCAGTTCTTCCTCGGCACGGCCAAGGGCCGTTTCCACGGCGGGGAGAACGTGGTGATCGCCACCGGCGGCTGGGGCTTCAAGTTCGTCCCGCTGCTGGGCAAGGTCTGCGCCGACCTGTGCGTGGACGGCGCGACCGACTACCGCGTCGACCGCCTGATGCTGCCCGACGCGACCCAGCCGTAAAGACGCCTGGCGCCAGCCGTAGAGGCGCCCCGCACGCCGCGACCGATCCCGCCGACACATGGCCGGCCCTTCCTCTGCAAAGGAGATTCCCCGGTGGTTTCCGAAGTCCCTGCCTCGGGTGTCCAGCACCGCGGCACGCCCGTCGATATCGCCGTTGTCGGGATGGCGGGCCGCTTCCCCGGCGCCCCCGACATCGACGCCTACTGGCACAACCTGCGCTCCGGCGTCGAGTCGATCGAGAGGCTGACCGAGGACGACCTGCTCGCCGAGGGGATCGGCCGGGAGGTCTTCGAGGCGCCGGGTTACGTACCTCTCGCGCCGACGCTGGAGGGGATCGAGCTCTTCGACGCCAGGTTCTTCGGCTTCACGGCCCGGGAGGCGGCGCTGCTCGACCCGCAGCAGCGGCTCTTCCTGGAGAGCGCGTGGCAGGCGATGGAGCACGCCGGGATCGACCCCGGCCGGTGCGGCACCACCGCCGTGTTCGCGGGCGGCAACATGCCCGCCTATCTGATGTCCAACCTGCTCGGCGGGGCCCGGATCGTGCTCGACTCGACGATGTTCGAGCTGCAGATCCACAACGACAAGGACTATCTGGCCAGCCGGACCGCCCACAAGCTCGGTCTGACCGGGCCCGCGGTGAACGTGCAGACGGCCTGTTCCACCTCGCTGGTGGCGGTGCACCAGGCCGCCGCCGCCCTGCGCTCCGGCGACTGCGAACTCGCCCTCGCCGGCGGGGTGTGCGTCCGGGTGCCGCACCGCGTCGGATACCGCTACGAACCGGGCCTGATCCACTCGCCGGACGGGCGGTGCCGGCCGTTCGACGCCGACGGCGCGGGCACCGTCTTCGGCAACGGGGCCGGGGTGGTCGTGCTCAAGCGGCTGGCCGACGCCCGGCGCGACGGCGACCGGATCCTCGCCGTGCTCAAGGGCTCGGCGGTGAACAACGACGGTGCGGACAAGGTCGGTTACACCTCGCCGAGCGTGAGCGGACAGGAGGCGGTGGTCGCCGCCGCGCTCGCCGACAGCGGGGTGTCCGCCCGGTCGGTCACCGCGATCGAGGCGCACGGCACGGGCACCCATGTCGGCGACCCCATCGAGATCACGGCGCTCAGCAGGGCGTTCGGAACGCACACGACGGACACCCAGTTCTGCGCCGTCGGCTCCGTCAAGTCGAACATCGGGCACCTGGAGTCGGCGGCGGGCATCGCCGGTTTCATCAAGGCCGTGCTGCAGCTGCAGCACCGGACGCTGGTGCCCAGCCTCCACTACCGACGCCCCAACCCGCGCATCGACTTCGCCGCCACCCCGTTCTTCGTCAACACGGAACTGTGTCAGTGGCCCGAGGGGGACTCGCCCCGCCGGATCGGGGTCAGCTCCTTCGGCATCGGCGGCACCAACGCCCATGTGGTGCTGGAGCAGGCGCCGGAACCGCTCCCCTCCCAGGCCTCCGACCGGCCGGAGCTGGTGGTGGTCTCGGCCAAGTCCCCGGCCGCCCTTGACGCGGCCACCGAGGCGCTCGCGGACAGGCTGACCGCGCTCGGCGACCGCCCCCTCGCCGATGTCGCCCACACCCTGCAGACCGGTCGCGCGGCCATGCGCTACCGCAGGGCCCTGGTGGCCGCCGACACCGCCGAGGCGGCGGCGCTGCTGTCCGGGGCCGACCCGGGCCGGGTGCGCGCCGCGGACGCGGGCAACAGCCCGGCGAAGGTGGTGTTCCTCTTCCCCGGCCAGGGCGCGCAGTACCCCGGGATGAGCCGGGGCCTGTACGAGAGCGAACCGGTGTTCGCCGAGGCCATGGACGAGTGCGCGCGCCTGCTGGCCGGGCCGCTCGGCCTCGACCTGCGGACCGTGCTCTACCCCGACGTACCCGCCGAGGACGGGCTGACCCACACGACGCTCGCGCAGCCGGCCCTGTTCGCCACCGAGTACGCGCTGGCCAGGCTGCTGCTGTCCTGGGGCGTCGAACCGGATGTCATGGTCGGGCACAGCATCGGCGAGTTCACCGCGGCGGCCCTGTCCGGCGTGCTGTCCCCGGCGGACGCGGCGCGTCTGGTCGCCGTACGGGGCAGGCTCATGCAGGACCGGCCGACCGGGGCCATGGTCTCCGTCGCCGCCGCCGCGGCGGACATCGCGGCACTCCTGCCGGCCGGGGTGTCCATCGCCGCCGTCAACGCACCCACCCTCTGCGTGGCCTCCGGACCGCACGAAGCGGTCGCGGAGCTCCGCGCACTCCTGGCGGACCGGCAGATCACCGTGCGCCCGCTGCACACCTCGCACGCCTTCCACTCGGCCATGATGGACCCGGCCGTGGAGCCGTTCACCCGGGCCGTGGCCGCAACGCCCCTCGCCGCCCCCGGCCGCCCCTTCGTCTCCTGCGTCACCGGCGAGGCCATCACCCCCGAGCTGGCCACGGACCCGGAGTACTGGGGTACGCACATGCGCCGCCCCGTGCTCTTCGCCGACGCGGTCCGTACCGCGATCGGCGACGGCCCCGCCGTCCTCGTGGAGGTCGGCCCCGGCAACACCCTGAGCACCCTGGCCCGGGCCGGCACGGCGACCGGCGGACCCCGGGCCGCGGCCGTCACCACGATGCGCAGGCCGGACGAGCCCGCCGAGGACGGCCAGGTGCTGCGTACCGCCGTCGGCGACATCTGGCTCTTCGGCGGTGCGGTCGACTGGCCCGCCCTGCACACGGGCCGGCGCGAACGGGTGGAACTGCCCGGCTACCCCTTCCAGCGCGACCGCCACTGGATCGAACCGCGCGGCGCGGCGACCGGCACGCCCCTCGTACCCGAGATCGCCGAGCACGAGGAGCCGGACCCGGAGCAGCTCACCCGGGCGACCCGGCCGAGCACCCTGGTGACCGCCTATGTGGAACCGGCGGACGAGCTGGAGAGCACCGTCGCCGGGATCTGGGAGGAGATGTTCGGCATCGCGCCGATCGGCACCCAGGACAACTTCTTCGAACTCGGCGGCCACTCGCTCCTCGCCATCCAGGTGCTCAACCGGCTCCAGGCCACCGCCGGCGTCACGGTCGAGCTGGGCAGACTGCTGGCCACCCCCACCATCGGCGGCATGGCCGAGCAGCTGCGCGCGGCCGGCGCCGCCGGGCCCGAGGACCGCCTGCCCACCCTCGTCCCCCGGCCGGAGCGACGGTTCGAGCCGTTCCCGCTCACCGAGATGCAGCAGGCCCAGTGGATCGGCCGGCTGTCCAGCTTCGACATGGGCGGCGTCGCGCCCCACCTGTACTTCGAGTTCGACAGCCACACCATCGAGGTCGACCGGCTGCAGCGGGCCTGGCAGCGGGTGGTGGAACGGCACGACATGCTCCGTATGGTCGTCCTCCCCGACGGCCGGCAGCAGGTCCTCGCGGAGGCGGAGCCCTACCGGTTCGAGGTGCTCGACCTGCGCGCCACCGAGCCCAGGAAGGCCGAGCGGCAACTGACCGAGATCCGCGACCGGATGGCCGCCGAGGTACGTCCGGCGGACGTCTGGCCGCTGTGGGAGATACGCGTCGGCCTGCTGCCGGACCGGCGGGTCCGGGTGCACATCAGCTTCGACCTGCTGGTCGCCGACGTCGACGCGTTCTTCTACCAACTTCTGCCGCAGTGGCGCGAGTTCTATGAGAATCCCGATCACGCCCCGGCTCCGATGACCCTCACCTTCCGCGACTACGTGCTCGCGGAGGAGGAGTTGCGGAAGACCGCGCGGTACGAGCGCTCGCTGGAGTACTGGCGCAAGCGGGTCCGCGAGCTGCCCGCCGCACCCGAACTGCCCACCGCCCAGGCCGCCGTGGGCGGCGAGCGGCAGGCGTTCGTCCGCAGGCACGCCCGGCTGGACGCCGAGCTGTGGGGCCGGATCAAGGCGAAGGCGGGCGAGTTCGGCGTCACCCCGTCCAGCGCCATGCTCGCCGCGTTCGCCGTCACCATCGGCACCTGGAGCAAGTCCCAGCGGTTCACCCTGAACTTCACGGCCGTCAACCGGCTGCCGGTCCACGAGGAAGTCGACGACCTGGTCGGTGAGTTCGCCTCCTTCGACCTGCTGGAGGTGGACGCGGTGGCGGCGCCCGACTTCGCCGGGCTGGTGCGCGAGCTGCAACGGCAGAGCTGGGCGGACTTCGACCACCGTTACGTCAGCGGCGTACGCATCCTGCGCGAGCGGGCCAGGGCCCGTGGCGGCGCGGGCGACGTCATGCCGGTCGTCTTCACCAGCGCGCTCGGCGGCGATACGGACGGAAAGCCGACGCCGTCGCCGGTGGACTGGCTCGGCGAGCAGAGCTACTTCATCTCGCAGACCCCGCAGGTGACCATCGACCACTTCCTGCTGGAGTTCGGGGGCAACCTGGAACTGGCCTGGCACGCCGTCGACGGGCTCTTCCCCGAAGGGCTGATGGAGGAGATGTTCCGGGCCTACCAGGACTTCGTGGTCGGCCTCGCGGAGACCGACGGCTGGCACCGCCCGCCGGTGCTCGACCTGCCCGCCGGGCAGCTCGAAGCCCGGACCGCCGCCAACGACACCGCCGGTGAGCTGCCCGATGACGTCCTGCCCGCCCGGATCCTGGCCCGCGCCGACTGCGCCGAACCGGCGGTCATCACCGAGGACCGTACCCTCGACCACGCCGAACTCATCGGCCGTGCCGTCGCGTTGGCCCGGACGCTGACCGGGGCCGGCTTCGGCCGGGGAGCCGTGGTCGGCATCGGACTGGCCAAGGGGTGGCGCCAGATCGTGGCGGCGCTTGCGGCCTCCGCGGCCGGCTGTACGTACGTCCCCCTGGATCCCGGCCTCCCGGAGGCCCGACGCCGCTGGCTGGTCGAACAGGCCGGGATCGGCTGCGTGCTGGCCGAACCGGACACGGCGGAACACTGGCCGAACGCGCCGCGGGTGCTGCCGGTGCCCGAGGACGCGCCCTGGAGCCCGGCGGACGCGCGGGCCTGGACCTGCCCGGCCCTCCCGGACGACACCGCCTACGTCATCTACACCTCCGGCTCCACCGGTACGCCCAAGGGCGTGGCGGTCAGCCACCGGGCCGCGCTGAACACCCTGGTGGACATCGAGGAGCGGTTCGGCATCGGACCGGGCGACCGGGTGCTGGGGCTCTCCGCCCTCAACTTCGACCTCTCCGTGTTCGATGTGTTCGGGATGCTCGCGGCGGGCGGGGCGATCGTGCTGCCCGAGACGGCGGACCGCCGCAACCCGGACCGCTGGACCGAACTGTGCCGACGGCACGGGGTCACGGTGTGGAACTCGGTGCCCGCCCTGATGCAGATGCTCGTCGAGCACCTGGAGAACCGGGAGCCGGCCGACGGTCCCGGCCACCTCCCCGCGCTGCGGCTGACCCTGCTCAGCGGGGACTGGATACCGCTCTCGCTGCCGGACCGGCTGCGGGCGGTGGCGCCCTCGACCGAGGTGATCAGCCTCGGCGGCGCGACCGAGGCCGCGGTGTGGTCCATCGCCCACCCGGTCGGCGAGGTCGCCCCCGACTGGCCGTCCGTCCCGTACGGACGCCCCCTGCGCAACCAGCGCTTCCACGTCCTCAACGACCGGCTGGGGCACGCACCGGTATGGGTGCCGGGCCAGCTGCACATCGCGGGCGCCGGGCTGGCCGAGGGGTACTGGCGGGACGAGCGGCGCACCGCCGAGTCGTTCATCGTGCACCCGGAGACCGGGGAGCGGCTGTACCGCACCGGCGATCTCGGGCGGTATCTGCCCGACGGGACCATCGAGTTCCTCGGCCGTGACGACTTCCAGGTCAAGATCGGCGGCTACCGGATCGAGCTGGGCGAGATCGAACACGCCCTGGCCGCCCACCCCGGCCTCCTCAGTGCCGTGGTGTCCGCGCCGGGCGCGCGCACGCAGCAACGGCTGGTCGCCCATGTCGTACCGGCCGACCCGGGCATGCGGGACGATCCGGACTTCGCCGACCGGCTGCGCGCCCACCTCGCCGCCACCCTGCCCTCCTACATGATTCCGTCCGATGTCGTCCTCATCGACGAGATGCCGCTGAGCGACAACGGCAAGGTCGACCGCTCGGCACTGCCCGACCCCCGGCGGGCGGGCAGCGGCGGCGATACGGACGCGAGGACACAGCGGGACGACGAGGAGGAGGCCACCGGGGCGCTGCACACCCTGCTGATCCTGGCCGCCGACCTCCTCGGGGTGGAAAGCCCCGGGGCGCGGGACAACTTCTTCGAACTCGGCGGCGACTCCATCATGGGGGTGCAGTTCGTCGGCCGGGCCAACGCCGAGGGCATCCCGATCAGCCCGCAGAACCTGTTCGAGAGCACCGACTTCCGCGAACTGGCCCTGGCCGTACCCGCCGAGGCGGTCGTCGACGACACGGGCACGGCCGTGGCGCTCACCCCGCACCAGGCACTGGCCCGGGCCCAGGCCGGCTCGGTGGTGCTCGACGTACCGGACACCTTCGACCCGGAGCAGGCGGGCCGCGCCCTGAGCACCCTCGTCGACCGCCACCCGGCCCTGCGCACCCGGGTGCGTGCCGAGGACGGCCGATGGTCCGCCGTACGCCACGACCGGGGCGAGGACCCCGAGGTGCCGGAGATCGACCTCGGCGCCCTGCCCGACGACGTACGGGCCGAGGCGGTGGAACAGATGCTCGGCGAGATGGCCGGGGAGGTCGACATCGAGGCCGGGCCGACGGTCAAGCTCGCGGTGTTCCGGCTGGGCGAGCGGGGCAGCGTGCTGGCCTGCACGGTGGCGCAGGGGCTGATGGACGATGCCTCCGTCCTCCTGCTCTGCCGCGAACTGGCCCACACCTACGACCGGCTGGCCGCCGGTCAGCCGGTGGTGTGGAGCGCGGGCGCGGGTTCGCCGCAGGCCTGGAACCGGGGCCTGCGCCGGGAGCCGGCGCATCCGGCGGGGCTCGCCGAACCGACCGGGGCGCCGCCGGAGCCGACCCGGCAGCGGACGGTCGAGCTGGACGCCGCGCGTACCGCGGAGCTGTTCGCCGCAGCCGCGGGCAGCCACCACCTCGACCCCACCGAGGTGCTGGTGGCGGCGGCGTCCGTGGCGCTGGGCCGGACGCTGGCCGAACCGCCGCAGCTCCTGGTGGAACGTTCGCTCCGGGCCGACCTGGCCGCCAGCGACGAACCCGCCGGACGCCTGGTGGGCCGGATGACCGAGCTGCGGACCGTGGAGCCCGCGGCGGCACGGGAACCGCTCGACGACGCCCTGCTCCGGGTGAAGAGCCGGCTCAGGACCACGCGACCGCTCCCGGTCCTGGGGGCGACGGTCACGGTCCGGGAGGTGGTGACCTGGGACCGCGCCGGGGGCGCGATCGGCGTCCCCGCGGACTTCGCCGGGGTGACCGGCCTCGCGGGCCGGCACGACCGGGCTGTGGGCCAGCTCGGCTCCGCCGTGGTGGACGGCGCCCTGCGGACGCGCTGGCAGCTGGGCGACGCCGTGACCGAGGACGAGGCGACCCGGCTGGCCGACGCGTTCGGCGCGGTGCTCGCGGAGATCGCCGAGCACTGCCGTGCGGCGGCGGAGGGCTCCTACGAACCGTCCGACTTCCCCCTGGCCGACCTGTCCGAGGACGAGCTGGCCGAATTTCTCGACGAACTGCGGTGACACCGGTGACAACGGCGGACGGGGCAGAGATGACGGACAACGGCACGACCGGGCGACCGGTCCGCGATATCGCGGACATCTACGAACTCTCACCGATCCAGCAGGGCCTGCTCTACGAGCAACTGGCCCAGCCGGGGCTGGGCATCTATGTGGAGCAGCTGGGGCTGGAGTTCACCGGGACGATGCACCCCGAGCACTTCGAGCGCGCGTGGCAACGGGTCGTCGACCGGCACCCGATCCTGCGCAGCTCCTTCCACTGGCGGAAGAACGGAACCGTGGTGCAGGTCGTGCACGGTTCGGCCACGCTGCCGCTGGAGACGCTGGACTGGCGCGACCTCGACGAGGAGACCCAGCGGGACCGGCTGCGGGCGACCCTGGACGCCGAGCGGGCGAAGGGGTTCGACCTGACGGACGTTCCCCTGATGCGCAGCACGCTGATCCGGCGCGGTGACGAACGGTGGACGTTCTCCTGGCGGTTCTCGCATCTGCTGATGGACGGCTGGTCCTTCACCCTGGCCATCCAGGACTTCATCGACCACTACCGGGTGCTGTGCCGGGGCGGACAGCCGGCCGTCTCGCCGGGACGCCCGTACCGCGACTACCTCTCCTGGTGGCGCGAGCGCGACCCGGAGGAGGCGCGGGAGTTCTGGCGCAAGGAGCTGGCGGGCTACCGGCCGGTGGAGCAGCTGCACCTGGGCGGGACGGAGGTGCCCGAGGGCGAGCCCACCCACGCCCACTTCGAACGGGTCCTGGGCGATCTCGCTCCCCGGCTGACCGCTCTGGCCCGCGCGGAACAGCTGACACTCGCCACGCTGGCGCAGGGAGCCTGGTTCGTCGTGCTGGGCCGCTTCCTCGGCCGTACGGATCTCACCTGCGGCATCACCATGGCGCACCGGCCCGCCGACCTGGTCGGTTCCGAGGACATCCTGGGACCGATGATCGCCACCCTGCCGCTGCGCAGAAGGCTGGAACCCACGACACCGCTGCGGTCCTGGCTGCGGGAGTTCGGCAAGTACGGCATCGAGGCGAGCGGGCACAGCGCCGTGCCGTTGACCGAGATGCAGTCGCTGCTCGGTACGGACTCGGCGATTCCGATCCTCCGGAGCAGCGTGTCCTACGAGAACGTGCCGATGCCGGACTTCGACCTGGCGGACGTCGGGGCGGAGATGACCGAACTGGTCTACGACGGCAGGCCCCACTTCCCGATCACCATGGTGATCATGCCGGGCGCCGAGATGCCGCTGCGGATCGTCCACGACCGCCGGCAGGTCTCCGACGAGGTGGCGGAACGCATCGCCGGTGACGTCGTCTCGGTGCTCACGCAGATGATCGAACGCCCCGAAGTGACCCTGGGGGAGCTGACCTTCCTCAGCACACCGGAACCCGAGACCGCCCCCCTCGCCGACCCGGGCGACGAGACCCTGCACGAGACGTTCCGGCGCCACGCGCGCCTGCGCCCGGAGGCGGTCGCCGTACGCTGCGGGGGCCGCACGCTCACCTACGGGGAGCTGGACGCGTACTCCGACCGGATCGCGGCCACCCTGCGCGAGCGGTGTCCGGACGTGACGCGCGTGGGCCTGTGCCTGCCCCGGTCCATCGACCTGGTGGCCGCGATGATCGGCGTGTTCAAGGCCGGGGCGGCCTATGTCCCGCTGGACCCGGAGTACCCGGCGGACCGGCTGGCCGAGGTGCTGGCGGACTCGGCCGCGGAGCTGGTGCTGATCGACGGCGTACCGGACGAGCTGATCGATACGGACGGGGCGAGGACGGTCACGCTCGCGGAGGTGGCCCGGCAGACGGACCGCCGGACGGGCCCGCAGAGTGGCCGACAGGCGGACCGCCGAGGAACCGCACAGCCGGTAGACAGCAGCCCATCCGACCCTGCCACCGCCAACTCCACCTCCACCGCTACCTCCACCGCACCCGCAACCTCCCCCGACACACCGGCCTACCTCCTCCACACCTCGGGCTCGACCGGCCGCCCGAAGGGCGTCCCGATCACGCACCGCAACGTACAGAGCCTGCTGGCCGCCGGCCGCGAGGTCTTCGGCTTCACGGCCGACGACGTGTGGACCTTCGCGCACTCCTTCGCCTTCGACTACTCGGTGTGGGAGATCTGGGGCGCGCTGGGCAACGGCGGCTCGCTGATCGTGGTGGACCGGGAGACCGGACGCGATCCGCGCGCCCTGGCCCGGCTGATCGCCCAGGAGCGGGTGACGGTGCTGAGCGAGACGCCCTCGCTCTTCGAGCACCTGGTGCCCGAACTGGCCGACGACACGGCGCTGCGCAGGGTGTTCCTCGGCGGCGACCGGCTGGACCCGGCGATCCTGCGGCCCTGGTTCACCCGGTTCGGCGGCCGGGACATCGAGCTGTACAACCTCTACGGGGTCACCGAGGCCACCGTGGTCTCCACGTACCACCTGGTGGGCGAGGAGGACGTATGCACCGACCGGCCGATTCCGATCG
Source organism: Streptomyces sp. DSM 106670 (assembly GCF_055792845.1). Lineage (NCBI taxonomy): Bacteria > Bacillati > Actinomycetota > Actinomycetes > Kitasatosporales > Streptomycetaceae > Streptomyces > Streptomyces sp. DSM 106670. The sequence continues at coordinate 6,666,810 of NZ_CM147704.1, forward strand.
GCCGCGCGCTGCCCAACCAGCGGGTGTTCCTGCTCGGCGAGGACGACCGCCCGGTACCGGTGGGCGCCACCGGCCAGTTGTGCGTGGCCGGGCCAGCGGTCGCTTCGGGCTACCACGACCGGGACCGGCTCACGGCGGAGCGCTTCGCGGCGGCCCCGCAGGCGGGCCCGTCCACCGAGCCCGCCCTCCCGATGTACCGCACGGGCGACCTCGCGACCGGCACCGCCCAGGGGGAGTTCCACTTCCTCGGCCGTGCCGACGCGCAGCTCAAGGTGCGCGGCTTCCGCGTCGAACCGGGCGAGATCGAGGCCGCGTTGCGCGCGCTGCCGGGCGTACGGTCGGCGACGGTGGCGGTCCACGGCACGGGTGGGGCGCAACGGCTGGTCGGCTACGCGGTACCGGAGGAACCGGCCGCGTCGCCCACCGCGGGTCCCGGGCTCACCGAACCCCTGCGGGAGCTGCTGCGCACCCGCCTGCCGGAACACATGGTGCCGGTCGCGGTGTACTGGATCGACCGGATCCCCACCACCCCGGGCGGCAAGGTGGACGTCTCCGCCCTGCCCGTACCGGACGCCGTGACGACCGCCCGGTTCGTCGCCCCGAGGACCGAGGCCGAGCGGCTGCTCGCCGGTCTGCTGTCCGAGCTCCTCCAGATCCCGGCCGTGGGCGCGGGCGACGCGCTGGGCGATCTGGGACTGCACTCGCTCGGGGCGATGCGGCTGGCGGCGAGGCTGCGCAGTGCGTACGCGGTCGATCTGGCGGTGAGCGAGCTGCCGGCCACCCGTACGGTCGCCGAGCTGGCGCGTGCGATGGAAGCCGCGAGTCCGGCCCTGGCGGGTGAGACACGGTGAACGCGACGCGCGATCACCAGGACGGCTCGGCCGGTCCGGACAGTCCGGACAGCCCGGAGAACCAGCGATGCAGGGAGCGGGTCCGGCGCTTCGCCGAGGAGGAGATCGCCCCGCTCTCCGCGAAGATGGACAGGACGGCCGGACTGGACGCGACCCTGCGTGAACGCCTGTTCGCGGAGGGCCTGATGGGGGTGGAGATACCGCGCGGCTACGGCGGCACGGGCGGCACCCTCTGCCGGTTGATCCTCACCATCGAGGAGGTGGCGCGGGTGGATCCCGGCGTCGCCGTCGGGGTCCATGTGCACAACGTCCTCGTCGCGGGCACGCTGCTGCGCCACGGGTCGGGAGACCAGCGCAGACAGTACCTTCCCCAACTGGCCACCGGGAGGATCGGCGCCTTCGCCCTGTCCGAGGAACAGGCGGGCAGCGACGCGTTCGCGCTGACCACCGTCGCCCGGAAGGAGGGCGCGGGCTATGAGCTGAGCGGCCGCAAGCGGTGGACCAGCAACGCCCGCAACGCCGATCTGCTGCTGGTCTTCGCCCTGGTGGACGACGGCGGACCCACGGCGTTCGTGGTGCCCGCCGACGCACCCGGAGTCTCCCTGGACCACCGGGTCGAGCAGATGGGGGTGAGAGCGGCGGCCACCTCGGACGTGATCTTCGACCGGACCCCGGTCCGTACTGCCCAGCGCATCGGCCCGCCCGGCGGCGGCCAGAGCGTGGCGATGGCCGGACTGGACCTCGGCCGGCTCGGCATCGCCGCACAGATGGTCGGGCTCGCCCAGGGGGCGCTGGACGTGGCGGTCGGCTACAGCAGGGTCCGCGAGCAGTTCGGCAGCCGAATAGCCGACCACCAGGGCGTCCGCTTCCCGCTGGCCGACGTGGCGAGCCATCTGGCGGCGGCCCGGGCGCTGTTGTACCGGGCGGTCGACCTGTACGGCCGGGGCGCGGACCCGGTCGAGCTGATGCGGCTGACCGCCATGGCGAAGTACACCGCCTCCGAGGTGGCCGAACGGGCGGCCTCGGTGGCGGTGGAGACCCTCGGCGGGAACGGATACACCGACGCCTATCCGGTGGAACGGTTCTACCGGGACGCCAAGGCCGGAAAGATCTACGAGGGCACGTCCAACGTCCTGCTCCGCACCATCGCCTCGATCATGATCGGGGTGAGCCCGGGTGACTGAACCGCTGCTCCTGCTGTGCTTCTCCTACGCGGGCGGCAACGCCCAGACGTACGTCCGCTGGCGCCGGCACCTGGGCCCGGACATCGAGGTCCGCCCCATGCAACTGCCGGGCCACGGCGAGCGGATCGGCGAGACGCCCAGGCACCGCTGGGACGACCTGCTGGCCGATGTCAGAACGGCACTGCCAGGACTGACAGACCGGAGGGGCCGTCCGATCGCCCTGTTCGGACACAGCCTCGGCGCCCTGCTCGCGTTCGAGTGCGCCCGGATACTGACGGCCGAGCACGGCATCCAGCCGGTGCGGCTACTGGTGTCGGGCCACCGTGCCCCTCACCTGCCGCTGCGCGAGGAGCTCCTGCACCACCTGCCGGACCCGGAGTTCCTGGCAAAGCTCAGCGAACGCTCACGCACACTGCGCGCTCTGACGGACCCGGAGTTCCGCAGACTCCTGCTGCCGATGCTGCGGGCCGACTTCACGGCCTCCGAAACCTACGAGTTCACGGAAGGACCACCACTGACCTGCCCGATCACCGCCCTGGGCGGCGCACAGGACGAGGACGCCACCCTGACGGAACTCTCCGCCTGGCAACGGCACACCACGGGCCGGTTCGACCTGGCCGCCTTCGAGGGGGACCACTTCTTCATCGACGACGCGTGGCAGCGGGTGGTGGCCACGGTCGGCGACCGGCTGGGGGTGCGTGTGGGGAGCGAGTTGGGGTGAGGGGCGGCGGGCGAGCGCCGTCAGCGCTCGCCGGGTCGGACGGCTCGGGGTGTGTGCGCACCTACTGCTCCGTGCCGACCGGCGGTGGCGTCACTGACGGCTCGATGGTCGACCGGATGTACAGCCGTGTCGTGCCGGGCTCGAATTCGTGGACGAACAGGTCGATACAACGCTGAAGGTGTGTGCCTTCAGGAGTGTCGAGCCCCTCGGGACAGAGGCTGGTCCTGCGAAGATTCCGGGTGAACGTTTCCGGCTCCGGCAGCTTTAGATGAGTGAAGTTGGCCGCAGGACGGTAGTCCTTCTCCTTGACGAGGGTGTTTCCAGACATCTCGATGTCATCCGGGATGAGTCGCTCCGTGTAAGTTCGAGCATCCTTGCTCGGCAGGACGAAGGAAAGCAGTCCCGTGTCGTAGCGCTGCCCGACCTTGTAGCCCGCGCGCCGGTCCGACGCCTGCTCCGGGAAGCGGATGCCGATCTGTTCGCTCATCCAGGCCGGTGTCGCCCCCTCCTCCCAGCAGCAATTCATCTCTTGGTTCACCAACTGCGACTCCGACCGGTCGGCCACCCACCACAATCCGCCGGCCACGGCGGCGCCACCGACGCAGAGCGCCAGAGCGACGATGGCGAGTGCGACCCGGGGGCGACGTGGAGACTCGGACTGTTCACCCTCGACTTCATGACCGAGACCGCTCATGGGAGCCTCTACCGTCCTTCCTGCTGCTCACGACCGGGATCCGTGCGATCGCCACCACGCTCCGGCTCGTCGGGCTGTGGCATGGGGCCATGGTCAGGGGCGGACGCACCCAGGTCGTAGTGCTTTACCGAGCTGCTGCCCGCCATGTCGAATTCGCGGGCGATGCCGGTGGTGTGGAAGCGAGCCATCTGGCCGTCCGGGATGTCCATGGTGCTGTCGCCCACGAGCCCGATGGACACCCCCTTGTTCTCGTCCCAGTTGTAGCGATCCCAGGCGTTGGCCTGATAGTCAAGGCTGACCTTGGGCTCCCCATCGGTATCCGGCACCACGGTGACCACTCCTGTCACGTTCGACCTGGTGGAACCCACCGCGTAGAACCAGTTCTCATTGACATCAGGGGTGAAGCTGAAGTCCCGGTTGTCGGTCTCCACCGGTATCGACACCGGCTGTCCGCCGTTCCTCCTGAACTCCGCCAGTGCCTGATCACGCCATGCGTTCTGGTGATCCGTGACAGTGCGCTCGATGTGCGAGCGGAATTCAGGCACCTCGGACATCATCTTGTCGACGGGCAGGTCCATATCCGTTCCGCTGTTCCCCAGGTAATGCGCCATGTGCCGGGCGGCGTCGTTGTCACCCTTCCAGTCGGCCAACTCGGCCACCAGGTTCATCTTTTCCCGGTTCCTGCGCTCCTCCGCGCCCGGCTCCTCGACGTCGTACGGGCCGGATCCCCGGTCGGCAGCGGCTTGCTTGACCGACGGAGCGAGCAACCCGGTGGCCAGAAGGTCGTCCTTGTGTCCCGCCCACAACTCCCCACGAGCCTGTGGGCTCAACGAAGTCCACAGCCGCCGCAGCTCAGCACGTTGCGCGGTGTTCGCGTCGCCGCCGAGCGAGGCGAGTTTCGTGGCTCGGGGCAACTGGTCCTCGTCCAGCGAGGTGTACGTCGCATGCCCCGCGTTGTGCGGGTCGCCGCCGTGACTGCGCTTCAACGCACGTGTCACAGCGGCGTCGATCTCGGCCGCATGGGCCACCAACCCGGTGAGGGTGTCCGCGTACCACTGCATCAAGTCCTTGGTTCGCTGTGAGGTTCCGTCCGCATCACAGAATGCCTCCGTCACGTTGACCGTACCGTTGGGGCCGTCCGTCACCACCAGGCCCGGATCCGGTTCTCCCCGGCGGGTCGGATTCCCCTTGCGCGCCTCCGCGGACAGTTCCCGGGCCTTCTTCTGAAGGCGTGCCAGTTCGTCGTGGGCGTCTTCGAGTACAGCGGAGATGGAAGCTGCCTCCAGGTGCAGATCAGCGACTTCCTTCGCTGTTTTCCGGACGAACTCCTTGGTGACCGAGGCGTTCAGGCCCGCCCACTGAGCCCCGTCCGACAGCTGGAGAAGGCCGCTGTAGACACCGGTCCTCAGCTTCTTCAGGTTCGCGGCCGTGGACTTCCAGTCGGCTGCGGCGGTATCGAGCTTCCCGAGGTCGACTTCGACAAGGTCTGTATAGCTGAACGTCCCCATGGTGTGCCGACCGCTCACTTCACGTACTTGAGCAGCTCGGACACCGGGACTGCGGAGCCGTCCCTCCGCGTGAGTGCGGAGGCGATCTCCACCTCGTCCTTGGCATGGCTCTTCTTCGAGTAGTCCAGGTGGTTGGAGATGTGAGCACACATCTGCAGGACGGTCTTGACCTGCGAAGTCCATACCTCGAGCGTGGTAAACAGCTCAGTGCCCGCGTCGAAATTCCGGCTCTTCAGCTCCGCCGCGGCACGGGCCGTCGTCCCGGCTCCCGCCTTGTCCATCCCGGCTCCGGCGATATCGGCGTGCTTCTGCAGTGCACCATGAACCCGAAACGCCTCATTGCCGACGGCACCCAGGTCGTCCTGGTGGACCACCAGGTCCCCGTCGGTTCCGGACCCACTACCCGGTGCCGTCCCGGCCGCATTGAGCCGCATCTGTGCGGAGTGGCGATCCCGGGCATCTGATGTGAGCTGCGCCCACTCGTCTTCGAACGTCACCGTTCCCCCTGTTCCGGCGTGAACAACACACCTTATTACAGGCAATGTTGAACCATCGGGTGCTGCTCAGGGGCGACGCACTCGCACCCCTCCCCGCCCCGCTGCACAGCAGGCCGGAAAGGGGTGCGGTGGAATTCGTCCGTCAGATGTCCCGGAAGATCTCGATCTGCGCGCCCACCGAGTTCAGCCGCTCGGCCAGTTCCTCGTAACCGCGGTTGATCACATAGACGTTGCGGAGTACGGAGGTGCCTTCCGCCGCCATCATCGCCAGCAGCACCACCACGGCGGGCCGCAGCGCGGGCGGGCACATCATTTCCGCGGCGCGCCAGCGGGTCGGGCCCTCGACCAGGACGCGGTGGGGGTCGAGGAGTTGAAGGCGGCCGCCGAGGCGGTTGAGGTCGGTGAGGTAGATCGCGCGGTTGTCGTAGACCCAGTCGTGGATCAGGGTCTGGCCGTGAGCGGCGGCGGCGATCGCCGCGAAGAACGGGACGTTGTCGATGTTGAGGCCGGGGAACGGCATCGGGTGGATCTTGTCGATCGGGGCCTCCAGTTTGGAGGGCCGCACGGTCAGGTCCACCAGGCGGGTGCGCGCGTTGTCGGCGGCGTACTCCGGGGTGCGGTCGCAGTCGACGCCCATCTCCTCCAGGACCGCGAGCTCGATCTCCAGGAACTCGATCGGCACCCGGCGGATGGTGAGTTCGGACTCGGTCACCACCGCCGCGGCCAGCAGGCTCATCGCCTCGACCGGGTCCTCGGAGGGGGAGTAGTCCACGTCCACGTCGATCTGCGGGACCCCGTGCACGGTGAGCGTCGTGGTGCCGACGCCGTCGACCCGTACGCCCAGCGCCTCCAGGAAGAAGCACAGGTCCTGGACCATGTAGTTGGACGAGGCGTTGCGGATGACGGTCGTACCGTCGTGCCGGGCGGCGGCCAGCAGGGCGTTCTCGGTCACCGTGTCGCCGCGCTCGGTCAGCACGATCGGCCGGCCGGGGGAGACCGAGCGGTCCACCTGCGCGTGGTACAGGCCCTCCGTCGCGGCGATCTCCAGGCCGAACCGGCGCAGCGCGATCATGTGCGGCTCGATCGTGCGGGTGCCGAGGTCGCAGCCGCCCGCGTACGGCAGGGTGAACTGCTCCATCCGGTGCAGCAGCGGGCCCAGGAACATGATGATCGAGCGGGTGCGGCGCGCGGCGTCGGCGTCGATCGCCTCCATGTCCAGCTGCGCGGGCGGCACGATCTCCAGGTCCACGCCGTCGTTGACCCAGCGGGTGCGCACCCCGATGGAGTTCAGCACCTCCAGGAGCCGGAACACCTCCTCGATCCTGGCCACCCGGCGCAGAACCGTGCGGCCCTTGTTGAGGAGCGTGGCGCACAGCAGCGCGACACAGGCGTTCTTGCTGGTCTTGACGTCGATGGCCCCGGAGAGCCGCCGGCCGCCGACGACCCGCAGATGCATGGGACCGGCGTAACCGAGCGACACGATCTCGCTGTCGAGGGCTTCACCGATGCGGGCGATCATCTCAAGGCTGATGTTCTGGTTGCCGCGCTCGATGCGGTTGACGGCGCTCTGGCTCGTGGCGAGCGCCTCGGCCAGCTGGGTCTGTGTCCAGCCCCGGTGCTGGCGGGCGTCACGGATGAGCTTGCCGATACGTACGAGGTAGTCGTCTGACATGACGGTAGGTTATCTCAGATATGAGATGAGGATGATGTGGGGGTGTGCCGTTCGAGTGACAGGTGTGTACCGGCTCCGCGTACGCCCGGTCTCTCCCATCGTTCCCCGCGCGGGCGCGAAGGGCGCGGTCTGCGCGTCCGTACGGGGCCGCGGAGCGACGTCCTCCGCCTCGGCCCTCAGCCCGCTCGGCCGTGCCGGCGGGCGGTGGCGCGCTTCCGGTGGGCGAGGCCGAGCTTGACCGGGACCAGCGCGAGCCAGCACCACATGGCCGCGACGGGGGAGACGAGGTAGGCGACCGGCACCGTCGCCGCGAAGAGCGCCGCGGTGGAGGCCAGGTCGGCGATGACCGCCCGCCCCACATCGCCCCGGGCGGCATCCGTCCCGTGCTCCGTCGCCCGTCTGCCGGTCAGGAACATCGCCAGCTCCAGCAGGTTCGTGACGCTGACCATGCCGGCGTACACGGCCACGGTCAGCGGGCGCGCGGCGTATTCGGAGAGCAGGGCGGTCGGGAACGGTACGAGGGCGATGGCGCCGAGCCACATCAGCGCGAACCGCAGCGACACGCCCTCGAAGCGCGGGACCAGCCGCACGATCAACCGGTGGTCGCGCCAGAACCCGGCCAGGATCGTGAAGCTCAGCGCATACGCACCGAGGTCCGGCAGCGCCTGCCGCACCGCATCGGTGAACTCGTCCTTGTCCAGGCCCGGTTCGATGTGGAGGTCGAGGACCAGCAGGGTCATCGCGATGGCGAAGATCCCGTCGGACAGGGTCGTCAGACGGTCCGCGCTCTTCTCGTCGGCCTGCTCGGCGGCGGCTCGGTCAGCACTCACCCGCCTCAGGGTGCGGGGGCGAGCCGGCTCCTGCCGTCATTACGCCGACGGGGGGCAAGCCGAACCGCCCGCTGCCGGTCCGCCGGGCTCCGGCGCGTCCAGGACTGCGGCCACGGCTTCGATCTCGACGAGCTGGTCGGCGTACCCGAGCACGGTGACGCCCATCAGGGTGCTGGGCACGTCGTGGTCGCCGAAGGAGTCCCGGACCACCTGCCAGGCGGCCACGAGATCCTCCTGCCGGGCCGATGCCACGAGGACCCGCGTGCTGATGACGTCCTCGACCGAAGCGCCCGCGTCGGCGAGCGCGGTCCGCAGGTTCTCCATGGCCTTCGCCGCCTGGCCGGCGTAGTCGCCGACGGCCACGGTGGCGCCGTGCTCGTCGAGCGGGCACGAACCGGCTAGGAAGATCAGCCGCGATCCGGCGGGCGCCGTGGCGGCGTAGGCGTACTCGGCCACATCGGAGAGGGTGCGGGAACGGATCAGCGAAACGGCGCTGGTGCGGGTCACGGTGGGTTTCTCCTGGGGTGGGGCGCGTGCCGGGCGGCCGGGCCGGATGGCAGGTGCGGGTGGCCGGGCCGGGTGTGCTGCGCTGGGTCGGCCGACCATGGAATGCATCATCCTTTCAGCGCACTTCACGTCCGGCTTCTCTATTTTTCCTGGCCGGTTCCCCTGCCTGGCAGCATGATTAACGCCAGAGCCTCGCGTGGGTTCGGCAGTACGGCCCTGATGGCCGCGCCCAGCGGCAGGACGGCGAGCAGCCCGAGCGTGGTGACCCACAGAGGCGTCAGCCGCCCGCCCGCCCCACGCGGCAGCGGCCCGTCCACATCGTCGCCTGCGCACAGGGACGAAGGGGCGCGGTCCGCGCGTCTGTACGGGGCGTGGGGCCTCGCCCGTCGGCTCGGCTCGGCCCGGGCCGATGGGCGGGTGTCGTCGCACCGAAGTCCGACGTGGCGGGTGCGTTGCCGCGGCCGTCGCACCTGCCGTGCGGCCCCAGGGTTGTTGTTCCGGGGTCGCACGGCAGATGGGCATGGGAGACCTAGGGGGCACTGCTCTCGGAACGCTTCCCCGGCACTTCGCCCGGTTCCTCGTCCGGCTCCAGGTCTACGGCATACACGGGGCGCTCATCGATCCCCAGGATGCGCATCAACTCGCTGGTCGATACCCGGTACCTGCCGCCGACGCGTAGTACCGGGCAAGGGAAGACGCCCCTCTGGTTCAGCCGGTACGCGGTTTCGGTGCAGATCCCGAGCGCGCGGGCCGCCGTGCGCAGATCGATCGCGACCGGCAGGTCGAACAGCTCGGTGAAGCCCAGTCGGCCTCCGGGCCCGCGCGTCACGGCCGCCCCGCCGAGGGGCGGATCGGCAGGGTTCCGACGCGATGCCGGGAACGCCGTCGCCTTCGCGGGCGGGAGGCCGGCGGGCGGTCCATCGTCCCGCCGGGTGTGACGGTGAGAGCTTCCTCCCGCAGGTGCTCGGGGCGTACGCGGAAGCGAAGCGGTGCCCGCAGTCCCTCCGGGCCGTCCGGACGGTCGACCTGTACGTCCAGAACCTCCGGCGACGAACTGGATTCCGTTGCCCCAGCAGGGGCAAGGGCGCGGTCCTGGGAGACACGCTCCACCTGTGTGGAGGGAATCTCCCGCAGCCCCTCACGCGCGAAGCGCCACGCCCTGGTGCGCGCCGCCTTGATCAGCGGTGTGATGTGGAGAGGTGTCGCCGGCTCCGATGCCGCCAGCTCGCCCAGAAGGGCCAGGATCATCTCGGACTCCACGTCCGACCTGTCTGCGCGCAGGCGCCCGCAGACGCGATGAACCGTCCCGCTCAGCATCGGCAGGGCGAGTCGGATCGCCAGCAGTTTCGCGGTTCCGTGGGGGGTGGCATCGGCCTGTGCTTCGGCGAGTGTCGCCTCCCAGATCGCGGCGGAGAGCCGCGGGTCGCTGTCCGGTCCGTAGAGGGCTTCGTGGGCGGCGGCGACGGTCAGCCGGACAGGCTCCGCCGTCGTTTCTTCCGCTTCCGCGTTCATGGTGATGGTCAGAGCGATCGCGTCCTTGATCCGAGGGTGATCGAAGTACCGCCTCACTGAGGCGAATGCGTTTGTTCCGTGGAAACCAATCATGAAATATCCCTCCTTGGCCCGGTGAAGGCCTCGGGCGCCGGATGAAGAGAGGCGAGCTGTCGCGGTGTCGGTGCGCCGCTGCGGGCATCCGTAAGAACCGGACAAAACGGGAAGTGGCCTCAGGTGTCTCACTTTTCTACAGACGTCTGCGACGTTGGGTGGCTGCGGGCCTACCGCTCGGAAAAGGGTGTCGCTTGTTCTGAGCGGATAAGGGGCGCCCGCCCGCAGACGGGCGCCCTTCAGATGCCGAGCGTCAGGCCGTGTCGGACGCCGAGGGGTCCGGCGACTCGGTCCGCGGGGTCGCGGGGGTTGTCCCCTCGGCCGGGGTGGCCGCCCTCCGGCGGCGCTCCGGCGGGAAGCCGGGAGACGTCCTGAGGCGGCTCAGCCTGCGACTGCGCTGGCGGTTGTTCATGTGCGAGAGGTCCTTCCTGATCGGGATCGGTGCCGTCTCGACCGGTTCGGCGAGCGGCTGATGCCATCGTGCCCGGCCGGCCAGGCCCCCTGCGGAGCGAAAACTGAGTGATAACTGAGTAGTTGGGGGGCGTGAAGGAGCGCACGCGTATGAAGTGGCTCGCTGCTGCGCACTGATTCAAGGGGTGTCGCAAGGCCACCGGGGGCGGGCCCCGCTGTCGTGCGCGGAAGGGGTGAGCGATGGACGCGCGGGTACTGGGCTCGATCGGCGTCGAAGTGGCGGACGAGGAGGTTGTCTTCGGCACATCGAAGGTGGCCGCCCTGTTCGCGATGCTGGTCACGTCGCCGGAGTGCAGTTGCAGCAGAAGGGAGATCGCCGAAGTCCTCTGGGAAGGGAAGGACGTCGGTGACAAGCTGGACCGGGCCGTCGCGGATCTGCGCAAGCGTCTGGGGAAAAGGCTCCTGCCGCACGCGGGCAAGTCGGGCCGCTGCAAGCTCCTCGTGCCGGCCGAGAGCGTCGACTATCTCCGTTTCCTGGCGGGTCGGCAGCGGGCGGCCGCCCTCCGGTCACCTCTGGAGAAGTACGAGCGGCTCCGTCTCGCCCTGGAGGAGTGGAAGGACGACGAGCCCCTACGGGGGTTGCGTGAGAAGGGCTTCGAGAAGACCCGGCAGCGGATGCGTGATGAGCGCGTTGCCGCCGTGTGCGACCTGCTGGACGCCGCGTGGCGAACCGACGAGGAGAAGTGGCTCCGGGAGGAGGCGGAGAAATGGTACGCGTGGCTGCCGGCCAACCCCAGGGTGCGCGGTTACTACTTGATCGCCTTCGGCCGGGGCATGCCCGACGAGAAGCGCGAGAGCCTTCTCGACGACTGGACCGGACGGTACGGCAGGCCGGACGGAGAACTCCAGGACATCATCGACAGGTTACGCGGCGGAGAGTCCTGGGCGGGCAGGACGCTACGGCCGCCCGTCCCGGACGAACTGCCGCCCTCCGACCGCGAGATCGTCGGGCGGGAGCCGGCGCTCCGCGCCCTCGTCGACGCCGTTTGTACGGACCGCGACGCCGGCCGGGTGCCGGTGGTCCTGATCACCGGCATGGCGGGTGTGGGGAAGACGTTGTTGGCCCGTGCTCTCGCTCAGCGACTGCGGGAGTGTTTCCCGGACGGCAACCTCTACAGGGAGTTGAACGGATTCAGCGACACCGGGATCCCGCCCGCCGAGCCCGAGCACGTGCTGGACGGCCTCCTGGCGGCCGTGCCGCCGTACTCGACGGAGATGACGGGACTCCAGCACAAGATCGGGGTTCTGCGTTCGGTTCTGGCTCGTCTCTCGGTGCTGCTGGTCCTCGACGACGCGGCCGACGCCCAGCAGGTGCTTCCGTTGCTCCCGCGAGCGGGCGCCAACGCCGTGATCATCACCAGCCGAGACGATCTCGGTGCGTTGCGGTCACAGCAAGGGGTGCATCGTCACAAGGTGGAGCTGTTGCCGGACGAAGAGGCTCTTGAAGTGCTCTGGGCGAACGTGCCCGAGAAGGACCGGGCCAAGCACGCTCCTGTCCTCACCGAAGTAGCGCGGCTCTGCGGGAATCTGCCGCTGGCGCTCGTCGTCGTGGAGCGATGGCTCAAGGACCGTCCGCTGCGCGCCCTCCCGCATCTGCTGGCCCAGATGAAAGAGGAAGGAGCCAGGCTGGAGGTCCTCCACGTGCCCGAGCACGAGAGGTCGATCCGAGTGGCGTTGGGTGTCTCCGCGCGTGCTCTCGGCGTCGAAGCCAGGTTCCTGCTGTGGCAGTTGGCCGTCCATCCCGGTCCCAGCATCTCCTGGGACGCGGTCATGGACCTCGGCGGCGTGCGCGGGGAGATGGATACGGACCGCGCCCTGGGACAGCTCGTGGCGGCGAACCTGGTGGAGTTCCGCTCGGACCGCTACCGCCTGCACGACCTGGTGCGCGTCTTCGCCCGCTACCACCTGGACGTCGTGACTCCGGAGGACGCGGAAGAGCTGAAGGCGGCCACCGTGCGGCAAGTGCTGGAGCACCAGTTGCAGAACGTCCGGGTGTGCGACCGCGTGCTGGACCGCCGACGCGTGCTGCCCATCGGTGAACCGGACGGGGTGACGGTGCTGCCCGAGCCGGCCGACCCGGAGGAGGCCGCGGAGGCGCTCGACAAGGAGTACGAGACGGTCCGGCACTGCTTCGAGCTGGCCGTCAGCCGGAACATCGAGCGGTACATGTGGCTGCTGCCGGTGATCCTGGTGCCTTACCAGTGGCGCCGCTCCAAGCTCGCCAACGCGCTGAAGTTCCTGCGAACCGCGGTCGCGGTGGCGGAGACCCGGGCATCGCCGGTCGAGTGCGCTCATGTGTACCGCCTGCTGGCCGGAACCCAGTGGCGGCTCATGGAATTCGCCTCGGCCGCAGGGTATCTGCGGCGGGCCGTTCGCCTCAGCGAGACGGACGACAGCGAGGAGAGCCGACTCAGCCTGGCCCGATCCTGCTACGCGCTCGGTGTCACTCTGCGCAAGCAGGGCGAGGCGGTGGAAGCGGAGGAACACCTCCGACGGGCTCTGGAGCTGTACCGGGAGATCCCCGACCCGGCGGGAGAAGCGGCGGCCCTGAATGGCATCGGGGCCATTCACTACGACCGGGGTGAGCACGACGAGGCGCTCCACTGGTGCGCGGACGCCCTCGTGGCCATCGAGCGGACAGCGGATCGCAGCGGCCGGGCCGATGTGCTGTTCACCCTGGCCAAAGTGCACCTGGCACGCTCCGAACGGGACGAGGCGGTCCTGCTGTACCGCCAGGCGTGCGACATCTTCCGCGAGCAGGAGCACTGGCCCGACGAGGCCAAGGTGCGGCGGCTCTTCGCGGACGTCCTGGTGGCCGCGGGGGACACCGGGGCCGCGGTCGAGCAGTTGGAGCGCGTCCTCGTGCTGCGGGAGCGGATGGACGGCGCGGAGGTCGGGGAGGTCCGGGCGTTGCTGGAGAGCCTGAGATGACGCCTGTCGGCGGACGGCGCGGTGTCACGGCCGGGGTGGACGGGCGCGCCAGTACTCAGTCGTGTCGGGCGTCAGGCGCTTCGACGGGCGCCGACGTGAGCCCGGCTTCGGGAGGTGGCGGCGGATCCGTTCGAAGACCTCGCGCACGTCGGCCGGGCGCTCCGCGGCCTCCCACCGGACCATGTGAAGCGCGAGGTCGCGGAATTCCACGGGGATCGCTTCGAGTCGGTCGGGCGGGAGTACGGGGTGGTGCCGGGTGACACGTTCCTCCATTCCGCCGTAGGGGAGAGACATCACGGTCATCTCCAGCAGGATGCAGCCCAGGGAGAAGATGTCGGCCCTGCCGGTCAGACCGTGCGGGTTGGGTTCCCACTGTTCCGGAGCGGAGTATCCGAACGTGCCGAGATCCCATTTTGTTTCTTCTCCTTCCACCACAGCGTGCCCCATGTCGATCAGGCGAAGGCGTCCGTCCGGCTCGACGAGCACGTTCTCGGGCTTGAGATCACCGTGCACCAGCTTCCGGTCGTGCACTTTCTGCAGGATCTCGCAGAGCTGGCCGATCACCGATGCCACCGTTTCCGGGTCCCTGACCGGTTTCGCCTTCGCCCAGGAGTCCCGGAGCTGCGGACCATCGATGTACTCCATCACCAGGCACCTGCGGTTCCGGTACGTCCCGGACGCGAAGATCTCGGGAATCTCGTCGATGCCGGTCAGCTTCAGCATGCGCCTGCCCTCCTCCAGTAGGTACCTGCCGGCGCTCCGGTGAGCGCTGCTGCTTCCCACGGTCCGCGCCTTCTGGGTCTTCACCGCGACCCTCCTCCCGGTCCGAAGCTCATATGCGAGATAGAGGTCGCCCTGACCCCCGTCGTCCACCATCCCCAATACCTCATAGAGCTGCTCGATGTTGCCGATTTCCTCGATCTCTTCGAGATGACCCATGAATGTCTCCGTTCTTTCCCGCCGAAAGAGCCAGACCGAAAAAATTGTTCGAGAAAGGTGAATGTCTGTGACCGTAGAAAAGGATCAGGAAATGTCGCAACCCTGGCTTCCCCCTGACGGGGTCCGCCGAACCACCCCGTGCATCACGGTCTCCGCGGGCATGTTCAAGAAGAGCGGATTCCGCTGTCCGGCCGCCGACGCGCTCAAGGCGCGCGGCTACCGCCCCGTCGCCCCTGAGGCTCGCCGCCGCGAGCGGCTGGAGCACTTCACCCTCGGCCCCTTCATGGCCGCCTGCGACGCCCGCAACGGGCCGGCCGCGTCGTCGGCCGACCCGGGCCGATCGCGTACGGCACCGCTCCACGACGGGCTCCGGGTCTGGACGGACCACGCCCTGGCCATGTACGACGCCACCTTCCCGGCCGACTCGTCGCGGCCACTGACCGAGGTGGCCGAACGGTGGGTCTACCGCTACCGGCCGTCAGGTCAGGAGGCCGGGCGCCTGGAGGAGTTCCGGTTCACCGTCTGGGGTCGCTGCCTGGCCTCCTCGGACGGGAAGCACCGTGAACTCCGCCTGCCCGTTCACCGGATCGGCGCGGAAGCACCGCCCGAGGGCTTCGTCGCCGCCACGGCTCTGGTGCTGGCCGAGGGCGCTCCGGGGCCGCTGCCGGAGCACGTACGGATCGTCGAGTTCGCACTTCTCGATGGTCGTACGCGAGAGCTTTTCGCCGGGAGCCGGTCGGAGGCGCTCGCCCACTACCGTGCACACGGGCCCGGTGCATTGGCCGAAATCCTCAACGGACAGGAGTACCGGCCTGGTTCTTCGTGCGTCGACTGCTCCTACTTGAGTGTCTGCCCGGCCCTGCGCTCGACCCCCGGACTGCTGGGAACGGAGTCGGCGGGCCGTCCGCGCCGCACGTGGTCGGTGACGAACGGGCGCAACTACCGCGCCTGCCCCGCCCGTGACCACCTGCGCCGGCTGCGGCTGCCGACGGCGGACGCCGTCGAGCGGGAGGCGACGGCCGAGCGCGGCCGGGCGGTGCACGCCTACCTTGCCGATCGCCACGGCCGCGGCGTCCCCAGCCCGTGCACGACGCGGGTTCCCGAACGGTGGGTCCCGGACGGCTTCGATCTGCCCGACCACGAACGCGCCCTGGGCGAAGTGCTGTTGCGCAGGCACGCGGCGGTCTGCCCGCTCCGGTGCGTCCGGGACGGATCGGATGTACGAACCGAGCCACGTGTCGTCCGGCACGACAGCGCCGCCGACGTCGTGGTGCTGGCGGAACCCGATCTGCTCTACCGCGACGCGGACTCGTGGGTGTGGCGCGAGACCAAGACCTCGGCGAGCGAACGCCGTCCGAACCCTTCGCTCCTGGAGCACTACCCCCAACTGGCTCTGGCCGTCCTGCTGGTGGCACGGGGCGACCTGGGAGGCAGCCCCGACCGGGCGCGGGTCGAGTTGGAGGTGCTGCGCCCGGGTGGGGCCGACCTCGAAATCATCGACCCTTTCGCCCCCACCCACCGGAACACGGCGGAACAGGTGGTGCGGACGATGGTGACCGCGTGGCACGGGGACGACGACTACGCTCCCTCCCCGGGGCGTTCCTGCGGCCGGTGCGAAGTAGCACGCTGGTGCGATCAGGCGCCCGCCGCCGGGGCCGCCGCGTGAACGCGCCGACGGCCGCGTACCGCGGCAACCCGCCCGAGGCCCGTGAGGCGGGAGACGCGGGCACCGAGCTCTTCTGTGAACTCGCTCGGACAGTAGCGGCGTTGGCCGATATTCAGGGCCTACGATCGTTCACCCTCCCCTACCCGGGCTTCGCGCAACGCGCGCTTGACCGCACGGTGGCGCGCTGCCTCGACATCGGGCACACGCCGCCGAGAAGCTTGCCGGAGATGTGGGAGTGGTGCAGGAGCCGTACGGCAGCCGATCCCCTCTTCGGGGTCTCGGCCTCCTTCGTCGCTCCCGACGCCACGCTGGTGCATCCCGTCGGCCTGATGCCCACGCGGACCTGCCTGGAAGTGGCTTCCCACCGTGACACCGCAGGAGCGGACGCCGAGGTACGCACCCTCCTCGACGAACTCGTGGCCCGGTGTGGTTCGGACGAGCGGTTCCGGCGGTGTCGCCGGTTCCTGGCGCGCAACCCCGTCGTCCACCAGGAGGACCGCTTCGCGGTCCGCAGGAACAAGGCGGGCTGGAACAACGACGCGTGGACCAGAGTCAGGGACCTCTACCGGCCCGTGCCGGAGTTTCTGTACGTCGACGACGTTGCCCTGCGCTGTCCGACGTGTGGGCTCCCGGCCCTCACGCACGATCGCACCGTTCCGCTCCCCGGCCGCCCCATGGCCGCCGAGGAGGCGTGGTGCGAGGGAGAGGAATGTCCGCGCGACGGTGGCCTCGAACTGATCAGAAAGCCGAAGCTCGCCCTGGTACAGCCGCGCTCGCTGCGCGTGTTCCTCGCCCTGCCGCAGGCCGTCGAGGAAGCGGCCCTGAGCGGGTTGGAAGCGGCCGGGATCGGCTGGTCCTCCGTATCGGGAGAGCTGGGCGCCTACCGGTTGCGGGTGACCGGCGACGAAACCGTGGAAGTACGGATCCGCGATCGTCTGGAACCCGGCCTGCTCGCCGCCGGTATCGCCCACTCGCCACCGTCCGCGGACCGGACGTTCGTCGTCGTGCCCCAGCGGCTCGCCGACCGCACGGGATACCGGGCCCGCTTCACCTCCGGCCTGCCGGCTTCGCTCCGCGAGCGGATGGTGCTGACCACCCCCACCGGCCTCGTACCGGGCATCCGAGGAGAGGACCAGGCCGATGCGTAGCATCATCCCGCCCTTGAACGACGTGCTCGGCGGCCTCCAGACGTTTCTGGGGCCGTCTTTCCGCAAGCCCGCGCTGGAAGCGTTCTGCCAGGTGGAACTCGGCCTGTATCTCCAGCAGGAGCTGATGCCGGGCTCCCCGGCGGGCAGCGCGTGGGTGCTCTTCAGCGGATACGGGTTCGCGCAGGCGTACGGAGCACCGCTGCCACAGGACGCGGAACGGACGCTGCGGGTCGCCCGATACTCGCTGTGGACCCTGCGCAGAGGCCGGACTTGGCGCGAGGCGCTCGACCGCTATCAGCAGTTCGACGCGCGGACGCGTGGCTACGACGTGCCTGACACCGAGGCTCCGGCCGTTCGCCGCGAGATCTCCGTCGCGAGCGACCGCTTTCAGGTGTACGGCGGGCTGCTGCGGACGGCACCCCCGCTTGAGGGCAAGCGACGGCCGGTCGCGGGTCCTGGGCCGCACGTGTTCACCGTGAGCCGCTCCCTGGCGGAGGTGCATCTGCCGGTGGTGCCCAGCACCCCCGTCATCGCCCACGACCTCGACATGATTCCGGCCGGCGGCGGGGAGCCGTTGGTCTTCACCAGAAAGGACCTGGAGCGCACCGCGGCGGAGATGGACGCCGTACACGCCCGAGCCGTCCACGACGGCAGGGCGTCGGGGAGGCCGCCGCGGTGGCTGGAACGGCTCGGAGACTTCGAGATGTCCGTCAAAGAGCCGGTCGACGCCACCGGCGAGGTGAAGAGCGCTTTCCGCAAGGACCACGACTTCACCTTCACCATCGACAGCATCCAGCACCTCCTCGGCATCGTGGGCGCGGGCAAGAGCACGCTGCGCGACATCATCGCCGTCCACCTCGCGAAGCTCGGCAAGCGCACCACCGTCGTGGTCTCCGACGTCGCGGAGGTGCTCAAGCTGGTCGAGACATACAACCTCTACACCGAAGGCGCGGCCGCTCCGGTTCTTGGATCCTCCGGCCGGGAGCGGCACGCCCAGCGACTGCATCGCCGGCTGGCCGGGCGGGGCGAACACCGACTGCTCGCCCACGACGACCCCGCCTTCGCCTATCTCGGCACCTCCTGCACGCTGAACGTCCACCGACAGGACGCCGCCCCGTCCGTCGAGCCGCTCGCCTTCGGCGAGGCCCCTTGCTCCCGGCTGCGACCGCCGTCCGACCCGAGGCGCGGGGACGGGAAATCACCCTGGCAGAAGCGGCTGAACACCTGCCCGTACTGGTCTGTCTGCCCCCGCCACCACGGGGCACGCGCTCTGGTCGACGCGCACATCTGGGTCGCCACACCGGCCGGTCTGATCGACGCCTCGCCACCCCGCCCGCAGAACGGCGAACGCATCCGCTACCTCGAACTCGCCTGTCGCCGCAGCGACCTGGTGATCGTGGACGAGGCCGACCGCGTGCAGATGCAGCTCGACCAGGTCTTCGCGCCCGCGGCGGTGCTCGCCAGCGACGAGGACAAGGGCCTCATCGACGAACTGACCCGGCACAAGATCCGGGAACTCGCGGCTAGCGGGCGCACACAGCTGTCCGAGGGGGACGTACAGACCTTTTCCGCCGCGCTCAACACCGCCACGGCCGCGACGGACCGGCTGTACGCGATGCTCGTCACCGACTACGACCTGCGCTGCTGGGTCCGGACGGGATACTTCAGCGCCTGGACCCTGCAACTGGGTCTGCTCGACGAACGCTATCCGCTGGCGGACGGCGGTGGCCCGGAGGACGAGAACCACGCCCCCCGGGAGGCCCTGGGCAAACGCCTCGACGCGTTCCGCGACAACCCCTTCGGTGACCGGGCCCGCAGGACGGACGAGGACTTCGGCGACCTGACGGTCCTGCTCAACGAGCTTCTCCACACGGGCAATCCGGAGAACACCCGACGCTCTCTGGTCAAGGTGATGGACAAGGTCTTCCAGTTGGACGCGGCCTACATGGCTGCCCGCGGGCAGGACCACGAGGTAGCACTCGCCGAGTGGGAGCGGAAGGAAGAGTTACGGGGAAAGGCCGCGCGCAAGGGCCGCGAACCCAGGAAGACCGAGCCGCCGAAGAGTCCGGAGGACTGGCACAAGGAACTGGCGGTCCGGTTCGAGTTCACCTTGCTGCTGAGCGCCCTCGAACCCCGCCTCGCGATGATCAACGCCATGTGGCCGCGGGTCGAGTCAGCTCTCGACCTGGGCTACAACCAGATGTACCGTCGGCCGCTCGACTACGGGCCGATGGTGCCCGAAGCGCCCATGGGCAATGTGCTGGGATTCCAGTTCAGGGTCCCCGGCAAGGACGAGGGCGGAGTCCGCAGCGGGGAGCTGACCTTCTTCAGGTGCAGCGGCGTCGGCCGTGAACTGCTGCGCGCGCTGCCCCATCTGGCTTCCGTGGACGGTCGCCCCGGTGCGCATCTGCTCCTGATGTCCGGCAGCAGCTGGGCCGGCGAGTCCAGTCGCTACCACATCTGCGTCCCGGTCGGTGTCATCATCGAGCCGCCTCGGGAGGTGACCGAACGCATCGCCGCCGAGAGCGACATGCGGTTCGAGTTCATCGATGACGGTGACGAGAAGCTGCGGATGTCCGGCAGCGTCCCCGAGGACCGCCCCGAAAAGCTGCGCCGTATCGCACGGTACCTGGGCGAAGGAGAACACGACCTCCCCGAAGGAGGGCCGTTGGAGCGTGAGCTGCTGTCCCTACCTGCGAAGAGGGGGCGCATCCTGCTGCTGGTCGGCAGCTACGTCGAAGCCCGCCTGGTCGCGGACACCTTGCACAACCTCAACATGCGCTGGCGCGACAAGGTCTTCTGCCTGGTGTCGGACGACGAGGAGATCGCCCCCGAGGACGAGGCGCCCTCGGTGAACCGCGCCCGCTCCCTGCGCCGGGGCGACGTGGAGCACCTGAACGAAATCGAGGCGGAGATCCTCGTGGCGCCCCTGCTGGCAGTCGAGCGGGGCCACAACATTCTCAACGACGACGCCGAGGCCGCCATCGGCACCGTCTACTTCCTGGCCCGGCCCAACCCGCACCCCGACGACCTGTCCCTGGCGGTCCACGCCGTCAACGACTGGATGGTCCGCGCCACCACCACGAGCACCTTCAGCTCCTGGGTGCGAGGGGCCCGCAGCATCGAGGATGGTGCGGACGAGGTCCGTCGGCTGGCCCGCTCGCGCTGGTACCAAGTCCTCGCACGGTCGATGGCCTGGAGCCGCCTCGGCGACGACGAACGGGCACCGGTCACCTGGGACATGCTGGTCCTCATGTGGCAGGTCATCGGGCGGCTGGTACGCGGCGGCGTGCCTGCCCGGGTGGTCTTCGTGGACGCGGCTTTCGCCCCCAACCGCGCGGCGACGCCGGAGCGGCCCGACACTCCCGAGTCCAGCCTCCTGCACAGCATCGTCGACGTGCTGGACCCGTACTTCGAGGGCGACGCGAAGTCGGCCGAGGAGCAGTTCATCGCCCGCGCGCTGTACGAGCCGCTGCGACGCATGCTCACCCGTCTGCTCACCGACCCTCCCCGGCCCGCGGGCACTCGAGAAGCTCCACACCTCACCTCTCACTAGGAGGCAGCCGTGTACCGGACCATTCGTTCCACCGCCTATGAACCCGACCCGCTGAACGGCCCGTGGCAGGAGGAATCGCACGTACTGCGGCTGGGCGAGGACCTGCACACCGAACTGACCCGGATGCACGCCGAAGCCGGCGGGGACAGGGCCCGCCCCGACCGGCTCCCGGTGCGGCAGCTCAACTTCCTGCTCCAGGCGCTGGCTCCCGGGGTCATCGCCACCGGCCGCCGCGCGGGCACGGACGGCAGCCTGCCGTGGCTCTACGCGAGGGAGACGGTGCCGCCGGATGTGCTGGCCCCGCTGATCGGTACCTGGGCGACGCGCCTGTCCCAGCAGCAGGACGACGACGGTCCCGATCTGGAGGAGCGGCTGCTGGCGGCAGAGGCGGACCCGACTGTTCCGATGAGGCTCCCCGAGTGGCAGACCGAGCGGATCGATCTCACCGAGACGGTCACATCGGCTGGAGGCACTGCCGAACCCGCTCCGCGCCTCTACGGCCTGCTGCCGGAGTGGGTCGCTTTCCGATTGGCCGCCCGACCGTTTCGTACCAATGACGCCACTCTTCACTTCCGGGTGGAGAGCTCGGGGAGCGGGGCCCGTCTCGTCTCCTGGCCGCCCCAGCGGTACGAGCGGAACAAGCGGACCTGGTACTACTCCGCCTGCCTGAACATCACGGTCCAGACGGTGCCGTTCGCCCCCCGATTCCGTGTCCACGTCTCCAGCCAGGTGCGTCGCTGGGCCACGGAACTGGAGGTGCGCCCCCACGCGCTCGGCGGGGCGACGGTCCTCTTGGACGCCCCGCTGCCGTGGCCGGGGGGACCGGACCGAGGACAACGGCTGGTGGTGAACACACTCGGATACGACCGACGCCAGAAGGAACTGGTCTGGCGCCGCCGCAGTCCCGCTCTGTTGCTCCCCGGCCTGGACATCGTGCGCCATTACCCGGAACCCGAGGAGCTCTTCGCCCACCCGGAACGCTGGATCAACGGATGCGGGGACGTGGCGGCGGGCATCGTCTACCACCCGGCGGTCGGACCGCACAAGGTCGGCGGCGGGCTGATGCCCCGTGAGCGGGCGGAACTGGACGCCTGGGTGGAGGAAGGGCTGAGCCCGGTGCTGCGTCGTGTCCCCGACCTCACGCGGGTCACGCGGAGCAACACCCCCTCGCTGCTTCCTCGTTCGGGCCCCAGGGCGGCACCGGGCGTCCGGGAGGCGCGACTGGCCCTGATGCGTGGCGCGGCCCTGGCGCGATCCCTGAAAGGCCAGGCTCTGGACGTCGAGATCCTCTGGCAGTCCCCGGAGACCGCCACCGCGCTCCTCGCTGAACTGCCCAAACTGATCGGTGCTGCCCCCGCGGAGAAGGTGGGCCAGGATGCCGACGCCACCTGGCGGGTTCGGTGTGAGGGCGTCGACATCCGGGTAAGCGCCCGGCCCGCCGGCCCGCTGGTCGACGCTCTGCCTGTCTCCCGCGACCGCAGCCGCCCGAAGGCTGTCCGGTTCGCCGAGGCCGTGGAGGGGCGTAGTGCGTTGCTGTCGGAGCGGATGACCTCACCGCGGGGTGAGGCCGGCGTCGTGATCGCGGAGATCGCAAGCAAGGACCGCTTCGCCGCCCACCCGGACTCCGACCCGAAACACGCGCTGCGCCTCGCCTGGGCGAGGCTGGGATGGCTCAGCCAGTTCCTCAATGTGTCCGACGACCCCGACGGCGCCCTGGAACACCGTGCCCGGTGGATCTGGTTGGACGCGTTCCGCCAGCTCGGGGCGATCAGCCCACCCGCGCATCGGGTGGGGGCCGGAATCCCTGGCGATCTTCAGTACGCGGCGCTCTGGCTCGTCCGCCACACGAGGAAGGGCCCCACGCGCCGGCCCGTCCGACGCCTGGTCGCCGTGCGGGTCCGTCCCGACGCCGGACCCGGCGTCATCGAGGGGTGGGACGCCGAGCGTGCCGAGTGGGTGCCCTATCCGAAGCTGCTGCTGCTTCTCTCCCGGGCCGCCGGGCCGACCGTGGAAATCGAGCGAGAAATCCGTACCCTGCTCTTCCAGCTCCGCGACCGCCCGACGCTCCTCATGGCGGACGCGGGCAACCTCCGCCAGTGCTGGCCGCAGCTGCGCAACGGCTCGCTGGTCCGGGACACCGTCGGATTCGAGGCTGCCTCCGGCCAGCGGCTCGCGGCCTACGGGAACGACCTGCGGATGCTGCTCGTGCGGGACGCGAACGGGAGGGAAGAGGTCCCGGAGTGGTACGCGCACGACCACCGGGGCAAGGTCGGCTTCGCCGAGGGCGTGTGGGGAACGATGGACGACGAGAGCCGGGTCTTCGCCAGCACAGCCGCCACGCCGCACACGGCGGCGAGGCCCAAGGGCCTCATGAAGCTGGTTCCCACGGCGGAAGGCCGCTCGGCGCCCGCCAAGACGGCCTGGAACCCTGGTCAGCTGGAGATCACGGTCCTCGGCTGTCTCTCGGAGAAGGCGCTGGCGGACACCGGGCGCGAGGGCGAGGCGCCCGACCGCCCGGCGGAGTGGGCGACGCTCGCCCACCAGCTGCGGTACCACGACGACTATCCGCCTCTGGCCCGCCCGCTCCCGCTGCATCTGGCGCGTCTCGCGGGCCAGTACGTCCTCCCGGTGACAGACGGAACGGAGAATGGCGGGAGGACGAAAGGCACCGGGGCCGGGCCCTCCGCACGATGAAATCGGAGGTTCTCCGAGCGGTCCGCCGCTAGGGTGGCCCGATGCCGTCGATCAAACAGGTCCAGATCACCTTCGACTGTGCGTCGCCCTGGCGCGTGGCCCGCTTCTGGTGCGAGGTGCTGGGGTACGTCCTCCCGCCGGTGCCGGAGGGGTTCGCCACGTGGGACGCGTACGAACTCACGCTGCCACCCGAGAAGCGGGACGCGGGAGCCGTCTGCCAGGACCCCGCCGGGGTGGGCCCGCGGATGTACTTCCAGCGCGTTCCCGAGGGCAAGGTCGTCAAGAACCGGGTGCACCTCGACGTACGGGTCGGCACCGGGCTGGTGGGCGAGGAGCGTGTCGCCGCGCTGGAGGCCGAATGCGCGCGGCTGCTCCCGCTCGGGGCGACGCGGCTGGAACTGCTGGTCGCCGACGAGGAGAACGAGTCCTGCCTCGTGATGCAGGACGTCGAGGGCAACGAGTTCTGTCTCGACTGACCCGGACGGGGTGAGGCGCCGGAGCGATCCGCTCGGGCGCTCTCAGCCGTCGCCCGGAAGCTGCCGGGCGAAGCGGCGGACGGCGTCGGTGAAGGCGTCCGGGGCGTCGAAGTTCGCGAGATGCCCGGCCCGGGGGATCAGTTCGACACGGGCGTCCGGGTGCGCGCGGGCGAAGTCCGCCTCGCCGGACCGGAAGACCCTGTCCTTCTCGCCGTTGAGGATCAGCGCCGGAGCCGCCACATGGCGCATCGCTCCCGCGTCGAAGCGTCCCAGCACCTCGCCCCAGGCGGCGGGCAGGGTGTGGAAGGCGTAGCCGGACCGGACGGTCGCCTCCACCACCTCCTTCGGGTACTGCCGCAGCAGCAGCCGGTCGTTCCACCGGGCCAGCCGGTCCGCCGGTATGCGGGGAACCAGCCCGGCGACCCACTGGTACGGCATCGTCCACGGCCCCCGGGTGGAGGCGCTGGCGCCCGCGAGGACCAGTCCGCGCAACTGCTCCGGACGCCGCCGGGCGAACTCCAGCGCGGCGTACCCGCCGAGCGAGTGCCCGACGACCAGGGCCGGCCCGCGGCCGAGCGCGTCCACCGCGCAGGCGATGACCTCGGTCGCGGCGCTCAGGCTCCAGGGCTCGGCCGAGCGCGTTCCGTGGCCCGGCAGGTCGACGGCGGCCACCGGGAATTCCTCCCGGAGTGCGGCGAGTTGGGTACTCCACTGTCCCGCGCTGAAGCGTGTCCCGTGCACGAAGACGATCGGTGGTGCGTCCGCTGCCGTCATCAGGCCCCCCGGTGATGTCGTACTCACCGGGACTCTATCGGCGACTCCGTCGCCGGTCCGGAACGGATGCGCGATCCGGGCCTTCTCCTCCACATCCTTTCCCCGGACCGCTCTCGCGTGCCTGCGATAGGTTGCCCGCCATGTCTGAACTCGGATCCGTCCCCTGGCCGCCCGCACCGATCACGACCGAGCGGCTCCTGCTGCGCGAGCCCGAGCCCCGGGACCGGCCGGCGTTCGTCGAGTTGCTGTCCTCGCCGGAGGTGGGCGCTTATCTGGGTGGCGCTCGGCCGCGTGACGAGCTGGAGCGCGCGATACCCGCTGCGCCCGCACGGCGTTCCGGCCTCTTCGTGGTCGATCTCGCCGGGGCGATGATCGGCCAGGTCACGCTCACCAGGGATTCGGGGCACCTTCCCCGAGCCGCCGGGAAGGCCGAGCTCGGCTACCTCTTCCTGCCGCAGGCGTGGGGATACGGGTACGCCGCCGAGGCGTGCGCCGCTGTGCTGGGCTGGTTCGCCGGTGCGGTGCCCGGTGAGCCGGTGGTGCTCGCCACCCAGACCGCCAACGTCCGCTCGATGCGCCTCGCGGAGAAGCTGGGGTTCATCGAGGTGGAGCGGTTCGAGGCCTACGGTGCCGAGCAGTGGTTCGCCGAGCGGTCCTCGGTCACGTCGTCCGGTTGAGCGCCGGTCTTTCCCGCCCCGAGGAGTCGGGGGCCGTCATGTGCCGGTCGGCCCCGGCGTCGCCAGTGAGCCGATTCCGACAACCCGGCAGGTCGGAAAGAGCTCGGTCCCGGCTTCAGAGGGCTGTTTGTCCGGCCGGCTGTTCCGCATCGTCAGGGGCGGGGAGGGCGATGGGGGCGGGACCGTCGGCCGGCGGGAGCCCTCTTGTGGCGCGGACCATCTCCGCTTCCGCTCGGAGCAGCTCCGCCTTCGCGCGGACGAGGTCGGCGTCCTTCTGGCCGAGGGCTTGGATGAGCTTGGCGAGGCCGGCGAGGATGCCGCCGATGAGTACGCCGATGACGGTTCCGACGCTGACGATGGAGGCGACCGCGGCGGGCGCGTCGGTGGGGCCCAGCCCGCTGTCCCGGTGGCTTTCGAGGAGGCTTCGGGTGCTGATCCAGGCGATGGTCAGCAGCGCCAGGAGAAGGACGCCGGCCAGCGCGCCGAGACGGGTTCGCGCTTTCCGCGAGCGGGTTCCGGGGGCTGAGCGAGGTGTGGCGCCCGGCGTGGCCTCTTCCGGCCCGGGCATTCCTCCGGTGGTGAGCGCGGAGGCCAGTTTTCTCACACCTTCCGGGCTCTGGAGGGTGGCGAATTCCCAGACCGCCGCGGGTTTCTCGTCCTGTGGGCCGAATCGGCCGGCGCCCAGGAAGCCGGGCCGGCTCCTGGTGGCCCCGTGCGATCCCGGGACGTCGAGGATGTGGAAGGACCGCATGCCGCGGTGCCTGCGCCAGTAGTCGACCTGATCGTGGACGTACCTCGATGCGTCGGAGCTCGGCGTGGCGAGCAGGAGGAAGGTGCGGCAGAGATCCATCCGTTCGGGGTCGAGGTCCAGCGCGGTCTCGCCGTAGACGGCTTCCGTGCGTACGTTCGCCTCGTGCAGGATGTGTCTGACAGTTCGTTGGGTCCCTGAGTCCTCCGGCGCGAACGCTATGAAGACGTCGAACTCGTAGTCGGCTGCCACCATCTCCTCGTTTCTACCCCGTCTTGGCGTCACCGTTCGTAAAACCCTAGCCAAGGGGGCTGACACGGGATGATCAAACGCCGTAACCGGGACTGCGGGACGGCGAAACCCAGGAGGGGGCGGCTCTTCCGCGTGCGGCCGCCGGTGGTGTGTCGGAACCCACTGACACACCCCATGGGCGAACGCTTCCGCGGTCCGCTCGTCGGTATCGTCCTGGCGACGTTGGCCACTGTCGAAGAAGTCCAGGTCAAACCGGCTCGGCGCGGGATCGCCGTACGCGCGGACGGGCACCCCCGCCGCCCCCTCGGACAGGCAGCCTCAAACGATCACTCGACCTTCGCCGCGAGAGGCCATGGGGGCACCTGGGCATGACCGAGCGGCGGCTATGTACTAGAGTTATCTCGACATCGAGATATCTGCCGAGGCGCACCACAGCCGCCGCCCGGTAAGGGTTACCTAACTAAGCCTTACCTTAGCGGATGGCCGGGGCCGTAGGTGGCAAAACGCGGCGCCGGCTGCCAATGAGGCGCGGCGCGGTAGACGCGCACATTGAAGAAGGAGACTGTCGTGTCGGCGAACAGCTTCGACGCCCGCAGCACGCTGCGCGTGGGCGACGAGTCGTACGAGATCTTCAAGCTGGACAAGGTAGAGGGCTCCGCGCGCCTCCCGTACAGCCTGAAGGTCCTGCTGGAGAACCTGCTCCGCACCGAGGACGGCGCGAACATCACCGCCGACCACATCCGGGCCATCGGCGGCTGGGACTCCCAGGCGCAGCCCAGCCAGGAGATCCAGTTCACGCCGGCCCGCGTGATCATGCAGGACTTCACCGGCGTGCCGTGTGTCGTGGACCTCGCCACCATGCGTGAGGCCGTCAAGGAGCTGGGCGGCGACCCGGCGAAGATCAACCCGCTGGCCCCGGCCGAGCTGGTCATCGACCACTCCGTCATCGCCGACAAGTTCGGCACGAAGGACGCCTTCGGCCAGAACGTCGAGCTGGAGTACGGCCGCAACAAGGAGCGCTACCAGTTCCTGCGCTGGGGCCAGACCGCCTTCGACGAGTTCAAGGTCGTCCCCCCGGGCACCGGCATCGTCCACCAGGTGAACATCGAGCACCTGGCGCGCACGGTCATGGTCCGCAACGGCCAGGCCTACCCCGACACCCTCGTCGGCACCGACTCGCACACCACCATGGTCAACGGCCTCGGTGTGCTGGGCTGGGGCGTCGGCGGCATCGAGGCCGAGGCCGCGATGCTCGGCCAGCCGGTCTCCATGCTCATCCCGCGCGTCGTCGGCTTCAAGCTGACCGGCGAGCTCCCGGCCGGCACCACCGCCACCGACCTCGTGCTGACCATCACCGAGATGCTCCGCAAGCACGGCGTCGTCGGCAAGTTCGTCGAGTTCTACGGTGAGGGCGTCGCCGCCACCTCGCTGGCCAACCGCGCCACCATCGGCAACATGTCGCCGGAGTTCGGCTCCACCGCCGCGATCTTCCCGATCGACGGCGAGACGCTGAAGTACCTGCGTCTGACCGGCCGCGACGAGCAGCAGGTCGCCCTCGTCGAGGCGTACGCCAAGGAGCAGGGCCTCTGGCTGGACCCGAAGGCCGAGCCGGACTTCTCTGAGAAGCTGGAGCTCGACCTCGCCACGGTCGTCCCCTCCATCGCCGGCCCGAAGCGCCCGCAGGACCGCATCGTCCTCGCGAACGCCAAGGAGCAGTTCGCGAGGGACGTCCGCAACTACGTCTCCGACGACGAGGAGGCGGGCAAGGAGTCCTTCCCGGCCTCCGACTCCCCGGCCACCTCCAACGGTGTCCCGTCGAAGCCGACCACGGTCACGGCCCCCGACGGCTCGACGTACGAGATCGACCACGGCGCCGTCACCGTCGCCGCGATCACCTCCTGCACCAACACCTCGAACCCCTACGTCATGGTCGCCGCCGCGCTCGTGGCGAAGAAGGCCGTCGAGAAGGGCCTGACCCGCAAGCCGTGGGTCAAGACCACCCTCGCCCCGGGCTCGAAGGTCGTCACCGACTACTTCGACAAGGCGGGCCTGACCCCGTACCTCGACAAGGTCGGCTTCAACCTCGTCGGCTACGGCTGCACCACCTGCATCGGCAACTCCGGCCCGCTGCCGGAGGAGGTCTCCAAGGCGGTCAACGAGAACGACCTCGCGGTCACCTCGGTGCTCTCCGGCAACCGTAACTTCGAGGGCCGGATCAACCCCGACGTCAAGATGAACTACCTGGCGTCCCCGCCGCTGGTCGTCGCGTACGCCATCGCCGGTTCGATGAAGGTCGACATCACCAAGGACGCCCTCGGCGTCGACCAGGACGGCAAGCCGGTCTACCTGACCGACATCTGGCCCTCCGAGGCCGAGGTCAACGACGTCGTGGCGAACGCCATCGGCGAGGACATGTTCAACAAGTCCTACCAGGACGTCTTCGCGGGCGACGCCCAGTGGCAGGCGCTGCCGATCCCGACCGGCAACACCTTCGAGTGGGACTCCGAGTCCACCTACGTGCGCAAGCCCCCGTACTTCGAGGGCATGACGATGGAGACGACCCCGGTCGAGGACATCACCGGCGCCCGGGTGCTCGCCAAGCTCGGCGACTCGGTCACCACCGACCACATCTCCCCGGCCGGCGCCATCAAGGCCGACACCCCGGCCGGCAAGTACCTCAGCGAGCACGGCATCGAGCGCCGTGACTTCAACTCCTACGGCTCGCGCCGTGGTAACCACGAGGTCATGATCCGCGGCACGTTCGCCAACATCCGCCTGCGCAACCAGATCGCGCCGGGCACCGAGGGCGGCTACACCCGCGACTTCACCCAGGCTGACGGCCCGGTGTCGTTCATCTACGACGCCTCGCAGAACTACCAGGCCGCCGGCACCCCTCTCGCGATCCTCGCGGGCAAGGAGTACGGCTCCGGCTCGTCCCGCGACTGGGCCGCCAAGGGCACCGCGCTCCTGGGCGTCAAGGCCGTCATCGCCGAGTCCTACGAGCGCATCCACCGCTCGAACCTCATCGGCATGGGCGTCCTCCCGCTCCAGTTCCCCGAGGGCCAGACCGCCGAGACCCTCGGTCTCACCGGCGAGGAGGCCTTCTCCTTCACCGGCGTCACCGAGCTGAACAACGGCACCACCCCCCGTACGGTCAAGGTCACCACCGACACCGGTGTGGAGTTCGACGCGGTCGTCCGCATCGACACCCCCGGCGAGGCGGACTACTACCGCAACGGCGGCATCCTGCAGTACGTGCTCCGCAGCCTGATCCGCAGCTAGTCGATCCGGCGGCCGAGTGAAGAAGGGCCGCACCCCGGGGCTTCCCGGGGTGCGGCCCTTCCGCCGTAGAGCGCCGTAGAGCGCCGTGCCGATCCCTCGGGTCAGCCGGTCATCGCCTCGCGCTCGACCCGGTCGATCCGGCACTTCGTGCCCGCCGGCACCTCGCCGAGGCCCTGGGCCTCGATCCGGGCGGTCGCGCCGGGGGCGACGTCGTCGTCCGGCGCCCCGAACTCTCCGGACTCCCCGAACTCCTCCCGTACGTGCCTCCGGCACCCCGCCGCTCCCGGGTGCGATCGTGGGCCGGGGACCCGGACCCGCGGTCCCCACCCGCCGCACCCGGCACCACCGACACCACCGGCACCATCGGTACAGAAAGCGAACGGACCCCATGGGCGAGCTGATCCTCATCCGGCACGGCGAGACCGAGTGGTCCCGCTCCGGACAGCACACGAGCTACACCGACCTCCCCCTCACCGACGTCGGCGAGCGCCAGGCCCGCGCGCTCGTCCCGCTGCTGGCCGACCGGCACATCGGGCTCACGCTCGTCAGCCCGATGATCCGGGCCCGCCGCACCGCCGAGCTGGCCGGGCTCGCCGACCCCCGGGTCACCCCCGAGCTGCGGGAGTGGGACTACGGCGGGTACGAGGGCGTCACCACCCGGGAGATCCGCCGCACCCGGCCCTTCTGGAACCTGTGGACCGACGGCGTCGACCCCGGTTCCGCCGAGCACCCCGGCGAGAGCCCCGCCCAGATCGGGCAGCGGGCCGACCAGGTGCTCGCGGGTGTCCGGTCGGCCGCCGAGGAGGTCGCGGACGAGGAGGACATCGCGCTCGTCGCCCACTCGCACTTCCTGCGCGTCCTCACCGCCCGCTACCTCGGCCTGACCCCGGCCGAGGGGCGGCTCTTCCAGCTCGCCACCGGCGCCGTCTCCCGGCTCGGCACCGAACACGGCCGGCCGGTCGTCGTCGCCCTGAACCTCGCCCTGCCCGAGAGCCTCCAGGGCGGCTGAGCCACGACCGTCACCCCTGACACGCCGACGGCCGGCACCCCGTCCTCCGGGGTGCCGGCCGCCCGCGCTCACCGCGTACGGATCAGGAGAGCAGCTCCACCTCCGCGAGCGTCGCCGAACCCGTCAGCACCAGCCGGTACTTCGTGTACGAGCCGGGCTTCGCCACCGAGAACACCCGGGTCTGCTTGTCCCAGGCGAACGACTGGCCGGAGCGGCGGTCGATGTCCGTCCACTTCTCGCCGTCCGTCGAACCCTGGAGCGTCCAGCCCTTCGGGGCCTTGTCCGCCGCCGCCGAGGTCAGCGTGTACTGGACGCCCTTCGTGGCCGAGGCCGAGCCGTCGATCGGAAGCTCCACCGACTCCACCGTCGCCGAGGTGGCCGAGGTGTCGTCGAACAGCGCGCCGTCACCCTTCAGCGCGTCGCCCTTGGGCGTCGGGACCTTGTCGTCCTTCTGCACCGAGACCGGGGCCGCGTCCTTGCCCGTGCCCCAGGCCGACGGCTTCGGGCCCATGTCGAACTCCAGCGTGCCGCCCTTGGCCAGCACGTCGTGCGGGAGCGCGGTGGAGGTCCACTTCTTGCCGTTGACCTTCACGCCCTGCACGTAGATGTTCTTGTCGCTGTTCTTAGGCGCCTTCACGACCAGCTTGCGGCCGTTGTCCATGCGGACGGTGACCTTCTTGAAGAGCGGCGAGCCGATCGCGTACTCCCCGCTGCCCATCACCAGCGGGTAGAAGCCGAGCGAGGAGAAGAGGAACCACGCCGACTGCTCGCCGTTGTCCTCGTCGCCGTGGATGCCCTGCCCGATCTCGCTGCCGATGTACAGCCGGCCCAGCACCTCGCGGACCTTCTCCTGCGTCTTGTACGGCTGCGAGGCCGCGTTGTACATGTACGTGGCGTGGTGGGCGACCTGGTTGCTGTGGCCGTACTGGCCCATCCGCACGTCCCGCGCCTCGGTCATCTCGTGGATGACCCCGCCGTAGCTGCCGACGAACTCCGGGCCCGCCGTCTCCGGCGTCGAGAAGTACGTGTCCAGCTTCTTGCCCAGACCCGCGCGGCCGCCGTACAGGTTGGCCAGGCCCCGGCTGTCCTGCGGGGCGGTGAAGGCGTAGCCCCAGCCGTTGGTCTCGGTGTAGTCGTAGCCCCAGACGCGCGGGTCGTACTCGTCCGAGGGCAGGCGCCAGTCGCCGTTCGGCTTCTTGCCCTGGAAGAACCCGGCCTTGTCGTCGAAGAGCTTGACGTACTTCTGCGCCCGGTTCATGAAGTACTCGGACTCTTCCTTGTACCGCGCCTTCTTCGTCTTCTTGTACAGCTCCTGGCCCATGCGGGCGATGCCGTAGTCGTTGACGTAACCCTCCAGCGACCAGGACAGGCCCTCGTGGGTGGCGGTGTTCGCGTACCCCTTGAAGACGGAGGTCTCCAGGCCCTTGCGGCCGACGCCCGAGGACGGCGGGGCCACGGTGGCGTTCTTGAGCGCCGCGTCGTAGGCCGCCTCGGCGTCGAACTTCACGCCCTTGACGTACGCGTCGGCGAACGCCACGTCCGAGCTGGTGCCGGTCATCAGGTCCGCGTAGCCCGGGGAGGACCAGCGCGAGGTCCAGCCGCCGTCCTTGTAGTGCTGGACGAACCCGTCCACCAGCTCGCCGGCCTTCTTCGGGGAGAAGAAGGAGTAGGCGGGCCAGGTCGTGCGGTAAGTGTCCCAGAAGCCGTTGTTGACGTACACCTCGCCGTCGACGATCTTCGCGCCGGTCTGCGTCGGGGTGTTCTCACCGGTCGCCTTGGAGAAGGGGCTGGCGTACTTGTTCTTGCCCTTCACCTTCTCGTGGCCGGAGTTCGGGTAGAGGTAGAGCCGGTAGAGGCTGGAGTAGAGCGTGGTCAGCTGGTCGGCGTCGGCGCCCTCGACCTCGACCGTGCCCAGGACGTCGTCCCAGGCGCTCTGCGCCTTGCGCTGCACCTTCTGGAAGGACGTGGACTCCGGGATCTCCATGGCCAGGTTCTGCTTCGCCTGGTCGACGCCGAT
Organism: Streptomyces sp. DSM 106670; assembly: GCF_055792845.1. Classification (NCBI taxonomy): domain Bacteria; kingdom Bacillati; phylum Actinomycetota; class Actinomycetes; order Kitasatosporales; family Streptomycetaceae; genus Streptomyces; species Streptomyces sp. DSM 106670. The sequence goes on from NZ_CM147704.1 coordinate 6,699,519, forward strand.
CAGCGAGGTGGCCAGCCGCAGGTTGACCGTGCGGTCCTTGCCCGCGTCGAAGCGGAAGAACCCGGTGACGTCGTCGCCACCGCCGCCCTTCAGCTTGCCGCTGTCGGTGACCGGCGCGTCGAAGACGCCGTACACGAACATCCGGGTCGCGCCGGTGGACAGGCCGCTCTTGACGTCCGTGTAGCCGGAGAACGAGCGGTTCTTCGGGTCCAGCGTGATGCCGCCGTCGTTCGAGACGTTGTCGAAGACCAGGCTGGCGTCCTTGCCCGGATAGGTGAACCGCATCCGGGCCGCGTGGTCGGTCGGCGTCATCTCGGCCTTGAGGCCGTTCTCGAACGTGACGCCGTAGTAGTGCGGTGTCGCGGTCTCGTTCTCGTGCCGGAACGGCAGCGCGCGGGCCGTCCGGGAGGCGTCCGGGGTGCCGGACGCGGCCGACGGCATCACCTGGAAGGTCTGCCGGTCGCCCATCCACGGGCTCGGCTCATGGCTGGCGCCGAAGGCCTGGAGCGTGGGGAGGTTGTCCTCGTTGTTGCCCCGGTGGTAGTCGTACAGCCAGCTCAGCGAACCGGCGTTGGTCACCGGCGTCCAGAAGTTGAAGCCGTGCGGGACCGCCGTGGCCGGAATGTTGTTGCCGCGCGAGAAGCCGCCGCTGGAGTTGGTGCCGCGGGTGGTCAGCGCGTAGTCCGACAGATGCGCCTTGCGCTTCTCGGGCTTCTTCGGGGCGATCGTGATGTCGTCGATCCAGCCCTGGAACTTCGCCGGGCCCTTGGGGGAGTCGTACGCCACCAGGATCCGGTCGACCGTCTTGCCCGCGGCGACCGTGCCGAGGCGGGCGGCGACCTTGTTCCACTGGTTGACGTAGAGGCGCTTGGCGTCCGCCTGGCCCTGCGGGGTCAGCAGTCCGCCGTGGCTGTCGGTGGCCTTCAGCTGGCTCAGGTACGTGCCGTCGGTGAAGGCGAGGTCCACCGCGACGTGCGTGGCCGGGTAGTTCAGGTCCGTCTCGCCCATCTGCGGGTAGACGAGGTAGGACAGCTCGGTGTCCTTGGTGACGGCCGTGTTCACGTCGAAGATCTTGTTGTACGAGTAGGCGCGTCCGTCGGGCGTGTGCGTACCCGCGTACCGCAGTGCCTTCTTTCCGGTGAATCCCGCGCCCGACTTCGCGGTGGGGGAACCGGAGGGGCCGCGGTCGGGCTGGCTGCGCATCTCGTCGGGCACCGGCGCGGAGGTGTCACCGTTCGAGAACTGAACGTCGGCGAGCTGGAGCGCGTCCGCGCCGCCGTTCGCCGTGATCTCCAGCCGGAAGTGCTGGTACGCGGTGTCGCCCGCGAAGTCGTAGCTCTTCGTCTCGTGCCGCTTGGCGAAGGTCTCGCCGCTGCGGGTGTCGAGGTCGGTCCACTCCTTGCCGTCCGCCGAGCCCTTGAGCGTCCAGTCCTTCGGGTCGCGTTCGGCGTGGTCGTTGGCCGAAGTGAGCGCGTACGTCACGACCTTGACCGGTTCGTCCAGATCGAACTCGACCCAGCCGGTCTTCGCGAACGTCAGCCACTTGGAGCCCGGTTCGACGTCGACGAGGTTCTCCTTGACCTCGCCGCCCGCGGTGTTCTCGGCGCTCGCGCGGAGCTCCGTGACCCGGTCGGTGACATTGCCCGGTATGCCGGAGGAGAAGCCTCCGTCGACGCCGGAGGAGCGGGGCTTGCCGTCGGGGCCCTCCTCGACGGTGTTGCGCCAGTCCGGCTGCTTCTCGTCCGCCTCGAAGGAGGTGGTGAACGTCCGCTCGCCGGAGGGCTTCCGGTCCGGCGACGCGGGCTGGGCGGTGGCGACCGCGGGGGCGATCACCACCAGGGCGAGGGATGCCGCCAGGGCGGCTGCTGTGGGGGTCCGTCTCCGGCGCGGGGCCGGGCGGGGGACCGCGTGAGGGGCCTTGTCGGAGCCGTGGTTGAGGCCGCGTGGTGGCTGCATGCCGAGCCGTTCCTCCCCGGGAAAATGCATGGACAACGTTGTCATAGCGGGATGCAAGGTCCAGTAGGGATCCAAGTGACAGGACGTGTCAAGGGTGTTGCCGCAGGGGTCGTCGGCGAATCGGCCGGAATGGGGAAATAGCCGCCGCGGGAGGAGGGGGCGCGGCGCCGAGGTATCCGTGAGGTCTCAACTCGGGAAAGACTGCCGCCCAAACCTGCATTCGATCTTGCTCAGTTGGCGACAAGTGGACTATACCTGTCGGCATCCGCACGGCCGCTTCGCGCGGACGTGCGCACGGGGGAAACAGAGACGGTCGCGAGGACGCCAGGGGTGTCCTCGCTGTACGGTCTCCCCGCATCCCCACTGCACCGGCCCTGTCCGGTACATCTGCATATCTGCACGACCCAAGCGCAACTGACCGCGGTGGCGGGGCCCTTCGCCTGAGGCGAATTTTCTACGGGTGACCGGTACACCGCCTGAGTCCTGGAGAAGGCGAGGACTTGAGCATGGGATCCACCTCCGCCCACAACAATGAGGGCCTTGGCCGTCGCGATCTGATCAAGCGTTCTGCCGCACTCGGCCTGATCGCTGTTCCGACGATGAGCTTCCTGTCCGCCTGCGCGAGCGGCGACAGCGGCAGCGACAACAAGGTCGAAAAGGGCGAAAAGACCGAGAAGAACCCGCTGGCCGTCAACGGCAGCGCGCCGCTGGAGATCGTCATCTTCGACGGTGGCTTCGGCACCAAGTACGCCGAGGACGCCAAGGCCGTCTACGAGAAGACCTACCCCGAGGCGAAGGTCAAGTTCTCCGCGACGCAGAAGATCCAGTCGGTTCTTCAGCCGCGGTTCAACGGTGGCACCCCGCCGGACCTGATCGACAACTCCGGTGCCCAGCAGATGGACATGGGCGTCCTGGTCGGCAAGAAGCAGCTCACCGACCTGACCCCGCTGCTCGACGCCCCCTCCATCGACGACCCCGCCAAGAAGGTCCGCGACACCCTGCGGCCGGGCATCATCGAGATGGGCCAGTTCGACGGCGACCCGGTCTGGATCATGTACTACGCGTACACGGTCTACGGCGTCTGGTACTCGCAGACCGCGCTGGAGAAGCTCGACGCCACGTACCCGGAGACCTGGGACGACATGCTCGCGCTCTGCGCGAAGGCGAAGAAGGAGGGCATCGCCGGCTGGACCTACCCCGGCAAGCACCCCTACTACCTCCCCTTCTCGCTGTACCCCTTCATCGCCAAGATCGGCGGTGTCGAGGTCCTCGACGCGATCGACAACCTGGAGCCGAAGGCCTGGGAGCACCCCGCGGTCAAGGCGGCCTTCGAGGCGTACTACGAGCTCGTCGCCAAGGACTACATCCTCAAGGGCACCCCGGGCCTGGACCACCGCGGTTCCCAGGGCGCCTGGGCCCGCGGCAAGGCGCTGTTCATCCCGAACGGCTCCTGGGTCGAGAACGAGGAAGCGGCGATCATCCCCAAGGACTTCAAGCTGTCCGTGGGCGCTCCCTCCAGCCTCGACTCCTCGGACAAGATGCCCTTCGGCACCCTCTGGGCGTCCGGCGGCGAGCCGTTCATCGTCCCGAGCAAGGCGAAGAACCCCGAGGGCGGCATGGAGCAGCTGCGCATCATGCTCAGCGAGGCCTCCTCCAAGTCCTTCACCACGAGCACCAAGTCGCTCTCCGCCTTCAACGGCGGCACGGACGGCATCGAGCTCTCCGACGGCCTGAAGTCCGGTGTCGCGGCGCTGCAGAAGGCCGGTACCAACGTGGTCAACCCGCGCCTGCAGGACTGGTACGTGAAGCTCCAGAAGGAGCAGATCGGTGTCGCCGCGCTCGGCGAGATGATGGCCGGCCGCGCCAAGCCGGCCGAGACCATCAAGAAGATCCAGGCCTTCGCCGACGCGACCGCCAAGGACCAGTCCATCAAGCACTTCAAGCACCAGTGACCACGCGTCACCAGCGGCGGGCAGCACGGGAAGGTCGGAGTCGGTAACGATGCAACACGGTAAATACCGGTTCATAGTCGGGTTCTTGGTGGTCCCGATGGCGTTGTACGTCATCTTCGTCATCTGGCCCTTCATCCAGTCCATCTACTACTCGTTCACGGACTGGACGGGTCTGAGCCCCGACTTCAAGATGGTCGGGTTCGACAACTACACCAAGATGCTCGACGACGACATCTTCTGGAAATCGCTGCAGCACAGTGTGCTGCTGGCGGTGCTGCTGCCGCTGGTGACGCTGGGCCTCGCGCTCTTCTTCGCCTTCATGCTCAACGTGGGTGGCCGGCGCCGCAAGGGCGCCGCCATCGCGGGCGTCCGGGGCTCGGGCTTCTACAAGATCGCCTACTTCTTCCCGCAGGTGCTCTCGATCGCGATCGTGGCCATCCTGTTCCAGTTCGCCTTCGACCCGGCCCAGGGCATGATCAACGGCACGCTCAAGGCCGTGGGGATCAGCGACGTACCGGACTGGCTGGGCGATCCGAAGCTGGCCCTGTGGTGCATCATGGCGGTCCTCGTCTGGTGCACGACCGGCTTCTTCGTGGTGCTCTTCTCCGCGGGCATGGCCTCCATCCCCAAGGACTTCTACGAAGCCGCCCTGCTGGACGGGGCGAGCCGCTTCACGACCTTCTTCCGGATCACGCTGCCCCTGCTGTGGGACACGGTCCAGTCCGGCTGGGTCTACATGGGCATCCTGGCGCTCGGCGCCGAGGGCTTCGCCATCGTCCACATCATGAGCGTCGGCCCCGGCGGGCCCGACTACTCGACCACCGTCCTGCCGCTGTACGTCTACCAGGCGGCGTTCCGTGACGGACAGGCGGGCTACGCGACCACGATCGGTGTCGCCCTGCTCATCGTGACCCTGGCGTTCGCCGCCATCGTCATGCGGGTGGGCCGGCGCGAGCGGCTGGAGTTCTGATGAAGACCACTGACACCCCTCCCTCCGGGCCCTCCGGATCCCCGTCCGACGCCGAGGCGGCCAAGGTCCCGGCCCAGCGCGCCGGGACGGTCTCCAAGGGCTCGTCGGCCCCCGCGAAGAGCAGCGAGGGCCAGGTCCTCAACGTCTTCTCGCACGGGATGCTGATCCTGTGGGCGATCATGGTCGTCCTGCCGCTGTTCTGGGCGGTGATGTCCTCGTTCAAGACCGACTCGGACATCTTCAACACTCCGTGGTCGCTGCCGAGTTCGCTGAACTTCGACAGCTGGGGCCGGGCCTGGAGCCAGGCCCATATGAGCGAGTACTTCCTGAACACCATCCTGGTGGTGGGCGGTTCGCTCGTCGGGACCCTGGTCCTCGGGTCGATGGCCGCCTATGTGCTCGCCCGCTTCGAGTTCCCGGGCAACCGCTTCATTTACTTCTTGTTCGTCGGCGGCATGAGCTTCCCGATCATGCTGGCGCTGGTCCCGCTGTTCTACGTCATGGACAACATGGGGCTGCTGAACACGATCCACGGCCTGATCCTGGTGTACATCGCGTACTCGCTGCCGTTCACCGTGTTCTTCCTGACCTCGTTCTTCCGTACGCTGCCGACCTCGGTGGCGGAGGCGTCGATCATCGACGGGGCCTCGCACACCCGTACGTTCTTCCAGGTCATGCTGCCGATGGCCAAGCCCGGCCTGATCAGCGTCGGCATCTTCAACTTCCTGGGGCAGTGGAACCAGTACATGCTGCCGACGGTGCTCAACACCGACCCGGAGAAGCGGGTGCTGGCCCAGGGCCTGGTGGAGCTGGCCTCCAGCCAGGGCTACAAGGGCGACTACTCCGGCCTCTTCGCCGGTCTGGTGATCGCGATGCTGCCCGTGCTGGCCGCGTACATCATCTTCCAGCGCCAGGTCGTCTCCGGTCTGACGGCGGGCGCCCTGAAGTAGCAGATCACCTTACGGACACGGCCCGGTGCCCCGGCGGAGGAATCCTCCGCCGGGGCACCGGGCCGTTTGCGCGCACGTGAGCCCCTGCCCGCTCAGGTCTTGACGGGAGGCACCCCCAAACGGTCAGCTTAGAGTTCACATGTTGGAGGAAGCCGGGGTCTCATCGCTGCGGCCCCGGCCGGGGCGGTCCTCAGGGACCGCCCGCCAAGGGCAGGAGTGGATGAGTCGATGGAGACTCCCGGGTCGCAGACATCGCTGCACAGGGCCAATCTGGAGCGGGTCGTACGCGCCGTACGGATGGCGGGATCGCTCACCCAGGCGGAGATCGCCCGGAGCACCGGGCTCTCCGCAGCCACGGTCTCCAATATCGTCCGCGAACTGAAGGACGGCGGGACGGTCGAGGTCACACCCACCTCCGCGGGCGGCCGCCGGGCCCGCAGCGTCTCGCTCAGCGGCGACGCGGGCATCGTCATCGGCGTCGACTTCGGCCATACGCATCTGCGCGTCGCCGTCGGCAACCTCGCCCACCAGGTGCTCGCCGAGGAGTCCGAGCCGCTGGACGTCGACGCCTCGTCCGCGGAGGGCTTCGACCGGGCGGAAGTCCTGGTCAAGCGGCTGATCGAGGCCACCGGGATCGGCCCGGACAAGGTGATCGGCATCGGGCTCGGCGTGCCGGGCCCGATCGACGTCGAGTCCGGCACGCTGGGCTCCACCTCGATCCTGCCGGGCTGGACGGGCATCAACCCCAGCGAGGAGCTCTCCGGCCGCCTCGGCGTGCCCGTGTACGTCGACAACGACGCCAACCTCGGAGCGCTCGGCGAGCTGGTCTGGGGCAGCGGGCGGGGCGTCAAGGACCTCGCGTACATCAAGGTGGCCAGCGGCGTCGGCGCCGGTCTGGTGATCGACGGGACCATCTACCGGGGCCCGGGCGGCACGGCCGGCGAGATCGGGCACATCACCCTCGACGAGTCGGGCCCGGTCTGCCGCTGCGGCAACCGCGGCTGCCTGGAGACCTTCACCGCCGCCCGGTACGTCCTGCCGCTGCTCCAGCCCAGCCACGGCCCCGGGCTCACCATGGAGCGGGTGGTCCAGCTGGCCCGGGAGGGCGATCCGGGCTGCCGCCGGGTGATCGGCGACGTGGGCCGCCACATAGGCAGCGGCGTGGCCAACCTGTGCAATCTGCTCAACCCCAGCCGCGTCGTGCTCGGCGGCTCGCTGGCGGAGGCCGGGGAGCTGGTCCTGGGGCCCATACGGGACTCCGTGTCGCGTTACGCGATCCCCAGCGCCGCCCGGCAGCTCTCGGTGCTCCCCGGCGCGCTCGGCGGCCGTGCCGAAGTGCTGGGCGCCCTCGCCCTGGTGCTCAGCGAGATGGGGGATTCAACCCTTTTGGAGAGCACCCTCCCCGCAGCGACTCCTGCCTTCACTTAGATAACGAATGGCACCGTTGTCATCTCGTTAAGGATTTACTCCTTGACGCTGACGCTGCGGCCGAGTTGACTTCCAGCCACCTCGGCCGCAACGTCGCGGCCTCGTCAGGGAGGTTCGAGAATGAACACGCGTATGCGTCGTGCCGCCGTTGCCGTTGCCGCCACCACGATGGCGATCTCGCTGGCCGCTTGCGGGAGCGCCAAGGAGTCCGGCGACAAGGCCGAACAGGGCTCGGAGAAGAAGGGCAACGACCTGAAGATAGGTCTGCTCCTCCCCGAGAACCAGACGGCCCGTTACGAGAAGTTCGACCGGCCGATCATCGAGAAGAAGATCGACGAGCTCACCGACGGCAAGGCGAAGGTCACCTACGCCAACGCCAAGCAGGATGCGAACACGCAGGCTCAGCAGGTCGACACCATGATCACCAACAAGGTCGACGCCCTCATCCTGGGCTCGGTCGACTCCAAGGCGATCGCCAACAGCGTCAAGAAGGCCAAGGACGCCGGCATCCCCGTCGTCGCCTTCGACCGCCTCGCCGAGGGCCCCATCGACGCCTACACCTCCTTCGACAACGAAGAGGTCGGCCGGGCCCAGGGCACCGCCCTGCTGGAGGCCCTGGGCGACAAGGCCGACGGCGGCACGATCGTGATGATGAACGGCGCGATCACCGACCCGAACGCCGCGCTCTTCAAGAAGGGCGCCAAGTCCGTCCTCGACGGCAAGGTGAAGTACGGCAAGGAGTACGACACCAAGGAGTGGAAGCCGGAGAACGCCAACGCCAACATGGAAGCGGCGATCACCGCGCTCGGCAAGGACAAGATCGACGGCGTCTACTCCGCCAACGACGGCATGGCGGGTGGCATCATCACCGCCCTCAAGGGCGCCGGCCTCTCGCCGCTCCCGCCGGTCACCGGCCAGGACGCCGAGCTGGCGGGTGTGCAGCGCATCGTCTCCGGTGAGCAGTTCATGAGCGTCTACAAGTCCTACCCCGCCGAGGGCATCGTCGCCGCGGAGATGGCCGTCGCCCTCGCCAAGGGCGAGAAGCTCGACTCCATCGCCACCTCCAAGGTCGACAGCGCCACCACGAAGGGCGTCCCGACGGTCCTCGTCCCGGTCGTCTCGCTGACCAAGGACAACATCCAGGACACCGTCATCAAGGACGGCATCTGGACGCTGGACGAGATCTGCACGGCCAAGTACAAGGCCGCCTGCGACAAGATCGGTCTGAAGTAGGCCCCCGGGACCCGGCCCGCCCCCGAGCCGCCGGGTCCCACCCGCCGCAACGCCCACCGCGCCCGCGCGGAGGGCATGAGCGGCCCCACCGCCCGCGTACGCGAGCGCCGCACCCCGGCCCGCGCGCGCACGAAGCCTGTCCGGCGCCCCGCACACCAACCGTCCCGCTACCGGGCGGGGCGCCGGACGGAACGCTCACACCTCATCTGTTCTCTTTGCTCGACACCGCCGCGCCTTCCCCCGGGCGCGGCATCCCCGCCGGTCAGGCGGCGAAGGAGATGGTTCATGTGTCCGCTACGCCCGTGTTGGCGTTGCGAGGGGTCTCCAAGCGCTTCGGTGCCGTACAGGTACTCACCGATGTAGAGCTTGAGGTCCACGCCGGCGAGGTGGTCGCCCTGGTGGGCGACAACGGCGCCGGTAAATCAACGCTGGTCAAGACGATCGCCGGAGTGCACCCCATCGATGACGGTGTCATCGAGTGGGAGGGCAGGGCCGTGCAGATCGACAAGCCGCACGACGCCCAGAACCTCGGCGTCGCGACCGTCTATCAGGACCTCGCGCTGTGCGACAACATCGATGTCGTCGGCAACCTCTACCTCGGCCGCGAGCTGCGCAGGTTCGGCGTCCTCAACGAGGTCGAGATGGAGCGCCGCTCCCGCGAGCTGCTCTCCACGCTCTCCATCCGCATCCCGAGCGTCCGCATCCCGATCGCCTCGCTCTCCGGCGGCCAGCGCCAGACCGTGGCCATCGCCCGGTCGATGCTCGGCGAGCCCAAGCTCGTCATCCTCGACGAGCCGACCGCCGCCCTCGGCGTCGAGCAGACCGCCCAGGTCCTCGACCTCGTCGAGCGGCTGCGCGAGCGCGGTCACGCGGTCATCCTCATCAGCCACAACATGGCCGATGTGAAGGCCGTCGCCGACAAGGTCGCCGTGCTCCGGCTGGGCCGGAACAACGGTGTCTTCGATGTGAAGACCACCTCCCAGGAAGAGATCATCTCCGCCATCACGGGCGCCACGGACAACGCCGTGACCCGACGTGCGGCGCGCAACGCGGAGGTTTCCAAGTGACCACCGACGAGACCACCAACCCGGTGGACGAGAACAGCACCTCGCTGGACAAGGGCACGGCCGTCGCGGACACGCCGCCGGTCGGCAACCCGGACGCGGCCGAGGGCGCCGCCACGGTCGTCGACCCCCGGCTGCTCATCCGCGAGCAGGGCTTCGCCGGATACCTCACCGAGTTCAAGCGCAAGATCAGCGGCGGTGACCTGGGCTCGATCCCGGTGGTCGTCGGCCTCGCGATCATCGCCATCGTCTTCCAGAGCATGAACTCCGAGTTCCTCTCCGCGAAGAACATCAGCGACATCGCGGTCACCATGGTCGCCACCGGCATGATGGCCGTGGGCATCATCTTCGTCCTGCTGCTCGGCGAGATCGACCTCTCGGTCGGCTCCGTCTCCGGTGTCTCCGGCGCCCTCGTCGCGGTGCTCAGCGTCACCCAGGGCCTGAACGAATGGCTGGCGATCCTCGTCGCCATCGTCAGCGGTGCGGTGATGGGCGCGATCCACGGCTTCTTCTTCGCCCGGATCGGGGCGCCCGCCTTCGCCGTCACCCTGGCCGGCCTGCTGTTCTGGCTCGGCTTCATGCTCCAGCTGCTCGGCGACTCCGGCACGATCAACCTGGACGGCGAAGGCGTGGTCGGCCAGCTGACCACGTACTACTTCACCGATGTCGCCGCCGCCTACGGGCTCGCCGCCATCGCGGTCATCGGCTACTTCGCCGCGGCCTTCCTGGACACCCGCCGCCGCGAGGCGGCCGGCATCCCGGCCCGCCCGATCGCCGACATCGTGGTGCGCACCGTCGTCCTCGCGGTGTTCGCCTTCGCCGCCGCGTACATGTTCAACCAGTACCGCGGCCTGCCGCTCGCCCTGGTCCTCTTCCTGATCGTCCTGGTCGGCACGGACTTCCTGCTCCGCCGTACGGCCTACGGGCGGAAGATCTTCGCGCTCGGCGGCAGCGTCGAGGCCTCCCGGCGCGCCGGTATCAACGTCACCGCGATCCGCATCTCCGTCTTCTCCATCGCGGGGACCTTCGCGGCGATCGGCGGCCTGTTCTGGGCCTCCAAGATCGCGGCGGCCAACCAGGGCTCCGGCACCGGCGACCTCCTGATGAACGTCATCGCGGCGGCCGTCATCGGCGGCACCAGCCTGTTCGGCGGCCGCGGCCGCACCTGGAACGCGCTGCTCGGTGTCATGGTCATCGTCTCCATCCAGTACGGACTGTCGCTGGAGGGCATCGCCACGCCGATCCAGTACATGGTCACCGGCGCCGTGCTGCTCGCCACGGTCGTCATCGACTCCGTCACCCGTAAGACCCAGAAGACCGCGGGCCGCGCCTGACCGCGGAACCGCGCAGGTGCCCGGTACCCCACGGGGGTGCCGGGCACCTGCGCGTGCCCGGACGGCGGCATTCGAACACAGGCTCCCGCTGCCCACGTCCGGCGGTGGAACATTAGACTCATCGGATCGGCACGCTCGATCAGCTCAAACGCAAGGAGGCACGGGTGGATCTGCTGACCCGCATCAAGGGACCGCGCGACCTGGACCGGCTCAGCCTCGGTGAGCTGGACCAGCTCGCGGAGGAGATCCGCACCTTCCTCGTGGACGCGGTGTCCAAGACCGGTGGACACCTCGGCCCCAACCTGGGCGTCGTCGAGCTCACCATCGCCCTGCACCGGGTCTTCGAGTCGCCCCGGGACCGGGTGCTCTGGGACACCGGCCACCAGGCCTACGTCCACAAGCTCCTCACCGGCCGCCAGGACTTCTCCCGCCTCAAGAGCAAGGGCGGCCTCTCCGGCTACCCCTCCCGCGCGGAGTCCGACCACGACGTCATCGAGAACAGCCACGCCTCCGGCGTCCTCGGCTGGGCCGACGGCCTCGCCAAGGCGAACGAGGTCCTGAAGAAGGACGACCACGTCGTCGCGGTCATCGGGGACGGCGCGCTCACCGGCGGTATGGCCTGGGAGGCGCTGAACAACATCGCCGCCGCCAAGGACCGCCCGCTCGTCATCGTCGTCAACGACAACGAGCGCTCCTACGCCCCGACCATCGGCGGCCTGGCCAACCACCTCGCCACGCTCCGTACGACCGACGGCTACGAACGGTTCCTGGCCCGCGGCAAGGACATCCTGGAGCGCACGCCCGTCGTCGGCCGCCCGCTGTACGAGACCCTGCACGGCGCCAAGAAGGGCCTCAAGGACTTCATCGCCCCGCAGGGCATGTTCGAGGACCTCGGCCTGAAGTACGTCGGCCCGATCGACGGCCACGACATCGAGGCCCTGGAATCCGCGCTCCAGCGCGCCAAACGCTTCGGCGGCCCGGTCATCGTGCACTGCCTCACCGAGAAGGGCCGCGGCTACACCCCGGCGCTGGAGGACGAGGCGGACCGCTTCCACGCGGTCGGCAAGATCCACCCGGACACCGGCCTGCCGATCTCCACCTCCGGCCTCGACTGGACCTCCGTGTTCGGCGAGGAGATGCTCAAGCTCGGCCAGGAGCGCGAGGACATCGTCGCGATCACCGCGGCCATGCTCCAGCCCGTCGGCCTCGGCAAGTTCGAGGAGGCCTTCCCGGACCGGATCTACGACGTCGGCATCGCCGAGCAGCACGGCGCGGTCTCCGCGGCGGGCCTCGCCACCGGCGGACTCCACCCGGTCTTCGCGGTCTACGCCACCTTCCTCAACCGCGCCTTCGACCAGGTCCTGATGGACGTCGCCCTGCACAAGTGCGGCGTCACCTTCGTCCTGGACCGGGCCGGCATCACCGGCACGGACGGCGCCTCCCACAACGGCATGTGGGACATGTCGATCCTGCAGTGCGTGCCCGGCCTCCGGATCGCCGCCCCGCGCGACGCCGACCAGGTCCGCGCCCAGCTGCGCGAGGCCGTCGCCGTCGACGACGCGCCGACGGTGGTCCGCTTCTCCAAGGGAGCGGTCGGCCCCGCCGTCAAGGCGGTCGGCAAGGCCGGCGGCATGGACATCCTGCGCCGGCCGAAGGCCGCCCGCCCGGACGTCCTGGTCGTCTCCGTCGGCGCGCTCGCCCCGATGTGCCTGGAGATCGCCGACCTGCTGGACGCCCAGGGCATCTCCACCACCGTCGTCGACCCGCGCTGGGTCAAGCCCGTCGACGAGGCGCTCGCCCCGCTCGCCGAGCGCCACCGGGTCGTCGTCACGGTCGAGGACAACAGCCGCGCCGGCGGTGTCGGCTCGGCCGTCGCCCAGGCCCTGCGCGACGCCGGGGTCGACGTACCGCTGCGCGACTTCGGCATCCCGCCGGTCTTCCTCGACCACGCCTCGCGCGGCGAGGTCATGGCCGAGATCGGACTGACCGCACCGGACATCGCCCGGCAGGTCACCGGACTGGTCGCCAAGCTCGACGGCCGCTTCGAGAGCCGCGCGGTCGAGCCCGCCCGCGACTGACGCGCTCGCCTTCGTACGGCCGGATGGGCCGGGCGAACCGCCCCTGTACGGGTGGTTCTCCCGGCCCATTCGCGTGAAACGGGCCGGATGGCGCGATCCCGCGCCGAACCGGTCCGAATCATGGCGTTCACAACGAATGCGTGGAGGTAACGCAGGTGAGCGCGCAGGTCACACCACCCCGCGGAAACGGCATGTTCCGCACCAAGTCCGTCGAACAGTCGATCCAGGACACCGAGGAGCCGGAACACGCGCTCAAGAAGTCCCTCTCCGCCCTGGACCTGACGGTCTTCGGCGTCGGCGTCATCATCGGCACCGGCATCTTCGTCCTCACCGGCCAGGTCGCCAAGGAGACGGCGGGCCCCGCCACCGCCATCGCGTTCGCCGTGGCGGGCGTCGTGTGCGCGCTCGCCGCGCTCTGCTACGCCGAATTCGCCTCCACCGTCCCGGTGGCCGGCTCCGCGTACACCTTCGCGTACGCCGCGCTCGGCGAACTGGTGGCCTGGATCATCGGCTGGGACCTGGTGCTGGAGTTCGCGCTGGGCACCGCGGTCGTCGCGGTCGGCTGGTCCGGCTACGTCCGCTCACTGATGGACAACGTCGACTGGACGATGCCCGAGGTGCTCTCGGGTCCGGACGTGGCGGAAGGATTCGGCTTCGACATCCTGGCCTTCGCCCTGGTGCTGGTGCTGACCGCCATCCTGGTCGTCGGCATGAAGCTGTCCGCCCGGGTCACCTCGGTCGTGGTGGCGATCAAGGTCGCGGTGGTCCTCATGGTGATCATCGCGGGGCTGTTCTTCATCAAGGCCGAGAACTACAAGCCCTTCATCCCGCCGGCCGAGAAGCAGCCCGCCGGCTCGGGCTGGGACGCGCCGCTCGTGCAGCTGATGTTCGGCTACGAACCCACGAACTTCGGCATCATGGGCATCTTCACCGCCGCCTCCATCGTCTTCTTCGCCTTCATCGGCTTCGACGTGGTGGCCACCGCAGCCGAGGAGACCAAGCTGCCCCAGCGCGACATGCCGCGCGGCATCCTCGGCTCGCTGGTCATCTGCACAGTGCTCTATGTGGCGGTCTCGCTCGTGGTCACCGGTATGCAGCACTACAGCGAACTCTCCGTCAGCGCCCCGCTCGCCGACGCCTTCAAGGCCACCGGGCACCCCTTCTACGCCGGGCTGATCAGCTTCGGCGCGGCGGTCGGTCTCACCACGGTCTGCATGATCCTGCTGCTCGGCCAGACCCGGGTCTTCTTCGCGATGAGCCGCGACGGGCTGCTGCCGCGCTTCTTCTCCAAGACCCACCCGCGCTTCCGCACGCCCTACCGCCCGACGATCCTGCTCGGCGTGCTGATCGCGATCATCGCCGGGTTCACGAGCATCGAGGAACTGGCCACCCTGGTGAACATCGGCACGCTCTTCGCGTTCGTCGTCGTCGCCCTCGGTGTCCTGGTCCTGCGCCGCACCCAGCCGGACCTGCCCCGCGCGTTCCGTACCCCGTGGGTGCCGGTGCTCCCGATCGTCTCGGTGGCCGCCTCGGTCTGGCTGATGCTCAACCTGCCGGTGGAGACCTGGGTGCGCTTCGGCGCCTGGATGGTTCTCGGGGTGGTCATCTACTTCGTGTACGGGCGCTCCCACAGCCTGCTGGGCAAGCGGGGCCGCTAGCGGTCGTCCCGCCGGGTCAGGGCCGTACCGTACGGGGTCCGACGCACCGGGCCCCGTACGCCTCGACCCGCTGCCGCAGCCCGCGGTCGGCGGTGACGACGACGCGGTCGCGGTCCGGGGCGGCCCCGGCCGCCAACTCGGCGATCAGGTCGTCGCCGCTGCCGGGAGCCGACTCGACCCGGACCCCGGCCACGGAGGCGACGCCCCGGGCGGCCCCCTCGACGACGAGCACCAGCTCGACGGGGCCGGGCACCCCGGGCAGCCCGGCCGTCGCGTACGGGGCCAGCGCGTCCCGCAGGCGTACGGCAGCCCCGTGCCGGTCCCGCCACCATCCGTCGGGCACGGAACCGACAACATTGGCCCCGTCCACGATCACCAGCGCCCTGCCGTCGTCGCTCATTCCGGCAGGGTGTCACGGCGAGCGGGTCCCGACGGACCGTCAGCCGCCGGTGGCGGGGGACTTCTTGGCCTCCTCGGGGATCGTGCCGTCCTCGCGGATCGCCTTCCACAGCCGACCGGCCTGCGGCTCGGCCGCGATCACGCGGTTCGGGTCGATCGTGTCGTACGCCACCGGCAGCATGATCGTCTCCATCGAGCCCGGGTCGACGCCGTTCATGGAGCGGGCGAACTCCGCCAGCGAGGTGAGCGAGGCGAGCCCGGAGTCGGTGGTGAGCGCCTTGGTGGCCGAGTCGGCGATTCTGTAGGAGCTCGCCGGACTGCCCAGCAGGTCCTGCGACTTGACCTCGCTCAGCAGGGCCAGCAGGAACTGCTGCTGGAGTCCGATGCGGCCGAGGTCGCTGCCGTCGCCGATGCCGTGCCGGGTGCGGACGTACGCGAGGGACTCGGTGCCGTCCAGCCTCTGCGGACCGGCGGTGAGGTTCAGCCCCGACGCCTTGTCGTGGATGTCCTGCGGTACGTCGACGGTGACGCCGCCGATGGCGTCGACCAGGTCCTTGAACCCGGCGAAATTGATCTCCAGATAGTGGTCGATCCGGACGCCGGACATCTTCTCCACCGTCTTCACCACACAGGCCGGGCCGACCTGCGCGTAGACGGAGTTGAACATGACGCGCTTCTCGGCGGACACGGTGGATCCGTCGTCGCCGGCGCACGCGGGCCGGGTCACCAGGGTGTCGCGCGGGATGGAGACGGCGACGGCCTTCGACCGGCCCTCGGGTATGTGCACCACCAGCGCGGTGTCGGAGCGGGCGCCGCTGACGGCCCCGCCGCCGCCCAGCTCCCTGTTCTCCGCCCCGGCCCGTGAGTCCGAGCCGAGGACCAGCAGGTTCTGCCCGCTGGTGGGCAGCTTCTCCGGGCGGTCCTCGCCGAGCGCCTTCTCGATGTCGACGCCCTTGATGTTCCCGTCGAGCCGGCTGTAGAGCCAGTAGGCGGTACCGCCGGTGGCGAGCAGCAGGACGCACAGGACACCGAGGGTGATCTTGAGGCCGCGGCGGCGCTTGCGGGGCTTGGCCAGGCGTCGGGAGGCGCGGGGGCCCGGTGCCGGTGTCGTCTCGTCGATGCTCATCGTGTCGAGTCCTCAGGTCTCATCGCCCGGGAGGGCAGCGGAGTGTGTGGGGACTCGGGTGGGGGGTGTGACCGGTCCGTGAATGTTCGACTGACCGAGCACTATAGAACAGTTGTCTGCGGGAATGGGTGTCCGGATGCCGGCCGGTCCGGCTGGATACGCGCTCGGGCCGTACAGGAGCAAGTCCCGTACGGCCCGACCGCGTTGGTTCCGAGCGGAGTGGTTACGCCGGAACGCTCGCCACGCCCTGCGCGAGGAACGGCTTGCCGTTCACCCGCTGGGAGACGCCCTCACGGTCCAGGTACGGCGTGATGCCGCCCAGGTGGAAGGGCCAGCCCGCACCGGTGATCAGGCACAGGTCGATGTCCTGGGCCTCGGCGACGACGCCCTCGTCCAGCATCAGACCGATCTCCTGCGCCACCGCGTCGAGCACGCGGTCGCGGGTCTGCTCCTCGGTGAGGACGGTGTCGCCCTGCTTGAGGAGCGCTGCGACCTCGGGGTCGAGGACCGGCGCGCCGGAGTCGTAGACGTAGAAGCCGCGCTTGCCCGCCTTCACGACCGCGGCCAGGTTCTCGGAGACGGTGAAGCGCTCCGGGAAGGCGCGGTTCAGGGTCTCGGAGACATGCAGGCCGATGGCCGGGCCGACCAGCTCCAGGAGCACCAGCGGGGACATCGGCAGGCCGAGCGGCTCGACGGCCTTCTCCGCGACCTCGACCGGGGTGCCCTCGTCGATGACGTTCTGGATCTCGCCCATGAAGCGGGTGAGGATGCGGTTGACGACGAACGCCGGGGCGTCCTTCACCAGCACCGCGGTCTTCTTCAGCTTGCGGGCCACACCGAACGCCGTGGCCAGTGAGGCGTCGTCGGTCTGCTCGCCGCGCACGATCTCCAGCAGCGGCAGGATCGCGACCGGGTTGAAGAAGTGGAAGCCGACGACCCGCTCGGGGTTCTTCAGCTTCGACGCCATCTCGGTCACCGACAGCGAGGAGGTGTTGGTGGCGAGGATCGCGTGCGCCGGGGCGACCGCCTCGACCTCCGCGAACACCTGCTGCTTGACGCCGATCTCCTCGAAGACGGCCTCGATGATGAAGTCCGCGTCCGCGAAGCCCTCGGCCTTGTCGAGGACACCGGAGACCAGGCCCTTGAGGCGGTTGGCCTTGTCCTGGTTGATGCGGCCCTTGCCGAGCAGCTTCTCGATCTCGGCGTGGACGTAGCCCACACCCTTGTCGACGCGCTCCTGGTCGATGTCCGTGAGGACGACCGGGACCTCCAGGCGGCGCAGGAACAGCAGCGCCAGCTGCGAGGCCATCAGACCCGCGCCGACGACGCCGACCTTGGTGACCGGGCGGGCCAGGCTCTTGTCCGGGGCGCCGGCCGGGCGCTTGGCGCGCTTCTGGACCAGGTTGAAGGCGTAGATGCCGCTGCGCAGCTCGCCGCCCATGATCAGGTCCGCGAGCGCCTGGTCCTCGGCGTCGAAGCCGGCGGACAGGTCGCCGTCCTTCGCCGCCGCGATGATGTCCAGCGCGCGGTACGCGGCCGGGGCCGCGCCGTGCACCTTGGAGTCGGCGATGGCCCGGCCACGCGCGACGGCCGCGTCCCAGGCGTCACCGCGGTCGACCTCGGCGCGCTCGACGGCGACCGTGCCCTTGAGCACGTTCGCGGTCCACACGAGCGACTGCTCCAGGAAGTCCGCACCCTCGAACAGCGCGTCCGCGATGCCGAGTTCGAAGACCTGCTTGCCCTTGAGCTGACGGTTCTGGTTCAGCGAGTTCTCGATGATCACCGAGACCGCGCGGTCCGCGCCGATCAGGTTCGGGAGCAGCGCGCAGCCGCCCCAGCCGGGGACCAGACCGAGGAAGACCTCGGGCAGCGAGAACGCCGGCAGCGCCTTGGAGACGGTGCGGTAGGTGCAGTGCAGACCGACCTCGACACCGCCGCCCATGGCCGCGCCGTTGTAGTACGCGAACGTCGGGACCGCGAGACCGGAGAGGCGGCGGAAGACGTCGTGGCCGCCCTTGCCGATGGCCAGCGCGTCCTCGTGACGGCTCAGCAGCTCGACGCCCTTGAGGTCGGCGCCGACCGCGAAGATGAACGGCTTGCCGGTGATGCCGACACCGGTGACAGCGCCCTCGGCGGCCTCCTTCTCGACCTGGTCGATGGCGGCGTTCAGGTTCGCCAGCGACTGCGGTCCGAAGGTGGTCGGCTTGGTGTGGTCCAGGCCGTTGTCCAGCGTGATGAGCGCGAACCGTCCCGCGCCGAACGGCAGGTCCAGGTGACGTACGTGCGCCTGGGTGACGACCTCGCCGGGGAACAGCTCGGCCGCACCCTTCAGAAGCTCAGTGGTGGAGCTCACTTGTTGCCTCCGTCAGCGTTGAAGTGCGGGTTCTCCCAGACGACCGTGGCGCCCATGCCGAAGCCGACGCACATCGTCGTCAGGCCGTAGCGGACCTCGGGCTGCTCCTCGAACTGCCGGGCCAGCTGCGTCATGAGCCGGACACCGGAGGAGGCCAGCGGGTGGCCGTACGCGATGGCGCCGCCGTACTGGTTGACGCGGGCGTCGTCGTCGGCGATGCCGTAGTGCTCCAGGAAGGCGAGCACCTGAACGGCGAAGGCCTCGTTGATCTCGAAGAGACCGATGTCCTCGATGGACAGACCGGCCTGGGCCAGCGCCTTCTCCGTCGCCGGGATCGGGCCGTAGCCCATGACCTCCGGCTCGACGCCCGCGAAGGCGTAGGAGACCAGGCGCATCTTGACCGGGAGGCCCAGCTCGTTGGCGACGTCCTCGGCGGCGAGCAGCGAGGCGGTGGCGCCGTCGTTGAGACCCGCGGCGTTACCGGCCGTCACGCGGCCGTGGGCGCGGAAGGGGGTCTTGAGGCCCGCGAGGGACTCCATGGTGGTGCCCGGACGCATCGGCTCGTCGGCGGTGACCAGGCCCCAGCCCGTCTCACCGGCTTCGGCGTTGGTGCGGCGCACCGATACCGGCACCAGGTCCTGCTGGATCTTGCCGTTGGCGTACGCCTTGGCGGCCTTCTCCTGCGAACGCACCGCGTAGGCGTCGGCGCGCTCCTTGGT
This sequence comes from Streptomyces sp. DSM 106670, assembly GCF_055792845.1. Lineage (NCBI taxonomy): Bacteria > Bacillati > Actinomycetota > Actinomycetes > Kitasatosporales > Streptomycetaceae > Streptomyces > Streptomyces sp. DSM 106670. The sequence continues at coordinate 6,718,739 of NZ_CM147704.1, forward strand.
GATCGTGGGGTAGCGGTCGTGCAGGTTCTCCGCCGTCATGCCCATGAACAGAGCGGACTCGTCGACCAGCTTCTCCGACACGAAGCGCGGGTTCGGGTCGACGCCCTCGCCCATCGGGTGGCGGCCCATGTGCTCGACGCCACCGGCCACGACGACGTCGTACGCGCCGAAGGCGATGGAACCGGCCGTCGAGGTGACGGCGGTCAGCGCGCCCGCGCACATGCGGTCGATCGAGTAGCCCGGGACGGACTGCGGCAGACCGGCCAGGATTCCGGCGGTACGGCCGAGCGTCAGGCCCTGGTCCCCGATCTGCGTGGTCGCGGCGATGGCGACCTCGTCGATCTTCTTGGGGTCCAGGTCCGGGTTGCGGCGCAGCAGCTCCCGGATGGCCTTCACGACGAGGTCGTCGGCGCGGGTCTCGTGGTAGATGCCCTTCGGGCCCGCTTTGCCGAACGGGGTGCGGACGCCGTCGACGAAGACGACGTCCCGGATGGTACGAGGCACGGTGGCTCTCCTCCAGGGTGCGGGATGGCACTGCTGCGGGGCACGCCACGGGGGCGCACCGCCTGCCATCATGCTACTTGCGGGTAACCAGACTGCCCACCCCCCACGGCCGGAGCGTCGAAGGTCACATCCCTCACCGCATCGTCGCCGCGATCGGTCCCGAGGACCGGACCACCTCACGGGCGAACCGGAACCGGCCCACGCCCAGCCGCCGCAGCGCCGGTCCGTGGTCCACCGCCACCACCAGCGCGGCCGCCGCCAGACCGGCCCGCCACCCGGAAGTCACCAGGACCCGCACCGGCGGCGGCAGCGGGCGCAGCGCCCGGCGCAGCCGGTGGCAGTGGAAGGGCACATGCCGCTCCTCGTCGGCCAGGATCCGCCCCGCCACCTCCCGCGTCAGCGCATCGGCGGCCCCGTCCCGCAGCGCCCGGTAGTACCGCAGCGCGACCACCTCCGCGATCATCAGGACCAGCAGTTCGAGGCGGAGCCCCAGCGCCCGGCGCAGCGCCACGAAGATCCGGTCGCTCCAGTGCGCGGCGATCACCGGCGCGCCGCCCGAGGCGAGCAGGAGCGCCAACAACCTGGCGTGATTTCGCTCCTCCGCGACGAACATCCGCACCGCCGACGCGTACTCCGCGTCACCGGCCGCCTCCGCTTTGGTGATCAGCTCGGCCCCGTCGCCGTCCTCGCCGACCTGGAAGCGCTGCACACTGCGCCGGATCGCGGGGTGCGGCGGGACGCCGGTACTCCAGTCCGGATCGCCCCGCTCGCCCCGATCGCGGCGCGCCGCCTCGAAGTCGCGTATCCAATCGCCGTACGTCGTGGTCCCCATGGCCGCCCCCCGTGTCCGCCCCTCCCGGGGGTCAGTCGCCGGCGTTCAGCGCCCGGACCAGGAGCGGGGCGACCTGCTGGATCTGCCAGTTCCGCGCCCCGTACCCGGCGAGGGTGTCCTCGACGGCGCCCGGGGTCGGGTTCTTCGGCGGCTCCCAGCAGACCCGGCGCACGGTGTCCGGGGTGATCAGGTTCTCCTGGGGCATGCGAAGGCGTTCGGCCAGCTCGGAGACGGCGGTGCGGGCGGCCGAGAGCCGGGCGGCGGCGGCCGGGTCCTTGTCGGCCCAGGAGCGCGGCGGCGGCGGTCCGGCCGGCTGCTGACCGGGCTGCGGCAGCTCCGACTCGGGCAGCGCCCTGGCCCGGTCCACGGCCGCCTGCCACTGCTCCAGCTGACGGCGGCCCATGCGGTGGCCGAATCCCGGCAGCGCGGTCAGGGCCTGCACATCGTTCGGCAGCGCGAGCGCGGCCTCGACGATCGCGGCGTCGCCGAGCACCTTGCCCGGCGAGACGTCGCGGCGCTGGGCGACCTGGTCACGGGTGGTCCACAGCTCCCGGACGACGGCCATCTGACGGCGGCGGCGCACCTTGTGCATGCCCGAGGTCCGGCGCCAGGGGTCCTTGCGGGGCGGCGCGGGCGGCGCGGCGGCGATGGCGTCGAACTCCTCGCGCGCCCACTCCAGCTTGCCCTGCCGCTCCAGCTCCTCCTCCAGCTCGTCGCGGAGGTCGATCAGCAGCTCCACATCGAGCGCGGCGTAGCGCAGCCAGGGCTCGGGCAGCGGGCGGGTGGACCAGTCGACCGCGGAGTGGCCCTTCTCCAGGGCGTACCCGAGGACGTTCTCCACCATCGCGCCGAGGCCGACGCGCGGGAAGCCCGCGAGCCGTCCGGCCAGCTCGGTGTCGAACAGCGAGGTGGGGGTCATGCCTATGTCCCGCAGGCACGGCAGGTCCTGGGTGGCGGCGTGCAGGATCCACTCGGTGCCGTTGAGCGCGGAGCCCAGGCCGGAGAGGTCGGGGCAGCCGACCGGGTCGACCAGGGCGCTGCCCGCGCCGTCGCGGCGCAGCTGTACGAGGTAGGCGCGCTGGCCGTAGCGGTAGCCCGAGGCGCGCTCGGCGTCGACGGCCACCGGGCCGGTGCCCGCGGCGAAGGCGGCGATCACCCGGGCCAGGGCGTCGTCGGACGTCACCACCGGGGGAATGCCCTCGCGAGGTTCGAGCAAGGGGATCGGCGCCGGGGCGACGTCGTCCGGGGGAGCGCCCCCGGTGGTTCGCAGTGAAGTGTCTGCTGCGGTCTCTTGGGCGTCGGTCACGTGTCAAGGGTATCTGTGTATGCACGGAGCCCGTCGACGGAACGTTCCGTCGACGGGCGGCCATGCACGTATTCCAGCCGGAGGCGCATCGGTGCACGTCCCGGCGGGGTGCGGTCAGTGGATGATGCCCGTCCGCAGGGCGACCGCGACCATGCCGGCCCGGTCTCCGGTGCCCAGCTTGCGGGCGATGCGGGCGAGGTGGGACTTGACGGTCAGGGCGGAGAGGCCCATCGAGACGCCGATGGCCTTGTTGGACTGGCCTTCGGCGACCAGGCGGAGCACCTCCACCTCACGTCCGGACAGTTCGCGGTAGCCGCCCGGGTGGCTCGGGGAACCGGGAGGCCTGCGGTGCATACGGGCCGCGTTGGCGCCGATGGGGGCGACGCCGGGGCGGGTGGGGTGGCCGATGTTGGTTCGGGTGCCGGTGACGACATAGCCCTTCACACCGCCCGCGAGGGCGTTGCGGACGGCGCCGATGTCGTCGGCGGCGGAGAGGGCGAGACCGTTGGGCCAGCCTGCGGCGCGGGTCTCGGACAGCAGGGTCAGCCCGGAACCGTCGGGCAGGTGGACGTCGGCAATGCAGATGTCGCGCGGGTTGCCGACGCGGGGACGTGCCTCCGCGATGGACGACGCCTCGATGACGTCACGTACTCCGAGGGCCCACAGATGGCGGGTGACGGTGGAACGGACGCGCGGGTCGGCCACGACGACCATGGCCGTCGGCTTGTTCGGGCGGTAGGCGACCAGGCTTGCGGGCTGCTCAAGGAGAACGGACACCAGGCCTCCTGGGGGGAGTGGCGGGACGGGCCGGCTCGGGGGATGAAGCCGGGGGCGAACCGTGCTTGAAGGGTCATTGACCTCTTCGGCAGCGGACCCGTCCTCCTTTAGGGGAAGATCACGATTTGGTGAGTAACAATTCGGGCAAATAGGACGTGCGATCGATTGTACGAAAAGAGAGTCGGCACTTGTGCGAAACGGGTGACGGAGTGTTACGAAACCTGCGGCCCACGCCGCTGCGGCAGCGTCACCACCGCCGCGTCCGACAGATCGGACGGCGGCAGCCCCGCGATCTGGCACAGCAGATCTCCCCAGGCCATCAGGTGTGACGCCGTGTCCGGGATCCCACCGCGCCACTCCCTGGGCGTCCACGAGGCGCGGATCTCGATCTGTGTCGCCGGACGGCGCGCGGAGAGCGCACCGAAGTAGTGCGATCCGGCGCGTGTCACCGTCCCGCCGGCCTCCCCGTACGCCAGACCCCGCGCCTCCAGCGCACCCGTCAGCCAGGACCAGCACACCTCCGGCAGCAGCGGGTCCGCCGCCATCTCCGGCTCCAGCTCCGCCCGTACCAGCGTCACCAGCCGGAACGTGCCCTGCCAGGCGTCGTGCCCCGCCGGATCGTGCAGCAGCACCAGCCTGCCGTCGGCGAGGTCGTCCTCGCCGTCCACCACCGCCGCCTCCAGGGCGTACGCGTGCGGCGCGAGGCGCTGGGGCGGCCTGGTCGCCTCCACCTCCAGCTCCGGTCGGAGGCGCGCGGAGCGCAGCCCGTCGACCGCCGCCAGGAACGCGGGAGGCACGGGCGGGCCCTCCTCCGCGCGTTCCTTGCTTTCAACGCCGTCGGAATGATCGGAAAATTGTCCCTGAGCCGGAGCCATGCGGGGAAGAGTAGGCGGAAGGCGGGCCTCGCGCAGGGAGAGACACCCGTGCGGGGCCGGGCTCCTTCGGCACGCGTGCGAAGATTCTGTGCGTGAGTGCCAACGACAGCCCTTCGGGCCAGCAGACGACGACCTCCGCCAGCCTCGACGCGGTCCGCCACGCCACCCACGACTCGGCGTTCCTCAAGGCCTGCCGCCGCGAACCCGTCCCGCACACGCCGGTCTGGTTCATGCGCCAGGCGGGGCGCTCGCTGCCCGAGTACCTGAAGGTCCGCGAAGGCATCGCGATGCTCGACTCCTGCATGATGCCGGAGCTGGTCACCGAGATCACCCTGCAGCCCGTACGCCGCCACAAGGTCGACGCCGCGATCTACTTCAGCGACATCGTCGTGCCCCTGAAGGCCATCGGCATCGACCTCGACATCAAGCCCGGCGTCGGACCCGTCATCGCCGAGCCGATCCGCACCCGCGCCGACCTCGCCCGGCTGCGCGACCTCACCCCCGAGGACGTCCCGTACGTCACCGAGGCCATCGGGATGCTCACCGCCGAGCTGGGCGCCACCCCGCTCATCGGCTTCGCCGGGGCCCCGTTCACGCTGGCCAGCTACCTCGTCGAGGGCGGCCCCTCGCGCAACCACGAGCGCACCAAGGCCATGATGTACGGCGACCCGCAGCTCTGGGCCGACCTCGTGGACCGGCTCGCGGAGATCACCGGCGCCTTCCTCAAGGTGCAGATCGAGGCCGGCGCCTCCGCCGTCCAGCTCTTCGACTCCTGGGTCGGCGCGCTGGCCCCCGCCGACTACCGCCGCGCGGTGCTGCCCGCCTCCGCGAAGGTCTTCGACGCCGTCGCCCCCTACGGCGTCCCCCGGATCCACTTCGGCGTCGGCACCGGCGAGCTGCTGGGCCTGATGGGCGAGGCCGGCGCGGACGTCGTCGGCGTCGACTGGCGGGTCCCGCTGGACGAGGCCGCCCGCCGCGTCGGCCCCGGCAAGGCGCTCCAGGGCAACCTCGACCCGGCCGTGCTGTACGCGCCGACCCCGGCCGTCGAGGAGAAGACCCGCGAGGTGCTGGACGCCGCCGCCGGTCTGGAGGGCCACATCTTCAACCTGGGCCACGGCGTCATGCCGACCATGGACCCGGACGCGCTGACCCGCCTCGTGGGATACGTCCACGAGCAGACCGCGCGCTGAACGACCGGTCGTACCGGGGGCCGGCCGGAAGAACCGGCCCCCGGGGCGCTCAGCCCCCCGCGCCCCGCACCGCCGCCACCGTCTTGCGCGCGGCGACCAGCACCGGGTCCCAGACCGGCGAGAACGGCGGCGCGTAGCCCAGGTCGAGCGCCGTCATCCGCTCCACCGTCATCCCGGCCGTGAGCGCCACCGCCGCCACGTCCACCCGCTTCGCCGCCCCGTCCCGGCCCACGATCTGCACCCCGAGCAGCCGGCCCGTGCGCAGCTCCGCGATCATCTTCACCGTCATCGGCTTCGCCCCCGGGTAGTAGCCCGCCCGCCCCGTCGACTCGATGGTCGCCGTGACATAGCGCAGCCCGACCGCGCGGGCGTCCTTCTCCCGCAGCCCGGTCCGGGCGATCTCCAGGTCGCAGACCTTGCTCACCGCCGTACCGACCACACCCGGGAACGTGCCGTAGCCGCCCCCGACGTTGGAACCGATCACCTGGCCGTGCTTGTTGGCGTGCGTGCCCAGCGCGATGTGCCGGGTGCGGCCCGCCACCAGGTCCAGGACCTCCACGCAGTCGCCGCCCGCCCAGATGTTCTCGTGGCCCACCACCCGCATCGACAGGTCGGTGAGCAGCCCGCGGTGCGGGCCCACCGGCAGCCCGGCCTCGCGCGCCAGCTCCGTCTCCGGCTCCACGCCGATGCCGAGGACCACCACGTCCGCCGGATACGTCCCCGCCTCCGTCGCCACCTCGGTGACCCGGCCGTCGGGACCGGTCAGGATCTTCGTCACGGCCGCCCCGTTGACCGTGGTGATGCCAAGACCGTCCATCGCGTCGTGGACGAGCCGCCCCATGTCCGGGTCGAGCGTCGCCATCGGCTGCTCGCCCCGGTTGAGCACGGTCACCTCGAACCCGCGCTTGAGCATCGCCTCGGCCATCTCCACGCCGATGTACCCCGCGCCCACCACGACCGCCCGGCGGGTCTCCTTGCCGCCCAGGGCGTCCAGCGAGTCCAGGAGCGCCTGCCCGTCGTCCAGGGTCTGCACCCCGTGCACCCCGGCCGCGTCCATGCCGGGCAGCGCCGGGCGCACCGGCCGGGCCCCGGTGGCGATCACCAGCTTGTCGAAGCCCGTCCAGTACGCCCGCCCGCTCTCCAGGTCCAGCGCCTTCACCCGCCGCCCGGCCACGTCCAGCTCGGTCACCTCGGTCCGCATCCGCAGATCGATGTCCCGTGCCCGGTGCTCCTCGGGGGTGCGGGCGATCAGGTCGTCGCGCTCCCCGACGTCGCCGCCCACCCAGTACGGGATGCCGCAGGCGGAGTACGAGGCGAAGTGGCCGCGCTCGAAGGCGACGATCTCCAGCGCGTCCGGCCCCTTCAGCCTGCGGGCCTGTGACGCGGCGGACATGCCCGCCGCGTCACCGCCGATGACCACCAGTCGCTCCGCTGCCATGCCGGGTCCCTTCCGCCGGTCCGCCGATTCGGCGAACCGGCGGGTCAAGGCCCCACGCTACGACGCCCGAGCGGCTCAGGAGTCCGAGGCGCCGTCGTCCTTCCCCGCCGCGGGCGACGTGACCGCCGGAACGGTCCCGCGGGCCGCCCCGCGCCTGCGCAGCACCCGCCAGACCAGCACCGCCACGGCGGCGGTGACCAGGAACGGGAACGCGGCCCCGAACGCCACCGCGATCCACCGCAGCACCGTCACGAACGCGTCCCAGCCGCCGCCCAGCGCCTCCAGGAACTCCGGGTCGTCCTCCTTCTCCCCGTCGTCGTCCGGGGCGTCCGGCGGCGTCAGGTCCAGCGTGATCGTCGCCAGCGAGGTGCGGTCCTTCAGACTCGCCTGCTGGGCCAGCAGCGACTCCAGATCGGACTGACGGCTGCTCAGCTCGCCTTCCAGGGCCACCACATCGCTGATCTTCTCCGCCTGGTCCATCAGCTCCCGCACCCGCGCCACACTCGCGCGCTGGGTGGAGATCCGGCTGTCCACGTCGACCACCTGGTCGGTGACGTCCTTCGCGTTCGAGGTGCGCGACAGCAGCTTCCCGGAGCCGGACAACTCCCGCAGCACCTCCTGGAAGCGCTCCTGCGGCACCCGCAGCACCAGATGCGAGGTCTCGTAGGTGTCGTCGAGCCGCTCGGTGTTCTCCGACGCCACCAGGCCCCCCGCGCCCTCGGCGGCGCCGCGCGCGGCGGCGACGGCCTTCGGCACGCTCTTCACCTCGACGGAGAGCGTGGCCGTACGGATCACATGGGTGCCCCCCGGCTTCGGCGCCGCCTTCTTCCCGGCCGCCTTCCCGCCCGCCTGCTCCTCGGGGGCGGCGGAGGCCGCCGCCCCGTCCTCGTCCGTGAACCCCTCGCGCGGCGCGGCCTTTCCGTCCGCCGCCTTCGCGCCGCTGTCCGACGCGTCGGACGACGCCCCGCAGCCGCCGACGGCGAGCAGCAGGCCGAGCGCCCCGGCCACGAGTACCGCACGTGCGCGGACGAACGACCGACGGCTTCCGCTTTCCCCAGCCGTAACCGGATCCATAACTGGTCCCCCCAGGACGTTGGTTGATATCGCCGGTTCGACGTGACGGCCCCGGGACCGGTTGCCGCCCGCCGGTTTCGAAGTGGTCACGGCCGGGACGCGGTCCGGGTTTGAGAGAGTGGACCCATGCAGCGTTCTCAACAGCGTGCGGAAACGCCCCCGGGCCACGTCGTCGTCATCGGCGGCGGCATCGCCGGCCTGGCGGCCGCCCACCGCCTCGTCACCACCGGAGTGCGGGTCACCCTCCTGGAGGCGACGGACCGGCTCGGCGGCAAGCTCATGACCGGGGAGATCGCGGGCGTCCAGGTCGACCTGGGAGCCGAGTCGATGCTCGCCCGGCGCCCCGAGGCGGTCGCCCTGGCCCGGGAGGTGGGCCTCGCCGGCCGCCTCCAGCCGCCCGCCACCGCCACCGCCTCGCTCTGGACGCGCGACGCGCTGCGCCCGATGCCCAAGGGCCACGTCATGGGCGTCCCCGGCGACCCGGCGGTCCTCGGCGAGGTGCTGTCACCCGAGGGCCTGGCCCGGATCGCCGAGGAGCGCGACCTCACCCCGACGCCCGTCGGCGAGGACGTCGCGGTCGGCGCGTACGTGGCCGACCGGCTCGGCCGCGAGGTCGTGGACCGTCTGGTGGAGCCCCTCCTCGGCGGGGTCTACGCGGGCGACGCCTACCGGATCTCGATGCGCGCCGCCGTACCCCAGCTCTTCGAAGCGGTGAAGGAGGGCGGCCCGCTGCTGGAGGCCGTGGGCCGCATCCAGGAACGCGCGGCGGCCCGGCAGCAGGCCGGCCCGGTCTTCCAGGGCATCGAGGGCGGCATCGGCACCCTCCCGGCCGCCGTCGGCGACGCCGTACGGGCCGGGGGCGGCGACATCCTCACCGAGACGCCCGTCCTCGGTCTGACCCGTACGGAAACGGGTTGGGCCGTCCGCACCGACACCCGGACGATCGCCGCCGACGGCATCGTCCTGGCCACCCCCGCCTGGTCCGCCGGCACCCTGCTGGCCGCCGAGTCCCCGGCCGCCTCCGCCGAGCTGGCCGGCGTCGAGTACGCCTCGATGGCCCTGGTCACCCTGGCCTTCCGGCGTACCGACATCGAGGCCCACGAGGCCCTGCGCGGCCGCTCCGGATTCCTCGTACCGCCGGTCGACGGGCACACGATCAAGGCGTCCACCTTCTCCAGCAACAAATGGCAGTGGGTCGCCGACGCCGCCCCCGACCTCTTCGTGCTCCGTACCTCCGTCGGCCGGTACGGCGAGGAGGACCACCTCCACCGCGAGGACGAGGAGCTCGTCGCCGTATCCCTGCGCGACCTCGCCGCGGCCACCGGACTCACCGCCCGGCCCGTCGACAGCGAGGTCACCCGCTGGATCGGCGGTCTGCCGCAGTACCCGGTCGGCCATCTCACCCGGGTCGCCCGGATCCGCGACGAGGTCGCCAAGCTGCCCGCCCTGCGGGTCTGCGGCGCGGTCTACGACGGCGTCGGCATCCCCGCCTGCATCGCGAGCGCCCACCGCGCCGCCGACGAGATCACCAGGGAGATCATCGCCACGCCGACCCTGGTTCGGGGCACGGGGAGCGAGGCGGGACAATAGCCGTATGAGTGCTCCTGAGACTGCGACATCAAGCAAGAGTCCGAACGCCGGCAAGAAGGCCAAGGACCTCAACGAGGTCATCCGCTACACCCTGTGGTCGGTCTTCAAACTGCGCGACGTTCTCCCGCTGGACCGCGCGGGATACGCCGACGAGGTGCAGGAGCTGTTCGACCAGCTCGCGGCCAAGGACATCACCGTCCGCGGCACCTACGACCTCTCCGGTCTGCGGGCCGACGCGGACCTCATGATCTGGTGGCACGCCGAGACCTCGGACCAGCTCCAGGACGCGTACAACCTCTTCAGGCGCACCAAGCTCGGCCGCGCGCTCGACCCGGTCTGGTCGAACATGGCGCTGCACCGCCCCGCCGAGTTCAACAAGTCGCACGTCCCGGCGTTCCTCGCCGACGAGACGCCCCGCGACTACATCAGCGTCTACCCCTTCGTCCGGTCCTACGACTGGTACCTGCTGCCCGACGAGGACCGCCGCCGCATGCTCGCGGACCACGGCAAGATGGCCCGGGGCTACCCGGACGTCCGCGCCAACACCGTCGCCTCGTTCTCGCTCGGCGACTACGAGTGGATCCTCGCCTTCGAGGCGGACGAGCTGTACCGCATCGTCGACCTGATGCGTCACCTGCGCGCCTCCGAGGCACGGCTCCACGTGCGCGAGGAGGTCCCGTTCTACACGGGCCGCAGGAAGAGCGTCGCAGACCTGGTGGCCGGGCTCGCATAACCAGCGAGTCCCGCACCACCCCAACCCGGAAGATCAGAGGGACGGGCACCGGGCACCGATCGTGCCGTCCGCCCCTCCAGCGACACCGGGTTCGGCTTCGGGGGCCGTCGCACCGTGAAGGTGCGGCGGCCCCCGCTCCGTACGCGGCTCAGTCCAGCGACACCGGGTTCGGCTCCGGGTGCGCGGCACAGTCCGCACCCCGCCCCGGCACCTCACCGGTCAGCAGATACCGGCGCAGATGGTCGTCCACGCAGGTGTTCCCGGCCCCGCCGACGCCGTGCGTCCCCGCGCCCCGCTCGGTCACCAGCGACGACCCGGGCAGCCGCCTCCGCAGCTCCAGCGCCCCCTTGTACGGCGTCGCCGCGTCCCGCTCCGCCGCCAGGATCAGCGCCGGCGGCAGCTCGCCCCACCGCGTCCCCACCTCCAGCGGCCGCTGCCGGGGCGCGGGCCAGAAGGCGCACGGCAGGTTGGTGAAGGCGTTGTCCCAGGTCTCGAAGGGAGCGACCTGCGCCAGGTCCGTGTGGTCGCGGTCCCACACCGCGAAGTCCTCCGGCCAGGGAGCGTCGTTGCACTCGACCGCCGTGTACACCGCCTGCGCGTTCTCGTTGTCCTTCGCCGCCACCGCCCGCGGAGAGGCCTGCGCGACCAGCGGCTCCGGGTTGCCCCGCACGTACTCCGACAGGGCCGTCGCCCGCATCGCCCAGTAGTCGTCGTAGTAACCGGCCCCCAGGAACGCCGAATGCAGCTGCCCCGGGCCCACCGTGCCGCCCGCGGGCTTCACCGCCAGCTCGGCGCGCACCTCATCGTAGTGCTTCTGCACCGCCTCCGGGGTGGCCCCCAGGCGATACACGTCGTCGTGCTTGGCGACCCAGCGCCGGAAGTCCTCCCAGCGCGTCTCGAAGGCCAGCGACTGGTCCATGTTGGAGCGGTACCAGATCTGCTCCGGGTCCGGATCGACCACCGAGTCGAAGACCATCCGCCGTACGTGCGAGGGGAACAGCGTCGCGTACAGCGCGCCGAAGTACGTCCCGTACGACGCCCCCATGAAGGTCAGCCGGCTCTCGCCGAGCGCTGCCCGCAGGACGTCCAGGTCACGGGCGTTGTTCAGCGAGGTGTAGTGCCGCAGCGTCGCGCCCGCGTGCTCCGCGCAGCCCCGCGCGTACGCCTTCGCACGGGCGACGCGCCGCTCCTTGTACGCCTGCGTCGGATGCGTCGGCGCGTCCGTCGGGCCCTTCGTGTACGCGGCGGGGTCCTGGCAGGACAGCGGGTCGGAGGAGCCGTTGACGCCGCGCGGGGCGTAGCCGACCAGGTCGTACGCCTCGGCGATCTCCTTCCACTCCGGCAGCTCCCCGGCCAGCGGGAAGGTGATGCTGGACGCGCCGGGGCCGCCCGGGTTGTAGACGAACGCGCCCTGCCGCTCCTTCGCCGGACCGGTGGCGGGCGTGCGGCTGACGGTCAGTTCGAGCTGCCGCCCGTCCGGCTCGGCGTAGTCGAGGGGCACCTTCACCGTGCCGCACTTCAGGGAGTCCGGGAGCATCTCCTCCTCGGGACAGGCGGCGAAGTCGATCCCGGCGGCGGTGGCCCGGGCGGCGGCGATCGCGGTGCCCCGGGCCTCGGCGGAGCCCGGCGCCTCCCAGGCGTTCGCGGGAGCGGCGGCCAGGGCGGACAGGACCAGGGAGCCGATCGATGTGTACAGCGCAGCTGTTCTCACGCGCGGGGCCTCTCTGCGGATGCGGAGAGGGATGGTCGGGCGGACGGGCGCCGATGTCCAGCACCGCCCCGGAATGTCACCGGGAACCACCCTGATGGTCGGTCAACAACCGTACGGTTGGCCTCGGTTCGCCCGGATCAGGTGCTGTTCGGGTCGGGAGCGGTTCAGAAGCTGTTCGGTTCAGGGGCTGTTCAGGACCCGCCGCCGCAGCTGGAGCCCCCGCCACCGCCCCCGCAGCTGGAGCCGCCCGAGCTGCCGCAGCTCGACCCGCTGCTGCCTCCGCATCCGGACCCGGAGGAACATCCGGACCCCGAGGAGCACCCGGACCCGCCGCCGCAGCTCGATCCGGAGCCGCCCCCGGTCGACCCGCCGCAGCTGGAGCCGCCGGGGCCGGACGCGGCGCACCAGACCGTCGCGACGCCGACGGCGGTGACGCCCGCAGCCGTGGACCCGGCGACGGACGACGAGGACCGCCGGCGCGGAGCGCTCAGCCGTGCCGCGGCCACCAGCTGGGCCTGGAACACCGGGTCCGGCAGCGCGCGGAGCCCCAGCGTGGCCACGAGGTGGGCGGGGGTCACCACATGGGCGTAGGCGGTCCGGAACGCCAGGGCGGCGTGCTGCCCCGACTTCGTGATGCGGCTCGCGGAGGCGCCCGCGACGATCAGACCGCTGAACGCGCCGATCACGATCGCGGGCAGGATCTTCATGATGAACGGGACCGGGAAGTCCATGGTGTCGACCATGGCGAGCTGGACGAACGTGACCACCAGGCTCAACGGCAGCGCGACGAGGCACGCCACCCCCTGGATCAGCCCCCAGCGCCGCAGCGGCCGGATCCGGTGGGGCGGCACCAGCAGCCCGCGCGCGGCGAGCCCGTCGCCGACCTCCTGGACGGCCGGGTGGCGCATCACCGCTTCCCGCAGGACGTGCAGCGCGCCGCTCGGGGCGGCGGCCAGCTCCTGGAACACCGCGCGTTCCACCGGGTCGTTCGCCTGCGCCCGCTGTACGGCGACGATGCCGGGCCCCCCGACGGCCAGCCGGCCGTCCGCGTGCAGGGCGGTCAGAGCGGTGTCCACCACCCTGGCCGGACCGCCGTTCAGGAACGCGACCTCGTACAGGTCGTGAAGGGCGACGCCGGGACCCGGGCCGGGGCGGCGGGACCGCTCGGCCACCGCCCTGACGACGAGCAGCACCGACGAGACGACGACCCCGAGGGTCGCCAGCAGAGCGAAGACGTTCACAGCGGTCACTTCCCCACGAGGACGGCACGGGCCGCCCGGACCAGACGGGTGGTGCGGCCCGGCGGCCGGGCGCCCGACCGGTCCTGCCACCAGTACGTCAGCCGGCGCCGCGCCGCCGGATCGGCGGGACCGCCCGCGATGAGCACATGCTCCGCGAAGTCCAGGGCGTCGCGGCGGTACCCACCGGACATCGGGCGGCTGCCGGCGTACGCGAGGAACGCGGCACGGTAGCCGTCGCCGAGGATCTCGGGCAGTTCGGGGGCCACCTTGGCGACGACATCGGCGCGCTTGCCGGCCAGCGCCCGGCTCTGCACCCGCAGCCGCCGGTGGTCGAAGCCCTCGGGGGCGGGCGTTCCGGCCACCAGCGCGGAGAGCAGCGCGGTCTGCGCGACAGCGGTACGGTCACGGGTGCCGGCGGGCACGGGGTCGGCTGCGGCGCGGCCTTCGGCGGGCGCGGGGGCGGCGGTGCCCGTACGCTCTCCGGCTTCGGCGGTGCTCGTACGTTCACCGGCTCCGGCTGGCACGCGACCGGTCGCCGCCCGCCGCAGCGTCGCCCGGATCGCGTCCAGTTCGCCCGCCAGCTCCGCGCCCGGCGGGAACGCGTCGTCCCGCTCCAGCAGCACGCCCGGCGGGTCGACCCGGGAACGCAGCTCGGCCAGCACCTCCAGGACGGGTGCGGACACCGGGTGGGCGTGCGTGTCGTGCCAGACGCCGTTCTTCTCGACCCCGCCCGCCACATGGACGTACGCGATGGCCTCCACCGGCAGCTCGTCCAGCGCCTTCGCCGGATCCTGGCCGAGGTTGACGTGGTTGGTGTGCAGATTGGCCACGTCGATCAGCAGCCGCACCCCGGTCCGCTCGACCAGCTCCGCCAGGAACTGCCCCTCGGTCAGCTCCTCGCCGGGCCAGGAGATCAGCGCCGCGATGTTCTCCAGGGCGAGCGGCACCGGCAGCGAGTCCTGCGCGATCCGCACGTTCTCGCACAGCACGTCCAGCGCGTCCCAGGTGCGCGGCACCGGCAGCAGGTGCCCCGCCTCCAGCCTCGGCGACGCGGTCAGCGGCCCCCCGGCCCGTACGAACGCGATGTGCTCGGTCACCAGCGGCGTCCCCAGCAGTTCGGCGCGCGCCGCGAGAGAAGCGAGGCGGCCGGGGTCGGGCCGGTCAGCGCCGCCGAGCCCGAGCGCCACCCCGTGCGGCACGACGGTGACCCCGCGCTCCCGGAGCCGTACCAGGGAGTCCGGGAGATGGTCGGCGCAGAGGTTCTCCGCGACGGCCTCGACCCAGTCGATCCCCGCCAGCGCCTCCACCTCGTCCGCGATCTCCGGCCGCCAGCCGATACCGATGCCCAGCTTCATGGTGTCCCCCTGCTCACCCAGGCCTTCGCTCTGTCGTTCTGTCCAGGGGTCATGACCCCGTCGAACGGTGCTGAACCCGACAGAGGGGACGTTCAGAGCTGGATTTGAGGTTCCGGTGGCGGCGGTCTCGTTATGGCATCGGCATCATCGTGGGCGGCACCGGCCGCGAGGTGAAGGACTGGTCGCCGGTCGGCGTCACCGGCAGCGGGACCTGGGGCGCCTGCCCGTCCTGGGGCATCGACGGGCCGGACGGGCTGGCCGTCGACCCGCCCGCCGCCTCGCGCGCCAGGGCGTCGAAGTCGACGAATCCGGTGGCCTCCAGCATGGTGATGTGGTCCAGCACCGTCTGGTTGGCGTCGCTGGCCAGCTGCCGGATCAGGGTGTTGCGGGTGGTGTGCCGGACCTGGCCGATCAGCCCGAAGACCTTGCCGTGGGCGGCCCGCAGGATATTGGCGAACTTCCGCTCGTAGTCGTCGCCGCTCGCCGCCGTCAGCTCCCGCAGCCAGGCCTGCTGCTGGTCGGTCGGCTGGTTGGGCAGCTCCACCCCGAGCTTGGCCGCCACGTCCCGGGCCCGCCGGTCCAGGTCGGTGTGCCCGACGACGAGGTGGTCCCCGGCGGCCTTCGTCGCCTCGCTGGGCGCCCGTTCGATCGCCTGCTGCCCGGCGGGCAGCTCCCACAGTCCGGCGAGCCGCACCTTGACCAGGAAGTCCCGGTCGGTCGCGGAGAGCGGTCCCCACTGGGTCGCGACACTGGAGGCGTTGAGGTTCGCCTCGCCGGTGCCCGAACGGTCCGCGTAGGACCAGACGGGGAACGCGAGCGCGCCGATGGTGGCGACCAGCGCCGCGATGATGAGGGCCGTTCCGTTGATGCGTCGCAACAAGGTGTCTCCCGGGGCCGAGGCATGGCAGCGTCGATCGAACAGGCGTCAATCAACCGCCAATCGACTGGCTGCGCAGGCTACTTGGCGGTAATGCCGAAAGGGCAGTACCGGGAGATACGGAGAAGGGACCGGAAACGTTCAGCACGGCGGCGATGTGGTCGCGTCCCGCTCGGGGCTCCGCGACACGGGCGATCCTTCGCGGCCACCGCCCCGCCCCGCCCGGCTCAGCGGCGCAGCGCCGGGTGGTCGGCGATCACCGTGCAGGAGCCCGGGGCGATCTCGGTGAACCCCGCGTCGCGCACCACCGGCAGCCCGCTCACCGTCAGCTCCCGCCAGCGCTCCGCGCCGGGGGTGGCGACGGAGAGCGGGAACCCGGCCTCGCGCCAGGCCTTGCGCTCGGCCTCGGACAGCTCCCACCAGGCGAGCTGCGCCCCGTGCCCGGCCTGGGCCATCGTCTTGCCCGCCGACATGTCCACCTCGGGGTTCAGCCACAGCACCGGGCCCGAGAGATCGGGCGCGGCGGGCGGCTCGGGGTCCTCCAGGTCGGTGCCCGACACCTGGAGCTTGGCCAGCTCCTTGGGCCAGCCGTCCAGCGGGATCGGCGGGAACACCCGTACCTCCGCGCCGTCCTCGCCCGTCACCGTGATGCCGTCCAGCGCCGCGGCCTTGCGCCACTCCGCACCGCGCGCCCGGCGCACGACCTTGCGGATCCGGGCGTCCTGCCAGTCCCGCATCGCCGCGGCCCACTCGCCGTCGCCGAGGGACCGCTCGTCGGAGAGGATCGTCAGCACCGCGCGGGCGGCGGTCCGCAGCGCGTCGGTGCGGGCGGGCGGGTCCGTCTTCTCCAGGTGGAGCACCAGCGGCAGCACGAACTGCGGCGCCTGGTCGCGGTCGGTCGGACCGTGGTGGAACGGGCTTTCGGAGACAGGGGTGTCGTTGCTGGTCACCGCCCCAGTCTGCCAGGTGGTCGGTTCACCTTCTTGGCGGAACGACCGGCTCCGGGTGAGGATGCTCCGCATGAAGAGCGATCTCTTTTCCAGCGAGCACATGGCCCAGCCGGCCACCGCCTCCGGTATGACCCTGCAGAACTCCAAGTCGATCAAGTACGCCGTCAACGGGGAGATGCACGCCCGGCAGGGCTCGATGATCGCCTTCCGCGGCAACCTCCAGTTCGAGCGCAAGGGCCAGGGCATCGGCGGCCTGCTCAAGCGCGCGGTCACCGGTGAGGGCCTCGCGCTGATGGCGGTCCGGGGCCAGGGCGAGGCGTGGTTCGCGCACGAGGCGGCGAACTGTTTCATCGTGGAGCTGGACCAGGGCGACTCCATCACCATCAACGGCCGCAACGTCCTGTGTTTCGACCCGACGCTCTCCTACGAGATCAAGACGGTGAAGGGCGCCGGAATGGTCGGCGGCGGCCTCTTCAACAGCGTCTTCACCGGCTACGGCAAGCTCGGCCTGATGTGCGAGGGCACGCCGATCGTGATTCCCGTGACGGCCGCTCAGCCGGTGTACGTGGACACGGACGCGGTCGTCGGCTGGAGCCAGCAGCTCGCGACCAGCCTCAACCGCTCCCAGAGCGTCGGCTCGATGGTGCGCGGCGGCTCGGGCGAGGCGGTTCAGCTGATGCTCCAGGGCGAGGGCTTCGTCATCGTGCGGCCCAGCGAGGCCCGGCCCGAGAAGACCTCCAACTGACCCTGAACCTCCGGGGCGTGGGCCACCGGTACGGCCTCCGCGGCGCCTGGGTGCTGCGCGGGGTCGACCTCGCGCTGCCCACGCGGGCGCTCGTCCGGGTCGAGGGGGCCAACGGTGTCGGCAAGTCGACCCTGCTGCGGCTGCTCGCCGGGATCGACGCCCCCGCCGAGGGACGGATCACCGGCCGCCCGGCCCGTACGGCATACGTCCCCGAGCGCTTCCCGGCCGCGCTGCCGCTGACCGCCACCGGCTACCTCGTCCACCTCGGCCGGATCCACGGACTGCGGACGGCCGAGGCGAAGCGGCGGGCGGGGGAGTGGCTGACCCGGTTCGGCGCGGCGGAGCACGCCCGTACCCCGCTGGCGGAACTCTCCAAGGGCACCAGCCAGAAGGTCGCCGTCGCCCAGGCGCTGCTGGCCGCACCCGACCTGCTGGTCCTGGACGAGGCCTGGACCGGCCTGGACACCGCGGCCCGCGCCGAGCTGGACCGCGCGGTGGCCGAACGCGTGGCGGCCGGCGCCACCGTCGTCTTCGTCGACCACGACCCGCGACGCCTGGCCGGGGCGGCCGACCTCACCCTGCGAACCGCCGACGGCGGGGTACGCACGGCCCCGGCGAGGGCTGCCCGGGCGACGGCCGCCACCACCGGCCCCCGCGTCCTGATCGAGGCGGAGGGCCCACCGGGCGCGGCACTGCCCGCGGCTCTGCCGGGCGACCCGGTCCGGGAACGGGGGAGCGGGACGGGCGGCCCCGGCGCGGGCTCCGATGTCGTACGCCTCACCGTCCCCGCCCCGTACTCCGACGCGCTCCTGGGAGCCCTGCTGACGGCCCGCCCGCCGTGGCACATCCGACAGGTCGCCCCGGCACAAGCCCCCGTGCGGCCGGAGGCCGGGGAAGCCCCCGCACCGGCCGAGTCACCCACGTCAACCGAGTCGTCCCCCGAGGCAGCCGCAGGGGTGTCCGAAGCACCATGACCGCCCTCCTCCGCTACCAGACCGCCCTGCTCGCCCGCTCCCAGCGCTGGCTGGCGCCCCTCCTGCTGTACGCGGCCGTCCTCGCCGTCGGCCTGCAGGGCGGGCAGCCCGTGCTGGGCTCGCTCGGCGTCGCGGCCGCCGCCCTGCTGCCCGTGACCGCGTGGGTCGTCCACCTCTGCGTCACCCAGGAGCCGCCCGCCGCCCGGACGGTCGCCACGGCGGCCGTGGGCCCCCGGCGGGTGCACCTGGCCGCGCTGCTCACCGCCACGGGCTGTGCGGCGGCGCTCGCCGTGGTGAGCACCGCCGTCGTCCTGCTCGTCAGCAGCCCGGTCACCGACGACGGCGCCCACGCGGTCTCCGGGCCGTCCGCCGCGCTCGCCGGACTGACGGCGGCCCTGTGCTGCGTCCTGCTGGGCGCGGTCGTGGGGGCGCTCAGCAGCCGCCCGGTGACGGTCCGCCGGGGCTGGTCCGTGGCGGCGGCCGTGCTCGGCTCGCTCCTCGCGCTGGTGACCACCGGATCCCCGGCGCGGTACGCGGTCACCGCCCTGGTCACGGGATCACGGACCGGGACGTTCCAGCCGCCCGTCCTGCCCCTGCTCGGAGCGGCGGTCCTCGCCGGGGCGGTGGCGCTCGCCGTCTGCCGGCTCGCCGCCCGGCGCGGATGAGCCGGGCGGATGAGTAGGCTCGTGGACGTGGACACGGACGACACGCACGACACGAACGGTTCGTACTGCGAGGCCCCGGGGCCGATCGCATCCGCCCCGCCCGCCGGAGCCGCCGAGGGACCTCCGTACGCCGAGTGCGTGCTGTGCCGCGAGCCGACCGAGTACCCGGAGTCGACGAAGGGCGCCACGCTCTGCCCGGTCTGCGCCTGGCAGGAGGCGGGCCGCACGGCCTGTTCCGGCTGAGGGCTCCCGTAACCGGTTCAGTCGAGGACGTGCCGCAGGTAGGACTGCGGGTCGGCGAGGTAGCGGCGCCAGTGATCGACCAGAGCCAAGTCGCTCCAGGCCGCGCGACGCATGCCGTGCTCGCCGATCTCCACGATGTCCGCGCCGGGAAAAGCGGTGAGGAGGGGGGAGTGGGTGGCGCAGATGACCTGGCCACCGTTCTTCACCAGTTGGTCGATGTGACCGAGCAGTTCCAGGCAGGAGGAGAACGACAGCGCGGCCTCCGGCTCGTCCATCACATACAGCCCCGGCCGGAAGAACTTGCCCCGGAACGCGGCGAGGAAGCCCTCGCCGTGACTGACCGAGTCCGGTGCGAATCCTTCCCGGTCCAGGGCGTCCAGCGCCGTCTCGGCGCGCAGGAAGAACCCCTTACGGGCTGACCAGCTGCCCATCATGCGCCGCCCGTACGCGGTCGCGTCGAGCCGGATCCGCTCACCCAGCACCGACTTGGGCCGATGGCTGGCGTAGCGCCAGTCGTGGGAGCCACCCCAGGAGTCCAGACCGAAGCCCTCGGCGATGGCCTCCACCAGGGTGGACTTTCCCGAGCCGTTCTCGCCGACGAGGAAGGTCACCGGCGCGGTGATCCGCAGTCCCTCCTCCAGCAGCTGACGCACACACGGCACCGACCAGGGCCACTCCGACCGGTCGTACGAGGCCACATTCGCGTACGCACGTTCGATGATCATGGGGTGAGTCTCTCAGGACTCGCGGAAACGAGCCCAGGGTCGCCGGCCGTAGCGCGCCAGCCCGGTTCAGCGGTCCGGCGCGACCGGCAACGGCCGGCGCGCACGCCGCCCCCTCTTCCTTTAGGTAGCGCCACGCATTGATAGGTGCTGCCCGAGCCCCGCACACTCTGGGTGGCCCGAAGGCGTCGAACGGCGGGTCTCGTCGCAGGTCGTCCCACGGCCGCCGGACCTGACCTCCGGTCACCCCGCCTCTTCCGCGGCGCCCCCGTGCCGAGCGGCCCACCCCCACCAGGCCCGACCGGGCCTGACGCATCATGAGGAGAAACTGTGGATCGTCCATTTCGCACGGTGCGGAGACTGCTGGCCTTCGGCGCCGGTGCCGCCCTGCTCGTCGGCGCCGCCTCGACCGCCGGAGCCACCGCCGCGCCCGTACCGCCGGGCGGAGGCGAAGGCCGCATCGTCGGTGCGGACCGCCCCGGCGCGGTCGAAGGCTCCTACATCGTCACCCTCAAGGACTCCGTGGCCCGTACGGAGATACCCTCCGTCGCGAAGTCCCTGTCCGAGCGCCACGCGGGCGAGGTGAGGAGCACCTACACCACCGCTCTGCGCGGCTTCTCGGTGAAGATGAGCGAGGAGAAGGCGAAGCGCCTGGCCGCCGACCCCTCGGTGGCCCGGGTCGAAGCGGACGGAGCGGCCTACGCCACCGGCACCCAGCCCAATCCGCCCTCGTACGGCCTGGACCGCATCGACCAGCGCAGCCTCCCGCTGGACCGGAGCTTCACCTACCCCAGCGACGCCTCCGGCGTCACCGTCTACGTCGTCGACTCCGGGGTGCGGCTGAGTCACGGCGACTTCGGTGGGCGGGCCACCAGCGGTTACGACTTCATCGACAACGACTCCAATGCCTTGGATTGTCATGGGCATGGCACACACGTGGCCGGGACCGTCGCGGGCAGCTCCTACGGAGTGGCCAAGGGCGCCAAGATCGTCAGCGTTCGCGTGCTGAACTGCCAGGGCTCGTCCGGTACCACCTGGGACCCGGTCCTCCGCGGCATCGACTGGGTCACCAAGAACGCCAAGAAGCCCGCCGTGGTGAACATGAGCGTCGGCGGCGGCAAGACCCAGTCCATCAACGACGCGGTCAGCAACTCCATCGCCTCCGGCATCACCTGGGTCGTCGCGGCGGGGAACAACAACGCCGACTCCTGCCAGTACTCGCCCTCGTCCACACCGGCGGCGATCACGGTCGGCGCCACGAACAGCTCGGACGCCCGCGCCACCGGCTGGAGCAACGGCCAGGCCTCCAACTACGGCACCTGCCTCGACATCTTCGCGCCCGGCGACAACATCATCTCCACGTCCAACGCGGGCGACAGCGCCAACCAGTCCATGAGCGGCACCTCCATGGCATCCCCGCACACGGCCGGCGCGGCCGCACTCCTCCTGGCCGCCTCCCCGACCCTCACCCCGGCCCAGGTCCGCGACAAGCTGGTCGCCGACGCCACCCCGGACAAGATCAGCGACGCCCGCCCCGGCTCGCCCAACCGCCTGCTGTTCACCGGCGCCGGCGGTGAGGACCCCACCGATCCCCCCGGCCGGAAGTTCGAGAGCACCGGCCAGGTCCAGATCCGCGACAACGCCACCGTCGAGTCCCCCATCACCGTGACCGGCATCGACGGGAACGCCCCCGCCAACCTGTCCGTCACCCTCGACATCCGCCACACCTTCCGCGGCGACCTCAAGGTCGAACTGCTGCCCCCGGGCGGAGGTACGGCCGTCCTGAAGAACTTCAACTCCGCCGACAGCGCCGACAACGTCCAGGGCACGTTCACGGTCGACGCCTCCGGCAAGCCCGCCAACGGCGTCTGGAAGCTCCGCGTCACCGACAACTGGGTCAACGACACCGGCTACATCAACGCCTGGTCGCTCCAGTTCTGATTCCGGGTCCGAGCAGGTCCGGCCGGACGGGGGACGTATGCGGCGCCCGTACATGCGCCGCGGACGTCCCCCCTCTATCCACCGCCGTCGCGACGGGCCATCATGAGGCCGTCCGGCGGCCCGGCCCGGCCGGATCGCGTCGGCCTGCTTCGCGTCCGCCCGCTTCACGTCTGCCCGAGTCGCGTCCGCCCCGCATCGTGTCCGCCCGTCCGCCCGTCATGCCGATGCCGCCCAGGGGTGCGGAAGGAAGCCGTGAACGCACAGCCGCCGCCCTCCGCCCCCGGTGTCCTGATCGGACGGTCCGCCCTTCTGGACGACGTCCGCGCGGAGTTCGGCCGCAGACCCGCCGTCGTGGTGATCACCGGCGAGGCGGGGGTGGGGAAGAGCCGGCTCGTACGGGAACTCCTCCGACGGGCCACGCCACCGGGCGCCGTCACCCTGATCGGCCGCTGCCAGGAGCCGGACGGGCCGTCCTTCCCGTTCTCACCGATCATCGAGGCCCTCGGCCCGTCCGAGGCGCTGGCGGCGGCCCTCCCCGCAGACCTGCCGACGGTGACCGGGGCCCTTCGCGGACTGCTGCCCGACCTCGCCGGTCGCCTCCCGCCCGCCCCGCCTCCCCTGGGGGACCCGGCCGCCGAACACCACCGTGTCCTGCGAGCCCTGTATGCGCTGACGGCGTCACTGGGGGACGTCGTTCTGGTCGTGGAGGACCTCCAGTGGGCCGACGCGTCCACGCGCGCCGTTCTCCGTACGGTCGTCTCCGACCCGCCGCCGCGCCTGGGGCTCGTGCTCACCGCCCGCGGCCACACCGTTCCCCACACCGATGCCGAGGGCGGCGACGGGCTCCCGTTCCCGTTGCGCGCACCGGCTCATGTCACGGTGGCCGAGCGGCACCTCGCGCCGCTGTCGGCGGCGGAGACCGGGGCGCTGGCCGCCGATCTGCTCGGCGCGCCGGCGGTGCCGCAGGAGTTCGCCGAGCGGCTGCACCGCTGGACCGGCGGCCTGCCCTACGTCGTCGAGGAGGTGCTGCGCGGATGGCCCGCCCGCACGGAGCCGCGTACGGAGCCGCGTACGGAGGCGGCGGAGGAGCCGGAGCCGCCCCTGCCCGCGTCCGTGCGCCGCGTGGTGGTGGAGCGCCTGCGTCACCTTCCTCCGGCGGCGCGCCGGGTGGTCGCCGCGGCGGCCGTCCTCCGCGACCCCGCGCCCGTGGAACTGCTGGGAGCCGTCGCGGGGCTGGACGAGCCGGAGACGCGCCGGGCGCTCGCCGCCGCACTGCGGGAAGGGTGCGTCCGGGCGGCGGGCGGCTCCTACACCTTCCCCTACGACCTGGCGCGCCGGGCCGCCTACGAGGCGGTCGCCGAACCGGAGAGGCCCGTGCTGCACCTGCGGGCGGCCCGCGCCCTGGCCCGGCACACGAGCCCCCTTCCGCTGGCGGAAATGGCTGGCCACTACCGGCGCGCGGGCCGCGGCGCGCAGGCGGCGCGCTGTCTGGAGGCGGCCGCGGACCGGGCGGCCGGGGGCGGAGACGCGGGTACGGCCGCCGCCCACTATCTCGACGCCCTGCGCGGGGGCCCCTCGCCCGTCGCCCGCGACCGGATCGCGCTGAAGCTCGCCCGGGTCGCGCTGAACGCCCGCCCCGGCCCGGAGGTGCCCGCCGCCCTGCGGCAGGTGCTCGGCCTGCACTCCCTCGGACCCGGCCCGAGCGGAGAGATCCGGCTGCTCCTGGGGCTGTTGCTGCGCAACCAGTCGGGTTCCGGTCTTGAGGCGCTGGAGGAGATAGCGCGCGCGGTTCCCGATCTCCTCAGCGTCTCCACCGGGCAGGCCGCACGGGCGCTGGCGATCACCGCCATCCCCTCGCTCAAGGGCTGGCCGGTCGGCGAGCACCGGCGGCTGCTGGCCGAGGCGGAGCGGCTGCTGCCCCGGGTCGAGGAGGAGGACCTGCGCTCGGCGGTGCTGGCCAACCGCGCCACCGCCCTGGCCCTGATGGGCGATCCGTCGGCGTGGGCGGCGGTGGCCGACCTGCCCGGCACCCTCACCGGTGAGGCGGCGGCGAGGGTGCACGCCAACCTCGCGGGCGCCGCCGCCTCGTTGGGACACCCGGAGCGTGCCCGTGCCTTCCAGGCCCGGGCGTGGCAGGCGGTGCGGACGAACCATGCCCCGTATCTCGAAGCGTTCGTCGAGACCACGGACGTCGTCGCCGCCTACACGGGCGGCCGGTGGAAGGGGCTCCTGGAGCGGGCCGGGCGCGCCGAGGAGCAGTACCGGAACGTGCCCGACTTCCACGCGGAGGCCCTGCTGGTCTGCGGACTGCTCCGCCTCCACACCAAGGGGCAGACGGATGTGGCACGCCGCCTCCTGGAGCAGGCCGTTCGGACGACCGCGCTGGACACCGGCGTCGTGCTGACCTCCGCCGCGGCCGCCGTCGCCCGGGTCCATCTGGCGGCCGCCCGCCCCGCCCGGGCCGTCCAGGCGGTGGAGGGGGCGCTGCACCACGTCCGCCGTACGGGTGCGTGGGTGTGGGCGACGGCGCTCGCGCCCCCGGCCGTCGAGGCGCTGATCCGGGACGGCCGCCCCGGCGAGGCACACCGCCTGGTCGCGGAGCTGGCCGAGGGCATCGCCGGCCGGGACGCTCCGGCCGCCCGAGCCGCCCTGCTCACCTGCCGGGCCCTGCTCACCGCCACGGACGGCCCGAGGGCCGGAAGCGGTACGCCCGACGCGCTGTACGCGGCCGCCGCGGACGCCTGGACGAAGCTGGAGCGCCCCTGCGAAGCCGCGTACGCGAGGGAGGCCCTGGGCCTCCACCTGCTGGCCACCGGCGCGGCGGGCGGGCGCACGGTGCTGCACGAGGCGATCGCGGCCTACCAGGACCTCGGTGCCGTATGGGATGTGCTGCGGTGTCAGCGCGGACTGCGGGAGCACGGCCAGGTCACCGTCCGCAGACCCGGCGCGCTGGGGTACGGCGACCATCTCTCGCCCCGGGAGAGGGCGGTGGCCCGGCTGGCCGCGCTGGGTCTGTCGAACCGTGAGATCGCGCGCGAGCTGGTTCTCTCGCACCGGACGGTCGAGCACCACGTGGCACGTGCCCTGCGGAAGCTGGGAGTCTCGTCCCGCACGGAGATCGGCCCCCAGCTCGGACGCTGACGGGACGACCGGCCCACAGCTCGGCCGCTGGCACGACGGTCGGCCCGCGGCGCGTGCCGCTGTCGGCCGTCGGAACCCGTCGCGCCTACCGGGCGGCGTCGTCCATCAGCTCCGACACCTTCACGAAGCGGTAGCCGCGCTCGCGCAGCTCCGGCACGATCCGGCGTACCGCCGCCTCGGTGGCCGGGGCCGCGCTGCGGGTGCAGTGCATCACCACCAGCGACCCCGGCCGCACCCCGTCCAGCACCTGTTCGGCCACCGCCCCCGCATCCGTCGCGAACGCGTCGCCGCTGACCACGTCCCACTGCACCGCCGTCACGTCGGCCGGGGCCAGTGCGCGCAGTGCCGTGTCGTCGTAGCAGCCGCCGGGGAAGCGGAAGTACGGCACCACGTTCCGTACGCCCGCCTTCCGGAACGCCGTGAACGCGCGCTCCACATCGCGGGTCATCGCGGCCTTCCCGACCACCGGCAGGCCGTAGCAGGGGGCGCTGAAGGCGTGGTGGCTGTAGGAGTGGTTGGCGACCTCGAACAGCGGGTCCGCGCCGATGGCCTTCGCCTGCGCCGGGTACTCCTCGGCCCAGCGCCCGGTCATGAAGACGGTGGAGGGCACCTTCAGCCGGCGCAGCAGCGCGATCAGTTCCGGGTTGTCGAAACGCTCGCCGGAGGCCGCCCGGGGGCCCTGATCGGCCGTCATGTCGGCGTCGAACGTCAGCGCCACGACCTTCTCCGCCGAGCGGCCGGCCGTGCCCCCGCCCGCCGGTCTCCGCTCGAAGACCGGGATGCGGCCCGCCGGACCGGGGGCCATCGTGGGCGGCTTCTCCGGTGCGGCGGAGGCGGGGGCGGAGGCAGGGGAGGAGGCCTGGGAAAGGGGGGTGGGAGCGGCCGGGGGAGCGGGTGCGGGGGACGCGCCCCCGCACCCGGTCAGGGCGGCGCCGGTCAGCGCCCCCAGGACCGTCAGTGTCGTCATCTTCCGTGCAGCAGTGATCACTCACGGAAAATATCCGACAAGATGGTCATATCTTCTGACGGCGCTCCGGCGGGCCCGGCACTCCGTCGAAGCGCCGGAGCGGGCTACCTCAGCACCACGGCCCCGTCACCGCGAACGTCGTCCCCGGCGTGTAGCAGTTCACGTACATCGTCGAGCCGTCCGGCGAGAACGTGACGCCCGCGAACTCGCCCCACTCCGGCTCCTCGGGCGTCCCGATGTTCTGCCGCCCGCGCGCCATCGCGTACACCTCGCCGCGCCGCGTCACCCCGAGCACGTGCTGCGCGCCGCCGCCGTCCTCACAGACCATCAGCCCGCCGTCGGCCGCCAGACAGATGTTGTCGGGGGACTCGCCGGGCAGCTGGATGTCGGTGTCCGGGCCGAAGAGCACGACCAGGGTGAGCCGCCGCTTCTTCGGCTCGTACCGCCACACCTGCCCGTAGTGGTCGGCCGCCGAGCCCTCGTCGCGGTGGGCGAAGCTGGAGACGAAGTAGACCGAGGAGCCGCCCCAGTAACAGCCCTCCAGCTTCTGCGCGTGCGTGATGCCCTTCGGCCCGAAGTCCTGGAAGCGGATCGCCGTCCCGGCGGCCAGCGGATCCGGTACGGGAACCCACTCGATCCGGTCGAAGCTCGCGCCGGTCTCCTGGACGGCCGACAGGTCCGGCACGCCCGGCACCCGCATCGCCTCCAGCGCCCCGCCCGCCCGCAGCGAACCGGTGCCGCCGAGCGGCTTCTCGGGCAGGAAGCGGTAGAAGAGCCCGAACGGCTTCTCGAACGCGTCCTCGGTCTCGTACACGATCCCGGACTTCGGGTCGACGGCGATCGCCTCGTGCTGGAAGCGGCCCATCGCGGTCAGCGGGACGGCCCCGGTGCGGTGCGGATCGGCGCCGTCCACCTCGAAGATGAAGCCGTGGTCCTTGGTGTAGCCGTTGGTTCCGGCCTTGTCCTCGGTCTCCTCGCAGGTCAGCCAGGTGTGCCAGGGGGTGGGCCCGCCCGCGCAGTTCACCGCCGTACCCGCGATGGCGACGCGTTCGCCGAGCACCTTGTTGCGGCCGTCCAGCTCCAGCGACGTACAGCCGCCCTTGGCCGCCGGGTCGTAGGTCAGCCCCTCGACGGTCGGTACGCCGATCTCGGCCGTGTGCCGGTTCTCGTGGTTGCGGACGAGGTGGACCCGCCCGTTGCGGCCGCGCAGGGCGGTCATCCCGTCGTGGTTGCTGGGCACCGGCCCCTCGCCGGAGCGCAGCGGTTCGCCTTCCCGGGACAGCACCCGGTAGCGGAATCCTTTCGGCAGGTCGAGCAGACCGTCCGGGTCGGGGACGAGGGGGCCGTAGCCGCCGTGGCCGCGTGCGGCGGCCGTGCCCGCGAAGAGTTCGGAGAAGGCCCCCGTGAAGGCGACCGCGGCGGCTGCGCCGCTGCCTGCCAGGACCTGACGTCGGGTGGCGGTGGTGCGGGGTGCGGTTGACATGAGGTGACTCCCTGTTGGCGGACAGGTGAAGTGACCCGCACGTGTGTAGCACGCACTGAGGCGCGGGGGAACCATGCGTACCCCCGCGCCCCGTGTTGCCGCTGGGACGGGCCCCGTTGGGAGCAGCCGTCCGCGGAAGATCAGGCCAGCGAGGCCGACAGCGTGATCGTCGTGCCCGTCAGCGCCTGGCTGACCGGGCAGTTCGCCTTGGCGTCCTCGGCGGCCTTCACGAAGCCGGCCTCGTCGAGACCGGGCACATCGCCCACGACGCTGAGGTGGATGCCGGTGATGCCCGTACCGGGCTGGAAGGTCACCTCGGCCCTGGTCTCCAGCTTGGCAGGCGCGGTGCCGGCCTGGGCGAGTCCGTGGGAGAGCGCCATCGAGAAGCAGCTGGAGTGCGCGGCGGCGATGAGCTCCTCGGGGCTCGTCTTGCCGTTCGCCTGCTCCGAGCGGGAGGGCCAGGAGACCGGGTAGTCACCGATGCCGGAGGAGTCGAAGGTGACGACCCCCTTGCCCTCGATCAGGTTGCCTTCCCAGTTCGTGTGCGCCTGACGCGTGGTAGCCATGCTGGATCCCTTCGGACGGTGTGCGCGGTGGTACGGGACAACAAGGGGCGCCTCGCAGTGCGCTCGGTACCCCCTTGCGTTACGCCCCCGAACCTACTGCGCCACCAGCCCCTTCGCGTCACGCGCCAGTGCCGTCAGCCGGGAGATCGCCCGGAAGTACTTCTTCCGGTACCCGCCGTTCAGCATCTCGTCGCTGAAGAGCTTGTCGAACGGCAGCCCGGAGGCGAGCACCGGCACCTCCCGGTCGTACAGCCGGTCGGCCAGCACCACCAGGCGCAGCGCGGTCGACTGGTCGGGCACCGCCGTCACCCCGGTCAGGCAGACCGCGCCGAGGTCGTCGGTCAGCGCGCCGTACCTGCTCGGGTGGACCCGGGCCAGGTGCTCCAGCAGCCCGGGGAAGTCGTCGAGGGACGCGCCGGGAGTGGCGTACGCGGCCCGGGTGACCTGCTCGTCGTCGTACGGCGGCGGGGCCTCGGGCAGACCCCGGTGCCGGTAGTCCTCGCCGTCGATGCGCAGCGGGCGGAAGTGCGCGGACAGGCCCTGGATCTCGCGCAGGAAGTCGGCGGCGGCGAACCGGCCCTCGCCGAGCTTGCCCGGCAGGGTGTTCGAGGTCGCGGCGAGCGCCACCCCGGCCTCCACGAGCCGGCTGAGCAGCGAGGACACCAGCACGGTGTCGCCCGGGTCGTCGAGCTCGAACTCGTCGATGCACAGGAGCCGGTGCCCGCTCAGGGTCCGCACGGTCTGCTGGAAGCCCAGCGCGCCCACCAGGTTGGTCAGCTCCACGAACGTGCCGAACGCCTTCAGCGACGGCTCGGCGGGCGTGGCGTGCCAGAGGGAGGCCAGCAGGTGGGTCTTGCCGACGCCGTAGCCGCCGTCCAGATAGACCCCGCGCGGCCCGGTCGGCGCGGCCGGCTTCCTGCTTCCGAACCACTTGCGCCGCCCGGCGCCCGTCGCGTGCGACCCGCCGAGCCCGGCGGCGAAGCCCGCCAGGACCGTGACGGCCTCGCTCTGGCTGGGCTGGTTCGGGTCGGGTACGTACGTGTCGAAGCGCACCGAATCGAAGCGCGGCGGCGGCACCATCTCGGCGACCAGACGGTCTGCGGGGACGTGCGGCTCACGGGCGCACAGGGACAGCGGGGCCGTTTCGGAAAGGGGGCTCTGCCCCGGAAACGCGGTGGATGACGACACAACTCTCCACCCTAAGGCCCGTGCCAGACTGCAACCCATGCGAAGCCTGTTCCCTGTGACGGACCTGACAACGACGGGCCCGGCCGCCCCCGACCGCGAGTGGAGCCTCGACGAGCTGGCGGAGGCGTACCCCTACCCCGCCGGCCTCGCCGCCGGGACTCCCTGGCTGCGCGCCAACATGGTCTCCACCCTCGACGGGGCCGCCCAGCACGACGGCCGCTCGCAGCCCATCTCCTGCGCCGCCGACATGCGGATCTTCGGCACCCTGCGGGGCCTGGCCGACGTGGTGATCGCCGGGGCCGAGACCGTACGGCAGGAGGGGTACCGCCCGGCCCGCGCCCGGGAGGCGTTCGCGGCGCGGCGCGCGGCGGCCGGGCAGGGGCCCGCGCCCGCCGTCGCGGTGGTGACCGGCTCCCTGGACCTGGACTTCTCGCTGCCGCTCTTCACCGAGCCGCTCGTCCCCACCCTCGTGGTGACCGGCGCCGGAGCCCCCGCCGACCGGATCGCGGCGGCCCGGAAGGCGGGCGCCGAGGTGGTGATCGCGGGCGACGGCACCCGGGTGGACCCGGCCCGTGCCGTGCGCGAGCTGGCCGGCCGGGGGCTGACCCGGCAGCTCACCGAGGGCGGACCCCGGCTGCTCGGTCAGTTCGTGGCCGCCGGTGTGCTGGACGAGCTGTGCCTGACGATCTCCCCGATGCTCACAGCGGGTGACGCCCAGCGCATCGCCGGGGGCCCCGGGGTCGCCGTGCCGGAACGTTTTTTCCTGGCATCGCTGCTGGAAGAGGCCGGTTTCCTCTTCACTCGGTACCGTCGGACTGACAGTTAGCGGAATTTCCCGTTCCGCTTAGCTTCGGCTGGGCACACTTACCCCTGCAGTCCCCGTGGAAGCGCGGGGAAGGATGGTTTCAGCAAACGACCGTCGACGGTCGAGCCGGCAGTCGACGAGACGAAGAAGCGGAAGGGCGCCTGTCGTGTTCACAAGCGTTTTGATGATCGAGAAGCCGCTCACTCCCGAGGACGTGGATTTCGTCACCACTCTCCACGGCGAGGAGCGGATCTCGTTCGTCGTTCTGTTGCAGCCGCGCGGTGACCAGGCCGATGTCCTGCTGCGCGCGATCGACGACGTGGCGATGGGGGAACTGAAGGAAGCGGTCCGCGAGGGCGAGGAGCCGGAGGGCAACGAGGCCCGCGAACCCGCCGAGATCGGCCTCGAATACTCCCTACGGGCACTGCGCGAGGCGGGCTCCGAAGCGGTCGGACAGGTGATCGAGGATCACCCGCTCGACAAGCTGAAGACCGTGGTCGAGGACGCGGGCGCCGACGAGGTGATCGTCCTGACGGCCCCGCACTACGTGGAGGAGTTCTTCCACCGCGACTGGGCCTCCCGGGCCCGGCACAAGGTGGGCGTCCCGGTGCTCAAGCTCTTCGCGCACAGCGAATAGGCTGAAGCCGCGCGGCCACCGGAGGCAAGCCGGTACCGCGCCGCCACGTCACGGACCCTAGGAGCACAGATGGCACCCGGCATTCCCGCCGCCATGGAACGACCGCACTTCATCGGCATCGGCGGCGCCGGAATGTCGGGCATCGCGAAGATCCTCGCGCAGCGCGGGGCGAAGGTGGCGGGCAGCGACGCCAAGGAGTCCGCCACCGCCGCATCGCTGCGGGCGCTGGGGGCGACCGTGCACATCGGACACGCGGCAGGCCACCTGGCCGACGACGCGTCCTGTGTGGTCGTCTCCAGCGCCATCCGCGCCGACAACCCGGAGCTGCTCCGGGCGAACGAGCTGGCCATCCCGGTGGTGCACCGCTCCGACGCGCTGGCCTCGCTGATGAACGGCCTGCGCGCCATCGCGGTGGCCGGCACCCACGGCAAGACGACGACGACGTCGATGCTGGCCGTCGCCCTCTCCTCGCTGAGCCTGGCCCCCTCGTACGCCATCGGCGGCGATCTGGAGGGCCCCGGCACCAACGCCACGCACGGCGAAGGGGACATCTTCGTCGCGGAGGCGGACGAGAGCGACCGCAGCTTCCAGAAGTACGACCCCGAGGTCGCGATCGTCCTCAACGTGGAGCTGGACCACCACGCGAACTACGCCTCGATGGACGAGATCTACGACTCCTTCGAGACCTTCGTCGGCAAGATCGTCCCCGGCGGCACCCTGGTCATCTCCGCCGACCAGCCCGGCGCGGTCGAGCTGACCCGCCGGGTCCGCGACCTGTCCGACCTCAAGGTCGTCACGTACGGCTCCGCCGAGGACGCCGACGTACGCGTCCACAAGGTCACCCCGCGTGGCCTGACCAGCGAGGTCACCGTCCTCCTCAACGGGAAGTTCCTCACCTTCACGGTCTCGGTCCCCGGCGCCCACTACGCCCACAACGCGGTCGCCGCGCTCGCCGCCGGGGTCGCCCTCGGCATCCCGGCGCACAATCTGGCCTCCGCCCTCGGTTCGTACACCGGGGTCAAGCGCCGCCTCCAGCTCAAGGGCGAGGCGGCGGGCGTACAGGTGATCGACTCGTACGCCCACCACCCCACCGAGATGACCGCCGACCTGGAGGCCATGCGCGGCGCGGCCGCCGACGCCCGCATTCTGGTGGTCTTCCAGCCGCACCTGTTCTCCCGTACCCAGGAGCTGGGCACCGAGATGGGCCAGGCCCTCGCGCTGGCCGACGCCTCCGTGGTCCTGGACATCTACCCGGCCCGCGAGGACCCGATCCCGGGCATCACCAGCGCCCTGATCATCGACGCGGCGAAGGCGGCGGGCGCCGAGGTCGCCGCCGTCCACGACCAGGCGGACGTGCCCGCCGCCGTCGCGGGAATGGCGAAGCCCGGTGATCTCGTTCTCACCATGGGAGCGGGCGATGTCACCGACCTCGGCCCGCGCATCCTGGACCACCTGTCGAGCGACCGGTAGCCGAGTGGCGACCGGATCGAGCGGCCACCTGTCGAGCTGAGGAGCGGGACGTGTCGTACGACGTCGAGAAGCCGGACGAGCAGTGGCGGGCGGAGCTGAGCCCCGCCGAGTACGCGGTGCTGCGCCAGGCCGGCACCGAGCCCGCGTTCAAGGGTGAGTACACCGACACCAAGACGGCGGGCGTCTACTCCTGCCGGGCCTGCGGTTCGGAGCTGTTCCGCTCCGACACCAAGTTCGAGTCGCACTGCGGCTGGCCGTCCTTCTACGACCCGAAGGACACCGACGCGGTCGAGCTGATCGAGGACCGCAGCCACGGCATGGTCCGCACCGAGGTGCGCTGCGCCCGCTGCGGCTCGCACCTGGGCCATGTCTTCGAGGGCGAGGGCTACCCGACCCCGACGGACCAGCGCTACTGCATCAACTCGATCTCGCTGACCCTGGCGCCGGACGAGAGCTGAGCCCGGCCGGGCTCACACCTGTGCCCCCGCCCCCTCCCGGCATACGCGGGAGGAGGCGGGGGCACAGTGCTGTCACCCTCACGGCGGGGGATCACCCGTCCGAAGACGTCTCCGCCTCGGACCGCAGCAGCGGGTGGATCACGCCCGGGAAGACCGTCGCCTGCACGATCTCCTCGGCCGACCCGCCCCGGACGACGGTCTCCGCGACGCCCCAGGGCCGCCCGGCCAGGTGGATGGTCAGGGTGTACGAGGAGGAGCAGCCGGTGCACTCGTAGCGATCGGCCCAGGTCTCGACCTCGGTGGTGGAGCCCGGGTAGCGCTTCACATGGCGGTGGCGGGCGTGGCAGTGGTCGCAGGTCTCGCCCGGCTCGCAGGTCCCGCCGCACGGACACGGCACGTCGAAGGAGTCGGCGGGCGTCCAGCGCTGCACGAGGACGGCCTCGCGGGTGGCGCCCATGTCCTTCATGGCCTTGAGATTGCGGGCGGCGACGTTGTAGGACTCGCCGGTGGCGGCCATCCGGTCGCGGATGACGTCCTTGCGTCCACGGTTGGTCGTCATGTGGTTCCTCCTGGGGTTCACGCAGCCCGCCAGGAGGCCCATGAGTCAGATCATTACCTCTTTACGTTACTAGAGACCACGGAGAACTTCGTTGCTCGCCGTCGAGACCCCGTGAGAGCATCACGTCCGATGTATACAACAGAGGTATCAGAAGCCCGCATCGAGGACGCGAACAACGTCCTGGTCGCTCCTTCGGCATTGCAGGACGACGACGTGGTCCGGGAATTCTTCGGGTCCACGATCACTCCGGAGCACCTTGCCTCCGGTGCGTCGGACCTCGCGGGGAAGACCGTATACCTGTGCGGCGATGTATCCGGCATCAGCGACCGCCAACTGCGCGCGGCCGACTGGGTGTTCGTCGTCGGCGAGCTGTCGACCGGTTACGACGGGGGCGCCGACGCACCGTGGGCCGTCGTCGGCATCGGCAGGGTGCCCCTCCGCGTGCACGGAGTCGGCGTGTACTACCGCCGCTTCTTCGAACGCGACGCCGATCACTTCGGACGGATCAGCGCCGAGCACGCATTCCAGTCCCTGACGGAATCCAACAAGCCCGGAACCGCCCACCGCAGCGGAATCTATCTGACGCCCGTCACGGAAAACGGCGACGGGCTGCATTTCCGCCTGCTCCGGTGCTCCACGAATTTCTCGGGACCGACCGAAAGCTTCCGCCCGACCGACACGCAGATTGTCGATGCGCTGAACCGTGAGGCCGCCGACGTCTTCCGGGACCGGGCGCCGCTGAATCACGTCCTCGCGCAGGTCTACCACAACACCCTTGCCACGCCCGAGCGCAAGCAGTCCAAGGCCAAGATCTCGGCCCATGCCGACAAGACCAAGGACATGCCCGCCAACGGCATCATGGCTTTCTGTACGTTCTATGACGGGCTCGACAAGCTGCGCCCCTTGGCCGAAGACCCCTTCGATTACGGGGTGAAGCGTGCCAGCGGCCTGACCAGACTGCATTTCCGCCTCAAGAAGTCGGCGGAGGGAGCGGAGGGGCCCGAAGAGACCGCGCTCCCGCAGCAGTTCACGCTGACGCTCTATCCCGGCTCCGTCTTCTTCATGCCGCTGTCCACCAACCGCCTGTACACGCACGAGATCCGGCCCTCGGGTCTGGACGCCGAGCTGCTGCCGACCCGCCTGGGATACGTGGTGCGCTGTTCGAGCGCCGAAGCCGTGCACAAGGACGGCGAAACCTTCCTCAAGAAGGCCGGAGGCCTGGTGAAGCTGGGGCCGCCCACCGAGGACGGCATGGAGGATCTGCGCAGGCTGTACGCCGAGGAGAACAGGACCGCGTCCTTCATCGACTACGGCGACAAGTTCCTCTTCAGCATGAACTCCGGAGACTACGATGCGCCCCGGGTCTGACCTCTCGGACCTCTCGGACGAGATCCGCTCGTACGCGCTGCCCATCGAGCCGAATCCTTTCGCGGAGCTGTCGGAATCGGTTCGATGGGAAGACGTGGGCAAGGGCCGGCGGGGCGCCACGCTGGCCAGGGTCGACGAGGCGGGTGGAGTGCCGCTCGTGCGCACCACCACGCGGTACGGAAGCCCGGCGCAGCGCTTCCGGGCGGTGCACGAGCGGCTGGCGCAACAGATCCGGGAACGCGCGGAGCTTTCATCCGTCGAATTCAACAACGCCCTCATCGAGAGCTACACGAACGCCTATACGACCATGGGCTTCCATTCCGACCAGGCTCTTGATCTGGCCGACGACTCGTTCATCGCGGTCTTCTCCTGTTATCAGCACCCGGAGGCGAGCCCGCCGAGGAAGCTGATCTTCGAAGTGAAAGAGGCGGCCGCTGATTCCGGTGATTCCGGCGGCGAGAAGTTCGAGGTTCCTCTCGCCCACAACAGCGTCGTCGTGTTCTCCGTCGCGTCGAATCGGCGACTCAAGCACAGAATCGTCCTGGACGCGCCCGACCGGACGGCGGACAACACCTGGCTGGGCGTCACCTTCCGGACGTCGAAGACGCTGGTCCGCTTTCGCGACGGACACGCGCACCTTCCGCAGGGTGCGCGTCTCACATCGGCCGACGACGAGCAGCAGAGCGAGTTCTACCGACTGCGACGCCGTGAGAACAAGGAAACGGACTTCGTCTACCCCTCGCTGACGTACACCATCAGCGAGAGCGATCTGATGCCACCCGTCTGATGCTCAGTTGTCGATGAAGACGGCGCCGATCTCCGCCATGCGCTCGGCCGCGTACGCCGGGTCGACCAGGGTCTCAGGCGTGTGGAGGCCCGGTGGGACGGCTTCGCCGCGCAGGCCGAGCTGCCGCTCGACACCGAGGGCGATACCGAGTGCGGTCAGGGGACGTTGTCCTGCCGGGTGGACGAGGTAGCGGCTGCTGCTGAGCGGTGCACCGGTCGGATCCACTCCTTCGAGGTCGATCCGGATCTCGCTGGAGGCGGCGTCGCCGCGACGGCGAGCCGTGGATTCGCCGACGGCCATGTCGAAGCGGACGTTCGCTGCTCCGGTGGCGAGGGCGAGGCTCGGTACGTCGAGGACGGCGATGCTCCGGCCGGGCAGGACGACGCCGTCGGTACGGGACACACCCGCCTCGGCGTCCGGACCGTCGACCCAGGTGAAGACCCCGTCCCGGCGTACCGTCCCCGCCGTGGTGGCGACCGCCCACCGCTCCAGATCCGCTTGCCCTGCGGGCCCGCCGGTGTCCGACTCGTCCAGTACGGCGCCGATCCGGACGGTATCGACCCGGTGGAACTCCCGGGCCGAGGCCAGCGTCGCGAGCACGACGGCACCGGCGCAGAAGTGGCCGGCCACCAGGACCGGCGAGGTGTTTCCGCGCTGTGCGGCGGCGAGGGCTTCCGGGGCGATGTCCACCAGGCTGCTGGAGATGCTGAGGTAGGGCAATCCGTGGTCCTGCGCGTAGCGCAGCCCGTTCAGGCGGTCGTCCCACAGCGCGGCGACCACCGCCGCGTAGCTGTGCCCGGCCGGTAAGCCGAGATCGCCGCGCCGCAGATCAACGGTCACGGCTGTCGCGCCGCCGAGGTCGTCGGCCACCCGCCGCGCGCGGTCGATGTCGCGACCCGCGATCGTCAGAGGCAGTTCCGGGTGCCACCGGCGCAGCAGAGCGGCGGTGTCCGAGCCCGCCTGCCCCGAACCACCCAAGATCAGTACTGGTTTCGACCGTTCCACCGTGAACCCTCGCATCCATGAAGCTACATTTTGTAGCCTACGTTTTGTAACATAGCCTGGAGGGCGACACAACGGAGGACCATGGCCACCACCTCGACCCGTCTGCCCAAGCAGGCCCGGCGGGAGCAGCTGCTCGACACCGCCGTGACGATCGTGCGGCTCCACGGCACCGACGGCCTGACGCTGGTCACCCTCGCGGAGGCCGCCGGGGTGAGCAGGCCGATCGTGTACGACCATTTCGGCACGCGCCCCGGCCTGCTGCTCGCGCTCTACCGACGCCTCGACGAACGTCACCGCGCCGCGATCGTCCAGGCGCTGGAGGAGGCCGCGCCCACCGCCGACGAGGCCGCCCGCGTCATCAGCGCCGCGTACTTCGCCTGCGCCACGGACATGCCGGAACTCAACGCCGTATCAGCCGCGTTGAAAGGAAATCCGGAGATGGAGGCGGTCCAGCGCGAGATGCTCGACGGCTATACGGAGCTGATGGCCGCGGCGCTGCTGCCGTACTCCGGCCACACCCCCGAAGCCCTCCGGCTGCGGTGCGCCGGAGTGCTCGGCGCGGCGGAGGCGATGGCCGCCGAGCTGAACCGAGGGCGGGTGTCCGCCGACGACACGGTCACCGCACTGACCGACCTGATCAGGGGCGGCCTCGACACCCGGACAGGCGGTTAGCCTCGCTGCTCTGCCGTCGGCAGAACACCGGCCGGACCGGGCTCGACGGTCACTAAAGTCCCGTCTCATGACGACGACGGCGATGACGACGACGGTGGCGAGGTGACGGCGGTGACGGCGGTGACGACCGTGACGACGCGTACGGTCGAGTACCCGGCCGACGGTCTGACGATGGTCGGGCACCTCGCGCTCCCGGCCGGTGCCGACCGCCGGCCCGCGGTGCTGATCGGGCCGGAGGGCATGGGGCTCAGCGACGTCGAGCGCCGCCGGGCCGATGCGCTCGCCGAACGGGGCTATGTGGCGCTGGCCTTCGACCTTCACGGCGGGCGCTATCTGGGCGATCCCGAGGAGATGCTGGCCCGTTGCCTGCCGCTGCTCGCCGACCCCGACCGGATGCGGGGCATCGGCCATGCGGCGCTCGACGTGTTGCGCGCCGAACCGCGGACCGACCCCGACCGGATCGCCGCCATCGGCTACGGCACCGGGGGCGCGATCGGGCTGGAGCTCGGCCGCGACGGTGTCGGCCTGCGCGCGATCGGGACGGTCAACGCGACCACCACGGGCCGCCCGGGCGAGGCGGCGCGCATCCGCTGCCCGGTGTGGGCCGGGGTCGGCTCGGAGGACCCGATCATGCCGCCCGAGCAGCGGACCGCTTTCACCGCCGAGATGCAGGGCGCGGGCGTCGACTGGCGTCTCACGGTCTACGGCGGAGCCCTGCACGCCTTCCACCACCCGCCGGTCGACCACCCCACGGTCCCCGGCGTCGGCTACCACCCACAACACGCGCGGCGCGCCTGGCGCGATGTCGTCGACCTGCTCGCCGAGTGCCTGCCCGTGACGGACGGTCAGGAGGCATGACCCGGGCAGGCACGTTCGCGCGGGGACCGGCGGCCGCTACGCGGAACCCGTTGCCGCCCCACCCTCCGGCCGTTCGTCCTTCCGGTACTTGACCGCCAGTACCGCGATTCCCACTCCGGCCAGGCCGATGGCGCCTCCGATGGCGACGACGATCCAGCCGAAGAAATCCTTGGCCGAGTCCTGCCGGTCGGCGGCCTCATCGGCGCCGAACGAGTCGGTCGTGCCGCCCGTGGACCGGGAGTAGCGCTCACACGTCTCGCCCTCCTCGATGACCTGGCTGCCGCAGAGCGCCGGCGGCGTGTCGAGGATCATGTCCCTGCCCAGCAGCCCGACCCAGATCCCGGCCGCCAGCAACGCGAGCACGACGATCGACATGCAGCCCCACTGGCCGGCATTCCCTACATCGTCGCCCTGCTGCTGCCGCATGTCGCGGACAACCCGGCCTACGCCATCGACCCCACGGCGAGCGCCGTCGTGATGTACGTCTACATCTGCTTTGCCCCGACCTGGTACGCGACCCGGCTGCGCGCGGAGCCGATGCGGTCAGCCGCCCGGGCGCAGCAGGGCGGCTGACGGAGAGACAGGAAGCTCGTCAGCCCTGGGCGGCGTACGCGAGGAAGTGCGTCCAGGCGGTCGGGGTGAGCGCGAGCTGCGGGCTCTCCTCGATCTTGGAGTCGCGTACGTGGATGGTGGAGGGGCATGCGGCGACCTCGACGCAGGAGTCGCCGGAGCCGCTGCTGTAGCTCGACTTGTGCCACTCCAGCGCGACCTCCACGCAGGAGTCGCCGGAGCCGCCGCTGTAGCTGCTCTTGAACCAGGCCAGGTCTGTGGTGCTCATCTCGCTCCTCGCATACGCCGCATCAGGCCCTTGGAATCGTCCAACGAGAGAGCCTGTGAACGCATACTGGCACACCGCATCTGGAGTGCGCTGATCACCTTGGGGTCGGAGATGAACTGTCCGTGCTCCTGTCCCTCCAAGTAGCCCAGCCACTGGTGGTCCGGGGTCTCCAGCAGCTGCATCGGCCCGTCCAGTCCCGCGTGGTGATGCCGTACCAGTGGCATGATCTGGATGTCCACATTGCGCAGCTCGGACAGGTCGAGGACGTGGTCGATCAACTCCCTGGTGACCTCCTCGCCGCCCAATTCCCTTAGGAACAGGTGCTCTTCGAGGATGAAGGTGAACGCGGTGTTGGGCCGGTTCCGCAGGAGCTCCTGACGTTCCAGCCGAGCCGCGAGCTGCGCCTCGATCTGTTCGTCGCCGAGCGGCGGCAACTGGTCGGTGAACAGCGTGCGCGCGTACGCAGGCGTCTGCAACAGCCCCGGAATCAACCGGCACTCGTACGTGTACAGACTCAGCGCGCCCAACTCCAGCAGCGCCCACTGCCGGAACCAACTCGCCAGCCCCTTCCGCCGCGTCAGATGCTTCGCCGCCGCCAGGATCACCCCGAATGCGTCGAGGAGACTGTCCGCGCGTTCCGCGAAGTCCGGAGGCGGGAGGCGGCGGCCCTGTTCGATGGAGGCGATGGTCTCCAGGGAGTACCCGACGAGCGGCGCGAACTGTTCCTGGGTCATCCGGGCCCGTTTGCGGAAGGTCTTGACGATCTCCCCGAACATCTTGAGGTTGTAGTGCGGTTCGGGTTCGGTGCGGCCCGTGCCGCCGTTGCCGAAGGTCCCGTACGTCGTGCTGTCGATGCCATCCGTGCCGTGCGTCATGTACGGCCACCTCCCCGTGCGCCTGTCCTGGTCCGCGACCCGTCCATGCTCACGGAACGTGACCCGTACCGTCTACCCTTCGCACCCGTACGCTGACTGAGCGTACGGGT
This sequence comes from Streptomyces sp. DSM 106670, assembly GCF_055792845.1. Taxonomy (NCBI): domain Bacteria; kingdom Bacillati; phylum Actinomycetota; class Actinomycetes; order Kitasatosporales; family Streptomycetaceae; genus Streptomyces; species Streptomyces sp. DSM 106670. The sequence goes on from NZ_CM147704.1 coordinate 6,758,269, forward strand.
TGCTGACCTGGTGGAGCGGGGCCGGGGCCCGGAATCTGGGGGCATGGAAGCGTCTACGAAGACCCAACCCCCCGTAACCGTACGTGTGTTCAACCGTCAATACCGCGCGGATCCACGCGGCGCCCGGCTCGCCCGCCGCGTCGGCCTCCACAAGCTGCACACCTGGGGCATCCCGTATCTCAGTGACGCGTCGGAGTCGGCGGCCCTGATCATCGGTGAGCTGACGGCCAACGCGGCGACCCATGGCCGGGTGCCCGGTCGCAACTTCGAACTGCGGCTGTCGTACATGCCCGGCGATCCGGCCGCGCCCGGCCTCCTGCGGATCGAGGTGTCCGACACCCGGGGCGAGCGCCGGCCGCCCGGCCCCGGTGAGATCACCGTGCCGGACGGCGGCTCCGACGGCGGGCGCGGGCTGCTGATCGTGGAGGCCCTGGCGGACCGCTGGGCGGTCTTCGACCGCAACCCGGGCAAGACGGTCCGGGCGGAGCTGGACCTGCTGCACTGACGGGTTCTCCGCGATACCGGCTGGCCTGGCCTGGCGTGCGGTCGGCGGCGGGTGGGGCGCCGCTCTCCGCCGGCGCCCGGCCGGCAGGCCGACCTGTCGTACGTGAAGACCTCTTCCTCCGCCTCGGCGGGCAGCCCGACGTGCACGGTGGCCATGGCGTACTGAGGTTCTCGGAAAATGTCGGAGTGCAAGCGTGAACTCTTTTTCTGATTCCTCGTACCTGAAACGCTGCGCCCCGGGCGGGGCAATATCTGTGGCCGTCGCGTGAGGTTTCGGTTCGTCGGGCGAAGAGGGTTTTTGCTTCGAGTGGGGGAGCGGGGTTATTCTCGGCATCCGGATCACTACGGCGTGCTACTGTCATTCCCAGTTGCAGTCTTGCTGTTTCCCAAACTTCGAGCGCCGCCGCCGATTTCCGGCTGGTGCAGGCGCTTCGGTTTCTCCGGACATCGTTCTCCGGGTGGGGCATCACCGCGGCGACCCGGCATCCGTACCTCACGGTCCCGGCGTACTGCCCAAGGGAGACATGACATGGCATCCGGCACTGTGAAGTGGTTCAACGCGGCCAAAGGGTTCGGCTTCATCGAGCAGGACGGCGGCGGGGACGATGTGTTCGCCCACTTCTCCAACATAGCCGCCGACGGCTTCCGTGAACTGCTCGAAGGTCAGCAGGTCACTTTCGACATCGTGTCGTGCCAGAAGGGCCTGACGGCCGAGAACATCGTTCCCGCCTGACCTCGCCCGCATCCCGTATCTGATATTTCGTGCTCTCTTCCGCCTGCGCGTCGGAATATCTCGCACGTTTCTTTCGGCCCGTTCCTGTGATTCCCCGCGCTGTTTCTCCGCTGCGGGAATTCCTTGGTACGTGCCGTATCAAGGAAGGTTTCCTGTGAACTCCACCCGTACGAACGACCGCACCTCCCGCACCTCCCGCAACCGCAGCCGTACCGGCGGCCCGAGCGGCCCGCGTCCGGTCGGCCGCGGTCGGCGGCCCGTCGTGGTCCAGGGCGAGTTCGCACCGCCGAAGACGCTCACCCCCGCACTGCCCGCCGTCGAGGCGTTCGCCGAACTCGACATGCCCGCGCTGCTGTTGGCCGCGCTCACCGCGCAGGGCGTGAGCGTTCCGTTCCCGATCCAGGGCGCGACCCTGCCGAACACCCTCGCGGGCCGTGACGTCCTCGGCCGCGGGCGCACCGGCTCGGGCAAGACCCTCGCCTTCGGCCTGGCCCTGCTGGCCCGTACCGCCGGACAGCGTGCCGAGCCCCGTCAGCCGCTCGCTCTGGTCCTCGTACCGACGCGTGAGCTGGCCCAGCAGGTCACCGACGCGCTCACCCCGTACGCCCGCTCGGTGAGGCTGCGCCTGGCCACGGTGGTGGGCGGCATGTCCATCAGCCGGCAGGCGGGCGCGCTGCGCGGCGGCGTGGAAGTCGTCGTCGCCACCCCGGGACGGCTCAAGGATCTCATCGAGCGCGGCGACTGCGCCCTGGACCAGGTCGCGATCACCGTGCTGGACGAGGCCGACCAGATGGCCGACATGGGCTTCATGCCGCAGGTCACCGCGCTCCTGGACCAGGTCCGCCCCGAGGGCCAGCGCATGCTGTTCTCCGCGACCCTCGACCGTAACGTCGACCTCCTGGTCCGCCGCTACCTCACCGACCCGGTGGTCCACTCCGTCGACCCGTCCGCGGGGGCCGTCACGACGATGGAACACCACGTCCTGCACGTCCACGGCGGCGACAAGCACCGGGCGACGACCGAGATCGCGGCGCGCGAGGGCCGGGTGATCATGTTTCTGGACACCAAGCACGCGGTGGACAAGCTCACCGATCACCTGCTGCACAGCGGCGTACGGGCAGCCGCTCTGCACGGCGGGAAGTCCCAGCCGCAACGGACTCGTACCCTTGCCCAGTTCAAGACCGGGCACGTCACCGTCCTCGTCGCCACGAACGTCGCGGCGCGCGGCATCCACGTCGACCACCTCGACCTCGTCGTCAACGTCGACCCGCCGACCGACCACAAGGACTACCTCCACCGCGGCGGCCGTACCGCACGCGCCGGGGAGTCCGGCAGCGTCGTCACCCTGGTCACGCCCGGCCAGCGCCGCGACATGACCCGCCTGATGACCGCCGCCGGGATCGTTCCCCTGACCACGCAGGTCCGCTCCGGCGAGGAGGCGCTCAGCCGGATCACCGGATCCCAGGCCCCGTCCGGCATCCCCGTGACGATCACCGCGCCGGTGGCCGAGCGGCGTCGGCGCAGTGCGGCCCCGCGCGGACGGCGCGGCTCCGCCTCCGCCCCCCGGCGTGCGACGGGGCGTCAGTCGTCGTTCGGTGCGGCCGCCTAGCCTTCGCGACCGTTCCTCGCCCTTCTCGCGGCTTCTTCGCCGCTTTCCCTTCGCCCTTCGCCCTTCGCCCTTCACTCTGTGAGGCAACATGCGCTGTGTCATCGCCCGCTTCCCCTTCGACCTCACCAAGAGCGGCGTCCTGGAGTCGATGAGGGGCATCAAGCCCGAGCAGGTCAGCGGTGAGGCCGTGATCATCGGGCGGCGCACCTACCCGGTCAAGCAGGTCGGGCAGGTCATCACCCGCCAGGACCGCCGCGACTTCAGCGCGAGCGAAGTCCTCCGGGCCATGAGCCGACTCGGCTTCACCTGCACCGGCCGCGCCGCGACGGCCGTAACCGCCGTGCCCGAGCGCGGACTTGTCGCGCCTCGGCGTGTGCTCAGCCCGTTCCAGCAGGCCTCTGCACTGCTCGGCGGCCCCGCGGCCGCCTGACGGGCGGGCACGGGGCCGGTTCGAGCGGACGGCGCTGGTGGTCCGGCCGACGGAGGGCGGTGGACTGCGGGGCGTGGGCGGGTCAGTGGTCGGAGTAGCTGAAGTCGCCCATGGTCCAGGCGCTGACATCCTCGATGGCCACGCGGTACATCCCGCCCGTCTCCGGGATTCCCACCGATCCCTGGAGGATCCGGGCCACATGGAAATGCAGATGCGTGGGCGGCCCCTCCTTGCGTGCGGCGGAGGTGAAGACGGCGGCGAACTCGCTCAGCCGGTCCGAGTCCGCCAGGACCTCGGAGACCCGCTGCCTCCAGACGGACTCCGGGGCCAGGCGGCCGGTGATGACAGCGCCCCCGGCGACGACGGTCAGGGACATCTGGTTGCTGTGCCCGGACTCCACCAGGGCTGCGACAGCGGAGAGCAACTCGTCAGGCTTCGACATGAAAGAACATTCTAGTCGGCGGCCTCCACCCTCCGGCTGTCCGGTCGGAACCGGACCTGCCGCGCTGAGGGGCCTCGGCGCGGCCGTGGCTGGACGCCGTCGCGGCTAGACGCCGTCGTGGCTAGACGCCGTCGTCGCGGTCGCCCTCGCGCAGGGAGCGAACCATGCTCCGCAGGACCCGGAACGCGGTTGCCTGTTCGGTCTCGGTCATACCGGCCAGCATTCTGACCTCGACGGAACGGACCGCCGCGGTCGCCTTCTCCAGGCTCTGCCGGCCGCGGGGCGTGAGCTGCGCCGGAAGAACCTTCCCGACCGCCGCTTCCGCGGGCCTGACCACGTAGCCGTCCCGCTCCAGCGTCTGGAGCAGCACGTTCATCGTCTGCCGTGTCACGAACGCGCCGCGCGCGAGCTCGGAGTTCGACATGCCCGGCCGTTGCGCGAGCAGCTCCAGGCAGGAGTAGTGCGTCACGGTCATGCCGAGTGGCCGCAGCACCTCCTCCATGGCTGCGCGCAGAGCGCTCGAAGCCTCTTTGAGCAGGTAGCCCAGTGATGTGTCCAGGTCGACGCCGGGGCTCTTTTGACTCATGTCAGAAGTCTGACATACAGTGGTGCATGTCAGATAACTGACACGAAGTGCGACGCGAAGGAGCACCGCCATGCCCGCCACCGGTCCCGATTTCCTCTCGCTCCAGACGAGCGACCTCGACGCCTCGCAGGCGTTCTACGAGCAGTACCTCGGCCTCGTCCGCTCGCAGGCCGGGCCTCCGCACGCCGTCGTCTTCGAGACGAAGCCGATCGCGTTCGCACTGCGCGAGCTCGTCCCCGGCACGGACCTCGCGTCCGTCCCGCAGCCCGGCGTCGGGGTGGCGCTCTGGTTCCACGCCACGGAGGTCCAGGCCATCCACGACGCGCTCGCCGCCGCCGGCCACACCATCGTCTCGGCCCCCGTCGACGGCCCCTTCGGTCGGACGTTCACCTTCGCCGACCCCGACGGCTACCACGTCACGCTCCATGACCGCGCCTGACGGGCCGTCACCTCGATCGTTATCCCGATCGTCATCCCGGGAGCTGGGTAGAATCTTGAGGTGAAACCAGACTTTACGAACATTCGGCGAATCCCGGACGAAGAAATATCGTCGAGGGACATCCGCTACCTGGCGCTGGTGCAGGTCGACCTCATGGCGCTCTATCGCCGTTGGGGGCGGCCCGACGTCGGAGTGGACTCACTGGCCGAATGGCTGAGCTTCGGTTTCGCGTTGCCCAGTGGAGAGAAGTTCACTCTGCAGCGAGAGGCCTACCATCCGCCCACGCCCGGGTTTCTCCTCAGCGTGACCGGTCCACTCTTCTTCGCGGAGGCGGCGGGGCAAGTGGTGGAAGCGCTTGACATCCCAGAGGCACGCGCGATCGAGTTGAGTTCCGAGGTTGTGAGTCAAACGCAACCCTGAATCGTCTCCCCGATGCTCCGGGTGTGATCGATCGGGATGCGGGGCCGGGCCGAGACCGGCCCCGCCCCCGCTCACCCCCGCCGCACCCGTCCCGCGATCCGGCGGCCCAGGCGGCCCAGGGTGCTGACGCGGTTCCAGGCGCGGAAGGCGTCGGCCCGGCCGCTGCTGCCCGTGCGGCCCACCGTCGCCTCGACCTCCGCGACGTCCTCGGCCGACATGGCGCGGACGGCGGGGCGCAGGACCTCGTCCAGGAGGGCGGCGGCCACCGGGGGCCAGGTGCGGCCCGCGTGCGGGTGGGCGGTCCAGACGGTGAAGCAGTCCGCCGCGTAGGCGGGCTGGGTGCGCAGCCGGGTCCGTACGGCTTCCGTCCGGGCGGTGCGGTCGTACGCGGCGATCAGGTCGGGGTCGTCGCCGTGGACGAAGTCGTACAGCTCGGCACCCGGGCGGTCCGGGGCCAGCAGGCGTTCGACCAGGGCCGCGTACGCCCGCTCCCGGAGCGCCGGTTCGACCGGCTCCGCCCGGGCGCACAGGGTGCGGACCCGCTCCGCCCAGCCGGGATCCGGTGCTCCCGTGCGCAGCTCGCGGACCAGGTCCAGCAGGAGGAGGCCGGCCCGTTCGCGGCCGCTGATCTCGGCCGGGTAGCCGCGCAGCAGGTCATGGGCGAGGCCGGCCGCCTCGTCCGTACCGGCGGCGGACGCGCTGAGCGCCGCGTCGACCAGCCGGGCCCACGTACCGGCCGCGCGGTGCGAGTCGGAGGTGGCCGCGTCCAGCAGCAAGCGGGCCTCCTCCACCGTCGGGGCGCGGTCCTCCCAGACCAGGCCCACCGCCGTACGCAGCACCAGCGGCTCGGCGAAGGGGGAGAGGCCCGCCGCCCGCAGCACCCGGTGCCACACCGCCGCCCGGTCACCGCCCAGCGTCGCCATCGCGCCCGGCACCTCGGCGCACATCCGCAGATGCGGCAGCGCCTGCGTGCCCGTGAACGGCAGCGTGACCCGTTCCAGGAAGCGGGCCACCGCCCCGGGGTCCTGCGGCGCGAGTCGGTCCAGTGCGCCGAGCAGCGCCGTCCGCACCTCGAACTGCTCGTCCAGCAGTTCCAGCAGGGCCGGTGCGAAGGCCGGGGCGGGGGCGCTCTCAGGGCCTTCCCTTTCGGTTTCCTCCGCTGCCGCCTCCGCCAGCAGCGCCGGTGCCAGGCGGTCCACCACCCCCGGCAGCAGATCCGTGCCGTCCACGCCCAGCAGCCGGGCCACCCGCAGCAGTTGTACGGTGCGCGCCACCGAACGCGATCCGGCCGTGTCGGCCAGTTCGGTCAGGATCTCCGGGCCCAGCCGCCCGGCGACCTCCGCCCCCTCCGGGCCCGCGAACGCGTCCCGGCGCGGCAGCTCCAGCGAGCCGTTGCCGCCCCGTACCGCCTCGGTGACCAGCATCGCCGCGAGCGGCGCGGTGACCGAGGCCGGGCTGCGGCCCTCCAGTGCGCCGAACAGCCGCCCGGCCGCGTCGAATTCGGGGCCCGTACGGTCGTCGATGCCGGGAGACGTGAGGGCCTCGACCAACTGGCCCGTGCGCTTCGCGTCCAGGGCGTAGGGGCGGTCGGCCGCCCAACCGGCCGCCGCCGCACGTCCGTCCGGGCCGAGCGCGATCCCCGCGCAGAGCGCCGTCACCGCCAACGGGCCTGCGGCGAACGGCTCTCCGGGCAGTTCGCGCGCCTCTCCGAACAGCTCCGGCGACCGGCTCCGCCAGATCCGGGCCGCCGTCGTCGCCCATACGTCGTCGTCCGCACCGGCCACCGGCGCCGGCCCCGCGCACTCGTGCACCCGCAGGCCCGCCGCCCGCGCCGCCGCCGCGTCCTCGGGCAGCACCCCCACCACCCGCGCCGCCGAACCCCCTGGCCGCCGGGTGTACGTGGTGAACGTCAGCCGCTCCGCGCTCTCCCTCGGCAGGGCGACGGACGCCAGCCCCAGCCACCGGGCCACGTCCGCGCACTGCCGCTCCACCAGCACCACCGGTCGCCCGGCGGCGGCCTCCGCCTCGCTCGCCCGGCGCAGATCCGCCAGCACCGCCGCCAGCCAGGGGCCGCGCGAGACGGCGAAGTCGTCCAGGCCCTCGGAGACCGCCGCCGGGCCCGGCGGCAGCGTCAGCGGGTCCGGTATCGCCCCGGCGGGCGTCGTCGACACCCAGAGCGGCGAGCGCCACGCCTCGACCGGCAGCCGGTCGCCCGGCAGCGGAACCCCCGGCGGCAGGTGCACCGCGTGCGCGTGGAACCGGACGCCCTGCCTCGACCCCGGTCCTGACCCCGGCCCCGAGTCGCTGCCGCCGCCCGTGTCCCGTACCGGGGCCGAACGTGCCACCAGCCGGCTGCCGTCGGACAGCACCGCGTACCCGAACGCCTGCGGCAGCGAGCGCAGTTCACTGTCGGACGGCCGGTCGGGAACGCCTCCGGGAAGCTCGTAGCGCACCAGGGGCTCGATCTCCGCCAGCAGCGCACCCGACACGCCGGGACCGACCGACGTGAACCGGCCCGCCGCTCCCTCGGATCCCTCGGCCCCCGGCGCGGCGGAGGTGTAGTGCACCTGTGCAAGGCTCATCTGTCGGCCCTCTTCGTCCTGCCGCGCCCGGTCCCCGTGCCCACCCCGTACGGCTGGGTCGGGGGAGAAGTCCGCAGCCGCGGGGGCGACGCTATCAAGGACGGGGAGGTAATCCCTACGCTGCGTCAGGCCCCGGCCCGAGGTTGGGCCGAGGTTGGTCCGAGGTCGGCTGGACTATGTTGACCGCATGGGCGACGTGAGGCTTTCGGCGGGCGTGATCGAGTACCACGACACCGGTGGCGACGGGCCCGTGGTGGTCCTCCTGCACGGCGTGGCCATGGACGGATCGCTGTGGGACGAGGTCGTCGCCGGATTCGGGGATCAGGTGCGGTGCATCGTGCCGACCCTGCCGCTCGGCGGACACCGCAGGCCCATGGAGGCCGGGGCCGATCTGTCCGTCCTCGGGGTCGCGCGGCTGGTCGCGGAGTTCCTGGAAGCCCTCCGGCTGGAGGACGTCACCTTGGTCATGAACGACTGGGGCGGCGCTCAGGCGCTGGTCGCCGACGGCCGGGCCGACCGGATCGGGCGGCTCGTGATCACGTCCTGCGAGGCGTTCGACAACTATCCGCCCGGGCTGCCCGGCCGTAACCTCGCCACCTTGGCCGGACTGCCCGGAGGGCTCAGGTTCGCCTTCTCGCTGCTCCGGCTGAAGCCCGCGCGGCGGTTGCCCATGACCTGGGGGTGGATGAGCAAGCGGCCCGTCCCGCACGCCACGATGGACCGGTGGTTCCGGCCGGTGCAGAGCTCGCCGGAGATCCGGCGCGACCTGCGCGCCTATGTGCTCGGCGTACCCGAGAAGGCCGAACTGCTGCGGTGGACCGAGCAGTTGCGTACGTTCGACCGTCCCGCGCTGGTGATCTGGGCGACCGAGGACCGGGTGATGCCGATCGAGCACGGGCGCCGGCTCGCCGAGATCCTGCCGCGGGGGCGGCTGGTGGAGGTGGCCGACAGCTACACGCTCCTTCCTCTGGACCGGCCGGACGCCCTCGTCGAACACATCGGCGCCTTCCTCGCCGAGACGGCCTGACGGCCTTGGCCGGGCGGCCCCGCGACGGTGCCGCCCAGGTCCCGACGCGGTAACAGTCGTCCTACAGCCCCCGTCTGCCGCGCCGGGCGAACTTATGATCGACGCGGCGTCGAGGAGGAACGGGGAAACGCTGTGACCTGTCACGTGCCGTTAAGAGGGGTCCGCTTCGCGCTGCCCCTGAGCCTGGCTCTGACCCTGACGACCGTGCTGCTCGCCGGCTGCTCCGGGACGGCGGGCGACCCCGGGAAAGTGGAGAAGCGCGACGCTTCTGCGAGTGCGAGTGCGAGTGCGAGCACGGACTTCGGCGGTGGTACCGGGACCGGGCCGGCCCCCGAGGCGACGGACCCGCTCGAACCCGACCCTGCCCGGCTTCCCACGACCAAGGCCGCGGCACGCGACTTCATCGACCGCGTCATCGCCGGGCCCGACAGCTTCGGCCCCGGGGTGGTGAAACGGAGCCCGTACGAGAGTGACCCGGCCACCTGGCCCGTACTCGGCAAGGACTGCGTCTGGCAGCAGCAGAAGCCCGCCTTCAGCGTCCTGGCCACCCGCACCCGGTCGTTCGAGGTGCCCGCGGAGAAGGGCAAGGGGCCGGTGCGCCTCGCCGCCGTCGTCACCGTGCACCGCACCCGCGAGGACGCGGCCTGGGAGATGGCGGAGTCGATCGAGGAGACCATGCGCTGCCCCACCCAGCAGTTGCGCGAGGGCGAACTGATCGGCTCCATGGTCGCCGCGGCACTGTTCGGCGGCGAGGCCACCCAGACCAACTCCGAGGACGCGCTCAGCGAGCGCGGCCAGTACCAGAGTTCGGAGCTCGGCGGGCCGCACCACTACGCCTGGCAGCAGGCGCAGACCCTGCAGTTCACCGTCGCCGTGACCGGCACGGGGGCGAAGGGGCGCACCGAGCGGGAGATCGACGACCTGGTGGTCCAGGCGCAGGCCGCCATGCTGGTCCGGCTGGAATCCGCCGTCGAGAAGCAGAGCTGAGGCCGGGCGATGGATGACCTGCGACCCACCGACCCCGCCCGGATCGGCGGCCACCGGCTCCTCGGCCGCCTCGGGGCGGGCGGCATGGGTGTCGTCTACCTCGGGCGTACCGACGCCGGAGCGCTCGCCGCGATCAAGGTGATCCTGCCCGAGCACGCCGGCGACGAGGACTTCCGGACCCGCTTCCGCCGCGAGGCCGAGGCCGCCCGCAGGGTCGACAGCCCCTGGGCCGTGTCCGTCACCGGAGCTGACACCGAGGCCGAACGCCCCTGGCTGGCAACGGAGTTCGTGCCCGGGCCGACGCTGTCCGACGTCGTCGCCCGGCGCGGGCCGCTGCCCGTGCGCAGCGTCACCGTCCTCGGCCGGCTGCTCGCCCGCGCCCTGGCCGCCGTGCACGCCGCCGGGCTCGTCCACCGCGACGTCAAACCGGGCAACGTCCTGCTGACGGCGGGCGGCCCCCGGCTGATCGACTTCGGGATAGCCCGCGCCGCCGACGCCACCGCCCTGACCGCCACCGGGCTGATCGTCGGCACCCCCGGCTTCCTCCCGCCCGAGCAGGCGTCCGGGCACACCGCGGGGCCCGCCGGGGACGTCTTCTCGCTCGGCTGCCTCCTCGCGTACGCGGCCACCGGCCGGCCGCCCTTCGGCAGAGGCGCGGTCGACGCCGTCCTCTACCGCACCGTCCACGATGCACCCGACCTCGACGGCATCGACGACCCCGGGCTGCGCGCGCTGCTGGAGCGGTGCCTCGCCAAGGACCCCGCCGAACGTCCGGCCGCCGCCGACCTGGACACCCTGATCGCCGAGGACGTACCGGCCGGGGCGACTCCCGACTGGCTCCCCGAGGACGTCGTCCGGATCATCGCGGACCGGTCCGCCGCCCTGCTGGCCCTGCCCGACATCGACGCCACCGTGGCCGTCACCGAGGAGCCCGGCCCGCCCGAACCCGCCCCCGGCCGCCGGAGGTTCCTGCTGTTCGCGGCGGGCGGCGCGGTGGCCATCGGCGCAGGCGCCTTCGCCGCCGTACGTCTCACCAGCGGCGGCTCCGACGGTGGCGGCGGCGGGGACGGGGCGCCCGGCGGACGCCGCTGGATCATCGGCGTGCACGCCGACCTCACCGGGCCCCTGAGCGCCGCCGGACGGGCCCAGGAACGCGGTGTCCGGCTCGCCGTCGACCGCTTCAACTCCCTCGACAGCAGGCCCTTCCGGCTCGCCGTGAAGGTCCTCGACGACCAGGGCGCCGCCGATCGCTCCGCCCAGGTCGCCGAGGAGTTCGCCCGCGACCCGGAGGTCATCGCGGTCATCGGGCCCACGAGCGACGAGGCGGCCGGGGCGGCACTCTCCGCGTACGACGAGGCCGTGCTGCCGGTCCTGACGGTGTCGGCCCTCCAGATCGCCTTCCCGAAACGGGCCAACGGCTCCTTCTTCCAGGCCGCCCCCTCCTACGCCTCGCTCTCCATCCCCATCGTCAACCGGCTCCTGCTCCGCCCCGACGTCGAGCGGCTGGGGATCCTGGTCGACCGGGCCGGCGGTCAGGCGGCCTACCAGGCGGGCTACGCGGCCAACATGATGACGCCCGACCTCACGACCGGCACCACCCATCCCCGGGTGGTGCCCGCCGGGACGCGCGTCTTCGACCCGGTCGTCACCGACCTCCTGTCCAACCGGAGCGACGCGCTCTTCTACGCCGGTGACGCGACCGGCGCCTCCCGGGTCGCCCGCATCCTGGCCGAGCAGTCCTTCGCCGGACCGTGCATGGCCCAGCACACCGTCATGGGGCCGGAGTTCCTGAAGCTGGCGGGCGCGGCGGCCGACGGCTGGGAGTTCGTCGCACCGTTCATCGACGCCACCGCCCCGGCCGCCGCGACGTTCGCCGCCGCCCACCGCAAGCGCTTCGGCGCCGCGCCCGCCGCCTGGTCGGCCGAGGCGTACGACGTGGCGGGGCTGGTCGCCCGGGAACTGGCCGCCCTCGCCGACGCCGCCTCCAAGGCGGCGACGGCCGGTACGAAGGGAGCGACCGCCGGTACCGAAGGGGCGTCGGCGAGTGCCACGCCCTCCGGCGACGGCGGGCCCACCCGGTCCACGCTCACCGCCGCGCTCGTAGCCGCCCGGTACGAGGGGATCTCCCGCACGTACGCGTTCGACGAGGAGCGTCAGCAACTCGTCGGCCAGGACGCCCACCTGTACCGGGTGGAGGACGGCCGCATCCGCTACCTCGGCCCCGCCCCGAAGCCGAAGAGCTGACGTGCGGCCCCTCACCTCCGAGGACCCGCGCACCGTCGGCCCGTACCGCACCCTCGTCCGGCTCGGCGCGGGCGGCATGGGCGTGGTCTACCTGGCGCGCTCGGCGGGCGGGACGCTCGCCGCCGTCAAGGTGATCCGGGCCGAGCACGCCGCCGACCCCGGCTTCCGGGCCCGCTTCCGGCGCGAGGCGGAGGCCGCCGCCCGGATCACCGGCCCGTGGGTGGTCCCGGTGCTCGGCGCGGACACCGAGGCCCACGAGCCGTGGCTGGCGACCGCGTTCGTCCCCGGGCCCTCGCTGGCCGAGGTGGTCGGAGCGGGCGGCGCGCTGCCCGTGGCCACCGTCCGGGCGCTCGGCAGCCGGCTCGCCGCGGCCCTCGTCGCGGTCCACGAGGCCGGGCTGATCCACCGCGACGTCAAACCCGGCAACGTCCTCCTCGCCCTCGACGGCCCCCGCCTGATCGACTTCGGGATCGCCCGCCACGAGGGCGCCACCGCACTGACCACCAGCGGCGCGGTGATCGGCACGCCCGGCTACCTGGCCCCCGAACAGGCGTCGGCCGCGCCGCTGGGGCCGCCGTGCGACGTGTTCTCGCTCGGCTGCGTCCTCGGGTACGCGGCCACCGGCCGGCCGCCGTTCGGCGCGGGCGGCGGGGCGGGCGCCCTGTTCCGCACGATCCACGAGGAGCCGGACCTGACGGGCGTTCCGCCCGGCCTGGCCCCCCTGATCGCCGCCTGCCTCGCCAAGGACCCGGCCGCCCGGCCGACGGCGAGCCGGGTCCGCGAGGCGCTGGAGACGGACGGAGCGGCGTTTCCGCCCGGCGGGTCCGGGGGCGCGGGGGCGGCCCCGGACTCGGCCGGGCGGGCGATGCCGGACCCGGCCGGGTCGGGTCCGCCGGACCCGCGCGAGTCCCTCCGGGCCGCCTCGGACCCGGTCCCGGACCCGCACCCCGCCTCGGACCTGGCCCCGGTCTCGGCCCCGGACCCCGCCTCGGCCTTGGACCCGGCCTCGGCCCTGGCCCCGGCCCCGACCTTGGACCTGACCTCGGACCCTGACCCGGAGCCCGCCCCGGCTCCGGCCCCGGTCTCGGAACCCGCCTCGGCCCCGGTCTCGGACCTGGCCTCGGTCTCGGCCCCGACCTCGGACCTGACCTTGGACCTGGCCCCGGTCTCGGACCCCGCCCCGGGCCCGGCCCCGGACCCCGCCCCGGCCCCGGAACCCGCCCCGGCCCCAGGCGAGTCCCCCGCCCCGGCCCGGCGGAGGCCGCCGCCCCCGGGGGAGCCCCCTCGTACCGCCACCGCCCCCACCCCCTGGCAGGCCCCCGCCGGGCTCTCCGCCCTGATCGCCGAGCGGTCCGCCGCCGCCCTCGCGCTGCCGGATCCCGAGCCGTTGCCCGTCACGCTCGCCCCGGCCGGGGACGAAACCGCCGGGCAGGCGGGCGGTCCCACCCGGCGGCGGCTGCTCACCGCCGGGGCGGCCGGGGCCGTTCTCCTCGCCGGGGGCTCCACCGCCACCTGGTTCGCCCTGCGCGGGCGCAACGAGGGGGCGGGTTCCTCGGCGGGGTCCGGGGAGCCGGCCACGTACAGGATCGGGCTCCACGCCGACCTCGGCGGACCCGGCCGGGCCACCGGGCTGGCCCACCAGCGCGGCGCGCAGCTCGCCGTCGCCGACCACAACTCCCGTACCGACAAGGCGTTCCGGCTCGCCCTGCGCACCGAGGACGACACGGGGGACCCGGCGGCGGCGCTCCGGGTGGCCGGGCGGCTGGCGGCGGACCCCTCGGTCGTCGCCGTCCTCGGCCCCACCGGGCAGCTGCTGCGCGAGGACCTCGTCCAGCGGTACGGCGCGGCGCGGCTGGCGACCGTCGTCGTCGCGGCGGGCTCCAGCACCGTCGAGTCCGGCACCGGCCTCCACCTCTGCTTGACCCGCCCGCTCGACCGGACGCTCCCGACCGGCCTCATCAGCTATCTGACCCGCACCCGCCCCGCGACCCGCATCCTGCTCGTCGAGGACGCCGCCGACCCCGGGCTCGCCGGGGAGGTCGGGAGCAGCTTCCGCGAGGCCGCCCTCACCGGGGTCACCCTCCTCGAACACCCCCTCGCCCGGGGCAACGCGGGCTTCGGCGCGGTCGCCCGCAAGGCTGTCACCGGCAAGGCCGACGCCGTGGTCCTCGGGAGCGGCGACGCGTCCCGGGCCGCCCGCCTGGCCACCGCACTCGCGGACGGGGGCTTCACCGGCACCCGGGCCGCCGTCGGACCCGCCCTCGGGCCCGCCTTCCTCGACGGGGCGGGCGAGGCCGCCGAAGGCTGGGTCTTCGCCGAGGCGTACGCCGACCCGGCCGCCCTCCCGGCGGCCGGGGCGTTCACCGCCGCCCACCGCAAGCGCTTCGGCGCACCCCCCGCCACCTGGGCCGCCGAGGCGTACGACGCGGTCGGCCTGATCGCCCGCGCCGCCGGGACCACCAGCGCCTCGGGCGAGGTCCGCAGCGGTATCGGCGGGCGGCTCGTGCGGACCGAGCACCGGGGGATCGCGCGGACCCTCGCCTTCGACGCCTCGACCCGCCAGGTGCGGTACGAGAACGGGATCTTCCTCTACCGGATCGAGCAGGGCCGCCCCCGCTTCCTCGGCCCCTACGGCGACCTCTAGGGCCTGTCGTCAAACTGCCGTCTGCCAGGAAACGAAGGCCGGAGAACGGCAGCGGTCGGTGAAGCCACGGCCAGGTGTGAAGATCTCCTGCGGCGGCGCTTAAGAAATCCTCGATGGACCCGGGGCCCCGCCGTACGGCAGCCTTCTCGGTGACGGCCGGGGACGGCGCGTGGAGCCTTTCGAGATGCTCCGTCCCGTCCCGCCGAACCCCCACCATGGTGGGTGACACCCAAGATCCACCCCGGGCCGCAGGGTTCCTCCGACATGCCCCGAGGCCCGGGGTATCCACTTCGCGTACCGACGTCAGGGAGCCGCAGCCGTGAAGGCACTCGTCAAGCAGAAGGCCGAACCCGGACTGTGGCTGATGGACGTGCCGGAGCCGGAGTACGGCCCCACCGACGTCCTGATCAAGGTCCTGCGCACCGGTATCTGCGGCACCGACCTGCACATCCGCGCCTATGACGGCTGGGCCCAGCAGGCGGTCACCACCCCGCTGGTCCTCGGCCACGAGTTCGTCGGCGAGGTCGCGGCCCTCGGCTCCGACGTCGCCGACATCGCGGTCGGCGACCTGGTCAGCGGCGAGGGCCACCTCGTCTGCGGCAAGTGCCGCAACTGTCTGGCCGGCCGCCGCCACCTCTGCCGCTCCACCGTCGGCCTCGGCGTCGGCCGGGACGGCGCGTTCGCCGAGTACGTGGTCCTGCCCGCCTCCAACGTGTGGGTGCACCGGGTCCCCGTCGACCTCGACATCGCGGCGATCTTCGACCCGTTCGGCAACGCCGTGCACACCGCGCTCTCCTTCCCGCTGGTCGGCGAGGACGTCCTGATCACCGGCGCGGGCCCGATCGGCATCATGGCCGCCGCCGTCGCCAAGCACGCCGGCGCCCGCAACGTCGTCATCACCGACGTCAGCGAGGCCCGCCTCGCCCTCGCCCGCAAGGTCGGCGTCAGCCTCGCCCTGAACGTCGCCGAGAGCACCATCGCGGACGGACAGCGCGAGCTGGGCCTGCGCGAGGGCTTCGACATCGGCCTGGAGATGTCCGGCCGCCCCGAGGCGATGCGCGACATGGTCGCGAACATGACGCACGGAGGCCGGATCGCGATGCTCGGCCTGCCCGCCGAGGAGTTCGCCGTCGACTGGTCCCGCATCGTCACCTCGATGATCACCATCAAGGGGATCTACGGCCGCGAGATGTACGAGACCTGGTACGCCATGTCCGTCCTGCTGGAGGGCGGCCTCGACCTCGCCCCCGTGATCACCGGCCGGTACGGCTTCCGCGACTTCGAGGCGGCCTTCGACGACGCCGCGAGCGGCCTCGGCGGCAAGGTCATCCTCGACTGGACCGTCTGACCACCTCCCCCTGGTCCGTTACCTGATCTCTTAAGGAATCCGCATGTTCGACTCCGTACGCGACGATCTGCGCACCACCCTCGACGAGATCCGCGCCGCCGGGCTGCACAAGCCCGAGCGCGTGATCGGCACCCCGCAGTCCGCGACCGTGGCCGTCACCTCCGGCGGACGCGCCGGCGAGGTCCTCAACTTCTGCGCCAACAACTACCTCGGCCTCGCCGACCACCCCGAGGTCATCGCCGCCGCCCACGAGGCACTGGACCGCTGGGGCTACGGAATGGCCTCGGTCCGCTTCATCTGCGGCACCCAGGAGGTCCACAAGGAGCTGGAGCAGCGGCTCTCGGCCTTCCTCGGCCAGGAGGACACGATCCTCTACTCCTCCTGCTTCGACGCCAACGGCGGAGTCTTCGAGACGCTGCTCGGCCCGGAGGACGCGGTCATCTCCGACGCCCTCAACCACGCCTCCATCATCGACGGCATCCGGCTCTCCAAGGCCAAGCGCCACCGCTACGCCAACCGCGACATGGCCGACCTGGAGACCCAGCTCAAGGAGGCGTCCGGGGCGCGCCGCCGCCTCATCGTCACCGACGGCGTCTTCTCCATGGACGGCTACGTCGCCCCGCTCCAGGAGATCTGCGACCTGGCCGACCGCTACGACGCCATGGTCATGGTCGACGACTCGCACGCCGTCGGCTTCGTCGGCCCCGGCGGTCGCGGCACGCCCGAACTGCACGGCGTGATGGACCGGGTCGACATCATCACCGGCACCCTCGGCAAGGCGCTCGGCGGAGCCTCCGGCGGTTACGTCGCGGCCCGCGCGGAGATCGTCGCCCTGCTGCGCCAGCGCTCGCGCCCGTACCTCTTCTCCAACTCCCTCGCCCCGGTCATCGCCGCCGCCTCCCTCAAGGTCATCGACCTGCTGGAGTCCGCCGGCGACCTGCGCGAGCAGCTGGCCGCCAACACCGAGCTGTTCCGCACCCGGATGACCGCGGAGGGCTTCGACATCCTGCCCGGCGACCACGCCATCGCCCCCGTCATGATCGGCGACGCGGGCAAGGCCGGCCGGATGGCGGAACTGCTCCTGGAGCGCGGCGTGTACGTGATCGGGTTCTCGTACCCCGTCGTCCCGCAGGGCGCGGCCCGCATCCGGGTCCAGCTCTCGGCCGCGCACTCCACCGCCGACGTGAACCGCGCCGTGGACGCGTTCATCGACGCGCGGGCCGCCCTGGACGCGGAGGCGTAGCCCCCTGACCGGGTCGGTGGTTCCCCCACCACCTGGGACAATGGGCACATGATCGATGCGCGGCGGCTGCGAATCCTCCGTGCGGTGGCCGACCACCGCACCGTGACCGCGGCCGCCGCCGCGTTGTACCTGACGCCCTCCGCCGTCTCCCAGCAGCTCGCCGCCCTGGAGCAGGAGACCGGCCACCGCCTCGTCGAACGCGGCGCGCGCGGCGCCCGGCTCACCGCCGCCGGGGAGATCCTGCTCAGCCACACCAATGTGGTCCTGGCCCAACTGGAACGGGCCGAGGCGGAGCTGGCCGACTACAGCGCGGGCGTCGCCGGTACGGTCACGGTCGCCGCGTTCGCCACCGGCATCGGCCTCGTCCTCGCCCCCGCCCTCACCGAGCTGGCCCGCACCGCGCCCGGCATCCGGGTCAAGGTCCAGGACGCGGAGGGCGACGCGAGCGTCCCGATGGTGCTGGACCGGCAGGTCGACGTGGCGGTGGCCGTCGAATACCGGGGCGCGCCCGCCGAGGACGACCGCCGCCTCACCCGCGTCCCGCTGTACTCGGAGCCGTTCGACGTGGTGCTCCCGGTGCACCACCGGCTCGCCGACCGGGCCCAGGTGGCGATCGCCGACCTGGCGAAGGACCAGTGGATCGGCCAGTATCCCGGCAACCCCTGCCATGACGTGGTGGTCCTGGCCTGTGAGTACGCCGGGTTCGCCCCGCGCCTCGAACACTCTTCGGACGACTTCCACGCCGTGGTCGCCCTGGCCGGGGCGGACGCCGGAGTGGCCCTGGTGCCCCGCTCCGCGCTGCGCGGGATGGAACTGACCGGGGTGGTCGTCCGCCCGGTCGAGGGCAGCGCCCCCACCCGCCGGGTCTTCGCGGCCGTACGGCAGGGGGCCGAGGGCCATCCGCTGATCCGGCCGGTGCTGGACGCGATGGAGGCGGTGGCCGTACGGGAAGCGGGGCTGGCCCGCGCCTGAGCACCACCACCCCGCACCTCCCTCGGGCGGCGCTCGGCCGCGCTCGGCCGTGCTCGGGTCACATGACGCGGGCCCGTCGCCTGATCCTGCGCCCCCGCCGCCCGGACGCGGGTGCTTCCGCCCGGCCCGGGTCGTAGAGGATCTGCCAGCAGACCAGCGCCACCAGGATCCAGACCGTGGCCCAGGCCGGCAGCGCCGCCCCGAGCGGGGCCAGCGCCACCGACACCGCCAGGCACGGCAGCGCCCAGCCCAGCAGCCAGACCCGGTCGGACCGGTCCGCGAGCGGCAGCGCCGCCACCAGACCGGCCGCGAAATACCCCGCCATCGCCCCGCACAGCAGCCAGTGCTGGCCCTTCGGCAGCACGTCGTCGACGTGCGCGACCGCCGAACCCAACGCCGTGGCCAGCGCGACCAGGAAACCGGTCATCACCGCGTGCAGCAGCATCGCCAGCCTCGGCGCGAGCGTTCCCTTGCGCAGATGGGGGATGCCGTTGGTGCCGTAGAGCAGGCTCAGCGTGCAGATCGCGGCCAGCAGCCCGAAGGCCCCGAGCCCGGTGGCCGCGAGCGGCCCGTCCCAGTCGTCGCGCTCGGACGCGGCGTCGATGATCTGGATGACGCCCTCGCCCAGCACGATGATCACGTACAGCCCGAGCCGTTCGCCCATGTGCGCGGCGTCGATACGGGACTCGCCGAGCCGGGGCGGCGTCGGGTCGGGGGAGTGCGCGGGGCCCGGCGGCGGGCGGCCGTCGCGGCGGCGCGCGGCCCGGTCGGCGGCCCGCCGCAGGGTGCGGTCGCGGGTGGAGACCAGCAGGGTGACGATGTCCAGCGCGATGCCCACGGCCCACAGCCAGTAGCGCAGCGGCGTCTCCACGAAGAGCGAGACGAGCCAGGGCACCGCGCCCGCCCCGAACTGGGCCAGCGGCCAGTCCACCACGATGCTGCCCCGCTGCCAGACCCGGCCCGCTTGCCAGCGCAGTGCGACGTAGGCGATGACGAAGGGGAACGCGTGGCTCGTCAGGACCGTGTGGACGGAGGCCGCCATCACGGCCATGCCGAACATCGCGATCAGCAGTGTTCGGACCCGGGTGGCGGAGGCCGCGATGTCCCCGTAGACGGCGAATCCGGCCCAGGTGGTCCAGAAGGCCAGGTAGAGGACCCCGTACAGGGCGAGATCCTCCAGGTGCGGGCCGTCGTGCAGCAGATGGGCCAGCTGTCCCGCCCCGGCGACGACGACGAGGTCGAAGAACAGCTCGTTCCAGCCGGCATGCCGCTCGGCGGGCGCGGCGCTCCCCGTGGACTCCTTGGCCTCCATGGACCCATGGTCATCGGACGGTGTCCGGCCGCGCCTCGGCTGTGGGCCGAATGGCGACGGGGCGGGGCCAGGAGCGACGGGCGTGGTCAGAGGAGGCGGGGCGTGGTTAGAGGAAGCGGGGCGCGGTCAGGGGCGGCGGCCGTCTGCCACCCGTGACCCCCGCCCCGTCGTCCTCACCGCACCCCGCGCCCCAGGACGAAGCGTCCGCCCGACGCGCCCGGGACCAGCGTTCCCGCCGCCGCGGCGAGCGCCACCGCCCCCGCGATCACTCCGTAGTGCGCCGGCGGAAGGTACGGGGCCGTGCCCGCCACCGAGACGGCGAACGCGGTCAGCGGGACGGCGGCCACCGCCGTGCCGATCACCAGCCCGGCGACCGTCACCAGACCGGTCTCCAGCACCAGCATCCGCCGCAGCTGACGGCGGCCCGTGCCGACCGCCCGCAGCAGCCGGAACTCGCCCCGGCGGCCGATCGTGATCAGCGCCAGCGTGCTCACCACGGCCAGCAGCGCGAAGCCGCCGATCACGCCGACGCCGATGACGATCATGGCGTTGTCCTCGTCCGGGACCGGCGGAGCGATCCTGACGTCGTCGGCCGTGGCGGCGCGCACCGCCACCCCGCCGCCGTACGGAGCCAGCGCCTTCCGTACGGCGGTGACCGCGTCAGCCCCGGCCCCGGACCCGGTCCGGATCAGGACGACCTGGTCCCGCGCCGCCGAGACATGGCCCGCCAGCGCCTCGCGCGGGAAGAGGAACTCGCCCAGGCCCAGCTCATGTCCGTACACCGCGACGACCCGGGGCTCCACCCGCGTACCGTCGCCCAGCCGCAGCGCCACCCGGTCCCCGGGGCCGACACCCAGGCTCTTCGCCCGGTCCGCCCCGACCGCGACCGCGTCCCGCCCCGTGAGCCGGTCCAGGTCGCCCGCCGTGACCCGGGGGTCGAGCGTGCCGGACAGGCCGCGCGCCTCCACGCCCAGCACGGGCAGCCGGGTCAGCACCGGTTCGCCCGCCTCCCGGTCCGCCAGGACGACCGCCGAACGCAGCACCCCGGTCACCGCCGTGACCCCCGGCGCCTCCCGCACCGCCCGGGCCGCCCCGGCGGGCAGGCCCGCCGCACCGCCCGTCGCCACCAGGTCCGCCCGCAGCGCGGCGGACGCCTGCCGGTCGGCGGCCCGCTCCAGCGTCGGCCCCGCGGCGAGCTGCACACAGACGAACGCGACCACCAGCACGATCGGGGTGAACGCGGTGGCGAGCCGCCGGGTGTGCGCCGAGGCCGCCCGCTCGGCCAGGAACCCCGAGACCCCGCCCGCCCGGCGCAGCGGACGGCCCAGCACTCCCAGGGCGGTCCGGGCGATCCGGGGCCCCAGCAGGGCGACCGCGATCACCAGCGACAGCGCCGCGCCCGAGGCGGCGGCGCCCGCCGCCTGACCGCTCTGCGTCGTCGCCACACCCGCCGAGCTGACCCCGGCGAAGGCCATCACCACGCCCGCGACCGTGCGGAACCGTCCCGGCCCGCTCGGCTCGTCCGCCGTCGCCGCACCCAGCGCGGCGGCGGGCCGCAGCCGGGTGATGGACCGGGCGGCGAGCATCGCGACCGGCCGCGCGAGCAGCGCGACCAGCAGCCCGCCGGCCAGCGCGGCGGCGGGCGGCAGCCACCACGGCACCGGCAGCGGAAGCGTCCCGGTGGTCAGCAGCGCACGCATCGCCAGCCCCAGCGGTACGGCCCCGAGCCCGCCCAGCAGCGCCGCCGCCGCGGAGACCCGGCCCGCCTCCCGGCCGATCGCGGACCGGAGCTGCCGGGGCGAGGCCCCCACCGCCCGCAGCAGCGCCAGCTCCCCGGACCGCTGATGGATCGCCTGGGACAGCGTCGAGGCGATCACGAGGAGCGCCACCATCAGCACGGTCCCGCCGATCGACCCGAGCAGGGCCAGCCGGTCGCCGCGCCCGCCGAGCGCGTCCACCTGCTCGGCCTCCCCGCGCTCCGCCCCCGTCAGCACCCGTACGCCCCGGTCGGATCCGGCGACGCCCGCGTTCTCGGGCAGCACCGCGCCGATCGCCTCGCGCAGCGCCTTCGGCCCGACGCCCGGCTCCGCGATGACACCGATCGCGTCGATCCGGCCCGGGTGCCCGGCCAGGGCGGTCAGCCGGGGCTCGGTGAAGAACACGGCCGGGGGACCGTCACCGCCGTGCCCGGTGCGGGCGATGCCGCTGACGGTGTACGTCCGGGCCCTCCCGTCGGCCCGCAGCACGATCCGCTCGCCCGGGGCGGGGCCGTCGGCCGCCAGGCCGGCGTCCAGGACGACTTCGGTCGCGTCCCGCGGGGCCCGCCCCTCCGCCAGTCCGTACGGGGTGAGTGCGGCGGCGGACGGCCAGGAGCGGCCCACCGCGGGCCGCCCGTCGCCGGTGGCCACCGGCACGGAGTCGTCCGCGACGGCCTTCGCCACCCCGTCGGCCCCGGCCACCGCGGCCAGCACCGAACGGTCCAGCCGGGCCCGCTCGGGCAGATACGCCGTCGCCGTCTGCGGTTCGCCGCCCCAGGGCTTCGCGGTGTACGACACCTTCTGGTCCGCCGCCACCACCGCGTCGGCGCCCGCGTACCGCTGCACCGGCGGCGCGGCCACCAGCAGCGAGCCGACGACGAACGCGAACGCGCCGATGAGCGCGGCCGCCGCGCCCGTCGCCACGATCACCGCCGCCCAGGCCCGCCGGTGCGTGGCCAGCGACCGCCGGGCCAGGAACGCCGACGCCCGCCGCGACCCCCGCCGTACGCCCCGCGCCTCCCGGGCCGCCGTACCCGTACGCTCCCGTGCCGCGGAGGAACCGGAACGCGTCCCAGCGGGCTCCACCGCGGCGGACTTCATCGGAGCCGACCTCATCGCACGCGACTTCATCGCAGCCGGCCGCCGTCCATCGTCAGCACGGTGTCCGCCCAGCTCGCCGCCACCGGGTCATGGGTGACCATGACGACCGTGCGGCCCTCGATCCGTACGGCGTCCCGCAGCAGGGCCAGCACCAGCGCCGCGGACTCCGGATCGAGCGAGGCGGTCGGCTCGTCCGCGAAGATCACCTCGGGCTCCGTCACCAGCGCCCGGGCCACCGCGACCCGCTGCTGCTGACCGCCCGACAGCGTCGACGGCCCGTCGCCGCCGCGCCCCGCCAGACCCACCCGGGCCAGCAACTCCCGCCCCCGCGCCAGGACCTCGGGCCCGCCCGGGTCCGCACCGCCCAGCACCAGCGGCAGCACCACGTTCTCCTCGATGGACAGCGACGGCACCAGATTGAGCGCGTGCGACTGGAAGACGAACCCGATCCGGTCCCGGCGCAGCCGGGTCAGCGCCGCCTCCGAGAGCGACCCGAGATCGATGCCGGCGATCCGTACCGTCCCCGAGGTCGGCCGGTCCAGGCCCGCCGCGACCTGGAGGAAGGTGCTCTTGCCCGAACCCGAGGGGCCGACCACGGCGGTGAAACTCCCGGCCGGGACCGTACAGCTGACCGCGTCGAGCGCCGTCGTCCACCGGCTGCCCCCGCGCCGCCCGTAGCTCCGGCTCACCTCCTCAAGACCGAGCGCGGCCGCCTGCTCCACCATCGTCGTGCGCACTGTTCGCCTCCACCGTCCCTGTACCGTCCACATACCGTTTGACCTGCTAGAACGCTATGAGCCGGGGCGCGTCCGGGCGAGGGTGCGCACTACCGGACCGGGGGTGGAGCCAGCTGCACCCCCGGCCGGGGGCCCGCCCCCCTCCGGCGGTGGGCCCGCCCCCGTACCGTGGGCTGCCATGAGCAGCTCCCCGTCCGCCCCTCTCACGCTCGCCGTCCGGCGTTCCTGGGACGCCTCGCGCTATCTCTTCCTCGGCATCGGGATCGCGATGCTGACCTACCTCGGCGCGTTCCTGGTGGTGGCGGCCCTCCTGTTCGCCGTCGCGATCATCGGGCTGCCCGCCCTGCCGGAGGCCGCCACGCTGCTGCGCCGGGCGGCCGGGGCGGAGAGCCGCCGGGCGGCGGCCCGGCTCGGGCCCGGACACCGGCCGGCCTCCTACCCGCCGCCGCCCGGCGGCGAGTTGTCCGAACGGGTCCGGTGGACGCTCACCGACCGGACCACCTGGCGGCTCGCGCTCTGGCTGCCCGTGCAGACGCTCTTCGGGATGGGGCTCGGCTATCTCGCGATGGTCCTGTGGCCCGTCGCCCTGCTGGTGGACGGGATCGTCCTGCCCGTCGTGGGCCTGGTGGACCGGCGGCGGGCCGACGAGTACGGCACCGAGCCGCCCGACCGGCCGGGCTGGGCACTGCGCTGGCATCCGGTGCTGGCCGACCTCTCGGCGGGCTGGACGCTGGCCCTGCTCGCCCCGCCGCCCGCCGCCGAACTCACCGAACGCATCGCCCACCTCACCGAGAGCCGGGCCGGTGCGGTCGCCGCGCACGGGGCCGAACTGCGGCGCATCGAACGCGATCTGCACGACGGCGCCCAGGCCAGGATCGTCGCCCTGTCGATGCGGATCGGGCTCGCCAAACAGCTCCTCGACCGCGACCCGGCCGCCGCGCGGGCCCGCCTGGACGAGGCGCAGGACGGGGCGGACGCCGCGCTCGCCGAGCTGCGGCACGTGGTGCGCGGCATCCACCCGCCGGTCCTGACCGACCGTGGACTGGCCGGTGCGGTACGGGCGTTGGCCGCCGACGTCGCCGTACCCGTCACGGCGGACCTGGACGCGGTGGAGGACGGCCGGCGGCTGCCCGCCGCGATCGAGGCCGCCGCCTACTTCGTGGTGGCCGAGGCGCTCACCAACATCAGCAAGCACAGCGGCGCCACCGCCGCCCGGGTCCGTATCGACCGGCCCCCCGGCCTGCTGCGGGTGACCATCGGCGACGATGGTCGCGGCGGCGCGGACGAACGCGCCGGCAGCGGGCTGGTGGGCATCCGGCGGCGGGTCGCCGCACTGGACGGCGCCACCCGCGTCAGCAGCCCCGCCGGGGGGCCGACGGACATCGAAGTGGAGCTGCCGTGCGGATCGTGATCGCCGAGGACAACGCCCTCCTGCGCGAGGGCCTGATCCTGCTGCTCACCAGCTCCGGACACGAGGTGGTGGCCGACGCGGCGGCCGGCCCGGAGATCCTGCCCGCCCTGCTCGAACACCGCCCGGACGTCGCCGTCCTGGACGTACGGCTGCCGCCCACCTTCCGTGACGAGGGCCTGCGGGCCGCGCTCGCCGCCCGCGCCGAACTGCCGGACCTGCCGATCCTGGTCCTCTCGCAGTACGTCGAGGAGACGTACGCCGCCGAGCTGCTCGCCCAGGGCGCCCGGGGCATCGGCTATCTGCTCAAGGACCGGGTGGGCCGGGTCGAACAGTTCCTGGAGGCGCTGGACCGGGTGGCGGCGGGCGGCACCGCGCTCGACCCGGAAGTCGTCTCCCAGCTCCTCACCCGCAAGTCCTCGGCGGGCCCGCTCCAGAGCCTCACCGCCCGTGAGCGCGAGGTCCTGGAACACATGGCGCAGGGCAAGGCCAACGGCACCATCGCCGCCGAACTCACCGTCTCCGAAAGAGCGGTGAGCAAGCACATCGGCTCGATCTTCGCCAAGCTCGGCCTGGAGCCGGACGACGGCACCGTCCACCGCCGCGTCCTCGCGGTGCTGGCCTACCTGGAGGGCCGGGGCGGGCACTGACCCGGGCCGGAGCGGGGGCCGGACGGACCCGGACGGGCCCGGACGCGGGCGGACGGGCTCAGCCGGCCGGCTGGAGCAGGTCCCAGCGGTTGCCGTACAGGTCCTCGAAGACCGCGACCGAGCCGTACGTCTCGTGCCGCGGCTCTTCCAGGAACCGCACCCCGGCCGCGCTCATCCGCGCGTGGTCGGCCGCGAAGTCCTCGGTGTGCAGGAAGAAGCCGACCCGGCCGCCCGTCTGCGCCCCGACGGCCGCGCTCTGCGCCTCGTCCTTCGCCCGGGCCAGCAGCAGCCCCGTGCCCGCGGCCGCCCCGCGCGGGCGCACCACCACCCAGCGGGTGCCGTCGCCCCGGTCGGTGTTCTCCACCGGCTCGAAGCCGAGGGCGTCGCGGTAGTACGCGAGCGCCTCGTCGTAGTCGCGGACGACCAGGGTGACCAGGGCGATGTGGGACATGGCGGGGGAGTCCTTCCAGCGATGAGGTTATACGTAACACTAACGCCGGAGCTCCCCGCCGCCGCACAATGCCCCGCATGGACATCGTGGACGGGACGAGCAACGGCGGCCTCGCCGCACTGACGGACCGGGCCCGCGCGCTCGCGGACGCCGGACAGCGACGGGTCCTCGGGATCGCGGGCCCGCCCGGAGCAGGCAAGTCCACTCTCGCGGACCGGCTGGTCGCGGCCCTGGACGGACGCGCCGCCCTCGTCCCGATGGACGGCTTCCACCTCGCCGCCGCCGAACTGGACCGCCTGGGCCGCGCCGACCGCAAGGGCGCGCCGGACACCTTCGACGCGGCCGGGTACGCGGCCCTGCTGCGGCGGCTGCGCGACCCGGACCCGGAGCACGCGGTCTACGCGCCCGCCTTCGACCGGTCGCTGGAGGAGCCGGTCGCCGGTGCGCTGCCCGTACCGCCGGACGTGCCGCTCGTCGTCACCGAGGGCAACTACCTGCTGCTCGACGAGGGGCCGTGGGCGCCGGTGCGCGGGCTGCTGGACGAGGTGTGGTTCCTGGACCCCGACCCGGAGGTCCGGGTGCGCCGCCTCGTCGACCGTCATGTGCGCCACGGCAGGCCCCGGCCGGACGCCGAGGAGTGGGTGGCCCGCTCCGACGAAGCGAACGCCCGGCTGGTGGCGGGCGGCCGGGACCGGGCCGACCTGGTCGTGCGCCTCTGACCCGCCGGGCGTTCCCGGCGCCCGGCCGGGGTGTCCGACACACACCGGCAAGCCGGTCGCGTACGCCCCGCCGGGCGGGCAGGATGCTGTGTGCCGTGTCGCACCGCCAGGAGGCCCCGATGTCCAGCCCGACCCCGTCCGCCCAGCAGCCCGTCCCGCCCGTGCCCTTCACCGCCGACGACTACCGGGCCCGGATGGCACGGGCCGCCGAGTCCGCCGCCGAGGCCGGGCTCGCCGGGGTGATCGTCGCGCCGGGCCCCGACCTCGTCCACCTCACCGGCTACCGCCCCGTGAGCACCGAACGCCTCACGCTCCTGGTGCTCCGGGCCGGCCAGGACCCGGTCCTGGTGGTCCCGACCCTGGAGGCCCCCGACGCGGCCGCCGCCACCGGGGCGCCCGCCCTCACCCTGCGGGACTGGACCGACGGCAAGGACCCGTACGCGGTGACCGCCCCGCTGCTGGACGCCGAGGGCCGCTTCGGCGTCAGCGACAACGCCTGGGCGATGCATCTGCTGGGCCTCCAGCGGGAGTTGCCCGGCACCTCCTACACCGCGCTCACCGAGGCCCTGCCGATGCTCCGCGCGGTGAAGGACGCGGCCGAGCTGGAACGGCTCGCGGCCGCCGGCGCCGCCGCCGACGCCACGTACGAGGAGATCCTCAAGGTGCGCTTCTCCGGCCGCCGGGAGGTCGACCTGGCCACCGATCTCGCCGCGCTGCTGCGGGAGTTCGGGCACTCCCAGGTCGACTTCACCGTCGTCGGGTCCGGCCCGAACGGAGCCAACCCGCACCACGAGGCGGGCGAACGCACCATCGAGCGCGGCGACATGGTGGTCCTCGACTTCGGCGGCCTGAAGCACGGCTACGGCTCCGACACCTCCCGTACGGTCCATGTCGGCGAGCCCACCGCCGAGGAGCAGCGGGTCCACGACATCGTCCGTGAGGCCCAGCAGGCGGGCTGCGCCGCCGTCCGGCCCGGCGTCGCCTGCCAGGAGATCGACCGGGCGGCCCGCGCGGTGATCACCGAGTTCGGCTACGGCGACCGGTTCATCCACCGCACCGGCCACGGCATCGGCGTCACCACCCACGAGCCGCCCTACATGATCGAGGGCGAGGAGCAGCCGCTCGTGCCCGGCATGTGCTTCTCGGTGGAGCCCGGCATCTACCTCCCGGGCCGCTTCGGCGTCCGGATCGAGGACATCGTGGCGGTCACCGAGGACGGCGGGCGGCGGCTCAACGCCACCGCCCGCGAACTGGCCGTCGTGGAGTAGGCCCGCCTGCAAGGGAGTTCAGGGGGGCGAGGGCGTTCAGTCGTCCGCCAGCACCACGCACGACTCCGGCGGCAGACGCAGCACGCCGTCCGCCCCCGGCGCCTCCACCGGCTCCCAGGCCGCCAGCACCCGTCCTCCGGACCGGCGGTGGCGGCCGAGGCCGAGCGGGATCGCCGCCGGTTCGCCGGCCAGGTTCACCACGACCCGCAGATCACCCCTGCGGTACGCGAACCACCGCGCGTCCTCGTCGAACGCGGTCTTCACCGACGCCAGGTCGGGGTCGTGCAGATCGGGCAACGTACGCCGCAGCGCGATCAGTTCGCGGTACCAGGCGAGCAGCCGCGCGTGCGGTTCGCGCTCCGGCTCGGTCCAGTCGAGGACCGAGCGGTCGCGGGTCGCCGGGTCCTGCGGGTCGGGGATCTCCTCCTCGTCCCAGCCGTGCGCCCCGAACTCCCGCCGCCTGCCGTTGCGTACGGCCTCGGCCAGCTCCGGATCCGTATGGTCGGTGAAGAACTGCCACGGGGTGCGCGCCCCCCACTCCTCGCCCATGAACAGCATCGGCGTGAACGGACCGGTCAGCACGAGCGCGGCGGCGCACGCCTGGAGGCCGGGGGAGAGGGAGGCGGCGAGGCGGTCGCCGAGCGCGCGGTTGCCGATCTGGTCGTGCGTCTGCGCGTACCCGACGAAGCGGTGCGCCGGGGTACGGGACACGTCGACCGGGCGGCCATGGGTCCGGCCCCGGAAGCTGGACCACGTCCCGTTGTGGAAGAACGCCGACGTCACCGTCTTGGCGAGGGCGGCGAGCGGGGCCCGGGCGAAGTCGGCGTAGTAGCCCTGCGACTCGCCGGTCAGCGCGGTGTGCAGGGCGTGGTGGAAGTCGTCGTTCCACTGGGCGTGCAGCCCGAGGCCGCCCGCCGGGCGCGGAGTGGTGGTGCGCGGGTCGCAGAGATCGGACTCGGCGATCAGCCCGAGCGGCCGCCCCAGCTCCACCGCCAGCGCGTCGACCGCCGCCGCCAGCTCCTCCAGGAAGGTCAGCGCCCGGGTGTCGGCCAGCGCGTGCACCGCGTCCAGCCGCAGCCCGTCCAGCCGGTAGTCGCGCAGCCAGGCCAGCGCGCTGCCCAGCAGGAACGCCCGCACCTCGTCGGAGCCCGGCGCGTCCAGATTGACCGCCGCGCCCCACGGGGTGTGGTGGGTGTCGGTGAAGTACGGGCCGAAGGCGGGCAGATGGTTGCCGGACGGGCCCAGGTGGTTGTGGACCACGTCCAGGACCACCCCGAGCCCCAGCCCGTGCGCCGTGTCGACGAAACGCTTCAGCCCCTCCGGTCCGCCGTACGGCTCGTGCACCGCCCAGAGCGAGACGCCCTCGTAGCCCCAGCCGTTGACCCCCGGGAACGGGCAGAGGGGCATCAGCGACACATGGGTGACGCCCAGCTCCGCCAGATGGCCCAGTCGCGCCGCCGCCGCGTCGAACGTGCCCTCCGGCGTGTACGTCCCCACATGCAGCTCGTACAGCACCGCCCGGTTCAGCCGCCGCCCCGCCCACCCGTCGCGCCAGGCGTACGCCTCCTGGTCGACGACCGCGCTCGGGCCCTCGGGCCCGTCCGGCTGACGCCGCGACCGGGGGTCCGGCAGCAGCGGCCCGTCGTCCACCCGGAACCCGTACCGGTCCCCGTCGGACGCCTCCGCCTCGGCCGTCCACCACCCCTCGCGCCCCGCGTCACGCTCCATCGGGGACCGGACGTCCGCCGCCTCCAGCACGACCGAGTCCGCCTCGGGGGCCCACACCTCGAACTGCATCCACCACTCCTCGTCCCTGGGCGGGGCGCGCGCGGCCGGCGGCCGGGCTTCACGCTCCACGCGACAGGCTCTGTTGCCGCCCGCCACCGGCGATTAAGGTCTGGTCCTGATCATTGCCCGGCGCGTTCCCGCTCATACGGATTTCGCGCACACGTACTGGTTGTGCCGACACGTACCGGTTCCGTTCATACGCACGGCTGCTGGAGGCCGCGATGACCCTGCCGATGTTCCCGCCCGGCTTCCTCTGGGGAGCCTCCGCCTCCGCCTTCCAGACCGAGGGGGCGGTGGACGCGGACGGCAAGGGCCCCTCCGGCTGGGACGCCTTCGCCGCCCGGCCGGGCCGGATCAAGGACGGCACCGACACCACCCGGGGCACCGGCTTCCACGCCCGCTACCGCGAGGACGTCGCCCTGCTGGCCGGGCTCGGCGCCGACGCCTTCCGGTTCTCCGTCAGCTGGCCCCGCGTGGTGCCCGGCGGCAGCGGAGCCGTCAACGCCGACGGGCTCGACTTCTACGACCGGCTCGTCGACGAGCTCTGCGCCCACGGCATCACCCCCGCCCCGACCCTCTACCACTGGGACACCCCGCTCCCGCTGGAGGAGGCGGGCGGCTGGCTCGACCGGGACACCGCCCACCGCTTCGCCGAGTACGCGGGCATCGTCGCCGAACGCCTCGCCGACCGCGTCCCCATGTGGATCACGATCAACGAGCCCGCCGAAGTCACCATGCTCGGCTACGCGCTCGGCGAGCACGCCCCGGGCCGCACCCTGCTCTTCGACGCCCTGCCCGCCGCCCACCACCAGCTCCTCGCCCACGGCCTCGCGGTCCGCGCCCTGCGCGCGGCGGGCGCGGACAACATCGGCGCCGCCCTCTCGCACGCCCCGGTCTGGACGGCCGGGGACACCGACGAGGACCGCTTCGGCGCGGAGCTGTACGACACGCTCACCAACTGGCTCTTCGCCGACCCGATCCTCACCGGCCGCTACCCGGACGAGGGCCTCGCCGCCCTGATGCCGGGGCCGGTCGCCGACGACCTGAAGGTCATCTCCACCCCGCTCGACTGGTACGGCGTCAACTACTACAACCCGACCCTCGTCGGAGCGCCCCGGCCCGAAGCCCTGGACACCTTCTCCGGCTTCACGATGCCCGCCGAACTGCCCTTCGGAATACGGGAGATCGAGGGGTACGAGAAGACCGGATTCGGCTGGCCCGTCGTCCCCGAGGGCCTCACCGAGATCGTCACCACGCTGCACACCCGCTACGGCGACCGCCTCCCGCCGCTCTACATCACCGAGAACGGCTGCGCCCTGGAGGAACCGCACGCCGACGACCGCCGCATCGCCTACCTGGAGAGCCACCTCACCGCCCTGCGCTCGGCGATGGACGCCGGGGTGGACGTACGCGGCTACTTCACCTGGTCGCTCACCGACAACGTCGAGTGGACGGAGGGCGCCTCGCAGCGGTTCGGCCTCGTCCACATCGACTACGAGACGCTGACCCGTACGCCGAAGGCCTCGTACGCCTGGTACCGCGACCTGATCCGCGCACAGAAGACACAGAAGCGGAACCCGGCGGTCGAAGGGGCTTACGCGGCACCCCCCGAGTGATCAATACTTCCCGCCATGGTCGCTTCATGGTGGTCCCGGGCCCGGCTGGGGATCTTCGTTCACTGGACACCCGCATCCGTACCCGGCTGGGCCCCGCCCTACGTCCCCGCCGCCGAACTCCCGGCGGCGGGCCGGCGCGCTCCGCTGGGCTGGACCTCGTACGCGGAGTGGTACGAGAACTCCCTCCGCTTCCCCGGCTCCCCGGTCTCCGCCCACCACCGCGCCACCTACGGCACCCGTCCCTACACCGACTTCGGCCACGACTTCGAGGACGGGCTCGCCGACTGGGACCCGGCGGCCTGGGCCCGCTCCTTCCGCGAGGCGGGCGCCGGATACGCGGTCCTGGTCACCAAGCACCACGACGGATTCTGCCTCTGGCCCTCCGAGACGAAGAACCCGCACCGCACCGGCTGGCACACCACCCGGGACGTGGTCGGCGAGTTCGCCGAAGCCGTACGGGCCGAGGGCCTGCGCTTCGGCGTCTACTACTCCGGCGGGCTCGACTGGACCTTCGACGACCGGCCCATCGGCACCGCCGCCGCCATGTTCTCCGCCGTCCCGCGCGGCGCCTACCCGGCGTACGCCGACGCGCAGTTGCGTGAGCTGATCCGCCGCTACCGCCCCGACATCCTCTGGAACGACATCGCCTGGCCCGCCTCCGCCGCCGAGGTCCGCTCGCTGGTCGACTTCTACCGCTTCACCGTGCCGCACGGCGTCGTCAACGACCGTCTGCTGCCCTACGCACCGCACTGGCGGGGCCTGAACCTGCCGGGCGCCAAGGCGCTGTACAACTGGTGGGACCGCCGGACGGTGGCGCAGGGCGAGGGCTTCGTCCCGCGCACACCGCCCGTCTTCGACTTCCGCACCCCGGAGTACGCCCGCTACGAGGGCTCCGACCCGTACGAGATCACCCGGGGCGTCGACCACAGCTTCGGCTACAACCGGGCCTCGGGGCCGGACTCCTTCATCGGCCGCGAGGCGCTGACCTCACTGGTCCGCGACACGGCGGCCGACGGCGGGAACGTGCTGCTCAACGTGGGGCCGCGCGGCGAGGACGCGACGATCCCCGCCGAGCAGCGACTCCGGCTGGAGTGGCTGGCCGAAGAGGCCGGAGCCCTCACGCCAGATGGACCCACTCCTGGGTGACGGGGTACCCGGCGCGGGCGAACGCGGCGGCCATCGGCGCGTTCCCCTGGTCCGTCGCCCCCGCGACGAACTCGGCGCCCTGCTCGACCAGGAAGCGCGTGCACTCCACCAGCAGGTCGTAGCCGTAGCCGTGCCCGCGCGCCTCGGGCACGACCCCGATGAAGCCGACGCAGGGCCCCGACGGGTTGTGCGCCGGCACCTGGATGCCCGCCACCTCTCCGTCCGGGGTGTACGCGAGCCGCCACCACTCCCTCGGCGAGGGGCACCAGTGGAAGAACTCCAACTCCTCGCGCGCCGCCGCCTCCAGACCGCCGGGGCCCTCGATGGCCTTGCGGGCGTGGGCGTCCAGCGTCGCCGAGTGCACCCGGCGCAGCACATCGAGGATGACCTCGTCGTCCGGCTCGGGGCGGTAGGTCAGCCGGCCCGTCCGCTCGGGCAGCGGGCAATCGGGGGTCCAGCGGTAGCGGTAGCGCTCGACCAGCGGCTTCATCCCGGCCGCCGTCGCGGCGGCGACCCGCTCCTCGACGGCGGCCCGCGCCGCCGGGTCGTCCCGCCATCCGGCGGGCGCGATCAGCTCGTACTCCTTGTCGAACGGGGCGCGGCGCAGGAGTTCGGCGCCCGCCTCCGCCTCCCCGTCCGCGAAGTCGAACCAGTTGAGCACGACGGGCTCGGTGTCCCCGGGCCCGCCCCACCAGGCGGCCCTGGCGATGACGGTGTCCCCGCGCAGGGCGACCCACGACCAGTCGGGGCGGTACTCGCCGCCGTCGGTGGTCGAGGAGTAGGCCTGGCCGAAGGCGGCCCGGCCGACGAAGGGGCTGTCCTGGAACGCGGTGAAGAGTGCGGCGTCGCTCGGCGTGAGCGCGCGGATGACCAGATCGGTCATGAAGGTGTCCTCCGGGACGGAATGCCGCGCTCCCGGTCAGACGAGGTCCGACACCGCCCGGCGGACGGGACGGGAGCGCGAGAAAGATGTACTGCGGATGGTGGTGCGGCTGTTCCCGCGCATGTCTCTCGCCTCCTTCCACGACGGGCCTCGGATGTCGAAGCAGACCGTAGCCAACGCCGATACCCGCCGTCCACCGAATATCCCGAGCGTATCCGGGAGCCCGCCTCCGGGCGTGCCCGGGCCCCTCACTCCCGGTCGCGGCTCCGGCGCTGCAACGCCTCGCGGCGCTTGCGGAGCGCGGCCTGCCGACGGTGGGAGGCCTTGCGCTCGCGGGCCCGCCGCCGGTCCTCGGGCGTACGGTGCTTGCGCGGGCTGAGGAAGACGACCATCGCCAGCCCGCCGAAGACCAGAAGCACCAGGAGCGCGACGAGCACGCCCAGCACCGTGATGACCACCGGTTCGTCCGCCGCCGACGCCGACCACGCGTTCACCCGTGCGCCTCGTCCTTCTCCGCGTCCCAGACCATGTTGAACGCCCGCTCGAAGTTGACGTACCCGAGCCGCTCGAAGGACTTCGCCATCGGTACGTTGCCGAGGTCGGTCGCCGCCCGGATCCGCTCCACGCCCTCGGCCGCCAGCACCCGGGTGCCCTCGGCGAGGAGATCGTCGATGTACCCGTGGCCCCGCCGGGCGGGCAGCACCCCGATGTACGCGATGATCGGGTGGTAGTTGTTGCGGGCCGGAATCACGAATCCGACCGGCTCGCCGGTGGGCAGTTCGGCGATCCGCCACCAGGCCATCGGGGTCGAACAGCCCGCCAGCTCCTCGTCGTAGTGCTTCTCGGCCGCCGCGCGGGAGTCGAGGCCGGACGCCAGGTCCTCCTGCCCATGGGCGTCGAGAGTGCCCTCCATCACCGGCGTCATCAGCGCCAGCAGATCCTCCCGGCCGGTGACCGGACGGAACACCAGCCGCCCGGAGTCCTCCGGCACCGGCGTACCGGCCCGCCACTCCAGCCGCAGCCGCTCCACCAGCATCCGCGCCCCGGTCGCCTCCGCCGCCGCGATCCGGGCCCCGACGACCTCCCGGGCCACCGGGTCCTCGCGCCAGTCCGGCGGTACGAACCGCCCGTACTCCGGCCGCCGCGCACCGGCCGGAACCACGGCCTCGGTCGCCGTCTCCAGCAGCCGGACACCGATCTCGACCCGCTCCGGGGCGGGCAGCGCGTCGTCCAGGTCGAAGAAGTCCAGCGCCAGCGGCTCGCCGCCCGGCGCGTTCGTCCACCAGGCGGCCCTGGCGACGACCCGTTCACCGTCCAGGGCGACCCACATCCACTCCGGGAGGCGGCGTCCGGTGGCGAGGTCGTCGGCCAGCTCATGGTCGAGAACGTACGAAAGGCGGAGAAACAGGTCCAGTTCGCCGGGTCCGGACAGCGGACGGATCGTCAGGCGGGATGGCGCAGGGGGCACACGGTCTCCTCGTGGTGGATGAGCGGCAGACCCTAGCAAGGGGGCCCGGCGGCCGTCCCGTGAGAAAGCCGCGCAGGTCAGCGCGGGAGGTAACAGGGTCTCGTCTGGACACTCCGGCCCCTTCGGCCCGACAATCGTCCACGTGACATCCTCCTTCGAGTTCCACGCGAGTCCCGCGCGGCTGTCGGACGCCCAGCGCGACCGTGTTCTCGGCCTGCTCAGAGAGGGTGCCGCCCAGGGCAAGTTGTCGCACGACACCTTCATGCGGCGCATGGAGCTCGCCCTCGTCGCCCGCCGCCCCGAGGAGCTGGCGGCCCTCACCTCCGACCTGGACGGCGGCGGCCGCTGGTCCCAGGGCCTGGTCCGGGCGGTCGGCGGGATCTCCGCCTTCCCCGGGCGACTGCGCCGCGCCTGGCAGACCGAGCGGCTCCCCAAACTGCTGCTCCCCGCGCCCGGCCCGTATCCGCTGCTCATCGGCCGCGACCCGGCGAACGGGCTGCGCCTCAACCACGAGACGGTCTCCCGGCTGCACGCCGAACTCTCCGGGCAGAACGGCCGCTGGGTGCTGCGCGACCTCGGCTCCACCAACGGCACCTGCGTCAACGGCCAGCGGCTCGTCGGCTCCATTCCGGTGCGCGACGGCGACCAGGTGAGCTTCGGCCGGATGAGCTTCCGCCTCACCGCCCCGGACCGCCTTCCGGCGCAGCCGTCCCGGCCGCAGGACCGCCTGCCGGAACTGCCGCCGCACGCGCCCCGGCCGTCCGCCGCCGCCCCGTCCCAGCTCCCGCCGCCCGCCCCCGCACCCCCGTCGGACGGGCCGGGCCGCCCGGAGCAGGGCTCCGACCGCCCGCCGCAGGCTCCCGGCCTTCCGTCCGCCTGATTCCGGCCGCCCGCCCGGCGCGAGGCCCGGGCGTCCCGTCCGGCTGACCCCACGCCGGGACACCGGGCCCGTGCCCGGCCCGGGCTTCAGTGCTGCTGGTGCAGTCCGCGTCCGGCCAGGGTCAGGAACACCTCGCCCACCGCCTCGGAGAGCGTCGGATGGGCGTGGATGTGCTGGGCCACATCGGCGGGCTCCGCGTCCCAGCCGACCACCAGCTGGCTCTCCGCGATCATCTCCGAGACCTGCGGGCCGACCAGATGGACGCCCAGCACCCGGCCCGCCCGCTCGGCCACCACCTTCACCATGCCGCCCCTGCCGTGCACCATGCCCTTGGCCACGGCGGTCAGCGGCAGGGTGTTCACCACCACGTCGTGCCCCGCGTCCCGGGCCTGCGCCTCGGTCAGCCCCACCGCCGCGGTCTGCGGCGAGGAGTACGTGACCCGGGGCACCGCGGCGTAGTCGACCGGGACGGTACGCAGCCCGGCCAGCGTCTCCGCGACCAACAGCCCCTCGGCGAACGAGGCGTGGGCCAGGCCGGGGGAGGGCGGCGGCAGCAGGTCGCCCACCACATGGACACCCGGCACCGCCGTCTCAAGCCGCGACCAGTCGGCGGGCACCACATGGCCCCGCCCGTCCGTGGTCAGCCCCGCCGCCGCGAGCCCCAGGCCCTCGGTCACAGGCTCCCGGCCGACCGCGACCAGCAGCCGCTCGGCCGCCACCGTGACGCTCTCGCCCCGGGCGGTCCGCACGACGGCCCGCACCCCCTCGTCCACCACCGCCCACTCCAGCAGCCGCGCGCCCGCCTCCACCCGGATGCCCCGCTTCCTGAGCCCCCGCAGCAGATGCCGCGACACCTCCGCGTCCTCCAGCGGCACCAGCCGGTCGGCGGCCTCCACCAACGTGACCTCGGCCCCCATCGACCGGTGCAACGAGGCGTACTCGACGCCGATCGCCCCGCCGCCGACCACCAGCACCGACCCGGGCAGCCCCGGTGCGTACAGGGCGTCGTCGCTCGTCACCACCCGCCGCCCGTCCACCGCCTGCCCCGGCAGCATCCGGGGCCGCGAACCGGTCGCCAGCACCACGCCCCGCCGGGCCACGACCTCCCCGTACCCGCCGATCCGGGCCGAGCGCGGGCCCGTCAGCTCGGCGCTGCCCCGCACCACCTCCACGCCGGCCCGGGCCAGTTGCGCCTCGACCCCCCGGTGGTTACGGGCCACGATGTCGTCCCGGGTCGCGACCAGGGCCGGCCAGTCCACCGAGTCGAGCGTCGCCTTCACCCCCCACCGCTCCCGGGCCTCGGCGATCCCGTCGACCAGCTCGGCCGCGTGCAGCATCGCCTTGCTCGGGATGCAGCCGCGGTGCAGACAGGTGCCGCCGACCGCGTCCCGCTCGGCCAGCACCACCTTCAGCCCGAGGGCGGCCGCGCGCAACGCCGTGGAGTAGCCCCCCGTCCCGCCGCCGATCACCAGTACGTCCGTCGCCTGCTCCGTGTTCGTCCGCGTCATGGGATCCACCCTCGCCCCGGGCCCGGTCATGCGTCCAAGGCAGAATGCGTGTGGAGTCGATGCACAACGTTCATGGCACGTGGACGTGGGCCTCGGTGTGGTGATGCGTGAAGTCCTGTGAGAGGGGCGGCGGATGAGTCTGCGTCAGATGGAGTACTTCGTCGCGGTGGTCGAGGAGTCCTCCTTCACCCGTGCCGCCGAACGCCTCCACGTCACCCAGCCCGCCCTCTCCCACCAGATCAAGGCGCTGGAACGGGCCGTCGGCGGCGAGCTGTTGGAGCGGCTGCCGCGCGGCGTCCTGCTCACCCCGATGGGCCGGGCCTTCCTCCCGCACGCCGAACGCTCCGTCCGCAGCGCCGCCCAGGCCCGCCGTGCCGCCCGCGCGGCCGCCGGGGCGGAGGGCGGCGAACTGCACATCGCCACCGTGCACTCGGTGGCCGTCGGCGTGCTGCCCGACGTCTTCGCGCACTGGCGGCGCGCCCATCCGGGCGTCTGCCTGGTCCTCCACGAGTACGCCAGCGCCGACGCTCTGGAGGACCAGGTGGAGCGCGGCATCGCCGACCTCGCCCTGGGGCCGGTCCCGGAGCGGTGGAGCGGGCCCCTCGTCCCGGTGGGCGAGGAGGAGATCGTGCTCGTCGTCCCGTTCGACGACCCGCTGGCCGGGCGCTCCTCGGTCGCCCTGCACGAGCTCGCCGACCGGGCCTGGGTGCGGTGCGCGATGGAACCGGTCGTCGACGGCCGCCCCTTCCTCGACGGCATCTGCGGCGCGGCGGGCTTCGAGCCCCGTACGGCCGTGCGGACCGAGCACACCTCGACCGCGATCCGGATGGCGGCGGCCGGGGTCGGCGTCTCCACCGCACCCGGCCACACCGTCCGCGGCGCTCTCGGCGAGGACTGCGCGGTCCTGAGCGTCGACCCGCCCTGGCTGCGCGCCCTCGCCGTCTTCTCCCGCGTCCCCCTGACCGGGGCGGCCGCCGCCTTCACCGAGCTGCTCGCCACCCTGCCGGTCACCGGGATACGCCCTCCGCACCCCACCGCCGCCTCACCCGAACGGGCGTACGCCGACTGCGGCGCGCCCCCGGCGGTGGTCCCCTGGGAGAACGCGCGCCGGTAGCCGGCGCACCGAGGTCCAGGGGGTGCGAGATGTCCGTCGAACGCCCCGAATCCCTGCCCGCCGCCCGCCGTCCGCACCGGCTCGCGGGCGGCCGGCCGGGACTGCTGACGCCCGGGGCCACGACGGATCCGTACCGGCTGCGCCTCTACCGCCTGCTGCGCACCGACTACCCCCTCGGCTACGACCCGGGCCTCGGCGCCTGGCTGCTGAGCCGGTACACGGACGTGGCCCAGGCCCTCACCGACCCCCGGTTCACCGGCTACCCGCACGACGGCACCCCGCGCGGCAAAGCCCCCGTCCCGCTCGGCCTCTGCCGGGGCAGCCTGGTCTGCGGCCCGTCCGCCGTGCCGTGGAGCGCCGCCGCACCCGCCGTCGAGCGGACCGCGTACGTCCTGGCCCGCCGGATCGCCGGGCGCGAGCGGGCGGACCTGGTCGCCGACTTCTGCCGGTGGCTGCCCGCCGGGGCCGCCGCCGCGGCGGCCGGGCTCTCCTACCCGGACCTGAGCACCCTGCCCCGGCACGCCTTCCAGCGGCGGACCGGCGGCGCGGCCGACGACTGCGCCGGGCCCACCGCACTCCGCGAACACGCACTCGCCTCGTTCCTGGCGAACATGCTGGACGACCCCGACCTGCTGGCCGCCGCGACGGCCGGACCCGGGACCGGGGCGGGGCCCGGCACGCTGCTGGGGCGGGCCTGGACCGAGACGCTGCGCCGCGATCCGCCCGTCCAGATCGTGCTGCGCCGCACCCGTACCGAGGTGACCGTCAGCGGTGGCACGCTCCCCGCCGACGCGCCCGTCGCCTGCCTCATCGGCTCGGCGGGCCGCGATCCGGCCCGGTTCGGCGCACCCGACCGGTTCGACCCGCTGCGCACCGACGCCGACCCGCTGCTCATCGGCCCGGCCGGCTGCCCCGCCGCCCTCCTCGGCCGGCTGGAGGCCGAACACGGCCTGCGCGCGCTGCTGACGGCGATGCCCGGCATCCGCTGGGCCGAGGGCTTCCGCCCGGCGGCGGGCGGCCTGCTGACCCGGGGCCCGCGCACCCTGCTCGTACGCCCTTCCTGACGGGCAGGGCCCCGGGCCTCGGGGGCGGTCAGTCCCGCACCCGCCGCAGCAGCGCCACCGGCCGCTCGGCGAACAGCTCCGCCGCCGCCACCGCGCCGCCCGGGAACTCCCGGCCGGGTGTGGCCGACAGCAGATCCCGCCAGGGCCCGTCGGACGGCAGCTCCAGCACCGTGTCCCGCCAGCCGCCGCCCTCGGCCAGCCGCAGCGACAGCCGGGTCACCGCCGTGACCACCTCGCCCGACCGGCAGAACGCGTGCAGATGGGAGGCGGCCGGACCGTCGGCCGCCAGCGGCGCGTACGTACCCGACGCGCCGAACACGTCCGGCAGTGCGCGCCGCAGCCCCAGCGCGAGGGCCGTCAGCGCCTGCTTCTCGTCCGGTACCTCGGGCCGCCGGAACGGCCGCCGGTTGTCCGGGTCGACCAGGGCCAGATACTCGCTCTCCGTGCCCTGGTAGAGATCCGGCACGCCCGGCATCGTCAGATGCACCAGCGCCGCCCCCAGCACCTGGGCCCGCACATGCGGGGCGAGCGCGTCCGCGAACTCGGCGATCAGCGTCCGGGCCGCGCCCGACCCGTCGCCCGGACCGACGGCGACGAACTCCGACACCGCCCGCTCGTACGCCGGATCCGGCTCCGTCCAGCTGGTGAAGAGGCCCGCCTCGCGCACCGCCTTCAGCAGGGCCGGCTCCAGCCGCTCGAACAGCTCCTCGGCCGGCAGCTCCGCGCATCCGTACGCCGACTGCCAGGCCGCCCACGCCAGTTGTGGATCCGGGGCCGCGACGGCGGTCGCCGCCGTCAGCTGCGCCACCAGCGCCGCCCACCGCTCGGGGCACTGGGTCAGCACCGCGATCCGGGCCCGGACGTCCGCGCTGCGCTTGGTGTCGTGCGTGGTCAGGACCGTGCCGGTGGCCGGCCGGTCGCGGGCGGTCCGGGCGGCGAAGGCGTGGAACTCCTCCGGCGACACCGCCGGCCGCCCCGGGTCCCCGCCCACCTCGGTGGCCGAGGTCAGGGGTACGTACCGGTAGAACGCCGTGTCCTCCACCGACTTGGCGTGCAGCGCGGACGCGGTCTGGGCGAACCGGGCGCAGAACGCGGCCTGTTCCTCCCCGCCGCCGAGCCGCCCGAGCGCCAGGTCCCGTACGACGTCGACGGCCGCCGCCTCCTCCGGCACGGAGAACACCGCCTTCGCCTCCCGCACCGCCTCGTCGGTCAGCGTCTCCCGGGCGATCCCGGTCGGCGGCTCGCCCGCCGTGACGTACGGGCGGTAGACCGGGACCCGTACCAGCAGCTCCCGCACCGCCGTCCGCAGCGCCCACGGCGCGTGGTCGCGCAGCGCGGGATCCCGGTCGCAGATCCCGGTGGCCTGCCGGGTCAGCCAGGCCGTCTCGGCGGCCAGCTCATGGGCCGCCACCCGGTACGCGGCCCGGCGCACCGTGGCCGTCCAGTCGCCGCCCCGGTCGCCGGGCGGGCCCGCGAACTCCCGGTAGTGGCCGAGCAGCTCCGCCGCGCCGGACGGATCGGTGAACAG
This sequence comes from Streptomyces sp. DSM 106670, assembly GCF_055792845.1. Taxonomy (NCBI): domain Bacteria; kingdom Bacillati; phylum Actinomycetota; class Actinomycetes; order Kitasatosporales; family Streptomycetaceae; genus Streptomyces; species Streptomyces sp. DSM 106670. The sequence continues at coordinate 6,798,877 of NZ_CM147704.1, forward strand.
CCCGTCGATCCGGTGCAGCGCGTCGTATCCGGTGGTGCCGGCGACCGCCCAGTCCGCCGGGAGGCGCTCGTCGCCGGTGAGGATCTTCTCCACCACCGTCCAGCGGCCGCCGGTGGCCTCGTGCAGCCGTTCCAGATAGGCGGCGGGCGCGGCGAGGCCGTCCGGATGGTCGATGCGCAGCCCGTCCAGCACGCCGTCGTGGAGCAGTTCGAGGACCTTGGCGTGCGTGGCGTCGAAGACCTCCGGATGTTCGACGCGCACCCCGATCAGCTCCGGGACGGTGAAGAAGCGCCGGTAGTTCAGCTCGGTGCGGGCCAGCCGCCACCAGCCGAGCCGGTAGTGCTGGGCGTCCAGCAGCTCCGGCAGCGGAAGGCCCGCCGTGCCGGAGCGCAACGGGAACTCCAGGTCGTGGTAGCGCAGCACCTCCCCGGCACCGTCCACGGCCAGGTGCTCCAGCTCCCGGCCGAGCGGCCCGGCGAGCACCGGCAGCAGGACCCGGTGGCCGCCCGCCGCCCAGTCGATGTCGAACCAACGGGCGTACGGGGAGGCCGGGCCCTCGCGCAGCACCTCCCACAGCTGGTGGTTGTGCCGGGGCGAGGCCGCCATGTGGTTGGGCACGATGTCCAGGACCAGACCGAGCCCGTGCTCCCGGGCGGCCGAGGCGAGCGACCGCAGCCCCTCCTCACCGCCCAGTTCCGCCCTGACCCGGCTGTGGTCGACCACGTCGTAGCCGTGCCGGGAGCCGGGGACCGCCTCCAGCACGGGCGACAGATGGAGGTGCGAGACGCCGAGCTCGGCGAGGTACGGCACGGCCTTCTCGGCGGCGGCGAACGGAAAGTCGGGCTGGAGCTGAAGCCGGTACGTGGCGGAGGGCGTCATGGATTCCTACGTACCCCGCCCGGGGCGATCCGTGTCACCCCGGGCGGAACACTCACTCCAGCCGTCTCCCGCCGCCCACCGCTCAGGCGGGCCGCTTCAGCACGGTCAGGCTGCGCCCGATCAGCGTGACCCGCTCGCCCTCGGCCACCTTCGGGCCCGTCCCGGGCGGCACCCCGTCCGGCCGCGCGGTGTCCACGACGACCTGCCACTGCTCCCCGTGGTCGACCGGGACGGCGAACTCCAGCGTCTCGGCGCTCGCGTTGAACATCAGCAGGAACGAATCGTCGGAGATCCGCTCGCCGCGCGGCCCCGGCTCCGAGATCGCGTGGCCGTTCAGGAACACGGTCATCGCCTTGGCGTGGGCCGCCTGCCAGTCCTGCTGCGTCATCTCCTCGCCCTCGGGCGTGAACCAGGCGATGTCGGACAGCTCGTCGTGGGTGCCCTCCACCGGCCGGCCGTGGAAGAACCGGCGACGCCGGAAGACCGGGTGGTCGCGGCGCAGCCACACCATGGCCCGGGTGAACTCCAGCAGGGTGGAGGCCGGCGCGTCGGCCGGTTCGTCCGGATCGGGCCAGTGCACCCAGGCCAGCTCGTTGTCCTGGCAGTAGGCGTTGTTGTTGCCCTGCTGCGTACGGGCGAACTCGTCGCCGTGGCTCAGCATCGGCACGCCCTGCGAGAGCATCAGCGTGGCGATGAAGTTCCGCATCTGGCGGGCCCGCAGCTCCAGCACCTCGGGATCGTCACTCTCGCCCTCGGCGCCGCAGTTCCAGGAGCGGTTGTGGCTCTCGCCGTCCCGGTTCTCCTCCCCGTTGGCGTCGTTGCGCTTGTCGTTGTACGAGACGAGGTCGTGCAGCGTGAAGCCGTCGTGGCAGGTGGTGAAGTTGATCGAGGCGAGCGGGCGTCGGCCGTCGTCCTGGTAGAGGTCGGAGGAGCCGGTGAGCCGCCCGGCGAACTCCGCCAGGGTGCGCGGCTCGCCCCGCCACAGATCGCGGACCGTGTCGCGGTACTTGCCGTTCCACTCGGTCCACAGCGGCGGGAAGTTGCCCACCTGGTAGCCGCCCTCGCCGACGTCCCACGGCTCGGCGATCAGCTTCACCTGGCTGACCACCGGGTCCTGCTGCACCAGGTCGAAGAACGAGGAGAGCCGGTCCACCTCGTGGAACTGGCGGGCGAGCGTCGCCGCGAGATCGAAGCGGAAGCCGTCCACATGCATCTCGGTCACCCAGTACCGCAGTGAGTCCATGATCATCTGGAGGACGTGCGGGGACCGCATGAGCAGCGAGTTCCCGGTGCCCGTGGTGTCCATGTAGTAGCGCTGATCGTCGGTCAGACGGTAGTAGGAGGCGTTGTCGAGGCCGCGGAAGGAGAGCGTGGGCCCGAGGTGGTTGCCCTCCGCCGTGTGGTTGTAGACCACGTCGAGGATGACCTCGATCCCCGCCTGGTGCAGCGCCTTCACCGCCTGCTTGAACTCCAGCACCTGTTCGCCGCGGTCGCCCCAGGAGGCGTAGGTGTTGTGCGGGGCGAAGAAGCCGATGGTGTTGTAGCCCCAGTAGTTGGTGAGCCCCATGTCGGAGAGCCGGTGGTCCTGTACGAACTGGTGGACGGGCATCAGTTCGATCGCGGTGACGCCCAGTTCGGTCAGATGGGCGATCACCTCCGGATGCGCGAGACCCGCGTACGTACCGCGCAGCTCGGGCGGGAGGCCCGGGTGCAGCATCGTCAGGCCCTTCACATGGGCCTCGTAGATCACCGTGCGGTGGTAGTCCGTCCGGGGACGCCGGTCGTCGCCCCAGTCGAAGTAGGGGTTCACCACCACCGAGCTCATGGTGTGCGGGGCGGAGTCGAGGTCGTTACGGGCGTCCGGCCTCCCGAAGGGGTAGCCGTACACCGCCTCGCCCCAGTCGATCTTCCCGGCGACCGCACGGGCGTACGGGTCCAGCAGCAGCTTCGCGGAGTTGCACCGCTGCCCGCGCTGGGGTTCGTAGGGTCCGTGCACCCGGAAGCCGTACTGCTGACCCGGCATCACCCCGGGCAGATAGGCGTGGCGCACTAACGCGTCGGTCTCGCGGAGCTCCACCGCCGTCTCCGAACCGTCGTCGTGCAACAGGCACAACTCGATCCGGTGGGCGGCTTCGGAGAAGACCGCGAAATTGGTACCGGCGCCGTCGTACGTGGCGCCGAGGGGATAAGCGTGTCCCGGCCAGACCTGCATGATGAAGACTCTTCCACTTCTGATCCGGGTGCGGTGGCTTTCCTCGGCCCGTTACTTCCCGAATACTCCCCGAAAATACGGTGCTCACCTAGGACGTCGCGCGGTGCGGCCGGGTCCCGTCGCCCGGTCCGGCCCGCACCGGTCAACTTCGGACACTCCCGTGCCGCCCCGGACACGCATCCGGACCGTGTCGCCCGGCGGGCGTCCGGTTCCCGACCGGCGGCAGGGGTTCCAATCACTATGAATCCGCTCACTCCACCCGATCTCGCCGCAAGGAACAAGCCTGAGCGGTGGGGGAGTTGAGAAAGTCGCCTGCGCATCGGGCTGCGTCGGATCACGCTCCCGGAGTACCCTTCCTTGATCGTTGGGTGGGGGAGTGGAAGGCGGTACGCGGGTGAGCTCGGGAGGGTTCGAGCTACCCCCAGGTGACGCAGGTCACGAGGGGGAATCGACCGATGCCCCGCCCGGGGCGGTGTCCCTCGCGCAGCCCATGGAGATAGGCGCCGAGCTGGACTGGGGATCGGAGGCCTGGGGCGAGGTGCGCACCCGCGCCCAGCGGGCCGGACGGGCCTATATCTGGCTGAATCTGGTCGAACAGCGCCTTCGGGCAGTGGTCGCAGCCGTCCTCCGTCCGATCTACGAGCCGGTGCACGGCGAGGAGTGGGTGGTGGCCGCGGCCGGACCGGCCGGGCAGGAGTGGGTGCAGCGCGCCGTCGCCGTACGCGAGGTCTCGCGCCGCAAGGGCTATCTGCTGGACCCGGCCGACGACAACGTCCTCAGCTTCCTGACGCTGCCGCAGCTGCGGGAGCTGATGGTTCAGCACTGGCCGTGCTTCGAGCCGTACTTCGACGACCGGCGCGATGTCGAGCTGGCCCTCGACGAGCTGGAGGTCGCCCGTAACGTCGTCTCCCGCAACCGCGCGCTGAACGAGGCGGTCCTCGCCCAGGCGGAACGCGCCTCGGCCCGGCTGCTGGACATCCTCGGCAGCGGGGCCGGCGTGCCCTCGGCCGACCGGCTGCCGGTGGACGCGGTGGAGGAGCTGGTCGGCGACCGGTACGCGGACGTGGTCTCCGTCCACCCCGACCGGGTCCGGCTCCAGCGCCAGCTGCCCGCCGAGGACCTGTTCGGCGGGGCGCGGCGGCTCGACGCCATCGGCATAGGTCTCAACCTGCTCGTGCAGAACTTCTCCGGCCGCCGGCTCGTCCGGCTCGCCGAGTCGGGCTGCCGGGTCCGGCTGCTGTTCATCAACCCGGCCAGCAGCGCGGTGCGCCGCCGCGAGCGGGAACTCGGCCTCAAGAAGGGCGAGCTGAGCCGCTCGGTGGAGATGAACATCCTGCACATGCGCCGGGTCCGCTCCAAGCTCCGCGACCCGGGCGCGTTCGAGATCCAGGTCTTCGACGAGACACCGCGCTTCACCGCCTACCTGGTGGACGGCGACGGACCGGACGCGGTGGGCGTCGTCCAGCCCTATCTGCGCCGCGCCCGGGGCATGGAGGCGCCCGTGCTGGTGCTGCGCGGCGGGGGCAGACGCACGGTGGTGCGGGCGGGGCAGGACAGCGAGCACGGACTCTTCGAGACGTACCGCGAGGAGTTCGAGTCGGTCTGGACGGACTCCCGGCCGGTCTCCTGACGTGCGGCCGCCCGCAGGCCCTGTCAGTGGCCCGTGCGAAGGTGGTCATCACTCGGGGGGAGCACCACGGGGGAGCACCACGAAGGAGGTATCGGGATGAGCTGGCACCAGGGCACACTGGTCGGCTTCGACCTGGAGACGACGGGGACCGACGTCGAGAACGACCGGATCGTCACCGCCGCACTCGTCCGGCTGGAGCCGGACGGGGCCGTCGCCGAGCAGCGGACCTGGCTGCTCGACCCGGGGGTGGCCATACCCGAACAGGCGTCCGCGATCCACGGCATCGGCACCGACCACGCCCGTGAACACGGGGCGCGGGCCGCCTCCGCGGTCGAGGAGATCGCCCACGCGGTCGCCGACGTGCTGCGCTCGGACATCCCGCTGGTCGTGATGAACGCGCGCTACGACCTCTCGCTGCTGGACCGCGAATGCCGCAGGTACGGGCTGCCGTCGGTCGAGGAGCGGGTCGGCGGGGCGCCCTCGCCGGTCATCGACCCGCTGGTGATCGACAAGCACGTCGACAAGTACCGCAAGGGCAAGCGGGCCCTCCAGGCGCTGTGCGACCACTACGGGGTCACGCTCGACGGAGCCCATGACGCGAGCGCCGACGCGGTGGCCGCGGTGCGCGTGGTGCGCCGGATGGGAGAGCGCCACCGGCCGGTCGGCGCCCTGCCGCCCGCCGAGCTGCACGCCCTTCAGATCCGGGCGGCCGCCGAGCAGTCGGCCTCGCTCCAGGCCTATCTGCGCCGCACGGCCGATCCGGCGGCGGTCGTCGAGTCGTCCTGGCCGCTGATCCCGCGCAGCCGCTGAGCCGCTGAGCGGCTGAGCCGCTGAGCCGCCGAATCGCTGAGCGGCCGTACCGCTCGGAGCTCGCCGGGGCGTCAGAAGGGGTACCACCGGACCTCGGGATCGCCGTCGCGCAGCGAGGCCACCCGGCGGCGGAACTCGACGAGCGCCTTCGGGTTGGCCGGGGCGTGCTGGGAGACCCAGGCGCAACTGGCCGTCTCGCGGGCGCCGCGCAGCACCGCGCACCCCTCCCACTCCCGGACGTCCCAGCCGTACGCGGAGGTGAAGGCGTCGTAGGCCGCCGGGTCGAGGCCGTAGCGGTCGCGGGAGAGGGCGAGCACGACCAGGTCGTGTTCGCGCAGATCGGCGGAGAAGGTCTCCAGGTCGACCAGGACCGGGCCGTCGGGTCCGACATGGACGTTGCGCGGGAGCGCGTCGCCGTGGATCGGGCCCGGGGGCAGCTGCGGGACGAGAGCGGCGGCCGCGGCCGCGAAGCCGTCGCGGCGCTCGCGGAGGTAGTCGGCGTCCGCCGGGTCGATCGCGTCTCCCGCCAGGCTCAGCCACCGCTCCACACCGCCCAGCAGTTCGCGGCGCGGCAGGGTGAACTCCGCCGGGGCGGGCAGCGCGTGCACCAGGGCGAGGAGCGGGGCGAGGTCGCGCGGCTCGGCGGGGCGTACGGGGTCGGGAAGCCGGTGCCACAGCGTCACGGGGTGGCCCTCGACCAGGCGCGGACGCCGCTCGGCCGCGCGGACGGCCGGGACACCGGACGCGGCGAGCCAGTCGGCGAGGACCACCTCGCGCTCGGCCCGCTCACGGAGCTCGGGGTGGCCGGTGGCGTCCCGGCCGACCTTGACCACCAGGTCGCCGGCCGCGAAGACCGCGTTCTCGCCCAGCGCGAGCAGCTCCGCCGTGCCGGGGAAACCGGCGGCCGTGAGCACCTCGCGCGCTCGCATCTCGTTCATGGATGCGATTTTCGCACCCCTGGCGGCCACCTTGACGAACCGACGGACCGTCAGCACGATGACGGAGGCCTCCCGGAACGTCAGAACGGGATGAAGTCCACCTCAGGTGCATCAGTGATTTACGGGACAGAGGGGTCTTCTTCGTGACATCGGTGACCGCGACGAAGCGGTCCGGACCGGACGGCCCGCACGACGGGCGGAACGGCCGGGACGGGCGGGACGGGCAGGGCGGGCACGGTGGGAGGGGCGGGCGTGCGGGGAGGTTCCGGCGGCCGGAGCATCCGGAGCGCAGGGCGTTCGGGGACCGGGCCGCCTGGTTCCTGGTGCTGCCCGCGCTCATCCCGATCCTGATCCTCAGCGTCGGACCGCTCCTCTACGGCATCGCTCTAGCCTTCACCGACGCGCAGTCCGGCCGGACCCGCTCCACCCAGTGGATCGGCACCCTCAATTTCCAGGACCTGCTGCACGACACCCTGTTCTGGGACTCGTTCCGGATCGGCCTCATCTGGGCCGTGGGCGTCACCGTCCCGCAGTTCCTCCTGGCGCTCGGCCTCGCCCTGCTGCTCAACCAGAACCTGCGGATGCGCTGGCTGGCCCGGGCGCTGGCGATCATCCCCTGGGCGATGCCGGAGGTCGTCGTCGGCATCATGTGGCGGCTCGTCTACAACCCGGACGCCGGCATCCTCAACGAGACCATCCGCGATCTCGGCCTCGGCGACGGCCGCGACTGGCTCACCGGCCTCGCCACCGCGCTGCCCGCCGTCATCCTCGTCGGCATCTGGGCGGGCATGCCACAGACCACCGTGGCCCTGCTCGCCGGACTCCAGAACACCCCGCGCGAACTCCACGAGGCGGCGGCCCTGGACGGGGCGGGGGCCTGGCGCCGGTTCCGTACGGTCACCTGGCCCGCGATCAAGCCGATCGCGCTCGCTATCTCCGCGCTCAACCTGATCTGGAACTTCAACTCCTTCGCCCTGGTCTATGTCCTGACCAGCGGAGGGCCCGGCGGCCGGACCCGGCTGCCGATGCTCTTCGCCTACGAGGAGGCCTTCCGCTACGGGCAGTTCGGCTATGCCGCCGCGATGGGCTGTGTGATGGTCGCGGTGATCTCCGTGCTCCTCGCCGTCCATCTCGTCGGCCGACTCAGGGGAGGCGAGGACCGATGAGCCGAGGACCGATGGGGCGAGGGCCGGTGAAACGCGCGGCCTCCGGGCGTGAGTCCACCGGGCTGCGTACCGGCGGGGCCGCGCGCACCGGGCAGTACCTGGCCCTCCTGGCGTATCTGGTCTTCCTCGCGTTCCCGTTCGTATGGCTGATCTCGACCGCCTTCAAACCCGCCCGCGAACTGGGCTCCCTGCACCCCACCTGGATCCCCGAGAACCCCACCCTGGACAACTTCCGGCAGGCCTTCGACGAGCAGCCGCTGCTCCAGGCCGCGGCCAACTCCCTGCTCGCCGCCGTCGGCGCGGCCGTGATCGCCGTCGTGATCGCCACCCCGCTGGCCTATGTGATGGCCCGCCACCGGGGCCGCCTCGCCACCGCGGCGACCGGCTGGGTCGTGGTCAGCCAGGCGTTCCCGTTCGTCCTGGTGATCATTCCGCTCTTCCTGATCCTGAAGAACCTGCATCTGATCAACACCCTGTGGGGCCTGATCCTCGTCTATGTCGTCTGGTCGCTGCCCTTCGCGCTGTGGATGCTCGCCGGATACGTACGGGCCGTGCCCACCGAGCTGGAGGAGGCCGCCGCCGTCGACGGGGCGGGCCGGGTGCGCACCCTCGTATCGGTCGTGGCCCCGCTGCTCGCCCCCGGCATCGTCGCCACCGCGCTGTTCGCGTTCATCACCGCATGGAACGAGTTCTTCTTCGCGCTCGTCCTGCTCAAGACCCCGGAGAAGCAGACCTTGCCGGTCGTCCTCACCCACTTCCTCGGCGCGGAGGGCGTGGCCGACCTCGGCCCGCTCGCCGCGGCCGCGTTCCTCGCCACGCTGCCCTCCCTCGTCCTCTTCGCCTTCATCCAGCGGCGGATCACCGGCGGGATGACGGCCGGGGCGGTGAAGAACTGATGCGCGCGCCGATCAGGCGGGCCGCCGTCGCCGTCGCCGTACTGGCCCTGCTGCTCACCGGCTGCTCCGGAGACGGCGACGACGGACGTGACCCGGACGGCACGATCCGGCTCCGGTTCCAGTCGCTGGCCTGGCAGAAGGAGTCCGTCGACGCCAACAAACAGCTGGTGAAGGAGTGGAACGCCGCCCACCCCGACGTCCAGGTGGACTACGTCCAGGGCAGCTGGGACAGCGTCCACGACCAGCTGCTCACCTCCTTCGAGGGCGGCGAGGCCCCCGACGTCATCCACGACGCCTCCGACGACCTGGCCGACTTCGCGTACGGGGGCTACCTCGCCGACCTGCGCCCCTTCCTGCCCGACCGGCTCAAGGCCGACATCCCCGAACAGTCCTGGCGCACCACCACGTTCGGCGAGGGCGTCCACGGGGTGCCCTTCCTCCAGGAGCCCCGGGTCCTGATCGCCAACACGAAGCTGCTGAAGGCCTCCGGCGCGCGCATCCCGACCCCGGAGCGCCCCTGGAGCTGGGAGGAGTTCCGGCGGGTGACGAAGGAGCTGACGGGCAAGGGGCGGTACGGGATCGCCTGGCCGCTCAAGGAGCCGGTCTCCGTCACCCTCAACCTCGGCCTGTCCGGCGGCGGCCGGCTCTTCCACCGCGACGACGAGGACAAGGCGGTCCTGCGCTTCGAGCCGGGCGACGGCGTGGTCACCGGAACCATCCACGACCAGGTCAACACCGACGGCAGCGCGGCCCGCGGCGCGCTGGGCATGGGCGGATCGGACGCGCTGCCCGGGTTCTTCGGCGGCAAGTACGCGATGCTCCCGCTCGGGTTCTCCTACCGTCAGCAGATCATCCAGCAGGCCCCCGAAGGGTTCGGGTGGACGGTGCTGCCGATGCCGGCCGGCCCGGGCGGCGCGGTCCAGGGCGTCAGCCCGCAGACGCTGTCGGTCGCCGAGGACAGCCCGCACAAGAAGGAGGCCGTCGCGTTCATCGACTTCCTGCTGCGGCCGCCGAACATGGTGCGCCTGGCGCGCGGCGACTGGATGCTGCCGACCGGGACCGAGGCGCTGGCCGATCCGTCGCTGCGGACGGCCGAGCACGGCTGGGCCGTCGGCACCGCGCTCGCGGAGGGGCTGCGGCCGGCGCCGGCCCAGTCGGTGCGGGGCTATCCGGAGTGGAAGGACAAGGTGGCGACCCCCGCGCTCCAGGAGTACTACAGCGGCGCGATCGACGCCGACGAGCTGAGCGAACGGCTGGTGAAGGACGGGAACCGGGTGCTGGCCCGCTATCAACGCTGACCCCGGCGCGGAAGGATCCGGGCACGGAAGGATCCGGGCACGGAAGGATCCGGGCACGGAAAGAGGTTGCACGAGACGTCTCGTCTCGTTTAGTGTCTGCGGCATGACGGAATCCCCGCGTGCCCACATCGCCATGTTCTCCATCGCCGCCCACGGACATGTGAACCCGAGCCTCGACGTCATCCGCGAGCTCGTCGACCGTGGACACCGTGTCAGCTACGCCATCCCGGCCTCCTTCGCCGAGAAGGTCGCCGCCACCGGCGCCGAGCCCGTGATCTACCCCTCGACCCTGCCGACCGACGAGGACCCCGAGGCCTGGGGCACCGAGCTGATCGACAACATCGAACCCTTCCTGAACGACGCCGTCCAGGCGCTCCCGCGGCTCGCCGAGGCCTTCGCGGGCGACGAGCCCGACCTCGTCCTGCACGACATCACCTCCTATCCCGCCCGGGTCCTCGCCCACCGCTGGGGCGTCCCCGTCGTCTCCCTCTGGCCCAACCTGGTCCCGTGGGAGGGGTACGAGAAGGAGGTCGGCGAACCCATGACCGCCGAGCTGAAGCAGACCGAGCGCGGCAAGGCGTACTACGCGCGGTTCGAGAGCTGGCTCACCGCGAACGGCCTCGGCCATGTCTCCAGCGACGACTTCGTGGCCCGCCCGCGCCGCGGCCTCGTCCTGATCCCCGAGGCGCTCCAGCCGAACGCGGACCGGGTGAACCGCGAGATGTACACCTTCGTCGGGGCCTGCCAGGGCGACCGCGCGGACCAGGGGGAGTGGGTCCGGCCGGCCGACGCGGAGAAGGTGCTGCTGGTGTCGCTCGGCTCCTCGTTCACCAAGCAGCCCGCCTTGTACCGCGCGTGCGTCGAAGCCTTCGGCGGACTGCCCGGCTGGCATGTGGTGCTCCAGATCGGCGCGCACGTCGACCCCGCCGAACTCGGCGACGTACCCGGCAATGTGGAGGTACGCACCTGGGTGCCGCAGCTGGCCGTCCTCAAGCGGGCCGACGCCTTCATCACCCACGCCGGCGCGGGCGGAAGCCAGGAAGGCCTCGCCACCGGCACCCCGATGGTCGCCGTCCCGCAGGCCGTCGACCAGTTCGGCAACGCCGACATGCTCCAGTCGCTGGGTGTGGCCCGGCAGCTGCCCATGGAGGAGGCCGACGCCGCGAGTCTGCGCGCGGCCGTGCTCGCCCTTGTGGACGACCCCGAAGTCGCCGCCCGCTGCGAGCGTCTGAGCGAGCAGATGGCGCGGGAGGGCGGCACCCCGAGGGCCGCCGACCTCATCGAGGCCGAACTGTCGCGCTGAGCGGAGTCGGCTGACTGCTATCCGGACGTTCTCCGTCCCGCCCCGTGTGCCGCACCCTGCGGTTTTCCGGGGCGGGACGGCTGTGTTTCGGCTCTGTGAAGCCTCTGTCACGACGGGTGCGGTCGGCGCATCTGCACGCACGCCCTGGCGATTTCACACCCGGAACCGGGTGTTCACGCCCCGCGCGCACACCTTCACGGGTCTTCACGTGTCTTCACGCATGGTCACTCCTGCCCCATAGGGCTCTCGGTGAGGTGCGGGTGGTGGTCGGGCGGCCGGCCTCCGATGCCCCAAGGGCCGCCCTGAGCAGGCGATATGGACAGTTCGAGCGCTCTGTCGGGGCGGCTCGGAATCGGTCGTTCCGGGCGAGCCGGACGCCTGTCGGCCTTTCGCGACCCGTGTGACCAGCCATGGCCGATTTCCTCTTACACAACCTTGTTGAGGAAGTCACACCTCCATGAAGGCCTTGAACTGTGCTCGTCAATCGGTCAGGGTTTCGAGCCAGCCCCCGGAGATCGTCCGGCCGAGGGCCAATCCCCCCACAAAGAATGACGAGGAGTGCCCTCTTCATGGCAAAGCACCAGCGCACCCGTCGCACCAAGCTGACCGCCGCGATCACCGCCGTGGCGGCCGCCGCCGGAGTCACCCTTCTCGGTACCTCGTTCGCGGGAGCCGCACCGGCTCCCATGGGCACGGTCTACGGCGCGGACGCCGAGACCGCGGTGTCCGGCAGCTACATCGTCCTGCTGGACGGGAAGAAGGCCGACAAGTCCAAGCTCGCCGAGGAGTACGGCGGCAAGCTCAAGCGCAACTACACCTCCAGCATCAACGGCTTCTCCGCCAGCGGCCTTTCGGAGACCGAGGCCAAGCGCCTCGCCGCCGACCCGGCCGTCGCCAAGGTGGTGCAGAACAAGAAGTTCACCATCGACGCCACCCAGGACAACCCGCCGTCGTGGGGCCTGGACCGCATCGACCAGACCGAGACCGCGGGCGACAACGCCTACACCTACCCGGACGCCGGCGGCGAGGGCGTCACCGCGTACGTCATCGACACCGGTGTCCGCGTCACCCACGAGGACTTCGAGGGCCGGGCCACCTCGGGCTTCGACGCCGTGGACAACGACGACGACGCCGACGACGGCAACGGGCACGGCACCCACGTGGCGGGCACCATAGCCGGGGCCGCGCACGGCGTCGCCAAGAAGGCGAACATCGTGGCCGTCCGCGTCCTGGACGACAACGGCTCGGGCACCACCGAGCAGGTCATCGCCGGTATCGACTGGGTCGCCGCCAACGCCGAGGGCCCGTCCGTCGCCAACATGAGCCTCGGCGGCGGGGCCGACCCGGCGCTCGACGAGGCCGTCCAGAAGGCCATCGCCGCGGGCGTCACCTTCGGTGTGGCCGCCGGCAACGAGTCCAGCGACGCCGGCCAGGGCTCGCCCGCCCGCGTCCCCGAGGCGATCACCGTCGCCTCGTCCACGGACGCCGACGAGCAGTCCTCGTTCTCCAACTACGGCTCGATCGTGGACATCTACGCCCCGGGCTCGGACATCACGTCCACCTGGAACGACAGCGACACCGGCACCAACACCATCTCCGGTACGTCCATGGCCACCCCGCACGTCGTCGGCGCTGCCGCCGTCTACCTGGCGGGCCACCAGGACGCCACCCCGGAGGACGTCGCCACGGCGCTCACCGAGGGAGCCACCCCGGACGCCATCAGCAACGCCACCGAGGGCACGGCGAACCTGCTCCTCAAGGTCGTCGAGTAACCACTCCGGTTCCGACCGGACGCCGGGCCGCGGTGGTCACGTACCACCGCGGCCCGGCCCCGCGCACAGCAGCCGCCGCGCTCTCCCCCACGGGGCGCGGCGGCTGCGCCGTTTCCGGGCGAGGATCCGGCGCGGTCGTCCCCCACGGGAGCTACACCGAGGTGTCCACCGGGGGGTGACGCTTTCGGGCCGCGATCTCCATAGCGTTCCGATCAGCCGGGGCTCACGGCGCCTGTCGTCACGACAGGCCCGGGGCCCGGCCGTATCCGCGTACCGCTCCCTGGAGGCTTTTCCGTGTTCCGCACCCTCTTCAAGGCCCTCGCCGCCATCGCCGTCGTCTGCACGGTGGGCGGCATGGGACTGGTCGGCTACGAGGAGTTCATCAAGAAGGACTCGCCGGGAACCCGCTCCGAGGGCTCCCTCGGCGACCCGTTCACCGGGACCAAGAAGATCCGGATCGACGGCCGTTCGGTCAACGTCTCCTGCACGGGCGACGCCTCCGGGTCCGGCCCCCTCGTCCTGCTGATGGCCGGCGGCGGCGACGGCCTGGAGACCATGGCCCCGCTCGGCAAGGCCGTGAGCGAGAAGTCCCGGGTCTGCTCCTACGACCGGCTCGGCGAGGGCGCGAGCGACAAGCCGGGCGGGCCCCAGAGCATCGACGACAGCTCCGCGATCCTCACCTCGGTGCTCGACCGCCTCGCCGGCGACCGCCCGGTCGTGCTGGCCGGCCACTCGCTGGGCGGCCACCTCGCCGCCCGCTACGCGCCCGCCCACCCGGACCGGATCAAGGGCCTCGTGCTGCTGGACGCCACCGTCCCGACGCTGACCGCCGACATCTCCCGGACGATCCCCGCCTCCGCCACCGGCATGCCCGCGCAGCTGCGGGACCAGGCCATCGCGGTCAACAAGGGCGAGAACCCCGAGCAGTTGGTCATCCCGGACGGCGAGGTCCGCCCCGCCGGGGACATCCCCGTGGAGATCCTCCAGCACGCGTCCCAGTACGCGGAGGTCCCCGAGTACGGGCCCGCCCTGGAGCGCATGTGGTCCGCGGGCCAGGAGAAGTGGCGGCTGCTCTCCGGCAACAGCAAGCTCAGCACCGCCCCCGGCAGCGGCCACTACATCCACGTCGACCGGCCCGACCTCGCCACCGCGGCCATCCGGCGGGTCACCGCCGAAGCCGCCTCCGCCGCGAACGACTAGGCTCGCCCGATGACGGTTACGGGGATGCCGGCGCGGGTCCGGCAGCGCTGGGCCGCCGGGCGGTGGCAGCGGTTCGACATCACCAACTGGTATGTCGTACTGGGGCCGTTGCTGCTGGCAGCCGCGTTCGTACCGGCCTTCCACGCCCACGGCACCCAGGTCGGCGGAGTGCCCGACCGCCCCTACGATCTCCTCGCCGTGGTGGCCATCGCCCTCCAGTGCCTCCCGCTGACGGTCTGCCGCAGATGGCCCGTGACCGTCCTCGCCCTGGTGTCGGCGGGCTTCGCCGTCGACCAGCTGCGCGGATACCACTCGCTGGCGGGCACGGCCTTCGCCTTCGCGCTCCTCGGCGTCGGATCGCGGCTGGACGAACACCGTCGCGCCACGGTCCTGGGGCTCTCCCTCGCCTACGTCCCGCTGGCCGTCGCCCTCGCACGGCTCGGATCCGGCGAGCCCGCGAGCGAGTTCGTCATGTTCTACCTGGCGTGCGCCCTGGTGTGGTGGATCGGTTCGCGGCTCCGCTCCGCGCGGCTGGCCCAGGCCGAGCACCGGCGCCGGGTGGCGGAGGAGACCCGGGAGGCGGAGCGCACCCGTATCGCCCGTGAACTGCACGACGTGGTGACCCACCATGTGACGGCGATGGTCGTGCAGGCGGAGGCGGCCCGCTATCTGACCGCCGCGCCCGACCGGCTGGAAGAGGCCCTGACCTCCGTCACGGCCACGGGACGCGCGGCCATCGGCGATCTCCGGCAGCTGCTCGATCTCCTCGACCCCGGCCACGGCGCACCGGCCGGCTCCCCGGGCTCCGGCCGGCTCCGCGACCTCGTCGAGCGGACCCGCCGGGCGGGCCAGCCCGTGGAGTTCACCGAGGAGGGCGCCGCCGGAGAGGCCGTCCGCGACGCGGACCTCGTGGCCTACCGGGTCGTAAGGGAGTCCCTGACGAACGCCCTCAAGTACGCCCACGGCGTCGACACCACGGTCCGGGTGCGCCACGGCGAGGAGGAGACGACGGTGGAGGTCGGCACCCGGGCGTCCGGGCCCCGGGGGCGGTCGCCCGGAGGCAGCGGCCGTGGTCTGGCCGGACTGCGGGAGCGGGTGGTCGACACGCTCGGGGGCGAGTTCACCGCGGGCCGCGAGCCGGACGGCCGCTTCGTGGTGCGAGCCGCCATCCCCGTGAAGACGCCCATCCCCGTGAAGACGCCCGTCCCCGTGAAGACGCCTATCCCCGTGCAGGCATCCGTCCCTGCGACCTCGTCCCACTCCGGCCCGGCCTCCGTCCCCGCCCCGGGCGGTCCTTCATGACCGCGCCGATCCGGGTCGTGGTCTGCGACGACCAGGCCCTGATCCGTACCGGACTGGTGACGATCATCGGCGCCCAGCCCGACATGGAGGTGGCGGGCGAGTGCGGCGACGGGCGGAGCGCCGTCGACCTCGCCGGCGCGGTACGGCCCGACGTCGTGCTGATGGACCTGCGCATGCCCGGCCTCGACGGCATCGGGGCCACCCGGCTCCTCGCCGGAGCTGGGGTGGACCGGCCGGTGAAGGTGCTGGTGGTGACGACGTTCAACCTGGACAGTTACGTCTACGAGGCACTGCGGGCGGGAGCGAGCGGCTTCCTCCTCAAGGACGCGCCACCGGACCGGCTGCTGCACGGCATCCGTACCGTCGCCTCGGGCGCGGCCCTGCTGGACCCCGAGGTGACGCGCACCCTGGTGGGCAGGTACGCCACCCGGATCAGACCCGCCACCCCGGACGCGGACCCGGCCGGCCCGCTGACCCCCCGTGAGCTGGAGGTCCTCCGGCTGATCGCCGACGGACTGTCCAACACCGAGATCGCCGCGGCCCT
This sequence comes from Streptomyces sp. DSM 106670, assembly GCF_055792845.1. Classification (NCBI taxonomy): domain Bacteria; kingdom Bacillati; phylum Actinomycetota; class Actinomycetes; order Kitasatosporales; family Streptomycetaceae; genus Streptomyces; species Streptomyces sp. DSM 106670. The sequence goes on from NZ_CM147704.1 coordinate 6,814,827, forward strand.
GGTGATCAGCCGGGAGACCGTCAAGACCTTCGTCTCCCGCATCCTCACCAAACTCGCCCTCCGCGACCGGGTCCAGGCCGTCGTCTACGCCTACCGGAACGGCCTGGTCCACTGACCTCCGCCGGCCCGCGCCGGACCCCGTTCCCGATCCGGCCAATCCGGCCGGATCCCGGGGGGAGGGCCTAGGGTGAGTGGCCATGACGACGACGTACGCGGCGCTGCTGCGGGGGATCAACGTGAGCGGCAGCAAACGGGTCCCGATGCCCGAACTGCGCACCGTGCTCACCGAACTGGGACACACCGGTGTCGCCACCTATCTGCAGAGCGGGAACGCCGTCTTCCGGAGCGGGAGCGACGACGAGGACGCGCTCGCCGCCGACCTGGAGCAGGCCCTGCGCCGCCGGTTCGGATTCGCCGTCGACTGCCTCGTCCGCGACGCCGGCTATCTCGCCGCCGTCGCCGACGCCTGCCCCTTCCCCGCCGCCGAACTGGCGGGCAAGCAGCTCCACGTCACCTACTTCGACCGGCCCGTGGACGCCGAACGCTTCGCGGACCTGGCGGCGGCGGAGTTCCTGCCGGAGGAGTTCCGGCTCGGCGACCGCTGTCTGTATCTGTACGCCCCCGACGGGCTCGGCCGCTCCAAGCTGGCCGTCGCGCTGGGCCGCCCGCGCCATGTCAAAGGCCTCACGGCCACCTCCCGTAACTGGAACACCGTGGTGAAACTCGTGGAGATGACCCGTGTCTGAGCCCTCGTCCGCCGTGGCCGCAGCCATCGAGGGCGAACTGCGTCTGCTGGACCCGGTGGTACGGGCCTCCGCCGGGCTCCTCGCCTCGCTGCTGCATCCCGACTTCCGGGAGATCGGCACCAGCGGCCGGCTCTGGAGCCGGGAGACGATCATCGCCTCGCTCACCGCGGACGACGCCCCGCGCCCCGGCCCGCTCACTGCCTCCCGGATGCGCGGCGAGCAGCTCTGCGCCGATCTGGTGCACCTCACCTTCGACACCGAGTCCAAGGGGATCCGCTCGCACCGCAGCTCCCTGTGGCGGCTGACCACGGAGGGCTGGCGGCTCTACTTCCACCAGGCGACACCGTTCAGCGACGACGTCCTCGACGACCCCTTCGCCGGCCCCGCGGCCGAGGTCTGACCTGCCGGGTCCGGCTCCGGTCCCGGGCCGGGGGTCCCGGCCGTGGCGGATACAGGTTAGCCTTGCCTTCGTTTGGCTGGAGACGGGTGGCCGGAAATCGCCTCTCCGCTGTCCGTGACACGCTGAGGAGCAGATGAAGTGGGGGCTGATACCGCCGGGCGCGGGGTCATGGGCCGGGCCGTCGCCGGGCAGCGACGGGACGTCGTCGTCGGATCACTGCTGGGCGCCTGCCACCAGATCGGCGAGGCGCTCGTCCCCGTACTCATCGGGCTGATCGTCGACCGCGCCGTGGTCCGCCCCGACGGCGGAGCGCTGGCGATCTGGCTGGTGGTCCTCGCCGTCGTCTACACCCTCCTCTCCTTCGGCTTCCGCTTCGGCGCCCGCGCCGGAGAGCGCGCCGCCGAACAGGCCGCCCACCAGCTGCGCCTGGACGTCGTACGCCGGGTCCTCGCCCCGCACGGCGGCGCGGAGGCGGGCCGTCCGCCCGGCGCACTGGTCAACGTGGCCACCGAGGACGCCCGCCGGGTCGGCGCCGTCAACATGGCCCTGACCCTCGGCATCGCCGCCGTCGTCGGCGTCGTCGCGGGCGCGGTGCTCCTGCTCCGCGCCTCCCTGCCCCTCGGGCTCCTCGTCCTGATCGGCGCCCCGGTCCTGATGGCGCTCGGCCACTTCCTGGCCCGCCCCCTGGAGCACCGCAGCGAGGCCGAACAGGAACAGGCCGCGCACGCCTCCGGAGTCGCCGCCGACCTGGTCGCCGGAGTCCGCGTACTCAAGGGGCTGCGGGCCGAACGCGCCGCCGTCGACCGCTACCGAGCCACCAGCCAGGCCTCCCGCGAGGCCAATGTGCGCGCCGCCCGGGCCGCCGCCCTCCAGACCGGCCTGATGCTCACCCTCACCGGCTCGTTCATCGCGCTCGTCGCCCTCGTCGGCGGCCGCCTGGTCCTCGGCGGCTCCATCGGCCTCGGCGCCCTCGTCTCCGCTGTCGGCCTCGCCCTCTTCCTGCCGGGCCCGATCAGCGTGCTGGCCTGGGTCGGCGCCGAACTGGCCAAGGGCCGCGCCTCCGCCGCCCGGATCGCCGACGTCCTGGCCGCCCCGGGCGAGACCACCGGCGGCACCGCCGAACCGGCCGCCGACGCCCCCGGCGAACTGCGCCTGAACGGACTCGGCCACGCCGGACTCGACGCCCTCGACCTGACCGTCCGCCCGGGCGAACACCTCGGCATCGTCGTCACCGACCCGGCCGACGCCGCCACCCTGCTGCACTGCCTGGCCCGCCGCTGCGACCCGGACCGGGGGAGCGTCGAACTCGACGGCGTCCCCCTCACCGAACTGGCCCCCGCTGCCCTGCGCTCCGCGCTGCTCGTCGCCGAGCACGACGCCCAGCTCTTCGACGGCACCCTCCTGGAGAACGTCACCGCCGCCGCCCCCGCCGGGGCCGACCCGCACCCCGCCATGGACGCCGCCGCCGTCGACGAGGTGGCCTCCGCGCTGACCGGCGGCACCGGCGGCCGGATCGGCGAGCGCGGCAGCTCGCTCTCCGGCGGCCAGCGCCAGCGTGTCGCCCTGGCCCGGGCGCTCGCCGCCGACCGGGGCGTCCTCGTCGTCCACGACCCGACCACCGCGGTCGACGCCGCGACCGAGGCCCGGATCGCCGCCGGCATCCGGCGCGCCCGCGCCGGCCGCACCACCGTCCTGGTCACCAGCAGCCCCGCGCTGCTCGCCGCGACCGACCGCGTCGTCCTCGTCGACGGCGGCACGATCACCGCCGAGGCCCCGCACGAGGACCTCGTACGCGACCATCCCGTCTACCGCACGGCGGTGCTCACATGACCACGACCGCGGACATACCCGGGCTCGCGGAGAGCGACGGCGACAGCGCCGAACTGCTCCCCGTCGCCACCCCCGCCCGCACCCGGGCCGCCCTGCGCGCACTGATCCGCCCCGACCGGGGCCTCGCCCTGACCGGCATCGGCGTCCTGGTCGCGGCCACCGCCGTCGGCCTCCTCGTCCAGCCGCTGCTGGGCCGGATCGTCGACATCGTCGCCGACGGCCGCCCCGCCGCCGACCTGACCCTCCCGGTCGTGCTCCTCGTCGCGGTCGCCGCCGTCCAGGGCCTCACCACGACGATCGGGCTGACCCGCGTCGCCCGGCTCGGCGAGACCGTACTGGCCCGGCTGCGCGAGCGGTTCGTCGAACGCGCCCTGAACCTCCCCGCCGACCGGCTGGAACGCGCCGGGGCCGGAGACCTCACCGCCCGCGTCACCGGCGACGTCGCCCGGGTCGCCGAGGCCGTCCGCTCCGCGCTGCCCGAGATGGCCCGCTCCGTCCTCGCGATCGTCCTCACCCTCGCCGCGCTGGCCCTCCTGGACGTACGGTTCCTGCTCGCCGCGCTCCTCGCGGTCCCCGTCCAACTGCTCACCGCCCGCTGGTACGTACGCCGGGCCCTCACCCTCTACGCCGACCAGCGGATCGCCAACGGGGCTCAGCAGCAACAGCTCCTGGAGACCATCGGCGGCGCCGCGACCGTACGCGGCCACCGGCTGGAGGCGCAGCACACCGAGCGCAGTGCCGGGCGCTCGCGCAAGGCCGTCGACCTGACCATGCGCAGCGTCAACCTGGTGCTTGGCTTCTACGGGCGGCTGCACATCGCCGAGTACATCGGCCTGGCCGCCGTGTTGATCGCCGGATTCTGGCTGGTCCGCGACGGAGCGGTCTCCATCGGCACGGCCACCGCCGCCGCCCTCTACTTCCACAGCCTCTTCGGGCCGGTCAACGCCGCCCTGGTGCTGCTCGACGACGCCCAGTCGGCGGCGGCCGGACTGGCCCGGCTGGTCGGGGTGACCGACCTCGCCAAGGAGCCGGAGCCCGTCGGCGTACCGCACCGGAGGTCCGTACCGCACCAGCGCACCGCGCCCGGCACCGCCGCCGTCACCGCGCACGCCGTCGGTCACGCCTACGGACCCGGCCGCCCCGTGCTGCACGAGGTCTCCCTCACCCTGGAGCCCGGCGAACACGTCGCGCTCGTCGGAACCAGCGGGGCCGGCAAGTCGACCCTCGCCCGGATCGTCGCGGGCGTCCAGCAGCCCACCTCGGGCACGGTCACCGCGCCGGCGGGCAGCGGAGAGGCAGCGGTCGTCCTGGTCACCCAGGAGGTCCACGTCTTCACCGGCACCCTCGCCGAGGACCTCCGGCTCGCCCGCCCCGACGCCACCGACGCCGACCTGCGCGCGGCCCTCGCCACGGTGCACGCCCTCGACTGGGCCGAAGCGCTCCCGGACGGGCTCGGCACCGTCGTCGGCGAGGGCGGCCACCGCCTCGACCCCGCCCGCGCCCAGCAACTCGCCCTCGCCCGGCTCGTCCTGGCCGACCCCGCCCTCGCCGTCCTCGACGAGGCGACCGCCGAGGCGGGCAGCGCGGGCGCCCGGGTCCTGGAGCGCTCCGCCGAGGCCGCCCTCGCCGGCCGCACCGCCCTGGTCGTCGCCCACCGCCTCACCCAGGCCGTCGCCGCCGACCGGGTCGTCGTGCTGGAGGCCGGCCGCGTCGTCGAGAGCGGCCCGCACGAGGAACTGCGCGACGCGGACGGCCCGTACGCCGCCCTGTGGCGCGCCTGGTCCGGCAGCCGCACCGCGCCGCACCCCTGACCCCACGCCCCCCCCGGCCCCCGTCCCCGGCGTACGCCCACCCTCCCGAAGGAATCCGTCATGTTCCGCATGTTCCAGCGCACCCGGCTGACCGCCGTGGCCGCGTCCGCCCTGCTGCTGTTCGGAGCCGCGGCCTGCGGGTCCGGCGAGAGCGGCGACGACGCCGCCCCGCCCGCCGACAGCGCGCAGAAGGGCGCCTACCCGGTCACCCTCGACCACAAGTACGGCGCCACCACCCTGAAGTCCGAGCCGCAGCGCATCGTCACCGTCGGCCTCTCCGACCAGGACGCCGTACTCGCCCTCGGCAAGGTCCCGGTCGGCACCACCGAATGGCTCGGCGAGTTCAAGGGCGCCATCGGCCCCTGGGCCGAGAAGGCGCTCGGCGACAAGCCGCGGCCCACCGTCCTGCACGACGACGGCACCGGACCCCAGGTCGAGAAGATCGCCTCCCTGCGCCCCGACCTGATCCTCGCCCTCTACTCGGGCCTCACCAAGGACCAGTACCGCACCCTCTCCAAGATCGCCCCGGTCGTCGCCCAGCCCAAGGACGGCCCGGACTGGTCCATCTCCTGGCAGGACCAGACCGAGCAGGTCGGCAAGGCCCTCGGCAAGAGCGAGGAAGCCACGGCGCTGGTCGCGAAGACCGAGAAGCACATCACCGACGCCGCCGCCGCGCACCCCGAGTTCAAGGGCAGGAGCGCCGTCGTGGCCACCCCGTACGAGGGCATGTACGTCTACGGCCCGCAGGACAACCGCTCCCGCCTGCTCAACGGCCTCGGCTTCCAGCTCCCCGCCGACCTGAACACGGTCGTCGGCGACGCGTTCGGCGCGAACATCAGCAAGGAGCGCACCGACCTCCTCGACACCGACGCCGTCGTCTGGATCGTCACCGACCCGGCCAAGGACACCGAGAAGCTCCACGCCGACCCGCTGTACGGCAAGCTCGCCGTCGCCGAGGAGGGCCGCGAGGTCATGGTGAAGGAGAGCAGCCACTTCGGCAGCGCCATCTCCTTCGTGAGCCCGCTGAGCCTCCCGTACACCGTCGACCGGCTGGTCCCGATGCTGGCCGCCGCCGTCGACGGCAAGACCGGCACCAAGGTCGAACACCCCGCGTCCTGACGCCCCTCCGGGCCGCCCCGCACCGGCGGGGCGGCCCACCCGCCCCTCTCCCGAACGCCCGTGAGGAACCGGACCGTGGAGCCAGCCCCGTGACCCGCCCCGCCCGATGGCGCCCCGCCCTGCTCGTGGCCGTGCTCGCCGCGCTGCTGGTCGTGCTCTGCCTGCTCTCGCTCGGCCTCGGGGCGCTCAGCATCCCGCCCGGCGAGGTGCTCAAGGCCCTGACGGGCCGGCCGACCGGCCCCCGGATCGAGGACGTGATCTGGTCGGTGCGCGTTCCGCGTACGGCGCTGGGCCTGGCCGCCGGGGCCGCGCTCGGCCTCTCCGGCTGTGTGATGCAGGCGCTGACCCGCAACCCGCTCGCCGACCCCGGCATCCTCGGGGTCAGCGCCGGTGCGGCCTTCGCGATCGTGCTCGCCGCCGGGGTCGCCGGAATCGGCTCGCTGCTCGGCTACATCTGGTTCGCGTTCGCCGGGGCGATGGCGGCGAGCGTCGCCGTCTATCTGCTGGGCCGGCTGGGGCGTTCGGGCTCGACCCCGGTGAAACTGGCCCTGGCCGGAGTCGCGGTCACCGCCGTCCTGTCCTCGCTGACCAGCGCCGTCGTCCTCACCGACCCGGCCGCGCTGGACCGCTTCCGCTTCTGGTCGGCCGGATCGCTCGCCAACCAGGACGCCTCCACCGTGCTGCGGATCCTGCCCTTCCTCGGCCTCGGCGCGCTCCTCGCGCTGGCGAGCGCCCCCGCCCTCAACAGCCTCGCCCTCGGCGACGACGTGGCCGCCTCGCTCGGCCGGAAGCTCGGCCTCGTCCGCCTCCAGGGCGTCGTCGCCGTCACGCTCCTCACCGGCGCGGCGGTCGCGGTGATCGGCCCCGTCGTCTTCATCGGCCTGGTCGTCCCGCACGTCGCCCGGGTCCTCGCCCAGTACGCCGGACTCGGCCCGGACCACCGCTGGCTGCTGCCGCTCTCGGCCGCGCTCGCCGCGGGGCTGCTGCTCGGCGCGGACATCCTCGGCCGGGTGATCGCCCGGCCCGTCGAGGTCCAGGCCGGAATCATCGTCGCCTTCATCGGCGGACCGTTCTTCATCGCCCTGGTCCGCCGTCGCCGCCTCGCGGAGGTATGACCGTGACCACCGACTCAGCGACCACCGACACCGTCGACCTCACCGGAAAGCCCAAGGCCGCCGCCCGCCCCTTCCGGCTCGCCTTCCCGCCGGTCTCCGGCACCCTGCGCCCCCGTCAGCTCGCCGTCTGCGCGGGCCTCCTGCTCGCCGTGTTCGTGGCGCTGTGCTGGCACGTCTCCATCGGTGAGTACGGGATCCCGCTCGCCGACGTCGCCCGCGCGCTCACCGGTTCCGGCGACGCGGGCACCCTCCTCGTCGTCCAGGAGCTGCGGCTGCCCCGCGCCATGACGGGCCTCCTCGCGGGCATCGCGTTCGGCATGTCCGGCGCGCTGTTCCAGACGATGACCCGCAACCCGCTGGCCAGCCCCGACATGATCGGCCTCACCCAGGGCGCCGGAACGGCCGTCGTCGCGGGCATCGTGCTCGGCTGGGACTTCGGCCTCGGCACCCAGGCCCTCGGCCTCCTCGGCGCCCTCGCCAGCGCCCTTTTGGTCTACGGCCTCGCCTGGCGGCGCGGCACCACCGGCTACCGGATCATCCTCGTCGGCATCGGCGTCTCCTGGATCTGCCTCAGCGCCACCGACTACCTGCTCGCCCGGGGCGGCCGTTTCCAGGCACAGGCCGCACTCGGCTGGCTCGTCGGCAACCTCAACGGCCGCGACTGGCAGCAGGCCGCGCCGCTCGCCTACGCCCTCGTCGTCCTGGCGCCCGCCGCCCTGCTCATCGGCCGGCTGATGCGTACGCTGCAACTCGGCGACGACGTCGCCAAGGGCCTCGGCACCCGGGTCCAGGCCGTCCGCCTCACCGTGCTGCTCACCGGCGTCGGCCTGGTCGCCTTCGCCACCGCGGCGGCCGGACCGGTGGCCTTCGTGGCGCTCGCCGCCCCGCAGATCGCCCAGCGGCTGTGCCGCACCGCCTGGCCGCCGCCGCTCGCCGCCGGACTCACCGGCGCCCTCGTCGTCCTCGCGTCCGACGTCCTCGCACGCGAACTGATCCCCGGCACCGAACTGCCCGTCGGGATCGTCACCGGAGTGCTCGGCGCCCCGGTCCTGCTCTGGCTGCTCATCCGCGTCAACCACGCGGGCTCAGGAGGCTGACCGATGTCCACCGCCGAACCCGAACTCCGGGCCGAGGGCCTGCACCTGGGCTACGACGACCGGCCCGTCGTCAGCGGCCTCGACCTGGCCGTGCCGCCGGGCCGGATCACCGCCATCGTCGGCGCCAACGCCTGCGGCAAGTCGACCCTGCTGCGCGCCCTGGCCCGGCTGCTGGCCCCGCGCGACGGCGCGGTCAGCCTGGACGGACGGGCCCTGCACACCATCCCGACCCGGGAGCTTGCCCAGCGGCTCGGCATCCTCCCGCAGTCGCCGGTCGCCCCCGAGGGCCTCACCGTCATCGACCTGGTCAACCGGGGCCGCTCCCCGCACCAGACCTGGTGGCGGCAGTGGACCAAGGCCGACGAACAGGCGGTGCACGACGCGCTCGCCGCCACCGGCACCACCGACCTCGCCGACCGCGCGGTCGACGAACTCTCCGGCGGCCAGCGCCAGCGCGCCTGGATCGCCATGGCCGTCGCCCAGGGCACCCCGGTGCTCCTCCTCGACGAGCCGACGACCTACCTCGACCTCGCCCACCAGATCGACGTCCTGGACCTCGTCGTCGACCTCAACCGGCGCGAGGGACGCACGATCGTCATGGTCCTGCACGACCTCAACCAGGCCTGCCGGTACGCCGACCACGTCATCGCGATGAAGAAGGGCAGCATCGTCGCCGAGGGCGCGCCCGCCGACGTGATCACCGCCGAGACGGTCGAGGACGTCTTCGGACTCCGCTGCCAGGTGGCCACGGACCCGGTCAGCCGCACCCCGCTGGTCATCCCGGTCGGCCGCCACCACACCCCGGAGCCGGAGTCCGATGAACCGGCCAAGACCCTCGGCTGACGGGCCGCCGCACGTACCCGCCCGTACGGCGGCCCGCCCGACGCGGGCTCAGATGCCCGCCGACGCCATCTCGATGACGGAGCGGTAGTTGGCGGCCGTCGCGACCACGCAGGCGCGGTAGGTGCGGTTGTCCTTCACCACGAGGAAGTAGTCGCGCAGGTTCTTCCAGTACTGGACGAGATAGCCGAGGCCCGGGACGAAGCCCGGCGGCCGGGGCACCAGCGCGAACGCCTCGGAGCACCGCAGGATCTGGTCGGTGGCCTGCGAGAGTACGTCGGCGACCTCGGCGTTCATGTTCCAGCCGGCGGCCAGCTGGGGCGTCCAGATGGCGCCCGCGATCTCCCGGAGGCGCTCCTGCTCCTCGGGCGTCGGATCGGCCTGGAGCCGGAACGCCTCGGCGACCGGCGGAGTGCCGGTGTGCCCGCTGCCGGCGGCCAGCGCCGGTGCGGCCGCCCCGGCGGTGAGCATCGCCCCGGACAGCACCAGCGCTAACGCCGCGATCGTCGTGGACCTGCGTCTTCTCATGATCGTTCCCCTCCCGGTCGCCCGCCCTGCCGGCGGGACCGTGCGCGGTCGCTCCGCGCGAACCGACGCTGACACGCGGCCCGTTGCCCGTCAACGGCGCCTGTTCGGCCGTTCCGCGCCCGGGACGGCGACAGAAATGGCCCACCGCACCGGCTGCGGATTGGCCCGGGATCTCAGGCCACTCGCTGCCTAGGCTCGGAGACATGAGTACCCAGCACGCCACCACCGGGCCCGCTGCCCGCACCGCCGTCGACTTCTTCTTCGACCCCGCCTGCCCGTTCGCCTGGATCGCCTCCCGCTGGATGCTGGAGGTGGAGCGGCACCGGGACATCGAGCTGCGCTTCCGCCCCATGAGCCTGTACCTGCACAACGAGGGCAACGACCTGCCCGACTGGTACCGCGAGCTGGTCGACAAGTCGATCGGCCCGGTCCGGGTCGCCGTCGCCGCGGCCGCCGCCCACGGCGACGGAATCCTGCGCGACCTCTACACCGCGTTCGGCACCCGCATCCACCGGCACAAGGAGGAGGACTTCGACGCGGTGATCGCCGCCTCCCTCGCCGAACTGGGGCTGCCCGCAGAGCTGGCGGAGGCCGCGCACTCCACGGCGTACGACGACGAGGTCGCCCGCGGTCACGACGCGGGCAAGGACCCCGAGCAGGGCGCGTACGTGGGCACGCCGACGATCCACGTCGACGGCACGGTCTGGTTCGGCCCGGTCCTCAACGCGATCCCGCGCGGCGAGGAGGCGGCCGGACTCTTCGACAGCTTCCGGGTCCTCGCGAACCACCCGGGCTTCTTCGAACTCAAGCGCGCCCGGTCCGGCGGCCTGTCCTACGACTGAGCCGCCGGGGCCTCACGCCGACAGCGAGGCCCGCTCCCGCACCCGCGCCTCGTCGTACCGGTCCAGCAGCAGCCGCGCCAACTCCGGCGCTGGACCCAGCACATCGGCCAGGACGTCCGCCCCGGCCGCCTCGGCGCCCGCCGCGATGCGGTCGGGGAGCCGGCCGGGTGCGATGACGTACGGGGCGACCGCCACCCGGGCCACGCCCTCGGCGCGCAGCGCCCGTACGGCGTCCTCGGTACGGGGAAGGAGTGCGGAGGCGAACGCAGGCCGCACGGCGCACCAACCGGTGTGCCGCAGCTCCCGCGCGATTTCAGCGATCACTGCGATCGCCTCCGGGTCCGTGGATCCCGCCGATGCCAGGACGAGCCCGGTCCGGGGGAGATCGCCGGGACGGATCCCGGCCTCCCGCAGCCGCCGCCCGAGGGTGGCGTTGAGCAGCGGGGACGGGCCGAGGACGTCGGCCTGCCGGATGCGCAGCCGGGGCAGCCGGGTGCGGGCCTCGCGCAGGACCGAGGGGATGTCGGTCTTGGCGTGGAACGCCCGGGTCAGGAGGAGCGGCAGGGCCACGACCTCGTCCGCCCCCTCCGCGGCCAGGCGCTCCAGCACCCGGGGCACGGAAGGGGCGTTGAACTCCAGGAACCCGGTCTCCACGCGCAGCCCCGGCCGCGCGGCCCGCACCCGCTGGGTGAGGGCGTGCACGGTCGCGGCGTGCCGGGGGTCGCGGCTGCCGTGGGCGATGACGAGAAGCGTGGGACGGGACATGGCGTGACTCAGTTCTTGACGAGGAGACCGCGGCTGCGCAGCACCCACCGCTCCAGCGGGCTGAAGATCAGCTGGTCGATGGCGATGCCGACGAACAGGATGAGCAGGATCGAGAGGAAGATCCCGGGCATGTCGAAACTGCTGCGGCTGTTCTCCAGCAACTGCCCGAGACCCAGACCAAGTTCGGGCGAGGAGGCGATGATCTCGGCGGCCATCAGCGAACGCCAGGAGAACGCCCAGCCCTGCTTGAGGCCCGACAGATAGCCGGGCAGCGCGGCCGGCAGCACGATGTGCCACGTCCCGCGGATCCCGGTCGCGCCCAGCGTGCGGCCCGCCCGGAGGAACAGCGGCGGCACCTGGTCGACGCCGGAGACCAGCCCGTTGGCGATCGAGGGCACCGCGCCCAGCAGGATCACCGCGTACATCATCTGGTCGTTCAGACCGAGCCAGATGACCGCCGGGGCCACCCAGGCGACCGAGGGCAGCGACTGGAGCCCGGCCAGGATCGGGCCGATCGCGGCCCGGACCAGCTTCACCCGGGCCACCAGCAGCCCCAGCGGCGTGCCGATGGCGACCGCGAGCAGGAAGCCGAGCAGACCGCGCGAGACGCTGGTCCAGACGACCTCCAGCAGCGTGCCCTTGAGCCACATCTCCTGCGCGCTGTCCCACACCGCGGACGGCGGCGGCAGCTTGTAGACCTCGGTGACCTGGGCACGGACCAGCAGCTCCCAGACCACCAGGACCAGGGCCACCGCCACGGCCGGCGGCAGCACCTTGCGCAGCAGGACCTCGCGCACCGGGGTGCGGCGGATCTGCACCGCGTCCAGCGCGTCCAGCCCGGCCTCCAGGCCGGCCAGATCGTCGGGTTTCGCGTCGACCGGTCCGGCCGCCCCGTCCGGCCGCTTCCGGTCGGACGTGATGTCAGTGCTGGCCATGTCGGCGGATCTCCCCACGCAGTTCTTCGGTGATCTCGACGGACAGCTCCGCCACGGCGGTGTCCTCGATACGGCGCGGCTGCTCGATGTCGACGGTCCACTCCCGGGCGATCCGGCCCGGCCGGGACGACAGCAGCACGACGCGCTGCGCGAGCCGTACGGCCTCGCGCACATTGTGTGTGACGAAGAGGACCGAGGCGTTCGTCTCCCGCCAGATCCGGGTCAGCTCATCGTGCAGCACATCGCGGGTGATGGCGTCCAGCGCCGCGAACGGCTCGTCCATCAGCAGCAGTTGACTGTCCTGGGCGAGCGCGCGGGCCATCGCGACGCGCTGCCGCATACCGCCGGACAGCTCGTGCACCCGCTTGCCGTACGCGCCGCCGAGCCGGACGAGTTCGAGCAGCCGCTCCGCCTCGGTGCGGCGCTCCGACTTCGGCACCCCGCGCAGCCGCAGGGCCAGTTCGATGTTCTTGCCTGCGGTCAGCCACGGGAAGAGGGCGTGCTCCTGGAACATCAGGGCCGGTCGCCCGCCGGGGGTCTCGATGGACCCCGCGGACGGGCGGTCGAGTCCGGCCACCAGATTGAGCAGCGTCGACTTTCCGCACCCGGAGGCTCCCAGGAGGGTGACGAACTCGCCCGGAGCGACATCGAGCGTGATGTCGTCCAGGACGAGCTGCCGACCCGTGGGTCCGGCGAAGGACTTCGAGACGTGCGAGAGACGGGCGGCGTGCTCGACCGTCGTACGGTCCTCGGCCTTGGTGAGGGTGGTGGTCGCCATGGTCGTCACCTCCTGGGGATCCTGGTCCTGGTACGGATGGGCGGGCTACTTGACGCCGATGCCGGCGTCGGCGACCTCGGGCCGGCCCTCGGCCTTGAGGATCTTGTTCAGCGGGCCCAGGTCGTAGATGCCCTGGAGGTTCGGGTCCTTGAGCAGACCGGACTTCACCGAGTAGCCGGCCTGCGTCTTGAGCGTCTCGGCCAGCGGGTCGTCGGTGATCTCGATGGACTCCCACGCCGGGTCGAGGATCTCCTTGGGCAGCGCCTTGCCGCTCAGGGCCTCCAGCGCCTTGTTGGCGGACGCCTTGGCCTCCTCCGGGTTGGCGTTGATCCACTTGTTGGTGGACACCGAACCCTTCAGCACCGCCTCGACCACGTCCGGGTGCTCCTTGAGGAACTTCTGCGACACGATGATGTTCGTGATCACGAACTTCTTGTCCGGCCACAGGTCCGTCTCGTCCAGGAGCACCTTCGCGCCCTCGGAGACCAGCTTGGACGCGGTCGGCTCGGGCACCCACGCGCCGTCCAGGTCACCGGACTTGTAGGCGTCCGGCGTCACCTTGTTGTCCGAGCGGACCACGGAGACGTCGCCCTTGCCGCTCTGGGCGTCGACCTTCCAGCCCTTCTCGGAGATCCAGTTGAGGAAGGCCACGTCCTGGGTGTTGCCGAGCTGCGGGGTGGCGATCTTCTTGCCCTTGAGGTCGTCCAGGGTCTTGATCTTGTCCGGGTTGACGACCAGTTTCACGCCGCCGGAGGCCGAACCGGAGATGATCCGCAGCCCCTTGCCCTGGGACTTGGTGTAGGCGTTGATGGAGGGGGAGGGGCCGATGAAGCCGATGTCGATGGACCCGGCGTTCAGCGCCTCGATCTCGGAGGGGCCCGCGTTGAAGGTCGTGGACTCGACCTTGGTGCCGCCCAGTTCCTTCTGGATGGTGCCTTCCTGGATACCGACCAGGGCGGTGGCGTGCGTGAGGTTCGGGAAGTACCCGATCTTCACGGTGTCCGAGGAGAGCTTCTTGCCTCCGGCGGAGACGTTCGCCTTGGCGTCGTCGTCCTTGGCGTCGGAGCCGTAGCCGCAGGCGGTGGCGGCCAGGGCGAGCAGCGGCAGGGCCGCTATCGCGGCGATGGAGCGGCGAACGGTGGAACGGGGGGCAGGCACGGGAGGCTTTCCTCTCGTTGGCCCGGTACTCGCGTCCCGCTGGTGGTCAGGGGGGCGCGGCCGGGAGGTCGGCAGGTCTTCGGCGGTACGGGTGCGGGGGGTTCAGGGCGCGCGAGCGGTGCGCGTACGTCATCACGCACATCGCCCGACCCCGCCCTGGCCGCTGCCGAGGGCGCCGCTGCCCACGCGGCCGCCCTCCTTCGCGAAGGAGGAGAAGAAGTCGGTGGCCATCAGAAGTCCCACTCGGCGTCGTCGTCGGCCGTCACGACGGCTTCGGCCGCCGCGGCGAACGCGGCCCCCGCCATTCCGGCGCTCAGCGTCGTACCGTCCGCCGGGTCGATCAGCAGGAACGAGCCGGTGCGCCGGGAGTCCTCGTACGCGTCGAGCGCGAGCGGCTCGGCGGTGCGCACCACGACCCGGCCGATGTCGTTGGCGACCAGCTGCCCGGGGGCCGGGTGCTGGGAGAGATCGTCGAGGGTGAGCCGCGAGGGGATGTCCTTGACGATCGCCTTGACGGTGCGAGTGGTGTGCTTGAGCAGCACCCGCCGGCCCACCGAGAGCGGCTCGTCGGCCACATGGCAGACGGTCGCCTCGATGTCCTGGGTGACCGGCGGCGCGTCGTCGACCGGTGCGATCAGGTCGCCGCGCGAGATGTCGATGTCGTCGGCCAGCCGCAGCGTCACCGACTGCGGGGCCCAGGCGATGTCGACGCTCTCGCCGAGCGCGTCGATGCCGGTGATCGTGGTCGTACGCCCGGAGGGGAGTACGGAGACGGGCTCGCCGACCCGGAACACCCCGGCCGCGATCTGACCGGCGTACCCCCGGTAGTCGGGGTGCTCGGCGGACTGCGGGCGGATCACGTACTGCACGGGGAAGCGCGCGTGGCAGGCGGTGAGGTCATGGCTGACCGGCACCGTCTCCAGGTGCTCCAGAACGGTCGGCCCGCCGTACCAGTCCATGTGGGCGGACGGCTCCACCACATTGTCCCCGGCCAGCGCCGAGATCGGGATCGTGGTGATCTCCGGGACGCCGAGCGAGGCGGCGTACGCGGTGAACTCCTCGGCTATCGCGGCGAACACGGGCTCCGCGTAGTCGACCAGGTCCATCTTGTTGACCGCCAGCACCACGTGCGGGACGCGCAGCAGCGCGGCGACGGCGGCGTGCCGGCGGGTCTGCTCGACGACCCCGTTGCGGGCGTCGACCAGCACCACGGCCAGCTCGGCCGTGGAGGCGCCGGTCACCATGTTCCGGGTGTACTGCACATGGCCCGGGGTGTCGGCGAGGATGAACCGCCGCCGGGTGGTGGCGAAGTAGCGGTAGGCGACATCGATGGTGATGCCCTGCTCGCGCTCGGCCCGCAGCCCGTCGGTCAGCAGCGCCAGGTCCGGCGCCTCCTGACCGCGGTTCAGCGAGGCCTGCTCGACGGCCTCCAGCTGGTCGGTGAGGACCGACTTGGAGTCGTGCAGCAGACGGCCCACGAGGGTGGACTTGCCGTCGTCGACCGACCCGGCGGTGGCGAAGCGCAGCAGGGTGGTGGCCGACAACTGCTCGGCTGTGGTGGTCATGGTTAGAAGTACCCCTCGCGCTTGCGGTCTTCCATCGCGGCCTCGGACATCTTGTCGTCGGCGCGGGTCGCGCCCCGCTCGGTGAGCCGGGAGGCGGCGATCTCGGTGATCACGGCGTCCAGCGTGGTGGCGTCGGAGTCGACGGCGCCGGTGCAGGACATGTCGCCGACCGTGCGGTAGCGCACCAGACGGGTCTCGGTGGCCTCGTGCTCCTTGGGCCCGCCCCAGTGCCCGGCGGTCAGCCACATGCCGTTGCGGTTGAAGACCTCGCGCTCATGGGCGAAGTAGATCTCCGGCAGCTCGATCCCCTCGCGCTCGATGTACTGCCAGACGTCCAGCTCGGTCCAGTTGGAGATCGGGAAGACCCGGACGTGCTCGCCGGGGGCGTGCCGGCCGTTGTACAGCTGCCACAGCTCGGGCCGCTGACGGCGCGGGTCCCACTGCGAGAACTCGTCGCGCAGCGAGAAGACCCGCTCCTTGGCGCGTGCCTTCTCCTCGTCGCGCCGCCCGCCGCCGAACACCGCGTCGAAGCGGTGCTGCTGGATCGCCTCGGTCAGCGGGACCGTCTGGAGCGGGTTGCGGGTGCCGTCGGGGCGCTCGCGGAGCTTCCCGGCGTCGATGTACTCCTGCACGGAGGCGACGTGCAGCCGCAGCCCGTGTTTCTTCACCGTGCGGTCGCGGTACTCCAGGACCTCGGGGAAGTTGTGTCCGGTGTCCACGTGCAGCAGCGTGAACGGCACCGGCGCGGGCGCGAACGCCTTGAGCGCCAGGTGCAGCATCACGATGGAATCCTTGCCGCCGGAGAACAGGATCACCGGCCGCTCGAACTCACCCGCCACCTCACGGAAGATGTGGACCGCCTCCGACTCCAGGGAGTCCAGGTGGCTGAGCGCGTACGGATTGACGGTGCCTTCCGGCACGGTGGTGACGGTGCTCACGCCAGGCCCCTCTCGGTGAGCAGCGCGTGGAGCGCCGCTGCGGACTCCTGCACGGTCTGCTGGTGCGACTCGATCCGCAGGTCGGGCGATTCGGGGGCCTCGTAGGGGTCGTCGACCCCGGTGAGACCGCTGATCTCGCCGGCCGCCTGCTTGGCGTAAAGACCCTTCACATCCCGTACGGAGCACACCTCGACGGGCGTCGCGACGTGCACCTCCAGATAGGTGGTGGACTCGGCGGCGTGCCGCTTGCGGACGGCCTCGCGGCTGTCGGCGAACGGGGCGATGACGGGGACCAGCACCTTCACGCCGTTGGCGGCCAGCAGCTCGGCGACGAAGCCGATCCGGGCCACGTTGGTGTGCCGGTCCTCGCGGGAGAAGCCGAGGCCCGCGGAGAGGAACTCGCGGATCTCGTCGCCGTCGAGCACCTCCACCTTGTGGCCCTCGGTCCGCAGCCGGCCCGCCAGCTCGTACGCGATGGTGGTCTTGCCCGCGCTCGGCAGACCGGTGAGCCAGATGGTGGCTCCCGTCTCCGTCACGCTCATCGAAGTCTCCTGATCAGTCGTCATCAGCCGTGCAGCCCGCATTCGGTCTTGCCCCGTCCGGCCCAGCGGCCGGCCCGTGCGTCCTCGCCCTCCAGCACCCGGCGGGTGCAGGGCGCGCAGCCGACGGAGGCGTAGCCGTCCATCAGCAGCGGGTTGGTGAGCACCCCGTGCTCGGCGACGTAGGCGTCCACGTCGTCCTGGGTCCAGCGGGCGATGGGGGAGACCTTCACCTTGCGGCGCTTGGCGTCCCAGCCCACGACCGGGGTGTTGGCCCGGGTCGGGGACTCGTCGCGGCGCAGCCCCGTCGCCCACGCGGCGTACGCGGTCAGGCCGTCCTCCAACGGCTTGACCTTGCGCAGCGCGCAGCACAGGTCCGGGTCGCGGTCGTGCAGCTTCTCGCCGTGCTCCGCGTCCTGCTCGGCGACCGTCTGCCGGGGGGTGATCGTGATGACGTTGACGTCCATCACCGCGTCCACCGCGTCCCGGGTGCCGATGGTCTCCGGGAAGTGGTAGCCGGTGTCCAGGAAGACCACGTCCACGCCCGGCAGCACCCGGGAGGCCAGGTGCGCGACCACGGCGTCCTCCATCGAGGAGGTGACGCAGAAGCGCGGCCCGAAGGTGTCGGTGGCCCACTTCAGGATCTCGGTGGCGGAGGCGTCCTCCAGCTCCCGTCCGGCCCGCTCGGCCAGCTCCCGGAGCTCCTCGTCGGTCAGCTCTCCGCTTAGCAGAGTGTCCGTCATATCCGGTCCCCTTCACCGTCGTTGCGCTGAACGCCCCGGGTCAGCAGACCCAGGAACTTCAGCTGGAACGCACGGTTGCAGGAAGCACATTCCCAGGCGCCGTGACCGGTCTCGTTGGGGCGCAGGTCCTCGTCGCCGCAGTACGGGCAGTAGAACGGGGCGGCTCGCTCGCTCATGACAGCGACTCCGCACTGGCGCGCGCCGCCCAGGTCGCGAAGCGCTCGCCGTCCTCGCGCTCCTCCTGGAAGCGGCCGAGCACCCGCTCGACGTAGTCCGGCAGTTCGGCCGACGTGACCTTCAGGCCACGGACCTTGCGGCCGAATCCGGCCTCCAGGCCGAGCGCCCCGCCGAGGTGCACCTGATAGCCCTCGACCTGGTTGCCGTCGCCGTCCAGCATCAGCTGGCCCTTGAGACCGATGTCCGCGACCTGGATACGGGCGCAGGCGTTCGGGCAGCCGTTGATGTTGATGGTGATCGGCTCGTCGAACTCCGGGATGCGGCGCTCCAGTTCGTCGATGAGGGAGGCGCCGCGCGCCTTCGTCTCGACGATCGCCAGCTTGCAGAACTCGATGCCGGTGCAGGCCATCGTGCCGCGCCGGAACGGGGACGGCGTGACCTTGAGGTCCAGCGCCTCCAGACCGGCGACCAGGGACTCCACCTGCTCCTCGGCCACGTCCAGCACGATCATCTTCTGCTCGGCTGTGGTCCGCACCCGGCCGGAGCCGTGCTCCTCGGCGACCTCGGCGATCTTGGTGAGCGTGGAGCCGTCGACCCGGCCCACCCGCGCGGCGAAGCCGACGTAGAAGCGGCCGTCCTTCTGCCGGTGCACCCCGAGGTGGTCGCGCCAGGTCTGGGCGGGCTGCTCGGGCGCGGGCCCGTCGACCAGCTTCCGCTTCAGGTACTCGTCCTCCAGGATCTGGCGGAACTTCTCCGGTCCCCAGTCGGCGACCAGGAACTTCAGCCGGGCGCGGGTGCGCAGCCGCCGGTAGCCGTAGTCGCGGAAGATCCCGATGACCCCGCCGTACACGTCGGCCACCTCGTCCAGCGGCACCCAGGCGCCGAGCCGGACGCCGAGCTTGGGGTTGGTGGAGAGGCCGCCGCCGACCCAGAGGTCGAAGCCGGGGCCGTGCTCCGGGTGGTTCACGCCGACGAAGGCGATGTCGTTGATCTCGTGCGCCACGTCCAGGTGCGGGGAGCCGGAGACCGCCGACTTGAACTTGCGGGGCAGGTTGGAGAAGTCGGGGTTGCCGATGAACCGGCGCTGGATCTCGTCGATGGCGGGCGTGCCGTCGATGATCTCGTTCTCGGCGATGCCCGCGACGGGGGAGCCGAGGATCACGCGGGGCGTGTCACCGCAGGCCTCGGTGGTGGAGAGGCCCACCTCTTCGAGCCGCCGCCAGATCTCCGGCACGTCCTCGATCCGGATCCAGTGGTACTGCACGTTCTGCCGGTCGGTGAGGTCGGCGGTGCCGCGCGCGAACTCCTGGGAGATCTCTCCGATCACCCGCAGCTGCCGCGTGGTCAGCCGGCCGCCGTCGATCCGGACGCGCAGCATGAAGTACTTGTCGTCCAGCTCCTCCGGCTCCAGCACGGCCGTCTTGCCGCCGTCGATGCCGGGCTTGCGCTGGGTGTACAGCCCCCACCAGCGCATACGTCCGCGCAGGTCGTTGGGGTCGATGGAGTCGAAACCGCGCTTGGAGTAGATCGTCTCAATACGTGTCCGTACGTTGAGACCGTCGTCGTCCTTCTTGAACTGCTCGTTCCCATTGAGGGGCGTGTGGTGGCCCACGGCCCACTGACCTTCACCACGGTGCCGTCCGGCCTTGCGGCGGGGCGTGGCGGTCGCAGGCTGTTCCGGGGTAGCGGCCATGGCAATACGTCCTTCGGGACTGCGGGAGGGCGGCTCTGAGCGGCACACTCGCGCTGAGGCGCGGCGGTGCGCAGGGCGGTTCAGAGGTAAGAGAGGTGCGGCGGTGCTGGGTCTCTCAGCTCGCCGGACAGATGGCGCTGGACATGCGGCCGAGGTCGACGTGGCGTCGACTCACCAAGGCAATTCCAGTTCCAGACATGACGGAAGCGTGTCACGCGCATCTCGGGGCAGTCCACCACTATCCGCCATGTGGACGACTGGGTCTCGAAGAATGAGACGTTGTGGTGCTCATCACGGAGTACGGGCTCGACAAGGGCGACAAATCGCCCGCACGTGGATCGCCGAAGGGGGCGGCCGTTCCACCGCCCCCGGAAACACCGACGATCAGGAGGCGTACGCCCCGGGCCACGGACCGGGCGTCGCCACCTCGGGCTCCACCTCGGTCTTGGTGTCGAAGAGCCGGAAGCCGCGCCGCAGGTAGTTGTCCATCGCGTGCGGGCCGTCCTTCGAGCAGGTGTGCAGCCACACCCGCTTCGTCGCCGGACGCTCCGGCCGGCGCTCCGCCAGGTCCCAGGCGCGCGCCACCCCGTAGCTGAGGAGGTGGCCGCCGATTCCCCGCCCCCGGAACGCCGGGATCAGCCCGAAGTACATGATCTCGACCACGCCGTCGTCCTGCGCGTCCAGCTCCACGTACCCGGCCGGCGTCCCGTTCTCGTACGCCACCCAGGTCTCCGACCCGGGCCGCTCCAGGACCTCCTGCCACTGGGCGTACGTCAGGCTCAGCCGGTCGGTCCACCGGATGTCGCCGCCCACCGCGGAGTAGAGGAAGCGGCTGAACTCCGGCAGCGGAACCTCGGACCGGACGATGCGCACATCGCCCTCCGGCTCGCGCGCCGGACGCAGATCGGCGGGCGAGGTCTGCTCCAGTGACCAGACGGTCACCTCGGTGGTCGGCGCTGCGGGCTGCGGGATGTCGCTCATGACGGCCAGAAAACCATGCCCCGGCCCGCCCCCGCACAGCGGCCCCCGGCTCAGGTGGCCCGCGCCGCCCTGCGGGCCTCCGCCACCACCGGCGCCATCGAGTGCGGCAGCAGATCCGCGCCGTGCTCCGGGTGGACCACCTCCACCTCGACCCCGTCGCCGAACCGGTACGGGCGGTGGGCCAGCACCTCCGCCAGATGACGCCGCAGCCGGGAGACCTCGGCCCGGACCGTCACCGTCCGGGTCGCGTCCCCGAAGATGTCCCGCGCCAGCTCCGAGGCCGTCCGCCCCTGCCGGTGCACCGCCAGCGCGTACAGCAGCTCCGCGTGACGCGGCGAGAGCCGCTCGGTGCGGTTCCCCAGCGGCCCGGTCAGATGCACCGCGAGCGCCCGGGGCCGGCTCAGATCCAGCACCACCCGGCGCGGCGCACCCCGCTCCCCGCCGTCGTCCACCTGCACCAGCCAGCCGCCCGGCAGCGGCTCCACCTGGCACATGCCGAGCGAGGGCAGCCACACCGGACCCGGCCGCAGCGACTTCGGCAGCGGCAGCCGGTCCACCGGGGCCATGCCCGTCACCGCCGCCAGCCGCCCGTGCACATCCACCGCCAGCGCCCGACCGCCGACCCGGCACAGGATCGGCGCGGCCACCGCCCGCAGCCGCTCGATCTCCATCAGATGACGGGTACGGATCTCGCCCTCGGCGAGCCGGGCCACCGAGTCGACCAGGGCCAGCGTCGCCGGATGGAAGGTGGACGCCGGTCCGCTGATGTCCACGATCCCGATCAGCCGGCCGTCGCGCGGGTCCCGGACCGGGGCCGCCGCACAGGTCCAGCCGTGCAGCGCCCGGATGAAGTGCTCGGCCGAGTGGACCTGGATGGGTATCCGGGCGGCCAGCGCCGTCCCGATCGCGTTCGTCCCGGTCGCCGCCTCGGCCCAGGCGGCCCCCTCCTCCAGACAGATGTCGTGCGCCCGGCGCAGCACCCCGGTGTTGCCCTGCCGCCACAGCACCCGGCCCTCGGTGTCGGTCACCACCATGATCTGCTGCGCGGCGTCCGCTATCGAGGCCAGCCCCGCCCGCAGTAACGGCATCAGCTCACCGAGCGCCGTACTGCGACGCCGGTGCTCGATCTCGTCCGCCTCCAGCAGCCGGCTCTCCGGCGACTGGTCGGGATCGATACCGCTGCGCACCACCCGGTCCCAGGAGGCGTCGATCTCCGCCCGGGGCGCGACCGCGGACCGCTCGCCCGCCAGCCGGGCCTCCCGCGCCCGGTGGAGCAGCCGGGTCGCCTGGCGGCCCGCCCCCTGGCCCGTCACCCGCACCACCCCCACAGAACCTGTCTCCGTCATGGTCACCGTTCC
The DNA here is from genome assembly GCF_055792845.1 of Streptomyces sp. DSM 106670. NCBI lineage: Bacteria > Bacillati > Actinomycetota > Actinomycetes > Kitasatosporales > Streptomycetaceae > Streptomyces > Streptomyces sp. DSM 106670. Next base: position 6,836,785 of record NZ_CM147704.1, read on the forward strand.
CCCCGAACGCTTCCCGACCCCCGGCCCGGCCCATCCTGCCGCCCAACGGCCCGGAGCCGCCGATCAGTCCACACAATGGTTGCAACCCTTTGCAACTCTGGCGATGTCCTGCGGGTCCGTACAAGACTGGCAGAACACTGTGCGCCGGGCCTGTCCCGGTCGCCCGGTGTTGCAGAAGCATGGAGGGTGGTGCCGTGTCGGCGCAGCACCACCCTCCGTCGCTTTTCCGCCGCGCGGTTGCTAGTCGACGACCGGCCGGGCCCGTGTCACCACCGAGGCCAGATCCAGCGTGTGCGGCAGCGTCCCGAACCCCGCGCCCCGGTCCCGGCCCAACCGCGAGGCGCAGAACGCGTCGGACACCTCCGGCGGCGCCCAGCGCACCAGCAGCGAACCCTGGAGCACCAGCGCGATCCGCTCCACCAGCCGCCGCGCCCGCGCCTCGATGCCCTCCAGATCCGCCAGCTCCGTCAGCAGGTCCTTGATCGCCGCGTCCAGCCGGTGATCGGCCCCGCGCGCCTTCCCCACCTCCCGCAGGAACGCGTCCAGCGCCCGCGGCTCCCGCTGCAACGCCCGCAGCACGTCCAGCGCCTGTACGTTGCCCGAGCCCTCCCAGATCGAGTTGAGCGGCGCCTCGCGCAACAGCCGGGGCATCCCGGACTCCTCCACGTACCCGTTCCCGCCCAGGCACTCCAGCGCCTCGCCCACCACCGCCGTACAGCGCTTGGTGACCCAGTACTTCGCGGCGGGCACCGCGAGCCGCAGGAAGGCCCGCTCCTCCTCGGTGTCCGCGTCGTACGCCGCGGCCAGCCGCATCGCCAGCACCGTCGCCGCCTCCGACTCCAGCGCCAGATCCGCCAGGACGTTGCGCATCAGCGGCTTGTCGATCAGCGGCCCGCCGAACACGGCGCGGTGCGCGCTGTGATGGATCGCCTGCGCCACCGCCTGCCGCATCAGCGCCGCCGAACCCACCACACAGTCGAGCCGGGTGGCCGCCACCATCTCGATGATGGTGCGCACCCCGCGCCCCTCCTCACCGACCCGGCGGGCCCACGTCCCGTCGAACTCCACCTCGGCGGAGGCGTTGGACCGGTTGCCGAGCTTGTCCTTGAGCCGCTGGAGCGCGAAGACGTTGCGCGTACCGTCGGGCAGGACGCGCGGCACCAGGAAGCAGCTCAGTCCGCCCGGCGCCTGCGCCAGCACCAGAAAGCCGTCCGACATCGGCGCCGAACAGAACCACTTGTGCCCGGTGAGCAGATACTCGCCCGTGCCGCCGGCCGGCTCCGCCCGCGTAGTGGTGGACCGCACGTCCGTGCCGCCCTGCTTCTCCGTCATGCCCATCCCGAAGAGCACCCCGCTCTTCTGCCCGGCGGGCCGCAGCCCCTCCTCGTACACGTGCGAGGTCAGCAGCGGCTCCCACTCGGCGGCCAGCGCCGGATCGGTCCGCAGCGCGGGCACCGCCGCGTGCGTCATCGACAGCGGGCAGCCGTGCCCCGCCTCGGCCTGCGTCCAGACCAGGAACCCCGCCGCACGCCGGACATGACCGGCCGGACGCCCCCAGGCATCCGTCAGCCCGGCCTCCACCGCGTGTCCCAGCAGCCGGTGCCAGGACGGATGGAACTCCACTTCGTCGATGCGATGCCCATAACGGTCATGGGTGCGCAGGACGGGCGGATACGCGTTCGCCTGCGCACCCCACTCCCGCGCCTGGGCGGAGCCCGCGGACCGGCCGAGCTCCCCGAGCTCCTTCCGTGCCACGGGCCGGACACCGGGCTCGACATGACGCTCGACGGCCTCGGACAGCGCCCGGTCGGCGGCGAAGACGTCATAGCCGACCAGCGGCGGAACCTGATTGGTCACGGTGTGGGTGGTGGCTGCCATGCCGATACGGTAAGGACGTGCAGGCAGCAAATGAAACACCCGAGCGGCCACCGGGCCGGCTCCACCGGGCGCGAGTGCTCTACCGCAACGTCTCCAAGAGGCGGATGGCGTGGCACTTGCTCAAGGACACCGTCAACTCGTGCATCGAGTACCGCATTCTGGGGCTCGCGGCGGAGGCGGCGTTCTTCACCCTGCTCTCGTTGCCCCCGCTGCTGCTCGGCCTGATCGGACTGCTCGGTTACGTCGACGAGTGGACGACCACCACCACGGTCGCCTCCATCGAGCGCAACATCCTCTCCGCAGCGCAGACGGTGCTGTCCGAACGCGGGGTCAACGACTTCGCCAAACCGCTGCTCGCCGACGTCACGACCGGGGCCCGCCCCGACGTCATCTCCATCGGCTTCGCCATCGCCCTGTGGTCGGGCTCCCGCGCGGTGAACGTCTTCATCGACACCATCACCGTCATGTACGGACTCGACGGCCACCGCGGCATCGTCAAGACCCGGCTGCTGGCCTTCCTGCTGTACGTCGTCGCCCTGCTGCTCGGCGCGGTGGTGCTGCCGCTGCTGGTCGTCGGCCCGGACCGGGTGGTCGAGTTCGTGCCCTGGGGCACCGAGGTCATAGCCGTCCTGTACTGGCCGCTGGTGATGCTGCTGACCGTCGCGTTCCTCACGACGCTCTACCACGTGTCCGTGCCGGTGCGTTCGCCCTGGATCGAGGATGTGCCCGGGGCGCTGGTGGCGCTCGGCATGTGGGTCCTCGGCAGCTTCCTGCTGCGTATCTATCTGACCAACACGGTCGAAGGCCCGACCATCTACGGCTCCTTGGCCGCGCCCATCGCCGTCCTGCTGTGGATCGGCATCTCCGCCTTCGCGGTCCTGGTCGGCGCCGCGGTCAACGCGGCCATCGACCGGGTGTGGCCCTCGCTCGCCACGGCCGCCGCCCGCGAGGCCACCGAGCGCGTCCGGGCCGCGCAGGCCGCCGAGTTCGTCGCCCGGACCCGCTCGGCCGGCTACGAGGCCGCGGACGACGACGAGGACGACGACGAAGAAGACGGCGGCCCGGCGTACATGCCCTCCGAGTTCCCCGAGCGCTGGTCCCGCTTCCTGCCGCCCGACGACGTGAAGTCCCGGCTGCACGCGACCCGGGAGAAGGAACCCAAGGACCCGCAGGAGCCCAGGCACGTTAAAGACGCCGGGGAAGCCGAGGGCCCGCCCTCGCGCTAGCGTGGAGGCATGGCCCGGGAAGACCAGCGCGACCAGGAACACCCGCGCTACCGGGAGCGGCCCTCCCGGCTGGACGGGGCCGTCGTCTGGACGCTGGACGTTCCGCCCGGCCCGCGACAGGCCGCCCGGTCCGTCCTGCCCGACGGCTGCATGGACCTGATCTGGACCGCCGGACGCCTCATCGTCGCCGGGCCCGACACCCACGCCTTCCCGGTCGACCCCCGTGACCGCGGCTCCTGCGCGGCGATCCGGTTCGGACCCGGCACCGCCCCCGTCCTGCTCGGCGTACCGGCGTACGAGCTGCGCGACCAACGGGTCGAACTCGCCGACCTCTGGCCCCGCACCACCGTCCGGGAACTCACCGGCCGGATCGACCGGGCCGCCGACCCCGCCACCGCCCTGGAGGACTTCGCCCTGGGCCGGGCCGCCGACACCGGCCCCCCCGGACCCGCTCACGGCGGCCGTCGCCGACCGGCTGCGGCGCGGCGGCTCCGTCGCTTCGACAGCCGCCGAGACCGGCCTCGGCCCCCGCCAGCTGCACCGCCGCTCACTCGCCGCCTTCGGCTACGGCCCCAAAACGCTGGCCCGGATCCTCCGGCTCCAACGCGCCCTGGCCCTGATCCACACCGGCCTGCCCTACGCCGAGGCCGCGTACCGCGCGGGCTGCACCGACCAGGCGCATCCAGGGGGCGCGGGGCGGACCAGGGCCGGGTCCACGACGCCTGGTACGGCACCTCGCGGCGTTGCCGAAACGCCCGAATCGCTCCGCGATGAGGGCCTTCCAGCGCCTTGCGATGCACCGCACCAGACGCCGCGGCCTGACCGACCCTGGTCCGCCCCGCGCCCCCTGGCCCGCGAGATGCGCGACCTGGCCGGCACGACCCTCGGGGCCCACTTCGGGCGCTACGAGGCGTCGGCCGCGGCGAACAGCGAGACCCCGCAGCCGTCCGGGTCCAGCACGACCGCGTAGCGCTGCCCCCACACCGCGTCCCACGGCTTCAGATGCCCGGTGTACCCGGCCCCGGTCAGCTCCGCGTACAGCGCGTCCACCTCCTGCGGGCTGTCGCAGACGAAGGCCAGAGCGACCCGCTCACCGCCGCCCGCCGGGCGCTTCCAGTCGGGATCGAACGAGGCGATGACCTCCTCCGTGTCCCACAGCAGCCGCTGCCCGCCCGGCAGGGTCACCTCGACATGGGGCGCGGACTCCGCCCCGTCGGGGATGTCGAGGCCGAGCCTGCGGTAGAAGGCGAGCGAGGCCGCCAGGTCCGCCGTGATGATGCTGATCGCGTCGAGTCGTGGAGTCATGCCCCGACCGTAGGCACGCGGCATCGCGGCCGTCTTGTACGAATCGGTCACCCGAACCGGCGGGTTCACCCCAGGCAGTCGGCCGGCGAGGTCCCCGGATCGGTCAGCGCGAGGCCCAGGGCGGCCCGCTCGGTGATCCACCGCGTCGGCCGGTGGCGCGGGTCGCCCGTCGTCGCGTGCAGCGACCGCTGCAGCTCCAGCAGCGCCGTGGTCCCGACCCGCTCGCCCCAGGCCAGCGGCCCGGCCGGATAGCCGAGCCCCGTGGTCACCGCCAGATCGATGTCGGCGGGCGCGGCGAGCGAGCGCTCCGCGATCGAACAGCCGACCGCGACGACCGAGGACAGCAGCCGCTGCGCGACCGAGCCCGCGGTGTCCCGCACCACCGACACCGCGTACGGCTCATCGCCCTCCGCGGCCCGCGCCAGCACCGCCCGCGCGTCCCGGGCGGCCGCCGGATCACCGGCCGCCGTCACCGCGAGGACCCGCCGCCGCCCCGCCGCCGGCAGCACCTCGACGCCGAACGTACGCTCCCGGGGCAGCCCGCCCGCCGCGACCGCCGCCGACACCGCCGTCCCCCAGACCGGCACCAGCACCACCGCCTCCGCCGACGGTCCCGCACCCCGCTCCAGCCGGGCCCCCGCCGCCTCCAGCGCACCGGCCAGGGCCTCCTCGTACGCGGCGGTCTCCGGCCGCCCGCCCGGCGCCAGGAACACCGGGCGGTCCGCGTCCCCGGTGACCGCGCTCTCCGGTGCCGGGCCGGCCGCCCCGTCGCCGTACGCGTACCAGCCCCGGCCCGTCTTACGGCCGTGCAGCCCCGCCACCACCCGGTTCGGGGTCAGGAAGGACGGGCGCAGCCGGTCCTCGTACCGGAAGCCCTGCCAGATCGAGTCGATCACCGCGGCCGTCACATCGAGACCGGTCAGATCCATCAGCTCGAACGGGCCCATCCGCAGCCCCAGCACGTCCCGGCCGATCCGGTCGATCTCCGCCGGGTCCGCCACCGACTCCTCCAGCAGCGCCAGCGCCTCGGTCACCAGCCCGCGCCCGGCGTGGTTCACCAGGAATCCGGGGGTGTCGGCGACGGTCACCGCCCGGTGCCCGCAGCCCTCCACCAGCCCCGTCAGCAGCGCCGGGATCTCCGGGCGGGTCGCCGCGCCCGGCACCACCTCCACGATCCGCATCAGCGGCACCGGGTTGAAGAAGTGCAGCCCGGCCAGGCGCGAGGGGTCCTGGAGCGTCGCCGCGATCCGGGTCACCGACAGGGAGGAGGTGTTGGTCGCGAAGACCGCGGAGGCGGGCAGCGCCCGCTCCAGCCTCCCGAACACCTCCGCCTTGGTCCCCAGATCCTCCCGTACGGCCTCGATCACCAGCTCCACCTCCGGACCCGCCGCCCACGGCTCGGCGAGCGGCACCAGCCGGGCCACGGCTCCGTCCCGGTCGGCGGCGGACATCCGGCCCTTGGCCACCGCCCGGTCCAGCATCGAGGCGACGAAGCCCAGCGCCTCCGTCACCGCCTCGGGCCGTACGTCCCCGAGCTCGACGGTGTGTCCGGCGCTCGCCGCCCACTGGGCGATGCCGCGGCCCATGGCCCCGGCTCCGACGATCCTGATACGCATGGCGGTGAGAGCCCTTTCGGTGGAGGTACCCGCGGTGGAGTACACGGTTCTTCAACGGAGGTAGACCCGGCCCGGGTCGACAGCGTCGCGCAGGAGCAGCAGCTCCGCCGGGGTGGGCGGGTCCGTCGTCGCGACCGTGTCGGCCACCGCCAGGTCCCAGCCGGTCGCGGCCCGGACCTGCTCCACGGTGACCCCGGGATGCACGGCGACCAGCCGCAGTTCGTCGCCGACGCCCTCCCGGGCGAGGACGCCCAGCTCGGTCACGACCCGGGTGACGCCGATGCCCAGCGGACGGATCCCGTCCGCCAGCGCCCGTTCCGGACCCGGCGTGGTGCAGAAGTCCAGTTCCCCGGCGAAGGAGCGCGGCGTGTGGCGGCGCATCACCACGAACACCTCCCGGGCGTTCGCCATCACCTCGACCGCGCCCCCGGAACCCGGCAGCCGCACCGACGGGCGGTCCCAGTCCCCGATGACCGAGGTGTTGAGGCTGCCCCACCGGTCGATCTGCGCGGCCCCCAGGAAGCCCACGTCGATGTGCCCGCCCTGGAGGACCGAGCCGAACAGCGTCGGCATGGACACCACCGCCTCGGCGCCCGTGATCAGGACGGCGTCCGCGATGGTCTCCGGCAGATGGGAGGGGTGCGCCCCGCAGACCCCGGACTCGTACACCACCTCGATGTCCGGCGCGACCGTCAGCCGCGCCAGCTCGGCCGCCAGCGTCGGCAGCCCGATGCCCGCGAACACCGTGCGGCGCCCGGCCAGTTCACGCGAGGCGACGACGGACAGCAGCTCCGAGGAGGTGACGGACCGCGTGGACTCCGCGGGCTCCCCGGACTCCGCAGGCTCCCTGGACTCCGCAGGCTCCCTGGACTCCGCGGGCTCCCCGGGCTCCGTGGGCCGGCCGCTCACAGCCGCCGCCCGTAGTCCACCGGCTCGCTCAGCGCCTCGCCGACCGCGAGCCCCGCCCAGTACTCCTCGCCCAGCTTCGCCACGTACGCCGCGTGGTCGGCCGTTCCGTACACCCATTCCTCCAGCCACTCCCGCAGCCGCACCGGGTCCGCGCTGATCGCGGACCAGGCCCGGTAGAAGGCGTTGTCCCGGTCGTAGTAGCCCTGCGCGAACGAGGGGTGCGCCCCGCGCGGGCAGACCACCACCGCGTCGACCGCGTGCGCCGGGATCAGTGTGCGGTTCGGGTCCGAACGGATCACCTCGTCCGCGACCAGCTCCTCCACCACCACGACCGCCCGCTCCGCCGCGAACACCGCCTCGGCCTGGACCCCGGTCAGCCCCCAGATCTGGGTGTTGCCCCGTCGGTCGGCACGCTGCGCGTGGACGAACGTCACGTCCGGGTTGACCGGCGGCACCACGTAGATCTCCTCGGGTGCGCTCCCGTCCGGCCCGGGATAGGGCGACGTCACCTTGCGGATGCCCGGGTTGACCGAGGGCAGGTCGCTGCCGCCGTACGAGCGCAGCGGATGGAACGGCAGCCGCTGCGCACCGGCGAGATACCGGCACACCATGCCGTAGTGGCTGTACTCCTCGAACGCCAGCGGCTCCGGATCGGCCCGCTCGATCCGCCGCCGCAGCTCACCGAGCGAACCGGCGGATGAGTTGCCCACGAAGGACGAGACCAGCCGCGTCACACACCCGGCCGCCAGCATCTGGTCCACCACGATGTCCGCCGTCATCCGTACGACGGTGAGCCCGCGCCGGCCCTGCCGGATGATCTCGTGGCCCGCGGCGGTCGGGATGAGATGGGTGAACCCTTCCAGGCTCACGGTCTCCCCGTCGTGCACGAAGCGCGCGACGGCCTCCCGCATCGACACGACCTTGCCGGCCGTCCGTTCCACAGCGCTCCCCGACGTCGGTGTACAGGTCGCACCACCGTGCCAGGGGCCATTGATCGGTGTCCAATACCGAATTAGGCTCGCATTGAGAGGCACCAGGTCTCACTCACCGGAAGAGAGCCGAGCGGGCACCCGTATGGAACTGCGCCACCTGAAGGCCTTCCTCGCCGTGGCCGAGGAGCTGCACTTCGGCCGGGCCGCCAAACGCCTCCAGATGGCACAGCCGCCCCTGAGCCAGCAGATCCGGCAGCTGGAGAAGGAGCTCGGCGTCCAGCTCTTCCGCCGCAACACCCGCTCCGTCCGGCTCACCGGCGCGGGGGAGACCTTCCTCGATCCCGTACGGACCGTCCTCGACGACCTCGACACCGCCGTCCGGGCCGCCCGCTCGGCGGGCCGGGGCGAGTACGGCCGGGTGACCATCGGCTTCGCCGGCGCCTCCAGTCACGAGACGCTGCCCCGCCTCACCCGCGCCGTCCGCGCCGCACACCCCGGGCTGGAACTGGTCATGACCGGCCAGACGTACGCCAACGTCGCGCTGTCCCGGGTCGCCGACGGCTCGCTCGACCTCGGCTTCGTCCGGCTGCCGGTGACCCGGCCCGGAGTGGCCCACCGGGTGATCGACGAGGAGGAGCTGCTGTGCGCCCTGCCCTTCGACCATCCGCTTGCCCGGCACGCGGCGGTGCCGCTCGCCGAGCTGGCGGACGAGCCGTTCGTCTCCTTCCCCGCCAACACCGGCTCCACCGTGCGCGACGCCATGACCGAGGCCTGCGAGAGCGCCGGATTCACCCCGCGCGTCGTCCAGGAGGCCCCCGACTCGTACACGATCATGGCGCTCGTCGCCGCCGGGGTCGGCGTCACCCTCACGGTCACCTCCGTACGCCACATCCAGCAGAGCGGACTCACCTACCGGCCCCTCGCCGGACCGCCCATCCGCCGCCAGGCGGCCCTGGCCTGGCGGGCCGACAACCCATCCGCCGCCCTGCGCGCCGTGCTCGCCGTCGCCCAGGACGCCCTGCCTACCCCCGTACGCGGACCACGCGGCGAACCGATTGAGACGCCGGGCCTCTCGATGGGGGACACATCCGGTATTGGACCGGCTCAGTCACCGGATGCGAAGGTCACCTCAGCACCCGCCGCTCCGCGCACTCCGCCACCCGCGCCCCGCCCGTCGCCCTGAAGGAAAGGCTCCGCCGTGCCGCTCGACGTCGTCATCTGCGAACCCCTGCGCACCCCCATCGGCCGGTTCGGCGGGGCCTTCGCCCAGCAGACCCCGGCCGCGCTGGCCGCACGCGTCATCGCGGAGATCGTCACCCGTACCGGCATCGACCCCGACCGGGTCGACGAGGTGATTCTCGGCCACGCCTACCCGACCAGCGAGGCCCCCGCCATCGGCCGGGTCGCCGCCCTGGACGCCGGACTGCCCAGCACGGTCACCGGCACCCAGATCGACCGCCGCTGCGGCTCCGGGCTCCAGGCGGTGCTGGACGCGGCGATGCAGATCCGGGCCGGGTTCAGCGAAGTGGTGATCGCGGGCGGCGTCGACGTGATGAGCGCCGCCCCCTACTACACCCACGACGGACGCTGGGGCATCAAGGGCCCCGGCCTCCAGCTCCACGACGCCCTCGCCCGGGGCCGCGTCACCGCCGGAGGCGTCAACCACCCGGTCCCCGGCGGCATGATCGAGACGGCGGAGAACCTGCGCCGGGAGTACGGCATCGGCCGCGCCGACCAGGACGCCCTGGCCCTGCGCTCGCAGGCGCGCGCCGCCCGCGCCGTCGCCGAGGGCCGCTACGACGCGGAGACCGTCCCCGTCACCGTACGCACCCGCAGGGGCGAGAGCACCGTCACCGCCGACGAACACCCCCGCCCCGACACCACCGCCGAACAACTCGCCGCCCTCCGGCCGGTGATGGCGAAGTCCGACCCGGACGCCACCGTCACCGCGGGCAACGCCAGCGGCCAGAACGACGCGGCCGCCGCCTGCCTGGTCACCAGCGCCGAAACCGCCGAACGCCTCGGCCTCACCCCGCTCGTCCGGCTCGTCTCCTTCGCCCGCGCCGGGGTGCCCGCCGCGGCGATGGGCATCGCCCCCGTCGCCGCCACCCGCACCGCCCTCGACCGGGCCGGACTCACCCTCGCCGACCTCGACCTGATCGAGCTGAACGAGGCGTTCGCCGCCCAGGTGCTGGCCTGCACAAGGGAGTTGGGCCTCGGCGAGAAGGACCACGAGCAGCGCATCAACGTCAACGGCTCGGGCATCTCGCTGGGCCACCCGGTCGGCGCCACCGGAGCCCGCATCCTCGCCACCCTCACCCGCGAACTCCACCGCCGCGAGGCGCGGTACGGCCTGGAGACGATGTGCATCGGCGGCGGCCAGGGCCTCGCCGCGGTCTTCGAACGCATCGCGGACTGAAGGCAGTCGGGCCGCCGCCTCACGGGACGACGGCGGTCTCCTCGTAGAAGTAGTGCCGCGCCCCGGCCAGCACCCCGCGGAACCAGACGTCCACCTCGTCCTGCCCTATCGCCGGCCAGTCCGGGGTCTCCTCGACCAGGGCGCGCCCCATCCGACGGCCCAGCTCCACGAAGTGCGCGCCCGCCGCCGTGCGTTCGTCCGCGTACCGCTCCAGCGCGGTGGCGAGGTCCGGCCCCTCCCGGAGCACCCGCTCCAGGCACAGGGCGTCCTGGAGGGCCTTGACCGCGCCGGTGGCGGTGTGCGGCCTGGTCACCCCGGCCGCGTCCCCGGCCAGCAGCAGCGGCGAGCGGGCGACCCGGGGCGCCTGCACATCGGCGACCGGGTGGCAGACCGCCGCCCGCCGCCCGCCCCGCGCGACGATCTCCGCCCACGCGGCGGGGAAGTGCTCCTGTGCCAGCTCGTGCACATACGGCCACGGCTCGGCCCCCTCGGGAGGACAGCCGTAAATGGCGTACGCCAGCAGCCGGTTGCCCGCACCACCGCTTCCGTCACCGTCCTGCGGGCCGCCCGGGATCAGATAGAAGATGCCGTGCCCGCCGGGGTACCCCAGGGTCACCCACGCGTCGCGCAACAGCTCCAGCTCCCGGGGATGCCCGGACAGCGCGTCGAGCGGGATCGCGCCGCGCCAGACCAGGTAGGGGGCGGGCCGCGGCCGCAGCCCCGGGGCGAGGAGCTGCCGGGTGGCGGACGCGTGCCCGTCGGCGCCCACGACCATGTCGTACGGTTCCTCGCCCCGCGCGGTGGTGATCACCGCCCCGCCGGATCCGCCCGGGCCGACCGAGGCCACCTGCTGCCCCCGGAGATAGCGCACGCTTCCGGCGCTCGCGCGCAACGACCGCCACAGAAGACCCCAGTTGCACGGGGTCACGGGGGAGGACTGCCGGGCCAGCTCCCGCGCCGACCGGCCGCCGGGCTCCCGGGTCAGCCAGACCCGCGTGCCCACCGGGGCCGTCGGCATCGCCGCGTCCAGATACCCGGACCCGACCAGCTCCGCGTGGAGCGGCGGCGGGATCACGATGCCGAACCCCCGGTCCTGCAGCTCGGCTCCGCTCCGCTCGTACACGGTGACCTCCGCCCCGGCCCGCCGGCCCGCGACGGCCGCCGCGCACCCCGCGATACTGCCGCCGATCACCCCGATACGTAACGCGGTCGCCACGTCCCCGGCCCTTCCCGTCGTCCTGCTCGCTCCCGGCTTTCCGCGCGGCGCGCGGTGCCCCGGGCCATCGTTCCATCACCGCGCCCGGAGCCCCGGGCGAACCGGCCGCCGCGCACACAGAAGGTCCGGCCGGACAGTCCCCGCTGTCCGGCCGGACCTCGTTCTTCCGCGGGAGCTTCGTCAGTCCCGCGCGTTGCGCGTACGGCGCATCAGCACCGCACCGCCGAGCAGCAGCGCGGCGCTCGCGCCGGCCGCCAGGCCGAGGTCGGCGGCACCGGTGTCGGCCAGGTGCGCGTCCGGGGTGTTGGACCCGGGGGTGTTGGACCCGGGCGTGTCCGAGCCGGGGGTGTCGGTACCGGGGGTGTCGGTCGGCGGCTGGTCCACGGGCGGCTGGTCCACCGGCGGCTCGTCGACCGGGGGCTGGTCCACGGGCGGCTCGTCGACCGGGGGCTCGTCGACCGGCGGCTCGTCGACGGGGGGCTCGTCGACGGGGGGCTCATCGACCGGCGGCTCGTCCACGGGCGGCTCGTCGACCGGGGGCTCGTCGACCGGCGGCTCGTCGACCGGGGGCTCGTCCACGGGCGGCTCGTCCACCGGGGGCTTGACCGGCGGGTGTTCGTGCTTCGGGCCGTCGGCGTTCACGCACTTGTTGCCGAAGGCCGGGTTCAGCAGAGCGATGACGTTGACGGTGTTGCCGCACACATTGACCGGGACGTGCACCGGCACCTGCACGGCGTTGCCCGAACCGACCCCCGGCGAACCGACGGCCGCCCCCTCGGCCGACGCGTCGGCGTGCGCGGTGCCGCCCACCGCTGCCAGGAGGCCCGATGCGGCCGCCATGACGATCATGCTTTTGTTCAAGACCTGTCGCATTACTTGCCCTTCCTTAGGACATTCGCGAGGACATCGCGTGGGTGCTTCGCGCGCGGACGGGCAGCCATCGGGCGGGAGCCGCTGGACAGCCGGATCGCGCGGGAAGCCATGGTGAAAGTGATGAAGACGTGCGCGCTGGACGATTGCCATAACGATGTGGGTCCGTACGGGAAACTTGGAATTGCGTGGAAATTGTGTAATCACCCGAACGGGTGGTGTCTGTCGATCCCGCGCATCCCGGTGCGCAGAGCGAGAAAAACGATTCGCCCTCAACTGGGGTGCAGTCTGCTGGTGTTGACCCCGGGGAAATGCTCACCCCGGATGCGTCGCGGCGTCAGGGCCGTCGATCATCGCCCACCCGTTCGGGCGAAGAGTGTCGGGACGGGCGTGCGCAATTTCTTCACGAACGGACGGTCGTACGAACAGAGAATGGGGCGTCGCTCCTTGTCCGGCATTCGGGTGAATGGGCGGAACCAAACGCCGGGTCGCGAGTTGACCAGGGAGCTCCGCCGCGGGGCAATCGGTACGAGAAGGGTTCATCGTGATCAAGAAGGTTCTGGCTACGGGCGCTGTCGCCGCCTCCATCCTCGGTCTCGGCGCGACGCAGGCCATGGCGATCGGCAACGACGGAGGCACGACCTCGGTCAACGGCAACGGCGCCTCGCAGTCCTTCGGCAACGCCGAGACCCACGGCGACTGGAGCCCGCAGTTCGGCCTGGTCCAGGGCTCGCTCAACAAGCCCTGCGTCGGTCTGCCGCTCAAGGCCAACGCCGGTTCGCTCGTCGGCCTGGTGCCGGTCTCGGTCCAGGACATCAACGTCCTGTCCTCGCCGCAGAACCAGCAGTGCACCGAGAACTCCACCCAGGCCAAGGGTGACGAGGCTCTGTCGCACATCCTGGACGACATCCCGATCCTGTCGGGCAACGGCGCCAACAACGGCTGATACGGCTGAAATACCCGGGCCCGGGCCCTCGGAGTTCCTCCACCGAGCGGCTCGGGCCCGCTGCTGTGCCGGGCATTGCGGCATTCGGGCGGTTCTCCGGAAAACCGCTCCCGGAAGAGTTTCGATCGCGGACCCCCGTCGTTACGAATAGCAGCGCCGGAGTCACGAGCGATCAGGATCCGGCTCGTGCGGCACGAATGTCGTGACCGCACCGGACTCCGCCGAGGAAAGGGAAGAAAAGTGAAGTACACCAAGATTGCCGCCGTCGCCGCAGGAACGCTCATGGCGATGGGCGCCGCCGCGCCGGCCATGGCCGACTCGGGCGCCGAGGCCGTCGCCGCGCACTCCCCGGGTGTGCTGTCGGGCAACATCCTCCAGGCCCCGATCAACATTCCGGTGAACGTCTGCGGCAACACCGTCAACCTGGTCGGTGTGCTGAACCCGGCCTTCGGCAACACCTGCATCAACAAGTGAACCTCTGACCGGCCGGGCCACGCGCCCGTAACCGGTGGGCCCCGTACGGCATTCGCCGTCCGGGGCCCTTTTCGTGCGCCGTCGGAGAAAACCGCCGCCCCGCAGTTTCCAGAATGCGACCTGATCGTTATTCAAGGAGAAAGCGGCAGAAGTCACAGGTAAAGAAGGCTTGTGTGCGGCACGGGAACGTGACCGAAACAGATGCCGCGCAGAAGGGATTCCCAGTGAAGTACGCGAAGACCGCCGCGCTCGTTGCCGGTTCCGTGGCCGCCCTCGGAGCGGCTGCTCCCGCCTTCGCCGCTACTGACGTCACGGCCCCCAACTTCAGCCTCGACCGCGGTCTCAACCAGGTCATGGCCAGTGCCCCGCAGGTCGTGGACCCGCTGGTCGAGACCGTCGGCGACACCACCGAGACGGTCTCGAAGGACGGCACGGTCGGCAAGCTGGCGGGCGAGGCCACCGGGGTGGCCGGAGGTGCGGCCCCGCTGCTCGGCGGAGTGCCCCTCGGCGGCTGACCGTCCAGGACGGCGGCTCCACCGGCTTTCGCCGATCCCCTTCCCGGTGCGTTCTTCCTTCTCGTGGCCACCCGAAATCGTGGACACCCGGAAGGAAAGGCACCGTTCGAGTGAATGGGCATAACCAGACCCCGCCGGAACGAGTTGATCAGATCGCTCCGGACAGGCGGGCACACGTTTCATCCAGAAGGGCTTTTCATGATCAAGAAGATTATGGCCTCGGCAGCCGTCGCTGCCTCGGTCGTCGGTGCCTCCGCTGCGGCCGCCCCCTCCGCCATGGCCATCGGCAACGACGGCGGCACCACGTCGATCAACGGCAACGGCGCCTCGCAGGCCTACGGCAACTCCGCCACCCACGGCGACTGGAGCCCGCAGTTCGCGCTCATCCAGGGCTCGCTGAACAAGCCCTGCATCGGCCTGCCCGCCAAGGCGAACCTCGGCTCCCTCGTCGGCGTCGTGCCGGTCGCGGTCCAGGACATCAACGTCCTGTCCTCCCCGCAGAACCAGCAGTGCACCGAGAACTCCACCCAGGCCAAGGGTGACGAGGCTCTGTCGCACATCCTGGACAACATCCCGATCCTCTCGGGCAACGGCGCCGCCAACAACTGACGCCACCCGGCACGACCCCGGGGCCAGTCCCTCCGTACGGCGACCGTTCTTCGCCGGACCGGACGGGCTGGCCCTTCGGCGTGTGCGGACGTATCCCGCGCGAGGACGGGCGGTTGGGCCGGATGCCGTAGCGCCTGCTGACGGTCCGTCCGTGCCCGGGTAGTGCACCTCCATGGATCCGTACGGCAGTCAGCCCCCGCAGCGCAGAGAGCAGCAGCCCGCACCGAGCGGCACGCCGATCTACGACCGGCTCGTCGCCGAGTGGCGGGCCTCCGGACACGACCCCCTGCCGGAGGCCCCCCGGCAGCCGGCCGCCGCCCGCACCGGCTTCGTCCCGGCGGCCCGTTCCTCGGACGAGGCCGCCGGGACGTGAACGACGGCGTCGACCTTGCGCCGGATCGAACCCATTTGAGTGGTACTGCGCAACCGATCGCGGTCCGCGTCGGTTGATCAGTGCGTTCCACAACGGGACGTTCCGAAAGGTGAAGCTTGATGAAGAAGATGATGGCCGGCGCGGCAGTGGCTGTGTCCCTGCTCGGTCTGTCCGCAGCCGCGGCTCCCACGGCCATGGCGATCGGCAACGACGGTGGCACCACCACGGTCAACGGCAACGGCGCCGAGCAGGAGTTCGGCAACGCCGAGACCAAGGGTGACTGGAGCCCGCAGAACCAGCTCGTGCAGGGCACGCTGAACAAGCTCTGCATCGGCCTGCCGGCCAAGGCCAACGTCGGTTCGCTCGTCGGCCTCGTGCCGGTCGCGGTCCAGGACATCAACGTCCTGTCCAACCCGCAGAACCAGCAGTGCGCCGACAACTCCACCCAGGCCAAGGGCGACGAGCCGCTGTCGCACGTCCTGGACGACATCCCGGTCCTCTCGGGCAACGGCGTCGGCAACAACTGACGTACCGAGCGCGGGCGGTCCGGAGATCACACTCCGGGCCGCCCGTCCTCGTTTTCGCGGCACGGGCGAGGCCCACCACTCCACGGGGGGTGGTGGGCCTCGTTGTTCGTGCGGAGCGGCGGGGTTGTGGGCTCAGCCCAGGGAGCGGACCGGGAGCAGGCAGTGGGCGGCGGTGCGGACGACCTCCTCGTCGGCGGCGAAGGCCCGCAGCCGGTCCTCGCTGACCGGCTGCCCGGGAACGGCCTCCGGCCACGGGCTGGTGGCGAACATCCCGTACACCTGACCCTGCGCCTGAGCGGCGGCCAGCCACTCCGCGGGGGCGGGGTACTGCGCCGTGAGGTGAGGCAGTGTCAGGACGGCCCGGCCCGCCTGGACGAGGAGCTTCGCCTGGATGCCCGGGGTCTCGGCCGCGTCCTGGATCGCGCCGCCGACCTGGAGGCCCGCGCGCTCCAGTGCGGCGCGCATGGCCTCGCGTCCGACCACCGGACCGTCCTTCCCGTCGCCCAGCGAGTAGGCGAGGAGGAAGGCGGTGTCCTGGTCGGCGTCGGGCTGCCGGCCGCTCCAGCCGATCAGGATCTGGGTGCCCAACTGGGCCTGTGTGAACGTGACGGTGGAGCCCTGGGGTGTGGTCATGCTCGGCACCTTAACGGCCACGAACCGGGCCCCATGCATGCGTATCACCCGATCGAGGGAGATTGCGGTTATCCCTCGCGAAAGCGCCTGACCGAACATCCCTCGACCGTGGGCCCGGATAAATCGGTTGACGCTGCTCCCGGGGGCCGGGCTAGGGTGATCACCGTTCCGCCGGAAGCCGGAACCAGAGGAATCAGGAGGTGAGGACATTGATGACTGTCGCTGCGATGGGCACTGCCCACAACCGGAAGAGCATCGTCCTCATCCCCGTGGCCACCGGCTGACCACTTCTCTCCTTCATCCGCGCCGAGCGCGCGTGCCGGGGCCACCCTGTGAAGGGTTTCCCTTGTCTTTCTCGTTTCCTTCCCTCTCTTCTTCCGCCGTCTCTTCCTCGCACCCGCTGACTCCGTACGGCTGGGACGAGGACTGGGCGGCCGCCTTCTCCCCGTACGCCCGGCAGGGGCTCGTGCCGGGGCGGGTCGTGCGGGTGGATCGCGGTCAGTGCGACGTGATCACCGCCGACGGTACGGTCCGCGCCGACACCGCGTTCGTGGTGCCGCGTGACCCGATGCGGATCGTCTGCACCGGCGACTGGGTGGCGCTCGACGCGGACGGCGACCCGCGCTTCGTCCGTACGCTGCTGCCGCGCCGGACCGCCTTCGTCCGCTCGACCTCGTCGCAGCGGTCCGAGGGCCAGGTGCTCGCCACCAACATCGACCACATCGCCATCTGCGTCTCGCTCGCCGTCGAGCTGGACCTCGGGCGGGTCGAGCGGTTCCTCGCGCTCGCCCTGTCCAGTTCGGAGGGCGCCGCGCTGCTGGGCGACGGCTCCGGCGGGGCGTACCGGCCCCAGCCGATCGTGGTCCTCACCAAGGCCGACCTGGTGCCCGACGCGGTCACCCTGTCCCACCTCGTCCAGGACATCGAGGCGATCGCCCCCGGCGTCCAGGTGCTGCCCGTCAGCTCCACCACGGGCGAGGGGCTCGACATCCTCGGGGCCGTCGTCTCCGGTGGCACCAGTGTGCTGCTCGGCGTCTCCGGAGCGGGCAAGTCCACCCTGGCCAACACCCTGCTCGGCATGGACGTGATGGAGGTGCGGGCCGCCCGTGACATCGACGGCAAGGGCCGGCACACCACCACGACCCGCAACCTCCTGCTCCTGCCGCACGGGGGCGTCCTCATCGACACCCCCGGGCTGCGGGGGGTCGGCCTCTTCGACGCCGCGACCGGGGTCGGCGAGGTGTTCTCCGAGATCGAGGAGCTGGCCGCGGAGTGCCGGTTCCACGACTGCGCCCACGAGGCCGAACCGGGGTGCGCGGTCCTCGGCGCCCTGGCGGACGGAACCCTGCCCGAGCGGCGGCTGGAGAGCTACCGCAAGCTGATCCGCGAGAACCAGCGGATCGTCGCCAAGACCGATGCCCGGGTACGCGCCGAGATCCTGCGGGACTGGAAGCGCAAGGGCGCGGAGGGGCGCGCGGCCATGCAGGCCAAGCGCGGCCGGGTGCGGTAGCCCGGAGCGTACGGGTTCGACGTCCGAATTCCGCGAGTGCGGCGGCCCCGGCTGCCGCACACTGGACGGTGTGATGGACGAACGGACCAGGTACGAGGCGGTGAGCAGCCGCGACGCACGGTTCGACGGCGCGTTCTTCTTCGCCGTCGTGACCACCGGCATCTACTGCCGGCCGAGCTGCCCCGCCGTCACCCCCAAACGCGCCAACGTGCGCTTCTACCCCACCGCGGCGGCGGCCCAGGCGGGCGGCTTCCGGGCCTGCCGCCGCTGCCGCCCGGACGCAGTGCCCGGCTCCGCCGAGTGGAACGTCCGCGCGGACGTCGTCGGCCGGGCCGTGCGGCTGATCGGCGACGGCGTCGTGGACCGCGAAGGCGTCCCCGGACTCGCCGGGCGGCTCGGCTACAGCGCCCGGCAGGTCCAGCGCCAGCTCAACGCCGAGCTGGGCGCCGGACCCGTCGCGCTCGCCCGGGCCCAGCGCTCCCACACCGCCCGGGTGCTCCTCCAGACCACCGGGCTGCCGGTCACCGAGATCGCCTTCGCCGCCGGGTTCGCCAGTGTCCGGCAGTTCAACGACACCATCCGGCAGATCTACGCCCGCACCCCCAGCGCCCTGCGGGCCGAGGCCGGTACGGGGCTGGGCGGCGGGCGCTGCGAGGGGCTGCGGGCCGGGATCCCGCTGCGGCTCGCCCATCGGGGCCCGTACGCCACCGGCGCCCTGTTCGACCTGCTGGCCGCCGAGGCGGTCACGCGGGTGGAGGAGGTGGCGGGCCCGCCCGGCCGCCGCACCTACCGGCGCACCCTGCGGCTGCCGTACGGCACCGGGCTCGTCGCGGTCGACGAGGCGTCGCCCGGCGGCCCCTGGCTGGAGGCCCGGGTCCAGCTCACCGACCTGCGCGATCTGACCACCGCCGTCCAGCGGGTCCGCCGCCTGTTCGACCTGGACGCCGATCCGTACGCCGTGGACGAGGCCCTGGCCGCCGACCCCCGGCTCGCCCCGCTGGTCGCCGCCCGCCCCGGGCTGCGCTCGCCGGGCGCGGCCGACCCGGAGGAGGCCGCGCTGCGGACCCTGCTGGGGCGCGCGGACGCCGCGGAGCTGGTCGAGCGGTACGGGAAGGCGCTGGACGTGCCGTGCGGCGGGCTCACCCATGTGTTCCCGGAGCCGGACGTGCTCGCCGGTTCCGCCGAGGATCCGGTGCTCGCGGGCCTGGCCGCCGCGCTCGCCGACGGCCGGCTGCGGCTGGACGCCGGGGCCGACCGGGACGAGGCGGAACGGACGCTGCTGACGCTGCCCGGCATCGGCCGCCGCACCGCCGCCCTGATCCGGCTGCGGGCGCTCGGCGACCCCGACGTCGACCCGTACGGAACGCCGGGCGCGGAGCGGTGGCGGCCCTGGCGCTCCTACGCCGTCCGCCACCTGGAGGCGGCGGGTGCGGCGGAGACGGCGGTCCCGGCCTGACCTTGCCCGGCCCCGGCCGCCGAAGGGGCTCCGGTCAGGACCAGAGCACCGCGCCCAGCCAGGCGCCCGCCACCAGCAGGCAGCAGAACAGCTCCACCAGCACCGCGTAGCCCGTCGCCCGCATCACCGAGCGCACCGACGCCCAGCCCGCGCCGCGACTGCCCAGACGCAGCCGCTCCGCGCCGAAGATGGCCCCCACGTACCCGAGGATCCCGCCCACCACGGGCACCACGAAGAAGCCCACGATCCCCGCCACCCCACCGATCATCAACGTCCGGCGCGGCGCCCCCGACTCACCCGGGCGGCGCGGCGGCAGCAGCGGTTTGAGGGCCTGGTTCAGCAGCATCAGCGCCGTCGCGCCGATCAGGACACCCCAGGCCGCCGGTGTCATGTCCGTCAGCGCCCACCACAGCACCGCCGCCCAGACGATCGCCTGACCCGGCACGCCCGGCACCAGCACCCCGACCAGACCCAGCAGCATGACCAGGCCCACGGCGACGAGCTGCCACACACTCATCTGACCAGCCTGCCGGAGAGTGCCCCGCTCCGCCCGTCAGCACACCCCGGCCACCCACGGCCACCTGCGCCGATGCCGCCCCGGGCGGTACGCCTCAGGCCGGCCCGGTACGGGCCACCCAGCCACGCTCGTACGCGTGCCAGCCCAGCTGGAGCCGGGTGGAGACCCCGGTCAGCTCCATCAGGCCCTTGACCCGGCGCTGCACGGTCCGCAGCCCCAGATCCAGCTGCTTGGCCACACTGGCGTCCGTCAGCCCCGCCAGCAGCAGCGACAGGATCTCCAGGTCCGTCGGATCCGGCCCGACCCCGTCCTCGCGCACCCCGCCGCCGCCCTCGCCCAGCCGCAGCGGCATCGCCTCCCGCCACACCGCCTCGAACAGGCCCATCAGCGATTCCAGCAGTCCGCTGGCGTGCACGACCAGGGCGGCGGGCTCCTCGCCGCGACCGGTCAGCGGGACCATCGCGAGGCTCCCGTCGGCGACCACCAGCTTCGTCGGCACCCGGTCCACCACCCGGCACTGCTCGTCCCGGCTCAGCGCCGCCGACAGCTCCAGGATCCCGAACGGCGTCGACAGCACCTCCCGCTCGACCACCACCCGGTAGCTCACCCCGCGCGAGGTGGCCCGCTCCTCGGACTCGTTCTCCATCCCGGTCACCGCGATCGGCTTGCCCGTCACCAGGGCGCACACCTCGGACACCGCCCCCAGCTGCAACTGGTGGAAGCGCTGCGCGACGGCGCTCGCCCCCGTCACCACCTCCACCAGATCGTGCACCGCCGGTTCGCTCGCCTCGGCCCGGTACTCCTCGGCGAGCAGCGCGGACGCCAGCTCCGCCTGCTCCAGCTCGTGCCGCTGCTGGATCAGCAGCGCGCCCAGCGCCACACCGGGCGGCGCCGCCACCCAGCGGCCGGGACGGGCCGAGGACTGGGCGGCCAGACCCTGCTGCTCCAGCCGTCGCAGCACGCGCTCGGCCTCCGCCTCCGACAGCGCCAGCCGGTGTGCGAGATCGGTGAGCTCCGCGGCTCCCGCGGCGACGAGCGCGCGGTACGCGCTCTCCTGCCTCTCGTCGAGACCTATGGCCCCCAGCATTCTCCCGACCTCCCCTGGTGTGGTGATCGCGCATCACGGCGCCCCTGCGGCGGGGTCCTGGGTGGCGGGAAAGGGCCACGGCGTAAACCCGCCGCCCACATCATCCCCTGTACCCCTGGACCCTCTGCCACTGTGGCGCCACCGCAGCACCAACAACCTCCGGGATGCGGCCTCTTGGGCTGCTTCGTTCCGGAATGACCTGGGGAGAGCGATGCGCCCGA
This sequence comes from Streptomyces sp. DSM 106670, assembly GCF_055792845.1. NCBI lineage: Bacteria > Bacillati > Actinomycetota > Actinomycetes > Kitasatosporales > Streptomycetaceae > Streptomyces > Streptomyces sp. DSM 106670. Next base: position 6,858,024 of record NZ_CM147704.1, read on the forward strand.
TATCGCGTACGGCACTCGGAGCGGCGACCGCCGCCGTGCTCGCCGTCACCGTGATCGCGCCGTCGGTGGCCGCGCCACCGGACGAGCGGCCCGCGAACAGACCGATCACCGGAAGCGCGGCCGCCGCCGAGGGGTCGAAGCCCGTCACGCTGACGCTCGTCACCGGCGACACGGTGCTGGTGACCACGGACGCCTCGGGCGCGGCCACCGCCACCGCCCTGCCCCGCGAGGACGGCACCGTCCCGCTCGTCCAGACCCGGCAGTCCGGCCCGGACCTGTACGTCTACCCCGAGTCCGCCGTGTCCGCGCTCGCCGCGGGCACCGTGGACGAGGAGCTGTTCAACGTCACCGGGCTGATCCGCCAGGGCTACGACGACAGCCGCACCGACGCCGTCCCGCTGATCGCCACGTACACGGGCGACACCGCCCGCCGCACCCTCGTCACCCCGCGCGGGGCCGAGCGGGGAGCGGCCCTCGACATCATCGGCGGACTCGCGCTGAAGGCCGACAAGAAGAAGGCCGCCGCCTTCTGGGCCGACCTCACCGCACCCCGCTCCCGGTCGGGCTCCGGGCTCAAGAAGCTCTGGCTCGACCGCAAGGTTCAGGCCAGTCTCGACAAGTCGACGAAGCAGGTCGGCGCGGACCTCGCCTGGGCGGCCGGCTACGACGGCACCGGCACCAAGGTCGCCGTCCTGGACACCGGGGCCGACGCCGAACACCCCGATCTCCAGGGCCGGATCACCGCATCGGAGAACTTCACCGACTCCGCCGACACCGAGGACCGCCAGGGCCACGGCACCCATGTCGCGTCCACCGTCGGCGGCTCCGGCGCGGCGAGCGAAGGGAAGAACAAGGGCGTGGCGCCCGGCACCGATCTGCTGGTCGGCAAGGTCCTCAACGACAGCGGCTCCGGCGCCGCTTCCTGGATCATCGCGGGCATGGAGTGGGCCGTCGACCACAAGGCCGACGTCGTCTCCATGAGCCTCGGCAGCGCCGAACCGACCGACTGCACCGACCCGATGAGCCTGGCCGCCACCGAACTCGGCAAGAACAAGGACACGTTGTTCGTGGTCGCCGCCGGAAACCTCGGCCCGTCCCTGAACACCGTCTCCTCGCCCGGCTGCGCCCCCGGCGTGCTGACCGTGGGCGCGGTCGACCGCGACGACTCCACCGCGAACTTCTCGAGCCGCGGCCCCGCGATCGTCTCGCACACCCTCAAGCCCGAGATCGCCGCGCCGGGCGTCGCGATCTCCGCCGCCGCCGCGGGCGGCCGGGGCTCACAGGCGTACCGCTCCATGTCCGGTACGTCGATGGCGACCCCGCATGTCGCGGGCGCCGCGGCCGTGGTGAAGCAGCGCCACCCCGAGTGGACCGCCCAGCAGCTCAAGGCGGCCCTCGTCTCCTCGGCGCACAGTGCCGTCCCCGGTGACGTACGCGAGACCGGAGGCGGCCGTCTCGACGTCGACCGCGCGATCCGTACGCCCGTGCTCGGCGCACCGGCCGTGCAGGGCGGCACCTTCAACTGGCCGCAGGACAAGAGCGATCGCACCACCGTCGCCGTGCCGTACACCAACACCGGCGGCAAGGCCGTGAAGCTCTCGCTGAAGGTCGCGGGCGTCACCGGCAACGACGGCTCGGCCGTCGGATCCAAGGTCGCCTCGCTCGGCCGGACGTCCGTCACCGTGCCCGCGGGGGCGACCGTCGAGGTGCCGCTCGCCCTCGACCCGGACGCCCGGCTGACCGCCGCGCAGTACGGCGACGTCACCGGCCGCGTCCTCGCCACGGCCTCCGGCGGAGTGCGGGTCTCCACACCGTTCTCGCTGTACGTGGAGCCGGAGACGGTCACCCTGCGCGTCAAGCTCGTCGACCGCACCGGCAAGCCCGCCGACGGCGTCTCCTCCCTCGACCTCATCGGCACCGACACCGCGTCCGGCGAACGCCGCTTCAACGAGGGCGCCACCGACCAGACCTACCGGGTCCGGCCCGGGGCGTACTTCGTCTCCAGCTTCATCGCCACGCCCGACACCACCGACGCGACCGGGCAACTCGTCGGCTCCGTCGGCTATCTGGCACGCCCTCAGCTCAACCTCACCAAGGACACCACGCTCGTCCTCGACGCCCGCAAAGCCCACCGCCTGAAGGTGCGGACCGAGGACAGGGCCGCCGAGACACGCGGCGCGACCCTCGCGTTCGGGCGCTCCTGGGACGACACCTGGCTGCACTCCGGGTCCATCTCCGGCACCGGGATCGTCAAGGACTACCTGGTCGACGTCCAGGGCAAAGCACGTGACGGGGACTTCGAGTTCGCCTCGTTCTGGCGCGCCTACGCCCCGCAGATCCAGAAGTTCGCCCTCGTCGGCGGAGCGGCCCTGCACCCCCGGCCCGCCACCACGGGCTCGGTCAACCTGGACGGCGCCGGCCGCGCCGAGGTCGTCGACGCCGGTGCGGGCAGCGCCGCCGAGCTGGAGGCCGCCGGAGCGAAGGGGCGGATCGCCCTGGTGAAGGTCGGCGACGACTCCTCGGCCGTCCTCACCCAGGCACGGGCCGCAGAGGCAGCCGGGGCCACCGCGCTCCTGGTGCACCGGCCGTCGGCCGGCGACTGGCAGCCGTCCCTCGGCTACGGGGCCGCGCCCCTGCCGGTCCTCGGACTGCGCGCCGACGAGGCCGCCGTGCTGAAGAAGGCACTGGGCAAGGGCGAGGCGGAGGTCTCCTGGACGGCCACGGCCGTCAGCCCGTTCGTCTACAACCTCTCCTTCCCGGAGCAGGGGCAGATCACCTCGGACCGCACCTACAAGGTCCGTGACAAGAAGCTCGGTTCGGTCGTCTCCACCCACGCGGCCATGGGCGTGGCCGCCGACTACGTCGACACGCTCCTGGTCTCCCGCCCCTACGGCGCGACCTTCGCCGCGTCCTCGCTCGCCCTGGTCTCCGCCCCCGGAAAGCGCACCGAGTACTACACGGCGGGCGACACCGGCTGGCAGAAGATGCTCTCCTCCAGCTTCCCCTGGGGTGAGCTGATGACGGGCGACGCCCGTACGTACCGGGCGGGCCGGGCCACGACGGAGGAGTGGTACCGGGGGCTGCTGGTCCCCGGCGCCCCGCGCGACGCGCAGGGTGAGGAGGCGCTCGCCGGTGAGCGGCAGGGCGATCGGATCGGCGTCGCCGCGGCGTTCATGACCGACTCCGAACACATCGGCCAGCAGGGCTCGTTCGGCGACATCGGCAATGTGCAGCTCAAGCGCGACGGTGAACTCGTCGGCAGCAGCGGCTATCCGTTCGGCGTCTTCGACGTGCCCGCCGAGGCCGCCGCGTACGAACTCACCATGATGACCACGAAGATCGGCTCGCCCGCCGCGGTCTGGAAGCGGTCCACGCAGACCGAGACCACCTGGACGTTCCGTTCCGAGCGGAAGCCGGACGTGGTGTCGCAGGGCCTCCCGCTGCTCTTCCCGCGCTACGTCGTGCCGGAGGACGGGATGAAGACCGTGCCCGCGAAGAACGGCCAGAGGATCGGGCTCGACGCGACCGGGCACGCCGGATACACCCCCGGCGAACTCACCGGCGCGAAGGTCTCCTTCAGCTACGACGGCGGCGAGACCTGGCACGCGGCCACCACCGCGCGGCAGGGCGGCCGCTGGACCGCGACCGTCGACCACGCGGACGCGGGCGGGAAGTCCGTCGCCCTGCGGACGGAACTGACCGACGCGAACGGCAACACCGTCGTCCAGACCGTCAACGACGCGTACGCGGTGCGGTGAAGCGGCGGGGCCGATGAGCCGTTGACCCGGTGATCGGGTGTTCGTACGAACGGTTGACGCGCTGAAACGCTGACCTGCCGATCACTGAGACCGGTCCGCCGGGCGTCCCTTCCCGTGGGGGGTGGGGGCCGCCCGGCGGACCTCTTTTACGGGCCACTTTTTCCTGATGCCCCGTTTTCGGAGCACCTTCGCGGTGGACAATAAGGGCATGAGTCAGCAGGGGGAGAAGCCCGCCGCCCACGAGGACGACTGGTGGCGCAAGCTGTACGACGAGACCGCGCCGGACACCGGTCCCAGCAGCGCGGCCGACAGCCTCGACGACCGCTTCGACTCCGTGTCGGACACGGTGCGCAGACCGGTGGACGACCACCGCGACCAGGACACCGTGCGCGAGACCGTCCGGGACCCGTACGCGGAGGCGTACGAGGACCCGTACGCGGACCGCTACGAGGAACCGGACGCGGAGCGCGACGAGAGTCCGTACGCGGACCGTCACGCGGGCCCGCACGCGACGGACGCGTACCGGCTGCCGGAGCCGGGCCGGTCCGTGGTGGCGCAGCGGGGCCCGGGACCGGACCCGGGCCCGGCATCGGATCCGGTGCCGGACGGGGACCGGCACCTGGTCCCGGGAGCGGACCTGGACCCGGTGGCGGATTCGGTAGGGGCTCAGGACCCGGGGCCGGTGGCGGACGCTGTTCCGGTGGCGGTTCCGGACTCGGTGGCGGACCCGGTCGCGGTAGCGGCTGAGGACCCGCGGTCGGCCTGGGACCCGTATGCGAAGCGCGACCCGGAGCCGGAGCCGGAGCCGCAGCCCGGACCGGCTGTCTCCGCTGTACCGGCTCCGACACCGGCACCGGAGGCCGGGCCGGCACCGGAACCCGCAACGGCCGCCGGCCGAACCCGGCCCGCCGCATCCACCCCGGCCGCCACACCTGCCCCGCCCCCACCCGTGTCGCCGCCCCCGCCCCCGCTCCCGCCCGCCCCGCCCCGCACCACCGCCTTTCCCGCCCCCTGGGAGGCGCCCATCGGGCGGTCGGGGCCCCGGACGTTCGCCGTGCCGCGGGCGGTGGAACCGCCCGAGCCCGATCTCGCGCCCGACCCCAGCGCCCTGCACCGGCTGCCGGACCTCGCCGACGGTGCCGGCGGCCGGCCTGCCGTCGGGCATCTCGGGGACCGGCCGCCCACCTATGACGCCGAGCCCGCCGCCCTGCCTTCCGCCACCTCGGAGAATCTGGACGGCCTCGTCCCCGACACCGTCCTGGACGGCGCGCGGTACGGGACGTACACCCTGCGGGCCGTCTCCGTACGCGGCGACTCCGCCCGCTTCCGGGGCGAGCCCCGGCGCGACGGGCTGCTCACCGCCCGCTTCGGGGCCGCCGAGAGCGCCCTCGTCCTCGTCGCCGTGGCCGGCGGCAGACGGGACGCCGAAGCGGCGCACCTCGCCGCGGCCGACGCCTGCCGCTGGATCGGCGGGGCCGTCGCCCGCAGCCACGTCCGGCTCTCCGAGGACATAAGAGCGGGCCGCCGGGGCGACCTGAAGTCCGGGCTGCACCGGCTCACCGACCGTACGTACGGCAAGCTGCGCGCCCGCGCCGCCGAACTCGGCGTCGAACCGGACGCGTACACCGCGAGCCTCCGCTGTCTGCTGCTCTCCGCCGACCCCGACTGCCGCACCCGGGTCTTCTTCGGCGTCGGCAGCGGCGGCCTCTTCCGTCTCCGCGACGGACTCTGGCAGGACCTGGAGCCCTTCATCCCGGAGAGCGGCGCCGCCCCGCGGCCGGGCGACGAGCAGGAGGAAGGACCCGACGGGGACCGGCTGACCATGGATCTCCAGATCACCGCGCCCGCGGCCCCGCACATCGAGGGGCCCGCACAGCCGCCCGCCGAGCCCTTCCGCTTCCGGGCCTCCGTGGCGCGGCCGGGCGACACGCTGATGCTGTGCAGCAACGGCCTCGCCGAGCCGATGCGCGGCGAGGCGGCGCTCCCCGGTGAGCTGGCCGAGCGCTGGGGGAGCGAAGGGCCGCCCGGTCTGCCCGCCTTCCTCGCCGACACCCAGCTCCGGATCAAGGGGTACGCCGACGACCGCACCTGCGCCGCCGTCTGGGAGGCGTAACCGCGCACGCCGTGGGTTGATGGTTCCGGAGCCCGGCGGAACGGTGTTTCGCCGCTCCGGTCCCCGGACAACCGAAGTGCACGGAGCACGGGCAAGGAAGGGCGCGCACCCATGGCCAAGCAGAACCTGGCGGAGCAGTTCGTCGACATCCTCGCCAGGGCGGGCGTCAAGCGCCTGTACGGCGTCGTCGGCGACAGCCTGAACCCCGTCGTGGACGCCATCCGGCGTAACTCGGCCATCGACTGGATCCACGTCCGGCACGAGGAGACCGCCGCCTTCGCCGCCGGAGCCGAAGCGCAGGTCACCGGCTCGCTCGCGGCCTGCGCCGGCTCCTGCGGGCCGGGCAATCTGCACCTGATCAACGGTCTGTACGACGCGCACCGCTCCATGGCCCCGGTACTGGCCCTCGCTTCGCACATCCCCTCCGGCGAGATCGGCCTCGGCTACTTCCAGGAGACCCATCCGGAGCTGCTGTTCCAGGAGTGCAGCCACTACAACGAGATGATCTCCAACCCGGAGCAGATGCCGAGGCTGCTCCAGACGGCGATCCAGCACGCCATCGGGCGCGGCGGTGTCAGTGTCGTCTCGATGCCGGGCGACGTCGCCTCCAAGCCCGCCCCCGAGAAGTCCGTCGAGCACGCCCTCGTCACCGCGCGGCCGACCGTACGCCCCGGCGACGACGAGATCGACAAGCTCTGCCGCATGGTGGACGAGGCCAAACGGGTGACGCTGTTCTGCGGCAGCGGCACGGCCGGGGCGCACGCCGAGGTGATGGAGTTCGCCGAGAAGATCAAGTCACCGGTCGGGCACGCGCTGCGCGGCAAGGAGTGGATCCAGTACGACAATCCGTACGACGTCGGCATGAGCGGGCTGCTCGGCTACGGCGCAGCCTACGAGGCGACCCACGAGTGCGACCTCCTCATCCTGCTCGGCACGGACTTCCCGTACAACGCCTTCCTCCCGGACGATGTGAAGATCGTCCAGGTTGACGTACGTCCCGAGCACCTGGGCCGCCGCTCCAAGCTCGACCTCGCCGTCTGGGGCGATGTGCGCGAGACCCTGCGCTGTCTCACCCCCCGGGTGAAGCCCAAGTCCGACCGCAAGTTCCTCGACCGGATGCTGAAGAAGCACGCGAACGCCCTGGAGGGCGTGGTCAAGGCCTATACCCGCAAGGTCGAGAAGCACGTCCCGATCCACCCCGAGTACGTGGCCTCCGTGCTGGACGAGATGGCCGACGAGGACGCCGTGTTCACCGTCGACACCGGCATGAACAACGTGTGGGCCGCCCGCTATCTGACGCCCAACGGCAAGCGCCGGGTGATCGGTTCGTTCAGCCACGGCTCGATGGCCAACGCCCTGCCGCAGGCGATCGGCGCCCAGTTCACCGACCTGGGCCGGCAGGTCGTCGCGATGTCCGGCGACGGCGGATTCTCCATGCTGATGGGCGACTTCCTCACGCTCGTCCAGTACGACCTGCCGGTGAAGGTGGTGCTGTTCAACAACTCCTCGCTGGGCATGGTCGAGTTGGAGATGCTGGTGGCGGGCCTGCCGTCGTACGGGACGACCAACGCGAACACCGACTACGCCGCCATCGCCCGGGCGGCCGGCGCCTACGGCGTACGCGTGGAGAAGCCCAAGCAGCTGCAGAGCGCGCTCAAGGACGCGTTCAAGCACAAGGGCCCCGCGCTCGTCGACGTCGTCACCGATCCGAACGCGCTCTCCATCCCGCCGAAGATCAGCGCCGACATGGTCACCGGCTTCGCGCTCTCCGCCAGCAAGATCGTGCTCGACGGCGGAGTGGGCCGGATGCTCCAGATGGCCCGCTCCAACCTCCGTAACGTGCCGCGTCCTTGAGGACCCTCAGGCCGGGGTCAGGCGCACCGTCAGGATCTGGAACGGCCGCAGATCGAGGACCAGCCCGTCCTCGTCGGTGTCCGCCGGGTGCAGCGGCCGCTCCAGCAGATCGGTGATCCGGGCCTCGGCGACCGGGAACGACACCCTCAGCCGGGTCCGCGCCCGGCCGCCCGCCGACTCGTAGAGCCGGACGATCACATCCCCGCCCCGGTCCTCGGCGAGCTTCACCGACTCGACCGTCACCGCCGGGTGCCCCGTCGACACCAGCGCGGGCACGGCCGGCGCCACCGCCGCCCGCAGCGGAAGGTTCAGCGCCAGGCCCTCCCGTACCGCGTCCGTCACCTCCGCGCCGGGCGCGAGCGCGTAGCGGAAGCGGTGCACACCCAGATCGGTGTGCGGGTCCGGGCTGTGCGGGGCGCGCAGCAGCGTGAGCCGGACCGTGGTGCCGAGACCGTCCGGGTGCGGCGTGCGGGTCACATCGTGGCCGTACGTCGCGTCGTTGAGCAGCGCGATGCCGTAGCCCGGTTCGGCGACCCGCAGCCAGCGGTGGGCGCAGATCTCGAAACGGGCCGCGTCCCAGGACGTGTTGTCGTGGGTCGCCCGGTGGACATGGCCGAACTGGATCTCGGCCGTGGAGCGTTCGGCGTGCACATCGAGCGGGAACGCGGCCTTGAGGACCTTCTCCGACTCCTGCCAGTCCACCTCGGTGTCGATGTCGAGCTGCCGGGCCCCCGCCGCGAGCCGCAGCTCCTGCACCACGGTCGACTTCCCGAAGGAGCGCACCACCCGCACGGCCGCCCGCAGCGGACCGTCCTCCACCAGTGACACGGAATCGGCGGCGGTGAGATCGGTGCGGCTGCGGAGGTAGTGCCGGTCGATGTCCCAGGCGTCCCAGTGGTTGGGGTGGTCCGGGTGCAGCTGGAGGAGGTTGGCACGGGCGCCGGGGACCAGCGCCTCACGCCCGGCGACCGGATCGTGGACCGACGAGAGCAGCCCGTCCCCGTCCACCACGACCCGCAGCAGCCCGTTGTCCAGGACGATGTCACCCGCATCCGAGGCTTCCGCCGTCACCGGGTGCTCCGGGACCGCCGCACCGTCCAGCAGCCCCGCCCCGAGCCCCGGACTCCGGGCCAGCACCGCCGCCCGGCCCCCGCCCAGCTCCTGGACCCGCGCCCCGGACGGCAGAACCCCGGCCGCCTCCGCGTCCAGCTCGATCACCTGAACCCGGTCGTACGGCGAGGAGTTGAGCGCCACCATGCCCTCGGCAGCGCCCAGCGAGGTCACCGCCCCGGCCACCACGTCCGCCAGCTCGGCGCGCACCTCCTCATAGGTGTCGCGCGCCTCGCGGTGCACCCAGGCGATCGACGAGCCGGGCAGGATGTCGTGGAACTGGTGCAGCAGCACCGTCTTCCACACCCGGTCGAGACGTTCGTACGGATAGGAATAGGCAGGCGAGCGCAGTGCGGCAGCCGTCGCCCACAACTCGGCCTCACGCAGCAGATGTTCGCTGCGGCGGTTGCCCTGCTTGGTCTTCGCCTGGGTGGTGTACGTCGCCCGGTGCAGCTCCAGATACAGCTCGCCCGACCAGACGGGCGCCCGCTCCCCGTACTCCTCCTCGGCCGCCGCGAAGAACGCCGAGGGCTTCTCGACCGTCACGCGCGGCGAGCCCTCCAGGTCCCTCAGCCGACGGGCCCGCTCCAGCATCTCGCGGGTCGGCCCGCCCCCGCCGTCGCCCCAGCCGAACGGCACCAGCGAACGCGTGGCCCGGCCCTTGTCGGCGAAGTTGCGCTCCGCATGGGCCAGTTCACGGGCGTGGAGCTGCGCGTTGTAGGTGTCGACCGGCGGGAAGTGGGTGAAGACCCGGGTGCCGTCGATGCCCTCCCACCAGAAGGTGTGGTGCGGCATGCTGTTGTGCTGGTTCCACGACAGCTTTTGGGTGAGGAACCACTTCACCCCTGCCAGTCGGGCCAGTTGGGGGAAGGCGGCGGTGTAGCCGAAGGAGTCCGGCAGCCAGATCTCCTCCGTGTCCACGCCCAGCTCCTCGGTGAAGAAGCGTTTGCCGTGCACCAGTTGGCGGGCCAGCGCCTCGCCGCCCGGCATATTGGCGTCCGATTCCACCCACATGGAGCCGACCGGCGACCACTGCCCCGCCGCCACCGCCTCCTTGATCCGCTCCCAGATGTGCGGCTGGTGCTCCTTCACCCACGCGTACTGCTGGGCCTGCGAGCAGGCGAAGACCAGCTCCGGGTAGTCCTGCGCGAGAGCGGTGACATTGGCGAACGTACGGGAGGCCTTGCGGACGGTCTCCCGCAGCGGCCACAGCCAGGCCGAGTCGATGTGCGCGTGCCCGGTCGCCGAGATCAGGTGCGCGCTCGCCGACGCGGGCCGCGCCAGCACATCGGCCAGCGCCACCCGGCCCGCCGCCGCGGTGCCGGAGACGTCGTGCAGATCCAGCGCGTCGAGCATCGACTCCAGCGCCCGCAGGATCTCGTGCCGCCGGGAACGGTCGGCGGGCAGCTCGTGCATCAGCTCGGACAGCACCTCGATGTCCAGGACCAGATGCCAGACCTCCTCGTCCAGGACCGCGAGGTCGGCGGAGGCGAAGCGGTACAGCGGGCGGTCGCCCGCGGTCAGCACATCGCCGAGCGGCGTCGGCGCGAAGCCGTGCTCCAGGACCGCCGGATTGGCCGCCGCCTCCAGCAGCAGATCCACCGGCTCCCCGCCCGCCGCCGGGGCCGCGAGCGTCAGGTGCCGGTTGCGGGGATGAACACCCTTGAGAGGGACGCCCAGATGGTCGTACAGCATGCCTTCCGCCTGGAAACCCGGACCCTGACCGGTGAACCCCGGATCGACGACCACCTCCACCCGGCGCCCCGACCACTCCCCGGGCACCGCCCCCCGGAGCCGGAACCAGCTGGTGGACCAGGGCTTCCCCCACTCCGTACCGGCCGTGAACGGCGCGAAGTCCGCCCCGAGGGCCTCGGCCACCGGCACCGGCTCGCCCGGAACGTGCCACACGGACAGGGCGAGCGGGGCGCGGGCGGCGTACTGGGCCGGGCGGACGAACTGGTGGAGGGCCCTCTCCAGGCGGCCCTCCACCAGGGTGCGGTCGTCGTGCATCACAGCTCCTCGGGAAGGTGTGGGGTCCTGGCGCGGCGGCTCAGGTTCCCTTCCCCCGGAGCGGGCGGAACACCCCTCGGAAGCGGGGTCAGCAGTCGTGGTCGACCAGATCGAAGGAGGCGTAGTGGTCGGCGGTGTAGTAGTCCTCCTCCACCTGCTCGCCGGTGACGATCCGGCGGGCGCCACGGTTCGGGGAGCCCGGAGTGATGACCGTGTACTCGTGGTAGTAGCCGGTGGACTGACCCGGCAGGAGGCCTTCGCGGTTCTGGAAGACGGTGCCGTCCTGCTCGTACGGGAACGGCCCGCCCTGCTCGATCAGATCCAGGGTGTCGTGCGCCTGGGACGGCAGCGCGGAGTAGCAGATGCTGCCGACCGCCGCGGCCCGGAACGCGGTCGCGGAGTAGGCGGTGGTGGAGGTCGTCGCCGGGGTGGCGGCCTGGGCCGTGACCGGGCCCGAGGCGAGGAGAAGGGACAGGAGGGCGGCCGAGCCGCCGAGCCGGGTGATGCGTGGGGGGATGCGCATGCCATCATGATGACGCGCGTAGAAGTCGGGTCGTCAACGCCAACTCGGGTGTATTCGCCGGACGTTAACCGGAGCTGCGCCTATGTGGTGATGGCGTGCGCGGGTGGGATGTTCCGTGCGCCCCTCGCCGCTCCCGACCGTTCACTTATTGATGAGTCGACAAGCGTGACCGTGTGCGTACAGGGGCATGCATCCCGTGAGGCTGTTCGACGGACGGCCTGAGTGAAGGAGGTCGGTTCACTGTGCGGGCGGGGGAAATGACGAAGCGCCAGAAGAGGACCACGGCCGTCGAGGGGCGCGGCCCCCGGGGGCGGAGACCGGGTGAGGCGCCGCTGCCGGCCCGGATGCGCCGAAGGGTCGGCCACACCGAACGGTCGGCGGTGGGGGAAGTGCGCAGGGAGCTGCGGGAGTTCCTCCGACATCGCTCCGGCCAGGAGCAGACCGACGCGGCGGAGTTGCTGGTGAGCGAGCTGGTGACCAACGCCCTCATCCATACCCGGCACGGGGCCGTGGTCACCGCCACGGCGACCTCCGCCCGACTGCGGGTGGAGGTACAGGACTTCGCCTCGGAGGATCTGCCCGCGCCGTACGTACCGAACGCCGACGACGGTACGCACGGCAGGGGCCTGATCCTGGTCCGGAGCCTGGCCGACGCCTGGGGCGTGGAGGCACAGGCCCTGGGCAAGGTCGTCTGGTTCGAACTGCACGGCGGAAGGCCCTGAGGGGCCCTCCGCCGCGAGGCGCGATCAGCCGAACTGCTGCTCCAGATCCTTCAGTTTCTGTTCCAGCGAGTCGAGCCGGGGGAGTGCCTGGGTGTCGTCCTCCGCGGTGAGGTCGACGGTCCGCGGGTCACTTCCCTGGTTCGGCGCGTCCAGGCTCTTCGAGCTCGAACCGTCCGCCGCCTGCTTCGGGCCGACGGCTTGCAGGGATGGCCGGGGTCGCAGAGGCAGCTGACCCGGCTCTGCTATGGCGGGCTCCGCGACGGCCGGTGCGCCGCCCGAGGCCGGGGTGAGGGCGGGCACGTCCACCTGCTGCCCGGTCCGGCCGCCGCGCCCCCAGACCCGGTTCTGCCGGTTCAGGGCCTTGATGCGGGCCCGGTCCAGCTTCTCCTGGTCGCGTCGGCGCAGCCGGTCCTGCTCGCGCTCCCTGCGGTCCTCCCGCACCTCGTCCACCGCCTCGTCCAGGGTGCGGACGCCCTCCAGGAGCATCAGCGACCAGGCGCCGAAGGTCTCCCGGGGCGCCCGCAGCCAGCGGACGATCCGGATCTGCGGCAACGGACGGGGCACCAGGCCCTGTTCGCGCAGCGCGGCGCGGCGGGTCTGCTTCAGCGCGCGGTCGAAGAGCACCGCGGCCGAGAGGGACATCCCCGCGAAGAAGTGCGGAGCACCGGCGTGGTCCATGCCCCGGGGGGCGTGCACCCAGTTGAACCAGGCGGCGGCCCCGGCGAACGTCCACACCAGCAGCCGGGAGCCGAGAGCCGCGTCTCCGTGGCTCGCCTCCCGTACGGCCAGCACGGAACAGAACATCGCGGCGCCGTCCAGTCCGAACGGGACCAGATACTCCCAGCCTCCGGTGAGATTCAGGTTCTGCCGGCCGAAGCCGACGAGCCCGTGGAAGGAGAGCGCGGCGGCGACCGCCGCGCAGCAGAACAGCAGGACGTAACTGGCGGTGGCGTACAGCGCTTCCTTGCGTCTGCGGCGTTCCTCGCTGCGTTCCCAGGAGTCGTCGGCCGCGGCCTTGCCGGCGGCACGCTTGCCGCGTGCGACCACCGTCACCGCCGCCATGACTCCCACGAGCAGTACGGCGCCCGGAAGCAGCCAGTCAAGCGATATGTCGGTCAGTCTCATGCGCGGTCCCTTGCGTCACGTAGGGCGTTTCGTGCGCCATCGTGACGGAATTCCCGTCCCGCTCCGGTGGTTTCGGGACAAGAGCACGCCATGGGGGTGGGAGAGGCTATCGATGGGTGGAATCTTCTCGAACAGCCGCCCGGTCGGGCCGAGTTGCGTTCGATTCCACGTCATCCGGACGGGCGGTGTGGATCAGGAAGCTGCCGCGAGCTTGCGCACCCGGTCGGCGTCGCAGGTACGCGGGCAGGTCACGCAGGTGTCCTCGGGGCGCAGGGTGTAGAAGAGGCAGCAGCTCGCCCGGTCCCGGGTCGGCAGCGACCGGCCGTCGGGCCCGGTCAGTTCACGGAAGCCGGCGGCGCCGGCGTACGGCTTGGTGGTGCCGGGGAGCAGCAGCTCCAGCTCGGCCATCGCCCGGCGCTCCTCGCCCAGCAGGTGCGCGATGTACCAGAGGCCCTCGACGATCTCGTCCGTCGCCATCCCCCACAGGGCGCGCTTGCCGCGCCGCATGCGGGGTCCGAAGCCCTCCAGCACCGGAGCGAGGTGCTCGGTCAGGGAGGCCAGGACCTCGGCCCGCAGCGCCGCCTCGTCCGCGACCACCCGGGCCCCGGGCAGCGAGGCCGCCGGGTCGTCCGGCAGACAGGCGAATTCCCGGACCCGCACGGTCAGGTGCCCGAGCGCCCGCTGGAAGGCCACGTCCTCGACCGGGATCCGGGGCACCCGGCGCTGCAGGAACCAGGGCATCGTCACCAGCAGACAGGCGGGCCAGGCGTACCGGTGCAGACCGAAGCTGGCCACCACGTCCGGGCGGGCCTGCTGGCCGTAGTCGCGCAGCACCTGGGCGTTGTCCCAGGCCAGGAAGGTGTCCACGGCGGAGCCTCCGGCGGCCAGCTCCGCCGCGCCGACCCAGCCCGCGCCGGACGGGGCGACGGCGTCGCCGTCGAGCACGTCGGCCCGCAGACCGGGGAACACCTCGGTCAGACGGGCGTACGCGGCGGTCACGGGGGACGTCGCGGTGCCGGTGAACGGCGGGGAGAGGGTCATGCAGGGGACCACCGAATCGGGATCGTTTGCAGGTAAGGCTTACCTTACCCGACGCCATCGATGTTTGAACTGCAGCCTCCTGCATCTATCGTGCACAGGAGGTCCGGCGTACGCGAGTCGGCCCGCGGCAGGTGGAGGAGGTCCGGGTGGAGCAGGGCAGCGCGCGTGAGGGCGCACGTCCGGCGTACGCCCCCGGAGTGTTCCCGCACGCCCCGGCGGAGCGACGGATTCCGGAAGGCCGGGTGCCGGAACAGGCCCGGGGCGAGCACACCCACAGTGAGCCTCCCGCGCCGCGTGCCGTCCAGCGCCACTCCGTACGCGGCCAGATCCTGGACGCCCTGCGCGCCGCCCTCGTCGACGGCGAGCTGGTGCCCGGTCAGGTGTACTCCGCCCCCGCCCTCGGCGCCCGCTTCGGGGTCTCCGCCACGCCGGTGCGTGAGGCCATGCAGCGGCTGGCGGTCGAGGGCGCCGTCGAGGTCGTGCCGAACCGCGGCTTCCGGGTCAGCGAACGCGGCCCCCGCGAGCTGGCCGAGCTGGCCGAGGTGCGGGCGCTGATCGAGGTACCGGTGATGCTGAGCCTGGCGCGTACGGTTCCGGCGCACCGCTGGAGCGTCCTGCGCCCGCTCGCGGAGGCCACGGTCACGGCGGCGGCCGTGGGCGACCGGGCCGCCTACGCCGAGTCGGACCGGGCCTTCCACCGCGCGGTCCTCGCCCTGTCGGGCAACGAGCAGCTCGTGAGCGTCGCCGACGAACTGCACCGGCGCTCCCAGTGGCCGCTGGTCTCCAACCCGGCCACCCGCCGGGCCGACCTGCTGGCGGACGCCTCCGAGCACACCGCCCTGCTCGACGCCCTCATCGCCCAGGACCTGAACGTCGTCCAGTCGCTGGTCCGCGAACACTTCACCGGCGCCGACGGCTGACCCGGACGGACCGCTGAGGGCCTCCGCCCCGCCGGACAGGGTGTGCCCGCACCGCGCGGACATGATCGTTTCCCCGTGGTGCCCAGGGGACGCACGAGGCGTACGGGAAGCACGGGAAGCAGGGGCGGGACATGACGGGTACGGCGAAGGCACGAAGACGACCGCGGGGCCCGGTGGCGGCGGCCATGGCGGCGGCCGCGCTGGTCACGGGGCTCGCGGGCTGCTCGGACGGGGCGGACGACCGTACGCCCGAGGCCCCGACGCCGTCCGCCACGAGCGCCTCCGCCACGCCGACGCCCGGCGCGAGCGAGGAGAGCGCGAGCCCGAGTCCCAGCGCCTCGCCGAGCGCCACCACCGCCCCCGCGACGACCGCTCCGCCCACCACACCGCCCCGGTCCACGCCCGATGCGCCCCTGCCCGTGCCGCGCACCAGCAGGCCCGTACCGCCGAAGACACCGGTGATCCCGCCGCGCCGGGACGGCGGCGGCTCGGGCTCCGGGGCCACCGTCGTACCGCAGAACCCCAACCGGGGCCCGAACCCGCCGCCCGCTCCACCGCGCCCGGTCCCGAAGCCGGACTGGACCGACGCGCGGTGGCAGCCGGGGGACCCGGTCGACGACCGGACCGGCGGCTGACCGGACGCGGCTGACCGGGACGGCCCACCGCGCCCGCCCTCGTACCGTCCGCTCAGCTCGCCTGCGCGGTGCGCGGCGCGGGCGGCCCCAGATACGGGGCCAGCCAGGTCGGCACACCGCCCAGCAGCCGGAACAGCCGGCCGGCCTCGGCGCGCAGCCGGGCCGCCTCCGGTTCCTCCGCCGCCTCCGCGAGGGAGATCAGGGCCGGGGCCGTACCGACCAGGAACCCCAGCTCCTCCCGGATCCGCAGCGACTCCGCGAAGCCGTGCCGGGCCTCCGCGAGTTCGCCCTCGCGTAGCGCCAGCGCGGCCAGATGCCGCCAGGTGGACGACAGCAGCAGTTCGTCGCCCCGGGCCGCCGCACCGGCGTGCGCCCGGCGGAACGCGGCGCGCGCCGACTCCGGCGACTCCGCGATGTTCTGCGCGATCAGCCCGCGCCGGAAGTCCAGCAGCGGCCGGGCCGGGGACGCGGGGGCCAGCAGCGCGGCCGACCGGCTCAGCGCCACGCTCGCCTCGTCGGACCGGTCCCGTACCGCCAGGAGGGTCGAGGCGTACGCCAGATGGCCCCGCTCGGAGGCGGCAGCGCCGCGCTCGTCGTCGCCGCGGGCGATGGCCTCCGCCGTGCGCAGGGCGTCCTCGGCGTCGGTCCAGCCCTGCCCGGTGTAGAGACAGCGCTCGGTCAGCAGGGCGGTGCGCTGGAGCGCCGCCGCCGGATCGGTGTGCGCGTGGTGCTCCAGCAGTGCGGCCGCGTCCGTCCAGCAGGCGCGTGACCGCAGCCGCCATACCGCGGTCTGGAGCGGCGGATCGTCATCTGCTGTCGTTCCGGAACCAGACATGGCGGTATGCGCCACATTGCCCTCCCCGAGCGCGCCATTGTGCTGTTGGGTACGGCGCATCACAGCATGGAATGGCACGCCGGGCCAAGGGGTCCGGACAATGTCAGGTGAAAGATTTCACAATCGGTCGGAGTGCGACGGTGCCCCGCCGGACCCCGTGCGCGGCCGGAAGATCAGCTCATGCGCAGGGCGAGGAAGAAGTCGAGCTTGTCCTCCAGGCGCGAAAGGTCACGCCCCGTCAACTGCTCGATTCGTCCGACGCGATAGCGCAGTGTGTTGACGTGCAGGTGCAGCCGGGCCGCGCAGCGGGTCCAGGACCCGTCGCAGTCCAGGAACGCCTCCAGCGTCTCGATCAGCTCCGCCCGGTGGCGCCGGTCGTAGTCGCGCAGCGGGTCCAGCAGCCGGGCGGTGAAGGCGCGCCGCACATCGTCGGGGACGAACGGCAGCAGCAGCACGTGCGAGGCCAGTTCGTGGTGACCGGCCGCGCAGACCCGCCCCGGACGGGCCGCGGCCACCCGGCGGGCGTGCCGGGCCTCCTCCAGCGCCCCGCGCAGCCCTTCGGCGGAATGCACGGCCGCGCTGACACCGAGTGTCAGCCGGCCGTCGTCGGCGAGCCCCGCCGAGAGCGGTTCGCGTACGGAGGCGAGCAGCGCGTCGGCGTGCAGCCCGGGCTCCCCGGCCAGGGCGTCGGCGTCCTCGCCGTCCGCCCGCGCCGCATCGCCCTCCCCGCCCTCACCGGACTCCGCCGGCACGGTGACGACCGTGGGCAGCGGCACCAGGGCGATGGCCTCCTCGCCCGTGTGGGCGACGGCGATCCGGTCGGCGGAGTCGGGCCCGCTGACCGCCGGGTCGACGAGGATCTCCTCCAGCAGCGCCTGGGCCACCGGACCGCTCGCGATGTCGCCCGCGGCGGCCCCCTGGCCCGAGGCGCTCCAGTCGACCCGGGCCACCACGACCTGCCACTGCGGGGCCACGCCGAGGCCGGGCAGCAGGACCGGTGCGGCCACCCGCAGCCTGGCCGCGATCTCGGCGGGCGCGGCGCCCGCCTGGACCAGCTCCAGGACCTCCTGGGCGAGCCTGCGGCGCACCGTACGGGCCGCGTCGCGGCGGTCGCGCTCGACCGCGATCAGCTGGGTGACGCCCTGGAGCAGGTCGAGCCGGGCGGCGGGCCAGTCCGAGGCGTCCGCCTCGACCGCCAGCAGCCAGTCGGAGAGCACCGACTCCCGTACGTCGCGGGCGGCCGGCACCGCGCCCCGGCCGGTGTTCCGGATCGGGAAGAGCGAATACGTCGTACCGGCGACCGCCGCCCGGTACGGACCCCGGCGGCCGGTACGGGTCGCGCCCAGGTGGTGCCCGGCCAGCGCCGCGCCCAGCGGACCGGGCAGCGGGGCGCCCGCCCCGGCGATCTGGCGGCCGGTGGGGGAGAGGACCCAGGCCCGCAGGTCCAGGTCGGAGGTGAGGAGGTCCAGGACCACCTCGGGGCCGCCGCCCGCCGGGCCCGAGGTCATCAGCCGGCGGTGCCGGTCCACCACGGCGGCCAGATCGCCCGCCCGCTCGCCGGAGACCTGGCGGACGACGTGCTCGGTGATCGTTGCGAAGGCCACGGTCTCGTGCACGGCGAAGAGGGGGAGGCGGTGGTGGAGGCAGGCCTTGACCAGATCGGCGGGGATGTCGCCGAGCTCCGCCTCGCCGGCCGCGAGACCGGCCACCCCGGCGCCCGCCAGGATCCGGACGAACGGCTCGGAGTCCGCCGCGTCCCGGCGCCAGGCGAGGCCCGTGAGCACCAGTTCACCGCCGGAGAGATAGCGGCTGGGGTCGCGCAGGTCGGTCGTCATGACGCCCCGGACCGTGCGGTCCAGCTCGTCCTCGCCGCCGAGCAGCCGCAGGCCCAGCGCGTCGGTCTCCAGCAGTGCGCGCAGCCGCATCTCGTCGCCGCCGATCTTTCCGTAGAGGGAGCAGGTGAAAGGGGAGGGGGGAAGGAGGTCGTGAGGTGGAGAGCAGTGGGGTGAGCGGGTATCTGTGAATTGCGGTGAGGTTACTGATCCCCGCCATTCGTTCGAATCTACAAGACGAGGACGGACACCAGCCAACTCCTTCAGTGTTTCGGTGACTGCACCGGCAGGGGCTGGGCTTGTGTACTGGGCCACACACCACGTGAACACCACATGAACGAGCCAGTCAGGGCAGGCCGTCCCCCGGCCCCGGCGAACGACCCGATTGAGAAGAGAGCCACTCATGGACTTCCTTCGCCCCGCCAGCTGGGAGGAGGCGCTCGCCGCCAAGGCCGAGCACCCCACGGCTGTGCCCATCGCGGGCGGCACCGATGTGATGGTCGAGATCAACTTCGACCACCGGCGGCCCGAGTACCTCCTGGACCTGAACCGCATCGGTGAGCTGTCCGAGTGGGAGGTGGGCCAGGAGAGCGTGCGGCTCGGCGCCTCCGTGCCGTACAGCAGCATCATGGAGCACCTGCGCACCGAGCTGCCCGGTCTGGCGCTCGCCTCGCACACCGTCGCCTCCCCGCAGATCCGCAACCGCGGCGGCGTCGGCGGCAACCTCGGCACCGCCTCGCCGGCCGGTGACGCGCATCCGGCCCTGCTCGCGGCCGACTGCGAGGTCGAGGCCGAATCCGTACGCGGCACGCGGCTGATTCCCATCGACGCTTTCTACACAGGGGTCAAGCGCAACGCCCTGGAGCCGGACGAGCTGATCCGCGCCGTGCACATCAGGAAGGCCGACGGACCGCAGCAGTACTCCAAGGTCGGCACCCGTAACGCCATGGTCATCGCCGTCTGCGCGTTCGGGATCGCCCTGCACCCCGAGACCCGCACCGTGCGCACCGGCATCGGCTCCGCCGCCCCGACGCCCGTCCGGGCCAAGGAGGCCGAGGAGTTCCTGAACGCCGCGCTCGACGAGGGCGGGTTCTGGGAGAACGGCAAGATCATCACTCCCGCGATCGCCAAGCAGTTCGCCGCCCTCGCGTCCGGCGCCTGCAACCCGATCGACGACGTACGCGGCACGGCGAAGTACCGCAGGCACGCGGTCGGCATCATGGCCCGCCGCACGCTCGGCTGGACCTGGGAGCAGTACCGCGGCGCGGGCCGCACGCTGGAAGGAGCTGCGTAACCATGCGAGTCAATTTCACGGTCAACGGCCGTCAGCAGGAAGCCGACGACGTGTGGGAGGGCGAGTCCCTCCTGTACGTCCTGCGTGAGCGCATGGGCCTGCCCGGCTCCAAGAACGCCTGCGAGCAGGGCGAGTGCGGTTCCTGCACGGTCCGTCTGGACGGTGTCCCGGTCTGTTCCTGCCTGGTCGCCGCCGGTCAGGTCGAGGGCCGCGAGGTCGTCACCGTCGAGGGCCTGGCCGACTACGCCAAGCACCGCGAGGACGCCCACCCCGGTGGCGGCTGCGCCGCCGGATCCTGCGGCACCACCCTGGACGCCGCCAAGCGCTGGCAGTCCAAGCCCACCGACGGCCAGACCGGCGAGGCCGTCGAGCTCTCCCCGATCCAGCAGGCGTTCATCGACGCCGGAGCCGTCCAGTGCGGCTTCTGCACCCCCGGCCTGCTGGTCGCCGCCGACGAGCTGCTGGAGAACACCCCCTCGCCGTCCGACCAGGACATCCGCGAGGCGCTCTCCGGCAACCTGTGCCGCTGCACCGGTTACGAGAAGATCCTCGACGCGGTCCGCCTCGCGGCCGCCCGCCAGGAAGAGGCGGTCCAGTCATGACGACGCGCCCCGAAGCCACCGCGCGCCCCGCGGCCACGATGCCGAAGGCCCAGAACGTACCGGCCGGCACACCCACCAAGATCACTCAGGGTTCGCCCACCAAGGGCGGCATCGGCGAGTCCACGCTCCGCCCCGACGGCACCCTCAAGGTCACCGGAGAGTTCGCGTACTCCTCCGACATGTGGCACGAGGACATGCTCTGGGGCCAGACGCTGCGCTCCACCGTCGCGCACGCCGAGATCGTCTCCATCGACACCTCCGAGGCGCTCGCCACCTCCGGCGTCTACGCCGTGATGACCTATGACGACCTGCCCGCCGAGATGAAGAACTACGGCCTGGAGATCCAGGACACGCCGGTTCTCGCCCACGGCAAGGTCCGCCACCACGGTGAGCCGGTCGCCATCGTGGCCGCCGACCACCCGGAGACGGCCCGCCGCGCCGCCGCCAAGATCAAGATCGAGTACCGCGAGCTGCCCGTCATCACCGACGAGGCCTCGGCGACCGCCCCGGACGCCGTGCTCGTGCACGAGAACCGCGACGACCACCACATCGGCCATGTCCCGCACCCCAACATCGTGCACCGGCAGCCGATCATCCGCGGCGACGCCGACAAGGCCGCCGAGCGCGCCGACGTCATCGTCACGGGCGAGTACACCTTCGGCATGCAGGACCAGGCCTTCCTCGGCCCGGAGTCCGGCCTCGCGGTGCCCTCCGAGGACGGCGGCGTCGAACTGTACGTCGCCACCCAGTGGCTGCACTCGGACCTCGGCCAGATCGCCCCCGTCCTCGGCCTGCCCGAGGACAAGGTCCGCATGACGCTCTCCGGCGTCGGCGGGGCCTTCGGCGGCCGCGAGGACATCTCGATGCAGATCCACGCCTGCCTGCTGGCGCTCCGCACCGGCAAGCCCGTCAAGATCGTCTACAACCGGTTCGAGTCCTTCTTCGGACACGTCCACCGGCACCCGGCGAAGCTCCACTACGAGCACGGCGCCACCAAGGACGGCAAGCTCACGCACATGAAGTGCCGCATCGTCCTGGACGGCGGGGCCTACGCCTCCGCCTCCCCGGCGGTCGTCGGCAACGCCTCCTCGCTCTCGGTCGGCCCGTACAAGATCGAGGACGTCGACATCGAGGCGATCGCCCTCTACTCCAACAACCCGCCCTGCGGCGCGATGCGCGGCTTCGGCGCGGTCCAGGCGTGCTTCGCCTACGAGGCGCAGATGGACAAGCTCGCCGCGAAGCTGGACCTGGACCCGGTGGAGTTCCGGCAGCTCAACGCCATGGAGCAGGGCACCCTGCTGCCCACCGGACAGCCCTGCGACTCGCCGGCCCCGGTCGCCGAGCTGCTGCGCCGGGTCAAGTCCCGGCCGCTGCCGCCCGAGCAGCAGTGGCTGGCGGCGGGCAGCGAGGGCACCTCCATCGACGTCCGGGCGCTGCCCGGCGGGCTCTCCAACACCACCCACGGCGAAGGCGTCGTGCGCGGTGTCGGCTACGCGGTCGGTCTGAAGAACGTCGGCTTCTCCGAGGGCTTCGACGACTACTCCACCGCCCGGGTGCGGATGGAGGTCATCAACGGCGAGCCGGTCGCGACCGTGCACACCGCGATGGCCGAGGTCGGCCAGGGCGGCGTCACCGTGCACGCCCAGATCGCCCGTACCGAACTCGGCGTCAACCAGGTCACCATCCACCCCGCCGACACCCGCGTCGGCTCCGCCGGATCCACCTCCGCCTCCCGCCAGACGTACGTCACCGGCGGCGCGGTCAAGAACTCCTGCGAAGCCGTACGGGAGAAGGTCCTGGAGCTGGGCCGCACCAAGTTCGGCACCTACCACCCGGCCTGGGCCACCGCCGAGCTCCTCCTGGAGGGCGGCAAGGTCGTCACCGACGGCGGCGAGGTGCTCGCCGATGTGGCCGACGTCCTGGAGGACGAGGCGATCGACATCGAGCTGGAGTGGCGCCACCGCCCCACCGAGGCGTTCGACCTGCGTACCGGACAGGGCAACGGCCACGTCCAGTACTCCTTCGCCGCGCACCGCGCGGTCGTCGAGGTCGACACCGAGCTCGGCCTGGTCAAGGTCATCGAACTGGCCTGCGCCCAGGACGTCGGCAAGGCGCTCAACCCGCTCTCCGTCCTCGGCCAGATCCAGGGCGGCACGCTCCAGGGCATGGGCGTCGCGGTGATGGAGGAGATCATCGTCGACCCGCAGACCGCGAAGGTGCGCAACCCGTCCTTCACGGACTACCTGCTCCCCACCATCCTCGACACGCCGACGATCCCGGTCGACGTGCTCGAACTCGCCGACGAGCACGCCCCGTACGGGCTGCGCGGCATCGGCGAGGCCCCCACCCTGTCGTCCACCCCGGCCGTCCTCGCGGCGATCCGGAACGCGACGGGTCTTGAGCTCAACAGGACACCGGTGCGGCCCGAACACCTCACCAGCACCTGAGAGCCTGCCGGGTGACCTCCCACCGGTCGTCACCCGGCAGCCTCCGAGCGGTCCCCCCCCGAACTCTCCGGGCGGTGCGCAGAGCCGAGAACGTCACACTTTTCCGCACCCCGCGCCGCCCGGAGGCCCAAGTACCGCACCGCTCGCGGTTCTTCACCGCCGTGCCCGAGAGCACGGCCGCGCCTCACGGATCATCCGTGCCGCCGGCACATCCGTTCTGCTTCAACAGTCCGTCCCGGCCGTCCCCGGGTCGTGCAGCCGACGCAGTCATCCCAAATCCCGCATTCAGGAATCTCCAAGCGGGTGCCCCTGTGAACCTTGGGAGTCAGGCATCATGACCCAGCAGTCAGTGGAACCGAAGACCAGTCCGGAAGGTGCGGGCCCCGGCTCGCGCATCCCCGCCGGAAGATCATGGCTCGACCGGTACTTCCACATATCCGAACGAGGATCCTCGGTCGCGCGCGAGGTGCGCGGCGGCGTCACGACCTTCATGGCCATGGCGTACATCCTCCTGCTCAACCCGCTGATCCTGGGCGGGGAGGACGTCAACGGCAACCTCCTCAGCCAGCCCGGCCTGATCACCGCCACCGCCCTCGCGGCCGCCGCGACGACCCTCCTCATGGGCTTCGTCGGCAAGGTGCCCCTGGCGCTCGCCGCCGGACTCAGCGTCTCCGGTGTGCTCGCCTCGCAGGTCGCGCCCAACATGACCTGGCCGCAGGCCATGGGCATGTGTGTGATCTACGGTGTGGTGATCTGTCTCCTGGTGGTCACCGGCCTCCGCGAGATGATCATGAACGCGATTCCGCTCGCGCTCAAGCACGGCATCACCATGGGCATCGGGCTCTTCATCGCCTTCATCGGCCTCTTCAAGGCCGGGTTCGTCCACAAGGGCGCCGGCGCGACCCCCGTGTCGCTCGGCCCGGCCGGTGAACTGGCCGGCTGGCCCGTCCTGATCTTCAGCGTGACCCTGCTCCTCATCTTCATGCTCCAGGCGCGCAACATCCCCGGCGCGATCCTCATCGGCATCGTCGTCGGCACCCTGATCGCGATCGTCATCAACGCGATCGTCGACATCGACCCCAAGTCGTGGAGCAGCGGCCCGCCGGAGCTGGAGGGCAGCGCGGTCTCCACACCCGACTTCTCGCTCTTCGGGAACGTCGAGTTCGGCGGCTGGGGCGACGTCGGCGTGATGACGGTCGGCATGATCGTCTTCACCCTGGTGCTGGCCGGCTTCTTCGACGCGATGGCCACCATCATCGGCGTCGGCACCGAGGCCAAGCTCGCCGACGACAAGGGCCGCATGCCCGGCCTGTCCAAGGCGCTGTTCATCGACGGCGCCGGCGGTGTCATCGGCGGTGTCGCCTCGGGCTCCGGCCAGACGGTCTTCGTCGAATCGGCCACCGGCGTCGGCGAAGGAGCCCGGACCGGGCTCGCCTCCGCCGTCACCGGCCTCTTCTTCGCCGCCTGCCTCTTCTTCACCCCGCTCACCGCGATCGTGCCGACCGAGGTGGCCTCCGCCGCCCTCGTCGTCATCGGCGCGATGATGATGCAGAACGCCCGGCACGTGGACTGGGGCGACCGCTCGGTCGCCATCCCGGTCTTCCTGACCGTGGTCCTGATGCCCTTCACCTACACCATCACCACCGGTGTCGCCGCGGGTGTCATCGCGTACAGCGCCATCAAGCTCGCCCAGGGCCGGGCCCGCGAGGTCGGGGCCTTCATGTGGGGGCTGACGGTGATCTTCATCGTCTTCTTCGCCCTCAACCCGATCGAGAGCTGGCTGGGCGTCCACTGACGCACCCGAGCCCCCTCCCCTTCAGCCTAAGGAGACACGCCATGCTGGACATCGCCGAAGAGCTGCACCGGTGGGTCTCGCAGGGACGCGAGTTCGCCGTCGCCACCGTGGTGGCGGTCGGCGGCAGCGCGCCCCGGCAGCCCGGCGCCGCCCTCGCGGTCGACCGCGACGGCACGGCCATCGGCTCGGTGTCCGGCGGATGCGTGGAGGGGGCCGTATACGAGCTGTGCCAACAGGCCATGGAGGACGGACGCCCCGTCCGCGAGCGGTTCGGCTACAGCGACGAGGACGCCTTCGCGGTCGGCCTGACCTGCGGCGGCGTCATCGACATCCTGGTGACACCGGTACGGGCGGACGACCCCGCCCGCCCGGTGTTCGCCGCAGCGCTCGCGGCCGCCGCGGAGGGGTCGGCGGCCGCGCTGGCACGGATCACGGACGGGCCCGAGGAACTGCTCGGACTCCCGCTCCTGGTCCGCGCCGACGGCAGTTACGAGGGTGGGCTCGGCGGCCACCCGGCGCTCGACCGGACCGCCGCCGCCGAGACCCGCGCCCTGCTCGACGCGGGCCGCACCGGGCCGCTCGCCATCGGCGCGGAGGGCTCGCGCTGCGGCCGGCCCATCGAGCTCCTGGTCGAGTCCAGCGTGCCGCCGCCCCGCATGATCGTGTTCGGCGCCATCGACTTCGCCGCCGCGCTCGTGCGGGCCGGGAAGTTCCTCGGCTACCGGGTCACCGTCTGCGACGCCCGACCCGTTTTCGCCACCGCGGCCCGCTTCCCCGAGGCCGACGAGATCGTCGTCGACTGGCCGCACCGCTATCTCGCCGGCACCACCACCGACGCCCGTACCGTGCTCTGCGTCCTCACCCACGACGCCAAGTTCGACGTACCGCTCCTGGAGGCCGCCCTGCGCCTCCCGGTCGCCTACGTCGGCGCGATGGGCTCGCGCCGCACCCACCTGGAGCGCAACGACCGGCTCCGCGAGGTCGGCCTCACCGACCGCGAACTGGCCCGGCTGCACTCGCCGATCGGCCTCGACCTCGGCGCCCGTACGCCGGAGGAGACGGCCCTGTCCATCGCCGCCGAGATCGTCGCGGTCCGGCGCGGCGGCAGCGGCGTACCGCTCACCGGGGCCCACACGCCCATCCACCACGACAGCAGCGGACAGCCGCTCGCCTCGGTGGCCTGAGGTGGCCTGAAACGCCCGTCAACACCCCGTCCACCTCGGGCGGGTTACCGCCACGGCGGTTTCCCGCCCGCCCCGAACGCAGCGATCACCCCGGATTTACCGGTAGATCAGCTGCATGACTTCTTCCCCCTCCTCCGTTTCCGGCCGGGCGAGATCCGCTCGCCCAGGACGCAGAGCCCTGCTCCTGGCGACCTCGGCGGCCCTCCTGGGCGGCATGCTGGTCCCCTTCGCCGGTGCGGGCCCCGCCGGCGCGGCCCCGCTGCCGGGCGCCGACGCCCCGCGCTCCGCCCCGCGCACCGAGAGCCACACCGTCACCCTGGTCACCGGCGACGTCGTGCGGTACGTCGACGGCCCCGGCGACCAGGACACCGTCACCGTGGACCGCCCCGACGGCGCGAGCGGCGGCGTCCGCGTCCAGCAGGCGGGCGACGACGTGTACGTCCTGCCCGACGAGGCCACCACGCTGATCGCGGCGGGCACCCTGGACCGCCGGCTCTTCAACGTCTCGGCCCTGGTCAGGATGGGGTACGACGACGAGGGCAGCGGCGCCATCCCGGTCATCGCCACCTATCCGCCCGCGCGCGCCAAGGTCCTGCCCGCCGCCCCGCGCGGCGCGAAGAAGGTCCGCACCCTCGCCTCGATCCACGGGGCCGCGCTCACCGCCGACAAGGACGATGCACGCACGTTCTGGGACGCCATCACCCGTACCCCGAGCGCCCGTTCGCTCGACGGCGGGATCGCGAAGCTCTGGCTGGACGGGCGCTCCGAGGCGCTGCTCAGCGATTCGGTGCCGCAGGTCAACGCCCCGCAGGCGTGGGCCGACGGCTTCGACGGCAAGGGCGCCAAGGTCGCCGTCCTGGACACCGGCATCGACGCCGACCACCCGGACGTCAAGGACCGCCTCGTCGGCTCCCGCAGCTTCGTCCCGGGCGAGGAGGTCGACGACAAGCACGGCCACGGCACCCACGTCGCCTCCACCATCGCCGGATCCGGCGCCGCGTCCGACGGCGCGAACAAGGGCGTCGCCCCGGCCGCCGACCTGCTCGTCGGCAAGGTCCTGAGCGACGAGGGCTCCGGCGCGGACTCCGGGATCATCGAGGCCATGGAGTGGGCGAAGGCCGAAGGGGCCGACATCGTCTCCATGAGCCTCGGCTCCCCGGTGCCCGACGACGGCACCGACCCGATGTCCCAGGCCGTCAACTCCCTCTCGGCCGACGGCGGTCCGCTGTTCGTGATCGCGGCCGGCAACGCGTACGGGGCGGGCACGATCGGCTCGCCCGGCTCGGCGGAGCAGGCGCTCACCATCGCCGCCGTCGACAAGCAGGACGGCCGCGCCGACTTCTCCTCCATGGGCCCGCTCGTCCGCTCCCACGGACTGAAGCCCGACCTCTCGGCCCCCGGCGTCGACATCAACGCCGCCGCCTCGCAGTCCGTGCCCGGCACCGAGGGCATGTACCGCTCGATGTCCGGTACGTCGATGGCCACGCCCCATGTCGCGGGCGCGGCCGCCATCCTGAAGCAGCGTCACCCCGACTGGACCGGTCAGCGCATCAAGGACGCGCTGATGACCTCGTCCAAGAGGCTCGACGCGTACACCCCGTACGAGCAGGGCACCGGCCGGCTCGATGTGAAGGCGGCGATCGACACCACGATCGAGGCCCCCGGCTCGGTCGAGGTCGCCTCCTACGCCTGGCCGCACAGCCCGTCCGACGAGGTCGCCGAGCGCACCATCACCTACCGCAACACGGGTGACGCGGACGTGACGCTGAACCTGGCCACCGACACGGACGAGGCCGCCTACACGCTCTCCACCGGACAGCTGACCGTCCCGGCGGGCGGCACCGCCGAGGCGGTCCTGTCCCTGGACCCGGCGAAGGTCGCCAACGACACGACCTTCTCCGGCCAGGTCGTCGCCACCGACGCGGCGGGCACGACGGTCGCGCACACCGGCTTCGCGCTCACCAAGGAGAAGGAGCTGCACGACCTGACGCTGAAGCTCCGCGACCGGTCGGGCAAGCCGGTGGACGGCCTGGTCGTCCTCGGCGAGCTGGGCGATCCGCAGCTCGGCCTCGTCCAGGTCAGCGGCGGCGGGACCACGCTGCGGCTGCCGCCGGGCAACTACACCGCCTGGGCCTCCGTGGACATCGACGGCGACCGCCCCGACTCCAAGGCCGTCGCGTTCCTCGCGGCCCCCGAGACGATCCTCACCGGCTCCACCACCGTCACCCTCGACGCCTCCAAGGCCCGCAAGGTGAGCGTGCGCACCCCGAAGGAGACCGAGACCCGCCAGCTCCGCTACGACATGGCACGCACCGCCCCGGACGGCACCGTCCAGCGCGACGCGTACCAGATACCCCTCACCTACGACCAGTTGTGGGCGAGCCCCACCAAGAAGGTCACCCAGGGCAGCTTCAGCTTCCTGACCCGCTGGCGGCAGGGCGAGAAGCTGATCGACGTCGAGGCCGACGGCCGTGACGTACCGGTCTTCGTCCAGGGCGGCGCGGCGACCGCCGAGGACCGTCGGCAGAAGCTGAACGCGGTGTACGCGGGCAAGGGCGCGCCGGCGGACTACCGGGGCGTGAACGCGCGCGGCAAGGCCGTCGTGATCACCCGCAGCGCCGACGTCACCCCCGCCGAACGCCTGGCGGCCGCACTGGACGCCGGAGCCGAGGCGCTGTTCGTCGTCAACGACGGACGCGGTGTGGCGATGGAGAGCTACACCCCGTACGGCGAGCAGACCACCATCCCGGTCGCCTCCGTCCAGGCCTCCGCGGGCGAGACGCTGATCCGGGCGGCCCAGCGCGGCAAGAAGGTCCAGGTCGACCAGAAGAGGTTCGCGGACTACCTGTACGACCTGGTGGACCGCCACGACGGCACGATCCCGGACCGCTCGCTGGCCTTCGCCCCCTCGGCCCGGCAGCTGGCGAAGGTGGAGAACACCTTCTACGGCCACAAGAAGACGCTCGGCGGCGGCTACCGCTACGACATCCCGGACTACGGTCCCGGCCTCGGCTTCGAGGAGTACGAGCAGTTCCCCGACGTCCGCACCGAGTGGGTCAACCCGCTGCCGGGCGACTCGTTCTGGTACGAGAACCACTCGGTCCTCAACGCCGAACAGTCCGACCGGGCACACGAGATGCGCAGCACCGAGCTGGACTACCGGGCGGGCAAGGACTACCGCGCCGAGTGGTTCGCCCCGGTGACCCGGCCGCGTCTGGGCACCGCCTACTGGGGCCCGTTCCGCACGGTCTACGACGACCTCCAGTTCAACATCACCCCGTGGACGGACGCGGGCGCGGGCCACTCCGGCTCGATGCCGGAGAACGAGTACGACACCACTTCGTACGCCTTCTACCAGGGCGACAAGGAGCTCAAGAAGGGCGCGGGCCGGGCCGGTTACATCGGTGACCTCTCCACCGAGAAGCTGCCCTACCGCCTGGTCATCGACTCGCGGCGGGACGCGGAGACCTGGAAGACGTCGACCCGTACCCACTCCGAGTGGGGCTTCGTCTCCGGTGCGCTGACGGAGGGCGGCCCGTTCCAGGCCGACATCCCGATGCTCCAGCTGGACTACGCCGTCGACACCGACCTGGCGGGCGACGTCCGGGCCGGCCGTACGACGGAGGTCGGCCTCTCTTCCGGCACCCAGGAATGGCTGCCGGGCGCGGTGAAGGCGAACAAGGCGTCACTGTCGGTCAGTTACGACGACGGCAAGCACTGGACCGAGGTGGACCTCCGGAAGAAGAAGAGCGGCGAGTGGACCGCGAAGTTCCGCACCCCGTCGAAGGGCGCGGCCTCGGTCTCGCTCAAGGCGCACGCGGAGGGCCCCGGCGGGCTCGTCGTCGACCAGGAGATCATCCGGGCCTTCGGCCTGAAGTGACCTGCTGACGCGACCTGTTGACGCGTCCTGGGCCCGCACTCTCCCCGGAGGGTGCGGGCCCTTCCCCGTCAGCCCCCGGCCGGAAGGCTCGCCGCCGTCCGCCCGAACCGGGCCAGCAGATGCCAGACCTTCTTCAGGTCCTGCTCCGCATGGCCCCCGGCACGTGCCGCGTCGCCGATGATCCGGGCGTCCAGATACCCGTCGACCGCGAGGGCCGCGCCGAGTTCGACGTACTCCGGCCCCCGGAAGCCGGGCCGGCGGCGCAGCTCGTCGACGCCGAGCCGGAACCCCTCGTGCCACTCGACCGGGCACGGCAGCCGCCCGGCCGCGGCCTCCACCGCCGTGCCCCGGAACGCCGGGTCGAGCACGAGCGCCTCCACATCGCTCTCCAGCCGGACCGGGGCGTGGATCTGCGCCTCGATGTAGTCGTCCAGGGCGTCACGGCGGTCCGCCGCCGCCAGCTCGACCAGCCCCGACATCCGGGCCGCGACCCCGAAGTGCTCGGGCTCGGCCGCGCTGTCCGGGTAGCAGAAGGTGGCCGAGCCGAGGACGTCCGCCGTCAGCCGGAAGTGCGCCGAACCGAACCGGGGCGCGGCGCCGAAGGAGGCGCGCCGCACGTCCAGCGCCCCGTAGACGGGCCGTTCGGCGGGGCCGGCCCGGTCGTACGCGCCGCCGAAGATCCGGCTCTCCCAGCGCCACCGGTCACCGCCGGGGCGGGCGGTGAGCCCGCCGTTGCTGGTGCCGGTCACGAACTGGGAGACGTACAGACCGTCCTTGCCCAGCCGTTCCAGGATCGGCCGCCCCGCCACCGTACGGTCGGGGTGGAAGTTCAGGGTGACGCGCAGTCCGGCGTCCAGCGGAGCGCCCGAGGACAGCGCGGCGACATGTTCCAGCGCACGCAGACGGGGCGGGGCGAGAGGGTGTTCGGCGTCCATCGGGACAGTCTGCCCGGACCGCTCATGGGGGTGCGCGTGCGGAGTGCCGTCCTCCGGTGCGGTTGGATGAGCGTATGAGCGTTCACGACGTGGCCCGCAGGCTGCCGGGCATATCCGTCCTCACCGATCTCTGCCGTTCGTTGGCGATGCTCGACGCGATCCTCTGCCCGGAGTGGGACAGCCGCTGGCACGCCTTCGACGCGCGGTGGTCGCCCACGGAGCAGATGGCCTCGATGCGGGACGGGTCGGGCGGGGAGTACTCCGTGGTCCTCTCCGCCGACGGGGCGTACGTACGGGGCTTCGACCACGAGTCGCCGATGAGCCCGTACGTGGAGGACGGCCCCTGGCCCGGGGTGCTCGACGAGGTGCCCGCGGTGTTCCGCCGTTACGTGGAAGAGCCGTCGTTCAGCGACGAGTTCGGTCTGCCGGTGGTCACCGCCTGCCTCTGGCGCGAGAGCGGCGACGACCGCTGGCGGGCGGGCAGTATCGAGTTCCCGGAGGACGGCGAGGACTCCGACGGCGCGGACTGGCTCTTCCAGCTGCTGGTCACGGGCACCCCCGAGTCGTACCAGGAGTGGGCCGAGGACTACTTCGACGTCCCCGTCGACCTCGACGCCGTACGGCATGTCTACGCGCTGCGGCCGCTTACCGACGAGGTGATCACCGCACTCAACCCCGAGCGGGTGCCCGCCGAACTGGCCGAGGACATCAAGGAGATCGGCTATCCGGCCGGCGCGGGGGAGTAGCGGCGGGGCATCCGGGGCGCGTGGCCCGGATGCGGGCGACCGGGGCCCCGGGCGGTCTCTCCGTACGGTGGAGAGTCCCGCCCGGGTCCGGGCTCACTTTCCGCTCTGCAGGGCCTTCCAGGTGGCCGGGCCCACCTCGCCGTCGACCTCCAGACCGCGGGTGTCCTGGTAGCTGCGTACCGCGGTGAGCGTGGCCGGGCCGAAGCTGCCGTCGGCGTTGACGGTGGTGCCGAGCGCCGCCGTCAGGGCCCGCTGGAGCCGCTTCACCGGCTCGCCCGAGCTGCCCTGCTTCAGCACCGGGGTCGAGCCGGCCGACAGCAGGGCCGTCCAGGTCTTCGGGCCGACGATCCCGTCGGCGCCGAGCGAACGGTCCTGCTGGAACGCCTGCACGGCGCTCTTCGTGGCGGCGCCGAACTGGCCGTCCACCGTGCCCGGCTGGTACTTCTGCGCGGTGAGCAGCGTCTGGACGGCGGAGACCTGCGGGCCCGAGGAGCCGGACTGCTGGGTCGAGTACACGGGGAAGGTCAGGCCGTCACCGCCGCTGCCGGGGTCGCCGTCGATCAGCTCCATGTAGTGGTTCCAGTCCCAGTTGGGGCCGGGGTCGGTGTGCGTGGCGCCGGGCGCCTCGCTGTGCCCGATGATGTGCGACCGGTTCTTCGGGATGGAGTACCGCGCCGCGAGGTGCTTGGTCAGAGCGGCCGAGGAACGGTACATGGCCTCCGTGTACCAGGCCGGGTTGTCGACGTAGCCCTCGTGCTCGATGCCCACGGACGAGGAGTTGACGCTGCCGGCGTGCCAGGCGGTGTCCTTCTCCCGCACCGACTGCGTGACCTCGCCGTCCGACGAGCGGATCGTGTAGTGCGCGCTGACCTTCGACTCCGGGTTCTGGTACCAGCTGATGGAGCCGGCGTAGGAGCCCTGGGTGGTGTGGATGATCACCTTGTCGACGGTGGCCTTGCGGTCGACGACGTAGTTCCCGGAGTACGCGGGCACCCAGCGGGCCGAGGGGTAGTCCTCGCTCTGGACGTAGACGTCGGAGGCCGACAGCTCGCCCTTGTCCGGGTCGACCGGCCGGGCGGGCACGAGGACCTCCTCGCCGCCGGGCACCTCCGCGGTCACGCCCTCGGCGAGGAAGGTGAACACGGTGTCCGCGTAGAGCGCGGCGGCCTGGCCCTCGGCGGCGCTGTAGCGGGCCACCGCCTGGTACCAGGAGTCGACGTCCCGGCGCTCGGCGGCGTCCAGGCCGAGCGCGTCGGCGTGGTCGCGCAGGACGGCCGCGCCGCCGAGGATGTTGGCCGTGGTGTCCCGGCGCAGCCGGGCGGCGCTCTCGCCGGTCAGCTCGGAGGCCTTCTCCAGCGAGCGGTTGACGGGGTTGCTCGCCAGGTGCATCACGCCGTAGCCGTTCGCCTGGCTGGGCTCTCCGCCGTGACCGTTCAGCCGGGACTCGCCGTAGCCGACGGCGGCCAGCAGATCGCGCGGTACGTCGTACGCGTGCGCCGCTTCGGCGAAGGCGCGGTTCACCGGGTCGGCCGTGTCCGCGTGCGCGGCGGCGTTCGAGGGCTGCCCGGTCGCGAGGAGGGCCGTGGCGGTGAGGACGGCCAGGGCGCAGACGCGGGCCCGGGTGCGGGCGGCGGTGCGTGGGGGCATGGGGGCTCCTGCTCCGTGGGAGGAAGTAAAAAGCCCTCGGGCCCGGGTGGGCCAGAGGGATGCCGAACCCGGCCAGGCTATCGATGTGAGTGGGACATGACAAAGGGGTGAATGGCCGATCCGGCTGGCAACATCCTGCAAATTCACGGGAGTTACCCGGACCGCTGAGCCTGTCGGGTGACATCGAGCGTCACCCGACAGGGGTGTCGGTACCGGTTGACGCGGGCTCTGCCGCTACCAGCGGTCGCGGTGGATGACATCCGCGACCGGGCGGCGCCGCACGGGCCCGAAGTTGCCCGCGGGCCACCCCACCGGAACGGCGGCGAACGTCGCCATGTCCTCCGGGATGCCCAGCTCCTTCTTCCACTCCTGCTCCAGCATCAGATGCCAGATGGTGATGTTCGCGGCGAGCCCCAGCCCCCGGGCCGCGAGCAGCAGGTTCTGCACCCCCGGATAGACGCAGGAGCCCTCGGCCAGCGCCTGGAAACGGGTCTGCGTGGTCATCATGTGCTCCGTGCCCGCCGGGCCGAGCGCCCGCGCCGAGGCGGCGAGACCCTCCTCGTCCAGCCGCGGCTCGGGGAACCGGTAGCACGGCACGATCAGCACCGGGGTGTCGGCGAAGTGGTCGCGCTGATACTCGATCGCCGCGACCATCCGGCCGTACGCCGCCTCGTCCATGCCCTCGGGCGCGTACTTCCCGGTCGTCGCCAGATACGCGTCCACGCACCGCTTCCACAGCGGGGCGAGCCGCGCCATCACCTCGCGGTCGGTCACCACCACGTACTCGTAACACTGCATGTTGCCGCCGCTGGGACCCCAGACGGCGGCCTGTATCAGCTGCTCGACCGTCTCCTCGGGCACCGCGTCGGGCTTGAGGCGGCGCATGGCGCGCATCGTGGACATGGTGTCGAAGAGAGCGGGGCCGCCGAGGGCGGACGGGTCGGCCTGAACCGTTTCCATAGTCATGATCGCGGAGTTTACGGTTCCGGACGACGCGTCATAAGGGCTCCCCGCCCGCCGGTTCAGCTCCGCGTCAGCCGCACCACCGGGATGTCCCGCTCGGTGCCCGCCTGATACTGCGCGTAGCGCGGGAACAGCTCCACCAGACCCGGCCAGACCCGCGCCTTCTCCTCGGCCGGCAGCGTCGCCGCGACCGCCCCGAACCGCTCGGTGTTCACCCGCAGTTCGACGTCCGGGTTGGCCTGGAGGTTCAGATACCACAGCGGCGGCCGGTCCGAGCCGCCGTTGGACGCCACGATCAGATAGTCCTCGCCGTCCCGCCCGTACATCAGCACCGTGCGCCGCACCGTCCCGCTGCGCCGCCCCACGTAATCCATCAGCAGACACGGCACCCCGAGCTGTGTGGTGCCCTTCGTGCCGCCGGAGGACTCGTAGAGCTCGGCCTGCCGGGCGACCCAGTCGGCGGGGCTCGGCGCGACCTCCGGGGTGCCGTCGCGATCGCCGTCCTGCTCGGCCGTCATGGGGTTCTCCTTCTCTCGTGCGCTCCCGTACGGGCTCCGCCCCCATCCTGGCACCCCACCCGCGCCGCACCCCGGATTCGTACACCTGGACACCCCTCCCACCGCACGGGGGAACGCGGACCGGGAACCCGTCCGCGAAGGCGTATAAAGGGTCCTTCCGGAGCAGCCGGCGTCCCCCGATGGCCCCTCCCCCCACCTCCCCTCACCACGCGGCCGACGTCACCGCGTCACCGAGCCCAGGAGAGCCGAATGAGCACGTCGGAAGAGATCAGCACGCTGCTGGTGACGAAGTTCGGAACCGACCCCGGGGCGATCGGCCCCGATGTCCCGCTGCACCGGCTGCGGCTGGACTCCCTCGCGCTGGAGGAGCTGCGGCTGCTCATCGAGGACCGGCTGGACGTGGATCTGGAGGACGTCGCGCTCACCTCGCGCGACACCGTCGGCCGCCTCGTCGAGGCCGTCCACGGAAAGGTCACCGCATGAGCGCGGCGACCGCACGGCCCTACCGGCGGGCGCCGCTCGCCCCGTTCGCCGCCGCCGTCACCGGCGTCGGCCTGGTCACCTCCGCCGGTACGGGCGTGGACGCCGCCTGGCACGGCGTCACCGAGGGCCTCGCGCCGGCCGCCGCACCCCGGCCCGAACTGGCCGGCCTGCCCTGCGACTTCTTCTACTCCGTCACCGACTGCGACCCGGGCGCCGTCCTCGGGGTGGCCGCCCAGCGGCTGATGGACCGTTTCGCCCAGCTCGCCGTCATCGCCG
The DNA here is from genome assembly GCF_055792845.1 of Streptomyces sp. DSM 106670. Lineage (NCBI taxonomy): Bacteria > Bacillati > Actinomycetota > Actinomycetes > Kitasatosporales > Streptomycetaceae > Streptomyces > Streptomyces sp. DSM 106670. Next base: position 6,893,272 of record NZ_CM147704.1, read on the forward strand.
CCCGCGAGGCCGTCGCCGACGCCGGGCTCGACCCGTCCGTCTGGGACAGCGGCCGGGTCGGCGTGGTCATCGGCTCCGCCCACGGCGGACTGCCCTTCTACGACGAACAGGCCGCCGCCCTCGCCGGACGCGGCCCCCGCCGGGTCTCCCCGAAGCTCGCCCCGCTCTGCGTCGTCAACGGCGCGGCCAGCAGCGTCAGCCTGGACCTCGGCGTCCACGGACCCAGCCAGGCCGTCTCCACCGCCTGCTCCTCCGGCACCGTCGCCATCGGCACCGCCCACCAGATGCTCCGCTCCGGAGCCTGCGACATCGTCGTCGCGGGCGGCGCCGAGTCCACCTGCACCCGCCTCCTGATCGCCAGCGCCTGCAGCCTCAAGGCCGTCTCCACCCGCCGCGAGGACCCCGCGGCCGCCTGCCGCCCCTTCGACACCCACCGCGACGGCTTCGTCGTCGGCGAGGGCGCCGGACTCGTGGTCCTGGAACACCCGGAGCACGCCCGCGCCCGGGGCGCAGCCGTCCGCGCCCTGGTGAGCGGTTACGGAGCCTCCAGCGACGCCCACTCCGCCGTCGCCCCGGACCCCGAAGGCCGCGGCATCGAACGGGCGTTGCGCACCGCGCTCGCCGACGCGGGCCTCGCCCCGGCCGATGTCGGGCACGTCAACGCGCACGGCACCTCGACACTCTCCAACGACCTGATCGAGGCCACCATGCTCCGCCGGGTCCTCGGCGAGCACCCCCTGGTGACCTCCACCAAGGCGATGACCGGGCACACCCTCGGCGCGGCCGGCGGCATCGAGACCGCGCTCACCGTCCTCGCCCTCCAGCACCAGCTGGTCCCGCCCACCGTCAACCTGGACGCGCCCGATCCGCTGATCCCGGTCGACGTGGTGGCCAAGGAGGCCCGCGCCGCCTCCTTCGACTGCGCCGTCAAGACCTCGCTCGGCTTCGGCGGCCACAACGCGGCACTCGTCCTCACCAGGGCCTGAGCGGAAGGGAACGCAGGAGCACATGCCCGAGGAGATCATCCGGAACCTGTCGGTCGACGGAGTGCGCTACAGCTACCGCGTCCTGCCGCACTCCCGCCCCGGCGGCGTCCCCGCCACCGAACCGACGCTCATTCTCGGCGGCGCGCTCCAGGGCATGTTCGGCTGGCCCCAGATGGACGACCACCTGGGCCCGGCCGCCGATGTGGTCACCGCCGACCTGCCGGGCATGGGCAGCGCCGACCCGCTCCCGCCGGGCCCCAGCGCCGATCTGCTGCGCCGGGCCGTCCTCTCCGTCGCGGACGACCTCGGCGCCCCCCGGCTCAACGTCTTCGGCTTCTCCTACGGCACCGCCATCGCCTTCGGCTTCGCCCGCCGCCACCCGGAGCGGGTGGCACGTCTGGCACTCGGCGGCGTCCCGGTCCACATCGACGCGGCCCAGGTCGCCTGCTGGGAGCGGGCCCGGCAGCAGCTGGCCGCGGGCGACCGCGAGGGGTTCGCCGCCACGGCGGCCGACGCGCTGATGTGCCTGGACCCCGAACGGCACGTCCATCGCAGGGAGTTGGCCCGCCGCTATGTGCGGCGCTCGTTCCTGCACGCGCTCACCCACTCGCCGCACGCGGCGGACTCCCTCTACCGGGCGCTGGCCGACCGGCCCGACTTCTCCGGCGGACTCACCGGCGTACCGGCGCTGGTCTTCGCCGGGGAGCACGACACGGTCACCTCGCCCGCACGGCAGCGGGAGTTCGCCGCGACGATCGAGGGCAGCCGGTTCCTGACGATCGGGGAGTCCGACCACTGGGTGGTGCTGGAGCGGGCCGAGGAAGTGGCCTCGCTGGTCTCCCGGTTCTTCACCGGACGCGAGCCGGTGGCCGGCGCGGTCACCCTGCCGCGCCAGGCGGGCGCCCCGGTGGGGCGGACCTGAACCTCCGGTCCGCCCCACCGGGTCACGGCCTCAGTGTCCGTGGCCGTGCGAACCCTCGGCCTTGATCCGGACCACCTGCGGGTCGTGGTCGCTCGCCTGGTCGGCGAACTCGGCGTTGATATGCACCACGTCGTAGTCGGGGCGGCGGATGCCGGGGCTCGTCAGGATGTGGTCCAGCGTCTGCGAGTTGCCGTCGAAGACATAGCTGTACCGCTCGGACGCGGGCAGCGTCGTGATCAGCGGCTTGAGCGCCTTGCCCTGGGTCAGCGCCTTCATCGTCGGGGAGAACTCGAAGTCGTTGAAGTCCCCGAGCGCGACGACCTTGGCCGACCTGTCCGCCTTCAGCAGCGCGGTGACGAAGGTGTTGACCTCGGCGGCCTGCTGGATCCGCTTCGTCTCCGAGGAGCGCGTCGGCTCCTGGTACCGGCCGTGCAGCGGCTGGTCGCCGCCCTTGGACGCGAAGTGGTTGCCGATGACGAAGACCGGCTTGCCCCGGAAGACGAACTCGCCCACCAACGGCTTGCGGCTGTCCGCCCACGCCGCGCTCGGCGGGTTGATCCGGCCGGGCGAGGCGGAGAGCCGGACGCCCTTCCCCGCCTTCACGGCCTCCACCGCCGTGGTGGGGTCCCCGCCCGGACGGTCGGTGAAGGAGACCCGCTTGGGGTTGTAGAGGAAGACGTTACGGATGTTGCCGCCGGGCTCGCCGCCGTCCTTGTTGTTCTCGGGGGCGATGTACCGCCAGGCGTAACGCGGCCCGCCCTGCGCGACGATCGCGTCCGTGAACCGCTTCAGCGTCGCCTCGGAGCCCACCGTGCCGTCGTTGACCGCACCGTTGTCGTCCTGGATCTCCTCCAGCGAGACGATGTCGGGGGAGGAGAGGTTGACCGCGACGCCCGCGGCGAGCGTGTCGAACTTGGCCTGGTCGTCGCTCGCGTCGAGGTTCTCCACGTTGTACGTGGCGACCGCCAGCTCGTCCTTCTTCTGCTTGCGGGTCACCTCGCGCCGCAGCTTCTTGTCGACGACCGTGCCCAGCTCGGTGGCCTGCACGTTGTAGCCGCCGTACGACGCGTAGTCGAGCACACCGGTCGTGCGGCCCTTGAGGACGTCGCCGACGTTGGCCGTCGGCACCGGCTGCGCCGGGTCCAGCGACATCACCTTGAGCCGGCCGGTGTTCTGGTCCTGGTACGAGGCGTAGAGCGTGCCGCCGCGCCGGGTCGGGTTCTCCTTCGGCTTGACGGTCACCCAGATCTCGTCGTACGCGGTCGTCGCCCCGGTCACCCGGGTGTCGGCGATCCGGACCCGGGAGCCCTCCAGCGCCTCGTACAGGTCCAGGGCGTAGCGCTTCGGGTTCAGGGGCAGCGCGTCGATCGCCCCGCCGTCCGCCGAGGGCACGTAGCGGCCGGGCACCGAGCGGGCGTCGAGGACGACCGGGGCGGGCAGCGCGTTGCCGGAGGAGAGGACGGTGGTGCGCGGTGCGGTGATCTGGGTGAGCGACTGGGTGCCGGTGCCCGGGTAGTACTCGGCGACCTTGCCGCTGACCAGGACCGCGTCGCCGACCTGCACGGCCGGGGCGGCGGAGCCGGTGTAGACGAACAGGCCCTCGCTCGTGCGCGGGTCGTTGTCGGGCGCGGTGTCCTGGATCCAGAAGCCGCGCGAGCCGCTGGTGCGCACGCCGGTGACGACGCCCGGGACGCCGTCGACCGTCGAGCCGTCGAGCGGGGAGACGCGGGTGGTGCCCTGGATGTCGTGGATCCGTACGTCGCCGGGCTCGGTGGGGCCGGGCTCCTCGGGCTCCTGGCCGCCGCCGGACGTCTCGCCCTTCGTGTTGACCGGGGTCGGGGCGCCCGCGGTGAGGTCGGCCGCGTTGTCGTCGGTGTCGGCGAGCGAGGCGGCCCGCGCCACGGACGCGGTGGCCGAGGCGCCGGGGACCGGGCCGCTGCCCTCCCGGACGACCGCGGAGCCGTAGCCGACCAGATCGACGATCCGGGTGTCCGCCGCGCAGTCCGCCGCCGACTTGCAGGTGAGCGGGGCCGTCCCGGAGACCAGGGCGACGGTGCCGCTGCCCGCCGCCATCGCGACCGTGCCGGTGGCGTCGGCGGTGGGCAGCGCGACCGTTCCGCCGGTGCCCGCGGCCTGGGCGACCAGATAGCGGCCGCCGGGCGCGATCGACCCGGTCAGCTCGGAGACCTGCCACTGCGAACCGGCCGACGGGCTGCCCGGCAGGTACTGGACGCTGAGACCGCCGACCTCGAAGGGCGCGGAGCCGGCGTTGGCCAGCTCGACGAAGTCCCGGGTCAGCGTCGCGCCGGAGTTGCCCCCGCCGCCGTACACCTCGGAGATGACGGCGGTGGCGGACGGGGCCGCCTGGGCGGCGGGCAGGGCGGTCACCGCGAGCGCGACGGCGACGGCGCCGGTCAGCAGGACGGAACCGGATCTGTATATCTGCACGGGAGGTGCCCCCAACTGAACTGAGTAGTAGGGGCAAAAGCTATGCGCGTAGAACAAGGCATGACAAGGCATCATCGGTTAATTCCCGGCATCATCCGGATGGAGGACAGGTCTCACCGCCCCGCACCGATCGCCGCACCCCCGCTTCGCGCGCCCGCCATACGCCTGTCACATGCGGCAACGGACGGGCAACACGCCCTGCTGAGACGGCCGTCCACCATACGGTCAACGGTTTGACCGGGTTACGCCGTTCCGATTAGGTTGCGCGCCATGCAGCGATCCGCACACCTGACGACGCGAGGTCATGTCGACCTGAAGCGCGTGTGCTCCGCGGCGTGTCACCGGGCCTGAACGCACCCGCCCCGTCGCGACCGCCGCCGGAGACCTTCCGGCGTGCGCACCCCGGGGCACACCGTTCCACGGTAGAAGCCGCACCCTCTCCGGCCCGACGCCGGCGGGTTTCGGCCCGAGGCTCCGTACGGACGCCTTCCCGCACGGCCCGCTGCCATCGAGGACCTGTGAAGACACCTGTGAAGCGTCCGCCCGTGCCCGCCCGCCGCCCCGCCCCGCTGCGCCGCTCGGACATCCCGGCCGCCGCGCCCGCCCGCCGCGTCTCCGGCACCGGCTCCGTGCTGAGCGCCATCCTCGACCACGGGCCCGTCGCCCGGTCCACCGTCGCCCGGCTCACCGGCCTCTCCCCGGCGGCGGTCACCGGCCATGTCGGGCAGTTGCTGGCACGCGGCCTCGTCCGTGAGGGCGCGGAGACCGCCGGACCCAAAGGGCTCGGCCGCCCGCACATACCCGTCGAGATCGACACCGGCCGCTATCTGGTCGCCGGGGCCCATGTCGCCGTCGCGCACTCCACCGTCGCGCTGATGGACCTGCGCGGCCGGATCGTCGCCGAGGACCGGCAGCCGCACGCGATCGGCGCGATGGGCCCGTACGCCACCGTCCCCGGCGGCTCCCCGCGCGGCCTGGCCAGCGGCCCGGCCCTGCTGCGCGACCTCGCCGACCGGCTGCCCCGGCTCGTCGAGGCGTACGGCGCCGGGCGGACCGTCCTCGCCCTCGGCTTCGCCACCGGCCACCGGGTGGACCCCGCCGCCGGAGTCGTCGTCGAGCATCCGCACCTGGGCTGGCACAACGTCCCGGTGCGCGAGATCCTCGAAGCCGCCACCGGCCTCCCGGTCCATGTGGACAGCCACTCCCGGGCGTTGGCCCGCGCCGAGCAGCTGTTCGGCGAGGCGTCGACCCGGGCCAGCACCGTCCTGCTCTTCGTCGGGGCCGTGGTGGACGCGGCGTTCGCCAGCTCCGGAACCATGCATCTGGGCCCCCGCTCCGGTGCGGGCAGCGTGGCCCATCTGCCGCTGGGGGCAGGCGGATCGGGCGGGGCCGAGCCCTGTTCGTGCGGGCGCACCGGCTGCCTCCAGTCGGAGGTCTCCGAGCGGGCCATGGTGCGGCGCGCCGCCGAACAGGGCCTGTACGTCGGCTCGTTCACCGAACTGCTCGACGGCGCCCTGGCCGGCGACCCGCGGGCGCTGGCGCTCTTCCGCCGCCGGGCCCTGCTCGTCGGCCGGGCGGCCGCCCTGCTGCTGGACATGTTCGACCCGGAGGTCCTCGTGGTCGTCGAACCGGGAGCGGGCCGGATCCCGGAGTGCCTGGCGGACCTGCGGGCGGAGGTGGCGCGGCGCTCCTGGGTCTGCGACGACCCCGAACGGGCCGTGGTGCCCAGCAGCTTCACCGGATCGGTGCTGGCCACGGCGGGCGGCGCGGTGGCGCTCGGCGCGCTGTACACCGACCCGCTGGGGCCCTGGCCGGCGCTGCCCGCGGTGTCCTGACCACGCGGGACGGCCCCCGTCCGCGGCCGGTGCGGAACCCGACTTAATTCAGAAAGTTGCATTGTTGACCGGCCCGACAGCGCCACAGGACAATGGATTCATGACCAGCCGACAGCGTATTCAGCAGAGCGTGCCCCGCACGGCTCGCCGCTGTCGCACGGCTGCGCCGGTGAGGGTTTTCTCCCGGCCCTGTCGTTGTCGCCGCTGTCCGGGTTCCCGATAAACCCAGCAGACTTCCGGGCGTAAGGGCAAGAGGACGATACCCGCGGGATGTTCACCTTCCGGCCGGGTGATCCGCGCTGTCCTCCCGTGCCTCCGTGCATTCGTGCGCCCGTTTCCCGTATTCCCCTCCTTCCACTCCGGGAGAGATGTTGACCGTCACCGTGCCCTCCTATGCCCCCGCCTACGCCCCCGACCGTTTCAAGCAGGTGTTCCGCCGCTATCCGGCGGGCGTGGTCGTCGTCACCGCCGACTCCGGCCGCGGGCCCGTCGGGTTCACCGCCACCTCGCTCACCTCGCTGTCCCTGGACCCGCCGCTGGTCTCGTACGGCATCGGCACCACGACTTCCTCCTGGCCGCATGTCGAGGTGGCGTCCTCCACCGTCGTCAACTTCCTCGGCGCCGACCAGGAGTCGCTCGCCCGCACCTTCGCCACCAGCGGCATCGACCGGTTCGCCGCCCCCACCGCCTGGCGGCGGCTGCCGGAGGGCGAGCCGGTGCTCGACGGGGTGGCCGGCTGGCTGCGCCTGGAGACCGAACAGATCGTGCCCGCCGGCGACCACCGGATCGTCATCGCCCGGGTCACCGAATCCTGGCTCGACGAGGGCCGGGCCCCGCTGCTGTTCCACGACGGCGCCTACCACTCCCTCTGAGACCCAGGAATGCACCCCATGTCACGTCACCGGACCGATGAATCCGCCACCACCACGAGAACCGTGGGCCGCAGATCCTTTCTCGCCCTCGCCACCGGAACGGTTCTCGGCCTCGCCGCCTGCTCTCCGCAGACAAAGAACGCGGCCAGTTCCGAACCCGCCGGGAAACTTCCCTCGGGCGCCCCTCCGGCGGGTACGAAACTGACCGTCGCGGTCCGCCAGACCCGGCTCCAGCTCGAACCCGCCGGTCTCAAGAAGGACCTCGCCTTCACCGTTTCTGAATGGCCGAACCTGAGCGCAGGCCCGGATATCATCCAGGGATTCCGGGCCGAATCCATCGACCTCGCCTCGAACGCCGGAATTCCGCCGATCCAGGCCAAGGCCATCGGCGTCGACACGAAGATCGTCGCCGTCCAGGTGCGCCCGCTGCCCCTCTACACCTTCGCCACCGCGCCCGGCTCGGACATCGCCTCGGCCGAGGACTTCCGCGGCAAGAAGATCGGCTTCTCCCAGGGCCAGGCCCAGGGCGTCGTCGTCCTGCGCGCCCTGAAGGCGGCCGGACTGAAGAACAGCGACGTCGAACTCGTCGCCCTGCCCAGCACCCAGTTCCTCACCGCCCTGCAGTCCAAGCAGGTCGACGTGGCGCCGCTCGGCGAACCGACCCTCACCAAGTACCTCGACCAGTACGGCAAGGACGGCGCCACCGGCCTCAAGACCGATGTGGTGGATCTGCTCACCGTCCTGTGGGCCCCGGTCGCGGTGCTCGACGACCCGGCGAAGGCCGCCGCCGTCCGCAACTTCGTCCCGCTGTGGGCCAAGGGTCTCGTCTGGGCCTGGGAGCACCAGGACGAGTGGATCGACACGTACTACGTGAAGGACCAGGGCGTCTCCGTCGCCGACGGCAAGCGCATCGTCTCCTCCCTGAACAAGCCCCAGTTCCCGCTCAGTTGGGACAAGGCGATCCAGTGGGAGCAGGAGACCGCCGACCTGATGGCCGAGGGCGGCTTCGTACCGAAGCAGGACGTCGCCGACCTGTTCGACCGCCGCTTCGAGCGCCTGGCGGCCGAGTCCGTTCCCGCCGAGTACCGGGAGACCTCATGACCGACCTGCTGCCCACCGCCCGCACCGGCGGGCCCACCGTCCTCACCAAGGGCGCGGCCCCACCGGCGGACCCGCACCCGGACACCGGCCCCACCGTCGCCCGTGGCACCCGCCGACGGCTCGGCCCCGGCCGGCCCCTCCCCTTCGGCCGGCTCATCGGCCCCGTCCTGCTCATCGCCCTGTGGTGGGCCGCCTCCGCCTCCGGCTATCTGGACCCGCGCATCCTGTCCGGGCCCGGCAGCGTGATCTCCACCGCCTCCGACCTGGTGGCCACCGGGCGCCTCCAGGACAACGTCCTCATCTCCCTGCAACGCGCCGGGCTCGGCCTGTTCTTCGGCGTCACCAGCGGAGTGGTGCTCGCGGTCGCCGCCGGACTGAGCCGTAGTGGCGAGTATCTGATCGACGGACCGCTCCAGATCAAGCGGGCCATCCCCTCGCTCGCCATGCTGCCCCTGCTGATCCTCTGGCTCGGCATCGGCGAGGAGATGAAGGTGACCGTCATCGCCCTCGGCGTCGCGGTCAGCATGTACATCAACACCTTCGCCTTCCTGACCTCCATCGACAGCCGGTACGTGGAGCTCGCCGAGGGCCTCGACCTCAGCCGCGCCCAGTTCGTCCGCAAGGTCGTCGTCCCCGGCTCGCTGCCCGGCTTCTTCGTCGGCCTGCGCCTCGGCGTCACCTCGTCCTGGCTCGGACTGATCGTCGTCGAGCAGATCAACGCCACCAGCGGCATCGGCTACATGATGTTCCAGGCCCAGCTGTACGCCCAGTCCGACGTGATCATCGTGGGCCTGGTGGCCTACGGGATCTTCGGCTTCGCCTCGGACGCGGCCGTACGCGCCATCGAGAGGAGGGCCCTGTCATGGCGACGCACCCTGGCGGGCTGATCACCGAGGTCCACCCCGCGGTCCGGACGAAACGGCTGGTACGGAGGTTCGGCGACCGGGTCGTCCTCAAGGAGATCGACCTGGACATCGCGCCGGGGGAGTTCACCGCCCTCCTCGGCCGCAGCGGCTCGGGCAAGTCCACCCTGCTGCGGGCCGTCGCCCGGCTGGACCACACGGTCGAGGGCTCCGGCGAACTCACCGTCCCGGAACGGGTGTCGCTCTCCTTCCAGGACTCCCGGCTGCTGCCCTGGCTCCGCGTCCTGGACAACGTGATCCTCGGGCTGCGCGGCCCCGCCGCCCGCGAGCGCGGGCTGACCGCCCTGGAGGAGGTGGGCCTGGCCGGCCGCGACCGCTCCTGGCCGCACGAGCTCTCCGGCGGCGAACAGCAGCGCGCCGCACTCGCTCGCGCCCTGGTCCGGGAGCCCGAACTCCTGCTGGCCGACGAGCCGTTCGGGGCGCTCGACGCCCTGACCCGGATCAAGATGCACGGACTGCTGCGCGAGCTGTACGAGCGCCACCGCCCCGCGGTGCTCCTGGTCACCCATGACGTGGACGAGGCCGTGGAGCTCGCCGACCGGGTGCTGGTCCTGGAGGACGGCCTGGTCTCCGTCGACCTCGCCATCGACCTGCCCACCCCGCGCTCCCGCCGCGACGCCCGCTTCCAGGAGTACCGCGACGCCCTGCTCACCGCCCTGGGCGTCGAGCAGCCGGCCCCGTCCGCCTGACCCGTACGCGTCCGGGATCGCCCGCCCGCCCCGTACGCCCAGACCCGCATCGGCCCACCGCAGCGGCGCGCGACCGCCCACTCACCTCACCCGTACGGGAACACCTCCCGCACCCGCCTGGAGACACCCATGCCTTCCGCCGAACCCCGCAAGCAGCTCCACCTCAACGCCTTCCTCATGTCCACCGGACACCACGAGGCCTCCTGGCGGCTCCCCGAGAGCCCCGCCGAGGCCGGCTCCGACATCGAGCACTACAAGAACCTCGCCCGGATCGCCGAACGAGGCCGCCTCGACTCCCTCTTCCTCGCCGACAGCCCGGTCCTGATGGGCGACCCCGGCCGCCGCCCCGCCGCCAAGCTGGAGCCCACCGTCCTGCTCACCGCGCTCGCCGGGGCCACCGAGCACATCGGGCTCATCGCCACCGCCTCCACCAGCTACAACGAGCCCTACAACCTGGCGCGCAGGTTCGCCTCGCTGGACCATGTCTCCGGCGGCCGGGCCGGCTGGAACATCGTCACCACCGCCGGGGCCGACGCCGCCCGCAACTTCGGCCTGGACGACACCCCGCTGCACCACGAGCGCTACCGCCGCGCCGCCGAGTTCGTCGAGGTCTCCACCAAACTGTGGGACAGCTGGGCCGACGACGCCGTCGTCGCCGACAAGGAGAAGGGCGTCCACGCCCTCGCCGACCGGGTCCGGGCCATCGAGCACCGCGGCGAGTTCTTCCGCGTCGACGGGCCCCTCAACGTCCAGCGCCCGCCGCAGGGTTACCCGCTGCTGGTGCAGGCCGGATCCAGCGAGGACGGCAAGGACTTCGCCGCCCGCTACGCCGAGGCGGTGTTCACCGCCCAGCAGACCCTGGAGGAGGGCATCGCCTTCTACAAGGACGTCAAGGCGCGGGCCGTGGCGCTCGGCCGGGACCCCGACACCATCAAGATCCTGCCCGGCATCGTCCCCGTCATCGGCGACACCGAGGCCGAGGCCCGGGAGCTGGACGCCGAGCTGGACCGCCTCATCGTCCCCGAGTACGCCAAGCGACAGCTCGCCCTGCGGCTGAAGATCGCCCCGGACGACCTCGACCTCGACGCCGAACTCCCCGAGGACATCCCCACCGAGGACGAGATCGAGGGCGCCAAGAGCCGCTACACCCTCATCGTGGAACTCGCCCGCCGCGAAAAGTTGACGGTACGTCAACTCATCGGCAGGCTGGGCGGCGGACGCGGCCACCGCACCTTCGCGGGCACCGGCGAGCAGGTCGCCGACACCATCGAGCACTGGTACGACAGCGGGGCCGCCGACGGCTTCAACATCATGCCCGCCGTGCTCCCCTCGGGCCTGGAGGTCTTCGTCGACCGGGTCGTCCCGATCCTCCAGGAACGCGGCCTGTTCCGCACCGAGTACACCGGCGCCACCCTGCGCGAGCACTACGGTCTGCCGCGCCCCGCCAACCAGCTCTTCGACCCCCTCGGCACCGGCACGGACCACGTCGCCGCCGCCCCGGCCACGGCAGGGGTCCGGTGACGGACTGTACGGCGCGCGAAGGCGCCGGTCCCCGGCCGCACCCGGGGACCGGCGCCGGCCGGCGGCCCGACCCCGAACACGGTTGGGCCCGACGGCTGTTCGCCTACTGCCTGCGCCACCGCACCGACCTCCTCCTCGCCTTCGGCGCGGCGCTCGTCGCCGCCCTGGCCACCGCCACCCTGCCCCTCGTCCTGCGCCACGTCGTGGACGGCCTCGCCGAGGACGCCGGCTCCCTCGTCCCCTGGATCGCCCTGCTCGCCGCACTCGGCGCCGTCCGCTTCGGCGCCAGCTTCACTCGTCGCTACCGCTCCGGACGGCTCTCCCTCGGCGTCCAGTACGACCTGCGCAACGACGCCTTCGCCGCCCTGCTGCGGCTCGGCGGCGCCCAGCAGGACGGACTGCGCACCGGGCAGGTGGTGAGCCGGTCCATCTCCGACATCACCCTCGTCCAGACCCTGCTGCAGTTCCTGCCGAACCTCACCGGCAACGCCCTGATGTTCCTGACCTCGCTGGTCCTCATGGCGTTCCTCTCCCCGCTGCTGACCATCGTCGCCCTCGTCGTCGGCCCGCTGCTCTATCTGATCGCCCTGCGCAGCCGCCGCGACCTCTTCCCCGCCAACTGGCACGCCCAGCAGGAGGCCGCCGAGGTCGCCTCCACCGTCGAGGCGACCGTCACCGGCGTCCGCGTCGTCAAGGGCTTCGGCCAGGAGGACCGCGAACTGGCAGGTCTTGAGGAGCGCGCCCGGGGCCTGTTCGCCTCCCGGCTGCGGGTCGTCCGCTTCACCGGCCGCTACAACCCGGCGCTCCAGGCCGTACCCGCCCTCGGCCAGGTCGCCGTCCTCGCCCTCGGCGGCTGGATGGCCCTGCACGGCCGGATCTCGCTCGGCACCTTCCTCGCCTTCACCACCTACCTCGGCTCCTTCGTCACCCCCGTCCGCCAGGTCGCCACCCTGCTCACCGTCTGGCAACAGGCCCGTGCCGGAGCCGAACGCGTCCTGGAGGTCATCGACGAGGCCCCCGTCATCACCGACGCCCCGGACGCCCGCGAACTGCCCGACCGGCCGCCCGCGCTCTCCTGGCGGGACGTCACCTTCCGCTACGGGGAAGGCCCGCCGCTCCTCGACGGCTTCACGCTCGACGTCCGCCCCGGCGAGACCCTCGCCCTGATCGGCGCGGCCGGCTCCGGCAAGTCGACCGCCGCCGCGCTGCTGCCCCGGTTCTACGACGTGCCCTCCGGCACGGTCGCCGTCGACGGCACCGATGTGCGCGAACTGTCCCTCGCCTCACTGCGCTCCCGGATCGGCTACGTCTTCGAGGAGAGCCTGCTGGTCTCCGACACCGTGCGCGCCAACATCGCCTACGGGGCGCCGGACGCCACCGACGAGCAGATCCGCGCCGCCGCCCGGATCGCCCGCGCCGACGCCTTCGTCGAACGGCTCCCGCAGGGCTACGACACCGTCGTCGGCGAACAGGGCCTCACCCTCTCCGGCGGCCAGCGCCAGCGCATCGCGCTCGCCCGCGCCCTGGTCGGCGACCCGGCGATCCTGGTCCTGGACGACGCGACCTCCGCCATCGACGCCCGGGTCGAGGCCGAGATCCACGCCGGGCTGCACGCGGAGACCCGCCGCCGGACCACCCTGATCGTGGCGCACCGCCGCTCCACCCTGGAGCTCGCCGACCGGATCGCCGTGCTGGACGGCGGCCGCGTCACCGACACCGGCACGCTGGACGAACTCCGGTCCCGCTCGGCCCTGTTCCGTACGCTGCTGTCCACCGCCGAGCCCACGGCCTCCGAGCCCGTGGCCGAGGCGCCGGCCGGCGGGGTCACCGCGGATCTGTGGCTGCGGGACGAGGCCGCGGGCGTCGACACCGAGGAGGGCACCGCCGTCCGGGCCGCCCAGGCGCTGGCCGAGGCCGCCGCCACCTCGGGACCCGGCCGCGGCGGACCCGGCGGCGGGGTGCTCGGCTCGGCCCCGCCGAGCCCCGAGCTGATCGCCGGACTCGCCCGCCTCCCGCTGCCCGCCGCCGACCCGAAGGTCACCACCGAACAGGCCGTCGCCGCCGACCCGGAGTTCCACCTCGGCACCCTGCTGCGCCCCTTCCGGCTGCCGCTGGTCCTCGGGCTGCTGCTGGTCGCCCTCGACGCCGGAGCCCAGATCGCCGTACCGGTCCTCGTCCGCCACGGGGTGGACCACGGCGTCGCCCGGCAGGCCGGAGGAGTGCTCCTGGCGGCCGCCGCCCTCGCCGGGCTGGTCGGCGCGGCGAACTGGCTGATCGGCGTGGCCCAGGTCCGCACCACCGGACGCACCGGCGAGCGGCTCCTCTACACCCTGCGGGTGAAGACCTTCGCCCAGCTCCAGCGGCTCGGCCTGGACTACTACGAGCGGGAGCTCGGCGGCCGGATCATGACCCGGATGACCACCGACGTGGACGCCCTGTCGAACTTCCTGCAGACCGGGCTGATCACCGCCGTCGTCAGCCTCCTCACCGTCCTCGGCGTGCTGGTCGCCCTGCTGGTCATCGACGCGGGCCTCGCCGTCGTCCTGCTCCTCGCCCTCCCCGTCCTGATCGGCGCCACCGCCCTCTTCCGCCACTACTCGGTCCCCGCCTACCGCGAGGCCCGCGAACGCGTCAGCGCGGTCAACGCCTGCCTCCAGGAGAACGTCACCGCCATCCGCGTCACCCAGGCGTTCCGCCGCGAGGAGCACAACGCCCGCGACTTCGCCCAACTGGCCTGGGGCTTCCGGGACTCACGGCTGCGCGCCCAGCGGTACATGGGCACGTTCTTCCCGTTCGTGGAGTTCCTCGGCACCCTGTCCACCGCCGCCGTCCTGGTCGTCGGCGCGGGCCAGGTGCGCTCCGGCGAGCTGAGCGCGGGCACCCTGATCGCCTTCCTCCTCTACGTGGAGCTGTTCTTCTCGCCCATCCAGCAGCTCTCGCAGGTCTTCGACGGCTACCAGCAGGCGGTCATCGGACTGGGCCGCCTGCGCTCCCTGATGCGCACCCCGGCCGGCACCCCGCAGCCCGAACAGCCGCTCGCCGTGGGCCGGTTGCGCGGCGAGGTGGAGTTCGACGAGGTGTCGTTCGGTTACGCGGGCGGCGGCGGCCAGGAGGTCCTGCACGGGCTGCGGCTGCGCATCGCACCCGGTGAGACCGTCGCCCTGGTCGGGGCCACCGGCGCGGGCAAGTCCACCGTCGTCAAACTGCTGGCCCGCTTCTACGACCCGAGCGCCGGAACCGTCCGGGTCGACGGCCACGATCTGCGCGACCTCGACCTGCCCGCCTTCCGGCGCAGACTCGGGCTCGTACCGCAGGAGCCGTACCTCTTCAGCGGAACCGTGCGGGACGCCATCGCCTACGGGCGGCCCGAGGCCACCGACGCCGAGGTGGAGGCCGCGGCCCGGGCGGTGGGCGCGCACGAGATGATCGCCGGACTCCGGCTCGGCTACCTCCAGCAGGTGGGGGAGCGCGGCCGTCATCTGTCCGCCGGGCAGCGCCAGCTCCTCGCCCTGGCCCGCGCCGAACTCGTCGATCCGGACGTCCTGCTGCTCGACGAGGCCACCGCCTCGCTCGACCTGGCGACCGAACGCCGGGTCGCCGCCGCGACGGACGCCCTGTGCCGTCGGCGTACCACCGTGGTCGTCGCCCACCGGCTGACCACCGCCGCCCGCGCCGACCGGGTCGTCGTCCTCGACGCCGGAGCCGTCGTCGAGAGCGGGACGCACACCGAACTCCTCGCGGCGCGGGGCCCGTACCACCGCCTGTGGGAGGCCTTTCGGCAGACCGGCGTTCCGGCCGTGCCCGACCGGGACCATCCCGACACCACCAGTCAGCTCGTCAAGGAGAGTGCCAGATGACCGAATACCGCAACCTCGGCCGCACCGGCGTCCAGGTCAGCCCGCTCGCGCTGGGCACCATGATGTTCGGCGCGCGCGGCAACACCGATCACGACGACAGCGTCCGGATCATCCACCACGCCCTGGACTCCGGCATCAACTTCGTCGACACCGCCGACGTCTACTCGCAGGGCGAGTCCGAGACCATCGTCGGCAAGGCGCTCGCGGGCGGCCGGCGCGACAACGTGGTGCTGGCCACCAAGTTCCACGGGCGCCTCGGCGACGACCCCAACGAGTTCGGCAACAGCCGCCGTTGGATCATCCGCGAGGTGGAGAACAGCCTGCGCCGGCTGGGCACCGACTGGATCGACCTCTACCAGGTCCACCGCCCCGAGCCCGGCACCGACTTCGACGAGACGCTCGGCGCGCTCTCCGACCTGGTCCACCAGGGCAAGATCCGCTACATCGGCACCTCCACCTTCGAGCCCTCCGCGATCGTGGAAGGCCAGTGGACCGCCGAGCGCCGGGGCCGCGAGCGCGTCGTCGCCGAGCAGCCCCCGTACTCGCTGCTGGCCCGGGGCATCGAGCGCGAGATGCTGCCGGTGGCGCAGCGGTACGGACTCGGTGTGCTGTCCTGGAGCCCGCTGGCCGGCGGCTGGCTGACCGGCCGCTACCGCAAGGGCGCCGAGCAGCCGGCCTCCAGCCGCGCCGAGCGCCAGGCCGCCCGGTTCGACATCACCGCGCCCGAGAACGCGGCCAAGCTGGCGGCCGCCGACGCGCTCGCCGTCCTCGCCGAGGAGGCCGGGCTCACTCTCGTCCAACTCGCCCTGGCCTTCGTGCTGGAGCACCCGGCCGTCACCTCGGCGATCATCGGGCCGCGCACCTTCGAGCAGCTGGAGAGCCAGCTCGGCGCCGACAAGGTGAGGCTGAGCCGGGACGTCCTCGACCGGATCGACGAGATCGTCCCGCCCGGCGTCAACCTGTCGGCACGCGACGCCGGTTACACCCCGGCGGTCCTCACCGACGCGTCCCTGCGCCGCCGTTCGGTCTGACGGCGCGGGGAGCGGGCCGGGGTCACTGGCGGATGCGGTCGCGGATCCAGACCCCGGCCTCCTTCAGGACCCCGGTCCCCGCCCATTCGCTCCCACCGCAGGTGCCGGTCTTGAAGACGGCGCCGGAGCGGTGGTCGTCGGAGTAGTTCCAGTTGATCCAGGAGATCTTCTTGCGCTTCATCAGGTCGAGGTAGCGCTGCGACATCGTGAAGTCGTTGGCGCCCTCGCCGGCGTAGTCCTGCGTCCCGAACTCGGTGACGAACACCGGGAGTCGGTCGGAGGCCCGGTCGAGCGTGTTCAGGTACTCCTCGCGGTGCGAGGCCGCGTAGAAGTGGAAGGTGTACATGATGTTCGAGGCGTTGACGGGGTTGTTCACCACCTCCGACTCGTCGGAGCCCTCGGACACCCCGAACGACGACCAGGCGCGGGTGCCGACCAGCACCACCGCGTCGGGGTCCTCGGCCCGGATCACCGGGATGATCTGCTCGGCGTAGGACTTGATGCCCGACCAGCTCACCCCCGAGGGCTCGTTGGCGATCTCGTAGAGCACGCCCGGGTGGTCCTTGTACTTCTTCGCCATCGCCGTGAAGAAGGTCTTCGCCCGGTCCAGGTTCACGTTCGGGTCGCCCGGGGAGAGCATGTGCCAGTCGATGACCGCGTACATGCCGCGTGCGTGCGCCGCGTCGACGAACTTCTGCGCCCGGGCGGTGAATCCGGCCGGGTCGGTCTCGTACCCGCCCTCCTGTACGTAGGTGGAGACGCGCAGCACGTCGGAGCGCCAGTCCTGGGCGAGCGCGTCGAGCGAGCCGTCGGTGACGCACTGGGCGTACCACTGGGTGCCGTGCGTGCTCATCCCGTTGAGGGCGACCGCCTCGCCGGAGGCGTTACAGAGCTGGCGGCCGCAGACCGAGAGCTGCCCGTTGGCGGCGAGCGGGGTGGCGGCGGTGGGGGCGGCGCCGGTGGGGGAGGCCGGGGCGGGTGCTGCTCCGGCCCGGACCGGAGCCATGAGTGCGGTGACGACACCGAGCGCGGACGCGGCGAGCAGGGCCTTGCGGGCCAGTCCGCGGCGGCCGGACGTGGGGGCGGAACCGGTGGGGGGATTGGTGCGCTGGTGCATGGTGGGGCTCCCTTCGGAGGGGGGTGGGAGGCGCCATGTCGGCAGAACTGAAAGTAAAGGTTCCTTCCAATTGACGTCAACAGTGTTGGGAAACTTTCCTGTCTATTAACGCGCGTGGCGGAAGGGCCCGTTGGGACCCTTCCGCCGTCGGCCCTCAGCTCCGCGCCGGTCAGCCCGTCGGCAGCGGATAGACCGCCAGCGAGAACGAGTGGCCCGCCGGATCCCCGTACACCCGCACGTCCCGGGGCCCACTGTTGCTGTCGCCGGTGTCGACGGGCCTGGCCCCCAGGGATATCGCCTCCCGCTCCGCCTCGTCGATGTCCTCGCGCCCCACCAGGATCCGCAGATGCGCCTGCTGGGAGTCTTCCGGGCGCGGCCAGCTCGGCGGGGCGTAGCCGTGGTCGCGGCGGATCGCCAGCCGGACGCCGTCGTTGCCGACGATCTCGACGAAATCGGGGTCGGTGCCGATCCGTATCTCCGCGCCGAGCAGTCCGGCGTAGAACTCGGCCAGCTCCATGGGCTCGGCGCAGTCAAGGACGAGGACGCTCGTCTTCTCCACAGTCATGCGGGAACGGATACCCCCGGTGGCCCCGGACACGCCGTACCGGACCCGGGCCGGTGTCCGGCCCGGGCATCCGGGCCACCGGAGCGGACGTGTCCCGGATGAGGAAACACCCGCCGCGACCTAAGGTGCCAACCATGGCACGGAGCGCGGCGACCCCCGGGCCGGCCGGGGGCGACGCCGCCCCCGACGGCCCCGACCCCCGGCGTTGGCGGGCACTCGGCGTCTGCCTGGTGGCGGGCTTCATGACCCTGCTGGACGTCTCCATCGTCAATGTGGCCCTCCCCTCCATCCGGGAGGGCCTGAACACCCCCGAGTCCGACCTCCAATGGGTGCTCTCCGGCTACGCCCTCGCCTTCGGCCTCTTCCTCATCCCCGCCGGACGCCTCGGCGACGCGCGGGGCCGCCGGGCGGTCTTCATGGTGGGCCTCGCCCTGTTCACCCTGTCCTCCGCCGCCTGCGGGGCCGCCCAGTCCAGCATGTGGCTGGTGATCGCCCGGCTGGTGCAGGGCATCGCGGGCGGTCTGATCTCCCCGCAGATCTCCGCCCTGATCCAGCAGATGTTCTCCGGGCGGGAGCGCGGCCGGGCCTTCGGCATGTTCGGCACCGTCGTCGGCATCTCCACGGCCGTGGGCCCGCTGCTCGGCGGACTGCTCATCCAGGCCGCCGGACCGGAGCACGGCTGGCGCTGGGTCTTCTACGTCAACCTCCCGCTCGGCGCCGTCTGCCTCCTGCTCGCCCACCGCCTGCTGCCCGACACCCCCTCCGCCGGCCGGGTCCGGCCGCGCGACCTGGACCCGGTGGGCGTCGCCCTCCTCGGGGCCGGGGTGCTGGCCCTGCTGCTGCCGTTCGTCCAGGCCCAGCAGTGGCCCGGCAACGCCAAGTGGCTGCTGCTCGTCCTGGCCGGGGCGCTGCTCACCGCGTTCGTCGCCTGGGAAGCGCGGTGCACGGGCGGCCGCACCCACCCCGTCCTGGACCTGTCGCTGTTCCGGCTGCGCTCCTACTGGCTGGGCTGTCTGCTGATCCTGCTCTACTTCGCCGGGTTCACCTCGATCTTCTTCGTCACGACCCTCTACCTCCAGTCCGGCCTGGGCTACTCCGCCCTCCAGGCCGGACTCGCCATCACCCCCTTCGCCCTGGGCTCCGGCGTCGCCGCCTCCATCGGCGGCCGGCTCGTCGGACGCTTCGGCCGCCCGCTGGTGGTGGCGGGCCTGGCGATGGTCGCCCTCGGTCTCGCGGGCACCGCGCTCGCCGTCCACCTGGTCCCCGGCGACGGAGCGGGCTGGGCCATGGCCGCCCCGCTGCTCCTCGCCGGCCTCGGCAGCGGCCTGGTCATCGCCCCGAACCAGACCCTGACCCTCGCGGAGGTCCCGGTCCACCGGGCGGGCAGCGCCGGAGGCACCCTGCAGACCGGGCAGCGGGTGGGCTCCGCGATCGGCATCGCCGCCGTCGGCGCGGTGTTCTTCGCCCAGGTCGGCCCGGACGGCTGGGCCGACGCCTACGACCACGGGCTCATCGTGTCCGTCGCCTTCGTGCTGGCCGGACTGATCGTGGCACTGGCCGACGTCGGAGCCGACCGACGGGGCAGACGACGTGCGGCAGACCGTTCCACCGACGCATCGAGGAGCACGGCATGAGTGACAGGGCAGCGGACGCCACCGGAGACGGCAGCGCCGGAAACGACGGCAACGACTCCTACGGCCACAAGCCGTTCAAGCGGTCCAGGAGCCACTTCCCCGACCGGATCACGGCGGACGGCCGCGACGGCTGGCCCGTCGAACCGGGCCGCTACCGCCTCGTCGTCAGCCGCGCCTGCCCCTGGGCGAGCCGCGCTCTGGTCTCCAGGCGGCTGCTCGGCCTGGAGGACGCGCTCTCCCTCGCCGTCGCCGACCCGATCCAGGACGACCGCAGCTGGCGCTTCACCCTCGACCCGGACGGCAGGGACCCGGTCCTCGGCATCCGCCATCTGAGCGAGGCCTACGACGCCCGCGAGAGCGGCTACCCCGGTGGCGTCAGCGTGCCCGCGATCGTGGACGTACCGAGCGGGAAGCTGGTCACCAACGACTACCAGCGGATCACGCTCGACCTCGCCACGGAGTGGACCGCCCTGCACCGCCCCGGCGCCCCCGACCTCTACCCCGAGCCGCTGCGCGCGGAGATCGACGAGGTCATGGAGGGCATCTACCGGGACATCAACAACGGCGTCTACAAGTCCGGTTTCGCCAGCACCCAGCACGAGTACGAGGAGGCGTACGAGGCCCTCTTCGCCCGCCTGGACCAGGTCTCCGCCCGCCTCGCCGACCGCCGCTACCTGGTCGGCGACACCATCACCGAGGCCGACATCCGCCTCTTCACCACCCTGGTCCGCTTCGACCCCGTCTACCACGGCCACTTCAAGTGCAACCGGAACAAGCTGACCGAGGACCCCGTCCTGTGGGCGTACGCCCGCGACCTCTACCAGACGCCCGGATTCGGCGACACGGTCGACTTCGACCACATCAAGCGGCACTACTACCAGGTGCACACCGGCATCAACCCGACCGGCATCGTCCCCGTCGGCCCCGACCTCTCCGGCTGGACCACCGCACACCACCGCGAGCGGCTCGGCGGCCGTCCCTTCGGGGACGGCACCCCTCCGGGGCCCGTGCCGCCGGGCGAGCGGGTCACCCCGCCGGACGCCGGCTGAGCCGGACCGGTCACCGCACGCGCGGCGGCGGAGGCGGCGGTGCGAGCGTGCCTCTGGCCAGCGGCGTACGGGCCAGGCGCACGCACCCCGCGGCGATCAGGGCCAGCGCCGCCAGCTCCGGCAGCAGCCACCAGCCGGTCCGCAGCCGCTCGTCGAAGAGCGTCACCCCGTACAGGACGCTGATCAGCGCGTCCCCCAGGGTGAGCATCGGCTGCACCGCCACCAGGCTGCCCGCCTGAAGCGCGTTCTGGAGCAGGAACAGGGCGCCCACCCCGGCCGCCGCCATGGCGTACAACTGCCAGGACGCCAGCAGCGCGACCACCCCGCCGTCGTCCAGGTTCGCCATCGCGTCCTTCATCAGTGCGGCCGTCAGCGCGTAGCCGCAGGCGGCGGCCAGACCCAGCAGGGCCGCCCGGGGATTGCCGCGCGTCCGGAGCGCGGAACCGATCAGCACCGCCTCGAACACCCCGGTCAGCACCAGCGCCGGAATCCACGCCGCGTCCCGGACCGTGTCGCTGCCCTCGACCGGCGCGGCCGACGCCATGCCGAGCGCGAGGCCGACCGTGACGGCCGCGACCCCGAACCAGACGTTCCGGTCGACCCGCAGCCGCATCACGTAACCGGCGATCAGCAGCGTGGCGGGCAGCTCGATCACGAAGATCGGCTGGACCACCGCGATCGGACCGGTGGCCAGGGCGACCGCCTGACAGACGGCCGCCACGATCACCAGCCCGATGCCCGCCAGCCACACCTTCTGACGGAGCAGATGACCGATCAGCGAGAGCCGCATCGCCTCGCTGTCGGGCACCCGCATCGCCGCCCGGCGCTGGAGCACCGAGGCGGATCCGTTGCTGATGGCGGTGAGGACGGCGAACAGGACACTGATCACCGGCCCATCATGGCGGCGGGCCGCCCGGGCCGCGCGGCGCACAGGCCCGGTGGGCGTAACGCGGGCGCTCCGCGACATGCGGACCGTATCCGACCGCAAGCGCCGGTAGCGTGCGGACCATGGCCGCGAAGACGCACCGCACCGCCGCACACCCCGCCGTGCTGCCCGCCCGGGCGCTGAACCGGGCCACCCTGGACCGGCAACTCCTGCTGCACAGGTCACCGATGTCCGCGCAGGACGCCGTCGCCCACCTCGTCGGGCTCCAGGCGCAGAACACCAAGCCGCCGTACTTCCAGCTGTACGCCCGGCTCGCGGACTTCGACCCCGCGGAGCTGTCCACCCTGATGGAGTCCCGCGAGGTGGTCCGGATCGTCAGCCTGCGCTCCACCCTCCACACCCATACGGCGGACGACGCGCTCACCCTGCGCCCGCTGGTGCAGGCGGTACGCGAGCGGGAGCTGAAGATGTTCCGGCGCGGGCTGACGGGGGTGGACCTGGATCGGCTCGCGGCGATGGCCCGGGAGCTGGTCCAGGAGCGCCCGCGCCCGGTCAAGGAGCTGCGGGAGGAACTCCTCGCCCACTGGCCGGACGCCGACCCGCTCGCGCTCACCGTCGCCGCCCGCTGTCTGCTGCCGCTGGTCCAGGTCACCCCGCGCGGACTGTGGGGCCGCAGCGGGCAGGTCGCCCTGACCACCGTGGAGCACTGGCTCGGCCGGCCCGCCGAGCCCGTGCCCGCACCCGACGCCACCGTGCTGCGCTACCTCGGCGCGTTCGGCCCCGCCTCGGTGATGGACTTCCAGTCCTGGTCGGGCCTCACCCGTACGAAGGAGGTCTTCGAACGGCTCAGGCCCGGGCTGCTCACCTTCCGCGACGAGCGGGGCGTCGAGCTCTTCGACCTGCCCGACGCCCCGCGCCCCGACCCCGGCACCCCGGCCCCGCCGCGCTTCCTGCCCGAGTTCGACAACGTCCTCCTCGGCCACGCCGACCGCACCCGCGTCATCCCCGCGGTGAACAAGGGGCGCAACGGGGTGGGCAACCAGGCGTACGGCACCGTGCTGATCGACGGGTTCTTCGACGCGGTCTGGCGCATCGAACGCGAGGGCGGCGCGGCGCTCCTGACCGTGCAGCCGCTCCGGAGACTGGCCCGCGCCGAGCGCGCGGAGATCACCGAGGAGGCGGCGCGGATGCTGGCCGTGATGACGGACGCGACGGACCACGACGTCCGGTTCGGTACGTTCCTGGACTTCGGCGACTGAGAGCGCCACCGCCCACGGGTCGCGGTCCGGGGCCGAAACTCAGGGGAGCAGCCCCGCCCGGCGGGCCGCCACCACCGCCTCCAGCCGGGTGTGCGCCCCCAACTTCCGCATGGCGGAGCGCAGATACCCCTTCACCGTCTCGGGCCGCAGCCCCAGCCGCTCGGCCGTCGCCGCGTTCGTCGCGCCCGCCGCCACACACGCCACCACATCCACCTCGCGCGGCGCGAGACGGACCTCCCGGGCCGCGGGCGCCTTGGCCCCCGACGCCGAGGCCAGCCGACCGCAGACCTCCAGCAGCTCGTCGCGCAGCGCCGGATCGACGACCCTCGGCACCAGCGCGCGCAGTTCGCGGTGGGCCTCGCGCACGTCCTCCCAGGCGCCGGGCACCATGCCGGGATCGCACACCTGCTCCCGGCCAGCCGCCAGCAGCCGCCGCACCTCGTCCCGTACCGCGAGCGACTGCTCCACATCACGGGCCGACGCCACCACCGCGTCGAACGTCCGGTCGCCCAGCGTGACCGGTGTGCGCAGCGCCCCGTACAACACGCCCCGTACCGTCCGCCGTACGACGACGGGCACCGCGACGACCGAGCGCAGCCCCTCCGCCGCCACCGCCGCGTCGTACTCGTGGCTGATGTGGCGCGAGGAGGCGTAGTCCGTCACCGCACAGGGCCGCGACAGCGCGATGGCCTTGCCGCCAAGGCCGCTCCCGGCGGAGATGACCAGGCCCCGCAGCGCGCTGGTCTGCGCCCCGTTCAGCTCGGCGATCCGTGCGTGGCGCGCGTCGGACAGCAGACCGCCGAACGCCACCGGAAGCCCGCTGGTGCGGCGCAGCCTCAACAGTGCCGCCTGCATCTCGACCGCATCGACCGGTTCCGGCACTCCGACGCCCCTCCACCCGGCCCGTGTCGCCTCCCCCGGACGAGGGAGGGGACCACCCCCGTCCGGGGGTGGTGAGACCTGGGTCACTGTTTACATGATGTTAGGCGACCGGTCCGTAATGAGGAGGGCACATGTCGGCAACCAGCGCGACCGAGACGTTCCGGGCCGCCCGGGACTTCCTGCTGGCGCACCGCGAGGACTACGACACCGCGTACGCGGGCTTCCGCTGGCCCCGGGCGGACCACTTCAACTGGGCGCTGGACTGGTTCGACGTCATCGCCGAGAACAACGACCGCACCGCCCTGCACATCGTGGAGGAGGACGGCCGGCGCACCGAGGTGTCCTTCGCCGCGATGTCGGAGCGCTCCGACCGGGCCGCCAACTGGCTGAAGGCGCGGGGCGTACGGGAGGGCGACCGCATCCTCGTGATGCTCGGCAACCAGGTCGAGCTGTGGGAGACCGCCCTCGCCGCGATGAAGCTGCGCGCCGTCGTCATCCCCGCCACCCCGCTGCTCGGCCCCGCCGACCTGCGCGACCGGGTGGAGCGCGGCCGGGTGCGCCATGTGCTGGTGCGGGACGCGGACACCGCGAAGTTCGACGAGGTGCCCGGGGACTACACCCGGATCGCGGTGGGCGAGGAGGTGGCGGGCTGGCTGCCGTACGCGGGGGTGGCCGAGGCGCCCGCGGCGTTCACGCCCGGCCGGGAGACGGACGCGGACGAGCCGCTGATGCTCTACTTCACCTCCGGCACCACCGCCAGCCCCAAGCTGGTCGAGCACACCCATGTGTCCTATCCGGTGGGCCACCTGTCGACGATGTACTGGATCGGGCTCAGGCCGGGCGACGTCCATCTGAACATCTCCTCGCCCGGCTGGGCCAAGCACGCCTGGTCGAACCTCTTCGCCCCGTGGAGCGCCGAGGCCACCGTCTTCATCTTCAACTACACCCGCTTCGACGCGGGCCGTCTGATGGCCGAGATGGACCGCTCGGGCATCACCAGCTTCTGCGCACCGCCCACCGTCTGGCGGATGCTCATCCAGGCCGACCTGAGTCAGCTGAAGGTCCCGCCGCGCGAGGTCGTCGCGGCCGGGGAGCCGCTGAACCCGGAGGTCATCGAGACGGTCCGGCGGGAGTGGGGCGTCACGATCCGGGACGGCTTCGGCCAGACGGAGACCGCCGTCCAGGTCGCCAACACCCCCGGCCAGCTCCTCAAGACCGGATCCATGGGCCGCCCGAGCCCCGGTTTCACCGTCGAACTGCTCGACCCGGTGACGGGACAGCCCGGCGCGACGGAGGGCGAGATCGCCCTCGACCTCTCCGACCGCCCCGTCGGCCTGATGACCGGCTACCACGGCGACCCGGACCGCACCGCCGAGTCGATGGCCGGTGGCTATTACCGCACCGGTGACATCGGCGCACGCGACGAGGACGGCTACATCACCTATGTGGGCCGCGCCGACGACGTGTTCAAGGCCTCCGACTACAAGATCTCGCCGTTCGAGCTGGAGAGCGCCCTGCTGGAGCACGAGGCGGTCGCCGAGGCCGCCGTGGTGCCCGCCCCCGACCCGCTGCGCCTCGCCGTCCCGAAGGCGTACGTCGTGCTCGCGGAGGGCTGGGAGCCGGGCCCGGACACCGCGAAAATCCTCTTCGAGCACTCCCGGGCGGTCCTCGCCCCGTACAAACGCATCCGCAGGCTGGAGTTCGCGGAGCTGCCCAAGACCGTCTCGGGCAAGATCCGCCGCATCGAGCTCCGGGAACGCACCGCCCTGGGCACCGGCGCCGAGTTCGACGAGGGGGACCTGAAGTGAGCGAGCCGGCACACGAGAAGCTGTCCTACGCACACGGCACCGGCGACACCGCGCTGCTCGGCGACACCATCGGCCGCAACCTCGACCGTACGGTCGCCGCGCACGGCGACCGCGAGGCGCTGGTCGACGTGGCCTCCGGCCGCCGCTGGACGTATACGGAATTCGCCGCGGACGTCGACGAGCTGGCCCGCGCCCTGATGGCGTCCGGGGTGGCGAAGGGCGACCGGGTCGGCATCTGGGCGGTCAACTGCCCCGAGTGGGTGCTCGTGCAGTACGCCACGGCCCGGATCGGGGCCGTCATGGTCACCATCAACCCGGCCTACCGCGCCCACGAGGTGGAGTTCGTCCTCGCGCAGGCCGGCATCTCCCTGCTGGTCGCCTCGCTCTCGCACCGCACCAGCGACTACCGCACCCTCGTCGAGGAGGTCCGCGGCAACTGCCCGGACCTGCGGGCCGTCCACTACATCGGCGACCCGTCCTGGGCGGAGCTGACCGCCGCCGCCCCCGCCGTGACGCGCGGACAACTGGCCGCCCGCGAGGCGGAGCTGTCCTGCGACGACCCGATCAACATCCAGTACACCTCGGGCACCACGGGCTTCCCCAAGGGCGCGACGCTCTCCCACCACAACATCCTCAACAACGGCTATTTCGTGGGGGAGACGATCGCCTACACCGAGGCGGACCGGGTCTGCCTCCCGGTGCCCTTCTACCACTGCTTCGGCATGGTGATGGGCAACCTCGCCGCCACCTCGCACGGCGCCTGCATCGTGATCCCGGGCCCGTCCTTCGAGCCCGCCGCCGTGCTGGCCGCCGTCCAACAGGAGCGCTGCACCTCGCTGTACGGCGTGCCCACCATGTTCATCGCCGAGCTGAACCTGCCGGACTTCGCCGCGTACGACCTCTCCTCGCTGCGCACCGGGATCATGGCCGGTTCGCCCTGCCCGGCCGAGGTGATGAAGCGGGTCGTCGCCGAGATGCACATGGCCGAGGTCTCCATCTGCTACGGAATGACGGAGACCTCACCCGTCTCCACGCAGACCCGCCGCGACGACGACCTGGAACGCCGTACCGGCACGGTGGGCCGGGTGCTGCCGCACATCGAGGTCAAGATCGTCGACCCGGTCACCGGCGTCACCCTGGAGCGCGGCAGCTCGGGCGAACTGCGCACCCGGGGCTACAGCGTGATGCTCGGCTACTGGGACCAGCCCGACCGCACCGCCGAAGTCGTCGACGCGGGGCGGTGGATGCACACGGGCGATCTCGCGGTGATGCGCGAGGACGGATACGTCCAGGTCGTCGGCCGGATCAAGGACATGATCATCCGGGGTGGCGAGAACGTGTACCCACGGGAGATCGAGGAGTTCCTGTACAGCCACCCGAAGATCGCCGACGTCCAGGTGGTCGGGGTGCCCGACGAGCGCTACGGCGAGGAGATCCTGGCCTGCGTCATCCCGCGCGACCCGGCCGATCCGCCGACCCTGGAGGAGGTCACCGCACACTGCCGGGAGAGGCTCGCGCACTACAAGATCCCGCGCAGGCTGCGGATCCTGGAGACCTTCCCGATGACGGTCAGCGGGAAGGTCCGCAAGATCGAGCTGCGTGAGACGTACGCGGACTGAGCGGGCGGGCGGCGGGTCAGGCGGCTTCGATGATGTCGGGGCCGCCCCGGGTCGCCGCCGCCCACTCGATGAGCAGCACCTCGTACGTCGCCGCCTCCGCCGCGGACCAGCCCTGTCCGGAGGAGTCGACGAGCGCGCGGATGGCCTCGTTGGCCTGCTCGGCGGCGGGCGCGGGGCGGTCTGCGGGGAGGGAACTGTCCGGGAGTAAAGCCATGCGCACAGCTTACGCGTTGCCACTGACAGCCACGGGCTCCGAGGCGTCCGCGGGCCCCGAAGCGTCCGGAATACGCGGAGGGTTGACTGTCTCCGGCACATCCGGCGGTCGAGGATCCGAAGGCCGGGCATCCGGCGTCCGGGCCTCCGGCGTCCGGGCCGTCGGCGTCAGTTCGCGTCGCATGCAGACCCGGGGCCAGCGGTCGAGCCCGTGCTGGGCCTCCTCGGCGCGGATCGTGCGCAGCCCGTCGGTGAGTTCGGCCTCGGGCAGGACCCGGAAGCCGATCCGGGCGTAGTACGGGGCGTTCCACGGCACATCGGTGAAGGTGGTCAGGGTCAGCGCCGCCATTCCCCGGGCCGAGGCCAGCTCGGCCAGGTGGGCGATCAGGGCCCGGCCGATGCCCCGGCGGGCGGCGCACGGGTCGACCGACACCTGCTCGATGTGCAGGGCGTCGTCGACGGGGTCGGCGAGCACATAGCCGAGCGGCCGGTCGCCGGTGGCGGAGAGAGGGTCGGTGGCCACCCAGCAACGGTCTGCCTGCCGGTAGCTCTCCAGCAGGTCGAGCGGGGGCGGATCGTCGTCGGCCACGAAGGCCATGCCCAGGGCCCGGAACGGTTCCCCTGCGGCGCGCTCGATGTCCTGGAGAAGCGGAAGATCCGAGCGTCTGGCGGAGCGGATACGCATGTACTCAGTGTGCCGCGCCGGACGGCGGACCGGTACGCGGGTGGCCGGATCCACCTCCCGGCGGAGTCCGGGGCGTCCGTTCAGGCGCCCGTGCTGACCAGCTCGTCCGCCGGGCCGTTCACCGGCTGCGGGGTCCCGGTGAGGTCCATGACGAAGAGCGGGAGTCCGACGCCGTCCGCGCGGGCCCGGGCATCGGCCGCGTACCCCGCGAGGGAGAAGAACACACCGGCCGCCGAGGCGCCCAGTGCGTTGAGCCAGAGGGTCTCGACCGCGCGGAGCGTCGTCGGCCGGGTGCTGGAGTCGACCTGCGCGATCAGCCCGTCGGCCCGCAGATCGATCCCGGAGGCCGGGCCCGCCCCGGGCCGGCCGACGTCGCGGTAGCCCAGCCACGTCAGATAGAGGCCGGCCGCGCTCACCGCGTCGTGGCCCGTGCGGATCGTCATCGGGTGGAACGCCGGGCGCGGGTGCGCGGCGGTGCGCGGCAGCGGGATATGGGCCGGGGAGACCGGCGCGGCCGGGGCCGAGGCGGCGGCCACCGGGCGCACGGGTATCCGCAGGACGGTCCCGCACGGGCAGCACAGCTCGGGCTGCGGCCACTGGTCCTCCCGGGCGCAGGACGTACAGCGGACGGTGACCCAGGCGTCGCTCCAGCTGCGGTGGGTGACCAGGACCGCCGGGGCGCCCGGCAGCAGCGGTGGGGCGGTGGGCGTCCCGCACGGGCAGGGGTAGGCCGGTGTGCTGTAGGCGTGGTCCCGGCCGCAGACAGGGCACCGGACCGGCACGGACTCCACGTAACTCTCCCTCCGGCACGGCCGCGCGACCGACTGCGCTCCGTGCCTCCCTCGTCACACCATCGTCCACCAGGAGCGAGGCTCTGGGGAGGGGATTGACGCACTTCGTACGGGCGGACGGCGGTTCACGCCCTTGACGGGGGTCGCCCCAGGTTTTAGATTGCTTCCGTATAGCAGAACTGAATTTCCGTAATGCGGAATTGGTGCTCTCAGGTGGCGCGACAGAGCCCGACTCCACCAATCCCGAGCAGGAGCACTCAATGCCTCGTATGACCGCTGCCCGAGCGGCAGTTGAGATCCTCAAGCGCGAAGGCGTCAGCAACGCGTTCGGTGTGCCGGGTGCGGCGATCAACCCCTTCTACGCGGCCCTCAAGGCCTCCGGCGGGGTGCAGCACACCCTGGCCCGTCACGTCGAGGGCGCCTCCCACATGGCCGAGGGCTACACCCGGGCCAAGGCCGGCAACATCGGCGTCTGCATCGGTACGTCGGGCCCGGCGGGCACCGACATGATCACCGGTCTGTACTCCGCCATCGCCGACTCCATCCCGATCCTGTGCATCACCGGCCAGGCGCCGACCGCCGTCCTGCACAAGGAGGACTTCCAGGCCGTCGACATCGCGTCGATCGCCAAGCCGGTCACCAAGGCGGCGACCACCGTCCTGGAGGCCGCGCAGGTCCCCGGCGTCTTCCAGCAGGCCTTCCACCTGATGCGCACCGGCCGTCCGGGACCGGTCCTCATCGACCTGCCGATCGACGTCCAGCTCACCGAGATCGAGTTCGACCCCGAGCTGTACGAGCCCCTCCCGGTGCACAAGCCCGCCGCCTCCCGCAAGCAGATCGATCGGGCCGTGCAGCTGCTGAACGCCTCGGAGCGCCCGGTGCTCGTCGCGGGCGGCGGCATCATCAACGCCGACGCCTCCGAGCTGCTGGTGGAGTTCGCCGAGCTGACCGGCGTCCCGGTCATCCCGACCCTGATGGGCTGGGGCATCCTGCCCGACGACCACGAGCTGAACGCCGGCATGGTGGGCCTGCAGACCTCGCACCGCTACGGCAACGCGAACTTCCTGGAGTCCGACTTCGTCCTCGGCATCGGCAACCGCTGGGCCAACCGCCACACCGGCAAGCTGGACGTCTACACCCAGGGCCGCACCTTCGTCCACGTCGACATCGAGCCCACCCAGATCGGCAAGATCTTCGCCCCGGACCTCGGCATCGCCTCCGACGCCAAGGCCGCGCTGGAGCTCTTCGTCGAGGTGGCGCGCGAGCTGAAGGCCGCGGGCGAGCTCAAGGACCGCTCGGCCTGGGCCGGCTCCACGCAGGAGCGCAAGGCGAGCCTCCAGCGCAGGACCCACTTCGACAACGTGCCGCTCAAGCCGCAGCGCGTGTACGAGGAGATGAACCGGGCGTTCGGCCCGGAGACCCGTTACGTCACCACGATCGGGCTCTCGCAGATCGCGGGCGCGCAGATGCTGCACGTCTACAAGCCGCGCCACTGGATCAACTGCGGCCAGGCGGGCCCGCTGGGCTGGACGATCCCGGCCGCGCTGGGTGTCGCCACCGCGGACCCGGAGGGCACGGTCGTCGCCCTCTCCGGCGACTACGACTTCCAGTTCATGCTGGAGGAGCTGGCCGTCGGCGCGCAGCACCGCATCCCGTACGTCCACGTCCTGGTGAACAACTCCTACCTGGGGCTGATCCGCCAGGCGCAGCGCAACTTCGACATCGACTTCCAGGTCAACCTGGAGTTCGAGAACCTCAACTCCCCGGAGCTGGGCGTCTACGGCGTCGACCACGTCAAGGTCGTCGAGGGCCTCGGCTGCAAGGCGATCCGGGTCACCGAGCCGGACCAGCTGCTGCCGGCCTTCGAGGAGGCGAAGAAGCTGGCGGCGGAGTTCCGGGTGCCGGTGGTGGTCGAGGCGATTCTGGAGCGGGTCACGAACATCGCGATGAGCGGCAGCGACATCGCGTCGGTCAACGAGTTCGAGGACATCGCCACGGACCCGTCCCACGCACCCACCGCGATCCGCCCCCTGACCGTCTCCTGACCCACCCGTCGCCGAACGAGGGCCCCTGCTCCGGAGAAGCCTCCGGGCCGGGGGCCCTCGCGTTTCGGCTGCGGACCGGACCCGCTACGAACGGTGTGCCGGGCGCTCGGCCCGACCACGGGACGTTCTCAGCAGAGCCCGCCAGCGCGGTAGTTCGGTGACGGGCACGACCAGGCACAGGACGGTCACCGACGCGGCGATCCACGTCCCCCACAGCGCCCATGCGGACGCCGCTGCCGCCACCAGCTGGACCACGACCAGCAAAACGGTGACGATGCCGGGCACCGCGACGGGCGGGTCTCCGCCGGGCCGGTCGCCCGGAGTGCCGAACAGGGCAGGCAGCCCGATCAGCAGCAGGACGGCGCCGATCGCCAGCGGGACGGAGTACGACCACAGGGCCCAGGGGGTGCACACCCAAGCGGTCATCTCGACGGCGAAGCGCAGGCCGCCCCGGACGTGATCGTGCCCCGGAGGCCGCGTCCCGGCCCTCATGGCGCGGAGGTGCGGCCGGGAGCGTCGGCCAGGAAACCGGCGATCAGGGTGTCGAGGAGGAAGTGGAAGCTCCGTGTGACGTCACGGGGCAGCCCGAAGCCGCCGGCGCTCTCCAGGGTGACGAACCCGTGAAGCGCTGATCGCAGCGCCCGTGCGGAGTCGACGACGCGCGCGTCGGGCAGGCCGAAACCGGCGAGGACGTCGAGCAGCACCCGCAAGGCCTCTTCGCCCGCGTGCCGGTCCTCCTCGTCACCGGCCGCCGGAGCGGGGACGGTGGCGGCATAGCGGCCGGGATGCTCCAGGGCCCAGTGGCGGTAGCTGTCGGCGAACGCCCGCACCGCGCTCGGGCCGGAACGGCCGACGCACTCCCGGGCCAGGTGCTGGGCGAGTTCGCGCTTGGCCCGGACGGAGATGCCGTGCCGCAGTTCGTGCAGGGAGCCGACGTGCTTGTACAGCGACGGCGGCCGTACGCCGAGTCTGTCGGCCAGCAGCCCCATGGTCAGGCCCGCCCAGCCGACCTCGTCGGCGAGTGCCGCTCCCGCCGCGACGACGGCGTTCGTGTCGAGGCCCGCCCTAGGCACGGGTGTGCGTTTCCAGGAAGGCCAGTAGCAGGGACACCGTCTCCTCGGGGTACTGGTCGTGCGGGTAGTGGCCGGCTCCCTCGATCACCGCGAGCTCCCCGACACCGGCGGGCATCGCGGCCACGATCGCCTCGCCCTCGGCGCGCGGGTCGACCCAGTCGGGGTCGAGCGAGCCCTCCACGACCAGGGCGGGGCACCGTACGTCGCCCAACCGGGCGCCTGCGTCGGTCGGCGCCGACTGCCCCATCTTCCGCATCGCCCGCTTCCGGCCGGGCTCGCCCAGCATCGCCTCGACGCGGGCCAGCCGGTCGGCCCAGTCGGCGGGCTTGCGGCCCGGGTAGGCGTGATCGAGGTAGCGGGACCACAGTCCCACGCTGCCGAACAGACCGGCGCCGAGCAGCAGGAAGGCACCCTTGCGGTAGCTCTTCGAGCGGAAGTCGCCGAGCTTGATCGACTGTGCGCGCGTGAAGGGGGCCAGTTCGATGATGCCGCTGACCAGGCCGGGATCCTGGGCGGCCGCGATGGTGGCGGCGCCGCCGGAGATCGAGTGTCCGACCAGGACGGCCGGGCCGCTGTCGAGGTGACGGATCACCGCGAGCAGATCACCCGCGATGTCGGTGCGCGAGTAGGAAGGCCAGGACGCGCTCGACTCGCCGCAGCCCCGCAGGTCGACCGCGACCACGCGGTAGCCCGCCGCCACCAGGCGCGGCAGGACGAACCTGTACGCCGCGCGGCTGTCGCCCATGCCGTGGGCCAGGACGACCAGTGGGCCCTCGCCGGCGGTCTCGTAGGCGAGGGTGCCGCCCGGGACGGAGATGAACTCGGTCATGGCATCTCCCTGCTCGATGAAACGCGAAAGCTATAAGCTAATGCGACTAGCTAAAGGCTAACGCCGTTAGCCAGGAGCGTCAAGCCTGGCCGAACGAACAGCCCGTCCGGCGTTTGAGGACGGAACCGTGGGGCTGGAGCGGGCTGTCTCCTGCGTGAGGGGCACGGTGGCGTCCCTGTCTCGAAGAGTGCGCGCCCACCCACGCAAGGGTTCCGTCCTCAAACGCCGGACGGGCTGGATATGGCGCGGCCTCACCACCCGGACGGGCTGGGTGGCGCGGGCATGCGAAAGGGCGTGGAGTACGGGACCGTATCCGTACTCCACGCCCTCGTTCAGGGGTGACAGGGACCGCGGCGGCGGCGATCGGCCCGGGCGAGGGCGTCTCCTTCAGGTCAGGAGACGGTCCCCGGGTCTTCACCACCGCACTGGCATCGCACAGCCGCCGCGGCCTCGTCGTCCTGCCCGTGCCGCGCGGCACCCCTCATCCGGGTGCGCGGTACGGGCAGGGGTCTGTGCGGGAGGCTCAGTCCTCGCGCAGGGCGCGGACCGCCTCCTCCACGCGCTTGCCGTAGTCGGCGTCGGCGGCGTGGAAGTGGGCGAGGTTCTTCTCGATCACGTCGTCGCGGGTGACCTGCGAGAGGCCTCCGGCGATGTTCGCGACCAGACGGCCCTTCTCGTCCTCCGACATGAGCCGGAAGAGTTCGCCCGCCTGGAAGAAGTCGTCGTCCTTGGCGTGGGCGGGCGCCTCGTGCGTGCCCGTCCAGCCGTGGATCGCGAGCGGCGCGGCGAGCGCCGCGTCGGTCTGCGCCGGACCGGCGTACGAGTTGGGCTCGTAGTTCTTGTCGTGGCGCGAGCCGTTGCGGGTCGCGTGGATGCCGTCGCGGCCGTAGTTGTCCACCACCGCGGTGCGCGGCGCGTTCACCGGCAGGTGGGTGTGGTTGACGCCCAGGCGGTAGCGGTGCGCGTCCGCGTAGGCGAACAGCCGGCCCTGGAGCATCTTGTCCGGGGACGGGCCGATGCCGGGCACGAAGTTGTTCGGCGAGAACGCGGCCTGCTCGACCTCGGCGAAGACGTTGTCCGGGTTCCGGTCCAGGACCAGGCGGCCGACCCGCTGGAGCGGGTAGTCGCTGTGCGGCCACACCTTGGTGAGGTCGAACGGGTTGAACCGGTAGTCGGCGGCCTCGGCGGCCGGCATCACCTGGACGTACAGCGTCCAGGACGGGTTGACGCCGCGTTCGATGGCCTGGAGCAGGTCCGTCTGGTGCGAGTTGGCGTCCTTGCCGACGAGCTCGGCGGCCTGGTCGGCGGAGAGGGACCGCACGCCCTGGTTCGTCTTGAAGTGGTACTTGACGAAGAAGGCCTCGCCCTCGGCGTTCGTCCACTGGTAGGTGTGCGAGCCGTAGCCGTTCATGTGACGGTACGAGGCGGGGATGCCGCGGTCGCCCATCAGCCAGGTGACCTGGTGCGTCGCCTCGGGGGCGTGCGCCCAGAAGTCCCAGACGTTGTCCGGCTCCTGCTTGCCCGTGAACGGGTCGCGCTTCTGCGAGTGGATGAAGTCGGGGAACTTGATCGGGTCCTTGATGAAGAACACCGGGGTGTTGTTGCCGACCAGGTCGTAATTGCCCTCGTCCGTGTAGAACTTGAGGGCGAAGCCGCGCGGGTCGCGGACCGCGTCCGCGCCGCCGAGCGAGTCGGCGACGGTCGAGAAGCGGATGAACGTCTCGGTGCGTTTGCCGACCGAGGAGAGGAAGTCGGCGCGGGTGAAGCCGGTGACGTCGTCGGTCACCTCGAAGTAGCCGTACGCGCCGGAGCCGCGGGCGTGGACCACGCGCTCCGGGATGCGCTCACGGTTGAAGCGGGCGAGCTTCTCCAGGAGGTGCTGGTCCTGGAGGAGGATCGGTCCACCGACACCGGCGGTGGCGGAGTTCTGGTTGTCGGCGACCGGGGCGCCTGACTCGGTCGTGAGCACACGCTTAGCCATGTGGCGGGATGACCTTTCGTACGAGCTGCTGACGGCTTGAGGAGCGTAGATTCGCCGCGAGACAACGTCAACAGTTTGTTGAAAACGAAGTATGTGGTTCCGGGCCGCGGCAGCGCCTGGGCGCGACAGGACAGGTGTCAGCGCCACCGCGGCCCGGAGATCAAGGGGCCCGTCGTGCGGGCCGTGGCCCCGTACGAGGCCGGGGGCTCCTCGCGGAGCCGGGGGAGGGATCAGACCTGGGAGCCGGACAGCCGCTCGACCGAGCGCAGCAGCGCCGAGTGGTCCAGGCCGCCGTCGCCCTGGGCGCGCAGCGAGGCGACCAGCTGGGCGACCACACCGCCGACGGGCAGGGCCGCGCCGACGTTGCGGGCGGCGTCCGTGACGATGCCCATGTCCTTGTGGTGCAGGTCGATCCGGAAGCCGGGGGCGAAGTCCCGCTTCAGGAAGTTGTCCTTCTTGCGGGTCAGCACGGTCGAGCCGGCCAGACCGCCGTTGAGCACGTCCAGCGCGGCGGCGAGGTCGACGCCGGACTTCTCCAGGAAGACCACGGCCTCGGCGCAGGCCTGGATGTTGACCGCGACGATCAGCTGGTTGGCGGCCTTCACCGTCTGGCCGGAGCCGTGCGGGCCGCAGAGCACGATCGTCTTGCCGAGCGCTTCGAGCAGCGGCTTCGCGGCGTCGAAGTCCGCCTGCTCGCCGCCGACCATGATGGACAGGACCGCCTCGATGGCGCCGGCCTCGCCGCCGGAGACCGGCGCGTCCAGGACCCGGATGCCCTTCTCGGCCGCGTTCTTGGCGAGGTCCACGGAGGTCTGCGGGGTGATGGAGGACATGTCCACCAGCAGCGCGCCGCGCTTCGCGTTCTCCAGGATGCCGTCCGGGCCGTAGGCGATGGCCTCGACCTGCGGCGATGCGGGCACCATCGTGATGACGACATCCGCGTCCTTGACCGCGTCCGCGATCGAGGAGGCGCCGGTGCCGCCGGCCGCGACCAGCCGGTCGATCTTGTCCTGCTCCAGGGTGTATCCGGTGACGGAGTAACCGGCCTTGATCAGGTTCTCCGACATGGGGGAGCCCATGATGCCGAGACCGATCCACGCAACCTTGGGGAGGTTGTTGCTCATGAGGGTGCCTTCCTGAAAAACGTGTGTACGTAGGGGCGTTGGGACCGCCCTGTCGTGGAACCGGCCGGTCAGCCGGCCGCTCTGGCCGACGCCGGGAGCCAGTCGAAGGACTCCGCGCTCGGCCGGTCACCAGGCTTGTACTCCAGGCCGACCCAGCCCGCGTAACCCGCGTCCTTGAGCTCGTCCAGGAGCCGCTCCAGCGGGAGCGAGCCGGTGCCCGGCGCGCCGCGGCCCGGGTTGTCGGCGATCTGGACGTGACCGGTCTTCGCGGCGTACGCCTTGATGACCTGGCTGAGGTCCTCGCCGTTCATCGAGAGGTGGTAGAGGTCCAGCAGGAACTTGGCGTTCCCGAGGCCCGTCGCCGCGTTGACCTTGTCGACGACCTCGATCGCGGCCGGTGCGCTGACCAGCGGATAGAGCGGCGACTCCGGCTTGTTGAGCGTCTCGACGAGCAGGATCGCCCCGACGCGGTCCGCCGCGCGGGCGGCCAGCACCAGGTTCTCCAGCGCGAGCGCGTCCTGCACCTGCGGGTCCGCGCCCTCGACGCGGTTGCCGTACAGCGCGTTGAGCGCCGTGCAGCCGACCGAGGCGGCGAAGTCGGCCGCCACCTCGATGTTGGCCCGGAAACGGTCCGACTCCGTGCCGGGCACGGAGAGCGCGCCGCGGTCGGGGCCGGGCAGCTGTCCGGCGTAGAAGTTCAGCCCCACCAGCTGGGTGCCGGCGTCGTCGAGCGCCTTCTTGAGGGCGTCGAGCTCCGCCTGCGGCGGGGTGGGGGTCTCGATCCAGGGCCACCACAGCTCGACCGCCGTGAAGCCCGCCGCGGCGGCTGCCGCGGGACGCTCCAGGAGCGGGAGTTCCGTGAAGAGGATCGAAAGGTTCACATCGAAGCGCTGGTCCGGGTATCCCATGAGGGTTTCGGCGCTCCTTCCGTATTGCGGAAGTTAGTTTCTGCTTAACGGAAGATTGCCCGGAGGGTGGCAGGGCTGTCAAGGGGGTGCCGGAAAATTCGCCCCGGTCAGCGGCGTACGGAATCGGTGGCGCGGGCGCCTTCGGGCATACGAAAGCGGGGCGGGGGCCGCCGTCGACCCCCGCCCCGCCCGGCTCTCACGCCGTGCGCACCGCTCCTAGCTGCCCGGGACCGTGTCCTCGAAGCTCGTGCCCGCGTCGCGGTACGTCCCGACCATCGCGTTGACCTGCGCCGGGGTGAGCACCTGGTCCTTCACATGCAGGACGTAGTCCACCTGCTGGTCGTAGGCGCGGGGCGTGGTGCTCGGCTGCCCCTCCAGGTCGATCAGCCACTGGTTGAAGTTGATCGACATCGGCCGCTCGGGCAGATAGGCCGCCCCGTGCGTCCCGAAGTGCTGCCCGTCGACGTAGTACGTGATCTCGTTGTCGTCGATCGTCACCACCAGGTCGTGCCAGCCCGCGTAGGACTGCCGCGACTCGCTGTGCGCGTTGACCGCCTCCCACGGGTCGGGCCGGTAGGTCTCCCACGACGTCGTGTACAGGATGTTCGCCGGCTCGCCCCAGCCGCCGTTCGGCAGATACTCGAAGTCGTACTCCGCGTAGTCGTCCGCCATCGGCGCCTTGAGGTCGTTGATGGTGAAGAACGTCTGCACGATCCGGTCGCCGTCCGGGCCCGAGCGCGGCGCGTCGCTGAACTTCACCCGCGACGCGTACGTCCCGTTCTTGAACTTCATCGACTGCGTCAGGATCTCGGTGTGCTTCGTCGAAGCCCCGGTGCCCGCCGTCGAGGTCTCCAGGTTCATCACCGTGTTTCCGCCCTGGTCGGCGAAGGTGACGTTCTCCGGCGCCCAGGTCGCGCCCGGCACGCCCGGACCGCCGGAGTTGGACCGTACGCTCCAGCCGTTCGCGTTGATCTTCGGGTCGGTGTGCGAGCTGTAGTCGAAGTCGTCGAAGAGCGCCGGCGCGTCACCCGGCGGGTCGGTGGGCGGGTCCGTCGGGTCCGGCGGGTCGGTCGGCCCGTTGCCGCCGGGCGCCTCGCCCCACACGGTCGCGCCGGAGACATGCGCCGTCACCTTGGACCAGTCGCCGTACGCGGTCCGGTCCGGGCCGAAGGAGTAGTCGTCGGACTGCACGAGCGAGGCCCAGGACGCCTGGTGGAACCGGAGCTGCATGTCCCCGGTGTCCGCGCCCGGCGCGAGCGAGCCCGCCCCGGCGGTGAAGCCGATCTCCAGATAGCGGTCCGCGGTGGCGGTCGGGGTGGCGAGCGTCCCGAACGTCCCGGTGATGTTCGCGCACCCCTTCACCGCCCAGGAACAGGCGAACCGGTAGGCGGCGGACGCCGAGTCGGCCTTGAAGTAGTAGCGCACCTTCACACTGCTCAGCGGTACGGAGGCGGAGCCGGCGTTACGGACCTTCAGCCACGGCTCGCTCTGGTCGGCGCTCGCACCGGACGCGCTCGTCCGGTACTGGACGACGATGCCGTCCGCCGCGGCGGACGCCGAGGACGGCAGAGCGGCGAGCCCGGTGACGGCCAGGGCCGTGGCGGCGGCCGATGCGGCGGCGGTGCGCAGCCTGGACCTGCGCGGATTCCTGCGTGATGTGTTCGCGGGTGTGTTCACGGGTGTGTTCCTCTCCGGAACGGTGGTGGGGGAGTGGTTACGAGTGGGGTCGCGCTGTTCCTGAGGACGGGGACGCGTGCCCGGCCGTCGCGAGCGACCGTGCGTCCAGCGGGCGGTAGGGGACGCCCAGGGCGTCCAGCCGGGCGGTGTGGTGACGCAGCCGCTCGACGAACCCCGGCCAGTCGCCGCGCCCGCCGGACCAGGAACGGTCGGCGAGCGCGCACAGCCGTGGGTAGCTGAGGTACTCGATCTCCTCGGGGGTGCGGGCGTACTCCGTCCACACCTGGGCCTGGGTCCCGAGCACCCGGCCCCGCTCGGCCTCCGGCCAGTCGGGCGGGGCCGGTTCGTAGGCGTGGACCGTGTGCAGGGAGACCGGCGCTCCGGGCTGGGCCACCGGTTCCGACGGGTCGCCGGACTGGGCGTAGTCGAGGTAGGTCGCCCGGTGGTGCGCGGCGATCACCTGGTGGCCGCGGTGTACGGCGGCCCGCGTGTGCGAGGAGTCGCGCCAGGTCATCACCGTGAATTCCGGCGGGAGTTCGGCGCCGTTCTCGACCCAGCCGAGCGGAATCCGGCCGCGCTCCACCAGGAACGCCCCGATCCGGCCCATGAACCAGCCGTGCAGCGCCGACGGGTCGGCGAGCCCCAGCGCCGCCGCGCGTTCGCGGGCCGCCGGGCTCTCCTCCCATTCGGTGGTCGGGCACTCCTCGCCGCCGATGTGGATGTAGGGCGACGGGAAGACCTCCATCACCTCTTCCAGCACGGCGCGGCAGAAGTCGAAGACCCCCTCGTGCACGCCGAGGATCGTGTCGCACACCCCCCAGCGGGTCCACACGTCCAGCTCCCGCTCCGGGTGATTGCCCAGCTCCGGATAGGCGGCGAGCGCGGCCCGCACATGGCCGGGCATCTCGATCTCCGGTACGACGGTGACGCCGCGCTCCGCCGCGTACCGCACCAGGACCCTCAACTCCGCCTTCGTGTAGTGCCCTTCGTGCGGCACCGTGTCGAAGTGCGCCCCGTCCGGACCGGTCGGGCCCTTCTGCGACCCGGCCCGCCGGGAGCCGACCGAGATCAGCCGGGGGTAGGCGTCGACCGGCATCCGCCAGCCCTGGTCGTCGGTGAGATGCAGATGCAGGACGTTCAGCTTGTGCAGCGCCAACAGGTCCACGTACCGGCGCAGATAGCCGATCGGCTGGAAGCGCCGCGCCACGTCCAGCATCGCCCCGCGCCACGGCCGGTCCGGTACGTCGGTGATCTCGACGCACGGCAGCTCCCAGGAACCCGTGCGCGCCGGACCGCCCGACAGCGCCTCGGCGGGCAGCAGTTGGCGGATCGTCTGGACGCCCCGGAGCAGCCCGGTGAGATGGGCGGCGCGCAGCTGGAGGGCGCGCGGGGCGACCGTCAGCCCGTACCCCTCCTCGCCGAGGCCGCCGAGCCGGTCGTCCAGGGCGAGGACGACCCGGCCGTCCGGCGCGGGGGCGAGGGGCAGTCCGGTGGTGCGGCCGACCAGGGTGCGCAGCAGGTCCGCCGCCGGCTCCGCGCCCCGCAGCGCCCGGACGGTGGTCTCCCGGTCGAGGGTGAGCCGGCCGCCGAGCGAGGAGATCCTGCTGGGCCGGGGGAGGAGGGAGAGGGCGGGGGCGGGGCGCGATGCGGGCACGGGGTCTCCGGATTCGGTTCGCGGGCGGGCGGGCGGGCGGGTGGCGAGGTGGTGTCGAACGCTCAGCCCTTGACGGCGCCGGCGGCGAAGCCGGACGTGACATGGCGCTGGAGCAGCAGGAAGATCACCAGGGCGGGCAGCGCGAAGAGGGTGGAGGCGGCCATGGTGGCGCCCCAGTCGGTGCCGAAGGTGTTCTGGAAGGACGACAGCCAGACCGGCAGCGTGCGGTTGTCCTGCTGCTTGATGATCAGGAAGTTGGCGTAGGCGAACTCGTTCCAGGCGGTGATGAACCCGAACAGCGAGGTCGCCATCAGACCCGGTGCCAGCAGCGGCATCGCCACCCGCCAGAAGGCCCCGGTCCGGGTGCAGCCGTCGACCTGCGCGGCCTCCTCCAGCTCCGGCGGGATCGTCCCGATGAAGCCCCGCAGCACCACGACGGTGAACGGCAGCGTGATCATGAAGTAGATCAGCGTCAGCGTCGGCAGCCGGTCCAGCATGTCGGTGTCCCGCGAGATGATGTAGATCGGGATGATCAGCGACTCCCAGGGCGCCATCTGCGCGATGAAGATCATCAGCATGAACTGCCGCCGGCCCTTCCACCGCAGCCGCGCCACGGCGAACGCCGCGCCCAGCGCGACCAGCAGCGCCAGCAGGACGGCCCCGAGCGTGACCAGGATGCTGTTGCGCCAGAAGAGGGCGAACCCGTCGGCTTCCACGGCGCGTTGGAAGTGGTCGAGCGTCCAGGTGTGCGGGAAGAGCTGCGGGTCGGCGGACTGGATGTCCTTGGACGGTTTGAAGGCCGTGGAGATCATCCAGTAGACGGGGAAGAGGCACACCACGACGGTCACGGCCGCGGCGAGGTTCAGCGGCAGACGCCGCAGCCGAGGGTGCGGGACAGGTGAGTTCATCGGGTCTCGTCCTCCTGGCGGAGCATCTGGCGGAAGTAGAGGACGAGCACCCCGGACATCAGGACCACGGTGACCATCGAGGCGGCGGAACCCAGGTCGTACCGCTGGCTGGAGAGCGCCGTCTGGACCGCGTAGACCGGCAGGATCGTCGTCGCGTCGCCCGGCCCGCCCCGGGTCATCACCCAGATCTGGACGAACGCCTTGAACGTCCAGATCACCTCCAGCGAGAGGACCAGCAGAAAGATCGGCCGCAGCATCGGGAAGGTCACCGAACGGAAGATCCGCGCCGCGCCCGCCCCGTCCAGCCGCGCCGACTCGTACAGCTCCGGAGAGACGGTGGTCAGTGCCGAGTACAGGGTGATCGCGGCGAACGGCACCGACTGCCAGACGATCAGCGTCACCAGGATGGCGAAGGCCGCGGTGCCGTTCGCGAACCACGGATAGCGCTCGAAGGAGTCGAGGCCGAGCGAGGTCAGCGACCAGTTGACGATCCCGAACTCCGAGTGGAACAGCCACTGGAAGACGGTGGTCGCCGCCACCACCGGCATCGCCCAGGCCAGCACCAGCGAGCACAGCACCACCGTCCGCCCGATCCGGCCCAGCCGCTCCACCATCAGGGCGACCAGGGTGGCGATGACCATGATCAGGACGACGTTGACGGCCATGAACAGGAAGGTGCGGCGCACCACCTCCCAGAACCGTGGATCGGTCAGCAGCGTGCGGTAGTTCCGCAGCCCGACGAACTCCGCGTCACCCGCGATGAGCTGGCGCAGCCGGAAGTCCTGGAACGAGATCAGGACGGCCCGCACCAGCGGGTAGACCAGCAGATAGAGCATGCCGCCGACGGCGGGGGCGATCAGGGCGTACGGCCAGAGGCCCTGGGCCCTGCCGCGCGGGGGCGGGTCCTTGCGTACGGCGAGGCGCGGGGCCGGGCGCCGCCGGGGGGTGCGGGGTGCGGTCCGTTGGTCGACGACCGGCACGGCACGCCTCCTTTCGAGCTGCTGCGGTGGCGGATCGGGGGCCGGGTCAGGAACCGGCGTTCATGGCCCGGGTGATGTCCTGCGAGGCCTTCGCCGCCTCCTTCGCCGGATCGCCCCCGGTGAGCACGGCCGTCATGTAGTCCTTGATCGGGTTCTCCGCCTCGACCGCGGCCCAGCCCGGGGTGTTGGGCGTCGCGTGCCCGTTGGCCGCGCCGACCGCCATCGCGGCGGCCCCCGGGTCGTCGGCCACGGCGGAGGCCAGCGTGGTCCGGTTCGGTACGTAGCTCATGGCGACGGCGAGCTTCTTCTGCCAGGTGTCCCCGGTCAGCTCCTTGATGAAGGTGACCGCCTCGTCGGGGTGGGCCGCGGCGGCCGGCACGACCAGGTCGGAGCCGCCGGTGAAGACCGCGCCCGGAGTGTCCGCGGTCCTGCCCGGGATCGGGAAGAAGGCGAGCTTGCCCGCCAGTTCGGGGTTCTTCTCCGCGATGACCTTGGCTCCGCCCGGGGTCTGGATGACCTGGGCCACCTGCCCCTGGGCCATCACCTCGGTCTGCGGCGGGTCGTCCTCGTCGGAGTCCTTGGGGCCCTTGCCGAGCGCCTGGAGCTCCTTGTAGAAGGCCATGCCGCGCAGCGCCTCGGGGGTGTCCAGCGCGCCGGACCACTTCTCCCCGGACCTGCTCGCGAGGTCGCCGCCCTCGTCCCAGATGAATCCGGCCAGCGCGTACCACATCTGTCCGGGCAGGTAGATGCCCTGCGTGCCGCCCTTGTTGAGCTTGGCCGTGGCGTCGATCCACTGCTCGCGGGTCTTGATCGCCGCGGCGTCGACGCCGGCCTTCTCGAAGAGGTCCGTGCGGTAGACGACCACCCGGTTGGCGGCGTAGTACGGGATGCCGTACTGCTTGCCCTCGTACGAGCCCGGCTCGGCCAGGCCGCTCAGCCAGTCCTCGCCGTTCAGCTCCTCGGTCCGGTCGCTGAGGTCGAGCAGCCCGCCGCTCTCCGCGAACTGCGCCACCTGGGTGTTGCCCGCCTCGATGACGTCCGGGGCGTCGTTGCTGGCCAGGGCGGCGGTGATCTTCTGGCCGATCCCGTCCCACTCCTGGACCTGGATCTTCACGTCGATCGTCGGATGGCGCTTCTCGAAGTCCGCGGTGAACTCCTTCTGGAACTCGTCCGAGACGCTGTCGCGCATCAGCCAGACGTCCACCGTCGTCCGGCCGTCCCCGTTGCCGGAGTCCGGCCCGGACGACGATCCACAGGCACTGAGTACGGCGGTCAGGACGAGCACGGACCCACCGGCGAGCAAGCGGTACTTCACGGTTCACCTCGGAAGAGAGACGGATCGGACGGACCTGACGAGGCCTGACCACCTGACCAGTAGGGCTCACTGGACAGCTCGCCTGTCGGTGGTGGATGAAGGTGGCATAGACCAATGGGGCCGTCAACCCCCTGCGTACAAAGGGAAATTGGTGATCTATCCGTAACGTGGCCGGTCGGTACGGGCCGGGCAAGCGCTACACTTCACCTGACCAGCAGGCCAGTTGGTGTGGCGGGATGGTCAACTGGTAAGAAAAGCGCAGTCGTCGGGAGGGGAGACCATGGACGCGGATGTGCCGGGGACGGTGCTCAAACGGGAGCGGACCCGCGATGCCGTGCTGGAGCTGATCGAGTCGCGCAGCCCCGGCGACGCCATCCCCTCGGAGCGTGCTCTGTGCGCCCTGCTCGGCGTGTCCCGGCCCACCGTGCGCGCGGCGGTCGACGAGCTGGTCGCCGCCGGACTCCTGGTGCGCGAGCACGGCCGGGGCATGTTCGTCGCCCCCGCCAAGATCACCCAGGAGCTGGTGGCGGGGGACCGGTCGCTGACCGTGCCGCAGGCGTCGGGAGCCTGGTCGAGCCGGCTGCTGGAGTTCACCACGCTCCAGGCGGGGGCCAGGGTCGGCCGCAAGCTGCGGATGTCACCGGCCGCCGAGATCGTCTACGTGGCGCGGCTGCGGCTGGTCGACGGGGCGCCGATGGCCATCGAGCATCTGCACATCCGGGCGGAGCTGGTGCCGGGGCTCAGTGCGCAGGAGCTGGAGAGCGGCGACCTGTACGAGCATCTGCGCG
Source organism: Streptomyces sp. DSM 106670 (assembly GCF_055792845.1). Taxonomy (NCBI): domain Bacteria; kingdom Bacillati; phylum Actinomycetota; class Actinomycetes; order Kitasatosporales; family Streptomycetaceae; genus Streptomyces; species Streptomyces sp. DSM 106670. The sequence goes on from NZ_CM147704.1 coordinate 6,937,247, forward strand.
CCACCCACGGCGTGCACGTCCACGAGGCGGTCCAGGCGATCGAGCCCACCGTCGTCACCCGTGCCGAGGCCGGGCTGCTCGACGTCCCGGAGCTCTCGCCGGCGCTGCTCTTCGAGCGGCTGACCTCCGACACCACGGGCCGCCCGGTGGAGTACGTCCACTCGCTCTACCGGGGCGACCGCTACCGGATCGTCTCCCGGCTCGCGCTCGGTCCGGCGGCCGACATCGCCCCCGACCGGGAGGGACACCACCCGGGTATTCCGCCCGGCGATTTCGCGCACGGCGACGCCATCGCCTCCTCGACCAGGGGGGACATCCAGGCGGGCGCCTGATCGCGACCTCCCGGTCGCGTTGCACAGGACGCAACTCCGGTTGCACCTCTTGTCGAACGGGCGTCGGCGGGCCAGGGTGGCGGACGCATCCGAAGCAGCCGAACCCCCACACGAGGTGCCTCGCATGAACCCAGCCCCCCACCCGAACCCGGTCCCCGCCCGTCCCGGCCGCGCCCCCGCGTCCGCGGTCGAGGCCCCCGGCCCCGGCCTGCCCAGCCGCCGGGGCCTCCTCGGCGGTCTGCTGGCGGGAGCCGCCCTGGCCGCCGCCCCCGCACTCGCCACCCCGGCCCTCGCCGCGCCCGCCCGGTCCGCTCCGGCGCCCGCCGCCCCGCGCGCCACCCGCCCGCTGCTGCTCGGCACGTACACCTCCGAGGCGGGCGGCGGCACGGGCATCGGCACCGCCGCGTACGACTCCGGCACCGGCGCCATCACCACCGGGCCGACGATCACCGGCGTCGAGAACCCCTCCTACCTGGCCCTCCACCCCTCCGGCGCCACCGTCTACGCGGTCTCCGAGCAGGACGCGGGCGCGGTCACCGCCGTGGCGCTCGCGCCGGACGGGACGTACGAGCTGCTCGGCACCCGCCCCACCGGCGGCTCGGGCCCCACCCACCTCTCCGTCCACCCGTCCGGAAACTGGCTGCTGAGCGCCAACTACACCTCCGGCAGCGTCGCCGTGCACCCGGTCGCGGCGGACGGATCGCTGGGCGAGCGCACCGACCTGGTCACCCACAGCTCGCCGCCGCCCGGCCCCGGCCAGGGCGGACCGCACGCCCACCAGATCGTCACCTCGCCCGACGGCGGCCATGTCCTCGCCGTCGACCTGGGCACCGACACCGTGTACACCTACGCGCTGGACGAGTCCGCCGGGACGCTCACCGAGGTCTCCCGCGCCGCCCTGGCCCCCGGCTCCGGCCCCCGCCACCTGGCCTTCCACCCCGGCGGGCGGTTCGCCTATCTGGCCTGCGAGCTGGACGACACCATGGTCGTCTGCGCGTACGACCCCGCCACCGGCGTCCTCACCCCGGGCCCCGGGCAGTCCACCGGCACCGGACCGGGCACCAGCTACCCCGCCCAGCCGGTGGTCACCGGCGACGGGGCGTACGTCTACCTCGCCAACCGGGGCCACAACAGCCTCACCCGGTACGCCGTCGAGGACGACGGGGCGGCCCTGCGCCTGCTGGACACCGTGCCGGTCGGCGGCGACTGGCCCCGCCAGCTCGCCCTGTCCCCGGACAGCTCCCTGCTCTTCGCCGCCAACCAGCGCTCCTCCACCGTGACCGTCTTCGCGGTCGGCCCCGACGGCTCCCTGACCGGGGCGGGCGAGCCCTTCCCGGCGCCGGTCGCGGTCTGCGTGCTGCCGCTCCCGTGACCACCCCGGCCGGGGCCCCGCGCGCACCGGAGCGGGGCCCCGTCCAGCGGTTACAGTCGTGGCCGAGCCGCGGGAGCCCGCACCCCGGGCGAGGACACCATGGAGGCACAGTGCGCTTGAGGGTGGAATTCACCACCGAGCCGTTCGATCTCGATGAGGCGCCCACCCACGCGGTGGTGGCCCGCGAGGTGATCCAGGGCGCCGAGCTGGACGCCGTCGACGTCGGACCCTTCGGCAACACCGCGGAAGGCGGCGCCGACGAGGTGCTGACCGCCGTGGACGCGCTGCTGCGCCAGTCCCTGGCCTCGGGCGCCACCCGGGTCTCGCTCCAGGTGAACGTGATCGAGGGGGACGTGTCATGACCGAATCCGTCGATCACCCCCCGGCGACGGCCGATCACCCTCTCGTCTCCGCCGTCAAGCCGCTCGTCGACGCGATGGGCGCCGAGCTGCTGGGCCCCGAGCAGGCCCAGCCGGACGATGTGGTGCTCGCCTGGGAGGGCCGGGACGTCATAGCCGTACGCCTGCCCCAGCTCTCCGACTCGCTGGACCACATCCTCGCCGCGATGGAGCGACGGCACGGGATGCCACTCGCCGACCTGGACCGCAAGGCCAAGCAGAGCGTCGTCCGGACCCTGGAGGCACGCGGTGCCTTCTCCGTGCGACACGGAGTGGAGACCGTGGCCGGCGCTCTGGGCGTCTCCCGGTTCACCGTGTACAACTATCTGAACCGGGAACATTCGGCCAAGGGTGAGTAGTTGGCCGAACCCGCCGAACGCACCGGAAAGCCGCCGTCCGCATGTCGGGACGGCGGCTTTCTTCGTTCGCGAGATTTCAACAAAGTGTTGACGTCGTGTTGCGGAGGGCGTTAGCTATCCGCAGCCCGAACAACGCACAGCGAAAAACAGCCACGGAGGCTCCCGTGACTTCGAGCTCCACACCGGGCCTCACCCGGTTCAACACCCTGGCGGACGGCGAGGCCACTCCCGCACTGCACGAGGTGTGTGCCAGTGCGACCTGGGGAAACACCATCCTCGCCGGGCGTCCGTACGCCACCGAAGAAGCCCTGCTCGCCGCGAGCGACGCCGCCATGGCGACGCTCGCCGCGGCGGACCTGGCCGAAGCGATGGCCGGCCACCCGCCGATCGGGCGTCCGGTCCCCGGCGACCCGACCTCCTCCCGCGAGCAGCGGGGGATGGCCGGCGCCTCCGAGGAGCTCAAGACCGAGATGCTCGAACTGAACCTGGCCTACCAGGAGCGGTTCGGACATGTCTTCCTGATCTGCGCCACCGGCGCCACCGGTGAGCAGATGCGCGACGCGGTGAAGTCCCGGATCGGGAACTCGCCCGAGCAGGAGCAGGAGATCGTGCGCACCGAACTGGGCAAGATCAACCGCATCCGGCTGACCCGTCTCGTGACGGAGACCCTCGCAGAGGGCGCTCCCGCACAGGACTCTTGAGATCTAGGAGAGTGACGGTCTTGAGTACCGACACGACCGCATCGGTGTCCACCCACATCCTGGACACCAGCATCGGCCGCCCCGCCGCGTCCGTCGCCGTCTCGCTCGCCGCCCGCAGCGGCGGCGACGCGCCGTACGTGACGCTCGGAGCCTCCGCGACCGATGCGGACGGGCGCTGCAAGGACCTCCCGGCACTGCCGGAGGGAACGACCCATGTGCGTCTCGACTTCGACACCGAGACGTACTTTTCCAAGAAGCAAGCCGAGGCGCAGCAGGACGCCCCCCGCGTAAGGGACAGCGGCGCGTTCTTCCCGGAGGTGACCATCGCGTTCGCGGTCGTCCCGGGCGAGCACTATCACGTACCGCTGCTGCTCAACCCGTTCGGCTACTCCGTTTACCGAGGGAGCTAGCACCGACATGCCCACGATTCTCGGCCAGAACCAGTACGGCAAAGCAGAGAACCGCGTCGTCAAGATCACGCGGGACGGCGACACCCACCACATCAAGGACCTGAACGTCTCGGTCGCCCTCTCCGGCGACATGGACGACGTCCACTACTCCGGCTCCAACGCCAACGTCCTGCCGACGGACACCACCAAGAACACGGTGTTCGCGTTCGCCAAGGAGCACGGGATCGAGTCCGCCGAGCAGTTCGGCATCCACCTCGCCCGGCACTTCGTCTCCTCGCAGGCGCCGATCCACCGCGCCCGGATCCGGATCGAGGAGTACAGCTGGGAGCGCATCGCGACCTCCGACGGCAACTCCAGGTTCATCGGCGCCGACGAGGTCAAGCACTCCTTCGTCCGCAAGGGCCAGGAGACCCGCGTCTCTCAGATCACCTACGACGGTGAGAACTGGGAGGTCATCTCGGGCCTCAAGGACCTCACCGTGATGAACTCGACCAACTCCGAGTTCTGGGGCTACGTCAAGGACAGGTACACGACGCTGAAGGAGGCGTACGACCGCATCCTGGCGACGGACGTCTCCGCCCGCTGGCGCTACAACTGGACCAGCGACGAGCAGCGCATGCCGAACTGGGAGAAGTCCTACGAGCAGGCGCGCAAGCACATGCTCCACGCCTTCGCCGAGACGTACTCCCTCTCGCTCCAGCAGACCCTGTACCAGATGGGTTCGCGCATCATCAACAGCCGCAGCGAGATCGACGAGATCCGCTTCTCGCTGCCGAACAACCACCACTTCCTGGTGGACCTCGAACCGTTCGGCCTCAAGAACGACAACGAGGTCTACTTCGCGGCGGACCGTCCCTACGGTCTGATCGAGGCCACCGTGCTCCGGGACGGCGTCGAGCCGAAGATCCCGGTCGACATGACCAACCTCTGACGCGGCACTGAACCGGCCGCCGTCCGTCCACAGCCGGACGGCGGCCGGTCATCCCGGAGGGAAAACCCATGGCACAGCCTGCAACGGGGCCGGCAGAAGGCCCGTGCAAAACCTCACCGACCGCCGCCGACACGGCAGTTCACCCGGTCGACGAGAAGCTTCCGCCCGCGCGGCTCGTCCCCGCCGCACTCCAGCACATCGCCGCCATGTACGCGGGCGTCGTCACCCCTCCGCTGATCATCGGCCAGGCCGTCGGCCTGGACACCGCCGGAATGACCCGGCTCATCGCGGCGAGCCTCCTGATCGCCGGACTCGCCACCATCCTCCAGACGATCGGCCTCGGCCCCTTCGCCGGCAACCGGCTCCCCTTCGTCAACGCCGCCTCCTCCGCCGGGATCGCGCCGATGCTCGCCATCGCCGAGACCAGCGCGCCGGGCCACCAACTCCCCGCGATCTACGGGGCGGTGCTCGTCGCCGGAGTCTTCTGCCTGGCCGTCGGCCCCTTCTTCGGCAGACTGCTGCGCTTCTTCCCGCCGCTCGTCACCGGCGTGGTCATCACCCTCATCGGCGTCACCCTCATGCCCGTGCCCGTCGCCTGGGCACAGGGCGGCGACGCCACCGCCGACGACTTCGGCGCCATGAAGTACCTGGCGCTGGCCGCCTTCACGCTCGTCGTCATCCTGCTCATCCAGCGCTTCGGCCGCGGCTTCCTCAAGCAAGTGGCCCTGCTCATGGGCATGTTCGTCGGCACGCTGGCCGCGATCCCGTTCGGACTCGCCGACTTCTCCGCGCTGAAGTCCGCACCGCTCGCCGCCCTGCCGACCCCCTTCGCCTTCGGCGCGCCGGAGTTCCACCCCGCCGCGATCCTCTCGCTCTGCATCGTCATGCTCGTCCTGATGACGGAGTCCTCGGCCGGAATGCTCGCCCTCGGCGAGATCTGCGACCGCCGCACCGACGGCCGTACGATCACCCGCGGCCTGCGCACCGACGGCATCGCCACCCTCCTCGGCCCGGTCTTCGGGGGCTTCCCGACCAGCGCCTTCGCCCAGAACGTCGGCGTCGTCTCGCTGACCCGCGTCCGCAGCCGGTACGTCGTCGCGGCGGCGGGCGGCGCGCTCCTGGTCCTCGGCGCCTTCCCGGTGCTCGGCGCGGTCGTCTCGCTCGTGCCCATGCCCGTACTCGGCGGCGCCGGGATCGTCCTCTTCGGCTCCATCGCGGTCAGCGGCATCCGTACGCTCTCCGAGGCCGGCCTGGACGACAGCTCCAACATCATCCTGGTGGCCGTCGCGCTCGGCGCGGGCATCATCCCGCTCGCCGCGCCCACCTTCTACGCCGGTTTCCCGGCCTGGGCACAGACCGTCCTCGGCTCCGGGATCAGCGCGGGAGCACTGGTGGCGGTCGTGCTCAACCTGTTCTTCCACCATCTCGGCACCCACAGCCGCACCGCTGTGGCACTCAAATCCTCCTAGGGTCCTGCCGTGCCCACATCGCCACAGAGAGAAGAAGGAAGCGCCATGGCAGCTTCGGCAGACCCTCAGCGCATCGTCATCGAGAACTGTTCGATCGCCACCGTCGACGCCCAGGACACGGAGTACGCGTCCGGGTACATCGTCGTGGCGGACAACCGCATCGAGTCCGTCGGCGCCGGCAAGGCGCCGGAGGGCCTGACCGGCGTCGTCCGCCGCATCGACGGCACCGGGCACCTCGCGACCCCCGGCCTGGTCAACACCCACCACCACTTCTACCAGTGGATCACCCGGGGCCTGGCCACCGACCACAACCTCTTCAACTGGCTGGTCGCCCTCTACCCGACCTGGGCGCGCATCGACGAGCCGATGGCCCGCGCCGCCGCGCAGGGCTCGCTGGCCATGATGGCCCGCGGCGGCGTCACCACCGCCATGGACCACCACTACGTCTTCCCGAAGGACTCCGGCGACCTGTCCGGCGCGATCATCGGCGCCGCCCGCGAGATGGGCGTACGGTTCACCCTCGCCCGCGGCTCCATGGACCGCAGCGAGAAGGACGGCGGCCTGCCGCCGGACTTCGCCGTCGAGACCCTGGAAGGCGCGCTCGCCGCCACCGAGGCGACGATCGACGCCCACCACGACGCCTCCTTCGACGCGATGACCCAGGTCGCCGTCGCGCCCTGCTCGCCCTTCTCGGTCTCCACCGAACTGATGCGCCAGGGCGCCGAGTTGGCCCGCCGTCGAGGCGTACGGCTGCACACCCACGGCTCGGAGACCGTCGAGGAGGAGCAGTTCTGCAAGGAACTGTTCGGGATGGGCCCGACCGACTACTTCGAGTCCACCGGCTGGCTCGGCGACGACGTGTGGATGGCGCACTGCGTCCACATGAACGACTCCGACATCGCCGCCTTCGCCCGTACGGGAACGGGCGTCGCCCACTGCCCGTCCTCCAACGCCCGCCTCGCCGCAGGCATCGCCCGGGTCCCCGACATGCTCGCCGCCGGCGTACCCGTAGGCCTCGGCGTGGACGGCACCGCCTCCAACGAGTCCGGCGAACTCCACACCGAGCTGCGCAACGCCCTCCTCATCAACCGCCTCGGCGCCCACCGCGAGGCCGCCCTGAACGCCCGCCAGGCCCTGCGCCTCGGGACCTTCGGCGGGGCCCAGGTGCTGGGCCGCGCCGACCAGATCGGCTCCCTGGAGGCCGGCAAGCTCGCCGACCTCGTCCTGTGGAAGCTCGACACCCTGGCCCACTCCTCGATCGCCGACCCGGTGACCGCGCTCATCTTCGGCGCGGCCGCCCCGGTGACCCTCTCCCTCGTCGACGGCAAGCCGGTCGTCGAGGGCAACCACCTCACCACGGTGGACGAGGACGCCATCGCCCGCGTCACCCGCGACGAGGCCCGCCGCCTCGCGCAGATCGCCGCCGGGGCCTGACCCCGGGCGGTATCCCCGACCGGCCGGTCGAGGGGGACGGCCCGAGACCGGCCGCCGTGGACCCGAGCGGGGCCCACGGCAGCCGGTCCGGCGGACGCGCGCCCCATGGTGCGCGCCCGCCGGACCGGTGATGAACGCTGCCCGCACACACCCCCGGTGCGCGCCCCTTTCCGTACCCCCCTCTGCACGACCTGCACGACCTGCACCACCTGAGAGAGCCGCAAGCACCGCCGCACCACTTACGCATCACCTCCCTGACACCCGCGTCGCCGACGACGCGTAACCGACCGGAGGAACCGCCGTGGCCGCTAAGCCCAGGTTTCGCAAAGACGCAGACGCAGCAGCCCCCGACGCGACGGCCGACACCGCCGTGGACACGGGGGACGACCGGAAACACCCGGTCGACGAGACCCTTCCCCCACTGAAGATGTTCACCAGCGGCCTCCAGCACGTGGCCGCCATGTACGCGGGCGTGGTGGCCCCGCCGCTCATCGTGGGGCCGGCCGTCGGCCTCACCGCCAAGGAGACCGCCTTCCTGATGGGGGCGAGCCTGTTCACCGCGGGCATCGCCACCCTGCTCCAGACCATCGGCTTCTGGAAGGTCGGCGCCCGGCTGCCCTTCGTCAACGGCGTCTCGTTCGCCGGTGTGGCCCCGATGATCGCGATAGGCAAGGACCGGGGACACGACGGGATAGCCGTCATCTTCGGCGCGATCATCGTCGCGAGTCTGCTCGGGTTCGTCCTCGCCCCGTACTTCGGCAAGCTGGTCCGCTTCTTCCCGCCCGTCGTCACCGGCACCGTGATCACCCTGATCGGTGTCTCGCTCCTGCCGGTCGCCTTCAACTGGTCGCAGGGCGGCAACGCCACGGCGGACGACTACGGTTCGATGACCAACATCACCATGGCCGCCGTGACCCTGGTGATCGTGCTGGCCCTGCGCAAGCTGCTGCGCGGCTTCCTCCAGCAGATCGCGATCCTGCTCGGTCTGGTCCTCGGCACCCTGATCGCCATCCCGGCCGGCATCACCGACTTCGGCGCCATCAGTGACGCGGACGTCGTGGGCTTCCCGACGCCGTTCGCCTTCGGCGCCCCGCAGTTCGAGATCGCCGCCATCATCTCCATGTGCATCGTGATGCTCGTCTGTATGACCGAGTCCACCGCGGACATGCTGGCCCTCGGCAAGATCGTCGGCCGCCCCGCCGACGAGAAGATCATCGAGGGCGGTCTGCGCGCCGACACCCTCGGCAGCGCCATCAGCCCGCTCTTCAACGGGTTCATGTGCAGCGCCTTCGCCCAGAACGTCGGCCTGGTCGCCATGACCAAGATCCGCAGCCGCTTCGTCGTCGCGGTGGGCGGCGCGATCCTGATCGTCCTCGGCCTCGTCCCGGTCGCCGCCTCGGTCATCGCCCTCGTACCGCTGCCGGTGCTCGGCGGCGCGGGCATCGTCCTGTTCGGCACGGTGGCGGCCAGCGGCATCCAGACCCTGGCCACCGCCGCCCTGGAGAAGGGCGAGAACGCCCTGATCGTGGCGGCCGCCGTCGGCATCGGCCTGATCCCGATCGCCGCGCCGCAGTTCTACCACGCCTTCCCCGAGGACCTGCTGGTCGTCCTCGACTCGGGCATCTCCACCGGCTGTGTGGTGGCGATCGTGCTCAACCTCGCCTTCAACCACTTCGGCCGCAGGCCGGACGCGGAGGACGAGGAGTCGGCGCACGGCGAGCACGTCGTGCCCGCCGCCGCGGGGGTCGGTGTCCACTGACGTATCCGCCCGCCCTCCGGTGAAGCCCCGTGCCCCGCACGGGGCTTCGGCCGTGTTCCGGCGACGTCAGCCCCGGGGCGTGTCCGGCGACCGGCGGCGGACACGCCTAGTCGATCCGGTAGGCGTCCCCGTACACCTTCCACCGCAGCGGCGTCTCCAGCCCGAGCTTCCCCTCCCGTACGAAGACCCGCTGGGCGGTCTCCACCCGGCTGGTGTCGGTGTGCGAGGGCTCCCGGCCGATCGCGGCGACCCGGGCGTCGAGGAACGCGTTCAGATACGCCTTCTCGTCGCCGCCCCGCGCGGGCGTCCGGGCCGCCGCCAGCGCCTCGCGGCGCATCGTGCGGAAGCCGACCGTGCCCTCCGTGTCGCCCTCGCCGTGCATCACGTACGCGTCGTAGTAGACGAACTGGCCGAGCGCCCCGAGCCCGTCCCGCTCGGCCTGCCGTACCGCCGGGCCGAAGTACAGGGCGTCGCGCTCCGCGTCCTGCGCCGCGCGGAAGGCGGGGTCGTCGGCCGCCTTCGCCCAGGCCCGGGTGAACGGACGGCCGAGCCCCGTGTGCGCGTCGCTGCCCTCCACCGCGCGCAGCGCCGGAAGGAACGGCTCCAGCGGATTGCCGGGGCGCGCCTTCGCGTACCGCTCCACGACCTCCGTCATGTCACCGGTGCCGGAACAGAACCCGATGATGCCCGCCGTGTACCCCCGGCCGTCCCCGATGTCCTCGATGTACGGGTACTGCGCCTCCCAGTCCAGCGAGGAGTTCTCGGCGCTGGAGACCAGCCGCATCGCGATCCGCTTCTTCGCCGGGTCGTTCAGCCCCTCGTCCGGCGCCTTCGGCGAGGACGCGGAGCAGCCTGTGAGGGCGGCGGCCGTGAGGAGCGTGGCGGCGAGGGGCAGGCGCAGGGCCCGGACGAAGTGCTTCACCCGCCCAGCCTGCCAGGCCGGGGCCGGGGCCCGGCCCGGGGGCAGGGAGCCGACCGGGGTCCGTCGGCTGTAGCGTCAGGGGCATGGAAGATCAGTCTGTTGTGGATGTCGGCGATGTGCGCCTCGCTTACCGGACCTGGGGCGACGCGTTCGGCTCGCCCGTCGTGCTGCTGCACGGCCTCGGCGGTTCGGCCGCGAACTGGGAGGCGGTCGGCGCCCTGCTGGGCCAGGAGTGGCGGGTCTTCGCCCTGGACCTGCGCGGCCACGGCGAGAGCGACTGGCCCGACGACTACGACCTGGAACTGATGGCCGAGGACGTCGTGGGCTTCCTCGACGAACTGGAACTGGACCGGGTCGGCCTCGTCGGCCACGGCATGGGCGGTGTCGTCGCCCGGCTGCTGGCCCAGGAGCACTCCGACCGGGTGGAGCGGCTGGTTCTGGTGGAGACCCCGGCCCCGTTCCCCGGCGACCCGGGTCCGGCGGGGCGGGCCGAGGGCCCGGTGGACTACGACGAGAACGCGGTGCCCGCCGTACGGAATCAGCTCGCCGACCCGGGACCGGACGCGGACGCGGCCCTTGGCGACATCGTCTCCCCGACGCTGATCATCACCGGTGGCCCGGAGAGCACGATGGAGCAGCACCGCCAGGCGGATGTGGCCTCCCTGATCCCGGACTGCCGGCTGATCACGGTCCCGGGCGGCCACCGGATGCACGAGACCCGGGCCGACCAGGTGGCCGCGCACATCACGGAGTTCTTCACCAGCTGAGCGGCGCTTCGGCCGCGCGCGGTGGTCAGGGCCGGATGATCCTGCGGATCAGCTCCGGCGTCCATTCGACGTACTCGATCTCCGCTCCGTCGGCATGGCGGGCGTAGAGGAACCGTCCCGTGGGGCCGGCGGTCTCGGGGGTGGTGATCGTGGCGTCGGCGGACTTCAGGGTGGCCTGCAGATCGTCGAGATCGTCGACGACGACGGTCGCGGAGGCATGACCGTACTGCGCACGCTCCTCGGCCGGTCCCGCGATGACCAGGAAGTTCCCGATGGCGGCGAGGCCGATCTCGTGGAAGGCCAGCCGCAGATGGGGCCGCTCGCCGGTGAGCTCCTCCAGCAGCGGCAGTGCCTGGTCGAGGTCGTCGGTCCAGAGGCGTGCGTATGTCTTGAGGATGGTCATGAGGGCGCTCCCAGCGGTCTCTTCCCGTGTCCCGGAAACCGTAGGCGGAGGATCGGCCGACGGGAAGAGAGCACTTTTCGGTGAGAGAGGCACCTGAACGAAACCGTGCGGCACTCCGAGGCACGCCGCCCCACGCCGACTCGGGCGGGCCCCGCCTCCGCCGCCCTCACCCGCCCGGGGCCGCTGCCTCGGCCACCTGGCGCCGCCGCCCTCACGCGCCCGGCGGCCGCCAGTCCGGACGGCGGCCGCTGAGGCCGATCACCCGGTCCAGCAGCGGGGCGTCGTCCGGCACCGGGACCGGCGGCCCGAAGATGCCCCCGCGGTCCGGGTCGTCCTCGTCCGGAGCGAGCAGGGCAGCGCAGGACCGCAGCTCCGCCTCGCCCGCCGCGTACGGCTGCCCCGTCGACCGGGCCAGGTCCCAGCCGTGGACGACGAGTTCGTCGAGCGCGACCGCCCCGGCCACCTCGCCGGGCAGCTCCACCCCGCCCGCCCGGGTCATGCCCGTCCAGGCGTCGGGCGAGCGCCAGGCCGCCGCCACCTCCTCCAGCCGCCGGGGCAGCACCTCACGCCAGTCGTCGTCGAGTACGGGCAGGGCGGCGTCCGGGGAGGCGGCGGTGCTCGCGCCGAGATCCTTGCGGGCGGCGTCACGGAAGGCGGCGGTGAGCCCGGCGAGATGGCCGAGCAGCTCCCGTACGGCGTAGTCGGGGCAGGGGGTCGGGCCGTCCAGCCGGCCGTCGTCGACCGGGCCGAGCAGCCCGGCGATCCGCCGGGCGGCCGGCTCCAGATCCAGCGGGACGGAGGCCGGCGCGGAGGTCTCGTGCGTATCCATACAGGGCAGACCCCTCCACCACCGAAAACTCATCGGCCGACGGGCCACCCGGACCGCGACGCGGGTGACGCAACCCGGCACATAGCGGAAGGTTCCCGGCCGGACTCTTGTCGGAGGGCCCCACGCCATGTCATACAGGTCTGGACCATTGCTGTCCGGATGGAAGGCACCCCCGTGCAACGCCCCCACATATCTGCCGCGTTGGCCTGTTCCGCCCTGCTCCTCACCCCCCTCCTCTCCGCCTGCGGTGGTACCGCCGAAGCCGACACCCAGCCCCCCGGCACCCCCGAGGGCGTGACCGCCCAGGCCAGCAGCTCCACCTCGGTGCACGTCATGTGGAAGGCCGCCTCCGACGACGAGAAGGTCGCCGGTTACGAGATCTACCGGGGAAAGGCCAAGGTCAAGAGCGTCCCCGCGACCAAGACCATGATCGACGTCGACGGTCTTACGGCCTCGACGGACTACACCTTCAGCGTCCGCACCAAGGACACGGCCGGGAACCTCTCCGCCCCCAGCAAGGCCGTCCCCGTCACCACCCAGGACACCCCGCCCAAGGACGACACGCCTCCCACCGCCCCGGCGAAACTGGCGGGCCGCGCCGACGGAAGCCGCGCCGCCACCCTCACCTGGGGCGCCGCCAAGGACGACGTCGGCGTCACCTCGTACGACATCTACCAGGAGGACTCCCGGATCCACAGCGTCGCGGGCACCGAGACCTCGGCGAAGGTGACGGGCCTGCGCCCCGGGACCGTCTACACCTTCACCGTCCGGGCCCGTGACGCCTCCGACAAGTCCTCGGCCGACAGCAACGCGTTCGACCTCACCACCGAGTCCGCCCCCGGCGCGCCCGCGAGCACCGCCCCCACCGGTCTGCGCACCGAGATCGGCAAGGAGGGCGCCGAGTTCACCCTCGACCTGTCCTGGGACCAGCCCGAGACGGGCGGGGTGATCCCCGCCTACGAGCTCTACCTGAACGGCAAGCTGACCACCACCATCGTCTGGGGCGGCACACCCCCGAAGGGCCGGGCCACCTACCGCCTGAACCTCCCCGACCCGGCGGGCACCCGCTACTCGCTCAAGCTCAGGGCGAAGCTTCCGGACGGCAAGTGGGGCGACTTCTCGGCCCAGCCGACGGTGGTCCTGACGGACTGACACCGGTCGTGGCATCCGCCTCCCAGGCGTGCGGCCCCGCACACCCTGTGGTCCATTGATCCGGAAGGGCCGGCGGACCGAAGGGGCTGAACCATGGACCGGGGAGACGACCTGAGCACACGGGCCGATGCGCTGATGGACGGGCTGATCGCCGACCTGGAACGGCTGACGGCGATCCCCTCCATCGCCTTCCCGGGCTTCCCGCCCGAGCCCGTGCGGCAGGCCCACGACCTGCTCGTGGAGCTGCTGCACGGCGCCGGAGCGGAGCGCGTGGAACGGCTCGACCTCCCCGACACCGCGCCGGTCATCGTCGCGGAGGTCCCGCCCCCGGACCCGGGCGCGCCGACCGTCCTGCTCTACGGTCACTACGACGTACAGCCGCCGGGCGACGAGGCCCTGTGGCTCTCGCCGCCCTTCGAGCCCACCCCTGTCGAGGGCGGGCTGCGGGCCCGGGGCATCGCCGACGACAAGTCCAACATCATCGTCCACCTGGGGGTGCTCCGCGCCTACGAGGGGCGTCCACCGGTCGGGCTGAAGATCGTGCTGGAGGGTCAGGAGGAGTACGGCAGCGCCTTCGACGACTATCCGCCCACCGACCCGGAGCGCTTCGCCTGCGATGCCATGGTCATCGCCGACATGGGCAACCTCCGCCCCGGCAGCCCCACCCTCACCACCGGGCTGCGCGGCGCGTCGGAGGTCGTCGTCGAGGTCCGCACCCTCGCCGAACCCCGGCACAGCGGCGAGTTCGGCGGCGCGGCCCCCGACGCCCTGCTCGCCCTGCTCAAGGCCCTGGCCACCCTGCACGACGTCCACGGCGACGTCGCGGTCGAGGGGCTGCGCCGGGACGCGTGGACCGGCACCACCTATACGGAGGAGGAGTTCCGCTCCCTCGCCGGGGTCCGGGAGGGCATGCCCCTCATCGGCTCCGGGAGCCTCGGCGAACGGCTCTGGAGCGGACCGGCCGTCACCGTCATCGGCATCGACGCCCCGAGCGTCGATCACGCCGCCTCCGCCGTGGTCCCGTACGCCCGCGCCAAACTGAATCTGCGCTTCCATCCCGAGCAGGACCCCAGGGAGGCGCGGGACCTGCTCGTCACCCATCTGGAGTCCCTGCGCCCGTTCGGAATCCCCCTCACCGTCACCCCCGGCGACACGGGCCCCGGATTCGAACCCGCGACCGACGGTCCGGCGTACCGGGCCGCCCTCACCGCACTCCGGGAGGGCTGGGGGAGCGAGCCGGCCTTCGTCGCGAGCGGCGGCTCCATCCCGCTGGTCAACGGCCTGGCGAAGGCGGTCCCGGACGCCGAGGTCCTGCTCTTCGGCGCGCAGGACGGCATGTGCAACCTGCACGCCCCGAACGAGCGGGTCCTCTTCTCGGAGCTGCGCTCGGCGGTGATCGCGGAGGCCGCGTTCCTGAGGGAGTACGCGAAGACGTACGGCGACACCGCGAAGGCCGCCGACTCCGCAGGGGGTGCCGCATGAGCAGCGCGGCGGACACGAGACCCGCACCGGAGGAAGAGCCCCCGGCCAAGAAGAAGTTCACCTTCCCCAGCGCGCTCACGATCCTCGCGGTCGTCACCCTGGCCGTCTGGGCGCTGGCCTTCCTGATCCCGCCCGGCGCCTACGACCGTAACGAGGACGGCGCACCCGTCCAGGGCACCTACCACCGGGTCGACTCCGACCAGAGCTTCGTCGACCGCCTGAACGACCTCTTCCTCTCCCCGGTCAACGGGCTCTACGGCGTCCAGGACGCGAAGACGGGCGAGGTCGGCCCGGACCTGGCCGGCGAACTGTACGGCAGCGCGGGCGTGTTCCTCTTCGTGCTGGCCATCGGCGCGTTCATCACCGTGGTGTTCGCCACCGGCGCCCTGGACCGGGGCATCGGCCGCCTGGCACACCGGCTGCGCGACCGGGGAGCGCTGCTCATCGTGGGCGTGATGCTGGTCTTCGCGCTGCTCGGTACGGTCGAGGGCTTCGCGGAGGAGACGCTCGGCTTCTACGGTCTGATCATTCCGCTGATGCTGGCCCTCGGCTACGACCGCATGGTGGCCACCGGCACGATCATCCTGGGCGCGGGCATCGGCGTGCTCTGCTCCACGGTCAACCCCTTCGCCACCGGAGTCGCGTCCTCCGCCGCCGATATCTCGCTCGGCGACGGCATCGTGCTGCGCGCGATCATGTGGGTGGTCCTGACGGCGGTGACGATCGCCTACGTCGTCCGGTACGCGAACCGCGTCCGCAAGAACCCCGACCGCTCGCTCTCCGGCTTCCGCCCGGGCGACCGCGAACACAACGCGGCGGACGCGGCGGAGCCCCCGGAGCTGACGCGACTGCACCGGATCATCCTGGTCCTGGTCGGCCTGGTCTTCGCCTTCATGATCTTCTCGGTCGTCCCCTGGTCCAGCGCGCTGACGGGCGACGCCGACGCCACCCCGTACGGCTTCGAACTCGGCTGGTCCTTTCCCCATCTGGCCGCCCTGTTCCTGGTGGCGGCGGTCCTGGTGGGCGTCGTCGCCCGGTTCGGCGAGCAGCGGCTCAGCGCGACGATCATCCAGGGCGCGGCCGACTTCATCTCCCCGGCCCTGGTCATCGTCCTCGCCCGCGGTGTCACGGTCATCATGAACAACTCGCAGATCACCGACACCGTGCTGCACTCGATCGAAGGCGTGGTCTCGGGCACCTCCTCGGCGCTCTTCGCGGTCTTCGTCTTCCTCGTCAACCTGCCCCTCGCCTTCCTCATCCCCTCCACCTCCGGCCACGCCACCCTGGCGATGCCGATCCTGGCCCCGCTCGCCGACTTCGCCGGGGTCTCCCGCGCCGTGGTCGTCACCGCCTGGCAGGCGGCGAGCGGCTGGATGAACCTCTGGGTCCCGACGACGGCGGTCACCATCGGCGGGGTGGCCCTGGCGAAGGTCGGCTACGACAGATACCTGCGGTTCGTCTGGCCGCTGCTGGCCGTGCTGTTCGCCCTGATCTGCGGGTTCGTGGCGCTGGGGGCGGTGTGGACCTGAGGGGGCGGGGCCGGTGAGCCGCCCGGCTCAGATATCGCCCCGGTCCTCTTCCTCGGCCGGCAACGGGAACAACCTGGCGACCACGGCCACCGCCATGGAGCCCGCCGGACGCTCGGCGGGCTGCCGGTCGCGCTCGCGGTAGGGAGCCAGCAGGGCGCGGACGGACGCGGCCAGCTCGGCCATCTCCCGCGGGGTGAGGTGGACCACGGCGTCGAAGGACTCCTCGGAGGGTTCCGGCGGCTCCTGCCCGGAGGGCCGGTCCGGCGACTCCCAGCGAAGCCGCCACGGCCTGCGGCGCCCCCCGCTGTGCGGAGCTTCCTCGACCAGTCCGTGCTGGGCGAGTTGACGCAGATGGAACGAGCAGAGACCGGAGCTGTGTCCGAGGCGGGCGGCGGCCTGGGTCGAGGTGACCGTGCCCAGCTCGGCGAGCAGATCGAGCAGCGCCACCCGCACGGGATGGTCGGGAAGCGGCCGGCGGGCGGAGGTCGGTGGACGGTTCTCATCAATCACTTGGCAAAGGGTGCTACTTTGCAAAGCGTTCGGTCAAGTCGGTCCGCAACGGGCCGGTAACCCGGCTTCGTTCGGGCAGGCGCGCGTGAAAGGCGTTGATATTCCATGGGTGTTCGGCACGACGACTCCTCTCAGGACCGTCGGGTGCGGGTGCAGGGCCGCCCCGTCGATTCCTTTCCGCGGTTCGTGCCGGAGGCCGAACGGGGCACGGTGCGCCGCATCACCGTGGTCGGCGAGGACATCCTGCGGCGGCGGTGCCGGGAGGTCACCGAGTTCGGCACACCGGAACTCTCCCGGCTGGTCGACGACATGTTCGCCACGAACCGGGTGGCCGAGGGCGCGGGGCTCGCCGCCAACCAGATCGGCGTGGACCTGCGGCTGTTCGTGTGGGACATCACGGACGACTGGGGGGTGCGCCACGTGGGGCACATCGCCAACCCGGTCCTGGACGAGATCCCGGCCGAACACCGCAGGCTGGTCGACGAATCCGAGGGCTGTCTGTCCGTGCCCGGCCCCTACCGTGTGGTGCCCCGCCCGGACCGTGCCGTCGTGCGGGGCCGTGACAAGGACGGCGAACCGCTGGTCATCGAGGGCCGGGGCTACTTCGCCCGGTGCCTCCAGCACGAGACGGACCATCTGCACGGGCGCCTCTACCTGGACCGGCTCGCCCAGCGGGAACGTAAGGCGGCCCT
Source organism: Streptomyces sp. DSM 106670 (assembly GCF_055792845.1). Classification (NCBI taxonomy): domain Bacteria; kingdom Bacillati; phylum Actinomycetota; class Actinomycetes; order Kitasatosporales; family Streptomycetaceae; genus Streptomyces; species Streptomyces sp. DSM 106670. The sequence continues at coordinate 6,954,698 of NZ_CM147704.1, forward strand.
GCGGGAAATGGCGGAGGCCAAGGACGAGGTCTTCGCCCGACGCGCCGAGCGGGCGGCGCGGTCGGGCACGTGACCCCGACCGGGAACACCACCGCCCCCGGCGCTGTGCGGTGCCGGGGGCGGTGTGCGTACATCGTGACGGGTCAGCGCAGTTGCTCGTACGCCGGCAGCGTCAGGAAGTCCGCGTAGTCCTGGTCCAGGGAGACCTGGAGCAGGAGGTCGTGGGCCTGCTGCCACTTGCCGGCGGTGAAGGTCTCCTCGCCGATCTCCGCGCGGATCGCGGCCAGTTCCTCGGCGGCGACCTTGCGGGCCAGGTCCGCCGTGGCGTGTTCGCCGTTCTCGAAGACCACGTCCGCGTTGATCCACTGCCAGATCTGCGAGCGGGAGATCTCGGCGGTGGCCGCGTCCTCCATCAGGTTGAAGATGGCGACCGCGCCCAGGCCGCGCAGCCAGGCCTCGATGTAGCGGATGCCGACCGCGACGGCGTTGCGCAGGCCGTCGTAGGTGGGCTTGGCGTCGAGGGTGTCGATGGCGATCAGGTCGCCGGGCGCCACCGAGACGTCCTCGCGCAGCCGGTCCTTCTGGTTCGGCTTCTCGCCGAGGACCGCGTCGAAGGAGGCCAGCGCGATCGGGACCAGGTCGGGGTGGGCGACCCAGGAGCCGTCGAAGCCGTCGCCCGCCTCGCGGTCCTTGTCCGCCTTGACCTTCTCGAAGGCCACCTTGTTGACCTCGGCGTCGCGGCGCGAGGGGATGAAGGCGGCCATGCCGCCGATCGCGTGCGCGCCGCGCTTGTGGCAGGTGCGGACCAGGAGTTCGGTGTACGCCCGCATGAACGGGGCGGTCATCGTCACCGCGTTGCGGTCCGGCAGGACGAACTTGGCCCCGCCGTCACGGAAGTTCTTGACGATGGAGAAGAGGTAGTCCCAGCGGCCCGCGTTCAGCCCGGCGGCGTGGTCGCGCAGCTCGTAGAGGATCTCCTCCATCTCGTACGCGGCGGTGATCGTCTCGATCAGGACGGTGGCCCGGACCGTGCCCTGCGGGATGCCGACATAGTCCTGGGCGAAGACGAAGATGTCGTTCCAGAGGCGGGCCTCCAGGTGCGACTCCGTCTTCGGGAGGTAGAAGTACGGGCCCTTGCCGAGGTCGATCAGGCGCTGCGCGTTGTGGAAGAAGTAGAGGCCGAAGTCGACCAGCGCACCGGGCACGGAGACGCCGTCCAGCTGGAGGTGGCGCTCCTCCAGGTGCCAGCCGCGCGGGCGCATGACGACCGTGGCGAGTTCGTCGGCGGACTTCAGCGCGTACGACTTGCCGGACTTCGGGTCGGTGAAGTCGATGCGGCGCTCGTAGGCGTCGGTCAGGTTGAGCTGGCCGAGGACGACGTTCTCCCACGTCGGGGCGGACGCGTCCTCGAAGTCGGCGAGCCAGACCTTCGCGCCCGAGTTCAGGGCGTTGATGGTCATCTTGCGGTCGGTCGGACCGGTGATCTCCACCCGGCGGTCGTTCAGCGCGGCCGGAGCCGGCGCGACCTTCCAGGAGTCGTCCGCGCGGACCGCCGCCGTCTCCGGCAGGAAGTCCAGCGTGGAGGTACGGGCGATCTCGGCGCGGCGCTCCCCGCGCCGGGCGAGCAGCTCATTGCGGCGCGGGGTGAACTGCCGGTGCAGTTCCGCCACGAACGCGAGGGCCGCGTCGGTCAGGACCTCTTCCTGCCGGGGCAGGGGCTCGGCATCGACGATGGCCAGCGTGGACGGCGCTGGTGCGGACATGAGCTGTCACTCCTTCAGCGGGCGGCGGCGTCATGGCCGCCGGGTCGCCTGATACGGCACGGCGTGCCATGGCTCCGAGATACGGCCGTGGGCGCCGTCTGAGGTTCAGAGGGCTTCTGACCAGTGGATAGTAGTTTCCTCATGGTGGAAGTTCAATGGTTTGTTGATGTCGAGATTCTCAGGGTCGACAGAAACGGGCCGGTGGCGGCGCAGCGTGCCAGCACGGCCACGGACGGTGGACGGCGAGCGGCTTCGCCCGGTCACTCCAGGTGCTTCAGATCCTGCGAGGTGTCGATGTCGTACGCCTCGGCCACATCCGAACACTCCACGAGCGTGATCGCATCGCGGTGCTCCCGCAGATACACCCGCGCGCCCCGGTCGCCCACCGCCCCCGCGGCGATGTCCGCCCACCGGTCCGCGCCGAACAGCACCGGATGGCCCCGCTCCCCGTCGTACGAGGCGGCCGCCAGGCTCGCCCGCGAGCGGTACGCCAGACGCACCCGCGCCACCGCCTCCGCCCCGATCCCCGGCTGATCGACCAGAAGGACGAGCGCCGCATCCGCGTCCGTCCCGCTCAACGCGGCCAGGCCCAGGCGGAGCGAGGAGCCCATGCCCTCCTCCCAGTCCGGGTTCACCGTCACCGCGCAGCCCGGGAGATCCGCGCGGGCCCGCACCTCATCGGCGGCCGCGCCCAGCACCACGTGCAGCGGGCCGCAGCCGCCGTTGCGCAGGGAGCGCACCGCGTGCTCGATCAGCGGGCGGCCCCGGTGCTCCAGCAGCGCCTTGGGCCGGCCGCCGAGCCGACGGCCCCCTCCGGCGGCCAGCAGCAACCCCGCGACCTTGGGGTTCTTCGCCGTGGAGCGCGTGTTCGTAGCCATGTGCGTAACCATGGGGTCTGAATACCACTGAGCCCTTCGCACACGCGACACGCATGTCACCCTCAGGGGTAACCCTGATTTCTTTCCGTGGGCTGGCGCGCACTGCCTGTCATGGCGTTAACTTGCGGGCGAACCCGGGGACTTGGCCACCGCCCGGGATCGGGGGTCACACCGGCACAAGGACGTGCGAGGGGGAGTGCTGTGTTGCGAAGCGTGGGGCAGAAGCGGCTGACCGGCAGCGGCGAGGACCCGAGAGTGGCCGAGCTGCGGATGGCCGTGTCCCGGCTCCGCCGGGAGCTGGCCGGGCTCCGGACCGAATTCCCCGATCGGCCGATCGCCGAGGACGAGCTGGCGGCCCTGGACACGATGGCCGTCAGCGGTGTGCCGGAGATCCCCCGGATGCGCCGTTCCCTGCTGCTGATCGCGGGGGCCATCGGCTCGGTGAGCGCGCTGGCCGCCGCACTGCGCGAGGTGCGCAACGCGGTCGACCTCTTCGGAGAGCCCCCGCGCGGCTGAGCGCGGGGCGAAGCCCTCGCCCCGGCCCGCGCGGCTGACGGCGGGAAGCCACCGTGCCCGCCGCGCGGCCGAACCGCCGGGCGTGTCCCGTCAGCGGCGGATCAGCCTGCGGGCCGTGGCCGCCGCGACCGCCGACGTACGGGAGTCGACGCCCAGCTTGGCGTAGATGTGCACCAGGTGGGACTTCACCGTGGCCTGGCTCAGGAACAGCCGCTTGCTGATCCGCAGGTTCGACAGGCCCTCCCCGACCAGCTGGAGCACCTCCAGCTCCCGCCGGGTCAGCGCCTCGGCCGGGGTACGCATCCGGTCCATCAGCCGGTGCGCCACCGAGGGCGCCAGCGCCGAGCGGCCCGCCGCCGCCGTGCGCACCGCGGCCGCCAGCTCCTGCGGCGGCGCGTCCTTCAGCAGATAGCCGCTCGCCCCGGCCTCGACCGCCGCCAGGATGTCCGCGTCGGAGCCGTAGGTCGTGAGGATCAGGACCCGTGGGCCGTCCGGCAGCGCGGTGATCGTCGCGGTGGCCTCCGAGCCGTGCAGGCCCGTACCGAACTGGAGGTCCATCAGGACCACGTCGAAGCCGCCCACCGCCGCCAGGGCGACGGCCTCCTCGGCGGTGGCGGCCTCACCGGCGACCCGGAAGTCCGGCTCGGTGTCCAGGACGGCCCGCAGCCCCGCCCGGACGACCGGGTGGTCGTCCGCGAGCAGCAGCCGGATCGCCGCCGCGCCCTCGCCCGCGCCCCCGCTCATGCCGCACGCTCCGGCTCCGCGACGGGCAGCGGCAGGGTGAGCGCCACCGCCGTGCCCTGACCGGGCGCCGACTCCACGCTCAGCGCACCGCCGAGCGATCCGGCGCGCGCCCGCATCGCCGGCAGCCCGAAGCCGCCGTCGCCGCGCTCGTGCACCGGCGCCACCGACGGGTCGAAGCCCTGCCCGTCGTCCACGACGTCCAGCGCCACCGAGGTGTCCATGAAGCTCAGGGTGATCTCCGCCCGCCCGGCCCGCGCATGGCGCACCGTGTTGGCCAGCGCCGACTGCGCGGTCCGCAGCAGCGCCACCTCGTACGGGGTCGGCAGCTCCACCGGAGTGCCGCTGACCGCGAACCGTACGGTCAGCTCCGGTGCGGTCGTACGGGCGCAGAGCCGCTCCAGCGCGGCGGCCAGCGAACCGTGCTCCAGATCGGGCGGCGTCAGGGCGCGGACGAAGGAACGGGCCTCGGCGAGATTGGCCTGCGCGGCCTCGCGGGCGGCACGGACATGCGCGGCGGCCGGGGCGTCCTCGGGCAGCGAGCGCTCGGCCGCACGCAGCAGCAGCTGGATGCTCGACAGACCCTGGGCCAGCGTGTCGTGGATCTCCCGGGCGAGGCGCTCACGCTCGGCGAGCGTCCCGGCGGTACGTTCCGCCTCGGCCAGGTCGGCGCGGGTGGCGACCAGCTCCACGATCAGCTCGCGCCGCCGTTCGCTCTCCCGGAACAGGGCGTCGTACCCGAGGACCGTGGCGACGGCGACCGCCGCGCCGATCAGCGGCCCGATGAACGCGCCGGGCGCGATCTCCTGCCGGTGCACGACGAAGCTGGTGATCGCGGCGGCCGCGGTGACCACGACGGAGGGCAGCGCCCAGCGCATGGGCAGGAAGTGGAGCTGGAGGAAGTAGAGCGGGAAGGCCACCCAGAGGGCGTCCGGCGACAGCACCAGCAGCGCCGCCCACAGGATCCACAGCCCGCCCAGCCACCGTGCCCCCGCCCGGCTCCCCGGCTGTACGGAGGGGGTCAGCGCCCCCGCCGCGTACAGCGCCGCCGTCAGCAGTGTCACGGCCACGACCGCCGCCGTGTCCGGCGCGTCCTCGCTCACCGCGCGCACCACGACCAGGGCCAGCAGCCCCGCCAGCAGTGCGTGCAGACAGAGCCGCAGGGCTGCCGTGACGTGGGTGTGCGATCGCGAATCCATGGTTCGTCCAGCGTAGCCGCGGCCTTCCCGGTCCCGGTCAATCGAAAGGTTGATCCCGGGCCCGTCCGCCGCGCGATGTTTTCCCGCCCGCGCCGCATGACGCTGGAGCCATGTTCGTCGCATGGAGAGACCTTCGCTTCGCCAAGGGCCGGTTCGCGCTCATGGGCTCGGTCGTGGTGCTGATCACGCTGCTCGTGGGCCTGCTGTCCGGCCTCACCGCCGGGCTGGCCCGGGAGAACACCTCGGCCGTCACCGGGCTCGACGCCGACCACCTGGCCTTCGCCGCGCCACCGGACGGGCAGGCGGAGTCGTTCGCCGACTCGACCGTCCGGGAGGACGACTGGCGGGCCTGGGCCGCCCGGCCCGGGGTCGAGGCCGCACAGCCGGTCGGCATCCGCACCCTGAACGCCACCGCCGGTGAGCGGAGCGCCGCCGTCTCCGCCTTCGGCGTCGAACCGGACGGCACGCTCGGGCCGGACGGCATCGGGCCGGGGCGGGTCGTGCTCTCCGTGCGGGCGGCCGAGGACCTGGGCGCCGCCGCCGGTGACCGGATCGCGCTCGGCCGGACCGAACGCGAGGTCGCCGCCGTCGCCACCGACGCCTCGTACAGCCACACGCCCGTCGTCTGGACCACCCTCGACGACTGGCAGCAGACCGGCCACGACGGTGCCGGGCCCGCCGAACAGGCGACCGTGATCGCCCTGACCACCACCGGCGGCGTCGACCTCGCGGCCGGGGACGAGGCGGCGGGCACCAGCACGCTCGCCCTCGACGACTCCCTCACCGCGATCGGCTCCTACCAGGCGGAGAACGGTTCGCTGCAACTGATGCGCGGCTTCCTCTTCGCCATCTCCGCCCTCGTCATCGGCGCGTTCTTCACCGTCTGGACGATCCAGCGCAGCGGCGACGTCGCCGTACTGAAGGCGCTCGGCGCATCGACCCCGTACCTCCTGCGCGACGCGCTCGGGCAGGCCGTGGTGATGCTCGCCCTCGGTACGGGTCTGGGCACCGCGCTCGCCGCCGGGGCCGGCGCCCTGATCGGCGGGGGAGCCGTGCCGTTCGTGCTGGACGCGGCGACCGTCCTCGTCCCGGCCGCCGTGATGATCGCCCTCGGCGCGCTCGGGGCCGCCCTGTCCGTCCGGCGGATCACCGCCGTCGACCCGCTCACCGCACTCGGGAGTGCCCGATGACGCTCACCCTGACCGACGTCACCCTCACCTACCCGGACGGCGAGGGCCGGCTCACCGCCCTGGACCGGGTCTCGCTGGAGGTACCGGCGGGCACGCTCACCGCCGTCGTCGGGCCCTCCGGCTCCGGCAAGTCCAGCCTGCTCGCCGCGGCCGCCACCCTGGTCACCCCGGACTCCGGCGAGGTCGTCGTGGCCGGCACGCCGACCGCCGGGCTGAGCCGCGCGGGCCGGGCCGCCCTGCGCCGGGACCATATCGGCATCGTCTTCCAGCAGCCCAACCTGCTGCCCTCGCTGACCGCCGCCGAACAGCTCCAGGCGATGCGCCACCTCTCCGGCGGCCCGGTGCGCGCCGCCCGCCGCCGGGCCCTGGAGCTGCTGGACGCGGTCGGACTGGCCGACCGCGCCGACCGGCGGCCGCACCAGCTCTCGGGCGGTCAGCGCCAGCGGATCAACATCGCGCGGGCCCTGATGAACGAACCGGCGGTCCTGCTCGTCGACGAGCCGACCAGCGCGCTCGACCACGAACGGGGTGCGGCCGTGCTCGACCTGCTGGTCACCCTGACCCGGGAGCGCGGCACCGCCACGGTGCTGGTCACGCACGATCTGGCGCACCTGGACCGGATGGACCGCACGGCGACGATGGACGACGGGCGGCTGACCGTACCGGCCCGGGTCTGACCGGCCCGGGGCTGATACGGGGTGGGGCGGGGCCCGGAACACCGGGCCCCGCCCCACCCCGTCCTTACGTTCTCGGCGGTTCAGCCGCCGTTCGAACCGCTGCTCGCCAGCGCGTCGGACAGCTCCTTGGCGACCTGCTGGAGGATCGGCACGATCCTCTCCGTGGCCGCCTCGGTCACCCGGCCCGCCGGGCCCGAGATGGAGATCGCGGCGGAGGTGGGGGAGTTCGGCACGGAGACCGCGAGGCACCGCACCCCGATCTCCTGCTCGTTGTCGTCCACCGCGTATCCGGCGCGGCGCACCGCCTCCAGGGCGTCCAGGAAGCCCTCCGGCGTGGTGATCGTCTTCTCCGTGGCGGCCGGCATGCCCGTACGGGCCAGGAGCGCGCGGACCTCGTCGGCGGGGGTGTGCGCGAGCAGCGCCTTGCCCACCCCGGTGGAGTGCGGCAGGACCCGGCGGCCGACCTCGGTGAACATCCGCATGGAGTGCTTGGACGGCACCTGGGCGACGTACACGATCTCGTCCCCGTCCAGCAGCGCCATATTGGCCGTCTCGCCGGTCTCCTCCACCAGTCGGCTGAGGTAGGGGCGGGCCCAGGTGCCCAGCAGCCGGGAGGCGGACTCGCCGAGCCGGATCAGGCGGGGGCCGAGCGCGTAACGCCGGTTGGGCTGCTGGCGTACGTATCCGCAGACGACCAGGGTGCGCATCAGCCGGTGGATGGTCGGCAGGGGCAGACCGCTGCTCGCGGACAGCTCGCTCAGCCCGACCTCGCCCCCGGCGTCGGCCATCCGCTCCAGCAGATCGAAGGCGCGCTCAAGGGACTGCACCCCACCGCTGGAACCGGAGGGCTTGGAGTCGGCTGTGCTGGCGTGGGACGGCGGCACGTCAACGGTCCTTTCGAAGCGGAAGGCAAGGCAGCAGCCTACCGGGCGGTTCCCGGACGGCCCACAGCTGCCCGGTCGGCGTCCGTGCCGGTCAGGGCCTGTTTTGTCCGGGTGCCGCCGGTCGGTGCGGGCGGCTCGGCACCGCCTCTCCTGGCCCATGCTACGTTCCGCAGTTCGAAATCGGACTTCTACTTTGTGGAAACCTCCAGTCGGGTGGCCGGGTGGTACGGCGGGCCCCCGCGGCGGAAGGTGGGGTCTTGACGAGGGCGTTCCCCGAGTGAAGACTCCATCGAAGCTTCAACAGTTCGTTGAATTCCTGTTGTGGATCAGTGGATCATCTGTTGTGGATCATTTCTGGAGTGAAGGAGCACGGGTGTCCGGTCCGGACGTGAACCTGGTACTGCGCTCGACGCGCGTCGTCACCCCCGAGGGGACCCGCCCGGCGGCGGTCGCCGTCGCGGGCGGGACGATCGACGCGGTCCTGCCGTACGACACCGAGGCGCCCGCGGGCGCCCGCCTGGAGGACTTCGGCGACGACGTCCTGCTGCCCGGACTGGTCGACACCCACGTCCATGTGAACGACCCCGGCCGCACCGAGTGGGAGGGCTTCTGGACCGCCACCCGCGCGGCCGCCGCCGGTGGCATCACCACGCTCCTGGACATGCCGCTCAACTCCCTCCCGCCGACCACCACCGTCGGGAACCTGCACACGAAGCAGCAGGTCGCCGCCCCCAAGGCGCACGTCGACACCGGCTTCTGGGGCGGCGCGATCCCGTCCAACGTCAAGGACCTGCGCCCGCTGTACGAGGCCGGGGTCTTCGGCTTCAAGTGCTTCCTGTCGCCCTCCGGCGTCGAGGAGTTCCCGGAACTGGACCAGGAGCAGCTGGCCCGCTCCATGGCGGAGATCGCCGGATTCGGCGGACTGCTCATCGTGCACGCCGAGGACCCGCACCACCTGGCCGACGCCCCGCAGCGCCCCGGCCCCGCCTACGCCGACTTCCTCGCCTCCCGCCCGCGCGACGCCGAGAACACCGCGATCGAAGGGCTCATCGCCCACGCCAAGCGGCTGAACGCCCGCGTCCACGTCCTGCACCTCTCCTCCAGCGACGCGCTGCCGCTGATCGCCGCAGCGAAGAGTGAGGGCGTCCGCGTCACCGTCGAGTCCTGTCCGCACTTCCTCACCCTCACCGCCGAGGAAGTCCCGGACGGGGCCACCGAGTTCAAGTGCTGCCCGCCGATCCGCGAGGCCGCCAACCAGGACGCCCTGTGGGCCGGGCTCGCCGACGGCACCATCGACTGCATCGTCAGCGACCACTCGCCCTGCACCACGGACCTCAAGACCCCGGACTTCGCCTCCGCCTGGGGCGGCATCTCCTCCCTCCAGCTCGGCCTGCCCGCCATCTGGACCGAGGCCCGCAGGCGCGGCCACTCCCTCGACGACGTCGCCCGCTGGATGTCCGCCGCCCCCGCCGCGCTCGCCGGGCTGACCCGCAAGGGCGCCATCGAGGCCGGCCGCGACGCCGACTTCGCGGTCCTCGCCCCCGACGCGACCTTCACCGTCGACCCCGCCGAGCTCTTCCACCGCAACCAGGTCACCGCCTACGCCGGGAAGACCCTGCACGGCGTGGTCCGCTCCAGCTGGCTGCGCGGTGTCCGCATCGCCTCCGACGGCGTCCTCGCCGAGCCCACCGGCCGCCTCCTCGAACGCGACCACTGACCGTTCCCGAAAGGACACCCCGACCATGACGGACGCCGCGATACCCCGCTTCACCGGAGACGCCCGCCCCTACGCGGGCGGCGACCCGTACGTCGACCACCGCACCGCCGACTTTCCCTTCACCCACCTCGTCGACCTGGCCGACCGCCGCCTCGGCGCGGGCGTCATCGCCGCCAACGACGAGTTCTTCGCCGAGCGCGAGAACCTGCTGAAGCCCGAGCCCGCCGTCTTCGACCCGGAGCACTTCGGGCACAAGGGCAAGATCATGGACGGCTGGGAGACCCGCCGCCGGCGCGGTGTCAGCGCCGCCGAACCGCACCCCACCGCCGACGACCACGACTGGGCCCTCGTCCGCCTCGGCGCGCCCGGCGTCATCCGGGGCATCGTCCTGGACACCGCCCACTTCCGCGGCAACTACCCGCAGGCCGTCTCCGTCGAGGCGGTGTCCCTGCCCGGCTCCCCGTCGCCCGAGGAACTCCTCGCCCCCGACGTGAAGTGGACGGTGCTCGTCCCCCGTACGGCGGTCGGCGGCCACGCGGCCAACGGCTTCGCCGTCGACGCCGAGCAGCGCTTCACCCACCTGCGGGTCAACCAGCACCCGGACGGCGGAATCGCCCGGCTGCGGGTGTACGGAGAGGTCGCCCCGGACCCCGCCTGGCTCGCCGCCCTCGGTACGTTCGACCTCGCGGCGCTGGAGAACGGCGGCCAGGTCGAGGACGCCTCCGACCGCTTCTACTCCCCGGCCACCAACACCATCCAGCCCGGCCGCTCGCGCAAGATGGACGACGGCTGGGAGACCCGCCGCCGGCGCGACCGGGGCAACGACTGGATCCACTACCGCCTCGCCGCGCAGTCCGGGATCCGGGCCGTCGAGATCGACACCGCCTACCTCAAGGGCAACTCCGCCGGCTGGGCGAGCCTCTCGGCGCGGGACGGCGACGAGGGCGACTGGACGGAGGTCCTGCCCCGGACCCGCCTCCAGCCCGACACCAACCACCGCTTCGTGCTGGACGGGACCGTCCGGGCCACCCAGGTGCGGATCGACATCTTCCCGGACGGCGGCATCTCACGGCTCCGGCTGTTCGGATCGCTCACCGAGGAGGGCGCCGCCGCGCTGGCGGCCCGTCACCGGGAGCTCGGCGGCTGACCTCCGAGGGCGGACGGGGCCGGACGCACCGCGGTCGCAGGGGGACCGCGGTGCGCCCGGCCGGTCCCGTTACCTGAGGGTGTGTCACCCTGGTCGGGGTGCGGCGAGCAGGCCCGGACGCCGGCGGACCGCACCGTCCGACGCCCTCGACCAGGAGCCCCCATGATCTTCATCGCCGTCAAGTTCACCGCCCTCGTCGCCGAGCGCGACAACTGGCTTCCCCGGCTGGAGGACTTCACCGTCGCCACCCGCAGCGAGCCCGGCAACGTCTTCTTCGACTGGTCCTACAGCGTGGAGAACCCCAACGAGTTCGTCCTGCTGGAGGCCTTCGCCGACGCGGCGGCGGGCGAGGCGCATGTGAACTCCGACCACTTCAAGGCGGCGATCGGGACGATGTCGGAGATGGTGGCCGAGGTCCCCGAGATCATCAACGTCGAGGTGGCGGGCACCGGCTGGTCCCGGATGGCGGAGGTCACCCCGCGCAACCGGTGACCGGGAGGCCCTAGAACTCCTCGTGCGACTCCGGGTCGCCGCCGAACCGCCGCTGCCGCCCGGACGCGATCGTCGTCAGCTCCTGCGCCGTCAGCTCGAACCCGAACAGATCGAGGTTCTCGCGCTGCCGGCCCGGGTCCGCCGACTTCGGCACCGGCACCGCGCCCAGCTGGGTGTGCCAGCGCAGCACCACCTGGCCGGGGCTCACCCCGTGGTCCTCGGCGATCGCCACGGTCGAGGGATCCTCCAGCACCTCGCGGCCCCGGGCCAGCGGGCTCCAGCTCTCCGTGACGATGCCCTTCGCCGCGTGCACCGCCCGCAACTCCTCCTGCGGGAGCAGCGGATGCATCTCGATCTGGTTCACCGAGGGCAGCACGCCCGTCTCCCGCTCCAGCCGCTCCAGATGCGCGGCGGTGAAGTTGGAGACGCCGATCGAGCGGACCAGACCGTCCTCGCGGAGCCGGATCATCGCCTTCCAGGTGTCCACGTACCTGTCGACGCGGGGGAGCGGCCAGTGGATCAGATACAGGTCGACGTACTCCAGGCCCAGCCGGGCCCGTGACTCCTCGAACGAGGCGAGCGTCTCCTCGTACCCCTGGTGCCGGCCGGGCACCTTCGTGGTGACGACGATCTCCTCGCGGGGCACGCCGCTGCGGGCGATGCCCCGGCCGGTGCCGGTCTCGTTGCCGTAGTTGAGGGCCGTGTCGACCAGCCGGTAGCCCAGCCCCAGGGCCCCGGCGACGGCCTCCTCGGCCGCCGCGTCGTCCAGCGGATAGGTGCCGAGCCCCACCGCCGGGAGCCGTGTGCCGTCGTTGAGCGTGTGAACCGGTGTGCCGGACATGTGCTGGTCCTGTCCTTCCCGTCGCTGCCCCGTCCCGGCCAGCGTAGGGGCGCGGCCGGTACGGGGCAGCCGGACAGGGCCGCCGGGGGAGAGCGCCCCGGCGCACGCCCGGGCGGCGGCGGTGCTCAGGCCGCGTGGCCGCCGTCCACGACGAGCTCCGTGCCCGTGATGAAGCCCGCCTCGGCGCTCACGAGGTAGGCGACGAGCGAGGCGATCTCCTCCGTCGTGCCGAAGCGGCCCAGCGCGTTCGCCGCGCGCTGGCCCTCGGCCAACGGCCCGTCGGCCGGGTTGAGATCGGTGTCCACGGCCCCCGGCTGAATCACGTTCACCGTGATGCCGCGCGGCCCCAGCTCCCTGGCGAGCGGCTTGGTCAGCCCGGTCAGGGCGGACTTGCTGAGCCCGTAGAGGGTGGAGCCGGGCCCGCCCGCGTACCGGCTCAGGGCGGAGCCCACGGAGATGACGCGGCCGCCGTCGGCCAGCCGTTCCGCCGCCGCCCGGCAGGCGAGGAAGGCCGCCCGTACGTTCACCGTCAGCGTCCGGTCCACGTCAGGACCGGCGAGCGTGGCGATCGGGCCGAGGACGCCGATGCCCGCGTTGTTGACCAGGATGTCGAGCCGGCCGAGCGCGTCCGCCGCCCGGTGCACGGCGTCGGCGGCCGCGTCGGCGTCCGCCGCGTCGCAGCGCAGGGCGACGCCCCGGCGGCCGAAGCCCTCGATCTTCGCGACGACCGCCCGGGCCGCCGCCTCGTCCTGGACGTAGGTGACGGCGACGTCCACGCCGTCCTGGGCGAGCCGCAGCGCGATCGCGGCCCCGATGCCCCGGCTGCCCCCGGTGACCAGGGCGGCCCGCCGCGGAAGGCCGGTGGGAACGGCGGCGGGAGCGGTGCCGGACAGAGGTGCGGAAGAGCTGCTGGAAGAAACACGGGAGGCGGTGCTGGACATGGCTGTTCCTCGCTGACGGGGATGCCGTCGCTCCGACGGCATCCCCCAGCAAACGCGCGCCGGGGCCCGCGCACCGGCGGCTATCGGACACCCACGGCAGCCCGGGGCCGCCTACCGTAACGGCAGCAGCGCGGGGTCCGTCGCCGCCGCCCGCAGACGGACCAGAATGGCGCGGGCCGCCTTGTCGTAGCCGAGGTTGTTGTTCTGGAGCACCGACTCGGCGTTGGCCAGCTCCAGCAGGGCGATCACCTCGAACGCCAGCTGGCACACGTCGGTGTCCCCGTGCAGCTCCCCGGTGGACCTGGCCTCCTCGATCGTCTCCTCCACGAAGGTGACCCAGCCCGTCTGCGCGGACGCCAGGGCGTCGTGGACCCGGCCGCTGCGGGCGTCGAACTCCGCGGTGGCGGCGTAGAAGAAGCAGCCGCCCCGGAACACCCGCTCGCGGGAGTACGCGATCCACGCCTCGCACATCCGCCAGACCCGCCCCAGCCCCGGGGGCACCGACCGGGTCGGGCGCAGCACATGGTCGACATAGACGGCCACCGCCCCCCGTACGGTCGCCAGCTGAAGCCCCTCCTTCGAGCCGAAGAGCGCGAACACACCGCTCTTGCTCAGCCCCAGCTCGGTGGCCAGCCGCCCCAGCGACAGGCCCTCCAGTCCTTCGACCGAGGCGATCTGCACCGCCCGCCCCAGAATCAGCTGCCGGGTCTGGTTCCCCCGCTCGACCCGTCCGTCCGCTCTTACCGACGCCATGTGACCACTCCGTGTCTCAGAGTTATCGAGGCGTCAGTCTAGGGAGCGGTGGCGCGGGTCGCCGGACCCTCCGTCGCCCGCCGGAACGGCCGGACCGCCTCTGACCACGGCCGATGCCCGCCGACGGCCGGGAGCGATCCGACCGTTGAGACAGGTGTTCCCTTCCCGGGAGCCCGGCGGGTAGCGTGATCGTTCCGCGTGCGAGCCGGTGAGGTCTCCACATCACCTCCGTGGAGCCCCAGGAGAACCAGGTGTCCGCTGTCACCGTGCCCGCCGTCGCACCCCCGCGCCGCGCCTGGGCCACCGATCTGCCCGTGCTGGCGGTCGCCGTCGTCTGGGGCGCCAGCTACCTCGCGGCCAAGGGCATCACCACCACCCACACCGTCATCGCCGTGCTCGTCCTGCGGTTCGCGATCGTGCTGCCGGTGCTCGTGGCGCTCGGATGGCGCAAGCTGCGGGCGCTGACCGGTGCGCAGTGGCGGGGTGCCGGGCTGCTGGGCCTGGTGCTGAGCGGGATCTTCCTGCTGGAGACGTACGGGGTGGTGCACACCTCCGCCACCAACGCCGGGCTGATCATCAGCCTCACCATGATCTTCACGCCGCTGGCCGAGGCCGCCGTGACCCGGGTGCGCCCGTCGGCCGGGTTCGTCGCCGCGGCCGGGCTCTCCGTCACCGGGGTGGTCCTGCTGACCCAGGGCGGCGGGTTCACCAGCCCATCGGCCGGCGATCTGCTGATGCTGCTCGCCGCCCTCGCCCGGACCGTCCATGTGCTGGCGATGGCCCGGATCAAGGCGGTCCGGAACGCCGACTCGCTCTCCCTGACCACCGTTCAGCTCGGCAGCGCGGTCGCCGTCTTCGCCGTCCTCGCCGCCGTCCCGGGCACCGGCGCCTCGCCGTGGAGCGCGGCGGCGGACTTCGGCGCCCGGGAGTGGGCGGGGCTGGTCTTCCTCTCGGTGTTCTGCACGCTGTTCGCGTTCTTCGTCCAGATGTGGTCCGTACGCCGCACCTCGCCGTCCCGGGTCAGCCTGCTGCTCGGTACGGAACCGCTGTGGGCCGCCGCGGTCGGCATCAGCCTCGGTGGGGAACGGCTCGGGCTGCTCGGGGCGGCCGGTGCGGTCCTCGTCCTGGCGGGCACCGCGTGGGGCAGGCGGGACGCGGACCGGGAGCGCGCCGGGGTGTGATCAGGTCGTGATCGTGCCGTCAGCTCTTGATCGAGTCCGCGGCGATCATCACGGCCACTCCCGTCACGACCAGCACGATGTTGACGAACAGCATGCGGTCGCTGAGGAAGTCGATGTGCCGCACCACCGTCCACAGCCGGAACCAGCCCGTCCACTCGTACAGCAGCCCGCCCACACCCTGGGCGAAGACGAGGAACCCGACCGTCTCGACGATTTTCTTCATGGCCCGAGCCTCCCGCCCGGCCCGGGCCCGCCGCGTCGGCCACCGGTCCCGTCCGCCGCGCCGAAAGTAGCGGACCGTGCGACTTTGGTAGCCGCCTGGCCCCGTGACGCCCCTCCGCGGCGGGGTGCTGCGTAACTTTGTCGATATGACGCGCACCGAGTACCGCTGGCTGCTCCCGTCGGCGATGGCCGATCCCGGGCTGCCCGACGACCGGGCCCGGACGCGGCGGACCGTACGGGACTGGGTCGTCGACATCACGGCCTTCCTCTGCGCCGCGGGGGTCGGCCTGCTGGTCCTCGCCGCGATCGAGGCGGACGACACCACGGCGGACGTCGTCGTGGTCGTGGACTCGGTGATCGGGGCCGCGGCCTGCTGCGCGCTCTGGGTCCGGCGGCGCTGGCCCGTCGCGCTCGCCGCCGTGCTGACCGTCGTCTGCATCATCGAACCCGTGGCGGCGGGCGCGCTGATGGTGGCCCTCTTCAGTCTGGCCGTCCACCGGCCCTTCAAGCCCGTGGCGATCGTCGGCGCGGTCGCCCTGGCCGTCACACCCCTCCAGCCCTTCCTGCGCCCCGACCCGGCGACCTCCTACGTCGCCTCGACCATCATCGGGGCCCTGCTGGTGCTGCTGGTGCTCAGCTGGGGCATGGTCGTACGCTCCCGGCGCCAGCTCGTCGTCACCCTCCGGGAACGGGCCCGTCGCGCCGAGGCCGAGGCGGAGCTGCGCGCCGAGCAGGCCCAGCGGCTGGCCCGGGAGGCCATCGCCCGCGAGATGCACGACGTCCTGGCCCACCGGCTGACCCTCCTCAGCGTGCACGCCGGGGCCCTCGAATTCCGGCCCGACGCCCCCGCCGCCGAGGTGGGCCGGGCCGCCGGCGTCATCCGGGACAGCGCCCACGAGGCCCTTCAGGACCTCCGCGAGATCATCGGCGTCCTGCGCGGGCCCGGCGACACCGACGAGGGCGACCGGCCGCAGCCCACCCTCGCCACGCTGGACACCCTCGTCGCCGAGTCCCGGCTCGCGGGCATGCAGGTCACCGTCGACAACCGGGTCGCCGACCCCCAGCAGGCCCCCGCCGCCACCGGCCGCACGGTCTACCGGATCGTGCAGGAGTGCCTGACCAACGCCCGTAAGCACGCGCCCGGCGCCGAGGTCCGCCTCACCGTGACGGGCGGCCCCGGCGAGGGCCTCACCGTCGAGGTGGAGAACCCCGCCCCCGTCGAACCCTTCGAACGGGTCCCCGGCTCCGGCCAGGGGCTCATCGGCCTCACCGAACGCGCCACGCTGGCCGGCGGCGCGCTGGAGCACGGCCCGACGAAGGACGGCGGCTTCGCGGTCCGGGCCCGGCTGCCGTGGCCCGCCGCGTGAGGCCCGCGGCCGTGACGCCGGGCCGGACGCCCGCAGCCGTGATGCCGACCGGGGCGCCCGCTGCCGTGACGTCCGCCCGGACGCCCGCCCCGTGGGCCGCGCGCCCCGGCTGGTTACGGTGGCCGTCATGAACACCCCGGCGTCCCCGACACCCCCGGCGTCCCCTGCACCCCCGCCCGGCCCGCCCGTCCGGCTGCTGATCGTCGACGACGACCCGCTGGTCCGGGCCGGGCTGACCCTGATGCTCGGCGGCGACGAGGCCATCGACATCGTGGGGGAGGGCGCGGACGGCGTCGAGGTCGAGGAGCTCGTCGAGCGACTGCGCCCCGACGTGGTCCTGATGGACATCCGGATGCCGGTGATGGACGGACTCACCGCGACCGAGCGACTGCGCCGCCGGCCCGGGGCCCCCGAAGTCGTCGTCCTCACCACCTTCCACGCGGACGAACAGGTGCTCCGGGCCATCCGGGCCGGGGCGGCCGGATTCGTCCTGAAAGACACCCCGCCCGCCCGGATCGTCGATTCGGTGCGCCGGGTCGCCGCCGGGGATCCGGTGCTCTCGCCCGCCGTCACCCGTCAGTTGATGGCCCGTGCCGCGGGCGGCGGACCCGATGACCGCAGCGCCCGTACCGACCGCGCACGCAGGCGTTTCGACCAGCTCGCCGAGCGGGAGAAGGCCGTCGCCGTCGCTGTCGGACGCGGCGGATCCAACGCGGAGATCGCGGCCTCCCTCTACCTCAGCGTCGCGACCGTCAAGACCCATGTCTCACGGATTCTCGCCAAACTCGAACTCAACAACCGGGTACAGATCGCCCTGTTGGTCCACGATGCGGGACTCCTCGACACGGACGAGGAGAGCGGCGGCGGCCTAGGCTGACGGAGTGCGGCGGACCGGAACGGACCGGAACGGATGAGGGGCTGACCACGATGGCTGTGCTCGATCTGCGGAACCTTCCCGACTTCACCGTCGACCCCTATCCGTACTACGCGAAGCTGCGCGCCGAAGGACCGGTGCACACCGTGCGCACCGAGGAGATGGAGCGCATCTGGCTGATCGTCGGATACGAGGAGGCCCGTGCCGCCCTCGCCGACCAGCGGTTCGGCAAGGACTGGCGGACCAGCGGGCGGTGGACCGAGTCCGATGCCATGCTCAGCGCCAACATGCTGGAGCTGGACGCCCCGCACCACACCCGGCTGCGCCGGCTCGTCGTCCGCGAGTTCACCCCCCGGCGCATCGAGGCGCTGCGCCCGCGCATCACCGAGGTCACCGCACAGCTCCTCGACGCGATGGTGCCCCGGGGCTCCGCGGATCTGGTGGACGCGCTCGCCTTCCCGCTGCCGATGACCGTCATCTGCGAACTCCTCGGCGTCCCGGACATCGACCGGGACACCTTCCGGGCACTCTCGAACGGCATCGTCACGCCCACCCCGGAGCAGCGGGAGGCCGACCCGGTCGGGGCGATGAACGCCTATCTCGTCGACCTCATCGAGGACAAGCGCTGCTCGCCGGGCGAGGATCTGCTGAGCGCGCTGATCCGGGCCCGGGACGAGGGCGGCGACAGCCTCTCCTCCGCCGAACTCGTCGGCATGGCCTTCGTGCTGCTGGTCGCCGGTCACGAGACCACCGTCAATCTGATCGCCAACGGGGTCCGGGCTCTGCTCGACCACCCCGAGCAACTCGCCCTGCTGCGCGCCGACCCGGGGCTGCTCGACAACGCAGTGGAGGAGATGCTGCGCTACGACGGACCGGTGGAGACCGCCACCTTCCGCTTCACCCGGGAGCCGGTGACCGTCGGCGACACGGTGATCCCGCGCGACCAGGCGGTGCTCGTCGCGCTGGCCTCCGCCGACCGCGACCCCGGCCGCTTCCCCGACCCGGACACCTTCGACATCCGCCGCGAGCCCCAGGGGCACCTGGGCTTCGGGCACGGCATCCACTACTGCCTGGGCGCGCCGCTCGCCCGGATGGAGGCCCGCATCGCGATCGGCGCCCTGCTGGAGCGCTGCCCGGACCTCGCCCGCGACCCGTCCGGCGGTGAGCTGGACTGGCTGCCCGGCCTGCTGATGCGCGGGGTGCGAGGGCTCCCGGTGCGCTGGTGAGGTGCGCCGCGGCCTCATCCGTCACCTCCTCCCGAAGGGAAACGCGTTGACCACTCCACCCCTGGTCGATCTCGCCGCGCTCGGCGAGCAGTTCACCCGTGACCCCTACCCGGCCTACGCCGCCCTGCGGGAGAAGGGACCGGTCCACCGGGTGCGGATCCCCGAGGGCGCGGACGCCTGGCTCGTCGTCGGATACGAGGCGGGCCGCGCCCTCCTCGCCGACCAGCGGCTCTCCAAGCACTGGAGCCGGGCCTCGCCCGCGCTCGGGGTCAGCAAGGTGTCCGCGGGCTCCTCGATGCTCGGCTCCGACGCCCCCGACCACACCCGGCTGCGCAAGCTGGTCGCCCGCGAGTTCACCCCGCGCCGGATGGAGCGACTGGCCCCACGGGTGCAGGAGATGACCGACGGGCTGCTGGACGCGATGCTCGCCGCCCCGGACCGTACGGCGGACCTGGTCGAGGCGCTGTCCTTCCCGCTGCCGATGTCGGTGATCTGCGAACTGCTCGGCGTGCCGTTCCTGGACCGCGAGGACTTCCGCACCTGGTCCGGCCAGGCGGTCTCCTCCCTCGACGCGTCCCTGCGCGCCTCCTCCACACAGGCGATGACCGCGTACATCGCCGGGCTGCTGGACGACAAACGCGAGAAGCCGGGCGACGATCTGCTGAGCGCGCTGATCCACACCGCCGACGAGGACGGCGACCGGCTGTCCGGCGAGGAACTGATCGGCATGGCCTGGCTGTTGCTGGTCGCCGGTCACGAGACCACCGTCAACCTCATCACCAACGGCGTGCACAACCTCCTCGCCCACCCCGGCGAACTGGCCGCCCTGCGCGCGGACTTCTCCTTGACCGACAACGCGGTCGAGGAGATCCTGCGCTTCGAGGGGCCCGTGGAGACCCCCACGTACCGCTTCACGACCGATCCGATCGAGGTCGGCGGGACGGTGATCCCCGGCGGCGGCGAACTGGTCCTCGTCGCGATGTCGGACGCCAACCGCGACCCCGCCCGCTACCCCGACGGGTCCCGCTTCGACATCACCCGCGACGCCCGGGGCCATATCGCCTTCGGGCACGGCATCCACTACTGCCTGGGCGCGCCGCTGGCCCGCATCGAGGCCAGGATCGCCATCCGGTCGCTGCTGGAGCGCTGCCCGGACCTGCGGCTGACCGCCGACCCGGCGACCCTCGCCTGGCGCACCGGAATGCTGATGCGGGGGCCGCTGAGCCTTCCGGTCGCCTGGTAGCGCCGGGCTCGCCCGGCCTCAGCCGCCGGGGATCTCGGTCATCGCCACCGGCCGGCGTTCGCGGCGGGACACCTCGCACGCCTCGGCGATCCGCAGCGCGTGCAGGGCCTCCCGCCCGTCGCACGGATTGGCCAGCTCACCGCGGGCCACGCGCACAAACGCGTCCAGCTCCGCCTCGTACGCCGGGGCGAACCGCTCCAGGAACCCCGGCCAGGGCTTCGCCGGGGCTCCGGGGCCTTCGGGCTCGGCCGAGGTCAGCGGCGTACGGTCGTCCAGGCCGACGGCGATCTGGTCCAGCTCGCCGGCCAGCTCCATCCGTACGTCGTACCCGGCGCCGTTGCACCGGGTCGCGGTGGCGGTGGCGAGCGTCCCGTCGTCGAGGGTGAGCAGGGCTGCGGCCGTGTCCACGTCCCCGGCCGCCCGGAACATCGCGGGTCCGGCGTCCGAGCCGGTGGCGTACACCTCGGCCACCTCGCTCCCCGTGACCCAGCGCAGGATGTCGAAGTCATGGACCAGACAGTCGCGGTACAGCCCGCCGGAGAGCGGCAGGTAGGCGGCGGGCGGCGGGGCGGGGTCGGAGGTGACCGCCCGCACGGTGTGCAGCCGGCCGAGCCTGCCCTCCCGTACGGCGGCCCTGGCCGCGCCGTACCCGGCGTCGAAGCGCCGCATGAAGCCGAGCTGGAGGACGCTGCCCGCCGCCTCGACCTCCGCGAGCGCGGCCAGGGTGCCGGGCAGGTCCAGGGCGATCGGCTTCTCGCAGAAGACGGGCAGTCCGGCGCGGGCGGCCCGGGCGATGAGTCCGGCGTGCGCCGAGGTGGCCGAGCAGATCACCACGGCGTCGGGCAGGCCCCGGGCCCCGCCCGCCCCGGTGAACAGGTCGTCCACGGCGACGGCCGTCCCGCCGGTCCGCAGGGCCGAGGCGGCGGCCCGCTCCGGATCCGCGTCTGCCAGCAGCAGGGTGTCCACGGCGGGGTGACGGCTCAGCACCTCCGCGTGGAAGGTGCCGATCCGTCCCGTTCCGATCAGTCCGATGCGCATGGGCCCCAAGGTGGCTTCGCCCGGTCGTCATGTCAAGCGTTTGTCCTGACAAACGACATGCCATGGCTATGTCCGGACAAGCGAACTACGCTCGCCCCGTGACCGCACATGGAACCGACCGGCCGCTGCCGCTGAGCGTGGACCGCACCAGCCCGGTGCCGCTCTACTTCCAGCTGGCACAGCAGCTGGAGGCCGCCGTGGAACAGGGCCGACTGGCCCCCGGCGCGCTGCTCGGGAACGAGATCGACCTCGCCGCGCGCCTCGGCCTGTCCCGGCCGACCGTCCGCCAGGCCATCCAGTCACTCGTCGACAAGGGCCTGATGGTGCGCCGCCGGGGCGTCGGCACCCAGGTCGTGCACAGCAAGGTCCGCCGCCCGCTGGAGCTCAGCTCGCTCTACGACGACCTGGAGGCGGCCGGCCAGCGCCCCGCCACCGGCGTCCTGCGCAACACGGTGGAACCGGCCACCGCGGAGGTCGCGGCGGCGCTCGGGGTCGCCGAGGGCGGCGAGGTCCACCTCGTGGAGCGGCTGCGCAGCGCGCACGGCGAACCGGTGGCCCTGCTGCGCAACCACCTGCCGCTGGGGCTGCTGCCGCTGCCCACCGAGGAGCTGGAGGCCACCGGCCTCTACCGGCTGATGCGGGCCGCGGGCATCACGCTGCACAGCGCCCGCCAGTCGGTGGGCGCCTGCGCCGCGGACGAGGGGCAGGCGCGGGTGCTGGGGGAGCCGGTGGGGGCGCCGCTGCTCACGATGGAGCGTACGACGTACGACGACGGGGGCCGGGTGGTCGAGTTCGGCTCCCACGTCTACCGGGCGGACCGCTACGCCTTCGAGTTCCAACTCCTGGTACGCCCATAGGCAGCCGCCCCGCCCACTCCAGCCCGTCCGGCGTGCTCCCCAGTCCGTTCCTGGCCGCCTAATCCAGCCCGTCCGGCGTTTGAGGACGGAACCGTTGCGGTGGTGTCGGCCGCACTCGTGAGGTTCCTGTGCCCAGGGCACCTGTGGTCCGCGGGCCCACCCACCCGAGGGTTCCGTCCTCAAGCGCCGGACGGGCTGGGAAGGCGCGGGCCCACCCACCCGAGGGTTCCGTCCTCAAGCGCCGGACGGGCTTGGTGGGTGCGGGCCCCCTCAAGCGTCGGGCGGGCTTGGTCGAGGGCGGTCCCAAGGTGGGGTGGGGCGGAAACGTGTCGCACACGGGTTGCGCCCGCCGGGTCCCGTGCCCCAGGCTCCTGTGTCCTCGGCCCACCCGCGCAAGGCCCCCGGGCAGGGCTCGGGGATACTTGGGCGGTCGGGGCGGGGCCGTACACTCCGCGGCCCGGTCAAGCGCACAGCGAGCAGCAGTAGAAGGGCACGGCGTCGTGGCAAGGGTTCGGACAGGGGTACGCGCGATGGGCGCCGTGCTGGCAGTGGTGCTGGGCGCCTCCCTCGCGGGATGCAGCAGCACCGGCGGCAAGCGGGCGGAAGAACGCGCGGCCGCGGCCGCCGAGGGACGGGCCGCGGTGAACACACCGCGCTGGACCTTCGCCATGGTCACCCACTCGGGCGACGGCGACACGTTCTGGGACATCGTCCAGAAGGGCGCCGAGCAGGCGGCCCTGAAGGACAACATCAACTTCCTCTACTCGCACAACGACGAGGCCAACCAGCAGGCCCAGCTCGTCCAGACCGCGATCGACAAGAAGGTCGACGGGCTGATCGTCTCGCTGGCCAAGCCGGACGCCATGAAGGCCGTGGTCGCCAAGGCCGTCAAGGCGGGCATCCCGGTCGTCACCGTGAACTCCGGCTCCGCCGAGTCCAAGGAGTTCGGGGCGCTCACCCACATCGGCCAGGACGAGACCATCGCCGGTGAGGCCGTCGGCGACGAGCTGAACGAGCGGGGCCGCAAGAAGGCGCTCTGCGTCCTGCACGAGCAGGGCAACGTGGGCCACGAGCAGCGCTGCGCCGGAGCGAAGAAGACCTTCGACGGCACGATGCAGAACCTGTACGTCGACGGCACCAACATGCCCGACGTCACCGCGTCCATCGAGGCCAAGCTCCAGTCCGACAAGAGCATCGACGCGGTCGTCACCCTCGGCGCCCCCTTCGCCGACGCCGCCGTCCAGGCCAAGCAGACGGCGGGCAGCAAGGCCGAGGTCGACACCTTCGACCTCAACGCCAAGGTCGCCAGCGGCCTGCAGACCGACAAGCTCGGCTTCGCCGTCGACCAGCAGCCCTACCTCCAGGGCTACGAGGCCGTCGACCTGCTCTGGCTCTACCGCTACAACCGCAACGTCCTCGGCGGCGGCCAGCCCGTCCTCACAGGCCCGCAGATCATCACCAAGGACGACGCCGACGCCCTGGCCGACTACACCAAGCGGGGCACCCGATGAGCGGCTCCACCGCCGCGCCGGAGACGCCGGCGAAGGTGGACGAGCGCCTCGTGCGCACCTCACCGCTGCGCAAGCTGCTCGGCCGCCCCGAACTCGGCTCGGTCGTCGGCGCGGCAGCCGTCTTCCTGTTCTTCGCGATCGTCGCCGACAGCTTCCTCCAGGCCTCCAGCTTCGGCACCGTGCTGTACGCGGCCTCGGTCCTCGGCATCATGGCCGCCCCGGTCGCGCTGCTGATGATCGGCGGCGAGTTCGACCTCTCCGCCGGGGTCCTGGTGACCAGCTCCGCGCTGATCTCCTCGATGTTCAGCTACCAGATGACGGCCAACGTCTGGGTCGGCGTCCTCGTCTCGCTGCTGGTCACCCTCGCCATCGGCGCGTTCAACGGCTTCATGCTGACCCGCACCAAGCTGCCGAGCTTCATCATCACGCTCGGCACCTTCCTGATGCTGACCGGTCTGAACCTCGGCTTCACCAAGCTGATCAGCGGCACGGTCTCCACCAAGGCGATCGGCGACATGGAGGGCTTCGAGTCCGCCCGGGCCCTGTTCGCCTCGACGCTCACCCTCGGCGGCGTCGAGTACAAGGTGACGATCCTGTGGTGGGCGGCGCTCGTCGGTATCGCCACCTGGATCCTGCTCCGTACCCGCTTCGGCAACTGGATCTTCGCGGTCGGCGGCGAGGCCGACGCCGCGCGAGCGGTCGGCGTGCCCGTGATCCGTACCAAGATCGGGCTCTACCTCGGCGTCGCCTTCGCCGCCTGGATCTCCGGCCAGCACCTGCTGTTCAGCTACGACGTCGTCCAGTCCGGCGAGGGCGTCGGCAACGAGCTGACGTACATCATCGCGGCCGTCATCGGCGGCTGCCTGATCACCGGCGGCTACGGCTCCGCGATCGGCTCGGCGGTCGGCGCCTTCATCTTCGGCATGACCAGCAAGGGCATCGTGTACGCCGAGTGGAACCCGGACTGGTTCAAATTCTTCCTGGGAGCGATGCTGCTCCTGGCCACCCTGCTCAACGCGTGGGTGCGCAAGCGCGCGGAGGCGACGTCATGACGGCCACCCCTGAAGAGACCGCGGGAACGACCGGGGAAGCGACCGCCGGACCGCTGGTCGAGCTGGACGACGTCAGCAAGTTCTACGGGAATATCAAGGCCCTGGAACATGTCTCGCTGGAGGTCCACGCGGGCGAGATCACCTGCGTCCTCGGCGACAACGGCGCCGGCAAGTCCACCCTCATCAAGATCATCGCGGGGCTGCACCGGCACGACGCCGGACGCTTCCTGATCGACGGAGAGGAGACCACCCTCGCCAATCCGCGCGACGCCCTGGACCGGGGCATCGCCACGGTCTACCAGGACCTCGCCGTCGTCCCGCTGATGCCGGTCTGGCGGAACTTCTTCCTCGGCTCCGAGCCCACGCTCGGCGCCGGCCCCTTCAAGCGCCTCGACGTCCGGAAGATGCGCGAGACGACCCGTACCGAACTGCTCCGCATGGGCATCGACCTGCGCGACGTCGACCAGCCCATCGGCACCCTGTCCGGCGGCGAGCGGCAGTGCGTGGCCATCGCCCGCGCCGTCTATTTCGGCGCCAAGGTCCTGGTCCTGGACGAGCCCACCGCCGCGCTCGGCGTCAAGCAGTCCGGCGTGGTCCTGAAGTACGTGGCGGCCGCCCGCGACGCCGGTCTCGGCGTGGTCCTCATCACGCACAACCCGCACCACGCCCACCTCGTCGGCGACCGGTTCGTCCTGCTCAAGCGGGGTGCGATGTCCGGCAGCCACACCAAGGACGACGTCACGCTGGACGAACTGACCCGGCAGATGGCGGGCGGCAGTGAGCTGGAGGAGCTCAGCCACGAGCTGGAACGCACCCCGACGCCCACCCTCCCGGGCAGCTCCGCCGCCACCGAAGAAGGCTCCTGACCGCCGACCCGCCCCGGCGCGGCCGACCCCGGCCGACGGCCGCCGGGGCCCGGCAGTGGCAGAATCGAGCGCGGCGGGCGCCGTCCGCCGCCGGCCGTGACAACGGCCCGGACCCCCAGACCCCGCAGGGACGATGAGCACGTACCGCGACTTCGCACACCGCGGCTCCGCCCGCGCCACCGTCCTCAAGACCGTCGGCACCAAGGAACGCCGCTCGCACCTCACCGCGCCCCGGGTCCCCACGGTCGGGATCGACATCGGCGGTACGAAGGTGATGGCGGGTGTCGTCGACGCCGACGGCAACATCCTGGAACAGCTGCGGACCGAGACGCCCGACAAGTCCAAGAGCCCCAAGGTCGTCGAGGACACCATCGTCGAGCTGGTCCTGGACCTCTCCGACCGGCACGACGTCCACGCGGTGGGCATCGGCGCGGCGGGCTGGGTGGACGCCGACCGCTCCAAGGTCCTGTTCGCCCCGCACCTCGCCTGGCGCGACGAGCCCCTGCGCGACGCCATCGCCTCCCGCCTCGTCGTCCCCGTCATGGTCGACAACGACGCCAACACCGCCGCCTGGGCGGAATGGCGTTTCGGCGCGGGCCGCGGCGAGGACCATCTCGTCATGATCACCCTCGGTACGGGCATCGGCGGCGCGATCCTGGAGGACGGCCAGGTCAAGCGCGGCAAGTACGGGGTGGCCGGTGAGTTCGGCCACATGCAGGTCGTGCCCTCGGGCCACCGCTGCCCGTGCGGAAACCGGGGCTGCTGGGAGCAGTACAGCTCCGGCAACGCCCTGGTCCGCGAGGCCAGGGAGCTGGCCGCCGCCGACTCCCCGGTCGCGCACTATCTGCTGGACCGGGTCAAGGGAAACATCCCCGACATCACCGGGCCGCTCATCACCGAACTGGCCCGCGAGGGCGATGCGATGTGCATCGAGCTCCTCCAGGACATCGGCCAGTGGCTCGGCGTCGGCATCGCCAATCTGGCCGCCGCGCTCGACCCCTCCTGCTTCGTCATCGGAGGCGGTGTCAGCGCCGCCGACGACCTCCTGATCAACCCCGCCCGGGACGCCTTCAAGCGCCACCTCACCGGCCGCGGCTACCGCCCCGAGGCCAAGATCGCCAAGGCACAGCTCGGCCCCGAGGCGGGTATGGTCGGCGCGGCGGACCTGGCCCGGCTGGTCGCCCGCCGATTCCGCCGGGCCAACCGGCGGCGCGTCGAGCGGTACGAGCGGTACGCCCAGATCTACGACCAGGCGGCGAGCACCATCCGCAACACGCGGTCCACCCGTACCGCCGACTGAACCGCGACCGCCCTTTCCGGCGTCCACCCTTCCGTACGTCTCGTCACGTCGCCCCAGCACCAAGGGACCACCTGATCATGATCGCAGCCGAGCACCCCGTGGTGCCGCACCAGTCGGAGTCTCCGGGCGACGGCGAGGGCAAACCGCCCGAGGGCCGCCGGCGGGTGTTCAAGCGGCGCTTCATCACCGCCACGATCATCGTGCTGCTGATCGGCATCCCGGCCGGCTACCTGCTGATCTCGGCCGGCCAGAGCCGCCGCTCGGGCAAGGACAAGGAGACCGAGGCGGCCGCCCAGGGCCTCCGCGAGGGCTGGCCCTCCAAGATGCAGCGCCGGATCTTCGAGATCCCGATCCCCGGCAACGGCCAGGGCGTCCAGTACTACGAGACGAACAACTGGAAAGCCAGCCGGATGTACGCGAAGTTCCGGACGACCTCCGCCGGCCTCGACCGCTTCCTGACCGGGGTGGGCACGGGGCGCGCGGCGCTGGAGCCGGGCGAGATCGACATCAGCCAGCGCGACATCAAGATCACCGGCTGGTCCTTCGGCCCGGGCGAGTACTGGGCCAGCACCACGCACAGCAACAAGAAGCCGCGCCCCACGCTGAACATCACGGTCAATATGACCGACCCGGCCAGCCCTGTCGTCTATGTCGTGTCGGCGGCGACCCCCTGACCCTCCGCCCGACGGAGGGTGGCCGGGGTGAGGGCCGCCGGCAGGCCGAGAATCGGCCGCGCGTTTTCTGCTCGTCTCAAAGATGTCCTGCGAAGGAGCGTCCTGGGCGACGATGATGATCGCCATGCCGGAAGTTCTGGAGATCCTCGCCCTCGCCTGTACCGGCCTGTACGCCGGATACATGGTCGCCTTCATGTCGGGCGTCATGCCCGCGCTCAAAGAAGTGGACGACGCGTCGTTCACCCTGGTCATGCGGACGGTGAACCGCAAGGTTCCCGGCCCGCTCTTCCTGCTCCTGTTCCTCGGATCGCTCGCCTTCCCCGTGGCCTCGTTCTTCGTCGCGCCGGACGGCCGGGCGGGCGGCGACACCACCCTGATGGGCATCGCCGCCGGGTGCGCCCTGGTCGGGCATCTGATCACCTCGGGCGGCAACGTCCCGCTGAACAACGCGCTGGAGTCGTCGAAGGGGCGGGGCGACGAGCGGAGCGCCCGTACGGCCTTCGAGGGCCGGTGGACCGCCCTGCACGCGCTGCGCACCCTGTTCGCGGCCGCGGCCTTCGGCCTGGTCGTCGTGGCCGTCACCGGCTGAGCGGCCACCGGTGGCCGCAGTGCCGATGTAGTACCTACGTGAAGCTTCGCCAGGATGAGACGATGAAGCATGAAACTGAGTCTGTGAGCTATTCACCGTCTGCGCACCGGAGACTTTAATGGAGTCATGAGCACTCACGGACAGAACACAGCGCCCATCCTCGTCATCGGCGGCACCGGCAAGACCGGGCGGCGCGTCGTCGAGCGTCTGGAGGCGCTCGGCCGCCCGACCCGGGTCGGCTCGCGCTCCAGCGAGACGCCCTTCGTATGGGAGGACGAGAACACCTGGCAGGCCGCTCTCGACGGAGTCTCCGCGGCCTACGTCACGTACTACCCGGACCTGGCGTTCCCCGGCGCCAAGGAAGCCATCGGACGGTTCGCCGCCGTCGCGGTGGAGCGGGGCGTCAAGCGCCTCGTGCTGCTCTCCGGCCGGGGCGAGGAAGGAGCGGTCGCGAGCGAGGACGCGCTCAAGGCGTCCGGCTGCGACTGGACCGTCGTCCGCTGCAACTGGTTCAACCAGAACTTCAGCGAGAGCTTCTTCCTCGACCCCGTCCTCGCCGGTGAGCTGGCGCTGCCGACCGGTGACGCCGTCGAGCCCTTCGTGGACGCCGACGACATCGCCGACGTCGCGGTCGCCGCGCTCACCGACGACCGCCACATCGGCAAGACGTACGAGCTGTCCGGCCCGCGGCTGCTGAGCTTCCACGACGTGGTCCGCGAGCTGTCGGCCGCCACCGGCCGGACCATCACCTACATCCCGGTCACCGTCGACGACTACCGTGCGGCGCTGCGGGAGCTGGGCGAGCCGGAGGAGTTCGCCGACCTCTTCACCCTGATCGTCGACGGCCGCAACGCCAGTGTGGTGCACGGCGTCCGCGAGGCGCTCGGGCGGGAGCCCAAGGACTTCGCGGACTACGCCAAGGAGGCGGCCGCGGGCGGCGCCTGGAACACCTGACCGCTCCCGTACGAGCAGCGGTGGTCCGCGGAACCGGGAAACCGGACCGCGGACCACCCTGCGACCGTGTGTTGCCCCATACCGACAAGTCGGGAGCCCGGCAGCGCAGCGCCGGAGCGCCCGAAGAAAAGAGGGACGCGATGGACGGGCCGGCGTGGGAGGGCAGAGGTGTGGGCGCGCTGCCCCGCCACCTCCGCGGATTCGCGCAGACGCATCTCGCGCTGCGACGTGACTCCCGCCGACTGGTCGCCGCGGTACCGCTGCTGACATCGAGCGGCCTGCCGGCGGTCGCGGAGTGGTGGCGGCAGTTCCGGGACATCGTCGACTGGCACCACCGTACCGAGGACGAGATCCTCTGGCCGGGTCTGATCGAGCACGCCCCCGAGATCGCCGCCGGATCGCACCTCATGGTCCAGGACCACGTGGCCCTCGACGACTCCATGCTCCGGGTGACCCGGGCCCTGGAGGCGGGCCGGGCCGAGGCGCTGGACGGCCCCGTCGGCATGTTCGACTCCGTCCTCCACCAGCACCTGCACGAGGAGGAGGAGCTGACGTTCCCGGTCTTCGCCAGGGTGCCGCCGGACGTCTTCACCGCTCTGGAACGCCGGGTCCTGGCCGCTGCTCCCTTCGGCGTCAAGCGGATCCTGCCGCCCTGGCTGCTGGACGGACTCCCCGACCCGGACGGGGTGATGCCGGCGCCGGTGCGGCTGATCGGCCGCACGCTGCTCACCAAGCGCTACCGCCGCTCCGTCACCGGGCTGCTGGAACCCACCTGACCCGGATCCCCCGCCGGTGCCGGCGGCCCGCACCACCCGAACGACCGGAGAGACATCATGAGCCCCACCTCCACCCGACCCGACCCCGCGCTCCTCGCGGCCACCGTCGGCACCGGTCTGATGGCCGGTCTGTATCTCGCCTTCGACGTCGGTGTGATGCCCGCGCTGGCGCGCCGAGACGACGAGGCGTTTGTGAGCGCGATGCGCCGGGTCAACGACGCCCTCGACGACAGCGCCTCCTTCGGGGCGCTCTTTCTCGGAGTGTTCGTGGCCACCGGTGTCGCGGCCCGCCGGCTCCGGCGCGCGGAGCGGGGCGCGGCCGCCCGGCGCGCCGGAGCCGCCGCGGTGCTCTACGGCCTGAGCATCGCGGTGACGATCGGCGCCAACCTGCCGCTGAACCGCCGGCTCCGCGGCGCCCCGGTGGCCGCGTCGGCGGCCGCGACGGCTGCCAGGACCGCCTACGAGCGGCCGTGGCGGACGGCGAACGCCGTCCGTACGGCCGCCTGCCTGGGGGCTCTCGTCCTGCTCGGCGACGCGGCCCGGCGGCGGGCGGTTTCCCGCGCGTGGTGACGGGAAGTGTCGAGCGGGGAGCCGGGAACCGCCGCAGGTTCCGGGCCGTTGGCAGAAGGCCCGGGGCATGACCGAGCTTCACGGACCGCTCCGTGCGGTGGTCGGCGGCCGGGTCCGCACCCACGCGCGGGACCACGATGGCGAAACGGTATGAGGTGACTGTGGTGGATGCGTTCAGCGGCCTGCTGGGAAGCCCCAAGGCACGGGGGGCCTTCCTGCTGAAATCCGTGTTCAACCCCCCGTGGGGACTGCGGGTCGAGGACCGCGCCCCGCTGTCGCTCGTCACCCTGCTGCACGGGTCGGCGTGGGTGCTCCGCGAAGGCGGCGAGCCGGTCAAGCTGGCCGCCGGCGACGTCGCGGTCCTGCGCGGCCCCGAGCCGTACACCCTCGCCGACGACCCGGCCACCCCGCCCGGCGTCACGGTCGCCGCCGAACAGCGGTGCAGCACCACCGACGGTGAGGACGTCACGGAGACGATGTCGCTGGGCGTACGGACCTGGGGCGAGCCGCACCGCTCCGGCTCCACCGTGATGCTGAGCGGCACCTACCAGGCGCCCAACGAGGTCGGCCGCCGGCTGCTCGCCAGCCTGCCGGCCCTGCTGGTGCAGCCCGCATCGGCCGCCCGGACGCCGCTGATCGGCATGCTGGCCGCCGAGATGGACCAGGAGGACATCGGCCAGGAGGTGGTCCTGGACCGGCTGCTCGACCTGCTGCTGATCAATGTGCTGCGCTCCTGGCTGGCCGAGCCCGGCACCGGTGCGCCGCTCTGGTTCCGGGCCCAGAGCGACCCCGTCGTCGGCCGGGCGCTGGTGCTGCTGCACGACCGGCCGAGCGAACCGTGGACGGTCGCCTCGCTCGCCTCCGCCGTGGAGGTGTCCCGGGCGAAGCTGGCGCGTCACTTCACCGAGCTGGTCGGCGAGCCGCCGATGTCCTACCTGACCGGATGGCGGCTCACGCTCGCCTCCGACCTGCTGCGCGACCCGGATCTCTCGGTCGCCAAGATCGCCGAACAGGTCGGCTATTCGGGGCCGTTCGCGCTGAGTGCCGCGTTCAAACGCGAGCGCGGCGTCAGCCCGCAGGAGTACCGCCGGGGCAAACGCTCGGAGCAGGTCCCGGCCACCGGTTCCGACGGCCGGACGGTGATGCTCAGACGCTGAGCCGCGCCGCCGGCCGGGAGACATCCGGCCGACGGGCGGCGAAGCCCGGCACGGCCACGGCCGTGAGCAGTAGTCCGCCCCCGACGTGCCAGCGGCCCGGATAGGGGTACGCGCCACCCACCGGCCGCGGCACCCCCCTCCCGGTCGCGGCGGGCCGCCGCCGCGCCGGGGGCGGTTGCGTACGCTCCGGACGCACCCGGGCCGTGAACAGGCCGTCGGAGGTGAACGCCACCTCGACGGCGAGCGTCCCGATCCAGCGGCCCGTGGCCGGGTGCCAGGCCTTGTAGACCGACTCCTTCGCGCTGAACAGCAGCCGGTCCCAGGGGACTTCGGGGCTGCTCCGGGACAGCTCGGCGACCATGCGCCGCTCCGGGTCCGTCGCCACCAGACCCAGCAGCCCCGTCGGCAGCGGCAGGGCCGGTTCGGCGTCCACCCCGAGCGCCGCCCACACCTCGGCGCGCGCGGCCACCGCGCCCCGGTACCCGGCGCAGTGCGTGATGCTCCCGACGACACCGGCCGGCCACGCCGGGCCGCCCTCCGTCGTACGCAGCAACGGGCCCGGTACGACGCCGAGCCGGTCCAGACAGCGGTGGGCGCAGGCCCGCGCGGCGGCGAACCGCCGGACGGTCGCCTCGGGCCGTCCGCGCAGCAACGCCAGCTCCCGGGGATCGGGCAGGCCGGGCAACGCGTCGTCGAAGGCCTCCGCCCGTGCGACTCCTTCCGGAACGACCCGCTCGATCACGGCCTGCCGCCCGCCCGGAGCACCCCGGGGCCGTGCCCGCGAGCCCGCGCACCGGGCGCGGCCTTCCGGACCCGGCCCCGGGGTGCGGAGCGCGGTGGGCCACCGGTCACCGGGAGCCCGTCCGTTTCACGGCCCCGTCGCTCCGGGACCGGCCGGCCGACGCCCCGTGGACCCGCAGCACCGCCGCGACCACCGCGTCCGGGCTCTCCAGCGGCAGGACGTGTCCGGCACCGGGCAGCAGGGTGAACGTGGCGTCCGGCAGCGCGGCGGCCAGCTCCCGCCCCAGCTCCGGCCGGATGACCTTGTCCTTCTCCCCGGCCAGGACCGCGGCCGGAACCCGCACGGAGGCCTGTGCCGCCCGCAGGTCCATGCCCCGGGAGGACCGGAAGCAGGCGCCGCGCACCGTCGGCGCGGTCCCCGCGAACACCTGGCGGTTCACCTCGCGGAGCCGGGGATCCAGCGCCGTACCCGTCATCTGGCCGAGCAGGAGCCGCCCGAGCGCGGGCCGCCGCAGCGCCCAGGAGAAGAGGGGGGCCTCCATCATGGCGGCCTCCTTCTCCGGCGTGTCCTGGTCGTGCGCGGCCGAGGCGACCAGCACCAGGCCCGCCGGGCCGTCGTCCGGCCCGGACCCGGCCGCCAGCGACAGCGCCGCGAACCCGCCCCCGGAGTGGCCGACGACGATCGGCGCGTCACCGGCGTACGAGAGGACCGTCGCCAGGTCGGCCGTCATCGCGTCCGCGCTCACCCCGGACGACCCGACGGTCGACGCGCCGTGGCCGCGCAGATCGTAGGCGACGACCGGGAAGCCGCCGCGCAGCAGGCGGTCGGTCACCAGGCTCCAGATCCGGCGGCTGCCGCCCCAGCCGTGCGCCAGCACGACCACGGGACGCTCGTCGCCTCCGCGCTCCAGCGGGCGCAGCACGGAGACCGCGATCCGCCCGCCGTCCCCGGAGGTGAGGAAGACCTCACCGGCGTCGGGCGCGGTCACCGTGTCCCTCCGGCGGCCGGAGCGGCGGACGCGGCCGAGGGGGCGGCGGTGAGCAGCAGGTTCAGCCGGCCGAACGCCGCGCGGGTGGCCCGGGTGTGCATCGCCCCGACGTCCACCAGGTTCGCCAGGAGGGCGAGTTGGCCCTGCGGGCTGGCCCGGAACGCCATCGCGAGCCGGGTTCCGCCGTCCGCCAGCGGGGTGAGCGTGAACTCCGCGGTACCGCGGAACGCCCCCTCCACGTACTCCAGCGCCAGCCGCTCCGCCCGCTGTACGGCGGTGGTGCGCGCGGTGAACCGCAGCTTCTTGCCGCCCTTGTCGACGCCCTTGGTGTGGACGGTGATCCGGGTCAGCGCGCCGACCCGGTCGGGGGAGCCGTCCACCGGCTCGAAGGTGTTGTCCGGCACCCACCACCGCGCGTCGCCCGCGAGCTCGCCCAGCAGGGCCTCCCAGACCGCGTCCGGACCGGCGGCGAGCAATGCCTCGTCGACCAGCTCGTACTTCTTCAACTGCTCCTCCTCCTGGGGGATGAACGGGAAGGGCCGCTCCCGCAGGAGCGGCCCGGGGCCGTGCTCGGTCAGCCGAAGAAGCCCTGGCCGGGGGTGAGGACGTTGCCGGGGTCGAAGCGGCGCTTCGCGTCGCACAGCGCCCCGTAGCTGCTGCCGAAGTGGCGCCGCCAGTCCGCGGCGGTCAGGTCCGGCACCGCCCCGACGAGGTAGCGCTTGGCGCCCAGCTCCACGGCCCGGTCGTACAGCCAGCGGTTCTGCTTGACCATCCGCGCGATCTCTGCGTCGCTGGTCCCCGGGTTCGGGAAGCGCAGCAGGTCGAAGAGGTATCCGGTCCGGTCCTTCGGCTGCACCGCCATCGGCACGGTGACCTTGGACGTCGGGTACGGGTAGGTGAGCAGCACCCCGGCGCCCAGGCTGTCCGTGGTGAGCTGGCTCTCCACCAGGCGCAGGAAGCGGGCGGCCTGGGAGCTCGGCAGGAAGAGGCTCAGCCACGGCTTGGCCTCGAACCAGTGCCCCGCCTCCTTGAGGAAGGCCTCGTAGCCGTCCAGCCGGAAGAGGTAGTCGCGCAGCGCGAAGTCCTCGATGTGCGCCTCGGCGCGCAGGTCCTTGAGGCCCGACAGCAGCCGCGCCCGGTCGGGGACGCGCCCGCCGGAGTACGTGGCGACCGCCTCGATCTTGTAGCGCCAGCCGGAGTCGTCCGGCTTGCGGACCATCTCACCGCCCTGCATCTGGAAGCGGCGGTCGGCGAGCAGGATCTCCGAGTCCTTCATGAAGGCCGTGACGTCGCTGTAGAACAGGCTGAAGACGGTGGCCCGTTCGGCGGCCGGCACGGTCCGCAGCGTCACGCTGACGATGACGCCGACCTGACCGCCGCCGGCCAGCGCGGCGCGGAAGAGGTCGGATCGCCGGTTCTTGGAGGTGGTGACCACCTCGCCGGTCCCGGTCACCACGGTCATCGAGGTCACGGTGTCCGCGATGAGGCCCTCGGAGCCCATGGTCAGGCCGATGCCGCCGACGCTGAGCGTTCCGCCCACCGAGAGCGGCAGGTAGTCGGGCAGCGCGGGCAGGGTGCGGCCGCGGGGCAGCAGGTGGTCGGTGATCTCCGCCCAGGTCGCCCCGGCCTCCACGGTGATGGAGTCGCCGCCGGTCGACAGGATCCGCGCCATGCCGCGGGCGTTGACCGATATGCCCCCGGGCACGGCGGCCTGGCCGTAGCAGGAGTGGGACTCCAGGTCGCCGCCGGTGCCGCTGCGGCCGTTGACCGCGAGCTTCAGCCGGTTGGACCGTGCGTAGCCGATCATCTTGGCGATGTCCTGGACCGAGCCGGGCGTCAGGACCGCCCAGGGCACGGTGCCGTTGACCAGCCGGCCGAAGTCGTGGCTGTAGGAGCCGAACTGGCTGGTGTCCGTGGTGAGCGTGCCGTCCAGCGGCGGTACGGCCACGACGCGGTCGCCGGGGCGGCGCGCCGTGTCGGCCGCGTGCGCCCAGCTGCCGGTGGTGGCGTTCCAGCCGATCACCGTGGCGGCGGCGCCGACCGTGCCGAGCACTGCTCTTCGGGAAGGGGTGTGCAGGTTCACGGGGAGGGACTCCATGTCTCGTCGGTCACGCGTACGGCGGTCAGGACGCGGCGGGCACGGTGGCCCGCAGGTCCTCGCTGGTGCTCAGCAGGTGCTCGGCCGGGTCGAACCGGCTGGTGGCCCGCCGGAAGCGCCAGGTGTAGGTCGGCCAGATGGACGGGTTGCGCCCGTGCTCGTCGAGGTACCAGCTGCGGCAGTTGCCGGCGTTCCAGACGGTGCCGTCCAGCCGCTGGTCGAGCTTGTCGTTGTAGGCGCGCTGGGCCTCGGGCAGCGGCTCCACGGCGGCCAGACCGCGCTCGTCCATCGTCTTCAGGGCGTCGAGGAGATAGGCGATCTGCGCCTCGATCATGATCACCTGCGAGGAGTGGCCCAGGGTGGTGTTCGGCCCGAGCAGCATGAACAGGTTCGGGAACCCGGCCACGCCCGTACCGCGCAGCGCGCTCATGCCCTCGTTCCAGGTGTCCTTGAGGCCGGTGCCGTCCCGGCCGAAGACACGCTCGGCGATCGGGCGGCGCACCGCCTCGAACCCGGTGCCGAGCACGATGGTGTCCACCGGGCGCTCCCGGCCGTCGGCCGTGACCACCGCGTCCGCGGTGACCTTGGCGATGCCGTCGGTGACCAGCTCCACGTTGGGCTGCTGGATCGCGGGGTAGTACGTGTTCGAGAAGAGCAGCCGCTTGCAGGCCAGCACGTAGTCCGGGGTGAGCCGGGCCCGCAGCGACTCGTCCGGCACGCTCTTCTTGAGGTGGTCGGACGCCATCTTCTGCATCTTCCCGGCGACGGCCGGACGGGCCATCACGAAGGCCAGGATCTCCCGGCCCCACATGTTGAAGTTCCGGCGGAAGCGCTGGTAGCCGGGGACGGAGGTCAGCAGCTTCGTCTGGAGGGCGCTGTTGGCCTTGTCGTTCTTCGGGCCGATCCAGGGCGGGGTGCGCTGGTAGAGGTCGAGCTGTCCGACCTCCGGCTGGATGGCGGGGACGAACTGGATCGCGGACGCGCCGGTGCCGATGACGGCGACCCGGCGGCCGGTGAGGTCCAGGTCGTGCCGCCACCGCGAGGAGTGGAACACCTCGCCCTGGAACTCGGAG
Organism: Streptomyces sp. DSM 106670; assembly: GCF_055792845.1. Lineage (NCBI taxonomy): Bacteria > Bacillati > Actinomycetota > Actinomycetes > Kitasatosporales > Streptomycetaceae > Streptomyces > Streptomyces sp. DSM 106670. Next base: position 6,990,795 of record NZ_CM147704.1, read on the forward strand.
AGACCGGGGATGTCGGGGACGGCCGGCTCGCTGAGGTAGCCGGTGCCGGTGACCAGGACCCGGGCGGTGTAGTCGCCGCCCGTGGTGGAGATCAGCCACCGCTTGCGCAGATCGTCCCAGCGGGCCTCGGTCAGCTCGTGCCGGAAGCGGATGCGCGAGCGCACCCCGAACCGGTCGGCACAGTCGCGCAGGTAGTCGAGGAGCTCGCGCTGCTTGCCGAAGGTGCTCTTCCAGTTCGGGTTCGGCGCGAACGAGAACGAGTACAGGTGCGACATCACGTCACAGGCGCAGCCCGGGTAGGTGTTGTCGCGCCAGGTGCCACCGACCTCGTCGGCCCGCTCGAACACGAGGAAGTCGTCGATGCCCTGCTGCATGAGCCGGATCGCGGTGCCGAGCCCGGAGAAGCCGCTGCCGATCACCGCCACCCGCAGATCGCGGGCCGGGTCCAGGGGTGCCTGAGCCATCCCGGTCACCCCTTGCGGGCGAGCGTCAGCCGGAAGTTGTTGAAGAAGCGGTCCTCCAGCGTGTACGCGAAGATGTCCAGATAGCGTTCGAAGCGGGCCACCACCTCCTCGCTCTCCAGCGCCACGGCCTCCTCGCGCCGCTCGGCGAGCAGCACCAGCCAGGCACGGCAGGCCCGGGCGAACGCCTCACGCTCGTTGACCAGTTCCACCACCTCGAACAGGCCCTCGGCGGCGGCGGCCAGCTCGTGCAGGTGCGGGATGTGCATGCCGGCGAACTCGGAGCGCTGGAGGAACTTGAGGTCCGCCAGGATCTTCCGGCCGATCGGCTGGGCCTCGGCGGTCATCGTGTGCAGGACGAACCGGCCGTCCGGCACCAGCGCCTCGTGGACCTGCTGGAAGAAGAACCGGTAGCGCTTGGTGCGCTCCTTGGGCGACAGGCTGGACGGCACGAAGTGCTCCAGCGCGTTGACGCAGAACGCCGCGTCGTACGAGCCCGGGGCGCTGTGCTCCGACCAGCTCTCCACCCGGGTGGTGAGGGCCGGGTTGTCCAGGCCCGCGATGAAGTCGGCCTGGGTACGGCTCAGCGTCAGGCCGACCGCCTCGCGTACGCCGTGCTTCCGCGTCAGCCGGTCCATCAGGGTGCCCCAGCCGCAGCCGATGTCCAGCACCCGGTCCTTGCCCGCCGCGTCGGCCAGCTCGGCGAACGCGTCGAGCTTGCGCTCCTGGGCCAGGTCCAGGGCCTCGGTGAGGCCCTCGCCCTCCTGCCAGTAGCCGCCGCTGTACATCATGCTGGGCCCCAGCAGCAGACGGTAGAACTCGTTTCCCACCTCGTAGTGGTGGCGGACTGCGTCCACCTCCGGCTCCGCGGTGTGGGAGGCAATCGTCGCCATCCTCGCCCTCTCCTCGCAGCTTGCGCCGACCGGGCGCAGAGCGCGCCCTGCGGCTGTCCGGTCCTGAACCGTGCTGAGAGGGAGCCAAGCGGACCTGTGCAATCCGTCCGCAACAGCGGCGTGTGACCGCTCTGTTGCGGTCCGATTGCGAGGAGCGGCTTGCATGCCGACACGACCGTACGTCGCGTTGAGAGAGGAACAAATCATGGCACTGCCGACTGTCGAGGTTCTCTCGGAGCAGCTCGCCGCCGTCTCCGGAGCCACCGAGGTGACGCCCGACGCGCCGATCCGGCACATCCCGGGGGTGGACTCGCTGGACCTGATGGAGTGGCTGTACAACTTCCAGAACGAGCACCCCGACATCCCCGCCGACGAGTCTCTCTTCGCGGACCTGGACGACAGCACGACCATGCGGGACGTGTACGCGAAGCTGGTCGACCTGGCGCCGCAGCCGGCCGAGGCCTGAGGCGGGCACATGAGTGGATTCGCCATCGCGGGGTGGGGCAAGGCCCTGCCCGAGCGGGTCGTCACCAGCACCGAACTGGCCGGACGCTTCGGGGTCGACGAGGACTGGATCGTCAGCCGCTGCGGCATCCATGAGCGGCGGGCCGTCGACCCGGGGCAGACCACCGCGTCCCTGGCCGTCGACGCGGGACGCGCGGCCCTGGCCAGGGCGGGGCTGACCGGCGCCGACATCGCCCATCTCATCGTGGCCACGGCCACACCCGAGCAGCCGTCTCCCGCCACCTCCGCCTTCGTCCACCATGACCTGGGCATCGGCGGCGGGGCGATGGACGTCAACTCCGAGTGCGCGGGCTTCGTCTACGGGCTGGTCGCGGCCATGGGCCTCCTGCGCATGGACCGCCGGCCGATCCTGCTGATCGGCTCGGACACGCACACCCTGACCGCCAACCCCGCCGACCGGGATCTCTCCATCCTCGTCGGTGACGGAGCGGCCGCCGTGGTGCTCGTGCCGGGCCCGGAAGATCCCGTTCTGGCCTGGAACCTGGGCGCGGACGGATCGTGTGCGGACGCGCTCAAGGTGCCGGCGGGCGGAAGTCGGATGCCCACAACCGCCGAAACGGTCGCGCAGGGGCTCCACTTCGCCCAGATCAAGGGCAACGAGATCTACCTGAACGCCGTCCGGTACACGGTGCGGACGGTGCGCGAGACGCTGGAGAGCGCGAAAATCGCTCCGGCGGAGGTTGATCACGTCATCCCGCACCAGGCGAACATCCGCATCATCAACTCCGTGGTGCAGCACTCGGGTCTGCGCCCGGAGTCCCTGATCACCAACCTGGACCGGTACGGCAACACCGCGTCGGCCTCGATCCCGCTGGCCCTCACCGAGGCCCTGGAGGCGGACCGGATCAAGGCCGGGGAACTGGTCCTGCTCGCCGGGTTCGGGGCGGGCATGACCTGGGGATCGATCCTGATGCGCTGGGGAGGCGCCACGTGAGCGGAGCGAAGCAGGCGGGCAAGCGGCCCGAGGCGCCGGTGGCCCTGGTCACCGGCGCCTCGGGCGGCCTCGGACAGGCGCTGGCGGTCGAACTGGACGCGCTGGGCTGTCGGGTGGCCGTCCACTACCGCAGCTCGGCCGACCAGGCCCGGGCGGTGAGCGGGAAACTGACGAACGACTCGGTCGTCGTCGGCGCGGACGTCGGCTCGTGGGAGGAGACCCAGCGTCTCTACCGGGAGGTCGAGGCGGCGCTCGGTCCGATCGACGTGGTGGTCAACAACGGCGCCGTCCGCAAGGACGCCCTGATGGCCATGCAGTCCCCGGACGACTGGCACGAGGTCATCCGTACCAACCTGCTGGGGTCGTTCCACACCAGCCGGGTGGCGCTGCCCTTCATGCTGCGGCAGCGCTGGGGCCGGATCGTCAACGTGGTGTCGCCGTCGGGCTTCATCGCCACGGCGGGGCAGACCGCGTACTCGGCCTCCAAGGCGGGTGTCATGGGGATGACCCGGGCGCTGGCGGCGGAGTGCGGCCGGCGCGGGGTCACGGTGAACGCTCTGTCACCCGGGTTCATGATCACGGGTATGACGGATCAGCTGCCGGAGAGCATCGTGTCGGACATGGCGCGCAAGGCGCCGGTCCCGCGGTTCGTCACGGTCGAGGAGGTAGCCCGCAGCGTCTCCCTCTTCCTCGACCAGGACTGCATGACCGGACAGGTGGTCAGCATCGACAGCGGTGTCTCCATCATGTGATCCGGTACACGGCAGTGGGGAGGGACGCGCTCTCGCGTCCCTCCCCACTGCCGTGCCGGGGATCAGCTCAGCCGGTGTGTTGACATCGTTTCCCACTCGGTCCGGAGCGAAGCCCCCGGCAGCCGGGTCCGGTCCAGCAGACCGAGGTAGGCGGCCTCGCTCTCCGGACTGGGGTCGCAGCCCAGCTCCTCGGCGAGGACGACGCGCAACTGCTGGTATATCCGCAGGGCTTCGGCCCGGTTGCCGGCCAGCCGGTGCGCGGTCATCTGGCAGCGGTAGGCGCTCTCCCGGAACGGGGCCTGGCGCACCGCCTCCGCGGCGTACCGCAGGGCGTGGTGGGTGTCGCCGAGAGCGGACGAGGAACTGCTCGCGGTCTCCAGGGCCGAGACCCGCAGATCCTTGAGGTGACGCCGGACGGACTCCACCCACTCGCCCTCGTGGGAGGCGAGGAAGGGACCCCGCAGCAAGGACACCGAGGTGGTCGCGAGCCGCTGCGCGGTGCTGTGGTCGCCCTCGCGGTGGGCGACCGCGGCGGTGAACGCGGCCTGCTCCGCGCGCTCCACGTCCACCTGGGCTTCCTCCGGCAGTCGCAGCAGATAGCGTCCGCCGTGTGCGATCACCGCGGGCTCGGCGCTCGCCCCCTCCGAGAGGGAGGCTCTGAGGCGGCTGACGACACTGCGTAATGCCGAGGCCCAGGTGCTGGGCAGGCCGTCCGGCCATATGGTGTCGGCGAGTTGCTCCCGGCCTATGCCGGAGGGACGTTCCAGGCAGAGCCGGGCCAGGGCGATCTGTGCCTGATGGCTGGCCAGTACCCGTGGGGCTTCGGATTCATGTTCGATGGAGACGAGGCCGACAAGCCTGATGAGCACGATCGATCCCCCCAAGAAGAGGTTGCGGCGACTTCCTCGGCGGCATGGATGACGGAAGTCGACTGTCTGGCGTGCGTGCGGTTCCGTGCGTGGACGTCAGCGTGTGGTCCGTGGGCCGAGTGGCGCACGTGAGGATCCCGTGGGAGGGCTGCGGTGATCCGGAAGGAGCTTGGTCAATTCTTCTCCACGGCTGAGTAAACAGCATTCTCGTTCAAAAAGAGTGTGTGTCAACTGCGCCATTAAGTTGCATCAGTTAACGCCCGATGAATCAGAGTCTCCGGCACAGGCAAATCCTCCGATGACTGTTTGATCTTGCTCCCGTGTTGCGCCTCGATTGCGAGAGGTCCGTTGAATTCGAGACGCATCAGATTCGTTGCACCTATGTGCAATGGCAGTCACCAATGAGAGGACGGCCGATGGCATCCGCAGCGTGGGGGAGAATCGCGCACAAACTGGAGGCGACGGGGCGGCGCGTGGCCTCGCTGGAGTCGGATCCCGAGCGCCGCAACAGCTTCGTCCCCTACACCGCCGAGCGCGACACCGCCTACGTCGACCTCGACGGCCGCCGCCTGCTGATGATGTCCGGCTACAGCTACCTGGGGCTGGCCGGCGACGAGCGCGTGGTCGCCGCCGCCCAGGCCGCCGCCGCCCGCTACGGCACCGGCAACCACGGAGTACGCGCCCTCGCCGGGTCCATCCCGCTCCACGAGGAGCTGGAGGCCGAGGTCGCCACCGTCGCCGAGCGGGAGTCCGCCATCGTCTTCGGCTCCGGCTACGCCGCCAACGTGGGCACGATCGGAGCCCTGGTCGGCCCCGGCGACACCGTCTTCGTCGACAAGTACGCCCACGCCAGCATCGTGGACGGCTGCCGCCTCAGCGGAGCGACCGTGGTCCGGTTCCGGCACAACGACACCGAGCACCTGGCCCGCCGCATGGAGGCCGCCGCCCCCGGCGGAGTCCGCCTGGTCATCGTCGACAGCGTCTACTCCATGGACGGCGACATCGCGCCGCTGCCCCGGCTGCGCGAGGTCTGCGACGCCCACGAGGCGCTCCTGATGGCCGACGAGGCCCACGCACTCGGCGTCATCGGCCGCACCGGACTGGGCGTGGAGGAGCACTTCGACCGGCGGGTACGGGTGGACGTCAAGCTCGGCACCCTGTCCAAGGCCATCCCCTCCATGGGCGGCTGGGTCGCGGGATCGTCCGAGCTGATCGGCCATCTCCGGTACGCCGCACGGCCGTTCCTCTTCTCCGCCGCCCTCGCGCCCGCCTCGGCCGGCGCCGCCCTGGAGGCGCTGCGCGTGCTGCGCGCCGAACCGGAGCGCGTCGCCCTCATCCAGGGGTACGGAGCCCGGTTCCGGGAGCTGGTGACCGCGGGCGGCATGCGGACCGGCGACAGCGAGACCGCCGTCGTGCCGCTCATCGCGGGCAGCGACGAGTCGGCCTACGACCTGGCCACCACCGCCCGTCGCCTGGGCGTGATCGGACTGCCCGTGGTCACCCCCGCCGTACCGCGCGACCTGGCCCGGCTGCGGATCGCCGTCACCGCACGGCACACGGACACCGACGTGGAGCTCGCCGCCGAGGCGTTCCTCAAGGCCGCCGGAGAGTGCGGCCTGCTGACGGGCTGACACCGCCCGCGCCGCCCGCGCACCCACGCGAGCGCGGCGACCTCGTCCACGGCCGACGGCCGGTCACCGGAACGGGAAGGAACCACACGGACCATGCGCACCGAAGCGGAACGCTCCGCCCGGCCGGACATCGCCATCAGCGGGATCGGCGCCGTCACCCCGGCCGGACTCACCACCGAGGAACTGTGGACCGCGGTGTCCGCGGGCCGGTCCCTCGCGGTCGACCTCACCCACTTCGACACCACCGGCCACCGCATCAAGATCGGCTGCCGGGTGCCCGAGCTCACCGGCCACGGCCTGCCCTGGCAGGAGGCGCTGGCCGGCAAGGCGGCCCGGCGGCTCGACCCCTTCGCCCGCTACGGGCTCGCCGCGGCGCTGGCCGCCCACGCCGACGCCGGGCTGCCGCAGGCGCCCGCCGCCCGCTGCGCCATCGTCGTCGGCAACGCCGTCGGCGGGCGCGCCACCAGCGACGCCGAGTCCGTCAACTTCGCGGCGAAGGGCCCCGGCGGGGTCCGCCCGCTGATGCCCCTGATGACGATGCCGAACGCGGCCGCCGCCCAGATCGCCCTCCAACTGGGCTGGCACGGACCGGCGCTCACCGTCTCCACCACCTGCGCCAGCGGGGCCGACGCCATCGGGATCGGCGCGGCCATGCTCCGCGACCACCGCGCCGACGTGGTGATCGCGGGCGGCTGCGAGGCGACCCTCACACCGATCACCCTCGCCGGGTTCGGCAACCTCAACGCCGCCTCCCTCCGCACCGAAGCGGCCACCGCGTGCCGGCCGTTCGACGAGAGCAGGGACGGCTTCGTGATGGGCGAGGGCGCCGCCTTCGTGGTCCTGGAGCGGGCAGCCGACGTGCGCGCCCGGGGCGGCCGGGCACACGGCCTGGTCGCCGGATACGCCGCCACCTCGGACGCCCACCACCTCTCGGCCCCGCACCCCGACGGGGCGTACGCCGCCGAAGCCATGACCGGCGCGCTCGCCGACGCCGGTCTCGTCCCCTCGGACATCGCCCACGTCAACGCCCACGGCACCGCCACCGTGCACAACGACCGCGCCGAAGCCACCGCCCTGGCCAAGGTGTTCGGGCCGGACGGCCCGCCGGTCACCGCCAGCAAGGGCGTGCTGGGCCACCTCATCGGAGCGGCCGGAGCCGTCGAACTCGTGGTCGCCGTGCTGTCGATGAACGCCGGTGCGGTGCCGCCCACCGCCAACCACACACGAACGGAACCCGAGATGGAGATCGACGTGGTCCACGGCACCCCGCGGCCTGTCCCCACCGGCCCCGCGCTGACCAACTCCTTCGGCTTCGGCGGCCACAACAGCAGTCTGGTGGTGGCCCCCGCATGACGACCCCGCCCGCTTCCGCGCTCGACCCGTCCGCACCGCTCCTCGACGCGGACGCCGCCCGCCGCTACCGCACCGTCACCCGCCGGGCGCTGGACCGCCCGGCACCCGTCCGGCCCGGGGCGGGGCCGCTCGCCGCCTTCGTCCTCACCCATCCGCTCGCCGAGCGCACGGTCGCCGACCTCGCCGCCGGCCACGGCCCGTACTCCCTGGTCCACCTCGCCCAGGAGATCGAGCTGCACCACCCGCCGCGCCCCGGCGCCCCGCTCGACGCGTCCGCCGCACTGGACGCCGTACGCGTCGAAGCCAAGGGCACCCGGCTCGTCCTGACCACCACGCTCACCGACCGGGCGACCGGCGCCGAACAGGCCCGGCTCACCGCCCACATCCTGCTCGCCGGCATCCGGGCCGCCGAACCGCGCGGCACGCTCGTCCCCACGGCCTCGCTGCGTCAGGAGGCGCCGGGCGACACGGTCGGCCGCGACCTCGGGATCGACCGGGAGTGGATAGCCGACTACGGGCACGCGGCCGGCGACCTCAACCCCGTCCATCTCGACCCGGAGGCCGCCCGCTCGGCCGGGTTCACCGATGTCATCGCCCACGGCATGAGCCTCGTGGCACTCGCCGTGGAGGAGGCCGCCGAGCGGTACGCGGACGGGGACGTCGACCGGATCCGGGCGATCGGCGCGCGCTTCGCCCGCCCGGTCCTGCCCGGCGAAGGGGCGACCCTCGACCTCACACCCGCCGCAACCGGGGACACCGTCGCCTTCACCGTACGGTCCGGGGGCGCCGCGGCCGTCAAGGGCGGCTGGCTCCGGCTGGGCCCCGGGACGGGAGCGGGCCGATGACCCGGACCGGCCACCACGGCGAGACCGCCGAATCCGTGCTCCGCTGGGCCGACAAGACCCCGGACGCCCCCGCCCTGTGGTGGAACGGCAGCCCCACCAGCTACCGGGAACTGGCCGACGCGACCGCCGCCGCCCGCGCCCGGCTCGCCGAACACGTCCCCGCCGGGGCCACGGTCGCCGTGCTCGACGACAAGTCGCCCGGCACCGTCGCCACCGTCCTGGCCTGCCTGGCCACGGGCCGCCCCGCGCTGCTGCCCTCGCCCACCCTGCCGCCCGACCACGTCGCGGCGGTGATGGCGGAGGCGGGCTGCCGGTACGCGCTCGCCGGTCCCGCCGTCACGGCGAGGGAGCCGGAGCGCGGCGGGGGAGCGGTGCCGCCGGGCACCGCCCTCGTCCTCACCACCTCCGGCTCCACCGGCATCCCCAAGGCGGTCCCGCTGCCGCACCGGGCCGTGGAGGCCTTCACCGGCTGGGCCGCGGACGCCTTCGGCATCGCCGAGTCCACCCCGGTGCTCAACTACGCCCCGCTCAACTTCGACCTCTGCCTGCTGGACGTCTGGACCACCCTCGCCCACGGCGGCCAGGTGGTTCTGGTGGACCCGGCGACAGCGGCCAGCGGCCGGGGGCTGCTCCGCCTGCTGCGCACCCACCGCATCGAGGTGGTCCAGGCGGTCCCGCTCTTCTACGCCCTGGTCGGCGCCCAGGCCCGCGTGGAGGGCGGCGGCCCGCTGGAGGCCGTCCGGCACGCGGCGTTCACCGGCGACGTGATGCCCGATCAGGCGCTCGCCGACCTCGTGGACCTCGCCCCCGGCGCCCGGCTGCACAACATCTACGGCTGCACCGAGACCAACGACAGCCTGATCCACGAGGTCGACCGGAGCCTCCCGCAGTCCGCCCCGATGCCGCTGGGCCGCCCGCTCCCCGGCGTACGCCTGAGGCTGCGGAACTCCGAGGGCCGGCCGCTGAGCGGACCGGGACGCGGCGAACTGGAGGTCTCCACGCCCTTCCAGAGCACCGGGTACGCCGATCCGCGCCGGGCCGCCGAGAAGTTCGTCCTGGACCCGGCGGCGGACGGCGGCCCGGGCACCCGGTGGTTCCGCACCGGCGACCTGGTCGAGAGGGACGCCGACGGCACTCTCCGGCTCGTCGGCCGACTGGACCACCAGGTCAAGATCCGGGGCGTCGCCGTCAACACCGGCGAGGTCGAACAGGTGCTGCTGGAACACCCCGAGGTGCTGGAGGCCGGGGTGACCACCGTCCCCGACCCGGTCGAGGGCCGCCGCCTGATCGCCGTCGTACGGCTGAAGGACGGCTCCACCGCCAACAGCCTCGACCTCAAGAGGCACTGCACCGCCCGGCTGGCCCGCGGCTGGGTACCGGGACTCCTCGTCCCCGTGACCGAGCCCCTGCCGCGTACCAGCACCGGAAAGGTGGACCGCCGCGCGATCGCGCGGACCGTGGCCGCACCCGCCGCCACCGCGTCCTGACCCGGCCCGACCGCCCTCCGCGGACCGCCCGGCAGCCGCCGGCCGGCCCCGCACCACCCGAGAACCCCGTACGAGCGAACCGCCAAGGAGCACTCCGTGAGCAACGCCGACCAGATCAGCGAGTACATCGTCCGGGAGTTCCTTCCCGACCTCACCCCCTCCCAACTCCCTCCCGACATGGACCTTCTGGCCGACGGCGCGCTCGACAGCCTCGGCGTCCTCAAGCTGATCGCCTGGGTCGAGCACCACTTCCGGCTGGCGGTCGGCGACACCGACCTCGACCCCGAGAACTTCCGCAGCGTCAACGCCATCGACGCCTACATCGCGCGCTCCCGGAGCACCGCCGCCACGGGAGGCTGAGCCGTGCACCCGGCCCTCGTCCCGATGGTCGACCGGCGCGCCCCGGCCGGCCCCGAGCAGTGGGACGCACTCTGGCAGGCGCTGGCCGACGGAGCGCTGGACCGCGGTGACGCGCTGGCGCTCCTCGCCTCCCTCACCGCGGCCCTGCCCGAGGAGGACAGCCTGCTCGCCCTGCTCGACGCGCTGGACCGGCGGCGTCCCGCGCGGCCCGCGACGCCCTGGCCCGGCACCGTCAACGTGGTGGGCACCGGCGGCGGTCCGCCCACCGTGAACCTGTCCACGGCCGCCGCACTGGTCGCCGCCGCCTGCGGGGTCCGGGTCGTCAAGTCCGGCTCCCGCGCCCACACCGCGCGCACCGGTTCGGTCGACCTCCTGGACCGGCTGGGCGTCCCGTTCGCCACCTCCCTCGACCAGGCGTCCGGCCATCTGGACGCCCACGGCATCGCCTTCACCGGGCCGTTCGTCTACCCCGCGCAGCTGGCCCGGCTCGCCCTGCTGGCCGTGCCGACGTCCATGCGGGTGTTCGGCCGGTTCCTCAACACCTTGGGCCCGTTCCTCGCGGCCGTCCCGGTGGCCGCCCAGGTCACCGGCGTCAGCGGGGGCCGGATCCCGCCCTCCCTGCGGGCCGTGGCGTCCCGGCCGGGCGCCCCGGCGACCTGGCTGGTCACCAACCCGCTCGGCGCCGACGAACTCCTCAGCGTCTGCGACAACACGATCCACCTCCCCGACGGAGACACGCTGACGCTCCGCGCCGGCGACCTCGTCCCCGCCGACGGGTCACCCGACGATCTCGCCCCCGTCCCCCGGGACGCCGCCGCCGAGCACTTCCGCACCGTTCTCGCCGGCCGGGCGGGCGGTCCGCTGCGCGCCACCCTCCAGCTCAACGCGGCCGCGCTCGCCCTGGCGTCCGGCCACCGCGACGACTGGGCGAAGGCGGTAGCCGAGGCGGGCGCCGCGCTCGACGACGGGGCGGCGCTCGACCTGCTGGACCGGCTGAAGGGGAAGGGGGCGGACCGTGCCGGCTGACTTCTTCGCCGAGGCCCGCGCCCGCGAGGAACTGGGCCTGGCGGTCTTCCTCAACGCGGGCGACCCGCCGCTGCCCGTCCTCAGCGACCTCGTCGCGCTGCTGGACGAGTCGGGCGTCGACTGCCTCGAACTGGCCGTCCCCTTCCCCGACTCGCCCACCGACGGGCCCGTCGTGCGCCGGTCCGCCGACCGGGCGCTGGCGCTGGGCGTCGGGCTCCGCGAGACCCTGGCCTTCGTCGCCGCCGTACGGCCGGGGCTGAAGCGGCTGCGGATCGCGGTGCTCGCCGACTGGAGCCACAGCCTGCGCACCGCCGCGCCCGCCGACTACGCCCGCGCCGTCGCGGACAGCGGCGCCGACGCCCTGCTGGCCCACGGTCTGCCGCCCCGGCTGCGGCCGGCCCACCACGAGGCGCTGCGCGCGGCGGGCCTGCCCGAGGTCACCACCTGCTACCCGGCCAGCGCACCGGCCACCGTCGCCGAGGCGGCGGCCCACGCCACCGGATACCTCTACCTGGTCGCGCGCTACGGGCGCAGCGGCGCCGGAACGCCCGACGGCGGCCACGCCGGTCTGGCGCCGTCCGTCGCCGCCCTGCGCGACCTCACCGCCTCCCCGATAGCCGTCGGCTTCGGGGTGTCCACCGCCGAGGATCTCGTCTCCGTCGCCCGCAGCGGTGCGGACGCGGCGATCGTCGGCTCCGCCGGAGTGGCCGCGCTGGAACGGAGTCTGGAGGCCGGGTCCGACCCGGTCGACGGCTACCGCTCCTTCGTCGCCGCCCTCGGCCGTCCCCACACCGCCCGTCCGAAGGAGGACCCCCGTGCTCATCCGTAACATCGAGACCGTCAAGACCGTCGACTGGGGCAACGGACTCAGCCGCAGATTCATCCTGGACGCCGACGGCCTGGGCTACAGCGTCACCGACACCACCGTGCGTGCCGGGACCAAGTCCCGCCTGGAGTACCGCAACCACCTGGAGACCTGCTACTGCATCGAGGGCTCCGGCGAGGTGGTGGAACTCGACGGCACCAGTCATCCGCTGACGCCGGGCGTCCTCTACTCGCTCGACAACAACGACCCGCACTTCCTGATCGCCTCGCCGCACGAGGACCTGCGTCTGGTCTGCGTCTTCGCCCCGGCGCTCCAGGGCGACGAAGTGCACAGCCTGGCCGAGGGCGTCTCCTCCGCCTACTAGGCAGCACAGCCGCTCACCCGACGGGCGCCTGAACCACGGGCGCCCGCCGATCCGACGACGGGACACCGCCGTCACCTCTCCGCCCGTCATCGACCGAGGCCACCCGCACGGCCCGTACGGAAGGCTCCGCCATGAGAAACCGCGACGCGGATCAGCAGGCGCTCTGCGCCGGCATGGCCCAGTGGGGCAAGATCCTGAGCGAAGGACACGTCGAGGCGGACGCCCGGTCCGCGTTCGAACCGGACCGCTGGCGGTCCCTCGCCGACAGCGGCGTCCTCGGCCTGCCGTTCCCTCAGCGGTGGGGCGGCGCGGGCCAGTCCCTCCTGACCACCCTGCACGTCCTGGAGACCCTCGGCGAGACCTGCCGGGAGTCCGGGCTGAACTTCTGCGCCACCACGTCGATGGCCAGCACCGGCGTGCCCCTCACCGCCTTCGGCAGCGACGCCCTGCGCGAGCGCTATCTGCCCGGCATCTGCTCGGGCGAACTGATCGGCGCGCACGCCATCACCGAACCCGACAGCGGATCCGACGCCATGGCGATGACCACCCGCGCCGAGCGCGACGGCACGCACTACGTCCTCACCGGCGGCAAGGCCTTCGTCAGCAACGGCCCCATCGCCGACGTCTTCGTCGTCTACGCGCGTACCCGCCCGGAGGGCGGACCGCTCGGCACCACCGCCTTCCTCGTCGACCGGGACACCCCCGGCCTCTCCGTCGGCGGGGCGACCGCCAAGATGGGCCTGCGCACCGCCCCGTTGTCCACCCTCCACCTCGACGGCTGCCGGATACCCGCCGACCGGGTGCTGGGCCGGGTCGGCGGCGGACTGCTCGTGCTGGACCACGTGATGAAGCGCGAGATCCTGTTCGGCTTCACCGTCCAGCTCGGCGAGATGCGCCACCGGCTGGAGCGCACCGTCGCCTACGCCCGCGAACGCCGGGCCTTCGGCCACCCCATCGGCGACTACCAGGCGGTCTCGCACCGCGTGGTCGACATGCAGATCCGCACCGAGACCGCCGCCAAGTGGCTCTACGACACCGCCGAGCGGCTCGCCGCGGGCGAGGACGTCACCGCCGACCTCGCCATCACCAAGATCCTCGCCAGCGAGGCCGCCCTCTCCACCAGCCTCTCGGCGGTCCGCGTCTTCGGCGGCGCGGGCTACCTCACCGAGGTCGGCCTGGAGAAGGAGGTACGGGCCGCGGTCGCGGGCACCCTCTACTCCGGGACCAACGACATCCAGTACAACCACGTCGCCTCGGCCCTGGGGCTCGGCGGATGAGCGCCCCGGCCGGACCGCCCCGGCCGCTGCTCAAGGTGTGCGGAGCCACCGCCCCCGAGGAGGCCGCCGCCGTGGCGCCACGGGCCGATCTCGTCGGCCTCTGGTACGGGGTGGAGAACGGGGCCCGCGACCTGACCGGCGCTCGACTGACCGAACTGGCCGACGCCGTCCGCACGGCGGGCCGGGCCGAGCCGGTGCTCGTCACCTTCCTGCACGACGCCGAACGGATCGCCGCGGCCGCCCGCGCCGCCCGGGTGCGCTGGATCCAGCTCCACGCCTACCAGCCGCCCGCGGCCGTGGCCGCCCTGCGCGCGGCCCTGCCCGACGCGGTGCTGGTCAAGGCCGTGCACGTGCTCGACGGGGCGTGCGTCGAGCGGCCGTTCCTCACGGCGTACGCCCGTGCCGGAGCGGACCTGTTCCTCGTCGACGCGGCGACCCGGGGCGGAGCGGTCGGCAGCACCGGCCACCGCGTCCCGGCCGAGGCGCTGGAGGCCCTGCTGCCCGTCCTGCCCCGGCCGTTCATCCTCGCGGGCGGACTCGGCGAGGCCGACGCACCGGGAGACGCCTTCGCCGCGCACCCCGGGTTCCGGGGCGTCGACATCGACCACGCCGCCCGGGGAGACGCCGGCCGGCTCGACCCGGCCCGGGTCGCCGCGCTGGACCGCGCCTGGACCGGCACGCCCGCCCCTGCGCCGTGACGTCCCCCGCCCCGCAAGAGAAGCCCGCCACTCCGTGAGGAAAGCCCGATGACGCAGTCCTTCCTCTCCGCGCTCCTCGGCGCGGAGCGCCCCGTGATCATGGAGGTGAAGTCCCGCGACGCGCACGGCGCCGACCTGTTGCGGGGCCGCACCCCCGGCGACATCGCCGCCGCCTACCAGCGGGCCGGAGCCCCGTGCGTGTCCGTCGTGACCGGCCGCTGGTTCGGCGGGTCGGCCGCCATGCTGCACGAGGTGACCGCCCGCGTGGACGTCCCGGTTCTGCTCAAGGACTTCGTGACCCGGCACGACCAGATCACCGCCGCCGCCCGCGCGGGCGTCTCGGCGGTCCTGCTGACCGCGGCGCTGCTGCCCCGGGAGTCCCTGCACGACCTGGCCCGCGCATGCCGGGCACACGGGCTGACCCCGTTCGTGGAGATCACCGACGCCGAGGAGGCGACCGGGCTGCCGAACCCCCAGGACTGCGTCGTCGCGGTCAACAACAAGGACATCACCGCACGCGAACGGGACGCCGGGGACCTGGACCGCAGCCGCGCGCTGCTGCCCGCCGTACGGGCCGCGGGCACGCTCTGCCCCGTCAGCGCCAGCGCGGTGGGCGACCCCGCCACCGCCGCCGGTCTGCTGGCCGAGGGCTACCGGGGCCTGCTCATCGGGACCGCGCTGCTGCGGGCGCCGAGCGTGGACGCCTGGCTGGCCGCGTTCGACGCACACCGAGCCGCGGGCCCCGAGGAGACCGGGCGGACCGTGGTGCCGCTGACCGTCGAAGCGCCCCCGGTCCTGCCGCACCCCGCCCCCGTGGCCGACGCGGCGGCCGCGCGGCCGGACACCTCGGCCGCTCCCGCCGGCGAGGCCGAGGACGTGCCCGCGTGAGCGCCGCGCCGACGGAGTCGGTGGCCACCGCGGACGTCACCGCGGCCGGGCACGACGTCGCCCCGAGCGGCGTGGAGCAGATCGTGCTGGGCCACGGCCGCCACCGCCTCGGCGCCTGGCGGGCCGAACCGGCCACCGGTACGCCCAGATCCGTGCTCGTCGCCGTCCACGGCCGGGCCATGTCACCCGGCTACTTCGCCGGACCGGTCGCCCCGCACACCTCCCTGCTCGCCCTCGCCACCTCGCTCGGCCACACGGTCCTCGCGGTGGAACGGCCCGGCTACGGCCTCTCCCGCGCCGCCCTCCCGCACGGTCTGCCGCTCGCCGAACAGGCCCGGCTGCTGCGCCGATCGCTCGCCGACTACGCCGAACTCCACCCGGTCGGGGCCGGGTTCTTCCTGCTCGGACACTCCGACGGCGGCAAGACCGCCCTGCACCTGGCAGGAGAGCCCTGGACCGGGGCGACCCCCGCCGACCGCCTGCTCGGGCTCGACCTCAACGGCTGCGGCTGGCACTACGCACCGGCTGCCGCCCACTTCCCGGACACCCTGGCCGGTGGGGCGGGAGAGCTCAACTGGGGTCCGCTGCGCCTCTATCCGGGCGGCACCTTCCGGGCCAGCCGCGCCCTGCTCCGCGAGGTTCCGGCCGCGGAGGAGGCGGAGACGGGGCGGTGGCCCGCCCGGTTCCCGGCGGCCGCCGCCCGGGTGCGCTGCCCGGTGCGGCTCACCTTCGGCGCGTACGAGGGCTGGTGGCGCCTGGACCGGGACGAACTGGCCGCGGTGGCCGCGAGCTTCACGGGCACGCGCCGCCCCGCCGTCGAACGCCTGCCGGAGGCCGGACACAACCTCAGCCTCGGGCTGGCCGCCCCGCTCTACCACGCACGGGCGCTGGCGTTCCTCGAGGAGTGCCTGGCGGCCTCCTCCGACAGCCGGGGGTGACGTACGCGTATGCGCGTGAGCGCGTGAGGTATGGACCTTTGGGCCCTGAACCTGCTGGGATGATCGCGCGCACCGCGTACACGCTCCGTTCTGCCGCGTGCACCGTACGCCACCGCCCGGGAGAGTCCATCCGATCGACAGGACTGCGACATGAGCCACTACCCTCCCCATGCCACCCCGTACCAGGCCGGCCCGGCCCGGCCCGGCGGGCATCCGCCCGCCGCCGACCGGATCACCGCGCCGCTTCTCGTGGCGGCCGTGCTCTGCACGGGTCTGATGGCGGGGCTGTTCTTCGCCTACGACATCTCCGTGATGCCCGGCCTGGCCGAGCTGGACGACTCCGCCTACGCGGCGGCCATGCAGCGGTTCAACGCGGCGATCGACGGCAGCGCGCTGTTCGGCCTGGTCTTCCTCGCCACGCTGGGGCTCACGGTCGCCGCCGCGATCGTGGCCTTCCGCCGCAAGCGCCGCGCGGTGGCCCTGCCGCTGGCCGCCGCGGCACTCTGCTATCTGCTGGTGCTCGTCGTCACCGTCGCGGTCAACCTTCCGCTCAACGCGGATCTCGCGGCGCTCGGCGACCCCGCGTCCGCCCGGGACGTGCATGCGGTGATCGACGACTTCAAATCGGTCTGGGTGCCGGTGAATATCGTCCGGACCCTTTTCTGTGTTCTGAGTCTCGGTGCTCTGTGTGCCGCTCTGCTCCGGTACGGGAAGCCGGAATCCCCTGCGCTCCGATAATTCTCTCGTATTTGCGTTTGCATAAGGTGAGCCCCCTTTCTGTTTCGGTCGGTGAAAGGGGGCACCTGCGCGTGCCGTGCTCCGCCTCCGTACCGCTCGACGCGGCGGAGCCCCTCTCCCGCCCCCCGCCGGTCTGCGGCCCGGAGAGATGTGGGAGCGTGGGAACGGTGAGTGACAAGCCGACGGAATCCATGCAGTACCGCTTCGACGGGCCCGAGGACGCCCCGGTCCTCGTGATCGGTCCCTCGCTCGGGACGACGTGGCACATGTGGGATCGCCAGATTCCCGAGCTGTCCCAGCACTGGCGGATCTTCCGCTACGACCTGCCCGGCCACGGCGGCGCGCCCGCCCACGCCGCCGCCTCCGTCGCCGAGCTGGGCGACCGGCTGCTCGCCACGCTGGACGGTCTCGGCGTCCAGCGCTTCGGCTACGCGGGCTGCTCGATCGGCGGCGCGATCGGCGCGGACCTGGCCCTGCGCCACCCGCACCGGGTGGCCTCGCTGGCGCTCGTCGCCTCCTCGCCCCGGTTCGGCACGGCCGACGAGTTCCGTCAGCGCGGTGTGATCGTCCGTACCAACGGCCTGGAGCCGATGGCCCGCACCGCGCCGGAGCGCTGGTTCACCCCCGGCTTCGCCGCCGCGCAGCCCGCCATCGTCGAGTGGGCCGTGCAGATGGTCCGCACCACCGACCCCGGCTGCTACATCGCCGCCTGCGAGGCGCTCGCGGCGTTCGACATCCGTGGCGCGCTGGGCCGGATCGGCGTTCCCACGCTGGTCCTGGTCGGGGCCGAGGACCAGGTCACCGGGCCCGCCGAGGCCCGCACGCTGGTCGCCGGGATACCGGACGCCCGCCTGGCGCTCGTCCCCGGCGCCTCGCACCTCGCCCCGGTCGAGCAGCCCGCCGCCGTCAGCGACCTGCTGCTGATGCACTTCTCCACCGCCTGGCAGCAGGACACCTCGGCCGCCATCCCGATGCTGCCGCTGGTCCCCGGCCCCGCGACGCCCGCGACCCCGTTCGCCCCGGTGGCCGAGATCGCCCCGGCCGCGGCCGGGGCAGAAGCCCCCGCACCGACCCCGGACGACCGGCGCGAGCAGGGCACGAAGGTACGCCGCGAGGTGCTGGGCGACGCCCATGTCGACGCGGTGAACGCCTCGGCCGACGCCTTCACCGAGGACTTCCAGGAGCTGGTCACCCGGTACGCCTGGGGCGAGGTCTGGAGCCGGGACGGCCTCGACCGCCGTACCCGCAGCGTCATCACGCTCACCGCGCTCGTCGCCTCCGGCCACCTGGAGGGCCTGGCCGCGCACACCCGGGCCGCCCTGCGCAACGGTCTGACGCCCGCCGAGATCAAGGAAGTTCTGCTCCAGGCCGCCGTCTACTGCGGCATCCCGGCCGCCGGGGCCGCCTTCGCCGTCGCGCAGAAGGTGATCCAGGAGGAAACCACGCCGCCCGCGTAGCAGGATGGGGCCATGAACGCATCGCCTCGGGCACTCACCCTGACCAAGAAGACCCACTCCTGCGTCCGGATCGAGAAGGAGGGGCGGGTCCTGGTCATCGACCCCGGAGGCTTCTCCGAGGACGACGCGGCGCTCGGCGCGGACGTCATGCTGGTGACGCACGAGCACCCGGACCACTTCAACGAGGCGCGGCTGCGGGCGGGCCTGGAGGCGAACCCGGCGGCCGAGGTGTGGACGCTGCGCAGCGTCGCCGAGCAGCTCTCGGCCGCCTTCCCGGGGCGGGTGCACACCGTGGGCGACGGGGACGCGTTCTCCGCCGCCGGATTCGACGTCACCGTGCACGGCGAGCTGCACGCGGTGATCCACCCGGACATCCCGAGGATCACCAACGTCGGCTTCCTCGTCGACGGTTCGGTCTTCCACCCCGGCGACGCGCTCACCGTGCCCGAGCGCCCCGTGGACACCCTCCTGCTGCCGGTGATGGCCCCCTGGAGCAAGATCTCCGAGGTCATCGACTACGTACGCGAGGTCGAGCCGCGCCGCGCCATCGACGTCCACGACGCCCTGCTGACCGATCTGGCGCGGCCGATCTACGACAACCAGATCGGCGCCCTGGGCGGCGCGGACCACGGCCGGCTGGCCCCGGGCGGCACCACCGAGCTGTGAGCCCGGCGGCCGCTGTCGGTGGGAGCCGCTAGGTTGGCTGCCATGCGCATCGCCACCTATAACGTCAATTCGATCACCGCCCGGCTGCCGAGGCTTCTGACCTGGCTGGAGAGCAGCGGCACCGATGTGCTGTGCATCCAGGAGACCAAGTGCACGGCGGAGCAGTTCCCCGCCGAAGCCCTGCGCGAGGCGGGCTACGAGTCCGCGGTCAACGCCACCGGCCGGTGGAACGGGGTCGCGCTGCTCTCCCGGGTCGGCCTCGCCGACGTCGTCTCCGGGCTGCCCGGCGGCCCGGAGTACGACGGGGTGCAGGAGCCCCGCGCGATCTCGGCGACCTGCGGCCCGCTGCGCCTGTGGTCGGTGTACGTGCCCAACGGCCGCGAGGTCGAGCACGAGCACTACGCGTACAAGCTGCGCTGGCTGGAGGCCCTGCGGAAGGCGGTGGCGGCGGACGCCGCGGGGAGCCTGCCGTTCGCGGTCCTGGGCGACTTCAACGTGGCCCCGACCGACGAGGACGTCTGGGACCCGGCGCTGTTCGCGGGCGCCACCCATGTGACGCCCGCCGAGCGCGCCGCCCTCGCGGCCCTGGAGGCGGAGGGCCTGAGCGAGGTCCACCCCCGCCCCCTCAAGTACGACCGCGCCTACACCTTCTGGGACTACCGCGAGCTGCGGTTCCCCAAGAACAAGGGCATGCGGATCGACCTCACCTTCGGCAACGCCCCGTTCACCGCCGCCGTCAAGGACAGTTACGTCGACCGCGAGGAGCGCAAGGGCAAGGGCGCCTCCGACCACGCCCCGGTCGTCGTCGACCTGGATCTCTGAGCGGGGCGGGAGGAGGCGGGCGCGAGGCCGCGCAGCACGTGACAACCTGAGGTTGACACTCCCTGGGTGTCAACCTACGGTTGTCACATGACGCAGCCTCTTCCCGTCACCCCTTCCGTACGCCTCGACGATCTGATCGAGGCCATCAAGAAGACCAACGACGACGCCCTGGAGCAGCTTTCGGGCGCGGTCCTCGCCGCCGACCACCTCGGGGACGTGGCCGACCATCTCATCGGCCACTTCGTGGACCAGGCCCGCCGCTCCGGCGCCTCCTGGACCGACATCGGCCGGAGCATGGGGGTCACCCGCCAGGCCGCCCAGAAGCGTTTCGTGCCCAAGAAGGGCGAAGGATCCTCGGACCTGGACCCCAACGAGGGCTTCAACCGCTTCACCCCGCGCGCCCGCAACGTGGTGGTCGCCTCCCACAACGAGGCCCAGACCGCCCGGCACGCCGAGATCGTCCCCGCCCATCTCCTTCTCGGCCTGCTCGCCGAGCCCGAGGCCATCGCCGCCCGCGTCCTCGTCGGCCAGGAGGTGACGCCCGACGCGCTGCGGGCTGCGGCGACCGCGGTACTGCCCGCGCCCGTCGACGGGGCGCCCGAGCTGATCCCGTACGACGCGGACGCCAAGAAGGTCCTGGAGCTGACCTTCCGCGAGGCCCTGCGCCTCGGCCACAACTACATCGGCACCGAGCACATCCTGCTGGCCCTGCTGGAGTTCGAGGACGGCTCCGGCGTGCTCACCGGACTCGGCCTGGAGAAGGAGGCCGTGTCCGCCGCGGTGGAGCGGGCGGTGGGCGAGGCGGCCCGGGCCGCCCGGCAGCAGAACCCCTGAGCCCCACGGCGACCCCTTGTCGCGTGGACGGCGGCCTCAGTGCACCGAGAACCCGCCGTCCACGCACACCGACTGCCCCGTGACGTACGCCGAGGAGCGCCCCGCCAGGAACACCGCGGCCCCCGCGAAGTCCTCCGCGAGACCGTTGCGGCCCACCATCGTGCGGGCGGCCAGCGACGCCACCTTCTCCGGGTCCGACTGGAGCCGCGCGTTCAGCGGGGTCAGCACGAACCCGGGCACCAGGCTGTTGACGGTCACGCCGTGCGGCGACCACGCCTCGGCCTGTGAGCGGGTCAGCGACTCCAGGCCGCCCTTGGACACCCCGTAGGCGCCGCTGCTCACGAAGGCCCGGTGCGCCTGCTGCGAGGTGACGTGGATGATCCGCCCGTACCCCCGCTCGGCCATGCCCGGCCCGAAGCGCTGCCCCAGCAGGAACGGCGCCTTCAGATTCACCGCCATCGTGGTGTCCCAGACGTCCTCGCCGAGCTCGGTCATCGGCGGGCGCAGATTGATCCCGGCACAGTTCACCAGGATGTCCGGCTCGCCGAACGGCACCACGGCCTCCTCCGCCCCCGTACGGACCCCCTCGGTGGTGCTCAGGTCCGCACTCACCCAGGCCGCCCGGCAGCCCCCGGCGGTCAGCTCGTCCACGGTCTTCCTCAGCTCCGCCTCCCGGCGGGCCACGACCACGACGCTCGCCCCGGCCCGGGCCAGGGCGCCGGTGATCGCCCGGCCGATGCCGGAGCTGCCGCCGGTGACCACCGCCACCCGGCCTTCCAGCGAGAACAGTTCCGCGACGTACGTCTGTGCACTCATGTACGTACTTTAGATATCCGCTCGGTTACCGGGCCGGGGCGGGTGGGGGAACGGTGAACGCCGCGCGCCCTGTGGTGCGGAACCTGGCCGGGATGGGACCCTAGTGGTATGAACATCCCTTTCTTGGACAACTGGCGTAAGCGTCAGGGTGGTACGCATTCAGGCACACTCGCCGCCGCCGTCGAGACGGACCCCGACGGTGTGGCCGAGCTGCTCGCCGAATGCGAACTGCTGCGCGTCCGGGCGGGGCAGCACGGACTCGAACTCGACGACACCCCCGCCTCGTTGGCCGCGCTCGACCAGCTGCCGCCCCGCTGGCGCGACGACCCCGAAGAGCTTCCCTGGCTCGGCAACGACGCCGGTCTCTATCTCGGCACGGTGATCGTGCGGACCGTCCCGGGCGCCGCGTGGGACATCTGGCCGAGCGGTCGGCCCGTGGTGCGGCTGGAGTCCGGGCGGGAGATCGACGTCGTCGCGGCCGGTCTCGACTGGGCGATGGCGGGCAGCCCGGAGCTCTCCCAGGTCTACGCGGAGTCCGCGGAGAACTGACCCGGGAGCCGGCCGGCCCCTGTCCGCCCCTGCCCTCCTCGACTAATCCAGTTAAAAAGCCTTTTGCGCCATTTACGCGTGTCGGGTGCGAAGTCCCTTTTCGCGATGGATAGTTTGCGCTGACCTCGACACAGCGACAAGTGGGTAGGGCAGCGCATGGCCGTCGATCCGTTGATCGAACTGAGGGACGTCAACAAACACTTCGGGGAGTTGCACGTACTTCAGGACATCAATCTCACCGTCGGCCGCGGGGAGGTGGTGGTGGTCATCGGCCCCTCCGGCTCCGGGAAATCCACCCTCTGCCGGGCGATCAACCGGCTGGAGACGATCGAGTCCGGCAGCATCACGATCGACGGCAGACCCCTTCCCGAGGAGGGCAAGGGGCTGGCCCAACTCCGTGCCGAAGTCGGCATGGTCTTCCAGTCGTTCAACCTCTTCGCCCACAAGACCGTGCTGGACAACGTCTCGCTGGCGCAGCTGAAGGTCCGCAAGCGCAAGAAGGACGAGGCCGACCGGCGCTCCCGCGAGCTGCTGGAGCGGGTCGGTCTGGCCGCGCACGCCGACAAGTTCCCCGCCCAGCTCTCCGGCGGCCAGCAGCAGCGCGTGGCCATCGCCCGCGCCCTGGCCATGGACCCCAAGGCGCTCCTCTTCGACGAGCCGACCTCGGCGCTCGACCCGGAGATGATCAACGAGGTGCTGGAGGTCATGCAGCAGCTCGCCCGGGACGGCATGACCATGGTCGTGGTCACCCATGAGATGGGCTTCGCCCGCTCCGCAGCCAACCGCGTCGTGTTCATGTCCGACGGCTGCGTCGTCGAGGACCGCACCCCGGAGGACTTCTTCACGAACCCCGAGAGCGACCGCGCCAAGGACTTCCTGTCCAAGATCCTCAAGCACTGAGGGGAGGCATTCCATGTTGCGCACGAGGAACACGCGTACGGGCAGGGCGGCCGCCCTCGTGGCCGGTCTCCTGCTCGCCGCACTCGCCGCGGGCTGCGGCAAGGACGGCAGCCCGCCGGTCAAGGGCCCCAAGGCCGAGGCCCTGCCGACGTACCAGGTCGACACCGGCTTCGAACTGCCCGACTCCCGCACCTGGACCAAGGCGAAGCGGCGCGGCTATCTGGTCGTCGGCGCCAAGGAGGACCAGCCGTACCTGGGGGAGAAGGACCCGGCGACCGGGATCTACTCCGGGTTCGACATCGAGATCGCCCGGATGGTGGCGGCCTCGCTCGGCTTCGAACCGAAGACGATCCGCTTCCGCACGATCGCCTCCGCCAACCGCGAGACGGCCCTGCAGAACGGCCAGATCGACTACTACGTCGGCACTTACACCATCAACGACATGCGCAAGAAGCTCGTCGGCTTCGCCGGCCCGTACTACATGGCGGGCCAGGGCCTGCTGGTGCGCACCGACGAGAACGACATCAACGGGCCGCAGGACCTGGCGGGCAAGACCGTCTGTTCGGCGGCCGGCTCCACCCCCTACCAGCGCATCGCCGCCGACTACCCCAAGGCGACGCTCGTCGCGTACGACACGTACTCGATCTGCGTCGACAACCTCCTCACCTACCAGGTCGACGCCGTCACCACCGACGACGCGATCCTGCTGGGCTTCGCGGCCAAGGCGCCCGACGAGATGAAGGTCGTCGGCAAGCCCTTCTCCCAGGAGCCGTACGGCATCGGCGTACCGCGCGGCGACAACGCCCTGCGCAACGCGATCAACGACGCGCTGGAGGCCAACGAGAGAAACGGCAACTGGAAGAAGGCGTACGAAGCGACGCTCGGCCTCTCCGGAGCGCCCGCGCCGACCCCGCCGCCCATCGACCGCTACCCGGCGAACTGAGGGGACGCGCCTCACCCATGGACGTACTGACAGAGAACTTCTCCCTCTACGGCAAGGGCTTCCTCGGGACCGTCGAGCTGACCGTCTACGCCTCCGCGCTGGCGCTCGTCCTCGGCTTCCTGATGGCGTCCTTCCGGGTCGCGCCGGTCGGCTCCTTCCGGGTGCTGGGCACGGTCTGGGTCACCGTGCTCCGCAACACCCCGCTGACGCTGCTGTTCTTCGCGGTCCTGCTCGGCCTGCCCCGCTTCGGGCTGGTCCTGCCGTTCCAGGTCTTCGCCGTCATCGCGCTCGGCTGCTACACCTCGGCCTTCATCTGCGAGGTGCTGCGCTCCGGCATCAACACCGTGCCCAAGGGCCAGGGCGAGGCGGCCCGCAGCCTCGGCATGAACTTCGGCCAGACCCTCGGCACCGTGGTGCTGCCGCAGGCGTTCCGGTCGGTGATCCCACCGGTCGGCTCGACCCTGATCGCGCTGGCGAAGAACTCCGCGATCGCCGGGGCGTTCAGCGTCACCGAACTCCTCGGCACCTACAAGACGCTCAACGAGCTCGGGTACAGCATCATCTGGTCCTTCATCTGGATCGCCGTCGGCTACCTGATCATCACCCTGACCATCAGCGCGGTGTTCAACGTGATGGAGAAGCGCTGGGGAGTGGCACGATGACCAAGACCCTCACCCGCAGGCCGTCGTTGCCCGCGGCCACCGCGCTCTACGACATCCCCGGACCGGTGACCCGCAAGCGGCACCTGATGTACGGGATCGCCTCGACGGTGCTGATCGTGGCACTGTTCGGCTGGATCGTCTATCTGCTCTTCGACACCGACCAGTTCACCGCGCAGAAGTGGACGCCCTTCGAGTACAAGGGCATTCAGGAGCTGCTGCTGCGCGGCCTCGGCAACACCCTCAAGGCGTTCGCGTACGCCGCGGTCCTCTCGCTCGCGCTCGGCGCGGTCCTCGCGGTCGGCCGGCTCTCCGAACACCGGGTGCTGCGCTGGATCTCCACCCTGCTGGTCGAGTTCTTCCGGGCCATGCCGGTGCTGGTGATGATCTTCTTCATCTTCGTGGCGCTGAAGGTCCAGCCGCTGCCCGCCCTGGTCGCCGGTCTCACGCTCTACAACGGCTCGGTCCTCGCGGAGGTGTTCCGTACCGGGATCAACTCCGTGGACCGCGGCCAGCGCGAGGCCGCGTACGCGCTCGGCATGCGCAAGACGCAGGTCACCACGTTCGTCCTGGCGCCCCAGGCCGTACGCGCGATGCTGCCGACCATCATCAGTCAGCTGGTGGTCGCGCTCAAGGACACCTCACTGGGCTATCTGATCACCTACGAGGAATTCCTCCACGCCGGAAAGCTGATCGCGTCGAATCTCGACTACGATCTTCCCTTCATCCCCGTCGTGATGGTGATCTCTCCGATCTACATCGGGATGTGCATGCTGCTCTCGTGGTTCGCCACCTGGGTGGCCCGCCGTCAACGGCGCAATCCGAAGACGGAGGCGGTGGGGGTGGCCCCGGCCGAACCGGGGACGCTGCTGCCAGGAGGGCAGTAGCCGGGCAGTGCCCGCCCGGCAGCAGTCGGTGATCACTTCTCGCGCAGCGGGACCGAGAGATGACTCGGGTCCGTGCCGGGCGAGGAGAAGGTCAGCTGCGCGCCGGTCGGGTTGTGCTCGATGTACAGCGGATCGACGGTGTCGATCACCAGGGCGAGCCGGTGACCGGCCGGGACGTCGTAGGCCGTGGAGTACAGCTCCAGGTCCACGGGGAACGGCCGGCCCGGCGTCTGCCCGTGGAAGGTGTACGGAGCATTGCTGACCAGTTTGCCGACGCCGAGCGGCCCCACGTCGTAGAGATGTGCGACGAGGGGCCGCTCGGCGGACGTCAGGCCCTGGGCCGTCGTGTCAGCAGCCGCTCACTTCAGGGCGCTCTTGGCCTGCCAGTCGGCCCACGACACGTTCCACGCGCCGTACCCGTTGCCCTCGGCGACCGGGCCCTTGGCGTCCGCGCCGGTCATCTCGAACGGGTCGCCCACCCGCACCTGCCCGTACAGCGCGGCGGCGTCGGCGTCGCTCATGCCGACACAGCCCGAACTCCGGTTGGCCCGGCCGAAATAGCCCGCGTTCCACGGGGCCGCGTGCGCGTACATCCCCGACCAGGTCAGCCGCATCGAATAGTCGACCATCTTGTCGTAGGCGTCGCCGAGGCCCACCGTCTCGGAGCGCATGTTGATCGTGCCCTCCTTCGACATCAGGACCGCCGTGCCCCGCCAGGAGGCCTTCTCGCCGCCCGGGGTGCCCGCCGACATCGGGATGTCCAGGACCTGCTTCCCGTCCCGGTGCAGGGCGAGCCGGTGCCCGTCGAGGTCGACCTTGACCACCTGGGCCGCGCCGATCGTGAACGTCGTCGTGTAGTCGCGGACGAACCAGCCGCCGTCCGCGCCCGTGTTCACGCCGTTCAGCCGTGCGTCCAGGGTGACCTTCGTGCCGGGCTTCCAGTACTCCTCGGGCCGCCAGTCGACGCGGTCCTTGCCCGAGTAGTCCTGGAGCCAGCCCCAGGAGCCCTCGGTGTCGTTGGACGTCGAGACCTTCAGGGCCTTCTCGACGGCCGCCTTGTCCTTCACCGGGTGGTCGAAGACGACGGAGAGCGGCTGTGCGATGCCCACGGTCGTGTTCTTCCCCGGCGCCAGCGACAGCTTGTTGACCTTCTCGGCCGCGGCGGTGGTGAACGCCGCCCGGTCGCTGCCGCCGTCCGTGTCCTTCGCCTCGACCGTGTACGCGGTGCCCGGTGCGGCGACCCGCTCCGATGTCCAGGTCCGGCCGTCGGCGGATATCTTCCCCGCCAGCGCACCGCCCTTGCCCGCCGTCACCGACACGGTCTTGAGCTTTCCGCGCGCCAGCGTCACCTTCACCGGACCGCCGGGCGCCGCGGCCTTGCCCGTGAGGTTCACCGAGACGCTGGTGTCGGGCGCCTTGTCGTCCCCGCCCGCCCCGGCGGAGCCCGAGGGGCCGCCCGAGCACGCGGTGAGCGCGGCGGCGAGCAGCGCCGCGGGCCCGGTCAGGGCGAGCCGGGTCCTCCGGCCGGCCGGGGCGGTACGACGGATGCGCGGGCGTGCGGAACTCAACGGAAAAACCTCCAGGGCGGCGACACTCAGCAAGGGAGAGGCATTTCCCTCATGTCGGGTTCCGTCCGCTCCCGGAAAACCCTGAGGTCGAGGCGCCTTCTCGGTCCGGAGTACGCTCCACCGTCGGCCGACACCTCGGAACACGGGAGACCATCAGTGAGCGCGACCGTCGACAGCACCACCGGGCCTTCGGCCAAGCCGGCCTCGGTGCTGCGCAGCGGGGCCGTGATGGCGGCCGGCTCCGTCGTCTCGCGCGCCACCGGCTTCGTGCGCTCGGCCGTCGTCGTCGCGGCACTCGGCACCGGCCTGACCGCGGACGGCTACACGGTCGCCAACACCGTGCCCAACATCCTCTACATCCTGCTCATCGGCGGCGCGCTCAACGCGGTCTTCGTCCCCGAGCTGGTCCGGGCCGCCAAGGAGCACGCCGACGGGGGAGCGGCGTACACCGACCGGCTGCTCACCCTGTGCACCGTCGGCCTCCTCGCGCTCACCGCGCTCGCCGTCGCGGCCGCGCCCCTCATCGTCGGGCTCTACACCGACTACGACGACCGCCAGGCCGAACTGACCGTCGCCCTCGCCCGTTACTGCCTGCCGCAGATCCTCTTCTACGGGCTCTTCACCCTGCTCGGCCAGGTCCTCAACGCCCGCGGCCGGTTCGGCGCGATGATGTGGACCCCGGTCCTCAACAACGTAGTGATCATCGGGGTGTTCGGCCTCTACATCGCCGTCGCCGCGAGCTCGGACGGCGCCCTCTCCGACACCGACGCCCACCTCCTGGGCTGGGGCACCACCGCCGGGATAGCCGTCCAGACCCTCGCTCTGATACCCGCCCTGCGCGCCGCGAAGTTCCGCTGGCGGCCCCGGTTCGACTGGCGCGGCAGCGGACTGACCCGGCCGATGCGCGCGGCCGGCTGGCTCGTGCTGCTGGTCCTCACCAACCAGCTCGCGTACTGGGTCGTCACCCGGTACTCCACCATCGCCGGTCAGGAGGCGTTCGAGCAGCAGGTGGCGGGCGGCGCGGGCTACACCGCGTACAGCTACGCCTACCAGCTCTGGGTCGTCCCGCAGGGCATCATCACCGTCTCGCTCGTCACCGCGCTGATGCCCCGGATGAGCCGGGCCGCCGCCGACGGCGACCTCGCCGGGCTGCGGCGCGACGTCGCGTACGCCCTGCGTACCAGCGCCGCCGTCGTTGTGCCTGCCGCCACCGCCCTGCTGGTGCTGGCGCCCTGGGTGATCGGCTCCGTCTTCGGGTACGGGCGCACCACCGACGCCGACATCACGGTGATGGCCGGAATCATGATGGCGTTCGCCCCCGGGCTGCTCGCCTTCTCCGGGCAGTACGTCCTCTCCCGCGGCTTCTACGCGATGAGCGACACCCGCACCCCGTTCCTTCTCAACCTGGTGATCGCCGCCGTGCAGGCGGGCCTCTCGGTCGTCGCGTATCTGCTGCTGCCGGCGCGCTGGGCGGTGACCGGGATGGCCGGGGCGAGCACGGTGGCCTTCTTCGCCGGGTTCGCCGTCACCGGATACGTCCTGTCGAGGCGGCTCTCGGGGCCCGGGACCGCCTCCCTGCTGCGGTCGCCGACCCTCGGCGCGCACGCCCGCCTGATCGCCGCCTGTCTGCCCGCCGGTGCGCTGGCGTACGGCGCGGCCCGTGCGGCGGAGGGCGTCGGGGACGTGGCCGCCGCCGCTGCCGGAACCCTCGTGCTGCTGTTCGTCGTGGTGCTGCTGGCCCGGCCGTTCGGGATCGGCGAGATCACCACGGCGGTCGCGGCCGGCCGGGCACGGCTGCGCCGCCGATAGCGGGCCCGGTCAGCTGCCCGCCCGGTGCGAGGCGGGTGTGCCGGTGGGCGCCGGGGCCTGCGCCTCGCGGGTCACATCGCCGACGAGTTCGACCACATCGGGGCCGTACGCCTGGGAGTTGACGACCTTCAGCAGCAGGCAGAACGACTTGTTGCCGTGCTTGCGGAGCAGCTTCTCGTAGTTCCGCGCCACATAACGGGTCGCCGCCTGGTTGGTGATGGCCCGCTGGCCGCAGAACAGGAAGACCGGGCGCGCCTCCTGACCGCCCGTCAGCCGGGCGAGCAGTACGTACTCGGAGGTGCCGGGCTCCAGCCGGTAGCGTTCCGATCCGACCTGGAACGCCACCCGGTCCGGGCCCGGATCCTGCTCGATGTTGATCCGCACGCCGGGCAGCAGGGTCCGCAGGTGGGCCGCCATCCGCTGATTGGACATCGGACCGCCGACGCAGAATTCCGTACGCTCCCCGAACCCCTGCTGGGCCCTGTCGTGCGTGACGATCTGCGCGTGCGCCGCGCAGTCCTTGATCAGCGCGGAGAGTTCGAGCAGCGCGAAGGCGTCGTAGCGGTGCACCGACCCGTCGGCGCCCGCGTACCGGTTCACCACCAGCAGGCATTCGGAGTTGGCCGGCAGTCCGAAGAAGACCTGCTTGCGGCGGAGTTTGCGCCGCCAGAGATAGGTCCGGGCCAGCCAGCCCAGCGAGGCGCTGATACCGGCGGCTATCACGCCCAGCACGATGTTGCGTACGTCGTCCGTCATGGGCGCGCATGGTATCGGTCATTCGGGTAACCGTTCGAGGCGGTCCTGACGATCCGGGTCCGCCGGGGCTACCCTGCGGCGGAGATCCGTTGACTGGAGGTACGTATGCGCCGTTCCGTCGGTCGGAACACGTCGCTGTTGGCCGTCCTCGCCGTGGTCGCCTCGGTCGGAGCCGCCGCCCCGGTGGCCTCCGCGGGGTCCACCGCGCCGAGGCCCGCGCCGCCCAAGTCCCCGGTGGCGGTGGGACATGGGGGAGCGGTGGCGAGCGTCGACGCGGACGCGTCGGCCGCCGGGATCGAGGTGCTGCGCAAGGGCGGCAACGCGGTGGACGCGGCCGTGGCCACCGCGGCCGCGCTCGGCGTGACGGAGCCCTATTCGGCGGGCATCGGCGGCGGAGGCTACTTCGTCCACTACGACGCGAAGACGCGCCAGGTGCGCACCATCGACGGCCGCGAGACCGCCCCGCGCAGCGCGGACGCCTCCCTCTTCCTGGAGAACGGCAAGCCGATCCCCTTCGAGGAGGGGGTGACCAGCGGCCTCGGCGTGGGCACACCCGGCACCCCGGCCACCTGGGAGCGGGCACTGGACGCATGGGGCTCCAAGTCCCTGCGTACGCTGCTGAAACCGGCCGAACGCCTGGCCCGGGACGGCTTCGTCGTGGACGACACCTTCCGCTCGCAGACCGCCGCCAACCAGGCCCGGTTCGCCGACTTCCCCGCCTCGTCGAAGCTGTTTCTGCCAGGCGGCGAACTCCCCGTCGTCGGCTCGGTGTTCAAGAACCCGGACCTGGCCCGTACGTACGAGAAGCTCGGCCGCAAGGGCGTCGGCGAGCTGTACCGGGGCGAGTTGGCCGACGACATCGTGCGTACCGTACGCAAGCCGCCCGTCGACCCGGACGCCACCCGGGTCGTCCGCCCCGGCGATCTGACCCGCAAGGACCTGGCCTCCTACCGGACCCTGCGCCAGGACCCGACCAAGGTGAACTACCGGGGCCTGGACGTCTACGGCATCGCCCCCTCCTCGTCCGGCGGCACCAGCGTCGGCGAGGCCCTCAACATCCTGGAGTCCACCGACCTCTCCCGGGCCGACCGGACCCAGTATCTGCACCGGCTCATCGAGGCGAGCCGGATCGCGTTCGCCGACCGGGGCCGCTGGGTCGGCGACCCCGCCTTCGAGGACGTACCGACCGAGGGGCTGCTGAGCCAGCGGTTCGCGGACTCCCGGGAGTGCCTGATCCGCGACGACAAGGCGCTGACCAGCCCGCTGCCGCCGGGCGACCCGCGCAACCCCGAGCGGTGCGGCAGCGGCGGCACCGCCGCGCCCACCACGTTCGAGGGCGAGAACACCACGCACCTCACCGCGGCCGACAAGTGGGGCAACGTCGTCGCCTACACCCTGACGATCGAGTCCACCGGCGGCAGCGCCATCACCGTGCCCGGGCGCGGCTTCCTGCTCAACAACGAACTGACCGACTTCTCCTTCGCCCCCGCCAACCCGGCGGTCCACGACCCGAATCTGCCGGGCCCGGGCAAGCGGCCGCGCTCGTCGATCTCGCCGACCATCGTGCTGAAGCACGGCAAGCCGGTGCTCGCGCTCGGCTCACCGGGCGGGGCCACGATCATCACCACCGTCCTCCAGTCGCTCACCGGACACCTGGACCGGGGGCTCCCGCTGGTCGACGCCATCGCCGCGCCGCGCGCCAGCCAGCGCAACGCGCCGACGACGGAGATCGAGCCGGACCTGTGGAACAGCCCGGTCCGCGCGGAGCTGGAGAAGCTCGGCCACGCCTTCAAGCAGAACCCGGAGATCGGGGCCGCCACCGGGGTGCAGCGGCTGCCCGACGGCCGCTGGCTGGCGGCGGCGGAAAAGGTGCGCCGGGGCGGCGGCTCGGCCATGGTGGTGCATCCGGGCGGCGGTCACTGAGCCGGCCGGACGAAGCAGGGGCGGCGGGGCCGGTATCACGCGACACAGCGCGCGGTACCGGCCCCGCGGCCTTGGCGCACCGCCAAGGGAACCCGTACGGGCGTCCCCAGGTCCGAGGGAAGGGTTCTTCCGCACGATGCGCACCCGCATGCTCGCCCTGACATCCGCCGCCTGCGGCGCCGCGCTCCTCGGAGCGGCGGCCCTGCCCGCGTCCGCCACCGGCCCCGGACCCGCCCCCGGCCAGGAGCCGGAAACGGCCACCGCGGCGACCGCCGCCGAACTGCTGGCCGAGGTCCGCGCCTGCGCCCGGATCTCGAAGGGCGAGTACCGCACGGACAGCGGCAGCGCGAAGGCCACGGTCCCCGTCTGCGGCACCGAGGACGCCGTCTTCTGGAAGGCGGACATGGACATCGACTGCGACGGCCGGAAGACGAAGGCCTGCAACAGGAAGACCGATCCGTACTTCCTGCCGGAGACCGCGTTCCAGAGCTCCCGCGGCGAACCGCTGGACTCGGCCGCGCTCCCCTATGTGGTGGTACCGGGCCCGAGCAAGGTGTGGGACTACCGGAAGTCGGGGCTCACCGGCGGCAGCGTGGTGGCCGTCGTGTACCGCGACCGGGTGCGCTACGGCGTGATCGGCGACACCGGCCCCACGAACATCATCGGCGAGGCGTCGTACGCCATGGCGAAGGCCCTGGGCATCGACCCCGACCCCTCGACCGGAGGCGCGGCGTCCGGTGTCACGTACATCGCGTTCAAGAACTCCCGCGTCTCCCCGATCGAGAGCCGCGCACGGGCGCAGAGCCGGGGAGCGGCACTGGCCAGGGAGTTCGTCGGACGCTCCTAGAGCGTGTCCGGCTGTACGGCGTGTTCACAGCGCGGTCAGGACGCGCGGGCCGTCGTTCGTGATCGCCACCGTGTGCTCGGCGTGCGAGGCCCGGCTGCCGTCGGTCGTGCGCAGCGTCCAGCCGTCCGTGTCG
This sequence comes from Streptomyces sp. DSM 106670, assembly GCF_055792845.1. Lineage (NCBI taxonomy): Bacteria > Bacillati > Actinomycetota > Actinomycetes > Kitasatosporales > Streptomycetaceae > Streptomyces > Streptomyces sp. DSM 106670. Next base: position 7,023,229 of record NZ_CM147704.1, read on the forward strand.
TGGCGGAACTCGTCGCCGCCGCCGGCGATGAGCATGGGCTCGATCGCCAGGACCATGCCGTGCCGCAGCGGCATACCGCGCCCGGGGCGTCCCTCGTTCGGCACGGACGGGTCCTCGTGCATGGTCCGGCCGATGCCGTGCCCGCCGTAGCCCTCCATGATCCCGTAGCCCGCCTCGCGGCAGACCGTGCCGATCGCGTGCGCGATGTCCCCGATCCGGTTGCCCACCACGGCCGCGCCGATCCCGGCCTCCAGGGCCCGGTTCGCGGCGGCGATGAGGCGGGTGTCGGCGGGGCGGGCCTCGCCCACGGTGAAGCTGATCGCCGAGTCACCGGCCCAGCCGTCGAGGAGCGCGCCCGCGTCCACGCTGACCAGGTCACCGTCGCGCAGCGGCTCGGCCGAGGGGATGCCGTGCACGATCGCGTCGTTGACCGAGACGCAGACGACGGCCGGGAAGGGGGTGGGCGCGAAGTGCGGCTTGTAGTTCAGGAAGGGCGAGGAGGCTCCGGCCTTGCTCAGCACCTCGCGGGCCGCCTCGTCCAGTTGGCGGGGGGTCACGCCGACCGCCGCCACCTCCCGCGCCCGGGTCAGGATCTGCGCGACGACCCGTCCGGCCTCGCGCATCGCTTCGAGCTGTGTGTCCGTCTTGATGTGCACCATGCCCATTACTATACCGGTCGAAGCGGTATAGTAATGACGGTATAGAAATGGCATTCCGTAGTACGATGGGCCCATGGTCCGCACCCCTCTGACACCCGAAGAGCGCCTGCGCGGCGAACGGCTCGGCGCGTTGCTCCGTGCCGCGCGCGGGGAGCGCAGCATGGCCGCCGTCGCGGCGAGCGCCGGAATCTCCGCGGAGACCCTCCGGAAGATCGAGACCGGCCGCGCCCCCACGCCCGCCTTCTTCACCGTGGCCGCCCTCGCCGGTGCGCTGGGCCTCTCCATGGACGAGATCCTCGGCCGCTGCGGGCCGGAGCCGGCCGCGGTGCCGCTGATCGCGTAACCGTACGGAGGCCCGTACGGCGGGCGGCACCGCGCGGGCGGCCCCGGGCGGCGCAACAGATCCTGCGGAGCGCTCCGCCCCGGTCCACCGTGGAGGCGTGCCCGTACGGAAACGTGTTCTCGCCGCCCTGATCGCCCCGCTGATCCTGCTGCCCGCCTGCGCCCCCGCCGCCCACGACTCCGCCGCGCCCAAGGACACCACCGGCCCCACCGCCTTCCGGCATCCCGGCGTGGTGGTCAGCGCCGACGGTCTCGCCGCCGTACGGGAGAAGGTCGCCGAGGGCCGGGAGCCCTGGAAGTCCGCGTTCGACGCGATGACGGCCAGCCGGTACGCCTCGCTCGCCTACACCCCGCACCCGGCCGAGGACGTGGCCTGCCCACCCAACTCCGGTCCGCCGGCCTGTCTGGCGGAGCGCGAGGACGCCATCGCCGCCTACACCCACGCCCTGCTCTGGCAGCTCACCGGAGAGCCCCGGCACGCCGCCGAGGCCGTACGGATCATGGACGCCTGGTCCGCCGCCCTCAAGAAGCACAGCGACGGCAACGCCGGCCTCCAGGCCGCCTGGGCGGGCTCCACCTGGGCCAGGGCCGCCGACCTCGTCCACGCCACCTACCCGGCCTGGCAGGGCCCCGCGGTCCAGCGCTTCAAGTGGATGCTGCGCAAGGCCTACCTCCCCGACGTCACCGCGCCGGTGCCCGACTACAACGGCAACTGGGAACTGACGATGACCGACGCCGCCATCGGCATCGCCGTCTTCCTGGAGGACCACACCGTCTTCGCCGACGCGCTGCGCCGCTACCGCGACCGGGTGCCCGCCTACTTCTACCTGACCTCCGACGGGCCGCTGCCCGAGCCGCCGCCCGGCAGCACCATCGACACCCCGGAGGAGATCCGCGCGTACTGGTTCGGGCAGCGCAGGTACGTGGACGGGCTCGGCCAGGAGACCTGCCGCAACCTCATGCACATCGGCTACGCGCTCGCCGCCACCGCGCACATCGCCGAGACCGCCTGGCACCAGGGCGTCGACCTCTACGCCGAACAGGCCCAGCGGCTGCGCTCCGCCCTGGAGTTCCACGCCCGCTACCAGCTCGGCGCGAAACCGCCGAAGTGGCTCTGCGGCGGCACGGTGGTGCGGACCATGGGCCCGGACGTCGAGATCGCCCTGAACCATCTGAGCCGCCGTCTGCACCTGGCGCTCCCGGAGACCGAGAAGCTGGCCGCCGCCACACGTCCCGCCGGCACGGACGATCTGTTCGTCGCCTGGGAGACCCTCACCCATGCGGACGGCCCCGACCGGCAGGACGCCCACCGGGGCGCGTAGGGTCGCGCCGTGACTCTCCAGGACTTCGCGCGCAGCGAATACGTCAGTCTGACCACGTACCGGAAGAACGGCACAGCCGTCGCCACGCCCGTCTGGGCCGCCGCCGAGGGCGATGTGCTGTACATCTGGACCCGCTCCGACTCGTGGAAGGTCAAGCGGCTGCGCAACAACGGCAAGGTCGTCGTGACCGTCTGCGACGTGCGCGGCAGGATCGCCGACGGAGCCCCCAGCGCGGAGGGCACGGCGACGCTCCTCGACGAGGACGGCACCCGCGCGGCGCGCAAACTGCTGGCCCGCAAGTACACCTGGAAGTTCTGGCTCGTCGACTGGCCGGCGACGATCGCCCGCTTCGGCAAGCGCCCGCACACCGGGATCGCCGTCACCTTCTGAGCCCGGCCGCGCCCGCCGCCACCGGAACGGGTGGAGTGCGCCCGGGGCGCGCGGCCGGGCGCCGTGCTCCCGCCGCAGCGTGCCCGAAAGCCGCGCGTAGCCGTCCCGTAACACGTCTGCGGTCGAATGCCTCCGGACTGGAAGGCTCCAGTCGACAGTCGGCGAGGGCGACGATGACGGTGCATCAACAGGCTGACGAAGTAGGGGCGTTCGCGGAGTACCTGCGGGACCTGGTGGCCCGTCTCGACCCCGGACGCGGTTGGTACGGGGTCTTCGGCCGGCGCGATCCGGCCGGTATGCGGTCCTGCCTCGACGGAGTCGAGATCCCGCCCTGGGACGTGGTGGAGTCGCTGCTCGCGGACCTCGCCGCACTCCACGGCGCCCGGTTCGCCGAGCAGGTCTCGGTGCGGGCCGCCGCGCTCTACTCCGCGTCCGCCGCCGCCCACGACCGGCGGCCCGGCGGACGCCAGGCGCTGGTCCACCGGCTGGAGTTGATGGTCCGCGAGCAGCACCGGGCGGCGGAACGGCTGCGCGGCGCCGGACCCGGCGGCCCGGACCCGGCCGGACCGGAGGCGCTGGCCTGGGCCCGCGACGACCATGAACGGGCCACCGCGCGGTGCGCGGAACTGCGCAAGCGGCTGGCGGCGGTGACGGTGCCCGAGGGCTGGTTCCGGGCGGAGCACCCCGAGGAACCGCCCGCCGGGACGGCCGCGACGGGCCGGATTCCGCAGCCGCGCGCCGAGGTCCGGGACCCGGCGGCCGGACACCCGGGCGCCCGGTGGCCCGCGAGCGACGACGGAACCGGGGCCGGGGCCCCGGACGCCCCCGCCCAGGGCGCGCCCGCTCCCGGCCTGTCGACCGAACCCGCCGCTCAAGCCGCCCCGGCCGCCCCGGCGCCCCGGCGGAAGAAGCCGCGGGGCGCCCGGTTCGCCGGACTGGAGGTCGACGAGGAGGAGACCGGCTACGCCCCGATGCCGCTGCCCGGTCCGCCCGCCCCCGCACGCTCGGGCGCGCCCGCCCCGCGCGGCGCCCGCTTCGGCGGCGCGGGGGAGGAGAGCCGGGAGGGGCACGGGGGCCGGGGCGGGGCCGGGCGGGACCGGGCGCCGGACGCCCTGCCGGATCCGGCCGCCGGGCAGGCCGTCGCCGGAGCCGTGGCCCAGCTGGTCCGGCTGCGCGCCGAGGGCCGCAGCGGTGAGGCGCACGTGGTGCTCTGCGAGGTCGCGGCCTGGCCCGCGCCCCGGCTGCCGGTGCTCGCGGTCGCCCTGTACCGCGCCGGGCTGTCCGCCGACTGGACGACCCTGCTCTGGGAGGTGTCCTCGCTGCCGCCCGCCGGGTTCGCCGCGGCCGCCGGGGCGCTGGCCGCCGCCGGGCGCGAGGCGGACTGCGGGCTGCTGCTGCGCCAGGGCGTGGCCCGGCCCGCCGCCGAAGTCGCCGCGTCCGTGCTCGCCCTGGACGACGCGGGCCGGGAACGGGAGGCGCGGGACCTGCTCGGGGCCTTCGTCCGCGTACGCACACCGCAGGAGTCCGCCGCACTGGCCGGAACCGGCCCCCGGCTGCTGCCGCTGCTGCTGGCGGCGGCCCGGGAGGTCTCCGTCGAGCAGGAGTGGGACCTGGTGCACGCGCTGCGGGTGGCGGGCGTGCCGGGGGTCTGAGCTCCCGCGTGCGGCGCCGCCGGATCGTTACGGTGTCCGATGTGGACCGCTCGGGTGCGAAACATGATCGACTCAGCCGGTTCACGGCGATGGTCTTGCCCCGCCGGACGGAGGGGCTTACGTTCTCCATCCATGCACCGATCTACGTGCGTAGAGAACGCGTGCAGGCTCTCTGACGCCGCGTCGAAGGAGCAGCTCATGTCCCACGTCGTACGCGCCGCACTCGTCCAGGCGACCTGGACCGGCGACACCGAATCCATGATTGCCAAGCACGAGGAACACGCGCGCGAGGCCGCCCGGCAGGGGGCAAAGATCATCGGCTTCCAGGAGGTGTTCAACGCCCCCTACTTCTGCCAGGTCCAGGAGCCCGAGCACTACCGCTGGGCCGAGCCGGTCCCCGACGGGCCGACCGTGCAGCGGATGCAGGACCTGGCCCGCGAGACCGGCATGGTGATCGTCGTCCCGGTCTTCGAGATCGAGCAGTCCGGGTTCTACTACAACACCGCGGCCGTGATCGACGCCGACGGCTCGTACCTCGGCAAGTACCGCAAGCACCACATCCCGCAGGTCAAGGGGTTCTGGGAGAAGTACTACTTCAAGCCCGGCAACGCCGGCTGGCCGGTCTTCGACACCGCCGTCGGCAAGGTCGGCGTGTACATCTGCTACGACCGGCACTTCCCCGAGGGCTGGCGCCAACTCGGTCTGGGCGGCGCCCAGTTGGTGTACAACCCGTCGGCCACCTCCCGTGGGCTCTCCAGCCACCTCTGGCAGCTGGAACAGCCGGCCTCCGCCGTCGCCAACGAGTACTTCGTCGCCGCGATCAACCGGGTCGGCCGCGAGGAGTACGGCGACAACGACTTCTACGGCACCAGCTACTTCGTCGACCCGCGCGGCCAGTTCGTCGGGGAGGTCGCCAGCGACAAGGAGGAGGAACTCGTCGTCCGGGACCTGGACTTCGACCTGATCGAAGAGGTCCGGCAGCAGTGGGCGTTCTACCGGGACCGACGGCCCGACGCGTACGACGGGCTGGTGGAGCCGTGACCGGACTGTACGAGCGCCATCTCGCCGTCAGCCCCGAGTGGCTGGCCCTCTACTACCGCCACCCCATCGAACTCACCCACGGCGAGGGCCGGCATGTCTGGGACGCGGACGGCAACCGCTACCTGGACTTCTTCGGCGGCATCCTCACCACGATGACCGCCCACGCGCTGCCCGAGGTCACCAAGGCGGTCGCCGAACAGGCCGGGCGGATCATCCACTCCTCCACGCTCTACCTCAACCGCCCCATGGTGGAGATGGCCGAGCGGATCGCCACCCTCTCCGGCATCCCGGACGCCCGGGTCTTCTTCACCACCTCCGGCACCGAGGCCAACGACACCGCGCTGCTGCTCGCCACCGCGTACCGCAGGTCCAACCAGATCCTCGCGATGCGCAACAGCTACCACGGCCGGTCCTTCTCGACGGTCTCGATCACCGGCAACCAGGCCTGGTCGCCCACGAGTCTGTCGCCGCTCCAGACCCTGTACGTCCATGGCGGCGTCCGCACCCGGGGCCCGTACGCCGAGCTGAGCGACGAGGCGTTCATCCGGGCATGCGTCGCCGACCTGGAGGACCTCCTCGGACACACGCGCAACCCCGCCGCCCTGATCGCCGAACCCATCCAGGGCGTCGGCGGCTTCACCTCCCCGCCCGACGGGCTGTTCGCCGCGTTCCGGGAGGTCCTGGACCGGCACGGGGTGCTGTGGATCTCGGACGAGGTGCAGACCGGCTGGGGCCGTACCGGCGAGCACTTCTGGGGCTGGCAGGCGCACGCCGGGAACGGGCCGCCGGACATCCTCACCTTCGCCAAGGGCATCGGCAACGGCATGTCGGTCGGCGGGGTGGTGGCCCGCGCCGAGGTGATGAACTGCCTCGACGCCAACTCCATCTCCACGTTCGGCGGTTCGCCGATCACCATGGCCGCGTCGCTCGCCAACCTCTCCTACGTCCTGGAGCACGATCTCCAGGGCAACGCGCGGCGCGTCGGCGGGCTCCTCATCGAACGGCTGCGCTCCGTCGCCGCCGGTTCGCCCGCCGTGCGCGAGGTGCGCGGCCGGGGCCTGATGATCGGCATCGAGCTGGTGAAACCCGGCACCGACGAGGCCGACCCGGACGCCGCCGCGGCCGTCCTCGAAGCGGCCCGCGCCGGCGGGCTGCTCATCGGCAAGGGCGGCGGCCACAACACCAGCGTGCTCCGCATCGCCCCGCCGCTGACCCTGACCGTCGCCGAGGCCGAGGAGGGCGCGGCGATCCTCGCGGACGCCCTGCACGCGGCGGGCTGACCCCGCGCCGGGCGGACCCCGTACGTATACGAACCGCACGGGGCCGCCCCGGCCGTACGCCCAAGGGCCGGTGAGCCGCCCCGAGTTGAGGAGGTACCCATGAGCCGTACCGTCATCCACGGTGGTCTGGTCATCACCGCGTCCGACGAGATCCACGCCGATGTGCTCGTCGAGGGCGGCCGGATCGTCGCCCTCGCCGCCCACGGAACCGACGCCGCCGAGAGCTGGAACGCCGACCGGAGGATCGACGCGACGGGCAAGTACGTCATCCCGGGCGGGGTCGACGGGCACACCCACATGGAGATGCCGTTCGGCGGGACGTACGCCGCCGACACCTTCGAGACCGGCACCCGGGCCGCCGCCTGGGGCGGCACCACCACCATCGTCGACTTCGCCATCCAGAGCGTGGGCAAGTCCCTGCGCGAAGGGCTCGACGCCTGGTACGCCAAGGCCGACGGCAACTGCGCGATCGACTACGCCTTCCACATGATCCTCGCGGACGTGAACCCCTCCTCGCTCAAGGAGATGGACCACCTCGTCTCCGAGGGCGTCACCTCCTTCAAGCTGTTCATGGCCTACCCCGGCGTCTTCTACAGCGACGACGGCCAGATCCTGCGCGCCATGCAGAAGGCCGCCGGCAACGGCGGGCTGATCATGATGCACGCCGAGAACGGCATCGCCATCGACGTCCTGGTCGAACAGGCGCTCGCTGCCGGGCACACCGACCCCCGCTACCACGGGGACGTCCGCAAGGTCGCCCTGGAGGCCGAGGCCACCCACCGCGCCGTCCAGCTCGCCCGGGTCGCCGGATCCCCCCTCTACGTCGTCCACGTCTCCGCCGACGAGGCCGTGGCGGAGATCGCCGCCGCCCGCCACAAGGGCCTCCCGGTCTTCGGCGAGACCTGCCCGCAGTACCTCTTCCTCTCCACCGACAACCTCGCCGAGCCCGACTTCGAGGGCGCGAAATACGTCTGCTCCACCCCGCTGCGGCCCAAGGAGCACCAGGAAGCCCTGTGGCGGGGCCTGCGGAACAACGAACTCCAGGTCGTCTCCACCGACCACTGCCCCTTCTGCTTCTCGGGCCAGAAGGAGATGGGCCGCGGCGACTTCTCCAAGATCCCCAACGGCATGCCGGGCGTCGAGCACCGCATGGACCTGCTGCACCAGGCCGTCGTGGACGGCCACATCACCCGCCGCCGCTGGATCGAGATCGCCTGCGCCTCCCCGGCCCGGATGTTCGGCCTCTACCCGAAGAAGGGCACCATCGCCCCGGGCGCCGACGCCGACATCGTCATCTACGACCCGGCCGCCGAACAGACCCTCTCCGCCGAGACCCACCACATGAACGTCGACTACTCGGCGTACGAGGGCAAACGCATCACCGGCCAGGTCGAGTCCGTGCTCTCGCGCGGCGAACTCGTCATCGACGGACGGAAGTTCACCGGCCGCGCCGGACACGGCATGTACACCCCCCGCGCCACCTGTCAGTACCTGGACTAGGAGATCCCGCCATGGACTTCGGACTCGTCCTCCAGACCGACCCGCCCGCATCCGCCGTCGTCGGCCTGATGCGGCGCGCCGAACGCAACGGCTTCCGCTACGGCTGGACCTTCGACTCGGCGGTGCTCTGGCAGGAACCGTTCGTCATCTACAGCCGCATCCTGGAGCACACGGAGAAGCTGACCGTGGGCCCGATGGTCACCAACCCGGGCACCCGCACCTGGGAGGTCACCGCCTCCACCTTCGCCACCCTCAACGACATGTACGGCAACCGCACCGTCTGCGGCATCGGACGCGGCGACTCCGCGATGCGCGTCGCGGGCCGCAAGCCCAACACCCTGGCCCGGCTCGGCGAGGCCATCGACGTCATCCGGGACCTCGCCGAGGGCCGGGAGGCGACGGTCGACGGGCAGCCGCTGCAGCTCCCCTGGGTGAAGGACGGGCGGCTGCCGGTGTGGATGGCGGCGTACGGGCCCAAGGCCCTGGCGCTGGCCGGGCAGAAGGCCGACGGCTTCATCCTCCAGCTCGCCGACCCCTTCCTCACCGAGTGGATGATCAAGGCGGTACGGGACGCGGCGTCCGACGCCGGGCGGGACCCGGACTCCGTCACCATCTGCGTCGCGGCCCCCGCCTACGTCGGCGACGACCTCGACCACGCCCGGGAGCAGTGCCGCTGGTTCGGCGGGATGGTCGGCAACCACGTCGCGGACCTGGTCGCCCGCTACGGAGAGCACTCCGGCCTGGTCCCCGAGGCGCTGACCGCGTACATCGCCGGCCGCTCCGGCTACGACTACAGCCACCACGGCCGCACCGGCAACCCGGACACCGCCTTCGTCCCGGACGAGATCGTCGACCGGTTCTGCCTGCTGGGCCCCGCCGAGGCGCACATCGAGAAGCTCCAGGCGCTGCGGGACATGGGTGTCGACCAGTTCGCGCTGTACAACATGCACGACGCCCGCGAGCAGACCATCGACGCGTACGGGGCCGAGATCATCCCGGCCCTGACCGCCTGACCGCCTGGCCTCGCCCGACCTCCCCCTCCCGCTGTTCGCACCCGCACCGCCCGCACGGCCCGCACCGCCCCGCACGGCACCGCTCCCGAGCGAAGGGCCCCACCGTCATGACCGCCACCGTCCCGCCCACCCCACCGCCCCCGGACGCGATACCCGCGCCCGCCGCCTCCGACCGGGTCGAACTCGCCCAGGGCTACGTCCCCGACGACCCCCGCTTCGCCAACGAGGACCTGCTGCCCGTTCCCGTGGAGCGGCGCACCTGGACGACGTACAACTTCGCGGCCCTGTGGATCGGCATGGCCCACAACATCCCGTCCTGGCTGCTCGCCTCCGGTCTGGTGGCGCTCGGCATGGACTGGAAACAGGCCGTGTTCACCATCGCGCTCGCCAATGTGATCGTGCTGGCCCCGATGCTGCTCACCGGGCACGCCGGGCCCAAGTACGGCATTCCCTTCCCCGTTCTGGCCCGCGCCTCCTTCGGGCTGCGCGGCGCCAATCTGCCCGCCCTGATCCGGGCCGCCGTCGCCTGCGCGTGGTTCGGCATCCAGACCTGGATCGGCGGCGTCGGCATCTTCACGCTGCTCGGCAAGATCTTCGGCGGCTGGGCCGGCGCGGCGGAGATCGGCGGGCAGCCCTGGACGCTGTGGCTCTGCTTCGCCCTCTTCTGGGTGCTCGAACTGGCCATCATCTACCGGGGGATGGACACCCTGCGCCGCTTCGAGAACTGGGCGGCGCCCTTCGTCCTGGTCGGGGCGGTCGTGCTGCTCGTCTGGGTGGCGGTCAAGGCGGGCGGCTTCGGGCCGCTGCTGGACCAGCCGTCCGCGCTCGGCTGGGGCGCCGATTTCTGGCCGGTCTTCTTCCCGTCCCTGATGGGCATGATCGCCTTCTGGTCGACGCTCTCCCTCAACATCCCCGACTTCACCCGCTTCGGCGCCGGCCAACGCGCCCAGATCCGGGGGCAGTCGCTAGGTCTTCCGACCACGATGACCTTCTTCGCCCTGCTCTCGGTCTTCGTCACCTCCGGCTCGCAGGCGGTGTACGGGGTGGCCATCTGGGACCCGGTCCAGCTCGTGGCCCGTACCGACAACGTCTTCGGGCTGGTCTTCGGTCTGGTCACGGTGCTGATCGCGACGGTCTCGGTGAACATCGCGGCGAACGTGGTCTCACCGGCGTACGACCTGGCGAACCTCGCGCCGAAGTTGATCAGCTTCCGCACCGGGGCGCTGATCACGGGCGTGATCGGGGTGGTGATCATGCCGTGGAAGCTCACCGAGACCCCGGAGCTGTACATCTTCACCTGGCTGGGGCTGGTGGGCGGGCTGCTCGGCACCGTCGCGGGCATCCTGATCGCCGACTACTGGATCGTCCGCCGCACGGTCCTCGACCTGGCCGACCTCTACCGGCCCGGCGGCCGCTACTGGTACCGGAGCGGCTGGAACTGGCGGGCGGTGGCGGCCTTCGTGGTCGGCGGTGTTCTCGCGGTGGGCGGTTCGCACTCGGCTCCCGGCAAGGGGCCCTTCCCCGCCGACGGTCTGATCCCGTTCCTGAAGCCGCTCGCCGACTACGGCTGGGCGGTCGGGCTCGCCTCCTCGCTGGTGCTGTACGTGGCGCTGACCCGCCGGGGGAGCGGGGCGGCGACGGGCTGAGCGGACGTCGCACCGGTGCCGAGCCACTTCAGCCCGTCCAGGAGGAAGGTGTTCTGGGTGGCGGAGTCGAAGGTCGACGACAGCGGCGTATCGGTGGCGTAGTCCATCGCGTTGTGGCCGAAGTTGGCGTACAGCATGCGGTAGTCGTGGTTGGTCCATACGATCGGGTAGTCGCCGCTGTACCAGCTCTGGTCGGGGTCCGTGCCCAGCGGGAAGCTCACCGGGTCGACCGAGGCCAGTACGTCGATGGCGGGGTCGGTGCGCAGATCGCGGCTCCAGCTGTACCACTCGCTCACCGACGAGGTGAACGTGCCCGGCAGATGCTCCGTCGACGGGTGGGTGCGGTGGTCGGTGTGCAGCGTCGCGGTGGTGGGGCCCCAGGTGTTGGTGGCGAAGTCTCCGCTGCCCAGGAACTGCTCGTAGTACCAGGGCCAGCTACCGGCGTCGGTGGTGAACGCCGCGACATGGAAGCCCATCCAGGCCCCGCCACCGCGCATGTACGCCTCGAATCCCGCGCGTTGGGCGGCCGACTGCGGGGCGTCGTCGAGGAACAGCACCACCTGGTACTGCTCCAGCGCCGCGCTGTCGGCGAGCAGGTTCCAGTTGTTCGTCGCGGTGTAGGTGAAGCCGTGCTCCGCGCCCTGCCTCGGGAACCACTCGTTGGCCTCCCGGACGAAGCTGATGTGGGCCGCGTCCCAGGTGCCGTTGTAGAACGCGACGACCTTGAACGGCGCTGCGGCGGAGGACAATCGAGGAGCCGCGCCGGTCGGTGACACGAGAAGGCCGAGCAGCAGGGCGAGGAGGGCGAGGAGCGACAGGGCGGCGCGCGGGCGGCCGTGGGGGGCCTGAGGCATGGGTGGGGTCCTTTGTTCGTCCATGTGACGACCGTTCCACCATGTGATTAAGAAGTGAACGGAACAACGTGTCAAGAGGTTGGTCCGGACCAGCGTGGAACTGCTTGATTTTCGTCGACACGCGCCGTCGTGGCGGGATTTGATGCCGATCATGACCGGTGCCGGTGGATTCACCTTCCGTACGCGCAGTCTTGACGTGTCCACGGAACGGGCCTAACTTCACGGCCTGAAGTAAGCCCCCCCCCGCGCCCGCAGGAGACACATATGAGAATGTCGGTCACCCCCACGGCCCGCGGCTCGCGCCGCGGCGGACACAGACCCCGGCGCCGCTCCGTGCCGCTGCTGGCCCTCGGCGGGCTGGTGGCCTCCCTGCTCACCGTCGTCGCCGGAGCCCCCGCCGCCGGTGCCGCCGAACTCCCCACCGGCTGGGTCACCGTGACGGCAGGTCACAGCGGCAAGTGCGTGGACGCGGCCGCCGCCGGAACCGCCGACGGCACCGCGGTGCAGCAGTACACCTGCAACGGATCGGCCGCACAGCAGTGGCAGTTCCGGTCCGTCGGCGGGGGGTACGTCCGGGTCGACAACCGCAACGACGCGACGAAGAGCTGGGACGTGACCGACGTGTCCACGGCCGACGCGGCACCCGTGCAGCTCTGGTCGTACTCCGGCGGCGGCAACCAGCAGTGGCTGCCCGTGGAGGAGCCCGGCGGCGGCTTCCATTTCGTGAACCGCAACAGCGGCAAGTGCCTGGACGTCCCGTCCGCCTCCACCGCCGACAGCGCCCGCATCCAGCAGTACACCTGCAACGGATCGGCCGCGCAGTCCTTCACCGTGGGCGCCACCGACGTACCGAACCCGCCCGGCACCCCCGACTTCGGCCCCAACGTCACCGTCTTCGACCCCACCACACCCCGGGCCACCATCCAGAACAAGCTGAACCAGGTCTTCGCCCAGCAGGAGACCAACCAGTTCGGCTCCCAGCGCCAGGCCCTCCTCTTCAAGCCCGGCAGCTACGACGTGGACGCCAACGTGGGCTTCTACACCCAGGTCGCCGGTCTCGGCCTGTCGCCCGACGACGTCACCATCAACGGCGGCGTGCACGCCGAGGCCGACTGGTTCCAGGGCAACGCCACCCACAACTTCTGGCGCTCCGCCGAGAGCCTCTCGGTCAACCCGCCCTCCGGCACCGACCGCTGGGCCGTGTCGCAGGCCGCCCCGTACCGCCGCATGCATGTGCGCGGCAACCTCCAGCTGGACGACGGCGGCTGGTCCAGCGGCGGCTTCATGGCCGACTCCAGGATCGACGGCCAGGTCCGCTCCGGCACCCAGCAGCAGTGGCTCTCCCGCAACAGCCAGTGGAACAGCTGGACCGGCTCCAACTGGAACATGGTCTTCGTCGGCGACGTCAACGCCCCCGCCAACAGCTTCCCCAACCCGCCCTACACCACGGTCGCCCAGACCCCCGTGAGCCGTGAGAAGCCCTTCCTGTACGTGGACGGGGCCGGCGCCTACCGGGTCTTCGTCCCGGCCCTGCGCACCAACTCCCAAGGCACCACCTGGGGTTCGGGAACACCCGCCGGACAGTCCCTGCCCATCAGCCAGTTCTTCATCGTGAAGCCCGGCGCCACCGCGACCCAGATCAACGCGGCGCTCGCGGAGGGCAAGAACCTGCTCTTCACCCCGGGCGTCCACCGCCTCGACCGGACGATCGACGTCACCCGCGCCGACACCGTCGTCCTCGGCCTGGGGCTCGCCACCGTCATCCCCGAGAACGGCGTCACCGCCCTCAGCGTCGCCGACGTCGACGGCGTCAAGATCGCCGGACTGCTGATCGACGCGGGCACCGTCAACTCCCCGACCCTGATGCAGGTCGGACAGCCCGGAGCCACCGCCCGGCACACCGCCAACCCCACCTCGCTGCACGACGTCTTCTTCCGCATCGGCGGAGCAGCCGTCGGCAAGGCCACCCAGAGCCTGGTCGTCAACAGCTCCGACGTCATCGGCGACCACCTGTGGCTCTGGCGCGGCGACCACGGCAGCGGCATCGGGTGGAACACCAACACCGCGGCCACCGGACTCGTCGTCAACGGCACGGACGTCACGATGTACGGGCTGTTCGTCGAGCACTACCAGCAGCACCAGGTCATCTGGAACGGCAACGGCGGACGCACCTACTTCTTCCAGAACGAGATGCCGTACGACCCGCCCAACCAGGCCGCCTGGATGAACGGTTCCACGCGCGGCTACGACGCCTACAAGGTGTCCCCGTCCGTCACCCGCCACGAGGCGTGGGGCCTGGGAAGCTACTGCTTCTTCAACGCCAACCCGTCCGTGGTGGCCGAGCGCGCCTTCGAGGCCCCGAACACGGCCGGGGTGCGGTTCCACAACATGGTCACCGTCTCGCTCGGCGGGACCGGCACGATCAACCACGTCATCAACAACACCGGAGGACCGTCCGACTCCGGCAGCAACGTGGCCAACCTGGTGGCCTATCCGTAGCGGTACGTGAGCTGTGGGCGGGCTACACGGGTTTGATGCTGCGGCCCAGCAGGGCCGTCACGTCCACCGTCTCGTCCGCCGAGGGAGTGGCCGTGGGCACCGGCCGGTCGAAGCCGGAGAAGTCCACGGTCCCTTCCTCGTCGGCGTCGCGCACGGTGATCCGCACCGGGTACGGCGTGCCCTCGGCGGCCACATGGGCCGTCAGCCGCTCGCCGCCCGAGGCGAAGGTCACCGGAACGGCGGGCGCGCCGTTCACCTCGGTCTTCGCGCCCTTCGTCAGGTCGCCCCGGCCGGCGGTGACGTCGTTGTCCGTGATCAGCTCGCGGAAGGTGTCGAGGTCGCAGACCTCGGTGACACTGAGCAGCCGGGGGTCGTCGGCCTTCGCCTTCATGTACCGGCCGTCGAGGATCGCGTCGAAGGTGGAGCCGCCGATCGGCACATGGGTGTTCCAGAAGGCGGCGTCCGGCTTCAGCCAGACGTCGTCGCCGCGCTTCACGATCTCCACCGAACCGTCGTCGCCCATGTCGACCCCGCCGGCGCAGTTCCCCTCGCGGTCCAGGGTGAGGTCCAGGCTCTGGTCCGAGCCGGCTCCGTCGATGCTGCCGCGCGCGCTCAGGTGCAGGGACTTCACATCGAGCAGGGCGTCGCGCGAGCGTTCGACGATCTCCTCGGCGCTCAGTGAGTCGATGTCGTCATCGGCCTGCGCGACCACACCACTCGTCAGGGTGAGGGCTACGGCCGCGGCCCCGGTCGCCGCACGCGCGGCCCAACGGTGTCCGCTCACGTCGCCTCCTCGAAAACGCCCCGGTCAGGGGGTGCGCTCCATGAGAACCGGCACTTTCGAGCGTACGCCGGGAGCGGGGGAGCCGCCCGGCGCGCACACGGAGCGTCAGGAGTGAAGGCGTTTCTCGTTACGGAGGGTGGGCAGAGCTGCGGTGATCCCGCCCGGGATCACCGCGGACACGCACCACGAAGGAGAACCATGAAGCTGTTCACGGGGAAGAGCCCGGCCACGCGGGGCGAGCGGTTCCGGTCGGTTCGGCGGACCGTCGCCGCCACCGCCATGGCGGCCGCGCTGACGGTCCCGGTCACCGCCGTGACCGCGACCGCCGCCCCGGCCGCGATTCCGCCCGGCCTCTCCTGCGACACCGGCAAGCACGCCATCGACGAGTACACGGGCTTCGCGCTCTGTCGTAACAACGGGAGTCAGACGCAGACCTTCTGGGTCCATCTGGTCTGCGGCTGGGCCCCGGACGTCGACGGCAACCACGTCACCCTGAGGCCCGGCGAGTCCGGCCAGTCCACCGCCCACTGCGGGAAGATCGGCACCGGAATCGGCGAGATCCACGTACGCCCGTGACACCGGGGCCGTAGCGCCGTAGCGGCCCACGGCCGCCGCAGCCCGAACGGCCGGAACGGCCGCACCGGTTGAGCGTGCCGCCTCCTCTCGTTACCCTCCAGTAAGTAGCCGTGGGCGCAGCCGGGACGACCGGCCGGCCCCGCGACACGAGGGAGGCGGCACGCCCATGTCCTCAGCGGAGCCCACCGAGCAGACCGGCCCGGCCGTACGGGAAACCGGTCGCGCACCCCGCACGGCCGCCCCCGCCGGGCCGCCGCTGCCCGGGCTCGCGGAGAGCGTCCGCCGGCTCGCCGACGCCACCACCACCTCCACCGCGCTCGTCGCCGACGCCCTCGCCCGCATCGAGGCCACCCGGCCCACCCTCAACGCCTTCCGCCACCTGCGGACCGAAGCCGCCCTCGCCGAGGCGGCGGAGGCCGACCGCAGGCTCGCGGCGGGGGAGCGGCTGCCCCTGCTCGGCGTGCCGGTCGCCGTCAAGGACGACACCGATGTGGCGGGCCTGCCCACCCACTTCGGCTGCGACGGCGAACTGCCCCCGGCCGTGTCGGACAGCGAGGCGGTCCGTCGGCTGCGCGCCGCCGGAGCCGTCGTCGTCGGCAAGACCAACTCCTGCGAACTGGGCCAGTGGCCCTTCACCGAAGGACCCGCCTTCGGCGCCACCCGCAACCCGTGGAACACCGCGCACACCCCGGGCGGCTCCTCCGGCGGCTCCGCCGCGGCCGTCGCCGCCGGACTCGTCCCCGCCGCCCTCGGCTCGGACGGCGCCGGATCCGTGCGCATCCCCGCCGCCTGGACGCACCTCGTCGGCATCAAACCGCAGCGTGGCCGGATCTCCGTCCACCCGCACAGCGACGCCTTCCAGGGGCTCACCGTGAACGGCCCCCTCGCCCGTACGGTCGCCGACGCGGCCCTGCTGCTGGACGCCGTCGCCGGAGCCCATCCCGAGGACTTCCACCGCCCGCCCGCCGTACGCGCCGCCGACGCCGCCCGCCGCGACCCGGGCCGCCTCCGCATCGCCCTGGCCTGGCGTCCCCCGCTCACCCTCACCGGCGCCGGCCCGGACCCCGAGGTGCGCCGGGCCGTCGCCGCGCTCGCCGAGACCCTCGCCCGGCTCGGCCACCACGTCGAGGAGGCCCGCCCCCGGTACGGGCTGATCGGCCTCGCCTTCGTGCCCCGCGCCACCGTCGGCATCGCCGAATTCGCCGCCCGCCACCCCGAACCGGCCCTCCTCGACCCGCGCACCCGCAGCGCACTGCGGACCGGGACGCGGCTGGGCGGGCGGGTGGTCCGGGCGGCCAGGGCCCGCGAAGTGCGCCAGCACCGCAGGATCGGCGCCCTCTTCGACTCGTACGACGTCCTCCTCACCCCGACCACCGCCGCGCCGCCGCCCCGGATCGGCACCTTCGACCGCCTCGGCGCCTGGCGCACCGACGTCACGATGGCGGCCGCCTGCCCGTACGCCTGGCCGTGGAACGTCCTCGGCTGGCCCGGCGTGAACGTCCCGGCCGGCTTCACCCGCTCCGGCCTCCCGGTCGGCGCCCAGCTGCTCGGCCCCTCCCGCAGCGAGGAGCGGCTGATCGCACTCGCCGCCCAGCTGGAGGACGACCTGCGCTGGTACGAGCACCGGCCGCCGGTCTGACGGACGGGCGTCCACCCCCTTGGGGGCGCTCAGACCTGGTAGCGCGTCGGCGCGAAGAGGTGCAGATGGTCCGCCACCCAGGCCGAGGTCCGCTCCAGGCCCTCCTCCAGGCCGACTTCGGGCTCCCAGCCCGCCCAGGTGCGGGCGCGGGTGTTGTCGGAGAGCAGGCGGTGCACCTCGCTGCCGGAGGGCCGCAGCCGCGCCGGGTCCACGACGATCTCGGCGTCCCGGCCGGAGGCGGCGATGAGGGCCTTCGCGAGGTCACCGACCGAAATCTCCCGGCCGGTACCGAGGTTGACGCTCTCTCCCAGCGCCCGGTCGCAGTCCGCCAGGGCCAGGAACCCGGCGGCGGTGTCGGTGACATAGGTGAAGTCGCGGGTCGGGGTCAGCGAGCCGAGGCGGATCTCCCGTGCTCCGGAGTGCAGTTGGGCGAGGATCGCGGGGATCACCGCCCGGGCCGACTGGCGGGGCCCATAGGTGTTGAACGGCCGCACGACCGTCACCGGCAGCTCGAAGGCGTGCCAGTGGGACAGGGCCATCATGTCCGCGCCGATCTTCGACGCGGAGTACGGCGACTGCGGCTGGAGGGGGTGGTCCTCGCCGATCGGGGCCGTCAGCGCGGTCCCGTACACCTCACTGGTCGAAGTGTGCAGGAGGCGGCGCACGGAGTGGCGGCGGCAGGCCTCGGCGATGTTCTCCGTACCGACGACGTTGGTCCGGACGTACGCGCCGGGGGAGTCGTAGCTGTAGGGGATGCCGATGAGCGCGGCGAGGTGGAAGACGGTGTCGCAGCCCGCCACCGCGTCCATCACGCGGCCCGCGTCGCCGACGTCCCCGGCGATGAACTCGACCGGGCCGTGCGGGTCGTCGAGGTAGCGGGCGAGGTGGCCCTTGTCGGCGTACGGCTTGTAGTGGACGAACGCCCGGACGCGCGCGCCGCGTTCGACGAGCAGGTCCACGAGGGTGGAGCCGATGAAGCCCTCGGCCCCGGTGACGAGGACGGTACGGCCGGTCCAGTCGACGGCGGTGCTGTTCATGAGGTGAACTCCCTTGTGGTGGTGGGGTGTCCGGCGAGGCGGATGACGGTTTCGGCGAGCAGGTCGGCGGCGCGGGCGTGGTGGCCCGGGTCGGCGGCGCGTCCCATCACGGCGAGCCGCGCGGGGTCGGCGAGCAGGGGGTCGATGAGTCCGGCGAGGCGGTCGGGGGTGGTCTCGGCGTCGGGGACGAGGTGGGCCGCGCCCGCGTCGGAGAGGACCCGCGCGTTGTGGGTCTGGTGGTCGCCGGGGGCGTGCGGGTACGGCACGAGGACGGCCGGCACCCCGGTCGTGGCGAGCTCGGCGATCGTGGCCGAGCCCGCCCGGCAGACCACCAGGTCGGCGACCGCGTAGGCGAGGTCCATCCGGTCGAGGTAGGGCACCGCCCGGGCGACGGGCCCCGCCCCCGCGTCGATGAGCTTGTGCCGGGTCTCCGCGAGTGCGGCCGGGCCCGTCTTGATCAGGAGGTGGACGTCCCCGCGGTCCCGCCACCGGGCCGCGAGGCCCACCGCGGCGGCGGTGAGCCGGGCCGCGCCGAGGCTGCCCCCGTTGAAGAGGACGACCCGCGCCCCCTCGGGTATGCCGAAGGAGCGCCGCGCCTCCTCCCGCAGGGCGGGCCGGTCCAGGGCGGCCAGGGACGCGGCGATCGGCATGCCGACGGTCCGCGCCCGCTCGCCGCCCGACAGATGGGCGCGGCTGCCGTCGAAGGCGACGGTGAGGTGCTCGGTGAGCCGGGCGGCGAACTGGTTGGCCCGGCCCGGCACCGCGTTGGACTCGTGGATCACGCTGGGCAGCCCGGCCAGCTTCGCCCCGACGATGGCCGGGGCGCTCGGGTAGCCGCCCATGCCGACGACGACCTGCGCCTTCTGGGTGCGCAGGACCGAGCGGGCCTGGGCCCCGGAGCGCAGGAGCGCGGCCGGGAGGAGGAAGCGTTTCGCGCCGAGCGCGGGGTCGAAGGGGATCATGTCGACGGTGTGCAGCCGGTATCCGGCCGCCGGGATCAGGGTCGTCTCCAGCCCGCGTTCGGTGCCGATGAAGGAGATGACCGCGTCCGGGTCGGCGCGGCGCAGGGCCTCGGCGAGGGCGAGACCGGGGTAGATATGGCCGCCGGTGCCGCCCGCACCGATCACGACGGAGAGTGGTGTGCGCATGGCCGCCACTCTGGGCGGGAGGCTTAAGAGGGTTCTAAGAGTCCGGTTTGGCAGGCTTCGAGGTATGAGCGGTAGAAGCGGTGTGAGTGGCGTGAGCGGCCCGCGGAGTACGGGCAGGATCCTGGTGGCCGAGGACGAGCCGGACGTGCGGGCCGCCGTCGAGGACGGGCTGAGCGTCGAGGGGTACGAGGTCCGGGGCGTCGGCGACGGCCTGGCGGCGCTGTCGGCGGTGGCCGCCTGGGAGCCGGACGCCCTGGTCCTGGACGTGATGATGCCGGTGCTCGACGGACTCGCGGTGTGCCGGAGGCTGCGGGCGATGGAGGACCGGACGCCGGTGCTGGTGCTGACCGCGCTGTCGTCGGTGAGCGAGCGGGTGGACGGTCTTGAGGCGGGGGCCGACGACTATCTGGTGAAACCGTTCGCGCTGGACGAACTGGTCGCACGCGTACGGGCGTTGCTGCGGCGGGCGGCGCCGACCGCCCCGGACGGGGAGCTGGCCTTCGCGGATCTGACGCTGGACCCGGTGACGCGGACCGGACGGCGCGGCGGCCGCCCGGTGGAGTTCTCCCGCACCGAGGCCGCGCTGCTGGAGCTGCTGCTGCGCCACCCGGGGCAGGCGCTGCCGCGCGAGGTGATCCTGGAGCGGGTCTGGGGCCAGGACTTCGGGCCCGACTCCAATTCGCTGGCGGTGTACGTGGGTTATCTGCGGCGGAAGCTGGAGGCGGGCGGCGAGCCGCGCCTCGTCCACACCGTGCACGGGCTCGGCTACCGGCTGGACGTGGCGTGAGCGGGGTGCGGCGGCTGGGCGCCCGCTGGCGGCGCAGGCGGCCGCTGCGGACCCGGCTCGCGGTGGCGGCCTCGGCGGCGGTGGCGCTGGTCGCGGTCGGCGTGTGCGCGGCGGCCTTCTTCGTCATCCGCTACGAGCTGCTGCACCAGCTCGACCTGTCCCTCACCCAGTCCGCGACCCGGGTGATCCAGGAGAACCGGGGCGAGGGTCCGCAGACCGTGGCGGGCGAGTGCCGCTACCTCTCCGCGCCCGCCTGCGCCCAGATCGTCCCGGCCGACCCGGCGGCGGACCCGGACACGGCCCGTCCGCTGCCCGTCTCCACCCCCGTACGGGAGGTCGCGGCCGGGAAGCGGGCCCCGTACTACAGCAACGTCAGCCGCTTCGGGCAGCCGCTGCGGATGCTGACGACCCCCTTCGGGGACGGCCGGGCGCTCCAGGTGGCGCTGCGGGCGGACCCGGTGGAGAAGGGCGTGCGGCAGGCGGCCGTGCTGCTCGCGGCGGTCGGCGGGGCGGGGGTGCTGCTGGCGGGGCTGCTCGGATACGCCGTCTCGCGCACGGGCCTGGCCCCGGTGGCCCGGCTGACCTCGACCGCCGAGCGGATCGCGGCGACCCGGGACCCGCGCCACCGCATCGAGCTGCCGCCGGGCCCGCCGGGCCGCCAGGACGAGGTGACCCGGCTGGCGGCCAGCTTCAACACGATGCTCGGGGAGCTGGAGCAGTCGGTGAGCTCCCAGCGCCGGCTGGTCGCGGACGCCTCCCACGAGCTGCGGACCCCGCTGACCGCGCTGCGCACCAACGCGGAGCTGCTGGCCCGCGGCGACCGGCTGACGCCCGAGCAGCGCGAACGGGCGTCGGGGGCGCTGGGGCGGGGGATCCGGGAGGTGACCGGGCTGGTGAACGACCTGATCGAGCTGGCCCGGGACGAGGAGCCGCTGCCGCTCCTGGAAGAGGTGCGGATCGCGGGGGTGGCGGAGCACACGGTGGCCACCGCCCGCACGCACTGGCCGCGGACCCCGTTCCTGCTGGAGGTGGGGGCGGGTGCGGCGCAGGCGGTCCGACCCGGGGTCCCGGCACGGCTGGCCCGGCTGCTGACGAACCTGCTGGACAACGCGGCCAAGTTCGGCCCGCCGGGCACCCCGGTGGAAGTGGCGCTGAGCGCGTACGGGAGCGGGGGCGAGGGCGGCGACGGGCCCGGGAGCGGCGGCGGGCTGGAGCTGACGGTCCGGGACCACGGTCCGGGGATCCCGGCCGCGGACCTCCCGTACGTCTTCGACCGCTTCTACCGGGCCGAGACGGCGCGCGCCCTGCCCGGCTCGGGCCTCGGCCTGGCGATGGCCCGGCAGATCGCCCGCGCGCACGGGGCGGAGCTGACGGCGGGGGCTGCGCCGGGCGGCGGGGCGCTGTTCACGCTGACATTCGGCCCCGAGGGCCCACCGGGCGGCTCTCACTCGCCGTGAGCGCACAGTCACGGCCCGCTCGCCCGCCCGGCGGCCCGGCCACGAAGCCGTGCGGGGCCCTTGTGGAGCCCGGCACGGCGAAGAGATATCTTGATGTCAAGCAATGTTGCAGACGTGGAGCGGAGCACCCGGTGACTGACTCGACCATCATCTATACGCACACCGACGAGGCCCCTGCCCTGGCGACCTACTCGTTCCTGCCCGTCGTCGAGGCCTACGCCTCGACCGCAGGCGTCACGGTCGAGCGCCGTGACATCTCCCTCGCGGGCCGGATCATCGCCAGTTTCCCGGAGCACCTCAAGGCCGAGCAGCGTATCGATGACGCGCTCGCCGAGCTCGGCGAGCTGGCCAGGACGCCCGGCGCGAACATCATCAAGCTGCCGAACATCTCGGCGTCGATCCCGCAGCTCAAGGCCGCCATCGCCGAGCTCCAGGAGCAGGGCTACGCGCTTCCGGACTACCCGGACGACCCGCAGACCGACGCCGACAAGGACGTCCGCGCCCGGTACGACAAGATCAAGGGCAGCGCCGTGAACCCGGTCCTGCGCGAGGGCAACTCCGACCGCCGCGCCCCCGCCTCCGTCAAGAACTACGCCAAGGCCCACCCGCACCGCATGGGCGCCTGGTCGGCCGACTCGAAGACGAACGTCGCCACCATGGGTGTCGACGACTTCCGCTCCACCGAGAAGTCCGCGGTCATCGCCGAGGACGGCTCGCTCCGCATCGAGCTGCACGGCGACGACGGCACCACCACCGTGCTCCGCGAGTCCGTACCCGTCCTCAAGGGCGAGGTCGTCGACGCGGCCGTCCTGCGCGTCGCCGCGCTGCGCGAGTTCTTCACCGCGCAGGTCGCCCGCGCCAAGGCCGAGGGCGTGCTGTTCTCCGTGCACCTCAAGGCCACCATGATGAAGGTCTCCGACCCGATCATCTTCGGCCACGCGGTCCGCGCCTTCTTCCCGAACACCTTCGCCAAGTACGGCGAGCAGCTCGCCGCCGCCGGCCTCACCCCGAACGACGGTCTGGGCGGCATCCTCAAGGGCCTGAACTCGCTGCCGGACGTCGGCGCCGAGATCCAGGCGTCCTTCGAGGCCGAGCTCGCCGAGGGCCCCGCCCTCGCGATGGTCGACTCCGACAAGGGCATCACCAACCTGCACGTCCCCAGCGACGTCATCGTCGACGCCTCGATGCCCGCCATGATCCGCACCTCGGGTCACATGTGGGGCCCCGACGGCAACGAGGCCGACACCATCGCCGTCCTCCCGGACAGCAGCTACGCCGGTGTCTACCAGGTCGTCATCGACGACTGCCGCGCCAACGGCGCCTTCGACCCGGCCACCATGGGCTCGGTGCCCAACGTCGGTCTGATGGCGCAGAAGGCCGAGGAGTACGGCAGCCACGACAAGACCTTCGAGATCCCCGCCACCGGCACCGTGCGCGTCGTCGACACGAACGGCGCCGTCGTGCTGGAGCAGGCCGTGGGAGCCGGCGACATCTTCCGGATGTGCCAGACCAAGGACGCCCCGATCCAGGACTGGGTCAAGCTCGCCGTCACCCGCGCCCGCGCCACCGGCAACCCGGCCGTGTTCTGGCTGGACGAGGGCCGCGCGCACGACGCCAACCTGATCGCCAAGGTCACCACGTACCTCGCCGACCACGACACCGACGGCCTGGACATCTCGATCAAGACCCCGGAGGAGGCCACCGCCTTCTCCCTGGAGCGCATCCGCCGCGGCGAGGACACCATCTCCGTCACCGGCAACGTGCTCCGTGACTACCTCACCGACCTCTTCCCGATCCTGGAGCTCGGCACCAGCGCCAAGATGCTCTCCGTCGTTCCGCTGATGAACGGCGGCGGTCTGTTCGAGACGGGCGCGGGCGGCTCGGCCCCCAAGCACGTCCAGCAGCTCGTCAAGGAGAACTACCTGCGCTGGGACAGCCTGGGCGAGTTCCTGGCCCTCGCGGTCAGCTTCGAGCACCTGGCCACCACCACGGACAACGCGCGGGCCCAGGTCCTCGCCGACACCCTGGACCGGGCGACGGGCACCTTCCTCAACGAGGACAAGTCCCCGAGCCGTCGCCTCGGCGGCATCGACAACCGCGGCAGCCACTTCTACCTGGCCCTCTACTGGGCCCAGGAGCTGGCGCAGCAGACCGACGACGCCAAGCTCGCCGAGGCGTTCGCGCCGCTCGCCAAGACGCTGGCCGAGCAGGAGGAGACCATCGTCGCCGAGCTGATCGCGGTGCAGGGCTCCCCGGCCGAGATCGGCGGCTACTTCCAGCCCGACCCGGCCAAGGCCGAGGCGGTCATGCGTCCGTCCGCCACGTTCAACCAGGCCATCGCGACCCTCGGCTGACCTGATGGGGGCGGACCCGTCCGCCCCACCGTTCCGCCCCGGCGGGCCCCGTGCCCGCCGGGGCGGTCCGCGTTCACGGGGCCGTACGGGTGAAGGACCAATCCGCCGCTCCCACGGCTCCGAATGACGACCGTGAGGATCACCCGGACAGCACTGACCCGCGGCACGCTCGCCGCCCTGAGCGGACTGCTCGCGGGATTCGCCTCGCTGGCCTTCGCCGAGCTCGTATCGGCGGCCGTCAGGCCCGAGGCGAGTCCCGTGACAGCGGTCGGCGGAGCGGCCATCGACCGGACGCCCGCCGGTGTGAAGGACTGGGCGATCCGGACCTTCGGCGAGGACGACAAGCTCGTCCTGCAACTCGGCATCGTCGCCACACTCGCCCTTCTCGCCCTGGCCGTCGGCCTGTTGGCGCTGCGGCACCGGCGGACCGGCGCCGCCGCCGTCCTGCTCTTCGGCGTGGTCGGCACGGCGGCCGCCGTCAGCAGGCCGGACTCCACCGGCCTCGTGGACGGGCTGCCGTCGCTGCTGGGCGCGGTCGTCGGGGCCGTCCTGCTGTACGTCATCATCGGCCGCCTCAACGTCCCGCACCGCGACGCCGGTCAGGAGCCCGGGCAGGACAACGAGCAGGCGGACGAGGCCGGTTGGGACCGGCGCGGCTTCCTGGTCGCCGCCACCGCCGCGGCCGCCGCGTCCACGGCGGCGGGCGCGATCGGCCGGACGCTGAACGGCCGCAGCAGCCGCGACGCCGTCGCCTCCCGTGAGTCCGTGAAGCTGCCCGCCGCCGCCTCGCCCGCGAAGCCGACCCCGGCCGGCGCACGGCTGCGGATCCCCGGCATCAGCGCGTTCACCACCCCGAACGACACGTTCTACCGGGTGGACACCGCCCTGGTGGTCCCGAAGGTCGACGCGAACGCCTGGCGGCTCCGCATCCACGGCAAGGGCGTACGGCGCGACCTGGAACTCAGCTACCAGGACCTGCTGAACCGCCCGCTGATCGAACGGGAGATCACCCTCACCTGCGTCTCCAACGAGGTCGGCGGCCCCTACATCGGCCACGCCCGGTGGATCGGGGTCCGGCTCGCCGACCTGCTCAAGGAGGCCGGGGTGAAGCCGCCGTCCCGGGGCGGACCGGCCGACCAGATCATCGCCCGGTCCGTCGACGGGATGACGCTCGGCACCCCCGTCGAGGACGTCATGGACGGCCGGGACGCGATGCTCGCGGTCGGGATGAACGGCGAACCGCTGCCCTTCGTCCACGGATTCCCGGTGCGCATGCTCGTCCCCGGCCTGTACGGATACGTCTCGGCCTGCAAGTGGATCGAGGACATCGAACTCACCACGTTCGACGCCTACGACCCGTACTGGGTGAAGCGCAAGTGGGCCCGCAAGGCCCCGATCAAGACCCAGTCCCGGATCGACACCCCCAAGCCCTTCGGACGCCCCGAGGCCGGCACGGTCATGGTGGCCGGAGTGGCCTGGGCCCAGCACCGGGGCATCGAGAAGGTCGAGATCCGGGTGGACGAGGGCCCCTGGCGGCCGGCGCAGCTCGCCGAACAGGACACCGTCGACACCTGGCGCCAGTGGTCCTACCCCTGGCGGGCGACCCCCGGCGGCCACACCCTGACCGTCCGCGCCACCGACCGCACCGGCGAGGTCCAGACCGAGCAGCGCACCAAGACCGTTCCCGACGGGGCCAGCGGCTGGCACTCGGTCGTGGTGACCGTCGACTGAACCGGCCGGTCCGTCCGACGGGATCCTCGCCGAACGCCTCGGCGTACGGCACCCGGGGCGGAGGCCCGGCTACGGCACCCGGGCCGTCCACTCCCGGGTGCCGAACTTGGTGCGTACGAGCTCCTCGGCGCGCGCCAGCTCCGCCTCCGTCACGCTTCCCGGGGTGAGGCCGTGGCGCTTGCGGAAGGAGTCGATCATCCGCTCGATGACGATCTGCCGGGGCAGCCCCGTCTGCCGGCGCAGCGGGTCGACGCGCTTCTTCGCGGACCGGGTGCCCTTGTCGGACATCTTCTCCTTCCCGATCCGCAGGACCTCCAGCATCTTGTCGGCGTCGATGTCGTACGCCATCGTCACGTGGTGCAGCACGGCGCCCGGACCGCCGTCCGGCCCGACCATCCGCTTCTGCGCGGCCCCGGCGATCTTGCCGACCTCGGTGGCGATGTCGTTGAGCGGCTGGTACCACGCCTTGATGCCCATGTCGGCGAGGGCTTCGAGGACCCAGTCGTCCAGATAGGCGTAACTGTCGGCGAAGGAGAGGCCCGACACCAGCGACTGCGGAACGGCCAGCGAGTAGGTGATGGTGGAGCTCGGCTCGGCGAACATCGCGCCGCCGCCGGAGATCCGGCGTACGACGTTCACGCCGTGCCGTTCGACGCCCGCCGGGTCGACCTCGTTGCGCAGCGACTGGAAGCTGCCGATGATCACGGCGGGGGCGTCCCACTCCCAGACCCGCAGCGTCGGCGGCCGGAGCCCCGCCGCGACCTCGGCGGTGATCACCTCGTCCAGCGCCATGTGCAGCGCGGGCGACTGCGGGGCCTCGTGGATCAGCTGCCAGTCGTAGTCGCTCCACTCCGTGGCCTGCGCGAGCGCCCGGCGTACGGCGACGGCGACGCCCTCCGCACTCAGCCCCAGCATCACCGTGGAGTCGGGCAGCGCCGCCTCGATCCGGGCCGCGAGCCCGGCCGTGTCGGTGTGGGCCGGGGCGCCCTCCAGCGCCGCGTCGATCGCCAGGATCGCCTCGTCCGGTTCGAGGAAGAAGTCCCCGGCGACCCGGACGTTCCGCAACGCCCCGCCCGCCACCTCCAGGTCCACCACGACCAGCTTGCCGCCGGGAACCTTGTACTCACCGTGCACAGCGCCGCCTCCAGCTCCAGTTCCGTGGCCCGGTTCGACGATGAGCCGGACACACCTGGAGGTAACGCGCGTCAGGGGGCGGATCATCCCCGCCGCGCGGCGCCCGTCCTCCCGGGCCAGCGGTGGTGATGCCGGTCGATGACGTAGTGGTGGCGGTGCTGCCAGCCGTGCGGGCCGCGGAGCGCCTCGGCGAGGTGCGGGTGCCCGGCCGGCAGGTCCCGGTGGACGTGGTCGAGCCGGGTGGGGTCGTGGACGGGCCAGCTCGTGGTGGCGGCCGCCGCCGCGGCCAGGGCGACGGAGCCGAGGACCACGGCGGTGACCGGGAGCCCGGCCCCGGCGGCGAGCAGTCCGGCGAGCGGGTAGGTCAGCAGCCAGCAGCCGTGCGAGAGGGAGAACTGCGCGGCGAAGGCGGCCGGCAGGTCCGCGTCGGTGGCGGAGCGCCGGATGACCCGGCCGGCCGGGGTGAGGACGGCGGAGGAGGCCGCGCCGACAGCGGCCCAGGCCGCCAGCGTCGCGGCCCAGGACCCGGTACTCGGAGCGCGGGCGGTCAGCGCGGCGACCGCGGCCAGGACCAGCGGGAGGGCGAAGGCCGCGGGGAGCATGACGGTGCGGTCGTCGAAGCGGCGCAGCAGGCGCGGCAGGAGCAGTGCGCTCAGCACGGATCCCGCGCCGTACGCGGCCAGCGCGAGGGAGACGGCTCCGGCGGGGCGGTCGAAGTGGTCGCGGACCACGACGACGGTGTTGACGAAGACGATCGCCCCGGCGGAGGCGACCGCGAGATCGAGGGCCAGCAGCGCCCGCAGCCGGGGGGTGACCCAGAACAGCCGGGTGCCGAAGAGCGCCTTGGCGTGGACGCCGCCGGTGCGTTCCACGGGGACGGGCCGGGGGAGGACCACGGACAGGACGAGGGCGGCGGAGGCCAGGAAGCCGACGGTGGTTCCGGCGAACAGCCAGGTGTAGGAGACCAGGGTGAGCAGGCCCGCGGCCAGAGCCGGGCTGAACAGGCTCTCCAGGTCGTAGGCGAGCCGGGAGAGCGACAGCGCCCGGGTGTAGTCGCGCTCGGCGGGCAGGACCTCGGGGACGGTGGCCTGGAAGGTGGGTGTGAAGGCCGCCGAGGCCGCCTGGAGCAGGAAGATCAGTACGTAGATCTGCCAGACCTCGGTGACGAACGGCAGCGCCAGGGCGACCCCCGCGCGCACGAGGTCCATCGAGATCAGCAGCGCCCGGCGGGGTACGCGGTCCGCGACCGCGCCGATCACCGGGGCGATGCCGACATAGGCGGTCATCTTGATCGCCAGCGCCGTGCCCAGGACCGTCGACGCGCCCGCGCCGGCGAGGTCGTACGCGAGCAGACTCAGCGCCACGGTGGCGAGCCCGGTCCCCGTCAGGGCGACGACCTGGGCGGTGAACAGACGTCGGTAGGTGCGGTTGCGCAGTACGGACAGCATCGGTCCCGTCCCGGCCGGCGGCATGGTGCGACCGAACCATCGTAGACAACGCGTGCGTACCTATGCACATGTTTTCGTCACTCCGCTGCGCTCGGCGGGAGGGCGGGGATCAGTCGTGCGGGGGCAGCGCGCCGATCTGGTGGTCGGCGACGTTCAGCGCCTCTTCCACCAGTCGGCGCAGATGCCCGTGGCGCAGGCTGTACACGACCCGGCGGCCGTCCTTGCGGGTGGTCACCAGGCCGGCCAGGCGGAGCTTGGCCAGATGCTGGCTGACCGAGGGCCGCGCCGCGCCGCACGCCTGGGTGAGGGTGCTGACGTCGGCCTCCCCGCGCCCGAGCTGCTCCAGCAGCGCCAGCCGGGTGCCGTCCGCGAGCAGGGTGAGGACCGAGACGGCCGTCGCCAGCCGCTCGGCCCGCTCCTGCGCACCATGTGCACCTGCTTGATGCGTGCTTGCGCTCATGCCGCACATCGTAGGCCGCCGATGGCCGGATACGTGCGTACGTGCGCTCACACGCAAGCACGGGGGCCGCGCCCCGGACGTCGGCACGTCACGGGCCGCGTTCCCGGCGCCCCGGATATCAGCGGTGCGTGAACTCCGCGGGCCGCTTCTCGGTGAACGCCTTCATGCCCTCCTTCTGGTCGGCCGTCGCGAACACCGCGTGGAACAGGCGGCGTTCGAAGCGGACGCCCTCGGCGAGGGTCGTCTCGAAGGCCCGGTTCACCGCCTCCTTCGCCATCATCGCCACGGGCGCCGACATTCCGGAGACCGTGTCCGCGACCGCCAGCGCCTCCGTCAGCAGATCCGCGTCCGGGACGATCCGGGAGACGAGACCGGCCCGCTCCGCCTCCTCGGCGCCCATGTTCCGGCCGGTCAGACACAGGTCCATCGCCTTGGCCTTGCCGATCGCCCGGGTCAGCCGCTGGGAGCCGCCGATGCCCGGGATCACCCCGAGCCGGATCTCCGGCTGCCCGAAGACCGCCGACTCCGCGGCGATGACCAGGTCGCACATCATGGCCAGCTCGCAGCCGCCGCCCAGGGCGTAGCCCCGTACGGCGGCGACCGTGGGCGTGCGGAGCTGCCCGAGCCGGTCCCAGGCGGTGAACCAGTCGCTGAGATACATGTCCGTGTAGCTCTGCGGCTGCATCTCCTTGATGTCCGCCCCGGCCGCGAACGCCTTCGTCCCGCTGCCGGTGACGACGATGCAGCCGACCTCCGGATCCCGGTCCAGCGCCTCGGCCGCCTCGACCGTCTCCCGCATGACCTCCAGGCTGAGCGCGTTGAGGGCCTTGGGGCGGTTCAGGGTGAGCAGGGCGGTACGGCCCCGGCGCTCGACCAGGATGGTGCCGTGCGGGCCCGGGGTGGGCGCGGTCTCGCTGTGCTCGCTCACGTGGTGCTGCCCTTCAGTGCGTCGGTGGTGTTCGACGAGGCGGCCCGGATGGCCCGGACGATCCCGGAGAAGTCCTGGTCGGCCCCCGGCCCTTCGGCGAACCGTGCGTACAACTCGGCCGCCCGCAGGCCCAGTTCGGCGTCGATGCCGCCCGCGCGCAGGGCATTGGCGGCCAGCTGGAGGTCCTTCGCCATGAGCGGCGCGGCGAACCCGGGGCGGTAGTCGCGGTTGGCCGGGCTGGCCGGGACCGGGCCGGGGACCGGGCAGTTGACGGTGAGCGCCCAGCACTGGCCGGAGGCCGCCGACGCCACGTCGTACAGCGCCTGATCGGAGAGACCGAGGCTCTCGGCGAGCACGAACGCCTCGCTGACCGCGATCATCGAGACGCCGAGGATCATGTTGTTGCAGATCTTCGCCGCCTGCCCGGCGCCCGCGTCGCCGCAGTGCACCGCCTTCTTGCCCATCACCGCCAGCAGCGGCTCGGCTTGTGCGAACGCGCTCTCCTCGCCGCCGGCCATGAAGGTGAGCGTGCCCGCCTCGGCCCCCACCACGCCGCCGGAGACCGGCGCGTCCAGCGACCGGTGACCGGCCGCCTCCGCCGCCGCGTGGGCGGCCCGGGAGTCCGCCACGTCGATGGTCGAGCAGTCGACGAACAGGGTGCCGGGGCGGGCGGCGGCGAGCAGGCCCTCCGGCCCGTACAGGGAGAGGACATGGCGTCCGGCGGGCAGCATGGTGATCACCACGTCCGCGACGGCCGCCGCCTCGGCGGCCGACCGGGCCGCCTCGATCCCGGCCGCCACGGCGGCCGACAGACAGGACTCGACGAGATCGTGACCGAGCACCCGGTACCCGGCACTGACGAGGTTGGCGGCCATCGGGCCGCCCATGTGGCCGAGGCCGATGAACGCGACGGTGGTGGTCACCAGGGCACCTCCTGCGGTGAGTCGGACGCGGCGAGGGAGAGTTCCTCGCCGCCGGTCGGAGCGAAGTACCGGGCCACGTCCGCGTCCGTGACCTCCACGAGCGTGCCGGGCGACCAGCGCGGGTTCCGGTCCTTGTCGATCACCTGGGCCCGGATGCCCTCCACCAGGTCGGGGGAGGCGAGGGCCGCGCAGGAGACGCGGTACTCCTGCTCCAGCACCCGTTCCAGCGGCCCGAGTTCGCGCGCCCGGCGCAACGCGGCCAGGGTCACCTTCAGCGCGGTCGGCGACCGGCCGAGGATCGTGGCGGCCGCCTCGCCGGCCGCCGGGGCGTCGGAGGCGAGCAGCCGCTCCACGATCTCCTCGACCGTGTCGGCGGCGTAACAGCGGTCGATCCAGGCCCGGTCGGCGTCCAGCACACCGTCGGGCGCGTCCCGGACATGGCGGGGGAGCACCTGGGCCGGGGCCCCGGTCCGCAGCTCGGCGAGGAACGCGGGCAGGCCCTCCTGCGGTACGAAGTGGTCCGCGAGCCCGCACAGCAGGGCGTCCCGGGCCCCCACCACCGCACCGGTCAGGGCGAGATGGGTGCCCAGCTCGCCGGGGGCCAGCGCCAGCAGATAGGTGCCGCCGACGTCCGGCACGAAGCCGATCCCGGTCTCCGGCATGGCCACCTTGGACCGCTCGGTGACGATCCGGACGTTGCCGTGCGCCGAGACGCCGACCCCGCCGCCCATCACGATGCCGTCCATGACCGCCACATACGGCTTCGGGTAGCGGGCGATACGGGCGTTGAGCCGGTACTCGTCGCGCCAGAACGCGGCCGAGGCCCTGCCGCCCACCCGGGCGTCCTCGTGGATGGACCGGATGTCGCCGCCCGCGCACAGGCCGCGCTCCCCGGCCCCGGTGATGACGACCGCCCCCACCTCGGGGTCGTGTTCCCACCGGTCCAGGGCCGCCGCGATCGTCTCCACCATCGCGTGGGTGAGGGCGTTGAGCGCCTTCGGCCGGTTCAGCGTCAGCACCCCGGTACGCCCCTCGGTGCGGGCGAGCACGAGTTCCTCGGTCATCGCAGGGCTCCCGTCAGGCTCCGGGCCACCATGACGCGCATGATCTCGTTGGTCCCTTCCAGGATCTGGTGGACCCGCAGGTCCCGGACGATCTTCTCGATGCCGTACTCGGCCAGATAGCCGTAGCCGCCGTGCAGTTGGAGCGCCCGGTCGGCCACCGAGTAGCCGGTGTCGGTCGCGAAGTGCTTGGCCATCGCGCACAGTTGCGGAGCACCGGCCACATTTCGGTCGAGCGCCTCGGCCGCCTGCCGTACCAGGGCGCGGGCCGCCGCCAGCTCGGTCGCCATGTCGGCCAGCCGGAACTGCAGCGCCTGCGAGTCCAGCAGCCGGGCGCCGAACGCCTCCCGGTCCGCGAGATGGGCGAGGCTCCGGTCCAGCGCGCTCTGCGCACCGCCCAACGAGCAGGCGGCGATGCCCAGTCGGCCGCCGTTCAGGCCGTTCATCGCGATACGGAAGCCGCCGCCCTCCTCGCCGAGCAGCCGGTCGGCCGGGATCCGCACCTCGTCCAGCAGGACCTGCCGGGTCGGCTGGGCGTTCCAGCCCATCTTCTTCTCGTTGACCCCGAACGACAGCCCGGGATCGTCGCGTTCGACGAGGAACGCGGAGATGCCCCGGGGCCCGTCGTCGCCGGTGCGGGCCAGCACGATGTAGATATGCGAGGCGCCTGCCCCGGAGATGAACTGCTTCGTCCCCGTCAGCACCCAGTGGCCGCCGTCGCGGACCGCGCGGGTGCGCAGCGCGGCGGCGTCGGACCCGGCGCCCGGCTCGGTCAGGCAGTAGCTGCCGAGCTGCTCCATGGTGCAGAGCGCGGGCAGATAGCGGCCGCGCTGGGCCTCGCCGCCGTACCGGTCGATCATCCAGCCGACCATGTTGTGGATGGAGAGATAGCCCGCGATGGACGGGCAGCCGGTGGCCAGGGCCTCGAAGACCAGGACCCCGTCGGAGCGGGAGAGCCCGGAGCCGCCGAGTTCGTCGCGTACGTAGACGCCGCCGAGGCCGAGTTCCGCCGCCTTGCGCAGGACGTCGACGGGGAAGTGCTTGTCCTGGTCCCAGGCGACGGCGTGCGGGGCCAGGTGTTCCTGGGCGAAGTCCAGGGTCGTCTCGACGACCGCGAGCTGGTCGTCGGTGAGGAGCGTGGTCACGGCACTCATCCCATGGTCGGAATCGTGAAGCTCGCGCCGTCCCGGATTCCCGAGGCGGGCCAGCGCGAAGTGACGGTCTTCGTACGGGTGTAGAAGCGGATGGCGTCCGGACCGTGCTGGTTCAGATCGCCGAAGCCGGACCGCTTCCAGCCGCCGAACGTGTGGTACGCGACCGGCACCGGGATCGGCACGTTGACGCCGACCATGCCGGTGTCGACGCGGCGGGTGAAGTCGCGCGCGGTGTCGCCGTCGCGGGTGAAGAGCGCCACGCCGTTGCCGTACGGGTGCTCCGAGGGCAGCCGCAGCGCCTCCTCGTAGTCGGCCGCGCGGACCACGGACACCACCGGGCCGAAGATCTCCTCCTGGTAGATCCGCATGTCCGGAGTGACCCGGTCGAAGAGCGAGGCGCCCGCGAAGAAGCCGTCCTCGTGACCCTCCAGGGTGAAGTCACGGCCGTCGACGACCAGTTCGGCGCCTTCCTCGACGCCGAGATCGACATAGCCGCGGACCCGCTCCACCGCGTCGCGGCCCACCAGCGGCCCGAAGTCGGCGTCCGGGTCGTCCGAGCGGCCGATCCGCAGCTCGGCGATCCGCTCGGTGAGCCTGGCGACCAGCGCGTCGGCGGTGGCCTCGCCCACGGGCACCGCCACCGAGATCGCCATGCACCGCTCGCCCGCCGATCCGTAACCCGCCCCGATCAGCGCGTCCACCGCCTGGTCCAGGTCGGCGTCCGGCATCACGATCATGTGGTTCTTCGCCCCGCCGAAGCACTGCGCGCGCTTGCCGTGGGCGGCGGCGGTGGCGTAGATGTGCGCGGCGATCGGGGTCGAGCCGACGAAGCCGAGCGCCTTGACGCGCGGGTCCTCCAGCAGGGTGTCGACCGTCTCCTTGCCGCCGTTGACGACGTTGAGCACCCCGGGCGGCAGCCCCGCCTCCAGGAACAGTTCGGCCAGGCGCAACGGCACCGACGGGTCCCGCTCGGAGGGCTTCAGGATGAAGGCGTTTCCGCAGGCCAGAGCGGGGGCCGCCTTCCACAGCGGAATCATCGCGGGGAAGTTGAACGGGGTGATGCCCGCGACGACGCCGAGCGGCCGGCGCAGCGAGTGGACGTCGATGCCGGACCCGGCGTTGTCGCTGAACTCGCCCTTCACCAGGTGCGGGACACCGGCGGCGAACTCCACCACGTCCAGTCCGCGCGCGATGTCGCCGTGCGCGTCCGCCACGGTCTTGCCGTGCTCGGAGGAGAGCAGCCGGGCCAGCGCGTCCTTCTCCTGCTCGACGAGCTGGAGGAAGCGCAGCAGCACCCGGGCGCGGCGCTGCGGGTTCCACTCGCCCCACTCGTGCTGGGCCTCGGCCGCGTCGGCGATGGCCGCCTCGGTCTCGGCGCGGTCGGCCAGCGGTACCCGGGCCTGGACCCGGCCGGTGTTGGGGTCGTACACATCGCCGTAGGCGCCCGAGGTGCCGGGCGTCTGCTTGCCGCCGATGAAATGGGTGAGTTCGCGGACCATGGAAAGCCTGCTCTCGTCGGTGAGATCGTCAGGTGAGATCCGGGGATGGCACGCGGCGGCTCCGGCGCACGGCGCACCGTCGGTGCGCGGGCGCGAAGGGGCCTGCCGTGGGTGGGACGCGAAGGGCGTGGGCCGTCAGGGGGCGGGAAGAACCGCTCGCCGGGACGGGCCTGCGGGGCCGGGCATGCGGACCGGTGCCATGCGTGTCTGCTCCATCCTCGTGGAAACACGGAACATCCCGCGGCCGGTATCCTGACTCCCGGATCGACGCCCGTCCTCATGCCTTCCCGACGGCGGCTTCGCCGTCAGTGGCGTGTCCTGCGAGGACGAACTCCCCGGTCACAGTGGCGGGACCGCGCCGGATTCGCACCGGCTTCCCTGACACCACGGGCCTTGAGGGCGTCCGGCTGCGCACCGGCCACCCCGCTGCCCCGAAGATATAGTTGGACGTCCTAGTAAGTCCACCCCGGCTCGCCCCTGGCATGATCGGCCGACATGAGCTACGCACCGCGCCACGTCCTCGTCATCGGCATGGGCGCCGGAGACCCCGACCATCTGACCCTCGCCGCGGTGAAGGCCATGCGCCGGGCCGACGTCTTCTTCGTGCTCGGCAAGGGCAAGGAGAAGGAGTCCCTGACCCGGCTGCGGCGGGACA
Organism: Streptomyces sp. DSM 106670; assembly: GCF_055792845.1. NCBI lineage: Bacteria > Bacillati > Actinomycetota > Actinomycetes > Kitasatosporales > Streptomycetaceae > Streptomyces > Streptomyces sp. DSM 106670. The sequence goes on from NZ_CM147704.1 coordinate 7,058,202, forward strand.
TCCTGGACGAACACCTCACCGGCCCCTACCGCGTCGTGGAGGCCGAGGACCCGTGGCGGGACCGCACCCAGCAGGACGGCGGGCGCTACGCCTCGGCGGTGCACGACTGGCGGCAGCGCCGCGCCGACATCTGCGAACGCCTGATCATCGAGGAGCTCGCGCCGGGGCAGTGCGGAGCCTTCCTGGTGTGGGGCGACCCCTCGCTGTACGACAGCACCCTCGCGATCCTCGACGACATCCGGGGCCGTGGCACGGTGGAATTCGGCCATGAGGTGATCCCCGGCATCAGCAGCGTCTCCGCCCTCGCCGCCCGGCACCGCGTCACCCTGAACGGGGTCGGCCGCCCCATCCACATCACCCCCGGCCGGCGGCTGGCCCAGGGCTTTCCCGGGGACGACGTCGACATCGTCGTGATGCTCGACGGCCATGAGACCTTCACCCATCTGACGGGCAGGGGGCTGTGGATCCACTGGGGCGCGTACATCGGCACCCCGGACGAGATCCTCGTCTCCGGCCCGCTCGACGAGGTGGCCGAACGGATCAGCCGGCTGCGCGCGGAGGCCCGCGAGCGGCACGGCTGGATCATGGACACCTATCTGCTGCGCCCGGCGCCGGACGCCACGGACGCCTGAGGCCACGGACGGGCGACGGGTCCACGTCGAGGCGCGGGCGGCAGCGGCCTCCGCACCTCGTCGTCGGACCGGCGGGGTGTCAGCGCCGGGTCTCGTGCGCCCGGATCACGCCGAGCCCGTGTCCCAGGCTCGGGCACTCGGCGGTCAGGTCGTCGCCCCGCACCAGATAGTTGTGCACCCGGCCGTCCGTCGGCCGCTCGATCGCGCGATACAGCGTGCCGTTCACCGTGATCGTCCAGTCGTCGCCGTCCTGGGCCCATCCGACGGTCTTCTTCATAGGGCGTTTTCCTTTCCTCTGGTCGAACGTCGCCGGGGTCCGGCGGCCGTGTAGTGGGAAGAAGAACGGCTTGTGACGCTCCGTGGTTCCGCGTTCTCTACGCCATTCGGTTACATCTGGGTCACTGCCTCCGCACAGTCGAGGTCCACGACCTGACCGGTGGTCAGGGAGCGCGTGACGAACGGCGGAACGGATGCGGAACGCCCGTGGCGCTCCCCGCCCATCGAGTAGACACTGTCTACTCGATGGTGCTAGAAGTTCTTCATGGAAGACGAAATCCCGCTGCGGGAACGACTGGTGGACATCGGCGTCGAGATGGTGGCGGCCGAGGGGATCGCGGCGCTGGGGCTGCGGGAGATCGCCCGTCGTGCCGGTGTCTCGCACGGCGCGCCGCGCCGCCACTTCCCGACCCACCGCTCGCTGCTCTCCGCCATCGCGGGGCGCGGATTCGACGCCCTGAAGGACCGGCTCGACACCTCGCTCCGGCCGGACGGCGACCCGCGCGCCCAGCTGTGCCTCCTGGTCGAGGGCTATGTCGGATTCGCCGTCGAGCAGCGCCCGATGTTCGAGCTGATGTTCCGCCACGACCTGCTGGACGGCGGCGACGAGGCCGACGGGCGGCCCAGGCTGCGCGAGAAGACCCTCCCGCTGTTCGCCTCGCTCGTCGCCCTGGTCGCCCGGCACCGGCAGGACCCCGCCCGGCCGTCGTCCGCCGGGCCCGAGCCCGCCCCGGACGTCGTGGCCGCCGCCCTCTGGGCGAACGTCCACGGCATCGCCCAACTGTGGAGCTGGGGAAGCCTCTCCCTCACCCTCGACGCCCCCTCACCGGGCGACCCGCGCGCCCGCGAGAGCCTCGCGCCGCTGATCGCCCGGACCGTCGACGCCCACCTCGGACCGGCGAAACCGTGACCGTACCCGCGCCCCCGCCCGTACCCCCGTCGACCGGCCCCGCGACCGCCCCCGCCCGGCCCCGCCTCGCCCTCGCGGGCAGTGTCGCCGGGGCGATGATCGTCGCGCTCGACGGCTCCGTCCTCTTCGTGGCCCAGCCCAGCCTTCAGCGCGACCTCTCCGCGCCCCTCGCCCAGGTGCAGTGGACGAGTACGGCGTACCTCCTCGCGGTGGCGAGTCTTCTCGTCCTCGCCGGACGGCTGGGGGACCGGTACGGCCACACCCGACTGCTCCTGACCGGATCGCTCGGCTTCGGGGCCGCGTCCATGGGCATCGCCGTGGCGCCCTCGGTCGGCTGGGTCATCGCGCTGCGCGCCGTACAAGGAGTGTTCGGAGCCCTGCTGCAGCCGGCGACGCTGGCCCTGCTGCGCCAGGTCTACCCGCCGGACCGGCTCGGCCTGCCGGTCGCCCTGCGGACCAGCGCCATCGGAGTGGCGGCCGCCGCGGGTCCGCTGCTCGGCGGCTTCCTGGTGGCGCGGTTCGGCTGGCGGTCCGTCTTCGTCGTCAACGTGCCCATCGCGCTCCTGATCGGCCTGTTCTGCCTGGCGGCCCGCGTCCCGAAGGACACCGCCGTACGGACATCGGGCCGCCGCCCGGAGATCGGCGGAGGCCTCCTGCTCGCGGCCGCGCTCGCCCTCCTGGTGAACGCCCTCGCCGAAGTGGAACTCCACGGCTGGGCCGACCGCCGCACGGTGGCGGGACTGCTCTGCTCGGCCGCCGTCGCGGCGGTCCTCGTCCGCCACGAACGCCGCAGCCGCGATCCGCTGGTACCGGCGGCGGTCGCACGGTCCGTACCGGTCACCGCCTCCATGGCGATGTTGCTGTTCACCGCGAGCGGCCTGTTCGGCGCCCTGTTCGTCAGCACGTACTTCCTGCAGTACGCGCTGGGCCTCGCCCCGCTCGACAGCGCCCTGCGCGCCCTGCCCATGACGGCCCTGATGATCGTCGGCGCGCCGGTCGCCGGGCGGCTGCTGCGCGTACTCGGCGCGCGGACCACCGCGCTCGGCGGCACCCTGCTGGTCGTCCTCGGCATCGGCTGGCTGGCCGGCACCGACAGCACCACCGGACCCGTGGCGACGGGCGCGGCCTTCGCCGTGCTGGGCGCCGGGTACGCCACGGTGATGGTCACCGCCACCGGCACGGTGGTGGGCGACGCGCCGCCCGGGTACGCCGGAGTGGTGGGCGGCCTCAAACAGACCGCCGTGAACATCGGACCCGTCCTCGGCATCGCCGTCGCCGCCGGTCTGCTGCCCGCCGCCGGGGCCGGACAGGCGGAACGGTGGGAGGGGGCGATGGGCACGGCGCTCCTGGTGCTCGCCGCGACGGCCGCGCTCGCGCTGGTCCCCGCGGCGCTGCTGCCGGGCACGCGCCGGCGCACCGGACCGCCCCCGGGCGACGCGGACCGTGGACGGCCGGAAACCGCCGCCCCGTGTCTCACATCACCGTCCGAAGTGTGAACAACGGTGTGCGCCCGGCGGTCGCCCCCTTAGGGTGACCGGTGCAGCTGGTTCGCCCTGTCCGCCAGATGGGGTGTCGTAAGAGGGAACCCGGTGGGAATCCGGGACTGCCCCGCAGCGGTGAGTGGGAACGACCGCCGTCATACGCACTGGGCCCGGCCGGGTCTGGGAAGCGACGGCCATTAGGTGTCTGCCTCCGGCAGACGTGCCCGCGAGTCCGAAGACCTGCCCGCTGCCCGCACGCGACCGTTCGCGTGCGGAGATCTCGGTGACCTCGTGGGCGGGTCGGCGTAACCATCAGGTGGACGGACACGGTTCCAGGTGTCCCGGCGTCCGCCCGATGCGTCATCCCTTCGTGTTCGCGTCCCGTCCCGGGATCTGCACAGCAGACACGCTCGCGAAGGAGAGTCACGTGACAGCGAAGCCCGCAGCCGCGGCAGCACGGGCCACCGTGTACGGCTACCCCCGCCAGGGTCAGAACCGTGAACTGAAGAAGGCCATCGAGGGCTACTGGAAGGGCCGCGTCACCGCGGACACCCTCCGGCAGACCGCCGCCGAACTGCGCCGGGGAACCTGGCAGCAGCTCGCCGAGGCCGGCGTCCACGAAGTGCCGACCGGTGATTTCTCGTACTACGACCATGTCCTGGACACCAGCGTCATGGTCGGCGCTGTCCCCGAGCGGCACCGCGAAGCGGTCCGCGCCGACGCCCTCGACGGCTACTTCGCCATGGCCCGCGGCACGCAGGATGTCGCGCCGCTGGAGATGACGAAGTGGTTCGACACCAACTACCACTACCTGGTGCCCGAGTTGGGCCCGGACACGGTGTTCGCCGCCGACTCCGCCAAGCAGGTCGCGGAGTTCAAGGAGGCCCTCGCGCTCGGCCACACCCCGCGCCCGGTGCTCGTCGGCCCCGTCACCTACCTCCTGCTCGCCAAGGCGGCCCCCGGTGTGGCCGCGGACTTCGAGCCGCTGACCCTGCTGGACCGGCTGCTCCCCGTGTACGCCGAGGTCCTCGCCGACCTCCGGGCGGCCGGCGCGGAATGGGTGCAGCTCGACGAGCCCGCCCTCGTCCAGGACCGCACCCCGGCCGAGCTGAACGCCGCGGCCCGCGCCTACCGCGAGCTCGGCGGACTCGCCGACCGGCCGAAGCTGCTGGTCGCCTCCTACTTCGGGCGGCTCGGCGAGGCGCTGCCGGTCCTGGCCAAGGCCCCCGTCGACGGTCTCGCGCTCGACTTCACCGAGTCCGGCGCCGGAAACCTCGACGACCTCGCGGCGGCGGGCGGACTGCCCGGCAAGCGCCTGGTCGCCGGAGTCGTCAACGGCCGCAACATCTGGATCAACGACTACGAGAAGTCGCTCGCCACCCTCGGCACGCTCCTCGGCCTCGCGGACCACGTCGACGTCTCCGCCTCCAGCTCCCTCCTCCACGTCCCGCTGGACGCCGGGGCGGAGAGCGACATCGACCCGCAGATCGCCCGCTGGCTCGCCTTCGCCAAGCAGAAGACCCAGGAGATCGTGGTCCTGGCGCGCGGTCTGTCCGACGGCACCGAGGCCATCGCCGCCGAACTCGCCGCCAACCGGGCCGACCTGGCCTCCCGCGCCGACGCCGCCATCACCCGCGACCCGGCCGTCCGGGCGCGTACGGCGGCCATCACCGACGCCGACGGCCGCCGCTCGCAGCCGTACGCCGAACGCACCGCAGCCCAGCGCGCCCACCTCGGGCTGCCGCTGCTGCCGACCACCACCATCGGCTCCTTCCCGCAGACCACCGAACTGCGCACCGCGCGGGCCGACCTGCGGGCCGGCCGTATCGACGAGGCCGGTTACGAGGACCGGATCAAGGACGAGATCCGCGAGGTCCTCTCCTTCCAGGAGAAGGCCGGACTCGACGTCCTGGTGCACGGCGAGCCCGAACGCAACGACATGGTGCAGTACTTCGCCGAGCAGCTCACCGGCTACCTCGCCACCCAGCACGGCTGGGTGCAGTCCTACGGCACCCGCTACGTCCGCCCGCCGGTCCTCGCGGGCGACATCTCGCGCCCCGAGCCGATGACCGTGCGCTGGACCACGTACGCGCAGTCGCTCACCGAGCGCCCCGTCAAGGGCATGCTCACCGGCCCGGTCACCATGCTCGCCTGGTCCTTCGTCCGGGACGACCAGCCGCTCGGCGACACCGCCCGCCAGGTGGCCCTCGCCCTGCGCGACGAGGTCAACGACCTGGAGGCGAGCGGCACTTCGGTCATCCAGGTCGACGAGCCCGCACTGCGCGAGACGCTTCCGCTGCGGACCGCCGAGCACGCCGCGTACCTGGAGTGGGCGACCGAGTCCTTCCGGCTCGCCACCGCCGGGGTGCGGCCGGACACCCAGATCCACACCCACATGTGCTACGCGGAGTTCGGCGACATCGTCCAGGCCATCGACGACCTCGACGCCGACGTCATCAGCCTGGAGGCGGCCCGCTCCCACATGCAGGTCGCCCGCGAACTGGCCGCCCACGGCTACCCCCGTGAGGCCGGACCCGGCGTCTACGACATCCACTCCCCGCGCATCCCGAGCGCCGAAGAGGCGGCGGCCCTGCTCCGCAAGGGACTTGAGGCCATTCCGGCCGGGCGCCTGTGGGTGAACCCCGACTGCGGCCTGAAGACCCGTGGCTGGCCCGAGACCCGGGCCTCCCTGGAGAACCTGGTCGCCGCCGCGCGGGAGATCCGCGCGGAGCTGCCCACCGAAGCGGCGTGATCGCGGCCCGGTGCGGGAGCGGCCACCGCCGCTCCCGCACCGGGCCGTACCCGTCGGGCCCGGGCCATGTCCGAGCCCGCTGATAGCGTGCCGCTTCCGGATCGAAGATCACGAAAGGGCGGGGTGCGTGCGGGAAGTGACGTGTCATGAGGTGGACGCCCGGCGGCTGGACGAGGCGTCGGAAGGCATCGTCGGGCGCACCGCGGGCCGGTGGCACGGAATGCGCTACGACGACCCGGCCCCGCGGCGCATGCGCGAACTGGCCGGGGAACTGCTCGACCATGTCGCCGCCCGCACCGGGCGGGGGGCCGCACTCGACGATGTGGCACGCGCCGCGCTGCGCACGGCGGCGGAGTGCCACCTGGGGGAGATGAGCGTCGGCTGCTTCCCCGAGGGCGGACAGGAGATCCTCTTCCCGCTGATCGGCGAGGAACTCAGCACCAAGGACATGCCCTACAGATCCTTCAGCGCCGCCGTCACCTCCGACGGAGCGCCGGCCCCTTCCGCCCGCACCTGGATGGACACGTTCGCCGTCGCCCTGGTCAGCGGGCTGGTATGGGACTGGCAGCGGGTCATCGGACTGGAGCTGCTCCACGACTACGCGCCCGAGATCCACGAAGGCGTTCCGCACTCCTGGTTCGACTCGGTGTCGGACCCGGCGGACCTCGCCGCGATGGACGCCCTGTGCCTGTACCTGGCCGAGGCGGAGGGACCCCAGCCCCGCCACCGGCCCACCGTGACGCTGCGCAAGCCCGATGCGGCCGAGCGGGCACAGGCCGCCGCCGCGCTCGACGCGGTGGGCGAACCGACCCCCGATCAGCGACTGTTGCGCATCCTCCTCGACGACGAACAGCACGCGTTCGAAGCGGCGTTGGCGGACCGGCTCGACACCTACCGGGAGAACCAGGGGCCCGCTCCCGCGCCCCGCAGCCTGCTGCCGCTCGACGCCCTCGCCCTGGCCGCGCTCGCGGTGCAGGTGCACGGATGGGAACTCGGCGTCCGCTCCCGCTACCTGCCGCCCGAACTGCTGGGAACCACCGACGCGTTGCGCCGGGCGGCGTAGGTGGGACCCGGCAACCCGGGCCCCTGGTAAGCGAAGTAGCCTCCATGGCCCGGCGGGCCGCCGTCCTGCGCACCCTCGAAGTTAGGTTAGCCTAACCAGCGGATATCCGGTGGTGGATCTTCTTTCCCGCCCCCGGTACCGCCCTGCGTGCGGACACCGCTCCCGCCCGACCCCGCCGCGCACTTTGACCGAAGGGCTTCGCCATGCCACCTGCTCACCTCCCGCCGTCCGGTGAACCGCCCCTGGAGCGTGGGGTGTGAGCGCCGGTACGCCGTCGGCGCCCGGCGCACAGGGCGTACGGGCGGGCCTCCTCGCGGGCGGTGCGGACGGGCCCGGGCGGCTGCGGGACCTCACCGCGATCGTCCTGGACGCACTGGAGGACGCACCCCGGGCCCGGGGCGGCCCGCTGCCCGCCGGAGGGCCCGGGGCGGTGGCCCTGAGCACCCGCGCCCTCTGCTCCCCGGTGCTGCCGGAGGAGGGCGTCGGCCCCGAGGTGGCGCTCGCGGACGTGGTCCGGGCGGTCGCGGAAGGGGCCGCCGATCCGGCCGACCCCGCCTGCGTCGCCCATCTGCACTGCCCGCCGCTCGCCGTGGCCGTCGCGGCGGACCTGGCGGGGGCGGCACTCAACCCCTCGATGGACTCCTGGGACCAGGCACCCGCGGCCGGGGTGATCGAGGAGCTGACCACGGCCGCCCTCGCCCGGCTCGTCCACCCGACGGCCCCCGCCCCCGACGCGCTCATCACCAGCGGCGGCACCGAGTCCAACCTCGTCGCCCTGCTCCTCGCCCGGGAACGGGCGACGCCCGGTCCGCTGCGGGTGGTGACCGGCGCCAACGCCCACCACAGCGTCCACCGCGCCGCCTGGATGCTCGGACTGCCCGCCCCCACGGTCGTGGCCTGCCGCGACGGCGTGATCGACCTGGACGCCCTCGACCGTGCCCTGACCGGCCTCGCCGGAACGCCGCTCCTGGTCGTCGCCACCGCGGGGACCACCGACGAGGGGCGCATCGACCCGCTCCCGGAGATCGCCCGGATCGCCGAACGGCACACGGCCCAGCTCCATGTCGACGCCGCGTACGGGGGTCCGCTGCTGTTCAGCGAGCGGCTGGCCCCACTGCTCGCGGGCCTGGAGCACGCCGCCTCCGTAACGTTCGACCTGCACAAACTCGGCTGGCAGCCGGTCGCCGCCGGGGTGCTGGCCGTCGCGGACGCCGGGATGCTCACGCCGCTGTCCCTGCGCGCCGACTACCTCAACGCCGACGACGACACCGAGGCCGGACTCCCGGACCTGCTGGGCCGCTCGATCCGCACCACCCGACGCCCCGACGCCCTGAAGATGGCGGTCACCTTCCGGGCGCTCGGCCGCCGGGGACTCGGCGATCTGGTGGAGCACTGCGTGCGGACGGCCCATGAGTTCGGCGAAGCCGTCGACGCGCGACCCGCACTGCGCCGTCGGCCCGGCGGGATCGGCATCAGCACCGTGCTGTTCCGGCCGACGGTGGCCGACACGCTGCCCGAGGAGGCGGGCGACGCCGTGGTCGCCGCCGTCCGGCGGATCCTGCTCGCCGAGGGACGCGCCGTGCTCGGCCGGGCGGTGGCGGAGGACGGCGACGGCCGGCGTCGCCTGTGGCTGAAGGCCACCCTGCTGCACCCGAACGCCGCGACGGCCGACCTGCTTCCGCTGCTCGACCTGGTCGCAGCGGCGGCGGACCGTGCCGTGAGCGAAGCCCCGGCGGCCGAAGGTACCCAAGCCCCCGGGGCGGAAAGGCTGTCGCCATGATGTCGACGATGCGCACGACTCGCCCGGGACGACCCACCGCCGCCCCCGTGACCCCCGCCGGAGGAACCCGATGACGCCCGGACCGCGCACGCCGCCCCTCGATCTTCTGGGAGTGGGGGCGGGGCCCTTCAACCTCTCGCTCGCCGCGCTCGCCGACGGTGTACCGGGCCTGCGCACCGTCTTCCACGAACAGCGCGCCGCCTTCCACTGGCACCCCGGGCTGCTCATCGAGGGAGCGACCCTCCAAGTACCGTTCCTGGCCGACCTGGTGAGCCTGGTCGAGCCCACCAGCCCCTGGTCCTACCTCAACTACATCAAGATCCGCCGCAGGCTCTTCCCCTTCTACTTCGCCGAGCGCTTCCACATCCACCGCTCCGAGTTCGACAGCTATCTGCGCTGGGTGAGCACCGAACTCCCCGCCACCCGCTTCGGCCACCGCGTCGACACGGTGGCCTGGGACCCCGGACAGGGCGCGTTCGCCGTGGAGTTCACCCGGCTGGACCCGGACGGGAAGCCCCTGTCGACCGGGCTCACCCACGCCCGCAACCTCGCCCTGGGCGTCGGCACGGCACCGCATGTACCGGAGCCACTGCGGGAGTTGGTCCAGGATCCGGCTGCCGTCGTGCTGCACTCCGCGGACTACCTCGCCCAGCGGGACCGGCTGCTGGCCGCCCGTCACATCACCGTCGTCGGCTCGGGCCAGTCGGGCGCCGAAGTCCTGCTGGACCTGCTGCGGGCCCGGCCCGAGGGGGCGGAGGGGCTGACCTGGCTGGCCCGTACGCCCGCGTTCGCGCCCATGGAGTACAGCAAGATCGGCCTGGAGCAGTTCACCCCCGACTACACCCGCTACTTCCACGGACTTCCGCAGGCCACCCGGGACCGGCTCCTGCCCCGGCAGTGGCAGCTGTACAAGGGCGTCAGCGGGGACACGCTCGGAGACATCCACGACGAGCTGTACCGGCGCAGCCTCGGCGGCGGCTGGCCCGACGTCACACTGACCCCCGGCATCGAGGTCACCGGCGCGGCCACCACCGGGGAGGGGCGCATCGAACTGAGCGTGGAGCACGGCCAGCAGGAGACGCGGGGCCGGCTCGTCACCGACGCCGTCGTCCTCGCCACCGGCTACCGGGAGCGCCCCGTCGACACCCTGCTCGCCGCTCTCGACCCGTACATCGTCCGCGACGGGGCCGGGCGTCCGCAGGTCGACGCGGCCCAACGGCTCGTCCTCGCACCGGAGATCGCCGGTTCCGTCTTCGTGCAGAACGCCGAACGGCACACGCACGGCGTCGGCGCACCGGACCTGGGCCTGGCCGCCTGGCGCTCCGCCGTGATCGTCAACGCGCTGACGGGCAAGGAGTTCTATCCGCTGCCCGAGCGCACGGCCTTCACCACGTTCGGCCTCGGAGCCCAGGACCGCGAGGACGTCGACACGGCGTCATGTGCGACCGAAGAAGAACGACGCTGAGAACGCGGACGGGCCGCACGGTGGGTTCACCGTGCGGCCCGGAGCGGTTCTGTTCGCCGAAGGTCAGCCCTTGCGGGTGTTGATCTCTTCGGTGAGCTGGGGAACGACGGCGAAGAGGTCGCCGACGACGCCGTAGTCGACGAGTTCGAAGATCGGCGCCTCGGCGTCCTTGTTGATCGCGACGATCGTCTTCGAGGTCTGCATACCCGCCCGGTGCTGGATCGCCCCCGAGATACCCGAAGCGATGTACAGCTGCGGCGAGACCGACTTACCCGTCTGCCCGACCTGCGAGGTGTGCGGATACCAGCCCGCGTCCACCGCCGCACGCGACGCACCCACCGCGGCACCCAGGGAGTCCGCGAGCGCCTCGATCACGGGGAAGTTCTCCGCCCCGTTGACCCCACGCCCACCCGAGACCACGATCGCCGCCTCGGTCAGCTCAGGGCGCCCCGTCGACTCACGCGGCGTGCGCGCGGTCACCTTCGTGCCCGTCGCCCCCTCACCGAACGACACCGACAAGGTCTCGACGGTACCGGCGGCAGCGGCGGGCTCCACGGGGGCGGAGTTCGGCTTGACGGTGATCACCGGTACACCCTTGGAGACCCGGGACTTCGTGGTGTACGAAGCGGCGAACGCGGCCTGCGTCGCCACGACACCCTCCCCACCGGCCTCCAGATCGGTGGCGTCGGTGATGATCCCCGACCCGACCCGCAGCGCGAGACGCGCGGCGATCTCCTTGCCCTCCGCGGAGGACACCACCAAAACCGCCACCGGCGAGACCGCCTCGAACGCGGCCTGCAGCGCATCGACCTTCGGAACCACCAGATAGTCCGCGAACTCCGACGCCTCCGAGACCAGCACCTTCACCGCACCGTGCTCACCCAGCACACCAGCGGTCGCCTGAGCACCCGCACCCAGCGCCACCGCGACCGGGTCACCGATCCGACGCGCCAGCGTCAGCAACTCCAGCGTGGGCTTACGGACCGCACCGTCCACATGATCGACCAGAACAAGAACTTCAGCCATGACAACGCACTCCAGACGAGAAGAACACACAGAGAGGAACAGCAGGAAGGAACATGCGGGCTAGATGAACTTCTGGCCCGCGAGGAACTCGGCGAGCTGCTTGCCGCCCTCACCCTCGTCCTTCACGATCGTGCCCGCCGTACGCGCCGGACGCTCCGTGGCGGAGTCGACCGCGGTCCACGCACCCGCCAGACCCACCTCGTCCGCCTCCAGACCCAGATCCTCCAGATCCAGCGACTCGACCGGCTTCTTCTTCGCCGCCATGATCCCCTTGAACGACGGGTAGCGCGCCTCACCCGACTGGTCGGTCACCGACACCACCGCGGGCAACGACGCTTCCAGCTGCTCCGAGGCGGTGTCACCGTCACGACGCCCCGTCACCACACCCTCCGCGACCGCAACCTCGGAGAGCAGCGTCACCTGCGGCACACCCAGACGCTCCGCCAGGAGGGCGGGGAGCACACCCATCACACCGTCCGTGGAGGCCATACCGCAGATCACCAGGTCATAGCCGGTCTTCTCCACAGCCTTCGCCAGCACCAGCGACGTGCCGATCACGTCCGTGCCGTGCAGATCGTCGTCCTCGACGTGAACCGCCTTGTCCGCACCCATCGACAACGCCTTGCGCAACGCGTCCTTGGCATCCTCCGGACCCACCGTCACCACGGTGATCTCCGCATCATCAGCCTCGTCAGCGATCTGCAACGCCTGCTCGACCGCGTACTCGTCCAGCTCCGACAACAGACCGTCGACATCCTCACGGTCCAGCGTCAGGTCATCGGCGAAATGCCGGTCACCGGTCGCGTCGGGCACGTACTTCACACAGACAACGATCCTCAAGCTCACGCCGGCTCTCCTGCCTACCTGGGTGTGGTCCCACCTGGGTGTCGTTCGTAGTGGTGACGACAATATGGCACTCAGTACCCTCTGTAAAGGTACCCAGTGCCAAAAGTGCCGTTCCGGTGCTACGTTTCGCCGCATGAGCGAGGCGCGAGGACCCGAGAAGAAGGCACCCATGCGGGAGGTGCTCGCCCAGGCGGCCTTCCAGCTGTTCCTGGAGCGGGGCTTCGAGCGGACGACCGTGGACGACATCGTGGCCCGGGCGGGGGTGGGGCGGCGCTCGTTCTTCCGCTACTTCCCGTCGAAGGAGGACGCGGTCTTCCCGGACCACGAGCGCTGCCTCGCCGAGATGACCGAGTTCCTGGCGGCCGTCGACGACAGCGACCCGGTCGGCGCGGTGTGCGACGCCGCGCGCATCGTGCTGCGGATGTACGCGGCCAACCCCGAGTTCTCCGTGCAGCGCTACCGCCTCACCCGGGAGGTGCCGGGGCTGCGGACGTACGAGCTGTCCGTGGTGCGCCGTTACGAGCAGACCCTCGCCGGGCATCTGCGGGGCCGGTTCGGCGAGGGCGGCGACGGGGAGCTGCGGGCCGAGGTGATCGCCGCGTCCGTGGTCGCCGCGCACAACAACGGGCTGCGGCTGTGGCTGCGTTCGGGTGGCGAGGGCGACCCCGAGGAGGCCGTCGACCATGCGCTCGACCTGGTGCGCGAGGTGTGGGCGCGACCCGTCGACGAGGTGGTCCCGGTCTCGGCGCGGCCGGAGCGGGAGGCGGTGGAGGCGGCCGGGGCGGCCGCTTCGCTGCCCGTCTCCGCCGACGGTGAGGTGGTCGTGATGGTGGCGCGGAAAGGGACTCCGATGTGGCGCGTCGTGCAGCAGATCGAGGCCGCCGTCGGCGAGAACTGAGCGCCGCGGCGGCGAGAACCGTGTACCAATGGGCACTCAGTGCCTTTACTGTCCGGCACTGAGTGCCATATGGTGCGGACGCGCCGGCAGTGCAGGTGCGGCGCGTCCGAGTCGAGCGCAGGGGGTCGAGCCGTGTCCCAGACAGGAATGGGCACCGTCCAGAAGGCGCACGAGGAGTGCGGCCTCTCCTACCACCGCTGCCGTTGGTGCGGCACCGCCTCGTTCCGGCGGTTGCTGTGCCCGGTGTGCGCGTCGAGCGAACTGGAGCCTGAACGCACCACCGGCCACGGCGTGGTCGTCCGCACCGCCGTGGTCCACCGCTACACCGAGGCCGCGCGCAACGAGTCGCTGGTGCGGTTCTCCGAAGGGTTCGTCTTCCGCTGTCAGATCGTGGGGGCGGCACCGCATCTGGTGACGGTCGGAGCGCGCGTGCGGCCCGTCTCCGGGGATGAGCCGGAGACGGGCGCGGTCGTGCTGGAACTCTGCGAGCCGCCCGCACGGCGGGACTGGGTCTGAACGGGCGGGGCCTGCAGCCTCGCGGCTTCCGTCAGCCGAGCCGGTTGAGCAGTTCGGCGGCCAACGGGGCGGAGGAGGCCGGGTTCTGACCGGTGATCAGGTTCCGGTCGGTGATGATGAACGGGGCCCAGGGCTCGCCCTCCTGGAAGTCCGCGCCCAGCTCCACCAGCCGGTCCTGGAGCAGCCACTTGGCCTTCTCCGCGAGGCCCGCCTGGGTCTCCTCGGTGTTGGTGAAGCCGGTCAGCCGGTACCCGGCGAACGCGTTCGCGCCGTCGGGGCCGGTCGCGGCCAGCAGGGCCGCCGGACCGTGGCAGACCACGCCGAGCGGCTTGCCCGAGGCCAGCGTGTCGGCGAGCAGCCGGCCGGAGGCCTCGTTCACCGCGAGGTCCTCCATCGGGCCGTGGCCGCCGGGGTAGAAGACCGCGTCGTACGCGTCCAGGTCCACGTCCTCCAGTGCGACGGGCCGCCGCAGCTCCTCGAACCCGTCCAGTGCGGCGGCGACCCGGTCGGCCCCTTCCCGGCCGCCGTTGAACTCGGGAGCCAGGCTGCCTCGGTCCACGGTCGGGACGACGCCGCCCGGGGTGGCGACGACCACCTCGTGACCGGCCGCCGTGAGGGTCTCGTACGGGGTCACGGCCTCCTCGGCCCAGAAACCCGTGGGGTGTTTCGTGCCGTCCGCCAGGGTCCAGTGGTCCGCGCCGGTCACCACGAAAAGGATCTTTGCCATGTCGTACGTCTCCGTAGGTCGAGAGAAGTGTGTGCGGGATCGAGCGTGTGCGGGGGAGTCCCGGTGAGGGCTGACTCATGCGACCGTAGGACGGATCACCCATAGGTTTCCAATAGGCTGGCAGCTATGAGAAATAAGGATCCTGATGGGTTCGCCGGGCTGGGCCGTCCGGCGGACGCTCCGCCGGGTCCGGCCGATCTGAATCTGCTGCGCACCTTCCTCGCCGTGCACCGGTCGGGGTCCTTCACCGCCGCCGCCCGGCTGCTCGGCCTGTCCCAGCCCACGGTCACCGCCCAGATGCGCGCCCTGGAGCGGCAGGTGGGCCGGGAGCTGTTCGAGCGGCTGCCGCGCGGGGTCGCCCCGTCGCCGTACGCGGACGAGCTGGCGGCCCGGATCGTCGCCCCGCTGGACGCCCTCGCCGAGGTCACGGGCGATACGGTCCCGGCCGGTGAGCGCCCGGCCGCCCCCGTCCATCTGGCGGGCCCCGCCGAGCTGATGTGCCTGCGGGTGCTGCCCGCGCTGGCCCCGCTGGTCGCGGACGGGCTGCTGCTGCGCGCCGCGACCGGGCTCACCGATCCGCTCCTGGACGAGCTGCGCGCGGGCCGCCACGACCTGGTCATCGCGACCACCCGGCCGCGCGGCCGGACGCTGTCCGCGGTGCCGCTGATGGACGAGGAGTTCGTTCTGACGGCCGCCCCGCACTGGGCCGCCCGGACCGGAGGACCGGAGCGCATCGCGGCCGAGGGCCCGGGCGCGCTGCACGGCCTGCCGCTGGTGACGTACGCCGAGGATCTGCCCATCGCCCGCCGCTACTGGCGCCACGTCTTCGGCCGCCGCCTCGACTGCCGGGCCGCCGTCACCGTCCCCGACCTGCGCGGGGTGCTCGCCGCCGTGGTGGCGGGGGCCGGCTTCACGGTGCTGCCGCGCTACCTCTGCGCGGACGAACTCGCCTCGGGCGCCCTCGTCGAGCTGTACGCCCCCGAGGACCCGCCGATCAACACCGCGTACCTGGTGCAGCGCCCCGGCTCCGCCGTCAACCCCCAGGTGGCGCGGGTGCGGGATCTGCTGACCGGGGCCGCCCGCGCCTGGTGAGGGGACCGCCACCGGTTCTTCTTGCCGAACGTCCCCCGGAATCAGGGCTGTTCGGCCCCCGGTGCGGGACCTCGGGCTCTCCGCCCACGCCCTCCATCGCCGCCACGGTGGTTGCCGTACACGCAACGGCGTGACGGAGCTGAGGGGTTGAGGGCGATGGCACTGCACCACGAGACGCCGGAACGAACGGGCGTGACGACCGGCGAGAGCGGTGGCGCCGGGGGGACCCGCGCGGCCGGGGGAGACGGTACGGCGTTCGGGCGAGCCACCGCCGTGCTGCGCTTCCTGACCGCGTTCACCTTCCTGTGGGCCTTCTTCGACAAGGCCTTCGGCTGGGGGTACGCCACTCCGGCGGAGCGGGCCTGGGTCGAGGGCGGATCGCCCACCCAGGGCTTCCTGAGCGGAGTGGCGGTCGGCCCGCTGGAGTCCACGTTCCATGCCTGGGCGGGTCAGACCTGGGCCGACTGGGCCTTCATGCTCGGGCTGCTCGGCATCGGCCTCGCACTGGCGGCGGGCGTCGCCCTGCGCCCCACGGCCGTCGCGGGCACCGTGATGATGGCCCTGATGTGGGCCGCGGAATGGCCGCCCGCCCGGCACCTGTCCGACGGCACCCCCAGCATGTCGACGAATCCGCTCATCGACTATCACGTGCTCTACGCCGCTGTCCTCGTCCTGCTGGCCGTCGCGTCGGCGGGCCGCACCTGGGGGCTGGGCCGGACCTGGGAGCGCCTGCCCCTCGTCCGCGGACGGCGCTGGCTCCTCTGACCGCCCCGCCGTGCCCAACGGGCCCTGGTGCAGGGCCGAACGGCCCTGCACCAGGGCGGTGATCCCCCGAGAAGCTGACATCAGCGGCCGGCCGAAGCGCCGGACCGCACCCACACACACGGAGGTAGACCATGATCCGGCCCGTAGTCGCAGGAGTGGACGGTTCGCCGGAGAGCCTGGCGGCGGCCGACTGGGCGGCGCGCGAGGCGACGCTGCGAGGGCTTCCGCTGCGCATCGTGCACGCCTGGCTCTGGCAGCCGCTGGACGTCCCGCTCGTGCAGGACCGGGACGCGGAGGAGCAGGCGGCCCGTGCGGTTCTGCACGCGGCCGAGGAGCACGTGACCAGCAGGTATCCGCAGCTCACCGTCACCACGAAGGTGCTGCCCGAGACGCCCGTCGTGGCGCTGACGGCCGAGGCCGAACGCGCCGCCGTCCTGTGCCTGGGAACCCGGGGCCACGGCGCGCTGCTCGGCTTCCTGCTCGGCTCCTACGGTCAGCAGGTGCTCGGCTCCGCCAAGGGGCCGGTCGTCTCCGTACGGGCCGACGAGGGCGAGGGCACGCCCCGGGAGAGCGGTGAGGTGGTCGTCGGCCAGCAGGGGTCCCCGGAGGACAGCGCGGACGTACTCGGCTTCGCCTTCGAGGCCGCGGCGCTGCGCGGGGCGCCGCTGCGGGCCGTACGGGCCTGGAGCCTGCCGCCCGTCTACACCTGGAGCGCCTCGCTGGCCCTCGCCGACGCCTCGGGCGGGCTGGAGCCCTTCGAGCGTGAGGCGCTGCGCGCGGCCCTGGCCCCCTGGCGGGAGCGGTACCCCGATGTGAAGGTCCTGGAGGACGTCCAGTTGGGCAGCGCGGGACAGGTACTGGTCGAGGCGTCCCCGCAGGCGCGGCTGATGGTGGTCGGCCGGCGGGCCCGGCGGTCGCCGATCGGCACCCGTATCGGTTCGGCCGCCCACGCGGTGCTGCACCACGCGCGCTGCCCCGTCGCCGTCGTCCCGCACGCCTGACGGCCCGCCGCCGATGCCCGCCCCCGACACCGGGGGCGGGCATCGGCGCGTGGTGGGGCGTTCGAGGCGCTTCGGCGCCGCAGTGGTCAACCCGTCGACGGACCGAGCCTGTTGAGCACCCCCGTGACTCCGTCGACACGCCAGAGGCGGGCGACGAGAGCGGGCAGCCGCGCCGGGTCCGCCGAACCGGTGAGTGTGACCAGGCCGTCGCGTACCGACACGCACACCCCGCCGGGGCCCGGCCCGGGGAGCGCGGCACGCACCGTCCCGATGACGTCGGTCCGCACCTCCTCGTCCGTACGGAGGAAGACCCGCAGGAGATCGCGGCGGGTGGTGATGCCGATCAGCCGGTCCTCCGGGTCCACCACGGGGAGCCGGTCGACGCGCCGCCGCTCCATCACCCGTGCCGCGTCCTTCACCCGCTGCTCCGGGTGGATCGTGATCGCGGGAGTCGTCATCAGGTGCCGGGCGGCGACCACGCCCCCCGGCCCGTCGGCGGCCGCACCCCCGGGGCCGCCCGTCACGTCCCCGCGGGAGACCACGCCCACGACCCGGTCCTCCGCGTCCAGCACGGGCACCGCGCCGATCCGGTGGCGGTCGAGGAGCCGGGCCACCTGCCGGGCCGGGGTGCCGGGGCCGACCGTGACGACCGTACGGGTCATCACCTCGCCCACTGTGTGCTCGCGCATGTCCTGCCCCCGGGGTCGGTCCGCCTGGTCGGTCCCAGCCTCGCGCCGTCCCCGCCGCCGCGCGAGGCCCGGCCGGGTCCCGGCCCGGGGACTGAACGTCCCTGCCCGCCCCTCCCGGCGGTACGGGTCCGGTCCTTCGCGCCGGGTCCGGTCCTTCCCGGCCCCGGGGCGACGGGCGGGGCACCCTCTAGAGTTGCGCCAGGAAGGCGCCGGGGCGTCGGGGGGAAGCGGAGGGGAATGCGCTGTGGGAGTGGAGCCGCCGCTGTCGCGGATGCCGCAGATGCGACTGGACGAACTGCTGGAGGAGCTCCAGGCGAGGATCCACACGGCCAGGGGAACCAGGGACCGGGTGCACAGCCTGCTGGAGGCCGTCGTCTCCGTGGGCCGGGAGCTCGACCTGTCCCAGGTGCTGCGCCGTATCGTCGAGGCCGGGGCGCAGCTGGTCGACGCGGAGTACGGCGCGCTGGGCGTGGTCGGTCCGGACGGGCGGAGCCTGTCGCAGTTCCTCACCTCGGGTCTGACGGAGGAACAGCGGGCGCGGATCGGCCCGCTGCCGTCCGGCCACGGGCTGCTGGGCGAACTGATCCGGCACCCGGAGCCGCTGCGCCTGAGCGAACTGGGCTCGCACCGGGCGTCGTTCGGGTTCCCTGAGCATCACCCGCCGATGCGCACGTTCCTCGGCGTGCCCATCCGGGTGCGGGACGAGGTGTTCGGGAACCTCTACCTCACGGACAAACGCGGTGGGCTGGACTTCGACGAGGAGGACGAGTCCGTCATCACCACCCTGGCGGTGGCCGCGGGCGTGGCGATCGACAACGCCCGCCTGTACGAGAGTTCGCAGCGCCAGCAGCACTGGCTGCGGGCCGGGGCCGAGGTCACCCACCGGCTCTTCCAGGGCGACGTCCCGCAGGACGTGACGGAGCTGATCGCCCGGCGCGCGGGCGAGATCACCGGGGCCTGCCTCGTGACCGTGACCGTGTCCGTCGAGGGCACGGGCGACCTGGTCGTGGAGCTGTCCGCGGGCGACGAGGCCCTCCAGGGGCTGGTCATTCCGGCCGAGGGGACGCTGCCCGGCGCGGTCGCGGCATCCGGGAAGCCCGAGGTGTCCGTCTGCCTGGGCAAGGACCCCCGTTTCCGCGACGACCCGCATCGCGCCGCCGGTCCGGGGCCGGCGGTCGCCGTGCCGCTGGGGACGGCCGGTGCGGGGGTCCTGCTGCTGGCCCGCGCAGCCGGCGAACCCGTCTTCTCGGAGGCCGAGCTGGAGCCGCTGCTCGCTTTCGCGGGGCAGGCGGCGCTCGCCCTGGAACTGGGCGAACGGCGGCGGGACGCCGAGGAGGTGGCCCTCCTGGAGGACCGCGACCGGATCGCCCGCGACCTCCACGACCTGGCGATCCAGCGGCTGTTCGCGACCGGCATGACGCTCCAGAGCGCGGCCCGGCTGATCGAGCACACCGGGGCCGCCGAGCGGGTGAGCCGGGCCGTCGACGACCTGGACGAGACCATCAAGATCATCAGGTCCACCATCTTCGGCCTGCGGGCCCGGGACGCGGGCCCCGCGACCAGCCTGCGGGCCCGCGCCTCCCGCGCCGTGGGGGACGCGGTGACCTCGCTGGGCTTTCCGCCCCGGCTGAGCATGGAGGGCCTGCTCGACACCGACGTACCGCTCGACACGGCGGAACACGTGGTGGCGGCGCTCGGGGAACTCCTCAGCAACGCGGCCCGGCACGCCCACGCCACCCGGGTCGAGGTCAGCCTGAAGGCCACCGCGGACGACGTGTGTCTGACGGTCACCGACAACGGGCGGGGCATCCCGGAGCAGGGCCGCCGCAGCGGGCTGGACAACCTGGCCGAACGCGCCCGCCGGGCCGGCGGCTCCCTGGAGATCTCCACTCCGGACGGCGGAGGCAGCCGGCTCCTCTGGCGCGCCCCGCTCGACGGACCCGCTCCCCGTTGAGCGGACCCGCGGAATATGCGGTCTCGATGAGGGCCGACCGGCCCTGTTCGAGCGGTCCGCCGGTACGGCACCATCGGGGGCATCCGCCGCGGCGGATGCCCTTCACCGATGACGGAGCGTGAGATGACCGACAACGCAGCGGATCCGGCCGGGAAGACGCCGGTGACGGTGTTCCTCCTCGACGACCACGAAGTGGTGCGCCGCGGCGTGCACGATCTGCTGGACGCCGAGCCGGACCTGACCGTCGTCGGCGAGGCGGGCACCGTGGAACAGGCGCTCGCGCGCATCCCCGCCCTGCGGCCCCAGGTCGCCGTGCTGGACGTGCGGCTGCCCGACGGGGACGGCGTCAGCGTCTGCCGCGAACTGCGCTCCCGGATGCCCGGCCTCGCCTGTCTGATGCTCACCTCCTTCGACGACGAGGAGGCGCTGCTCGACGCCATCGTGGCGGGCGCGTCCGGCTATGTGCTGAAGCAGATCACGGGCACGGACCTGGTCCAGGCCGTACGCACGGTCGCCTCGGGCCGATCGATGCTCGACCCCGGGGCCACCGCCCGCGTGATGGCCCGGCTCCGGGACGGCGCGGCCCAGGAGGAACGCCCCTCGGGCGTCGGGGCGCTGACGCCCCGGGAGCAGGAGATCCTCGTGCTCATCGGCGAGGGACTCACCAACCGGGAGATCGGACTGAGGCTCTACCTCGCGGAGAAGACGGTCAAGAACAACATCTCCCGGATCCTGGCGAAGCTCGGCGTCGAGCGCCGCGTCCAGGCCGCCGTCATCGCCGCCCAGCCCCGCAGGACCGGCTGACGCCAGGACCGGGCGCCGGCCCCGGCCCCCGGTCCGCCGTACGGCCCGCGTCAGCTGTCCCCGGCCTCCGGCGCCGCCGTCACACCGGAGGCCGTCCCCGTCGGGGAGCCGGTGGTGGCGCGCGGCCGGTCGGCGACGGCGAAGAGGGCGTGCAGCAGGACGGCCGCCAGTGTTCCCGCGACGACCCCGGACCCCAGGAGCGTACGGATCCAGCCGGGGAAGCCGTCGTAGAGGTGCGGGGCGACGATCGGCAGCAGCCCCACGGCCAGGGCGAGCGCCGCGATCATCGAGTGGCTCCGCTCGGCCAGTTCGGACCGGGCGAGCATCTGGACGCCCATCACGGCGATGACCGCGTACACGACGAGCGCGGAACCCCCGACCACGGCGGGCGGCAGTCCGGCGACCGCACGGGAGAGCGGGGAGAGGAGCCCCACGGCGACGAGGAGACCGCCGGCCGCCGCCGTCACGAAGCGGCTGCGGACCCCGGTCAGCCGGCTGATGCCGATGTTCTCGGAGCTGGTCACCATCAGCGACGCGCCCAGCGTTCCGGCGAAGAGCGACATCAGCGCGTCGGCGCGGGCGACCCTCGGCACATCACGGCCGGGATCCGGTTTCCGCCCCGAGGTCTCGCTGTTGAGGACGGTCTGGCCGGTGATCTCGGCGAGCGTACTGAGGCTGAAGACGAGGAGCGGCAGCGCGGCGAGGACGTCGAACCGCGGTGTCCCGTACGGGAAGAGCGCCGGGAGCGAGAAGCCGCTGCCCGGGGCCGGGCTGAACGTGCCGAGCCCGCTGACCACCGCGATGGCGGTGCCCGCCGCCATGCCGATGAGCACCGCGCTCTGCCGCCACACACCGCGCAGGAAGAGGTACGCCGTCAGCGTGACCGCCACCGTGACGCCCGCCAGGACGACCGCGCCGCGCGCCGCCTCCCCGGTCGGTCCGGTGATCAGCTGCGCGGCCACCCGCACCATGGCGATCCCGATCAGCAGCACTGTCACGCCCATCACCAGCGGCGGGAAGAGCCGCACGATCCGGCCGTACAGCGGAACCACGGCCAGCAGCAGGACGGCCGCGAGGAGCACCGAGCCGCTGGCCACGGCCGGGCCGTGATCGGCGGAGATCTGGATGAACAGCGCGGTGGCGGCCCCGCCCGGCAGCATGATGAACGGCAGCCGGGCCCCGACGTTCCCGACGCCGAGCGACTGGAGCAGCGATCCGGCCCCGCACAGGACGAGGACCGCGCTGAGCACCGAAGCCGTCTCCGCCGGGCTCAGCCGCAGGGCGGTGGCCGTGAGGAAGACGGTCGACACGGGAGCGGCGGCCATCGCCAGCACGTGCTGGAGGGCGAGCGGAACCAGCCGCCCGACAGGGACCCGTTCGTCGGCGGGTGCGATCGTCGCCGTCACCGTCCGGCCTCCAGCCAGGGCAGTTCGTCGGCCGCGTAACGGTAGGACCGGAAGACCGCGTTCGGCTCGGCCGGGAACAGACCGCGCACCTCGGCCTCCTCGTAGCCGCCGAAGTACGGGACGACGTACTCCCACACCACCAGCCCTTCGGCGGTGACCTCGAACAGCCGGCCCGCCGGGGAGTCGGTCACCAGGGTGTTCCCGTTCGGGAGGCGTTGGGCCGATCCCATGAACGGTGCGAAGAAGGACTCGCGGGCGGGGTCGTGGTACTCCCACGCGATCTCTCCGGTGCGGTCGATCTCGATCACCCGCGAGTACGGCACGTCGTGCCCCGGGCGGAAGACGCCGTTGTCGAAGACGAGGACGTTGCCGCCTGGCAGTTCGGTGGGATGGTGCTGCTGCGAGACGGTGCCGGGCGCGGTGCGCCACAGGATCTCCCCGGTCGCGCGGCTGATCACGACGACCGCCGACACGCTGCGCAGGCTCGCCAGGATGTTGCCGTCCGCCAGCGGTGTGACCGAGTTGACGAGCGGCCAGTGCTCGCGCGCGTAGTCCGGATGCAGGGCGAACGTCTCCCGGTCGAGATGCTCGCGGGCGCTCCACGACCACACCTCCCGCCCCTCGGCGTCCACCTGCTTGATGGTGTCCGCCCACACGACGCCGCCCGCCGCCTCCGAGCCGGGCACCCCGCCGCGCACCCCGTCGGCCTCCGCGCCGGTGAGGGGTTCGAGCGCGGTGTAGAGGATTCCGCCGTCGTCCAGGTGGTGCGCGTCGTGGTGCTGGAGCGGATCGCGGTACTCGCGCAGGGGCGTACCGTCGGGGGCGTACACGCCGAGGACGCCGCCCCGGTACTTGTGCCACATCGGGAAGAGCGCCTTCTCGCCGGGCAGCACGCCGTTGTACGCGAGATTCCCGCCGGGCAGGATCCGGGCGTGCCGGCCGGGCCGGTACGGCAGCCGCCAGGTGTGCGCGTCCTCGCCGCGCAGATCGATCAGATGCACCGCGCCGCCGCCGGTGAGCGGGGCGAAGAGCGTATAGCCATCGAAGGCCTTCTCGGCGTCGAGAGCGATGAGACCGGTGCCGCGGCGGCGGCGCTGATTCTGGTCGACGGTGGACACAACAACCTCGCTTCAGAGGATCAAAGTTTCTTTGATGGAGTCGAACTCCTTTGAAGCTAGGGGCGGAGTGTGTCAGCGGTGTGACGGGCGTACGAAACCTCCCGCGCCCCTGCGTAAGGTGGCTGCCCCCGGGGAGGAGACAAGATCATGAGCGATACGCGGCCGGACGGCGGCGGGCGGACGGCGCCCGGTGAGCCGGGCGCCGGACTCGGCAACGCCGTGCGCCAGCGTCGAAGGGCCCTCGATCTGACGCTGGCCGTGGTCGCCGAGCGCAGCGGCCTCTCGGTCCCCTTCCTCAGCCAGATCGAGAACGAGCGCGCGCGGCCCAGCATGCGGTCCCTGCAGCGCATCGCCGACGGACTGCGGACCACCGCCGTCGAACTCCTGGCCGCCTCCAGCGCCACGGACCGGTCCGTCGACGTCGTCCGCGCCAAGGACGACTCGGGCCTCGCCGCCGATACGGGGGTGCGCCCGCTGGTCCGCGGCAACCACCAGATGCACGCCCTGGAGTTCACCGGCGCCCAGCATGCCGACCGTGAATTCCTGCACGGCAACGACGAGTTGATGTACGTGGCCGACGGCACGGCCGAGGTCGAGGCGGACGGCCGCAGCTACCGGCTGGAGCGCGGTGACACGCTCTACCTCACCGGCGGAGTGCGGCACCGCTGGCGCGCGACCAGTCCCGGCACCCGCGTCCTGCTGGTCTCGGTCTCCGGCCACGGCCCCGGAAGCTGAGGACCGGGCCCTTTCAGCCCGTCCGGCGTTTGAGGACGGAACCTTTACGGGGGTGTTCGGCGCGCTCGTAGGGGTCCTGTGCCTCGGGGCCCTGCCGACTGCGGGCCCGCCCACCCCAGGCTTCCGTCCTCAAACGCCGGACGGGCTGGAATGCCGGACTGGCTGGGTGGGTGGTCGCCCCGCCGGCCGATCGTGATTGGGTGGGGCCATGATCGATGACTTCCTGTACGGGACCGCCGGGCACACCGGGCCGCCGGCCGACGTCGAGGCGGCCGTACGCGCCGCCGCCGCGGCCGAGATCATGCCCCGCCACCGGAAGCTCGCCGCCCACGAGATCATCGAGAAGAGCGGCCCGCACGACCTGGTCACCGCCGCCGACCGGCTGGCCGAGGAGCACCTCACCGCCGCCCTCACCAAGCTGCTGCCCGGCTCGGTCGTCGTCGGCGAGGAGGCCGTCCACGCCGACCCGGCCGTCTACGACGCGCTCGGCGGCGACGCCCCGGTCTGGATCGTCGACCCGGTCGACGGCACCCGCCAGTTCGTCCGCGGCGAGTCCGGCTTCTGCACCCTGGTCGCCCTCGCCCTGCACGGCGAGGTCCACGCCTCCTGGACGTACGCACCCGTCCTCGGCGAGATGGCCGTCGCCCTACGCGGCCGGGGCGCCACGCTCAACGGCGTGCCGATACGCTCCGGGTCGCCCGCCCCCGGCGCCGTGCTCGACGTGGCGACCTCGCACCCCGACTACACCACCGAGGCGCAGAAGCGGGCCCTGCTCGGCCTGCGCACCGAGGGCATCGCCCCCCGCCCCTGCGGCTCGGCCGGGCTCGAATACCTCGCCGTCGCCCGCGGCGCGCAGGACGCCGTCGCCTTCAACTGGGAGCTGGCCTGGGACCACGCCGCGGGCCTGCTCCTGGTCACCGAGGCGGGCGGCGTCCAGTCCACCCTGTCCGGCGCCCCGTTCCGGATCGCGGGCGGCAACGACCTGCCGTTCACCGCGGCCCGCGACGAGGCCACCGCCCAGCGCGTCCTGGCCGCGCTGCGGTCCGGCGGCTGACCCGCCGAGCCGGCCCCGGGGTACCCGCGTCCGCGCTGTCGGTGCGCCCGAATATCCTGGGTCTCCGCCCGCCGGCCGACGAAGGAGTCCCCAGGTGCCCTCGATGCTCGATGCGGTCGTCGTGGGGGCCGGGCCCAACGGGCTGACCGCCGCCGCCGAACTGGCCCGCAGGGGCTTCGCCGTGGAGGTCCACGAGGCGCACGACACCGTCGGCGGTGGCGCCCGCACCGAGGAGCTGACGCTGCCGGGGTTCCGGCACGACCCCTGCTCCGCCGTGCACCCCCTCGGGATCGGCTCGCCCGCCTTCCGGGCGATGCCGCTGGCCCGGCACGGACTGGAGTGGCTGCACCCCGAGGTCGACCTCGCCCACCCCTTCCCGGACGGCACCGCCGCCGCGCTCACCCGCTCCGTCGGCGAGAGCGCGATGTCGCTGGGGCCCGTCGACGCCGGGGCCTACCGCCGCCTCCTGGCCCCCTTCCTCGGCCGCTGGGACACCCTGGCCGCCGACTTCCTGCGCACCCCCTGGGACGGCCTGCCCCGCGACCCGTACCGGCTGGCCCGCTTCGGTCTGCTCGGCCTCCAGCCCGCCACCTGGGTCTCGCGCCGCTTCCGGGGCGAGAAGGCACGCGGCCTCTTCGCCGGGCTCGCCGCCCACGCCATAGCTCCCACCAGTGGCTTCGCCACCTCCGCCATCGCCCTCGTCTTCGCGCTCGCCGCCCACGAGAACGGCTGGCCGGTGCCGCGCGGCGGCTCCCAGGCGATCTCGGACGCCCTCGCCTCCTACCTCCGCGAGCAGGGCGGCACCATCCGCACCGGCAGCGAGGTCAAGCGGCTGGACGAACTCCCGCCCGCCCGCGCCTACATCTTCGACACCTCGCCCTCCGCGCTCGCCCGGATCGCGGGCCTCGGCTCCGCCTACAGCCACTACCGCTACGGCGCCGCCGCCTTCAAGATCGACTACGCGCTGTCCGGCCCCGTCCCCTGGACCGCCGAGGAGGCGCGCCGCGCCGGCACCGTCCACATCGGCCCCACCGCCGGAGCCATCGACACCGCGCTGCGGGCCGCCGTCGAGGGCCGCGACCCCGACGTCCCCTTCCTCATCACCGCCCAGCCGAGCCTCACCGACCCCTCCCGGGCCCCCGAAGGACGCCAGGTCTTCTGGGTGTACGGACATGTCCCGGCCGACTGGGAGGGCGACGCCACCGACGTCATCGAACGCCAACTGGAGCGCTTCGCCCCCGGGTTCCGCGATCTGGTGCTCGCCCGCGCGATCTCCGGCCCGCCGCAGCTCGCCGAGCGCAACGCCAACTACATCGGCGGCGACATCGCGTGCGGAGCCTTCTCGGGCCTGCAGACCCTCATCCGCCCCAAGCTCGCCCGCGTCCCGTACGCGACCGCGCACCCGGCGGTCTTCCTCTGCTCCTCGGCCACCCCGCCGGGACCCGGCGTCCACGGCATGTCCGGCCACCACGCCGCCAAGGCCGTATGGCGACGGCTGCGCGCCTCCTGAACGCCTCCGGCCGGTGCGGCGCCCGACGCCGTCACGGTTCGCGCCGCCCGGTCCGCCGGACCGGGCGGCGAAGGCCCCCGGCGCGCGGCATGATGTCCGCATGAGCACCTCTGTCTCTCCCGCCGTACGTCTGGTTCGCGGCGACATCACCGACCAGTCCGTGGACGTCATCGTCAACGCGGCGAACTCCTCGCTCCTCGGCGGCGGCGGAGTCGACGGCGCCATCCACCGGCGCGGCGGACCCGACATCCTCGCCGCCTGCCGTGAACTGCGCGCCTCGCACTACGGAAAGGGCCTGCCCACCGGGCAGGCCGTCGCCACGACCGCCGGACGCCTCGACGCGCAGTGGATCGTGCACACGGTCGGCCCGGTCTTCTCCGGCGCCCAGGACCGCTCCGCCCTGCTCGCCTCCTGTTACCGCGAATCCCTGCGCCTGGCGGCGGAGTTGGGGGCCAAGTCCATCGCGTTCCCGGCGATCTCCACCGGCATCTACGGCTGGCCGATGGACGACGGGGCCCGGATCGCGGTACGCACCGTCCTGGCGGAGACCCTGGAGCCCGTCGAGGAGGTGCGCTTCGTGCTCTTCGACGCGCACGCGTACGTGGAGTTCGAGGAAGTCCTCGCGATGCGCGGCTGAGCAGGCTCCCGGGGCGGCTCCGGCGCCGCGAGGCCCATGTCGGATTTCCGCCAGCCAGGCCGCTGACCGGTGCACCATCCTGGAACCATGCACACCGACACCGAGCGCTGCGTGCGGGCCGTCCAGTCCAAGGACGCCCGCTTCGACGGCTGGTTCTTCACCGCGGTCCTGACCACCCGGATCTACTGCCGGCCCAGCTGCCCCGTCGTGCCGCCCAAGGTCGCCAACATGACCTTCTACCCGAGCGCCGCCGCCTGCCAGCAGGCGGGCTTCCGGGCCTGCAAGCGGTGCCGCCCCGACACCAGCCCCGGTTCCCCCGAGTGGAACGCCCGCGCCGACTCGGTGGCCCGCGCCATGCGCCTGATCCGGGACGGGGTCGTCGACCGCGAGGGCGTGCCCGGGCTCGCCTCCCGGCTCGGCTACTCCGCCCGCCAGATCGAACGCCAGCTGCTGGCCGAGCTGGGCGCGGGCCCGCTGGCCCTGGCCCGCGCCCAGCGCGCGCAGACGGCCCGCCTCCTCATCGAGACGACCGAACTGCCCATGGCCCAGGTGGCGTTCGCCGCAGGCTTCTCCTCGATCCGCACCTTCAACGAGACGGTCCGCGAGGTCTTCGGCCTGGCCCCCGGCGAGCTGCGCACCAGAGCCGCCCGGGGCCCGCGGGCCACCGCCGTACCGGGCGTCATCGCCCTCCGCCTGCCGTACCGGGCCCCGCTCAACCCCAGCAACCTCTTCGGTCACCTCGCCGCGACCGCGGTCCCCGGCGTGGAGGAGTGGCGCGACGGCGCGTACCGCCGCACCCTCACCCTCCCGTACGGACACGGCGTCGTCGCCCTCACCCCGGCCCCCGACCACATCGCCTGCCGGCTCTCCCTCACCGACCCGCGCGACCTCACCCGGGCCATCAGCCGGTGCCGCTGGCTCCTCGACCTGGACGCGGACCCGGTCGCTGTGGACGCCCAGCTGCGCACCGACCCGCTGCTCGCCCCGCTGGTCGACGCGGGCCCGGGCCGCCGGGTGCCCCGCACGGTGGACGGCGCGGAGTTCGCCGTACGCGCGGTGCTCGGCCAGCAGGTCTCCACCGCCGCCGCCCGCACCCACGCGGCCCGCCTGGTCACCGCCCACGGCGTCCCGGTCGAGGACCCCGAGGGCGGCCTGACCCACCTCTTCCCGACGCCGGAGGCGCTGGCGGGCCTGGACCCGGAGGCCCTGGCCCTGCCGCGCACCCGCCGCACCACCCTCACCACGCTCGTCGCCGCCCTCGCGGAGGACCGGCTGCGGCTCGACACCGACTCCGACTGGGAGCGGGCCCGCGCCGAGCTGGCCGCACTGCCCGGCTTCGGCCCCTGGACGGTCGAGTCCATCGCCATGCGGGCCCTCGGCGACCCCGACGCCTTCCTCCCCACCGACCTGGGCATCCGCCGGGCCGCCGAGCGCCTCGGGCTACCGGCCACCCCCGCCGCCCTCACCGCACGGGCCGCCGACTGGCGCCCCTGGCGGGCGTACGCCGTGCAGTACCTCTGGACGGTGGACGACCACCCCATCAACCACCTGCCCGCCTGAAGGAGACCCCGTGACACCCATGGCCCCCGCGCCCCTCACCAAGCAGCACACGGTTCTCGACAGCCCCTACGGCCCGCTGACGCTCGTCGCCACCGACGGCGTCCTCTGCGCCCTCTACATGACCGACCAGCGCCACCGCCCGCCCGAGGAGACCTTCGGCGTACCGGACCCGGAGCCCTTCGGCGAGGTGATCCGGCAGCTCAGGGAGTACTTCGCCGGAGACCGCACCGCCTTCGACCTCCCGCTGGATCTGCACGGCACCCCGTTCCAGCGGAGCGTCTGGGCGGAGCTGCTGAAGATCCCGTACGGCGAGACCCGTACGTACGGCGAACTCGCCGAGGAACTCGGCAAACCGGGCGCCTCACGAGCCGTCGGCCTGGCCAACGGCAAGAACCCGGTCGGGATCATCGTGCCGTGCCACCGGGTGATCGGCGCCTCCGGAAGCCTCACCGGATACGGCGGCGGCCTGGACCGCAAGCAGCGGCTGCTCGCGTTCGAGAGCGGCGGTACGGGGGAGGAGGCGCAGGCTCTGTTCTGAGCGAGCGCGGGCGGGGGAGCGGCCCGGGGCGCGGGCGGGGGCGTACCGACACCGGAACGCCCCGCCCCGCCGCGCGCCACGCACCGGCCTCAGCCGGTGAAGATCTCCACGGCCGTCCAGATGGCGAGGCCCAGCATGCAGAGCCCGCCGATGCGCTGCACGGTCTTCAGCGGTACGCGCTTGGCGATGAACTTCCCCGCGAGCAGCGCCAGCGCCGAGACGGACATCAGGGCGGCGGCCGAGCCCAGCGCCGTGGACCAGGCGCCGTTGCTCGCCGCGAGGTTGGCGGTGGTGATCTGGGTCAGATCGCCCCACTCGCTGATGAAGACCGCCATGAACGCGGTCGAGTAGACCGGCCAGAAGCCGGTCACGGTCTTCACCTCGGTCTCCTCGTCGTCGTCCCCGCCGCTGCCGCGCAGCAGGAGGAACGCGCCGAGCGCGAAGAGCGAGGCCGAGACCAGCTTGACGATCCAGTCGGGCAGCAGGCCGATGAGTCCGCCCGCACCCACGGCGATGGCGACATGGACGATGAACGCGGACGACGTGCCGAACCACACATAGAGCGGCCGCATCCGCGTGCCCATGGCCAGCGACGCGAACATCGTCTTGTCGGGGAGCTCCGCGAGGAAGATCAGCCCGAAGGCGGTGATGATCGCCAGAGGGTCGAGGTGCATTCCGGGTGGCTTTCTGTTCGAGCCGGGCCCCGGATCTTCGCGAAGCGCCGCTCGGGCTTTTTCGGAGGACCACTCGGCCCGGCATGACGGCAGCGCCCACAGGACGTGGACGTGTCATACAGGACCGAAGGTCTCGCCCGCCCGTGGAGATCCCTTCGACAGGACTCACGAGCCCGGCCACCGGGAACCCGAAGGCTCCAGTATGTCGACGACCGGTTTGCGGGGCTACTCCCCTTCGCAGCCGTCAACGATACCCCACCCGGCCGGACGAGGGCGCCGGTGTCCGGGCCGCGGGCGCCTCGGTAGAGTCGTGATGATCACCCGTGCCACCGGTGGTCCCCTCCACATCACCCACCGCGACGGGAAGTGCCCCCATGAGCCGCCGCTCCCGCAAGGACGTGCCCGCCCAGAGCGTCCCCCGGCCCACCGTCAGCGTCTGCCGGGGCTGCTGCTGCGGCACCGAGAAGATCCCCGGCGTCGACCACGCGGCCCAGCTGGCCCGGCTCCGCTCCGGCCTGGAGGGCGCCGCCACCGTACGGGCGGTCGAGTGCCTGGACGCCTGCGAGCAGGGCAACGTGATCGTCGTGCAGCCCTCCGCCGACGGCCGCCGTGCCGGGGGCCGGCCGGTCTGGCTGGGCCTGGTCAACGACGAGCACGCCGAGCAGGACATCGTGACCTGGGCGGCGGCGGGCGGGCCGGGCCTCGCGGACGCCCCGGACATCCTCGACCTGTACGTCTTCAAGCCCTCGCGCCGGGTCTCGGCGGGCCTGGACGGCTGAGAGCCCTCCCGGCCGGAGGGACGCGGCCCCTCACAGGCCCTGGGTCAGCCGGTGGAGGCGCAGGGCCAGCTGGATCTCCAGCGTGCGGGCAGGCGTGTTCCAGTCCTGGCCGAGCAGCCGGCCGATGCGCTCCAGCCGCTGCACCACCGTGTTCACATGGACATGGAGCAGGGCCCTGGTCCGGGTGAGGCTCGCGCCCTCGGCGAAATAGGCGTCCAGCGTGGTGACCAGATCGGTGCCGCGCCGGCTGTCGTAGTCGAGCACGGGCCCCAGCGTCCGCCGGACATAGCCTCCCAGGTCCGCCTGGTCGCCCAGGAGCACGCCGATGAACCCGAGATCCGCGACGGCCCCGCCGCTCCCGGTGTGACCGAGGGCGCGCAGCGCGGAGAGGCAGCGGTCGGCCTCGTTGTGCGCGTGCGGCAGGTCGGCCGGACCGGTGGCGGGCCCCGCCGCGCCGACCGTGACGGGGCAGCCGACCGCCTGGCCCAGCTCGGCGGCGAGCGCCTGCGCGGCCGGTCCCGGCTCCTCGGACGGCGCCACCAGGACGACATGGTCGTGGTGCAGCCCGGCCAGACCGTTACGGGCCTGCGCGCTCCGGGCGGTCGCGGCCAGCAGCCGGTGCCGGGGGGCCACCTCGCTGTGCGCGACGAACACACTGTGCCGACGGGTCAG
This sequence comes from Streptomyces sp. DSM 106670, assembly GCF_055792845.1. NCBI lineage: Bacteria > Bacillati > Actinomycetota > Actinomycetes > Kitasatosporales > Streptomycetaceae > Streptomyces > Streptomyces sp. DSM 106670. Next base: position 7,089,562 of record NZ_CM147704.1, read on the forward strand.
GTTGACGCCGAGGCGCCGGGCGCGGGCCGCCAGGGTGCCCGGGTCGCCGGTGCGCGAGAGCAGATCGCCCAACAGCTCGCCCCGTACCCGGTCCTCCGTCTCGGCGACCGAGCGGCGCAGCAGCATGAGCAGAGCGGTGACGACGCTGGCCCGTTCGAACAGCAGCCGGTCCGCGTCCGCGAGCCCCGCCCGGCCGGTCAGCGCGATCGAGCCGAGGAGTTCGGGCCCGGCCAGGACGGCGCAGACCCAGGTGCCGCCCAGGGGAACGGCCCGGCCCCTGGCCCGGGAGGCGGACACCGCCGGGATCGGCTGCGGCAGCGGCTCGGTGCGGGCCCGGGCCAGTTCGGCGCCGTCCGCGTCATGGATGAGGATCCCGCCGTCCAGGATGTCGGCGAGGGCCGCCGCCACGTCGTCGGCGCCGCCGCCCTGGAGCACGAGATCGGTGAGCTGGTCGTGGGCCTCCTCGGCGCGGCGCATCGCCTCGCTGTGCGTCCGGATGGTCTCCGACGCGGCGTTGAGGTCGACCAGCGCGGCCCGGGTCTCCTCCAGCAGCCGGGCCCCGTCGATGGCGATGGCGGCGTGGTCGGCCAGCGAGGAGAGCAGCGCCACCTCGCCCGCGGTGAACTCGCGGGGGGCCCGGTCGGCCGCGTACAGCACGCCGATGATGTGCGAGCCCAGCCGCAGCGGCACACCGAGGATCGCCCGCAGCCCCTCGTCCAGGACCGCGCTGTCGATGGTGGTGGTGTGGTGGAACCGGGTGTCGGCCTGGTAGTCGCCGGTCGCGTACGGGCGGGCGGTCTGGGCGACCAGTCCGCCCAGGCCCTCGCCCATGCCGAGCCGCACCCGCTGGAACGCCTCGGCCACCGACCCGTCGGTGACCCGCATATAGGTGTCGCCCGCGGTGTCGTCGTTGAGCGACAGATAGGTGACGTCGGTGCCGAGCAGCAGCTTCGCCCGGTGGACGATGGCCCGCAGCACGGCGTCCAGGTCACGCAGGGCCGCCAGGTCGCTGGCGGTGTCGAACAGGGCGGTGAGCTGCGCCTCGCGCACCCGGTGCTGGCTGAGCGTGCGCCGGATGCGCAGCGCCACGGCGGCGGCCTCCGCGATCTCGGCCAGCTCGGCCGCAGAGGCTCCCGCCTGCCGGGCGGCGGTGGCGGGCCGGTCGAACTCCTCGGCCGCCGCGCCCTGCGCCAACAGGTCGAGGAGCCCGCGCAGGGCTGCCGCGGAGTGCTGGGGGCCGGGGGCTGTCACGCCGGTGAGCATACGGTGGTCGCCTCCCGGGAGGGGCCGAGCGGGCAGCGGGGGTGGGCGCGTCTCCCGCGCGCCGTGAGAGCGGTGCGGCGCGCGGGAGGGCGTGGGGTCAGCGGCCGAGCGGGACCGAGTCCTCGCGGGTGGCGGCCGGCGCGGCCGGGACCGAGGAGTCCAGGCCGTCCTTGGCCAGATCGCGGCCCCGGGTCTCCTTCGCGATCCACACCGTCACAGCGGTGACCAGGGAGGCGAAGCAGAGGTAGAGGGAGATCGGGACGGACGAGCGGTAGTCCTTGAGCAGCTCGACCGCGATCAGCGGGGCGAGCGCCCCACCGATGATCGAGGCGAGCTGGGAGCCCATCGAGGCGCCGGAGTAGCGGACCTTCGTGTCGAACATCTCGGAGATGAAGGCCGCCTGCGGCCCGTACATCGCCCCGTGCAGCAGCAGCCCGACGGTGACCGACAGGACGATCACCGGGAAGGACCTGGTGTCCAGGAGCGCGAAGAAGCCGAACGCCCAGACGGCCATGCCGAGCGCGCCGATCAGGGTGACGGGCCGGCGGCCGAGCCGGTCCGAGAGGGCGCCCCACAGCGGGATGGTGACGAAGTGGACCGCCGAGCCGATCAGTACGGCGTTGAGCGCGTCGCTCTTGGACAGCTCCAGGTGCACGGTCACGTAGACCAGGAGGAACGCGGTGAGGATGTAGTACGAGATGTTCTCGCCGAAGCGGGTGCCGATGGCGAGGAGCACCTCGCGCCAGCTCCTGCGGAACACCTCGACGACCGGCGGCTGTTCCTTGACGCCCGCGGCGGCCTGCTCCCGCGCCTTCTTCTGCGCCTCCAGGAAGACCGGGGACTCCTCCACGGAGATCCGGATCCACAGGCCGAGCATCACGAGGACGCCGGAGAGCAGGAACGGGATGCGCCAGCCCCAGGCGAGGAAGGCCTCGTCGGACTGGACGGCGGCCAGCAGCGCCAGGACACCGGTCGCGAGCAGGTTGCCGCCGGGGGCTCCGGCCTGCGGCCAGGAGGCCCAGAAGCCGCGCCGCTCGTCGCCGCCGTGTTCGGAGACGAGGAGGACCGCGCCGCCCCACTCGCCGCCGAGCGCGAAGCCCTGGACCAGCCGCAGCACCGTCAGCAGGATCGGCGCCCAGACGCCGATGCTGGCGTGGGTGGGCAGCAGCCCCATCGCGAAGGTGGCGCCGCCCATCATCAGCAGGCTGATCACGAGGAGCTTCTTGCGGCCGATCTTGTCGCCGTAGTGGCCGAAGACGACGCCGCCGAGCGGACGGGCGGCGAAGCCGACCGCGTACGTCAGGAAGGCCAGCAGGGTGCCGACGAGCGGGTCGCTGCTGGGGAAGAACAGCGTGTTGAACACGAGCGCGGCGGCCGAGCCGTAGAGGAAGAAGTCGTACCACTCGATGGTGGTGCCGACGAGGCTGGCCGCGACGATCCGGCCGATCCGGCCGTTGCCGGGCGGGGCGGAGCTGGGGGAACCCATGGTGAGTCACCGCGTTTCGTTGGCAGGTGGGTCAGGGACGGGGGTGCGGGTGGTGCGCCCGGCTCCGGTGGGGACCGGAGGCGGGTGTGGGGTCAGTGGGCGCCCCAGCCCCCGTCGACGGGGAGCGAGGCGCCGGTGATGTACGAGGTGTGGGGGCCGCAGAGCCAGAGACAGACGGCGGCGACCTCTTCGGGTTCGATCAGCCGCTTGATCGCGGAGCGGTCCAGCAGGATGCCGGCGACGACCTCCTCCGGGGCGATCCCGTGCGCGGCGGCCTGGCCCGCGATCTGGCCCTCGACCAGGGGCGTACGTACGTAACCGGGGTTGACGCAGTTGCTGGTCACCCCGTGCGGGGCGCCCTCCAGCGCGGCCACCTTGCTCAGCCCCTCCAGGCCGTGCTTGGCGGCGACATAGGCGGACTTGAAGGCGCTGGCCCGCAGCCCGTGCATGCTGGAGACGTTGACGATCCGGCCCCACCCTCCGGCGTACATGTGCGGAAGGCAGTGCCGCATCAGCAGGAACGGGGCGCTCACCATCACCTTCTGGATCAGCTCGAAGCGGTCCGGCGGGAAGTCCTCGATGGCGGCCACGTGCTGCAGCCCCGCGTTGTTGACCAGGACGTCCACACCGGCCGGCAGCGTCCTGATCGCCTCGGGGTCGGCCAGGTCCACGACATGGGCCACGCCGCCGATCGCGGCGGCGACGGACTTGGCGCTCCCGGCCTCGCGGTCGACCACATGGACCAGGGCCCCGGCCCCGGCGAGCGCCTCGGCGGTGGCCCGTCCGATGCCGCTGCCGCCGCCGGTGACGAGGGCGGTACGCCCCCTGAGGTCCACGGCCCCGGCATCCGGCGCCGGGGGACCGGGCGCTGCGTGAAATTGGCTCGTCATGGCCGGAAACGCTAGAGACACTCCGCCGGGCAGCCCATGGCGTGGATCTCCACAGTGGGCGGGCGGGAAGTGGCGGACATCGCCACCCGTCGAACCCTGTGTGACGCACGGGGCACCAGGGGCCACGGGACGGACACCACGACGGAACCGGCGAAACGCACGGGACGGGGCCCTCCGGAGTGGAGGGCCCCGTCAGGGGCGGGCCGGAGCCGGCTGCCGGCCGCTACCCGTCCAGGCGGCACCGGGCGAGCAGCTCGGCGGGGGAGGCCCCCTCCGGCAGCTTCAGGGTCCGGCTCGACGGGGGCCGCCGGCCCTCGTCCAGCCAGCGTTCCAGCGCGGCGGCCGCCGAACGGTGGCACGGCACGAGCGGCCGCAGCCGGTCGGGGAAGGCGTCGACGAGCGAGTCCACATGGGTGCCGCCCTCGACCCGGTAGTAGCGGTGGAGCGCGCCACGGCCCTCCCGCCGCACCATCGAGGCGTACGTGTCCGAGGACGCGGAGATCGGCAGCAGGACGTCCAGGGTGCCGTGGAAGCTGATCAGCGGCTTCCCGATCCGGCCCGTCAGGGCGATCTTCGCGACGGCGTCGCGGACCTCGGCCGGCCGTTCGGCGTAGACGTAGTCGGCGTCGCAGGCGGGCGTTCCCGGCGCGCAGAACGGCGTGCCTGCCTCGGTCGCGCCGTCGAACTCCGGGTCCAGCTCCTCCCGGTAGATCCGCTGGGTCAGATCCCAGTAGTACTGGTGGTGGTACGGCCAGAGGAACTCCGAACCCGCCGGGTATCCGGCGGCGGTCATGGCCCGGTGGGCGTCCTCGGCGTCGGCGCCCCCGGCCGCGTACCGCGGATAGGCGCGGAGGGCGGGCGGCAGGAAGGTGAGGAGGTTCGGCCCCCCGGCGGTCCAGAGCGTGCCTTCCCAGTCCACTCCGCCGTCGTACAGCCCGGGGTGGTTCTCCAGCTGCCAGCGCACCAGATAGCCGCCGTTGGACATGCCCATCGCCAACGTGCGGGAAGGGGGCCGCAGATAGCGCTGGGCGACCACCAGCCGGGCCGCGCGGGTGAGCTGGGTGAAGCGGGTGTTCCACTCGGCGATGGCGTCACCGGGGGCGGTGCCGTCCCGGTGGAAGGCGGCCGAGGTGTTGCCCTTGTCGGTGGCGGCGAACGCGTAGCCCCGGGCGAGCGCCCAGTCGCCGAAGGCCCGGTCGTTGGCGTACTGCTCGCGCACCCCCGGCGATCCGGCGACGACGAGGCCGCCGTTCCAGCGGTCGGGGAGCCGGATGACGAACTGGGAGTCGTGGTTCCAGCCGTGGTTGGTGTTGCCGGTCGAGGTGTCGGGGAAGTAGCCGTCGATCTGGATGCCCGGTACGCCGCTGGGGGTGGCCAGGCCCTCCGGTGTGAGCCCCGCCCAGTCGGCCGGGTCGGTGTGCCCGGAGGCCACTGTGCCCGCCGTCGTCAACTCCCGCAGGCATGCGGCCTGTTGGTGGGCGGCTCCGGGCACCCTGATCAGGTCGGGGCGCGAGCAGCGACCGGCTCCGGCGGTGTCCGGCGACAGCGGGGCGGCGGCGGACGGGGTCGCCGTCCACGCCGTCAGCAGGGCCGCGGCGACGGCCGCCCCGCGCAGCCACCGGCCGCGGGCCGGACCACGCGGACGGTCGTGTCGTGATCCGGTGCGCCGGACTGCCGGTGGGGCGACTGGCATGGGCTGGGCCTCCGTCGATGAGCGGGTGAGCGGGTGCGTCGGTGCGTTGGAGAGACGTAGGTGTGTTGGAGAGAAGAGGTGTCAGGGGCAGGCGCCGTCGGCCCGTACGTAGTGGCCCGGCGGTGACTCCTTGAGGGTGTGGGTCACGAAGGTGTTGTAGAGCCCCAGGTCCTGGCCGGAGCCCTTCGCGTACACCAGGCCGCCGGTGGTGGTGGCCCGCCCGGCACGTACGTGCTCGTAGTTGCTGGCCGTCCAGCAGGCGGCGGGCTCGGTGGGCGGGTCCACGGGCGGCTCGGGGATGGTGGTGCCGTCGAGACCGAAGAACCGGACGATCCAGGAGGAGGAGCAGATCGAGTCGATGAAGTGCTGGGTACCGGTGGCGCCGCACTGCTCCGCGCCACTGCCCGGATCGACCGGAGTGCCGTGCCCGATGCCGGGCACCCGGTTGACCTCGACGACGCTCGCGCCGCCGGCCGCCAGATACTCGCTCCTGCGGGTGCTGTTGGGGCCGATGGTGGAGGTCCGGTCCGGGGTCTGGCCGAGGCCGTGCACCGCGGTCCACTGGTCCCGCAGCTCATCGGCGTTCTTCGGGGCGACGGTCGTGTCGCCGTCCCCGTGCCAGATCGCCACCCGGGGCCAGGGGCCCGCGAAACCGGGGTGGGCGTCCCGGACGGCCTGCGCCCACGCCGCCGGGGTCCGGTCCGCACCGGGGCTCATACAGCCGAACGCCGACACCACGTCGACCCCGCAGCCGTACGGGATGCCCGCGACGACCGCGCCCGCGGCGAACACGTCCGGGTAGGCGGCCAGCATGACCGACGTCATCGCCCCGCCCGCCGACAGACCCGTCACCTGGACCCGGCCGGTGTCCACCCCGTAGGCGGTCGCGGCGTGGGCGACCATCTGCCGGATCGACGCGGCCTCGCCCTGGCCCCGCCGGGTGTCGCTCGGCTGGAACCAGTTGAAGCACTTGTTGGCGTTGTTGGCGGTGGTGGTCTCGGCGTAGACGACCAGGAAGCCGTGCCGGTCGGCGAAGGTGTTCAGCCCGGAGTTGTCGGAGTAGATCTGCGCGCTCTGGGTGCAGCCGTGCAGGGCGACGACCACGGGCGCGTCCGCGGGCAGGGCCGCGGGCCGGTACACGTACATGTTCAGGCCGCCGGGGTTGGCCCCGAAGGAGGTCACGCGCTCCAGCGAGGCGGCCGCCCGGGCCTCGGCGGCCACCGATCCCGCCGGTGCCGCCCCGGCGGGTCCCGGTCCTGCCAGTGCCGCCCCGGTGGCCAGGGCGACGACGGCGGCGAACCGGCGCACGGCACGGCTCCACCGCCCGCCGCGCCGTGCCCCGGGAGGCGGGGCGGGCGGCGGAGCCCCGAACGGAGCCGGGTGCGACGGCATGACGTACGACATGGTGACCTCCCGTGGGACGGTGCACGGGATCGCCCGTGATCCCGTGACCCCGGCCGGGGCGCGCCGCACGGCGGCGGTACGGCCGAGGTGCGGTCACCGTAGGAAGCGGGCGGGAGGGCGGGTAATGGCGATGCCCTCCACAACCGGCCCGGGAGCCGGGGGCCACGACCTGTTGCCGGGAGTGCGCCCGGCTGCTACGCGCGTACCGACACCGGCTCGTGCGCCACGGTCAGCTCCGCCCCGGTCGCGGCCCGCACCTGATCGACCGTCACCCCGTCGGCCACCTCCCGCAGCAGAAAGCCCTCGGGGGTGACGTCGAGGACCGCGAGATCGGTGATGATCCGGTGCACCACGCCCCGGCCGGTGAGCGGCAGGGTGCAGGTGTCGAGCAGCTTGGGGGAGCCGTCGCGTGCCGTGTGTTCCGTCAACACGATGACGCGCCGGGCCCCGTGGACGAGATCCATGGCGCCGCCCATGCCCTTGATCATCCTGCCGGGAATCACCCAGTTCGCCAGATCGCCGGAGGCGGACACCTGCATCGCCCCCAGCACCGCGACGTCGATGTGCCCGCCCCGGATCATCGCGAAGGAGAGCGCGGAGTCGACGCAGGACGCCCCGGACAGCAGCGTCACCGTCTCCTTGCCCGCGTTGATCAGATCGGGCCTGACCTCGGACGCGTCGGGGTAGGGGCCGACGCCGAGCAGGCCGTTCTCCGACTGGAACACCACCTCGACCCCGTCCGGCAGGTGGTCCGGGATGAGCGTCGGCAGACCGATGCCGAGGTTGACGTAGGAGCCGTCGGCCAGCTCCTCGGCGGCGCGGGCCGCCATCTGCGTACGCGTCAGCGGCATCTCAGGTGGTCCCTTCGTGGGCAGCGGCAGCGGCGGCGAGGGCGGGGGCGGGGGCGGTGCGGACGGTACGGCGCTCGACGCGCTTCTCGGCGCGCGGGTCGTCGGGGCCGATGGGGACGACCCGCTGGACGAAGACGCCGGGCAGATGGATGTCGTCGGGGGCGAGTTCGCCGGGCTCGACGAGTTCCTCCACCTCCGCCACGGTGATGCGCCCGGCCATCGCGGCGAGCGGGTTGAAGTTGCGGGCGGAGGAGTCGAAGCGGAGATTTCCGTGCCGGTCGCCCACGGCGGCGCGCACCAGCGCGAAGTCGGTGGTGATGCCCTCCTCCAGCAGATGCTCCCGCCCGCCGAAGACCCGGGTCTCCCTGGGCGGCGAGGCGACCGCGACGGAGCCGTCCGCGCCGTACCGCCAGGCCAGACCGCCCTCGGCGATCACCGTGCCCGCACCGGCCGGGGTGTAGAACGCCGGGATGCCCGAGCCGCCGGCCCGCAACCGTTCCGCCAGGGTGCCCTGGGGGACGAGCTCCACCTCCAGCTCGCCCTGGAGGTACTGGCGCGCGAACTCCTTGTTCTCGCCCACGTAGGAGCTGGTCATCCGCGCGATCAGCCCCGCCCGCAGCAGGAGGCCCAGGCCCCAGTCGTCCACGCCGCAGTTGTTGGACACCACCCTCAGCTCACCGGCGCCCCGCTCCAGCAGCGCGTGGATCAGCACCCCGGGTATGCCGCACAGCCCGAAACCGCCCACCGCCAGCGACGCCCCGCGCGCCACGTCCGCGACCGCGTCCGCCGCGTCGGCGACCACCTTGTCCCTGCTCATCCGCACACCTCTCGTCGCATCGGCTGCGACGAGACTAGGAACCCGCGGCGGCCCACGACGATGGCGTCCGGCCACACATCGGGGCCGGGCCGGATGGTGGTCCCGCCCGTGCGGGCGCTGCCCTTCGGGGAAAGCGGCGCGTGTGCGGAACGGGCCGGGGTAGGGTCCGCGCATGGCCAAGGTGACCGTCAGTCTGGATGCCGAACTCGTCGTCGAAGTCATGGTGCTCGCGGGGGTCGGGAATCCCCAGGACGCCGTCGAACTCGTGGTGCGCGACTACATCGCGCGCGGCCACCGCACCGAGGCCGTGGTCGCCGAGCGCGAGGGCGCGGCGCGCGAGGTGGAGATCAAACCCGAGGCGCAGCAGGGCTGACCGCCGTCGGGCGCGCTGGGCAGGCCCTTCTACGCGGACGCGACCGGCTCGCCGTCCTCCAGCTCCGCCGGTCCGCCGCCGGAGGCCAGGACCGCCAGCGCCGCCCGTACCCGGTGGCGGAGCGCGCCCAGCAGAAAGCCGTCCAGATCGGCGGGCGCCACCAGCCGCCAGGACAGCAGCTCATCCTCCTGGAGCCGGATCGCCGCCAGCTGGGCGGCGGTCAGCACCCCGCCGTCGTACACGTACGCCACGATCGGCGGCCGGCCCACGCCCCGCACCCAGTCCACGGCGAGCAGCCGTCCCGGGGCCACGTCGAGCCCGATCTCCTCCGCCGTCTCGCGCCGGGCGCCCTGCCGGGGACCCTCGCCCGTCTCCGACTCGACGGTCCCGCCGGGCAGCGCCCAGCCCTCGCGGTAGTTCGGCTCGACGAGCAGGACCCGCCCGTCCACGTCACGGAAGAGCGCGGCGGCACCGGCCAGAACCCGGGGGAGCCCGGCGATGTACGCGGCGTAGTCGGCATCGGGAGTCGTCACGGCCGACAGCGTAGTGGCACGGGTCCGGACCGTACGGCCGTGGACGGCCATGGGCAGATCAGGGGTCGTGCGGATAGGGTCGGGGCGGCGCGACTGCCTGTTCGAAAGCAAGGGATGCAAGGTGACGGACGGAGCAGATGTGGAGACCGCGCGCGTGCTCGTCGCGGCGGACAAGTTCAAGGGCTCGCTCACGGCCGTACAGGTCGCGGAGCGGGTGACGGCCGGGCTGCGGCGCGTCGTGCCCGGCGTGCGGGTGGAGACCCTGCCGGTCGCGGACGGCGGCGACGGTACGGTCGCGGCGGCCGTGGCCGCCGGATTCGAGCGCCGTGAGGCGCGGGTGACCGGCCCCCTCGGGGAGCCGGTGACGGCGGCGTACGCGCTGCGCGGGTCCACCGCCGTGGTGGAGATGGCCGAGGCCTCGGGCCTCCAGCTCCTGCCCGACGGGGTGTTCGCCCCGCTCACGGCCACCACGTACGGCTCGGGCGAACTGCTGCGGGCCGCCCTGGAGGCGGGGGCCACGACGATCGTGTTCGGGGTCGGCGGCAGCGCCACCACGGACGGCGGCGCGGGCATGCTCGCCGCCCTCGGCGCCCGCTTCCTGGACGCGGACGGCAAGCCCGTCGGCCCCGGCGGCGGACCGCTCGCCGAGCTGGCCGAGGCCGACCTGTCCGGGCTCGACCCGCGGCTGGCGGACGTCGACCTGGTCCTGGCCAGCGATGTGGACAACCCGCTGACCGGGCCCAAGGGCGCCCCCGAGGTGTACGGGCGGCAGAAGGGCGCGAGCGAGGAGGACATCGCGGTCCTCGACGCGGCCCTGACGCACTTCGCCTCGGTCCTGGGCCCGGAGACGGCCGCCCTGCCCGGCGCGGGCGCGGCCGGAGGCATCGGTTACGGGGCGCTCGTCGCCCTCGGCGCCCGCTTCCGGCCCGGCATCGAGGTCATGCTCGACGTGCTGGGCTTCGCCCCGGCGCTCGCCCGGGCCACGCTGGTCATCACGGGCGAGGGTTCGCTCGACGAGCAGACGCTGCACGGCAAGGCCCCGGCCGGGGTCGCCGCCGCCGCCCGCGCGGCCGGGATCGAGGTCGTCGCGGTCTGCGGCCGCCTCGCCCTGCCCCCGGAGGCCCTGGAGAAGGCGGGCATCCGCCGCGCCTACGCCCTGGCCGAGCTGGAACCGGACCCGGCGGTGTCCATGGCCCAGGCCGGGCCGCTGCTGGAACGGGCGGCGGAGTCGATCGCCCGGGACTTCCTGGCGGGCTGACGTCGATACGTCCCCGAGGGGGAGCCGGCCCGGGCCGGCTCCCCCTCACCCCCCGCCCCCGGGGCCCGCCGGGGCGGACGACAGCCGCAGCACGTCCAGCGCCAGCACCAGGTCGACCAGTTCGCGCGGCCGGGACAGCGAGCGCGCGGTCAGGCGCTCCAGCCGCCGCAGCCGGTTGAACACCGTGTTGCGATGACACCCCAGCCGGGCCGCCGCCCGCCCCACCGAACCCCCGCACTCCAGCCACGCCTCCAGCGTCTCCACCAGCAGTGACCGCTCCGCCGGTACGAGGGTCAGCAGCGGGCCGAACACCTCCGCCAGCAACCGGGTGGACAGCTCCGGGCGGCTCACCAGCAGGGCCGCCGGAAGCCGCTCGTCCAGCCGGATGATCTCCCGGCTGCCCGGCTCGCACGTCAGCAGCGCCGTACCCGCCAGCCGGTGCGCGGCGGCCACCTCCGACGGCGAGCCCACCACCGGGCTCACACCCCCCGGCCCGGCGCCCAGCTCCCTGAGCCGCGCCACCACCCGGTCCGGGCCCGCCGGGCCCAGCAGCACCACCGCGACCTCCCGGACCTCCTCACGGCCCTCCCCCCGGCCCTCCGCCCCGCCCGGAGAACCGTCGGCCCCGCCCCACCACCAGCGCGCGCCGTCCACGTCCGGGCCCTCGACCACCGCACCCTCCGGCACGGGCGCGCCCAGCACCACCACCGCGTAACGCCCCCGTTCCGGCAGCCCGAGTCCGCGCGCCGCGCGCTCCACCAGGTCCGGCCGCGCCCCGCCCGCCAGCAGCGGGCCGAGCAGCGCCCCGTACCGCGTTCCACGCCGCATCCGCCGCTCCGTCCCCGGGTCCGGGCGCACCTGATGACCGATGAGGATGCCACCGGCCGGACGGGCGGGCGGCCGCCCGTCACCGCGTCTGTGCGCGTGCACAACGAGGCCCCGCCTTCGCTGGTCGCCCGCATCGAGTCGGTCCCGCCCCGTGGACGCACGTCCCGCCCGGTGCTGGTCTGTGGCACCACCCCCACGGACCAGCACGACACACGACACACGACACACGACAAGGCGGAAGGAGGAGGACGCATGGCAACGCTAGAGATCCGCGGGCTGTCCGTCGGCTACGGCCCGGTCCGGGCGCTGCGCGACATCTCCGTCGATGTGCCGGACGGCGGGATCACCGCCGTGCTCGGCGGCAACGGCGCGGGCAAGACCACGCTGCTGCGGGCCGTGTCGCGGACCCTCGGCTTCCACCGCGGGACGGGCACCGGAACCATCCGGTTCGACGGCCGCCCCCTGGAAGGGCTGCGGCCCGCCCAGGTGGTGGCCGCCGGAGTGGTCCAGGTACCGGAGGGCCGGCAGGTCTTCGCCCGGATGACGGTGGCCGACAACCTGCGGGCGGGCGCCCTCGGGGCGCGCGGCGGACGCAAGGAGACGAGTGCCGCACTGGCCCGTGTCCACGAGCTGTTCCCGGTGCTCGCCGACCGCGCGCACCAGCGGGCCGGACTGCTCTCCGGCGGCGAGCAGCAGATGCTGGCGATGGGCCGCGCCCTGATGGCGGGGCCCCGGCTGCTCCTGCTGGACGAGCCCTCGCTCGGCCTCGCCCCGCTGATGGCGGCCAGGATCGCCGAGACCGTGCAGGAGATCAACGCGAGCGGCACCTCCGTCATGCTCGTCGAGCAGAACGCGGCGATCGCGCTGCGGCTCGCCTCCACGGCGTACGTTCTCGACGTCGGCGAGGTCGCCCTGTCCGGGCCCGCCGACGAACTCGCCGCCTCCGACGAGGTGCGCCGCCGCTATCTGGGCGTCGTGGACGAGGACGCGGCGGCGGACGCCGACCCGGCCGCCCGGACCCGGCGCACCCTGAGCAGGTGGTCCGCGTGACCACCACCGCCACGGCCTCCGCGCACAGCACCACGGCCGCCCTCGCCGTCGAGGACGTCACCGTCCGCTTCTCCGGGCTCACCGCCCTGGACGGCGTCTCCTTCACCGTCGAACCCGGCAGCGTGCACGCCGTCATCGGACCCAACGGCGCGGGCAAGTCCACCTGCTTCAACGTCCTGTCCGGCGTCTACCGCGCCACCTCCGGACACGTCCGCCTCGGCGACACCGAACTCACCGGACTCCCGCCGCACGCCATCGCGGACCTCGGGGTCGCCCGCACCTTCCAGAACCTGGCGCTGCCCCCGCACGCGACCGTCGCCGACAGCCTCCTCCTCGGCCGCCACCGGCTGACCCGCTCCGGGTTCCTCGCCACCGGCCTGCGACTGCCCTCGGCCGCCCGGGAGGAACGACGCCACCGCGACCGGGTCCGCGAGATCGCCGAATTCATCGGACTGGCCGGGGAGTTGGAGCGGCCCGCCGGATCGCTCCCGTACGGACAGCAGAAGCTCGTCGAGCTCGGCCGGGCCCTGTGCATGGAGCCGAAGGTCCTGCTGCTGGACGAGCCGATCGCCGGGATGACCGCGGACGAGCGCCGCCGCACCGCCGCCGTCGTGGCCGATGTACGCGACAGCCTCGGCATCTCCATCGTGCTGGTCGAGCACGACATGGGGGTGGTGATGCGGCTCGCGGACGCGGTGACCGTACTCGACTTCGGACGCAGGATCGCGGGCGGCACCCCCGCCGAGGTCCAGAACGACCCGGCGGTCGTCCAGGCCTACTTGGGGGCACCTCAATGACCACATTCGTCGAACTCCTCCTCGGCGGCCTGTCGATCGGCTCGGTGTACGCACTCATCGCGCTCGGGTTCGTCGTCATCTTCAAGGCGACCGAGGTGGTCAACTTCGCCCACGCGTCCCTGCTGTTGGCGGGCGGCTATGTCACCGCCGTGCTCCACGACGACATCGGGTTCTGGCCCGCGCTGCTCGTCGGGATCGCCGGGGCCGCGACCGTCGGGGCGGCCATCGAGTTCCTCGTGATGCGCCGCTACCGGGGCAGCGACCACAGCGTCCTGGCCATCGTCACCATCGGCGTCGACATCCTCCTGATCACCGAACTCACCCGCCGGATGGGCACGGACGTCCTCGCCCTCGGCGACCCCTGGGGCAACGAGGTCGTCCACATCGGCTCCATCACCCTCGCCCAGACCAGGATCGCCGCGTTCCTCGCCGCCGGGCTGCTGATCACCGTGTTCCTGCTCGCCTTCCGCTACACCTCGTGGGGGGTGTCGATGCGGGCCGCCGCCGAGAACCCGCAGACGGCGGCGCTCATGGGCATCAAGCTGGGGCGGGTCTCGCTCGCCGCCTGGGCGGTCGCCGGAGCCCTCGCCGCCGTCGCCGCGCTCTTCCTCACCGTGTTCCCGACCCCGGGCCTGGAGCGCGCCACCTCGCTCGCCGCGCTCAAGGCGTTCCCCGCCGCGATCCTCGGCGGACTCGACTCCACCACCGGGGCGCTGGCCGGCGGACTCATCGTCGGCGTCACCGAGTCGCTCGCCACCGGCTACCAGAGCGACCTGTCCTTCCTCGGCCGGGGCATCGGCGATCTGGCGCCCTACCTGGTGATGGTGGCCGTCCTGCTGATCCGGCCCGCGGGACTCTTCGGCACGAAGGAGCTGGCCCGTGTCTGACGCCACCGCCGAAGCCCCCGCCGTGGCCGCTCCCGTACGTGGTGGAACGGCGGGCGTCACCGACCGGCTGCGCAGCCCCCGTACGTACGCCGTCCTCATCGGCTCCCTGCTGCTCCTCGTCCTGCCGTTCTACCTGGACCGCTTCTGGCTCCAGGCCGGACTGTTCGCGATGGCGGCGGCGATCGGCGCCATCGGGCTCAACATGCTCACCGGCGCCACCGGCCAACTCTCCATGGGCCATGCGTTCTTCCTCGCCGTCGGCGCGTACGGCTACTGCGTCCTGGCGGGGGAGAGCAGCACCGAGAACGGGCACACGCTGACCGGACTCGGGCTGCCCACCTGGCTGGCCGCGATCCTCGCCGTGCTGCTCGCCGGAGCGGCGGGCGGGCTCTTCAGCCCCATCGCCGGCCGGCTGCGCGGCGCGTACCTCGGCATCGCGACGCTCGCGCTGATCTTCATCGGGCAGCACGTCCTGTTCAACGCGGGCTCGCTGACCGGTGGTTACAACGGCCGGGCCGTACCGCCGCTGTCGCTCTTCGGCTTCACCTTCGACGACAGCGAACTCATCGTCGCCGCCGTGCCGTTCGGCTCCTCGGAGAAGCTCTGGTACGCGGGTCTGGCCGCGCTCCTGCTGAGCGCGCTGTTCGCCCGGGGGGTGCTGCGCGGCCGGCCCGGACGGGCCATGAACGCCATCCGCGACCACCGGATCGCCGCCGGGGTGATGGGCGTGCCGGTGGCCCGCTACCGGGCCGGCGTCTTCGTCCTGTCCTCGATGTACGCGGGCCTCGCGGGCGTTCTGCTCGCCCTGGTCTTCCAGCGGACCGTGCCCGAGTACTTCGGCATGATCCTGTCCCTCGAATGCCTCGCCATGATCGTCATCGGCGGGCTCGGCAGCGTCGCGGGCGCCGTGATCGGCGCCGCCTTCGTCTCGCTGCTCCCGCAGGTGTTCACGCACTACAGCGACTCCCTGCCGCTGGTCTCCGCCCCCGGTACGGGCGGTCTGGCACCCGGTGAGGCGTCCCGCTATCTGTACGGCGCCGCGGTGGTCGCGGTGGTCCTGTTCCTGCCCGGCGGCCTCGCCCGCCTCGGCCTCGCCCGTACGAAGAAGCCGAAGGCTCCGAAGAATCCAGGGGAGAAGTCATGAAACTGAGAGTGCTCACGGCCGTGGTCGCGACCCTCGCCGTCACCCTCGTCGGGTGCAGCGGGAAGGCGACCGACTCCAAGGCGAACGAGGAGGGCGAGGGCGGCGTCAAGACCGGCCCCGGGGTCTCCTCCTCGACGATCTCCCTCGGTGTGCTGACCGACATGACCGGCGTCTACGCCTCGCTCGGCAAGAGCGTCACCCAGGCGCAGCAGCTGTGGGTCAAGCAGACCAACGACGCGGGCGGCATCTGCGACCGGAAGATCGAACTGACCGTTCGCGACCACGGATACGACCCGCAGAAGGCGATCGCCGCGTACACCGAACTGGAACCGAAGGTGCTCGGCTTCGCCCAGTTCATCGGCTCCCCGTTCGTCGCCGCCGTCGAGCAGCGCATCGACGGCCAGGACAAGGGCCTGGTGCTGCCGCAGGCCTGGTCGGCGAATCTGCTGGGCTCCCCGTACATCCGGGTCATCGGCGCCACCTACGACGTCGAGACGATCAACCTGATCGACTACCTCCTCGCCGAGAAGCGCATCGCGAAGGGCGACAAGATCGGTCACGTCTACTTCGAGGGCGACTACGGCGAGAACGCGCTCGTCGGCTCGAAGCACGCGGCGAAGGAGGCCGGTCTCACGGTCGTCGAGCAGAAGATCAAGCCGACCGACAACGACATGACGGCCCAGGTCGCCGCCCTCAAGCAGGCCGGGGTCAAGGCCGTGATCGTCAGCGCGGGGCCGCGCCAGGCGGCCTCGCTGGTCGGCGTCGCGGCGGCCACCGGCTTCGATGTCCCGGTCGTCGGCAACAACTCGGCCTTCGCGCCACAGCTGTTGAAGACCCAGGCGGGCCCCGCCCTGCTCAAGGACTACTACGTCGCCGCCTCCACCCTGCCCATCGGCGACCCGGGCGACGGCCCCGCCAAGCTCGCCAAGGAGTACGCCGCCCAGTACCCGAAGGACGTCCTCGACAACGGCGTCGTCGCCGGTTACACGGCGGCCTCCCTGTTCGGCGAGGCGCTGTCGAAGGCGTGCGACGACAAGGACCTCACCCGCGAGGGCATCGACAAGGCGCTGCTCACGATCAAGGGGTACGGGAGCGAGTTCGGGGTGACGCACGACTTCTCGGACCCGAAGGCGCCGTCCACCCGCGAGAGCGTCATCATGAAGCCCGACGCGGGCGCCTCCGGCGGTCTGAAGGTGGTCCGGCCGGCCGAGGTCGCCGCGGCGGCCGAGTCCTTCACCGTCGGTTCCTGAGCCCGGACGTGCCTGACGGAGGTCTGACCGGGGCAGCCCGGTCAGACCTCCGTGCCGTCCATCCCGATGTACCGGAAGCGCCCCCGCTCCACGCGATAGATGAAGACCCCGGTCCCGGTGTACATCCCGTTGGCCGACTCGAAGGCGTAGCTCTTGGACACGCCCTTGTACGAGGTCGTCCGCAGCGCGGGCAGCAGATCCTGGCGGCTGACCGTCTCCCGGCCCAGCCCCTCGGCGCAGGCGGCGATCAGCCCGACCGCGTCGTACGCCTCCGCGGCGAACAGCGGCGGAGCGCCGTCGAAACGCCCCCGGTAGGCGGCGGCGAACGGGTGCACCGAGGGTACGGAAGCGGGGTCCGCGGCCGTCGAGACGACCAGCCAGCCCGCCGCGGCCTCGCCCGCCTCCGCCAGGAACCGCGGGTCGTGCACGGCCTGGGTGCCGATCTTCGGGCCCAGGAACCCGGCCCTGGTCAGCGCCTTCGCGAACCGTCCGGCGTCCCGCCAGCCGCCCCCGTACACCACCGCCCCCGGCCGCTTCGCGGCGATCCGCTCGGCCTCGGCGTCCAGGTCGCGGGTGCCTTCCCGTACGGTCTCCGCCAACACGGTGCGGCCGTTGCCGCGCAGCCCCGTGTCCAGGAATCGGGTGGTCTGCCGGCCGTACTCGGTGCCGTCGTCGACCAGCGCGACCCGGTCGATCTCGTACGCCCCGAGGAACTGGGCCACCGGCAGCATCTGCATGTCGTTGCGCGGCCGCGCGCACAGGAAGATCCGGTTCAGGTGCCGGATGTCGCCGTCGACCACGCTGAGTAGCGGCAGCGCCGCCTCGTCGTACGCCACCAGCGCCTCCCGGGCCGCGTCCGTGCCGGTCGCGCCGATCGCGGCCACCAGGAGCGGGTCCTCGGCGAACCGGCGCACCGCCGCCTTCGCCCGCTCCTCGTCGCCCCCGTCGTCGACCGTGGTCAGCCGCAGCGTGAACGGCGCGTTCCCCCGGGCGTTGTGCTCCGCCACCGCGAGCCGCGCCGCCCGGTCCTGCCCCTTGCCCACGGCCGCCGACGGGCCGCTGAGGTCGGCCTGGAGCCCGATGTGCAGCTCCGGGCGGGCCGCCTTCCCGTCGTCCCCCTCGCCCTTCCCGCCCGGGTCCTTGTCGTCGCCCGAGGAGACCAGCCACGCGGCGGTGCCGCCCGTCGCCGCGAGGGCCGCGCCCCCGGTGACGTACGCGAGGAAGCGGCGACGGCCGACCGGGGCCGGCACGGCGGTCGTGTCCCGCCCACCGGGCCCCGTACCGGTGCCCGTGTCCGGGCCGCCGTCCGGGCCGCCGGCGGATCCGGCGTCCAGGCTCGTCGCGTCGATGTCGGGCAGCGCGAGCATCCGCGCCGAACGCTCGGCGATCAGATGGGTGACCGGACCGGGCAGCCAGCTGCCGCCCGACAGATCCTCGGCGAACGCCCGCCGGATGTCCGCCGTCGTCGGGCGGTCCTCGGGGGCCTTGGCCAGGCACGCCTCGACGACCGGACGCAGCCCGGGCGGCAGCGCGCCCAGCTCCGCCGGGTCGTGCACCGTACGGAACAGCATCGCCTCCACCGGACCGGTGCCGAACGGCCGCCCGCCGGTGGCCGCGTACACCAGGACGCAGCCCAGCGAGAAGACATCGCTCGCCGGGCCGATCCGCCGGCCCTGCGCCTGCTCGGGCGAGAGGAAGCCGGGGGAGCCGACGATCACGTCCGTCGCCGTGAGGACGGTGTCGTCCAGGGCCCGCGCGATCCCGAAGTCGATCAGCCGGGGCCCGTCCAGCCCCAGCAGCACATTGCCGGGCTTGACGTCCCGGTGCACGAGCCCCGCCGCGTGGACGGCCTCCAGCGCCTCCGCGAGCATCGAGCCCAGCGCCCGCACCCCGCGTTCCGGCAGCGGCCCACCGCCGCCGACCGCCTCGCTCAGGGCGGGTCCCGGCACGAACTCGGTGGCCAGCCACGGGGCCGGCGCCTCGGTGTCGGCGTCGACCACCGGCACCGCCCACCGGTTGCGCACCTGCCGGGCGATCGCCACCTCCCGCCGGAAGCGGGCCCGGAAGCCGGGGTCGTCGGCGTACTCCGCGCGGATCAGCTTGATCGCCACCAGCGCGCCGCCGGGCGACCGGCCGAGCAGCACCACACCCATGCCGCCGGCGCCGAGCCGGCCCAGGATGCGGTATCCGGCGATCCGTGCCGGGTCGGCGGAACGGAGCGGTTCCATCAGGGGTCAGTGCCTTTCGTCCGGGCCCGCGGTCACTTCAGTTCCAGCTCGACGCGGTAGAGCACCTTGGCGCCGCCCTCGGCGGCGATCCGCAGCAGGTCGCTGTTCTGGTAGCCCTTCGCGCCCTTGACCGACACGGCCGTCGTCACCGGGCCGATCCGGGACTTGGTCCACACATAGTCCTGGGTCCCGCCGGAGCCGGGCCCGGTGTACTTCCCGGCCTCGAAGAGCGAGGCGTCCGCGTTGCGCACGTCCTTCTGGTCGAACTGGAGCGACATCAGGCCGCTCAGCCGCTGCCCGCCGCCCAGCTCCTGCTGCGGGCAGCGGAAGCTCTCCTGCACGGTGTCCTTGATCTCCTTGTCGGCGCCCGCCTCGCTCCGGTGCACGGTCACGGTCACCGCCCCCTGGACCCGGCCCTTGCCGTCCTGCGCCGGGATGTCGAGCCGCCGCGTGAAGCTGTCCAGCACGCCGGAGGGCAGCGCGGAGCGGGTCCAGACGCAGGATTCCGGGAGCACGGTCCAGCTGCCGGCGCTCTCGTACGGTGTGTGCCGGACCATCCCGGCCGTCCAGTCGGCCTCACCGAGCGCGGCGTTCCGCGTCAGCTTCCGGGCCTGGGCCGCGGTCTTCGGCACCCGCTCCGGGTCCGGCGTGAAGTCGTAGGCGCTGGGCAGCGCCCCCGGCAGCGTGGACTGCTCCGGGTCCGGCTTCCCGGTCGCCCCGGTCTTCTCGCCGTCGGTCGCCGGTCCGCCCTGCTTCGCCGATCCGCTCGGCTTCGGGTCGGGCCGGTTCTCGCCCTTCGACCCCGACCCACCACATCCGGCCAGCAACACCCCCGCCGCCGCGACCGCCACCACGCGTGTCCCCACCAGCATCAGCTTCATCTCGGACCCCCCTGGTCCCCCGGACCGCACCCTGGCCGAAAGGGCCCGGGCGTCGGTTGCGAGGTGATTCTAAGAGCGGATCGCGCCACGGTGACGGGAACCCGGTACTCACCTCGCTGCCGAAACTTCTCAGCCATCGGGAGGGCTTCGCCTCTGGCGGCCCACGGCGCGCGGTGGTATGCGGCGCCGAGCGGGCCCGGCGGGCTCGGTACCGGGAACGCACGAGGGCCCGGATGCCGGGGAGCATCCGGGCCCTCGCCCTGGTCCACACACGTACCGCTACGGCAGCTGTGCCGCCCGCGCCTCGCGCCGGTTGTCACGGAACGTGTTCACCCGTCGCGCCGTGGCGAACAGCGGGATCACCGCGCCGAGCACCACCTGGAGCGCGCAGCCCGTCTGGAGCAGCAGCTGACCGCCGGGCGCGTCGAACGCCCATGCGGCGAGCAGCCCCATCGCGGCCACGATCCAGCCGAGCATCGCCACCGCGAGGATGCCCCGCGGCTTGGGGTACTCCACCCGGCTCACCATCAGCCAGGCGACGCCGACGATCGCGAGCAGCGTCGGGATGAAGGGCAGCTCCAGGAGCACGATCGAGACGACCGTCAGCGCTCCGAAGGGGCTCGGCATGCCCTGGAACATGCCGTCCTTCAACGTCACACAGGAGAATCTGGCAAGCCTGAGCACCACCGCCAGCAACACGACGATCGCCGCCAGCGCCGACACCCGCTGATGGGCGTCGTCGGCGACCATGCCGTACACGAGCACGAAGTAGGCCGGCGCGAGCCCGAAGCTGATGAGGTCCGAGAGGTTGTCCAGCTCGGCGCCCATCGGCGAGGAGCGCAGCTTGCGCGCCACGAGTCCGTCGAACAGGTCGAAGATCGCGGCCATCAGCATCAGGATCACCGCGGTGGCGGCCGAGTGCCGGGCCATGCCCGTCTCGTCGCTGCCCGTGAGGTGCGGGATCAGAATGCCCGTGGTGGTGAAGTACACCGCCATGAACCCGCACGTCGCGTTACCGAGCGTGAGCGTGTCCGCTATCGACAGCCGCATCGACAGCGGCATGTCCTCCGCGCCGTCGGCGTCGTTCGCCTCGTCCGCCTCCGGCACCCAGCCAGCCTTGGTATCAGGATCAATCACGGTCAATTCGAGTCACCCCCGCGGTGGTGGCCTGACCGACCTCGACCGCGACATCGATACCCTCCGGGAGGTAGATGTCCACGCGCGAGCCGAAGCGGATCAGGCCGATGCGCTCGCCCTGCTCCACCTTCGTGCCCTGGGGGAGGTACGGCACGATCCGACGGGCGACCGCTCCCGCGATCTGCACCATCTCGATGTCGCCGAGCTCGGTGTCGAAGTGCCAGACAACGCGCTCGTTGTTCTCGCTCTCCTTGTTGAAAGCCGGAACGAACCCGCCCGGGATGTGCTCGACCGACGTCACGGTGCCCGCCAGCGGCGCGCGGTTGACGTGGACGTTGAGCGGGCTCATGAAGATCGCGACGCGGGTGCGCCCGTCCTTCCACGGCATGATGCTCTGCACCACACCGTCGGCCGGGGAGATGACCCGGCCGTCAGTGATCTCGCGCTCGGGGTCACGGAAGAACCACAGCATGCCCGCCGCGAGCGCGGTGGTGGGCACAGCCGCTGCTGCCCAGCGCCCCGACTTGCGGGCGCGGACCAGGCTGAGGGCTGCGGTGGCGACGGTCGGCAGGAGCCACGGCGATGCTCCGCGGGCGATGCGGACCCCGCCGCGGGGTGCGGAGGAAGTGCTGTCGGGCATGGATGACCTTCGTAGCGGATGATGCCGCGCTGGCAACGGGGGACGGCGGCTTTCCGAAGATGCTATCGGTTGCCGGGCGCAACTGGGCAAGCCAGCAGCCGAGTCGGACGGCGGAAAGGCACCCGCCGAGGCTGACCTGGTGTGATGTTCTTCGCCACCAAATCACCTCGAAAGGGACATTCAGCCCTGGAATCGGTACTCCTCCAAGAGGCGCCGGCCAATGATCATTTTCTGGATCTCGGCGGTACCTTCACCGATCAGCAGCATCGGCGCCTCGCGGTAGAGGCGCTCGATCTCGTACTCCTTGGAGAAGCCGTAACCGCCGTGGATACGGAAGGCGTCCTCGACGACTTCCTTGCAGTACTCGGAGGCGAGGTACTTCGCCATCCCTGCCTCCAGGTCGTTTCGTTCCCCGGAGTCCTTTTTGCGTGCCGCATTCACCATCATCGCATGAGCGGCTTCGACCTTGGTGGCCATTTCGGCCAGTTTGAACTGGATCGCCTGGTGCTGGGCGATCGGTTTGCCGAAGGTGTGGCGCTGCTGGGCGTACGAAACGCCCAGCTCGAATGCACGCTGCGCGACTCCGCAGCCACGCGCGGCGACATTCACCCGCCCGACCTCGACGCCGTCCATCATTTGGTAAAACCCTCGGCCGGTCGTGCCGCCGAGGACGCGATTGGCCGGAATGCGCAGGTCGTCCATGATGAGCTCGGTCGTGTCGACGCCCTTGTAGCCCATCTTGTCGATCTTCCCGGGGATGGTCAGGCCGGGCCGGACCTCTCCGAATCCGGGCTCCTTCTCCACCAGGAAGGTCGTCATCGACTTGTGCGGCGCGGTCCCCTCGGGGTGGCCTTCGTCACTTCGGCAGAGAACGGCCACCAAAGTGGACGTTCCGCCGTTCGTCAGCCACATCTTCTGGCCGTTGAGAACGTACTCCTCGCCGTCCTTCACGCCCTTCGACGAAATCGCCGAGACGTCCGAGCCGAGCGCCGGCTCCGACATCGAGAACGCGCCCCGCACCTCGCCGAGCGCCATCCGCGGCAGGAACGTGTCCTTCTGCTCCTGGGTGCCGTGCTGCTTGAGCATGTAGGCCACGATGAAATGCGTGTTGATGATGCCCGACACGCTCATCCAGCCGCGCGCGATCTCCTCCACGCACAGCGCGTAGGTGAGCAGCGACTCACCCAGACCCCCGTACTCCTCGGGGATCATCAGCCCGAACAGGCCGAGTTCCTTGAGCCCCTCGACGATTTCCGTGGGGTACTCGTCGCGGTGCTCCAGCTGGGTCGCGACCGGAATGATCTCCTTGTCGACGAAATCCCGGACCGTGGAAAGGATTTCCCGCTGGATGTCGTTCAGACCGGCGGTCTGGGCGAGTCGCGTCATGGCTGCTTCTCCTGTGGCTTCACGCGGATGGCCTTAAGGCTTCACACAGTTACTTGGCGGGCGTCGGGCGGCCGGGCTGCTCCCCGCCGCGCTCCTTGATGTACGTCTCGGTGGGGACCATCACCTTGCGCCGGAACACGCAGACCACGGTGCCGTCCTGCTTGTAGCCCTTGGTCTCCACGTACACGATCCCGCGGTCGTTCTTGGACTTCGACGGGGTCTTGTCCAGCACGGTCGTCTCGCCGTAGATCGTGTCGCCGTGGAAGGTCGGCGCGATGTGCTTGAGCGATTCGACCTCCAGATTGGCGATGGCCTTTCCGGAGACGTCCGGCACCGACATGCCGAGCAGCAGCGAGTAGATGTAGTTGCCGACGACCACGTTCTTGCCGAAGTCGGTCGTCTTCTCCGCGTAATTGCTGTCCATGTGCAGCGGGTGGTGATTCATGGTCAGCAGGCAGAAGAGGTGGTCGTCGTACTCCGTGACCGTCTTTCCGGGCCAGTGCTTGTAGACGGCACCGACCTCGAACTCCTCAAAGGTGCGTCCGAACTGCATGATCAGGCCTCCGGGGCTTCGAACTTGGAGGTGCGCTGCATTCCGGCGGCCCGGCCCTTGCCCGCGATGACCAGGGCCATCTTGCGGCTGGCCTCGTCGATCATCTCGTCGCCGAGCATCGCCGAGCCCTTCTTGCCGCCCTCCTCGGAGGTGCACCAGTCATAGGCGTCGAGGATCAGCTCGGCGTGGTCGTAGTCCTCCTGCGAGGGCGAGAACACCTCGTTGGCCGCGTCGACCTGACCCGGGTGCAGCACCCACTTGCCGTCGAAGCCGAGGGCGGCGGCACGGCCGGCCACCTCGCGGTAGGCGTCCACGTCACGGATCTGGAGGAACGGGCCGTCGATCGCCTGGAGGTCGTGCGTACGGGCCGCCATCAGGATGCGCATCAGGATGTAGTGGTAGGCGTCGGCCGGGTAGCCGGGCGGCTGCTGGCCGACGACCAGGGTCTTCATGTTGATCGAGGCCATGAAGTCGGCCGGGCCGAAGATCAGCGTCTCCAGCCGGGGCGAGGCGGCGGCGATCTCGTCGATGTTCACCAGGCCCTTGGCGTTCTCGATCTGCGCCTCGATGCCGATCTTCCCGACCTCGAAGCCCATCGTCTTCTCGATCTGGGTCAGCAGCAGGTCCAGCGCCACGACCTGCTGGGCGTCCTGGACCTTCGGCAGCATGATGCAGTCGAGGTTCGGCCCCGCGCCCTCGACGACCGCGATGACGTCCCGGTACGTCCAGTGCGTCGTCCAGTCGTTGACCCGCACGACCCGGGTCTTGCCGCTCCAGTCACCGTTGTTGAGCGCGTCCACGATGTGGTGGCGGGCGCCCTCCTTGGCGAGCGGCGCGACGGCGTCCTCCAGGTCCAGGAAGACCTGGTCGGCCGGGAGGCCCTGGGCCTTCTCCAGGAAGCGCGGGTTCGAGCCCGGCACGGCCAGACACGAACGGCGCGGGCGCAGACGGTTGACCGAGGGGGTGGGCGTGGTCATGCGGGGACCTCCAGAGGGTCGAGCTTGTTCGCTTTCCGGATCTCGTCGACGATACGGCCGATGATCTCGGTGATGCCGAAGTCCTTCGGGGTGAAGACGGCGGCCACTCCGGCTTCGATGAGCGCCGCTGCGTCGGCCGGCGGGATGATGCCGCCCGCGATCACCGGGATGTCCGGCGCCCCGGCCTCGCGCAGCCGGTGCAGCACGTCGGGCACCAGCTCCGCGTGCGAGCCGGAGAGGATGGACAGCCCCACGCAGTGCACGTCCTCGGCGATCGCCGCGTCGGTGATCTGCTCGGGGGTCAGCCGGATGCCCTGGTAGACCACCTCGAACCCGGCGTCCCTGGCCCGTACGGCGATCTGCTCGGCGCCGTTGGAGTGTCCGTCCAGGCCCGGCTTGCCGACCAGCAGGCGCAGCCGTCCCACGCCCAGGTCGGCGGCGGTCCGGGTGACCTTCTCGCGGACCAGGGCGAGCGTGCTGCCCGGCTCGGCGGTGACCGCGACCGGGGCCGAGGAGACCCCGGTGGGCGCGCGGAACTCGCCGAAGACGTCCCGCAGCGCCCAGGACCACTCGCCGGTGGTGACGCCCGCGCGGGCGCACTCGACGGTGGCCTCCATCATGTTCTCGGTGCCCGCCGCGGCCTTCTTCAGCGCGGCCAGCGCCTCGGACGCCCGTGCCTCGTCGCGGTTGTCGCGCCACTCGTGCAGGGCCGCGACGACCCGGGCCTCGTTCTCCGGGTCGACGGTCATGATCGCGCCGTCGAGGTCGGAGGTGAGCGGGTTGGGCTCGGTCGTCTCGTAGATGTTGACGCCGACGATCTTCTCCTCGCCGCCCTCGATCCGGGCCCGGCGTGCCGCGTGCGAGGAGACCAGCTCGGACTTGAGGTAACCGGACTCGACGGCCGCCATCGCGCCGCCCATCTGCTGGATCCGGTCGATCTCCGCCAGCGACTCCTCGACCAGCGAGTCCACCTTGGCCTCGATGACATGGGAACCGGCGAAGATGTCCTCGTACTCCAGCAGATCGCTCTCGTGCGCCAGCACCTGCTGGATCCGCAGCGACCACTGCTGGTCCCAGGGCCGGGGCAGCCCCAGCGCCTCGTTCCAGGCCGGCAGCTGTACGGCGCGGGCGCGGGCGTCCTTGGAGAGGGTGACGGCCAGCATCTCCAGGACGATGCGCTGGACGTTGTTCTCCGGCTGCGCCTCGGTCAGCCCGAGGGAGTTGACCTGGACGCCGTAGCGGAAGCGGCGCTGCTTGGCGTCGGCGATGCCGTACCGCTCGCGGGTGACGCGGTCCCAGATGCGGCCGAAGGCGCGCATCTTGCACATCTCCTCGATGAAGCGGACGCCCGCGTTCACGAAGAACGAGATCCGGGCGACCACGTCACCGAACTTCTCCTCGGGCACCTGGCCCGAGTCGCGGACCGCGTCGAGCACCGCGATGGCGGTCGACATGGCGTACGCGATCTCCTGGACCGGGGTGGCCCCCGCCTCCTGGAGGTGGTAGCTGCAGATGTTGATCGGGTTCCACTTGGGGATGCGGTTGACCGTGTACGTGATCATGTCCGTGGTCAGCCGCAGCGAGGGCACCGGCGGGAAGACGTGCGTCCCGCGCGAGAGGTACTCCTTCACGATGTCGTTCTGCGTGGTGCCCTGGAGCTTGGTGGGGTCGGCCCCCTGCTCCTCCGCGACCACCTGGTAGAGCGCCAGCAGCCACATGGCGGTCGCGTTGATCGTCATCGAGGTGTTCATCTGCTCCAGGGGGATGTCCTGGAACAGCCGCCGCATGTCACCGAGGTGCGAGACGGGAACACCGACACGGCCCACCTCGCCGCGGGCGAGAATGTGGTCCGGGTCGTATCCGGTCTGCGTCGGCAGATCGAAGGCGACCGAGAGACCCGTCTGGCCCTTGGCGAGGTTGCGGCGGTACAGCTCGTTGGACGCCTCGGCGGTCGAGTGACCGGCGTACGTCCGCATGAGCCAGGGCCGGTCCTTCTGACGTTCGTTCATCGGAGAACCTCAGACGTTGCGGAAGCGGTTGATGGCGTCGATGTGCTGCTCGCGCATTTCCTGGTCGCGCACGCCCAGACCCTCGCGGGGGGCCAGGGCGAGGACGCCGACCTTGCCCTGGTGCAGGTTGCGGTGGACGTCGTAGGCGGCCTGCCCGGTGTCCTCCAGGGAGTACGTCCTGGAGAGCGTCGGGTGGATTTTGCCCTTGGCGATGAGGCGGTTGGCCTCCCACGCCTCGCGGTAGTTGGCGAAGTGCGAGCCGATGATGCGCTTGAGGGACATCCACAGGTAGCGGTTGTCGTACTCGTGCATGTAGCCCGAGGTGGAGGCGCAGGTGGTGATCGTGCCGCCCTTGCGGGTGACGTAGACCGAGGCGCCGAAGGTCTCGCGGCCCGGGTGCTCGAAGACGATGTCGATGTCCTCGCCGCCGGTGTGCTCGCGGATGCGCTTGCCGAAGCGCTTCCACTCCTTCGGGTCCTGGGTGTGCTCGTCCTTCCAGAACCTGTAGCCCTCGGCGTTGCGGTCGATGACCGCCTCGGCGCCCATGGCGCGGCAGATGTCGGCCTTCTCCGGGCTGGAGACGACACAGATCGGGTTGGCGCCGCCGGCCAGCGCGAACTGGGTGGCGTAGGAGCCGAGCCCGCCGCTGGCGCCCCAGATCAGCACGTTGTCGCCCTGCTTCATGCCCGCGCCGTTGCGCGAGACGAGCTGGCGGTACGCGGTCGAGTTGACCAGGCCCGGGGACGCGGCCTCCTCCCAGCTGAGGTGCTGGGGCTTGGGCATCAGCTGGTTGGACTTGACGAGCGCGATCTCGGCGAGCCCGCCGAAGTTCGTCTCGAAGCCCCAGATCCGCTGCTCGGGGTCGAGCATCGTGTCGTTGTGGCCGTCGGAGGACTCCAGTTCGACCGACAGGCAGTGCGCGACGACCTCGTCGCCCGGGTTCCAGGCGTTCACGCCGGGCCCGGTGCGCAGGACGACGCCCGCCAGGTCGGAGCCGATGACGTGGTACGGCAGGTCGTGGCGCTTGGAGAGCTCGCTGAGCTTCCCGTAGCGCTCCAGGAAGTTGAACGTCGACACCGGCTCGAAGATCGACGTCCAGACGGAGTTGTAGTTCACCGAACTGGCCATCACGGCGACGAGGGCCTCGCCGGGGCCGAGTTCGGGGACCGGGACGTCGTCGAGGTGGATCGACTTGCGGGGGTCCTTGTCACGGGTTTCGAGGCCCGCGAACATCTCCGCCTCGTCCTTGTGCACGGTGATCGCGCGGTAGGACTCGGGGAGGGACAGGGCCGCGAAGTCCGCGGCCGTGCTGTCCTGCGACTGAATCGCGTCCAGGATTTCCTTCACGGTGTTGCCTCCGGTGATGCGGCGTCGAGGGAACGCTTGAGGGGCCCTGCTGGCAGGGGGAGCGGTGCGGTGTGGAGGTGTTGCCGTCGGTTCGGCAGGTGGAGCTCGGCTTTGCTCGGTGGAGCAGAAGGGTGCCTGTGACGCAGGCGTCCGGGCGCGCAGCACGGTGGTTGCGGGGACAGCCGGCGTACGTGTGAGGTCTCAGCACGCCGGCCGCCCGGACACCTTCAACGTATGGCACTCCGTGACACCTGACAAGGCACCCAGTGCCAACAATTTCTCTCACTTGTCATCCCGTGGGCACGCATGAGCAACACGATGGGTGTTACGGGACGTTCTGTCCTGCTGGCAGGCGGTTATCCGGCCGCGCGGTACACATACGGCGTCGTCGTGCCGAGCGCCGTGAAGCCGAGCCGGGCCAGGATCGGGGCCGACATGTCGCTCGCGTCGACCTGCAGATAGCGGTAGCCGCGCTCGGCGGCGATCCGTGCCCGGTACGCGACCAGCGCCCGGTAGACGCCCCTGCCCCGCCACTCCGCGACCGTGCCGCCGCCCCAGAGCCCCGCGAAGCCCGTGCCCGGGTACAGCTCCATCCGGGCCGAGCTGACCGGCTCCCCTTCGGCCAGCGCCATGACCGCCACGAAGTCGTCGGGGGCCTCCGCCAGCCGCTTCACGACCTGGTGCAGGAGGCGGGTCCCGTCCGTGCCGAACGCCCGCTCATGGGCCCGCGCCATCTGCTCCGCGCCCGCCGCGTCCGTCACCGGGCGCAGCGTGACGCCGTCGGGCAGGACGACCGGCCCGGTCAGCAGCTCCGTGGGCGCCACCAGCAGGGTTTCCGGCGGCTCCGGTATGAATCCGGCCGCGCGCAGCCGCTCGCCCAGGTCGGCCGGCCGGTCGGGGGAGTGGAGCTTCCACTCGAACTCCTCGTGGCCGAGTGCGGCCCAGTGCTCGATCTGGGCCCTGATCGCCGCGTCGGCCCCGGCGGCGTCCAGCTCCGGGTCCGACCAGACGACGCCGTTCCAGTCGTCCGGCCCGCCCACCTGGCGTACCACGGGCCCGGCGCGCTCGACCCGCACGCCCGGCCCGTCGGGGCGGGCGTGCTCGCGCATCATGCGGTCGTACAGGTCGCGTACCTCTTCGGTTCTCATGGGCGAACCGAACCACGGGCCCCGGACCGCCGCGAACGGGTTTACGGCGCGGCTCGCAGGGCCCTCAGCGCTCCTTGAGCGCCTGCTGGATCGTCCGCATGACCTCGTCCAGCGGGGCGTCGGTACGCGCCACCGCGACAAGCACCTCGCCCTCCTTCGCGACCGTCGCCGCCGGGGCCCGCTCGGGCTCGGCGGCCGCGGTCCGGCCGGCTCCGATGCCGGTGCCGAAGGTGTCCCGCACGATCGCGAAGGCGCGGTCGAGCTGGGCCTCCACATCGCCCTGGCCGCCCGCCCGCAGCCAGCGGCGCAGCACATGGTTGTGCGCGGTGACCACGGCGGACGCGGCGACCTCCGCGAGCAGCGGGTCGTCGTTGCCCACATGGTGGTCGCGCTCGTCGAAGTGGCCCAGGAGATAGCGGGTGAACAGCCGCTCGTAGCGGGCCACCGACGCGATCTCGGCCTCCCGGAGGGTCGGTACCTCACGGGTCAGTTTGTAGCGGGCCACGGAGACGGCGGGCTTGGCCGCGTACATCTTCATGACTTCCTTGATGCCGCGGCAGACGGTGTCGAGCGGATGCTCGTGCGCGGGGGCGGCGTTCAGGACGGCCTCGGCCCTGACGAGAGTGTCGTCGTGGTCCGGGAAGATGGCCTCTTCCTTGGAGCGGAAGTGGCGGAAGAACGTCCGCCGGGCCACTCCCGCGGCGCCCGCGATCTCGTCGACGGTGGTCGCCTCGTAGCCCTTCGTGGCGAAGAGCTCCATCGCGGCGGCGGCCAGTTCGCGGCGCATCTTGAGCCGTTGGGCGGCCGCGCGCGTCCCCGCGGTGGTCTCCGGGGCGTCGGTCGCGGCGGTGGCACGGGGTGACTTGGCGGGCTGGGACATGGCATGAACGTAACGCATCGGTGCAGGAGAGCGCGCCTGCGGGGGCGGGCCGCCGGAGGGTCCCAGCAGCCCGCCCCACCCGGCTCCCGGGTCAGCGACGGGCATATTCGCGGAAGCCGCGCCCCGTCTTGCGGCCGAGGCAGCCCGCGGCGACCAGGTGCTCCAGCAGCGGCGCGGGCGCCAGGCCCGGGTCGCGGAACTCCTTGTGCAGCACCTTCTCGATGGCCAGCGAGACGTCCAGGCCGACCACGTCGAGCAGTTCGAACGGGCCCATCGGGTAGCCGCCGCCCAGCTTCATCGCCGCGTCGATGTCGTCCAGCGAGGCGTAGTGCTCCTCGACCATCTTGATCGCGTTGTTGAGGTACGGGAACAGCAGCGCGTTCACGATGAACCCGGCCCGGTCCCCGCAGTCCACCGGGTGCTTGCGGATCCTCGCGCAGACGGCGCGGACCGTGGCGTGCACATCGTCGGCGGTCAGGACCGTGCGGACCACCTCGACCAGCTTCATCGCGGGCGCCGGGTTGAAGAAGTGCATCCCGATGACGTCCTCGGGGCGGGCGGTCGCCCGGGCGATGGCGACGACCGGCAGCGAGGAGGTGGTGGTGGCGAGCACCGAGCCCGGCCGGCAGACCTTGTCCAGCGTGGCGAACAGCTGCCGCTTGATCTCCAGGTCCTCGGCGACCGCCTCGACGGCGAGGTCGACCTCGGCGAACGCGTCCAGCGAACCGGCCGCCGTGATCCGGGCCAGCGTCTCGTCCCGGGCCTCGGCGGTCAGCCGCCCCTTGGTCACCGAGCGCTCCAGCGACTTCGCGATCCGGCCCTTGGCGACATCGGCCTTCTCCTGGGTCCTGGCCGCCAGCACCACGGCGTAACCGGCCTTCGCGAAGACCTCCGCGATCCCGGACGCCATCGTCCCGGAGCCCGCGACGCCCACCGACGCCACCTCCCGGCTCGCACCGGCCTCGGCGCCGGCCGCCGGGGTCAGCGCGTCGGGCACCACGGTCTGGCCGCCCGGGGCGTCGTACGTGTAGAAGCCGCGCCCGGCCTTGCGACCGGTGAGGCCCGCGCTGCTGAGCTGCCCGAGGACGGGGGCCGGGGCGTGCAGCCGGTCGTGGGACTCGGCGTACATGGCCTCCAGGACCGTGCGCGCGGTGTCGATGCCGATCAGGTCCAGCAGGGCGAGCGGGCCCATCGGCAGCCCGCAGCCCAGCTTCATCGCGGCGTCGATGTCCTCGCGGGACGCGTAGTTCGCCTCGTACATCGCGGCGGCCTGGTTGAGATACCCGAAGAGCAGCCCGTCCGCGACGAACCCGGGCCGGTCGCCGACCGCGACGGGCTCCTTGCCCAGGTCCCGGGCCAGCTGGGTGACGGCCTCGACGGCGGGCGGCGCGGTCAGCACCGAGGAGACCACCTCGACCAGCTTCATCGCGGGCGCCGGGTTGAAGAAGTGCAGGCCGAGCACGCGCTCGGGGTGCTGGGACTCGGCGGCCAGCCGGGTCACCGACAGGGCGTTGGTGCCGGTCGCCAGGATCGCGGTCGGGGAGACGATCGCGTCGAGCTCCCGGAACACCTGCTGCTTGATCTCGTACGTCTCCGGCACCACCTCGACGACCAGCTCGGCCTCGGCGGCGGTGCGCAGATCGTCGGAGGTACGGAACCGGGCGAGGGCGTCGCTCCGCTCCTGCTCGGTGATCCGTCCACGGCCCACGGCCCGTGCGGTGGACGCTTCGAGGGAGGCGACGGCCGCCAGGGCGGCCGTCTCGCTGATGTCGATGCCGATGACCTCGCGGCCCGCCAGGGCCAGGACCTCGGCGATGCCGGTGCCCATGGTGCCGAGGCCGACGACGGCGATGGTGGAGAGAGGGGTGTCCATCACGGGACTCCAGGGTGAGTGACGACTGTGGGAGCACGGCGCGCGCGGCGATGAGGGAGCGGCGCGTGGCGTACGGAAGCTGCGTGTCGTGGAGCGCGGGGCCGAGGCGCGAAGAGCGCGCGCCCGGCCGTGAGGGGTGACGGACTCTGTCCCGGAGTCACGTCGCACGGAAAGCCGAACCGACAAGCACTCCGGATGGCTGCGTCACCAGGCCACCGGAGCCTGCGGGGAGTGTGCCCCGCTCAGATGAGACTAACCGGCGAGTAACGAGCGCGCCACCCCTGGATCCTTGTGCCCTGGGCCACAGGAACTCCTCGATGCCCGCCCGTACGGAGCGTGTCCGTCGATACGCTGAGCGTCATGGATGACGTCATGGACGAGGAGTTCCGTTCACTCGTGGACCGGCTGGAACCCGAGGCGGCCGGATCGCCGCAGTACGCCCGGCTCGTCGCCGTCGAGGACCCCGAGGAGCTGGCCCGCGTCCTCGTGGAGCCGCACCGCCCGCTGTGGGCCCGCGAGCTGGCCGCCTTCCGGCTCGGCTGCGCGGGCGACCGGCGGGCCTTCGAGGCGCTGGTGCTCCTGCTCAACCACCGCGACCCCGAACGCTGCGTCTCCGCCGCCCACGCCCTGGCCCGCCTGAACGACCCCCGAACGCCCCGGGCCGCCGCCGCCCTCGCCACCAACGCGCTGCGCACCGCCTATGCCCTGCACCCGGTGCGCCTGCTGACCGACCTGCGGGCCCCCGAGTCGGTCCCCGCCCTGGTCGCCACCCTCCAACGCCTGCTGGCCCCCGGCGAACCGCACTGGCGCGTCGCCCTGGCCTGCGTCGAGGGCCTCGGCCGCCTCGCCGACGACCGCGCCCGGCCGGTCCTCACGGCGGCCCTGCCGCACCCGCGCCTGGGCACGGCGGCGGCGGACGCGCTCAGCCGGCTGCCGGGGGAGTGAGCGGGCGGACGTAGCGCACCTCGGTCACCAGGGCCCCGCCCGCCGTGAACGTGTCCTCGGCCCCGTCCGGCCGGAACCCGGCCCGCTCGTAGAACCGGCGCGCCGGACCGTTGTCGCGGAGCACCCACAGCGCCATGTCCGGGTGGCCCGCGGCGGCGGCCCGGGCCGTCAGCTCGGCCAGCAGGGCGCGCCCGGTGCCGGTCCCGATGTGCTCGGGCAGGACGTAGATCGCGTACAGCTCGCAGCCGGGGCGCCCGTGGTCCTCGGCGCGGTGCGGGCCGACGCAGGCCCAGCCGGTGACGGTCCCGTCGGGCAGTTCGGCGACCACGTTCACGGTCTCGCCGCGTTCCTCGAAGTACCTGCGCCGCAGCCCGGTCTCCTCGGCGATGTCCATCCGGTCCAGATACGGCTGCGGCAGCAGGCCCCGGTAGGCGTGCTGCCAGCCGCGCACCCGGACCGTGGCGACCGCCTCGCAGTCGTCGATCCGCATGTCGCGGACGGTGGTGCCGGGCGGGTGCGGGGGAGTGGCGGAGTGGCTCATGCCGGGCCATCCTCGTCCACTCTCCCGCGCCCCGCCCGTGATTTTCCGCGTGCCGTCAACCGGCCCGCCGGAGGCGGCTCAGCGGCGGAAGCCCAGCAGACCGTGCAGCCGGCTGCCCTTGCTGTTGTCCACCGACTGGGCCGCCGCCTTCTCGGCGGGCAGCGGCTTCGGGTCCGGCAGGGCGGCACAGACCGCGTCCGCCTCGCCCCGGCCGCGCGGCACCGTGCCGTCGGTCAGATAGGCCGTCAGATGCTCGTCCAGGCAGTCGTTGCCGCTCAGCGTGATGCCGTGGTTGCCGCCGCCCTCCTCCACGACGAGGCTGGAGCCCTTGAGCTTGCGGTGCATGCTGACCGCGCCGCCGTACGGGGTCGCCGCGTCGTCCGTGGCCTGGAGGATGAGCGCCGGGGGCAGCTGGTGGTTGTTCACCCGGATCGGCTGCAGCGGCGCCACCGGCCAGTTCGCGCACGGCGCGTTGTACCAGGTGTTGTTCCAGGTCATGAACGGCGCCTTCTTGTGGATCCGGCGGCTGTCGTTGCGCCAGGTGCTCCAGTGCTCCGGCCAGCCGGCGTCGCGGCACTGGACGGCCGTGTAGACCGAGTAGCCGTTGTCGCCGCTCGCGTCGACCGCGCCGAAGTTCTCGTACACCTCGACCAGCGCCTCGGCGTCGCGGTTCTTCACGTACGCGGCGAACGCCTCGGCGAGATAGGGCCAGTAGCCGTTGTAGTACCCGCCGGGCAGGAAGGTGTCCTCCAGCTCGCTCGCGCCGACCGTGCCGCCCGCCGGCTCCCGCGCCACGTCCGCCCGCATCCGGTACCAGGCGGCCTCGACCGCCGCCGGGTCGGTGCCCAGGCCGTACGCCGCGTCGTGCTTCGCGACCCAGGCGGCGAAGGCCTTGTGGCGGTCGTCGAAGGCGTAGTCCTGGCCGAGGTTGCCCTCGTACCAGACGTCGTCCGGGTCGACGACCGAGTCCAGGACCAGCCGGCGTACGCGCTCCGGGTGGAGCTTGGCGTAGACCGCGCCGAGATAGGTGCCGTAGGAGTAGCCGAAGTAGTTGATCTGCCGGGAGCCCAGCGCCCGGCGGATCACGTCCAGATCCTTGGCCGCGCTGACCGTGTCCATGTACGGCAGCACATCGCCGTGCTTCTCGCCGCAGGCCCGGGCGAAGGACTCCGCCCGGTCGCGGTTGATCCGCTCCGCGCGGTAGGACGTCGGCACCGAGTCCGGGCGCACCGGATCGAAGTGCCCGGGCAGGCAGTTCAGGGCCGGGGTGCTCTTGCCGACGCCGCGCGGGTCGAAGCCGATCACGTCGTACTGCGCGGCGACCTTCTTCGGCAGCGAGGACGCCACGAACCCGGCCATCGACAGACCGCTGCCGCCCGGACCGCCCGGGTTGACCAGCAGCGGGCCCTGGAACTTCTTCGCGGTGTGCGGGACGCGGGACAGCGCGAGCGTGACCTGACGGCCCGACGGGCGGCGGTGGTCCAGCGGGGCACGGACCTTCGCGCACTGGAGCGTCGGATAGCTCTCGGTCGGACAGTCGGTCCACTTCAGCTTCGGGGCGGGCGGCGTGCTCGCCGAGGTGGCGGCGGCCGGGCCGGGCGCGGCGGTCAGCAGACCGGCCACGGTCGCACCGACGGCGACCAGAATTCCTGCACGTTTCGTCATGGGGCCTCCCGGAGTGGCGGGACGCGGCGCCGGATCACCGGTCCCCGCCGCATGCTCCCCGAATTCCCCGGCGGAAGGGCCCGTTCCGCGCGGACCGGGCCCGTACGGTCACGCCATCGGCCCCACCGGAGGCCCCCCGGTCCTCACAGCAGGGTCAGCTGGGTCGGGCCGGGCTCCGGTGCGGCGGCGGGCGCCGGGGCGATCCGCCGGGGCGCGCCCCGGTGAGCCGGGCCGATCCCGAACTCGTCCGCCAGCTCGTGCACCTGACGGGTGATCC
This sequence comes from Streptomyces sp. DSM 106670, assembly GCF_055792845.1. Lineage (NCBI taxonomy): Bacteria > Bacillati > Actinomycetota > Actinomycetes > Kitasatosporales > Streptomycetaceae > Streptomyces > Streptomyces sp. DSM 106670. Next base: position 7,124,573 of record NZ_CM147704.1, read on the forward strand.
GGCGCTGGTACCAGGTGGGGGCGTACGCCCCGTCCGCGTACATCCGCTCGTAGCGCTCCACCAGATGCGGATGGTGCTGCCCCAGCCAGTGCATGTACCACTCGCGCGCGCCGGGGCGCAGATGCAGCACCAGCGGGGTCACCGAGGCCGCGCCCGCGTCCGCGACGGCGGCGACGGTGGCGCGCAACTGCTCGGGGCGGTCGCCGAGGAACGGGATGACCGGGGCCATCAGGACCGAGCAGCCGATCCCGGCGTCGGTGAGCGCCCGCACCACGTCCAGCCGGCGTTCGGGCGAGGGCGTGCCCGGCTCGACCGTCCGCCACAGCTCCCGGTCGGTGAAGCCCACGGAGACCGAGACACCGATCTCGGCGACCTCCGCGGCCTGCCGCAGCAGCTCCAGGTCCCGCAGGATCAGCGTGCCCTTGGTCAGGATGGAGAAGGGGTTGGCCCGGTCGCGCAGGGCGGTGATGATGCCCGGCATGAGCCGGTAGCGGCCCTCCGCCCGCTGGTAGCAGTCGACGTTGGTGCCCATCGCGATGTGCTCGCCTCGCCAGTGCCGGGAGGCCAGTTCGCGCTGGAGCAGCTCGGCGGCGTTGATCTTGACGACGATCTGCGAGTCGAAGCCGATCCCGGTGTCCAGGTCCAGATAGCTGTGGGTCTTGCGGGCGAAGCAGTACACGCAGGCGTGTGTGCAGCCCCGGTACGGATTCACCGTCCATTCGAACGGCATCCGTGAGGCTCCGGGCACCCGGTTCAGGATCGAACGGGCCCGGATCTCGTGGAAGGTGATTCCCCGGAATTCAGGTGTGTCGAACGTGCGCGTGGTCACCGCGTCCGCGGCGAAGAGCGCGCTGTTCCCGGTCGTCGAGCTGTTCTCGACCAGATTGTCCCAGCGCATGGACTCCTCCTCGGTAGCACTGACCGCAGAATAGAACACTTGTTCCCTTGATCGTGCGAGGCGGACCCCGCGACTACCGTGTGGCCCCTGGAGGAACCGCTACGTGACCGGGAGGTCCCGACCATGGCCAGCAAGTTCACCGAGCTCGCGATCGACTGCGCCGACCCCGCCGGCCTCGCCCGCTTCTGGTGCGCGGTCCTCGGCTACGAGGTGCAGGACGTGGACGAGGACGAGGGCGTCGTCATGATCGGCTCGCCCGAGGTGCCCGAGGGCAAGAGCCGCCCGGGGCCGGTGCCCCCGGCGCTGACCTTCGCGCGGGTCCCCGAGGGCAAGACCGTCAAGAACCGGCTCCACATCGACGTGAACCCCACCGACCGCGAGCAGGGCGAGGAGGTCGAGCGGCTGCTCGCGCTCGGCGCCCGCCGCGCCGACGTCGGTCAGGGCGACGCGCACTGGGTCGTTCTCACCGACCCGGAGGGCAACGAGTTCTGCGTCCTCGGGACCCGCTGCCCCTGACCCCGTACGGCCCCGATTTTGAGCGGCCGCACCCCAGGTGGTTGGCTCAGCCCACCCCCCGATTCACCGATTGCTGGAGGAACAGCCATGGCGCAGGTCGAGGCCACCACGGAGCGGATCATCGCGGCGGACGCAGAGGCGGTGTTCGACGCGCTGGCCGACTACAAGGACGTCCGCGGCAAGGTGCTGACCGGGCACTTCAGCGAGTACGAGGTCCGGGAGGGCGGCGACGGCGAGGGCACCCTCGTGCACTGGAAGCTCCAGGCGACCAGCAAGCGCGTCCGCGACTGCCTGCTGGAGGTCAGCGAGCCGACCGACGGGCAGCTCGTCGAGAAGGACCGCAACTCCTCCATGGTCACCACCTGGACCGTCACCCCGGCCGGTGAGGGCAGGTCCAAGGCCGTCGTGACCACGGTCTGGGACGGCGCGGGCGGCATCGGCGGATTCTTCGAGCGGACCTTCGCGCCCAAGGGCCTCGGCCGGATCTACGACGAGCTCCTCCAGAACCTCGCCACCGAGGTCGAGAAGTAGGAGCGCACGCAGCACCGGCCTCACCGGAACGGGTGGTTTTCCGGGGCGGCCGGTTGTGCGCCGTAGTGGCTCCCACCGGCGCATAAGCCCTCTGTGCGCGCCGTGCACGCCCCTCGTCACGTTTGCCCCGCCTTGCCGCGCGATGCGACAAATGGGCGGCGCAGGTGCGACGAGGGGAGCGTTACGTGGTGGGCGGTATCACGCTGGTGAAGGACGAGCCGGACGGCACGGGACCGGGCGGCCCGGATCCGGACGGCACGGTGGCGACCGTCGAAACCGCCGCACCGCCGCCGCCCCCGGCGGCCGGACCCGGCCCGGACACCGCGGAGATCAGCCCCCGCACGGTCCGCATGGTCTTCCTCGGGCTGATGCTCACCCTGCTGCTCGCGGCGCTCGACCAGATGATCGTCGCCACCGCCCTGCCGAAGATCGTCGGTGAGCTGCACGGCCTGGAGAAGATGTCCTGGGCGGTCACCGCCTACCTCCTCGCCTCCACCATCGTCCTGCCGCTCTACGGCAAGCTCGGCGACCTCTTCGGCCGCAAGGGCGTCTTCCAGTTCGCCATCGTGGTCTTCATCATCGGCTCCGCACTGGCGGGCTGGTCGCGCACCATGGACGAGCTGATCGCCTTCCGCGCCCTCCAGGGCGTCGGCGGCGGCGGCCTCATGATCGGCGTCCAGGCGATCATCGCGGACATCGTCCCGGCCCGGGAGCGCGGCCGCTACATGGGCCTCATCGGCGCGGTCTTCGGCCTCGCCTCGGTCGCCGGACCGCTGCTCGGCGGGTTCTTCACCGACCACGCCTCCTGGCGCTGGTGCTTCTACATCAACGTCCCCTTCGGCCTGGTCACCCTGGCCGTCATCGCGGTCGTCCTCAAGCTGCCCCGGCCCGCCGTCCGGCCCCGCCTCGACGTCCTGGGCGCGGTGCTCCTCGCGGTCGCCTCCACCTGCCTGGTGCTGGTCACCAGCTGGGGCGGCACCGAGTACGCCTGGGGCTCGCGCACCATCCTGGCCCTCTCGGCGGGCGCGGTTCTCACGACGGCGCTCTTCGTCCTCGCCGAACGCCGGGCCGCAGAACCGATCATTCCGCTGCGGCTGTTCCGCGACTCCGTCTTCAACGTCACCGGCCTGGTCGGCGCGGTCGTCGGCGTCGCGCTCTTCGGGGCCGCCAGCTACCTTCCCACCTACCTCCAGATGGTCGACGGGGTCAGCGCCACCGAGTCCGGGCTGCTGATGCTCCCGATGATGATGGGCATCGTCGGCGGCTCCGTCGTCTCCGGCCAGCTCATCACCCGCACCGGCCGCTACCGGATCTACCCGATCGTCGGCAGCGCCGTCTCGGTGGTCGGCATGGGGCTGCTGTCGCTGCTGGAGGCGGACACCTCCCCGCTGGCGTACAGCTTCTACCAGGCCGTTCTCGGCATCGGCATCGGACTGGTCATGTCCGTCCTGGTGCTCGCCGTGCAGAACTCCGTACGCCCGTCCGACCTCGGCACCGCCACCAGCGCCAACAACTACTTCCGGCAGATCGGCGGCAGCGTCGGCGCGGCGATCTTCGGCACGCTGTTCGCCGGGCGGCTCTCCGACGCCCTCGGCGTACGCCTGCCCACCGGCGCGGAGCTGCCCGACCCCGAGTCGATCACCCCGCAGATCGTCCACGCGATGGAACCCGCGCTGCGCGACGCCTACATCCAGGCGTACGTCGACGCGATGCCGCGCATCTTCCTCTACCTCGTGCCGGTGCTCGTGCTCGGCCTGATCCTCGCCTTCTTCCTCAAGGAGAAACCGCTGGTGTCCCACCACAGCCCCGAAGCCGCCGCCGAGCCCACGACCACCCAGATCCCCGCCGCCCGCGCCGACTCCGGCCGCCCGGCCGCCGGTTACCTCTCCGGCGTCCCGGTCCACGGCAGCGTCCAGCACCCCGACGGCACCACCGTCTCCCGGGCCGCCCTCACCCTCATCGACGTCCAGGGGCAGCAGGTCGGGCGCGGGGCCAGCGGCGAGGACGGGCGGTACGCGCTGAGCGTGCCCGGCGCCGGCTCGTACGTCCTGATCGCGGCGGCGGGCGGACACCAGCCGCAGGCCGTCAGCGTCACCGTGGGCGAGCGTCCCGTCGAACTGGACGTAGTGCTCGGCGGCGCCGGACGCCTCGCCGGATCCGTCCTCACCCCCGACGGCGCCCCCGTGCCCGACGCGGCCGTCACCCTCACCGACGTACGCGGCGAGGTCGTCGCCTCCACCCGCACCGGGCGCGAGGGCGGCTATGTCATCGGCGAGCTGATCGCGGGCGAGTACACGCTCGCCGCCAGCGCCCCCGCCTTCCGCCCCGCCGCCCTCCCGGTCAGCGTGCAGGCCGCCCGCGAGACCCGGCAGGACATCGAGCTGGCGGGCGGAGCGGTCCTGCGCGGCGTCGTCCGGGCCACCGGCGGACGCCCCGTCGAGGACGCCCGGGTCACCCTGCTCGACGCGGCGGGCAATGTGGTGGACACGCTCACCACCGGGTCCGACGGCTCGTTCCGGTTCGTCGATCTGTCGTCCGGTGAGTACACGGTGATCGCGGCCGGCTACCCGCCGGTCGCCACCGTCCTCCAGGTCGCGGGCGGCGGCCGCACCGAACGCGACCTCCAGCTCGGCCACGAGGACTGAGGGGTACGGCACGGAGGCGTACGGGGGCGGGCCGGGCGCCCGGGGCCGGTGAGGCTCCGGGTTCAGCCCGCCGCCGGCTCCCGTACGGCCTCGCCGGCCGACTCCCGCACCGGGTCCTCCGCCACCAGCCGCATCAGCGCCCGCGCCCCCGGGCTCAGACTCCGCGCCGCCGGCAGCACCGCCACGCTCTCGTACACCGGCCGGTGCGCGCCCGCCAGCTCCACCGTGACCAGCCGGGCCGCCTCCGGCTTCCGGGAGAAGTGGTGCGGCACCACCGCGATCCCCAGCCCCTCCTGCACCAGCTCCAGCAGACTGTGCACATCGTTGACCTCGAGCCCCACGGTCCGCCGCACCCCGGCCGCCGCGAACGCCTCGTCGGCGGCCCGGCGCGGCCCCCAGTCCGGGTGGAAGTCGATGAACGACGCCCCCGTCAGCTCCGCCCACCCCACCTCCGGCCGCCCGGCGAACCGGTGCCCCGCCGCACACAGCAGCACCATCGGCTCCCGGGCCAGCGGCACCAGCTCCCCGCGCCACTCCGCCGGGCCGACCGTCGCCGCGAACGCCAGGTCGAGGCGGCCGCCCGCCACCCCGTCCAGCAGACTGCTGGTGCCCTCCTGCCGCAGCCTCAGCTCCATCTGCGGATGCTCCCGGTGGAACGCCGCCAGCAGCCGCGCCGGGCTCACCCCCGCCACGCACTGCTCGACCCCCACCGTCAGCGTCCCGCGCAGCAGCCCCCGTACGGCATCGACCGCGTCCCGCGCCGCCCGCGCGCCCGCCAGCGTGCGCTCCGCCTCCACCAGCAGCGCCCGCCCGGCCTCGGTGAGCCGGACCGTGCGCGTGGTGCGGCTGAACAACGGGGTCCGCAGCTCCTGCTCCAGCGCCCGTACGGAGGCGGAGAGCCCGGACTGCGAGACGGCGAGGCGCTCGGCGGCGCGGGTGAAGTGCTGCTCCTCCGCCACGGCGACGAAGTGCTCCAGCTGACGCAATTCCATGATTGAGCAATGTAGGCGATGAATCCGAGCGGAATCTCCTGTTGGACTGCTGGATCGATCTGCGGAAGCCTGGAGCCGTCCCCCCAAGGGATGCCTTGTACGCCCCGGATCTCTCCAGCGGAGCCTGCCCATGTACCTGCCGTCCGCCGACCGCTACTCCGCCATGCCCTACCGGCGCACCGGCCGCAGCGGTCTGAAGCTGCCCGCGCTCTCGCTCGGCCTCTGGCACAACTTCGGGGGAGACCGGACGCCCGAGACGCAGGGCGCGATCCTGCGCCGCGCCTTCGACCTCGGCATCACCCACTTCGACCTGGCCAACAACTACGGCCCGCCGCCCGGCTCCGCCGAAGAGACCCTGGGCCGCGCCCTGGCCACCGACTTCGCCCGGCTTCGCGACGAACTCGTCATCTCCACCAAGGCGGGCTACCACATGTGGGAAGGGCCGTACGGGGAGTGGGGCTCGCGGAAGTACCTGCGCTCCTCGCTCGACCAGAGCCTCAAGCGCCTGGGCGTGGAGTACGTCGACATCTTCTACTCCCACCGCCCCGACCCGGACACGCCCCTCGAAGAGACGATGGGCGCGCTCGACTCCGCCGTACGGCAGGGCAAGGCCCTCTACGTCGGCCTCTCCAACTACTCCGCCGCGCAGACCCGCGAGGCCGCCGCGATCCTCAAGGACCTCGGCACCCCGCTCCTCATCCACCAGCCCCGCTACTCGATGCTCGACCGCCGCATCGAGGACGACGGGCTGCCGGACGTCCTGGACGAGCTGGGCGCCGGGTCCATCGCCTACTCGCCGCTGGAGCAGGGCATCCTCACCGACCGCTATCTGAACGGCATTCCGGCCGGGTCCCGGGCGGCGGGCGCGAGCCCCTTCCTGTCCGCCGACGCCGTCACCCCGCAGCTGGTGGAGCGGCTGCGCGCGCTGGACGCACTGGCGAAGGAGCGCGGCCAGTCGCTCGCGCAGCTGGCCCTGGCATGGGTGCTGCGCGGCGGCCGGCTCACCTCCGCCGTCGTCGGCGCGAGCAGCGTGGCCCAGCTGGAGAACAGCGTCGAGGCCGCCCGGAACCTGGACTTCACCGAGGACGAGCTGTCCCGGATCGAGGAACTGCTGCGGGACGCGAAGGCCGCCTGACGCAGGTCAGGTACGGGAGAGCGGTACGGGCGGGGCGGCCGGCAGCACATGGTCGCCCGCCTTGTCCGTGCTCAGGCACAGCGAGCAGACCATGGCCCCGTGCGCGGCGCAGGCGGCCAGGTCCGGGCGTTCGAAGGACTGCCCGCAGACATGGCAGTCGTACGCGTCCGCGCTCGGGTTGCCCTCGGCGTCCAGCAGCGGCACCGGCATGCCGTCGTCGCTCCGGCGCAGGTAGTACCGGCCCCGGGTGACGATCGCCATGACCGGGGTGAGGACGAAGGCGATCACCACGGCGGCGACCGGGGAGTACGGCTGGACCGTGTCGCCGAAGGCGTGGAAGTACATCGCGATGGACAGCCCGGAGGCGGCGGTGAACGCGGTCACACCGACCGGGTTGACCGCGTAGAGCATGCCGCGGCGGAACTCCGGGGCGTGCGGGGACAGCTTCAGCAGGTACTTGTTGACCCCGATGTCGGTGGCGACGGTCACCACCCAGGCGATGGCGCAGTTGGAGTAGAAGCCCAGGATGCTGTTGAGGAAGCTGAACATGTCGGCCTCCATCAGGATCAGCGCGAAGGCCAGATTGACCAGGACGAAGATCATGCGGCCCGGGTAGTGCTTGGTGACGCGAGTGAAGGAGTTCGTCCACGCCAGCGAGCCGGAGTAGGCGTTCGTCACATTGATCTTGATCTGGCTGATCACCACCAGGACCACGGCCAGCGGGACCACCAGCCAGGACGGCATCATCGCGTCGAACGCCCCGCGGAACTGCTGGATCGGCTCGGTCGCCGCGGCCGGTCCCACCTCGGAGAGGATATAGACGGCGAGGAAGACACCGATGGCCTGCTTGATCGCGCCGAGCACCACCCAGCCGGGACCGGCCATGACCATCGCCGTCCACCAACCGCGCCGGTTCGCCGCGGTCTTCGGCGGCATGAACCGCAGGTAGTCGATCTGCTCACCGATCTGCGCGATGAGCGAGAGGCAGACGCCCGCGCCGAGCAGCACGGACGCCGTGTTCAGACCGCCCTCGCCGTCGGTGCCCGCGTAGGCGAGGAAGGTGTCGACCGTGCCGGGGTCGGTGGCGACCAGATAGACCAGCGGGCCGACCATCAGCAGGAGCCAGACCGGGGTGGTCCACACCTGGAGCTTGCTGAGCGCCTTCATCCCGTAGATGACGAGCGGGATGACCATGAGCGTGGAGACGGCGTAGCCCAGCCACAGCGGCAGCCCGAAGCCGAGCTTCAGGCCCTGAGCCATGATCGCGCCTTCCAGGGCGAAGAAGATCACGGTGAAGCTGGCGAAGATGACGGCGGTGAGGACCGAGCCGTAGTAGCCGAAGCCGGAGCCCCGGGTGATCAGGTCCAGGTCGATGTTGTAGCGGGCCGCGTAGTAGGCGAGCGGGAAGCCGGTGATGAAGATGAGAGCCGCCGCGACCGTGATCGCGACCAGGGCGTTGCCGGTGCCGTGGGCCATGGCGATCCCGGCGCCGATGGAGAAGTCGGCCATGTACGCGATACCGCCCAGCGCGGTGGTCGCCACGACCATCGGGGTCCAGCGCCGGTAACTGCGCGGCGCGAAACGGAGCGTGTAGTCCTCCAGCGTCTCCCGCACCGCCTGGGGTTCGTCCGGGGCGGCGGGCGGTGCGGGGTCCGGTGGGGCCGGTTCGGCGAGCTGTGTGCGGGTGTCCATGGCGGGCGACGCTAGGCAGTCGCCATTACCCTCGCGTACGGCCGGTGTGAAGGCGGAGTTTCGACCGGCTCACGGTGTGCCGACGGGGCGTCAGGGAGCGATGCCCACCCCGTCGATCCGGCCCCAGATCCGCTCCTGGGCCGCGGTCATGGCGGGCCAGCCGAGCCCGCCCGGCCGGGGCAGCACCCGGGAGGCGTACGAGGACGGGCGGAACGCCGGATCGTAGAAGCAGCCCGTGCCGTACGTCCGGTCGAAGGCGGCGCACGAATCGGCCAGCGAGCGCGCGGTGGGCTTGCGGCCGGTGCGGGCCCAACGGTCCAGCGCGGTGATGGAGTTGGCGTACTCCGCGCTGCTCAGCCCGGAGTGCTCGCTCTCCCGGGTGAAGCTCTGCACAAGACGCTGCTCCCGGCCCGCGCCGCGCAGCGTGGCCCGGTAGGCGGACTCGTGCTCGACGAACGCGGTGGGGTCGTCGATCGCGTGCAGGGTGAGGACGGGCAGCGACACCCGCCCGGTCAGGTAGCTGTCCCACGAGAGGTCGCGGCGCGCGGCGGGGTCCGCCGAGAAACGCTCCACGCCCGCGTTCAGCGCCCGGTCGTCGTGCGAACCGGCGTACCGCACACCCCGGTTGGAGAAGGGGTTACGGCCCTCCAGCCGGGTCGAGACGATGTCGCGGAAGGTGAACGTCGCGAACCGCAGATGCGACTCCAGCGACCGCTCCGGAACCCCGGTGACCGCCAGGATGTCGTCGAGGTTGCGCTGCTGGAGCGCGGTCCGGGCGGCCGGGTCGGCGTCGAAGCCGGTGCACTCGCGCAGCCGGGCGCGCAGTCCGGTGGCCGTCATCGTGGAGTCCGGGCGCAGCCCCTGCCACAGCGGGTACCGCGGCTCGGTGGGGCGGGGGTGGTTGCCGCAGTAGTACTGGTAGACCACGCGCAGGTCCACGCGGTAGTCGTAGCCGCGCGAACCGCCGCCCAGCACGCCGTTGGTCAGCAGCACCCCGTCGTACGCCCCCGGCTTCGTGCCGTACGTCTCCGCCACCTTGGCGGCCACGTTCCCGCCCCAGGACTGGCCGTGCACAAAGGTCCGCTCCGGCTTCCCGAACCGGTCGAGGAACACCCGGCGCACGCTCTCGGTGTCGGCCGCCGCCATCCGGGTCCCGTAGCCGCCGCGCCGGTAGGAGGAGCCGGCCCAGGCGTACCCCTCCTCGACCATGACCGCCCAGCGCTCCAGGTCCTCGGTGGAGCGTGCCGGGTCCGAGGCGTCGCCCAGGTCGGGCCCGCCGTGCGCGTGCACCACCAGCGAGCCGTTCCAGCGGGTGGGCACGGCGAGCGCGTAGTGCGCCCCGTTCCCGTCCTGCCCCGTGTAACACCGTGCCTTTCCGGCCAGCGCCGCCGGGCAGTCGGCGGCGACCGGGGCCCCGGCGGGGCCGCCCGCCGGGTCGGACGCGGCCGGAGCCTTGCCTGCGGTGCCGAGGAGCAGAGCCGTGATCGTGGCGGCCAGCGCGGCGGAGCGGAACCGGTGGCGGCGGTACATCGGCCGGACACGGGCGGGCGGGTGGGGGGAGTTCACGGGCGCGGCTCCTGGCTGTCTGCCCGGCGCGGAGTGCGCGGGGATTGCCGGGATGCTAGGAAGCGCCGAGGCCGGGGGAGAACCCCCGCGCACATTGCGTTCATAGTGTTCGCCCGGAGGCCCCCGGGAGGACGAAGGCAGGGCCACCGGAGGGACCTTCCGCGGACTGGACCACTGGCGGACCGCCCCTCCCTGGCCCGCGCCGCTCACGGCGCGTACGGTGTGGCGGCATGAAGATCCTCATCAGCGCGGACATGGAAGGCGCCACCGGAGTGACCTGGCCGGCCGACGTGCTGCCGGGGACTCCGCAGTGGGAGCGCTGCCGGTCGATGTTCACCTCGGACGTGAACGCGGCGGTGCTCGGCTTCTACGACGGCGGCGCGGATGAGGTGCTGGTCAACGAGGCCCACTGGTCGATGCGCAATCTGCTGCTGGAACACATGGACGAACGCGTCCAGATGCTGACCGGCAAGCACAAGTCGCTGTCCATGGTGGAGGGCATCCAGCACGGCGACGTGGACGCGGTGGCCTTCGTCGGCTACCACACCGGGGCCGGCACGGAGGGCGTCCTCGCCCACACCTACCTCGCCAACTCCATCACCGGCGTCTGGCTCAACGGCGTCCGTGCCAGCGAGGGCCTGCTCAACGCGCATGTCGCCGCCGAGTACGGCGTGCCCGTCGTCCTCGTCACCGGCGACGACCTGACCTGCGTGGACGCCGAGGGGTACGCCCCCGACGCCCGGAAGGTCGCCGTCAAGGACTACGTCTCCCGTTACGCGGCGGTCTGCCGCACCCCCGCCCGTACCGCCGCCGACATCAGGGCGGCGGCGCAGGCGGCCACCGTGCTCGCGGGCCGGCGGGAGCCCGTCACCGGCACCGCGTTCACCGTGGAGCTGGAGTTCGACGCCGAGCATCTGGCGGCCGCGGCGACCGTCGTCCCCGGCGTGGCGCCGAGCGGTGAGAGGCGTGTCGCGTACACCAGCGCGACGATGTACGAAGGAATTCGCACGTTCAAGGCGGTGACGACGATCGTGTCGGCCGCCGTGGAGGAACAGTATGGCTGACGCCCCCGACCTGCTCGGACCCGTCGACCGGCAGGCGCTCGACGAAGTGGTGACGTTCACCTCCGAACTCATCCGCATCGACACCACCAACCGGGGCGGCGGCGACTGCCGGGAGCGCCCGGCCGCCGAGTACGTCGCCCAGCGGCTCGCCGACGCCGGAATCGAACCGACGCTGCTGGAGCGGACCCCCGGCCGGACCAATGTGGTCGCCCGGATCCCCGGCACCGACCCGTCGGCCGACGCGCTGCTCGTCCACGGCCACCTCGACGTGGTGCCCGCCGAGCCCGCCGACTGGACCGTGCACCCCTTCTCCGGCGAGGTCAGCGACGGAGTCGTGTGGGGGAGGGGCGCCGTCGACATGAAGAACATGGACGCGATGGTCCTCTCCGTCGTACGGGGCTGGGCCCGCGAGGGCTTCCGGCCCCGGCGCGACATCGTCATCGCCTACACCGCCGACGAGGAGGACAGCGCCGCCGACGGTTCCGGCTTCCTCGCCGAGCAGCACGCCGGCCTGTTCGAGGGCTGTACGGAGGGCATCAGCGAGTCCGGGGCCTTCACCTTCCACGCGGGCGACGGCCTCTCGCTGTACCCGATCGCGGCGGGCGAGCGCGGCACCGGCTGGCTGAAGCTGACCGCCGAGGGCCGGGCCGGTCACGGCTCCAAGGTCAACCGGGAGAACGCGGTCAGCGCGCTGGCCGCCGCCGTCGCCCGGATCGGCGAGCACGAGTGGCCCATCCGTCTCACCCCGACCGTCCGGGCCGCGATCACCGAGATCGCCGCCCTGCACGGCATCACCGCCGACCTCGACGACCCCGGCTTCGACATCGCCCAGCTCCTCGGCAAGCTCGGCCCGGCCGCCTCACTGGTCGAGAACACCGTCCGCAACAGCAGCAACCCGACGATGCTGGACGCCGGTTACAAGGTCAACGTCATCCCCGGGCACGCCGCCGCCTTCATCGACGGGCGCACGGTCCCCGGCGGCGACGACGAGTTCCACGAAACCCTCGACCGGCTCACCGGCCCTTCCGTCTCCTGGGAGTTCTACCACCGCGAGACGGCCCTGACGGCCCCCGTCGACTCACCGACGTACGCCAAGCTGCGCGCCGCCGTCGAGCGGTTCGACCCGGACGCGCACACCGTCCCGTACTGCATGTCGGGCGGCACCGACGCCAAGCAGTTCTCCCGCCTCGGCATCACCGGCTACGGCTTCACCCCGCTGAAGCTGCCCGTCGGCTTCGACTACCAGCGGCTCTTCCACGGCGTCGACGAGCGCGTCCCCGTCGACGCCCTCCACTTCGGCGTCCGCGTCCTCGACCACTACCTGCGCACCGCCTGACCGCCTGACCGCCCGTCCGACCATCTGCCCGTCCGACCTCTGCCGACCGATCCGCGCCCCGGGGGGACCGACCCACGTGAACACCGTGCCAGCAGCGCCGTACGGAAGTTGGCCGTCGCCGATCGACGCGGCGCTCGCCGCCTCGCACGACGGCCGACCCGACCACCTCGGCACCGTCGGGGACGAGGTGTGGTGGACCGAGCCGCGCCCCGCCGAGGGCGGCCGGCGCGCCCTGATGCGCCGCCGCGCCGACGGCACCACCGCCCCGGTGCTGCCCGCCCCCTGGAACGCCCGCAGCCGGGTGATCGAGTACGGCGGACAGCCCTGGGCCGGCACGGTGCGCGCGGACGGCGAACTCCTCGTGGTGTTCGTCCACTTCACCGATCAGCGGCTGTACGCGTACACCCCCGACGGGCCGGGCGAGCCGTGGCCGCTCACCCCTGTGTCGGACCTCGGCGGCGGGCTGCGCTGGGTGGACCCGCAGATGCGCCCGGAGCATGGTGCGGCGGGCGAAGTGTGGTGCGTGCTGGAGGAGTTCACCGGGCCCGCGCCCACCGACGTACGGCGGGTCGTCGCCGCCGTACCGCTGGACGGCTCGGCCGCCGACGACCGTTCGGCGATCCGTGAACTCTCCGACGACCGGCACCGGTTCGTCACCGGACCCAAGGTCTCCCACGACGGGCGGCGGGCGGCCTGGATCGCCTGGGACCACCCCCGGATGCCGTGGGACGGCACGGTGGTCATGCTGGCCGACATCACCGACTCGGGCGCGTTCACCGGCGTACGGCCCCTCGTCGGCGACCTCGACGAATCGGTCTGCCAGGTGGAGTGGGACCGCGACGGCAGCCTGCTGTTCGTGTCCGACCTCGCCGACTGGTGGGAGCTGCAGCGCATCCGGCCCGACGCGGTCGCCGGCGGCGTGGTCCCCAGCAGCCGCCTGCTGCCGCCCCGGGGCGAGGAGTTCGGCGGGCCCCTGTGGAAGCTCGGGCTGCGCTGGTTCCACCCGCTGGACAACGGACTGATCGCCGTGCTGCACGGCAAGGGCGGCAAACGGCTCGGCATCCTCGACCCGGAGACCGGTGAACTCGCCGACGCCCCGGGCCCCTGGACCTCCTGGTCCGACACGCTCGCCGTGCACGGCAGCCGGGTCGTCGGCGTCGCCGCGAGCCCCCGCGGCGGCCCCGAGGTCGTCGAGCTGGACACCACGACCGGGCGCACCCGCACCATCGGCGCACCCCACCACGACGCGGTCGACCCCGCCTACTACCCGGTGCCCGAGGAGCGCGCCTTCACCGGTCCCGACGGCCGTGAGATCCACGCCCACATCTACCCGCCGCACAGCCCCGACCGCACCGGCCCCGAGGGCGAGAAGCCGCCGTACGTCGTCCGGGCGCACGGCGGTCCCACCGGCCACGCGCCGCTCGTCCTCGACCTGGAGATCGCCTACTTCACCTCGCGCGGCATCGGCGTGGCCGAGGTCAACTACGGCGGCTCCACCGGTTACGGGCGCGGCTACCGCGAACGGCTGCGCGGCCAGTGGGGCGTGGTCGACGTGGCCGACTGCGCGGCCGTGGCCTCGGCCCTGGTCGAGGAGGGCTCCGCCGACCCGGACCGGCTCGCGATCCGGGGCGGCAGCGCGGGCGGCTGGACCACGGCCGCCTCGCTGACCTCCACCGACCTGTACGCCTGCGGCACGATCCTCTACCCGATCCTGGACCTCGAAGGGTGGGCCACCGACGAGACCCACGACTTCGAGTCGCGGTATCTGGAGTCCCTCGTCGGCCCGTTCGCCGAGGTGCCCGAACGCTACCGGGAACGCTCCCCGATGAACCGCACCGACCGGCTGAACACCCCGTTCCTGCTGCTCCAGGGCCTGGACGACGTGATCTGCCCGCCCGCGCAGAGTGAGCGGTTCCTGACCGCCGTCTCCGGCCGGGGCGTCGCCCACGCCTATATCGCCTTCGCGGGGGAGAGCCACGGATTCCGGCGCGCGGAGACCCTGGTCCGCGCACTGGAGGCCGAACTCTCCCTCTACGCGCAGACGTTCGGTATCGACCGGCCCGACGTGGAGCCCCTGGAGCTGACCACATGACCGGTGCGGACCGGGCACCCGCGGCCGGAGGCCACGGCCCGGCCGCGCCGCTCGCCCGGCCCACCCGGCTGCGCCCCGGCTCCCGGGTCGCCGTCGTCGCGCCCAGCGGCCCCGTGCCCGCCGACCGGCTGGAGGAAGGTCTCGCCGTGCTGCGCGGCTGGGGCCTCGAACCCGTCGTCGGCGCCCATGTCCGCGACATCCACCCGGAGTTGGACTACCTCGCCGGGTCGGACGCGGACCGTGCGGAGGACCTCCGGCAGGCGTGGTGCGACCCGTCCGTGGACGCCGTCCTGTGCGCCCGGGGCGGCTACGGCGCGCACCGGATGGTCGACCTCGTCGACTGGGCGGCGATCCGGGCCGCCGGGCCCAAGGCGTTCGTCGGCTACAGCGACATCACCGTGCTGCACGAGGCGTTCGCCCTGCGGGCCGGGTTCTCGACCCTGCACGGGCCGATGGTCGCCACCGAGACGTTCCTCAAGGACGCGCCGACCCGCGAGCACCTGCGCGCCACACTCTTCGAGCCGGAGACCGTCCGCACCTTGGGCCTGGAATCGGCCGGTGCCCTGGTCCCCGGCCGGGCGCGGGGCGTCCTGTACGGCGGTTGTGTCAGCCTGCTCGCCGCCGACCACGGCACCCCGGGAGGCCGGACGAACGGCCGGGGCGGGCTGCTGGTGATCGAGGACACCGGGGAGGAGCCCTACCGGCTCGACGGCATCCTCACCCGGCTGCTGCGCTCCGGGGCCCTGGACGCGGTCGCCGGAGTGGCCTGCGGCTCCTGGCAGGAGTGCGGACCGTACGAGAAGATCCGCGCCGTCCTCGCCGACCGGCTGGGCCCGCTGGGCATACCCGTGGTCGAGGAGCTGGGCTTCGGCCACGGCCCGACCGCCCTGACGATCCCGCTGGGCGTGTCCGCGGTGCTCGACGCGCCGGCGGACGGCGGGCGTTGCACCCTCACCGTCGAAACCCCCGCCCTGCGCTGAGCCTCTCCTCGGATCTCCCGCCCGAAGATGTGTGCATGGGTGCGCGGAACGTGAACGTCCGTCAAGAACCGCTGACCGATGCGTTGACACGGCTATGAGCTGTGTCACAGCATGAGCGCGGCCCAATACTTACCGGCCGGTAAGGTGTCCTCGGTGTGGAGGTCTTCGTGTCAGGTGCTGTTTCCAGAGTGCGCGGCCCGCTCGTGGCGGTCGCCGGGGCGGCCCTCGTCGCCCCCCTCGTCCTCGCCGGCCCGGCCCATGCCGAGGCCGACCCGTACACCGTCACCCCGCTGACGTTCACCGTCGAGGCGGGCGACCGCACCTGCACGGTGGACGCCGATCTCTACCGGCCCGCCGGAGTCGACGCGGACCGCCCCGCCCCCGCCGTCCTCGCCACCAACGGCTTCGGCGGCAGCAAGTCCGACGGCTCCACCGACGCCATCGGCAAGGCCTTCGCCGAACGCGGCTACGTCGGGCTCGTCTACTCCGGCCTCGGCTTCGGCAAGTCCGGCTGTCTGATCACCCTCGACGACCCCGGGATCGACGGCCAGGCCGCGACCGAACTCCTCGACTTCCTCGGGGGAGTCCGCGCGGCCAACGACGGGACCAGGGCCGACTACGTCACCCAGGACGCCGACGGCGACCCGCGCGTCGGCATGATCGGCGGCTCCTACGGCGGCGCGATCCAGCTGGCCACCGCCGCCGTCGACCCCCGCGTCGACGCCCTCGTCCCGCTGATCACCTGGAACGACCTCGGCTACGCGCTCGCCCCCAACAACACCGGGGCGCGCACCGGCGTCACCTCCGACACCCCGGGCGTCTTCAAGTGGCAGTGGACCAACGGCTTCTACCTGATCGGCGAAGGCCAGCCGCTCCTCAACCCGAGCCTGGACCCGTCCCGCATCAACCGGCTGGACTGCCTGCACTTCGCCACCCGCGCCTGCGAGACCATCCGGCTGCTCAACTCCGGCCGCTACCCCGCCGACCAGGCCGAGGACATGCTCGCCTACGCGCGCAGCGTCTCGCCCGTCTCCTACCTCGACCGGGTCAAGGCCCCCACCCTCATCGTCCAGGGCCAGGCCGACAGCCTGTTCAACCTCAACGAGGCCACGGCGACCTACCGGACGCTCAAGGCGCAGGGCACCGAGACGAAGATGATCTGGCAGTCCTGGGGGCACAGCGGCGGCCAGGTGCCCGGCGAACTCGACCTGAGCCAGGGCAATCTGGAGACCAGCCACGTCGGCCAGCGGGTCCTGGCCTGGTTCGACCGCTACCTCCAGAAGAAGGCGGACACCGACACCGGACCCGCCTTCTCCTACTACCGCGACTGGCAGAGCGGTTACGGCTCGGCGGCCGACGTCCCCGCCCTCTCGCAGTCCCTCTACCTCTCCGGCGACGGCAAACTCGTCGACAACCGGTCCAAGGTGGCACGCGGCAGCCGCCAGTACACCAACTGGCTCGTGCCCACCAGCCACTCCGAGAGCTCCATCGCCCCGCTGATCGGACTGCCCGACCCGAAGCCGTACGACATCAAGGGCACCTACCTCGGCTGGCGCAGCGAACCGCTCACCGCGCCCCTCGACGTCGTCGGCGCGCCGAAGGCCACCCTGAAGGTCCTCTCCCCGAAGACGGAACGGGTCCAGAACAGCGGCGACGCCGCCGACAAGCTGGTCCTCTTCGCCAAGGTGTACGACGTCGCGCCCGACGGCACCCGGACACTGGTGAACCGGCTCGTCTCGCCCGTCCGGGTCCCCGACGTCACCCGGCCCTTCACCGTCGAGCTACCCGGCATCGTCCACCGGTACGAGAAGGGGCACCGTCTGGAGTTCGCGATCGCCGCCAGCGACACCGCGTACTTCGGCAACCGGGGCGTCAAGCCCGTCACCGTCGTCCACGCCCCCGAGGACACCGGCGTCCTGGAGCTCCCGGTGGTCCCCGCCGGCTGACACCCGCCACCCTCACGTTCACCCGAACGGCGCAACATCACCGCCCCCCGGACCCGGCATCCGCCCATGCTGGGAACCCGGGGGGCGGTCGCGTGCACGACGGCGGGCCGACGGGCCAGGAACGAGCGAAAGGGCCGGACCATGAGCCCCAAGGACGTATCGAGCGACAGCGGGCGCGCCCAGGGGTGGCTCACTCCGGGGCGTATCGCGGTCTGTGTGGTGGTCGTGCTCGTCATCGTGTTCATCTGCGTGAACACGAACGACGTCACCATCCGGGTGCTGATCCCCGAGGTGACGATGCCACTGTGGTCCGCGCTGGCCGCCATGTTCCTCATCGGGCTCGGCTGCGGCGGCTACCTCTTCCGCCGCCGGAAGAAGTGACGGCCGGCCCCGGACCGGTCCGGACGGGACCGCGCACGCTGTCGGCGAAACCGCTTGAGGGCTGTGCGCCGCCGCGGCGAGGATGATCCGCATGCGTACGATCGTGGTCCTCGACGCCCCGTCCAACCTCGGGCTGCGGCCCCCGGCGCCCGGCACCGTCCCGGGCTGCTACAAGCTCGCCGGAGCGCTGCGCGAGCAACGCGTCGTGGCCCGCCTCGGCGCACTCGAAGGCGGCGTCGTCGTCCCGCCGCGCTACGACCTCGGCGACTGGCAGGAGGGCGACGGGGTGTTCAACGCCGCCGCCATCGCCCGGTACACCCGCACCCTCGCCGACCGCATCGAAGGACACGTACGGGCCGGGGAGTTCGCCCTCGTCCTAGGCGGCGACTGCTCCATCCAGCTCGGCGCCGCCCTCGCCCTCCGCCGTATCGGCCGGTACGGTCTCGCCGCCGTCGACGGTTCCGCCGACTTCCGGCACACCGGCAACAGCGACCGGATCGGTGCGGCCGGTGGCGAGGAACTGGCCATCGCCACCGGCCGGGGGCAGGCCGACCTCAGCGACCTCGAAGGGCTCCGCCCCTACCTCAAGGACGAGGACGTCCGCCTCTTCGGCATGCGGGACGAGGACGAGGACCAGGCGGAGCTGACCGCCCTGAAGATCCCCCACGCGACCGTCGGCCAGATCCGCGAGTGGGGCCCGGACGTCCTCGCGCGGGCCACCGTGGAGAGCCTGGAGACCCCCGCTCTCGACGGCTACTGGGTCCATCTGGACGCCGACGTCCTCGACCCGGGCGTCATGCCCGCCGTCGACAGCCCCGACGACGGCGGCCTCCTCCCGCACGAACTCGCCCCGCTGCTGCGCACACTCCTCTCCTCGCCGCGCTGTGTCGGGCTCAACGTCACCATCTACGACCCCGATCTCGACCCGGACGGCACCGCGGGCGCACTGCTCGCCGACCTCGTCGTCGGCGCGCTCACGGACCGCTGACGGGCGGTCCGCGGCCGTACGGGGTTCCCGCCGGGCCCGGGCGCGCGAAATCCGGCCGACGGGGCTCTGGCCCCCGCGGCCACCTGCGTGTTCCATGGTCACCGGGGGCGCCCGGACCTGCGGCGGCCCGCCGCGAGGGAACGAGGGTGCCTTGGCCACGACCGTACGACGTGCCGTACTGAACCTGCCCGCAGCGCCGCTCGGACCGGAGAACCCGCTCCCACCGCTGCGCACGCCCGCCGCGCCGCCCACCCTCGACCCCGCGAACGGGCGGGCCTGCCCCGCGACATGGCCCGGCAACTGGGCCACCGGCCGCTGCGCACCGTCCTGCCCACCCGGCTGCTCGACGGCTACGGGCGCGAGCGCACCCCCACCGACCTCGACGCCGTGGTCATCGAGAACGACCGGCTGCGGGTCACCGTGCTGCCCGGACTCGGCGGCCGGATCCACTCCCTGCACCACAAGCCCACCGGCCGTGAACTGCTCCACCGCAACCCGGTCCTCCAGCCCGCCGCCTTCGCCCTCAACGGGGCCTGGTTCTCCGGCGGGATCGAGTGGAACATCGGCGCCACCGGCCACACCACCCTGTCCTGCGCACCCCTGCACGCCGCGCTCGTGCCCGCACCCGACGGGGGCACGATGGTCCGGCTCTGGGAGTGGGAGCGGCTGCGCGACCTGCCCTTCCAGGTGGACCTCTGGCTCCCCGGCGACTCCGACTTCCTGCACGTCGGCGTACGGATACGCAACCCGCACGAGCAGCCCGCACCGGTCTACTGGTGGTCCAACATCGCCGTCCCCCAGACCCCGGACACCCGGGTGCTGGTCCCGGCCGATGAGGCCTGGCACTTCGGCTACGACCACACCCTCACCCGGGTCGGCGTCCCGGAGACGGATGGCCTCGACCACACCTACCCGCTGCGTTCCGAGTACCCCGCCGACCACTTCTACGAGCTGCCCGAGGACGCCCGCCGGTGGATCGCCGCGCTCGACGCGGACGGCCACGGACTCGCCCAGACCTCCACCGACCTGCTGCGCGGCCGCAAACTGTTCCGCTGGGGCCACGGCAAGGGCGGCCGCCGCTGGCAGGAGTGGCTGAACGGCCCCGAGGGCGGCGGCTACGCGGAGATCCAGGCCGGTCTCGCCCGCACCCAGCTGGAGCACGTCCCCCTGGACGCCGGCGCGGCGTTCAGCTGGCTGGAGTCCTACGGCCCGCTGTCCGCCGACCCGGCCACCGTGCACGGCGGCGACTGGGCAGCCGCCACCGAGGAGACCGGCGCGCGGCTGGCGGAGGCGCTCCCGCGCGGCACGGTGGAGGAGGCTTACGCGGCCTGGCTGCCGTACGCGGACGCCGAACCGGGCGAGGTCCTCGCCACCGGATCCGGCTGGGGCGCGCTGGAGGTGCTGCGGGGCGGCCACCGGCTGCCCGGCACGCCGTTCCGGCTCTCCACCATCGGTACACCGCAGGCCCCTTGGCGTGAGCTGCTGGAGCACGGCACCCTGCCGCAGCCGGGCCCGGACGGCATACCGGGGCCGACACCGGTCGCGCCGCCCTGGCGCGACATGCTGGAGACCGCCGACGCCGACCCGCACACCGAATACCACCTGGGCATCGCGCAGTGGCACGCCGACGACCGGGCCCAGGCCGTCCGCAGCTGGGAACGCGGCCTGGAGTGCGATCCGGCGCCCCGCTGGCCGCTGCTGCGCTGCCTCGCCGTCGCCGCCGAGGAGAGCGGCAGGCCGGACCACGCCGCCGAGCCGTACGCCGAGGCCTTCGCGGACCTCGGCGCTCCGGGAACGGGCGACCTCACCACATCGCCGGAGGGTGGCGCGCTGCTCGCCGCCCTGGCCCGCGAGACCATCGAGGCACAGCTGTCCGCCGGCCGGTCCGGCGCGGCCCGGACGCTGCTCACCGGACTGCCGGGCGCGATCCGCGAGCGCGGACGCTTCCGGCTGCTCGACGCCCGGATCCTGGTCGCCGAGGGCGACACCGCGGCCGCCCGTGCGATCTTCGACGCCGGATTCGAGGTCGCCGACCTGCGCGAAGGGGCCGGAATTGTCGGTGAGTTGTGGGCATCCGTCAGCGACGAGCCGCTGCCGGACGCCTACGACTTCCGGATGCGCCCGCCCCAGGAGTGATCGACGCGCCCCGGGCGGCCGGTCAGACGGTGACGTTGCGGTCCACGTACTCGAAGACCGAGCCGTCCGGGTGCAGCGCGATGAGGTTGCGGCCGGCCGGGGTCGGCACCGGCCCCGCGATGACCCGCGCGCCCGCCCGGGTCAGCGCCTCGTTCGCCTCGTCGACGTCCTTGACGGCGATGGTGGCGCCCACCTTGCGCAGCACCTCCAGCTCCGACTCCGGCCCGCTCATCAACAGGAAGCAGCCGATCGCGGCCACCGACACCCCACCGCGCTCGAAGCGCAGAGCCGGGGTGCCCGTCAGCCCCTCGTAGAAGGCCACCGCGGCCTCCAGGTCGTCGACGCAGATACGCAGCGTGGTTCCGAGGATCTCCATGCGTACGAGGGTAGTTGGCGGCCGCCACCGGTGTGATCGATTCCGGTCGGGCCGGGCCTCCGCTTCCACTCCGACGCGCCCCTTCGCGTCACCTCACGCCCGGCACAGCAACTCGCCGTGCGGGACCAGGAACCAGCCGTCGCCCTCCTCGCCCCAGGAGCGCCACGCCCCGGCGATGGCCGTGAGCTGCTCGGTGCTCGCATGGCCACCGCGTACGGCCAGTTCGGCGTAGACCGAGTCCGTCGTACGGTCCGCCCACAGGCCGCTCCACCAGGCACGGGTCTCCGGGGTGGCGAAACACCAGGCACCCGCGGTCGGAGTGATGTCGGTGAACCCGGCCCGCCGCGCCCACGACAGGAGTCTGCGGCCGGCGTCGGGCTCGCCGCCGTTGCCGCGGGCCACCCGGCCGTACACGTCCAGCCACTCGTCGAGCCCGGGGGTCTCCGGATACCAGGTCATCGCCGCGTAGTCGCTGTCGCGCACCGCGACCGCACCGCCGGGGCGGCAGACCCGCCGCATCTCGCGCAGCGCCTGGACCGGGTCGCCCACGTGCTGGAGCACCTGATGGGCGTGGACCACGTCGAACGAGTCGTCCGGGAAGTCCAGCGCATGGACGTCGGCCACCGCGAACTCGACGTTGTCCAGACCTCGTTCGGCCGCCACCGCGGCCGCCTGGCCGAGGATGTCGGTGCTGGTGTCCACCGCGGTGACCCGGCCGGGCGCGACCAGCGCGGCCAGATCGGCGGTGATGGTCCCGGGACCGCAGCCGACGTCCAGCACCGTCAGGCCGGGCCCGAGTTCACCGAGGAGATACGCCGCCGAATTGGCGGCGGTCCGCCAGCGGTGCGAGCGCAGGACCGACTCGTGGTGGCCGTGCGTGTACACGGCGGTCTCCTTCGGCATGGCGTTACGTCCTCTCCCGAAACCTCGCGCCGACGGGCACGGCGACAGGGACCACCGTACGTCGCCATGTCGGATGATGAGATAGGCGTCTTGCCATGCGGACCGGTGGTGCGGTGCGTCAGACCGGCATCGGGCAGTAGACGGTCAGCGCCTCCGGCAGCTTGTCGATCAGCAACTCCGTTCCGGAGTGCGCCACTTCGCCGTCGTACGCGTACGGCGTCCCCGGCGCGAGGCCGCCGATCCGCACCCGGCGCCGCCGCACCGCCGCATGGGCGGGGGAGCGGGTCAGCGGTCCCGCAACCGCCGCCGCCAGCAGCCGCAGCGCGGGCCCCCGGCCGCCGTGCACCACCCGGACGTCCAGCAGCCCGTCCGCCAGATTGTGGCGGCGGCCCGGAGCGGGGCCCACCCGCTGGAAGAGCCCGTTCCCGACGAACAGTAGCCACAACGGACGCCTGCGGCCCTGCAGTTCGGCCTCCAGCGGCCGCTCGCCGCGCAGCACGTGGAACGCCGCGAGCACCCCCGCGGGCCAGCCGCCGATCCGGGGCGACCAGTGCTCCCGGGTGCGCACGAGCTCCGGATAGACGCCCAGCGAGAAGGCGTTGAGGAAATAGCCGTCCGCCCCGTCCGCGCCCTTGGGGCCCGGCCGGAAGCGGCCGAGGTCCACCCGGATCGCATCGCCCGCGGTGAGGGCGGCGGCGGTGTCGTGGACGGTCTCGATGCCCAGGTCGTAGGCGAAGTGGTTGAGCGTGCCGCCGGGGAAGACCGCCAGCGGCATCCCGTGCGTCGCGGCGACGGACGCCGCCAGGTTCACCGTGCCGTCGCCGCCGCACACGCCCAGCGCCCGCCCCTGGCCCGCCGCCTTCTCCAGCGCGGCCGACAGCTCCTGGGGCGGCACCTCCACGACCTGCGCCGCGGGCAGCGCCTCGCGCACCAGCGACGCGGTCGCGGTGGCCGTGCCCGACTCCTGGTTCACCACCACGACGAGGTCCTTCCCGGCGGGCAGCGCCGGGGCCTCACCGGGCGGCCGGCCGGGCGCGGGCAGCTGGCCCCGGGTGGGCACCACCCCGCGCAGGGCGAACGCGGCGCCCACACCGAGCGCCGCACCCGCCAGCACATCGCTCGGATAGTGGACGCCGGTGTAGACCCGGGAGGCGGCCACGGCCACCGCGACCGGGGCCACGACCGCGCCCCAGCCCCTGGACTCCAGCGCCACCCCGGTGGCGAAGGCGGCGGCCGACGCGGCGTGGCCGGAGGGGAAGGAGGTGGTGACCGGCTGCCGCTTGAGCTGCCGCACCACCGGCACCAGGTCGACTATCGGCCGCTCGCGGCGCACCGCGCCCTTACCGACCGTGTTGATCGCCGCCGAGGCCACGGCGAGGGACGCCACCCCGCGCAGGGCGGCCCGCCGGGAGCGCGCACTGCTGCCGAGGGCCGCGATCCCGGCCGCCGCCCCGAACCAGAGCAGCCCGTGGTTGGCGCTCCGGCTCAGCCTGGGCAGCAGCGGATCGGCGCCCGGCCAGTGCCGGTCCGCGACGCTCCGGAAGACGGCCAGGTCCCGCCCTTGCAGCCAGCCGCGCAACCGGGCGGCGGCGGGGGCGGCGGATGAGGTTCTCGGTGTGGACATGGCTCAGCGAATACCCGGCCGGGCCGGCCTGAACCAGCAGGCGCGCTGAGACCCTGGCCACGTGGAGCCACCGGCCGGCGGAACAGCCCACGCGGTGACGGCCCCGGCGCCGGGTGCGCGACGTGAGCGGGCGGGCCGCCCGGAACCTCCGTATAAAGAAGCCAGAGGCCGTCATGGAGAAGCCGCGGACGCCATCGGCCCGGACCGGAGCCGGATGCGGCCCCGGGCCCGGTGGCCGGGCGGGCGGCCGGGGGCGCGGACACGGAGCGACGAGCGGCGGAGGAGGCCCGGATGCACGGGACCGAGGACACCGGCGGGCCCGGCAACCGGGCCCCGGCGCAGGACCCGGCTCCCGGGCAGGACTCGGTCCGTCGGCCGGGCGAGGAGGCCGCCCACGCGCAGGACCCGGCTCACGGGCGGGACCGGGCCCGTCGGCCGGGTGAGGAGGCCGCCCACGCGCAGGATCCGGCCCGTCGGCCGGGTGACCGGGTCGGCCACCCGCACGAGGACCACGGGCCCGTCCGCTACGGGCCGCCCGCGCCCGACCCCGGTCTCCCGGTCGTCCCCGAGCTGGCCGCCGTTCTCGCCGCCGCCTCCGCCCGGACCCGCCCCGAACCTCCCGGCGGCGGCCCGGTCCTGCGGGAGGCGGCCCGCGGGTACTGGGACCGGCGCGGGCTGCACGGTACGGCGGGCAGCATCGCCGCCGCCCCCGGCGCCCAGCCGCTCCTCCTGGCGCTGATCGGCGCGCACGGCGGCGACGTCCTCATGCCGCGGCCCTGCCCGGCCACCTGGATGCCGCAGGCCCGGCTGCTGGGGCGGCCCGCCTACCATGTGCCGACCCCGGCCGAGTGCGGCGGTGTGCCCGACCCGTACGCCCTGCTGGAGACCGTCCGCCGGGTCCGTGCCGAGGGAGGCAGGCCGAAACTGCTGCTGCTGTCCGTCGTGGACGACCCCACCGCCACCGTCGCCCCGCCCGAGCTGGTCCGTGAGGCCTGCGAGGCGGCGGTCGGCGAAGGGCTGCACATCATCAGCGACGAGACCTGGCGCGACACCGTGCACCGGCCCCGCGACACCGTCCTGCTCAGCCCCGCCGAGATGTGCCCGGACGATGTCACGGTCATCGCCGACCTGGCCGGAGCCCTCGCGCCCGCCGCCTGGCCGGTCGCCGTCGCCCGCTTCCCGGACACCGCCCGGGCCGCCGTCCGGCACGCCCGCACCCTGGACATCCTCACCGCGCTCGGCGCGCTCGTCGCCGGTCCGATCGCCCACGCGGCCGCCCACGCGCTGGCGGAACCGGATTCCGTACGCGACCGGATCCGGCGGGCCGCGGCGCTCCAGAGCGAGGTCGCCGCCGCCGCCCACCGCACGGTCCTCGGCTCCGGCGCGCTGGCCCGCCCACCGCAGGCGGGCCGCCACCTCTACGCCGACCTCGGCCCGCTGCGCTCCCGGCTGGCCGGCCTGGGCGTCACGGACTCCATGGAGCTGGAGGAGTACCTCACCGACCGGCTCGGCGCACCGGCCCCGGGCGGCCACCGCTTCGGGGACGAGCTCGGCGCCCTGCGCGTACGCCTGGGCACGGGTCCGCTGCTGGGCGCCACACCGCAGCAGCAGACGGAGTCCCTCACCGCCGCGAAACCCCTGGAGCTCCCGCACGTGGCGCAGGCGCTGGACGCCTTCGCTGCGGTCTTCGCCGCACTGCGCCGATGACGGCCAGGACCGCGCGCGGTCACGAGGACGCCGGGCCGAACCGCGACCGCAGCCTGCGCCACACCGCCGGAGCCCCGCTGATTAGCAGCGTCAGGGCCACCGCCGCGACCACCCCCTGCCACGGCTCCGGGAACAGCGAACCGCCCAGGATCCCGATCAGCTGATACGTCGCCGCCCAGGCCAGACACGCCGGAACGTCGCCCCGGGCGAACCGGCGCAACGGCATCCGGCCCAGCAGACAGGCCAGCATCACCGGGATCCGCCCGGCCGGCACCAGCCGGGACAGCACCAGCACCGTTCCGCCGCGCTCGTCCAGCTTCGCCTGCGCCTGGGCCAGCCGCTCCGGCGCGGCCCGGCGGGTGATCGCCTCCAGCCACTTCGAGCCGTTCTTCGACCGCACCCCGCGCTGCCCCAGCCAGTACAGACAGACGTCGCCGAGGAACGCGGCGGCCGACGCCACCACGAACACGAAGAGCAGGGCGAACGGCGACGTCTGGTGAAACGCCACCACCGCCGCCGTACTCACTAGCGCCCCCGTCGGCACCACGGGCACCAAGGACCCCAGCGCCACCAGGGCGAACAGCGTCGGGTACCCGACCGCCTGCTGGGTCGACTCGGTGGGCAGCTCCCGCACCACCTGCTGGATCTCCTGGATCACCGGCCCACCTCCGGACCCACCCGTTCGCCGTGCCCCAGCAGGTGCACCGTCACCTCGGGCGCGCGCTTCGCCGCGTGCCGGACGAACTCGTCGCCCGGCGCGTGGAACTCGTGCGGACGCACCCCGTCCAGACCGATCGGCCAGTACGTGCCGTAGTGCACCGGCACCGCGGAGCGCGGCGCGAGCCGGGTCAGGGCCTCGGCGGCACGGGCCGGGTCGAGATGGCCGTGCCCCAGATAGGGCCCCCAGCCGCCCACGGGCAGCAGCGCCACGTCCACCGGCCCCACCGCGTCCGCCATGTCGTCGAAGAGCCCGGTGTCCCCGGCGAAGTACGTCCGGGCCTCGCCCTCGACCACGTAACCGAGCGCGGGCGCGCGGTGCGGCCCGACCGGCAGCCGTCGCCCGTCGTGCAGCGCGAACACCGCCCGCACCCGCACCTCGCCGACCCGGACCGTGTCGCCCGGCCTCACCTCGGTGATCTGCAGCTGCCGCCTCCGCCGGAGCATCCGCAGCCCCGGCACGGCCGCCACCGCGCCGCTCGGCACGATCAGCCGGCTGCCGGGAGCCAGCCGGGCCAGCGACGGCAGATGCAGATGGTCGGAGTGGAGATGGGAGACCAGCACCACCTCCGCGACCGCGGCCTGCGGCGGCGGCACCTCGCCCCGGCGGCGGCGCAGATGCGCGAAGCGCCGTACGAACAGGGGGTCGGTCAGCACCCGCACCCCCGAGTCCTCGATCGTGCAGGTGGCATGACCCCACCAGGTGACCTCCACCGGCACGTCCGCCTCCTCGCTCGACCCCGTGACCCCGTGTCCCGGCGCGGCCCGCGCCACCCGTGCCCGGGTGCGCTGCCGCTACGAGCCTATGCGCCCCCCGTACCGTCCCGCCGCCCCCCGGCCGGTCCGCCCGGAGCCGCTGACCGGGACCGACGCTGTGAAAAGCTGAAGAGCGGGACCCGGACGAGCGGGGCCGGGGGCGGAGAGGGCGTGAGGTGGACCGGCGTGGGTGACGGGAAGTGGCGTACGGCGGGCAGAGCCCTGATGCGGGTGACCGCGGTCTGGGCGGTGTCCACCCTCACCATGCTCGCGCTCGCCGGCATCCTGCCCGACTTCCAGCTCCAGTCCGACGACGGCGACACCATCACCAAGACGGCCTTCACCGCCGCCTGGGGCGCGGGCGCCTTCGGTCTGCTCTCCGCCCTGGTCTGGCCCGTCCTCGTACGGTCCCTGCTCATCGTGCCGGCGCTCGTCCTCGGCGCGCTGGTCTTCTTCCTCAACGGTTCGCTGCTGCTGATAGCGCTGCGCCTCATCCCGGACGGACGCGGCGACGCCGCGCCGGAGACCGCCGTCGTCGTGGCCGCCGTGATGTCCGCCGTCGCCTCCGCCACCTCCACCGCCCTCGCCGTCCGCGACGACGAGGCCTACCGCCGCCGGCTGTCCCGGCTCGCCGACCGGCGCCGCAGACGCGGCCGCTCCCCGCGCCCGCCGGAGCCCGGCCGCGAAGGACCGCCCGGCACCGTCTTCCTCCAGCTCGACGGCGTAGGCCACGACGTCCTGGTGAAGGCCGCCGCCGACGGGCTGATGCCGACCGTCGCCGGCTGGCTCGCCGACTCCTCCGGACACCGGCTCACCCCCTGGCGCACCGACTGGTCCAGCCAGACCGGCGCCAGCCAGCTCGGCATCCTGCACGGCAGCAACCACGACGTGCCCGCGTTCCGCTGGTACGAGAAGGAGACCCGCACGCTCATGGTCTCCAGCCGGCCCGCGAGCGCCCTCGAAATGCAGCGCCGGGCCATCGCGCACACCCACGACGGAGGGCTGCTCACCGTCGACGGCGCGAGCCGCGGCAACCTCTTCAGCGGCGGCGCCGGACAGCTCGCCCTGGTCCTCTCCATGGCCGCCCGGCGCGGCAAGGGCCGCCGCTCCCGCGCCGGATACTTCGCCTACTTCTCCGACCCCGCCAACGCGACCCGCACCGCGCTGTCCTTCGTCGCCGAGGTCTTCCGCGAGATCGGCCAGTCGACCCGCGCCCGCGCCCGGAAGGTCACCCCCCGGATCAAGCGCGGCGGTCTCTACCCCTTCATCCGCGCCTTCGCCACCGTCGTGGAGCGCGACGTGGTCGCCGCCGCCGTCCTCGGCGACATGTTCGCCGGACGCACCGCCGTCTACGCCGACCTGGTCGCCTACGACGAGGTCGCCCACCACTCCGGCCCGCACAGCCGCGACGCGGAGAAGGTCCTCGTACGCCTCGACCGCTCGCTCGCCCTGATCGCCAAGATCGCCGACCACACCCCGCGCGCCTACCGGATCGTCCTCCTGTCCGACCACGGCCAGAGCCCCGGCGAGACCTTCGCGGGGAAGTACGGGCTCACGCTCAAGGACCTCGTCCGGGCGGGCTGCGGGCTGCCCGTGCCGCGCCGCGCCCAGCGCACCCGCAGCGCCTCCGAGGCCCGCGACGCGGTGCGGATCGCCCTGCACCGCCCGGTCGAGGACCAGGAGGCCGAGCACCCGGCCAAGCTCTCCGACCCGATCGTGCTGGCCTCCGGCAACCTCGGGCTCATCTCCTTCCCCGACATCGAGGGCCGCGCCTCCCGCGAACAGATCGAGCGCCGCCATCCGGCGCTGCTCTCCACGCTCGCCAACCACCCGGGGATCGGCTTCCTCCTCGTACGCAGCGAGGCACACGGCTCCGTGGTGCTCGGGCCCGGCGGGGCCGAGGTCCCCGTCGCCGCACTGGCGGACGGCGAGGGCCCGCTCGCGGACTTCGGCGTCGGGGCGGCCGCCGCCGTACGGCGCACCGACACCTTCCCGCACGTCGCCGACGTCATGGTCAACTCCATGTACGACCCCGCCACCGGTACCGTGCACGCCTTCGAGGAGCAGATCGGTTCGCACGGCGGCCTCGGCGGCGAACAGTCCCGGCCGTTCCTGCTCTGGCCGCGCGGACTGACGGATCCGCTCGACATCGTGGCCGCCGAGACCGCGGAGGGCGCGCCCGTGCCGCCGGGCGGCGGGCTGGTGGGCGCCGAGGCCGTGCACCGGGTGCTGACCCGCTGGCTCCAGGAGTCCTCAGGCCCTCAGGTGCCGGTCCGGGCCGAGGGCTTCGCCGGGGCCGACCTGGCGGACGAGCCGTTCCCGGCCGCGGCTCCGGTGCCGAAGACTCCCGTTCCGGAGGCCCCTGTTCCGGGCGTGTCGGAGCCGGAGGCCTGACTCAGGCCGACTGACGCCGTACGAGCGTCGGCGGGAAGAGCACGGAGGGCGAGGGGCCGCTCGGCTCACCGATCTGCTTCAGCAGCAGCCGGGCCATCTCCGCGGCCATCTCCTCCACCGGCTGCCGGACCGTGGTCAGCGGCGGGTCGCAGGCGGCCGCCGCGCTGCTGTCGTCGAAACCGACCACCGCCACATCGGACGGCACATCGCGCCCGGCCCGGAGCAGCACCGGCAGCGCGCCCAGCGCCATCAGGTCGGAGGCGATGAACACCCCGTCCAGGTTGGGGCGGTCCGCCAGCAGCCTGCGCATGGCCGCGGCCCCGCCCAGATGCGTGAAGTCCCCCTCGGCGCAGGCCACGTCCTCGATGCCGTGCGCGGCGACGGCCTCCAGGAAACCGGTCAGCCGGACCTGCCCGGCGGGCATGTCCTGCGGCCCCGAGACGGTGCCGATGCGCCGCCGCCCCAGCGCGGCCAGATGGTCGGCCGCCAGCCGCGCCCCGGCGTGCTGGTCGACCTCCACATAGGCCAGCGGCGACGGCTTGTGCGGACGGCCCGCGAGGACGGCGGGCATCCGGGTCTCCTGGAGCAGCCCGGGAAGCGGATCGTCGGCGTGCGTGGTGATCAGCACAACCCCGTCGACATGGCCGTGGCGCAGATAGGAGAGCAGCTGGGTCCGGGAGGCCTCGTCGTCGGCCAGCATCACGACCATCTGGATACCGGCTGGGCGCAACACCTCCAGCAGCCCGCTGACGACCCGGCCGAAGTACGGGTCGGAGAACATCCGGCCGACGAACGGCTCGGACATCGGCCGCCGTTCCCGCTCGGAGACCACCAGGGCCACCGAGTCGGTCCGCCGGGTCACCAGCGAGCGCGCCGCCCGGTTCGGCACATAGCCGGTGGTCGCCACCGCCTCCTCGACCACGGTGCGCAGGGCGGGGTCCACCGTGGTCGCCCCGTTGATCACCCGGGACACCGTCGCCCGTGACACACCGGCCACGGCCGCCACGTCCTCCAAGGTCGTGGGGCGTACGGGCGGCGGCACTTCGGCTGTCATGCAGCCCTTTATACCCGCAGGCAGGCCGCCCCGTTCAGCCGAGGGCCCGCTCCGCGCCCGGCAGTCGTGCCAGCTCGGCGAGGAAGGTCTCGCGCGCCGTGACAAGGGCGCGGGCCAGCTCGCGGGCGTCCGCCCGGCCGCCCGCGGTGATCTCGGAACGCGACACCTGCGCGGACTGGCGCAGATGGTCCCGGATCCCGGCGAGGACGAGCCGGTCGAACGCGGGCCCCTCGGCGGCGCGGGCCGCCGTCAGGTCCCGCTCGGTCACCATGCCGGGCATGTCGTGCCCCGCGTGCACATCGGTCAGGGGCAGCCCCATCCGGGTCAACAGAGGCCGCAGACGGTCGAGTTCGGCCTCCTGGCCGGCCCGCAGCCGGACCGCGAAGGCGCGGAGCCGCGGTTCGTCCGCACGCTCGGCGGCGAGCGTCAGCAGCTTCACCGCCTGCTGGTTCATCGGGGTCATCAGCTGGACCCAGCCGACGTCGGTGGCGGAGGCGGATTTGGCGGCGGACGGCGGGGTGGACGTCCGTGCCTCTGCGGCACGGGGCGCGGAGTCCGCCGCCGTACGGGGTCCGGAGTCCGCCGCCGACGAGCAGCCGGCCGCGCCGGTGAGGACCAGCACGCCCAGCAGGCCGAGGACGGCGGCCCGGTGGGGGAGCGGCGGGAGGTTCATGCGGTTCATGAGGTGTCCTCGTACGGTGGGGGAGGGCGCCCGCTCCGGAGCCGGGGCCCCGGAGCGGACGCGGTGCGCACGGAGTTGACGGACGATCAGGGCTTGCCGTCGAAACCGCACTTGACGATCGCGTTGATGCAGTCGCGGACGCGCTGCGCCATCTCCTCCTCCGGCCATACGTTGAAGAAGTCGCCGTGCATGGTGTAGCCGGGCCCGGACGCCAGCCGGAAGCGGGCCGGGTCGCCGTTCACCGGATAGCGCAGCACCTGCCGGAGCTTGGGCACCGGCACCGGGTGGGTGGCCGGGCAGCCCCCGGCCACCGGGTAGGCCATGTGGCTCTTGTGGTCGGCGGAGTCGAGATCCGTGCCGTTCCAGCACTGCGGGAAGTCCAGGTAGGACTCCATCATCGTGCCGGGCGGACAGTTCACGAAGTCCGTCGAGGGGTTGACCTCACCGGCGTGCAGGCACGACCAGCGGGCGATCGTGTTGTCCTGCGGGCCGGTCGCCTTCGCGTTGCCGGCCACGATGCGCAGGCCCCGGGGGAAGGGCTGGATCTGCCGGATGACATCGTCGCTGACCCCTTCGCCGAGGTAGTAGAAGGTGGTGCCGGTGGGCTCCACCTCCTGGTCGCCGTCGTAGAGGGTGGGCACCCAGTACGACGACAGGTCGGTGTCGGGGGAGCACGAGGTGCGGCCCTGCTCCAGCGAAGCCAGGTCGGAGCCGGCGTGCGTGGTGTCGTTGCCGAAGAAGCTGTGCATGTGGGAGGCGCCCGGCAGCCCGGGGAAGACGATCGGGTCGTCGGGGGCCCGGTGGGTGTACGGGCATTCCGCGAGGAACTCGGCCACCCGCACCACATCCGCGGCGGCCTTCGGAGCGGTGTCCGCTGCGGCCCGGTCGGCCGCCGCGTTGCCCACGTTGGCCTGGAGGAAGGAGAGGGCGAGGGCCGCCGTGGCGAGCCCGGCGATTCTGTACCGCCAGGGCGGCAGAGAACGTTGGCGGCGGTGGTCCGGATTGCGTCGATGACGAAAGAGCACGGCACTCCTGTTCGGGACGTGGGGGGATGGGGGGATTCCTTGATCATGAGAGAGAGCGCTCTCTCGGAGGAACGTAGGATTGCCTTCTGCGCATGTCAAGAGAGTGCGCAGACCCAAGAAATAAGCCTGATCGAAGACGAGTTGCGGATGTGCGTGTTGGAGAGCGCTCTCTCAAGATCGGGGTGGAGGAGGGTTCAGCGGCGTTGTCAGTGGTGGGCGGAAGAATGGTGGCCATGACGAACTCAGCTGCTGTGCTCGCCGATGCCGCCGCCTACGCCGCCGCGGTCGAAGAGGCCTCGCTCGCCGCCGCCGCGTACTACGCCACGGGCGAGAGCGCGCTGGACGACGACGCCTACGACCGGCTGGCGCGCGGGATAGCCGCGTACGAGGCGGACCACCCGGACGAGGTGCTCGCCGCCTCGCCGACGGGCAAGGTCGCGGGCGGGGCCGCCGTCGGCGACGTGCCGCACACGGTGCCCATGCTGTCGCTGGACAACGTGTTCTCGGCCGAGCAGTTCGCGACCTGGACCGCGTCGCTGGAGCGCCGGATCGGCAGGCCGGTGACGGCGTGGAGCGTCGAGCCGAAGCTGGACGGCCTGGCGGTCGCCGCGCGCTATCGGAACGGCCGGTTCGAGCGTCTCATCACCCGGGGCGACGGCACGGCGGGCGAGGACGTCTCGCACGCGGCCGGTGCGGTCGTCGGGCTGCCGGAGCGGCTGGCCGAACCGGTCACCATCGAGGTGCGCGGCGAGATCCTCATGACCAACGAGCAGTTCGAGCAGGGCAACGCGATCCGTACGGAGCACGGCGGCGCCCCCTTCGCCAATCCGCGCAACGGGGCGGCGGGCACCCTGCGCGCCAAGGACCGGGCCTACCGCGTGGAGACGACCTTCTTCGCCTACGGCGCACTGCCGCTGCACGACTCCGGGGAGCTCGCCGAGACCCTCCCCGAACTGCCCCACAGCGAGGTCCTGGCGTACGTCGCCGGCCTCGGCGTGCACACCGCCGCGGGCACCGACGTGGCGCCGGTCCGGGTCGCCACGGTCGAGGAGGTCCAGGCACGGGTGGCCGAGACGGCCTCCCTGCGCGCCTCGCTGCCGTTCGGCATCGACGGGATCGTGATCAAGGCCGATCTGGCGGCCGACCAGCGCGAGGCCGGCTCCGGCACCCGCGCGCCCCGCTGGGCCATCGCCCACAAGCTGCCCGCCGTGGAGAAGATCACCCGCCTGCTGTCCGTCGAGTGGAACGTCGGGCGCACAGGCATCATCGCGCCGCGCGCCGTCCTGGAGCCCGTGGAGATCGACGGCTCCACCGTCGGTTACGCCACCCTGCACAACCCGGCCGACATCACCCGCCGCGACCTGCGGCTGGGGGACCAGGTGATGGTCTACAAGGCCGGCGACATCATCCCGCGCATCGAGGCCCCCGTGGTGCACCTGCGCACCGGCGACGAGACGCCCATCGC
The DNA here is from genome assembly GCF_055792845.1 of Streptomyces sp. DSM 106670. Lineage (NCBI taxonomy): Bacteria > Bacillati > Actinomycetota > Actinomycetes > Kitasatosporales > Streptomycetaceae > Streptomyces > Streptomyces sp. DSM 106670. Next base: position 7,158,174 of record NZ_CM147704.1, read on the forward strand.
CTTCCCCGAGAGCTGCCCGCAGTGCGGTTCCGCCATCGACACGAGCGAGCAGCGCTGGCGCTGCACCCGGGGCCGCGACTGCCGCCTGGTCGCCTCCGTCTCGTACGCGGCGGGCCGCGATCAGCTCGACATCGAGGGCCTCGGCTCCACCCGGGTCGTCCAGCTCGTCGACGCGGGCCTCGTCGCCGACTTCGCGGATCTGTTCACCCTGGAGCGCGAGCAGCTGCTCTCCCTCGACCGGATGGGCGAGACCTCCACGGACAACCTCCTGGCGGCCATCGACACCGCCCGCGCCCGGCCGCTCTCCCGGGTCTTCTGCGCCCTGGGGGTGCGCGGCACGGGGCGTTCCATGTCGCGCCGCATCGCGCGGTATTTCGCCACGATGGACCGGATCGTCGCCGCCGACGTGGAGATCCTCCAGCGGGTCGACGGCATCGGCAAGGAGAAGGCGGCCGCGGTCGTCGCCGAGCTGGCGGAGCTGGCCCCGCTGATCGGCAAGCTCGTCGCGGCCGGGGTGAACATGACGGAGCCGGGCGCCACCCCGCCCCCGGAGCCCGGGACGGAGGAGCCGGCCGGCACGGACGCGCGGACGGATGGCGGAGAGGCCGGGGCGGAGGCCGATGGCGACGGCGGAACCGGCTCCGCGCTGCCCCTGTCGGGGATGACCGTGGTGGTCACGGGCGCCATGTCCGGAGTGCTGGAGAAGCTGACGCGCAACGAGATGAACGAGCTGATCGAGCGGGCCGGCGGCAAGTCGTCCTCCAGCGTCTCCAAGCGCACGAGCCTGCTGGTCGCCGGGGAGAAGGCCGGATCCAAGCGCACCAAGGCGGAGGACCTGGGCGTCCGGATCGCGGTGCCGGAGGAGTTCGCGGAGCTGGTCGGCGCCTTCCTCGCGGCGGGGGAGGAGAGCTGACCTGATGACGCCCGCTGTGCGAAGGCGAGGTTCAGGCCTGTGAATCTGCGGGGAAGTGGCGTTCCACCACCCCGTATTGCATAGTGAGGGATCGGTCGCGCCTCGCTATCAGCGGGCCGACGGGGTGCGTGAACGGCTGCGACGGGCGGCCGGGGGTGAGGGACGATGCGTTCTGTGCACAACGGACAGCGACCGGGTCGCGCCGTCCCCCCGTCGTCGGGCCCCGCCCCGGCCACCGTCCTTCCGACCACACCGCCACCGGCTGTCCGTGTCCCGATCGCTTCCGCGCCCGGCGAGTGGCGAGGGCCGCTCCGCCCGGGTGCGGACCCATGGGGGAAGGGCCCCGGACCGCTTCGTGACGGAAGCGGTGCCGGGGCGTTCGGGACGGGTCGTTCCCACGCGGGCCTCCGGACGTACCACCGGCACGAGGGCGCGCCGGGCGCACCGGGTGCCACCCCGGCCGCCCGGGGGCTGGCCCTGGATCTCGGCAGCTCCCGTACCCGGGCCTGGGTGCCCGGCCGGGGCCTGGTTCTCGACCCGTACCCCGCCTCCGGCCCCCACGGGGCTGCCGAACGGCCGGTCCGGCGCGGGCGCATCGTCGACCCCGAGTCCTGCGGCCGGCTGCTCGGCCGGATCGCCGACGCCGCCCTGGGCCCCGACCGCAGCGACAGCGTGATCGTCCTCAGCCACCCGGTGCTCGCCGGGGCCGAACACCGCACCGCCGCGCGGGCGTTGCTCGCCGGGCTCGGGACGACGCGTGTCGTGGTCCTCAGCAGCGCCCGGGCCGCCGCCGCGTACGCCGGGCCGAGGGAGGCGGGCCCCCTGCTCGTCGTCGACATGGGGGCCGAGCTGACCGAGGTCACGCTTCTGGTGGGCGGCCTGGTCGCCGACGCCCGGCAGGCCGAGAGCGGACTCGACGATCTCGACGGCCTCGATCCGGCGGCGCTGCCCGCCGTCCTCGTCCGCACGGTGCTCGACATGATCACCTCCATGTGGCGGCACGACCGGCACGGCGCGATCCGCGGAGCCCTGCGCAAGGGCCCGGTGCTCGCGGGCGGCGGCGCGCTGCGGGCGGATGTCACCGATCGCATCGCCCGCTGCCTCGGCACCCGGGTGCGGCTGGCCGACGACCCGTCGACCACGGTGGTCCGGGGCGCCGGACAGATCCTCAGCTCCGTGCTCCGCCATCGGACGGCGCCGCCCGAGCATTCCGGCCGACCGAGGTGACGCCGTACCCGGGACGGCCCCGGGCGAACGCGTTCCGGGTGCGGTCCGTGCTGACCACACTGCTTCTCACCGTCCTCACCCTGGTCGGCGGCGCCGCCACGGCGAGCGGCGCGGTACCCGCCCTGACCGCCCTGAGCACGGCGCCCGCCGTGACGGTCGCCGCCCCCGCTGCCACCAGCACCGCCCCCGCTGCCACCGCCGTGACCTCGGTGTCCGCCGCACCGACGACCCACCGGACCGGGACCGGCCAGGGGACCGGCCACGCGCGGACCGATGACACGGAGACCCACCACACCGGTGCGGTGGCGCGGGCCGGGCACGAGCATCCCCGGGCGGCGGCCGACCCGGCGCAGGCCCCGCGGGCGGGCAGCGGCCGGCCGTATCTGCTCCTCCACGCCCCGCCGCCCCCGCACGACGCGCTGACGCCCGCTCCGCCGGGGCTCGCCGAGCCGCGCGCCGGAGTACGGCGGACCGCCACGGAAGCCTTCGACGCGCCCGGCAGCCGCAGGGGCGCGCTCCCCGGCGTCCGGGGGCCTCCGGGCAGGACGACCACCGGTCCCACGACCGGTCATCCGTCCTGTTCCGCGTCTGCCGCATCGGCGTCGCGTCCTCACTGAGGTGAGGGCGCCCGACGCCCCACCGGAGGATTTCCATGACTCGCGCCACCGTGGTGCGAGCGGTTCTGGCTGCCGCCGTTCTGCTCGTCTCCGTCTTCATCACCTTGACCATGTCGCCCAGACTCGGCCTCGATCTCCAGGGCGGCACCCGTATCGTGCTCCAGGCCCGGGACACCGCCACCGTCCAGGCGGACCGGGAGACCACCGACCGCACCTTGGAGGTGCTGCGCCAGCGGATCGACTCGCTGGGCGTCTCCGAACCGAATCTGACCCGTTCCGGCGAGGACCGGATCATCGTCGAACTGCCCGATGTCCAGGATCCGCGCCAGGCCACCGAGGTGATCGGCCGGACGGCCCAGCTCAGCTTCCACGCGGTCGAGGGCCCGGCGGCCGAGGAGCCGGACGGGAAGACCCCGGAATCCGACCCGGCCGACCCCGAGCGGCTGACCCTCCCCGACGAGCAGGGCCGCCCCCTCACGCTCGGCCCCAGCCGGCTCTCCGGCGCGGGCGTCGAGGACGCCACCGCCGGGTTCGACGCGCAGGGCGGAGCGGGCTGGAGCGTCTCGCTCGAATTCCGCAAGGACGCGGGCCAGGACTGGAAGCGGCTGACCGGCGAGGCCGCCTGCCATCCGGCCGGGGACGACCGGCGCCGGGTCGCCATCGTCCTCGACGAGAAGATCATCTCCTCACCGCAGGTCGACCCCTCGGTCGGCTGCCGGGCCGGACTGCCGTCCGGGGCCACCCAGATCACCGGTTCGTTCGGCGCGGACGAGGCGCGTGACCTGGCGCTGCTCATCAAGGGCGGGGCCCTGCCCGTACCCGTCGAGATCGTCGAGCAGCGGACCGTCGGCCCGACGCTCGGCGCGGCGGCCATCGACGCGAGCATGCAGGCGGCCCTCATCGGAGCCGCCGCCACCGCACTCTTCATCACCGTCGTCTACCGCCTCTTCGGCGCGCTGGCCGCCGTGGCGCTGGGCGCGTACGGGGTGATCTCCTACGCCGCGCTCGTCGCCCTCGGCGTCACACTGACCCTCCCCGGCCTCGCCGGTTTCGTCCTCGCCATCGGCATGGCGGTCGACGCGAACGTCCTGGTCTTCGAACGGGCCAGGGAGGAGTGCGCGGAGCGGCCGAAACGCTCGCTGCGCTCCGCGCTGACCACCGGGTTCCAACAGGCGTGGAGCGCGATCGCCGACTCCAACGTCACCACCCTGATCGCCGCCGGACTGCTCTTCTTCCTGGGCTCGGGCCCGGTCAAGGGCTTCGGCGTCACCCTCGCCATCGGCGTCATCGCCTCGATGTTCTCCGCGCTGGTCATCGCCCGCGCGCTCACCGAGATCGCCGCGAACACCCGCTTCGTCAGCGACTACCGCGGGGTCAACGGCATCGGACGCCCCGGCGCCGTACGGACCTGGCTGGTCCGCAGGGATCCGAAGCTCTTCCGGAAGCCGGTCCGCTGGCTCGTCGTCTCGGCGGCGCTGGTCGTCGTCGCGGTGGCCGGGATCGTGGTGCGCGGGATCGATCTGGGCGTCGAGTTCACCGGGGGCCGGCTGGTCGAGTACTCCACCAGCAGGCCGGTCGACGTCGAGACGGCCCGGGACGCGCTCACCGCCGCCGGGTTCGGCGACGCCGAGGTCACCACGGCCGGCGACGGCGATCTGTCCGTACGCACCGGGAAGCTCGACAACGACGGCGAACACGCCCTGCGGGCCGCCCTCGCCGAGGAGGGCGGCGAGACGACGAAGGTACGTGACGAGCTGATCGGCCCGAGCCTCGGCGACGAACTGCGGCGCAACGCGCTGATCGCCCTGGCGGTCGCGGTGGTCGTGCAACTGGCCTATCTGGCGGTCCGGTTCCGCTGGACGTTCGCCGTGGCCTCCGTCGGGGCCATGGTGCACGACGTGATTCTCGTGGTGGGCGCCTTCGCCTGGCTGGGGCGGCCGGTGGACGGCATCTTCCTGGCCGCCCTGCTCACCGTCATCGGCTACTCGGTCAACGACTCGGTGGTGGTCTTCGACCGGGTCCGCGAGCTGTGGGGGACCAACCGGAAGACCCCGCTGGACACCATCGCCCGCCGGGCCGTGCTGCAGACCGTTCCGCGCACCGTGAACACCGGGATGGGGGCCCTGTTCATCCTGGCCGCCCTCGCGGTGCTGGGCGGCGACTCGCTCGCCGACTTCGCGCTCGCCCTGCTCATCGGCATCGTCGTCGGCACCTGGTCCTCGGTGTTCACCGCCGTACCGGGCGCGCTCGTCCTGGAACGGACCGCCAAGGCTCCGCCGCCCGTACCGGGCAAGGGGAAGGGCACGGCGCGAGGCAAGGCCCGTGCGAAACGCCGCGACCCGCTCGACAACGGAGCCCGCGTCTGAGGCGACGGGCCCGCGTCCGAGGCGATGGGCCCGCGTCCGAGGCGACAAGCCCGTGTCCGAGGTGACGGGCCCGCGTCCGAGGTGACAGGAAGGGGCCGGGTCAGGACGGCACATGGGCGTGCAGATAGGCGGCGGTCTCGCGGTCCGCGGGAAGGAACGTCTCGATGGCCAGCTCGGCCACCGTCACGTCCATGGGCGTGTTGAACGTCGCGATCGACGACACGAACGACAGGACCCGGCCCCCGTGTTCGAGCCGCATCGGCAGCGCGAACGCGGCGGGCCGCTCCTGCTCCCGCCCCCGCTCAGGCTCGGGGCCGTTCGTGGCGTCCGCCCGTGCGGGTACGGGATAGGCGGCGACCTCGTCGTACAGCGCGCGCAGCTCCGGCGAGCGTACGAGGGCGATCTGCCGGTCCATCTGCGCCAGCAGGTCCGCCCGCCACTCGGGGAGGTTCACGATGCGCGGGGCGAGCCCGTCCGGGTGGAGGGTGAGCCGCATGGCGTTCACCGGCGGGGCCAGCAGCTTCTCCGACACCCCTTCCAGCAGCAGCGCGATGCCCCGGTTGGCCGCCACCACGCCGTAGACGCCGTCCACCACGAGCGCCGGATACGGCTCGTACGCCGCCAGCAGCCGGTCGAGACCCTCGCGCAGGGCGGCCATCGCGGGGTCGTCGAGCGGCGTCTGCGTGTAGCGGGGCGCGTAACCGGCCACCACGAGCAGCGCGTTGCGCTCCCGGACCGGGATGTCCAGCTGCTCGGCCAGCCGCAGGACCATCTCCTCGCTGGGCCGGGAGCGGCCCGTCTCGATGAAGGAGATGTGGCGGGCCGAGGAGTCCGCGCGCAGCGCCAGCTCCAACTGGCTGATGCGCCGCTGCTCCCGCCAGTCGCGCAGCAGCGGCCCCACTCCCGTGTCGGGCAGGACAGTCGTCATGCCAAGACCGTAACGTCACCGGCGGGCCGCGGCGGGTACGGGCCGCTGTGACGTACACGCCGACCCACCGAGACGTAAGCAACCGAGACCCACGGGAGCCGTTCCATGAGCGCCGAACCGCTGTCCCCGACCGAGATCGACCGCCGGCTGGAGAACCTGCCCGGCTGGGCGCTGGAGGGGGACCGGATCACCCGGACCTTCCGGCTGCCCTCCCACTTCGCCGCCGCCGCGCTGACGGTCCACATCGCGCGGATCCAGGACGAGCTGAACCACCACTCCGACCTGACGCTCGGATACAACACGGTGGCCCTCTCCGTCCACACGCACGACGCGGGAGGCGCGGTCACCGAGAAGGACCTCGCGCTCGCCGCCCGGGTGGCGTCCGCCGCCCCGGCCCACGGAGCCGAATAGCCCGGCGCGCCAGGAGGCCGCTCCGGCTCAGGCCACCGTGCCGAACCGTGGGTTCGCGCCGAGCCACTGCGCGTAGACCGGGCTGCGCGACACCGCCTCCGCGTACGCCGCGCGGGTCGCCCCGGCCACCGTCCCCGCCGCGGCGTCCGCGGCGGGGGAGTGCGGGTGCCAGCCCACCAGATGGCGCCAGCTGAGCGGCGCACCGGCGAGCGGTCTGGTCACCACCCCGGGCGTCGGCGGGAACGTCGCCCGGCACAGCCCGATCGCCCGCCCCACCTGCACCAGATGGACGACGGAGGAGGTGTCCGTCTCGTACACCGACACCGGGGTGAAGCCCGACCGCGCACAGGCCGCGGTGAAACAGTCGGCGAAGCAGCCGTCGCCCGGCACATCCGCCCAGCACTCGTCCGCGAGCGCGGCCAGATCCAGTTCCGCTTCGCCGGCCAGGGCGTGATCCTCCGGCAGCATCACGAAGACCGGATCCACCCCGACGACCTCCCAGACCAGCCGGTCCGCCAGCGGCGGCGGACTCTCGCCGCAGGTGCCGATCAGCGCGAAGTCCAGCCGCCCGTCGATCACCAGCGAGGCGATCTCGGCCACCGACCACGAGGTGTACGTCGACACCGGCACCGCCGGGTACGCGGTGGCCATCCGGTCCACCAGACCGCCGAGCAGCGGACCGTGCGTGCCGCCCAGCCGGAACCGGTCCAGCGCCCCCGTGGCATTGGCGAACCGCACGGCCTCCGCCTGCAGTTCGCTGACCGCGGGCAGGACCACCCGGGCCCGCTCCAGCACCAGTTCGCCGAGCGGGGTGGCACGCGCTCCGGTGTGGTCGCGGTCGAAGAGAGTGCCGCCCAGGGCCTTCTCGATCCGCCGCAGCTGAGCACTGAGAGCGGGCTGGGCAAGCCCCAGCGTGGCGGCGGCCTTGGTGAGGCTGCCGGTGTCGGCTATGGCACGGACCGTTCGCAGATGGCGCAACTCCAGCTCCATAAGGGCAAGTTATGGGCCCGACGTCACCCCGGCAATATGTGTGCTCCGCCTACCGTTCGGTCGGTGTACAGGTGGTGTATTCCGCCGGGCCGGCCGGCGGCGAACGACGTTCCGGTTCGACCGTGCCGGGCGTCGTCCTCGACGGTGGCCCCGATTTGCCGGACCGGCAAAGAAGCTTGCCGCGTGCGTCCCGTCCGGGGAGGCTGACCCCATGAGCAGCCACGCCGGTCACGGCCACCACGAAGCGCACCCCGCCGACATCGACTGGGACGTCCTGGGTCCCCTGCTGGAGCGGGAGGCCGAACTCAACGGTACGCAGTACGAGGAGGCGGCCCGCTGGATCGCCGCCCTGCCCACCGCGCCGGAGGTCCGCCGGGTCCTGGACGTCGGCAGCGGCCCCGGTGTCGTCTCCTGTCTGCTGGCCGAGGTCTTCCCGGAGGCCGAGGTGGTGGCCGTGGACGCCACACCCGCCCTGCTGGAACGCGCGAAGAACCGTGCCCGACGCCTCGGCGTGATCGACCGCTTCCGGACCCTGGAGGCCGAACTCCCCGGCGACCTCGACCGGTTGGGCGAGGCCGATCTGATCTGGGCGGGCAACTCCCTGCACCACCTGGGCGATCAGCGCGCCGCTCTGGCCGGATTCGCCGCGCTCCTGCGGCCCGGCGGCACGGTCGCGCTCGTCGAGGGCGGCCTGCCCGCCCGGCGGCTGCCCCGCGACATCGGCATCGGGCAGCCCGGTCTGGAGGCGCGGATGACCGCGGCCGCCGCCACGCGCTTCGAGCGCATGCGGTCCGAACTCCCCGGCGCCAAGCGGGAGACCGAGGACTGGCGCGCTCTCTTCACCGCGGTCGGCCTCGTCCCGCAGGGCACCCGCAGCTTCCTCCTCGACCTGCCCGCCCCGCTCTCCCGGGCCGCCCGCGACCATGTCGTCGCGAGTATCACCCGCGAGCGCGAGGTGCTCGGCGACCTGCTGACGGCCGAGGACAGCGCCGTACTGGACCGGCTGCTGGACCCCGAGGACCCCGAAGGCCTGCACCACCGCCCCGACGTCCACCTGCTCGTCGCCCGCACGGTGCACCTGGGCCGCCGCGGCGACTGAAGCGGCGGCCCCGGTGCGCTACCTCACCGGCTCCAACCGCCACCACTGGAAGGGGGAGTCGGTGTCCTCCCACTGCTGAATCGTGCCGCCGTCCTCGGTGGAACGGTCCGCGACCTCCATGACGAGCCCGCTGATGAAGCTCACCAGCGTCACCGTTCCGGGGGCTTCCGGATGCTGCTCGATCAGCCACTCCTGGGCGCCGAAGTTGTTGGCCTTCCACTGCTGGACGCGGGTGCCGTTCGACGTATCGGCGTTGGCGACGTCCAGCCGCTTCCCGCTGTGCTCGTTGACCAGGTGGAAGAGGGCCGCGCCCTCGTGCACCGGGGACAGCCGCCACACCTGCGCGGCCGTCCCGTCGTCCTCACCCTGCTGGACCCGGGCCCCGCTGCCTTTGGCAGCGCCGTACACCTCCAGCAGCAGCCGGCTGCCGACGTTGCGCAGGCGGTACGGACCCGCCTCGACGACGGGCGCGAGTTCGCCGCTCATGTTTTCTGTCTCCCCGATCGACGCCGGCCGTCGGCTCAGGCGCCGACCTTGAACTCCGCCGGGTCGGGGCCGAGCCGCCTGCCCTCGTCCAGGGCCGCGAAGGCGGCGAGGTCGTCGGCGTCCAGCTCGAAGCCGAACACATCGAGGTTCTCCTTGATCCGCGACGGGGTCACGGACTTCGGGATCACGATGTTGCCGGTCTGCAGGTGCCAGCGCAGCACCGCCTGGGCGGGGGTGCGGCCGTGCTTCTGGGCGATGGCGACGACCGTCGGCACCTCCAGCAGGCCCTTGCCCTGGCCCAGCGGCGACCACGCCTCGGTGGCGATGCCGTGGTTGGCGTGGAAGGCGCGGGACTCGGCCTGCTGGAACTGCGGGTGCAGCTCGATCTGGTTGACGGCCGGGACCACGGAGGTCTCGGCGAGCAGCCGCTTCAGGTGCTCGGGGTAGAAGTTCGACACGCCGATGGCCTTCGCGCGGCCGTCGGCGAGGATCTTCTCGAACGCCTTGTACGTGTCGGTGTAGGCGTCCTTCGCCGGGACCGGCCAGTGGATCAGATACAGGTCGACGTAGTCCAGGCCGAGCTTGTCCAGCGAGGCGTCGAAGGCGCGCAGCGTGCTGTCGTGGCCCTGCTCGCTGTTCCACAGCTTCGTGGTGACGAAGAGCTCGTCGCGGGCGACGCCGGAGGCGGCGATGGCCTTGCCGGTGCCCGTCTCGTTCGCGTAGATCGCGGCGGTGTCGATGCTCCGGTACCCGGTCTCGATGGCCGTGGCGACCGCCTTCTCCGCCTCGTCGTCCGGCACCTGCCAGACGCCGAAACCGAGCTGCGGCATGTCGAGGCCGTTGTTGAGGGTGATGGAGGGGACCTGGCTCACGAGCGATCGATCCTAACGTCGTCGGTTGGTGACTCCCCACGACAACGACCGGGCGGGTCCAGGCATTCCCGTGGCCGCCGGTCAGTGGTAGAGCGCGTCGACCTCGACCGCGTACGCCGTCTCGATCGCCTTGCGCTTCAGCTTCAGCGAGGGCGTCAGCAGCCCCAGCTCCTCGGTGAACGGATGGGCCAGGATCCGGAACGTACGGATCGACTCGGCCTGCGACACCGCCGTGTTGGCGGCCACCACCGCCCGCCGGACCTCCATCTCCAGATCCGGGTCGCGCACCAGGTCGGCCGGGCCCAGCGGGGTGCGGCCCTGCATCGACAGCCAGTGCTCCACGGACTCCTGGTCGACGGTGACCAGCGCCGCGATGTACGGGCGGTCGTTGCCGACGACGATGCACTGCGCCACCAGCGGATGCGCCCGTACGCGTTCCTCCAGGCCGGCCGGCGAGACGCTCTTGCCGCCGGACGTCACCAGGATCTCCTTCTTCCGCCCGGTGATCGTCAGATAGCCGTCCTCGTCCAGCGCACCGAGGTCCCCGGTCGCCAGCCAGCCGTCCTGCAGCACCGCCCGGGTGGCCGCCGGGTTGCCCAGATAGCCGGAGAACACGTTCGGCCCGTGCACCCACACCTCGCCGTCGTCCGCGATGTGCACCGAGGTGCCGGGGATGGGCTGGCCGACCGTGCCGTACCGGGTCCGCTCGGGCGGGTTCGCCGTCGCCGCGGCGGTCGACTCCGTGAGCCCGTACCCCTCGAAGACCGTCACCCCGGCGCCCGCGAAGAACAGCCCGAGCCGACGGTCCATGCCCGAACCGCCCGACATCGCGTGCCGCACCCGGCCGCCCATCGCGTCCCGGACCTTCTTGTAGACGACCTTGTCGAAGAACTGGTGCTGCATCCGCAGCCCGGCCGAAGGGCCGGGACCGTCCCCGAACGCCTTCTGCTCCAGGGCCTCCGCGTACTTCACCGCGATGTCGACGGCCTTGTCGAACGGCCCGGACCGGCCCTCCGCCTCGGCCTTGCGCCGGGCCCCGTTGAACACCTTCTCGAAGATGTACGGCACCGCCAGGATGAACGTCGGCCGGAACGTCATCAGGTCCGGCATCAGCGCGTTCGCCGACAGCTCCGGCTGATGGCCGAGCTTGACCCTGCCGCGGACCGCGGCGATCTCCACCATCCGCCCGAAGACATGGGCCAGCGGCAGGAAGAGAAGCGTGGCCGCCTCGTCGCCGGGCCTGGAATGGAACACCGGCTCCCAGCGCGTGACCATCGTGTCGCTCTCGAACATGAAGCTCGCGTGCGTGATCACGCACCCCTTGGGGCGGCCCGTCGTCCCCGAGGTGTAGATGACGGTCGCCACGGAATCGGGCGTCACCGCGCGCCGGTGCCGCTGCACCACCTCGTCGTCGATGCCCGCGCCCGCCCCGACCAGCTCGTCCACCGCTCCGGCGTCCAACTGCCACAGCCGCTTCAGATGAGGCAGCTGGTCGATCACCGAACCGACGGTCATCGCGTGGTCCTCGTGCTCGACCATCACCGCCACCACCTCGGCGTCGTGCAGCATCCACAGGACCTGCTCGGCGGAGGAGGTCGGGTAGATCGGCACCGACTGGGCCCCGACGGTCCAGAGCGCGAAGTCGAAGAGCGTCCACTCGTAGCGCGTACGGGACATCAGCGCGACCCGGTCGCCGAACCGCACCCCGTGCGCGATCAGCCCTTTGGCCAGGGCCAGCACGGAATCGCGGAACTCCCCGGAGGTCACATCACGCCACTGGCCCCCGGCGTCCTTGCGGCCGAGCGCGACGCGGTGCGGATCGTCCTCCGCGTAGTCGAAGACCACATCGGCCAGACCGCCGACTTGAGGCGCCGCCGCCATGGGTGGGACAGTGAAATCGCGCAATGACATGCTCCTAATGGCGCTCCGCACAGCGCCGCGACGCTACCCCAAGGCGGGGCCCGGCGGGAGGGGCCCGGAGCCTCCGCACACCGAGTCGTCCGCACAGGTCAACCGTCGAAATCCGGCCAGATGGGCAAGGCTCGGGCGTCCGCCCGGTCCAGTTCTGACGGAGGGGTAAGCGGCTCGCGCCGGAATCTCCACCGAATCCGCCCGCCGTTGCCACGGCCGGCCCGCGCCGGAGGCGGAGAGCGTGGTGTCGCCGCTAGCCGCCCGCCCCGCGGTGCAGCCGGTCGCCGCCCGCCAGGATCGCGGAGGCCAGCGCGTCGGCCGCCTCCTGGGACGCGCCCCGGCGGCTCCCGTGCAGCAGGACGAAGTCGACGGTGCCGAGCTCCGGCAGCCCCGTCCTGGCCGGAACCGGCACCAGGCCCGGCGGGACCATTCCGCGCGAGTGCGCCATCACCCCCAGGCCCGCCCGCGCCGCCGCGACCAGACCGCTCAGACTCGTACTCGTACAGGCGATCCGCCAGGCCCGCCCGTGCTCCTCCAGCACCTCCAGGGCCCGGGCCCGGGTGATGGCCGGCGGCGGGAAGACGACCAGCGGCACGGGGCGCTCCGGATCGACGCGCAGCTGTGGGGCGCCGATCCAGTCCAGCGCGTCCTGCCACATCAGTTCGCCGTGGGTGTCACCGGTACGCCGCTTGGCCAGCACCAGATCCAGCCGGCCCGCTTCGAGCTGCCGGTGCAGCGTCCCGGACAGCTCCACGGTGAGCTGGAGCTCGACCTCCGGATGGTCGCGGCGGAAGGACTCCAGGATCTCGGGGAGCCGGGTCAGCACGAAGTCCTCGGAGGCCCCGAACCGCAGCCGGCCGCGCAGCCGGGTGCCCGCGAAGAACGCCGCGGCCCGCTCGTGCGCCGACAGGATCGTCCCCGCGAAGCCGAGCATCGCCTCGCCGTCCTCGGTGAGATCGACGCGATGGGTGTCCCGGGCGAACAGCTGCCGCCCGGTCGCCTCCTCCAGCCGCCGCACATGCTGGCTGACCGTGGACTGGCGGACCCCGAGCCGGCGCGCGGCCTGGGTGAAGCTGAGCGTCTGGGCCACGGCGAGGAACGTACGCAGCTGGGCGGGGTCGTACGTGGCGTCCATGAGGGCACGTTATCGGGTTCCGTGATGACAGTCAGAGTGGAATACCGGATTCCCGATGGCCCAGTACGGGAGCAGGATGGACGCCGGAACCGAACGCCTACCGCCGGAGCGCCCGAGCACATGACCCGCCGCTTTCCACGACCGCCGTCCTGGCTGCCGGTCGACGCCTACATCCTGGCGCTGGCCGCGACCGTGGCCCTCGCGGCGCTGCTGCCCGCCCGGGGTACCGCCGCCGATGTGGCGGGCGGGGCCTCCACCGGCGCGGTCGCCCTGTTGTTCTTCCTCTACGGGGCGCGGCTCTCCACGGCCGAGGCGCTCGACGGGCTCAAGCACTGGCGCCTCCACCTCACCGTTCTGGTCTGCACCTTCGTCGCCTTCCCGCTGCTGGGGCTGGCGAGCCACGGCCTGGTGCCGTACGTCCTGACGCCCGAGATCCAGGCGGGCTTCCTCTTCCTGTGCCTGGTCCCCTCGACGATCCAGTCGTCCATCGCCTTCACCTCGATCGCCCGGGGCAATGTGCCCGCCGCGATCTGCGCCGGGTCCTTCTCCAGCCTCGCCGGGATCTTCGTGACCCCACTGCTCGCCGCCCTGCTCCTCGGCTCGACCGGGGGCGGCTTCTCGGCCGACTCGCTGCTGCGGATCGTGCTCCAGCTGCTCGTCCCGTTCCTCGCCGGACAGCTGCTGCGCCGCTGGGTCGGCGGCTTCCTCACCCGGCACAGGAAGGTGCTCGGACTGGTCGACCGGGGGTCGATCCTCCTCGTCGTCTACACCGCGTTCAGCCAGGGAATGGTCGCCGGGGTCTGGCACCAGGTCACCCCGGCCCGGCTCGGCGGGCTGCTCGCCGCCGAGGTGGTCCTGCTGGCGCTGATGCTCGCCCTGAGCTGGTACGGGGCACGGCGGCTGGGGTTCGACCGGGCGGACCGGATCGCCATCCAGTTCGCCGGTTCGAAGAAGAGCCTGGCGGCCGGGCTGCCGATGGCTAGCGTCATCTTCGGGGCGCACGCGAGCCTGGCCGTGCTGCCGCTGATGCTCTTCCACCAGATGCAGCTGATGGTCTGCGCGGTGATCGCCAAACGCCGCTCCCGCGACCCGGAACAGCAGCAGGACCCGGCCGTTTCCGAGCGGTCCAGGGGCTCCGATCACGCCGAGGGCTCGATGCCGGAAGCGCCGGAAGCGCCGAATGCCACCGACGCCGCACCGGCCACGATGCCCCGCTAGCTCCCGGCCGCCCCCGGCCTCACCCCCGGGGCACCGCCGCCTCCAGCGCGATCCGGTGCTCACCGGCGTACACGTTCATCGACGGGCCGCGCAGGAAGCCGACCAGCGTCAGTCCGCTCTCCGCCGCCAGGTCCACGGCCAGCGAGGACGGGGCCGAGACCGCCGCGAGCACCGGGATCCCCGCCATCACGGCCTTCTGCGCCAGCTCGAACGAGGCCCGCCCCGACACCAGCAGCACGGCCCGCGACAGGGGCAGCCGATGGTCCGTGAGCGCGCGGCCCACCAGCTTGTCGACCGCGTTGTGCCGGCCGACGTCCTCGCGGATGTCCAGCAGCTCACCCTCCTCGGAGAACAGCGCGGCGGCGTGCAGACCGCCCGTCCGGTCGAACACCTGCTGCTCGGCCCGCAACCGGTCCGGGAGGGTGGACAGCAGTTCCGGAGTGACCCGCACCGGGGGAGCTTCGGCCACCGGGTGCCGGGTCGTCGTGCGTACCGCGTCCAGGCTGGCCTTGCCGCACAGGCCGCACGAGGAGGTGGTGTAGACGTTCCGCTCCAGCGTGATGTCGGGGACCCGGACCCCGGGCGCGAGCTTCACGTCCACCACGTTGTAGGTGTTCACGCCGTCCGCCGTGGCCCCGGCGCAGTAGACGATCGACTGGACCTCGTCCCCTTCGGCGATCACCCCCTCGCTGACCAGGAAGCCCGCCGCCAGCGCGAAGTCGTCGCCCGGCGTCCGCATGGTGATGGCCAGCGGCCGGCCGTTCAGCCGGATCTCCAGTGGTTCCTCCGCCACCAGGGTGTCCGCGCGGGAGGAGACGGCACCGTCCCGGATACGGAGGGTGCGTCGGCGTTCGGTGACCCGTCCCATGGATGTGAACCCGATTCTGTCCGTGTGCGGCGGCTTCCGTGTCCGTGGTCGGAAGCCGAAACCTGACTCCGTCATTGTCCGGCACTCGCACCGGCGTGTCGCAGCCGCCGGTTCAGCACGCTGACCAGGCTGTTGTCAATGCTCCAACGTGTGGGCCGGATATCTGTGGGATCACGTGCCCCCGTACCCGGCGGTAGCGACCAAGACTGGATGTTTCCTGCCCTACCTGACGATGGGAACCCGTATGACCGGCTCACGTGTCGTGGCGCTCGGCCACTACCAGCCCGCCAAGGTGCTCACCAACGACGACCTGGCGGCCATGGTCGACACGAGCGACGAGTGGATCACCAGCCGGGTCGGCATCAAGACCCGCCATGTGGGTGGCCCCGACGAGCCGGTGGACGAGATGGCCGCGCACGCGGGAGCCAAGGCGCTGGCCACGGCCGGTCTGCAGGCCTCGGACATCGATCTGGTGCTCGTCGCCACCTCCACCGCGATCGACCGGTCCCCGAGCATGTCGGCGCGGGTCGCGGCCCGGCTCGGCATGGGTTCGCCCGCCGTGATGGACATCAATGTGGTCTGCTCCGGCTTCACACACGCGCTGGCCACCGCCGACCACGCGATCCGGGCCGGTGCGGCCACCCGGGCGCTGGTCATCGGCGCCGACAAGATGGCCGACATCGCGGACTGGACCGACCGCTCCACCTGCGTCCTGCTCGGTGACGGCGCGGGCGCCGCGGTCGTCACCGCCGACCCGGCCGCCGACGACGCCCCGGGCGGGCCCGGCATCGGACCGGTGCTGTGGGGCTCGGTGCCGGAGATGGGCAACGCGGTCCGGATCGAGGGGACGCCGCCGCGCTTCGCGCAGGAGGGCCAGTCCGTCTACCGCTGGGCCACCACCCAGCTCCCCCCGATCGCCCGGCAGGTCTGCGAGAAGGCGGGCATCGCCCCGGAGGACCTGGGCGCGGTCGTCCTGCACCAGGCCAATCTGCGGATCATCGAGCCGGTCGCCCGCAAGATCGGCGCGGTCAACGCCGTCATCGCCCGGGACGTCGTGGACTCCGGAAACACCTCGGCCGCCTCCATCCCGATGGCCCTGTCCAAGCTGGTCGAGCGCGGTGAGGTCGCCTCCGGAGCGCCCGTCCTGCTCTTCGGATTCGGCGGGAACCTCTCGTACGCGGGCCAGGTCATCCGCTGCCCCTGACCGGCTCCGCGGATCTCCGTGACCCCTCCCCGCCGACCTCCGCGACCTCCCCCCGTCGATCTCCGTGACCCCTCCCCGCCGACCTTTGTCCTGAGTGTGGAAAAAGTTGGGGCCGATTCCTGCGCAACTTCTTCCCACTCCGGGAAAGCGCTGCTACGTTCCCCTCGAAAGCCCGACGGACTGGCCGATGTGGCGGGGAGGGACGCGTGAGACGTATGACGGCACGACCCGCGAACGCGCATCAGGCGCGGCTGCTCCGACTGCTGCGCGACGGGGGCCCCAACTCCCGTGCGCAACTGGGTGATCAGGTCGATCTCTCCCGCTCGAAGCTCGCCGTCGAGGTGGACCGGCTGCTGGAGACCGGCCTGGTGGTGGCCGACGGACTCGCCGCATCGCGCGGCGGGCGCCGCTCGCACAACATCCGGCTCGCTCCCGAACTGCGTTTCCTCGGGGTCGACATCGGCGCCACCTCGATAGATGTGGCCGTCACCAACGCGGAGTTGGAGGTACTGGGACACCTCAACCACCCGATGGACGTGCGCGAAGGCCCCGTCGCCGTCTTCGAGCAGGTCCTGTCGCTGGCCGCCAAACTGCGGGCCTCCGGGCTCGCCGAGGGCTTCGACGGCGCGGGCATCGGGGTTCCCGGCCCCGTCCGCTTCCCCGAGGGCGTGCCGGTCGCGCCGCCGATCATGCCCGGCTGGGACGGCTTCCCGGTCCGCGAGGCGCTCAGCCAGGAGCTGGGCTGCCCCGTCATGGTCGACAACGACGTGAACCTCATGGCCATGGGGGAGCAGCACGCGGGCGTGGCCCGCTCCGTGGGCGACTTCCTCTGCGTCAAGATCGGTACGGGTATCGGCTGCGGCATCGTCGTCGGCGGCGAGGTCTACCGCGGTACGACCGGCAGCGCCGGCGACATCGGGCACATCCAGGTGGACCCGGACGGCCGGCCCTGCGCCTGCGGCAACAAGGGCTGCCTGGAAGCCCACTTCAGCGGCGCCGCGCTCGCCCGCGACGCGGAGGACGCGGCCCGGGAGGGCCGCTCGCCCGAGCTCGCCGCCCGGCTGGAGACGGCGGGCCGCCTCACCGCCGCCGATGTGGCGGCCGCCGCCGCTGCCGGCGACGCCGCCGCCCTCGACCTCATCCGTGAGGGCGGCAACCGACTCGGCCAGGTCATCGCGAGCCTGGTCAGCTTCTTCAATCCCGGTCTGGTGGTGATCGGCGGCGGGGTCACCGGCCTCGGTCACAACCTCCTCGCCAGTGTCCGCACCCAGGTCTACAAGCAGTCCCTGCCCCTGGCCACCGGCAACCTCCCCATCGTGCTGGGCGAGTTGGGGCCCATCGCCGGAGTGATCGGCGCGGCCCGGCTCATCAGCGACCACCTCTTCTCACCGGCCTGACCCCAGGCCGTACGACGCACCACGGAACCACCCCGTCAGCAGCCGTACGCACCACGCACCACCGAACCACCTCCTTGTCAGCAGCCGTTCGCGGTGCCGCCGGCTCCACGGCACCTCCAGCCCTGCGCCCTGTCCGCTCACCGGCCCTCCCCGGCCCCTCGGCACCGCCCGAGCAGGGGAGACCCCATTCGCCGAGGGGATTCGTCATGGCACCAGAACCACCCCTGCTCACCATGTCAGGCATCACCAAGCTCTTCCCGGGCGTGCGCGCCCTGGACGGCGTCGACCTGGAAGTCCAGGCCGGCGAGGTCCACTGCCTCCTCGGCCAGAACGGTGCGGGCAAGTCCACCCTCATCAAGGTGCTCGCCGGAGCCCACCAGCCCAACGACGGCGAGATCACCTGGCGCGGCGAAACCGTCCAGCTCAAGTCGCCGATCGCCGCCATGCGCCTGGGCATCGCCACCATCTACCAGGAACTCGACCTGGTGGAGGGCCTGTCGGTCGCCGAGAACGTCTTCCTCGGCCACGAGCCGACCAGCGCGGGCTTCATCGTCCGTACGGGAGAAGGCCGTTCGGCGGCGAAAGCGCTGCTGGCCCGCCTCGGTCATCCCGAGATCGACCCGGCCCGGCACGTCGGCGACCTCTCCGCCGCCCAGCAGCAGATCGTCTCCATGGCACGGGCGCTCTCCCACGACGTCCGGCTCATCGTGATGGACGAACCCTCCGCCGCCCTCGACCCCGACGAGGTCGACAACCTCTTCCGGATCGTCGACGGCCTCACCGCCGACGGGGTGGCGGTCGTCTACATCTCGCACCGTCTTGAGGAGATCCGCCGCATCGGCGACCGGGTCACCGTCATCAAGGACGGCCGGACCGTCGCCGTCGGACTGCCCGCGGCCGACACCCCCACCCGCGACATCGTTGCCATGATGACCGGCCGCGACGTCGCCTATGTCTTCCCGCCGCGCCCCGAAGAGCCGGCCTCCGCCACCGCCGAACCCGTGCTCCGGGTCCAAGGCCTGTCCCGCAAGGGCGAGTTCGCACCCGTCGACCTCGAACTGCGGCCCGGCGAGATCGTCGGCCTGGCCGGACTCGTCGGCTCGGGCCGCTCGGAGATCCTGGAGACGATCTACGGCGCCCGCAAGGCGAGCACCGGAACCGTCACCGTGGCGGGCCAGCAGCTCCGGCCCGGCAGCGTCCGCGCCGCCGTCGCCGCGGGCATCGGCCTCGCCCCCGAGGAACGCAAGGCCCAGGCCCTGCTGATGACCGAGTCGGTCACCCGTAACGTCTCCGTCTCCTCCCTCTCCCGCTTCGCCCGGATCGGCTGGATCGACCGGGGCGGCGAGCGGAAGGCCGCACGGAGCGCCACCCGCGAACTGCAGATGCGGCCCGACAACCCGGACGCCGCCGTCCGCACCCTCTCCGGCGGCAACCAGCAGAAAGCCGTCCTCGCCCGCTGGCTGCTGCGCGGCTGCCGGGTCCTGCTGCTGGACGAACCCACCCGTGGCGTCGACGTCGGCGCGCGCGCCGAGCTCTACGCCGTGATCCGCCGGCTGGCCGACGAAGGCCTCGCCGTACTGCTCGTCTCCAGCGAAGTGCCCGAAGTCCTGGGCCTCGCCGACCGGGTGCTGGTCCTCCGCGAGGGCGAAGTGGTCCACACGGCCCCCGCCCAGGAGCTCGACGAGCACCGCGTACTCGACCTCGTGATGGAAGGGAGCCCGACGCCATGACACAGCCCGCCCCGTCGGCGCAGCACAACGGGCCGGACAAGGGGGCTCCCACCGGCCCCTCCGACGCACCGCCCGCGAAGCCGGGCGGCGGCAGGCCGGCCCTCGGACTGCGGCTCGACGTCCGGATCCTGTCCCTGCTCGGCGTCCTCGCCGCCCTGATCCTGGTCGGCGGCATCACCGAACCGGACGCCTTCCTGGACACCGGCAACCTCCAGCTGATCCTGACCCAGGCCTCCGTCATCGGTGTCGTCACCGTCGGCATGACCTTCGTCATCATCAGCGGCGGCATCGACCTCTCCGTCGGAGCGATGGTCGCCCTCGCCTCGGTGTGGGCGACCACCCTGGCCACCCAGGAGTACGGCTTCGCGGGCATCGCGTTCACCGCGGTGATCGTCGGCCTCGCCGCCGGACTCGTGAACGGCGTCCTCATCGCGTACGGGGGAATGGTCCCGTTCATCGCGACGCTGGCCATGCTCGCCTCGGCCCGCGGACTCGCCCTCCAGATCACCGACGGCAAGACCCAGATCGTCACCGTCGACTCGGTCCTCGACCTCGGCCTGCCCGACTCCTACATCCTCGGGATCCCGCCGCTGGTCATCATGTTCGCGGTGGTCACCGTCGTCGGCTGGCTGATCCTCAACCGGACCACCTTCGGCCGCCGCACGGTCGCCGTCGGCGGCAACGCGGAGGCCGCCCGGCTCGCCGGCATCGACGTCCGCCGTCAGCGCCTGTACCTCTACCTGCTATCCGGGCTGTGCTGCGGCATCGCCGCCTTCATGCTGATCGTGCTGGCCGGCTCCGGCCAGAACACCAACGGCAACCTGTACGAGCTCGACGCCATCGCCGCCGCGATCATCGGCGGGACACTGCTCAGCGGCGGCCGCGGCACCATCGTCGGCTCCGTACTCGGCGTCCTGATCTTCACCACGATCACCAACATCTTCGCGCTCAACAACCTCCAGAGCGACGTCCAGCAGATCGCCAAGGGCGCCATCATCGTCGCCGCCGTTCTGGTCCAGCGCCGCACCATGCGCGGCAGGGAGACCTGACCGCGCGCAACCGCACCCGAGCGCCCCACAACGCACCCCCCCGCACCCGCACCTCGTAGCACCCACCGGATGAAGGGTCAGACCGTCATGCCAGAAACCAGCCGCAGAGGGCTGCTGTTCGGAACCGCCGCCGTCTCCGCGGGCGCGCTCCTCACCGCCTGTACCAGCAACGAGCCCAAGAAGACGGAGCCCGCCGGCAACAGCGCTCCCGCCGACGACAAGCCGGGCAAGGCGGTCACCATCGGCTTCGCCGGACCGCAGGCCGACCACGGCTGGCTCAACGCGATCAACGTGAACGCCAAGTCCCGGGCGGAGACGTACTCCGACGTCACCCTGGAGATCACCGAGGGCTCCAACGACACCGCCGCCCAGATCGGCCAGGTCAAGACCCTCATCAACAAGAAGGTCGACGTCCTCGTCGTCCTCCCCGCCGACGGCAAGGCGCTCACCCAGGTCGGCCTGGAAGCGATGCGGGCGGGCATCCCGGTCGTCAACCTGGACCGCATCTTCGCCTCCCCGCAGGCCTACCGCTGCTGGGTCGGCGGCGACAACTACGGCATGGGCCTCAACGCCGGGCACTACATCGGCGAGCAGCTCAAGGACAAGCCGAACGCCAAGGTCGTCGAACTCGCCGGGATCGACAACCTGGAGCTGACCAAGCAGCGCAGCCAGGGCTTCGCCGACGCCCTCAAGAACTACTCCAACATCAAGCTGGTGGCCCGTCAGGCGGCCGACTTCACCGTCGAGTCGGGGCAGGCCAAGATGGCCCAGCTCCTCCAGGCGCAGAAGCAGTTCGACGCCCTGTGGAACCACGACGACGACCAGGGCGTGGGAGCGCTGCGCGCCATCGAGCAGGCGGGCCGCGACGAGTTCATCATGGTCGGCGGCGCCGGCGCCAAGTCCGCGATGGACGCCATCAAGGCCGACGACTCGGTCATCAAGGCGACCGTCCTCTACCCGCCGACGATGGCCGCGTCCGCGATCGACCTGGCGCGGGCGCTCGGCCAGGGCAAGGGCGTCAGCGGCCTCTCCGAGATGGAGATCCCCACCTCCCTGACCCTGTACTCCGCGGTCGTGACGAAGGACAACATCGACCAGTACCTGCCGACGGGCTTCAACTGACCGGGACTCCGGGGGATGCGGAGAGCGCATCCCCCGGCCCGTTACCGCACACCGACGAGGAGGAAGTCCGCATGGCCCGTAGTCAAGAGACGGAAACGCAAGCCCCAGCGACCCCGCCGCGGCAGGCGCCGGGAACGCTCGGGGTCGGCATGGTCGGATACGCGTTCATGGGCGCCGCCCACTCCCAGGGGTGGCGCACCGCCGGACACGTCTTCGACCTGCCCCTGCGGCCCGCTCTCGCCGCGATCTGCGGACGCGACCGGGCGGCGGTCGAAGCCGCCGCCGCCCGGCACGGCTGGGCCGCGGCGGAGACCGACTGGCGGGCCCTGATCGCCCGGGACGACGTCCAGCTGATCGACATCTGCACCCCGGGCGACAGCCACGCGGAGATCGCCATCGCCGCCCTGGAGGCGGGCAAGCACGTGCTGTGCGAGAAGCCGCTCGCCAACAACGTCGACGAGGCGGAGGCGATGGTCCGCGCCGCCGAAGCGGCCGCCGCACGCGGCCAGATGGCCATCGTGGGCTTCAACTACCGCAAGGTGCCCGCGATCTCCTACGCCCGCCGGCTCATCGCGGACGGCCGGCTCGGCCCGCTGCGCCATGTGCGGGCCACCTACCTCCAGGACTGGCTGGTGGACCCCGCCTCCCCGCTCACCTGGCGGCTCAAGCGCGAACACGCCGGGTCCGGCGCGCTCGGCGACCTCGGCGCGCACATCGTCGACCTCGCCCAGTTCCTGTCGGGCGAGCTGATCACCGGGGTGTCGGCCGTCTCCGAGACCTTCGTACGGGAGAGGCCCCTGCTCTCCGGGGCCTCGGCCGGGCTCTCCGGCAGCGCCGACACGGTGGAGCGCGGCGAGGTCACCGTGGACGACGCGGCGATCTTCACCGGCCGCCTGGCCTCCGGCGCACTGGCCTCCTTCGAGGCCACCCGGATGGCGGCGGGGCGCAAGAACGCCCTGCGCCTGGAGATCAACGGGGAGCTGGGCTCGCTCGCCTTCGACCTGGAGCGGCTCAACGAACTGTCCTTCCACGACCACACCGAACCCGCCGTCACCGCGGGCTTCCGGCGCATCCTCGTCACCGAACCCGAGCACCCCTACCTGGAGGCCTGGTGGCCTCCGGGCCACGCCCTCGGCTACGAGCACACCTTCGTCCACCAGGCCCGCGACGTGATCCACACGATCGCCGAAGGCGCCGCGCCCCGGCCCTCGTTCGCGGACGGGCTCCAGGTGCAGCGGGTGCTCGCCGCAGTCGAGGAGAGCGCCGCGAAGAACTCCGTCCACACTCCGGTCCCCGCCTAGGAGGTCGCCGCCCATGCCCCGCCCCTTCACCCTCTTCACCGGCCAGTGGGCCGACCTCCCGCTGGAGGAGGTCTGCCGGCACGCCCGCGACTTCGGCTACGACGGACTGGAACTCGCCTGCTGGGGAGACCACTTCGAGGTCGACAAGGCACTCGCCGACCCCGGATACCTGGACAGCAGGCACCAACTGCTCGACAAGTACGGGCTGAAGTGCTTCGCGATCTCCAACCACCTGGTCGGCCAGGCCGTCTGCGACCACCCGATCGACGAACGCCACCAGGGCATCGTGCCCGCCCGCATCTGGGGCGACGGCGAGCCCGAGGGCGTACGGCAGCGGGCCGCCGCGGAGATCGCGGACACCGCCCGGGCCGCCGCCGCCTTCGGCGTCGACACGGTCATCGGCTTCACCGGCTCCTCGATCTGGCACCTGGTCGCGATGTTCCCGCCCGTTCCGCCGCACATGATCGAGCGGGGCTACGAGGACTTCGCCGAGCGCTGGAACCCGATCCTGGACGTCTTCGACGCCGAGGGGGTGCGCTTCGCCCACGAGGTGCACCCGAGCGAGATCGCCTACGACTACTGGACCACCAAGCGCGCCCTCGAAGCGGTGGACCACCGGCCCGCGTTCGGGCTGAACTTCGACCCGAGCCACTTCGTCTGGCAGGACCTCGACCCGGTCGGCTTCCTCTACGACTTCCGTGACCGGATCTACCACGTGGACTGCAAGGAGGCCCGCAAGCGCCTCGACGGACGCAACGGCCGCCTCGGCTCGCACCTGCCCTGGGGCGACCCCCGGCGCGGCTGGGACTTCGTCTCCGCCGGCCACGGCGACGTGCCCTGGGAGGACGTCTTCCGGATGCTCCGGTCCATCGGCTACGAGGGCCCCGTCTCGGTGGAGTGGGAGGACGCCGGCATGGACCGGCTGCACGGCGCTCCGGAAGCGCTCGCCAGCCTCAAGCGGTTCGACTTCGACCCGCCGTCGGCCTCCTTCGACGCGGCCTTCGGCGGCGGCGAGTAGCACGGTCCGACAGGCCCCGGGGGCATGATCCGCGCATCGGGCCCCAGCCCCCGGGGCGGCCTCGCCCTGCCCGGAATTCGCTTTGTCCTGACGGAAGCAGAAGTTCGACTTACCTGTTGCACAAGGGCTTTCCGTCGAGGACGAACAGGTCTACCGTCCACCACGTGTACACGACATGACTCGCGTCACCGGGGTCGCTCCTGACCCCGGAGACGCACGCGCGGCAGTCCCCGCGCGGCACGGCACGGCTACACCCGCCCGTACAACCGGCACTCTCCGGAGGACCAACGTGCACAGAACACGAAAGCGGCTCCTGGCCCGGACCCGCGTCCGAAAGACCCTCGCGCTGTTCACCGGCGGCCTGCTCGCCGCCGCGACCCTGACCCTCGGCTCCGCTCCCGGCGCCACCGCCCACCCGGGTCACCCGGGCCACGACGAGCCCGTGGCGGAGGACTTCCAGCAAGTCACCCTGGCCAAGGGCGCGGAGGAGACCGGCGAGCCCATGTCGCTCGCGGTCCTCCCCGACCGCAGCGTGCTGCACACCTCGCGCAGCGGCGAGCTGCGGATCACCGACAGCGCCGGCAACACCAGGATCTCCGGCACCCTCCCCGTGTACACGCACGACGAGGAAGGCCTCCAAGGCGTCGGCGTCGACCCGGACTTCGCCGAGAACCGGGCGATCTACCTCTTCTACGCGCCCCCGCTGGACACCCCCGCGGGCGACGCCCCGGAGACCGGCACCGCCGCCGACTTCGCGAAGTTCGAGGGCGTCAACCGGCTCTCCCGCTTCGTCCTCAACGAGGACGGCACCCTCGACACCGCCAGCGAGAAGAAGGTCCTGGACGTCGCCACCTCGCGCGGCACCTGCTGCCACGTCGGCGGTGACATCGACTTCGACGCCGAGGGCAACCTCTACCTCTCCACCGGCGACGACACCAACCCCTTCGCCTCCGACGGCTTCACCCCGATCGACGAACGCCCCGACCGCAACCCGGCGTTCGACGCCCGGCGCACCTCGGGCAACACCAACGACCTGCGCGGCAAGATCCTGCGCATCAAGGTCGCCGACGACGGCTCGTACACCGTCCCCGAAGGCAATCTCTTCGAGCCGGGCACGGACAAGACCCGCCCCGAGATCTACGCGATGGGTTTCCGCAACCCCTTCCGCTTCTCCGTCGACCAGGCCACCGGCACCGTGTACGTCGGCGACTACGGCCCCGACGCGGGCGCGGCCGACCCCAAGCGCGGACCGGCCGGCAAGGTCGAGTTCGCCCGGGTGACGAAGGCCGCCAACTTCGGCTGGCCCTTCTGCGTCGGTGACAACGAGCCGTACATCGACTACGACTTCGCCACCAAGACCTCCGGCGCCGCCTTCGACTGCGCCGCCCCGAAGAACGAGTCGCCGCACAACACCGGACTCGTCGACCTGCCGCCGGCCGAGGCCGCGTGGATTCCGTACGACGGCGGCTCGGTGCCCGAGTTCGGCACCGGCTCCGAGTCCCCGATGGGCGGACCCGTCTACCGCTACGACGCGGACCTCGACTCCCCGGTGAAGTTCCCCGAGGCCTACGACGGCGACTTCTTCGCCGGTGAGTTCGGCCGCCAGTGGATCAAGCGCATCGAGCAGGACGCCGACGGCGGCGTCCAGTCCATCAACGACGTGCCGTGGTCCGGCACCCAGGTCATGGACATGGCCTTCGGCCCGGACGGGGCGCTGTACGTCCTCGACTACGGCCTCGCCTGGTTCGGCGGCGACGAGAACTCCGCGCTCTACCGCATCGAGAACGCCACCGGAGGCCGCTCGCCCATCGCCGAGGCCTCGGCGAACAAGACCTCGGGCACCGCGCCGCTGAAGGTGAAGTTCTCCTCGGCCGGCACGGCGGACGGCGACGACGACCCGCTGACCTACTCCTGGGACTTCGGTGACGGCGGCACCTCCACCGCCGCCAACCCCACGTACACGTACAAGAAGAACGGCACCTACACCGCCACCCTCACCGCCGAGGACCCGACCGGCCGCACCGGCTCCGCCAGCGTCCACGTCACCGTTGGCAACACCGCCCCGACCGTGGAGCTGGTGCTCCCCGAGGACGGGCAGCTCTTCGAGTTCGGTGACTCCGTGCCGTTCAAGGTGAACGTCAGCGACCCGGAGGACGGCACCATCGACTGCACCAAGGTCGAGGTCAAGTTCACCCTGGGCCATGACAGCCACGGCCACGACATCACCACCGAGCACGGCTGCGAGGGCACCATCAAGACCGCCATGGAAGGCGGACACGACCCCAACGCCAACATCTACGGCGGCATTTCGGCCTCGTACACCGACAACGGCGGTGGCGGCCAGGCCAAGCTGACCGGCAAGGACACCTCCCGGCTCCAGCCCAGGCACCGCCAGGCCGAGCACTTCGACGACTCCTCCGGCGTCACCACGCCGAGCAAGTCCAGTGCGCACGGCGGCAAGACGGTCGGCGACATCCACAACGACGACTGGATCTCCTTCAAGACCTACGTCCTCGGCAACACCACCAAGCTCACCGCCCGGATCTCCTCGGCCGGCGCCGGCGGCTTCCTCGAAGTGCGCACCGGATCGCCCACCGGCAAGATCCTCGGCTCCGGCCCGGTGCCGGTGACCGGCAGCTGGGACACCTTCCAGGACATCGACATCCCGCTGCGCGGAGCGCCCAAGAAGCAGACCGAGCTCTTCCTCGTCTTCAAGGGCGGCGACGGAGCCCTCTACGACATCGACGACTTCGAGCTGTCCAACACCCCGGTCGACAAGACCGCCAAGCGCGTCCTGGTCTTCTCCAAGACCGCCGGTTTCCGCCACGACTCCATCCCGGACGGCATCGCCGCCCTGAAGGAGATCGGCAAGGACACCAACATCACGGTCGACTCCACCGAGTCCGCCGCCCAGTTCACCACCAGCAACCTGGCCCGCTACGACGCCGTCGCGTTCCTCTCCACCACCGGTGACGTCCTCAACGCCGAGCAGCAGAAGGCGTTCGAGAACTACGTGGCCACCGGCGGCGGTTACGTCGGCATCCACGCGGCCGCCGACACCGAGTACGACTGGGAGTTCTACGGCGGCCTCGTCGGCGCCTACTTCGACTCCCACCCGCAGATCCAGCCCGCCACCGTCCGCGTCGAGGACCACGACCATCCGGCCACCGCGCACCTGGACGAGGAGTGGGAGCGCACCGACGAGTGGTACAACTACCGCACCAACCCCCGGGACAAGGCCAAGGTGCTGGCCACCCTCGACGAGACCACCTACACCGGCGGCAACATGAAGGGCGATCACCCGATCTCCTGGTGCCAGACCTACGAGGGCGGCCGCTCCTTCTACACCGGCCTCGGCCACACCAAGGAGTCCTACGCCGAACCGGCCTTCCGCAGCCACGTCCTGGGCGGCCTGCGCTATGCCACCGGCCAGGTCAAGGCCGACTGCAAGCCGATGAAGGACTACCGGCCCATCTTCAACGGCAAGACGCTGGAGGGATGGAAGCAGGCGGGCCCGGGGAAGTTCTCCATCAGTGACGGCGCCCTGCACTCCGAGGGCGGCATGGGCCTGCTCACCTACCAGGCCAAGGAACTGAAGGCGTACTCGCTCAAGCTCGACTGGAAGATGGCCGGCGACGACAACTCCGGTGTCTTCGTGGGCTTCCCGGAGTCCGACGACCCCTGGTCGGCGGTCAACAACGGGTACGAGATCCAGATCGACGCCACCGACGCCGCCGACCGCACCACCGGCGCCGTCTACACCTTCAAGTCCGCCAACATCAAGGCCCGCGACCGCGTCCTGCGGCCGCCGGGACAGTGGAACAGCTACGAGATCAAGGTCCAGGGTGAACGTCTGCAGGTCTTCCTCAACGGAGCGAAGATCAACGACTTCACCAACACCGACCCGGCCCGCAGCCTGAAGGACGGCTACATCGGCCTCCAGAACCACGGAGCCGACGACCAGGTGTCCTTCCGCAACATCCAACTGAAGGAGCTGCCCTCGAAGTAGGGCGGCCGCCTCTGCCGACGACGGGCGGGGGAAGCACGCACCTTCCCCCGCCCGTCGTCCACCACCCCGACATCCCCCCAGGGAGGCAGCCCGTGACCGCACACGCCGATCGTGAAGGCCGAACCGACGCCCCAGGCCGAACCGACACCCCGAGCCCTTCGGAGGCTTCCGGCCTCGCGGAGGCCATGGGCCTCGCCGGTGCCGCGGACCGTGCGGAGGTCGCGGGCCGAACCGGCGTCTGGTTCATCGGAGCGCGCGGCTCGGTGGCGACCACCGCCACCGCGGGCTGCGCCGCCATCGCCGCGGGCCTGCACCCGCCGACCGGCATGGTCACCGAGACGCCCCCCTTCGCCGACGCCGGTCTGCCCGCCCTGACCGACCTGGTCTTCGGCGGCCACGACACCCTCGACTGCCCGCTGTCCAAGCGGGCCGAGGCGCTGGCCGACGGCGGTGTGCTGCCGCACGGACTGCCCTCCGCCGTACGCGCCGAACTCGACGCCGCCGACGCCGAGATCCGCCCCGGCGGACCGCTCCCCGGCGACACCCGCAGCGACCAGGAACTCATCGCCGCGTTCGCCGCCGACCTCACCGACTTCGCCCACCGCCACGACCTGGCCCGCGTCGTCGTCGTCAACGTCGCCTCCACCGAACCCGCGCCCGGCCCCGACGACACCCGGCTGCCCGCCAGCTCGCTCTACGCGGCCGCCGCCCTGCGCGCCGGCTGCGCCTACGCCAACTTCACCCCCTCCACCGGACTGCGCACCCCCGCGCTCACCGACACCGTCGCCTCCAGCGGACTTCCCCACGCGGGACGCGACGGCAAGACCGGCCAGACGCTGCTCCGTTCCGTGCTCGCCCCGATGTTCCTCCAGCGGGCCCTCGCCGTACGGGCGTGGTCCGGGTCGAACCTGCTGGGCGGCGGGGACGGGGCGGCGCTGGCCGATCCGGCGGCCGCCGCCGCGAAGAACGCCGGGAAGGAACGCGTCCTGGCCGACACCTTCGGCACCGCGCCCGAGGGCGAGGTGCACATCGACGACGTGCCCGCGATGGGGGACTGGAAGACCGCCTGGGACCACATCGCCTTCGACGGCTTCCTCGGCTCCCGCATGATCCTCCAGACCATCTGGCAGGGCTGCGACTCGGCCCTCGCGGCCCCGCTGGTCCTGGACCTGGCCCGGCTGCTCGCCCGCGCCCACGAGGCCGGGATCAGTGGCCCGCTGCCGGAGCTGGGCTTCTACTTCAAGGACCCGGACGGCGGCACCTCGGCGGCGCTCGCCGAGCAGTACGCCACCCTGCTCTCCTTCGCCGAGCGGCTGCGGGCCCAGGCGTGAGGCGGCGAGGGCGAGCCGTTCCGGCCGCGCTGGTGGCGGCCCTGTCGCTGCTCCCGGCCGGGCGGCGGAACGGTTTTGCACACGGCGGCCCGTCGGCTGCCGTGACCGATGACCGCCTGTCCGGTGCGGGTGGGACTGCGCCCGCACCGGACAGGCCCGGACCGCCCCCCACGGGCCGGACCGGAGAACAGGGCGAGGACACCGGCGAGAGCCGGCCCCACGCGGCCCCCGACCGGGGCAGCGGCCGGGGCACGCCCCGGGAACGCCTGCGGGCCTGGGCGGAACTCCTCCGCGTCTCCGCCCTGTTCTCCGTGCCCGGGGACGCGCTGGCGGGCGCGGCGGCGGTGGGCCGCCGCCCCGGCCGGGGCACCGCCCTGGCCATGGGCGCGTCGCTCTGCCTGTACGAGGCCGGGATGGCCCTCAACGACTGGGCCGACCGCGACGAGGACGCCGTCGACCGCCCGCACCGCCCGATCCCCTCGGGCCGTATCAGCCCGGCGGCGGCCCTGGGCGCGGCCGGGGTCCTGACCGCGACGGGCCTCGCCCTGGCGGCCCGGGCCGGCCGCCCCGCGCTGACCGTGGCCACGGCCCTGGCCGCCACGGTCTGGGCCTACGACCTGCACCTGAAGCACACGAAGGCGGGCCCGGCGGCCATGGCGGCGGCCCGCTCGCTGGACCTCCTGCTGGGCGCGACGGCCACGGCCACGGCGCCGGGGGCCGGTACGCCGGGTGGCGGAGGGCCGTCCGACAACGTTGCCGGGGCGACGGCGGCCGCGACAGCGGCAGTGGCGCCGGCGCCGGCGCCGGGCACGCTGACGGCAGCCCTGCCCGCGCTGCCCGCCGCCTTGGTGCTCGGGGCCCACACCTACGGCGTCACCGCCGTATCGCGCCACGAGGCGCAGGGCGGTTCCACGGGCGTCCCGCTCGCGGTGCTGGCGACCACGACGGCACTCGCGGCAGCGGTGCTGGGAGGCGGAGAGCGTTCCAACCGGGCCACCGCCCGCGGTGCGGGCCCACAGCCCGGCGACACCCCAGGGCAAGACCTCTTCGGGCAAGACCTGTTCGGGCGGGGCATCCCCGGGCGGGGCATCCCCGGCTGGGCCACCGACCCCCTCCGGCTCCTCGTCATCGCGCTCACCGGCGCCTACCTCCGTACCGCCGGGCCACCCCTCCTGCACGCCGCGCTGAACCCGTCCCCGCCGCTCACCCAGCGGGCGGTCGGCGGGGGCATCCGGGCCATGATCCCGCTCCAGGCCGCGCTCGCCGCCCGCGCCGGCGCGCCCGTCACCGGACTCGCCGTCATGGGGCTCGTCCCCCTCGCCCGCAGCCTCGCCCGGAAGGTGAGCCTCACATGACCCTCCACCTCGGATACGGCACCAACGGGCTCACCGACCTCCGCCTCGACGACGCCCTCGGCCTGCTCGCCGACCTCGGCTACGAGGGCGTCGGCCTGACCCTCGACCACATGCACCTGGACCCCATGGCCCCGGACCTCGCCGAACGCACCCGCCAGGTCCGCCGCAGACTCACCTCCCTCGGGCTCCGGGTCACCGTGGAGACCGGCGCCCGCTATGTCCTCGACCCGCGCCGCAAGCACGGCCCCTCCCTCCTCGACCCGGACCCCGACGCCCGCGCCGCCCGCACCGCGCTGCTCGTCCGGGCCGTCGACGTGGCCGCCGAACTCGGTGCGCACGCCGTCCACTGCTTCAGCGGCATCACCCCGCCCGGCGCCTCGACGGACACCGCGTGGAAACGGCTCACCGAAGCGCTCGCGCCCGTCCTCGAAGCCGCGGACCGGTCCGGCGTTCCCGTCGCCATCGAGCCCGAACCCGGTCACCTCCTCGCCACCCTCGCCGACTTCCACCATCTGCGCGGCCTGCTCGGCGACCCGGGTCCGCTCGGCCTCACTCTCGACATCGGCCACTGCCAGTGCCTGGAGGAGGCCTCGCCGGCGGAGTGCATCAAGGACTCCGCACCCTGGCTCCGGCACGTCCAGATCGAGGACATGCGGCGCGGAGTCCACGAACACCTCCCGTTCGGCGACGGGGAGATCGACTTCCCGCCCGTGCTCGCCGCCCTGGCCGCCTCGGACTACCGGGGCCTCACCGTCGTCGAACTGCCCCGCCACTCCCACGCGGGCCCCGAACTGGCCCGCGCGTCCATCGACTTCCTGCACGACGCCATGACACGCGGTACCGCGACCAAGGGAGCCGCCCCGTGCTGAAGTCCCGCAAGGAACTGGACGCCGAACTCGGCGGGGCCGCCCGCGCCTGGCTGGACGAGGCCCTCGCCGAGGCAGCCCACGACGCGGCGGCCCGTACCGAAGCCACGCCCGACGCCCCCGGCCCGGAGACGAGCCCCTACGCCTCCCCGCCGTGGGAGCTGCGCTACGCCGCCGCGGGCCGGCACTGCGGCCTCGATCACGCCGACTCCGTACGCTCCCTCCTGCTCGTCGAGGCCCGCGCCGCACTGCCCTCCGTCACCCGGCTCTACCAACAGGGCACCGCCGCCGAACGCCGCGCCGTCCTCCTCACCCTGCACCTCCTCGACCTCGGCGACACCGCTCTCCCGCTCGTCGAGGACGCCCTGCGCACCAACGACACCCGGCTGGTCGCCGCCGCCGTCGGCCCCTACGCCGCCGAGCACCTCGACACACACGCCTGGCGGCACGCCGTACTGAAGTGCCTGTTCACCGAAGTGCCGGTCGCGGCCGTCGCCCGGATCGCCGACCGGGCCCGCGGCGACGCCGAACTCGCCCGCATGCTCGGCGACTTCGCCGCCGAACGCACCGCCGCCGGCCGCACCGTACCCGAAGACCTGCGCACGGTCCTCGCCCTCACCGCCCCGGCCGACGAGAAAGGCCACCCGGCCCCGCCGACCGCAGCTCCCGCAGCCCCCGCCCCCACGGAGGAGTCCTGATGCGCATCTTCGACCCCCACATCCACATGACCTCCCGCACCACCGACGACTATCAGGCGATGTACGACGCGGGCGTCCGCGCGCTCGTCGAGCCCTCCTTCTGGCTCGGCCAGCCCCGCACCTCGCCCGCCAGCTTCTTCGACTACTTCGACGCACTCCTCGGCTGGGAGCCCTTCCGCGCCTCGCAGTACGGCATCGCCCACCACTGCACGCTCGCCCTCAACCCCAAGGAGGCGAACGACCCCCGCTGCACCCCCGTCCTGGACGCGCTGCCCCGCTATCTCGTCAAGGACTCCGTCGTCGCCGTCGGCGAGATCGGCTACGACTCCATGACCCCGGCCGAGGACCACGCGCTGGCCGCCCAGCTCCAGCTCGCCGCCGACCACGGCCTGCCCGCCCTCGTCCACACCCCGCACCGCGACAAGCTCGCCGGTCTCCACCGCACCATCGACGTCATCCGCGAATCGAACCTCCCCCCGGAGTTCGTCCTGCTCGACCACCTCAACGAGACGACCGTGAAGGCCGCCACCGACAGCGGCTGCTGGGCCGGGTTCTCCATCTACCCGGACACCAAGATGGACGAGGACCGCATGGTCACCATCCTCCAGAACCACGGCACCGAGAAGATCCTCGTCAACTCGGCCGCCGACTGGGGAAAGAGCGATCCCCTCAAGACCCGCAAGGTCGCCGACGCCATGCTGAAGGCCGGCTTCACCGAGGACGACGTCGACCAGGTCCTGTGGCGCAACCCCGTCGCCTTCTACGGCCAGAGCGGCCGCCTCCAGCTGGACGTCCCGGCCCCCGATCCACTCCACGAGGGCAACTCCATCCTGCGCGGCGGGGAGTGAGGCGGCCATGCGCTTCCGCCACCCGGACGGCTCCACCGTCCACCTCGCCTACTGCACCAACGTCCACCCCGCCGAAACCCTGGACGGCGTCCGCGCCCAGCTCCGCGACCACTGCGAACCCGTCCGCCGCCGACTCGGCCGGGACCGCCTCGGCATCGGCCTCTGGCTGGCCCGGGACGCCGCCCGCGCCCTGATCAACGACCCCGCCGAACTCCGCGCCCTGCGCGCCGAACTCGACAGCCGCGGCCTCGAAGTGGTCACCCTCAACGGCTTCCCGTACGAAGGTTTCGGCGCCGACGAGGTCAAATACCGGGTCTACCGGCCGGACTGGACCGAACCCGACCGGCTCGCCCACACCACCGACCTCGCCCGCCTCCTGGCCACCCTGCTCCCGGACGACGTCACCGAGGGCACCATCTCCACCCTGCCGCTCGCCTGGCGCACCCCCTACGACGGCGACCCCGAGGCCGCCCGCACCGCACGAGCCGCCCTCACCACGCTCGCCCAGCGCCTCGACGCCCTGGCCGAGATGACGGGCAAGTCCATCCGTATCGGCCTCGAACCGGAACCGGGCTGCACGGTGGAGACCACCGCCGACGCCATCGCCCCGCTCACCGACGTCGGGCACGACCGCATCGGCATCTGCGTCGACACCTGCCACCTCGCCACCTCCTTCGAGGACCCCGGGACCGCGCTCGGCGCCCTGGCCGCCGCCGGCGTACGCGTCGTGAAGTCGCAGCTCTCCGCCGCCCTGCACGCCGACCACCCCCACCTGCCCGAGGTCCGCTCCGCACTCGCCGCGTTCGCCGAACCACGCTTCCTGCACCAGACCCGCACCAGCACCGCCGCCGGGCTGCGCGGCACCGACGACCTCGACGAGGCCGTCACCGGCCGGGCACTCCCCGACTCCACCCCCTGGCGCGCCCACTTCCACGTACCGCTGCACGCGCCCCCCGCGCCCCCGCTGACCTCGACCCTGCCCGTGCTCCGCGACACGCTCGCGCGGCTCGTCGGCGGACCCGCGCCGCTGACCCGGCACCTGGAGGTCGAGACGTACACCTGGCAGGCGCTGCCGGCCGAACTGCGGCCCCGCACCCGCACCCAGCTCGCCGACGGCATCGCCGCTGAACTCACCCTCGCCCGCGACCTCCTGGTCGACCTCGGCCTCAAGGAACTGCCATGAGCGCGCCCGAACCCGGCACGGAAACCGCACAGGAGTCCGGCGGCCCCACCCCGCTCCTCGTCCTCGACGTCGTCGGCCTCACCCCCCAGCTCCTGGCCCATATGCCGAACCTCCGGGCCCTGGGCGAGCAGGGCGCACAGGCGCCGCTCTCCACCGTGCTGCCCGCCGTCACCTGCGCCGCCCAGTCGACCTTCCTCACCGGCGCCACGCCCGCCGAACACGGCATCGTCGCCAACGGCTGGTACTTCCGCGAACTCGGCGACGTCCTGCTCTGGCGCCAGCACAACGGGCTCGTCGAGGGCGACAAACTCTGGGACGCGGCCCGCCGCGCCCACCCCGGCTACACCGTCGCCAACATCTGCTGGTGGTACGCGATGGGCGCCGACACCGACTGGACCGTCACCCCGCGCCCCGTCTACTACGCCGACGGCCGAAAGGAACCCGACTGCTACACCCGGCCCCCCGCCCTGCACGACGAACTGACCGACAAACTCGGCACGTTCCCCCTCTTCCACTTCTGGGGCCCCGGCGCCGACCTCGTCTCCTCCCAGTGGATCATCGACGCCACCCGGCACATCATCGCCACCCGCACCCCCGACCTCGCCCTCTGCTACCTGCCCCACCTCGACTACGACCTCCAGCGCTACGGCCCCGACGACCCCCGCTCCCACCGGGCCGCCACCGACCTCGACCGGGCCATGGCCCCGCTGCTGGCCGACGCCCGGGCCGAGGGGCGTACCGTCGTCGCCCTCTCCGAATACGGCATCACCCGCGTCGACCGCCCCATCGACATCAACCGCGCCCTGCGTCGGGCGGGCCTGCTGGAGGTCCACACCCAGGACGGCATGGAATACCTGGACCCGATGGCCTCACGCGCCTTCGCCGTCGCCGACCACCAGCTCGCCCACATCTACGTACGCCGCCCCGAGGACCTGGCAGCGACCCGGGCGGCCCTCGCGGACCTGCCGGGCATCGAGCAGCTGCTCGACGACGAGGGCAAGAAGGCGCACCACCTGGACCACCCCCGCTCCGGCGAACTGGTCGCCGTCGCGGAGAAGGACGCCTGGTTCACGTACTACTACTGGCTCGACGACGCCCGCGCCCCCGACTTCGCCCAGCTCGTCGAGATCCACCGCAAGCCCGGCTACGACCCCGTCGAGCTCTTCATGGACCCCCAGGACCCCTACGTCCGGGTCAAGGCCGTCTCGGCGGTCGCCCGCAAGAAGCTCGGCCTGCGCTACCGCATGGCGGTCGTCCCCCTGGACCCCTCACCAATTCGCGGCAGCCACGGCCGCCTCCCCGAGAGCGACGACGAAGGTCCGCTCATCCTCTGCTCCACCCCCCACGCGTTCACCGACCGGGTCAGGGCCACCGAGGTGAAGTCCCTGCTCCTCCAGCTTGCCGGACTGCACTGACAACGCCCCGGCACTGCACTGCTCACCCCACGTCACCCATGTCACCCAAGGGAGTCACGCGAACATGAGCCGCACCTCCAAGGACACCGAACTCGCCCGCAGACTGAGCCGCCGCAACATCCTCGGTGTCGCCGCCGGAGCCACCGCCGCCACGATCATCGGCACGGCGAGCGCCCAGGCCGACAGCCGCGACCGCGGCCAGGGACACGGCAAGGGCCACGGCCACGGACATGACCACGGGCACGGGCACGGGCACGGCAAGGGCAAGCCCGTCCTGCCGCCCGGCCGCCTCGGCATCCAGCTCTACAGCCTCCGCGACCAGGTCTCCACCCTCGGCTTCGCCCCCGTCTTCGCCGAACTGGAGAAGTACGGCTACGACGAGATCGAGTTCGCCGGCTACACCCAGGGCTCGGCCGGCGCCATCACGCTCGCCCAGCTCAAGCGGCTGGCCCGCGACCACGGCCTCAACCCGATCGGCAGCCACGTCGGCTACTACGACGACAACAACCCCGGCGCCTACACCTTCGCCCAGAACCTGGAGAAGGTCCTGGACGACGCCCAGGCGCTCGGCCTCAAGCACATCGGCACGGCCTCGGGCCCGTTCCGCTACGGCGACACGGTCGACGGCTGGAAGCGGGCGGCCGAGGACTTCAACACGTACGGGGCGGCCGCCCGTAAGCGCGGCATGAAGTTCTACCAGCACAACCACGCCGAGGAGTTCTCCTTCGCGACCGACAAGCCGCGCGTCCGCCTCTACGACGTGCTGCTCGAAGAGACCGACCCGGACCTCGTCTACCTGGAGATGGACATCTACTGGGCGTTCTGCGCCCAGTTCCGCTTCAGCAAGCGCGCGGACGGCAGTCCGGCCCCCCTCGACCCGCTGAAGTACGTCCTGAAGCACCCGAACCGCTACCCGCTGTTCCACGTCAAGGACGGCGTCCGCGACGAGACGACGCGCGACGGCTACCGCATGTCGGACGTCGGAGACGGGGACATCGACTACAAGACGTTCCTGTCCAAGGTCACGCACCGGACCCACCAGGGCCGGACCTACCACCACTGGCAGACCGAGCACGACAACCCGGTCGAGTCGCTCGCCTTCGCCCGCAAGTCGAGCGAGCACCTGCACTCCCTGCGCGAGGGCCGCTGCGGCGACTGACGCGAGGGTCGCCGCGGCGACCGGGGTACGCGGCCGGGCCCGCCGGAGACGCTCCGGCGGGCCCGGCCGCCGCCCTGCTCACCGCGCCGCTGCCGCTACCCGATGCCCTGCCGGTCCGGAAGCAGGGCGAACTCCCGGTCGGCGGCCACCGGTACGTTCCGCTCCACGGTCTGCACGAGCAGCTCACGATGCCTGACCAGTGACTGCTTCCGGTCCTCCGGGGCGAGCAGCAGCAGGTCGTCGAGGCCGGCCATGAGCCGGCGCGTCACCTGGGGGCTCCCGGCGACACACCAGCGGATCTCCTCGAAGGCGAGGTCGACCAGGTCGTCCCACCCCGGACCGTCCTGCACGAGACGCACCCGCCCGGCCCGGTCCCGGTGGTGGACGGTACCGAGCGGCAGACGCGCCACCGCCGCGAGGAACTGCACGATCCGGTCCAGGCACTGCACGGCGGTGGTCGGATCGTTCACGGACGTCGACAGGGCCCGCAGCGCGATGTCCGTGAGCTGCCGCAGCCCGAACGCCAGATCCTGGTGCAGGGTGCGCTCCACCGAGACGGACACCGAGTACCGGAGCCGGTGCCGGGGCGGCACGGACCCGCCGTGGACGGCGAGGACCGGCGTCCCCGGCACCACGAAGTCGCCGATCCGCGGGATGAGCCGCAGCACGACGTCCTGCCGCCGCGCGGCCCGGACCAGCCGGGCGGTGTTCACATCCCGCAGCACCCCGGCCCGCCCCTCGTGCGTCACCCGAGCGGTCTCCGGCCCCGGATCGTCCTCGCCGCGCGGGCCTCTCGGCATTCTGCCCAGCACCCGGAACGAGTCCCGCGCGATCTTGTCGACGACCGGCCCCACCTGCATCAGCCGCAGCGTCGCGCTCACATAGACGACGAAGAGCAGCAGACTCAGCCCGAGCAGCACCAGGATGAGCAGGCTCTGCACCAGCGGGACCGAGACCACCAGGCGCGGGTCGGTCTCGCTCTCGTACGAGGAGAGGACGAGCAGCGAGAAGAGGAACGTCGCCAGGAACACCGTCAGCGTGAGCTTGCTGATCCGGCTCCTGACGAAGATCCGCACCACCCGGGGCGTCAGCTGGCCGCTGGCCATCTGCACCGCGACCAGCGAGATGCTGAACACGACACCGATGAAGGTCATCATCGCGGAGCTGATCGTGGTGACGATCGTCTTCGCGTCCTGGGAGAACGCGATGAGCTGACTGAGCTCGTCGTACGCCTCCTCCCGCCGGAACAGCCCGACGATCGCGTCGTCCAGCTCGGTGGCGATCAACCACAGCACGAACACGCAGACGAACCCCATGGTCGGGGCGAACCAGAACGTGTCACGCAGATGCTCACGCAGAGGGGACAGCGGACGGGGCCGGCGGTAGCCGCGATCACTCATGGACGCGAAGGTAGCCCCGGGAGCTCCACGGACCGGGGAGGCCGAGGTCGCATCGGCACGCCGCACCGCACTGACCACCAGATATGCGCCGGATACGCAGGTGAAACGCACTCCGAACCCCTGGTATTGTTTTCCATGTCGCCGCGGGGAACACACCGCGAACGACAGACACCTTGTCCGGGTGGCGGAATGGCAGACGCGCTAGCTTGAGGTGCTAGTGCCCTTTATCGGGCGTGGGGGTTCAAGTCCCCCCTCGGACACCAGCAAGACCCCACTTCACGTGGGGTCTTTTGCTTTGCCCGGTCCGGCGGCGTGGGCCGGGGCCGGGCGCGCGGCGGAATCGGTCACCCGAAGGAGAACCACACGCCCGTCGCCAGGACCAGGGGGACCGGGCAGGCCAGCGCTCCCAGCAGGAGGCTGCGTCCGTCACCGGACATGCGCCGCACCGCCGGTGCCCGGCAGACCGCGACGAACATGCCCGCGCCACCGCACAGGACCGCCGAGCTGCACAGCAGCAAGCCGCCGACCGGCACGCCCGCCGCCGCGCTCCACAGCGCTGTCATCCCGACCAGGAAGCACAGCCAGGAGGCCGACACCGCGGTGAGCAGCCACAGCACCGCGGAGAGCAGCACCACGCCGAGGTGTCGGGGCGGAGGCGCGATCCGGGCCGGCCGGTAGAGGGCGTCATATGCGCGGGGGTCCATGCCTCGATCCTCACCGGTGACCCGTCGCCGGGACTGAGGCGGATGACTCAGCCGGGCGCGACCCCGTACTCACTTCACCGACGATGCCGTCCGCGAGCCGCTGACAACCGGCGAGCGGGCCGGCCCGCGCGAGGTGCCGGTGCCGGTCATTCGCCGTCCGGTGGCCAGGTCGCCCGGTCACGAAGGTGGTCGAATTCCGCCAGTTCAGCGGCGAGGACGTCGAAATGGGGGAGGGGGGCCCACAAGCCGCGCTCCCCGACGACGTAGAGGCGGCGCTTGGCGCGGCTCGCGGCGACGTTGAGCAGATGCGGTGTGCCGGCCGCCCACTCGCGGGCCCCGGGGCGTCCTCCGCCGAGCACGAGGATGACCACGTCGGCTTCCTTGCCCTGCGCTCGGTGGACGGTGGCGCAGCGTTCCTCCAGAAGGTCCGCCGTCCAGCCCGTACGGCCGCGGCAGATCTTCTTGCACTCGGCGACGAGGGCCCGGAAGGGGGCGATGACGCGGATGCGCTCGACGCCGACGCCGTGTCGGTCCAGGAGATCGAGGACGAACGCGAAGGCACGGCCATCGCGTTCGCCCCACGGGGCGTCGGCCGGGCGGGTGGGGTCGTCGGTGTTGAGCCAGCGGCTGGGCAGCAGTCCATCGTGTTCCCTGTCGGGGAACGCCTGTGATGCGGTGCCGTAGACCATGAGGCCGTCGTACGCGACGTCATTGCTGACGGTGAACATCGGCTCCTCGCAGCGGCGGTGGACGCGCAGTGGTGACCCGACCCAGACCTGCTCGTCGCCGTCCGGGGCCGGCAGGTAGGTGCCGTAGCGGTTGGTCCGGTCGGCCACGGCCTGGGCGGACGTGGCCGAGGGCAGCCACCGTTCGTCGACGCCGTAGGCGCGCAGCAGCCGGCGCTGCAGAGCCGCCGGCATGGTGACGACAGGTTCCAGCTGGAGGGGGTCGCCGACCAGAACGGCTCGGCGGGCACGCCACAGTGCCCCGACCGCGGCCTGCGGGGTCGCCTGCCCGGCCTCGTCGACGAGCAGCCAGCCGATCGACTCCCGCCCGAGGCGCGCGAACATGCTGCCGACGGAGGAGAACGTGGTGGATATGACGGGCACCAGGAGGAAAAGGGTCTGCCAGGCGTGCTCGACCTCTTCGTCGGGGAGGGGCCCGTTGGTGCCCGCCATCAGCTCCATCAGGACCTGGAGATTTCCGTGGACCTTCTTGGCGGCCCCGGCGACGAACGCGCGGTGCAGGTCGAGGGCGCGCAGGAACAGGTCGCTGCGCGCGGTGGACCAGGTCTCGTCGGACCAGGGGGAGCCGATTTCCTGAACTGCTTCGTCGAGGTGCTGCCAGCCGAGCGGCAGTGAGGGCAGGGACCGGGCCGCCTGCCGCAGCGCCCGGTGTTGTCCGTCGAGCTCGTCGATGGCGGCCCGCACGTCGTGACGCGCCGTTTCGGCGGCCCGCCGGGCCCGCCGCACGGCGGTGTCCGCCGCGGTCTGCCGGGCTCGCGTGGCTTCTTGGCGTGCGCGGGCGGCGGTGAGGCCAGCGGCGGCTTCGTCGGCGGCGCTGACGGCCTGGGTGTTCCGGTGCTCGGCAAGGGCCTCGGCGCGAACGGCCGAGGCGACCTCTGCCACGGAGACGTCGAGGGCGGTGCGCTGCTGGACGAGCAAGTGCGCGATCTCGGCCCGGGTGCGTTCCTGCTGCCACTGGGCGGCCTGCCGGTCGGCCGAGCTCTGGAGCAGGCGCCGCAGCCCGCCGAGCAGGCCCCTCTCGACGACGGGCGGAGCGTCCTGGCGGGCAGTGAGCGCGGTGACGTCATCGCGGTGATGCGCGGCCAGTTCACGGGCGGCGGAGAGGTCGGCACGGGCAGCGGCCAGCTCCTGGCGGGCCCGTGGCACGTGCGCGGTGGCCGCCCGGTGCTGGGCCTCGGCCTCCGCGGCGGCGCTCCGGGCTCCGTCGGCGGCGGCGACGGCCTGTTCGAGGACGGTCGTAGCGGCGGTGACCTTCTGGTCCGCGCGCCGCACGGCGGATTCCAGGTCCGCGATCCTCTGTCCGGACGACGGGGACTCGACGGCCGCCAGCGCCGAGGCCAGCCGGGCGCGCTCGGTGCGCAGGCGCTCGACCTCGGCCTGGGCGGCGCGGAACGCGGCGACAGCGGCAGCCCACGACGGTACGGGCTCGGCGGGCCCGGCCGGCCCGGTCCGATCCGCAGAGGCCGGGGCCGAGGCCGGGGCGCGCCGTCCGCCGTGCGGAGTCCTCGGCGGGATCCAGTCGCTCAGGACAGCCCGCATCCCGCGCAGCGGTGGCCGGCCGGCCACCGACCGGGCTTGGGCCTCCTTCTCCGGCAGTCGGCCCCACCAGAAGCGGTCGCTGAACTCCTTGCGGTTGGTCTTGTTCCCGAGGACCGCTGCCACCAGCCCCCACGCGCGGCCGCCGAGGAGGGCGGAGGCGAGGTCGGAGAAGTGACCGGGGCCGTCGCGCCAGTGCTCACCGAGCGCGTCGATGCCGGGCAGTTCGGCCGTGATGTTCTCGACCGCGCCGTTGTTGGAGGAGGCGACCACGATCTCGAAGCCGGTCAGCCGGGGGTCGAGCCGCGCGACGAACCGTGCGTGTTTGCCCTGTCGGTCCTTCCCCCGCCATGCCGGACCGGTGAAGGCCTGTCCGGGCCGGTCGAACGTGGCCAGCACCGCCGCCCGCTCGACCACCAGAGCAGCGACCAGGTCGCGCAGCATCGTCGTCTTGCCCGTGCCGGGCGGGCCGTTCACGGAGAACATCCCGCCTTCGGAGCCCGCCCGGTCGGCCAGCATCCGGTCGACCGCGAACTGCTGGCTCAGGGCGAGCGGGTACTGCGCGGGTGAGGGCCACCGCCCCGACGGAACCAACTCCGGATCGACCCCGGCCAGCACGGCTCCGCGCTCCCGGCGCACATCCGTCCGCTTGCGGACGGGAACAGCGTCGTGCTCGGTCAGATACGCCTCCAGAGCAGGTCCGATCCCCTTCCCGGCGGCCTCGGCCACCCGGGCGAGATCAGGAGGGAGCAGGCTGTTCAGGAAGGGCGCCGCGGCGGCGGCCTTCGTCTGCGGGTCCTTGGGCCGGTGGACCAGTCTGCTCCGTACCCGGATCACCCGGGGGCGCAGATGCTGCTGCACCCCGCACAGGTCGGCGATCTGCGCGGTCAGCGCGACCAGATCGGCGAACTCGAGCGGGCGGGGACCGGCGCCGCCCCCGTACGCCTCCGATGTCTCCGCGGAGCCGGCCGGCCCCCGTTCGGGCACACCGCTGTCATCCTCCGGATCCCCAGGGTCCCCTTGGTTCCCGACCGGCTGCCGGGACGCTGCCCAGTCGGCGGCGCGGCGCACCAGGGGTTCGGCCGCCCCCTGCAGCGCGGCTCCGACGACTCCGCCGAACAGGGCCTCGACCGCAC
This sequence comes from Streptomyces sp. DSM 106670, assembly GCF_055792845.1. Lineage (NCBI taxonomy): Bacteria > Bacillati > Actinomycetota > Actinomycetes > Kitasatosporales > Streptomycetaceae > Streptomyces > Streptomyces sp. DSM 106670. The sequence goes on from NZ_CM147704.1 coordinate 7,200,422, forward strand.
CGACGGCCGCGCCGCCCAGGATCTCGCCGAGCAGCCGCTGCCAGCTCGCGCGGTCGGCTCCGGCCCCGCTCGCAGCCCTCGGACCGGGCGCGGAGCCGGGGCGCTGTCCGCCCGTCATATCCGGGCGAGGGGCGGTGGGGTCGTAGCGAATCGTGGCGGCGGTCAGCTCGTCGATCGCCGTGGCGAACGCGTTGTCGAGGTCCTCGAAGCCGTCCAGCCAGCCCGGTGCGGAGGGTCCCGGATCGAAGAGCCGCCCGGTCGCCCAGGCGCAGGCGGAGATCACCGACGTGTCCTCGACCGGTCGCCCCTTGTCGTCCAGGACCAGGGCGAACATCGCGCTCTGGCCCTGCAGCGTCAGCTCGGACTGCGGCACGCCGGGGTCCGGATCGGTCCCCGCGGGCAGCACCGAGATCATCGCTTGACGGAGCAGCTCCAGATCGAAGACCCCGCAGTAGACCTCGTGCCGCCACATCCGGCCGTGCGTCGCCCGGCCGGCGCCGGTCTCCGGATGCCGGTCGTCCCACGGCAAGCGCGGCGGCGACTGTCCCGGCAGCGGTGTCAGGTCGACGATGTACTCGTCCTTCGGCCCGGACCGTGCGGCGGAGCGCCTTCGGGGCAACGCCGGGATGCTCGGCGGGCCGAACAGCTCGATGGCGCGCCAGCACTCCAGCAGTGCTTCCCGGTGGTGCCCCCGACCCCGACCCCGGCCCCGACCCCGTCCGCTGCTCACCCCGCCCCGCCCCCCTGTCACCCCGCGGCACCCGTCCGCTTCCGCTACTGATCAGTGCCCGCTGAATCTACCGGTCCCAACAGGTCGAGCAGCGGCGGAACCGGTGACCTGCGAACCGGAGGCTGACCACCCCCTCCCGTCACGATCCGGTCTCGGCCACGGGAGAGGGTCTTGATTTCAGCCATGTAATCGATTCCAATCATCCGTGTAATCGATTCCACGGGCGTCGTGCCGCCGGTTCTCACCGGTTCATCGCCAATCGTCCCCAGGTTTCGAGGTGTACGGAAACCACAAGGAGGTGGTCCGGACATGGCGGGCATCAAGGATGTCGCGGCCGAGGCGGGAGTGTCCGTCGCGACGGTCTCGCGCGTGCTGAACAGCCATCCGTCCGTCAGCGAGGAGGCGCGAGGGCGCGTCCTCGCCGCCGTCGAGGCCCTCGGCTACCGGCCCAACGCGGTGGCCCGCTCGCTGCGCACGGCCCAGACCCGCACCCTCGGGCTGGTCATCAGCGATGTGCTCAACCCGTACTTCACCGAGCTGGCCCGCTTCGTCGAGGAGGAGGCCCGCGCGCTCGGCTACAGCGTCATCATCGGCAACGCCGACGAACGGCCCGAGCTCCAGGACCACCACATCCGCACGCTCATCGACCGCAGGATCGACGGGCTTCTCGTATCGCCCGCCGACGGTGGCTCCCCGGTGCTGCGCGAGGTCGCGCCGAGCGGTACGCCGATGGTCTTCGTGGACCGTTGGATCCCCGGCATCGACGTTCCCGTCGTCCGGGCCGACGGTACGGGCGCGGTCAGGGATCTCGTCGCGCATCTGCACGGACTCGGTCACCGCAGGCTCGCCATCATCGCCGGGCCCGCGGCCACCACCACCGGCAACGAGCGCGTCGAGGCCTTCCGGGACGCGATGCGGGAGTTCGGGCTCGCCCTGCCCGACGCCCATATCGGGCAGGGCGACTTCCAGGCGGCCAGCGGGCGCCGGGCCACCGAGGGGTTCCTCGCCCTGCCCGACCCGCCCGAGGTCGTGTTCGCGGCCGACAACCTGATGGCGCTCGGCGCGCTGGACGCCATCAGGGCCCACGGCCTGCGCGTCCCCGACGACATCGCGCTCGCCGCCTTCGACGACATCCCGTGGTTCGTCCACACCGATCCGCCGATCACCGCCATCGCCCAGCCGACCGCCGAGTTGGCACGGGCCGCCGTGCGCGCGCTGGCCGATCTGATCGAAGGGCGGACCCCGCAGTCCGTCACCCTGCCCGCCCGCCTCGTCGTACGCCGCTCGTGCGGCGGGGCCGCAACGAACCAGAGGAGCGACCGGTGACCCCACTGGAGGAGCAACCGGCCACCGCGCCGGACGAGTTGCTGCGCATCGAAGGTCTGCGCAAGACCTTCCCCGGCGTGGTGGCGCTCGACAACGTCGACTTCGACCTCCGCAGAGGCGAGGTCCATGTCCTGCTCGGCGAGAACGGCGCGGGCAAGAGCACCCTCATCAAGATGCTCTCCGGCGCCTACCGCCCCGACCGCGGCCGCATCCTGGCCGAGGGCCGCGAGGTCCGCATCGAGGGCGCCCAGGACGCCGAACGGCTCGGGATCGCCACCATATACCAGGAGTTCAACCTCGTACCCGACCTCACGGTCGCCGAGAACATCTTCCTGGGCCGCCAGCCGCGCCGCTTCGGGCTCGTCGACCACCGGCGGATGCGCCAGGACGCGGAGAAGCTGCTGCACCGGGTCGGCGTCGACGTACGCCCCGACGCCAAGGTCCGCGAACTGGGCATCGCCCGGCTCCAGATGGTGGAGATCGCCAAGGCGCTCAGCCTGGAGGCACGCGTCCTGATCATGGACGAGCCGACCGCCGTGCTCACCTCCGAGGAGGTCGACAAGCTCTTCGCGATCGTGCGCCAACTCCGCGAGGACGGCGTCGGGATCGTCTTCATCACCCACCACCTGGAAGAGATCGCCGCACTCGGCGACCGCGTCACCGTCCTCCGCGACGGCCGCAGCATCGACCAGGTCCCGGCCTCCACCCCCGAGGACGAACTCGTCCAGCTCATGGTCGGCCGCAGCATCGAGCAGCAGTACCCGCGCGAACGCCCCGACGCGGGCGCGGCGTTGCTCTCGGTACGCGGACTCACCCGCGACGGCGTCTTCCACGACATCAGCTTCGACGTGCACGCCGGTGAGGTCGTCGGCCTCGCCGGACTCGTCGGCGCCGGGCGTACGGAGGTGGCGCGCGCGGTCTTCGGCGCCGACCCGTACGACGCCGGCACCGTCGACGTACGCGGCGAACGCCTCGCCCGGCACGACGTCCCGGCCGCCATGGGCGCCGGAATAGGCCTTGTGCCGGAGGACCGCAAGGGCCAGGGCCTGGTCCTCGACGCCTCCGTGCAGGAGAACCTGGGCCTGGTCACCCTGCGTTCCGCGACCCGCTCCGGGCTCGTGGACCTCAAGGGCCAGCGCACGGCCGCCGCCCGCATCGCGAAGCAGCTCGGCGTCCGCATGTCCGGCCTCGGCCAGCATGTCCGCACCCTCTCCGGCGGCAACCAGCAGAAGGTCGTCATCGGCAAGTGGCTGCTGGCCGACACCCGGGTGCTCATCCTCGACGAACCCACCCGGGGCATCGACGTCGGCGCCAAGGTCGAGATCTACCAGCTCATCAACGAGCTGACCGCCTCCGGCCACGCCGTCCTGATGATCTCCAGCGATCTGCCGGAGGTCCTCGGCATGAGCGACCGGGTGCTGGTCATGGCCCAGGGCCGGATCGCCGGGGAACTCCCCGCGGACGAAGCGACCCAGGACGCCGTCATGGCCCTCGCCGTCGGCACCCAGGGCCCCGCCGACACGCCCACCGACGCACCCGCGCCCACCGAACACCCCGCACCGAAGAAGGAAGAGGAGGGCCCCCGTGGCCACTGAGACACTCAAGAGTGACACGGGCACAGGGGGCACCTCCGTGATACGCCGCGTCCTGCTCGACAACGGCGCGCTCAGCGCCCTGGTCGTCCTGGTGGTGGCGATGTCGCTGCTCTCCGGCGACTTCCTCACCACCCAGAACCTGCTGAACGTCGGCGTCCAGGCCGCCGTCACCGCCATCCTCGCGTTCGGCGTCACCTTCGTCATCGTCTCGGCGGGCATCGACCTGTCCGTCGGCTCGGTGGCCGCGCTCTCCGCGACGGTCCTCGCCTGGTCGGCGACATCGGCGGGCGTGCCGGTCGTCCTCGCGGTCGTCCTCGCGATCGCCACCGGCATCGCCTGCGGCTTCGTGAACGGCGCGCTCATCTCGTACGGCAAACTCCCGCCGTTCATCGCGACGTTGGCGATGCTCTCCATCGCCCGCGGCCTCTCGCTGGTCATCTCGCAGGGCAGCCCGATCGCCTTCCCCGAGTCCGTCTCGCGGCTCGGCGACACGCTCGGCGGCTGGCTCCCCGTACCGGTCCTCGTGATGATCGCCATGGGCCTGATCACCGCGCTCGTCCTGGGCCGTACGTTCATCGGCCGCTCGATGTACGCGATCGGCGGCAACGAGGAGGCGGCCCGGCTCTCCGGGCTCCGCGTCAAGCGCCAGAAGATCGTCATCTACGCCCTGTCCGGCCTCTTCGCCGCCGTCGCGGGCATCGTCCTGGCCTCACGCCTCGTCTCCGCGCAACCGCAGGCCGCCCAGGGGTACGAACTCGACGCCATCGCCGCCGTCGTCATCGGCGGCGCCAGCCTGGCCGGCGGCGTCGGCAAGGCCTCCGGCACCCTGATCGGCGCGCTCATCCTCGCCGTCCTCCGCAACGGCCTCAACCTCCTGTCCGTGTCGGCGTTCTGGCAGCAGGTCGTCATCGGCGTCGTCATCGCGCTCGCCGTCCTGCTGGACACGCTGCGCCGCAAGGCCGGTTCGGGAGCGGCCTCCTCGGCGGGCGCCGCGCCCGGAGCACCCGGGTCCGGTCGCAGGAACGCGCTCAAACTCGGCGGCGCGGCACTCTGCGTGGCGATCGTCGTCGGAGCGGTCTCCTTCTTCAACTCCGGTTCCTCCGGCGGCACGACGAAGGTCGGCATGTCGCTCTCCACGCTCAACAACCCCTTCTTCGTACAGATGAAGGAAGGCGCGCAGGCCGAGGCCGAGAAGGCGGGCATCGACCTCACCGTCACCGACGCCCAGAACGACGCCTCCCAGCAGGCCAACCAGCTCCAGAACTTCACCAGTTCCGGAGTCTCGTCCATCATCGTCAACCCGGTGGACTCCGACGCCGTAGGCCCGGGTGTCCGCAGCGCCAACAAGGCGGACATCCCCGTGATCGCCGCCGACCGGGGCGTCAACAAGGCGGACACCGCGACGCTCGTCGCCTCGGACAACGTGGCGGGCGGCAAGCTCGCCGCCGACGCGCTGGCCGACAAGCTCGGCGGCAAGGGCAGCATCGTCATCCTCCAGGGCACGGCGGGCACCTCCGCCAGCCGCGAGCGCGGAGCCGGCTTCGCCGAGGGGCTGAAGGCGTACCCGGACATCAAGGTGGTCGCCAAGCAGCCCGCGGACTTCGACCGCACCAAGGGCCTGGACGTCATGACGAACCTCATCCAGTCGCACCCGGGCGTCACCGGAGTCTTCGCCGAGAACGACGAGATGGCGCTCGGCGCGGTCAAGGCGCTCGGCAACAAGGCCGGAAAGTCCGTCTCGGTCGTCGGCTTCGACGGAACCCCGGACGGCCTGAAGGCGGTCGAGGCCGGCACGCTCTACGCGTCGGTGGCCCAACAGCCCGCCGAACTGGGCAAGATCGCGGTACAGAACGCCGTGAGGGCGGTGAAGGACGAGAAGGTGAAAAGCACGGTGAAGGTGCCGGTCAAGGTGGTCACCCGCGAGAACGTCGCCGACTTCTCCTGAACCCGGCCCGCGTACCGGTTCTCCTGAACCGGTCCCGCGAACCGGCCTGTTGATTCCGGTGATCCCGGACCGACGAAAGCAGGAAGCACGCACATGCACGACAACGACCCCGACGACCGGTACGACCTGCTGGTCGTCGGGTCGGCCAACGCCGACCTGGTGATCGGCGTCGAGCGCCGCCCCGCGCCCGGCGAGACGGTCCTCGGCTCCGACCTGGCCGTCCACCCCGGCGGCAAGGGCGCCAACCAGTCGCTGGCCGCCGCCCGCCTCGGCGCCAGGACGGCTCTGCTCGCCCGGGTCGGCGACGACGACCACGGACGGCTGCTGCTGGAGACCCAGCGCGCGGCCGGCGTGGACACGGACGGCGTCCTGGTGGGCGGGGCACCCACAGGCGTCGCGCTGATCACCGTCGACCCCTCGGGCGACAACAGCATCGTGGTCTCGCCCGGCGCCAACGGACGCCTCACGCCCGAAGACGTCCGGGCGGCGGCCCCGCTGCTGGCGGCCGCCCGGGTCATCTCCGTACAGCTGGAGATCCCGCCGGCCACGGTGGCCGAGACGGTACGCGGCCGGGGGCCGGAAACCCGCTTCGTCCTCAACCCGTCGCCGCCCGCCCCGCTCCCCGAGGAGGTGCTGGCCGCCTGCGATCCGCTGGTGGTCAACGAGCACGAGGCGCGGTACATCCTGGGCGAGGACGCGGGGGAGACGCCGCACGAGTGGGCCCCGGCGCTCCTCGCGCTGGGACCGCGCTCGGTCGTGATCACCCTGGGCGCGGCCGGCGCCCTGGTGGCCGACAGCCGAACGGACTCCCTGGACCACCTCGTCAGCCCGAAGGTGGAGGCCGTCGACACGACCGGCGCCGGGGACGCGTTCACGGCGGCCCTCGCCTGGCGGCTGGGCCGGGGCGACGACCTGCGGGAGGCGGCGGCCTTCGCGGTGCGGGTGGGCGCGGCGGCGGTCACGGCACGGGGGGCGCAGGAGTCCTTCCCGACGCTGGAGGAGGTCGACGCGCTGTGAAGAAGTCGGGCATCCTCAACCGCCATCTGGCGGGAGCCATCGCCGAACTCGGCCACGGCGACACCGTCCTGATCTGCGACGCCGGTATGCCGATCCCACCCGGCCCCCGCGTCGTCGACCTGGCCTTCCGCGCCGGCACCCCGTCGTTCGCCGAGGTCCTGGACGGCCTGCTGGACGAGCTGGTCGTGGAGGGCGCGACGGCCGCCGAGGAGATCCGCGACGCCAACCCGGCGGCCGCGGCGCTCCTCGACACCCACTTCCCCTGGCTGGAACTGGTCCCGCACGACGACTTCAAGGCGCTGACGGCGACGGCCCGCCTGGTGGTCCGCACGGGGGAGGCCCGGCCGTACGCGAACGTGATGCTGCGGTGCGGGGTCTTCTTCTGAGCGACTGACCGGACGCCGGTACGACGGTACGAGGACGGGCCGCCCCCTGCGCGGGGCGCGGCCCGTCCTCGGCTGTCCCGGCTCCGACGGACTGCCGCCCGCGGCGAACGCGTCCTGATGGTCGAGGGCCACGGCCACCGAGGGGTGAGCCGGTCCGCAGGAGGTGAAGTGCACGGCAGGGTGGGGAAATTCGGGCCGCGAGAATATTCCTGGCGCATCCCGTCGGGGCGAGCTACGCTGCCCGCGATGACTCACTCCATGAACAGATTGGGGGACCCGTCCGCGCAAGGTGAGTGCTGATGCTCACTTCGACCGCGGATCGGGATTTCCACCCGTCTCTCCCGTCTTTCCCCTTCTTCCCGTCGTTCTGGCCGCGTGTACGCGAGTTCGCCGTGCCGGCCTCGATGATCGAGACTGCGACCGCCCGCCGTGAGGCCGGGGACTGGGCAGGAGCGTGTGCCGCGGCAGGCGTCGACATCGATTTCCGGCTCCGTTCCGTGGCGCTCGGCCACGGCCGGGAACTCGCCGCCCGGATCCGGGCCGACCTTCGCCATCTGGCTCCTGACCTGCTGCGCTGGCACCTGCCGAGAATCGCCCCGAATGGGCTGCTGCGCCCGGGGCTGACGATCGCGCTGGCCCGCTACGACCCACCCGGGCGCGACGGGCCGAGCCCCTTGCACCTGGTCGTCCGGACCCCGCCCGCCTGGGCGGACGCCGGGCAGCGGATCAGCCTCGCCCTGTGGGACGGGTCGCACGCCGAACCGGGCGCCCGCCGTCACCCTCACCCGCATCCGAACCGGCGCTACCGTCTCGATCTGCACCGGCATCTGTGGGATGCGCGCAGGGTTGACGAGTTGCGGATGCGTTCCGGTGCTGATGAAACGTCAACCGCTTTTGTCTCCACGGAAGTTGAGCCGGATCTGTGGCGCGCCGTGCCGTCGGACCGTCGCTGCGCCGTCGACCGCTGGGCGGCGGAGGCCGCGATCCTGCTCCGGGCCGAGGGGCTGGGGCCGGGCGGAACGGTGGGCGTGCGGCTGGGCGGTCGGCGGCGGCTTCTCCTGCGTGTGGAGGCCGGGGAGGGGGGTGGGGGTGGCACGGCTGTCGCGCGGATCGCGGCCGTGACCCCGGACCCGGGTGCGTCCACCGTGCCGGTGCTGCCGGACGCGGCCACCTGGGTGCTGCCCGATCTCGGCCTGCTCCGTACCGGGGTGATCGAGGCCGGCCGGCTGCACCCGCTGGTCGCGCGGGCCCTCGTGCCGGATCTGCCGCCGCCCGATCCGGCGGCGACCCGTTCCCGTAACGGCGAACCGGCCGGAGCGCCGCGCCTCGTGGAATGCCGTGGGGCCCAGCACCGGATCGGCCTGGTCGAAGGGGTGCTCGTTCCCCTGGACCACGACCCGGCCGAGATCCGCCGCGAGGAGCTGCTGGTCGCCCTGACCGGCACTCCGCTGCCCTGCCTCCAGGCCATCGACGAGGCGCACCGGCGGCCGGACTGTCTCACCGGGGTCCGTGAACGTCTCGACCACGGCGACATCGCCGGCGCCCTGGCCGTCGTCGAGGGGCTGCTCGGGCCTGGAGCGGTGCTGAGGAGCGGTCCACTGCGGGACGAACTGGAGGCCGCCGCGCAACGGCGGATCACCTACGGACTGTTCCGGGCCGACCTGCTCGGGCCCGGTCCCATCCGCCACCGCTCCGACGCGCGCCGCATCGTCGCCCCCCGTCCGCGCCGGGCACGGCGCTCGCGCCACACAGCCGTCCGCTGACCCTGGGTCCCGGGCCCGCCGACTCCCGCTCCCTGACCACACGTACCCGCACCCACACCCGTACGAACCCACACCCGTACGCACCCGTGCTCATTCGCCCTCTCGCATACCCTCAGGTGATCACCCATGTCTTTGAACAGCCCGTCCACTCCCGTGCTCACGGACTCCGCACCCGTCTCCCAACTCGCCGTCGCCGACGCGCTGATGAGCCTGCTCCGCGACACCACGACCGAGCCGCGCCCCGACATCCAGCTGGAGGCGCTGACCCTGGCGGTCTCCGCCGACCTGCCCGTGCTGCTCTGGGGTGAGCCGGGGATCGGCAAGACCGCCGCCCTCACCCAGCTCGCCGCCTCCCTGGACCTGCCGCTCACCACGGTCATCGCCAGCGTGCACGAGCCGTCCGACTTCTCCGGGCTGCCCATCGTCGGCGACGACCCCGCCGAACAGGGGGTCCCGATGGCCCCGCCGGACTGGGCCGTCCGCCTCGTACGGGCCGGAAAGGGCCTGCTGTTCCTCGACGAGTTGTCCACCGCACCGCCCGCTGTACAGGCCGCGCTCCTCCGCCTCGTACTGGAGCGGCGCATCGGTGCCCTCCAACTCCCGCCCGGCGTACGCATCGTGGCCGCCGCCAACCCGCGCTCCTCGGCTGCCGACGGCTGGGAGCTGAGCCCGCCGCTCGCCAACCGGTTCGTCCACCTCCAGTGGACCCACGACCACGAGGTCGTCGTACGCGGACTCGCCGGTACCTGGCCCCGCGCGACGCTGCCCCGCCTCGACCCCGAGAGGCTGCCCGAAGCCGTGGACTTCGCCCGGCGCGCGGTGTGCGGGCTGCTCTCCGCCCGTCCCACGCTCGTCCACCGGCTGCCCAGTACGGAGACACGCCGGGGCGGCCCGTGGCCCTCCCCGCGCAGCTGGGACATGACCCTGGGCCTGATCGCCTTCGCGACCGCCGCCGGATCCTCCAGGGAGGTGCTGTCCTTGCTGGTCAGGGGCACGGTGGGGGACGGTCCGGGGCTGGAGCTGCTGGCGAGCCTGGACCGGATGGACCTTCCCGACCCCGAGGACCTCCTCGCCGACCCGGCGGGGGCGGTTCTGCCCGAGCGCGGCGATCTCCGCCAGGCCGCGCTGGACGGGGTCGTCGCGGTGGTGCGTACCCGACCGGACCGGGCCCGTTGGGACGCGGCATGGGCGCTGCTCGTCCGGGCGATGGAGACCGGCGCCCCGGACCTGGTGGTCGTCCCCGCGACGACACTCGCCGCGCTGCGCCAGGAGGACTGGGACGTACCGGCGGCCATCGAGCAGCTCGCGGGCGTCGTGTCTTTGTCCGGACGCGCGGACCGCGCGGCGGCCCGGGTCGCGGCGAAGGCGAAGTCCCCGGCGACGGTGGGCCGGTGAGGATGACGATGACGACGACGGGAGCGTTGGGTGCGCCGGGCGCGCTCGACCTGGAAAAGCTCTTCGCCGCCCGACTGCAGGCCGCCCGCGCCCGCCCCTATCTGGCGACCGCGCTGTTCGCCCTGCACACCGTGGAGTCACGGCAGGTCCCGACCATGGCCGTCGACCGGTACTGGCGGTGCTACGTCTCGCCGTCCTTCGTGGCCCGGACCCCGGTGGAGGAGCTGGCAGGTGTCTGGGTCCACGAGGTGTCGCACCTGCTGCGCGACCACCACGGCCGCAGCGACCGGGTCGCCAGGCAGCGCGGGCTGACCGGGCCGGGCGACCGGCTGCGGATGAACATCGCCGCCGACTGCGAGATCAACGACGACGTGTACGGCGACGGCCTGGCCCGGCCGAAGGGCGCTGTCTACCCGTCGACGCTGCACCTGCAACCCGGCGAGCTGATGGAGGACTACCTGTACCAGTTCCGCCTCGGCTCGCGCACCCAGGACCTCGCCTGGCTGGACTGCGGAAGTGGCGCGGACGGGCTGGAGAGGGAATGGGAGCTGGGGCCCGACGGCGCCCACGGGCTCAGCCCGCACGAGCAGGACGCGGTCCGTTTCCGGGTGGCGCAGGGCATCACGGGCCGGCCGGGAAACGCCTCGAAGGGGTGGAAGCGGTGGGCGGAGGAGGCGTTCCATCCTCCGCAGCCCTGGCGGGAGTTGCTGGGCGCGGCCGTACGCTCGGCCGCCTCGGGGCCGGGAGCGGGGGAGGACTACACCTACGGCCGCCCCTCGCGTCGCTCCACCGGGCTGCCCGGTGTGGTCCTGCCGAGCCTGCGCCGCAGACCGCCCCGGGTCTCCGTCGTCATCGACACCTCCGGCTCGGTCAGCGACGCCGAACTGGGCAGCGCCCTCCTCGAAGTCGCCGCCATCTCCCGCGCGGTGGGCGGCCGCCGCGACCTCGTCACCGTCCTCGCCTGCGACGCGGCGACCCGGGTCGTCCACCCGCTCTGCCAGGCCGAGGGCATCCCGCTGGTGGGCGGAGGCGGAACGGATCTGCGTACGGGCTTCGCCCGGGCGCTGCGGGCACAGCCGCGGCCCGACGCGATCGTCGTCCTCACCGACGGCCAGACACCGTGGCCGTCGGCGCAACCGGCGTGCCGGACGGTCGTCGGACTGTTTCCCCGTGAGCGCAGGAGGCGTTCCTACGACGAGGAGAACCCCGACTACGTGCCGCCCGGTCCGCCGCAGTGGGCGCGGGTGGTGGAGATCGGCTGAGGGCGCACCGCATCAGGGGCCTTCGCGCGCTGTCACTCCGGATCGTTCCGGATGCCGTGGCACGGGGGACGGTGAATACATTGCGTACCAGCGGAACCTTCGGCATCGGGCGTTGGTTCGACCACGGGAAGGAAGCGTGCGTAGACGTGCGCAGTACGCGAAAAGTCTTTGCGGGCGGGGCTGTTGCCCTCGCCGCCCTCGTGTCCCTCGTTCAGGCTCCCGCCGCCCTGGCAGCCGGCGTCCCGTCCGCGTCCTCGTCGGCCGGCGCCGTGGCCCTTGCCAACCCGGGCGACGCCCAGTCCTTCCGGAACCAGGCCACGAATCGCTGCATCGACGACACCGACAACGGCTTCCGCACCTGGAGTTGCAACGGCAGCACCGCGCAGAAGTGGAACATCATCTCCTGGAACGACGGCACGCGCCAACTGCGGAGCGTCAACACGGCCCGCTGCATGGAGGACACCGACAACGGCTTCCGCACCGTGCAGACCTGCAACTCCAGCCCGGAGCAGAGCTGGTGGGTCAAGGTCTGGAACGACGGCTCGGTCCGGTTCCAGAACCAGGCCACCGGCCGGTGCATCGACGACAGCAGCCTGGGCTTCCGCACCTGGGCGTGCAATGACACCGCGTTTCAGAGCTGGTTCTGATACCGGCTCGACGAGCTGACCGACCCGCACCATGAACCCTCGCGACAGGAGATCACGTTGAACGACAAGCAGCCGCCCACCCGCAGGAACGTCCTCCGGGCCGTCGGAGGAGTCTCCGCGGCGATGGCCCTCGGTGGCGCGGGCGTCCTCGCGTCGGCGTCATCGGCGACCGCGGCCGCCCGGGGGGCCGCGGCCGGCGACGGCTTCGGACTGCACATCGTCGACCGCATGGAGCACGACCCCCGCATGTGGTACTACCGCTTCGAGACCGCCGCGATCGGCTGGGCGCCCGCCGTCAACGTCCTGCTCCCCGACGGCTACCACGGAAGCGGGCGCACCTACCCGGTCCTCTATCTGCTCCACGGCGGCGAGGAGGACTTCATCTCCTGGGACCGCAGGGAGATCCGTGCGATCACCGCGGGCAAGCCGATCATCGTGGTGATGCCCGACGGCGGACGCGCGGGCTGGTACTCCAACCCGGTCAGCACCAACGTCGGCCCCCGCAACTGGGAGCACTTCCACATCGAGCAGCTGATCCCGTGGATCGACGCCAACTTCCGTACGTACGCCGAATTCGACGGCCGCGCCGTCTCCGGCTTCTCGATGGGCGGCTTCGGCGCCCTGAAGTACGCGGCCAAGTACTGGGGCCACTTCGCCTCGGTGAGCTCCCACTCCGGCCCGGCCAGCCTGCGCGGCCCGGTCGCGGGAGTCAACGGCGCGGTCACCCACTGGGCCAATGCCTCGTCCGCCGCGGTCGAACTGGGCGGCGGCACCATCTACGGCGCGCCGTTCTGGGACCAGGCGAGGGTCACCGCGGACAACCCGATCGAGCGGCTGGAGAGCTATCGGGGCAAGCGGATCTTCCTCGCCGCCGGCACCAGCCCCGACCCGGTCAACTGGTTCGATACGTTCAACGAGGTCGGCGTACTCGAAACCCAGCGGGAGTTCCGCGGCTTCCTCGACCGCGCGGGCATCCACCACGAGTGGCGCGAGCGGGGCGGCGGCCACTACGTCGACCGCCGCATCTTCGAGGACGACCTCAACGGCATCATCGGCCGGCTTCGCAAGGCGTAGCGGCGGCCGGAACGGTCACATCGGCCCGACGAGCCCCACCAGCTCCGCCAGTGCCCCGGCCAGCATGTCGAGCCCCGGCCCCGCGGGGCCGCCCGGCTCGCTCATGTACGTGTCGCGGCGGATCTCGATCATCAGCGCGCCGACCCGGCGGTCCGTTCCGTAATGCCGGAGCGGAACGTACGTACCGGCGAACGGTGTGTCGTGTCCGATGCCGCCGCGACCGACGCGACCGCCGAACGCCTTCTCCGCCGCTGCGAGGAGCCCGGGCGGGGTGTGGAACGGGTCGGTGCCCAGGCAGACGGGTGGGCGGGGGCCCGTGCCGTGGAGTTCGTAGGGGAGGGGCGCGGTCGGGTACGAGTGGACGTCGATGATCACCGCACGGCCCGCGGCGGCGAGTCGCGCCTCGACCGCCGCCGTCATCGCCTCGGCGTACGGGTGGAAGTACGCCTCCAGCAGCGGGCCCGGGTCCGTCTCCGGCGGGCGGAGCGGCTCGCGGTGGGTGGTGCGGGTGTAGACGGCGCCCATGCCCACGGCGAGCATCTCCTCCCGCTCGTCCGGGAAGCGTTCGGGGTCGACGACCAGCCGGGAGAGGTTGTTGACGAAGCGCCACGGGGTGACCGGGGCGATCTGCGCCGCTGTCGCGGCCAGTTCGGCGGTGTGGGCGTCGGTGATGTGGTCGAGCTCGCGTTCCAGGGCGTCGTCGTCCAACGTGATCCCCTCGCGTACGTCGTGGGGGATGCGGCGGGAGCCGTGCGGTACGTGGAGGAGGACCGGGGAGTCGGCGGCGCCCGGGGTGAGGGTGAAGGGCTGCGGAGGCGGATTCACGGGTACTCCTTGAGTGTGGTTCGTCCGTCTGACAGCATCCACGCCGACTCGGGCGGGGAAGAGCGGCGGTCCATTCTGCTAGGGGGAGGCGTCATATTGGATCCCATTTCGATGGCCGCGATCATGGCGGTGCTCGGCGCCATCGGTTCGGGCGTGGCGAGTGAAGCAGGGAAGGCGGCCTGGGACTCGGCAGGCGTGCTGGTGCGGCGACTGATCAGGTGGGAGGTCGTCGCGCCGGTCGACCTGGAGGAACGGGAAGCCTTGGCGAGACTCATCTACGACAGTGTCCGGAGCGATCCGGAGGCCGCCCGGTTGTGGAGGGCATTCGTCCTGAGCGTACAGATGACGCCGCCGACGATCGGGCGCCCCAGGCTGCCCGCCTCCGTGCACTTCTTCACCGACCGTGAAGGGGCGATGAAGCTGCTCGATCGCGAGGCGGCCCGCAAGGCGGACGGACGTCCCCGGGTTGCCCTCGTGCACGGTGACGATGCCATGGGTACCAGCACCCTCGCCGTGCATTGGGGCTGGCGGGCGGAGCGTCGCTTCCCGGACGGGCAGCTCTACGTGGACCTGAGACGACGGAGTGCGGGAGGGACACACACGGTAGCGACAGCCTTACGTTATCTCCTGCGCCAACTCGGCCTGGAGGACGAGCAGATACCGCCAGTCGAAGCGGATCGCATCGAAACCTTCCGCCGTGTCGTGGCGGACCGCGAGCTGCTCCTCGTGCTCGATCACGCCCGGTCCGCCGACCAGATCGCCCCGCTGCTCACATCCGCCCCTTCCGTGCTCACGCTGGTTGTCGCCCAGCGTCCGCTCCCCGGGCTGGACGCGCTCCCCGTGCCGGTCGGACCGCTCAGCGACCGGGATGCGGCTCGACTGCTCACCAAGATCGTGGGCAAGCAGGTCATGCGCTCGGCCCGTGCGGTGCTTCCTGCCTTGTTGCAGCGTTGCGGTGGATCACCCTGCGCGCTGCGTGCTTCCGTACCCCAACTCCTCGCCCCCGGCGCGCACACGCTGACCGGTCCGCCCTTCTCGCCAGTTCAGCGCTCGTCGACCGCAGGCCTCGCGGCGAACGACGGAAACCCCATGCGGACGGCCGCAGCGGAGGCCTACCGGCTGCTGGCACCGGAAGCTGCCCGGCTGTACCGGCTCATGGCCCTGCGGGACTGGCCCGCCTTCGACGCCGAGGCGGCGGCGCATGTCGCGAGCTTCGACGTCCGGACGACCGAGGTGCTGCTCGAAGGGCTGGCGGAGGTGCTCCTGCTGGAACATGCGGGTGACGGACGCTACCGGTACCGGTCGGCCGTTCGCGCCCACGCGGAACAGGTCGCGTACCACCAGGAAGGCATTGCCGGCTGTTGGGCGGCCATGACCCGTGCGATGGAGTACTACCTGCGCTTGTCGGTGACGGCAGCGAGGGCCGCGCTCCCGGAGAGCTGGCGGGTGCCGGATGCGCCGGAAGGCGGTGCGGCCCGGAACTACAGTGGGCGTGGCCAAGCTCTGGGACAGCTCGCCGTGGAACTCCCCAACCTTGTCGAAGCCATAGCCACCGCCGAGGAGTGCGAGCAGTGGAACACGGTGCTGACACTCTGCCGTGCCCTGTGGCCGCTCCAGCTCAAGGCCGGTCACCACGATGTGGTGCTCCCGGTGCTGCGCATCGGGGCGAGGGTTGCGGACACCCGAGCTCCGGGCAGCCGGGCCGCAGGAGCTCTCCATGCGCAGCTCTCCCATACCTTGAGAGAGTTGCAGCTCCATGATGAGGCCGGTGCGCAGGCGGCGGCAGCCGTGCGTGATGAGCGAGCTGCGGGGCACATGCTCGGACTGGCGTCCGCCATAGAATTCCTGGGGCTGGTACGTCTCCACCAGTGGCGCCACCAGCATGCGTACGACTGTTTCGACGAGGCGCACGCCGTTCTTTCCGGCATTGGCTCCGACGACGATGGCGTGGCGCACGTATCCCGCGCGCGGGCCCTGCTGGACCGTCACCTGGGGCGGGCTCTCCTGGGTCTTGTGCGGCTGGACGAAGCCCAGAGCCACGTGGAGCGTGCGCTGGAGGCCTTCCGGGCGGAAGGCGAGGCGTACAACACCGCACGGGCCCTTACGGACCTTGCCGAAATACTGCTGGTCCGCGATGAGCGTGCGTCCGCGCTGCCGCTGATCGATGAGGCGATCAGGGTCTTGACCGAGGAGAACGCCGACCAGCACGTGGACTATCTCCGCCGTTTGCGTGCAGGTGGTGCCGGGCTGCCGGGGTAGCCCTGCGGCGTTTCTCGGTTCCGTCGGCCACTGGTTCCTCTGCTTCCGCCGCGACCAGCACATGGTGTGCGGTGCTGCCCGTGTGGACGGTCAGACCGTCCACGATCAGGGAGGTGTGGGTGCCGCCCGCCGCGAGCCAGGCGTGCACCGCCGATGCGTACACCGCCGGGTCCGCGTCGGCCTCCGCTCCCGCGGTGAGCCGGAGCAGGGCTCCGTCGCGGGTCCGGACGACGCAGGACGAGGGCCCCGTGACGTACGCCGCGAGCGCGCAGTGCGGGTGCCGGGCCAGCACCTCGGCGCCCCACCGACCGGGTGGGCCGAACCGCTGGTCGTCCGGGGAGCCGTCGCGGAAGACGACGTCGGCCAGGCCGAGTTGGCCCGGATCGCGAGTGTCCTCATGAACGGCAAGGTGGGCGTCCCCGGTCCCGGCCGGCTCCCGGGTGGGACCGGCGTACCGGGTCACGGCGACCTCCGGGCCCGCGAGGAAACGCGTCAGCACCCACAGGGGAGCCGTACGGGGAGCGGGCTCCGGGGCCGGCAGCGGCAGCGGTTCGAGCAGGGCGGGGCCCGACGGCTCGGGGGCGGCCATCAGCTCGTAGAACGCGCGCCGCAGCCGTACGGCCGCCTCGCCGGGCACGGAGGAGGTGAAGCGCATCGGGCCCGGCTGCGGGACGTGGCTTTCGATCATCGCGTCGACCTGGCTGCGCAGGGCCGCCCGGGCGTTCAGCCCGGGCGCGGTCCGGATGAAGTCGGCGATGGGGGCGTCGGGGTCGAGGCTGTCCAGGGGCGCGGCCCCGAGCAGCACGGGGGTGCCGAGCGCGGCGGCGTAATAGGTGACGGAGCCGTGGTCCCCGATGACCAGGTCGGCTGCGAGAAGCGCCTGCCGCCAGTCCTTCAACGGGTCGATCAGGGTCAGGCCACTCCGCCTGGCCCGGTCCAGCCAGGCTCTGACCTGACCGGGGCCGTGGCCGTGCCAGACATTGGGATGGAGTACGGCGGCGATGCGGTACTCGTCGGCGGGGAACTCGGAGGTGAGCTGCGGAAGCAGTGCCGGCACAACGTCGTCGCCGGCATCCTCTCCGCTGCCCAGCAGCGACTGCGGACCCCAGGTCGAGCTGAGCAGCACGAGGCGCTGCCCGCGCCGCACGCCGAACGCCCTGCGGAACCGCTCACGGTACGGGCGTGCCGCCAGCATCCGGTCGAAGCAGGGGTCGCCCGCGAGAACGGCGGTGGGCAGTGCTTCGGGGCAGGCGTCGGCCAGCCGGTCGAACTGTTCCGGGTGGGAGAGGACGAGGGCGTCGGCAAGGGGAGTTCCCTCCGAGAGCAGCCAGTCGGGCGAGAGCCCGAAGACGGGCGGAGGGCCGCTGTGGGCGTCACCGCCCCCGCCACCTGCGAACCGCTGTTCGGCGATCGGTGCTGCCAGCCTCTTGGTATAGCCAATACCGTGCGAAAGTACGACCAACGGCCCCTGGATCGCGTGGAGTTCACCGCCGAAGCTGGCCGAGATCGCCAGGTCCACCGGCGTCGCGAGGGCCTGTTCCCACGGCAGTACGGGCACCCCCGTGTCCGCGAGGAGGTCGGCGATGCCCGAGCGGAACGCCGAGGACCCCGTGCAGGTGGCGAGGAGCTGGACCCCGAGGTCGTCGTGGAACAGCGGCAGGACGTCGAGCAGACGGGTCGCCGAGGTGACGTTGTGGACGACGAGCAGCACGCGACGGCAGCGCACCCGCGTGGCCCAGCGTGCCGCGTCGTCGCCGACCGGCACCCGTATCCACTGGTCCCGACCCTCGTCCATACCGGCCCTCTCGCGCTCCCGGACACAAGCGCTGGCCACGATATATCGGCAGGAGCCGGGCGATGTCGCCGTCCCCTCCGGCGCGGGGCGGAAGGGGACGGCAGCGTCAAGGTGTGGCTACTGGCCGGAACCGATCACCGGGTAGTGGTCGGAGAGGTTCGTGTACGTGTAGCTCGTGCCCCAGCTGGACACCGTCCAGGGGGCGCTCTCCTCCTTGATCACATCGTTCTTCCAGCCCGACGGCTTGGCGTGGCCCGCGCGGTGCAGGACATGGTCCAGGTCCTCGCGCGGGTCGTCGGGGTAGCGCTCGGAGGCGATGGAGTTGTCGCGGGTGTCGAAGGAGTACGGGTGGCCCGTCCGCGCGTCCGGTGCGGTGAGGCCGGCGTCGGAGAGGAACGAGGCGTACTCCGCCGAGTGCCCGTCGACGTTGAAGTCGCCCGCCACGACGACCTGTTCCGAGGCCGGTATGTTCTTCGCGTCCAGGAACGCGTCCATCGCCTTGAACTGCCGGCTGCGCATCTGGGCGGCCTCGCCCGCCGAGCAGCCGGGGTCGGTGGACTGGGCGTGGGTGCCGACGACGTGGACGCGGGCGCCGTTGACGTTCAGCACCGTGTACGCGAAGCCCTTGTTCGACCACCAGTCGGCGCCGCACGCGTCCTTGTAGACGTACTGCTCCTTGCGCACGATCGGCCACTTGCTCAGGATGGTGACGCCACCGTCCTCCGGCGTCGCCGCCGCGTACGAACCGCCCGTCGCGTCCCAGCCGCTCTTGCTCCGGCCGACCACCGGGGTCTGGTACGGGTACTGGGCGGCGGCGTTGCGCAGCAGCGCGTCGGAGGAGCTGTTGTCGAAGGCCTCCTGGATCACCACGACGTCGTTGCCCTGGAAGAACGAGGTCTTCGGGATCTCGGCCGCTCGGTGGTCCTGACCCCAGTTGGGGTAGAGGTTCTTGCTGAAGAGGAACGCGTTGTACGAGAGCACCCGCAGTGCGGGGGTCTCGGCGGCCGACGCCTGCGGTGTGCTCACGGCCAGGGTGACGGACGCGAGAGTGGCGGACAGGGCCACGCCGGTCAGACGGCGGAACGCGGTGTTCGGCACGGAATCTCCTGCGGGTTGGTGGGGGGCGTACCGGGTGCCACCCATCAAAGCAGCGGCAGTTACCCACGGGTAGACATCGGATGGCACGAGTCTGTCCGGACGGCCGCCATCCGGATTCCCGCACCGAACACGCCGTCTATCGGTCGAGGGCGCCGTACACGATGAGGTTGTCGACCGGATGGCCCTCCGCGTCGAACTCCCCGTCGCACGTGATGAGCCGCAGCGTGCTGTCCTTCGTCGGGCCGTAGACCTTCTCGGTGGGGAACGCCTTCTTGCTGACCGCTTCCTTGCCCGTGACCGTGAAGCGCAGAGTTTTCCCCGTCCCGTCGCGGACCAGTACCTCGGCGCCCTCGCGGATCTTCTTGAGGTCGTGGAAGACGGCCCGGCCGAAGCGGGTGTCGTTGTGGCCGATCAGTACGGCGGGCCCCGGTGCGCCGGGCGTGGATCCGCCGCTGTACCAGCCCGCCGTCATGCCCTGCTCCGCGGGCGGGACCTCGACCGTGCCGTCCGCGTTGAGACCCAGCTCCATGAGGGTGCTCCGTACGCCGATCGAGGGGATGGAGACCTCGGTGGGAGCCTTCCGCTCCGGCTCATCGGTCCGGGGCGGCGTGTCCGACCCCGAGCCCGCCTCGTCCCGCGCCGACGCGGAGGGGGCGGCGGTGGTGCCGGTGGCTGCGGAGGGCTCGGCGGACGAGCAGCCGGCCAGGGCGACACAGGCCGCGACGGCCGTCAGCAGGGCGGCGGTCCGCCGGAAGCGGTGGGGCGTACGGGACGGCGACGGGGACGGCGACGGGGACGGCACAGAGGGCTCCGGAATCGGGGTGGGGTGGGAGGGGGAAGGGGCGTGCGTGGGTGTGGCGCCGCCCCGGTGCGGGGCGGCGCCACGGTCAGCGGTGGTGCGCGGTGCGGGTCAGCCGTTGTGGCCCGCCGCCGAGCGGCGGCGCAGCACGATCGTGCCCGCGCCCGCGAGCAGCGCGGCCCCGGCCACCGAACCGGCCAGCACCGCGGTGCTGTTGTCACCGCTGCCCGCGGGACGTTCACCGGCGGCGACACCGCCGCGCGGCGTGACCGACGGTGCGGCCTCCGCCGGAGCGGCCTCCTTCGGCGCGGGCGCCGGGCGGTCGCCCGCCGCCACGCCGCCGCGCGGGACGGCCGACGGGGCGGCGTCCCTCGGGGCTTCCGCGGCGGCCTCGCTCCGCTCCGGGGACGGCGTGGCCACGGCGGGCTCCGACGGCTTCGGGGAGGCGTCGGCGAAGGCGGCGGCGGACGGGACCAGCACCGCACCGGCCGCGACAGCGGCGAGGACGGCCGCACGCAGGGTGGGGCGAGAGATCAAAGCGGTCATACGGATGGCTCCATTCCATACTCGGCCCCATGACGGTCCCGGATGCGGGTGCGCACCGGGGACGGGGCATGCGGCCAGGCTGGCGTGGAGATATGAAGAAGCTGTCAGAACGCTGTGGTCATCCCATCAGCGACGTCTCATCAGGGACGTCTCATCCGGGGGGATCTCATCAGGAGCCTCTCACCGGGGTCATCCCGTCAGGGGACGGACGGCTCCGGTCCGGCGTGCAGCCGGAGAGCGAATGTCGACCCCTCGCCCTCGGTGCTCGTCGCCTCCACCGTGCCGCCGTGCGCCTCGACCAGTTTGCGGACGATGGCCAGGCCCAGTCCGCTGCCGCCCGTGCGACGGCTGCGGGACTTCTCGGCGCGCCAGAACCGGTCGAAGACGTGCGGCAGATCCTCGGCGGGGATGCCGGAGCCGGTGTCCCGCACCTCGATCACCACCGTGCCGTCGCACGCCTTCCCCCCGTCGTCGCCCTCATCCCCGCCCGCGTAGGCATCGGAGGCATCGGAGGCGTACGCGCTCAGCGTCACCCGACCGCCCTCCGGTGTGTGCCGTACGGCGTTGGACACCAGGTTGCCCACCGCCTGCCGGAGTCTGACCGGGTCCGCGCGCAGGGCCGGTTCCGGGCCGGTGGCCGCGACCGCGACGGTGAGCGCGACGCCCGCGTTCTCCGCCCGGGCCTGATGGGCGGCGGCGACCTGGCTCAGCAGCTCCCGGACTCCGACGGGTTCGGGATGTAGCCGCAGCACCCCGGCGTCGGCCGCGGCCAGGTCCTGGAGGTCGTCGATGATGTGCTGGAGCTGCACGGCCTCCTCCAGCAACGAGGAGACGAACGCCGGGTCGGGGTCGGCGAGTCCGTCCTGGGCGGCCTCCAGCCAGCCCCGGATGTTGCTCAGCGGGGTGCGCAGCTCATGGGCGACGTCGCTCACCATGGCCTTGCGCTGTTCCTCCAGCCGCGCCCGGTGCGCGGACATGTCGTTGAACGCGGCGGCCAGCCGCCCGACCTCGTCGTCCCCCGACACGGGCACCGACGCCGGCTGTTCCCCGTCCCGCATCCGCTGCGCCGCTCCGGTCAGCGCGTGCAGCGGGCGCACCAGCCGGGTGCCCGCGAACACCGACGCGCCCACGGTGAGGGCCAGCACGAGCGCCGCGGCTCCGGCGATCTTGGCCGTGTTCGCGGGGGAGAGGTCGAAGCCGGGCAGGGTCGCGCCGCCCTCGTCGCCGATGAAGAGGAGGGCGGGGGAGGCCACGTACGAACTGAGCTGTTCGCTGCGGGCCGTGCCCACACAGGACGCGATGGCCCGGTCGTTCTCCCCGGTGCGCTCCTGCGGCACGGCGGACGGCGCGGGCTCCGCGGCGGGGGCGTCGCGCGGCGCCGGCTCCGGCACCGGCCGTGGCGACAGCGGCCCGGCTTCGCCCGGTACTTCCACGGCGGCCGGATCGCCCCAGGACAGATCGTTGTTCAGCCGCACGCCCTCGCGGCCCTGGCGCTTCAGACAGGCGTCGGCCAGTGCGGTGAGCGCGTCGAGCGCCTTCTGCTCCGAACGGGTCGGCGTGTCCAGCGCGGCGAGATCGCAACGGGTGCCCAGAGCGCGTTCGGGATCGTTGCCCACGATCTGCACCCGGGGCCGGCCGCTCGCGCCGACCACCACATCGGAGGCGATCCCCGCCCGGTTCAGACACGCCACCTTGGCGTCGGCGGTCCGCCGCAACGCCGTGCTGTCGGCCGTCGACAACCGGAACGGGCCCACCGCCCGCGGATCGATCCGGTCGGCCGCCGTGCGCTGCCCGTCGGTGCCGCGCGCCGCCAGGACGGTGTCCACGGACAACGGGTCGACCACGGCGGACGCCTGCGGCGGGAGCGCCGGGGCGGTCGCCGCGGTGGCGGAGTCGGCGAGCGGCTGCCGGCTCTGCGTCGTCAGGGCGACCCGGCGGCCCGACTCCCGGGCCAGCTCCCGCACGGTCGCGCCGACTCCGTCCCAGGTCGGGTTGCGGGCGGCGTACTCCAGCAGGGTGTCGTAGATCCGGGCGTCCGCGGTGAGGTTCTGCCCCTGCTCCTGCTTGATCGCGCCCGAGGTGGTCTGCACGGCGATCCAGGCGGTGGCCGCCACCGAACACGCGGCCACCAGCGCCGAAACGGCGAGCAGCCGCCCCAGCAGGCTCCGGCGCAGCGGCAGCCGTGCCCGGCCGCCACGTCCCTTTGCGGCCTCCACCCCAGCGCCCCCGCCGCGCGTCCTACGCACGCCGGGCGGCCTTCGCCGGGTCGGTGAGTTTGTAACCGACGCCGAAGACCGTGAGCAGCCGCTCCGGCCGGCGCGGGGCCCGTTCGATCTTCTTGCGCAGGTTCATGACGTGTACGTCGACGGTCCGGGCGCTGATGTAGCGGTCGAAGCCGTGGAGTTCCTCCAGCAGCCGCTGACGGCTGAACACCCGGTCCGGCTCCGCCGCCAGGGCCGCCAGGATCCGGAACTCGCCCGGGGTGCACTCCACCGTCGCGCCGCCCACCGACACCTCGTGCCGCTCCGGGTCGACCACGAGGGCGCCGACGCGCAGGACGGGGTCCTCGGCCACCGGCTCCGGGGCGAGCGGCCGCCGGGTCCGCCGCAGCAGCGTACGGACGCGGGCCATCAGCTCGCGCGGACTGTAGGGCTTGGTCATGTAGTCGTCGGCGCCGAGGTCGAGACCGAGCAGGAGATCGTCCTCGGTCGATCGGGCGGTCAGCATCAGCACCGGCAGTCCGCGGTCCTCGGCCCGCAGCACCCGCACCACGTCCAGGCCGTCGGCCCGGGGCATCATCACATCGAGGACGAGCAGGTCGGGCTCCTGGTGCCGGACGGCGTCGAGCGCGGCGAGGCCGTCGCCCACGATCCGTACGGCGTGTCCTTCCCGTTCCAGATAGCGGCGTACGAGTTCGGCCTGCTTCTCGTCGTCCTCGGCAACTATGACGTCTGCGCACACGCCTCCGATCGTAGAGCGGCGGGACTACAGTGCGAGGCCGGGGCGGGTTCCGGTCCACGGAAGCCGGGAAGGGAACCGGCGCGTTCACCTGCGCGAGGTGGTCGCACCGGCGGAAGGAGACGGGTTGAACAGCTTCGGTACCGACGGCGGCGGGGCCGCGTCCCACGCGGCGTACAACACGGTGTCGGGGGACGCCGTCATCGTCGGGCCCGTCCTGATGGCGCAGCAGATCGAGGGCATCCAGCTGCCCACGCCCCCGCCGGACGTCCCGCCGAGCCAGGGGCCCATGCCCAGCCGGGTGTTCGTCAACCGGACGAAGGAGCTGGCCGATCTGCGGGACGCGGCCCTGTCCCTGGCCGCCGGACCGGAGCCGGGCGTCGTGCTGGTGGTCGGGGTCGGCGGGGTCGGCAAGACGCAGCTCGTCGCCCAGGCCGTCCGGCGCGAGCTGCACCATCTCTATCCCGACGGCCAGCTCTACGTCGACCTGGCGGACCACCGCCGGGACGGAGCGGTCGACCTCGCCGCGGTGCTCGGGGAGTTCCTGCGCGCCCTCAAGGTCCACAAGGACTACGTGCCCGGCGGACTCGCCGAACGGACGGCGCTCTTCCGCAGCGTCGCCGCCACGCTCCGCCTCCTGGTGAAGGTGGACGACGTCCAGCACGCCCCGGAGACGAGGGCCCTGGTGCCGCCGCAGGGGCTGCTCGTGGCGACCGGGCGCCGGGTCCTGCCGTCGCTGCTGATGGACGGGGCCGTGCTCATCGATGTCGCCCCGCTGGACGAGACCGCGGGGACGGAGCTCGTACGCCGTTGGCACGCCGACGCGGACGAGGGCACGGCCGCCGATGTCGTACGGCTCTGCGCGGGGCACCCGTTGGCGCTGCGGGCGGCGCTGGAGTGGCTGGCCGCCCGGCCGCAGCTGACCCTCGACGACGTGGTGCGGGATCTGACGGCCGGGCGACACGGAACGGGCGACCACGGCGTACGGGAGGCGATGGCGGTGACCATGGGTGCGGGCGGAGAGACCGAGGAGGGCGGTGTGGGCGAGGCCGTCGACGCGGTGCTGGACTCGGTGGTGGCGGGGGTGGCCGGACACACCCGCCACCTCTACGACCTCCTGGGCGTCCTGCCCGGCACGACGGCCACGGCCGATCTGCTGGCGGCCGCCGGCGCCACCCGGGTCGACGAGGGCCTCGGTGAGCTGCTGTCCTGCCGGCTCGCGGTCCTGGTGGAGTCGTCGGACCGGCCCCGTCGCTACCGGCTGCACGACGTGGTGCGGGCCCATGCCCGGCTGCGCGCACGGGCGTTGCCCCAGGAGCGGCGGCGGGCCGTCCTGCGGCTCGTCGTGGACTTCTACGCCGACGCGGCGGCCCATGGCGACGCGCTCGTGCTGGGCGACCGGTTCCGGATCCAGCCGCCGCCGGGCCGCCCGCTCTCCGAACTCGCCGTGCGGGGCACGCTGTTCACCGGCCGGGCCGAGGCCCTGGAGTGGCTCGACGCGGAACGCGTCAACCTCCGGGCCGCCGTCCGGGTCGCCGTCGACGAAGGCTGGTACGAGGAGGCGTGGCGGCTCTGCGAATCGCTGTGGGCGCTCTACCACAGCCGTAAACATCTCGCGGACTGCGTCGAGTCGGGCCTCCTCGGTATCGAGGCGGCCCAGCACGAGGCTCGCCCCGACGTCGAGGTCCGGATGCGGAACCAGGTCGCCCGGGCCGCCTACGAGCTGGGCGACCTCGACCGCGCGGAGTCCCAGCTCGACGCCGCGGTCGACCTGCTGGGGCTGGCCGGCGACCCGCGGCTGAGCGGGGTCGTCCAGGAGAGCCGCGGGCTCATCGCCCTGGCGCGCGGCCGGTCGGAGGAGTCGCCCGGGGCGGCACGCGGGCGGGCTGAGGAGGCGCGGCAGCTCTTCGAACGCGCGTTGGCGGCCAACCGCGCCGTCCCCGACCCGCACGGCATCGTCGTGCAGAGCTACAACGTGGCCCAGGCGCTGGTGGCGGGGGAGCGGTGGGCCGACGCCCTCGACGTGCTGGACGAGGCGGCCGAGACCGCCCGGACCACCGGCGACGAACCCATGCTGCCCCGGATCGACCTCGTACGGGCGCACGCCTTCGCCGGGCTCGGCTCGCTGGACCGGGCGGTGGCCGCCGCGGGCGCCGCGGCCGACGCGGCGGCCGGGCTCAAACAGTTCGCCAAGCTCGACCAGGCGCTCGAACTGCTCACCGCACTGGCCGACCGGGCCGAGGACCGGCCGCTGCGGGCCGCCTGCGAGGAGAAGCTCGCCACGCTGCGAGCGACCATGGGGCTGAGGCCACCGGCCGCGCCGACGGCCTGAGCCTCCGCCTACCCTTCTCCCTGTCCCCTTACCTCCCCCGGAGCCACGCGTTGTCCTCGGTGTCATCACTGCTGAGCCGCCCGTCCGGCTGGTTCCGTCGTTCGGGCCGGTCGGACCCGTCCCGCTGGAACACCTGGGATCCGCCCAGGGCCGAGGTGCTCGGAGTGGCCCGGACGCTCACGTCCGCCACCCGGGTGGCGGACGTGATGCATCTGCTGCGCAGCGAGGACGGCATCGAGAAGTACTACACGGTCAACCCGGGTTCGGCGTTCGCGGACGGGCTCGACACCTATCTGTCCGGCCTCGGGGTCCATGTGCTGAGCTGGGAGGAGGCGACCCGGCGCTCCTTCGACCTGGCCGTGAGCTGTTCGGTGCATCCGACGATGCGCCGGCTCGACGCCCCGCTGATGGTGCTGCCGCACGGCGCCGGGTACAACCGCCTCGTCACCGAGTCGACGGGCGACGCCCTCGCCCCCGCCGGGCTGTCGCGTCGTGAGCTGATGTGGCGGGGCAAGGTGGTCCCGAAGGCGATCGGCGTCTCCCACCAGGGGCAGATCGACCGGCTCGCCGAGACCTGCCCCGAGGCCGCTCCGTACGCCCTGGCCGTCGGCGACTGGTGCTTCCAGCGCATCACCGCGAGCATGTCCCACCGGGACCGGTACCGCTCGCGGCTCGGTGCGGTCGACGGGCGGCGGCTGGTCGTCGTGCACTCCACCTGGAGCGAGCACTCGCTGCTCGGGCTCCATCCGGACCTGCCGCTGCGGCTGGTCACCTCGCTCCCGGCCGACGAGTTCGCCGTCGCGGCCGTCTTCCACCCCAATGTGTGGGCCCGGCACACCCACGCCGGTGTGCTGGAGCGGCTCGGAGCCGCGATGGACGCCGGGCTGATGGTCATTCCGCCCCAGGAGGGCTGGCGCGCCGCGGTGGTGGCCAGTGACTGGGTGGTCGGCGATCACGGCAGTACGTCGTTCTACTCGGCCGCCGCGGACCGCGTCACGCTCCTCGCGGCCACCGGCCTCGACGAGCTGGACCCGCTCTCGCCCGCCGCCGCGTTCGCCCGGGGCGCGCCGCGCCTGGACCCCGACGGGGACGTTCTCGCGCAACTGCTGGACGCGGCGCGCCGGCACGACCCGGCGGCGCTGAGACCGGTGGTCGACGGGCAGCTCGCGTCGGTCGACACCTCCGGTGAGGTGACGCGGGCCCGGATGTACGAGTTCCTCGCCGGGTGCGGGGTCCGCGCTCCCCGGGAAGCGCCGCGGCCCGTTCCCGTACCGGCGCCCGAACCGGTCCGCAAAGCGCAGGTGACGGCGTACGACGTGACCGGGACGCACGACGCGTGGGGCGTGGCCGAGGTCCGGCGGCGGCCCCTGGTCGCCGGGCACCACACGGAGGCGCTCGGCTTCTACGCCGTCACCACCGAGGAGAACCACCCGCACTGGCCGAACGCCGCGGAGGTGCTGGCCCGTACGGTCGAGGACGCGGAGGTGGCCGCGCTCGACTGGATCGCGGACGCGGCCCGGCGCCACGAGAACCTCAACGTCCTGGTCGCCCGGCTGGACGAGACCCGCTGCCTTGTCCAGCTGCGCGGAGGGCGGCAGTTGGAGGCGCGCACCGAACGTGCCTGGGGCGCCAGGCGGCCCGCGCTCGACCCGGTGCTCCTGGGCTCGGCCGTCAACCTGTGGCTGACCGACCTGGAGCGGTCGAAGGACCTGACGGACGGTCTGACACTGCGCACCGGAGAGTGGACCGTACAGGTGGCCTTCACCCCGGGGAAGAGGGGAGAGTAAGTCCGAACCGTTCCATGTCCGGTCGAAAATGATCGCTCAAGCCCTCCAAGGGTTCACGAAACCTCCTTATAGTGGTGCCGCGTTGATCGTATGGTCACAACGCGCGAAGCCGTCGCCACTGGAGTCCGTACGATGACGAACCCCTCGTCCGCCATGCCCGCGTCCACGACCGGCGTCGGCGGAGGCTGCCCGATGGGCGCCGGTACGGGCGCCGTCCAGCTCGGCGGACCCGGCTTCACCGCCGAACCGCAGGCGCTCTACCGGTCCATGCGGCGCGAACACGGGCCCGTCGTCCCGGTCGAACTGCCCGGCGGCTTCCCCGCCTGGCTGGTGATCGGCTACCGGGAACTCCACCAGGTCACCAGCGACGGGGAGTTGTACCCCAGGGACGTATCGCTGTGGAACCAGTGGGAGAACATCCCCGCCGACTGGCCGCTGCTGCCCATGGTGGGCACCCCCATGCCCTCGATCTACTTCACCGCCGGGGCCGAACACCGCCGGCACGTCGAGATGGTCGTGCCGGCCCTCGAAGGGGCCGACCCCTTCGAGATCCGGCAGCACTGCGAGCAGTTGGCCGACCGGCTCATCGACGCGGTGTGCAGCCGGGGCACCGCCGACCTCGTCGCCGAGTTCGCCGAGCCGCTGCCCGTCCTGGTGCTCGCCCGCCTCGTCGGCTTTCCCGACGACGAGGGCGCCGACATCGCGCGGGTGCTCAAGGACCTCGCCGACGGCGGGCCCGACGCACAGAAGGCGCACCGGCGCTTCGGCGAGCACATGCACCGGCTCGTCGCGGCCAAGCGGGCGCACCCCGGCGACGACGTGACCTCGCGGATGCTCGCCCACCCCGAACCGTTCACCGACGAGGAGTACGCGCTCGACCTGATGGCCATCACGGCGGCCGGGCATCTGACCACCGCCGACTGGATCGGCAACTCCACCCGGCTGATGCTCACCGAGGACCAGTTCGCCGACGCCCTGTCCGGCGGCCGGCACAGTGTCGCCGAGGCCATGAACGAAGTGCTCTGGGAGGACGGGCCCACCCAGATCCTGGCCGGCCGCTGGGCCGCCCGCGACAGCCGGCTCGGCGGCCGGAACATCGCCCGCGGCGACATGCTGCTCCTCGGCCTCGGCGCCGCCAACGCCGACCCGCACATCCGGCAGCAGGTCACCGCCTCCGCCGTACGCTCCGGGCAGGGCGGCAACAGCGCGCACCTGGCGTTCAGTCACGGCGAGTACCGCTGCCCCTTCCCCGCCCAGGAGATCGCCGAGATCATCGCCCGTACCGGCATCGAGGTGCTGCTGGACCGGCTGCCCGACCTCAAACTGGCCGTACCCGCCACCGAACTGGTCCGCCGGCCGTCCGCGTTCCTGCGCGGGACGACCGCGCTGCCCGTCCGCTTCACCCCCGTACGCACGACAGGAGACGCATTGTGAACTGCCCGCACGCCGAAGCCGCACAAGCCGACCGGAGCGCCGGGGTCATCACCATCGACCCCATGGTCCAGGACCTGGACGGCGAGACCGCGCGGCTGCGCGACGCCGGGGTCCTCGCCCGGATCGACCTGCTCGGCGTGCCGGCCTGGACGGTCACCCGGCACGCCGAGGCACGCCAACTCCTCGTGGACCCCCGGCTGGTGAAGGACATCGACGCCTGGGGCCTGTGGCAGAGCGGAGTGGTGACACGTGCATGGCCGCTGATCGGCATGATCGACGCCGGCCGCTCCATGTTCACCGTCGACGGGTCCGAACACCGGCGGCTGCGCACCAAGACCTCCCAGGCGCTGACCCCTCGCCGCCTGGAGGCGATCCGCCCGGACATCGAGAAGTTCACCGAGGAACTGCTGGACGCCCTCGACGCCGCGCAGGGCGAGGACGGCGCCGTCGACCTGAAGGCGGTGTTCGCCCAGCCGCTGCCGATGAAGGTCGTCGGCATGCTCATGGGCGTCGACGAGTCCCAGCACGCCATGCTCACCCGGCAGTACAAGGCGTTCTTCTCCATGCTCACCCCGCAGGACGAACGCCTGGCTCTGCTGGCCGAGTTGGACGTCTTCTACACCGACCTCGTCCGGGAGAAGACCGCCCGGCCCACCGACGACCTCACCAGTGCGCTGATCCTGGCCGAGGAGGGCGGCGACCCGCTCACCGAGGAAGAGGTCGTGGGCAACCTCAAGGCCATGGTCGCCGCCGGGCACGAGACCACCATCGGCCTCGTTCTCAACGCCGTGCGGGCCCTGCTCTCCCACCCGGACCAGCTCCGCGCGGTGCTCGCCGGAGAGATCGGCTGGGACGCGGTGGTCGAGGAGACGCTGCGCTGGGACACCCCCACCACCCACCTGCTGATGCGGTTCGCCACCGAGGACATAGCCGTCGGCGACGAGGTGATCCGCAAGGGCGAGGGAGTCGTCATCTCCTACCGGGCCATCGGGCGCGACACCGAGCAGCACGGTCCCGACGCCGACGCGTTCGACATCACCCGGCCCACCCGCAACCGCCACATGACCTTCGGCCACGGCCCGCACATCTGCCCCGGCGCGGCCCTGTCGCGCGTCGAGGCGGGCATCGCGCTGCCCGCCCTGTTCGGCCGCTTCCCCGGCCTCCGCCTCGCCGTCCCGGACGAGGAGATCACCAAGCTTCCGGTGATGACGCAGAACGACATGGCCGCCTTCCCCGTCCTCCTGGGCTGACGGCGGCCGACCCGGACGCCCGGGCCGCGAACGGGACCGGGCGTCCCTGCGGGCCCGTCCCACCGGGGCCGTTCCCCGGGCCCGGGGCGGTGTTCGAAAGGGGCGCGGCGGGGCCGGACAAGATCCTGGTTGCCGAAGATTCAATCGTGGTAACTTCGCCGCTAGCCATGTGAGTTGGACCGACTCGGCGGGGGATGGTCGGCTGTGAACGCTGTCCCGCACGGGCGCCCGGGACCGGATCTGGTGCAGACGCTGGTCGATGCGCTGACCCTGCTCGACTGCGTCAAGGACCGGGGCCAGCGGTACGAGTTCGTGGACACGGTGGCCTACCGGCTCGACATCGAGCTGACCTACCCGGACAGCACGCCCCGCATCGACATGATGCATCTGGTCCGCAAGGTGATCCACCGGCCCGGCGGCCCCGAGGCGATCCTCTACGCGGTCCGCGTCGTCTCCGGCAAGGACGACGCCGAGCGGATCGCCGCCGAGGCGGGCATCCGGGCCGACGGCGACCGGCCGGGCCCCTGGCCCGCACCCGTCTTCGCCGAGAGCGTCGCCCGGCAGGCGCGCCGGCTGCTCGACGAGGCGACGGACATCGACGGCGCACGGCTGCGCGCCCTCCTCGCCGAGGAGCTGCCCGGCGAACTGCCCGACAGCGGAACCCCGGCCGAACTCTTCGACCAGGCCCAGGACATGACCGCGCGCGCCGACGGCCTCCCGGCCGCCGTCGTGCTGGTCGAGGCGGCCGCCACCCTGTCGGCCGAGCGCGGCGCACCGCTGCGCCGGTGGTCGGACCGCTGGGCGACGGGCGACCCCACGGCGGCGGCCGACGACGCCCGCGCCGGGGTTCCCGGGGCGTCGGACGCGCTCACCGTCTGCCGGCAGCGCCTGGAGCGGCCCGCCGCCCCCGACCCGACCGTGCCCCGGTGCCTGGTCGTGATGGTCGACCCGGCCCGGGACGGTTCACCGGACGTCTTCGTCCGGCACTGGATCAACAAGGTCCCCGGCTACTGGCGACCGGAGCCGGGCCAGGTGCAGACCGTCACCCTGGACACCCTGGCCGGAGCGGTCGAATCCGCCGTCGAGCAGGGCGAGGCACTGTGGGCCGACCGGCCCGCGACCGGCGAACAGGGGCCGGTCCACGTCGAGTTCCTGCTCCCCTTCGATCTGCTCAACCACGACATGGCCCGCCTGGAACTGGGTACCGGAGCCCCGAGGCCCTGGCCGATCGGCCTGCGCTACCGGGTCCATCTGCGCAGCCTGGACCGGATGCGCGGCGACGCCGGACAACTGCGCCGCTGGCAGGCCCGCTGGGACCGGCTGCGGACCGCGCCCGCCCCGGCCCCGCACCGCTGGAAGGCGGCGGACCGGGACGGCTTCGAGCGCTGGCGCGCCCATCTCGCCGGTGACGAGTCGCTGACCGCGGTCATCCTCGACGCGCCCGCCGTCCAGGGGCACGGTCTGGAGGCGCTGCAGACCGCCGTCGTCGAGGGCATCGGTCTGGCCGCCTGGGACCGCAGGCTGGAGAGCACCTCGCACTCCAGCGAGCTGCTGACCCTGCTCCTGGGGCACGCCTACGCCCAACTGCCGGACACCGTGAACAGGTTGAGGATGGGAGCGGAGGTCGACGAGGACGGCCCGCTGTGGGTGGGCCGGCACATCGCGTTCTTCTGGGACGACCCGTACCGACTGGTCGATCGTGAGGAGTTGTTGTCGGCATGACCGGACCGACCTCCGCCGCCCCGCCGCCCCCGTGGTGGGTCTTCCACGCGACCGGCAAGGCGCCCGCGGGCGAGCCGCCGGAGCTGCCCGCGCCGCCGCCCTGGCGGACGTTCCCCGGCGAACCGCTCCAGCCGCCACCGCCCGAGGACGACCGGGCCGCCGATCGCCGCCTCGGCCGGATCCAGGAGGGGCCGCAGCTCCGCCGCGAGGAGATCGACGCGGTCAACGCCGCCCTGCTGCTGCGCCGCCCGCTGCTCATCACCGGACCGCCGGGCGTCGGCAAGTCCACCCTGGCCTATCTGCTCGCCCGTGAGCTGGGGCTCGGCCGGGTGCTGCCCTGGAGCGTCGTCAGCCGCAGCACGCTCAGGGGCGGTCTGTACGCGTACGACGCGATCGGCCGCGCCCAGGCCATCGCCGCCTGGCGGGCGGCCGACGCCGGGAACACCCACGGCCCCGCACTGGACGACGCCGGCGCGGGCGAACAGGAAGCGACCGGTGAAGGGCCGCCCGCGCTCGGCGACTTCGTCACCCTGGGCCCGCTCGGCACCGCCCTGCTCGCCTACCGGCGACCCCGGGTACTGCTCGTCGACGAGCTGGACAAGAGCGACATCGATCTGCCCAACGACCTTCTTCACGTCCTGGAGAACGGCAGCTACGAGATCCCCGAACTCGTGCGCAGCAACGAGGAGTCGGCGACCGTGTTCACCGACGACCCGCGCGGCACGGCGAGGATCGAGGGCGGCCGGGTGGAATGCGCGCAGTTCCCCGTCGTCGTCATCACCAGCAACGGCGAACGGGAGTTCCCCGCCGCGTTCCGCCGCCGCTGTCTGCCGCTGGAGATGGAACCGCCCGGCCGCGAGCAGCTGATCGGCATCGTCGTCAGCCATCTGCGCCAACGCCCGGAAGGCGTCGAGGCGCTGGTGGACGAGTTCGTCAACCGCCAGCGCGGCGGCGGCACCCAGTCGATCGACCAGTTGCTCAACGCCGTCCAGCTGACGACCGCGGGCGGTTTTCAACCCGACGCCGACGGGCGTAAGCTCGTCGAGATGCTCCTCCGAGACCTCTCGAAGGGCCGCTGATGAACGGCTTGCCCAGGGAGCGCGCTCCGGACCCCGCGTCCGCGCCGGCCGCCTCCCCCGATCGCGCCACCGGCGACCGAACCGAGGACGGCAGCCCGTACGACCCGGGCGCGGGCGCCGACTGGACGGAGCTCGCCGACGCCGCCTGGCTCGCCGCCGCCCGGCTCGACGCCCAGCGCACCACCGGGCCCGCCCCGGACCACCCTCCCCACGCCGAACCGCGCCACGACGCGCCCCGCCCCGCCCGCCCGTCACCCCTCGGGCCACCGCCCGCAAGCGGGCCCGAACCCCCGCCCGACCCGTTCCCCGGCCCACCACCGCACCCCGCGCCCGACACCGTGCCCGGGGTCTCCGGGCTGCCGGGGCCCGCGGCGTACGAACGCGAGATCCTGACCGCCCGGGAGCACACGCGCACCGGCCCCGACCGGCTGCCGGGCTCCGGACGCGACCGGGCCGTGCGGACGGCCCCGTTACGGCTGGCCAGGTCGCTGCGCGGGCTGGGCCGCAGGGTGCCCACCGGCGGCCGCGGCGCGCTGGACGAGGAGAGCACCGCCGAGCACGGGCTCACCGACGGCCTCTGGGTCCCCTACTTCCTCCCCGACCGTGAGCGCGCCTTCGACCTGGTGCTCCTCGTCGACCGGGCCCCCACCATGCCGCCCTGGCACGGCACCGTCCGGCAGATCGCCGACGAGGCCACCCGCAGCGGGGCCTTCCGCGATGTCCGCACCGTCGG
This sequence comes from Streptomyces sp. DSM 106670, assembly GCF_055792845.1. Taxonomy (NCBI): domain Bacteria; kingdom Bacillati; phylum Actinomycetota; class Actinomycetes; order Kitasatosporales; family Streptomycetaceae; genus Streptomyces; species Streptomyces sp. DSM 106670. The sequence goes on from NZ_CM147704.1 coordinate 7,234,179, forward strand.
GGTGACCCTGCCCGCCGACGGCGAACCCGCCCTGCGCTGGCCCGGCGGACGCGACGGCGACCCCGCCGAACTGCTCGACGGCCGAAGCTCACGGCTCTTCCTCGTCGTCACGGACGGGCTCGCCCACGGCTGGGCGGGCCCCGGCGCCGACCGGTTACTGGAACGGCTCACCTCGGGCGGGCCCACCGCGCTCGTCCACCTCCTGCCGCCCTATCTGCGCCACCGCTCCTCGCTGTTCCCCTTCCGCGCCCAACTGGACGCGGGCGGCTTCGGCGCGCCGAACCGCCGCTTCCACTGCCGCCCGCCGCACGGCGCCCACGACCCCGTACGGCCGCTGCCCGAACCGGACGACGACACCGTGCCCGTACCGGTGCTCAGCGTCCGCGCCGGGTCCTTCCGCGCCTGGGCCGACCTGGTCACCGGCGAGCGCGGGGTGCGACGGACCCTGCCGGTCGTGCTGGCGGGCGCGATGGCCAAGGGAGCCTCCGCCCCCGGGCTGCGCACCCCGGCCGTCGACGGCCCCCGGGCGGCGGCCGCCGCCGTACGCAGGTTCCGCTCGCTCGCCAGCCCCCTGGCCCGGCAGCTCGCCGTGCTCCTGGCCCTCGCCCCGATGGACTTCGCCGTCATCCAGGAGCTGCGCGAGGCGGCCCTGCCGGACGCCGGGCCCGAGCACCTCGCCGAGGTCATGATGGGCGGCCTGATCGACTGGGACACCGACGCCGAGGGCGGTCCGGACTTCGCCGACGACGTACGCGAAGCGCTGCTCGCCACCAGCACCAGGACCCAACTCGCCCGCACCGTCGGCCTGCTGGCGGAACTGCGTACGGGCAAGGGGCACGGCGCCCGGCTCCGCGCGGCCCTCCACGACCCGGTGCGCACCGCCCTGCCCGGCACGGAACCCGGCGCCCGCCCCTGGCTCCGGATCGAACTCGCGGTCCTGCGGGCGCTGGCCGGCCCGTACGCGGGCCGGGCCGCCCGGGTGGCGGCCCGCCTGGTGCGCCCGCCGGGCGGCCCCCCTGCCCGGCCGGGTGAGATCGGTGCGAAAGAGATGAAAGACGCCCCGAATTGGGCAAAGCTGCCACCGGACAGCGTCGTTTCACCAGGAGGACCCGTGCCGCCCACGACACCCCCAGCAGCTGACACCTCGGCACCAGCTGACAACACCGCCCGGAGGGCCCACAAGGAGATGGAAGTCAAAACGCCGGAAGCACGCTTCGTCGTACGGGCCAGCCGAAGATCATGGGCAATGTGCCGCCCAAGAACCCCAACTTCACGGGCCGCGAGTCGCTTCTCGCCGCCGTGGAGCGGCAGCTGACCGAGGACGAGACGACGGCGGTCCTCCCGCACGCCCTGCACGGCCTCGGCGGCGTGGGCAAATCGCAGATCGCGGTGGAGTACGTCTACCGCCACAGCGGCGACTACAACGTCATCTGGTGGATCCCCGCCGAGCAGGAGAGCCTGATCCTGGCCGCGCTCGCCGAGCTGGCGGCCAGCCTCGGCCTGCAGGTCGGCCCGCAGGCCAACACCGCCGTGCCCGCTGTCCGCGAGGCACTGCGCACCGGAAAGCCCTTCGACAACTGGCTGCTGGTCTTCGACAACGCCGAGGACATCGAGGCGGTGCGCTCGTACTTCCCCAACGGCGGCCCCGGAAAGATCATCGTCACCTCGCGCAACCGGGAGTGGGAGCGGATCGCCACGCCCCTGAGCGTCGACGTCTTCGACCGCGAGGAGAGCATCGCCCTGCTCCAGCGCCGGGCCCGGGGACTGAGCACCCACGACGCGGGCCGGCTCGCCGAGGCGCTCGGCGATCTGCCGCTCGCCGTCGAGCAGGCCGGCGCCTGGCACGCGGCCACCGGCATGCCGGTCGACGAGTACCTCCAGCTGCTGGACGAGCGCCGCCCCGAAATCCTCGAACTGGCCCCGTCCCCGGACTACCCGCTGCCCGTCGCCGCGGTGTGGGACATCTCGCTCGGCAGGCTCACCGCCGAGAACCCGGCCGCCCGCCAACTCCTCCAGATCTGCGCCTGCATGGCACCCGAACCCATCCCGCTGAACATGCTCCGCGGCGGCCGCAACGTCCAGATCACCCCCGAGCTGGACCCCGTGCTCCGCGACCCGCTGCTGCTCGCCCGCGCCACCCGCGATCTGAGCAAGCTCTCGCTGGTCCGCCTCGACCACAAGGCCGGCACGCTCCAGATGCACCGGCTCATGCAGAACGTGATCGTCGCCCGGCTGGACCCGGAGGAGCGGGAGCGGATGCGCAACGCCGCCCATCTGCTCCTGACCACCGCCAAGCCGGGCCTGCCCGCCTCACCGGAACAGTGGTCGACCTACCTCGGACTGCTGCCCCACATGATCGCCTCCGGCGCGGTCAACAGCTCGGACGCCTGGGTGCGCGACCTGGTCTTCGACATGGTCACCTTCCTCTACTACTGGGGCGCCCACGACGCGGGCGCGGACCTGACCCGGCAGGCGTGGGAGGCCTGGAGCGAGCAGTCCGCCGAGGAGGACCTGCACGTCATCCGGATCACCAAGATGCTCGGCTTCTACCTCCACCACCTCGGCCGGATCGCGGAGGCCGCGGCCCTGAGCGAACAGGCCATGGAGGTCTCGCGCACTGCGCCGATCCCCGAGGAGGAGGTGATCGACTCCATGCTCCAGCAGGCCGGCTCGCTGCGGTACCGGGGCGACTTCGAGGCCGCCCGCGAGCTGAGCGCCGAGGCCTACGAGCGGGCGAGCGACCTCTACGGCCCGGAGGACCCGACGACGCTGAGCGCGGCCCACAGCTACGGCCTCTCGCTGCGGGTGAACGGCGACTTCCGGCAGGCGCGGGCGATCGACGGGGAGTCCGCCAGGCAGCGGGAGCTGCTCTACGGCCCGACCAGCGGGCTCACCGTCAACACCCTGAGCGCCCTGGCGGTGGACACCCGCGAGGCGGGCGACTTCCTGGAGGCCAGGGCCCTTCAGGAGTCGACCTACCAGACCTACCGCACCCACTTCGGCCCCACCAACGCGGCGACCATCCGGGCCGCGCTGAACCTCGCGATCTGCCGGCGCCGGGCCGGATTCCTGGAGGGGGCGGCGGAGCTGGTCGAGGAAATCCTGGAGCGCTTCACCAGCAGGTACGGCGCGGCGTACCCGGAAACCCTGGGGGCGGCCCTGGCGGCGGTCGTCGACCGCCGGATCGCGGGCAGGCTGGAGGACTCCCGCCGCCTCGGCCGGCAGACCCTCGACGGCTACCGGGACATCTTCGGCGAGCACCACCCGTACACCCTGTGCGCCATGATCAACGTGGCCGCCACCCTGCGGGCCCTGGGCGAGGTGGAGGAGGCCGAGCGGCTGGACACGGTCGCGGGGGAGCGGCTCCGGGCGGACCTGGGGGAGCGGCACGTCTACTCTCTGGCCGCCGCGTTCGGCCGGGCCAACGACCACTACGCCAGGCTGGACTTCGCCGGCGCCCTGGAGGTCGACAGCGCCACGCTGCCCCTGCTCACCGAGGAGGCGGGCGAGGACCACCCCTTCACCCTGGTCTGCGTCGCGAACCTCTCGCTGGACCATCGCGGACTGGGCCACTCGGCGGAGGCGGACCGGCTCAACGCCCAGGCGGTGGAGGGCCTGACGCGTGTTCTGGGGGAGGAGCACCCGTGGCGGACCTCGGCCCGGCTGCACCAGCGCATCGAGTACGACCCGACGGTGATCCCGTTGTGAGGTGACGGATCGGTACGGGAACGGGGACGGGGCCGGGAGGTCGCGGACGCCCGATGTGTGACGGGGTGGGGTCGGCGGGAACACCACTGACGGGGGGCGATGCATGACCACGGTCATATTCATCCACGGTACGGGCGTGCGGCCGCCGCACAGCGAGGCCCTGAACGCGAAGGTCACGGCCTCACTCGCCGGGGCCGCCCCGGGGGTGCGGGTCGTGCCGCTCGACTGGGGCGAGCGGTACGGCGCCCGGCTCGCGGCGGGCGGGGCCAGCATTCCGCCGGACGGGGCCGGGGCCACCGAACGGGACGTGGCGGGCGAGGACGACGGGGAGGACGCGGAGACCGCCGCCTGGGAGCGCCTCTACGGCGACCCGGAGGCGGAGTTGGTCCTCGCCGCCACACGCGGCCCCTCGGGAGCGATACCCCCGGGCGCGGCCTTCCCGGACGAGGAGTTCCGGGACCGGCTGGCCCGGCTGGCGGCCCGCGGCGAGAGCGTCGCCCCGGAGCTGGGGCCCGGCCTCGGAGCACGGGCCGCCGGCCTCGCCCGCAGCCCGCTGCTCGCCCCGGCCGCCGAAGCCCTGGACCCCGAAGACCTGGCGCCGCTGCTGGCCCGCGCGCTGGCCGCCGCCGTGATCGGCGCGGCCCTCGCCGAGGACGCGCCGGTGATCCCCGACGGCCCCACCCGCGACGCCGCCGTGGACCGGATCGCCCGGGAGCTCGGCGCCACCGCGTCCGGCTCCACCAGGGGTCCGGTGGGCCGGCTGATCGGCCGGCCCGTGCTGCGGCTCGGCTCCCGTTACGCGGTGCGCCGCCGCCGCGCCCTGACCGGGGCCGCCCATCCGGCCGCGGGCGATGTGCTCAAGTTCCTCGTACGGGGCGGCCCCCTGCGCGCCGCCCTGCGCGAGCTGGCCGCCGCCGTGGAGCCGCCCGTCGTCCTCCTCGGCCACAGCCTCGGCGGGATCATCGCCCTCGACACCCTGATCGAGGCCCCGCTGCCCGGCGTCCGGCTGCTGGTCACGGTGGGCTCGCAGGCGCCGTTCCTGTACGAGACGGGGGCGCTGCCCCACCTCGACCACCCGGAGCCCCTGCCCGACCATGTCCCCGGCTGGCTCAACCTCCACGACCGCCGCGATCTGCTCGGCTTCGCCGCCGCACCGGTGTTCCCCGGCCGGGCCGAGGACATCGCGACGGACAACCGGCAGCCGTTCCCCGCCGCCCACAGCGCCTACTGGAGCGACCCGGCCGTCTACCGCGCCATCGCGGAGCGGCTGCCGTGAGCGCGGGCCCGGCTCACTCGGCCGGCCTGAGCGCACCCACCGTTGACCCCGCCCGGGTGGTGGCGCTCGTCGTCGGCGTCGAGGCCTATGCGGCGGGGCCCCGCTGGACCCTGCCGGGCCCGGCCCGCGACGCCCTGCGTTTCCGGGACTGGCTGCGGTCCACGGGCGTGCCGGACGCCAACATCCTGCTCCACCTCGCCCCGGCACAGGGCCCGGACGCGGTCACCGGCCACCGCGGCGCCGACCACGAGACCCTGCGACGGGCCCTGGTGCACGAACTGCCCGCCCGCCAGGGGGACATGCTCTGGATCTGGTGGGGCGGGCACGGCGTCCTGGACCGGGACGAACACCTGCGGCTCTACTGCGCCGACGCCACGGAGGCGGACCGCCGCAACATCGACCTGGAGTCCGCCCGCCGCCGGCTGAGCAGCGATGTCCTGCCCGGGTTCGAGAGGCAGAACTGGGTCGTCGACGCCTGCCAGACCTTCGAGGAGCGCCACCGCCCCGCCGTCACGATCCCGGACGGAAGCCTCCCCGCCGGGCAGCGCCTGCGGATCCACCGGCAGAGCGTGCTGCTGGCCGCCGACCGGGGACAGCGCGCGGCCAACGACCCCGTACGCGGTCAGGGTGTCTTCTCGGACATCCTCCTGCGCGAACTGGCCACCCTGCCCGGCGGCCCGGCCCCCGACCCGGAAGCGCTCTTCGCGGCCGTCCGGGGCCACTTCGACCGGCTGCGCGCCGAGGGAGGCCCCACCCAGCTCCCCACGATCCAGCTGCACCGCCCCGGACACACGGAACATCTGCCCGCCCCGCCCCCACCACGGAACGGAGAGGCCCCCGGGCGGGACCGGGCGGGCGGCGGGCTGGTCCGGGTGGTCGAAGCGCTGCTCGCCTATCCGCTGATGAGCGACCGGGACGAACGCCAGACGATGGTCGCGGAGCTGGACCCCGTCCTGGTGGCCCGGATGTCGCGGCACGCGGTGCCCCGCACGGACATCCTGGGCATCCTGCGGACGCTGCGGCGGCGTCCGGAAGGCCCCTGGGAGCTCTACCGGGTCGTCACGCTGCTCGACGACGACCCGGACCGGGCCGCCGAACTGGAGCAAGCCCTGCGGGAGTTCCTGGACGAGGACCGACCGGGCCCGTGATCGTACGGCGTGATCGCACGGGTTTCCGGAAGGCAACCTATTCGTCATGATGGGGAAGGACGGGTGGCATCGTGTGCCGCCGGACCGACAAGGGGGAACAGGCCTTGCAGCAGACGGCATCGGCCGGTGATCCGGCCGACTACCTGGAGTCCGATGTCGCGGACCTCGCGGAGGTGGGCGTCGCCGCCGTGCGCGCCCTCGCTCCCGCTCCCGGACGGCGTCTGCTGGAGGAGATCCGAAGAGCGCGCACCAGCACGCTGTCCGAACCCCCCACCGCTCGCGCCGACTGAGCGCTGTGCGGCCCGCCCCGGAAGAGACCCCACAGGGTCGCGTCGGGACCACGACAGAGGAGAGCGGGTGCACGGACCGATACGGATGCCCGGCCGCTGGTTCGACGAACTGGCCACGGGCGGAGGGTCGGTGGCGGCGGTCGGCTTCCTCGCGCGGGCCGAGCGGTCCCGACGCCTCCTTCTGGTCGGCGAGTTGCTGAGCCGGCTGGAGGAGCGGCCCACCCTGCTCGGCCCCGTCGACCTCGGCGCCTGCTGGCGGACCGTGGAGGAGGCCGAGGCGCGGAGGCCGGGCTGCGCTGAGGAGTTGCTGCTCAGCCCGCAGGTGGGCAGCTGGCTCGCCCATACGCTGCGCCGCCTGCACGGTACCGCCGTCGGCCCGCCGCTCTGGGTGGACACCGGGCACCTGGCCGCCGTCGCCCTGGTGGCCGCGCTCCGCGCCGGAACGGCTGCCGACCTCGTCGTACCCGCGCGAGAAGGCGCGGTGTCGCTGCCGACGCTGGGACTCGCCCGGCTGCCGGGCACCCCGCTGCTGGGCTTCCAGCCGGTCCGCGCGCGCGTGCGCGAGGGAGAGCTGCACCTCGCCCCGACCGTACGGGGCACGGGGGCGACCGCGCTGACCGTGCGCCCGCTCACCGCACCGCAGAGCGCCGTGTGGTGGCCGACGCACCGGCTGCCGGTCGGACCGGGCGGGCCCGAGGTCGCCCTCGACGACACCGACCCCTACCGCGACCTCGACCGCCCGATCCCGCCCCGTCGGCTCACACCACGCGAACTCGACGCCTGGCAGCGGCTGTTCGCCGAAGCGGTGGCGCTGCTCGATGCCGACCCGGCCCCGGCCGCCGCGTCAGGCTCCGACGCCAGGCCCGCCTCCGGCCCCGATCCCGCCACCGGATCCGGCTCCACCCGCCCCGGCACGCTGCGCCCCGAGGAGATCAGCCGCATCGTGCCCTGGCCCGGGCGGCTGCCGAACGGTCCCGTCGAGGGGCTCAGCGCCTCCACGGCGGACGCGTTCGGCTCCATGGTGGTGGCGGAGCCGCCGAACGGCGCCGCGCTCGCCGAGACGATGGTCCACGAGTTCCAGCACAGCAAGCTCGGGGCGCTGCTCCACCTCTTCGCGATGCTCGACGACGACCGCACCGAGGAGCACTACGCCCCCTGGCGTCCGGACCCGCGCCATCTGCCGGGGCTGATCCACGGCGCGTACGCCTTCGTCGGCGTCGCCGGATTCTGGCGGGACCGGATCGGGGACCGGGCGGCCGATCCGCTGGACCTGGCGCCCTTCCGCTTCGCGCTCCGCCGTATCCAGACCCGTACGGTCCTGCGGACCCTGGCGACCCGCGCCGCGCTCACCGGCCCCGGCCGCCGGCTGGTCGCCGGGCTCACCCGCACCGTCGACGGCTGGCTGCGCGAACCGGTGGACGGGCGGGCCGTGGCGCGGGCCCGGGCGGCGGCGGCCGGCCACCGGGCCGAGTGGCGGCTGCGCCATCTGCGGTGCGCGGACGAGGAGCGCGCCGGGCTGGCGGCGGCGCTGCGCTCCGGGACGCCGCTCCCGCCGGCCCGGCCGCCCCGGCTCGTCCCGGCGGAGGAGCGCACCCACTGGCAGGACGTACGGGGCGCGCTCTACCTCCGCCCGGACACCGCACCGGACCTCGCACCGGACCTCGGGCCGGACCTCGGGCCGGGCACCGCACCGGACCTCACACCGGACACCGCACCGCCCCAGGCCGATGTGCTGCTGGTCCGGGGAGAGGCCGCGGCCGCACGGGAGGCGTACCGGGAGCGCTGGTCCGACGCGCCGGGGGATCCGTACCTCCTGGCGGGCTGGCTGCTGGCGCACACCGCGCTGCACCCCGGACACCGGCGGCTCCTCGCCCGCCCGGAGCGGTTCGCCGCCGCCGTCACGGGGGAGGGGCCCGAGGTGTGGGAGCGGGCCGCCCATCTGCTGGCAGGTCCGGAACCACCCGCCTGACCAGCACCGGGCCGCCCCGCACGGAGCCCCGCGAGGCACCCCGAAGAGACCGTCACGCGTGAGGCGCATCACTCTGCGTGAAATTCTCGGCATACATTCCGCCGGACCGGGGAGGGGTCCAGGCCGCTGGTGTGCCGTACCCCGGTCCACCGCGCAGCGTGCCCCGGGCCGAACCGGAGGGGGCATTTCAGGCACGGAAGGCGAAAAACGACATGTCGGCGCTCACTACCATCCACATCGACGGCACCTGGCGGGCCGCCGGATCAGGCGCGACGCGCGAGATCCTCGACCCCGCCGACGCCACGGTCCTGGCCGTCGTCGCGGAGGGCGGGGCCGAGGACGCCGATGCGGCGATCGCGGCGGCGCGGCGCGCCTTCGACGACGGCCCCTGGCCGCACAAGCCCGTCGCCGAGCGGGCCGGGCTGCTGCGCCGGGTCGCCGAGCTGCTCCAGCGGGACCGCGAGGAGATCGCGATCACCGAGAGCCGCGACACCGGCAAGACCCTCGAAGAGGGCCGGGTCGACGTCGACGACGTGACCAACGCCTTCCGCTACTTCGCCGACCTCGTGATGAACGAGAGCGGCGGCCGGGTCGTCGACGCGGGCGACCCCGACGTCCACAGCATCGTCGTCCACGAGCCCGTCGGCGTCTGCGCCCTGATCGCCCCCTGGAACTACCCCCTCCTCCAGGCCAGCTGGAAGATCGCCCCGGCCCTCGCCGCGGGCAACACCTTCGTGCTCAAGCCCAGCGAGGTCACCCCGCTCTCCACCGTCCACCTGATCCGGCTGCTCTCCGAGGCCGGACTGCCCGACGGCGCCGCCAACCTGGTCACCGGCGCGGGCGACCCGGTGGGCGCCCGGTTCTCCGAGCACCCGGACGTCGACCTGGTCTCCTTCACCGGCGGCCTCGCCAGCGGTACGAAGGTGGCCCAGGCGGCCGCGCCGACCGTGAAGAAGGTCGCCCTGGAGCTCGGCGGCAAGAACCCCAACGTGGTCTTCGCCGACGCCTGCGCCACCGGCGAGGGCTTCGACACCGCCGTCGACCAGGCGCTGAACGCCGCGTTCTTCCACAGCGGCCAGGTCTGCTCCGCCGGCGCCCGCCTGATCATCGAGGAGAGCATCCGCGACCGGTTCGTCACCGAGCTGGCCCGCCGCGCCGACGCCATCCGCCTCGGCCGGGGCACCCTCGACGGCGTCGAGTGCGGCCCCCTCGTCTCCGCCCAGCAGCTCTCCAAGGTCGAGATGTACGTCGCCTCCGCCCGTGAGGAGGGCGCGATCGTCCGGGCCGGCGGCGAGCGCCCGAAGCCGAACGACGTACGCCCCGAGGGCGGCTACTTCTACCGGCCGACCGTCCTCGACGGCTGCCACCGCGGGATGAAGGTGGTCCGCGAGGAGACCTTCGGCCCGATTCTCACCGTCGAGACCTTCCGTACCGAGGAAGAGGCCATCACGCTGGCCAACGACACCGACTACGGTCTCGCCGGCGCGGTCTGGACGACCGACGCGGGCCGGGCCCGCCGGGTCGCCGGACGGCTGCGCCACGGCACCGTCTGGATCAACGACTACCACCCCTACCTCCCGCAGGCCGAGTGGGGCGGCTTCGGGAAGTCCGGCACGGGCCGTGAGCTGGGCCCGACGGGGCTCGCCGAGTACCGCGAGTCCAAGCACATCTACCAGAACCTGAACCCGCGCCCCCAGCGCTGGTTCGCCGGCTGACGCCTGCGGGGGCCGGACGGAACACCCGCCGTCCGGTCCCGCCCGGCTGTTCGCAGCACCACGTACACGCACGAACCTTGCAGAAGGAGCAGTGACCGATGCCCTCCACCCCCCGCAGCACCGCAGTCCCCGACGGCCCCGTGGCCGACTACGTGATCGTCGGCGGCGGCACCGCCGGATCGGTCATCGCCTCCCGGCTCACCGAGGACCCGGACGTCACCGTCACGGTCATCGAGGGCGGCCCCACCGACATCGACCGCGACGACGTGCTGACCCTGCGCCGCTGGCTCGGTCTCCTCGGCGGCGACCTCGACTACGACTACCCCACCACCGAGCAGCCGCGCGGCAACAGCCACATCCGGCACAGCCGCGCCCGGGTCCTCGGCGGCTGCTCCTCGCACAACACCCTCATCAGCTTCAAGCCGCTGCCCGGCGACTGGGACGAGTGGGCCGAGGCGGGCGCCGAGGGGTGGGACGCGGCCGCGATGGACCCGTACTTCGCCAAGCTGCGGAACAACATCGTCCCGGTCGACGAGAAGGACCGCAACGCCATCGCCCGCGACTTCGTCGACGCCGCCCAGGAGGCGGCCGGAGTGCCGCGCGTGGACAGCTTCAACAGCAAGCCGTTCCACGAGGGCGTCGGCTTCTTCGACCTCGCCTACCACCCCGAGAACAACAAGCGCTCCTCCGCCTCGGTCGCCTATCTCCACCCGCACATCGAGGCCGGTGACCGCCCGAACCTCAAGATCCTGCTGGAGACCTGGGCGTACCGGCTGGAGTTCGACGGCACCCGCGCCACCGGCGTACACGTCCGGACGAAGGACGGCGAGGAGATCTTCCTGCGCGCCGCCCGCGAGGTCATCGTCTGCGCGGGCGCGGTGGACACCCCGCGCCTGCTGCTGCACTCCGGGATCGGTCCGCGCGAGGACCTGGCCGCGCTGGGCATCGAGGTGCGCCACGACCTTCCGGGCGTCGGCGAGAACCTGCTCGACCACCCCGAGTCCGTCATCGTCTGGGAGACCGACGGGCCCATCCCGGAGAACTCCGCGATGGACTCCGACGCGGGACTCTTCGTCCGCCGCGACCCCGGATCCCGGGGCCCGGACCTGATGTTCCACTTCTACCAGATCCCGTTCACCGACAACCCGGAGCGGCTCGGCTACGAGAAGCCCGAGCACGGGGTGTCGATGACGCCGAACATCCCCAAGCCGCGCAGCCGGGGCCGCCTCTACCTCACGAGCGCCGACCCCGAGGTCAAGCCGGCCCTGGACTTCCGCTACTTCACCGACGAGGACGACCACGACGGCCGCACGCTGGTCGACGGCATCAAGCTCGCCCGGGAGATCGCCCGCACCGAACCGCTCGCCCACTGGCTCAAGCGCGAGGTCTGCCCCGGACCCGAGGTCACCTCGGACGAGGACATCAGCGAGTACGCCCGTAAGGTCGCCCACACCGTCTACCACCCGGCGGGCACCTGCAGGATGGGCGCGACCGACGACCACGAGGCCGTCGTGGACCCGCAGTTGCGCGTCCGTGGCCTTCAGGGCATCCGGATCGCCGACGCGTCCGTCTTCCCGACCATGCCCGCCGTCAACCCGATGATCGGGGTCCTCATGGTCGGCGAGAAGTGCGCCGAACTCCTCGCGGACCGGACGCGTGACACCGCGCCGGCCGCCGGAACCAGCACCAGCACCGGAGGCGATGCCCGATGACCGGAACCCAGACCATCGAGGCCACCGAGCCCGCCGGGAACGCGGCGGCCACCGCGACCGACGAGAACGCCGTGTTCTCCGTACGCAACCTCTGGAAGGTCTTCGGCCCCAAGGCCGACCGGATCCCCGGCAGCGAGCACGCCGCGCTGCCGCCCGCCGAACTGCGCGAGGCCACCGGCTGCACCGCCGCCGTCCGCGACGTCTCCTTCGACGTCCGCAAGGGCGAGGTCTTCGTCGTCATGGGCCTGTCGGGCTCCGGCAAGTCGACCCTCGTACGCTGTCTGACCCGGCTCATCGAGCCGACCAGCGGCACCCTCGCCATCGACGGCGAGGACGTCCTCGCGATGGACCGGGCCCGGCTGCGCGAACTGCGCCGCCACCGCGCCGCGATGGTCTTCCAGCACTTCGGACTGCTGCCGCACCGCACGGTGTTGGACAACGTCGCCTACGGCCTGGAGATCCAGGGCCTGGGCAAGGCCGAACGCCGGTCGAAGGCAGCCGAGTTGGTGGCGAAGGTCGGTCTCGCCGGTCTGGAGGACCGGCGCCCCTCGCAGCTCTCCGGCGGCCAGCAGCAGCGCGTCGGGCTCGCCCGCGCGCTCGCCGTCGACCCCTCCGTCCTCCTCTTCGACGAGCCGTTCAGCGCGCTGGACCCGCTGATCCGCCGCGAGATGCAGGACGAGGTGGTCCGGCTGCACCGCGAGGAGGGCCGCACCATGGTCTTCATCACCCACGACCTCAGCGAGGCGCTGCGCCTGGGCACCCGGATCGCGCTCATGCGCGACGGCGGCATCGTCCAGCTCGGCACCCCCGAGGAGATCGTCGGCTCGCCCGCGAACGACTACGTCCGCGAGTTCGTCCGTGACGTGCCGCGCGAGCAGGTCCTCACCGTCGCCACCGCCATGCGTCCCGCGCTCGCCGGGGAGAGCGAGCGCGGCCCGGCCGTACGCCCCGACGCCACCGTCTCCGAGGCCATCGAAGCGGTCTCCCGCTCCGGCGACCCCGCCGCCCGGGTGATGGACGGCGGCCGGCTCGTCGGCGTCGTCGACCACGCCTGCCTGCTCGACGTCGTCGCCGGAACATCCGGCCCCGGCGAGGAGGCGACCACCACGGTCACCGCCCCGGACGCCTCCACCGCCACCGATGCCCCTGACGCCCCCGCCGCGCCCGACGCACCGGACGGCTCCCGCGAGGTGACCCTCTGATGGCCACCGCACAGGCCACCGGGGCCCGCGCCGTGCCGGCGGGCGCGCGCCGGGGACCGGTGGCCGCACTCCGCGACCGCCCGGCCGCCGCCAAGCTCCTGCTGCTCGCGCTCGTCGCCGCGGTCGTCGTCCCCGTCGTGCACAGCCGCTGGGGCGGGGGCATCTGGCCCGACGCGCTGACGGCCGACCTCTCCGCGCCGCTCGGCGACGTGACGGACTGGATCGTCTCCAACCGCGACAGCCACCCGCTGTTCCTCTACTTCTTCGGCCACATCAGCAACGCCGTCGTGCTCTCCGTACGCGGTGTCTATCTGGTCCTGCTGGCCCTCGGCTGGGCCGGTGTCACGGTGTTCGCCGCCGCCGTCGCCTGGCGCGTCGCCGGTCTCCGGCTCGCCCTCACCGCGGCCGTCTCGTTCCTGGTCTGCGGACTGCTCGGCATGTGGGTGCCGACCATGCAGACGCTCGCGTTGATGGTCGTCGCGGTCCTCGCCTCCGTCGTGCTCGGTCTGTTCCTCGGCCTCGCCGCCGGTCTGTCCGACCGCGTGTTCCGCATTTTGCGCCCGGTCCTGGACACCATGCAGGTGCTGCCCGCCTTCGCGTATCTGCTGCCCGTGGTGCTGGTCTTCGGCATCGGCGTGCCCGGAGCGGTCCTCGCCACCGTGGTGTACGCGGCTCCGCCGATGGCCCGGCTCACCGCGCTCGGACTGCGCGGCGCGGACAGCGGGGTCATGGAGGCCGTCGCCTCGCTCGGCGCGACCGGCAGGCAGCGCCTGCTGAGCGCCCGGCTGCCGCTGGCCCGCAAGGAACTGCTCCTCGGCCTGAACCAGACCATCATGATGGCGCTGTCGATGGCCGTCATCGCGTCCGTGATCGGTGCGGGCGGCCTCGGCGACCGTGTCTACCAGGCGCTCTCCTCCGTGGACGTCGGCGCCGCCCTCGCCGCAGGCATCCCGATCGTGCTGCTGGCCGTCGTGCTGGACCGTACGACGGAGGCGGCCGGACGCCGCATCGGCGCCGAGCCCACCGGACCGGCCTTCCTCCGGGGACGGCGCGGCTGGACCCTGGCCGCCGTGGTCACCGCGGCCGTCGCCGTCGTCGGACGGGCCACCGACGGCCGGGTCTGGCCCGAGGACGTGACCGTGGCCATCGCCGGACCGGTCAACACCGCCAAGGACTGGATGGTCGACCACCTCTACACCGGGGTGCCCGTCGTCGGCGGCACCGCCGACCTCGCCTCCCACTTCACCAGCGGCGTCCTCAACCCGCTGCGCAGCGGGCTCACCGGACTGCCCTGGTGGTCGGTGCTCCTCATCGTCGCCGCCCTCGCCTGGACCATCGGCACCTGGCGCACCGCCGCCACCGCCGTCCTCGCCATGGCCGCGATCGGCGTACTCGGCGTGTGGGAACCCTCCATGGACACCCTCAGCCAGGTGCTCGCCGCCGTCGCGGTCACCCTGGTCATCGGCTTCGGCGTCGCCGTCGGCGCGGCCCGCAGCGAACGGCTGGAGAGGCTGCTGCGACCGGTGCTGGACGTCTTCCAGACCATGCCGCAGTTCGTCTACCTGATCCCCGTCGTCGCCCTGTTCGGCGTCGGCCGCGCCCCCGCCGCCGCAGCCGCGGTCGTGTACGCGCTGCCCGCCGTCATCCGCATCACCACCCAGGGCCTGCGCGGTGTCGACCCGGCGGCGATGGAGTGCTCCCGCTCGCTCGGCGCGACCCCCGGCCAGCAACTGCGCCAGGTCCAGATCCCGCTGGCCAGGCCCTCCCTGCTGCTCGCCGTCAACCAGGCGGTCGTGCTGGTCCTCGCCGTCGTCATCATCGGCGGACTCGTCGGCTCCGGCGCCCTCGGTTACGAGGTCGTCCTCGGCCTCGCCCAGGGCGACCTGGCCACCGGCCTCGTCGCCGGAGCGGCCATCGTCTGCCTGGGCCTGATGCTCGACCGGGTCACCCAGCCCACCACCCGCCGCCAGCGACAGGAGAGCTGAGATGAACCGCTCCCGTACGCGCCTGATCACGGCGCTGTCGTCGGCCGCCGCGCTGCTCGCCACGGCGGGCTGCGGCGCCGCCGACATGACCAAGCAGGCCTCGCCGTTCGCGGCCCCCGCCGGGGTCAAGACGGTCACGCTCTCCGTCCAGTCCTGGGTCGGCGCCCAGGCCAACGTCGCCGTGGCCGAGCAACTCCTCAAGGAGGAGCTCGGCTACCGCGTCGACCTCGTCCAGACCGACGAGGTGCCCGCCTGGGACGCCCTCAGCCAGGGCCGCGTCGACGCGATCCTGGAGGACTGGGGCCACCCGGACCAGGAGAAGCTGTACGTCGACGAGAAGAAGACCATTATCCGCGGCGGCGACCTCGGCGTCACCGGTCACATCGGCTGGTACGTCCCGAAGTACTGGGCCGACGAGCACCCGGACGTCACGGACTGGAAGAACCTCGACAAGTACGCGGACGAGCTGAAGACCGCCGAGAGCGGCGGCAAGGGCCAGCTGATGGACGGCTCGCCGTCCTACGTCACCAACGACGTTGCCCTGGTGAAGAACCTGGACCTGGACTACAAGGTGGTCTTCGCCGGCTCCGAGGCGGCCCAGATCACCCAGATCCAGCAGTTCGCCAAGGAGAAGAAGCCCTTCCTCAGCTACTGGTACCAGCCGCAGTGGCTGTTCAACGAGGTGCCGATGGTCGAGGTGAAGCTCCCCGAGTACACGGACGCGTGCGCGGCCAAGGACCCGGCGGACATCGACTGCGCGTACCCGACGACACCGCTGCAGAAGTTCCTCAACGCCGACTTCGCCGAGCGCGGCGGTGACGCTTCGGCGTTCCTGAAGAAGTTCCACTGGTCGGAGAAGGACCAGAACGAGGTCTCCGAGATGATCGCCTCGCAGAAGCTCACACCCCAGGAGGCGGCGGAGCGCTGGATCGAGCGCCACCCGGACGTCTGGAAGAAGTGGCTTCCGCAGGACTGACGCGACCGGCGTCACGGCGCCCGGCCCCTCGCACGAGGAGCCGGGCGCCGACCGCTTTTCCGGCCCGTCCGGCTACCGCGCCCGGACCGTCGCCAGCACATCCCGGTCCGGCTGGAGCGTCAGGCCCGTCACCGGCCCGATCTCGCCCGGGTCGACGTCCAGGGTGAAACGGCGGGCCAGCACGGCCAGCAGGAGCACCGCCTCCACCATCGCGAAGCGCGTACCGATGCAGACCCGGGGACCGCCGCCGAACGGGAACCACGCGTACTCCGCGATCTCGTCGCCGCTCGTGGCGTCCCAGCGCTCGGGCCGGAACTCCTCCGGCTCGGGGAACCACCGCGCGTCGCGGTGCGTGGCCCACTGGCTGCTCCACACCCGGGTGCCCTCCTCGATCGGCAGGCCCCCGATCGTCGCCCCTTCCTTCGCGACCCCGGTGATCAGCCAGACCGCCGGGTACAGCCGCAGGGTCTCCTTCACCACGGCCTGCGCGTACGTCAGTCGGGCGTAGTCCTCGAAGCCCGGCTCCCGGTCGCCCAGCACCCGGTCCAGCTCCTCGGCGAGCGCGTCGCGGACGCGGGGGTTGCGGGCGAGCAGATACCACGCCCACACCAGCGTCGTGCTCGTCGTCTCGTGGCCGCCGATGTACAGCGTGACCGCCTCGTCGCGGATCTCCTCGTCGCTGAGGTGCGTTCCGCTCTCGTCGACCGCGGTGAGCAACCGGCTGAGCAGATCGGGGCGTTCCTCCTCGCCCTCCCGGTGCCGGGCGACCACCCGGCCCACCTCGGCGTCGATGACGGCGGCCGCCTTCTTGATGCGCGCCCGGCCCGGCGTCGGCACCCAGTCGGGGAGCAGCGCGCCGATCCCGGCGAACTCCTTGCCGATCTCCTGCTGGGCGACGTCCATCGCCCGGCCCATCGCCTCGGAGTCCGCAGGGGTGTCCACCCCGAAGATGGTGCGCACCGCGATCTTCTGCGTCAGCTCGGCCATCTCCCGCTTGATGTCGACGCGTTGGCCGTCCGACCAGCGGTCCGCCAGCTCCACGGCGCAGTCGGCCATCGTGGCCGCGTACGACTTCACCTGTTTGGGCCGCACCGAGGGCTGCACCAGCGAGCGTTTGCGCCGCCACTCGCGTCCGCGCGACACGAGCATTCCGTTGCCCAGCACCGTACGGAACGCGATGCCGAGCTTCGGCTGGTCGAAGGTGCGTTCCGTCTCGGTGAGCAACTCGCCTATGCAGTCGGGGTCGGTGAGGAAGACGCACCGGTTGCGGCCGAAGCGCCAGCGCACCATGTCCCCGTGCTCGCGGAGGAGTTCGAAGAACGCGAGCGGGTTCTTCCCGAACTGCGGCAGATTCCCCACGAGCGGCAGCCCCTTGGGGCCCGGGGCGAACGCATGGCCGCGAGGCTGGGTGTCGAGCGCCGGGCCGGTCTGCGTGGACATCGAGGAACTCCGCTCCCTGGGGCGCGCCACCGCCGGCGCGCGCACGTTCGAACCCCATCGAACAGGACGGGGGCGGCGCTCCACCAGGGCGCCGACAGGGCGTGGCCGGAAACCGTCACCAGCCCTATGGAGTAGGCGAGTTGTCGAGCGTTTCCGGAGCGTCCCGCGCGTTCGAACAGGAGGTGCGGTGAGAGTTGCGCCGCCGTGCGAGAATCCCGCCATGCCGACCGACCCGCTGGTGTCCCGTGCCCGTGCGCTGTGGCAGGAGCTGTGCGCCGAACCGGCCGCCGCCTTCGGAACTCCCGGCCGCCCGGCGGTGTTCGTCGCACCGGAGTCGTCACTGGCCCCGCCGTCCTGGGTGGGCGTGGTGGCCGTCGGGGATGCCGCGCTGATCACCGCGCCGACCGACCGGGCCGCCGATTCCGTACGGTCCGCGCTGAACGGCCTGACCACCGACGAGCTCACCGACCCCGCCACCGTCGCCGGACTGCTGCCGGTGGCCGACACGCTCGGCCCCGCCGTCCTCGGCTATCTGGCCCCGGACGGCCTCCGCCCCGCCACGACGGAGGCGGCCGGCCCGGTCGGGAGCCTGGCCCCCGGGCACCCCGCCCTGCGCGCGCTGCTGGCGGCGGCGGGGCAGGCGGACGCGGGCGAGAGCGGTCTCGCGGACGTCAGCTCACCGGTGTTCGTCGTACGGAAGGGCCCGGAGGTGCTCGCCGCCGCCGGTTACGAGCGCTGGCCGCGCGACACCGCCCACCTCTGCGTGCTGACCGCGCCGGACGCGCGGGGCAGGGGCCTCGCCCGACAGGTGGCGCACACGGCGACCGCGCACGCCCTCACCGCCGGGCTGCTGCCGCAGTGGCGGGCCCGGCCGCCCGCCTCCCGCCGGGTCGCACAGGCGCTGGGCTACCGGGAAGCGGGCCGTCAGCTGAGCGTACGGCTGCCCTGAGCGCGCCCCGCCGCATCCGCCTCGGCGTCCGTTCCTGCCCCGTGCCCGCCGCCGGTCCGGGGCACCACCACGATCTGGACATCGTCCTCGTACACGACCCGGCCGGGATCCGCCGACTCCAGCCGCTCGCACGGCACCCCGTGCGCGGCCAGCAGCGCGAGATAGTCCGGGATCCGGTCCAGCAGATGGGTCGCCGACGTCTTGAACCAGGCGACGGCACCGGGGTTCACCGCCGGGTCGTAGACCGTCGGATCGACGCGCGAGGGATCGGCGTAGGCGGCGTCGTACCAGTCGTTGCCCGCCCGCCAGACGCGGTGCTGCTCCTCGGTCAGACGGCCCTCCCGGGCCAGGCCGTTGGCCAGCGCGAAGATGCCCGGGAAGTGACCCCGGGGGCTCCGCCCGGTGCTCTGGAACCGTACGTACGTCGTCGTCCCGCTCAACCCCGTCGCCCTTCGCCGCTGCCGCCGGTGGAGCGGCCAGCCTAGGGCCCGGGGCCCGCACGGTCAGAGGCCGACGATCAGCTGGATGCAGACGATCTTGACCAGGATGGCGAGCGCGAACAGCGTCGAGTAGCCGTTGTTGATCCGGCTGTCGCTCGCCCGGCTGTTGGCGTACGCCACGATCGCCGGGTTGCCGACATAGCCCGACAGCAGCCCCATCGTCCGCTCCCTGCTCTGCCCCAGCGCCTTCGCGACCAGGACCATCAGCGTGTAGCTGACGACCGCGCCGATCGCCAGCACCGCCACCAGCTTCAGCCCGAACAGCGAGAAGGCGTTCTCCCGGAACGAGTAGCCCGAGGTGAGCCCCACGACGGCGAGGAAGAGCAGCAGACCGATCTGGCGCAGGGTCAGGTTGGCCCGGGTCGGCAGGGTCCAGACGAGGGGGCCGGTGCGCCGGAGCCGGCCGAGGAGCATGCCCATCACCAGCGGGCCTGCCCCGGTGCCCAGGGCGAGCGTGGTGGAGCCCAGGGTGAGGGAGGGGATGCCGATGAGGAAGCCCAGGGTGAGCCCGAGGCCCAGACTGACCGCGCTCACCTCGCTGACCTTCGCCTCGGTGTCCCCGAGGTACGTGGTGACCTCGCCCGTCCGCTCGCGCGGCATCACCACCCGCACCCGGTCGTCGAGCTGGAGCAGCAGGTCGTCGTGGGCGAGCATGTCGAAGTCGCCGCGCCGCACCCGGCTGACCAGGGCCCCGTACTTCTCGCCGAGCCCGAGCTCGGCGACGGTGTGCCCGGCCAGCTCCGGATTGGTGAGCAGGACCCGCCGGTAGTCCACCGTGCCGCGGTCGTCCAGCAGATGGCGCGGGGCGAGGGCGCCGAGCGCGTCGGTCGCCGCCCGTACGTCGTCCTCGCCGCCGACCAGGACGACCAGGTCGCCGGGGGAGAGGCGGTCCAGTCCCCGGGCGACCCGGGTGGCGCCGCCGGCCGGGCGGTACTCACTGGCCAGCACCCGGTGTGCGGCGACGCCCGGCACGTCCGCCCAGCGCATGCCCCGCGCCGCCTCGACCGTACGGGTGACGAGCGTGGACGGGAGGCCCGAGTCGGGGTCGCGGCGGGCGGTCCAGCGGCGGCGGGCCGCGATCGCCGAGATGAACATGATCGTGATGACGACGGCGAGCGGATAGCCGATGGCGTACCCCACGGCGGGCTGCGTCGGGTCCTCGGAGGCGTCCTGGGCGGCGGCGAGGCCCGGGGTGGTGGTCCCGATGCCCGCGTAGCCGCCCGCGAGGAACGGACCGTCGATGCCGAACCCGCCGTGTCCCACGAGGCCGACCACCGCCGCGGTGACGGCCAGGGCCACCACGGCACCGGCCATCACCGGGAGCTGGCCGCGCAGTTCACGGAAGAACGCGGGGCCCGACTCCAGGCCGACCGTGTACACGTACAGCGCCAGGCCCAGCGCCGAGACCCCGGCCGGCACGGCGGCGGCGATGTCCTCGTCCAGCGCCCCGACGAACAGGCCGGCGAAGAGGACCCCGGCCGCGCCGAGCCGGACCGGTCCGAAGCGCGCCAGGCCGAGCAGCGAGCCGACTGTGATCACGGCGAACACCGCGACCCACGGGTTGTCCGCGAAGAACTGCCACACCGGCCGTGCCTCCCCGACCTCGAAGATCCCGCCCCCTGCCGGGGGTCAGGATCTTCGAGGTCCGGGGCGGCCGCCACCCGGGGGAGCGGCCGGTGGGGCCGTCAGACGCCCTGCGGTACCCGGGCCGGCCTGCCCCGGCCCCGCGTCAGCGAGTAGCCGAACACGGCCGCCAGCGCGGCGAGCACGCCGCCGCCCACGGTCCACAGCCAGCGGTCGGTCCACCAGCCCGAGGCCCAGCCGTCCTCCGGCTCACCGGCGGACGGCACCCGCGGTGCGGTCGAAGCGCCCGCGTCACCGGTGTCGCCCGCGGAGGCGGCCGAGACGCCCGGCACCAGCGGCTCGGAGAGCGCGCCGTCCACGTCGTGGGCCCCGCCCTGCTCCTTGACGGTCGCCTTCACCTCGGCGCCGACCGGCAGTCCGAGCTCGTCGGCGGGCAGGTCCACCACCGTGAGGCGGACGTAGTAGCTGCCGGGCAGCGGGTCGTTCGCCCACGGCTCGGACCAGGCCCGCACGGGCCGCAGGACGCAGGACAGCTCGACGGTGGCCGCGTCGGCCGCCGCCTTCCTGGTCTGGTGCCCGTACATGCAGGCCTGGCGGCGGCGCAGCCCGTCGTACACATCGATCTGCCAGGTGGACGTGGAGCGCCGGGCCGCGTTCTCGGGCAGCTTCACCGTGGCCTCGACGGTGGGCCGCTGACCGGCGTCGGCCGGGAACACCCAGTACAGGTAGTCGCCCGTCGAGGCCTGGGCGGTGCCGGTCTGGTCCGGCTTCAGCGCGGTGGCCGTTCGGAAGGTGGTGCCGGCCTCCGTCGGGCCCGCCTCGTCCCCGGCGGGGCTCGCGCTCGCCGACGGGTCGTCCGCCACCGCCGCGCCGGCCGAGGTGAGCAGGGTCAGTCCTGCGAGCAGCGCTCCGGTGAGCGCGCGCCGTACGCCGTGGGTGCGGCGAGTTGTCGTACGCATCAGTTGGTCCTCCATACGGCGACGCGCCAGCGCGAGATCCAGCCGGTCAGCAGGCCCGCGACCAGTCCGGTCAGGACCAGCACGCCGAGCAGCCACCAGCCGCGGCCGAGCCCGAAGGCCGCCACGTCGGATGCGGTGTCCGGGCCGTCCACCAGATCCACGGTCAGTTCGACCGGCAGGCCGGGGGACTTCTTCACCGAGGCGGGCGCGGAGAAGGAGTGGGCGAGCTGGAGGCAGACGGTCTCGGCGGCGGGCTTGCCGTCACCGTCGTCGCCGTCCTCCACCTCGGGCTTCGGATAGCGCAGCCCGGACGAGATCACGTCGGTGCGGCCGGTCCCGGCCTCGGAACCCCGGACGATCTCGCGTCCGTGCACGGTCACCGCGCGCAGCAGGACCCCGTAGTCGTCGTCCACGGCACGGTCGGCGGCCACGCTCGCGGAGGCGCGCAGCTCCTGGCCGGGCAGCACATCCACGCGGTACCAGCGGTGCTGGCCGATCTCCGAGCGGTCGGTGAAGAGACCCGGCTTCAGCTCGGGCGCGGCGGCACAGCTCTTGGCGCCCTCGGTGGCCACCGGAGTGACGACGGGCTCGGCGGCCCGGTCCACCAACTGCTTGACGCGGCCGGACAGTTCTTCCTTGTGCTGGACGGCGGTGTAGGTGCCGCCGGTGGCCTCCGCGATACAGGTCAGCTGCTGGCGGATCTTGGCGTTGGGCACCAGTCCGAGGGTGTCCACGACCAGGTGGGTGCCGCGCGCGGCGATCTCCCGGGCCACCTCGCACGGGTCGAGCGGCCCGCAGGTGTCCTCGCCGTCCGTGATGAGCACGATCCGCCGCGAACCCTCCCCGCCCTCCAGGTCGTCGGCCGCGCCGAGCAGGGCCGGGCCGATCGGGGTGAAGCCGGTCGGGGCGAGGGTGGCGACCGCGGTCTTGGCCTCGGTACGGTCCAGCGGGCCGACCGGGTAGAGCTGCCGGGTGTCCTTGCAGCCGACCTTGCGGTCCTCGCCGGGATAGTCCGCGCCGAGCGTCCGGATGCCGAGCTGCACCTGCTCGGGCACCGCGTCCAGCACATCGTTGAACGCCTGCTTCGCGGCGGCCATCCGGGACTGGCCGTCGATGTCACGGGTGCGCATGGAGCCGCTGACGTCGAGCACCAGCTCGACCTTGGGGGAGGGGGCGGCGGGGGGTTCGTCGGCGGCGGCGGGGATCGCGGTGCCGAGCCCGGCGGCCAGGGTGGCGAGCGCTATGCCCACCCCGGTCGTCAGCCGTTTTCTAGTGATCATCGCCGGATCTTATGGAAAATCAGTTCGTATTCCCAACCGGGGGTCTTGGAGCTCCCAGAGGGCGCCCGGATACTCCGATTGCGGCCTGCTGATCCTGCCTATGCTGCGGCCATGGGGATGGATCTGACGCTGTTCATGGCGGACTGGGGGTGGCTGGGCGCGGTCCCCGCCGAGAACCGGATCGAGCTGCTGGAGGATGCGGCCTGGCCGTCGGAGACCGATGTCCCGTACGAGGCCGGGCACCGGCGCGGCGACGGCTGGAGCCGGCCGCCGGGACCGGGGTCGCAGTGGTGCGCCGTGTACGGCTTCGCCACCACCACCGGCGCCCACGCGCCGCATGCCCGCGCGGGCGCGGCATGGGCGGACCTGCGGTTGCTCGTCGACGCTTCCGTACGTGAGCCGATGGACACCTTTCTCGACGGTCTGCTGCGGAACGTGGACCGCACCTCCGCCGACCGATGGCACCGGCAGGTCCTGCTGGTCTGCCCGCCGGAGGTGCTGCCGGGCAAGGCGCGGGCCTGGAAGCGGCTGGAGCCGCGGCTCGAGGAGTTGAGAGCGCCGTTCGCCGCCGAGTGCGAGGGCTGGGCGGGCCGTCCGGACACCTTCGAGGACTTCGTCGCGCTGCTGCGCGAATGGGGCGACGTGACCACGACGGCCGCCCGCCGGGGCTGGGGCCTGGTGGGGCTGCCCTAGGGGGTGTCCGACAACTCCTGGGCAGGCCCGGCGGAGCCCTTTCGTTCAGCCGCCCAGCAGCGGTTGCGAGGCCCGCTCCAGGACCGAGGTGACCCGCTGCCAGGTCTCCACGTCCCGTTCCACCGGCTCCAGTCGACGGTCCGTGCCGGACTTCTGCCAGGCCGTCGCCAACGCCACCGGATCGCCGCCGCCCGCCGCCGACGCGGCGAGCGCCGCCGCGCCGAGGGCCACCAGCTCCCCGCTGCCCGGGATGACGAGCGGGCGGCCCGAGAGCCGGCGCACCGTCTCCACCCACATCCGCCCCTGCGCCCCGCCGCCGATCAGCCGCAGCGGGCGGCCGGCGACCTCGGGCGCGTCCGGGTCGAGGCCGCAGGCCGCCAGGAGTTCGTCCATGGCCCGCAGCACGGTGACGGCCGCGCCCTCGTAGGCGGCGCCCAGCAGCTGCTGCCGGGTCGTGTCGTGGCGCAGCCCGGTCAGCAGCCCGGAGGCGGTCGGCAGGTCGGGGGTCCGCTCGCCGTCGAGGTACGGGAGGAGCACCGCCTCGCCGCCGGGTACCGCGTCCTCGCGGTCCAGGCCGAGCAGGGCGGCCACCTTGTCCACGGCGAGCGTGCAGTTGAGGGTGCAGGCCAGCGGCAGGTACGTACCGTCGGCGGCGGCGAAGCCGTTCAGCGCGGTGGACGTGGGCCGGGTGCGGGAGGCGGCGAACACCGTGCCGGAGGTGCCGAGGCTGAGCGCCGGGTGGTCCAGCAGACCCTCGCCGCCCAGCCCGAGGCCCACGGCGGCGCTCATGTTGTCGCCGGTGCCGGCCGCCACCGCGATGCCCGCGGGCAGCCCGAGCGCGCTCGCCGCCGCCTCGGTGAGCGAGCCGATCCGGGCCGCCCCGGTGGGCGCGACCTCCGGGAGCAGGGCCGCGTCGAGGCCGAGGAGGTCCAGCAGCTCGGGGTCGTACGCGCCGGTGGCGGTGGAGTACCAGCCGCTGCCCGACGCGTCCCCCGGATCGGTGGCGGCGACGCCCGCGAGACGCTCGGTCAGGAAGTCGTGGGGCAGCCGGACCGCCGCCGCGTTCGCGGCGCTCGCCGGGTCGTTCTCGCGCAGCCACTGCCACTTGGTGGCGGTGATGGACGCCACCGGCACGGACCCGGTCCGCTCGGTCCAGGCCCCGGGCCCGCCGAGCGCCTCGGTGAGGGCGGCGGCCTGCGGCGCGGAGCGGGTGTCGTTCCACAGCAGCGCGGAGCGCAGCGGCCGGCCGTCCGCGTCCAGCACGACGAGCCCGTGCTGCTGCCCGGCGACCGCGATACCGGTGACCGCGCGGGCCGGAAGCCCCGACTCCTTCAGCCCGGCGGCCACCGCCTCGCACAGCGCCCGCCACCAGATCTCCGGATCGCTCGTCCGGGCCCCGGCCTCGCCGGTGACCACGTGCGGGGCGCGCCCCACGGCGAGCTGCTCGCCGGTCACGGCGTCGATGAAGGCGGCCTTGGTGGACTGGGTCGAGCTGTCCACGCCGATGACGACGGCGGGTGACGGCATGCGGGCCTCTTTCGCGCTGCGGGTACGTGCGGGTGCCGGTGCACGGGAGCTGATCATTCGGCTGCGGCACGAACAAATTACGGGATGCGCGGCGCTCTGCACAGGGGGTCGGGAGCGGTCCGTACGGCAGAGGGCTTCCGCGCCGGGGCGCGGTGTGCTTGATTAGTCATGACACTGAACAAATAGGGGTGCCGGGCCTGTCGCCGGGCGTCCCGACGGCAGGCGAAGGCGGTCGGACGACGATGACGGAACGCTTCACCCCCACCCCCGAGGACAAGTTCAGCTTCGGTCTGTGGACCGTGGGCTGGCAGGGCCGGGACCCCTTCGGCGACGCGACCCGTGCGGCCATCGACCCCGTCGAGTCGGTCCAGCGGCTCGCGGAGCTGGGCGCCTGGGGCGTCACCTTCCACGACGACGACCTGATCCCCTTCGGCGCACCGGAGACGGAGCGCGAGGCGATCGTCAAGCGCTTCCGGCAGGCGGTCGACAGCAGCGGACTCGTCGTGCCCATGGTGACGACGAACCTCTTCACGCACCCGGTCTTCAAGGACGGCGGGTTCACCGCCAACGACCGTGACGTACGCCGGTACGCGCTCCGCAAGACCCTGCGCAACATCGACCTCGCCGTCGAACTGGGCGCGACCACCTTCGTGGCGTGGGGCGGCCGCGAGGGCGCCGAGTCCGGCGGGGCGAAGGACGTCCGCCTCGCGCTGCACCGGATGAAGGAGGCCTTCGACCTGCTGGGCGAGTACGTCACCGAGCAGGGTTACGACCTCCGCTTCGCCATCGAGCCCAAGCCGAACGAGCCGCGCGGCGACATCCTGCTGCCCACCATCGGCCACGCCCTCGCCTTCATCGAGCGCCTGGAGCGCCCCGAACTGGTCGGCGTCAACCCGGAGACCGGGCACGAGCAGATGGCCGGGCTCAACTTCCCGCACGGCATCGCCCAGGCGATGTGGGCGGACAAGCTCTTCCACATCGACCTCAACGGCCAGTCCGGCATCAAGTACGACCAGGACCTGCGCTTCGGCGCGGGCGACCTGCGCCAGGCGTTCTGGCTCGTCGACCTGCTGGAGAGCGGCTACGAAGGCCCCCGCCACTTCGACTTCAAGCCCCCGCGCACCGAGGACTACGAGGGCGTCTGGGCCTCGGCCGCGGGCTGCATGCGCAACTACCTCATCCTCAAGGAGCGGGCCGCCGCCTTCCGCGCCGACCCCGAGGTGAGGGCGGCCCTGCGCGCCTCCCGCCTGGACGAACTGGCACGCCCCACCGCGGGCGAGGGCCTGGCGAACCTCCTCGCCGACCGCAGCGCGTACGAGGACTTCGACGTGGACGCCGCAGCCGCACGCGGCATGGCCTTCGAGGCGCTGGACCAGCTCGCGATGGACCACCTGCTCGACGTGCGCTGACGTACGGGCGCCGATACGCCGGGGCCGTGGGCCGGGGCACAGGCCCCGCCCACGGCCCCGGCTCACCCGCCGGACGGTTCCGCGTACGCCACCGGATCGTCCAGCACGTCCTGCACCACGAGCGCCGCCGCGCCCCGCGCCGCGTCGCCCGCCACCGACGACGCGCGGAGCCGGCCGCTGCCCGGGGACCAGAGCCCCGACACCACGCGGCCGGTCAGCTCCTCGTCGGCGGGCGGCGCCAGCCACGGCATCAGGCCCCGGTAGATCCCGCCGAGCACCACCGCGTCCGGGTCGATCAGATTGACCGCCCCCGACAGCACCCGGCCCAGCATCCGGCCCGCCTCGGCGACCGCCGCCACCGCACGCGGGTCACCGGCCTCCGCGCGCCGCTCCAGCTCCAGCACCCCGGAGGCGCCGCCGAGACCGTCGACGCCGGCCGCCCGCAGCAGCGCCGCCTGTCCGGCGTACTGCTCCAGGCACCCGCGCGAACCGCACCGGCACTCCGGCCCCGCCGGGTCCACCACCACATGGCCGATCTCCCCGGCGAAACCGTGCGCCCCGCGCAGCAGTTCGCCGTTGAGGACCAGCGCCCCGCCGACCCCGATCTCGCCGGTCAGATAGAGGAAGCTGCGTACGTCGTCGAGCCCGCCGAACCACAGCTCGGCCAGCGCCGCGAGATTGGCCTCGTTCTCCGAGGCGACCGGCAGCACCGGGCGGCCCGGGCGCAGGGCGGCGAGGGCGTCGGCGAACAGTTTCTGCGCCGGGACCTCGTTCCAGCCGAGGTTGGGCGCCTGCCGCACCGAGCCGGCGGAGACCAGACCGGGCAGCGCCAGCGCCGCGCCCACCGGACGCAACTCCTGCTCGTACGCCGATTCCAGGGTCCGCGCGGCGATCCGGGCCGCCCGCTCCAGGGCCTCCTCGGCGGACGCGCCCCGGTTGTCGAGGTGCTCGGTCTGCCGGACCCGGCCGGTGCCGGCCAGATCCACCACGCACACCGACACGTAATCGATGTTGATCTCCACGCCCAGCCCGGCCGGGCCGGTGCGGGCCACCTTGAGCGCGGTGCCGGGGCGGCCCGCGTGCCCGCTGAACGTCTTGCCCGACTCGGTGAGGAACCCGCTGTCCATCAGCTGCTCGACGAGCGAGGACACCGCGGCCCGGGTCAGCCCGACCCGGGCGGCCACTCCGGCCCGGGTCGCCTCGCCGCGCTCGCCCTCGTCCCGCACGGCGCGCAGTACCAGGCTGAGATTGTGCCGTCGCACGGTGTCCTTGTCGGCCTTGGGCCCCAGCGGAGTGAGGATGCTCTTCATATCGTCGCCGAGCCTATGTGATGGCGGGCTCCCGGCGGGGGTACGGGAAGGGGGCGGCCCCGGCCGCCCGGCCGGAACCGCCCCCTCCTGGCTCAGGGCTTGGCGCCCCGGGCCTTCAGCATGTCCGCCATCAGGCCGATCTCCGACTGCTGGCCGCGGACCATGCCCGCCGCCAGGTCGCGGATGGCGTCCGTCTTCGCCGCACCGGCGGCCGCCCGCGCCATGTCCGCGCCCGCGCGGTGGTGCACGGTCATCAGCCGCAGGAACAGCACCTCGGCCGCCCTGCCCTCGGCGGCCCCCAGCTCCTCCAGCTCCGCGTCGGTGGCCATGCCCGGCATCAGCGAACCGTCGTCGGTCGGCGTGACGGTGTGCCCCATCCACTCCATCGGCGGCCCGGCCGCGCTCTTCGGCAGGCCCCACATCTCCAGCCAGCCCAGCATCATGCCGCGCTGGTTGGCCTGGGTGTTGATGATGTCGTACGCGAGCCGCCGCACGTCCTCGTCGTCGGTGCGGTCCCGCACGATGAACGACATCTCGACCGCCTGCTGGTGGTGGATCGCCATGTCCCGGGCGAAGCCCGCGTCCACGGAGTCCTCCGCCGGAGCGGACCGCGCCGCCGAGGACGCCCCGGACGGGGAGGCCGCGGAGGGACGCTGGATCATCAGCGCCACCAGGCCCAGCGCCAGGAGCAGGACACCGGCTCCCGCGAGGACCATCCGGCGGGTGGAGGCGGAAGGCGTCGAAACGGTCACTTGTCCAGCCCGCCGGTGCAGGCGGCCCCCGGCTCGGGGGTCTGCGGGCCCTGCACGTACTTGGTGAAGAACTGCGCGACCCGGTCGTCCGAGGCGCTCTTGACCGTGACCTGCTTGCCCCACGCGCTGAGCATCAGCGGGTCCTTCTGGTCCTTGACCGGGCTCATCAGGGAGTACGGGGTCGACTTGACCTTCTCGGTGAGCGCCTCGACGTCGGCGTCCGAGGCCTTGTCGTTGTACGTGACCCAGACCGCGCCGTGCTCCAGCGAGTGCACGGCGTTCTCCTTCGGTATCTCGTCGGTGTAGACGTCCGCGTTGCAGTTCATCCAGACCTGGTTGTGGTCGCCGCCGACGGGCGGGTTCATCGGGTAGTCGACCTTGTTCGCCACGTGCTCCTGCGTCAGCTTGTCCCAGCTGCGCTCGCCGGTGACGGGCGAGGTCTTGGCCTGCTCCTCCTTCTTGTCCTTCTCGTTCGCCTGCGCCATCAGGTAGCCGCCTCCGGCGACCAGGGCGCCGACCACGGCCACCGACGCGCTGATGGTGATGATGCGGACCCGGCGCTCGCGGGCGCGCTCCTTGCGGCGCGCCTCCTCCAGCTTGGCGCGACGTGCTGAGGCCGGGTTGTTCTGGTTCTTGGCGGAAGCCATGGGAAGTCCTCGTCGTTCAACCGATGCATACGGGGCGATGCATGAGGGGGAAAGGGATGCGGTGCATACGGAAAGCCACTCCCGGTGAACCGGCGCCAGGGCGCGGCGGGAGAGCGGATCCGGCCTCTAGATCCGTTGGATCTGCAGGCGCAGTTGATCGACGGAACGCACACCGTCGTGCGCGGGACCCCGGATGGCCGCCGCACCGGTGAGCGGTGAGGCGGGCACCTGGGCCACGGGGGAGGGAACGGCCACGGGGGCGGACGACGCCGGAAGCACGACGGCCGCCGTGTGCGTCGAGCCGCCGTGGCACGAGGTCCCGAGTCCGCGGTCCGCCGCGGTGGCCATGACGACCGGTTCGAAGGCCGCGTCGGGTGTCGGGGTGAACGCCCGGACGGCGCCCGCGCCGGCCGGGCCCGCCGCGACCGGCACGGCGGCGGACGAGGTGGTGACCGAGCAGCAGAAGACCATGGCGAGCAGGAAGAACACCCAGCCCAGGGCGAGAGGCGCACGGGAGCGGTACCGCTGCCGGTCGGTCCGCGTGCTCACCCTGGTCATCGCCCGTCATCGTAGTGGGTGTATGAAGATTCAAAGAATATGGGTCCCGCTGTCCGCGGGATAGTGTGCCCGAGTGACCACGCAATCGAACATAGCCGCGGGCTGGTTCCCTGATCCCCATGGCGCCCCGCAGCTGCTGCGCTACTGGGACGGGACCCGGTGGACCGAGCACACGCACCCGGCCGACGGACAGCAGGCTGCCGCCGCCGCCCCCGCCCAGCAGACGCCGAACGCCGGAGGATTCCCGGCCCAGCAGCAGGCCGTGTCCGCCGGCTCGCTCTTCGACCAGCCGGTCCTGGTGGTGAACCAGAAGGCCAAGCTGATCGAGGTGACGAACGAGTACCGCGTGTTCGACCAGCACGGGGCGACCGTCGGCTCGGTCGTCCAGGTCGGCCAGAGCGCGCTGCGCAAGGTGCTCCGGTTCGTCTCCAGCATCGACCAGTACCTGACGCACCGCCTGGAGATCCGCGACGCGCACGGCCGGCCGCAGCTGCTGCTGACCCGCCCCGCGAAGTTCATCAAGTCGCGCGTCATCGTCCAGCGCCCCGACGGGCAGCCGGTCGGCGAGATCGTCCAGCAGAACGCCATCGGCAAGATCAATTTCGCGATGACGGCCGGCGGTGCGCAGGTCGGCGCGATCAAGGCGGAGAACTGGCGCGCCTGGAACTTCGCCATCGTCGACCACAACGGCACCGAGATCGCCCGGATCACCAAGACCTGGGAAGGCCTCGCGAAGACCATGTTCACGACGGCCGACAACTATGTGCTCCAGATCCACCAGCGGCTGCCCGAGCCGCTGCTCAGCCTCGTCGTCGCCACGGCGCTGACGGTGGACACCGCCCTCAAGCAGGACGCCCGGGGTCTGGGCTGACCGACGGCCTTCTCCGTCACCCCCCAGGACGCCGCCGCCCCGAACCGGGCGGCGGCGTCCTGCTGCGTACCGGGGAGGGGCAGGGCGGTAAATCGTTTACGGGTGTAACACCTGTTAACGTGTAGGGGTGAGTGATACATCCGTACGGCCTCGGCGGCCCTCCGTCCGAAGCCTTCCGCTGACCTCGGCCCTCCGGCTCTCGCGGCCCTCGGACACCTGGTTCAAGCCCGCCCTCAGCGTGGTCGTCGCCTCCGCCGTACCCCATCTGACGCTCCTGGCCCTCGGCCGGCTCGACCTCGTGATGTACACGATGGCCGGTTCGCTCTGTGCGCTCTACGGCCACGGCCTGCCGTACGCCCGACGGGTCGGGTCCGTCGCGGGCGTGGTGCTCGGCATGACGGCCGGGCTCGGGCTCGCCCTGCTCACCGCCTCCCTCACCGGATCGACCGCCGTACTCATCGCCGTCGGGGCGCTGCTCGCCGCCGCCCAGAAGGTGCTGTGCGACGCCACCCGGATCGGACCGCCCGGCCATGTGATCTTCACCTTCGTCAGCTCCGCCGCCCTCTTCGCCCCGCAGCACCCGGCGCAGATCCCCGGCCATCTCGCGCTGACCCTCGGCGCCGGCGCGGTCGCCTGGCTGGTCGCCGTCGCACCCGCCCTGGTCCGCCGGGAGGGCCCCGAACGCCGGGCCGTCGCCCGCGCCCTGGAGGCCGCGGCCGCGTGCGCCGCCGACCCCGGCCCCCGTACCCGCAACGCCGCGGCCGCCGCCGTGCACGCCGCCTGGCAGTGCCTGCTCGCCTCCGGCCGCCCCACCCCCGTACGCCGGTCGCTGGAACGCCTGGTGGTGCACGCCGAAGCCGCCTTCGCGGCCCCGCACCCCGGAGGCGGAGCGGCGGATCCGGACCGGCTGCGCGGCTGGGCCGCCCTGACCCGGGCCCGGGGTCCGGTGCCCGCGCCGCCACCGGCCCCCGGCACCGCCGACGAGCTGTACGGGATCGACGCCGAACGCGCCGCCCTGCGGACCCCCGACGGCCGCCGCGCCACCCGCCGCACCCTGCTGCGCCGCCTCGGCCCCGGATCGCCGCTGCTGCCCGTCGCCGTCCGCACCCTCGCCGGCTGCGCGCTCGCCGGGTACCTCTGCGCCGCGCTCGGCGTCGGCCGCCCCTACTGGGCGATCGTCACCGCCGCCTCCCTCTACCAGGCCAACATCACCCTCTCCTGGAACCGGGCCCTCCAGCGCACCCTCGGCAACCTCCTGGGCGTACTCGTCTTCGCCGCCGTCCTGCCGGTGTCCCGCATCAGCCCGCTCGCCCTCGTCTGCTGCTGCCTCTTCTTCAGCTTCGCCGCCGAGGCCCTCATCACCCGCAACTACTGGCTCGGCTCCGTCGCGGTGACCCCGATGGCCCTGCTGGTCCTGGAGTTCGGCGGCGCCCACCCGGCCGGCGAGCTGATCGGCGACCGGGTCCTGGACACCGTCCTCGGCGCGGTCGCCGGCTTCCTGGCCGCGACGCTCGTCACCAACCGGCGGGCGGCCGGGCGGGTGGAGCGGGCCCTCGACGCCACCCGCCGGGCCCGCGCCGACGCGGAGCGGACCGGCGCCGACCCCGCGGCCGCCCCCGCCGAACGGGACCGGGCGCGCCGGACGCTCACCGCGAGCCTCGTCGAACTGCGCGAGGCGGGTGACACCGCGGCGGGCGAATGGTGGCAGCGCGCCCTGCCCGAGCAGCGTCTTCTCGCGGCCGAGCAGGCCGGACACCGTACGCTCGCCGCGACAGCACAACGGCGGGGACCCACGGTCCGCGCCCCTTCGATCGGAGCGGAGTGACCGACGACATCGTTGCCTCGGTGGTCCGGCAGTGGCAGGCCGTCAACCCGGAGCTCGACACCGGACCG
Organism: Streptomyces sp. DSM 106670; assembly: GCF_055792845.1. NCBI lineage: Bacteria > Bacillati > Actinomycetota > Actinomycetes > Kitasatosporales > Streptomycetaceae > Streptomyces > Streptomyces sp. DSM 106670. The sequence continues at coordinate 7,266,532 of NZ_CM147704.1, forward strand.
ATGGAGATCATCGGCCGGATCAACCGCTGCGCCGCCCTCCTCCAGCAGGCGGAGGACGCCCCGCTGCGCTCCGCCGGACTGACCCGCGCCGAATTCGACCTCCTCGGCGCCGTACGCCGGACGGACCGGGAGCTGACCCCCGGCGAGCTGGCCCGCGAGACCTTCTCCTCCGGGGCCGCCGTCACCAAGCGGCTGCGCACCCTCCAGGACCGCGCCCTGGTCGACCGCCGCGGCGACGACCGCGACCGACGGGTCGCCCATGTCCGCCTCACCGACGAGGGCCGCGCCCTGGTCGACCGGCTGCTGCCCGAGCAGCTCGCCTACGAACGCGCGGTGCTCGCCGGTCTCGACGAGGGGAGCCGCGACGAACTCAGCTCCCGCCTGGGCGAGTTGCTCGTACAGCTGGAGGGCCGGCTCGGCGGCGCCCGGCGCTGAGGAGGGTCGGACCGGGCTCGGCGCAACACCTGCGTGCCGGGCCTCCGTATACGCGTCAGCACGGCGTATTTTCCCATCACCCGCCCGTCGGCGAGGAATCTGCTCCTTTCGATCCGGTTCGATCACCTGTGCCTTTGGCTTGTTTCCTGGGGTGTGAGCCGTTGATGACGCGTCACTTCGCCAGCGAATGCACCAATTTAGCCATTCGTTCCCCTTCCTTTTCGGTGTGAGTCGCCCTGGTCGGCGGCGACTTTCGGCCTCGATCACTCACCGCGCACGCTCCAGAGCGCAGAGTAGAAAAACTGGCGAGTGTATTCCTCTCGGCGGGCTTCCGCAGGGGGTTGGGTGAATATGCCGAAGCACTGTTCTGATCTGGCTAAGCTCACGCGCAGTGAAGTCGAGTTGAGATGAATTCGAGCACTTGTTCCCGAGTCTCCGCTCACGTGCGCATACATCCCGGAATCAACCGCCAGAGGGTTTTAGATGGTCCGTGTTGAATCACCGCCGACCGACAGAGAAATTCCCGTCGTTCGCGTAGTCCTGCTGCCCGTGGTCCTGCTCCTCGGCGCAACCGCCGCCGGATCGGTCCTGGTCGCACCGGCCGCGCGGATACCAGTCGCCGTGTGCGGCGCGATCGCCACGCTCGTGGTCGCCGTACTCACCGTGGCGCTGCACCGCCGCCGACGCGCCCTGCGCGTCCAGCGCGCCGAGTACGAGCAGCGCATCGCCTACCTGGAACACCGCATCCAATCGCACGACGCCGAGACGGTCCGGCTCACCAAGGACGTCATGCCTGCCGCCATCCGGCGGCTGCGGGTGGGCAATTCGCCCGAAGAAGTGATGCGCGACATCGTCGACGCGGACGTGGCCAACCGCCATCTGCCCAAGGCGCTGCGCGAGCAGATCTACCAGGTCCTCGAAGTCATCGACAACGAGGAGGCGCGGCGTGACTCCGCTCAGCGCGCCTTCGTCAGCGTCGCCCGCCGCGTCCAGGCGATCGTGCACCGCCAGGCCAGTGAACTGCGGGAGATGGAGAACCACTACGGGCGCAACCCCGAGGTCTTCGACGACCTCCTGCGCATCGACCACGGCACCGCGCTGATCGGCCGCCTCGCCGACTCCATCGCCGTGCTCGGCGGCGCGCGTCCCAGCCGCCAGTGGCCCAAGCCCGTACCGCTGTTCAGCGTGTTGCGCGGCGCCATGTCCCGCATCCTGGAGTACCAGCGCGTCGATCTGCACTCGATCGCCAAGGTCGCCATCGTCGGCACCTCGGTCGAGCCGCTCATCCACGCCTGCGCCGAACTCCTCGACAACGCGACCCGCTACTCCCCGCCCCAGACCCGGGTGCACGTCACCGCGGTCGAGGTGCAGACCGGCATCGCCATCGAGATCGAGGACGGCGGCGTCAGCCTCAGCGAGGAGGCCCGCGCCCGGGCCGAGAACATGCTCGCCCAGGCCCAGGCCGGCATCAACATGAACGACCTCGGCGAGTCCCCGCGCCTCGGCATGGCCGTCGTCGGCCGGCTCTCGCGGATGTACCAGCTCCAGGTGTCGCTGCGTCAGTCGGCGTACGGCGGCGTCCGCGCCGTCCTCATCGTGCCGCGCGACATGATCACCACCGGGCCCGCCCCGGGCATCGCCCACGGCATCGGCGCCACCTCGCGGCCCACCAGCTCGCTGGACATGTCGCAGCTCCAGCACGTGGTGCCGCCGCCCGGCAAGCGCAAGCCCAAGCCCGCCGCCACCGGCCCCGTGCCGTCCGTGGCCGCACCGGTCGCCACCGGAGCCCCCGCGGCCACCTCGCGCCCGGCCGTGCCCCCGGCGGCCATGGAGGACGACGTTCCCGTGGTCACCGAGTGGACCGAGAACGGGCTGCCGCAGCGCCGCAGCCGGGGCCGCGCCCCGCTCGGCTCGCACAACCTCCCGCAGCAGCCCCCGCCGCCCGCCGCCCCCGCCAACGGGTTCCAGCCCGGCCGGGACGAGGACACGGACGGCGGACGCGGCGAGGAGAAGCCCCCCGGCCTGTGGCTGGAGGCCTTCACCAAGGCCGTCAACGGCGTACCGCAGGAACGAAAGCACGGCGAAGACTCCGATGACGCGTGGGACAAGGGAGACCTGAAGTGATCCAGCAGCGGGGAAACATGGACTGGATGCTCAAGGAGCTGGCCGACGACGTTCCGAGCATCCACCAGATCGTGGTGCTCTCCTCGGACGGCCTGCGCATCGCGATGCACGGCGGCGACCCCGACGTCGCCGACCGGCTCGCCGCGGCCTGTGCCGGACTGCAGAGCCTGGCCGCCGCGGTGGCCACCGAGATCCCGTACAGCGACGGCCTCATGAAGCTCGTCGTCATCGAGGTGACGGGCGGGTTCTTCTACCTGATGGCGGCCGGCGCCGGCGCCTATCTCGCGGTCCTGGCCGGCGAGACCGTCGACGCCGGACTCGTCGGCGCCCGGATGCGGGACATGGTCGTGCGGATCGGAGCCCACCTGACCAGTCCGCCCCGCCACGGCGGGCAGTCCGGATGAGTGGACCTCGACGAGAACGCCGCAAGGCCGACCCGGAATTTCTCGATCCGGAACGGCTGTACGTGATCACCGGCGATCTCGACGACAGCGAACGGGCCGCGCTCGACCTGGTCACGATGGTCGTCGCGCAGGCGGAGCCCTCGCCGACCTTCCAGCCCGAGCAGGCGGCCATCCTGCGGCTCTGCCAGGCCCCGTTGTCCGTCGCCGAGATCTCGGCCTATCTCAGCCTGCCGTTCAGCGTGGTCACCTCGCTCCTGAGCGATCTCCTCGCGACCGAACTCATCGAGTCGCGCGCGCCGATCGTCCGCGCCACCCTCCCCGACAGGTCCCTTCTCGAAGCGGTGATGCATGGACTTCAGAAGCTCTGACACGATCACCGGACCACGCACCGAGGACGTCCTTCCCACCACGGCCACCGCCGCGGTGAAGGTCGTGATCGTCGGCGGGTTCGGCGTCGGCAAGACGACCATGGTCGGCTCGGTCAGCGAGATCCGGCCCCTGACGACCGAAGAGACCATGACCCAGGCCGGCGTCGGCGTGGACGACAACGCCGGGGTGGAGACGAAGACCGCCACCACCGTCGCCATGGACTTCGGCCGGATCAGCCTCAGCGAGGAACTGATCCTCTATCTGTTCGGCACCCCCGGCCAGGAGCGCTTCTGGTTCCTGTGGAACGGCCTCTTCGAGGGCGCACTCGGCGCGGTCGTCCTCATCGACACGAGACGGCTCGAAGTCAGCTTCGACGTCATCGGCCGGCTGGAGGAGCGCGGAGTGCCCTTCGTGGTGGCCGTGAACACCTTCCCCGACGCGCCGCACCACCCGGTCGAGGCCCTGCGCAGGGCCCTCGACCTGCCGGACGAGGTCCCGATGATCGACTGCGACGCCCGGCTGCGGGCCTCCAGCCGCGATGTGCTGATGACCCTGATGCGCTATCTGCACAGCCTGGCCGTCCCGCTCGCCTGACGCCCCCGCACCCCGGGGCCCGGCGACGGGACCGCCCCGGGGGCGCGCGCCAACCCCCGGCGTACGCCCCCGGCCCGGTCCGCGCCCGAACGCCCCGTCGCACCCGCCCGCTTGTGCACCAGCCCTGGAATCCTGATCCCTGGAGCCCCTGTGACAACCCCCTTCCACCACGAACCCGGCGCCGTGCCGCCGCCCCAGTGCCCGGCCCACAACCTCGACATCGGCCCCGGCGGACTGCGCCGGCTCTACGGCCCCGAGGCGGAGAACAACCCGGCCGGGCTCTACGACAAACTCCGCGCCGAACACGGCACCGTCGCCCCGGTCCTGCTCCACGGCGACGTCCCCGCCTGGCTGGTGCTCGGCCACAGCGAGAACCTCCACCTGACCCGTACGCCCTCCCAGTTCTCCCGGGACTCGCGGCGCTGGCGGGCCCTCCAGGACGGCAGCGTCGCCCCGGACCACCCGCTGGCCCCGATCTTCACCTGGCAGCCGGTCTGTGTGTTCGCCGACGGCGCCAAGCACGAGCGGCAGCGCGGCGCGGTCACCGACAGCATGGAGCGCATCGACACCCGCGGCGTGCGCCGTCACATCAACCGCTTCAGTAACCGCCTCGTCAACGACTTCTGCGAGAAGGGCACCGCCGACCTGGTCGGCCAGTTCGCGGAGCATCTGCCGATGATGGTGATGTGCGCGATCTTCGGCATGCCCGAGGAGTACGACGAGCGCCTCGTCCAGGCGGCCCGGGACATGACCCGCGGCACCGAGACCGCCGTCGCCAGCAACGCCCACATCGTGGGCGTGCTGACGCGCCTGGTCGAGCGGCGTCGCGCCGACCCCGCGCCGGACTTCGCCAGCTGGCTCGTCGAGCACCCCGCCACGATGACCGACATCGAGGTCGTCGAACATCTGCGGCTCATCCTCATCGCCGCCTACGAGTCCACCGCCAACCTCATCGCCAACGTGCTGCGCATGGTCCTGATCGACCCGCGCTTCCGCGCCCGGCTCAGCGGCGGGCACATGACCGTGCCCGAGGCGGTGGAGCAGACGCTGTGGGACGAGCCGCCGTTCACCGCCGTGTTCGGCCGCTGGGCGGTCGGCGACACCGAGCTGGGCGGCCAGCAGATCAAGGCGGGCGACGCCCTGCTCGTCGGGATCGCCCCGGCCAACACCGACCCCACCGTCCGCCCGGACCTGAGCGCCGACATGGGCGGCAACCGCGCCCACCTCGCCTTCAGCGGCGGCCCCCACGAGTGCCCGGGCCAGGACATCGGCCGCGCCATCGCCGACGTCGGCGTCGACGCCCTCCTGATGCGCCTGCCCGACCTGGAGCTCGGCGTCGGCGAGAGCGAACTGCGCTGGGTCGGCAACATCATGTCCCGCCACCTGGTCGAGCTGCCGGTGAAGTTCGCCCCCAGCCCGCAGCAGAAGTTGGACGCCGACCCGCTCGCCGTGATGAGCCGCACCGCCCGCCCGGCCGACGCCTGGGAGATCTCCTCCCCGGCCAGGACCGTCCCCGAGCCCCGGCACGAGGCGGCCGGCGCGCAGCCCGCCCACGCCCCGGGCGCGGCCCCCGGGACCGCCCCGGCCGCACCGCCCGCCGCCGAACCGTCCCCCGCCTCCCGGCCCGCTCCGGTGGCCACGATCCCGCGGCAGCGCCGCCCGGCCGCCCCGGCCCGGCTCTGGCAGGCGGTCGCCCGCTGGTGGAGCGGCTACTGACAGCTCGTCGCCCCGCCCGGACGCGGCGGCCCCGGATCACGCCCACGGGCCCGGGGCCGCCGCGTCCTGCGCGCCGGGGCCGGGCGCGGCCCCCACCGGACGGCCCCGGCCTGCCCGTACCATCGAGCAGCGTGAAGCTGACAATTCTTGGCGGTGGCGGATTCCGGGTGCCTCTCGTGTACGGGGCCCTCCTCGGCGATCACGCCGAGGGCCGCGTCACCCGGGTCACGTTGTACGACACCGACGCCGACCGGCTGACCGCCGTCGCCCGCGTCCTCGCGGAACAGGGGCGGGACAGCGCGGACGCCCCCGCCGTCGTCGCCACCACCGAGCTCGACGAGGCGTTGCGCGGCGCCGACTTCGTCTTCTCCGCCATCCGCGTCGGCGGCCTGGCCGGACGCGCCGCCGACGAACGGGTGGCCCTCGACGAAGGCGTCCTCGGCCAGGAGACCGTCGGCGCCGGAGGCATCGCGTACGGTCTGCGCACCGTCCCCGTGGCCCTCGACCTGGCCCGGCGCATCGCCCGGCTGGCCCCGCACGCCTGGGTCATCAACTTCACCAATCCGGCGGGCCTGGTCACCGAGGCCATGTCCCGGCATCTGGGCGACCGGGTCATCGGCATCTGCGACTCGCCGGTCGGTCTCGGGCGGCGCATCGCCCGTGTCCTGGGCGCCGACCCGGACCGGGCCTGGATCGACTACGCGGGGCTCAACCACCTCGGGTGGGTGCGGGGGCTGTACGTGGACGGGCGCGACGAACTGCCCCGGCTGCTCGCCGACCCGAAGCTGCTCGACTCCTTCGAGGAGGGCCGCCTCTTCGGCGCGGAACTGCTCCGTTCGCTGGGCGCGATCCCCAACGAATACCTGCACTACTACTACTTCAACCGGGAAGCCGTACGCGCCTACCAGGAGGCCGAACAGACCCGGGGCGCCTTCCTCCGGGACCAGCAGGAGGGCTTCTACGCCCGGATGCGGGAGCCCGGCACCCCCGCCCTGGCCACCTGGGACCGCACCCGCGCCGAACGGGAGGCGACGTACATGGCGGAGAACCGCGAGGTCGCCGGGGCGGGGGAGCGGGCGGAGAGCGACCTGGAGTCGGGCGGCTACGAACAGGTCGCGCTCGCCCTGATGCGGGCCGTCGCCCGCAACGAACGCACCTCGCTGATCCTCAACGTCCGCAACCGCACCGCGCTTCCGGTCCTGGACGCGGACGCCGTCGTCGAGCTGCCCTGCCTCGTGGACGCCAACGGGGCGCATCCGGTGGCCGTCTCGCCCCTCCCGTACCACGCGGTCGGTCTCGTCACCGCGGTGAAGGCCGTGGAGCGGTCGGTGCTGGCGGCGGCGGAGAGCGGATCCCGCGCGGCGGCCGTACAGGCGTTCGCGCTGCACCCGCTGGTCGACTCGGTGGCGGTGGCCCGGCGGCTGCTCGACCGGTACACCGAGGTACACCCGGGGCTCGCCTACCTCGACCGGCCCTGAGCACCAGGGGCGCACGACGAAACAGTACGGGCCCGACCTGACCGGGCCCGGCTCGCTCCGCCGTGCGCCCCGCCACCGGGCCGCCGACGGATCAGGGCGCGGACACGACGCTCGGCGCGCCGGCGGCCGCCCAGCTCGGCGCCACCCCGGTCACCTGGCAGACCATCAGGAAGAGCGGAATGGGCGGGGTGTACGGAGTGAGACCGTCCGGTGAGTGGATCAACCGGGGCCGGGCGCCGGGCACATCCGCGTCCCGTGCGTACGTCACCTGCTCGGGCCAGTCGAGATCCAGGTCGGAGCCGGCCGGGACGATCCACCACCAGCGGTCCGCGTCCGCGAAGACGCATCCGGTGCGCGGCAGGTGGGACATGAGGCGGAAGCCGTGCCGGGCGGGCACTCCGACCGCGTCGCAGCCCAGGCTGGCCGACATCGAGGCGGGCAGCGCCAGCCGCACCCGGCCGCCGCGGGTCTGCTCGGGCGTCCGGGCCCGGTGCGCCGCGCGGAGCCGGGACAGCGCGTTCTTCAGCATGGCTGCTCCGTGCCGGACGGCTGCTCGGCGTCGTGCGGCAGCTCCGCCCAGACGATGCGCCCGGAGGCGTACCCCGCGTCGTGCGAACCCCAGGCGCTGCTCATCGCGTCGACGAGGAGCAGACCACGGCCGTGCTCGTCGTCGGAGGACCGGCGCAGCCGCGGGCCGCCGGGCTGGTGCCCCTGGTCCTGCACGGCTATCCGCAGTCGTCTGCCGAGGCGGCTCAGCTCGCACACCACCCGGGTGCTCGCCGTGTGCACGACCGCGTTGGTCACCAGCTCCGAGACGATGAGGACGGCGGCGTCGCAGGCGTCGCGGCCCAGCTTCCAGGCGTCCAGCCTGGCTCGCGTCAGCTCGCGGGCACCGGCCACCGACTCGGGGTGCGCCGGCAGCGCGAAGCAGTAACGGAGGGCCTCCGTCCCGGGGCTGAGGTCCATGAGCCGGGGGATGAGCGCACTGCCAGGTGCCACGACCGATTCCTCACAGTGGGGGCTGCGTCACGCTTCGTTCCCCGGACGGCCGGGGGCGGGCATGACTGAGCGAACTGGTTCGGGAGTCAACTCTCCCCCTGACGATGACACTTGGCAAGGGGCACTCTGAAATTTCCAGAGTGACTGTGTCGTTGGGGGCGCACGCATGGCACACTGCTCGCAAAACAGCGCATGGGGAGGTCTGAAGTGAGCGAACCGCGGTCCGCCCCGACCGTGGGCCAGGTCGTTCTCGGCAAGCGCCTGCAGGATCTGCGTGAGCGTGTCGGCCTGACCCGTGACCAGGCGGCGAAGGTGCTCAGGGTCGCCCCGGCGACGATACGCAGAATGGAGACGGCCGAGGTCGGGCTGAAGATCCCCTACGTCCAGTCGCTGCTGAAGGCGTACGGCGTCGCCGAACAGGAGGCCGACGCCTTCGTCGAGCTGGCGGAGGAGGCGAACAAGCCGGGCTGGTGGCAGCGTTTCCACGACGTCCTGCCCGACTGGTTCAGCATGTACGTCAGCCTGGAGGGCGCGGCGAGCCTGCTGCGTATGTACGAGCCGCACTTCGTGCCCGGACTGCTCCAGACCGAGGACTACGCACGCTCCGTGATGCGCACCGGAGCGGTCGGCCAGACCCGCCCCGAGGACATCGAGCGCCATGTGGCGCTGCGGATGGAACGCCAGTCCCTGCTGGCCAAGGACGACGCCCCCAGACTGTGGGCGATCATGGACGAGACCGTGCTGCGGCGGCCCGTCGGCAGCCCGCAGGTGATGCGCGGGCAGATCGACAAGCTGCTGGAGGCCACGGAGCTTCCCCACGTCACGCTTCAGATCGCGGAGTTCGCCACCGGCCACCACCCGGGAACCTACGGACCGTTCGTCCTCTTCCGGTTCGCCGTCCCCGAACTCCCCGACATGGTCTACAGCGAGTACCTGACCGGTGCCGTCTACTTCGACGCCCGCCCCGAGGTGGCCTCCTACCTCGAAGTCATGGACCGCATGGCGGCTCAGGCCGCAACTGCACAACGCACGAAGGAAATCCTCCGGGACTTCCGCAAGGAGCTGTGATGAACCACATATACAACGGCATGCCCGCCGGTGACCTCGGCTCCGAAGGCTGGTACAAGCCGTGGAGCGGTGGGAACGGCGGCAACTGCATCGAGGCCATGAAGCTCGCCGACGGGCGGGTCGCCGTACGCCAGTCGGCCGACCCGGACGGCCCCGCCCTCATCTACTCCAACGGCGAGATCGCCGCGTTCATCCAGGGCGCCAAGGCAGGCCAGGCGGACTTCCTTCTCACCTGACATCGCACCCCTCCTCCGTACGGATCCTCCGTGCGGACCCTCGACCACGGAGCGCGCCATGACCGGGAACGAACCCCATTCCATCGAGATCGACACCAGCACGCCGCATCCGGCCCGGATGTACGACTGGTTCCTCGGCGGCAAGGACAACTACCCGGTCGACGAACAGATGGCGCGCCAGCTGCTCACCCTCGACGCACGGGGCCGTGACATGGCGCGGGTCAACCGGGCGTTCATGCACCGGGCCACCCGCTGGCTCGCCGAGAGCGGCGTACGCCAGTTCCTGGACATCGGCACCGGCATACCCACCGAGCCGAACCTCCACCAGATCGCCCAGCAGGCCGCCCCCGACGCGCGCGTCGTCTACTGCGACAACGACCCGATCGTGCTGGCCCACGCGGCGGCCCTGCTCCGCTCGACGCCCGAGGGGGCCACCGAGTACATCCAGGCGGACGCCCGCAAACCGGAGACGATCCTGGCCGAGGCCGGCAAGGTGCTGGACTTCGAGCAGCCGATAGCCCTCTCCCTGCTGGCCCTGCTGCACTTCATCGACGACGAGGACGGCGCGGCCGAGCTGGTCGACAAGCTGGTCGGGCAGCTTCCCTCCGGCAGCTATCTGGTGCTCTCGCACACCACCGGCGACTTCAACCCGGAGGGCGCCGCGCAGGCGCGGGCCATGTACAAGGCGCGCGGGATGACGCTGCGGCCCCGCAGTCGTGCCGAACTCACCGCGTTCTTCGACGGCCTCGAACTGGTCGAGCCGGGCGTCACGCTCTCCGCCGAGTGGCATCCGGAGCTCGGCGAGGCCATCGACGTCGCGGGCGACGAACCGATCCCCGGATACGCGGGCGTCGCTCGCAAGCCCTGACCGGATCAGCGCTCAGGTGCCGAGCGCGTGGCCCGTGGTGACGTCCACATGCCCGGGCACCACGTCGTGCGCGTCGCCCACCGTCGACGTACCCGACGGCTCGAAGAGCAGGATCGAGGCACCGCTGCTCGAACGCGGCAGGTGCCAGACGCCGCGCGGGACGACGAAGACCGCGCCCCGTTCCAGGGTCACGGACCGTTCGTCACCGTCCCCGTCGCCGCCCCTGTCCCCGTCGCGCAGAGCGATGTCCAGCGTGCCGTCCAGGACGAGGAAGAACTCGTCCGTGTCCTCGTGCACATGCCAGACGTGCTCGCCGGCCACCTTGGCCACGCGTACGTCGTAGTCGTTGACCCGGGCCACGATGCGCGGGCTCCACAGCGCGTCGAACGAGGCCAGGGCGGCGGTCAGCGACAGGGGTTCGGTAGCGGCCGGCGCCGCGTTCTCGTTGCTCATGGGCACCATCCTGTGCGCTGGACGCCGCTGCCCGTGAGTGCTACGAATCGCACATGGCGAAAGAATCCTCGCACCGGGTGGTGATGATCGTCTCGGCCGGTTCCAACCCGTTCGAGATGGGTGTCGCGACCGAGCTCTTCGGCCTGCGCCGCCCCGAGCTGCCCGTCGACTGGTACGACTTCACCCTCTGCTCGCCGACCCCCACGGTCCGCATGCACTCCGGCTTCTTCCAGCTCTCCGAGGTCCCCGGGCTGACCGCCGTGGACCGCGCGGACACCGTCATCGTGCCCAACCGGCCCGACCCGCTGGAGGAGCCCGACCCGGACGTCCTGGCGGCGATCCGGCGCGCCCATGCCCGCGGCGCACGCCTCGTCAGCTTCTGCACCGGCGCCTTCACCCTCGCCGCCGCCGGGGTGCTGGACGGCCGGCGGGCCACCACGCACTGGCGGTGGGCGGACTCCTTCACCGCCCGGTACCCGCGGGTCGATCTCGACCCGGACGTCCTCTTCGTCGAGGACGGGCAGGTGATCACGGCGGCCGGCAGCGCCGCGGCCCTGGACACCGGCCTGCACCTCATCCGCGCCGACCACGGTGCCGAGAACGCGGCGGCCGTCAGCAGACGGCTCGTCCACCCGGCCCACCGGGACGGCGGCCAGCGCCAGTTCGTCGAGCACCCGGTGCCCGGCACTGCCGACGCCTCGCTCGCACCGCTCCTCGACTGGGCCACCGAGCACCTGGCCGACGGCCTGGACGTGACGGCGCTCGCCGCCCACGCGGCCGTCAGCCCCGCCACCCTCCACCGCCGTTTCCGCGCCCAGCTCGGCACCACCCCGCTGGCCTGGCTCACCGAGCAGCGCGTCACCCTCGCCCGCCGCCTCATGGAGCGCGGCGAGGAACGCCTCGACGTGATCGCCCGCGCCAGCGGACTCGGTACGGCGACGAGCCTGCGGACCCAGCTCCGCCGTCGTACCGGACTGACGCCCACCGAATACCGCCGCCGCTTCGCCCCGGCCCCCTGAGCGCGGACCCACGCGTCACAATGGACCCATGGAACGACGCACCTCCCGGCCCCGGCGCTCCGCCGCCCCGCGCATCACCGCGGCCTCCCCGTGCCCCTGCGGCCTGCCCGCCGCCTATGGGGACTGCTGCGGCCGCTTCCACTCCGGCAGCGCCGCCGCGCCGACCTGCGAGGCCCTGATGCGCTCCCGGTACGCGGCCTTCGTCGTCCAGGACGCGGCGTACCTGCTGCGCACCTGGCACCCCGAGACCCGGCCGCCCGGCGTCGACTTCGACCCGTCGATGCGCTGGGTCCGCCTGGAGATCCTGGAGACCACCGAGGGCAGCGCCTTCCACTCCACCGGAACGGTCACCTTCCGCGCCCACTACACCGACGACGGGCGCCCCGACTCCCTCCACGAGAAGAGCCGGTTCGTCCGCGTCGAAGGAGCCTGGGTCTACACGACGGCCGTCTTCGTCGACTGAGCCGGCCGGCCACGGAAATCCGTTTCCCGGCCGGCCGCGCGCGACCATACGATCCGCGCATGGACGAGGACGAGGCAGCGACGCCGTACGCCGGGCGGGAACGGTTCTGGCGGGGCCGTGAGGTCGTCTTCACCCCGGTCGAGCCGGACGACGCCGAACTGCTCCACCACTGGCGCGCCGACCCGGTGGCCACCCATGAGATCGGCGTCTGGCCCGGCTCCCTGCACGAACTCCGCGAACGCGTCGAGGCCAACGTCGAGAACCGCGACCGCGACGACTTCCTCGTCCTCCTGGACGACAGCACTCCGGTCGGTCACATCGCCCTCATCGAAGAGGACTTCGCCGACGGCACCGCCGAGGCCTACCTCCTCCTCGCCCCCGAACACCGCCGCCGGGGTCTCGGTGCCGACGCGCTCGCCGCCCTCACCGACCTGGCCTTCGGCGAGCTGCCCCTGCACCGGATCGAGGCCGTCACCCACACGAGCAACGCCGCGGCCCTCGCCACCCTGAGCGGCGCCGGCTTCGTGCAGGAGGGCGTACGCCGCTCCTCGTGCCTGCACCGCGGCCGCCGCTACGACAACGCGATCCTCGGCCTGCTCCGCGAGGAGTGGGAGGCGCTGACCCGCCCCCGGTCCTGGGAACACTGAGGAAGGCGCTCCGCCCGTACGGGACCGGGGCCCGGGGATGCTCAGGCCGGAGCCCCCACCCGCGTCGAGCCGCCCGGTCCGGCCGAGGGTGACAGCTCCTGCGCCAGGTCCTCCGCCAGCAGCCGCTTGGCGATCATGTCCACGGTGGCCCGGAGCTGGCGGTCGTCGGGGCGGGCGCCGTCCTCGGCCAGGCGGTCGTTGAGCCAGCGGCCCCAGGCGTCGGAGATCACCGCCGCCTCGCGCCGGCCCGCCGCCGTGTGGGAGAAGATCCGGCCGTCGCCCGTCAGATAGCCCTCCTCGATCATCCGGTCGAAGACCGGCACCAGCACTTCCGGCGGAATGCGGTGCCGGGCGGCGATCAGACCGAGGCCCGCGTGGCCGACCATCCTGGTGAACAGGTCCACCTGCATCACCGCCCAGGCGCCCGCCATGTCGAGCCGGGTGTCGCACTCGGAGGTGATCCGGCGGGCGGTGTCCGGGCCCGCGCCGTGCAGGATCGTGGCCACCGAGTACTCGAGCAGCTTCGCCGAGTCCCCGCTGCCCGGCTGCGCGAAGCCCTCGCCCATGTCCGTCGACCCGAGCCGGGCGGAGTCCCGCAGCTTCACCTCCTTCAGGAACAGCGCGACGACGAAGCCGATCAGCGCGACGGGCACCGTCCACAGGAACACGGTGTGCAGCGTGTCCGCGTAGGCCAGCGCCAGCGGTTCCGACTGGGCGGCGGGCAGCGCGTGCAGAGCCTGCGGGCTCTGCGAGGCATTGGCCAGGACCGCCGGGTCGCCGCCCGCGGCCACCGCCTGCGCGACCCCGTCGGTGAGGTTCGGCTTGAGCGCGTTGGCGTAGATGGTGCCGAACACGGCCGTGCCGAAGGCGCTGCCCAGCGTACGGAAGAACGTCACGCCCGAGGTGGCCGTGCCCAGGTCCTCGTAGTCGACGGTGTTCTGCACGGCGATGGTCAGCACCTGCATGGCCAGGCCGATGCCGAGCCCCAGCACCACCATGTAGAGCGACTCCAGCCAGACACCGGTACCGGGCCCCATCCTGGACAGCAGGAACAGCCCGGCCGCCATCACCAGCGTCCCCACGATCGGGAACACCCGGTAGCGGCCCGTCTTGCTCACCACGTTGCCGCTGAAGATCGAGGCGGCCAGCAGACCGACGACCAGCGGCAGCGTCCGCACCCCCGAGAGCGTCGCCGAGTCCCCGTCCACGTACTGCAGATAGGTCGGCAGGAAGATCATCGAGCCGAGCATCGCGAAGCCCACGATGAAGCTGAGGATCGAGCAGACGGTGAACACCGGGTTCCGGAACAGCCGCATCGGCAGCATCGGTTCCTTCGCCCGCGTCTCCACCCGGCAGAACAGCGCCAGGGCGATCAGCCCGGCGACGAACAGCCCGATGATCATGCCCGAACCCCAGGCGTACTCGTTCCCGCCCCAGCTCGTCGCCAGGATCAGCGCGCTCGCCCCGACGGTGACCAGCGCGATTCCGGCGTAGTCGATGACCGGCCGGCCCGCGGCCTTCACCGACGGGATGTTCCGGGCGGCGGCGATGACCACCACGATGGCGATCGGCACATTGACGTAGAACGCCCAGCGCCAGGTCAGATGGTCGGTGAACAGCCCGCCGAGCAGCGGCCCGATCACGGTCGAGATGCCGAAGACCGCCCCGATCGCGCCCTGGTACTTGCCCCGTTCGCGCAGCGGGATCACATCCGCGATCAGCGCCATCGACGTGACCATGAGGCCGCCCGCGCCGATGCCCTGCATACCGCGCCAGATGATCAGCAGCAGCATGTCCGAGGCGAGGCCGCACAGGAAGGATCCGGTGATGAAGACGATCGCCGAGACCTGGAAGACCAGCTTCCGCCCGAACAGGTCGCCGAACTTGCCGACCAGGACGGTGGCCACCGTCTCGGCCAGCAGATAGGCGGTGACCACCCACGACATGTGCGCGGCACCGCCCAGGTCCGAGACGATCGTCGGCAGGGCCGTGCCCACGATCGTCTGGTCCAGTGCGGCGAGCAGCATGCCGAGCACGATCGTGGCGAAGACGATGTTGCGCCGCCGCCGGTCGAGAACGGGCGGCGGCGCGGCGGCACTCTGCGCGGCGGGGGCTTGCTCGCTGGCAGTGGTCACCTTTGCACCCTCACACCGGCCCCCGGCCCGCGCATGCGGGGGCGGGCCGGACGGGGGTCAGCGGGGCAGCGAGGCCAGTGACCTCTTCAGCCGCGCGACGAAGGCCTCCCGGACCTCCTCGCCGACCCGGTCGAGCGACAGATACGGATTGAGGTCCTCCAGCTCCACGAGCAGCAGCCCGCCCCGGGCCGTACGGCAGGCGTCGACCCGCTGGATCCCGTGCGTGAGGGAGTTCCAGGCGATGAAGCGCCGGGTGAACGCCAGATCCTCCGCGCTCGCCGCGTACGGCTCCAGCACCCAGCGCCGCTCCGGGTCCGGGGCGTACAGCGCGTACTGGAAGTCGTGGTCGACGAAGTAGAAGGACACCTCGTGGCGGAAGTCGATCCGCGGCTGTACGAGGAGGGAGCCCCCGGCCGCCCGCTCCAGCTCGGCCCGGGCCTCCGCCGCCGTGACGAACCGCAGCCCGACCGAGTCCGCCCCCAGCTTCGGCTTGACCACGTACTGGGGGACGTCGGGCAGCTTGGGCAGGTCCGCCGCCCGGTCCACGGTGGGGATGACCGGGAGACCGGCCCGGCTCATCTCGACGAGATACTCCTTGCCCGCCATGTCGCCGCGCCCGCCGAGCGGGTTGTAGACCGGCGTCCCCAGCTCCCGGGCCCGCGCGCAGAACGCGTCGTACGCCTCCCGGTAGTGCAGCACGGGCCCGCTGTTGCGTACGAGGGCGAGGTCGAAGCGGTCCAGCAGCGCGGCCGCGTCCCGCGGATGGCACAGCGCCACGTCGAATGTCTCACGCAGCCGGGAGCCGAGGTGGATGTCCTCGTCGCAGTAGCGGCGGCCGCGCGCCTCGTACGCCAGATCGGTGACGAGCAGGAGGGACGGGCGGCGGGCGCCGGCGGGTGACGCGGCGGTCATTGGTTCTCCCGGGGTGAGGACGCGGACGGACGCTCACTATCGCCGACACCCCGGCCGGGCCACGCGGAGGGGGTGGCTCCCATTGCGCCGGGGCCGTCACCCGCTCCCGGCGCGTCCGCCGCCGTACCCGTACGTCAGACGGCTTCGGTGGATCCGCCCCGCACGGCCGCCACCCACTCGACGAGAAGCCGCTCGTACTCCCGGCGGCCCTCCGGCGACACCACACCGCCGTCGGCGACCAGCGCGCGGATCTCCGCGTTCAGTTCAACCATCGGGCGGGCAGGCATCGGCTCGGTCGAAGTGGAGGTCATGTGAAGAGGCTAGTGGCACGGAGCCGGTCCGGGTGCCGATAAAGCGTGTGGAACCCGCCACGCGCACCGTGCGACCCGGCCCGGCGCCCGCGTCGGCGCGCCGCTCTCCCGCGCCGCGGGCGTCTCCACATCGTCGTCACGCATCGCCATGACCGGGCGCCCCGAACCCTGTTGCCGCACGTCGACGGGGTGTGACGGGCTGTCGGCACTGTCGCGTGCGCTTCCCGACGCGCTCGGTGACGACCCCTGCCGCCGGGGCCGGAGGCCGAAGTCCGGGCTTCGGTTCCGGTGCCGTCGGACGAGTCAGGGCGACGAGAATCACATATGCCGACGTCCTGCTCCCCCCTATTCGCAGCCCACTCCATCGCCGTCACGGTCCAGATGCCGCCCGTACCCGGGCTGCCCGGACCGGATGGGCGCGACACCGGCGGCGCCGGAGGCGTCGTCCCGGGCGACGGGCTTCTTCGCGGGCTCCGGCTCCGGGGGAGCGGCGGTGACCGTGACCCGCACCTTCTTGACCTTCGTGACGGTCGGGGCCGGTTCCGGAGTCGCGGTCACTGTGACCTTCGCCGTCTCCGTGACCGTGACGGTCGGACCGGGTTTCGTCTTCGCCGCGACGGTGCGCACTTCTTGCGGCTGTTCACCGGTGGCGCCGATCCCGACACCGAGCACGAACAACGCACCGGCCGCCGGGAGTACGACACGCGCGCGCGACCCGACCCGACCGGAAGAGAAGGCCTGGCCGCGGCCGATCAGCAGGCGATCCGGCCTGCTACTCCGACGGTGACCACGGAGCGGAGAGCATGTGCGCAACGCTGTGCCGGTCACGGCCTTCCGCTGGCCCACCGGCCGCCTTCCCCACCGCGACCATGGAGACGATCGCCCAGCCCGGGTTCGGGTCCAGCTCCGTGGTGAGCTTTTCCAGGTCGAAGGCCCGGAATTGGTGTGCGGCCAGTCCCATGGCCTGGGCCTGAACAGTCATATGGGCGACGGCCTGACCGAGGTCGTAGTCCGCGAACTCGGAGTGGAGCAGCTGCGTGTCATCGATGTGCCGGCGTGTCAGCGTGACGACGAGCAGGCCCGCGTCCGTCGCCCAGCGGGCCGAGCTCGGCGCCAGGTGAGGGAGTATCCGGTCGTACTCCGGCTCACCGGGCCTGCCCGGGAAGAAGCCCCAGGGCTGGGAGTTCCCCGCCGACGGCGCCCACCGTGCGGCTTCCAGCAGCAGCCCGAGGGCCTGGTCGTCGACAACCGCCGACGGATCGAACCGGTAGGGGCTGAAGCGTTCGGCGAGCAGCGGGTGGATGCCGCTGGGCGGCCCCTGGGGATGGGTCATGTGTCGCTGCAACCGGCCGCCGCGCGTGCCTATTCCGGCCGGTGCGAGCGCAGGCGCCCGTCAGGCCGGGCGATCCGACCTCTGCGGGAGGGATGCCGCGTCCGACCCGCTCGCCCTGGTCGGGGAGGCCGTCGCGGCGCGGCACGACCCCCTCCCCTCCTCCTCAGCGGATGTGCCGCCCCGAGATCGCCCGCGCGATCACCAGCCGCTGGATCTCGCTCGTCCCCTCGAAGATGGTGTAGATCTTCGCGTCGCGGTACATCCGCTCCACCGGATGCTCCCGGCTGTAGCCCGCGCCGCCGAGGATCTGGACCGCCTTCTCCGTTGCCGCGACCGCGAGTTCGCCGGCCCGCAGCTTCGACATGGAGCCCTGGCCCGCGTCGAAGGTGCGGTCGTTGCGGGCCATCCAGGCGGCCTGCCAGATCAGCAGGCGTACGGCTTCGATCTCGGTACGGATGTCGGCCAGGGCGAAGGCGATCGACTGGTTCTCGATGATCGGCCTGCCGAACGCCTCGCGTTCACCGGCGTATTCCAGGGCGTATTCGTAGGCGGCCCGCGCGATGCCGAGTGCCTGCGCGGCGACGGTCGGGCGGCTGACCTCGAACGTCGCCATGGCCGCCTGGCCCTTGGCGGTGGTGCCCTCGCGGGCCCTGGCGAGGCGGGCGTCCAGCTTCTCCTTGCCGCCGAGCAGGCAGTGGCCCGGCACGGTGACCTCGTCGAGGAAGAGGTCCGCCGTGTGCGAGGCGCGCAGGCCGAGCTTCTTGACCGTGCGGCCCGCCGTCAGGCCCTTCGTGCCGGGCGGCACGATGAACGCGGCCTGTCCGCGGGAGCCGAGCGACGGGTCGACCGAGGCGACCACGACATGGACCTCGGCGATGCCGCCGTTGGTGATCCACGCCTTCTGACCGGAGATCACCCACTCGTCGCTCGCCTCGACGTAGCGCGCCTTCGTCGTCATCGCGGAGACGTCGGATCCGGCGCCCGGTTCGGAGACGCAGAAGGCGGCGACCTTCGGATCGTCCTCGTCGCCGTAGCACTGCGGCACCCACTCGGCGAGCTGGTCCGGGGTGCCGGAGGCGAAGATTCCGGCGACCGCGAGCGAGGTGCCGAACAGGGCCATGCCGATGCCCGCGTCGCCCCAGAACAGCTCCTCGTTGGCGATCTGGAGGGACAGCCCGGTCGGGTCCCCGTACAGGTCGGCGAGCGACTCGAAACCGTACAGACCGATCCGCGCGGCCTCCTGGATCACCGGCCAGGGGGTCTCCTCGCGGGCGTCCCACTCGGCGGCGGCCGGGCGGACCACCTGGGCGGCGAAGCCGTGCACCCAGTTACGGAGGTCCTGCTGCTCCTCGGTCAGGGCGAGGGAGAAGAAGCTCATGCCCTCACGCCTTCGGGATGTCGAAGTAGCGGGTCAGGCCGGAGGCGAGGCCGACATCACCGGCGACCTTCAGCTTGCGCGTCATGAACATCGTGACCGGATTGCCGTTGCCGGAGACCAGTTTGAGGAACTCGGCGTCGCCCATCACCAGTGTGGTGCGGGGTTCGGCGTCGGAGCGTCCGGAGGTGACCCGGCAGGCGCCGTCGGCTATCGCCGTCTCGTAGACCACGTCGTCCTCGCCGGTGATCTTCCAGCGGATCAGTGCGGTGAGGCCGCCGGCCGCGTCGGGCCGGAACTGCTGCCGCATCCGGCCGAAGACCTCGCCGAGTATCCGGGTGCGCAGCTCGCCCCGCATGACCTCGGCGAGCTGCTTGGCGGACAGCCCCTTGACGATCCGTGCGAACTCCTCGGGCCTGACCGCCGCGAAGTCGAGCCCGGCCAGACCGTCGGTGAGGTTGCCGCTGCTGGTTCCGTCCACGCCAATTCCTTACTCCGGAGTAAACTTACTTTGGAGTAAGGTAAGGGGAGCGGCGGCGGGTCGCAAGGCCGGTCCGCCGTCGAGGCGCTCGACGGGGACGCGGGTTCAGAAGGGTGAGCCGGGCAGGACCGCCAGTCGCGGATGGTGCGCGGCCAGCACCTTGTTGGCGCGGGCCAGGTCGGACAGGGCCTGCTCCCGGTCGGCCTGGTCCTCGACGCCGAGCCGGGGGCCGCGGAACCTGCGGACCTCGCGGGCCGCGCAGTCGGCGTCGAACTCCGCCTGGAGGATGTGCGGCGGAATGCACGAACCGATCAGCGCGGCGACCCGGTCCGGGATCGGCACGGGGACGAGGAGGTGCGAGGCGGTCATGGGGTGTTCCCTCTCGGATGGTTGGCCAGGAGGCGGTGCACGGGGCCTGTCGCCTGATGGGCGGCAGGTTCCTTCCTGTGTACGGGACGCGGTTCCGGGTTTCTCGTCGGATACGTCTCCGTGTCGCAACCGTTTGGGACTGACCGTCTATTTCGCCTTACGCGCCGGTAAGTTGACCCGACGCGCCGAACGTGATCCGGATCAGGGGGATGTGCCGGTGGCGCGGGACCGCAGGCGCAGTGCCCGTAACACCGCCTCGGTGGCGAAACGGCTCTCGGGATCGACGAGTTGGTCACCGAAGATGGTCTCCAGGCTCCGCATGCGGTAACGCACGGTCTGCGGGTGGACATCCAGCAGCGCGCCCATCTGCGCCGCCGTGCCCCGGGTGTCGAGCCAGATCCGCAGCGTCTCGACCAGCCGGTCCCGGCGGGTGGCGCTGATCCCCGCGACGGCGGCCAGCTCCCGCTGGGCGAGCTGGTCCAGCAGGGCGGGGTCGGACAGCAGCCACAGGGTGATGAGGTGGTCCTCGCAGCGGATCAGCGGGGCGTCGTCGATCACGCCGGAGTCGACGAGCTCCAGGACCCGGCGGGCCCAGCGGATCGACTCGCAGGCCAGCGCGGTCGGCACGGTCAGGCCGATCGCCGCACGGCCGGCCGGCAGGGCCTGTTCCAGCATGGATCTTCGCGCGTCGTCCAGCGCTCCCGGGACGAGCAGGTGCGGCTGCGGGGCGCTCAGGTCGACGAGCAGGTCACGGTCCGCGCTGAGCCGGTCCAGCTCCGCCGGGGCGCGCACGGCGATCAGCGTGACCTCCTCCGGCAGCGGCCAGCCGACCTGCTCGCACAGATCGGCGATGGCGCTGCCCGGGGCCGGGCGCCCGGCGAGGATCAGGTGGAGCAGACGGCGGCGCAGCGCCTCGCTGTGCTCGCCCGACTGGGACTGCACCTCCAGGAATCCTTCGCGGGAAAGCGATTCCAGTTCGTCGACGTAGGCGAAGAGCGCGTCGGCGAAACTCAGCATCAGCGTGGGGGAGAGGTGATAGCTCTGCCCGACCTTCTTCGCCCGCCGCAACGCCACCCGCGCGCCCAGCCGGTAGGCCCCCTGGAGGGTGTCCATGCTCCGGCCCTCGTACGCCTCGAACCGCCCGAAGCGCCGGCACATGTCGTCCCGGAGCGTGGTGGAGGAGGAGGGCTCGGCCACCAGATCGACGAAGGAGGCGAGGCTCTGCTCCACGCCCACCCGGATGGCCTGCCCGTTCGGCCCGTCGAGCAGTCGGGCGTATTCCGGATACGCCCGGGTGACCTCGACGCCGATTTCCTTGATGAGGCTGGGCAGTTCGGGCCGCATGATCGCCGCGAATTCCTGGGGAAGCGGCCCCAGCGGGTCCTCGGTGTCCAGCGGCTGTATGAGATGTGCCATGACATGTCCCCTTGCTCTCGGCGCCCGGTGGGGGTGAGGCGGTGGGGGGAAAGCGCTCCCACGAACCGACAGGTGCGTACCAAGTTCGCGACGAAGATAGACCAAGGAACTGGCACTGCACACCACTTGGACAAGATCGAAGTGCAAGGGGCACACATCCTGGCCGCACTGTGCGACTTCCGTGCAGGTCGGGCCGTACTGCGCGCTTTCGGACAATGAATTTCGGCCGCCTGCTCCGGTGATGACAACAAAGCCGTTCCGTGACGGCCGAGTTGTTCCCGACCCCGGTGTACGCGGGGCCGGTCGGCGCCCGAGATGGCCGCGCGCACGGGCGTCTCACCACGGCGAACGCGGGTGAACAGTCCCTCCCGGGCGGGTATTTCCGGCCGTATGGCCGAATCTCGGACCGTCCGTGAGCGAACGGAGGCGGGACTTCCGCAGTCCCTCGTTCCGCGCACCCCGGATGCGCACGACGCGCGGGGTTCCGGTCGCCACCGGGTAATTCCACGCCGCCGCGTACGCATTCCTTGACAAGGGCACGGCACTCCGATGCTCATTTCCGGATCAAAAAGAGTGCTGCACAAAGAATCTTAGACGGACGGATTGTGTCGCCCTGTTTCCCGCGAGTAACATCACGCCTCGATCAATTCGGTCACGAAATCTGCCCGAAATTTTATGCTCCGATCCTCCGCCCCCGGGCCCACCCGAGGCTCCATCACCGTCGACGTCCGTCGCGGTGCGGGCATGCGTTGCAGAACCGGTCAACTTCGTGCACGAGGCCGCGCCACGGCGGCCGACAGAGGGGACGACATGAGATCCGTTTCCAATCGAACCCGCGTAGGTCTGCTCGCGGCATTCACGGCGTTCAGCGCTCTGCTCTCCACCGGATCGGCCACCGCCGCCACCCAGCTCAACGGCGACTGGGCGCCCTTCGACCGCTGCCCGGTGGACGCACCCGCCATGCTGGCAGCGGACGGCATCAACACCATCGCCACCTGCATAGCGTCGAGTTCGGCCACCGGATCCATCACGCTGGGCAAGACGGAGGTGGCCACCGGAAAGACCGATCTGCAGCTCGGAGTCGTCCAGCGCGCCGACGGCACCGCCGCACTGGTGGCCCCGCCCGAGGGGGCGCTGACCGCCGACCCGGCGGAGATCCCGGGCGGGCTGCTCGGGCTGATGTGCCCCAGCGGAATTCCCCTCGTATCAGGAATCTGCCGTCAGCTCACCGACAACAATCTCAACCGGGTGACAGCCACCATCGAACCGGCCGGAGCGCCGCGCGACTTCAATATGAGCGCCGCCTTCTCCACCGGTGAGCCCATTCTCACCATCCCGGTCCGCATCCACCTCAAGAATCCGTTCCTGGGTGACAAGTGCTACATCGGGACCACCGCGAATCCGGTGCTCCTGAAGCCGCAGAACGTGACGGCGCCGACCCTCTCGCTCCAGCGGTTCTCGGCCGACGGAACCCCGAACGACGACCAGGGTGAGATGGGGCGCTACACCTTCGACGGCGCCGACCAGGGCGACGCGGCCTTCGCGGTGCCGGGTGCCAGCGGCTGCGGCGCCGGGCTCCTGGACTGGGCGGTGAACCTCAAGACCGGTCTGCCGTCCGCCGCCGGGAAGAACAGCGTCACCCTCGACGCCACCACGACCTACTTCGGCAGCCCCTACGACCCCGCCGGCCTCGCACCGGACGAGGGCCGGAAGCTGTCGGAATTCTGGCACTCCGCGAAGCGGTAGGCCTCACCCCCGGTGCGAGGAGGTGATGCGAGAGCCGCCCTCACGTCCAGCCCTGTGGACCCCGCCGCATGTGCCGCACCGTCCGGCACGGCGGACAACAGCGCACGAACCTCTCCAGTCACGTTCAGCCGAATCCCCAACGGGACGAGAAAAGGGAGTACCCCCATGTTCAAGCGAACCGGTTTCCTGACCGCGATCGGTGCCGCCGCGGCATCCGTGGTCCTGGCCGCCCCCTCGGCCGTCGCCGCGCCGTCCAGCTGGACGATCAGCCCGACCGGTGACTTCAACGGCACCGCCGGAGTGACCGTCCTGACCGACAACAACGGCAACAAGATCCAGTGTGCGACCTCGGCCGCCTCGGGCAACGCGCCGACCTCCCCGGTCGCCGGCAGCCCGGCCAAGCTCGCGTCCATCTCGGCGATCTCGTTCAACTCGCCGTGCACCGGGCCGTTCAGCTCCACCTGGACGGTGGCCACCACCCCGCCGTGGGAGATCTGGGGCCTGGACTACGCGGCGGGCGCCGGCACCAACTCCACGGGCCAGACGACCGGTGAGATCAGGGCGATCAAGGCGAAGGTGACCGGGAGCAGCATCCTCGGCCCCTGCACCTTCGACGTGACCGGCAAGGTCGCCGCCAAGTACAACAACCCGAGCGCGGGCGGCAGCAACGGCACCTTGAACACCACGGGCGGCGGGCTCACCCTGTCCATCGCCAACAAGGTCGGCGGCGGCTGCGGCATCGTCGGCACCACCGCCAGCTTCGAGGGTCTGTACACCATCGTGAACGCGGCATCGGGCCAGTCCCCGGTGATCAGCGGATGACCCACCGCCGCTGACGTCCCGTACCCGAGCGTCGTGCCCGGCCGTGCGCACCCGACGGCCGGGCACGACCGCGGCCGGGCGCGGCTGTGTCCGGGCACGACCGCGGCCGGGTGGCGCCCGGCCTGGCGCGACGCTCTTTTCGCGCACCCGCCGACAAGGGCGCGACTGCGGATTTGTCACCGTCTGCCAAACTCCGCGGGCCGGTGATCCGATCGGGAACCCGGCCCTTCCCAGGCGTCGTCGGCGTGCGTACCGTACCCGTCGGTAGGGGGATCCGAAGCCCGGCCGGGCCCCGGCCGGCGTACGGCGGAACCCGCCCGACGTACGGCCGCACCCGCCCGAGCCACAGCCGAACCGAACCCCGCCCGACGTCCGTTCGCGGTCCGCCCGGCCATCGCCGCGAGGCCGTCGCCGGGAAGCGGACCCGCTGTCCGCAGCCACCCCCTCCTCTGGGCCCACGCGCGCCGGAAGGACACACCCGTATGACCGTCGATGCACGCGCCGCAGCGAGACGACCGATCCACTGGGCCGTGGGCGGGGCGCTCGTCGTCGCCACCGCGCTCGTCCCCAGCGCCGAATCGGCCGCCGCGGAACAGAAGTCGGAGGTCGCCCTCCGCTACGCCTGCCCGTTCCCCTCCGGGCCCGAGGAGGTGGAGGTCACCGTCTCGGCGGTGCTGCCCACCTCGGTCCGTACGGGCGAGGAGATCCGCCCCGACCAGGTCTCGGTGGACGTCACCCTGCCGCCCACGGCGCTCGCCCGGTTCCGTGACCTCGACGCCGGGACCCTGTCGGCCGTCGCA
Source organism: Streptomyces sp. DSM 106670 (assembly GCF_055792845.1). Taxonomy (NCBI): domain Bacteria; kingdom Bacillati; phylum Actinomycetota; class Actinomycetes; order Kitasatosporales; family Streptomycetaceae; genus Streptomyces; species Streptomyces sp. DSM 106670. The sequence continues at coordinate 7,291,105 of NZ_CM147704.1, forward strand.
CGGCTCACCGTCCGCAACACCGTCGGCGACCGGTCCGCCGACGCCTCCTGGCAGGAGCTGACCGCTCCGCCCGTGCCGCTGCCCGACGAGGGCGAACTGGAGCTCACCGCCACCGGGGACGTGCCGACGGTCGCCTTCGGCAGCCCCGGACGCGCGACACTCGCCCCCGACGCACTCGCCCTCTCGCTCTCCTCCCGTACGGCCGACGGCGAGCCGACCGAGCCGCCGGGGCTCGACGTCGCCTGCGCACCGGTCCCTGGCCAGGAGCCCGAACTGGCCGCGATCACGGTCCGCGGCGACACCGACCCCACGGCCCCCGCCCCCCGCCCCGGGGAGAGCGACCCCGCACCGGAGCCCGAGCCCGGCCGGCCCGACGAGGGGCTGCCGCCCACCGCACGGGAGAAGATCGACGCCCTCACCGAGAAGCGGCGCGAAGCCCTCGCCGACGAGGACCCGGGCAGCTGCCCGATCGAGATCCCGCCCGAGTGGGTGATGACCACCGCCGAGACCTACGCGGCCGGTTACGCCAACGCCGCCAAGCTGGACGGCGCGGCGGCGCTGGGTCCCGCCTTCATGAAGGTGGTGCTCAACAAGCGCTACATCAACGACTCCTGCGCCTCCACCGTCGACGTCTCCTCGGAGGTGAACTTCGACTACGAGGGCCGCCGCCAACTCCCGCCGACGAAGGCCACGTTCCTCAGTTACGGATTCATGCCGACGACCGCGACCATGACGCTGGAGCAGGTCGGCCCCCCGGCCGCGATCCACACCCACACGGTCACCAACACGCCGACCTACCCGGAGGAGACGACGGTCACGGCCCAGCTCGTCATGCGGCTCTCCGATGTGAAGGTGAACGGGGTGCCCCTGGACGTGGGCCCCGACTGCCGCACGGAACGCCCCTTCGAGCAGGTGCTGCGGGGGTACGGGCAGAGCTATCCGCCGGCCGGCTATCTCGTGGCGTTCGGCGGCACCCTGACCGGCTACGCCCATATCCCGCCGTTCGAGGGCTGCGGTGTGGGCGAGGACCTCGACCCGATCTTCACCTCGGCCATCTCCAGCCCGGGCAAGAAGGCCGACAACTACACCAAGATGACGCAGGCGCCCCTGTGCGTGGCGACGAACCCGGAAGGGCCGGACTGCCCGCCGAGGGTGCCCGACCCCGAGCGGTGACCCGAATAGCCTCCGAGCCCTTCCGGTTCCACGGGACCGGAAGGGCTCTTTTCATGCCCGCCGGGCCGGTCCGCCGGGCCGGTCCGGCGGGCATGCGTTTCCTCATCATCCGACAGGTTTGACGGGCGGATTGCTCACCCGGCAACAATCCTTCGCTCCACATGAATTCTCGCCGAGGAAAATCTGTACCCAGTATTGCGAAGTCAGGTTACCGGCCCGTAGCGTCCCAGACGTGCCGATCGGGAACGCCCGGGTGCTTGCGCAGATTTCGACAAGGTCGGGGACCGGCTTTGTCACCGAATGACAAGTGATCCATTCTCAGCACCGCGTTCGTCGATCTCCGCTGTTCAACGGCTTGCCCTGGCGGTTTCGGCGGACATAACGTGCGCCCCCGGTGCATGTGTGACGAGCCGCCATCGCTTTTCTCAGAGCCGGAGCGCTTAACGATGAACACGTTCACCGCCACCTGGAGGGAGGGCCGATGGGAATCGAAGTAGTCGTCGAGGGCCTGACGAAGTCCTTCGGCAAGCAGAACATCTGGCAGGACGTCAGCCTCACCCTGCCCGCCGGTGAAGTGAGTGTCATGCTCGGTCCTTCCGGAACCGGAAAGACCGTTTTTCTGAAATCCATCATCGGGCTTCTGAAGCCCGAACAGGGACGCGTCCTCATCAACGGCGTCGACATGGTGAACAGCTCCGAGCGCGACATCATGGAGACCCGGAAGCTCTTCGGCCTCATGTTCCAGGACGGGGCTCTTTTCGGCTCGATGTCGCTCTTCGACAACATCGCCTTCCCGCTGCGCGAGCACACCCGCAAGAAGGAATCCGAGATCCGCCGCATCGTCATGGAGCGGATCGACATCGTCGGGCTCCTCGGCGCCGAGGGTAAACTGCCGGGCGAGATATCCGGCGGTATGCGCAAGCGGGCCGGCCTCGCCCGCGCCCTGGTCCTGGACCCGCAGATCATCCTCTGCGACGAGCCGGACTCCGGCCTCGACCCGGTCCGCACCGCCTATCTCTCGCAGCTCCTCATCGACCTCAACGCGCAGATCGACGCGACGATGCTCATCGTCACCCACAACCTCGACATCGCGGCCACCGTCCCCGACAACATGGGCATGCTGTTCTGCCGCAACCTCGTCACCTTCGGACCGCGCGAGGTGCTGCTCACCAGCGACACCCCGGTGGTCTCGCAGTTCCTCGCCGGACGCCGCGAAGGACCCATCGGCATGTCCGAGGAGAAGGACGCCGCCACGCTCGCCGCCGAGCAGCTGGGCGATACCGCACCGCTGCCCACCGGGCCCCGCACCGTCGTCCCCCAGCTGGAGCCCTCGCCCGGGATGCCCGTACGCCAGGGTGCGCTGCGCCGCCGCGAGCGGGTCATGTCGATGATGGGCCAGCTGCCGGAGGCCGCCCGTACGGCCATCCTCAACAGCTACACCCCGGCCGCGGGAGGTGCGCGCGCGTGACCGCCCCGATGCCGGTGCGGCCGCCCGAGCCGCCCGAGAAACCCCCGCCCGCCGCCTCCGGGAACGCCTCCGGGAAGACCCCCGGGAAGGCCCCTGAGCAGCGCCGGCCCTCCCGGCTGCTCGCGCCGCTCCGCGAGACCGGGAAGCTGTTCGCGCTCGCCGTCGCGGTGGCCCGGGCCATCTTCCGCCGACCGTTCCAGGTACGGGAGTTCATCGAGCAGTTCTGGTTCGTCGCGAGCGTCACCATCCTGCCCGCCGCCCTCGTCTCCATCCCGTTCGGCGCGGTCATCGCCCTCCAGGTCGGCTCGCTCACCCAGCAGCTCGGCGCCCAGTCCTTCACCGGCGGCGCCAGCGTCCTCGCGGTCATCCAGCAGGCGAGCCCGATCATCGTGGCGCTGCTGATCTCCGGCGCCGCCGGATCCGCGATCTGCGCCGACCTCGGTTCGCGCAAGATCCGCGAGGAGCTGGACGCGATGGAGGTCATGGGCGTCTCGCCCATCCAACGCCTCGTCGTCCCCCGGGTGTTGGCCACCATGCTCGTCGCCGTCCTGCTCAACGGGCTGATCTCGGTGGTCGGCACGCTCGGCGGTTACTTCTTCAACGTGATCATGCAGGACGGCACCCCGGGCGCGTACCTCGCGAGCTTCTCCGCCCTCGCCCAGCTGCCCGACCTCTACATCAGCGAGTTCAAGGCGCTCATCTTCGGCTTCATCGCGGGCATCGTCGCCGCCTACCGCGGCCTCAACCCGCGCGGCGGCCCCAAGGGCGTCGGCGACGCGGTCAACCAGTCCGTCGTCATCACCTTCATGCTGCTGTTCTTCGTGAACATGGTCCTCACGGCGATCTACCTCCAGATCGTCCCCGCGAAGGGGAGCTGACCGATGGCGATGCTCAGCTGGCTCGACCGATCGGGCGACCAACTCACCTTCTACGTCAAGGCGCTCGTCTGGATCCCGCGCACCCTGCGCCGCTATCTGCGGGAAGTGCAGCGGCTGTTGGCCGAGGTCGCCTTCGGCAGCGGCGGACTCGGCGTCATCGGCGGCACCATCGGCGTGATGGTCGCCATGACCCTGTTCACCGGCACGGTCGTCGGACTCCAGGGGTACGCGGCCCTCAACCAGATCGGCACCTCGGCGTTCACCGGATTCATCTCCGCCTACTTCAACACCCGGGAGATCGCCCCGCTGGTCGCCGGCCTCGCCCTCTCCGCCACCGTCGGCGCGGGCTTCACCGCGCAGCTCGGCGCGATGCGGATCAACGAGGAGGTCGACGCCCTGGAGGCGATGGGCGTGCGGTCCATGCCCTATCTCGTCACCACCCGGATCATCGCCGGAGTCGTCGCGATCATCCCGCTGTACGCGATCGGGCTGCTCTCCTCCTACGTCGCCTCCCGCTACATCACCATCTTCTTCAACGGGCAGTCGGCGGGCACCTACGACCACTACTTCAATCTCTTCCTCTCCCCGCAGGACGTCCTGCTGTCGGTGCTCAAGGTGCTGATCTTCAGCGTGCTGGTGATCCTCGCCCACTGCTACTACGGCTTCCACGCCACCGGCGGACCCGCCGGCGTGGGTGTGGCGGTCGGCCGGTCGGTGCGCAACGCCATCGTCCTCATCAGCGTCACCGACTTCTTCCTCTCGCTCGCCATCTGGGGCGCCACGACGACGGTGAAGGTGGCCGGCTGATGCGTACCTCCAGCACCCGCACGGTCCGCCGACGCCTGGCCGGAGTCACCTTCCTGCTGGTGCCCGCCGTCCTGGTGTGGGTCTCGGTCTCCGTGTACGAGAAGGACTTCACCGACGACGCCACCGTCACCGTCCGCACCGGATCGGTCGGCAACGAGATGCACGACAACGCCGACGTGAAACTGCGCGGCGTCGTCATCGGGCAGGTCCGCTCCATCGCCACCGACGGCGAGGGCGCCCGCCTCACCCTGGCCATCGACCGCGACAAGCTCGGGCAGATACCCGCCGACGTCACCGCCCAGATGCTGCCCACCACCCTCTTCGGCGCACGGTTCGTCGCGCTCGTCCCGCCCCGTATCCCCACGGGCTCCACACTGCGGGCCGGGGCCGTCATCCCGCAGGACCGCTCCTCCAACGCCATCGAGCTGGAACAGGTCCTGGACAACGTCCTGCCGCTGCTGACCGCCGTGAAGCCCGAGAAGCTCTCCGCCACCCTCAACGCCGTCTCCCAGGCACTGGAGGGGCGCGGTGAACGCCTCGGCGAGACGCTGACCACGCTGGACGGCCACCTGAAGAAGTTCAACCCCCAACTCCCCACCCTCAACGCCGACATCAAGGAACTCGTCAAGGTGAGCACGCTGTACGCGGACGCCGCCCCCGACGTCCTCGACGCACTGACCGACGCCACGGTCACCAGCTCCACCCTCGCCGACCAGGAGGCACGGCTCGCCGGCCTCTACGGCACCACCACGGCCGCCGCGCAGGACGTCACCTCCTTCCTGCGGGAGAACAAGGACAACCTCATCCGGCTCTCCGCATCGAGCCGCCCCTCCCTCGAACTCCTCGCCGAATACGCCGAGTCGTTCCCCTGCACCCTGCGCACCATGGCCGGCTTCGTGCCCGCCATGGACAAGGCCCTGGGCAAGGGAACCGACCGGCCGGGACTGCATGTGTCGGTCAAGGCCGTTGCGTCCAAGGGCAAGTACGTCCCCGGCAGGGACACCCCGGTCTACGACGCCACCGGCGGACCGCACTGCTACTCGGTGCCGTACGTCGGCAAGCACGCCCCGACCGCCGACACCCGCCGGGCCACCGACGTCACCGCACCGCCGGACACCCCCGACGGCGGCGACGGCACGGACACCGCGCTCGGACTGCCCAACTCGCCCCAGGAGTCCCGGCTCGTCAACGAACTGGTCGCGCCCTCGCTGAAGGTCCGGCCGGGAGACCTCGCCGACTGGAGCAGCGTGCTCATCGGCCCGGCCTTCCGCGGTGCGGAGGTGAAGCTCAAGTGAAACGCCGCTCGCTCGCCGGACCGATCACCAAGTCCCTCGTCTTCATCGTCGTCACCGTGCTGGCCACCACCGTCCTCGGACTCTCCATCGCCAATACGGGCGTCGGCGACACCACCACGTACAAGGCGCGGTTCACCGACGCCACCGGCCTCATTCCCGGCGACAGCGTCCGGATCGCCGGGGTGAAGGTCGGCCAGGTCGAATCCGTGAAGGTCGCCGACCGGCGGGTCGCCGAAGTCGCCTTCGCCGTACGGAGAGGACGCACCCTCCCCGCCTCGGTGACGGCGTCCATCAAATACCTCAACATGGTCGGCCAGCGGTACGTCGACCTCGACCAGGGAACAGGACCCGTCGGCCGGACCTTCGCGCCCGGGGACACCATCCCGCTCTCCCGCACCACCCCGGCGCTCGACCTCACCCAGCTCTTCAACGGCTTCCAGCCCCTGTTCGAAGGGCTCTCGCCGCCCGACGTCAACCAGCTCGCCGGCTCCATCGTCCAGGTCCTCCAGGGCGAGGGCGGCACCGTCGACAGCATCCTGCGGCACGTCGGATCGCTCACCACCACCGTCGCCGCCAAGGACAAGGTGATCGGCGAGGTGATCAAGAACCTCAACACGGTGCTCAAGACGGTCAACGACCGGGAGGCGGGCTTCGACGACCTCGTCGTCACCCTCCAGAAGCTCGTCACCGGCTTCTCCGGCGACCGCAAACCGCTCGGCGAGGCCATCACCGCGATGGGCGCGCTCACCACCGTCACCGCCGACCTCTTCCAGGACGGCAGAAAGCCGCTCAAGGACGACATCCGGCAACTCGGACGGCTCAGCGGCCAGTTGGAGAAGGGCACCCCGCAGATCGAGAACTTCCTCCAGAAGACCCCGGCCAAGATGGCGGCCATCACCCGGCTGACGTCCTACGGATCGTGGCTCAACCTCTACCTCTGCGAAGCGAAGGTCAGCGGCGTCACCCACGACGACGGCAGCACGCCGCCCACCGGCATCGCGATCACCCAACCGAGGTGCCTGGCATGAGAATCACCCCCATCCGGGAACGCAACCCGGTCGCCGTCGCCGTCGTCGGGCTCCTCGTCCTGGCGCTGGTCGGCCTCGCCGCCTGGCGCGCCGACTCGCTGCCCTTCCTCGACAGCGGCACCTCCTACAGCGCAGACTTCAGCGAATCCGCCGGACTCGCCGACGGCGACGAGGTACGGATCGCCGGAGTGAAGGTCGGCGAGGTCACCGGCGTCTCCCTCGACGGTGCGAAGGTCCGCGTCGACTTCCGGGTGAAGAACGCCTGGATCGGCGACTCCTCCACCGTGGGCATCGCCATCAAGACCCTGCTCGGCGAGAAGTACCTCGCCGTCGACCCCCTCGGCGACGCCCCGCAGGACCCCGGCTCCCGCATCACCGCGAGCCGCACCACCTCCCCGTACGACGTCACCCAGGCGTTCAACGGGCTCGGGGACACCATCGGCGAGATCGACACCGAACAGCTCGCCAAGAGCTTCGAGGCGATCTCCGCCACCTTCAAGGACTCCCCGCCCCACGTCCGCAGCGCCGCCGACGGGCTCTCCGCCCTCTCCCGTACGGTCTCCGAACGCGACGCCCAGCTCGCCACCCTGCTCCGCAGCAGCAAACAGCTCACCAAGACCCTCGCCGGAAAGAAGAGCAGCTTCGAAACGCTCCTGGAGGACGGCAACCTGCTGCTCGGCGAGATCCGGGCCCGCCGCGACTCCATCCACCTCCTGCTCACCGGCACCCGCGACCTCGGCACCCAGCTCGCCGGACTCGTCAAGGACAACGACAAACAGCTCGGGCCGACCCTGGACTCCCTCGGCCGGGTCACCGCCGTCCTGGTGAAGAACCGCAAGAGCCTGGACAAGGTCCTCGCCGCCACCGGCTCCTACAGCCGGCTCGTCGGCAACACCCTCGGCAGCGGGCGCTGGTTCGACAACTACGTCTGCGGCGTCGTGCCCAAGAACTACCTCCCCGCCGGCACACCCCCGGCGACCGGATGCATGCCACCCCGGCAGCAAGGGGGCCGCTGACATGAGACGCACCCGCATCATCGGCATCGGAGCCGGACTCGCCCTCGTCGCCGTCGCGGCCGCCACCGGCGTCAGCGCCCTGGAGGAGGACGGGAAGACCACCGTCACCGCCTACTTCGACCGGGCCACCGGCGTCTACGCCGGATCCGACCTGCGGATCCTCGGCGTCAAGGTCGGTACCGTCGACTCCGTCGAACCGCGCGGCAAGGAGGTGAAGGTCGTGCTGCGCCTCGACCGGGGCATCGACGTCCCCGAGGACGCCCACGCCGTCGTCGTCGCGCCCAGCCTCGTCGCCGACCGCTACATCCAGCTCGCCCCCGCCTACGACGGCGGCCCCCGCCTCGCCGACGACGCGGTCCTGCCCGCAGCCCGCAACGCCACCCCCGTCGAGGTCGACGAGCTGTACGCCTCCATCACCGAACTCTCCACCGCGCTCGGCCCCAACGGAGCCAACGCCGACGGGGCGCTCGCCCGGCTCCTGGACACCGGGGCGAAGAACCTCGACGGCAACGGCAAGGCCATCGGGGACTCCATCGAGCAGTTCGGCAAGGCCACCAAGACGCTCGACAAGAGCAGCGGCGACCTGTTCGACACCCTGGCCCACCTGCAGACGTTCACCACCATGCTCAAGGAGAACGACGGCAACGTCCGCAGTGCCGAACAGCAGCTGAACACGGTCACCTCCTTCCTCGCCGACGACAAGAAGAACCTCAGCGCCGCCCTCAAGGAACTCGGCACCGCCCTCGGCCAGGTCAAGGCGTTCATCGCGAAGAACCGCGGCGCGCTCAAGAAGAACGTCGAGGCCCTGGTGCCCGTCACCCAGGCCCTCGTCGACCAGCGCGCCTCGCTCGCCGAGGCGATGGACACCCTGCCGCTCGCCGCCGGAAACGTGCTCAACGCCTACGACCCGGCCAACCGCACCCTCAACGGGCGCACCAACCTCAACGAACTGTCCATGGGCGGACCGCTCGTCGACCCCGGGGCCGCCGAAGCGGCCGGCCGGCTCACCGGCCTCGCCCCCGTCGACGCGACCCGCCGCAAGGCCCTGCCCGTCCTGCCGCTGCCCGAGGTCGGCACGGTCTACGGCACCCCCGAGAAGCAGCCCGGCCAGCAGAAGGGGGCACGACGATGAACGACGACGCCCGGCGCAGACCCGTCGTACGGGCCGCCGTCTCAGCCGTGGCCCTGCTCGCCACCGGCGCCCTGATCGCCCTGGTCGTGGTCCGCCCCGACACCCCCTCCTTCACCGGCATCGAACAGATCCCGCTGCCCGGCGGCGCGGACCTCGGCGACCGCCCGTACGAGGTCACCGCCGAGTTCGGCGATGTCCTCAGCCTCGCCCCGCAGTCCTCGGTCAAGGTCAACGACGTGTCCGTCGGGCGCGTCACGAAGATCGCCCTCGCCCCGGACGGCTGGCGGGCCCGGGTCACCATGCGGGTCAACGGGAAGATCGAACTGCCCGCCAACGCGTACGCCCGGCTGGAGCAGTCCAGCCTGCTCGGCGAGAAGTTCATCCAGCTCGCCCCGCCCCCCGAGGGCACCGCACAGGGCTCGCTCGCCGCCGGCGGCCGCATCCCGCTCTCCCGCACCAACCGGAACCCGGAGGTCGAAGAGGTCTTCGGAGCCCTGTCCCTGCTCCTCAACGGCGGCGGCGTCAACCAGCTCAAGACCATCACCACCGAGCTGAACAAGGCGCTCGCCGGACAGGAACCGCAGATCCGCTCCATGCTCAAGCGGGTCGACACCCTCGTCACCAACCTGGACGAGAACAAGGGCGACATCACCAAGGCCCTCGACGGCGTCAACCGGCTCGCCGCCACCCTCGCCACCCGCAAGCAGGACGTCGGCACGGTCCTGACCGGGCTCAGCCCCGGACTCAAGGTCCTGGAGAAGCAGCGCGGCTCCCTGCTGACCATGCTGCGCTCCCTCGACACCCTCTCCACCGTGGCCGTCGACACGATCAACCGGAGCAAAGCCGACATGATCGCCGACCTCAAGGCGCTCGCCCCGACCCTCAAGGCGCTCGCCGACTCCGGCCAGGACCTTCCCGACTCCCTCCAGGTGCTGCTGACCTACCCCTTCACGGACGAGGTGCTGCGCGGCGTCAAGGGCGACTACCTCAACGTCTACCTGGACGTGACGGCCCTGCCCGGTACGCAGATCATCCCGCCGCTCACCCCGGACGAGCCCGGCATCCCGCTGCCCCCGGCCGAGGGCGAGGGCGCGGCGGCAGCGGCCCGCAGCACGCTCCCGCTGCCGCTCCCGGCCGTATCGGGCACACCGAGGACCACCGCTCCGGGCGCGCCGAAGACCGAGACACCGAAGACCACACCGGGCACGCCGAAGACCGAGAAGGAGGCGACACCGTGATCACCCTCGCCATCCGGCTGAAGAACCTCGCCTTCCTCGTCATCGCCGTCCTGGTCCTCGGCTATCTCGGTGTGCGGTACGCCGATCTCGGCCACTACGTCGGACTCCGCAGCTACTACACCGTCACGGTCCAACTCCCGCAGACGGGCGGCCTGTACACCCACTCCAACGTCACCTACCGGGGCGTCTCCGTGGGTCGCGTCGGCCCGATCGAGCTGACCGACGAGGGCGTCGAGGCGGAGCTGCGGATCGAGAAGGACGCCCCGCCGATCCCGGACAGCCTCACCGCCGTCGTCGCGAACCTCTCGGCGGTCGGCGAGCAGTACGTCGACCTGCGGCCCACCCGCGCGGACGGGCCCTACCTGGGCAACGGCTCGGTCATCGACGAGGCCGACACCACCATCCCCGCACCCCCGACCGACGTCCTCACCAGCGTCGACGACCTGGCGAGCTCGGTGGACCTGGAAAGCCTGCGGACCGTCGTCGAGGAGTTCGGAGCCGCCTTCGAAGGGCGCGGCGACGACCTCCAGGTCCTGCTGGACACCGGCGGCGACTTCATCGAGTCCGCCGACAAGGCCCTGCCGGTCACCACCCGGCTGATGGCCGACGGCGAGCGCGTCCTGCGGACCCAGGCCGAACAGGGGCAGGCCCTCAAGGGCTTCGCCTCGGGAGCCAAGGAACTGGCCGCCGAACTGAAGGGCTCCGACACCGATCTGCGCCGCCTGATCGCGACCACCCCGGACGCCGCCGTCCAGATCAGCGGACTGCTCCGCGACCTGGACCCGGCCTTCGGCGTCGTCGTCGCCAACCTCCTCACCACCTCGGAGGTCGCCGTCACCCGACAGCGCGGCCTGGAGGAACTCCTGGTGAAGCTGCCCGCCGTCGCCGCCGCCGGAGCGAGCGCGGTCGACGACGACGGGGCCCGGTTCGGCATGTCGGTCACCTTCTTCGAACCGCTGCCCTGCACCGCCGGCTACGGCGGCACGGTCTACCGCAACGGCCTCGACACCTCGGCCGGGCCCGCCGTGAACACCGCCGCCCGCTGCACCTCCTCGCCCGGCACCGGCATCAACGTCCGGGGCAGCGCCAACGCCCCCAAGGGCGGCCCGGTGCCGAAACCCGCCGTACCGGGCTCGATGAAGCTGCCCGGAACGGAGGCCGGCGCAGCCACAGCCGCGCAGCCGCCGACCGAAGGCATGGCCGGACTGCTCGGCCTGGGAGGCGGCTCATGACCCCCCGCACCCGAAGCCGGGCCGGCTGGGCCGTCCTGCTGGTCGCCGCGCTGCTCTGCGGCCTGGGGGCCTGGTCGTACGGGCAGGCCCGCGGCGACCGCTCTCTGGCCTACGCGAAGGCCCGCGACACCGCCCTGACCGAGGGCAAGCGGCATCTCGCCACGCTGAACAGCCTGGACGGCGAGAACGCGAAACGGGTCGACGAAGGGCTGCGGGCCTGGCTGGACTCCTCCACGGGCCCGCTCCACGACCAGCTGGAGCGGACCCGGAAGGCCGACGCGAAGTCCCTGACGACAGCGGGCGACACGGCCCGCGGCAAGGTCACATCGGCGGCGCTGACCGCACTGGACGAGCGCACGGGCACGGCGGAGCTGATCGCCACCGTGGACGTCCGGGTCACCCCGCGCACCGGCGCGGCCGGCACCCAGCGCAAGCGGTTCACGGCGACCCTCGCCCGTACGGCCGACGGCTGGAAGGTCAAGGCGCTCACGGCGATCGGAACGGGCGGCGGCCGATGAGGCCGCGGGGAGGAACGCCGACGATGAACAGCACGACGACGGACACGGACCTGGAGGCGGAGCACGCCGACGTCCCCGGCAACCGGGAGACCGAAACGGCTGATACGGCTGGACCGGTTGCGAAAGAAGAAGGCGACGCGCCCCGCCGCCGGTGGCCACGCGTCCTCGGCGTCCTGCTGACCGTCGCCCTGATCGCCACGGGCGCCGCCCTGTACGCCGAGGGCAGCCGGCTGCGCGACACACCGGCCACCGCGAACCTCGCCCTCACCGACGCGGAGGCCACCGCCCGCGTCACCGGCGACGTCAGCAGCGCGCTCGGGAAGATCTTCTCGTACGGTCCCGGGGCCACCGCCGTCACCAGGGCGGCGGCGAAAGAGGTCCTGGCGGGCAAGGCGCTCCAGCAGTACGCGGCGCTGTTCGGCCAGGTCGAGCGGCAGTCCACCGACCAGAAGCTGACGCTCACCACCGAGGTCGTCCGGGCCGGGGTGACCCGGCTGACCGGCAGCAGCGCCCACCTCCTGGTCTTCCTCGACCAGGTCTACGAGCGCCGGGGCCGCGCCCCCACGACCGCCTCCGCGCAGCTCACGGTGACGGCCGAACTGCGCGAGGGGCGCTGGTGGATCGTCGAGATCGGCTCCACATGACGGCGGCCCGGAGACGTTGGCGCACCGGTCCGGTTCGGCAGGCAGGGGAGAGGCAGCACATGGCACGGCAGCGGAAAGCAGAGCAGGACACGGCGGACGCGCAGGCCGGGGAGGTACGGGCGAGGGCCGGGAATCCGCTGGTGATCGTCGCGCTGGCGCTCGCCGTGTGCGCGGCCGGAGCGGCGGGCTGGGGCGGCTGGTCGCGCTACGAGGCCGCGCACGACGACGCGGCGTCCTTCGCACAGGCACGGGACGACGCGCTGGCGGCGGGCGAACAGGCGGTGCAGAACATGAACACGCTGGACCACCGCTCGCTGGAGAAGGGGCTCGACAGCTGGGAGCAGTCCACCACCGGCGATCTGCACCGCCAACTCATCGACGGGCGCGACGCGTTCGCAAAGCAGATCACCGAGGCGAAGACGGTGAGCACGGCCAAGGTCCTCTCCGGTGCGGTGACCGAACTGGACCAACGGGCGGGCCGGGCGGGGGTGATGGTGGCGATCCGGGTGACCGTGACCGCGCCGAAGGGCGAACCGGCGGTGAAGGAGAGCCGGTTGCTCGGGAGCCTCACCCGGACCGCCGACGGGTGGAAGCTCAGCGCGCTGGGTCAGGCACCCGTCGGCTCCACGGCCGGCTGACCTCCGCCTCCTCGTATCCGCCCGCCCCGCACCGCCCCGCACGCCCCGGAGAGGACCCCGCCCATGTCGACGACCCGTCACCTCGTCAACCGCCGCCGCCGGCTGGCCACGGCACCACCGCGTACGGCGGAGACCGGGACGGCACCCGTGACCGGGCCGACCGCCGGCCCGGTCAGCACGACCGAGCCCGATCCACCGGCCGCCCCGGACACCGACGCCGAAGCGAGCACCGACACCGACACCGATACCGGCTCCGAAGCGAGCACCGGTACCGACACCGATGCCGACACCGGCTCCGAAGCCACGGCGGACACCCCCCGCACCAGGTCGCCCCGCCTCCGTGTCACGCTGCCCGTCCTGCTGTGCGCCCTCACCGTGCTCCTGGGGGCCTTCGCCGCCTGGGCGTTCGCCTCGGCGAGCGGTCTTCGTGACGAGCCGGCCCGGCAGAACACCGCGCTCACCGACATCGGCCGGACCAGTGAGGTGAAGGGCCGGATCAGCGAGGCGGTCGGCGCGGTGTTCAGTTACGACTACGCCTCGCCCGCCCGCTCCGACCGTGCGGCGAACACCTATCTGACCGGCCGGGCCGTGCAGCAGCACAAGGACATGCTCGCCGACGTACGGGAGCAGGCCCCGAAGCAGAAGCTCGTCCTGACCACCACCGTCACCGAGAGCGGGGTCGAGTTCCTCGACGGTGACCGGGCCCGGCTGCTGGTCTTCGCCGACCAGAGCAACACCCGTACGGGCAAGGACGAGGAGACGACGTACGCGGCGGCCATGTTCGCCGTGGACGCCGTCCGCCGCGGGGACGGCTGGCTGATCGCCGCCATCGACACGTTCACTCGCTGAGAACCGGAGAGGGGAGCCCCCATGAGGTTCGACCGCACCGTGCGCCGCCGGCTGAGCACCACGGCCACCGCCGTCGCCGCGATGACCGCGCTCACCGCGTCCCAGGCCCCGGGGTTCGCCCTGCCCGAGCCACGGCAGGAGAAGGCGGCGGCCTCCGACGACGTCGTGTGGACCGACGTGCCGGGCGACGACGTCTACCACACCGAGTTGCCGCCGCTACGGTCCCCGAAGCCGCCGAAGCCCCTGAAGCCCGGCGCGAAACCCGACCCCGTGGTGGTCCGCGCCTGGTCCGATGCGGGCATTCCGGCCACCGTCCTGGCCGCCTACCGCAAGGCCGAGAGTGCGGTGGGCCGCAGCGACCCGGGCTGCGGACTGCCGTGGCAGCTGCTCGCGGCGATCGGCAAGGTCGAGTCCGGCCAGGCCTCCGGCGGGCGGGTCGACGCCCGCGGGACGACGCTCAGCCCGATCCTCGGCCCGGCGCTCGACGGCAACGGCTTCGCGCTGATCCGGGACACCGACAAGGGGGCGTACGACGGCGACCGCGCCTTCGACCGGGCCGTCGGGCCCATGCAGTTCATCCCGTCCACCTGGGCGTCCTGGGGCGCGGACGGCAACGGCGACGGCCGCAAGGACCCGAACAACATCTACGACGCGGCGCTCGCCGCCGGGCACTACCTCTGCGCCGGGCCCCGCGATCTGAATCGGCGGGCCGACCTGGACCGGGCCATCCTCAGCTACAACCGCTCCGACACCTATCTGCGGACGGTGCTGTCCTGGCTGGAGTTCTACCGCAAGGGCAGCCACCCGGTCGCCGACGGCGAGGGCGTCCTCCCGGTCAGCCCGGGGCCCGGCGGAAAGACCCGGCCCAAGGCCCCGGTCGGCGGCCCCGGCGCGCCGGAACGTCCCGGCAAGGGCGACGGCGGTGTCGTCGTCGGCCCGCAGCCCACGCGGCCGCCGAGCCCGACGCCCACACCGCGCCCCACGGGTCCCGGCTCGCCGAGCCCCAGCCCGGACCCGACGGACCCGGGCCCCACCGAACCGGGCCCGAGCCCCAGCCCGGACCCGACCGACCCGGGCCCCACCGAGCCCGGCCCGAGCCCCAGCCCCGACCCGACCGGGCCCACCACACCGCCCGACCCCGGCGGGACCGACCCGGGCTGCCCCGGCGACACCCCGTCGCCGTCCCCGTCCGACGACGCCGGCACACCTGACCCGGGCGGGTCGGACGAGCCCTGCGCCACGCCGACCGGTGCCCCGGAGTCAGCCGCCTGACAGCACCTCGGACAGGTCGTAGGAGACGACCTCCTCCAGCTGCGCGTACGTACAGCCGGCAGGGGACCGGTCCGGCCGCCACCGACGGAACTGGGTGGTGTGCCGGAACCGGTCGCCCTCCATGTGGTCGTAGGCCACCTCGCACACCCGCTCCGGGCGCAGCGGCACCCAGGACTGGTCCTTCTTGCCCGTCCACCGGTTCTGCGTGCCCGGCAGCCGGGACTGCTCGTGCGCCGCCGCGTCCGCCCACGCGCCCCACGGATGCTCGGCGAACGCGCAGCGCAGCGGGGCGAGTTCCTCGGCCAGCTCGGCACGCCGCTTCATCGGGAAGGCCGCGCAGACCCCGACGTGCTGGAGCACGCCGTCGGTGTCGTACAGGCCGAGCAGCAGCGAGCCGACGACCGGGCCGCTCTTGTGCTCGCGGTAGCCCGCCACCACGACATCGGCGGTCCGCTCGTGCTTGATCTTGTACATGGCCCGGGTGTCGGGCCGGTAGGGCAGGTCGAGCGGCTTCGCCACGACCCCGTCGAGCCCGGCGCCCTCGTACCGGTCGAACCACTCCCGGGCGATCTCGATGTCCGTGGTGGACGGGGCGAGGAGGACGGGCGCGGACGCGCCGGAGAGCGCCGCCTTCAGCACCTCCCGCCGGTCCGCCTGCCGGGTGGAGAGAAGAGAGGTGTCGTCGACCGCGAGGACGTCGAAGGCGATGAAGCTCGCCGGGGTCTGCTCGGCGAGCATCCGCACCCGGGAGTCCGCCGGATGGATGCGCTCGCTGAGCCGCTCGAAGTCGAGCCGCCCCTCGTGGGCGATGACGATCTCCCCGTCGATCACACAGCGCGGCGGAAGGTTGTCCCGTACGGCGTCGACCAGGTCGGGGAAGTAGCGGGTCAGCGGCTTGCCCGTACGGCTGCCGATCTCGACCTCGTCGCCGTCCCGGTAGACGATCGCCCGGAAGCCGTCCCACTTCGCCTCGTAGGCCATGCCCGGCGGGATCTTGGCCACCGACTTGGCGAGCATCGGCTTCACGGGCGGCATCACCGGCAGGTCCATGGCCCGATTCTGGACCGCGCACCCACCCATGTCGCCCGATGTGCGGCATATGTGCGACCGGCCTACGGTGGCCGTCATGGGAGCTGCGGTGGAGCTGGACGCGGGCGGACGGGCCGTGAGGCTGTCCAACCCGGACAAGGTGTACTTCCCGGAGAAGGGCTACACCAAGAGGGACGTGGCCGAGTACTTCCTGGCGGTCGGCCCCGGCATCACGCGTGCCCTGAACCACCGGCCGACCACGCTCCAGCGCTTCGTGGACGGGGTCGAGGGCGACTTCTTCTACCAGAAGCGCGCCCCGAAGAACCTCCCCGACTGGATCCCCACCGCGCGGATCGCCTTCCCCAGCGGGCGTCCCGCCGACGAGATCTGCCCGACCGAGCTCGCCGCCGTGATCTGGGCCGCCAACCTCGGCACCCTCACCTTCCACCCCTGGCCGGTGCGGGCCGGGGACACCGACCACCCGGACGAGCTCCGTATCGACCTGGACCCGCAGCCCGGCACCGACTACGCCGACGCGGTCACCGCCGCCCACGAACTGCGCTCGGTCCTGGAGGACCACGGTGTACGCGGCTGGCCCAAGACCTCCGGCGGGCGCGGGATGCATGTCTTCGTGCCCATCGAGCCCGCCTGGACCTTCGTCGAGGTGCGGCGCGCCGCCATCGCCGCCGGGCGCGAGCTGGAGCGGCGGATGCCCGAGCGGGTGACGACCGCCTGGTGGAAGGAGGAGCGCGGGGAGCGGATCTTCGTCGACTTCAACCAGACCGCCCGCGACCGCACCATCGCCTCCGCCTACTCCGTACGCCCCTTTCCGCACGCCCCGGTCTCCGCGCCGCTGCGCTGGGAGGAGATCGACGACGCCGAACCTCGCGACTTCGACCTCCGCACGATGCCGGGGCGGTACGCCGAACTCGGCGACGTCCACGCGGACATGGACCAGGAGGCGTTCCGGCTGGACGGGCTGCTGGAGCTGGCCGACCGGGACGAGAAGGAGCGCGGGCTCGGCGACATGCCCTACCCGCCGGAGTACCCGAAGATGCCCGGCGAGCCCAAGCGCGTCCAGCCCAGCCGCGCCCGCCACGACGACGACGGCGAGATGGCGTGAGCGGGAGCGGGAGCGGCGGGACGGGGGGCGAGAACGGCGGGCCGGGCGGGAGCGGCGAGCGGCACGGTGCGCACGGGCGGCCGCTCACGCTCCGCGAGCGCTGGGAGGCGTACAAGAACAGCCCGTTCCTGCCCGCGACCGTCCTCGTCCTGATCGTCGCCGCCGCGGCCGGACTCTTCGCCGGCTCCTACACGTACGCCATGGCCAACCCCACTCCGCACCGCATCCCGGCGGCCCTGGTCACCGAGCCGCAGGTGGAGCGCGGCGAGGCGTTCGTCGCCGGGATGGAGAAGGCGCTCGACGCCTCGCTGGAGCTGCGCGACTATCCGGACGTCGCCGACGCCCGCCGCGCCCTGGACGAACAGAAGGTCTTCGCCATCGTGCGCGCGGCCGACGGCGGGGTGGCGCTCGACGTGGCCGGAGCCTCCGGCGCGTCCGTGGCCGAACTGCTCGGCAAGGCGGGTCTCGAGGTGGGGGACGCCACCGGTGTCGAGGTCACCGTCCGGGACGTCAAGCCGCTCCAGCGGGGCGATCCGCGCGGGCTCGCCCTGTTCTACATCTCGCTGGCCGCCGTGATCATGGGCTTCCTCGGTGCGATCCAGCTCAGCGTGCACGCCCACGGGCTCAACCCGGCCGAGCGCATCGCCTTCACCGCCGCCTACGCCCTGCTCGGCGGCTTCGCCATCGCGGCGGCCGTGGACTGGTGGCTGGGTGCGGTGGACCTGCCGTTCGTCCAGTCCTGGCTGATCCTGGCGTTCACGATGTTCACCTCCGGCATGGTCTTCACCATGTTCAACACCCTGATGGGCCGCTGGGCGATGATCCCGACCTGGGGCGTCATGGTGCTGCTCGGCAACCCGTCCTCCGGCGGGGCGGTGTCCTGGCCGCTGCTGCCCTCGGCGCTCGGCCACATCGGCCGCTGGCTGCCGCCGGGCGCGTCCGTCAACGCCCAGCACACCGCCGTGTACTACCAGGGCCACCAGTTCGTCTTCCCGTATCTGGTCCTCGCCGCCTGGGCGCTGGTCTCCTGCACGGTCTTCTGGGTGTGGCGGCACCGACACCCAGGTGGCCGCGCCCGCACGCCGGAGCATGCGGCCGCGGCCACCTGAGACTCTTCCCCGCGGGTTACAGCTCCTTGATGCGGATGTCGCGGTACGAGATGACGTCGGTGACGCCGTGCACCTGGAGCCCGATGTAACCGGAGGCGAACCGCCGGCCGTCGGTGCCCGGGTCGTCGCCGCGCGGCGGCTCGAAGAGCTGACCGCCGGTGTTGTCGAACTCGTTGATCAGGACACCGTTGCGGTAGATCTCGTAGTGCTGGTCCACCACCTTGATCTCGTAGTCGTTCCAGGTGCCCTTGGGCGTGACCCCGGCGCCCCCGAGACCCACCCGGTCGAAGCCGTACACCGAACCGGTCTTGTACATGTCGCCGTCCGGCCGGTCGTTGATCTGGATCTCATGGCCGTACTTGATGGCGACCCACTCCGGACGCGACTCCTCCGGGTGGTCGTGGACCTTCGGGAAGCGGACGAAGACCCCGCCGTTGGCGTTGCCCGAGCCCGGGGCGTCGTCCCGCCACTGGAGCTTGAGCGAGTAGTCGCCGTAGGCCCGGTTCGGCAGCCACAGCATGCCCATCCCGTCCACCGTGGTGGAGCTGGTGATCGAGCCCTCCTCCTCGTTCAGCTCGAACTTGCCGCCGCCCACCTGCTCCCACTTGGCGAGCGAGGCCGCGGTGCCGTCGAAGAGCTTGGTGTAGCCCTCGGACTGCCCCGGCTTGCCGATGCCCGACTGCTTGGCGGCCTGGTTGATCGCCTTGCGCTCGCGCTGGTCGATGACGCCGTCGGTCTTCAGCTTGTCCAGCACCGACTTCACGTGCTTGAGGAACAGGGCGTTGGAGGACCAGTCCTTCTCGTCCTCGATCAGCTCGTTGATCGTGCAGCGGTTACGGGTGATCCGGTTCGGGACGCCCGTGTCGATCGTGCCGACGAAGACCGTGTGCCGCTCGTCGAACTCCGCGCAGTTCGGCGCGGGAACCCCGCCGCCCTGGGCGATGGTGAACGACACCTTCTTCGCCTCGGAGGTGTTGCCCGCCTTGTCCGTCGCCCGGTGGGCGATCGAGTGGTGGCCGACCCGGTCGACGATCACCGGGGCGGTGTAGGCGAGGTACGGTCCGCCGTCGAGGCTGTACTCGACCTTGTCCACGCCCGAGTCGTCGTCGGTCGCGGAGATGGTGGCCTTGGCGCTGGTGATGAACGCGCCGTCGCTGTTCTTGTCGCCCTCGACCTTCACCGAGGTCTCCGGAGCCGTCTGGTCCTGCGACGGCGGCTCGACCACGGTGAAGTCGACGGACTTCTCGTCCGCGACATTGCCCGACCGGTCGGTGGCCCGGTAGCGGACGGTGTGCTCGCCCACCTCGTGGACCATCACCGGTGCGGTGTACGGCTGCCAGTCGCCGTCCGCGCCGAGCGCGTACTCGATGGTGTTGACGCCGGACCCGGTGTCGGACGCGGTCACGGTGACCGTGGCCATGCCCAGGTACGCGCCCGCGTCGTCCTTCTCGCCGGTGACGGTCGCCGAGGTCTCCGGCGGGGTCTCGTCGTCGGTCGGCGGGGCGGCCACCGCGAAGTCGACGGACTTCTCCTCGGCCGCGTTGCCCGCCTTGTCGGTGGCCCGGTAGCGGACCGTGTGGTCGCCGACCTCGTTCACCACGACGGGCGCGGTGTACGGCTGCCAGTCGCCGTCCGCGCCGAGCGCGTACTCGACCGTGTCGACGCCGGAACCCTCGTCGGTGGCCTCGACGGTGACCGTGGCCTGGCCGATGTACGCGCCGTCGCCGTTCTGGTCGCCGTCGACCTTCGCCGAGGTCGCGGGGGCCTCGGTGTCCTCGCCGCTGCCCTCGGTGACGGTCAGGATGCCCTGCATCTGGCCGTGTCCGGGGATCGTGCAGTGGTAGAAGTACCGGCCGGGCGACAGCGTGACCTCCACACTGTGCTTGCCGCCCTCGGAGTCACCGGGGTTGGCCAGGATGTTCAGCTGGACGTCGTTGTTGAACTCCGGGTCCGACACGCTGAACGTCAGCGTGTGCGGCATGCTCGTGGTGTTCCCGGTCGCCGTGCTGTTCTCGAAGACGATCGTCGCCTTGCCGGCCACCGCCGTCTTCGGCGCGGTCAGATAGTGGTCGATCGGATCGCCGGCCGTCCAGGTCAGCACCTGGTCGGCGGCCTTGGCCCCGGGACCGTCGCCGCCCTTGCCGTACGCGGCCGTGGAGGTCAGCCCGAGGACCATCAGGAGGGAGGCCAGCAGGGCCACCCAGAAGCTCGGCGGACGGTGCCGCCTGCGTGCGAGGTAGGGGAGATGTCTCACTTCGCCGCCGCCTTTCCGACGAGATCCGCGGCGGCCGGCGTCGCGCCGCCGCCCTTGTACGACACGCGCCACAGCGCGGACTTGGAGTCGGAGGTGAAGAAGCCGCGCCCGTAGTCCAGGACGTACAGCGAACCGTCCGGCGCGAACTTCCAGTCCATCAGATTGCGGATGCCGTCCGCCCCGACCGGGATGATCTTCTTCAACGACTCGGCGTGCGTGGGCAGTCCGCCCTTGCCGACGGTCTTCGGGTCGGTGAGCACGGCGTGCCGGGGCTGGGTGTCGTCGTAGAAGTCGCCCACGAACCACTTGCCGTCCCAGTAGGCGGGCCACTTGGCGGTGGACTCGCTCTGCGCGTCGTAGCGGTAGACCGGGCCGTTCATCGTGGCCTGCCCGCCGCCCTTGAGCCAGGGCAGCAGCTCCTTGCCCTCCTCCGCCTTGTAACTCGGTACGCCGTTCTCGTCGCGCGGGTAGTCGACCCCGCCGCCCTGCGGCGAGTACCAGATGGTGTTCGGGGTGACCGGCGGCAGCTTGACCAGCCCGTCGTTGTTCGGCGACTCGTTCTTCGGGGCGTCGCAGTCGTACCAGCCCAGCGGCTTGGTCGGATCCGGCAGATTACGGTCCCGGTAGGGCTGGTTGTTGCCCATGCAGAACGGCCAGCCGTGGTTGCCCGCCTTGGTGATCGCGGCGAACGTGTCGTACTTGGCCGGGCCCCAGGTGGTGGAAGGCGCGCCCGCGTCGGGGCCGACCCAGCCCGCGTACAGCGTGTCCGTCGACGGGTCGATCGAGATCCGGGCCGGGTTGCGCACGCCCATCACATAGATCTCGCCGCGCGTCTTGCCGCCGCCCTCGTCCGGCTCCTCGCCGGTGAAGAGGTTGCCGGAGGGCAGGGTGTACGTGCCGTCGTCCTCCGGGTGGATCCGCAGGATCTTCCCGTTGAGGTTGTTGGTGTTGCCGGCCGTGCGCCGCGCGTCGGCGAAGGAGACGCCCTTGTAGTTCGGCTGCGGGTTGTTGCCGGAGTAACCATCGCTGAAACCGGAGGAGTTGTTGTCACCGGTCGCGATGTACAGGTTGTCCTTCGAGTCCCACGCCATGCCGCCGCCCGCGTGGCAGCAGCTGTTGATCTGCACCGGCCAGTCGAGCAGCACCTTCTCCGAGGCCAGGTCCAGCTTGTTGCTCGCGGAGTCGAAGGTGAAGCGGGAGACCTGCCGGGTCGCCATGCGCTTGTCGCGGTCGATCTTCGCGTGCGGGGTGTAGTGGAGGTACACCCACCCGTTGGAAGCGAAGTCCGGGTCCAGCTCGATCCCGAGCAACCCCTCCTCGACCTTGACCAGTTCGTCGCCGCCGCCCTTGTTGCCGAAGACGTCCAGCGCACCGGCCAGGGTGACCTTCCCGGTCTTCGGGTCGTAGACGTGGATCTCGCCCTTGCCCTTGCCGATGTTCGGGTCGTTCCAGTCGATGACGACCGGCTGGGAGCTGTCGGCCCCGCCGCGCCCGATGTAGAAGACCCGGCCGTCCGGGGCGGTCACCAGACCGTGCGGCTCGCCGATCTGGTCGTTCTGGCCCGGCTGGTTGGGCTCGGTGACTCGCTCGGCGGTGTAGTTGGAGGTGATCGTCGCCTTGCAGTCGGCCTGCGAGGTCCGGTTCGTCCAGGAGAGCGCGCCGCGCAGATGGTCGCGGAAGTCGGTCTCGGCGAAGCTGTCCGCCGTACCGCCCATGGCCGTGTAGAAGGAGCGGCCGCCGTCGTAGTCGCGGCACCAGGAGACCGGGTGGTCCCAGCCGTTGGCACTCGCGCCCGGCTTGTACGTCAACTCCCGTACGCGCGCCACGGTGTGGACGTCACCGGACGGGTTCTTCGTCCAGTTCAGCCACTTGTCGGGCCGCTTCCACTCCAACGGCAGGCTCTTGGTGGCCGGGTGGACCCGGTCGCCGATCTCGACCGTCGCGCGCTGCACGGTGGCCGGGCTGTTCGCCGCCGGGCGGGCCCCGACCAGTCCGGTGAACCAGTCCGAGTAGGGCTCGGTGCGCGCCGCGTCATGGACGCCGAGGAAGCCGCCGCCGGCCTCCATGTACGCCTCCAGGCCCGCTTCCTGCTCCGGGTCGAGGACGTCGCCGCCGCCGGTGAGGAAGACGACGGCGTGGAAGGAGCCGAGCCGCTTGCCGTTGGTGAACACCTTCGGGTCGGCGGTGGCCACGGTGGTGAACCGCTGGGCCTCCGGACCGGTCAGCCCGATCTTCTCGATCGCCGCGATCCCGGCGTCCGTGTACGGGGCCTCGTCACCCGCCGACGCGTGGAACACCAGCACCTTCACCTGGTTCTTCGCGCCCGGCGGAGAGGGCAGCGACAACGTTGTCGCCATCTTCTCCACCAGGGCCCGGTCCGGCGATGTGTCGGCGCTGGCCGGGCCGCCGCTGCCCAGCATGGACACGGTCAGTGCGCCGGCCGCCACGGCCGCCGCGAGGCCGCGTCGTGATCTGGACCGGTGATGTGATGCGCGCTGCATGTGGTCACCCACCCCTCTGTGGTCACTGCACCTCTCGGTGACTGTGGCTTGCTCACTCTTCGTCAGGAGCTGTCGACCTACTGGCTCGTGGTTCGCCGGCTCTTGATTCATTGCGACAGCGCACGAAGCTAGACCTCTTTTCGCGGTCCGCCAATAGCTACGGCAGCAATCGCACGAACTTTGTCCTGAGTGTGGATAAACGGAGATGCCCCGGCTACGGTGTGGCCCGTTCCGGGGATCCCGTGAGCGCCGTTCCGTACCGGCGGCTTCGCCAGTTTCCTTATCGCAGTGGGGAGTTCGACATGGACCGAAGGACCTTCAGCCGGCGGATGCTGGTCGGCGGCGCGGCGGCCGCCGCGACCGGGGTGACATCGTTGTCGCTCGGGGCGGTGGAGGCAAGCTCGGCCGAGAACCCGCCGCGTACGGCCCCGGCGGGCGGCGTCACCCGCCGACTGAAGATGTACGCCGAGAAGCTGCCGAACGGCGAGCTGGGCTACGGCTTCGAGAAGGGCAAGGCCTCGATTCCCGGACCCCTCATCGAGCTGAACGAGGGCGACACCCTGCACATCGAGTTCGAGAACCTCACCGACGTCGACGCCAGCCTCCATGTGCACGGTGTGGACTACGACATCGCCAACGACGGCACCCGGATGAACAAGAGCCACGTGGAGCCCGGCGGCACCCGGACGTACACCTGGCGCACCCACAAGCCGGGCAACCGCAAGGACGGCACCTACGAGCCGGGCAGCGCGGGCTACTGGCACTACCACGACCATGTCGTCGGCACGGACCACGGCACCGGCGGCATCCGCAAGGGCCTCTACGGGCCGGTCATCGTGCGCCGCAAGGGCGACATCCTGCCGGACCAGACGTGCACGGTCGTCTTCAACGACATGACGATCAACAACAAGGCGGAGCACAACAGCGTCAACTTCGAGGCCACGGTGGGCGACCGGCTCGAATTCGTGATGATCACGCACGGCGAGTACTACCACACCTTCCATATCCACGGTCATCGCTGGGCCGACAACCGCACCGGTCTGCTGACCGGCCCCGACGACCCCAGCCGGGTCATCGACAACAAGATCTGCGGACCCGCGGACTCCTTCGGCCTCCAGATCATCGCGGGCGAACGCGTCGGCGCGGGTGCGTGGATGTACCACTGCCACGTCCAGAGCCACTCCGACATGGGGATGGCGGGGCTCCTGCTGATCAAGAAGCCCGACGGCACGATCCCGGGCTACGAGCCCCACCACCACACGGCCGGGGCCACGGAGAAGAAGGCCGGGGAGAAGACGGGCGAGAAGACCGAGAAGGCCGAGAAGAAGAGCGCCGGCACGGGTGCGGCGGAGCACCAGCACTGACCCCGGCCGTCGCGGGGCCCGCGGAGGGGGCGGGCCCGGTCACGGCCGGCGGGAGTCGTCCACGAGCCGCCGCTGCTCCTCCTCGACGATGCGCCGGGCCAGCTCGGCGTCGGAGACGTCCACCGCGTCCGGGGTGGTCTCCGCGAGGTCGCTGCGCCGCGCGTACGCGTCGAAGAGCCGGTCCTTGCGGGCCAGCAGCTCCACCAGGCGCTGGTCCACACTGTCCGTGGCCAGCAGCCGGTGCACCTGGACCGTGCGCACCTGGCCCATCCGGTGGGCACGGGCGACGGCCTGGTGCTCCAGGGTGGGCTTGATCTGCGGCTCGCACAGGACGACCACGGAGGCGGCCTGCATGTTCAGCCCGGTGCCGCCGGCCTGGATCTGGCTCAGCAGCACCGCGTGCCCGTCCACGGAGGAGAACGCGTCCACCAGCTCCTGCCGCCGGGCGGGCGGGACGCTTCCGGAGAGCGGTCCGAAGGCGTCCGGGCCCAGGGCGTCGCCGACCGTCGCGAGGACCTCGCGGAAGTAGGAGAAGACGACCACCTTCAGGCCGTTGTCCCGTGCCTCGTCGACCAGTTCGCGCAGCCGCTCCAGCTTGGCGGAGGTCCCGGGCACGGCATAGGCGGCCCGGCGCATCCGCATGAACCGCCCCGAGGCGACCGCTTCGCGGTAGGCCTCCCGGTCCTCGGCCCCGAACTCCTCCCACTCGTCCACCTGGACCAGCGCCGGGAGTTCGGCCAGCACGTCCACCTGGTTGCGGCGCAGATAGGCGGGGGCGACGGCCCGGCGGAAGGCCCGCGAACCGGCCGCGCCGTGCGTGGAGCTGACCGACGGCGCGAGTTCGGGCCGCAGTTGGCGCACCAGGCTGCGGAACTCCTCCACCCGGTTCTCCATCGGGGTGCCCGTGAGGAACAGCACCCGCTCCACCTGCTCCGCCCAGCCCGCGACCGCCCGGGACCGGCGGGCCTCGGGGTTCTTCACGAAGTGGGCCTCGTCCACCACCAGCATCCCGGGCCGCACCTCGGCCGCCGCCCCCTCGGGCAGCAGATGCAGCGCGTCGAAGGTGGTCACCGCGACCCCGCCGCCTTCCCGCCAGTCCGCGAACGCCTCGGTCCGCTCCGCGCCGTGCACCGGAACGGCACGCAGGGTGGAGCGGGCCCGGATCTCCCGGGTCCAGTTGATCAGCACGCTCGCCGGGCACACCACGAGGAAGTGCCGCTCGCCGTGGGCGGCGAGGTGCGCGAGCGCGGCGATGGCCTGCACCGTCTTGCCGAGCCCCATCTCGTCGCCGATGATCACCCGCTTCTGCGTCAGCGCGAAGCGCGCCCCGAACGCCTGATAGCCCCGCAGGGACACCCGTAGACGCGTGTCGTCGAGGCGCAGCGCACGCACCCGGTCGGCGATTCCGGCGGGCAGGAAGCCCTCGGCGGCATCGCGGTCGGGACCGCTGCCGGACAGCTCGGCGAGCAGGCTGTAGTACTCGGCGGACCGCAGCTCGAAGTCCACCCAGGCCTCGGCGGGCGACGCCGGTGAGCGCAGCAGATCGGCCGACGCCTGCGCGAACAGCACCGGCAGCTCCCGCTCCACCGCGTCCGCCACGGCCGACCGCACCGCGTCGAGGGCCTGACGCACCCGCGTCCGCTTCTCCCGCCCGCTGAACAGCATCCGCAGCCGGCTCCCGGCCGGTGCGGCCGCCGCCACCGGAGGGCCGAGCCGTTCGCCGAGCCGGCGGGCCGCGTCCACCGCCCGCCGCGCCTCCGTACCGGCCTCGACCAGCCGGTGCAGGGCGATCACCAGGGCGGTGCTCGTGTCGTCCGGGGCGTCCACGTCGATCCGCACCGAGACGGTGTCCCGTACGGCGTGGGCGATCTGTCCGGCGGCGGCCAGCGCCTGGTCGGCGGTGTGCGCACCGACCCCGGGGAGCTGCCGCAGCTCGTAGCGACCGGTGCCGTGGACCTGCCCGACCGTGCCGAACCCGGCCTGCTCCAGCGCCACCAGACGCAGCCGTCCCTCCGTGACGTCCTTGAGCCGGCCGACGGGGATGTGGGCCAGCTCCTGGTCCACCAGGGCGTCGAGCAGCGGATCGAGGACCGACCGTACGGTGTCCACGGCGGCCGCCCGGTCCGCCGGCACGGCCCGGGCGCTCTCCAGGAGCCGCTCCGCCCGTGCGAGCAGCTCACGGGCCGCGCCGCCGGTGGGCACCTGACCCCCGGCGGCCCCCCGCGCGAGCGTCCCGCCCGCCGCCCCGCTCTGCTTCATCTGCGTCCTTCTGTTCCCGAGGAGGCGTCGCGCAGCCCCGGGACCCGCTCCTGTGGCCTCCCCGCCATCGTGCCACGCCCCGCCGACACTCCCGGCCCCCTCGCGACGGCCGGTCGACGGGGAGGCGGGCGGGCGACGCGCCGGTCCAACGCTTGGCCCCGGCGGGTGCGCGATGCCTACCCTGGGCCGTACGGCGGGGGCGAGCGCCCGCCGGTGGAACGCCCCGGTCGGCCCCGCGCGGACTGCGGTCGTCCGTGCCCGGTGCAAGACTCGGAACGAGAGGAACCACCCCGGCGGTACCGACGAGCGGGACCACCCGGACCGGACGAGCGGATCCACCGGATCGACTGAGGAGCACGCCATGATCAGCCCCACCTTCCTCGACGGAGCGCCCAGTTGGGTCGATCTCGGCACGCCCGATCTCGACGGGGCCGTCGCGTTCTACCGTGGCCTGTTCGGCTGGGACCTGATCCCCGGCGGTCCCGAGGTCGGCGGCTACGGCATGCTCACCCTGGACGGCCGGTACGTCGGCGGGGTGATGACGGTGTCCGAGGAGGAGTCGCCGAGCGCCTGGTCGGTCTCCTTCCAGTCACCCGACGTCGCCGCCACCGCGGCGGCGGTGGAGCGGGCGGGCGGCAGCGCCGCGTTCGAGCCGATGGACGTCCTGGACTTCGGCAGCATGGGCGGCTTCACGGACCCGGCCGGAGCGTATTTCGGTGTCTGGCAGCCGAAGGAACACCCCGGCTTCGGCGTCGTCCAGGAGCCCGGCTCGTTCCTCTGGGCCGAGCTGTACACCCCCGACGTCCCGGCGGCGGCCGCCTTCTTCGGAAGCGTCCTCGGCTGGCGGACCGACGCGCTGAAGGTGGAGGGCACCGACTACACCTACACCACGGTCCACCCGGCCGGCGCCGGCCCGGAGGCGTCGTTCGGCGGCCTGGTCCGGATGGGCGACGTCCCGACCGAGGCCGCCCGCGGCCCCCACTGGCTGCCCTATTTCGACGTCGCCG
Source organism: Streptomyces sp. DSM 106670 (assembly GCF_055792845.1). NCBI lineage: Bacteria > Bacillati > Actinomycetota > Actinomycetes > Kitasatosporales > Streptomycetaceae > Streptomyces > Streptomyces sp. DSM 106670. The sequence continues at coordinate 7,318,939 of NZ_CM147704.1, forward strand.
ACGTGGACGCCACGGTGGCCGAGGCCGAGCGGCTCGGCGGCACGGAGACCCTGGCCGCCATGGAGGTGCCCGGCGTCGGCAAGATGGCCAACATCGCCGATCCGTACGGGGCCGTCTTCGCGGTCATGAGGCCCGAGCCGAGGCAGTAGCAGCGGGACCGGCGCGGCGGATTGATGAATCGTTGATCAGTTGTTTATCGCCACCGGGCACCGTGGTCACCATGCTGATCAACACCGTGACCGACGACGCACTCGCCTGGCAGGAGACCGCGTTGTGCGCGCAGGCCGGGCCCGAGTTCTTCTTCCCCGCCCCGGGCAGCTCGACCCGCGAGGCCAAGCAGCTGTGCAACGCCTGCGAAGGGCGTCTGGCCTGCCTGGAGTACGCACTCGCCAACGACGAGCGGTTCGGGGTCTGGGGCGGGATGTCCGAGAAGGAGCGCGAGCGGATGCGCAGAGAAGGTCGCGACCGGAGCTGAACCGTCCAGCGGGTCGATGCACCCCGGTCGCACCCGCGCACCGTAAACCCCTGGGGTGATCGTGCGGGGCCCGGCACAATCGGGCCATGACCGACGCCCCGCCGCTCGTCCTCGCCGCCGCCCTTCTCGACGCGCTCGAACCGCTGTCCCATGCGAAGCGCATGAGCGAACTGGCGGTGCGGGCAGGCCGGCTGGCCGCCGAGGGATCGCTGCGCGCCGTCCTCGACGAGCTGGAGGACGGCGACCCGTACGAGCGCGGGATCGCCGTGATCGCCGCCTCGGCCGGCCGGGACGCCGAGTGGATCGCCGCGCACCTCGCCGACGAGGACGCCGTCGTACGCGGGCACGCCCTGCGCGCGGCACGGACGCTCGGAGTGCCGGACACGGCGTACGAGAAGGCTTTCGCGGACGCGCCCGCCGCCGTGCGCCGCCACCTCGTGCGGGCGGTCATCGCCGACCGCCGCACCGCGCTCGCCGACCGGCTGATCACCGTCCTGCGCGCCACCTGGGGCGACACCGAGGCGGCCCGTCTGCTGCCCGGCTGCTCGGCAACCACGGTCGAGGCGCTGCTGCCGGAACTGCTGCGCTCGACGGCCTGTTGGTCCTCGCTCGGCCACCACCACCCCGGACCGGTCCTGGACTCCGCCGAGGACGAACTGACCCGCCTGCCCGCGGCCGGGCGGGACGCCTGGTGGCAGGGGTACGGCCACCCCCGGGGCATCGCCGCCGCCACGGCGGCCCTCCCGCACCGGGTGCTCGACCTCCTCGAACGCTTCGGCCCCAGCCGGCTCCCGGCCGAGCTGCACCGCCGCCTGGGACGGCTCATCGCCGCCGACCCCGCCCGTGTCGCCCGACTCGCCATCAGGCCCGACGTCTGCGCGCACCTGCACCGCGCGCTCAGCGGAACCGAACTGCGCCGCCTCGTCCGGGCGTTGCCCGAACCCCTCCTCGTCGAACTGGGCCGCGGCGCACCGGACTTCGACGGGCTGCCCCGGCTCCTGCGCGCCCTGCCGCCCGGCCGTCGCACCGCGCTCCACGAAGCGGTCACCGAGATCCGGGGCGAGGGCGCGTCGGGGAGCACCACCGACACCCGGCTGCTGGACGCGCTGCCCCGTAACGGCGTGGTGGCCGTCGCCCGGCGAGCGGCGGAGCGGGCCACGGCGCGCGGAGACGCCGCAGCCGTCCTCACCGCCACGTCCTACCTCCCCTTCGACGAGGCACGCGAACCGCTCCTGGCAGCCACCCGGGGGCCCGCCGCCGACGACCGCGCCAAGGGCTGGTCGCTGCTCGTCGGCGGCGCGGGCCGCTCCGGCGATCCGGCCCGCGTCGCCACCGTGCTGGAGGACCTGCTGCGCCTGCGCAACGAACAGGACCCCGTCCGCTCCGCCGCCCTCACCGCCCTGTCCGGGGTGGACCCCGCCCTCTTCACCGACGCGGTGGAACCGCTGCTCGACCGGGTCGCCGCCGACGCCGTGGAGGCCCGCGACTCCTCCGCCGCCACCCGTTCCGCCCTCGGCTCCCTGGCCGTCGGCGTGCTGCGGGAGCACGCGGTGACCGGACAGCGCGAGCTGCTCAACTGGGCGCTGCGCACCCTGGTCCGGATCACCGGCACCAGCGGCAGCGCCGACCTGGGCCGGCTGGACCGGTCGCTGCGCCGGGGCCAGGAGCACACGGTGTTCGACGCGCTGCGGCCCTGGCTGGAAGCGGGCGCGGAACGCTCCGACTACGGCCTGGTGCTGGCGCTCGCCCGCGCCGTGGGCCGTCGTGCCGACGCCATGCCCGGCCTCCAGGACCTGCTGTGGCAGGCCGTGAACTACGGCGAGCCGTCCGCCGCCCGGAGCGCCGCCGCCCTCTGGCTCCGGGCCCCGGCCGGCCGGGACGAGCGGGTGGAGCGGCTGCTCGCCCGGCACCCCTCCGCCATCGCGCTCCCGGAGGTCCGGCACACGGTGACCGCCCGGCGGACGGACCTGCTGGAGGCGTACCTCGACGGGACACCGCCCCGGGGCCGGTTCCTCGCGCCCGGCACGGGCTGGACCCTCGGCGTCGCCGGAGCCGAGCGCTGGACGCCCCGTCAGCAGCGGGCCGCACTGCGCGCGGTGGAACGCACGGTGGCGGACGAGAAGCTGCCGCTGTACGCGCGCACCGCCGCCCTGGGGCAGCTCGCCCGGATACCCGGGCGGGGAGCCGACGCCGTACGCGCCTGGACCGAGGACCGGGACGTGGTGATCGCCGAGGCCGCGCTCGCCGCCCTCGCGCACACCGACCGGCCCGCCGACGCCCTGCCCGACCTGCTCGCCCACACGGGCGACGACCGGGCCCGGGTCGCGGTGTACGCGGCGCGCCGGGCCGCCGCACGCACCCGGCCCTCCGCGCTGGCCCCGCTGCTCGCCGCCCGTACGGCTCCGGGCACCGGCAAGGTGACGAGCCGCAAGGAGATGGTCCGGCTCGCCGCCGATCTGCTGCCGCGCGCGGAGGCGGCCGGCCTCCTCGCCGACGCCTACGCACAGCCCGGCCAGCACCTCGACGTACGGGCCGCCTGCGTGGCCGCCGGTACGCCGCTGCTCGGCGACGTACGCATGTGGGAGGTGACCGAGGACGCTGCGGGTGGCGAACGCGCGCTGCGGGTGGCGGTGTTGCGGGCGCACCCGACGGAGCTGGACCCGGCCCTGCGGCCGCGCTACGCCCGGCTGATCCAGGACCTGTGCCGCACCGACGACGACACGCTGGCCGTCCTCGCCCACACCGAGCTGGTCCCCTGGCTGCCCTGGGCCCCGCACGCGGCCGAGGTCCTGGTCGAGACGGTCACCGATCTCGACCGGCGGGGGAGGTGGCGCTCGGCCGCCGAAGCGCTCGTGGACGCCGCCCGGACCGTCCCGGACACGAACCGGTCCCTGATCCGCGCCCTGTCCCTGCTGGCCACGGGGGAGACGGCGGACGACGCGGGGGCGGAGCGGGACCGGCCCGCCCGCCGGAGGATCGGCCATCTGGCCAGAACGCTGTCGCTGCGGACCGGCCCGAACAACCGGCAGGCCGCGGGGGTGCTCGCGGAGGCGGGCCGGACCCTGGCGGCCCATCGCGACCTCGTGCCGGACGCCGTGGCCCTGCTCGCACGCTCCCTGGACCTGGCGGGAGACCCGGACACGCTGCACACCGGGCTGGTCGGGCTCGCCGCCCTGCACGGCGGCCGCCCGGCGCTCGCGGCCAGGACCGCGCAGACCGTCGGAAGGCGGGTCGTCGGACACCCGGGGACGGAGGCCGGCGACCCGGACACCCTGCTGCTCGTCGTCGCACGGCTGGCGGCGACGGGGGATCCGGCCGAGGGGCTGCTCGCCGCCGAGCTGACGGTGGCGTGCGGTCTGCGCACCGGGTGGACCGGTCCGTGGCGCACCCAGCTGCGGATGCTCCGCCAGCACCCCTCGGACGATGTCCGCGACGTGGCGTACGCCGCGGCCACCGCCGAGGAGTGAGGTCGCCGAAGGCTCAGGCGCGTCCGCGCGCCGCCATCCGGGCCTTGCGGGCGGCGAGCTTCTCGTCGAACTTCGACGCCTCGCTGTCCAGCCCGCCCATGTACAGACCGAGCTCCTCCTGGGCCTTCGCACCCTCCGGGCCGAGCCCGTCGATGTTCATGACCTTCAGGAAGCGCAGCACGGGCTGGATCACGTCGTCGTGGTGGATGCGCATGTTGTAGATCTCGCCGATCGCCATCTGCGCGGCGGCCCGCTCGAAGCCGGGCATGCCGTGCCCGGGCATCCGGAAGTTGACGACGACATCGCGCACGGCCTGCATGGTCAGGTCCGGGGCCAGCTCGAAGGCGGCGCCCAGGAGGTTCCGGTAGAAGACCATGTGGAGGTTCTCGTCGGTCGCGATCCGGGCCAGCATCCGGTCACAGACCGGGTCGCCGGACTGGTGGCCGGTGTTGCGGTGCGAGACGCGGGTGGCCAGCTCCTGGAAGGCGACATACGCGACGGAGTGCAGCATCGAGTGCCGGTTGTCCGACTCGAAGCCCTCCGCCATGTGCGCCATGCGGAACTGCTCCAGCTTGTCCGGGTCCACGGCGCGCGAGGTGAGCAGGTAGTCGCGCATCACGATGCCGTGGCGGCCCTCCTCGGCGGTCCAGCGGTGCACCCAGGTGCCCCACGCGCCGTCGCGGCCGAACAGGGAGGCGATCTCGTGGTGGTAGCTGGGGAGGTTGTCCTCGGTGAGGAGGTTCACCACGAGAGCGATCTTGCCGATGTCGGTGACCTTGGACTGGTCCGCCGCCCACGCCTCGCCGTCCTCGAAGATGCCGGGGAAATTCCGGCCGTCGGAGAACGGAACGTACTCGTGCGGCATCCAGTCCTTGGCGACCTTGAGATGGCGGTTGAGCTCCTTCTCCACCACCTCTTCCAGCGCGTACAGCAGCTGGGCGTCGGTCCACGCCTTCGAACTGCCGAGGTGGGGAGAGGTGATCGTCACGGGGAGCTCCTGGGGACGGGAGAATTACCTACGGCTTCGTAGGTTACGAGACCGTAGGTTAAGGCGGCCGTAAGGTCAAAGCCAAGCCTGCTCCCGCCAGTGATCGACCACGTACGGTCATCGGCCCAGGTGAATCGCCCTGTGACGGCCCTCCCGGAGCCCCTCCGGAGCCCTTCCGGGCCCCGTTTCACCGTTCCGGAACGGCTTGCTCCACCCCCGGATCGCGGCGCAGATACCGGCCGGTGACGGACGTCGGATGTGCGAGGAGAGCGGCGGGCGTCCCCTCGAAGACCAGCTGCCCGCCGCCCTTGCCGCCGTCCGGCCCCAGATCGATCACCCAGTCCGCCCGCTTGACCACATCCAGGTTGTGCTCCACGCAGATCACCGTGTTCCCGGCGTCGACCAGCCGGTCCAGCAGATCCACCAGCGCGCCCGTGTCCGCCAGGTGCAGTCCGGTCGTCGGCTCGTCCAGCACGTACACGCTGGAGGTGCGGTGCAACTGCGTGGCGAGCTTGATCCGCTGCCGCTCGCCGCCCGACAGCGAGGAGAGCGGCTGTCCCAGCGCGAGATAGGTGAGACCCACCGCGTCGAGGGTGCGCAGCTTCCGCGACAGCACCGGATCCTCGAACAGCCCGGCCGCCTGCGCCGCCGTCATGTCCAGGACGTCCACGATCGACCGGCCCCCGACCCGGTGCTTCAGCACGTCGTCGTGGAACCGGCGGCCCTCGCACTCCGGGCAGGTCGTGGTGACCGGATCCATGAACGCCAGATCCGTCGAGATCTCCCCGCGCCCCGAGCAACCCGCGCACGCCCCGGTGGAGTTGAAGCTGAACAGGCCGGCGTCCACACCGTTCTCCCGGGCGAACACCTTGCGGATGGCGTCCAGCGCGCCGATGTACGAGGCGGGGGTGGAGCGCGACGAAGCGGTGATCGCGCTCTGGTCGATCACCACCGCCTCCGGGTACGCCGCCGTGAACACCCGCGACACCAGCGTCGACTTCCCGGACCCCGCCACCCCCGTCACCGCGGTCAGCACCCCGGTGGGGAACGACACGTCCAGGCCCTTGAGGTTGTGCAGATCGGCCCCGTGCACGGGCAGCCGGCCGGTGGGGGAGCGGACGGTCTCCTTCAGCGGGATGCGGCGGCGCAGCGACCGGCCGGTGAGCGTGTCGGCCTCGCGCAGCCGCTCGAAGGGCCCCTCGAAGACGATGTGCCCGCCGTCCGCCCCGGCCCGTGGCCCCATGTCGACGACATGGTCGGCGACGGCCATCACATCAGGGTCGTGCTCGACGACCAGCACCGTGTTGCCCTTGTCGCGCAGCCGCACCAGCAGATCGCCCAGCCGCCCGACGTCACGCGGGTGCAGGCCGACGCTGGGCTCGTCGAAGACGAACGTCAGCCCGGTGAGCGAACTGCCCAGATGGCGCACCATCTTGAGCCGCTGCCCCTCGCCTCCCGACAGCGTCGTGGTCTCCCGGTCCAGGCTCAGATACCCGAGCCCGATGCCGGCCAGCCGCTCCAGCCGTTCACGGGCGGCGGCGGCGATGGGCCCGCCCACCGGATCGTCGATCTGCTCCAGTACGCCGACGAGTTCGGCGACCTCCATCCGCCCGTAGTCGGCGGGTGAGAGCCCGTCGATCCGGGTGGCGAGCGCCGCCGCGTTCAGCCGCGCCCCGCCGCAGGCCCCGCACACCCGCTCCACGGTGAACCGGGCGGCGGCCTCGCGCCGCTTCTCGGAGAGGGCGGCGGTGTCGCGCTTGAGATACAGGCGCTCGAAGCGGGTCACGACCCCCTCGAACTTCATGTCCGCCGACCCGGTCCGCAAGTCGAGGCGGACGGTGAATCCCGAACCGTGCAAGAGCAGTTGGCGCTCCGCCTCGCCGAACTCGGCCAGCGGCAGATCATTGTCGAACCGCCCCGAGCCCCCGTACAGATTCCACTCCCAGCTGCCCACCGACAGACCGGGCAGCAGCAGCGCCCCCTCGTTGAGCGACTTCGACCAGTCGATCGCCCGGTCGAGATCCAGCTGGACCGTCCGCCCCACCCCGTCGCACTCCGGGCACATCCCGGCGGGGTCGTTGAAGGAGTACGCGGTCGCCCCGCCCGCGCTCGGGGTCCCGCACCGGGAGAACAGCACCCGGATCACCGACCAGATGTCGGTGGCCGTGCCCACGGTGGAGCGGACATTGCCGCCCAGCGGCTTCTGGTCGATGACGATGGCCACCGACAGGTCCTCGACGGACTCGACGTGCGGCCGCTCGTACTTCGGCAGCCGGTTGCGCAGGAACGAGGTGAAGGTCTCGTTCAGCTGCCGCTGCGACTCCACGGCGATCGTGTCGAAGACGACCGACGACTTGCCCGAACCGGAGACACCGGTGAAGACGGTGATCCGGCCCTTGGGGATCCGGAGGGAGACGTCGCGCAGATTGTTCTCGCGCGCGCCGGTGATGACGATGTCGCGGTGGGCGGCGCCGGGGGTGTACGGCTCCGCGTCGCGGTCGGAAGAGCGATCCATGAGCGCGACGCTAGGCGGGATACCGGACAGCTTCTGTCTGCTTTTTCCGGGAGATTCGCGGGCGGCATCGGTGCGAGGCGGGCGACATTCGTACAAGACCGGGGAGCGGCGGCTCGGCCATCCTCACCCGCATGGGCATCGATGACAGCACATACGTGCACGGAATACACGTGGTCCACGACGGCCCGCGGGAGGCGCCGCCGCTCGTGCTCATCCACGGATCGGGCGCCTCGGGCAGCTCCTGGGGCCCGGTGGTGCCGGCGCTGGCCCGCCGGCACCACGCCGTCCGGGTCGACCTGCCGGGCCACGGACAGTCCCCGCCCGCGGCGTCGTACGACGTGCCCGGGCAGGCGGCGGGACTGGCCGCGGCGCTCGACGAACTCGCCCTGAGGTCCGTGACCGTGGCCGGGCACTCCAGCGGCGGATACATCGCCACCGCCCTCGCCGAGCAGCGCCCGGACATGGTGGGAGCCCTCGCGCTGATCAGCAGCGGCCCGGGCCCCGACGCGCTCCTTCCGCAGCCCGCTGTCCTCCGGGCGCTCATCGCCCCGCCGCTCGGTCCGCTGATGTGGCGCGTCCGGTCCGACGCGATGCTCCGCCGGGGGGTGACCGCGGTGTGCCGCCGCCCGGTGAGCGTCCCGGACGAGGTGGTCGACGACGCACGGGGCATCAGCTACCGCACCTTCAGGACGGTGCTGCGCCGCAACACCGAGTACATCGCCGAGCGGAGCGTCCCCACGCGTCTCGGCGCACTCGACGTCCCGGCTCTCGTGATCTTCGGCACCGCCGACCCCCGCTGGGACCCGGATGCGGTACGCCTCTACGACGCGACACCGAACACGCGGGTCGAACGACTGACCAAGGTCGGGCACATCCCCATGCTCGAAGCACCCGGCGAAACAGCTGAGTTGTTGATGCACTTCGTGGCAACGGCAGGCCCTAGCCTTGCTCCGTGAGGCTCACCGGATCACCCCCCGACTGGTCGGCGGTGGACGTCGCGGTGCCCCGGCGCCCGGGCCTGCTCCCGGGGGCCGTCATGGCCGGCTTCCGCCAACTCGCCCCGGTCCACATGGATATCGCCATGGTCGCGCACCCCTCGGTCACCCTGTTCGTGGACCTGAGCGAGGGGCGCGGGATCGTCCACGACTTCGACGGCGGTCGCGCACGCGGCAGCACGGTCGCGGGGCTGGTACCGGGAGGCCTGCGGCTCGGCGGCCGGGCGGCCGGCGGGATCGAGTGCCTGCAGATCCGGCTGTCGCCGCCCCTGGCGGTCGCGGTGCTCGGCGCGTCGGCCGACCTCAGCGGGACGGTCGTCCCCCTGGAGGACATCTGGGGCCGGGACGCCGAGCGGACCGAGGACAGGCTGCGGGCGGCCGGGACGTGGGACGAGCGGTTCGCGATCGCGGCGGACGCCCTCGGCCGGCGGCTGGACGTCCGCCGATCGCCGGACCCGGAGGTGGCCGCCGCCTGGAAGCTGATCCTCACCGGCCGGGGCCGGGTGGGCGTCGACAGCCTGGCGAACGAGGTGGGCTGGAGCCGCAAGCGTCTCTGGTCACGCTTCCGGTCCCAGATCGGCCTCGCCCCGAAACACGCCTCCCGGCTGGTCCGGTTCGACCACGCGGCCCATCTCCTCGCGGCCGGCCACCCCGCCGCCCGGGCGGCGGCGTTGAGCGGCCACGCCGATCAGGCCCATCTCCACCGCGAGGTCAAGGCGTTCACCGGGGTGACGCCCACGGCCGTGGCCGCCGCCCCGTGGCTCGCCATCGACGGCGTCGCATGGCCGACCCCGCCGGCGGACCCACCCCTGCCGGTGGCCTAGGACCCGTCGTCAAACCGCCGTCTGCCGGGCCCGTACCGTCGTCAGGGGTACCGCCTCAGCGCCCCGCGCGCACCGCCTCCGCCGTCGTGTCCCGCAGCTCGCCGTCGAGCCGGAGCCAGCGGGTGATCCCGATCGACTCCAGGAACGGCACATCGTGACTCGCCACGATCAGCGCCCCCTCGTACGCCTCCAGCGCCTCGGTCAGCCGCCGTACGCTCGCCAGATCGAGGCTGTTCGTCGGCTCGTCGAGCAGCAGCAGCCGGGGCGCCGGGTCGGCCAGCAGCAGCGTCGCCAGCGTCGCCCGGAACCTCTCCCCGCCCGACAGGGTCCCCGCCGGGCGGTCCGCCGCCGCCCCCTTGAACAGGAAGCGGGCCAGGCGCGCCCGGACGGCGTTGTCCGTGCTGCCGGGCGCCGACCGGCCCACGTTCCGCACCACCGACGACGCGTCGTCCAGCACATCCAGCCGCTGCGGCAGGAACCCCGTCGCGACCAAGGGGCTCGCCTCCCCCGAGAGCGGCGTCAGATCACCCGCGATCGTCCGCAGCAACGCCGTCTTGCCCGCTCCGTTGCGCCCGGTCAGCGCGATCCGCTCCGGGCCCCGAACCATCAACTCGCCCCGCAGCGGCGGACCGTAGGGCGGCACCGGATCGCGCAGCAGCAGCACCTCGCCGCCCGGGTGGACCCGGGTGCCCGGCAGCTCGATCCGGATCTCCTCGTCCTCCCGCACCGCCGACTCCGCCTCGTCCAGGCGCTCTTCGGCCGCCGCCAGCCGCTCGGTATGCAGGATGCGGTGCTTGCCGGCGGACACCTGGGCGGCGCGTTTGCGCTGCCCCATCACGACCTTGGGCTCCCGCTTGGTGTCCCACATCTTCTGCCCGTACCGCTTGCGACGGGTCAACGTGACGTGTGCGGCCGACAGTTCGCGCTTCTGCCGCTGTACGTCGGACTCGGCGGCCCGCACCATGCGCTGCGCCGCCTCCTGCTCGACGGCGAGCGCCTCCTCGTACGCCGACAGATTCCCGCCGTACCAGGTGACCGAGCCCTCACGCAGATCGGCGATCCGGGCGACCCGCTCCAGCAGCTCCCGGTCGTGACTGACGACGAGCAGCGCCCCGGTCCAGGCGTCGACCGCGTCGTACAGCCGCCGACGGGCGTACGCGTCCAGGTTGTTCGTCGGCTCGTCCAGCAGCAGCACCCCGGGCCGGTCCAGCAGCAGCGCGGCCAGCCGGAGCAGTACGCACTCGCCGCCGGACATCTCCCCGATGGTGCGGTCGAGCCCGATGTGGCCGAGGCCGAGCCCGTCCAGCGTGGCGAGCGACCGTTCCTCGATGTCCCAGTCGTCGCCGATCACCTCGAAGTGCTCCGCGCGTACGTCGCCGGACTCGACCGCGTCGAGCGCCGCGCGCCGGTCCGCGATGCCGAGCACCTCGTCGACCCGCAGCGCGGTGTCCAGGACCAGGGTCTGCGGCAGGTGACCGAGTCCGCCCCGGACGGTGATCACCCCTTCCTGCGGGGCGAGTTCACCGGCGATCAGGCGCAACAGGGTCGACTTGCCGCAGCCGTTGAGGCCGATGAGCCCGGTGCGGCCCGGGCCCACGGTCAGATCGAAACCGGTGAAGACCTCGCTGCCGTCGGGCCAGGAGAAGGCGAGGGAGGTACAGCTGATGTGGGCGTCGGAAGCAGACATACGGATCTCCCGTGAGCGTCGGGGAACGACAAGGACGGCTGAAGAAGACTGAGATCGCACACGGGCGCTCCGGCCGCGGTAGGCGCGGCGGGCGCTGCACGGTGTGCACAGGACCTCAGATCAGCAACGTCCCACTCCGATCGACGACAACAGGAACCATCACGAAGGTAGGCCGGGGGAACGGGCGGGGCAACCGGATTTACGGCCGGGGAGAAGGGCCCGGGGCCGGGGTCAGCGGGGGCCGCCGTCGAGCAGGTCGGTCAGACCCCGGTCCAGGTCCAGGTACCGGTGCTCGTCGCCGACCGGAACCAGCTCCTGCGCCCGCTGGAGGAAGCGCCGCAGCTCCTCGGTGCGCACATGGACCATGGCGATGCCCTCGGGGGCGTGGAACTCCAGCACGGTCCGCTCGTACCCGAACGGCCGCACCCGCACGTCTCCCTGCCCGGTGGGCGAGTCCACCCCGGTGGTCAGCAGCTCGCGCGAGAACTCCCAGGACACCTCGGTGCCCTCCAGCGTCGCCGGAGCCGGGAACGCCATACGTACGGCGAAGGGGTACTGGCGGTCGTAACTCAGGGTGGCGGGCAGGGTCTCCATCCGCGGTGCGGACGCGACCATGCGGGCCTGCACGGACTGCTCGATGACGCTGGACAAGACCTGCTCCCTCTCCCTGCCGGGTGAACGGTTCCCGGCACTGGAGTAGACGACGGAACTCCTCGTTTCGTGCACCGGCGTGCGGCGTGAGCTGCGTCACCGGTCGCGGGCGGCCCCGTCCGGACCTCCACGTCCCCCCGCACTCCTGCCCGGTCGGCGGCAACGCACCCTGGACGGGCCGGAACCCGTGGGCTAGCTTCCAGCGCCATGAGGACCACGGGGAACACGAGACGGCTGATGGCACTGGTGACCGGCGGTGCGGCCCTGGCCGCCGTACTGGTCGCACCGGGCGCGTACGCGGCACCGGACACGGCGGGAAGGACGGCCTCCCAGCAGGCCGCCACCCGCGGCCTCCTGCCCGGCTGGAAGCTCACCGACACCGGCACCGACGCCCGCTTCCGGGGGCTCGCCGCCGTCAGCCGCACCACCGCCTGGGCCGCCGGGTCGAAGGGTACGGTCCTGCGCACCGGCGACGGCGGCCGCACCTGGCGCGATGTGTCACCGCCGGGCGCCGCCGACCTCGAACTGCGGGACATCGAGGCGTTCGACGGCCGCCGCGCCGTCGCCCTGGCCATCGGCGAGGGCGAGGCCTCCCGGGTCCTGCGCACCGACGACGGCGGAGCCACCTGGACCGAGTCCTTCCGCAACACCGATCCGCGGGCCTTCTTCAACTGCCTGACGTTCTTCGACAGCCGGCACGGTCTCGCGGCGGGCGACCCGGTGGACGGGAAGTTCCGGATCCTGTCCACGGCGGACGGCGGCCGTTCCTGGCGGGTCCTGCCCGACGCCGGAATGCCCGCCGCCCTGCCGGGCGAGGCGGGGTTCGCGGCGAGCGGCCAGTGCCTGGTCAGCTCCGGCGCCAAGGACGTCTGGCTGACCACCGGGGGAGCGGAGACCGCCCGCGTCCTGCACTCCGAGGACCGGGGCCTGACCTGGACGGCGAGCGCGTCGACCCTCCCGGCGGGCGACCCGGCCCGCGGGGTCTTCGCCGTCGCCTTCCGCGACCGGGGCCACGGCATCGCGGTCGGCGGCGACTACCGCCCCGACCAGGCATCCCCGCAGGCCGCCGCCGTCACCGGGGACGGCGGCCGCACCTGGCGGCAGTCCGCCACCCCGCCGCCCGCCTACCGCTCCGGCGTCACCTGGCTCCCGTACAGCCGCACCGCCGCCCTGGCCGTCGGCCCCACCGGCACCGACCTGACGCTGAACGGCGGGCGCACCTGGCACACGGTGGACTCCGGCTCGTACGACACCGTCGACTGCACGCCCGACCTGGGCTGCTGGGCGGCGGGCGAGAAGGGGCGGGTGGCCCGGCTGGGGTTCTGACGCCCGGGCGGCCTCAGGAGGCGTCCAGCACCTCCCGCAGCCGCACCGCGAACTCATCGGGCTTCCCGGGGTAGCCGAACTCCCCGTCGAGGAAACCGCCGTGATGGCTCGGGAAGACGGTCACCCGCTGCCCGAGCAGTCCGGCGGCCGCGTGGGACGTCCGCCCGGTCTGCACCGCCCGGGACTCCTCGCCCACGGCGATCACCACGCGGGTGGGGGCGGCGGCGATGGCGTCGGCGTCCGGCCGGTGGTCGCTGACCGCCCAGGACCGGTCGGACAGCAGCGGGTCGTCACGTGAGCCGTCGTCCTCGGCGGGCATACCGAACGCGGCGGGATCGGGCGCGGGCTGTGCGAAGTACGCGTCGGTGAACTCGCCCTCCCACGAGGTCATGGCCACGAACGCGGCCATCCCGGCGCCCCACCCCCGCTTCTCGTACGCGTCCCGGACCCCGGCCCGCGCCCGGACGGCCGCCGGGCCGTCCGGGGTGATCGTGATGAGCGGCGGCTCGTGCGCGACGAGGGTGGTCACGTCGTCGGGGTGGCGCGCCACGAGGGCGAGCGCGGCGACCGCCCCGCCGCTGCTGGCGAACATCTCGACCGGCCCGGCCCCGAGCGCCGCGACGACCGCGTGCACGTCGTCGGCCAGGATCCCGGGCGTCCAGTCGACCCGTCCGTCCCCGCGGGTGGAGCGGCCGAGCCCCCGGGAGTCGTAGGTGACGACGGTCCGGTCGGGGAAGCGGGCGGCGAGCGCGGCGAACCCGCTCGCGTCCATGGGATGGCCGATCAGGAACAGGGGCGGGCGGCCGTCGGCGGTGGGCAGCGGTCCTCGGACGTCGTACACGAGGTCGGCGCCGGCTGTGGTGAGTGTGAAGGTCTCCATACCCGTACAGACGGGCCCCGCCCCGGAAACTCATCGCCGCTGGCGGCGGCCATCGTGGAGGTGTCCGCCCGCTACGGCAACCGCTGCTGGTACGGGGCGAGTCCGGGCGCCGTCTTGGTGGCGATGAACTCGGTGATCCGGTACGCGCACACCTGGTGCTCGGCGAAGGGGTCGGCCGCCGCGATCTTCTCGATCGCCGCCCGGTCGTCCCCGACGGCCAGGATCACCCCGCCGTCCCGGGGGTTCTTGCGCCCCGAGGCGATGAAGACACCGGCCGCGTACTGCTCGTCGAGCCAGGCGATGTGCTCCCGCATGAGCGCGTCGACGCGCTCGACGGGGGCCGTGTAGGTCAATTCGAGTACGAACATGATCGTCAGGCTACGGGATGCCGGCCTTCCGCTTCGAGGTGTCGTGGCGGGCGGCCTCCGGCACTCCGCGTACCGGCGGAGCCCTGGCCTGCGCATAAGCTTCCGGACATGACGACCTCCCCCATTCCCGCCCACGAGACCCCCGCCGACGAAGCCGAGGGCCGGGCGATCCAGGACCGGCTGCGCGGCCGGGTGATCCTGGACGAGGCGGGGCCGGAGCCCGGAACCGGGCTGGTCACCGGGGTGGACGTGGCCTACGACGACGAGAAGGACGTCGTCGTCGCGGCGGCCGTGGTGCTGGACGCCGTCACGCTGGAGACGGTCGACGAGGCCACCGCCGTCGGCACGATCGCCTTCCCGTACGTCCCCGGGCTGCTGGCCTTCCGGGAGCTCCCCGCCGTGCTGGAGGCCCTGGGAGAGCTGAGCGTCGACCCCGGTCTCGTCGTCTGCGACGGCTACGGTCTCGCGCACCCGCGCCGTTTCGGCCTCGCCAGCCACCTGGGCGTGCTCACCGGGCTGCCGGTGATCGGCGTCGGCAAGAACCCGTTCACCTTCACCTACGAGGCCCCCGGCCCCCGGCGCGGCGACTCCTCCCCGCTGCTGGACGGCGAAGAGGTGGTCGGCCGGGCGCTGCGCACCCGGGAGAACACCAGCCCGGTGTTCGTCTCGGTGGGCCACCGCATCAGCCTCGACAACGCCTGCGCCCACACACTCCGCCTCGCCGGCCGCTACCGCCAGCCGGAGAGCACCCGCCGGGCGGACGCGCTGTGCCGGCAGACCCTGAAGGAAGCGACCGCCTGACGCGAGCGGCCGTGCTGCGGGCGGGCGGCACAGCTCTGGGCCGGCGGCCGCCTCGATGTGCGGGGCCGCACCCCGATAGCGTGCTTCGTCATGACGCGCGTATGGGTGCTGCCGGTCCTGTTGCTGCTCAGCGGTGCGGTCGCCGCGACGGGGCCGGCCCTCGGCGGCGACCCCGTCATGGCGGTCGCACTCCTGCTGCTGTTCGTCCTGTTCGCCGGCCTGACCTCGCCCCTGATCTTCCCGAGGCCGCTCTCCGCCGCCGAGGCGCGGCGCCGCAGCGCGTCCGACGGCCGCCCGGTCGTCTACTGGCGGCCCGGCTGCACCTACTGCCTGCGGCTCCGCCTCCGGCTGGGCCGCGATGCCTCCCGGCTGCACTGGGTCGACATCTGGCGCGATCCGGCGGGAGCGGCCGTGGTGCGGGCGGCCAACGGCGGCGACGAGACCGTGCCGACCGTCGTGGTGGCGGACCGTGCGCACACCAACCCGGACCCGGCATGGGTACGCGAACAGCTGCCGCCGCGCACGTGACGGTCCCGGGCGTGGAACAGTCCTGCAACTGAGTACCCGTACGGATGGCGTAGATCCGTACGGCTGGGCAAGCTGACACGTATGAACGCAACTCGCACAGCCGTCCGCCCCGCGCCCGTCGACCCTGCTCAGCGCCGTATGGCCCTCGGCATGCTCCTCGGGAGCGCCGTCGGGCTCGTCTGGCTGGGTGCGATGCTCTACACACTGGCCGGCTGGGTGTTCTAGCGGTCCGTGGGGGAGGGCGCTGTGCCGGGACCAGGGGATGTGAGCATGTTCGAACGGGTGGTTCCGCCGCGTGTGGTCGCGGCGGCAGAGGTCGCCGCCGGGGTGGGGTTCACCAAGAGCTGCACCCCCGAAGTGGGCCGACTGCTCAGCTTCGCCGCCGCCGCCAAACCGGGCGGAGTCGTGGCGGAGAGCGGCACCGGATCCGGAGTGGGCACGGCCTGGCTGCACAGCGGCCTCGGCGCCGGTGCGCGCCTGGTCACCGTGGAGCGTGACGAGGGGCTGGCTCGCCGGGCGGCCGATGTCTTCGCGGACGACGAACGCGTCAGCGTTCTCACGGGGGACTGGCGGCTGCTCGAACAGCATGCCCCGTTCGACGTCTTCTTCTGCGACGGCGGCGGCAAGCGGGACGACCCCTGGCGGGTGGTCGAGCTGCTCGCCCCCGGCGGGCTGCTCCTGCTGGACGACTTCACTCCGTCGCCCGACTGGCCGCCCCGGTTCGGCGGCGAGGTCGATGAACTCCGCCTGTTCTACCTCACCCACCCGGATCTGGACGCCACGGAAGTGCTCACCACCCCCACCGGCTCGGTGATCGTCGCCGCCCGCCGATAGCCGCGCCCCGGCAGCCGGTACGGCCTACCGCACCGCCGCCACCCGGAACCGCAGCCCCGCCGCCGTGAGCCGGTCCAGGAGCGCGTCGCCCATGGCCACCGCCGTGGTCACCTGCCCGGAGGTCTCCGGCAGTTCGTCCAGGGCCAGGCACACCGCCGACTCGGCGAGGATCTTCGCCGTCTCGCCGTAGCCCGGGTCGCCGCCCGACACCTCGGTGAAGACGCGCCGTCCGCCGCCCTCGCCGACGAAGCGGATGGTGAACCAGCTGCGCTCGCGGCGCTCCTCGTCCGGTCCCTGGCCCGGCTCGTAACGCCCCATCAGCCACTCCCGTACGCCCTCCACCTGTGCGGCGGCCACCAGCGCACCGATCGCCACCGGGGCGCCGAGAGTCATCGGCAGGGTCTTGACCGAGGCGAAGTGCCGGTAGCGGAAGTCGGGGCCGTAGCGCTCCAGGGCCCGTGCGGAGCGGCCCACGATCGTCGGGTCCACCGTCGGCAGCGGCAGTGCCCAGGTGCCGACGGACCCGTTGAAGTGCGGGGAGCCCGCCGGGGTGCGGACGCGGCGGCCGACCAGGCGGGGCTCGTGCAGCCGGCGTTCCCGGGCGGCGGCCAGCATCTGCGGGCCCCGGCCCATCGCGGTCAGCGCCGAGGCGAACGTACCGCCGGAGAACACCGCGTTGGTGCGGACGAAGCCGTCGACGGCCAGGGGGACGTCCTCGGGCAGCTGCTTGACGGTGAAGTACGCCCCGAGGTCGTGCGGTACGGAGTCGAAGCCGCAGGCGTGCACGATGCGCGCCCCCGTCTCGCGGGCCCGCGCGTCGTGCTCCAGATACGTCCGGTCGATGAACTCCGCCTCGCCCGTGAGGTCGGCGTAGTCCGTCCCGGCCTCCGCGCAGGCGGCGACGAGCTTCTCGCCGTAACGGATGTACGGGCCCACCGTCGAGGCCACCACCCGGGTGGAGGCGGCCAGTTCGGCCAGCGCCTCCGCGTCGTCCGCGTCGGCGTCCAGCAGCGGCAGCTCCGCGCAGCCCGGGGCGATCGCGGTGAGCCGTTCGCGCAGCGCCGCCAGCTTGGTCCGGCTGCGTCCCGCCAGTGCCCAGCGGAGGCCCGCGGGGGCGTGGGCCGCCAGGTATTCGGCGGTGAGCGTCCCCACGAAGCCGGTGGCACCGAAGAGGACGACGTCCAAGGGGCGTGTCGTGTCGTTCTGCCTGTTCACGAGTACCTCCGCTGCGAGCCTGGTGCCGACGTGGCAGGCAGAGGGTAGCGGAGAGCGACGTGGCGGCGTGCGGCCGGGCGGGGCGGATGCGAGAGGATCGGGAGAAGGAGCTAAGCGCTTGCTCGGCCCGAGGGGTTGTGCGGAGCCGGGCACGTTCTTAGCATCACAGGTGTTACATCGGTTGTGTCACACCCCTGGGGGCTCACAGATGGCGAAAGGCCCAAGGCCCGAACACGGTCCGCTGACCGGTGTCCGGGTCGTCGAGCTGGCCGGCATCGGCCCCGGACCGTTCGCCGCGATGCTGCTGGCGGACCTCGGGGCCGATGTCGTACGCGTCGACCGGCCCGGCGGCGCGGGGCTCGGCATCGATCCCGCGTACGACCTCACCAACCGCAACAAGCGCTCCGTCCTCCTGGACCTCAAGAGCGACGAAGGGCCGGCCCGCGTCCTGGACCTGGCCGAACGCGCCGACATCCTGATCGAGGGCTACCGCCCCGGTGTCGCGGAGCGGCTCGGCGTCGGCCCCGAACCCTGTCTCGCCCGGAACCCGCAACTGGTCTACGGGCGGATGACCGGCTGGGGCCAGGACGGGCCGCTCGCCGAGCGCGCCGGGCACGACATCGCCTACCTCGCGCTCACCGGCACCCTGTCCATGATCGGCAGGCCGGACGAACCGCCCACCGTCCCCGCCAACCTGGTCGGCGACTACGCGGGCGGCTCGCTCTACCTCGTCGTCGGCGTCCTCGCCGCCCTCCAGCACGCCCGCGCCCACGGCGAGGGGCAGGTCGTCGACGCCGCCATCGTGGACGGCGCCGCCCATCTCGCCTCGATGATCCACGGCATGCTGGCCGCCGGGAGCTGGCAGGACCGGCGCGGCGCCAACCTCCTGGACGGCGGCTGCCCGTTCTACGGCACCTACGCCACCTCCGACGGCGGCCATATGGCGGTCGGCCCGCTGGAGGGGCGGTTCTACGCCGAGTTCGCCGGCCTCCTCGGCATCGCGGACGACTTCCCCGACCGGTGGGACCTCGCCCGCTGGGACGAGCTGCGCGCCGCCGTCACCGAGCGGTTCCAGACCCGTACGCGCGCCGAGTGGACCGAGGTCTTCGCCGGCACCGACGCCTGCGTCGCCCCCGTCCTCTCGCTCACCGAAGCGCCGCACCACCCGCACCTCGCCGCCCGCTCCACCTTCGTCGAGCACAGCGGCATCACCCAGCCCGCCCCCGCCCCGCGCTTCTCGGCCACCCCGGTCTCCGTCCGCGGCGGGCCCGCGCGGCCCGGCGCCGACACGGCCGCCGTCGCCGCCGACTGGGACGTACCGGGGCTCGGCCCCACCTCTCACGACTAGGAGACCCCGTGCAACGGCAGATCTTCACCGAGGAGCACGACGCGTTCCGCGAGACCGTCCGGGCCTTCTTGGCCAAGGAGGTCCTCCCGTACTACGAGCAGTGGGAGCAGGACGGCATCGTCTCGCGCGAGGCCTGGCTCGCCGCCGGGCGCGCGGGACTGCTGGGCCTCGCCGTCCCGGAGGAGTACGGGGGCGGCGGCAGCGACGACTTCCGCTACAGCGCCGTCCTCGCCGAGGAGTTCACCCGCGCCGGGGCCGCCGGACTCGCGATCGGCCTGCACAACGACATCATCGGCCCCTACCTCACGGGCCTCGCCACCGAAGAGCAGAAGCGCCGCTGGCTCCCGGGCTTCTGCTCCGGCGAGACCATCACCGCGATCGCCATGACCGAGCCGGGCGCGGGATCCGACCTCCAGGGCATCCGCACCACCGCCGAGGACAAGGGCGACCACTGGCTGCTCAACGGCTCCAAGACCTTCATCTCCAACGGCATCCTCGCCGACCTGGTCGTCGTGGTCGCGAAGACCACCCCGGAGGGCGGGGCCAAGGGCCTCTCGCTGATCGTCGTCGAGCGCGGCGCGGAAGGCTTCGAGCGGGGCCGCAACCTCGACAAGATCGGCCAGAAGTCCCAGGACACCGCCGAGTTGTTCTTCAACGACGTCCGCGTCCCCAAGGAGAACCTCCTCGGTGAGCTCGACGGCGCGTTCATCCACCTGATGACCAACCTGGCCCAGGAGCGCATGGGCATAGCGGTCGCCGGGATCGCCGCCGCCGAACACCTCCTGGAGATCACCACCCAGTACGTCAAGGAGCGCGAGGCCTTCGGACGTCCGCTCTCCAAGCTCCAGCACATCCGCTTCGAGATCGCCGAGATGGCCACCGAGTGCGCCGTCACCCGGACCTTCCTCGACCGGTGCATCGTCGACCACTCCGACGGCGTCCTGGACGCCGTCCACGCCTCCATGGCCAAGTGGTGGGCCACCGAACTCCAGAAGCGCGTCGCCGACCGCTGCCTCCAACTCCACGGCGGCTACGGCTACATGAGCGAGTACAAGGTCGCCAAGGCGTTCACCGACGGCCGCATCCAGACCATCTACGGCGGTACGACCGAGATCATGAAGGAGATCATCGGCCGCTCGCTGCTCGCCTGACGCACCCTCACCGCGCCGACAACCACCCTCGAAAGGCAGCTGTCTTGAGTACCGAAGCATTCGTCTACGACGCGATCCGCACCCCCCGCGGCCGCGGCAAGGCCAACGGAGCCCTGCACGGCACCAAGCCGATCGACCTGGTCGTCGGCCTCATCCACGAGATCCGGGGCCGCTTCCCCGACCTCGACCCGGCCGCCATCGACGACATCGTCCTCGGCGTGGTCAGCCCGCTCGGCGACCAGGGCTCCGACATCGCCCGCATCGCCGCCATCGCGGCCGGGCTGCCCGACTCCGTCGCCGGGGTCCAGGAGAACCGCTTCTGTGCCTCCGGCCTGGAAGCGGTCAACCTGGCCGCCGCCAAGGTCCGTTCGGGCTGGGAGGACCTCGTCCTGGCCGGTGGCGTCGAGTCGATGTCCCGGGTCCCGATGGGCTCCGACGGCGGGGCCTGGGCCATGGACCCGATGACCAGCTTCGAGACCGGCTTCGCCCCGCAGGGCATCGGCGCCGACCTCATCGCCACCATCGAGGGCTTCAGCCGCCGCGACGTCGACGAGTACGCCGCCCTCTCGCAGGAACGCGCCGCGGCGGCCTGGAAGGACGGCCGCTTCGCCCGCTCCGTCGTCCCCGTCAAGGACCGCAACGGCCTGATCGTCCTCGACCGCGACGAGCACCTGCGCCCCGGCACCACCGCCGACTCCCTCGCCGGTCTCAAGCCGTCCTTCGCGGGCATCGGCGAGATGGGCGGCTTCGACGCGGTGGCGCTCCAGAAGTACCACTGGGTCGAGAAGATCGACCACGTCCACCACGCGGGCAACTCCTCCGGCATCGTGGACGGCGCGGCCCTCGTCGCCATCGGCTCGAAGGAGGTCGGCGAGCGCTACGGCCTCACCCCGCGCGCCCGCATCGTCTCCGCCGCCGTCTCCGGCTCCGAGCCCACGATCATGCTCACCGGCCCCGCGCCCGCCACCCGCAAGGCGCTCGCCAAGGCCGGGCTGACCATCGACGACATCGACCTCGTCGAGATCAACGAAGCCTTCGCCGGAGTCGTCCTGCGCTTCGTCAAGGACATGGGCCTGAGCCTGGACAAGGTCAACGTCAACGGCGGCGCCATCGCGCTCGGCCACCCCCTCGGCGCGACCGGCGCGATGATCCTCGGCACCGTCATCGACGAACTGGAGCGCCGCGACCAGCGGTTCGGCCTGGTCACCCTCTGCGTCGGCGGCGGTATGGGTGTCGCCACGATCGTCGAACGCATCTGACCTGTTCCCGGCCCCACCTGCTTACGGAGAAAACACCGACATGACGACCGAGAGCACCACCATCCGCTGGGAACAGGACGAGACCGGCGTCGTCACCCTCGTCCTCGACGACCCCAACCAGTCGGCCAACACGATGAACCAGGCCTTCAAGGACTCCATCGCGGCCATCGCCGACCGCGCCGAGGCCGAGAAGGACTCCATCCGCGGCATCATCTACACCTCCGCCAAGAAGACCTTCTTCGCCGGCGGCGACCTCAAGGACATGATCAAGGTCGGCCCGGAGAACGCCCAGGCCGCCTTCGACACCGGCACCGAGATCAAGAACTCGCTGCGCCGCATCGAGACCCTCGGCAAGCCCGTCGTCGCCGCCATCAACGGCGCGGCCCTCGGCGGCGGTTACGAGATCGCGCTCGCCTCCCACCACCGCGTCGCCCTCGACGCCCCCGGCTCCCGCATCGGCCTGCCCGAGGTCACCCTCGGCCTGCTCCCGGCCGGTGGCGGCGTCACCCGGACCGTACGCCTCATGGGCATCGCCGACGCCCTGCTCAAGGTGCTCCTGCAGGGCACCCAGTACACCCCGCGGCGGGCCCTGGAGAACGGCCTCGTCCACGAAGTCGCCGCCACTCGCGAGGAGATGATCGAGAAGGCCCGCGCCTTCATCGACGCGAACCCCGAGTCGCAGCAGCCCTGGGACGTCAAGGGCTACAAGATCCCCGGCGGCACCCCGTCCAACCCGCGCTTCGCCGCCAACCTGCCCGCGTTCCCGGCCAACCTCAAGAAGCAGCTCGCGGGCGCGCCCATGCCCGCGCCGCGCAACATCCTGGCGGCGGCCGTCGAGGGCTCCCAGGTCGACTTCGAGACCGCCCTGACCATCGAGGCCCGGTACTTCACCGAGCTGGTCACCGGCCAGGTCTTCAAGAACATGATCCAGGCGTTCTTCTTCGACCTCCAGGCCGTCAACTCCGGTGCGAACCGCCCCAAGGACATCCCCGAGCGCCCCGTCCGCAAGGTCGCCGTCCTCGGCGCCGGAATGATGGGCGCGGGCATCGCCTACTCCTGCGCCAAGGCCGGGATCGAGGTCGTCCTCAAGGACGTCTCCACCGAGGCCGCAGCCAAGGGCAAGGCGTACAGCGAGAAGCTGCTCGCCAAGGCCCTCTCCCGGGGCCGTACGACCGAGGCCAAGCGCGACGAACTGCTGGCCCGGATCACCCCGACCGGTGACGCGGCCGACCTCGCGGGCTGCGACGCGGTGATCGAGGCCGTCTTCGAGGACACCGCCCTCAAGCACAAGGTGTTCCAGGAGATCCAGGACGTCATCGAGCCGGACGCGCTGCTCTGCTCCAACACCTCCACCCTCCCGATCACCGTCCTCGCCGAGGGCGTCTCGCGCCCCGTCGACTTCATCGGGCTGCACTTCTTCTCGCCCGTCGACAAGATGCCGCTCGTCGAGATCATCAAGGGCGAGCGCACCGGCGACGAGGCGCTGGCCCGCGCCTTCGACCTGGTCCGCCGGATCAAGAAGACGCCGATCGTCGTCAACGACTCGCGCGGCTTCTTCACCTCACGCGTCATCGGCCAGTTCATCAACGAGGGCGTGGCGATGGTCGGCGAGGGCGTCGAGCCCGCCTCGATCGAGCAGGCCGCCGCCCAGTCCGGCTACCCGGCCAAGGTGCTCTCCCTGATGGACGAGCTGACCCTGACCCTGCCCCGCAAGATCCGCAACGAGGCCAGGCGCGCGGTGGAGGAGGCCGGCGGCACCTGGCCCGGCCACCCCTCCGACGAGGTCATCGACCGCATGGTCGACGAGTTCGGCCGCCCGGGACGCAGCGGGGGAGCGGGCTTCTACGACTACGACGAGGACGGCAAGCGGGCCGGCCTCTGGCCCGGCCTGCGCGAGCACTTCACCAAGCCGGACGCCGACGTGCCCTTCGAGGACATGAAGGAGCGGATGCTCTTCTCCGAGGCCCTGGACAGCGTCCGCTGCCTGGAGGAGAACGTCCTCATCTCCGTCGCCGACGCCAACATCGGCTCCATCATGGGCATCGGCTTCCCGCCGTGGACCGGCGGCGTACTCCAGTACATCAACGGCTACGAGGGCGGCCTGCCCGGCTTCGTGGCCCGCGCCCGGGAACTCGCCGAACGCTACGGCGACCGCTTCCTGCCGCCCGCGCTGCTGGTGGAGAAGGCGGAGAAGGGCGAGACCTTCCACGACTGAGGCCGTGACCGAGCCCGTCAACAGGGCATGGCGCGGGCCGCATTCACCGTCACTCGGCGGTGAACGCGGCCCGCAGCTCCTCCTTCAGCGACCGCTGAAACGCCGTCACCAGCGCCTGCATCACGATCGGTTGCATATCGGCGGACAGCGACTTCATCGCCGCCACATGCTCCGGGTCGCCCTCGCGCTCCCGGTAGGGGTTCCACACCTCGTCCCGGAACAGCCGGGTCATCTCCTGGGCGGCCGAGCGGGTGTGCTCCAGCAGCACGGTCCGTGCCGCCAGGATCGTCTCGTGCGCGATCGGCACGTCCAGCAGCTCCACCCCGAGCCGCAGCAGACCCAGATCCACCCGGTACGCCCCGCCGTCCTCCTGCGGACGCACCAGCACCCCCATCGCCGCCAGCCGCTCCACATCCGGCTCCGACAGCGCCCGCCCGGCCCGCCGCTCCAGCTCGGCCCGGGAGAAGTCCTCGGTCTTGTCCGGCGCCCAGGACGCCACCAGCGCCCGGTGGATCGCCAGATCATGGGCGCTGAGGTCGGGCGGCAGCTGTTCCAGATAGCGTTCGATCGCGGCCAGCGTCATGCCCTGCTGCTGGAGCTCCTCGATCAGCGCGAGCCGCGAGAGATGGTCAGGACCGTAGTGCCCGACCCGGCGGGGCCCGATGACCGGCGGCGGCAACAGGCCCCGGGTGCTGTAGAACCGCACGGTGCGTACGGTGACTCCGGCGCGCGCCGCCAGCTCGTCCACCGTGAGCGTCGGCTCGTCGGTCCCCGTCGCCATCTCTGCTCCCCGCAGTCGAACCTCGTATCGGACAGTTCCGCTGTCTCACCACTACTGCGAAAGTCTCCGGCACCGGCGCTCCGCCGTCCACCCCGGCCCCGTGGTCGGTCCCGGCCCGTTGTCAGTGGTGGCCCGTACGGTGAGGTCATGTCGGAGATCACCTACGTACGGGGGGACGCCACCGCGCCGCAGGGCAAGGGCGTCAAGCTGATCGTCCACGTCTGCAACGACCTGGGCGGCTGGGGCAAGGGCTTCGTGCTGGCCCTCTCGCGCCGCTGGCCGGAGCCCGAGGCCGCCTACCGGCGCTGGCACCGCGAGCGCGCGGACAACGACTTCGCTCTCGGCGCGGCACAGTTCGTGCAGGTCGGGCCCTATCTCTGGGTGGCCAACATGATCGGCCAGCGGGGCATGCGCACCGGCAGCAAGGGGGTGCCCGTGCGGTACGAGGCGATCGACGCGGCGCTCGGCGCGGTGGCTGCCAGGGCGGGCGAGCTCGGGGCCTCGGTCCATATGCCGCGGATCGGCTGCGGGCTCGCGGGCGGCAAGTGGTCCAGGATCGAGCCGCTGATCGAGCGGCGCCTGATATCCGCCGGTCTGCCGGTGACGGTGTACGACCACGACTGACCGAGCCGTGGACCGCCCCGGACCCCGCCACCGCGGTCCTCCCGCACCCGAGGGATCATGGAGAGGAAGGGGACGGGCAGCGCACGGCAGGCCCGCCGGGACCGCGGGAGCACCGGATGAGCAGCGCGACCGACGCCAGGACCGCCGAGCCGCCGCCCGGTGGTGCGAAGGACCCCGAGCCGCCTCCGCCCGGCGGGGTGCTCTGGAGCATGTCCGGCGACATCCGCTCCCTGCTGATGCTGCCCGCCGCCCTCACGCTCCAGGTCGCCCACCCGGCGGTCGGCGCCGGGGTCGACGAGCACTCCGTCTTCCGCACGGATCCGTGGGGGCGCGGCGAACGCTCGCTGCGCTCGCTCCAGCTCTGGGTCTACGGCGGCGCGGAGGCCGCCGAGGAGGGCCGCAGACTGCGCCGGCTGCACGGCACGATCCGGGGCACCGACACCCGGGGGCGTCCGTACCACGCCCTGACGCCCGCCAACTACGCCTGGGTGCACTCCACCGGCTTCCCCGTCTACCAGCACGCCGCCCGCTATCTGATCCGGCCCATGACCCCCGCCCAGGAGCGCGCGCTGTACGCGGAGTGGCTCCGGGTCGGCCGGATCCTCGGCATCCACGACCGGGACATGCCGCAGACCATCGAGGAGTTCTGGCCGTACTGGGAGAAGATGCTCGCCGGCGGGATCGAGGCGACCACCGTCGTGCGGGAGCTGGTCGACGTCGACCAGCCCGTACCGCCGCCGGACCGGGGCCCGTGGATGCTGCGGATGGTCCTACGGGCCCTGTGGCCGGTGCTGCTGCCGCCGCTGGCCCGCTTCCGGCGGTTCGTCACCATCGGGTTCATGCCGCCCGACGCCCGCGCCACCATCGGTCTGCCGTGGACCGACGACCAGGAGAAGCGGCTGCGCCGGATGTGCGCGGTCCTACGGGTCGTCGTCCCCGCCCTACCGGAACGGCTGCGCTATCTGCCCCGGGCCCGGGCGGCCCGCGCCGCCCGGCGTACGGCCCGGTCCGACGGCTGAGCCCCCGGAACGGCCGAAGGGCCGTCGGAGCAGCTGGACTTCGCCGCTCCGACGGCCCCGGTGTTCGTGCGTACGGCCGTCAGCGGTGCTCGTGACCGCCCTCGGACCGGTGCGCGGAAGCCGCGTGGTCACCGTGGTCGTGCACGGTGTTCGTCGCCGCGATCTTCTTCCAGGACGCGGGCCGCTCGACCCGCGCCGCCGAACGTGCCGACAGCGCCGCCTCGGCGAGACCCGCGTCGGCCGCCGCCGGGGCCGCCGGTCGCGCCGGCCGGTAGAGCCAGGTGTCGAAGAGCTCGGCCAGCGGCTTGCCGGAGACCCGCTCCGCGTACCGGACGAAGTCGCCCACGTTCGCGTTGCCGTACGCGTGCTCGGCCGGCCAGCCCTTCAGCAGCTCGAAGAAGGTGTCGTCGCCGACCTCGTTGCGCAGCGCCTGGAGCGCCAGCGCGCCCCGGTCGTACACGGCGATGTCGAACTGGTTGTCCGGGCCCGGGTCACCCGGCTTCACCTGCCAGAACGGGTCGTCGGCCGGGTGCTGGGCGTACGTGTAGTCCGCCAGCTCCTGCGCGGTGCCCTCGCCCTCCTTCTCCGACCAGAGCCACTGGCTGTAGCGGGCGAAGCCCTCGTTGATCCAGATGTCCTTCCAGCCGTCGACCGAGACGCTGTCGCCGTACCACTGGTGGGCCAGCTCGTGGACGACGACCGACACGTTGGCGCCGTTCGCGAACTGCCGCGGGCTGTAGAAGGGCCGCGTCTGGGTCTCCAGGGCGAAACCGCTCGTCACATTGGGCACGTAACCGCCCAGCGCGTTGAACGGATACGGGCCGAACACCTCGGTCAGCCACTCGGCGACCTCGGTGGTCCGCTCGATGCTCGCGCGGGCCGCACCGGCGTTGGCGCCCAGGTCCTTGCTGTAGGCGTTCAGGACCGGCAGACCGTCCGCCGTACTGTCGGTCGTGATGTCGAACTTGCCGATGGCGAGCGTCGTCAGATAGGTCGCCTGCGGCTTGTCGGAGCGCCAGTTGAAGCGGGTCCAGCCGAGCTTCGAACTCTGCGACTGGAGCGCGCCGTTGCTGATCGCCTGGGTGCCGTCCGGCACCGAGACCGACACGTCGTAGGTGGCCTTGTCCAGCGGGTGGTCGTTGCTCGGGTACCACCACACGGCCGACTCCGGCTCCTGCGCGGCGACACCGCCGTCCGGGGTCCTGGCCCAGGCGGTCCAGCCGTTGATCTTCAGCTCGGAGGGCTTTCCGGCGTACCGGACCACCACCGAGACGTCCTTGCCCTTCGCCAGCGGGCCGGCCGGGGTGACCTCCAGCTCATGGTCGCCGCTCGTGGCGAAGCGGGCCTTCTTGCCGTTCACCCGGACCTCGGAGACATCGAGCCCGAAGTCGAGGTTGAAGCGGGACAGCTCCTGCGTCGTGGTGGCGAGGATCGTCGCCGTGCCCTCCAGCAGGTCGGTCTCCGGCTGGTACTTCAGCCGCAGGTCGTAGTGGGAGACGTCGTAGCCACCGTTTCCGCTGGCCGGGTAATAGGGGTCGCCGATACCCGGGGCGCCCACGGTGCCCGGTGCGGCCGCTGCCGGGATCGCCAGCAGAAGGGTGGCCGCCAGCGCGCTGGGGACGATGAATCTGCGGTGCACAACAAGCTCCAATGAGTCGGGACGGATGATCTTCCGACCGGTCGTCACGAGGCTATGCACCCGCCGGAGCGGGACGGCCCATTCCGGGCACACCTGTCACACGATCGCCATTCCGTCGTCACGGGCGGCAGCACCCCATGGCAGTGATCGCCCCCTGTTGCACAGGAGTTGACCGGTGTAACGTCCGCACATCGCCGCGGGGCCGACGGTCGTCACGGTCTCCGCCCCACAGGCCCGTGCCCGTCCAACATGCCGGGAGGCAGCCGCCGATGACCCATCGCGTCGCTCGTGCACTCCGCATGCTCAGCCCGCACCCGTGGCTCGCGCCGGTCACCGGACCCGACCGGCCGGAGTCCGGGCCGCCGCGCCGGGGTGCCAGGGCGATGCGCCGGACGGCCGTGGCGGCGACGCTCGCCGCGCTGGCCCTGCCGTTCGCCATCGCACCCGCCGAGGCCGCGCACCGCCCGCCGCGCACCGGGTTCGAGACGAGCGACGGGGCGCGCTGGACCGGCGAGGCGGAGGAGCGGTCCTTCCTCGCCGCGGTGGACCGGGAGAGCGACCGGGTCTCCGTGGACCGGATCGGCACGACGGAACAGGGCCGCCCGCTCCGCCTCGTACGCGTCGGCCAGGAGCGTTCCGACGCCACCACGGTCCTGCTGATCTGCAGCCAGCACGGCGACGAGCCCGCCGGGCGCGAGGCCTGTCTGACCACGGTCCGCGACCTGGCGTTCGCCGAGGACCGGGCGACCCGCGCCTTCCTGGCCCGTACGACCCTGCTGGTGCTGCCCACGGCCAACCCCGACGGGCGCGCCGCCGACACCCGCGGCAACGCGGACGGCGTCGACATCAACCGCGACCACATCGCCCTGGAGACCGCCGAGGCACGGGCGATCGCCGCCGTCGTACGCGACGAACGACCGCAGGTGATCTACGACTTGCACGAGTACGGCGCCACCCCGCCGTACTACGACAAGGACCTGTTCGCCCTGTGGCCGCGCAACCTCAACGTCGACGACCGGGTCCACGACGCCTCGCGCACCCTCTCCGAGCGCTATGTCCGCCCCGCCGCGACGGCGGGCGGCTACAGCAGCGGCCACTACGGCATCTGGACCGACCCGGCCACCGGGGATCCGATCAAGCAGGTCGCGGGCGACGGCCAGGAACGCATCCTGCGCAACACCTCCGGCCTCAAGCACGCGGTCGGCCTGCTCATCGAATCCCGGGTCGACGCGCTGAGCGACGCGGAGAAGGACGATCCGGCGCTCAACCACCGGCGCAGGGTCCACTCCCAGCGGACCGCGCTCGGCGGCCTCTTCGCCTTCACCGACGAGCAGCGCGCCCGGCTCCGGACCGCCACTGCCCTCTCGCGCCTGACCGGCCTGGCCGACCGGGGGCCCGTCTACCTCGGCGGCGCCGACAACGACCCGGCCGAGCCCGCCGAGATCCTCGCCGACCCGCCGTGCGGCTACCGGCTGGACGCGGCCCAGTACGCGGAGGTGAAGGACGAGCTGGCCCTGCACGGCGTCAGGGCCCGGCCGGACGAAGATGGCGCGTTCGTGCCCCTGCGTCAGTCGGCCCGAAGCCTGATTCCGTTGCTTCTCGATCATCGGGCGACATATCACCTCACAAACGGTCAAGCCAGAACTGCTTGTTGATCCTTCGAGATCCGGGGCAGGTGTGGTACTGCCTACGGAGAGCGTTTTTCAGACTCGGTGAAAGGTGCCATTTGTGTCCCAGGACGACCAGACCGCGGACGGGCGGGAGGGGCTGTCGGTCACGGCGGACCTTCCCCCCGAGCCGGTCAGTACCAGGACTCCGACCACCGACCGGGTGGTGTTCGGCGTCACGGCGGTCCTCACCCTCGCCTTCGTCGTGTGGGGAGCGACCGCCACCGACTCCCTGGAGAGCGTTTCCAGCAAGCTGCTCGACGGGCTGATCCACAACGGCGGCTGGGCCTTCATGCTGGCCGCCTCCGGGTTCGTCGTCTTCGCGCTGTGGCTGGCCATCAGCCGGTACGGCAAGATCTGCCTCGGTCAGGAGGGGGAGGAGCCGGAGTTCCGGACCATCTCCTGGGTCGCCATGATGTTCAGCGCCGGTATGGGCATCGGGCTGATGTTCTACGGCGTGAGCGAACCGCTCGCCCACTTCCGTACCCCGCCGCCGGGCACCGACCCCGCGGACGCGGCCAACGCCATGGAGACGGCGATGGCCACGACCCTCTTCCACTGGACGCTGCACCCCTGGGCCATCTACGCCGTGGTCGGGCTCGCCATCGCGTACAGCGCCTACCGGCGGCGCAGGCGGCAGACGATCAGCGCGGTCTTCGAGCCGCTGATCGGCAAGCGGCACGCCTACGGCGGCTTCGGCCGCTTCATCGACATCCTGGCCATCTTCGCCACCCTGTTCGGTTCCGCCGCCTCGCTCGGCCTCGGCGCGCTCCAGATCGGCAGCGGTTTCCAGGAGCTGGACTGGATGGAGAAGACCGGAACCGGTCTCCTCGTCGCGATCATCGCCGTGCTGACCGTCTGCTTCGTCCTCTCCGCGGTCTCCGGCGTCGAGAAGGGCATCCAGTGGCTGTCCAACACCAACATGGTGCTGGCGCTGCTCCTGGTGGCGTTCGTCTTCATCGCCGGTCCCACGATCATCGTGCTCGACCTGCTGCCCACCTCCATCGGCGCCTACCTCAGCGACCTCGGGCAGCTCGCCGGGCGCACCGAGGCGTCCGGTGGCGAGGACGTCGCCTCGTGGCTCGGCAGCTGGACGGTCTTCTACTGGGCCTGGTGGATCTCCTGGACGCCCTTCGTCGGCATGTTCATCGCCCGCATCAGCCGCGGCCGGACGATCCGTCAGTTCGTCGGCGGCGTCATCCTGGTGCCCAGCACCGTCAGCCTGATCTGGTTCGCCGTCTTCGGCGGCTCGTCGATGAAGCTGGACGAGGCCGGAAAGCTCCAGGGTGCCGACACCCCGGAGGCGCAGTTGTTCGGTGTCCTCCAGGAGTTCCCGATCGCCACGGTCACCTCCATCCTCGTGATGATCCTGGTCGGCATCTTCTTCGTCTCCGGAGCCGACGCCGCGTCGATCGTCATGGGCACCCTTTCGCAGAAGGGCGTCCTCGAACCCGGCAAGTGGGTCGTCATCTTCTGGGGAGTCGTGACCGGGGCCGTGGCCGCGATCATGCTGCTGATCGGTGAGGGCAAGGACAACGCCCTCCAAGGGCTGCAGAACCTCACCATCCTGGTGGCGGCGCCCTTCACCATCGTGATGATCGGTATGTGCGTGGCCCTGATGCGGGACCTGCGCAGGGACCCGCAGATCGTCCGCCAGGAGTTCGGTGTGGAGGCGGTCGAGTCCGCGGTGATCGAGGGGCACGCCAAATACGACGGCGACTTCGAGATCCGGATCGGCCCCGGGACGACTCCGGTCACGGACGAGCGCCACCAGCACGAGTCCGGCGGATCGGGGTCGACGAGCACGTCCACCGCCACCTCCACCGAGAAGCGGCCCTCCGACTGACCGGGTGACCGCACAGCCGTACCGCTGCACCATCGCGGAGCAGCACAACCGCACAACAGCTCCGGAGCCCGCGACCACCGACCGGTCGCGGGCTCCGGCCCTGTGCTCAGGGCGCTCCGGGCTTCAGGGGCGGGCGCCCGGCCGTGGACGGGCGGGACCCAGGGGCGGGGCGCCCGGCGGTGCGGAGGCGGGTCCGCCGCATTCCGGTCGCGGTCAGCCCACCAGCGCCGCCGCCGTCCGCGCACACCCCCACGCCACGGTGACGCCCGCGCCGCCGTGCCCGTAGTTGTGCACCAGCAGTCCGCCGCCCGGCAGCGCCTCCGCCTCGATCCGCACCCCGGCCTCCCGCGCCGGCCGCAGCCCCACCCGGTGCCCGAGCACCCGGGCATCGGCGATCTCCGGCCGGATCCGGGCGCACCGCGCCACGATCTCCCGGGCCGTCTCCGGGTCGGGCTCGGTGCGCGGATCGTCCGCCTCGGCCGTACCGCCCAGCACCAGCCGGCCCGGCTGCGGGAAGAAGTACGTCGTCGCGGCCGACGCCGGATCCGCCTCGGTGTACCACTCCTCGATCCCCGGGTTCTCCACCGCGACCAGCTGCCCCCGCACCGGCCGCACCCCCGCGTCGGGCACCAGCTCGCGCGCCCCGAGCCCCGTGCAGTTCACCACCACCGGGCTGAGCTCCGCCGCCTCGCCGAACCCCGTCACCGTCCGCCGTTCCACCGCACCGCCCGCCGCCACGAGCCTCTGCTCCAGCCAGGCCAGATGGACCGGCATGTCCAGCAGCGGCAGCGTCACCCGCAGCCCCTCGGGCACCTCCACCGCGTCCTTCAGCCCCGCCGCCCAGTCGCCCAGCGCCGCGAACCGCTCACCGGCGTGCAGCCCCGCCACCCGCCGTACCCCGGTCTCCTCCGGCGCGCCCGACAACTCCTCGTAGACCGCCAGCGTCTCCAGCGACCAGTCGCCCACCCGCTCCGCCGGCTCGATCCGGTACGGCCACCACAGGGCCCCCGCCACCGCCGACGTCGTCGCCCCGGCCGGATCGCGCGACCAGACCCGCACCCGCAGCCCGCGCTCCGCCAGCGTCACGGCGGTGGTGAGACCGACGACCCCGCCGCCCACCACGATCACATCCGCCACCACGGTCACTCCTCTTCCCTCGGCCCCGCCCGTCGCTGCCCGGACGCTAACCGAAAGCGGAATCCCGGGGCCAGCGGAACCGGAAGCCCGGGGCACACGGGAGCAGGTCGGCACGGCGCGGGATGCTCGGCGGGTTCGACAAGTTGAGACAGGTTCGTTGACAGAGGTCGCCCACCGCAGGATTCTGAGAGCGCTCTCAGGCTCGCAGGTGATGTGCCCCCGTTCCACCCACGCATCCGCCCGATGAGGAGAACGAGCATGCCCGCTTTACGGAGAAGTCCCGGCTCACGAAGAAGTCCCGGCTCACGGAGAGGTCTCGGCGCGCTGACCGCGGCCCTTGCCCTCGCCCTGGGTCTGACCACCGGCGTCGGCCAGCCGCCGGCCGAGGCGGCGGTACCCGCCACCATCCCGCTGACCATCACGAACGACTCGGGACGCGCCGATCAGATCTACGTCTACAACCTCGGAACAGAGCTCTCCACCGGCCGTCAGGGCTGGGCGGACGCGAACGGTACGTTCCACCCCTGGCCGGCCGGAGGCAACCCGCCCACCCCGGCCCCGGACGCCTCGATCGCCGGTCCGGGGAACGGTCGGTCGGTGACGATCCGGATGCCGAAGTTCTCCGGCCGCGTCTACTTCTCGTACGGACAGAAGCTCGTCTTCAAGGTCACCACCGGCGGTCTCGTCCAGCCCGCGGTGCAGAACCCGAGCGACCCGAACAGGAACATCCTGTTCAACTGGACCGAGTACACGCTCAACGACGCGGGTCTGTGGATCAACAGCACCCAGGTCGACATGTTCTCCGCCCCCTATTCCGTCGGCGTCAAGGCGCCGGGCGGGGCCGTCAAGAGCACCGGCAAGCTCAAGCCGGGCGGCTACAACGCCGTGTTCGACAACCTCAGGAACCAGTCCGGCGGCTGGTCCGGCCTCATCCAGACCCGGTCCGACGGAACGGTGCTGCGCGCCCTGTCCCCGGGGCACGGCGTCGGGAGCGGCACCCTCCCGTCCGGGATCATGAACGACTACATCGACCGGGTCTGGAGCCGCTACAGCGGCTCCGTGCTGACGGTGACGCCGTTCGCGCACGAGCCGAACACCAAGTACTACGGCCGGGTCTCCGGCAACGTCATGAACTTCACCAACGGCTCCGGCGCCGTCGTGACCTCGTTCCAGAAGCCGGACTCGGACAGCGTCTTCGGCTGCTACAAGTACCTGGACGCGCCGAACGACCAGGTGCGCGGCCCGATCTCCCGCACCCTGTGCGCGGGCTTCAACCGCTCCACCCTGCTGACCAGCGCGAACCAGCCCGACAACAACGCGGCGAACTTCTACAAGGACTCCGTGACCAACCACTACTCCCGCCTCATCCACGCGCAGATGGTGGACGGCAAGGCGTACGGCTTCGCCTTCGACGACGTGGGCGCCCATGAGTCGCTCGTCCACGACGGCAACCCGCAGGAGGCGCTGATCACGCTCGACCGCTTCAGCTGACCGCCCCGCCTTCCGGCCCGGCGGGCCGCGCTCCGCATCCTCCCGCCGGTCCGGTGCCCGTCCGTGCACCCCTCCGCACTCTTCTGTTTCGCTCTGCTCCGTTCTCACTCGTCCAAGAGATGGTCAAGGTCCGGCCAAGGGTTGTCCGGCGTCAACTTCCCGCCTGGGCAGGGGGGTTAGCGTCCGCGCGTGAGAATCACCCGAACCCCCCGCACGGCGCCGACCACGCGCCGCACCCTGCTCCGCGCCTCCGCCGCCACC
The DNA here is from genome assembly GCF_055792845.1 of Streptomyces sp. DSM 106670. Lineage (NCBI taxonomy): Bacteria > Bacillati > Actinomycetota > Actinomycetes > Kitasatosporales > Streptomycetaceae > Streptomyces > Streptomyces sp. DSM 106670. The sequence continues at coordinate 7,352,931 of NZ_CM147704.1, forward strand.
GCGGCGGCGGGCGTGCTCGCCGCGGGCTCCTCGCCCGTGGGCGCCGCCCCGCGCACCCGGACCGCGGCGAGGCCCGAGACCCCGGCCGCGGCGCTGAAAGCACTCGCCGCCGGGAACCGCCGCTGGCGCACACTCCACCAACGGCATCCCCACGAGGCCGCCGGGGTGCGCACCACCCTGGTGTCCGGCCAGTCACCGTTCGCGCTGATACTCGGCTGCATCGACTCCCGCGTCCCACCCGAGCTGGTCTTCGACCAGGGACTCGGCGACCTGATGACCGTCCGCTCGGCCGGCGAGGTGCTGGACGAGGCGGTGCTCGGCAGCATCGCCTACGGCGTCCTCGAACTGGGCATCCCACTGGTCGTGGTCCTGGGACACCAGTCGTGCGGCGCGGTCGCCGCCGCGGTCCACGCGGAGGAGACCGGGGAGCGCCTGCCCGCGCACATCCAGTACGTGGCCGACCAGATCAGGCCCGCGATCGTGCACGGGCAGCACGGCGACGCCCGGGTGGACGCCACGGTCAGCGCCCAGGTCCGGCTGGTCCGGTCACGGCTGGCGCGCGAGGCCGATCTCGCGGCGAAGGTGGCCGCCGGGGAGCTGGCGATCGTGGGGGCGCGGTACGAACTGAGCACCCAGCTGGTCCACCGGGTCGGCTGACGCCCGGGCCTCGGGGCCGGGGGCCGGCCGGGTCCCCGCGCCCTCGGGGCCGGGCAGGCCGGGGCATCGGGCACCGGCGACTAGGATCGGCACCCTGATGACTGCCACTCTCGTCGCCAAGGACCTCGCCGCCGGACACGGTGACCGCACGCTCTTCGCCGGGCTCGACCTCGTCGTCGCCCCCGGTGACGTGATCGGTCTCGTCGGAGTCAACGGCGCCGGAAAATCCTCCCTGCTCCGCCTCCTCGCCGGGCTCGACCGCCCGGAGGAGGGCGAGCTGCGCCTCTCGCCGCCCACCGCCACCGTCGGCCACCTCCCGCAGGAGCCCGAGCGCCGCGCCGGTGAGACCGTGGCCGCCTTCCTGGCCCGCCGCACCGGTGTCGCCGACGCCCAGCGCATCATGGACGAGGCGACGGAGGCCCTGGTCGCCGGAGCCCCGGGCGCGGACGACGCGTACTCCGACGCCCTGGAGCGCTGGCTCGCCCTCGGCGGCGCGGACCTGGACGAGCGGGCCGAGCAGGTCGCCGCCGAGCTGGGGCTGACCGTGGGCCTCGACCGGCCCATGACCGCGCTCTCCGGCGGACAGGCGGCCCGCGCCGGACTCGCGTCGCTCCTTCTCTCCCGCTACGACGTCTTCCTGCTCGACGAGCCCACCAACGACCTCGACCTGGACGGTCTGGAGCGCCTGGAGCGCTTCGTGTCCGGCCTGCGCGCGGGCACGGTCGTCATCAGCCACGACCGCGAGTTCCTGATGCGCACGGTCACCAAGGTGCTGGAGCTGGACCTCGCCCAGCAGCAGATCAATCTCTACGGCGGTGGCTACGCGGCCTATCTGGAGGAGCGGGAGACCGCCCGCCGGCACGCCCGCGAGGGCTATGAGGAGTACGCCGACAAGAAGGCGTCCCTCGAAGCGCGCGGCCATATGCAGCGCTCCTGGATGGACAAGGGCGTCAAGAACGCCCGCCGCAAGGCCACCGACGGCGACAAGCTCGGCCGTAACGCCCGCAGCGAGGCCAGCGAGAAGCAGGCCGCGAAGGCCCGGCAGACCCAGCGCATGATCGAGCGTCTCGACGTCGTCGAGGAGCCGCGCAAGGAGTGGGAGCTGCGGATGGAGATCGCCTCCGCCCCGCGCTCCGGATCCGTCGTCGCCACCCTGCGCGAGGCCCGGGTGGCGCGCGGCGACTTCACCTTCGGCCCCGCCTCGCTCCAGATCGACTGGGCGGACCGGGTCGCCATCACCGGGGCCAACGGTGCGGGCAAGTCCACTCTGCTGGCGGCCCTGTTGGAGCGGCTGCCGCTGGACTCCGGCGACGCCACGCTCGGTTCGGGCGTCGTCGTCGGCGAGGTGGACCAGGCCCGCAAGCTGTTCCTCGGTGCGCAGTCGCTGCTGGACGCGTTCTGCGCGGCCGTGCCGGACACCGAGCCGGCCGAAGTCCGCACGCTGCTCGCCAAGTTCGGCCTGCGCGCCGACCATGTGATGCGCCCGGCCACCAGCCTCTCCCCGGGCGAGCGCACCCGTGCGGCCCTCGCCCTGCTCCAGGGGCGGGGCGTCAACCTCCTGGTGCTCGACGAGCCGACGAACCACCTCGACCTGCCCGCCATCGAGCAGTTGGAGGCGGCCCTGGAGACGTACACGGGCACCCTGCTGCTGGTCACGCACGACCGGCGGATGCTGGAGGCGGTCCGGACGACCCGCCGCATCGAAGTGGCGGACGGTCAGGTCAAGGAAGTCTGAGCACGGTTACGGGGGTTCGGGGGCGGGCGGGCCGCACTCGACCCCCGTAACCGTGCGGGGCGGTGAGGGGCGGGCCGCACCCGGCGACCCGCCCCTCACCTCTCGCCTCGTTCAGCGACCCCGGCCGCCGCCCGGCTTCGGGTCGGCCAGCCCGGCCCGCCGCAGCGCATCGGCCATCGCGCTGTTCGCCGGAGCCGGAGCGCCCTGGCCGCCCTGCCGCGAGCCACCGCCACCGCCGCGCCGGTCCCGGCCGCCGCCCTGCCGGCCCTGACCGCCACCGGACGGCTGGCCCTGACCCTGGCGCTGCTTCGGGGGCCGGCCGCCCCGCTCGCCGCGGCCCTGCTGCCCGCCGCCGGAACCGCCGCCCGCGCCGGGCTCGTCGTCGAGGCGCAGCGTCAGCGAGATCCGCTTGCGCGGCACATCGACGTCCATGACCTTGACCTTCACGATGTCCCCGGGCTTCACCACGTCCCGCGGGTCCTTCACGAACGTCCTCGACAGCGCCGAGACATGCACCAGACCGTCCTGGTGGACGCCGATGTCGACGAACGCGCCGAACGCGGCCACGTTCGTCACGACGCCCTCCAGCACCATGCCCGGCTCCAGGTCGCCGAGCTTCTCGACGCCCTCCTTGAAGGTCGCCGTGCGGAAAGCGGGCCGCGGGTCGCGCCCCGGCTTCTCCAGCTCCTTGAGGATGTCCGTCACGGTCGGCAGCCCGAACATGTCGTCCACGAAGTCCGCCGCGCGCAGCGCCCGCAGGGCGTCCGCGTTGCCGATCAGCGAGGCCACCTCGCCACCCGCGCTCTTGCCCATCCGGCGCACCACCGGGTAGGCCTCCGGGTGCACGCTGGAGCCGTCCAGCGGGTCGTCGCCGCCCCGGATCCGCAGGAAGCCCGCGCACTGCTCGTACGCCTTCGGGCCGAGCCGCGCCACGTCCTTCAGCGCCTTGCGGGACCGGAAGGGGCCGTTGGTGTCGCGGTGCGCGACGATGTTCTCGGCGAGCCCCGAGCTGATCCCCGAGACCCGTGAAAGCAGCGGTGCGGACGCGGTGTTGACGTCCACGCCGACGCCGTTCACGCAGTCCTCGACGACCGCGTCCAGCGAACGGGACAGCTTCACCTCGGACAGGTCGTGCTGGTACTGACCGACGCCGATCGACTTCGGGTCGATCTTCACCAGCTCCGCCAGCGGGTCCTGGAGCCGCCGCGCGATGGAGACGGCGCCGCGCAACGACACGTCCATGTCGGGCAGTTCCTGCGAGGCGAACGCGGAGGCGGAGTACACCGAGGCGCCCGCCTCCGAGACCATCACCTTGGTGAGCTTCAACTCCGGGTGCTTGTCGATCAGTTCACCGGCGAGCTTGTCCGTCTCGCGGGACGCCGTGCCGTTGCCGATCGCGATCAGGTCGACCGCGTGCTCCTTCGCGAGGTGCGCGAGCTTCGCCAGCGCCTGGTCCCACTTGTTCGCGGGCACATGCGGGTGGATCACATCGGTGGCCACCACCTTGCCGGTCGCGTCGACGACCGCCACCTTCACCCCCGTACGGAAACCGGGGTCGAGACCGAGCGTGGCGCGGGTGCCGGCCGGGGCGGCGAGCAGCAGATCGCGCAGGTTCGAGGCGAAGACGCGTACCGCCTCGTCCTCCGCCGCCGTGCGCAGCCGCAGCCGGAGATCGATGCCCAGGTGCACCTGGATCCGGGTCCGCCACGCCCAACGCACGGTGTCGCCCAGCCACTTGTCGCCCGGGCGGCCCCGGTCGGCGATCTCGAAGCGGCGGGCGATCATGTTCTCGTACGAGGAGGGGCCGGGCTTCTCGGCCGCCTCCGGCTCCTCCGGCTCCAGGACCAGATCGAGCACGTTCTCCTTCTCGCCGCGCAGCATCGCGAGCACCCGGTGCGAGGGCAGCGCGGTGAACGGCTCCGCGAAGTCGAAGTAGTCGGCGAACTTCGCGCCCGCCTCCTCCTGGCCCTCACGCACCTTCGCCGCCAGCCGGCCGCGCGTCCACATGCGCTCGCGCAGCTCGCCGGTCAGGTCGGCGTCCTCGGAGAACCGCTCGGTGAGGATCGAGCGGGCGCCGTCCAGAGCGGCGGCCGCGTCCGCGACACCTTTGTCGCCGTCCACGAACGCGGCGGCCGCAGCGAGCGGGTCGACCGACGGGTCGCCGAGCAGTCCGTCCGCCAGCGGTTCGAGCCCCGCCTCCCGGGCGATCTGCGCCTTGGTGCGCCGCTTCGGCTTGAACGGCAGATAGATGTCCTCCAGGCGCGCCTTGGTCTCCGCGGCCCGGATGCTCGCCTCCAGCGCCGCGTCGAGCTTGCCCTGTTCGCGTACGGATTCGAGGATCGCGGTGCGCCGCTCCTCCAGCTCCCGCAGATAGCGCAGCCGTTCCTCCAGCGTGCGCAGCTGCGCATCGTCGAGGGATTCGGTCGCCTCCTTGCGGTAGCGCGCGATGAACGGCACGGTCGATCCGCCGTCGAGCAGCTCGACGGCGGCCCTGACCTGTCGCTCACGTACGCCGAGCTCCTCGGCGATCCTGCCTTCGATGGACGTCGTCACGGTTTTCCCGACTCGCCTTCTCGTACTGGCTGTGCTGGCCGTGCTCGTGTCGTGATGAGCACGTTCTTGCTTGCCGGGGGCATCCCCCAGGCCTGCATTGTGCCGGGTGGCCGGGGGCCGTGTCGCGTGACCTCGGGCAACACGCCCGGGAGCCCCGACGCGGTGCGCGGGGGTCCCGGGCCGTGCCGGGGCCCGTCCCGGGTCAGCCCCGGCCGGTCGCCGAGGCCGGGAACGCACCCGCCGCGGCGGCCGTGAACAGGAAGCCGCGCCCCAGCTCGGTGAGCCGCTCCACGCCTTCCGCGCCCAGGTGTTCGTACGGTGCCGAGTCCATGCGGTCCGTCGCCTGCTCGACCTCCGCGCGCAGCGCCGTACCGGCCTCGGTGAGCGCCAACTCCTCGCCGCCCGCCAGCAGCCCGCGCTCGCGCAGCCGCTCGGACGCCGCCTCCCAGTCGGTGCGGCGCCAGCCCCGGGAGGACAGGATCCAGCGGATCGCCATGCCCTTGCCGGTCGCGGTGTGGCTGACCAGCGACTCCAGCGGGTCGAGACCGGCGGCGAGCAGGGCGGCCAGATGCGCGTCGCCCCGGTGCTCGCGCAGCAGGGTCGCCGCGTGCCAGAACGCCAGGTGCGGCTCCTCGGGCACCACCAGCTCCGCGTGCGCCGCGTACAGCGGACGGGCGTGCGGGGTGCAGGCCTCGGTGGCGCGCAGCGCGAGCCGGGCCGCCTCCGCCATCTCGGCGGAGGCGATGACTTCCTCGCCGAGCAGCCGCCGCAGCGTCGAGTCCGCCGCCCGCAGCCGGGCTCCGAGGACCACCTCGGGGGAGGCGGTCTCCCAGACGGCGGGCACATGGCGGGCCACCAGCGCGGGGTTGAAGTTGTAGAAGGTGGCGCTGACGGTCCCCGCGCCCACCGCGCCGAGCGCGGCGGCCCGGGTCGCGAAGTAGGCGGCGCTGGGGTCCTCGATGCCGATCTTCGCCATCTCCGCGCCCAGGTCGGGGGAGAAGAAGAGGCACGAGTGCAGCGGGTTGACGGCGTTGTGGCAGCGGCGCTCCGCGCGGGCCGGGAGAGTACTCATACGGGCACGTTACCGACTGGTCGGTACGGAGGGGAACCCCGGGGGAGGGGTGGCCGTGCCACGGAAGTCCGGTGGCAGGAAAGGTGGGGTACTCGTCATTGCGGCCATCGTCGCCCGTCGCCCAGGATGACGGACGTGAAGCAGCGAACCGTGCTCGTCGTCCTCTTCGACGGTGTCCAGAGCCTCGACGTGAGCGGCCCGATGGAGGTCTTCTCCGGCGCCTCCCGGTCGCCCGGCGTCTCCTACGACCTGCGGACCGCCTCGCTCGACGGCGGCCCGGTCCGTTCCACCAGCGGTCTGACCCTGGTGCCCGACAGCAGCCTGGCCGACGCGCCCGCCCCGCACACGCTGCTGGTGCCCGGCGGGCAGGGCACCCGGGGCTCGCAGCCCGCGCTGACCGGCTGGCTGCGGGAGCACGCGCCACGCGCGGAGCGGCTGGTCTCCGTGTGCACCGGGGCGCTGCTGCTGGCCGAGGCGGGCCTGCTGGACGGGCACCGGGTCACCACCCACTGGAACTACTGCGAGCGGCTCGCCCGCGACTACCCGGCCGTCCGGGTCGATCCGGAGCCGATCTTCGTACGGGACGGAAGGCTGGCCACCTCGGCGGGCGTCACCGCGGGCATCGATCTGGCCCTCGCGCTCGTCGAGGAGGACCACGGGCGCGACCTCGCGCTGACCATCGCCCGGCACCTCGTGGTGTTCCTGCGCCGCCCCGGCAACCAGGCCCAGTTCAGCGCCCAGCTCAGCGCCCAGACCGCACAGCGCGAACCGCTGCGCGAGGTCCAGCACTGGATCGCCCAGCACCCGGACGCCGACCTCGGGGTCGACGCCCTCGCGGCCCGCGCCCGGCTCTCGCCCCGGCACTTCGCCCGCGCGTTCCGGGCGGAGACCGGCACGACCCCGGGGCGGTACGTCGAACGCGTCCGTCTGGAGCACGCCCGCCGACTCCTGGAGGACACCGGCGACGGCGTCGAGCGGATCGCCCGCGCCAGCGGCTACGGCACCCCGGAGGCCATGCGCCGGGCCTTCGTGAAGACCCTCGCGACGGCACCGGCCGAATACCGCCGCCGCTTCCGCACGCCCGCAGCCGGCACCTGACACCCGACACCTGACACCCGAAACGCCCCACCGGCCGGCCCGACCATCCGGTCCGTCCGTCCGTTCGCCTGTCCGTCCGTCCGACCGAACCGAGAGGCAGTTCCCGTGCAGATCGCCATCCTGCTCTTTGACCGTTTCACCGCCCTGGACGCGGTGGGCCCCTACGAGATCCTCAGCCGCGCCCCCGGCGCCGAGACCGTCTTCGTCGCCGAACGGACCGGACCCGTCCGCAACGACAGCGGAAGCCTCGCGCTCGTCGCGGAGAAGACGCTCGCCGAGGTGCCGTCGCCCGATCTGGTCATCGTGCCCGGCGGCCCCGGCCAGAGCGACCAGATGGAGAACGACACCCTGCTCGGCTGGTTGCGCGCGGTCGACGCCACCACCACCTGGACCACCTCGGTCTGCACCGGATCGCTGCTGCTGGCGGCGGCCGGACTTCTGAAGGGGCGTCGGGCCACCTCGCACTGGCTGGCGCTGGAGGTGCTGAAGGAGTTCGGCGTCGAGCCCACCGGGGAGCGGGTCGTGCTCGACGGCAAGTACGTCACCGCCGCCGGGGTCTCCTCCGGCATCGACATGGGGCTGACCCTGCTCGGCCGGATCGCCGGCGACGACGTGGCGCGCTCGGTGCAGCTGCTCACGGAGTACGACCCGCAGCCGCCCTACGACTCCGGCTCGCCGCACAAGGCTCCGGCCGCCCTCGTCGAGGAGTGGCGGTCCAGGAGCCGTCACATCACCCGATAGGGCCCGTGGCGTCGGCTCACCCGGTGGTGTAGGTGAAGCGGGGCGTGCGCCGCTCCAGGAACGCGGCGACGCCCTCCGCCGTGTCCGCGCTGCTCCGCGCCTCATCGGCCCAGTACGCGTCCCGGTCCGTCCGGCCCGCGGCGAACTCCTTCGCCGCGGCCTGGGTCAGCTGGGACCGGGACGCCAGGACCCGTACGTACTCCTCGACCCGCTTGTCCAGGCCGCCCACGGGCAGCACCTCGTCGGCCAGGCCGGTGCGCAGCGCCCGTTCGGTGTCGATCAGCTCGCCGGAGAACAGCAGATGCTTCGCTGTGCCCGGGCCGACGAGGGCGACCAGTCGCCGGGTCGAGGAAGCCGGATAGACGATGCCGAGCTTCGCCGGGGTGACCCCGAAGGAGGCGCCCTCCTCCGCGAACCGCAGATCGCAGGCGGCGGCCAGCTGGCTGCCGCCGCCCACGCAGTAGCCGCGCACTGCGGCCAGCGTCGGCCGGGGGAACGCGGCGAGCGCCTCCTCGGCCGCCACCGCCAGGCCCTGGGCGGTGTCCGCGCTCTCCCGCAGCGTCGAGATGTCGGCCCCGGCGCAGAAGGTGTCCCCGGCCCCGGTCAGCACCAGGACCCGGACCGCCGGGTCGGCCGCCAGCCGCTCCAGCAGCTCCGGCAGGCGCCGCCACATCGCGGCGGTCATCGCGTTGCGCTTGGCGGGGTTCGTGATCACGACGGTGGCGACGCCGCGCTCGACGGACGGGATCAGGCTCGGTTCCGTACGGTCCATGGGCCGGATGCTATCCGGGTGGTTCGAACCTATGATCAAGAAGGGGTCGTGAGCCGGGCACGCACCGTGAGGAGCTGTCGATGAACGAACCCACAGCCGAGGGCAGGAAGCTCAGCCGCAGTTTCGGCTGGCTCGCGCTGCTCGGCGCGCTGCTGGTGATCGCGGGCATCATCGGCCTCGTCTACACCGGCGTCGCCACCCTCACCTCGATGCTGCTCTTCGGCTGGCTGCTGCTCGTCGGCGGTCTCGTCGGACTGCTGCACGCGATCGAGTCGCGCGGCACCAACTACTTCTGGCTGGGTGTGGTCGTCGCGGCCCTCAACATCGCCGCGGGCGTCGTCGTCATCAAGCACCCCGAGGGCACGGCCGAGGCGCTCACCATGTTCGCCGCCCTGCTCTTCCTGACCGGCGGGGTCTTCCGGCTGGTCGGCAGCGTCGTGGTGCGCGGCCCGCAGATGGGGTGGACGCTGCTCCAGGGCGCCTTCGGGCTGCTGCTGGGGCTGCTGGTGCTCTTCGACTGGCCGCACAGCAGCCTGTACGTCCTGGGCTGCTTCTTCTCGCTGGCCCTGTTGTTCGACGGGCTCGGCCTGATCGCCATCGGCATCGGCGGCCGCCGCATCGTCAGCATGGTCTCGGAGCGGCTCGATGAAACTGCCCCGACCTCGGACGAGCCGATCAAGTCACCAGAAGAAGAGCAGAAGTAGTCCCTGGGCTTGCAAAGGTGTGCTCGTCCGGTCGAATAGCGCCGATACCTGGCTACTTCCGATCAGTGGCACGGTCCGGACCAAGCCATTCCCAACACTCTTTACTCGACGGTCAGTGCAGTGCGAGTGAGAGCTGGTGCCGGACGATGGAGAGCCTCGGGAGTGCCCCCGCCGACCCCGTGTCGTACGAGGGGGTGTGGCGCTTCACCGCCCCCGCCGTGGACGCGTCCGTGCCCAGTGCCCGGCACGCCGTACGCGATCTGCTTGGACGGCAGGGCGTGCCCATCGAGGACGACATCCTCCAGGGGCTCCTGCTGATCGTCTCGGAGCTGGTCACCAACGCCGTCAAGCACGCGGCGCTCCTCTCGCCCGAGCTGGCCGTCGAGGTGGCCATCGCCGCCGACTGGGTCCGCGTCTCGGTCGAGGACAACCACCCCTACCGCCCCACCGCCCTGGAGACGGACTACGCCCAGACCGGCGGCCGGGGCCTGCTGCTGGTCAAGGTCGTCACCGCGGAGGCGGGCGGCACCTGCGACGTCGAGCACACCGCGAGCGGCGGGAAGATCATCTGGGCGGCGCTGCCGTTGAAGACGCAGCTCTGACCGCCCCGTACGGAGACGAGCGAGGGCTCACCAGCCGGCGGAGGGCCCCGTCAGCTCACGGATCGCCGGCCGTGCCGCGTCCAGCACCGTCATGAACCACGCCGAGAACGGCGCCCGCGCGTGCCGCTCCGCCAGCTCCGCCGCCGTCACGAAGGCCGTCTCCCCGACCTCCTCGGGGTCCGGTTTCAGGGCCTCCTGCGCCATTCCCACGAACAGGTGGTTGAACTCCTGCTCCACCAGACCCGACGCGGGGTCCGGGTGGTTGTAGCGGACCGTGCCCGCCTCGGCCAGCAGCGAGGGCGAGAGCCCCAGCTCCTCGTACGTACGCCGGGCGGCGGCCGCGAACGGCGCCTCGCCCGGATAGGGGTGTCCGCAGCAGGTGTTCGACCAGACACCGGGGGAGTGGTACTTGCCGAGTGCCCGGCGCTGGAGCAGCAGCCGCCCCTGCTCGTCGAAGAGGAACACCGAGAACGCGCGGTGCAGCTGCCCGGGGGCCTGGTGGGCCGCCAGCTTCTCCGCGGTGCCGATCGTGGTGCCGTTCTCGTCGACCAGTTCGAGCATGATCGCTTCTGCGGTGCCGTTCGACGAGCTGTGCGTCGCGGTGGCTGGTGTGGTCGGCATACCCATCCTTCGCTTTGGTCCCCGGCCTCGTGCGCCGGGCCCCTGGAGTCCGGTCAAGTCTGCCGTACAAAAGCCGCTTGTCCGCACTTCGGGTCCGGGCATGTCCGCCCCGCCGCGCCCTGCGAGCGCGGCGGGACGGACGGGCCGTCAGACCCCGAAGGCCGCCGGATAGCGGATCATGCCCGCCGGAACCGGGACGGAATCGTCCAGCACCAGGGCCGTCATCGCCTCGTCCGGAACCTCGAAACCTGGCCGGATCCCGTAGCGCGAGGCCGGCACGAAACCGAAGCGCGGGTAGTACTCGGGATGACCGAGCACCAGCACCAGCGCCTCACCGCGCACCCGGGCGGCGTCCAGCACCGCCCGCACCACGGCCTGCCCCGCACCCTGCCGCTGGTGGGCGGGGGAGGTGGCCACCGGGGCCAGCGCGAGCGCCGGGGCGTCGCCGACCCGGCAGCGGGTCAGCAGCGCGTACGCCGCGATCGACCCGTCCGGGGCCTCGGCGACGTAACCGAGATCCGGCAGCCAGGCCTCGGGGTCGGCCCGCAGGGCGTCCACGAGGTCGGCCTCGTCCCGGGTCGGGAACGCGGCCGTGTTGACCGCGTGCACGGCCGTACGGTCCGCCGGTGTCTCCGGCCGGGTGGCCCACCGGGGATCGGCCGGGCGCAGCACATACGCGGCGTAGCCGTACTCCGTGCCGTGCTCCCGCCGTACCGCCAGCTCCTCGCGGGTGGCCGCGAGCGCCCACTCCATACCGGGAGCGCCCGGGTCGGTGTCCGCGACCCGCTCGGCGAGCGGTACGTAGTACGCGTCCCAGTCGCTCTCGGGCTGGACCAGCACGGCGCGGACCGTGCAGCCCGCGGCGACGGCCGCCGCGGTGGTCTCCGGCAGGGTGCGCAGGGAGCCGTTGCGGTCCCAGAAGCCGCGCGCCCCGGCGGACGGCGCGTCCGTGGTCCAGACGCACTCGGAGATCATCATCGCGCCGCCCGGGGCCAGCAGCCGCTGCCAGTCGCGGACGGCGGTGTCGAACCCGATGCAGTACGCCGAACCCTCGGCCCAGATCAGGTCGAAGGACCCCTCGGGGAACGCGGGGCCGGTGAGGTCGCCCATGTCGGCCCGGACCGTACGGATCCGGTCGCCGAGGCCACGGGCCCCGGCCGCCTCACGCAGCTCGTCCAGGAACGGCTGGTGCAGGTCGACCGCGGTCACCTCGGCGCCCGCCTCGGCGGCGAGCAGCAGAGCGGCACGGCCCGGACCGCAGCCCAGGTCGAGGACGCGCGGACGGTCGGGCAGCGGACCGGCGAGATCCAGCAGCCGGCGCGTGGTCGCGTCGGAGCCGGGGCTCTGCCGGGGAAGACGGTGATGCAGGGTGAAGAACGCCTCGGTGCGCGAGGCGTCGTCGGTGTGGTCGGTCAACGTGGGAACCCTTGTGTGTGAGGGCTCCGACCCGATCCGGGAAGAAGGTGGACCTAGCCGGAAACCCTGGAGATGAGGAAGGACCGATTGCTGCGCCGGGAAGGCGTCGTCGCGACCGTCATCAACCTCAGCTCCTCTCGAAAGGTCCCGGTGACACCGGGTTCCGCTCCACCGCGAGACTCGAACGTCTCAGCGAAACAACCTTAACACCGACCCCTCGCGTGCCTCAGTGGCAGAGGTGCGCCTCGTGCTCGGCGTGGCCGCTCGGCTCCAGCTGGAAGGTGCAGTGCTCCACGTCGAAGTGGTCGCCGAGGCAGCCCTGCAGCTCGTGCAGCACCTTCTCGTGCCCTATCGAGTCCAGCATCTCCTGGCGCACCACCACATGGGCGGAGAGCACCGGCATGCCCGAGGTGATCGTCCAGGCGTGCAGGTCGTGGACGTCCAGGACCCCGGGCAGCGCCGTGATGTGGGCCCGTACCTCCGCCATGTCCACGCCCTTGGGCGCCGCCTCCAGCAGCACGTTCAGGGTCTCCCGCAGCAGCTTCACCGTCCGGGGGACGATCATCAGGCCGATCACCAGCGAGGCGATCGGGTCGGCGGGCTGCCAGCCGGTCGCCATGATGATGCCCGCCGAGACGATCACGGCGATCGAGCCCAGGGTGTCGGCCATCACCTCCAGATAGGCGCCCCGCACGTTCAGGCTCTCCTTCTGCCCCCGCATCAGCAGGGACAGCGAGACGATGTTGGCCACCAGACCGACCGCGGCGAACGCGATGGCCAGGCCGCCCTTCGTCTCGGCCGGGGTGATGAACCGCTCGACCGCCTCGAAGACCAGATAACCGCCGACGCCCAGCAGCAGCACACAGTTGGCGAGCGCCGCCAGGATCTCCGCACGGGCGAAGCCGAAGGTGCGGTTCGGGCCGGCCGGACGGTTGGCGAAGTGGATGGCGAGCAGCGCCATCCCGAGCCCCAGGGCGTCGGTGGCCATGTGGGCGGCGTCCGCGATCAGGGCCAGCGAGTCGGAGAGGACGCCGCCGACGATCTCCATCACCATCACGCTCAGCGTGATCGCGAGGGCCACCCGGAGCCTGCCCCGGTACGCGGCGGCCGCCGTGCCGGTCGGAGGCGGCCCGCCGTGCGTATGTCCGTGATCGTGGCCAGCCCCCATGCGAAACGCCTCCAGGTCCCTAGGACGCGCCGGGGCGGAACCGCCCCGACCAGGCCAGTGAACTACGGGTGGGGGGTATGGGGCAACACGGGACTGAACACCGTTGTCATGTGCTCTGACCTGCGGAAACGTTCCGCAGGTCAGAGCGTTGACACGATCACCGGTGCCACCGGGAACCGATCACGCACGGGCCTCGGGATGGCGCAGCTGCCAGCCCTCCCAGGCCGACTCGACCATCTCGCGCACACTCCGCCGTGCCGTCCAGCCCAGCTCCTCGGTGATCCGCGCGGCCGACGCCACCGCCTTCGGCGCGTCACCGGCCCGGCGCGGCTCCACCACCGGCTTGAGGTCGTGCCCCGTCACCTCGCCGATCACCTCGGCCAGCTCCCGCACCGAGACGCCCTCGCCCCGGCCGACGTTCAGCGTCAGGTCGACGGGGTCCGCCCCGTCCAGCCGCCGCGCGACGGCGAGATGCGCCTCCGCCAGGTCGGCGACATGGATGTAGTCGCGGATGCAGGTGCCGTCCGGCGTCGGATAGTCGTCACCGAAGATCCGCGGGGCCTCGCCGCGCGTCAGCCGCTCGAACATCATCGGCACGATGTTGAAGACCCCGGTGTCCGCGAGCTCCGGCGCGGCGGAGCCCGCCACGTTGAAGTACCGCAGGCAGGCGGTCGAGATCCCGTGGGCCTTCCCGGTGGCCCGCACCAGCCACTCCCCGGCGAGCTTGGTCTCGCCGTACGGGTTGATCGGCAGGCAGGGCGTCTCCTCCGTGATGAGGTCCACGTCCGGTACGCCGTAGACGGCCGCCGACGACGAGAACAGGAAGCGCCGCACACCCGCCGCGACCACGGCCTCCAGCAGCACACCCAGCCCGGTGACGTTCTCCCGGTAGTACAGCAGCGGCTTCTCCACGGACTCGCCGACCTGCTTCTTCGCCGCGAGATGCACCACACCGCTCACCGCGTGCTCGGCCAGCACCCGGTCCAGCAGGGCTCGGTCGGAGGCCGAGCCCTCCACCAGGGTCACGTCCTCGGGCAGCCGGTCCACGATGCCGCTGGAGCGGTCGTCGAGCACCACGACCCGCTCGCCCGCCGCCACCATGGCCCGCGCCACGTGTGCCCCGATATAACCCGCCCCGCCTGTGATCAGCCATGTCATGACCGTCAGCCTAAGGGCCCGTCGTCCGCGGCCCGCCCCGCGGGTTTGTGGGCCGGGCCCCCGATCGATGATGATGATCGCGAACGGCGACCGCGCTTGCGGATCCACCCGAACAGCGCACAAACGGGTGGTGAACTCAGCCTTCCGTTCATCGGATAGCCTCAGCCGACACGCCGCCGGCCCGTCTCGTGGCCGTGCGGCCGTGTGTCGTCCCCGTCAGTGCCAAGGAGTGAGTTCGTCTGTCGACCGCCATCCTCACCGGTACGCCGGTACCCGGGTCGTCGCTCGCGGACGATCTGCGGTCCCTGGGCTTCGATGTGCAGACCGCCGTCGACGCCGGTGACGCCGCAGCCCTGCTCGCCGCCGTTCCGGCCGGCCGCCGGGTCGCCCTCGTCGACCCGCGTTTCGTGGGCCACGTCCACGCGCTGCGGCTCGGACTGACCGACCCGCGCTTCGCCGCCGCCACCGTCCCCGGCGCACTCACCGCCCAGCCCGAGGCGCGCGGCGCCCTGCTGCGTGCGCTCCGGCGCACCACGGCCGCCGTCGGCGCGGGCGCCCCGGTCGTCGAGCCGGACACCGACCCCGCGCCCGAGGACCGCACCGTCCCCGGCCGGATCGCCGTGGCACTGGAGTCCGACGGCACCGCCGTACAGCGCCCCGCCCTCGGCTCGCTCGTCGCGGCCGTCCCCACGGACCCGGAGCAGCGGGCCGCCGCCGAGGCGGACCTCGCCTCGGTCGACGACGAGGCCGTACGGCTGCGCAGCGCGGTGAAGGCCCACGACGGCTTCTTCACCACCTTCTGCATCAGCCCCTACTCCCGCTACATCGCCCGCTGGTGCGCCCGCCGCAACCTCACCCCGAACCAGGTCACCACCGCCTCGCTGATCACCGCGCTGATCGCGGCGGGCGCGGCGGCCACCGGCACCCGGGGCGGCTATGTCGCCGCCGGGATCCTGCTGCTGGTCTCCTTCGTGCTGGACTGCACCGACGGGCAGCTCGCCCGCTACTCGCTGCAGTACTCCACGATGGGCGCCTGGCTCGACGCCACCTTCGACCGCGCCAAGGAGTACGCGTACTACGCGGGCCTCGCCATCGGCGCCGTACGCGGCGGCGACGACGTATGGGTGCTGGCGCTCGGCGCGATGGTCCTCCAGGCCTGCCGCCATGTCGTGGACTTCTCGTTCAACGAGGCCAACCACGACGCGGTCGCCAACACCAGCCCCACCGCCGCCCTCTCCGACAAGCTCGACAACGTCGGCTGGACGGTCTGGGCGCGCCGGATGATCGTGCTGCCGATCGGCGAGCGCTGGGCCATGATCGCGGTGCTCACCGCGCTCACCACCCCCCGCATCGTCTTCTACGCCCTGCTCGTCGGCTGCGCCCTGGCCGCCTGCTACACCACCGCGGGCCGGCTGCTGCGCTCGCTGACCCGCAAGGCACGCCGCACCGACCGCGCCGCGCAGGCCCTGGCGGACCTCGCCGACTCCGGCCCGCTCGCCCAGGGCGTCGCGGCGGTCGCCCCCGGACTCCGGGGCGCGTTCACGGCCCCGGCCGTCGCCCTGCTCGGCACGCTCGTGATGATCGGCGGCGCCCTCTTCCTCCCGTACGGCAGCTGGCTCACCGTCGCCGCCGCCGCGGTGTACGTGGTCCTCTCCGGCCTCGCCGTCGCCCGCCCGCTCAAGGGCGCGCTCGACTGGCTGGTGCCGCCGCTCTTCCGGGCCGCGGAGTACGTCACGATCCTGGTGCTGGCGGCCCGCAGCGACGTCCCGCACGCCGTTCCGGCGGCCTTCGGGCTGGTCTCGGCCGTCGCCTACCATCACTACGACACGGTGTACCGCATTCGCGGAGGCACCGGCGCGCCGCCCCAGTGGCTGGTGCGGACGATCGGTGGACACGAGGGCCGTACCGCGCTGGTGGCCGTCCTCGCCGCCGTACTCACCCAAGCCTCAGGTTTCACCACGGCCCTGACCGCACTCGCGGTCGCCGTGGCTCTGGTGGTGCTCGTGGAGTCCATCCGCTTCTGGGTGTCCTCCTCGGCGCCCGCCGTACACGACGAAGGAGAACTCGCATGATCGGCCTCGTACTGGCAGCCGGTGCAGGACGACGTCTGCGCCCCTACACGGACACGCTGCCCAAGGCGCTCGTCCCTGTCGACGGCGACAAGACGGTCCTCGACCTCACGCTCGCCAACTTCGCCGAGGTCGGACTCACCGAGGTCGCGATCGTCGTCGGCTACCGCAAGGAGGCCGTCTACGCCCGCAAGGCCGAGCTGGAGGCGGCCTACGGCCTCACCCTCACGCTGATCGACAACGACAAGGCCGAGGAGTGGAACAACGCCTACTCCCTCTGGTGCGCCCGTGACGTCATCAAGCGCGGCGTGATCCTCGCCAACGGCGACACCGTGCACCCGGTCTCCGTCGAGAAGACCCTCCTGGACGCCCGCGGCAAGGGCCAGAAGATCATCCTCGCCCTGGACACCGAGAAGGTCCTCGCCGACGAGGAGATGAAGGTCATCACCGCGGAGGACAAGGGAGTTCAGCGCATCACCAAGCTGATGGACCCGGCCACCGCGACCGGTGAGTACATCGGCGTCACCCTCATCGAGGCCGAGGCCGCCGAGGAGCTGGCGGACGCGCTGAAGACCACCTTCGAGCGCGACCCCGACCTCTACTACGAGGACGGCTACCAGGAGCTGGTCAACCGCGGCTTCACCGTGGACGTGGCCCCCATCGGCACCGTGACCTGGGTCGAGATCGACAACCACGACGACCTCAAGAAGGGCCGTGAGATCGCGTGCCAGTACTGACCCGGCTCATTCCGTCCCCGGTCGTCGTCGACATCCGGCGCGGCGCCATGGACGATCTGGCGGGTCTCCTGGCCGATCAGCGGATCTCCACCTCGGGCAAGCTCGCCATCGCGATCAGCGACGGCTCCGGGCGCGCCCTGCGGGAGAGGCTCGCTCCGGTCCTGCCGGGTGCCGACTGGTATCCGGTCTCCGACGGCACGATCGACTCCGCGGTGAAGCTCGCCGACGGCATCAAGGGCAACCGGTACGACGCCGTCGTCGGCCTCGGCGGCGGCAAGATCATCGACGTGGCGAAGTACGCCGCGGCGCGGGTCGGCCTGCCCCTGGTCGCCGTCGCGACGAACCTCTCGCACGACGGCCTGTGCTCGCCGGTCGCCACGCTCGACAACGACAACGGGCGCGGCTCCTACGGGGTGCCCACCCCGATTGCCGTGGTCATCGACCTCGACGTGATCCGTGAGGCGCCCGCCCGTTACGTCCGTTCCGGCATCGGCGACGCGATCTCGAACATCTCCTGCGTCGCCGACTGGGAGCTGGCCCACGAGGTCAACGGCGAGGAGATCGACGGTCTGGCCGCCGCGATGGCCCGCCAGGCCGGCGAGGCCGTGCTGCGCCACCCCGGCGGGGTCGGCGACGACGCCTTCCTCAAGGTGCTGGCCGAAGGGCTCGTGCTCACCGGCATCTCGATGTCGGTCGCGGGCGACTCACGTCCCGCGTCCGGCGCCTGCCACGAGATCAACCACGCCTTCGACCTGCTCTACCCCCAGCGCGCGGCCAGCCACGGCGAGCAGGTCGGCCTCGGCGCCTGCTTCGCCATGCATCTGCGCGGTGCCCGCCAGGAGTCGCTCCTGATGGCATCGATACTGCGCCGCCACGGTCTGCCGGTCCTGCCGGAGGAGATCGGGTTCAGCGTCGACGAGTTCGTCAAGGCCGTCGACTACGCGCCGCAGACGCGTCCGGGACGCTTCACGGTCCTGGAGCACCTCAACCTGTCCACCGACCAGATCAGGGACGCGTACGCCGACTATGCGACGACCATCAGTAGCTGAACTCCGTCCGGTCGTTCACCCCCCGGGGGTCAAGGACCGGCGCAGCGGCGAGCACTGGGCCGGGCGCATGTACATGCGCGAGGTCTCGCTGCGCGTGGACCGCTACCTGGTCAACACCCGCGTCACGCCGAACCAGGTCACGTACGTGATGACGCTGGCCGGTGCGCTGGCCGCCCCGGCGCTGCTGGTGCCGGGCGTCTGGGGCGCCGTGCTCGGTGTGGTGATGGTCCAGCTCTATCTGCTCTTCGACTGCGTGGACGGCGAACTGGCCCGCTGGAAGAAGCAGTACTCGCTCAGCGGGGTCTACCTGGACCGGGTCGCCGCCTATCTGTGCGACGCGGCGGTGCTCGTCGGCCTCGGCCTGCGCGCCGCCGACATCTGGGGCGAGGGCCGGATCGACTGGCTCTGGGCCTTCCTCGGCACGCTCGCCGCGCTCGGCGCGATCCTGATCAAGGCCGAGACGGACCTGGTCGGGGTGGCCCGCCACCAGGGCGGGCTGCCGCCGGTCAAGGAGGCGGCCTCCGAGCCGCGCTCCTCCGGCGTGGCGCTGGCCCGCAAGGCCGCCGCCGCGCTCAAGTTCCACCGGCTGATCCTCGGCATCGAGGCATCCCTGGTGATCCTCGTGGTGGCCGTCGTGGACGCGATCGCGGGCGACCTCTTCTACACCCGCCTGACCGTGGCGGTCATGGCCGGCATCGCGCTGCTGCAGACCCTGCTGCACCTGGTGTCGGTCCTGGCGTCCAGCAGGCTGAAGTGACCTCACCCATGAAACTGGGCGCGGTGATCATCACCATGGGCAACCGCCCGGACGAGCTCCGCGCCCTCCTCGATTCGGTCACCGCCCAGCACGGTGACCGGATCGAGGTCGTGGTGGTCGGCAACGGCGCCCCGGTGCCCGAGGTGCCCGCCGGGGTGCGCACGGTGGAACTGCCCGAGAACCTGGGCATCCCCGGCGGCCGCAATGTCGGCATCGAGGCGTTCGGCCCCTGCGGCGCGGACGTGGACGCCCTGCTCTTCCTGGACGACGACGGGCTGCTGCCGAACCGGGACACCGCCGAGCTGTGCCGGCAGGCGTTCGAGGCGGACCCGAAGCTGGGGATCGTCACCTTCCGGATCGCGGACCCGGAGACCGGCGCCACCCAGCGGCGGCACGTGCCCCGGCTGCGGGCCGCCGACCCGATGCGCTCCTCGCGGGTGACGACGTTCCTGGGCGGCGCCAACGCCGTACGCACCCGGGTCCTGGCCGAGGTGGGCCCGCTGCCGGAGGACTTCTTCTACGCCCACGAGGAGACGGACCTGGCCTGGCGGGCGCTGGACGCGGGGTGGATGATCGACTACCGCGCGGACATGGTGCTGAACCACCCCACCACCGCCCCGTCCCGGCACGCGGTCTACCACCGCATGGTCGCCCGCAACCGGGTCTGGCTCGCCCGCCGGAACCTGCCCGCCCCGCTGGTCCCCCTCTACCTCGGGGTCTGGCTGCTGCTGACCCTGGTGAGGCGTCCGTCACCGCCCGCGCTGAAGGCATGGTTCGGAGGTTTCCGGGAAGGCTGGTCGACGCCCTGCGGGCCTCGGCGTCCGATGAAGTGGCGTACGGTGTGGCGGCTGACGAGGCTGGGCCGACCTCCGGTCATCTGAGAGGCTTTCCTCTGAGAGCATGAGGCGTATTTTCTTTCCGGAACCTGTCCGCCTGAGCCGCGCCCGCGACTGGCTGCGCGTGAAGACGAGAGTTTCAACTTGTGAGTGACACGACCCACGACGGTGGGGTAGCCCTCGGGACCCCGCCGTCCGCCGACGAGGGCCTCGGCGCGGCCCAGCTGGCCGCCAAGTACGGCCTGACCGTGAGCGGCGCCCGGCCGGGGCTGTTCGCGTACATGCGACAGCTCTGGGGCCGACGCCACTTCATCCTGGCCTTCTCCCGGGCGAAGCTGACCGCTCAGTACAGCCAGGCCAAGCTCGGCCAGCTGTGGCAAGTGGTCACGCCCTTGCTGAACGCCTGTGTCTATTACCTGATCTTCGGGCTGATCCTGGGGACCAGGGAGGGGATTCCCGACGACGTCTTCGTGCCGTTCCTGGTCACCGGCGTCTTCGTCTTCACCTTCACCCAGAGCTCGGTCATGGCCGGTGTCCGGGCGATCTCCGGCAACCTCGGCCTGGTCCGGGCCCTCCACTTCCCCCGGGCCTCGCTGCCCATCTCCTTCTCGCTCCAGCAGCTCCAGCAGCTGCTGTTCTCGATGATCGTGCTGGTCGCGGTCGCCGTCATCTTCGGCAGCTACCCCTCGCTGTCGTGGCTCCTGGTGATCCCCGCCCTGATTCTCCAGTTCTTCTTCAACACCGGCCTGGCCCTCGTCATGGCGCGGCTCGGCTCCAAGACCCCCGACCTCGCGCAGCTGATGCCGTTCGTCATGCGGACCTGGATGTACGCCTCGGGCGTCATGTTCTCCATCCCGGTGATGCTCAAGGACAAGCCGGCCTGGATCGCCGACGTACTGCAGTACAACCCGGCGGCGGTCTACATGGACCTGGTCCGCTTCGCGCTGATCGACGGCTACGGTTCCGAGAACCTGCCGGACCACGTCTGGGCCGTCGGCCTGGGCTGGGCCGTGCTGCTGGGCGTCGTGGGATTCGTGTACTTCTGGAAGGCAGAGGAACGGTACGGCCGTGGCTGACGACAACGCACAGGGACGCATCCCCACGGTGATCGCCGACGACGTGCACATCGTGTACCGCGTCAACGGCACGGGCGGCGGCCGGGGCAGCGCCACCGCCGCGCTGAGCCGCATGATGCGGCGGGGCAAGGGCGAGCCGCGCGGCGTCCGGAAGGTGCACGCGGTGCGCGGGGTCTCCTTCACCGCCTACCGCGGCGAGGCCATCGGCCTCATCGGCACCAACGGCTCCGGCAAGTCGACGCTGCTGCGCGCCATCGCCGGTCTGCTGCCGACCGAATCCGGCCACGTGTACACGGACGGTCAGCCCTCGCTGCTCGGCGTGAACGCGGCGCTGATGAGCGATCTGACCGGTGAGCGCAACGTCGTGCTCGGCGGCCTCGCGATGGGCATGAGCCGGGACGAGGTCCGCGAGCGCTACCAGGAGATCGTGGAGTTCTCCGGCATCAACGAGAAGGGCGACTTCATCACCCTGCCGATGCGGACGTACTCCTCCGGCATGGCCGCGCGACTGCGCTTCTCGATCGCCGCCGCCAAGAACCACGACGTCCTCATGATCGACGAGGCGCTGGCCACCGGCGACCGCAAGTTCCGGGTCCGCTCCGAGGAGCGGATCCGCGAGCTGCGCAAGGAGGCGGGCACGGTCTTCCTGGTCAGCCACAACAACAAGTCGATCAGGGACACCTGCGACCGTGCGCTCTGGCTGGAGAAGGGCGAGCTCCTGATGGACGGCCCCACCGAGGAAGTCCTCAAGGCGTACGAACGCGAAACGGGCAAGTAGCCCCCAGCTCTCCCCGTGGCCCCCGCCGGACCGTTCCGGCGGGGGCCGTGCGGTGCCCGGCAGACCGTCCGCAGTAGGCCCCCAGGGGCGATCTCCTCCCGGCGGATGACGTCAATCCCGCCGTGCGCGGGGAAGGTTGACGGGCACGGCCGGGAAGCGGCGGTGGGCGCTCCACCCCGCCGGTCCGTTGTGAGCTGTACAACGTAAGCTGTAGCGGTGCTGATTCATGGCAAGTAGGGCGATACGCCCCGGCACCGCCCGCTCTGCCGCAGTGCACTCGGAAGAATGAACGGCGTGTCCGAAAAGGGTTGTTTTGGATCAGCAGTGTAGAACGGGAGATGTGACGGCAATGACGGAAGATCTCCAGCTCCGACGTGGTTTCGCCGTCCCCGCGCCGGGCGGTCCGCAGTGACCTCGATCCCCGAAGCGCGCATCGGCGACGCCACCCTCGGCAAGGCCGCGGACGAGAACTTCCCCGTGGCGCCCTTCTTCCTGCCCCGCGCCTGGCGCGACGACCTGATGGCGGTCTACGGATTCGCCAGGCTCGTCGACGACATCGGCGACGGCGACCTCGCCCCCGGCGGCGCGGACGCCCGCCGCCTCGGCCTGGAGCCGGAGCAGAGCGACGACCGCCTCGCCATGCTCGACGCCCTGGAGACCGACCTCCACCGGGTCTTCGCCACCACCGGCGAGGAGCCGCACCACCCGCTGCTGCGCAACCTGCGCCCCACCGTGCGGCGCCGCGCGCTCACCCCCGAGCCCTTCCTCGGCCTGATCGAGGCCAACCGCCAGGACCAGAAGATCCGCCGCTACGGCACCTACGCCGAGCTCGCCGCCTACTGCGAGCTCTCGGCGAACCCGGTCGGCCGCCTGGTCCTCGCCCTCACCGGCACCGCGAGCCCGGAACGCGTCCGCCGCTCCGACGCGGTCTGCACCGCGCTCCAGATCGTCGAGCACCTGCAGGACGTGGCCGAGGACCTGGCCCGCGACCGGATCTATCTGCCCGCCGAGGACATGGAACGCTTCCGGGTCACCGAGACCGACCTGGCCGCGCCCACCGCCGGAGCCTCCGTGCGCGCCCTGATCGCCTACGAGGCCCAGCGTGCGAGCGACCTGCTGAACGAAGGCCCCCCACTGGTGGGCAGCGTCGACGGCAGGCTCAAGCTGCTCCTCGCCGGATTCGTCGGGGGCGGGCGCAGCGCGCTCACGGCGATCTCGGCCGCCGGGTTCGACGTACTGCCCGGACCGCCCAAGCCCACCAAGCCCAGCCTGCTGCGCGAAGTGGGAATCGTCTTGCGAAGAGCGCGTGGAGAGAGGTGAGCCGGACCGTGGAGGGACAGACGACGTACATGTCGCCGCCGGTGCAGGCCGCATACAGTTACTGCGAGGCCGTCACCGGACAGCAGGCCCGTAACTTCGCCTACGGCATCAGACTGCTGCCGTACGAGAAGCGGCAGGCCATGTCGGCGCTGTACGCCTTCTCCCGTCGGGTCGACGACATCGGCGACGGGGAGCTGGACCCGGAGACCAAGCGGACCCGGCTGGAGAGCACCCGCGAGCTGCTGGAGCGGATCCGCAAGGACGCGGTCGACGAGGACGACACCGACCCGGTGGCCGTCGCGCTCGCGGACGCCGCCCGCCGCTTCCCGCTCCCGCTCGGCGGACTCGACGAGCTGATCGACGGCGTCCTGATGGACGTCCGGGGCGCGACCTACGAGACCTGGGACGACCTCAAGTCCTACTGCCGGTGCGTCGCCGGAGCCATCGGACGCCTCAGCCTCGGCGTCTTCGGCACCGCGCCGGGCGCCCGCGGGGCCGAGCGCGCCGCGGAGTACGCCGACACCCTCGGCCTCGCCCTCCAGCTCACCAACATCCTGCGCGACGTCCGCGAGGACGCCGGCAACGGACGCACCTATCTGCCCGCCGACGACCTGGCCAAATTCGGCTGCTCGGCAGGGTTCCACCGCACCACCCCGCCCCCCGGCTCCGACTTCGCCGGCCTCATCCACTTCGAGGTCCGCCGCGCCCGCGCCCTGTTCGCCGAGGGCTACCGGCTGCTGCCGATGCTCGACCGCCGCAGCGGCGCCTGCGTCGCGGCGATGGCCGGAATCTATCGCCGCCTCCTCGACCGGATCGAGCGCGACCCCGAGGCCGTCCTGCGCGGACGGGTCTCGCTGCCCGGCCACGAGAAGGCCTACGTCGCGGTGCGCGGCCTGTCCGGACTGGACGCCCGCCACATCTCGCGGCTCACCGCCAGGGGGCGATCCTGATGGACGCCGGCACCTCCGGCCGCCGGGCAACCCTCCGGTGGCCCGACGCGTCACAGACTGCGACGATCTCCAGGGTGAGGACCCGGCAGACGGCCACGACCCGACGGGAGGGGCACGCATGAGCGACGAGACCCCGCGCCCCGTCGCCGTCGTCGTCGGCGGCGGCCTCGCCGGCGTCACGGCGGCGCTCCGCCTCGCCGACGCCGGACTGGACGTGACGCTCCTGGAAGGGCGGCCCCGCCTCGGCGGCCTCGCCTTCTCCTTCCAGCGCGGCGACCTCACCGTCGACAACGGCCAGCACGTCTACCTGCGCTGCTGCACCGGCTACCGCTGGTTCCTCGACCGGATCGACGCCGCCCACCTGGCCCCGCTCCAGGACCGCCTCGACGTGCCCGTGCTGGACGTCGGCCGGGCCGCCGGACCGCGCCTGGGGCGGATCCGCCGCACCGGACTGCCCGTACCGCTGCACCTCGCCGGCGGGCTCGCCGCCTATCCTCACCTCTCGCTCGCCGAGAAGGCGAGCGTCGGCCGTGCCGCCCTCGCGCTCGGCCGCCTGGACCCCGCCGACCCCGAGCTGGACCGCGTCGACTTCGCCACCTGGCTGCGGCGGCACGGCCAGTCGGAGCGCACCATCGAGGCTCTCTGGGACCTCGTCGGAGTCGCCACCCTGAACGCCACCGCCCCGAACGCCTCCATGGCGCTCGCCGCGAAGGTCTTCAAGACCGGCCTGCTCTCCGAGCCCGGCGCCGCAGACATCGGCTGGGCCACCGTGCCGCTCGGCGAGCTGCACGACACCCTCGCCCGCAAGGCCCTGGACACCGCGGGCGTCCGCACCGAACTGCGCGCCAAGGCCGGCTTCCTCACCCGCACCGAGGACGGCCGCTGGAGCGTGGAGACGGCGGGGGAGCGGATCACCGCCGACACCGTCGTGCTGGCCGTGCCGCAGACCGAGACCCACGACCTGCTGCCCGCGGGCGCGCTGGACGAGCCGGAGCTGCTGCTCGACATCGACAACGCGCCCATCCTCAACGTGCACGTCATCTACGACCGCAAGGTGCTGCGCAGGCCGTTCTTCGCCGCGATCGGCTCCCCGGTCCAGTGGGTCTTCGACCGCACCCACTCCTCGGGGCTCAAGGGCCCCGGGCAGTATCTGGCCGTCTCGCAGTCGGCCGCCCAGGACGAGATCGACCTGCCCGTCGCCGAACTGCGCTCCCGCTATCTGCCCGAGCTGGAGCGGCTGCTGCCCGCCGCCCGCGGCGCCGGCATCCGCGACTTCTTCGTCACCCGGGAGCGCACCGCCACCTTCGCGCCCGCCCCGGGCGTCGGACGGCTGCGCCCCGGCCCCCGCACCCGGCTGCCCGGTCTTCAGCTGGCGGGGGCCTGGACCGCCACCGGCTGGCCCGCGACGATGGAGGGTGCCGTGCGCAGCGGCGCCGGAGCCGCCGACGCGGCCCTCCACGACCTCGGCCGCCCCCTTGGACATCCGCTGCAGGAGGCGGCATGAGCAGTACCACCGGAACAAGAGGAGAGTCTGTGACCCCGGCGAATCCGGCTTTCGACACCGTGGCGGACACCGCGGACGTCACCGCGCTTCTGGAGCGCGGACGAGCCCTGTCAGCGCCGGTCCTGCGGGCTGCCGTGGACCGGCTCGCGCCGCCCATGGACACCGTCGCCGCCTACCACTTCGGCTGGATCGACGCCGAGGGACGGCCCTCGGACGGCGACGGCGGCAAGGCTGTGCGCCCCGCGCTCGCCCTGCTGTCCGCCGAAGCGGCGGGCGCCCCCGCCGAGGCCGGCATCCCCGGCGCGGTGGCCGTCGAACTCGTGCACAACTTCTCGCTGCTGCACGACGACCTGATGGACGGCGACGAGCAGCGCCGCCACCGCGACACCGTCTGGAAGGTGCACGGTCCCGCCCAGGCGATCCTGGTCGGCGACGCGCTCTTCGCCCTCGCCTACGATCTGCTGCTGGAGCTCGGCACGGTCGAGGCGGGCCGCGCGGCCCGCCGGCTGACCACCGCCACCCGCAAGCTCATCGACGGGCAGGCCCAGGACATCTCCTACGAGCACCGTGAGCGGGTCACCGTCGAGGAGTGCCTGGAGATGGAGGGCAACAAGACCGGCGCGCTGCTGGCCTGCGCCGTCTCCATCGGCGCGGTGCTCGGCGGCGCCGACGACCGCACCGCCGACACCCTGGAGGCGTACGGCTACCACCTCGGCCTCGCCTTCCAGGCCGTCGACGACCTGCTCGGCATCTGGGGCGACCCGGAGTCCACCGGCAAGCAGACCTGGAGCGACCTGCGCCAGCGCAAGAAGTCCCTCCCCGTCGTCGCGGCGCTCGCCGCGGGCGGCGAGGCGTCCGAGCGGCTGGGCGAACTCCTCGCCGCCGACGCCAAGAGCAACGACTTCGACAGCTTCTCCGAAGAGGAGTTCGCCGCCCGCGCGGCACTCATCGAGGAGGCGGGCGGCCGCGAGTGGACCGCCCAGGAAGCCCGTCGTCAGCACGCGGTCGCCATCGAGGCGCTGCACGCCGTCGACATGCCCCACCGGGTGAGGGAGCAGCTCACCGAGCTCGCCGACTTCGTGGTGGTACGAAAGAGATGATCACTTTCCGCATATGACTCGCAGTCGCCGGCCGGCGCCCCTCACCGGGCGCCGGCCGACGGAGACCCCAGCACAGCAGAGAACCGACTGCACGTAAGGGGAAGCTCATGACAGCGACGACCGACGGATCGACCGGGGCCGCGAACCTCTCCGGGGCCCCGGCCGACGATCCGACCGACACGACAACCGCCGCGGACGACGTGACCGCCGCCGCGCGACGGGCCGCGGAACGCTCCGTGGAGCACCTCCTCGGCAGACAGGACGAGCAGGGCTGGTGGAAGGGCGACCTCGCCACCAACGTCACGATGGACGCCGAGGACCTGCTCCTGCGTCAGTTCCTCGGTATCCAGGACGCAGAGACGACCCGGGCGGCCGCCCTCTTCATCCGCGGCGAACAGCTCGGCGACGGCACCTGGAACACCTTCTACGGCGGACCGGGCGACCTCTCCGCCACGATCGAGGCGTACGTCGCCCTGCGGCTGGCCGGGGACCGCCCCGACGAACCGCACATGGCCCGCGCCTCCGGCTGGATCAGGGAACAGGGCGGCATCGCGGCCGCCCGCGTCTTCACCCGTATCTGGCTGGCCCTGTTCGGCTGGTGGAAATGGGACGACCTCCCCGAACTGCCGCCCGAGCTGATGTTCTTCCCCAAGTGGGTCCCGCTCAACATCTACGACTTCGGCTGCTGGGCCCGGCAGACCATCGTGCCGCTCACCATCGTCTCCGCGAAGCGCCCCGTACGCCCCGCGCCCTTCGCCCTGGACGAGCTGCACACCGACCCGGACCACCCCAACCCGGCCAGGAAGCTTGCCCCGCCCACCAGTTGGGACGGACTCTTCCAACGCCTCGACAAAGGGCTGCACCTCTACCACAAGGTCGCCCCGCGCCCGCTGCGCCGTATCGCGATGAACGCGGCCGCCCGGTGGATCATCGAGCGCCAGGAGAACGACGGCTGCTGGGGCGGGATCCAGCCGCCCGCCGTCTACTCGGTCATCGCGCTGCATCTGCTCGGCTACGACCTCGACCACCCGGTGATGAAGGCCGGTCTGGCCTCGCTCGACCGGTTCGCCGTCCGGCGCGAGGACGGCGCCCGGATGGTCGAGGCCTGCCAGTCGCCGGTCTGGGACACCTGCCTGGCCACCATCGCGCTGGCCGACGCCGGACTGAGACCCGACCACCCCGCGCTGGTGAAGGCCGCCGACTGGATGCTGGCCGAGGAGATCACCAGACCCGGTGACTGGTCGGTGCGAAAACCCGAACTGGCCCCCGGCGGCTGGGCGTTCGAGTTCCACAACGACAACTACCCGGACATCGACGACACGGCCGAAGTCGTCCTGGCGCTGCGCCGGGTGCGCCACCCCGACCCCGCCCGGATGCAGGCGGCCATCGACCGCGGGGTCCGCTGGAACCTCGGGATGCAGTCCCGCAACGGGGCCTGGGGCGCGTTCGACGCCGACAACACCAGCCCCTTCCCCAACCGGCTGCCCTTCTGCGACTTCGGCGAGGTCATCGACCCGCCGTCGGCCGACGTCACCGGCCATGTCGTGGAGATGCTCGCCGTCGAGGGCCTCGCGAACCACCCCCGTACCCGCGAGGGCATCGAGTGGCTGCTCGCCGAACAGGAGGCGTGCGGCGCCTGGTTCGGTCGCTGGGGCGTCAACTACGTCTACGGCACCGGGTCCGTGGTGCCCGCCCTGATCGCCGCCGGACTGCCCGCCGGGCACCCCGCGATCCGCCGGGCCGTCGGCTGGCTGGAGTCCGTCCAGAACGACGACGGCGGCTGGGGCGAGGACCTGCGCTCCTACCAGGAGGAGAAGTGGATCGGACACGGTGAGTCCACCGCGTCCCAGACCGCCTGGGCGCTGCTCGCGCTCCTCGCCGCGGGCCGCCGCGACACCCGCTCGGTCGCCCGCGGCGTCACCTGGCTGACCGAGGCGCAGCAGGCCGACGGCTCCTGGGACGAGCCGTATTTCACGGGCACCGGCTTCCCCTGGGACTTCTCCATCAACTACCACCTCTACCGCCAGGTCTTCCCGCTCACCGCACTCGGGCGTTATGTGTACGGCGACCCGTTCGCCGACCGCGCGGACGCCGCCGAGGGGGCCTGATGGGCGATCCGAGAGGGTCCGGGAGCCCTGTGCCGCCGCTGCTGGTCGCCTGTGCCCTCGGCATCGAGCAGGTGGCCCTGCGCAGCGGCAGGGGCGCCCCGGGCCCGGTCCGGGTCCTGCGCACCGGAATGGGTCCCCGGGCGGCGGAGACGGCCGTGGCGCGCCTCCTGGGCCCCGAGGGTGTTCCGGACGCCGCCGTGATCGCCTCCGGGTTCTGCGCCGGCCTCGTACCGGGGATGCACCCCGGCGACCTGGTCGTCGCCGAGGAGACCCGGGACGTGGACGGCACCACCCCCTGCACCGGCACCGGCGTCCTGGTCGCCGCACTCGCCAGGGCCGTCCCCGGCCGCACCGTCCACACCGGCCCGCTGACCGGCTCCGACCACGTCGTACGGGGCTCCGAGCGGGCCGCGCTGCGGGCGGGCGGGGCCATCGCGGTGGACATGGAGTCCGCCGCGACACTGCGTACCGCCCTGTGTCACGGACCGCGCCCGGTTGCGGCCGTCCGGGTGGTCGTGGACGCTCCAGAGCATGAGCTCGTCCGCATCGGCACCGTACGCGGTGGAATATCGGCGTTCCGCGTTCTTCGTGCCGTCCTTCCGGCTTTCTACGAATGGCACCGATCTTTACTGCTCCCCAGGAGGTGAGCTAGATGGCCATGCCGCTCCGCCAGACCATCAAGGTTGCGACGTATCTCTTCGAACAGAAGCTCCGCAAGCGTGAGAAGTTCCCGCTGATCGTCGAGCTGGAGCCGTTGTTCGCCTGCAACCTCGCCTGCGAGGGATGCGGCAAGATCCAGCACCCGGCCGGTGTCCTGAAGCAGCGCATGCCGGTCGCCCAGGCGGTGGGCGCGGTCCTCGAATCCGGCGCCCCCATGGTGTCCATCGCCGGTGGCGAACCGCTGATGCATCCGCAGATCGACGAGATCGTGCGCCAGCTCGTAGCGAAGAAGAAGTACGTCTTCCTCTGCACCAACGCCATGCTGATGCGCAAGAAGCTCGACAAGTTCAACCCGTCCCCGTACTTCGCCTTCGCCGTGCACATCGACGGGCTGCGCGAACGGCACGACGAGTCGGTCGCCAAGGAAGGCGTCTTCGACGAGGCCGTCGCCGCGATGAAGGAGGCCAAGCGGCGCGGTTTCCGCGTCACCACCAACTCCACCTTCTTCAACACCGACACCCCGCAGACCATCATCGAGGTCCTCAACTACCTCAACGACGACCTGCACGTCGACGAGATGATGATCTCGCCCGCCTACGCCTACGAGAAGGCTCCCGACCAGGAGCACTTCCTGGGCGTCGAGCAGACCCGCGAGCTGTTCAAGAAGGCCTTCGCGGGCGGCAACCGGGCCCGCTGGCGGCTCAACCACTCGCCGCTCTTCCTGGACTTCCTGGAGGGCAAGGCGGACTTCCCGTGCACCGCGTGGGCGATCCCGAACTACTCGCTCTTCGGCTGGCAGCGTCCCTGCTACCTGATGAGCGACGGCTACGTACCGACGTACCGTCAGCTCATCGAGGAGACCGACTGGGAGAAGTACGGCCGGGGCAAGGACCCGCGCTGCGCCAACTGCATGGCGCACTGCGGCTACGAACCCACGGCGGTGCTCGCCACCATGGGGTCCCTCAAGGAATCCCTGCGCGCGGCCCGGGAGACCATCACCAGCAACCGGTGAGCCGGTGACCGACGAGGTACGGCCGGCCGTCACGGGTTCCCCGGGGCGGCCGGCCGCACGACGCAGCACATCCGAAGGAGAAGAGCGCGCGATGACGGACGGCGGATCCCAGGGCTTCGATCTGACGCGGCTCCTCGCCGAGCGCGGATCCGAGCGGTACGAGCTGCACGCGCGCCACCTCAACCACCAGCTGCCGCGCATGCTGCACACCATCGGCTTCGACAAGGTCTACGAGCGGGCCGAGGGCGCGTACTTCTGGGACGCGGAGGGCAACGACTACCTCGACATGCTCGCCGGCTTCGGCGTCATGGGCCTGGGCCGCCACCATCCCGTCGTCCGGCAGGCCCTGCACGACGTCCTGGACGCCCAGCTCGCCGACCTCACCCGCTTCGACTGCCAGCCGCTGCCCGGACTGCTCGCCGAGAAGCTGCTGGCCCACAGCCCGCACCTGGACCGCGTCTTCTTCGGGAACAGCGGCACGGAAGCGGTCGAGACGGCGCTGAAATTCGCCCGGTACGCCACCGGGAAGCCCCGGATCCTCTACTGCGACCACGCCTTCCACGGGCTCACCACCGGATCCCTGTCGGTCAACGGGGAGAGCGGCTTCCGCGACGGGTTCGCCCCGCTGCTGCCCGACACGGCCGTGCCGCTCGGCGACCTGGACGCGCTGCGCCGCGAGCTGAAGCGGGGCGATGTCGCGGCCCTGGTCGTCGAGCCGATCCAGGGCAAGGGCGTGCTCGCCGCGCCGCCCGGCTATCTGCGGCAGGCGCAGGAGCTGCTGCACCGGCACAAGGCGCTCCTGATCGCCGACGAGGTGCAGACGGGCCTGGGCCGGACCGGCGACTTCTACGCCTACCAGCACGAGGAGGGCGTGGAGCCCGATCTGGTCTGTGTGGCCAAGGCGCTCTCCGGCGGCTATGTGCCCGTCGGCGCGACCCTCGGCAAGGACTGGATCTTCCGCAAGGTCTACTCCTCGATGGACCGGGTCCTCGTCCACTCCGCGAGCTTCGGCTCCAACGCGCAGGCGATGGCGGCCGGGCTCGCCGTCCTGACGGTGATGGAGGACGAGGAGACCGTCGCGAACGCCCGGCGCACCGGCGATCTGCTCCGCGAGCGGCTGGCGGCCCTGGTGGACCGCTACGAGCTGCTGCACGAGGTCCGCGGGCGCGGGCTGATGATCGGCATCGAGTTCGGACGGCCGTCGTCGCTGAAGCTCCGCAGCCGCTGGACCATGCTCCAGGCGGCCCGCAAGGGGCTCTTCGCCCAGATGGTCGTGGTGCCGCTGCTCCAGAAGCACCGGATCCTCACCCAGGTCTCCGGCGACCACCTGGAAGTGATCAAGCTGATTCCGCCGCTGGTCATCGGGGACGCGGAGGTGGACCGCTTCGTGGCGGCGTTCACGTCCGTCATGGACGACGCGCACAGCGGCGGCGGACTGATGTGGGACTTCGGCCGCACCCTGGTCAAGCAGGCCGTGGCCAACCGCTGACGGGTGCCGCTTTGCCTCCGGGGCAAGTTATTTGCCCCGGAGGAAAGATCCTGGCCCAATGGATCCATGAACCCTCCGGACGAAGGGGTGCCGGACGAGCTCCCCGGCGTCGCACCCCGACTGCGTGACCTGCGCCGAAGCCGTGGTCTGACCCTGGAGACCGCCGCCCGGCGGGCCGGGCTCTCCCCGGCCCATCTCTCCCGGCTGGAGACCGGCCGCCGACAGCCCTCGCTGCCGATGCTGCTGGGGCTGGCCCGTATCTACGGTACGACGGTCTCCGAGCTCCTCGGCGAGCAGCCGCCCGAACGGGACGCGATCGTCCGCGGCGGCGGCTTCGAGGGGGCGGAGGCGGACGGCTGGATGTACCGGCAGGCGGGCGGCTCCGGCCGCGCGATGCAGGCCCTGCGGGTACGTGTTCCGTACGGGGCCCAGGGCGACCTGGTCCGGGTCCATCCCGGCGAGGAGTGGCTGTACGTGATGGAGGGGCGGCTGCGGGTCGGGCTCGGCGACACCGTGCACGACCTCGAACCCGGCGACAGTGCCCACTTCGACTCGCTCACCCCGCACCGGATCGCGGCCGTCGACCGCGGCGGTGCGGAGCTGCTCTTCGTCCACACCCTGCTGCAGAGTCCCGCCGCCGAGCTCTGCCTCGGCAACGCCCTCCACGCGCGCTGACCGGCCGTCCCCGCCGGCTCCATCCTTCGCTCCACCGGCCGTGAGGCCGACAGAGAGGACCGTCATGTCCGATTCCGAACACTACGACCCGCTGGGCCCCGGACGCCGCAAGGACGAGGACCCGCAGGAGAAGCGGATGCCGCGCGGCGTCATCATCCGGCTCTTCGCCTATCTGGTGGCGGGCCATGTCATCGCGGCCTTCCTCTACCTGCTCTTCGTGGTGGCCGGGAGCAAGTGACGGCCCGCGGCCGGCCGGGTCAGTCCTGGTCGAGCAGGCGCTCGCGCAGTCGCTCCCGGGTCCCGGAGGAGATCTTCAGCCCCTCGGTGAGGTAGCGGTCGGTCGTGCCCCAGTTCTCCTCGATGGTCGCGAAGGCCGCCGCGAGGTAGGCCGGCCGCGCCCCGAAGAGCGGGTCGAGCAGCTCCAGCACCTCGGGCGACATGCCGGCCGCGGAGGCGTCGGAGCGCTTCACGTTGTAGCGGCGGTGGAGGTCGTTGGACTTGAGGTAGTCCTCCTCGATCGCCTCCACCTCCACGCCGACCGCCAGCAGGGCGACCGCGATCGAGAGGCCGGCCCGGTCCTTGCCCGCCGCGCAGTGCATCAGGGCCGGGACGCTGTCCTCGGCCAGCGCGTGCAGCACCCGGCTGTGCTCGGCGGTGCGGTCCTCGATCGTCGCGCGGTACATCCGGATCATGCGGTCGACGCCCTTGCCGTCCGCGAGGACCGAGCGCAGCTGCTCGATGTTCCCGTCGCTCACCAGCCGCCAGAACTCCGCGCCGTCGGCCGGGTCGGAGAGCGGAATGCTGACATTGCGGACACCGGGCAGCTCGATGTCGTAACCGTCGAGGCGGTGGTCGGCGGAGTGCCGGAAGTCGAAGACCGTGTGCAGTCCGAGCCCGCCGAGGAAGGCCGCGTCCTCGTCGGTGGCGTGCGCCAGGTGGCCGCTGCGGTAGAGCCGTCCGAAGGCGGTGCGCCGCCCGTCCGTGGTGGGGAGCCCGCCCACGTCGCGGAAGTTGCGGACTCCGGTCAGCACGGTCTCTGTCGGCGGGACCTGCGGCACCTGCTGCGTCACGGTGGCTCCTGGGATCTCTGGCGTCGGCGCGGCTCGCCGGCGAGGGCGCTCCCGTGACGATACGACATCGATTCGACAGAAAATCATCACGGTCGCCACCCCGTCGCGGGGTGCCGTCGAGGCCGGGCTGACCCGGCGTCAGGAGCGCTCTCGGCGGCATGTCCGTATTGGTGTATTTCGCAGAACATGCCCCGCTAATGGGGGAGATGGGATTCCGGAGGTGAGCGGGATCATATCCGTGACGGACCGTGGCGAGGGCGCCCGGGGGTATTCCCGTTGCCCGTACGGAAATCCAAGATCCGTAATCCACGGAGTGTGACGGGAAATCCGGGGCGATATCGAATCGATGATTCCGGCGCGCAACCGATGGCTTGTTCCGCTCGTCCTGACCGGTTTACGGTCGCCGCAATCCGGACGGACCGCCTAATCCTGCCGCCGCCCGGAATTCGCACCCACCCACTCACGTGTGGCAGGAGCGGGGGAACCAGGTAAGCCGCCGATCCGGAGCGATCCGGACCGGCTCGGGGTGAAGTCGCCGCAACGCGACCGGGCATCTCCAGCCCGAACCCGACAGCTCACCTCGCAGGCGCCGGAGAGGAAATTCCCCATGCCCGCAAAGGGTAAGCACCGTCGTCCGAAGTCCGGCCCGATCTCCCGCGGCGTCCTCGTCGCGGGCACCGGCGGCGCCGCACTCGCCCTCCCGCTCATCGGCGCCACCGTCGCGAGCGCCGCCGACCAGGCCGCTCCCGCCGCGAAGCCCGCCGCCGCCTCGGTCGCCGCCGCGCACACCGCCCCGTCGGCCGCCCCCGCCGCGTCGAAGGCCGCCCCGAAGACGTACTCCGTCGTCTCCGGCGACTACCTGTCGAAGATCGCGGCCGAGCACCGGCTCAAGGGCGGGTGGGAGAAGCTGTACCAGGACAACCGCTCCACCGTCGGCGACAACCCCAGCCTGATCCACCCGGGCATGAAGCTGACCCTCGGCGCCAAGGGCTCCGCCCCGGCCGCGAAGTCCGCCGCTCCCGAGGCCGCCCCGAAGAAGGCCGCTCCGGCCCCGAAGGACGCGCCGAAGGAAGCCCCGAAGGGCGACACCATCTCCGCCGACGACTCCGAGGGCTCCGGCGACTCCGCGCAGACCGGCTCCTCCGAGGCCACCGGCTCCGGCTGGTCCGCCCCGCTGGCCAACCCCAACGTCACCACCCAGTACCGCGCTTCCGGCGCCAGCTGGTCCAGCGGCTACCACACCGGCTCGGACTTCCAGGCCGCCTCCGGCACCCCCGTCCTCGCCATCGGACCGGGCACCGTGGTCTCGGCCGGCAACAGCGGCTCCTACGGCAACGAGGTCGTCATCCAGCACGAGGACGGCATGTACTCGCAGTACGCCCACCAGTCCTCGCTGAACGTCTCCGTCGGCCAGACCGTCACCGGCGGCCAGCAGATCGGCCTCTCCGGCTCCACCGGCAACTCCACCGGCCCGCACCTGCACTTCGAGGTCCGCACCGGCCCGAGCTACGGCTCGGACGTCGACCCGATCGCGTACCTGCGTCAGCACGGCGTCTCCGTCTGACCGGACGCGGCCAGAAGTATCCGAGGGGCGGTGCGCGGCGGCGCACCGCCCCTCTCTTTATTCCGGCTTTACCAAAACCTGACCGGGTGGTCTATCTCACCACCCGTCAACCCCGTATTACGGTCGCGTAGGTCACATCGGACGATGCAGGATAAGTCCTTGTGGCAGACGATTCGAGAAACAACCAGCAGCACATCATCGGGTCGTACGCGGCGATTGGCGACAGTTTCACCGAGGGCGTCGGCGACCCCGGCCCCGACGGGACCTATCTCGGCTGGGCGGACCGTTTCGCGGTCCTCCTCGCCGACCGGCTCCCGGCCCCCGACACGGAGGCCGGCCCCGAGGACTCCTCGCACGGGGACTTCCGCTACGCCAATCTCGCCGTACGAGGACGTCTCCTCGACCAGATCGTCGAGGAGCAGATCCCCCGTGCCAAGGAACTGGCCCCCGACCTGGTCAGCTTCTGCGCGGGCGGCAACGACATCATCCGGCCCGGCACCGACCCCGACGACCTCGCCGAGCGCTTCGAGCGGGCGGTCGCCGACCTGAGCAACGCGGTCGGCACGGTCATGGTCACCACCGGCTTCGACACCCGCGGCGTTCCGGTGCTGCGCCACATGCGCGGCAAGATCGCCACGTACAACGTCCATCTGCGGGCCATCGCCGACCGCTACCAGTGCCCCGTGCTGGACCTGTGGTCGCTGCGCTCGGTCCAGGACCGGCGCGCGTGGGACGCCGACCGGCTGCACCTCTCGCCCGAGGGCCACACCCGCGTCGCCCTGCGCGCCGCCCAGGTCCTCGGCCACGACGTGCCCGCCGACCCCGACCAGCCGTGGCCGCCGCAGGCCCAGCGCAGCCCCTTCGACGAGCGGCGCGACAACATCCAGTGGGCCCGCGAATACCTGGTGCCGTGGATCGGGCGACGGCTGCGCGGCGAGTCCTCCGGCGACCACGTCGAGGCGAAGCGCCCCGACCTGCTGCCGCTGTAGCGGCCGGGTCGCTCAGGGCTCCAGCAGAGGCAGCGCGCGCCGGGACGGGTTCGGCACCACGAGCCCGTCCGGCGGCGTGCCTCCGCCCGGCGGGCGCCCCGCCGGTATCCGCTCCAGGACGCCGCCCGCGAACACGTCGTACAGCGGCAGCGACTCCAGATGCACATAGCCGATGTGGCAGTCGCACACGGCGAGCGGACAGGCCCGGGGGCCGAGCGCCCGGCGGTAGCTGCCGTCGTAGAGATTGCCCAGCTCCGCCTTGACGAAGTGACAGCGCCGCACCGTGCCGTCGCCGTCCACCGAGATCACCGACTCGCCCGTCCGGCAGGGCAGCCCCGCCGAACGGTGCGGATCACGGCTGTAGGGGAACAACGGATCCAGCTCCGTCCAGCGCGCCGCCTCCTCGTCGGTGTACGTGTGGCCCTCGGCGGCGTTCACCCAGAGGTAGACCTCCTCGGGCAGCGCCGCCCGCAGTCGCCGGGCCTCCTCCAGATGCTCGTCGAACCCCACCACGCCCACGCTGTAGCGGATTCCCTTCGCCGACAGATCCCGGCATCTACCCAGAAACCGGTCGTACGGGGTCTGCCCCGGGTGGTACGTGCACCACAGCGCGATCCGCTCCGGATCGGCGTCCGCCAGCCAGTCGGTGCGGCCGCTCAGGTTCGTCTGGATCGCGACCCGGCCGATGTGCGGCAGCCGCGACAGCTCCGTCAGCGCCCGCCGGTACCAGGAACGCACCAGGCCCTCGCCCCACGGGGTGAACAGCACGGACAGCCGGTCACCCGTCTGCGCCGCCGCCCAGCCCGTGAACCGCTCCAACGCCTCCCGGTCCGCCGTGAGCTGCGCGCGACTGTCCCGCCGCTTGGCGAACGGGCAGTACGGACAGTCGTAGTCGCAGGAGGCGAGCGGGCCCCGGTAGAGAATCGTCAGGTCCATGTCCGGCTCACTTCCGCTCGTACGCGGCCATCGCCGCCCGCACCCCGGGCGAGAACAGCGCCGGACCCAGCGCGTCGGAGTGGGCCAGACCCGACGGGGACAGCCGCAGCAGCCCCTCCGGGGCCGAGGCGTCCAGCCAGCCCCGGGCCGCGAACTCCGCCAGCTCGGCCGGGAAGTCCGCGCCCGGATCCGTACCGAACCGCGCCCGGTACTCCGCCACCGGCAGCCCCGCCGCCTGGAGCAGCGACTGCAGCAGATGCCGCCTGCGCGCCTCGCCGGAGTCGACATACCGGCCGACCTCGGCCCGGGAGAAGTCCTCGGTGGCGGTGAAACGGTCGATGATCGACCGGATCTCCCGCATGTCCACCGCGTAGTCGAAGGAGTAGTGCAGGGCCGCCGTGTACGAACGGGCCCCGCAGCCCAGGCCGATCATGCCGTCGGTCTGGCAGGCGTAGTCCTCGGGACCCTCCTGCTCCCGAGGGGCGTCGGTCCGCCGGAACATCCGCATCGACACCTGCTCGTAGCCGTGCGCCAGCAGATGGTCCCGCCCCACCGCGTACAACCGCAGCCGCTGCTCGTCCCGGGCGGCGTCCTCCAGGGCCTGAGCCTCGGCGCCGGCCGCCGCGCCCAGGCGGTGCAGACCGGTGAGCGGGCGGACGTACAGCGGATACAGATACAGCTCCTCCGGCCGCCAGGCCAGTGCCGCGTCCAGCGAGGCGAGCCAGCTGCGCTCGGTCTGCCCGTCGATGCCGTAGATCAGATCGATGTTCAGCACCGGGATCCGGGCCTCGCGGATCCGGCCGAGCGCCGCCTCCACATCGGCCCGGCGCTGCGGGCGGACCGCGGCCCGCGCCTCCTCGTCCACGAAACTCTGCACACCGATGCTGATCCTGGTCGTGCCCCGGTCGGCCAGCACCGCCAGCCGGTCGGCGGTGGCGGTGGCGGGCGAGGTCTCCACGGACAGCGGGACCGCGCTCAGGTCGGCGCCCATCCGCTGCTCCGCCACGTCGCAGAGCCGCTCCAGCTCCCCGGCGGTCAGGAAGGTCGGCGTGCCGCCGCCGAACGCCGCCGCCGCGAACCGCACCGGCTCCTCGTCGCCCAGGGCCTCCCGCACGGCCACGGCCTGCCGCTCCAACGCGTCCAGATAGCGCGTCGTCAGCTCCTCGGGCGCGCCGATCCGGGTGAAGAGGTTGCAGAAGCCGCAGCGGACCTCGCAGAACGGTATGTGGAGATAGAGGGAGAGCGCGTCCTTGGGCTCCGCCGCCCACAGCGACCGCAGCGACGGGCGGTCCGCGAGCGGCCGGTAGGCCGTCTTGTGCGGATAGGCGTAGACGTAACTCTCGTACGGCCGGACGGCGGGCGGCGCGGGAGTGCTGGTGGTGAGCGTCATCGGTCGGCCCCCCGGTTCTGGCGGTGCGGGTTCGAGCGGTGCGGGTGGTTCGAGGAAGAAGTGGGCGTACGGGACGGTCCAGACGGCCGGGTGGCCGAGCCGGTGACCGGTGTAGCCGTCGTCGCCGTAGGCCGTGCCGTGGTCGGAACAGACGATCGCGAAGCAGCGGCGGCGGCTGCTCGCCGCGGCGAAGAGCCGGCCGATGTGCCGGTCCACGTACTCCAGGGCCGCCGCGTGCGTGGCGCGTGAGTCGCCCGCCGCGCGGGTCGCGCCGGGCAGATGGAACCAGTTCGGCTGGTGCAGGGCTGACACATTGACGAAGAGGAACAGCCGCTCGTCCCGGGGGAGCGCCGCGACGACCTTCTCCGCCCTGGCCACCTGCTCCTGGAACGAGGTGGGCGAGGCGACGCCGAAACCGGGCTCCCAGTGGCTCTCCTGGAACATGCCGGGCAGCACCGAACCGAGCGGCCCCTGACGGTTGAAGAAGCCGACCCCGCCGATACACACCGTGCGATAGCCCTCGGCGGCCAGCCCCGACACCAGATCCGGCGTGTCGAACACGAACGTGCCGTCCGCCGTCGTCTCACTGCCCGCGAACCGCGCCGCGAACAGCCGCGGATGCGGCCCGGGGGAGGCGGGCGTCGGCAGGAACCCGGCGAACATCGCCTGGTGCGAGGCGTAGGTGAAGCTGCCCGGAGCGTGCCGCTCCTCCCAGCCGCCCCCGGGCAGATGCCGGGCGAGGTTCGGGATGCGCCCGGCGGCCGCCAGCTCGACGGCCACGTCGTGGCGCAGGGTGTCCAGGGTGACCAGCAGCAGATCGTGGCTGCCCACGACCTCGGCCATGTCGGGCCGCCCGGAGCCGCCGGGCTCGTGGGGCGCGGGGGGATCAGGAAGCGGTGACGGCACGGTGGTTCCTTGCTCGGTCCAGTACGGCGGCGACCTGCGCCGCATAGGTGTCCAGGCCCTCGGCGCCGCTGCCCGGCAGACCGGTCAGTCCGGGCAGCAGATCGCCGAAGGCGTTGACCTCGCCGACGGCGAAGCGCCGCCAGCCGGCCGTGGGCAGCAGATCGACGCCCACACAGAGCGTCCCGGGGAAGCAGGCCGCGGCCCGCTCGCACAACGCCAGCGCCTCGCGCCAGGAGCCGCCCGCCGCCGCCACGGCGGCCCGGACCTCGCCCAGGTCACCGCGCGCGCCGCCGAGATGCAGATTGGTCATGGGGCTCGTGCTCGTCCGCACCACGGCGTGCGTCGCCCGGCCGCCGGTCACCACGATCCGCAGATCCGCGGCCCGCCCCCGCTGGGACGCCTTCGGCAGCCAGCGCTCGATGTGCAGCCCGTCCGGGGCCAGCGCGTCCACGATCGCGCCGACCTCCCGCTCCGAGGTGTAGCGCCGCACCCGCAGCGAGTTGAACAGCCGCCCCGACGCGTCCCTTTCCACCGAGGTGGTGGCCCGGACCCGGCCGGGGCCCGCCGTCTCCACCGCCAGCACCCCGGAGGCGGAGGAGCCGTGCGCGAGCTTCACGAACGCCCGGGGCATCCGGTGCTCGCGCAGCGCCTCCCGTACGTCGGACCAGCCGCGCACCGGCGCCGCCCCGGAACCGGAGGTCGGCGAGGCGGGCACGGAGATCCCCGCCCGGTCCAGCAGCCCGTGGCACAGCCGCTTGTCGAAGAGCACGGCGATGTCACCGGGGGAGCCCAGCACCTCGGCGCCCGCGGCCGTGGCCGCGCCCGCCACCGCCTCCACCGCGGCGGTGAACCGTGCGTACCACCGGGCCGAACCCTCCACCCGGGTCGGGTCATCGACCCCGCGGAGCAGCCGCTCCACCTCGGCGTCCTCACCGGGCGAATCGATCCGCACGCTCTCGCCGGGAGCGAACACCGGCTCGCCGCGGAGCACCTGGAGCCAGGACACGACCCGGGCCGCCGGGAGGCCGGCGGTGCGCACGGACTCCTCGAAGAAGGCCACGCGGCGGTTGCCCGGATTGCCGACGACCGCGAAACGCGGCTCCGGGCCGCCCCCGCCGCTACTCGCTGACCGCGACATAGCGTTCCGGTTCGTCGTCCTCGTCGTCCGGGTCGGCGTAGTCGTCCTCGGCCTCGCCGGCCTCGACGGCTGCGGGTGCGCACGCGGTCCTGATGCGGTCGACCATCGGGCCGGTGAGGTAGTGATGGCGGAGGTCGAGCAGGGAGAGGTGGCTCAAAGGCTGACCGTTGAGCAGTGCCTCGCCACCGGTGTCGCTCAGGGTGCCCATCGACAGCGCCAGGGTCTCCAGCTGGGCGACGACCGGAGCCGATCCCACGGCGGCGGCGATCTCGTCCTGGAACTCGCTGTTCTGCAGACCCAGGTGGCGCAGTCGCGGAAACAGGCCGCCCGCCAGGACCGGCCGGACATCGTCGATGGTCGCGTCGCCGCCGTACCACGTACTGCCGAACCACAGGTCCAGCCGCTCCAGCGCGGGCAGTTCGCTCGCGGCGACCGCCCGCACCAGCTCGCCGGGCAGACCACCGGACTCGAAGCGCAGCGACTTCAACGCCGTATGGCGCAGCGGCCGCAGCGCGAGTCCCTCCTGGCCGCAGCCGCGCACACCGAACTCCTCCAGTGACGGCAGCGCTTCGAGCACCGGAGTGATGTCGCACATCTTCAGCCAGGACACCTCGCACTCCTCGCCCACCACATCGGCGAGGAAGAGCGCGCGCAGGGCCGGGAAGCGTTCGGCGTGGGCGACGATCAGCTCCACCACCGGATCGAACGGCGTGTATTCGTCGTTCCACCAGGGGCCGATGACGAGGGCTCGGACCCGGGTCGTGTCCACCGTCTCCAGGAACTGCTCCCACAGAGCGGCGAAGCCGGCGTCCTCGTCGTAGTCGCACACCAGCCGCCAGGCCACCGCATCGGCGGCGGGCAGGGCGCCGGACGACGGCTCCGGAGTGTGGACCGGCAGGCCGTGGAAGTGCTCCAGATGCTCAATGCCGAGGTACGTCATGACGCTCTGCCCCTACTCCGAGACGGCGGTGTAGCGGCCCTCGACGCCCCGGTCGCCCCACGGCTCGCACTTCTCCGAGAGGTCGACCCGGACCCCGTGCGGCTCCAGGGCGGAACGGACCCGCTCCTCCATGGCATCGCTGAGGAAGTGGTGGTGGAGATCGAGGGCTTCCAGATGGGTCAGCGGCTGCCCTTCCAGCAGAGCGGCCGCCCCCTCGTCGCCCAGCGTGCCGTTCGAGAGGTCGAGCACCCGCAGCTGGGCGACGACCGGAGCGGAGGCGATGGCCGCGGCGATCTCGTTCTGGATCTCGCTGTTGCGCAGGCCCAGGTGGTTCAGCCGGGGAAAACGGGTGCCGGAGAGCAGCGGCGCGAGGTCGGCGACATTGGTGTTGCCCTCGTAGGCCGACACCCCGAGCCAGAGGTCCAGCCGCTCCAGCGCGGGCAGTTCGCTGTCCAGCACACCGCGCACCACCTCGACGGGCAGCCCGCCCGCCTGGATCGTCAGCGCCCGCAGCCGCTCGTGCTTCGTCGGCGGGAACAGCAGCTCGGAGCCGCCGCGCACCCCGAGCTCCGTCAGCGCGGGGAAGGCCGCCAGCAGCGCCGTCACATCCGACTGCTGGATCCAGGTGATCTCGGCCTCCTCCGCCTCCAGATCCCCGATGAACACCGCCTCCAGCGAGGTCAGCCGGTCGGCGGCGGCGATCAGCAGACCGATCGGCACGGAGGAGTTCTCCTCGTAGGCCTCGCCCCACTGACCGATGATCAGGGCCCGCACCCCGGCCGGGTCGACCGAGTCCAGGAAGTCGGCGAACTCCTCCTCCCAGGGCCGGTCCCGGTCCTCGTCGCCTCCGTACGGATCGACGTAGACGCGCCAGGCCACGGCATCCGCGGCGGGCCGGGAGCCCCCGTCGGTCGCGCGCTGGAAGTCGACGGCCGGAAGGCCGCCGAACTCGTGCAGATGCTGTGCACCGTACATGGCCCTGAGCTCCTGATCCTGGGGACGGCTGATGTCCGCAAGGTTTATCAAGCCGCACTGACAACGCCGCCGCCGGGACCCGATCCAGGCGTCGGCGGGGACTCGATCCGGGCGTCGGCGGGGCCCGTTGTCAGACCCTGCCCGTAGCGTTTTTCGCAGGGTCGGCACAGCGGGTGCCGCGACGAGGGGAGACGTCTGTGTACCGGCAGGGCGATGTACTGATCATGGAGCTGGACGAGTCGGCGGTGCCCGCCCCCTTCCTGGAGGCCCCGGGCGAACTGCGCGACGGGCGTGGGCGGCTGGTGCTCGCGCTGGGCGAGGTCACCGGGCACGCGCACGCCGTGCAGGGCCCCGGCCGGCTGATCCGGGAGGCGGGGCCGTTCGGCCCGATGCTGCTCCATCTCCCCGAGGGCGGACGGGTGGTGCACGAGGAACACGCGGTGATCCCGCTTCCCAAGGGCTGGTTCCGCGTCGTGCGGCAGCGGGAGTACGCACCGGGCGCGATCCGCATCGTGGCGGACTGACCGTTCCGCCGTGCCGGAGCACGCACGGACAGCCAGAGCGAACAGAGCCTTCCAGAACAGATCGAGCACAGCAGGGGACGGGACAACGATGCAGAACGTGACTTCCTGGCGGAGCGTGGCGGCGGCGACCGGCCGGGCGGACCGGGCGGCGGCCGAGGCCGGTGTGCGCCGCGCCTACCGCACCGCCGGCCTGGCCGAGCCGGAGCGGATCATCTGGGCCGCGTCGCCCCGGGCCGCCGTCGGGATCGTGGAGAAGCTGACCGACGCCGGACGGTCGGTGCGCGAGGAGGTCCGCACCCGCCCGTGGGCCGAGGAACGCCGCCGGATGTACGACGAGCTGGGCCCGGCCGGCTGGTCGGCGCTCTGGTCCGCCACCGGCGCCCAGCTGTGGGAGACCACGGCCGCGCTCGCCGACCGGATACGGACCGGTGTCGTCGCCGACCTGGCGCCCCGGCCGGAGGACGAGAGCGCCGTGCGGCTGGTGCTCCTGGACGCCGTGCTCGGCCAGCACGACGCCGCCTGGCTCGCCGCGTTCGACGGGCGCGGCGACCGGCTGACGGGCCTCGCGGAGGTGGCCCGCAACGCCGGCTGGTGGTGGCCCTACGAGAACGCCGTGGTCATCAGCGAGCGGCCCGACGTCCTCCACCGCGACGAGGCGGGCCGGCTCGACCACGGCGAGGGACCGGCCCTCGCGTACGGGGACGGATTCGCCCTGCACGCCTGGCGCGGCATGCCCGTTCCGGCCGCGTTCCTCGCCGAGCTGTCCTCGCTCACGCCCGAGCGGATCCGGGCCGAGGAGAACGCGGAGCTGCGCCGCGTGATGCTGGAGTACTACGGCTACGACCGCTATCTCGCCGAGTCGGGCGCCGAGCCCGTCCACCGCGACGAGACGGGCATCCTCTGGCGCATCGCCCTCGACGGCGACGAGGACGTGGTGATGGTCGAGGTGGTCAACTCCACCCCCGAGCCGGACGGCACGCACCGCACGTACTGGCTGCGCGTGCCGCCCGCCACCCGGACCGCGAAGGACGGGGTCGCCTGGACGTTCGGCCTGGAGGGGGCGGTCTACGCACCGGTGCGCCAGACCTGATCCGGAGGCCGGTCAGCCGTCGGCCGACGCGTCCGCGATCGGCGACCCGGTCAGCTCCGCGAGGTCGATGCCCAGCTCGCGGGCGAGCGCCTCGTCGGTCCACCGCAGCATCGTGGCCCGGGAGAGCGGACCGGAGTACGAGGTCGTCTGCACCGCCATCCCGTCCAGCAGGGCGGTCAGCCGCCAGGCCGCCGACCGGGGATCCTCGCACCGGAACTCTCCGGCGGCGGCGCCCTCCTCGATGACCTG
Source organism: Streptomyces sp. DSM 106670 (assembly GCF_055792845.1). Lineage (NCBI taxonomy): Bacteria > Bacillati > Actinomycetota > Actinomycetes > Kitasatosporales > Streptomycetaceae > Streptomyces > Streptomyces sp. DSM 106670. The sequence goes on from NZ_CM147704.1 coordinate 7,397,119, forward strand.
GGCCAGCGCCGCTTTCCACCGCTGGTCGAGGTCGCCCGCGACCTCGCGGAGGGCGGGGTCGCGCAGGGAGGCCGCCCAGCCCTCGATCCACAGCCGCCAGCCCTTGGCCTGTCCCGTCGGCGCGTACCACCGCACGGCCGCCCGCAGCCGTCGTACGGCGGTGGTGCGCCGGGCCAGCAGCTTGCGGAGGTGGGCCAGGTCGCCCTCGGCCGCGTACGCGAACGCCGCCGCGACCAGCTTCTCCTTGGTCGAGAAGTGGTAGAGGACGAGTGCGTTGCTCACACCCAGCACCGAGGCGACGTCGGCGATCCGTACGGACGAGACCCCGCGGACCTCGATCTGCTCGACCGCGGCGCGCAGCAGCTCCTCACGCCGCTCCGCCACGTTCAACCGGACTCTAGCCACCGGGCCACCCTAACCAATACGCCAGGTCAGCGATGGTGGGACGGCATCCGGAGGAACCGGCGCGGCGGCCGAGGAGGGCCCGGCGCACCGGAATCCTCCGACCGGCCCGGACGTTGGACCCTGCATGACGCGAATCGAACCGGCACAGGAAGCACTGCTCCGTCTCTTCGGCGAGCACGACGGCGGTGTACTGGTCACGCTGAAGCAGGACGGACACCCTCAGCTGTCCAACGTCAATCACGCCTACTACCCCGAGGAGCAGGTGCTCCGCGTCTCGATCACCGAGGGCCGGGCCAAGACCCGCAATCTGCGGCGCGACCCCCGGGCGAGCTACCACGTCACCAGCGACGACCGCTGGGCCTGGACCGTCGCCGACGCGACCGCCGAGCTGACCCCGCCCGCCGCGGCACCGGACGATGCCACGGTGGAGGCCCTGATCACGCTCTACCGGGACGTCAAGGGCGAGCACCCCGACTGGGACGACTACCGGCGGGCCATGGTCGAGGACCGCAGGGTGCTGCTCACCCTGCACATCGACCATGTCTACGGGCAGCAGCGTGGCTGATACCGCCACCGGCCGGAGCGGCTGCCCCGTTCAGCATCTTCTGCTCGCCCTGTCGTACAGGCCGACCATAATGAGACGACACCGACTCCCTCAGGAGATGTTGTGACCGGCGCTGACTACTTGCTTCCGCTCCGCACGAAACTGCGCTCGATGCGCACCGAGTCCTTCGGGGCCGACCCGGCCGGAGCGCGGATGGAGCGCATCCGCCGCTCGCCCCATTTCGTCGACGGATCGTTCCAGAACCCGGTGGGGGCCCGGATCAGGCCCTCCGGGTCCACCCTCGAATTCGCCAAGATCTACTTCCACAAGGAGCAGCGGGCCCGCCGGATGCCGACGGGCACCGTGCCGGTCCACGCCACGACCCTCGCCGATCTGGCCGCACCGCCCGCCTCCGGGCTCCGGCTGACCTGGATGGGCCATTCCAGCGTGCTGGCCGAGATCGACGGCCGGCGGATCCTGTTCGACCCGGTCTGGGGCGAGCGCTGTTCGCCGTTCCCGTTCGCCGGGCCCAAGCGCCTGCACCCCACCCCTGTGCCGCTGGGCGCGCTCGGCCCCGTCGATGTCGTCGTGATCTCCCACGACCACTACGACCACCTCGACCTGCCGACGATCCGCGCCCTGGCCGGCACCGACACGGTCTTCGCCGTGCCGCTCGGCGTCGGAGCCCATCTGGAGCGCTGGGGTGTGCCCGCGGCCCGGATGCACGAGCTCGACTGGAACGAGACCGCGACGGTCGCCGGGATCAGCCTCACCGCCACCCCCGCACGCCATTTCTGTGGTCGCGGGCTGCGCAACGGGCAGCACACCCTCTGGGCGTCCTGGGTCGTCGCGGGCCCGGAACACCGGATCTACCACAGCGGGGACACCGGCTATTTCCCCGGCTTCCGGGACATCGGGGCCGAGCACGGGCCCTTCGACGCCACCATGATCCAGATCGGTGCGTACTCGGAGTACTGGCCGGACATCCACATGACCCCGGCCGAAGGCATGCGCGCCCATCTGGACCTCCAGGGCGGCAGCCCGCACGGCGTGCTGCTGCCGATCCACTGGGGCACCTTCAACCTGGCCCCGCACGCCTGGGCGGAGCCGGGCGAGTGGACGAAGGACGCCGGCGAGGACGCCGGACAGGCGGTGGCGTTCCCCCGGCCGGGCGAACCGTTCGAACCGGCCGGAACGCTTCCCGTGGAGCCGTGGTGGCGACCGCTGTCCGCGACGCTCGCCCACCCGTGGCGCCGCACCGAGGAGCAGGCGGGACCCGGCCCGGGCCCCGGCCCCGAGGCGGCGGCCCGGGGCGATCTGGACCTCGCCGGGGAGCGCTGACCGCTCCTCCGGCCCATGGCCCGGGGCCGCCGCCGGTCCGTCCGGCGGCGGCCCTTCGGCGGCTCAGCCCAGCCGGGACTCCGCGTAGACCTCGATCGCGTCCCGCTGGTACTCCGCCAGACCCGGGGCGATGGCCTCGTACGCGGCGCGCCACTGCTCGTTGTCCACGCAGGAGCGCCCGATCGCGCGGTACTCGTCGGCGGACACGGGGTGCAGTGCCATGAGCGCCCGGTACTGCGCCCCGATCTCGGCTTGCACGGGCTCCGCGTCGGCCGGCGCGCCCGCGGCCATGTGCTCGGCCAGCCGGATCATCAGCGCCGTGCGCTCGCGCTGCCCCGCCTCGGCCTCGGCCGGTGTGGTGGTGGCGGCCAGCTGTCCGGCCTTCTCGTAGAGGCCGGGGAAGTCGCGCAGATTCGCCTCGTACAGCGAGGGATCAATGCCCTCGAACAGGTTCTCCGGTCGGTTGATGGCGGTCATGGGCGTGCCGTCCCTTCTGGACTGTTCCAGTTCGGCGATCGTGCGGGAGACGGTCGCGGTCAGGGTGTCCAGCCGGTCCCGCTCGGCGAGCAGCCGCAGATGGTGTCCGCGCAGGGCCTCCACCGTGTCGACCTGGTCGGCGAGGACCCTGGCGATCTCCGGCAGACCGACGTCCAGCGCGCGCAGTACGAGGATCTGCTGCAGCAGCAGAAGCTGGTGTTCCTCGTAGTGGCGGCGACCGTTGGAGCCGATCCGGGCCGGCGGCAGCAGACCGATCTCGTCGTAGTGCCGCAGCGTGCGGGCGGTCACCCCCGACATCCGCGCGACCTCGGAGATCGGCCAGTCCATCGCCACTCCTCCACTCCCCTCACGAGCACTCCCTCACGAGCGCCTCACCGGGCCGGTTCCTCCGGCCCTGGTCACGACCGTAGAAGCTGCCGCAGCGGCAACTTCAAGCCCGGATCCGCCCCGGATCGACGCCGGCCGGGCTCAGCACCCGCCCTCCTCGACGGCGATGGAGAGGCTGACCTCGACACTCGTCATTCCCGGCTCCGGCTCCGGCGGCGACACGCTCAGACAGAACGTGGCGTCGACGTCCTTCGCCCTGACCTCGAACAGGTCGACGGAGGGGTTCGCGTCCTCGTCGTAGGGATCGTTCGCTTCCTCCACGTACACCACGCCGCCGGTCGAGGGGCCTTCCCCGCTCTCCTCCAGCGCGTCGCGGATCATGCTCTTGTATCCGCCGGTCCACGAGCCCAGGGTCTGCGGCGTTGCCTCCAGCTCCCGGACGGCCACGTCCACGGCGTCGCGCAACTCGCCCTCGCTCCAGGAGGAACTCGCCCGGAGGTAGTACATGGCCCCGGCGGCGAACAGCAGGGAGCCGATGATCAGGCCCATCCCGACCGGATTTCTCGGGTTGTAGACATAGCGACTTGTTCCCCAGTTCGAGCGGATGAATATCGGCTCGTCGTCATGGTCCTTGCCCATGCCCGGGAGCCTAGTTGCGACCGAACGCGCAACGATCGCCGCCCCGTACGCGTCTGATCGAGCATGAACGATCTTCCCGAGGGTCCCTACGGCTCCGACGACTCCGACGAATCCGAGGACGCGCACGTGCGGCCCGGCCCCCTCTGGCGCCATGCGGTGTGGGTCGCGGCCGTCACCGCCGCCGGTGTGGCGCTGGGATGGGTGGGCGCGCTCTTCCGCATCGGGCCGGAGGAGTTCGGTCTGCCGCCCGCCGCTCCGGGAGCGCTCTGGCCCTATCTGCTCGCCTGGACCGCGATCGGTCTGGCCCTGGCCGCCGTCCTGCGCTTCGTCGCCGCCAAGGTGCCTGTATACGAACCGGAGACGGCCGCCATCGGCGTCGTCATGATCGGTACGCGGTTGTCCCTCGGCTGGCGGCCGGAGCCGCTCGAAGTCGCCGGTCTCGCGGCCGCCGGACTGCTGCTCGTGGCCGTCTGGTGTGCTGTCGCCCTGCGCGGGGCGACAGCCGTACGGCGGAGCGAGGAGATCTCCGGAGCCCGGGATCCCGCGTAGGACACGCCGACGGCGGGGACCGGGGGACAGACCCGGCGCGCGGGGCACACTGGTGCAGCCCCGAATCCCCCGTACGAAGGAGCGCGCAGTGGCACTCACCCGTGAAGAGCGCGAACAGTTCCTCGCCGAACCCCATGTCGCCGCACTCGCCGTCGCGTCGGGGGCCGGTGACCGGGCCCCGCTCAGCGTGCCGATCTGGTACGAGTACGAAGCGGGCGGCGACGTCCGGATCCTCACCGGCCGCACCTCGCGCAAGGCCGAACTGATCGCCGCCGCAGGCCGGTTCACGCTGCTCGTCGACCGGCTCGAGCCGACCATCCGGTACGTCTCCGTCGAGGGACCCGTCGTCGACACCCGCCCCGCCACCCGCGCCGATCTGGAGCAGGTGTCGGCCCGCTACCTCCCGGCCGGGAAGGTCGCCGGGTACGTGGACTTCGCCTGGGAGAACCACGGCGAGCAGGTCGTGATCACCCTGCGCCCCGAACGCTGGGTCAGCTCGGACCTCGGCCAGGTCTGAGCCCGGCGATGCGCGGCGGGGCTCTGCACGTGTGGCGACGCCGACACGGGGGAGGCGTGCCCCATGCACTCCTGGACTCTTGACGACATGCCCGACCTCGGCGGGACCACCGCCGTGGTCACCGGTGCCAACAGCGGCATCGGCGCGGTGACCGCCCTCGTCCTGGCCCGCTCGGGCGCCCGTACGCTGCTCGCGTGCCGCGATCCGGAGCGCGGCCGGCGCGCCGTGGACGCCGTCCGCCGGGCCGCCCCCGGCTCGGACGCCCGGCTCGTCCGCCTCGACCTGGCCGATCTGAGCAGTGTGGCCGAGGCCGCGGAGAGCATCGCGAAGGAGGTCGACGGACGGCTCGACCTCCTGGTGAACAACGCCGGGGTGATGGCCCTGCCGCCACTGCGCACGGCGGACGGCTTCGAGATGCAGTTCGGCACCAACCACCTGGGCCACTTCGCCCTGACTCACCGGCTGTTGCCCGTCCTCGGCACCCGGGGCCCGGCGCGGGTGGTGACCCTCTCCTCGCTCGGCCACCGCATCGGTCACATCGATCTCGACGACCTCAACGCCGAGCGTTCGTACGGCAAGTGGCGGGCCTACGGCCAGTCCAAGCTCGCCAACCTGCTGTTCACCGACGAGCTGGACCGGCGGGCCCGCGCCGCCGGCCGGGACCTGATCGCACTCGCGGCCCATCCGGGCCTGTCGGCAACGGAGTTGGGGCAGGCCGGACCGCGCCTGGCCGGGCGGAACTGGGCCGCGAAGCTGGAGCGGACCTCGCGCCTCTACACCCAGCCGGCCTCGGCGGGCGCCCTGCCCGTCCTGTACGCGGCGACGCTGCCGGACGCCCCGGGCGGCTCCTACTACGGACCCGCCCGCCTCGGCGAGACCCGGGGAGCGCCCGCGCCCGCCCGGAAGTCGAAGCGCGCCCAGGACGCGGTCATGGCACGGGCGTTGTGGGAGGAGTCGGCCCGGCTGACCGGACTGGACCCCGACGCCGTATGACGCGTTCCGGGCCACCGAAACCCCTCGTGCTACCGCGGGACACGTTGATAGGAAGGGGCGATGGACACCGATGCGCTGAATCCCCCGGAACTGCCGGGCCCTCTGGACCGTCTGATCGCCGAGCGCGCCTGCGAACGGCTGGTCGTCGAGTTCGTCCGCACCCTCGATCTGGGTGAACCCGGCGATGTGGCCGAGCTGTTCACCCCCGACGGGGTCTGGGAATGGGCCGAGGGGGACCGGCGGATCGAGGGTCGGGACGCCCTGCGCGCCTATTTCGGCGGCCGCCCCGCCGACCGGCTCTCGCGCCGGCTGTGCACCAACATCCTGGTGACCCTGACATCCGCCTCGACGGCGACCGCGAGCACGTACTTCACGACGTACCGCGTGGACGGCCACTCCGGCGGCATGCTGCCGCCGCGCCTTCCCGTGCAGGTCGGGCACTACGAGGACACGTTCCGGGTGGTCGACGGCCGATGGCTCCTCGCCGAGCGGGAGCTCTTCCTCGACTTCGGCGGGCCGACCGAACGGCTGGCCCCGGCCGGCGCGGGTGAGGCGGACGCCCGGCGCCGGGAGTGAGCCGGGAGATACGCCGGTGCCCGGCAGGAGGCCTGCCGGGCACCGGGCGACGTACCGAACGAGCGTGCCGGGGTCAGACCGCCGGGGCCGGGTAGGTCGGGTACTCCACGCCGGAGACGTGCTGGACGACCCGGATGACCTGGCACGAGTAGCCGAACTCGTTGTCGTACCAGAGGTAGAGGATCGCGTTGTCGCCGTCGACCTTGGTGGCGCCGGCGTCGACGATCGAGGCGTGGCGCGAGCCGATGAAGTCGCTGGAGACCGCGTCGGGCGCGCTGATGAAGTCGATCTGGCGCTTGAGCGGCGAGGCCAGCGAGACGTTGCGGAGGTAGTCGAGGACCTCCTCGCGGGTGGTCTCGCGCTCCAGCCGCAGGCTGAGGATCGCGATCGAGACGTCCGGCACCGGGACCCGGATCGAGCTGCCGGTGATCGGCGCGTCGAGGTCGGGCAGCGCCTTCGCGACGGCCGAGGCGGCCCCGGTCTCGGTGATGACCATGTTGAGCGCCGCTGAACGGCCACGACGGTCCGAACCGTGGTAATTGTCCAGCAGGTTCTGGTCGTTGGTGTACGAGTGGACCGTCTCGACATGCCCGCGCAGCACACCGTACTCGTCCGCCATCGCCTTCAGCGGCGGCACGATCGCGTTGGTCGTGCAGGACGCGCAGGACAGGATCCGCTCGTCCGGCTTGACCGTGTCGTGGTTGACGCCGTGCACGATGTTCGGGACGTCGCCCTTGCCCGGCGCGGTGAGCACGACCTTGGCGATGCCCGGCTGGAGGTGCTTGGAGAGGCCCTCGCGGTCGCGCCACCGGCCGGTGTTGTCGATCAGGATGGCGTCCTTGATGCCGTACGCCGTGTAGTCGACCGTTGTCGGGTCGTCGGAGTAGATCACCTTGATCTCGTTGCCGTTGGCGATGATCTTGCTGTTCGCCTCGTCGACGGTGATCGTGCCCTGGAACTGGCCGTGGATCGAGTCGCGCCGCAGCAGCGAGGCGCGCTTGACGATGTCCTGGCCGGAGCCCTTGCGGACGACGATGGCCCGCAGGCGCAGGCCGTTGCCCGAGCCGGCCTTCTCGATGAGCAGGCGGGCCAGCAGACGGCCGATGCGGCCGAATCCGTAGAGCACCACGTCGCGCGACGCACGGCGCTCGATCTTGTTCTCGCCCGTCGCCCCGGCGACGGCCTCGGCGGTGAACTCCTCGACGGAGAGCCCGCGCCCGTCGGCCCGGTACGTCGCGGCCAGCATGCCTATGTCGATCTGGGATGGACCGAGGTCGAGCGTCGTCAGCGCCCGCAGGAACGGCATCGTCTCGGTGACCGAGAGTTCCTCACCGGCGATCTGCCGGGCGAAGCGGTGGGTCTTGAGGATGCTGACCACCGACTTGTTCACCAGGGAGCGGCTGTGCAGCAGGACATTGACGTCCTGCTCGCGGTGCAGCTTCCCGATGATCGGGATCATCGACTCCGCGATCTCCTCGCGGTGCATCCAGTTGGTGAACGAGTCGTCATTGACAGTCACAAGTTTATCTTTCGAGCTAGGCGGCGCTCATATGGTAACCGGCCCGCCCTCCGCCCCTTCGGGCGGTGCCCCACCTGCGGGTGAACCCGGATTCGGCGCCCCTCGCGCGGCCTCGCCGCATGCGATGTGTCCAGCATGTGGGCAGCCGTCGGCGGTGCGGGGCGATTCGGGGTCAACGCGGCGCAATCGGGCGCGCGTGCGAGCTGTCATACCAGAGTGGGACGGATGGCGGGCAAGTTCGACAACTGCCCGTCGCGCATACGTCATTGACGACTACCGTGTGTGCCCGGTGATCAACGGTGGGCTCATAACGTTCGGGCCTGCCCGACCGATGACCCGAGCCTGACCGACCACCGTAGGGGCCACCTGATGGACGCCGGCACGACCGCCGATCCCCGGTGCCCCCTGTACCGAGGACGCTGATGTCTCAACTTCGCGCACCCGACGCGCGACCGGACCGCCGTGAGGGCGGGCGGCACGGCCGCCCCGGCACGCGCGCCCACTCGGCCACGAGCAGGCCGCGCGCCGCAGGGCCTTCCCCCGACGCCCGCATACGTCCCCAGCTGCTGCGGACCGCGCTGCTCCCGGCCATCGCCGCGGTGCTCAGCGGAGCCGCCGCGGTCATCTTCACCGTCCGCGCCGGAGCCGTCGCCTCCTCGCCCAGCCTCTGGGCGGCGCTCGGCGGATCGGCCGCCCTGGCCGTCGCCGCCGTCGCGGCCGCCTACCTCGGCGCCAACCGGGTGGCCGGCCAGGTGCTCGACCGGGCCCTCGCGCTCCGCCGGGCCAGCGCCCAGGGCCAGGCCGAGCTGCAACGGGTGATGGAACAGCTCCGCAACGGCGAGACCGTCGCCGCCCGGCGGCCCCCGGAACCGGCCGCGCCCGGGGCCGACGCCTTCGACCTGCTCGGACAGGAGATGGCGCGGGCCCAGGACGCCGCCGTCGCCGCCGTCGTCCAGGCCTCCCAGCTCTTCAGCAGCGCCGGCAACGAACAGAAGGTCGAGGTCTTCGTCAACCTCGCGCGACGGCTGCAATCCCTCGTCCACCGCGAGATCCAGATCCTCGACGAGCTGGAACACGAGGTCGAGGACCCCGACCTCCTCAAGGGCCTCTTCCACGTCGACCATCTCGCCACCCGGATCCGCCGCCACGCGGAGAACCTCGCCGTGCTCGGCGGGGCCGTCTCCCGACGGCAGTGGAGCAACCCGGTCACCATGACCGAGGTGCTCCGCTCGGCCATCGCCGAGGTCGAGCAGTACCCCCGGGTCAAGCTGGTCCCGCCGATGGACGGCACCCTGCGCGGCCACGCCGTCGCCGACGTGATCCACCTGCTGGCCGAACTGGTCGAGAACGCCACGGTCTTCTCCGCCCCGCACACCCAGGTGCTGCTGCGCGTCCAGCACGTCACCGCCGGACTGGCCCTGGAGGTGGAGGACCGCGGCCTCGGGATGCCGGACCACGAGCAGAAGCGGATGAACGCCCTGCTCTCCGACCCCGACCAGGTCAACGTCGCCCACCTGCTCCAGGACGGCCGGATCGGTCTGTTCGTCGTCTCGGCCCTGGCCCGCCGCCACGGCATCGCCGTCCGCCTCCAGAGCAACATCTACGGCGGTACGCAGGCGGTGCTGGTCCTCCCGCAGTCGCTGCTCGGCAACGACCCGGACGCCCCGCCGTCGCCCGACGCCGTGCCCGTACCGCCGCCCGGCGCCGTGCACCGGCCGCCCGTCGAGGCCGGGAACGGAAGCGGAAGCGGGATGGGAACGCCCCGGCCGACGGCCCCGGCACCCGCCGGCGGCCCGCCCCAGGCGCCCGCCGCCGGGCAGAACGGCCGCCCGCGACCGCCCGCGGGCGAGGCCCCGCCCCTCCCGCTGCGCGCCGAGCGCATCGACCGCCCCGCCCCGCCCGCCTCCCCGCCCGAGCGCGACCACCGGCCCGAACCGGCGGCCGTCCACGAGCGCGACGACCGCCCGGCTCCGTCGCCGGCCCGGCCCGAGCTGCCCAAGCGGACGAACCAGGAAAGCCTCGTACCGCAGCTGCGCGAGGCGCCCGCCCCGCGCGTCGAGGACGAGCACGCCCTGCACGACCCGGGTCTCATGGCCGCCTTCCGGCGCGGCGTGGACCTCGCCGAGGCCCAGACCGCCGAGGAGGAGGGCCCCGACGGCGGCTACGGAAACCAGGGCGGCACGGGCACCGGGGGCCAGACCGCGCTCGACGCCCCCCTGGAGTCGCTCTCGCCCCTCCCCGTACGGGGAGCCACCGCACCGCCCGACCGCCCCGGTCCGGCCCGCACGGACCACGCGCTGCCCGCGGCCGGCCTGCCCGTACCGGACAGCTATCCGCCCGACGCGTACCCGCACGACACCTCGGCGTACCGGCCCGGCAGCCAGGCCGAGGGCGCCCACGGCCGCGCGGCGGGCGAGCCCGGAGCGTTCACGGCCGAGTCCTTCCTGCCGGGCCGGGCCGTCCCGGAACCCCGTAAAGACACCACCTTCAAGGAGTAGACACCATGACGAGCGATATGCCGTCCGGCCAGGTCTCGGACCTGGACTGGCTGCTGAGCGGGCTGGTCCAACGCGTGCCCTACACCCGCAGCGCGGTCCTGCTCTCCGCCGACGGGCTGGTGAAATCCGTGCATGGCATGGACCCCGACAGCGCCGACCACATGGCGGCCCTCGCTGCCGGTCTGTACTCCCTGGGCCGCAGCGCCGGGGCCCGCTTCGGCGACAACGGGGACGTCCGGCAGGTGGTCGTCGAGCTGGATTCCACGCTGTTGTTCGTCTCCACCGCCGGATCCGGCACCTGCCTCGCCGTCCTCTCCGGGCGCGAGGCGGACGCCGCGGTGCTCGGGTACGAGATGGCGATGCTGGTCAAGAGTGTCCGTCCCTATCTGACGACCCCGCTCCGGCAGCCGGCCGGGGCGCCGTTCACCCCGGGGATCTGAGGATGCCGGCCCCGCAGGACGGGCCCCTGCTCGACGACGCGGCCGGCCGGCTGATCCGCCCGTACACGATCAGCAACGGCCGCACCCGGCCGTCCACCGCGTTCGACCTGCTGTCCCTGATCATGGCCACGGGCATCGAGCCGGACATTCCGCTCGGCCCCGAGCACACCGTGGCCCTCGGCCTGTGCGAAGGGCCGATGTCCGTCGCCGAGATCGCCGCACACCTCCGGCTGCCCGCCGTCGTCGCCAAGGTCATCCTCTCCGACCTGGTCGCCTGTGGCGCCGTCACCGCGCACGCTCCCGCTTTCCATGACATGCCCACCGACCGATCCCTGCTGGAGGCAGTGCTCGATGGTTTACGACGACAGCTCTGACCGCACCGGAACCTCCGAGTTCTTTCCCGTCGCCCTCAAGGTCCTGGTCGCCGGCGGATTCGGCGTCGGCAAGACGACGTTCGTGGGAGCGGTCAGCGAGATCGCCCCGCTGTCCACCGAGGAACTGCTCACCCAGGTCAGTGTGGGGACCGACAATCTGGACGGCGTGGAGTCCAAGACGGCCACCACCGTCGCCATGGACTTCGGCCGCATCACCCTCTCCGAGCAGCATGTGCTCTATCTGTTCGGCACACCGGGCCAGGAGCGCTTCTGGTTCATGTGGGACGAGCTCTCCCAGGGCGCGCTCGGAGCCGTGGTGCTGGCCGACACCCGACGCCTCGCCGAATGCTTCGCCGCGGTGGACTTCTTCGAACGGCGCGGCATCGGATTCATCGTCGCCGTCAACGAGTTCGACGGCGCCTACCGCTACGAACCGGACGAGGTCCGCGCCGCGCTCGACCTCGGGCCCGAAGTGCCCGTCGTCCTGTGCGACGCCCGGATCGCCAGCTCCGGCACGGGCGCCCTCGTCACCCTCGTACAACACCTCATCAACGCCACCACGGCCCCCGCACCGCTGCAGACCTTCGGAGCCCACCCGTGACATCCTTCGCCACCGGCCGGATGCTGCTGACGCCCACCGACCGGCACGGCCCGGCCCGCGCACAGCGGCTGCGCAAGCTGGATCTCGGGGAGCGCCCCGACGCCTCCTACGACAACTTCGACGCCTTCGCCGACAAGGTGGCCGAAGTGACCGCCACGCCCTTCTCGATGGTCAACTTCATCGACGAGAACCGGCAGTTCTTCGCCGGACTGCACACCCCGGCGGGCAACCGCGGCGGTCAGGACCTCGGTTCGGCCGCGGCGGGCAGCAGCCGCAGCAGCCGGTACATGGCCCGCGACCACGGCTACTGCCCGCACGTCCTCGTCCGGCGCAAGGCCCTCGTCCTGGACGACGTCTGCGACTACCCGCGGTTCGCGGGCAATCCGGTGGTGGACGACATAGGCATCCGCTCCTATCTCGGGGCGCCGCTGATCGACCGCACCGGCATCGCGCTGGGCACCGTCTGTGCCGTCGACACCGTGCCGCGCCCCTGGGGGCGGGCCGGGCTCGACACCATCAAGTCGCTCGCCCATGAACTCGTCCGCCAGATCGACGACCGGGAGGGCCACCACCCGCTCTGACTCCGACCGCTCCCCGCAGCCGGCAGGGGCCGCTCAACTCCCGGGCGGCGCACCAGTGCTGCCCCGCAGGACCACATTCCCCTCGATCCGCAGCACCCGGGAGCGCCCCGCTCCCGACGGTGTCCGCAACGCGAGGGCGATCACCTGCTCGCCCATCTCGGTGAGCGGCAGCGCCACCGTGGTCAGCGGCGGCGACACCTCCCGTACGACGGGGATGTCGTCGAAGCCCGCGAGCGACATGTCCTCGGGCACGCGTATGCCGGCCTCCCGCAGCGCGGCGAGCGCACCGACCGCCATCACATCGGTCACCGCGAACAGACAGGTCGGCCGCCGACCCCCGGCGGCCAGCAACTGCCGCGCCGCCGCGTGCCCGCCCTCCCGGGTGAACGCGCCCCGCACCACCCGCTCCAGGGTGATGCCCGCCCCGGCGAGCCCCTCCCGGAACCCGGTCAACCGGTCGGCCACCGTGGTCAGTTCGGGCGGACCGCTCAGCACCGCGAACTCCCGGTGCCCCAGCGCCACCAGCGAGGCCGCGAGCGCCGCCGCCCCGGCCCGGTTCTCCGGCTGCACGGTGTCCACCCGCATCGACCGGTGCCGGCTGACCACCGCGACCCTGCCGCCGGCCCGGACGTACGGTTCCAGCTCCGCGTCCATCGCCCGCTCCCAGGCCCGGTCCTGGAAGCCGGAGCCGATCAGCAGGATGGCCCGCGCGCGCTGGGCCCGCAGCATCGAGACGTACGCGATCTCGCGGGCGGGTTCACGGAAGGTGGAGGCGAGCATCACCAGCAGATCCTGTTCGGCGGCCGCGCGCATCACCCCGCCGGCGATGCCCGCGAAGTAGGGGTCGCCGACGTCGTGGCAGATCAGCCCGACCGTACGGTTGCCCTCGGCGCTCGCCAGGGCCTGGGCGTGGGCGTTGGGGATGTAGCCGAGCAGATCGGCCGCCGCGCGGACCCGGCCGCGCAGATCGTCGCGGACCCGGGTGGTGCCGTTCAGCGCCCGGGAGGCGGTGGCCAGCGAGACGCCCGCCTCGCGCGCCACCGCGTCGAGCGTCACATGGGCGGCGGGGGCCCGGCGGCGCGTATCGGGGTGGACCGGTGTTTCCCGTTCACTCAACTCGACCCCCAGGGGTGCGGTGGTGGCAGGGCCCCGAAACTTCGGGACGACCTATTGACCGTGCGAGGGAGCAGTCATTAGCGTGGCGGCACCTTACCAGAAAGCGCTTTCTGAAAGCGCCTTCACGGTAAGGTCCGCAGCATCGCACCCTTGCACAGCTCTCCACAACTGCCCCCGAAGTCCAGGGAGTTCACCGTGAGTCAGAGCGCGCTGACCAAGCGCCCCGCCGATGTGGCGGGGGTCGCCCGCAGGGCCGGTCCCACGACCGGTGAGCGGCTCGTCCGCGTGGCGGAGCAGAGCTGGCGGCCTCTCGCCCTGCTGCTGGCCGCGCTGGTGGTCTGGTGGGCGATCGCGGCCGCCGAGCTGATCGAGCCCTATCTCGTGCCGTCGCCCGGTGCGACCCTCGACGTCCTGACCTCGAAGGCCGGTTACCTCTGGGAGCACACCTGGGTGACGACGTACGAGACGCTCCTCGGCTTCGTCATCGCGGTCGCCGTCGGCGTGCTCGCCGCGGTGGTGATGGTGTACTCCTCGACGGTGGAGCGCACGCTCTACCCGATCCTGCTCTTCGCCCAGGTCGTGCCGAAGATCGCCATCGCCCCGCTGTTCGTGGTGTGGCTCGGCTTCGGCATCGCCCCCAAGATCCTGATCGCCGTGCTCATCGCCTTCTTCCCGGTGGTGATCTCGATGGTCACCGGGCTCAAGGCGGTGGACCCGGAGATGCTCCAACTGTCCGCCACCATGGGGGCGAAGCCCTGGCAGACCTTTGTGAAGATCCGCTTCCCGGCGTCCCTGCCGCATCTGTTCTCCGGCCTCAAGGTGGCCGTCACCCTCGCGGTGACCGGCGCGGTCGTCGGCGAGTTCGTCGGGGCGAACGAGGGGCTCGGCTACGTCATCCTCCAGGCCAACGGCAACCTCGACACCCCGATGCTCTTCGCGGGGCTGCTGGTGATGTCGCTGATCGGCGTCGTGCTCTTCGTCGTCGTCGAGATCGCCGAGAAGCTGCTCCTGCCGTGGCACGCCAGCCGCCGGGACACCTCGGCCACCACCACGTACTGAAACACGCACCGACCTCCTCGTGAGAAGGGCCAGCCCATGCATGCGCGCAGACTCCTGATCGGTGTCGTACCCCTCGTCCTGGTGGCCACCGCCTGCGGCGGCGAGGACGCCTCGACCAGCACCAGTGACTCCGGCAAGAAGCTGGACAAGGTCACGCTGACACTCAACTGGTATCCGTACGGCGAACACGCGCCGTTCTACTACGGCAAGCAGCAGAAGATCTTCGAGAAGCACGGCATCGACCTGGACATCCGGGCGGGCCAGGGCTCCCAGAAGACCGTCCAGGCGACGGCCGCCGGGCAGACCGACTTCGGCTGGGCCGACACCCCGGCCCTGCTCGCGGGCGTCGACCAGGGCGTCAAGGTGAAGAGCCTCGGCGTCTTCCTCCAGACCACCCCGGCCTCCGTGCAGTTCTTCGACGCCAAGGGCATCAAGGCGCCCGCCGACCTCAAGGGACGGACGATCGCCGGGACGGCCGGGGACGCGCTGTCGAAGACCTTCCCGATCTTCCTGAAGAAGAACGGCATCGGGGAATCGGACGTCACCGTCCAGAACACCGACCCGGCGGGCAAGATCGCCGCGGTGATCTCGGGGAAGACCGACGGGCTGCTCGGCTACGCCAGCGACCAGGGCCCGACCATGCAGGACAAGGCCAAGAAGCCGGTCTCCTACCTCCGCTTCTCCGAGCACGGGCTGAACTTCTACTCCAACGGCCTGCTCGCCGGTCAGAAGATCCTCAGCTCCAAGCCGGAGGTGGCGGAACGCATGGTGAAGGCGGTCAGCGAGGCCTGGACGGCCGCCTCGAAGGCGCCCGAACCGGCCGTGGCGGCGATGGAGGGGGCCTCCGAGCAACTGCCGCCGAAGACCGTGCTGTCCGAGCAGTTCACGACGACGCTGACCCTGCTCCACACGGCGGCGACCGAGGGCAAGGCGCCCGGCGTCAACACCGAGGAGGACTGGCAGCAGACCATCGACGTGTTCGCCGAGGCGGGCATGGTCACGAAGCCGAAGGCCGTGGGGGAGTACTGGGACGCGAAGACGGCGCTGAAGGGATGACGATGCCGAAGCAGCAGACGACCCCGCGCACCCCGTCCCCCGCCGGGTCGGGCCCGGCGGCGGGGGTCCGGCTCACGGACGTGGCGGTCCGGTTCCGCAGCAAGAAGCGCGACGTCACGGCGCTCAGCGAGGTGTCGCTGGATGTGGCGCCGGGCGAGTTCGTCGCCATCGTCGGACCCTCGGGGTGCGGCAAGTCCACCCTCCTCAAGCTGGTGGCCGGCCTGCTCACCGCCTCCTCGGGCGACGTCCTCCTCGGCGGCGAGCGCGTCACCGGGCCCCGGCACGACATCGGTTATGTCTTCCAGCGCGCGGCCCTGCTGGAGTGGCGCTCGGCGCTGCGCAACATCCTGCTCCAGGCCGAGATCCGCCACATGGAACCCGCCCAGGCGCGTGGGCGGGCCGACGAGCTGATCCGGATGACCGGACTGACCGGCTTCGAGGACGCCTATCCGCACGAACTCTCCGGCGGCATGCAGCAACGCGTCGCGCTCTGCCGGGCGTTGCTGCACGAACCGCCGGTCCTGCTGATGGACGAGCCGTTCGGCGCGCTCGACGCCCTGACCCGCGAGCAGATGAACACCGAGCTGAACCGGATCTGGCGGACCACCGGCACCACGGTCCTGCTGGTCACCCACTCCATCTCGGAGGCCGTCTACCTGGCCGACCGGGTGGTGGTGATGAGCCCGCGCCCCGGCACCGTCACGGAGATCATCGAGGTGGGACTGCCCGCGGAGCGCGACTACAGCGAAACGCTGGGCCGCCCGGAGTTCCGGGCGGCGGCGGCGCACATCCGCGACCTGCTGGGGGCGGTGTCGGCGCACGACTGAGGCGGCCCGAGGGGGCGACAGGAAGAGCGGTACGTGCCGGGCGGGCCTCCTGCCCGGCACGACTGCGTTACGGGGCGCGGTGCGCCGTCGTGACGTCCCGGTCAGGAGCTGCCGGACGTGCCCGGAGCCCGCACCGCTTCGGCGGCGATGCCGACCGCGCGCAATCTCCGCGCCAGCAGCTCGATCTCGGGCCCGGTGCCGTGATGGCCACCGCCGAGGATCTGCTGCAGGAGTGCCCGCGCCTCGGGGAGCGTCCGCTCGCCGTTGTTCCGTAGAACGCGGAGGATCGGCAGCCGCCGGGCAGGGAGGTCCGACAGGACCAGTCGGGCCGCGCCGCAGGCATCGCAAGCGGCCGACCAGTGGATCGTTGCGAAGTCCACCGTGACAGGGCCCTCTCCGTAGACGGGCTGATTTCTGTTAAGGATTCTAACGGAAGCTATTGCGAGGTGTCGTAGCTGTGGTTACAGTCTCTAACAGAAGTGAACGCATCGAAGGGACATCTCATGGCCACCGCCCACCCCCTCCACACCGTCCTCGGCTCCGGACCCGCCGGTACCGCCCTCGCCCGTGAACTCGTCCGCCGGGGCCACCCCGTCCGGCTGGTCGACCGGTCAGGGAGCGGGCCCGCGCTTGAAGGCGTCGAGCGGTTCGCCGCCGATGTCGCCACCGCCGAAGGCGCTCGCGCCGCCGTGGCCGGGGCCGCGGTCGTGTACCACTGCGTCAATGTCGGCTATCACCTCCAGGTGGAGGTCATGCCGAAGATCCAGGAGGCCGTCCTCGGGGCGGCCGAGGCGGCGGGCGCGCGGCTGGTCGTGCTCGACACCGTCTATCCGTACGGGGAGACGCACGGCGCGGTGATGACCGAGGGCAGCCCGTGGAACGCCACCACCCGCAAGGGCCGGATGCGCGCCGAGCTCGACGCCCGCTACCTCGCCGCGCACCGCGAGGGCCGGCTCTCCGTCGTCCTCGGGCGGTCCGCCGACTTCGTCGGGCCCGAGGTCCTCAACTCCACGCTCGGGGGCGCCGTCTTCCCCGCCGCGCTCACCGGGCAGCCCGTGCCGGCGCTCGGCGACATCGACCTGCCGCACAGCTACACCTACATCGAGGACGTCGCCGCCGGCCTCGCCACGCTCGGCGAACACCCGGACGCCGACGGCCGGGTGTGGCACCTGCCCACCGCACCGGCCCGCACCACCCGTGAGATCCTCGCGCTCGTCGAGCGACGCACCGGCCGGCCCATCGACCTCACCGTCGTCGCCGAGCCCCGCCCCTTCGGCCCGTTCGACGAGACCTTCATGGCGGAGTACGCCGAGATGTTCTACCAGCACACCGAACCGCAGATCCTGGACTCCTCCGCCATCGAGAAGGCCTACGGACTCGCCCCCACTCCGCTGGAGACCGCGCTGGACGCCACCCTCGCCTGGTACGGGGAGTTCCTCGCCGCCCACCGCTGAAACGCGGCCCGGCCCCGGGCGCCGTACCGCACACCCGGGGCCGGACCGCGGAAGCCGTCGCTCAGTAGCGCAGCCGGGACAGATACCGGTAGCTGGCGCGCGCCGAGGCGAACGGATCGGCCGGGGCGTCATGCTCCACCAGCCACTGCTTCACCCCGCCCTGCCGCGCGGTGTCGAACATCGCCGGGAAGTCCAGGATCCCCGACCCGACATCCGCGAAGTCCCCGTTGGGCGCCATGTCCTTCACATGGAGCGCGGGGAACCGGCCCCGGTGCCGGACGAACAGTTCGCCCGGGTCGGAGGAGCCGCCGTCGGCCGCCCAGTACAGGTCCAGCTCGAAGCCGACCAGCTCCGGGTCGGTCTCGTCGAGCAGGATGTCGTACAGGCTGACGCCGTCCACCACTTGATGGTCGCTGCCGTGATTGTGGTAGAGCAGCTTCAGCCCGGACTCCCGGGCCGCCAGCCCGGCGCGGTTGAACTGCCGTGCCACCTCACGGTATCCGTCCGGCGAATGCAGCGAACCCGGCAGGCTCGGCACCACGATCCACTGACCGCCGAGGGTGTGGACGTCCTCCAGCGCCTGCGGCAGACCGGGGCCGGTCACGATGTCGTAGCCGACGTGCTCCAGCACCGCCTTGAGCCGCGTCCGGTCCAGCATCTGCCGTATCGCGGCGGGTGAGTTGCCGTGCCGGCCGCTGACGCCGACCGTCGCGTACCCGATCTCCGCCAGCCGCTCCAGCGTGCCCGCGAAGTCCTCCGCGAGCGGCGTCCGCATGGTGTACAGGTGCATCCCGATCCCCGACGGCGGGATCCGCCGGCAACCCCGCCGACCGGCCGCGACGGCCGGGGCGGCGCCCAGTCCGACGGCGGCCACCGCCCCCAACGCCGTACCGAGAAAGGCTCTTCGGGCTCCGTTCACGTGCTTCGTTGCCACGGGACTCCTCACTTCACATCGATGCGGACGGCGCCGGTGCTCGTGTCGCCCTTGTCGTCGGTGACCGTCAGATGCGCGGTGTACGTGCCCTTGCGGTCGTAGGTGTGCGTCGCCGTCGCGCCCTCGGGCCCGGACGGCTTCACGTTGTCGCCGAAGTCCCAGTGGTACGAGGCGATCGTGCGGCCCTCCGCGAGCTCGACCGTGCTGCTCAGCGACACGGCGAGCGGTGCGGTGCCGGACGCCGGTTCGGCCTTCACCGCCACCTTCGTCCCGGCCTCCTTCTCCACCCCCGGACCGTTGAAGTGCAGCCAGTCGACGGACAGCAGATCGGCCTTGTCCGGACTCCAGTCGGGGTTGGTGAAGACCGCGTACAACGTGGTCGTGGAGCCCGGGTCCTTGAGCTCCGTCGTCGGCGAGATCAGCTTGTCGTAGCCACCGGTGTTCGGGACCTCCACCGAGCCCAGCAGCTCGCCGGTGGGGGAGCCCGCGCGGAACTCCACGGTGCCGCCGAGCCCGCCGGAGGACGCGCCGACCGTCACCGAGTCGACGTTTTCGAGGTTCACCGGATCGAAGCTGACCCAGTCGCCGTCCTCGATCTCGATCAGCCGCTTCCCGCCGGAGGCGTCGGCCCGACTTCCGATGTCCGCACCGCCGTTGGCGCCGCCCGTCGCCGTACGGTGCTCGGCCTCGCGGAACGAGGTGCGCAGGGTCAGCGAGGTGGAGCCGGTCAGCGCGGGCGCGTCCGGTGCGCCCTTGTCCTCGTACTGGGCGGTGATCCCGTAGTAGAGGTTCTGCCCCGGACCGTGGCTGTCCCCGGCGTCCGTGACGATCTCACCGGTGCAGCCGGTGTAGTTGTCCAGCGGATGCAGATGGGTGTCATGGCCGAGCTGTGACTGCACCACGACCCGCGAGCAGTCGATCGGACCGCTCGCGTCGTCCTCCGCGTCGGTCACCTCCACGGTGAAGGGGATCGTGTCGCCGAAGCTGAACATCCCGCCGTCCGGCGGCTGTTGGATCGTCACCTCGGGCCGGGTATTGCCCACTGTGATGTCCTGCACCGCGAGCGCCGTCAGTTCGTCGGGGCCGGTCACGGTGAGCCGTGCGGTGTGCAGCCCCTTGGCGGTGTACGTGTGCGAGGGGGCGGCCTCGGTCGAGTCCGTGGTGCCGTCACCGTCGAAGTCCCAGGCGTAGCTGACCGGTTGGTCGCCGGGCAGGCCCGATCCCTCGCTGGAGAACGTCACGGTCAGCGGGTCCGGTCCGCTGTCCCGGTCGACGGTGATCTTGGCGTCGGGCAGCCGGCCGTCGCCGACGTAGTCGATCCGGTAGATGCCCGCGCCCTCGTTGCTGCCGCCGCGGCCCGTGCCGCTGCCGAGGCCGAAGTCGATGACGTACAGCGCCCCGTCAGGACCGAAGTCCGCGTCGAAGGGCTGGTTCCACTCCATGTCCTCGAAGATGCCGTTGATCGACTGGAGGTCCCCCGCCTTCACCGGGTCGAACCGGGGATCGGTGAAGGTCTGGTCCTCGCTCTGGAATGA
Organism: Streptomyces sp. DSM 106670; assembly: GCF_055792845.1. Classification (NCBI taxonomy): domain Bacteria; kingdom Bacillati; phylum Actinomycetota; class Actinomycetes; order Kitasatosporales; family Streptomycetaceae; genus Streptomyces; species Streptomyces sp. DSM 106670. The sequence goes on from NZ_CM147704.1 coordinate 7,417,502, forward strand.
GAACGTCTTGAACCAGCCCCTGGTCAGCTCGTAGTTGAACGCCTTCCCCGCGAAATACTCCGGGAACTTGGTGCGGTAGGTGTTGTCCGGGTCGTAGGCGTAGACCGGGCCGCCCATCGGACCGCCGCCACCGGTGCCCACCTCCGGGAACTCGGCCGAGGCGGAGTAGGCGTACCAGACCGTCGCGGGCTGGGCCGGCGGCAGCTCCCGCAGCCCGGTGTTGTTCGGCGAGTCGTTCACCAGCGCCGAGCAGTCGAACTTCGGGCCGGACGTCTTCGTCGCGAAGTCGTAGTCGTTGAACGGGGTGTTGTTCCCGATGCAGTACGGCCAGCCGAAGTTGCCCGCCTCCGTGATCCGGGTGTACTCGACCGTGCCCTCCGGACCCCGGTCCGCCACCGCCTCGCGGGCGTCGGGGCCGTAGTCCGCGACCATCAGCGCCCCGCTGACCGGATCGGTGGTGATCCGGAACGGGTTGCGCATGCCCATCGCGTAGATCTCGGACCGCGTCTTCTCCGCGCCCGGCGTGAAGAGGTTGCCCTCCGGAACGGAGTACGTGCCGTCGTCCTCGGGCGTGATCCGCAGGATCTTGCCCCGCAGGTCGTTGGTGTTGCCCGCGGTGCCCTGTGCGTCCCAGGCGCGCCGGCCCTCGCCCTCGTCGATCGGCGTGAAGCCGTCCGAGGCGAACGGGTCGGTGTTGTCGCCGGTCGCCGCGTACAGATTGCCGTCCTTGTCGAAGGCGAGCGAACCGGCCATGTGCGAGTTGGCCCGGCCCTCGCCGCGCAGCGTCGGCACGGTCAGCAGCCGCTTCTCGGAGGCCGGGTCGACGGTGTTGCCGTCCACGGTGAAACGGGACAGGTTCAGCCGCTTCTCGACCTTGTCCGAGTAGAGCAGGTACAGCCAGTTGTTCTCCGCGAACCCGGGGTCGAGCGTCAGCCCCAGCAGCCCGTCCGACTGGCTGGTCATCTCCGGGGTGTACGCGAAGTCCAGCGCGGTGGAGACCTTCATCGTCTCCTGGTCGATGACCTTCAGCTTGCCCGTCCGCTGGGCGAAGAACACCCGGCGGTCGGGGGCGACGGCGAGCTCGAACGGGTCGGCCAGATCGCTCGTGGCGAGCGGGGTCCGCTGGAACGAACCGGTGCGCGTGGCGGTGCAGTCGCCCTCCGCCGCGCCGGCCGCCCACTGGATGCCGCCGAGCAAATGCTGGACGAACGCCTCCTCCTCGAAGGCCGCCTTGTCGTGCCCGCCCGCCGTGAACCAGGAGCGGCCGCCGTCGTAGTTCTGGCACCAGGAGAACGGATGGTCCACGCCCTCGTCGAGCCCGTCGATGCCGTCGCGCACCTTGATCTGGGCGAGGGTGTGCACCTTGGACGTGGGGTTGGTGCGCCAGTTGTACCACTCCTCCTGGCGCTCCCAGAGGTCGGGAAGGTGCTGGGTCGAGGGGTGCGCGTGGTCGAGGACCTTGATCCGGCCGGTCTGGGGTACGGGGTGCTTGTCGAAGATCGCGCCGACCAGGCCCTCGTACCACTCCCAGTCCCGCTCGCTGGCGGACGCGGAGTGCAGCCCGACCCAGCCGCCGCCCGCCCGGATGTACCGCTGGAGGGCGGCCCGTTCCTCGGCGTCGAGCAGATCACCCGTCTCGGGCGTGGAGTTGGTGTTGTTGAAGACGACCGCCTGGAAGCGGCCCAGGTCCGCGTCGTTGAAGACCGCGGAGTCGGCGGTGGCCTCCACCTCGAAGCCGTGCTCGGCTCCGAGCTTCTTCACCGCCTCGATGCCGGCCGGGATCGAGGGGTGGTCGGAGTTGGTGACCTCGGAGTAGACGAGCACCCGGTACGGGGCGGCCGCCTGCGCGCCGGCCGGCGAGGCCACCAGCAGGGCGAGGACCAGCGCCAGGAGCGAGGTGACGGCGATGAGGGGGGACGGGCCGCCGGGGGATCGGCCGACGCGGCCGGCCCGGCGTAACGAACGGCGTCTCATGGGGCGCTCCCTGTGCGGTAGAAGCCGACTGTGGGGTGTATAGAAAGCGCTTTCTGAAGTACGCCGTTCAGAGTAGGTTCAGCCCTCCGGCGGGGTCAATGGGTCTGCAGCGCCCACTGGGCCGGCCCGGCGCGGGGCCCGGTCGCGGGTGGATGTCGGTGCCGGGCGTTACGGTCGGATCGAACCCGGCCACAGCCGCCGGTGCCGTCGAAACGGAGATACGGGATGACCGCCGACCCCACGATCACCGCCGCCGACGTCCGCTCGGCCGCGCTGTCCCTGCCCGACACCACCGAGAAGCTCGCCTGGGGGCAGCCCACCTTCCGGGTGGCCGGCAAGATCTTCGCCTCGCTCGGCGACGACGAGACGACGATGGGCGTGAAGTGTCCCCGGGAGGACCGCGCCGAGCTGATCGCCACCGAGCCGGAGAAGTTCTTCATCCGCGAGGGGCACGACGACCATTACGCCTGGATGCGCGTCCGGCTGTCCGCGCTGGAGGCCGCGGACGAGCTGGCCGCCATCCTCGCCGACTCCTGGCGGCAGGTCGCCCCGCGCCGACTGGCGGCGGCACATCCGGAGCCGGCGGTCCCGGGGGAGGACCGGCCGGGGGAGGGGCACGACTGAGCGTGGCGGCCGGTCATCAGGGTGCCCCTGGACAGGCGCCGGTCAGGGGCGCAGGAAGCCCGTGATCCGCGCCCGCAGGCCCTGCGGGTCCAGGCCGTGGGCCGCGAGGTGCTCCTCCATCTGCCCGTAGCGGCGCAGCTCGGCGCGGCCCACGCCCAGGCCGAGCACCCGGTGGGGCAGGTCCATGAGCGCCTCGCCCGTCGCGGCGGCGGAGGTGCCCGCGAGATACGGCTCGACGATCACCACGTCCGCGGTCGAGGCGGCGCCGGCGGCCCGGCGCACCCCCGCCGCGTCGAACGGTCGCACGGTCGTCGCGTACAGCACGGTCACATCGAGCCCCTCGGTGGCGGCGAGCACGTTGTCGAGCATGGGCCCGACCGCGACCACGGTCCCGCGCCGCCCTTCGCGCACCACGGTGAACCCGCCCGCGCCGCCCACCGGCCGCGCCTCCCGGTTCGCCTGGAGGGAGAGACGTACGTACACCCGGTCGTCGCCCGCGACCGACTCCCGCAGCAGGGTCTCGGCCTCGTCCGGATGGCCCGGCACGTGCACGGTCCAGCCGTCGAGCGTGTCCAGGAGCGCGACGTCACCGGGGGCCATATGGGTGAAGCCGCCGGCCGGCCAGTCGTACGAGCCGCCCGCGCTCACCAGGATCCCGCCGACCCCCTGGTGCCCGAAGTCCAGCTTGACCTGCTCGAACGGGCGCTCCACCAGGAAGCTGGCGAAGGTGTGCACGATCGGCCGCAGGCCCGTCAGCGCCATCCCCGCCCCGGCCCCGACCAGCAGCTGTTCCCGGATGCCGACGTTGACGACCCGGTCCGGGTGGGCGCGCCGGGCCGGGGCGAAACCGTCGGCGCTGATGTCGGCGAGCACCACGGCCAGCCGGGGCTCCTCGTCCAGAAGCTGCGAGGCGGTGCTGATGAATCGGTCACGCATGGTGTCCATGAAGGGTCCCTCCCGGGGTTCTCGGTCTGCTGCGGTCAGTTCTTGGGGTCGACGCGGGCGACGACGGCCAGCGGTTTGCCCGGGTGGGGCGCGGTGAACGCCGTGTACAGGGCTTCGTGGTCGCGGCCGTCCACGGTCACCGCCGCCCATCCGGCGGAGGCGAAGCGGGAGGCGATGCCGCCGGGCCAGCCATGGGTGGCGGAGGCGTTGTCGATCACCAGCGTGTGCAGCTGTTCGAGCCCGGCCGGGCCCGCGTGGGCGATGGCCTCGTGGTTGCTGCCCTCGTCCAGCTCGGCATCGCCGATCAGGACCCACACCCGGGGATCGGTGCGGCCCTGGGCCCGCAGGCCCAGCACGGTCCCGACGGCGATCGGCAGCCCGTGCCCCAGCGACCCGCTGCCGATCTCCGCCCCCGGCACCAGCAGCCGGTCCGGGTGATGCCCGAGCGGTGAGTCGTACGCCCCGAAACCGGGCAGCAGCTCCTCGCCGAAGAAGCCGTGGGCGGCGAGGACCGCGTAGTACGCCATCGGCCCGTGCCCCTTGGACAGCAGGAAGCGGTCCCGCCCGGGGTCGTCGACCGAGTCCGGTGTGACCCGGAGCACCCTGTTGTAGAGCACCCACAGGGCGTCGAGCGTGGAATGGGCGGCGGGCGCGTGCTTCTCGTCCCCGGTCATCAGGGCGATCAGACGCGGCAGATCCCGGAGGTCGGGGGCGGATGCGGCCCGGTGGCCGGAGGCCGGTGCGGCGGTTGTGTTCGTCATGGCACCGAGCGTTCAACGTCAACCATGGTTGAGGTCAAGCGCGGAATGGTGTCAATGGTGTTGGTGACCACCTCCCGGAGTGCGGTATTGTTCTCATGCGCGTTCAGCCAGGGGAAACCCCAGGTCAGACGCCAGCGGGACGTGGCGCAGCTTGGTAGCGCACTTGACTGGGGGTCAAGGGGTCGCAGGTTCAAATCCTGTCGTCCCGACTGGAGACAGTCGCAGATCAGGGCCGGTTTCGGAGTAATCCGAAACCGGCCCTGCATCATTTCCGGGGTCTTGTCGGGGACCAGCTGGAGATCCGGCGTCCACTGCGGGAAGGCATCGCCTCCTGCGGGTTGGAAGGGCTGAGCCGGTGGGGGAGCGCTAGCCGACGAGGCCCTTGGCCTGTTCGATCAGCTCACGGGCGGTGCCCTCCACGGCGTCGTAGCGGTCCGGGTAGGCCGAGACCTGTACGGACTGGGCCACCTGACCCGCCGTGTAGTCGGGGTGGGCCGCGGCGGCGTCGATGGCGCGGGTGAAGAAGGAGTTCGAGGCGTACGCCACGTCCATGATCTGCTCCGGAGTCCCCCAGCCCTGCGAGGGGCGCTGCTGGAAGACGCCGAGCGAGTCCCGGTCACCGCAGGGCAGGTTGTTCATGTTGGACTCGACCACGCCCGCCTCGAATCCGGCGAGCAGCACCCGGTCGTCCACACCGAGTTCGACGGCCTTCTGGTAGACGGCCTTGAGCACCTCGGGGTCGGGGTCGCTCGGCACCGAGCAGCCGCCGTCATCGTCGCCGCCGCCCGTGCCGACCAGATGCTGCCAGGTCTGCGGGCCGATCACACCGTCCGCGTCCAGCCCCTGCTTGCTCTGGAAATCCTTCACCGCGGAGGCGGTGGCCGGGCCGAACTGCCCGTCCACGCCGAGGCCGTAGCCGTGCTTGTTCAGCGCGGTCTGCGCGGCCGAGACCGCGTCGCCGCTCTCGCCCTCCCGGACCGTGACCACCAGTCCGGGCCAGGTTTCGGCGCCGATCACCCCGTCCGCGGCGTATCCCTTGGATTCCTGGAAGGCGAGGACCGTGTTCTCGGTTCCCGGGCCGAAGTCGCTGTCCACCGAGATGTCGTAACCGTGGCCGCGCAGCAGGTACTGGGCGGTGGTGACATTGGCCCCGGTGGCGCCGTTGCTGAGGGCGGGCCAGGCGGGCGCCGCGGAGGCCCCCTGCGCGAGACCGAGCGAGACGGCGAGGGCCGCGCACACCGCCGCCAGGGCCACGACCATGCGTCGTACGGTGGCCGATCCGGTGGGCGGAGCTCCTGTTTCGGTAGTCAAGACTGCTCCAGATGATGAGAAGGAAGTACGAGCCCGGCTACGGGCCCGACCGGGCCAAGCACAAGGGCCCTTGGCGGGAGTCGAACAGTTCCCCGCCAAGGGCCCGAGCGTCTTGCTATTCGATGCAGCCACTGGTCGGGAGGTCACCCACCCCGGGCGGGTTGCTTCCGTCGTAGATGGCCTGCAGGTAGGGCTGCGGGCAGCGGTTCGCGCCGCCCGCGACGATCTCGATGTGCAGGTGCGGACCGGTGGAGTTGCCGGTGTTGCCGGACAGGCCGAGCTGGGTGCCCGGTCCGACGCGGGTGCCGGATCCGACTCCGTGTGCGGAGAAGTGGCAGAAGTAGTAGGTGGCGCCGTTGTCGGCGGCCACCTCGTACCCCAGACCGCACCGGTCGTTGTTGATCTGGTTGGCCACGCCGGAGTCCACCGCGTACACCGGGGTTCCGGTGCCCACCGGCAGGTCGAGCGCCGGATAGTCGTGGTGCGGGGCCCCGTAGTGGTCACGGGACAGGGCGTCGCGGGCGATGGGCAGCGAGTGGTCGCCCCCGCCGCTGCCGCCCTGGCCGAGCAGGTGCTGCCAGGTCTGCGGGCCGACGATGCCGTCCGCCTCCAGACCCTGCTCGCTCTGGAAGGACCTGGCGGCGGAAGCCGTTCCGGGGCCGAACTGCCCGTCCACGGCGAGGCCGTAGCCGTGCTTGTTCAACACGGTCTGGGCGGCGGCCACCGCGTCACCGCTGTTGCCTTCCCGGACGGTGACCACCAGTCCGGGCCAGGTCTCGGCGCCGATCACCCCGTCCGCCGCGTACCCCTTGGACTCCTGGAAGGCCCGGGTGGCGTTCTCGGTCCCGGGACCGAAGGCACCGTCGGCGGCGATGTCGTGGCCGTGGCTGCGCAGCAGGTACTGCGCGGCACCGACGTCCGGGCCCGAGGACCCGTTGCTCATGACCGGCCAGGCGGGAGCGGCGGTGGCCTGCGGGGCGAACCCGAAGGACATCATCAGGGCCGCGCACAGCGCGGCCATCGCCGCCCAGGCACGACCGGATCTCGTTCTCATTCTCAATCCGCCTCCTGGCGTCGAGGAACATGGGCGCCGAAGCTAACAGGCAACTGCCCTGTCCTACATCGCGTGTTCGACCTACTGACCGGAGTGCACGCGCTGCCGGAGTGCGGCACCATGCCGTCGTACCGCTTCGATATAGTCCGCGGTCGTCGGTACCGGCCCACGGGGAGGGCCGGGTCCAATCAGGGAGGTCGGTGGTCCGGTGCCCGCGCCGACGCCTCGCGAGCCCGGCCCGGCGGCCGCGGCTCCGCCACCCGGTGTCGAGTCCCTCTTCCTGGCCTCCGCCCGCCGGCTGGCCGGTCCGGTGCGGGGCGTCGCGGTCCTGGTCATCAGCGTCTTCGGTCTTCTCGCGGTGCCGGCGGACTCCCTGCCCCTGGGCTACGGGCTGTTCGCGCTGATGCTCGCCGGTTCGGCGGTGGACTTCTGGTCGGGTCTCACCGGAAGGGCGCCCGCGCTCTCGCTGGCCTTCGCGGTGGTACGGGTCCTCGCCGTCTGCGCGACCCAGGAGTGGACCGGCGGGCCGCCGAACCTCTGGGCGCTCAACCTGCTGACCACCACGGCGATCACGCTCCAGTGGGAGTGGTCCCCCGCGGTGTCCGTGCCCGTCACAGCTGGGCTGCTCGCCGTGGACCTGGCCGTGGTCGGGGGCGAGGGGCTGGGCACCCTGCTGCCGCGGTTGCTCTTCGAATGCCTCCTCGCCCGGCTGGGCTTCGTCCTGCTGCGCCGCTCGGGACAGCGGCTCGACGAGTTGCGGGCCCGCCGCTCGGCGCTCGCGCGTACGGAAGCGGTGTCCCTGGCGCGGCACCGGCAGGAACGGGAGTACCTCGCGCTGTTGCACGACACGGCCGCCTCGACCTTCCTCATGGTGGCGGTGCGCGAGGACGCGCATCCGGCCCGGGTCGCCGCATACGCCCGGCGCGACCTCGCCGTGCTTACCGGAACCGCGGGCGGGGCCACCGCCCAGGACAGCCCGGTGAACCTGACGGCATCGCTGCGCACCGCCCTCGGCCGCAGCCGATTGCGCCTCGACGTTCGGGCCGAGCCCGATGCCCCGGTGCCCGCCTCGGTGGCGCTGGCCTTCGTGCGCGCGGTGCGCGAGGTCCTGGTGAACGTGGAACGGCACGCGGGCGTCGGAACCGCCGCGCTGAGCCTGCGCCGGGAGGGAGGCCGGCTCACCGTCCTGGTGTGCGACGAGGGCGTGGGCTTCGACCCCGCCGAGGTGCCGCCCTCCCGCCGGGGCATCCGCAGCTCGGTCGTCGAGCGCCTGGCAGCCGTGGGCGGTGAGGCCACCGTTCGCTCACGGCCCGGCGAGGGGACCCGCGTACGGATGGTGTGGCCCCGTGCATGACCAGCGGGCGGCGGCCGAGCACGTCCACGCGACCATGCGCATCGTCCTGCTCTGCGCCACCGGTGTGCTGCAGTTCGGCCTGTCCCTGCGCACGGTCCTCGAAGACCACTCCGAGGGGCGGGGGTCTGCCCTGCTCGTCTTCCTCACCATGGCCTGTGTCCCGGCCGCCTGCGCCTGGTGGGTGCTCCGGCGCAGGCCCCTGCCCACCCCGCTCGTCGCCGCGGGTACCCTGCTCGTGCTCGCCGCCTCCCTCTGCGCCAGGGCGGCGCTCGCCCCCGACCTCCGTCTCCAGGCGCCGGACTGGTCCTTCGGCCTGGTGGGCTGGCATTTTCTGCTGCTGTTGCTGGACCGGGTTCGGGCCCTGGTCATGGTGCTCGCCGTACATCTGGCTGCGAGCACGGCGCTGTTGCTCGCCACGGGACTGCCGGACCGGGCGACTCTGGGCGCGGCCGGGGCCGCCGCCTTCGGAGCGACTACGGTCCAGCTCGCGGTCCTGGTGATCACCGGGGCGCTGTGCCGCCGCAGTCAGGAGGCGATGGCGGTGGCCGAGGAACGGGATCTGCTGGCCACCAGGGTGCTCACCGCACAGCAGTGGCGGAACGATCAACGTAATGTGTTCGCAGGGCAGTTGGGGGCTACCCTGCCGCTGCTCGCGGATCTCGCCGACGGAATCCTGGACCCGGGGGACAGCGACACCCGGCGCCGGTGCGCGCTGGCCGCCACCCAGCTGCGGCGGCTCTTCGCCGAGAACGACGAAGTGCCCGACCCCCTGGTGCACGAGGTCACCGCGTGCGTGGACGTGGCCGAACGCCGCGGCATGGACGTCTCCTTCGCGATCAGCGGGGCGGCCGTGGCGGTGCCGGCACAGGTCCGGCAGGAGCTGACCGGGCCCCTGATGACGGCGTTGTCGGCCGCGCACAGTCGTGCGAGGGTGAGTCTGCTGCGCACCGAGGAGGAGGTACGCGTCGCCGTGATCGCCGACGCCCGTGCCGAGGTGGCCGCCGCGTCCACGGGGCGTGTCGAGGTCGAGTACGGCCGGTACGGGGACTTCCTGCGCTTGGAGGCGCGATGGCGCAAGAGACAGAGCTGAGCACGGTCATCGTGGACGACCATCCCGCGGTTAGGGCCGGGGTCACCCACTGGCTGACGACCGGTACCCCGCCGATCCGGGTCGCCGCCTCGGGCGAGGACGTCCGGGTCGCCTGGACCGGCGAGGGCGCCTCCGCCGATGTGGTCATCCTCGATCTGCACCTGGGCGGACCGGCCCCGGCGATGAGCGAGCTGCGCAAGCTGACCGAGGCGGGGCGGCGGGTGGTCGTCTACTCGATGCGTGTGGACGACGAAACCGTCCTGCAATGCCTGGAGTTGGGCGCGCTGAGTTATCTGACCAAGGCCGAGGGCGAGGGGCATCTCCGCGAGGCCACCCTCACCGCGGGCGAGGGCCGCGCGTACACCCCGCCCTCCCTGGCGGGCGCCATGGCGGGGGACCGCTCCGCCAGCCGACCGACCCTTTCGGCCCGGGAGCGGGAGGTACTGATCGAGTGGTTCCAGTCCGAGTCCAAGGTCTTCGTGGGCCGCCGCCTTGGCATCTCCCCGCACACGGTCAACACCCATCTCGAACACATCAGGCTCAAGTACGCGATGAGCGGCAGACAGGCTCCCACCAAGGCCGCACTCCTCGCCCGGGCGATCCAGGACGGGCTGGTCGAGCTCGACGATCTGTGAGGGAAGTCAAAGACCGGAGTCATGGCACGTCCTTCCTCCCGTCCCTCCGAGCTGCGCAAGGCGCCCGGGCACGCACTACGTGTGGGGCGACGGCCGCGGCTCGTACGGCCGAGAGGCCGTATGTCAGCATCCGACCCGAGGAGGCGGGACAACTGCCCGCAGTAGTACTCGTTCACGGCCTGTACCACCGCCCCGAGCACTTCGACGTGGTGGCGGAACGCCTGCGGGCCGGGGGAGTCGAGGTCGTCGTACCCGAGCTCCACCGAGGCTCGTTGCCTGCTGACACCGCGGCGGTCCAGGCGGTTGTCGACTCGCTGACGGAGCCTGCGCTCCTGCTCGGTCACTCCTACGGCGGCTCGGTGATCACCGGCGTGCGCGGCGCGGGACATCTGGTCTATCTGACGGCCTTCGTGCCGGACACCGGCGAGAGCGCCGCCACGCTGGGCGGCGCGTCCCCGCGCCTTCAGGACGCGATCGTTCCCGAGCCCGACGGATCGACGCGTCTGCGCCCCGACCGGGCCGCCGACGTCCTGTACCACGACTGTTCCGAGCTTCTCGCCGCCCGGGCCGTCGCCCTGCTCCGCCCGCAGGCCCCCGGCTGCGGGCGAGGAGTCCCGACGCACCACAGCTGGAAGGACACCCCCTCCACCTACGTCGTCTGCGGCCGGGACCGGGTCATCGCCCCTGCTCTGCAACGGAGGATGGCCGCGCGCTGCACGGAGGTACGTGAATGGCGCACCGGGCACTCCCCGTTCGTGGGGCGGCCCGACCTCCTCGTGGACCTGCTGCGCGAGCTGCGCGAACCCGTGCTCCAGCCGTAGCCCGCGCGATGACCCCACCAGGCAGGGCGGGTTCACCCCATGGGGCAGAGCGGGCCCCACGGCCGGCTACGAGACGATGCCGTTCCACCTGGAGACCGAGCGCCTGATACTCCGGCCCTGGGCCGGGCCCGCCGCGCGCCCCACGACCCGGGGCGCTCAGTTGCGGCCGCCGCGCTGCCAGCGCTGGGCGGTGAGCGGCACGGGCCCACCGCCGAGCCGGTCCGCCAGTGGCCGCACCAGGCCCCGCGCCTCGTCCGGGCGCGCCCGCACGGCCGCGACCAATCCCGTCGTACGGTCCTGGTCGTCGTCGACCAACGCTGCCACGAAGGCCGGCCGCTCGTCCGCGTCCACGGCCGACAGCCACGGTTCGGCCTCGCCCGGCGTGCGGGTGCGCGGCGACCAGCGGGCGGTGACGAGTGTGTACAGGGCGTCCGCCACCGGTTCGCGGTGCAGCAGCACCATCACCGGGTCCGCCGTGTACTCCTGGTAGAGACCGGCCTTCCAGAACGGCTCCTCGGTCGCGAACCGCTCCGCCGCCGCCCGGTCGGCCAGGTCGACCACATGGACGCTGCCCGTGTGCTCCTCCCCGTCGTCGGACAGGGTGGGCCCGCGGAATATCAGCCCGTCCGCGAACCGGTCCATATAGGACCAGTGCTCCTCGCAGCGTTCGGCCAGCTGGTCCGCGACATCCGGCTTGTCCTGTGCGTGTACGTAGAACGGCATGCCGGAACCGTACCCGGGCGCCCCGGAGCGGACGGCGCGCTTCGTGCGTACGGCCGGCGTTAACCGTTGCGTCACGACCTCTTCCGTTCTGTTCGGTTCTCTTGGAACATCCTGTTCGCTTCTGTTCCCCACACTTCAAGAGGCCCCTCACTCATGGCTGATATGAATCGGCGCCGCTTTTTCCAGATAGCCGGTGCCACGGCGGGGTTCGCCGCGCTGTCGGGCAGCATCGACCGCGCCGCCGCGATTCCCGCCCACCGTGCTTCCGGGACGATCGAGGATGTCGAGCACATCGTCGTCCTGATGCAGGAGAACCGTTCCTTCGACCACTACTTCGGTGCGTTGAAAGGGGTACGGGGGTTCGGCGACCCGCGGCCCGTGACCCTGCCGAGCGGGAAGTCCGTCTGGCACCAGGCCGATGCGGCGGGCAAGGAGACCCTGCCGTTCCACCCGACCGCGGACGACCTGGGCATGCAGTTCCTCCAGGGCCTCAACCACGACTGGGCGGGCGGCCACCAGGCGTACAACGACGGGCGTTACGACCGCTGGATCCCGGCGAAGACGCCGACGACCATGGCGTACCTGACCCGGGACGACATTCCGTTCCACTACGCGCTCGCCGACCGCTTCACCGTGTGCGACGCCTACCACTGCTCGTTCATCGGGGCCACCGACCCCAACCGCTACTACCTCTGGTCGGGGCACACCGGCAACGACGGCACCGGCGGCGGGCCCGTCCTCGGCAACGAGGAGCGGGGCTACGGCTGGACGACGTACCCCGAACGGCTGGAGGAGGCCGGGATCTCCTGGAAGATCTACCAGGACATCGGCGACGGTCTGGACGGCCCCGGCGGCTGGGGCTGGATCGACGACGCCTACCGGGGCAACTACGGCGACAACTCGCTGCTCTACTTCGACAGGTACCGCGACGCCCGGCCCGGCGACCCGCTGTACGACAAGGCGCGCACCGGTACGAACGTGGCCGACGGCGACGACTACTTCGACGGGATCGCCGCCGACGTCCGCAACGGGAAGCTGCCGCAGATCTCCTGGGTCGCCGCCCCGGAGGCCTTCACCGAGCACTCCAACTTCCCCTCGAACTACGGCGCCTGGTACATCGCGCGGCTGCTCGACGCGCTGACGTCCGACCCCGAGGTGTGGAGCCGCACCGCCCTGTTCATCACCTACGACGAGAACGACGGCTTCTTCGACCACGTCGTACCGCCCCACCCGCCGACCTCCGCCGACCGGGGCCTGTCCACGGCCGACACCTCGACCGAGGTGTACGCGGGCGGCTCCTCGTACGGCCCCGGTGTCTACGGACTCGGGCCGCGCGTCCCGATGCTGGTCGTCTCGCCCTGGAGCACCGGCGGCTACGTGTGCTCCGAGACCTTCGACCACACCTCGGTGCTCCGGTTCATGGAGCAGCGCTTCGGGGTGCGCGAGCCGAACATCTCGCCGTGGCGGCGCGCCGTCTGCGGCGACCTGACCTCCGCCTTCGACTTCGCCCGGCCCGAGCCCGCCCCCGGCGACCTGCCGGACACCGACGCCTACGAGCCGCCGGACCGGGAGCGGCACCCGGACTACCGGCCCACCCCGCCCGCCGTCGGCTCGATGCCGAAGCAGGAGCCGGGCGGCCGCCCCGCCCGGCCGCTCCCGTACGCCCCGTACGTCGATGCCGTCGTCGACACCGGCACCGGGAAGATCGCGCTCACCTTCAGCCCGGGGACGGCGGCCGGTGCGCAGTTCTACGTCACCTCCGCGAACCGGACCGACGTCCCGTGGACGTACACCGCCGAGGCGGGCAGGACCGTGGCGGACGCCTGGAACTCCGCCTACTCCGGCGGCACCCACGACCTCACCGTCCACGGCCCCAACGGCTTCCTGCGTACGTTCAGGAGCCCGGGTTCCACCGCCGGCCCCGAGGTCACCGCCCGCCACAACGACGGGAGCGGCAACCTCGACCTGACGCTCACCAACCCCGGCGACACCGAGGTCCGCCTCACCCTCGCCAACGCCGAGGCGTACGGGGGAGCGGAGCAGACCGTCACCGTGCGGCCCGGCGCCACGGTGTCGCGCACCATGGACCTGCGGGCGGGCAAGCGCTGGTACGACGTGTCCGTCACGGCCGAGGGCGACCCGGTCTTCCTGCGCCGCTTCGCCGGTCATGTCGAGACGGGGGCCGTCGGGGTCAGCGACCCGGCGACGGCCACGGACTGAGCACGGCGGGTCTGCGGCAACGGACGACGGACGACGGACAACGGCGGGCCCGGACCGAGGAAGGTCGGGGCCCGCCGTTCCGTGCGGTGCGGGCCCACCGGTTCCGTGCGGTGCGGGCCGATGGTGTGCGGTGTGTCAGACCGCCCCGCCGGTGCTTCCACCGGCACCGGACGCGGCCTTGATCCCGCCGGTGATCTCGTCGAGGACCGACAGCTTCGGCGCGTCCTTGTTGATGTCGAACCCGGACCGGACCACGACGAGCATGTCCTTGGAGGTGGGGGAGGGGAACACGAGCGATTCCACGTATCCGTCGTCGCCCTTCTCCGTCACCACCTTCCACCGCACGACATAGCCCTTGCCGCCCGCCACCGTGACGGCCTCGGACTTCAGCTCCTCGTGCGAGCCGATCTTCCCGTAGCTCTTTCCGCCGTAGGACTCCTCGGCGTTGGCGGCGATGTCCTTCTTGGCCGCCTCCTCCGGCGTCCCGGCGGTGAGCTTCATGGCGGCCGCCGGGGCGGAGAACACTCCGCCGCGTACGCAGGTCTCGGCGGTGTCGCCGGGGCAGGGGTGCTCACCCGTCGTCACTCCGGCGCCGACCGCCCCGGACCTTCCCTTCCACCCCTCGGGCACCGGGAGGCTGATCCCGGCGGCGAGGTCGGTGGCGAAGCCCGGCTCGCTCGGCGGAAGCTCCCCGCCGGGCCCCTGGCCTTCGCCGTTCTCCCCGCCGTCACCCTCGCCGCCCGTTCCGCCGTCCTTCCGGTCGCCGTCCGGCGGGCCAGGCAGGTCGGGGGCGGCGGACGGCGACGAGGCCGCGGTGTCCGGCCGGTCGTTGCCGTCCTCGCCCAGCAGATACACGCCGCCCCCGATGGCGGCGAGCACCACGACGGCGACCGTCACGCCGACGCCGATGCGGATCCCACGACGGCGCGCCGCGCCGGGCGACGCGCGGACATGGCCGGTCCACTGCGCTCCGTCCCACCAGCGTTCCTGAGCGGGGCCTTTGCCTGAGTGCCCGGGGTCTGGATGCCAGCCGGGCGGGGTCATCTGGGTCACGGGGGCACCCTATGCGGACCGGGTGAGAATCACATGAACTGCCCGCCCCCGCTCGGCCGGGGCCCCGCGCACCCGCCGTTCGGGTCAGGGTTCGATCAGCCCGGCGCGGATCGCGTAGCGGGTCAGCTCCAGACGGTCGCGCAGCCCGAGCTTCTGGAGCAGGTTGGCGCGGTGCCGCTCCACGGTCTTGACGCTGATGACGAGCAGCTCGGCGATCTCCTTCGAGGAGTGGCCCTCGGCGACCAGCTTGAGGATCTCCTCCTCGCGCTCCGTGATGGCCCGCGCCGGCAGGTCCTCGCCGTCCTTGGCCCGGTCCAGGAAGTTGCGGATGAGCGCGGTCACCGCGCCCGGGTAGAGGAACGGCTCGTCGCGCATCGCCGCCCGGCAGGCCTCCACCAGGTCCCGGTCCGCGACCGACTTGAGGACGTACCCGGCCGCCCCGGCCTTCAACGCCTCGAAGAAGTACTGCTCGTTGTCGTACATCGTGAGCATCAGGATGCGCAGCCCGGGCATGACCCGGGACAGTTCGCGCGCCGCCTGGAGGCCCGTCAGACGGGGCATCGCGATGTCCAGAATGACCAGATCGGGCTGCTCGCTGCGGGCCATCTCTATGGCCTCGGCACCGTCGCCGGCCTCGGCGACGACCGTCAGGTCCGGTTCGCCGTCGAGGATCAGCCGGACGCCGCGACGCACCAGGGCGTGGTCGTCCGCCAGCAGGATGCGGGTCGGAGCGGCGGCGCCCCGGGCGGGCGTGGCGATGGACGGTGAGGTGGGCATGGTCATTTGCTTCCGTTCGGGACGGGCACATCGAGACGTACTTCGGTGCCGCCCTGCGGGCCGGGGCCGAGGAAGACCTCGGCCCCGATCAGCAGGGCGCGCTCGCGCATGCCGCGCAGGCCGGCCCCCTCGGGCGCGTCCCCGAGGCCGCGGCCGTCGTCGCGGATGCGCAGCTCCACCCCGCAGGCGCTGCGCCGCAGAGAGAGTTCGAGCCGGGTGGCGCGGGCGTGCCGGACCGTGTTGGTGAGGGCTTCCTGCGCGATCCGGTAGACGACCAGTTCGGCCTCGGCGCCCAGCTCCGGCAGATCCTTCTCCATCTGGCGGCGGATCGTCAGCCCGTCCGGCGTCGGCGTCTCGGTGATCAGCGCCGTCAACGCGCTGACCAGGCCCAGCTCCTCCAGCACCCCGGGCCGCAGCCGGCGGGCGATCCGGCGGATCTCGTCGAGCGACCCCCGGGTGATCTCCTGGACCTGCCGCAGCTCCCCGCGCAGCGGCTCCGGGGCGTGGTCGGCGACCCGCTTCAGCTCCAGCAGAACCGCGGTCAGCGTCTGCCCGACCTCGTCGTGCAGCTCCTGCGCCACGCGCCGGCGCTCGGCCTCCTGGGCGGAGAGCGCGCGGGCACTGCTGGTGGCGCGCTCGGCCTCCAGCCGGTCCAGCATCGTGTTGAACGTCTCGATCAGCGCGGCGATCTCACCGTGCCCCGCGACCTCGGGGCGCGGGCTCGGACGCAGCAGATCGGTGGTCGTCATCGCCCGGGTGACCCGCTGGAGCGGGAAGAGGCCGAGCCGGAGCAGGGCCGCGTTGGCCGCGAGCATGAAGGCGATACCACCGGTCAGGATCATGGCCTCGGTCAGCAGGACCGGGGTGGAGATCGTGATCGGCCCGAGCAGCAGCAGGGCGCCGGCCGCGACCAGCACGGCGGCGTTGAGCAGGAAGATCCGCCAGAACAGGGACAAGGTCGAACGGCTCCTTCGGAGGTCGGGTCGTGCGGGCGCGCTGACAGCCTCCACTATCGCCGCTGCGCGGGGCGAAGCGTGCCGCCGCCCGGGCGTGCGGCCCGGACACGCCGCCCCGGCGGCCGCTGCCCCCGGCCACTCTCCGGAGTGCCGCGTGCGCGCCCCGTCTGCATGGTGCGCACCCCCGGATATGGGTGCTGCCCCCGATGGTCCCCGCGGGCCCCTCCGGACGACCATGAGGTCCAGGGCCCCGGGGGGCCCTGCCCCGTGCCGCGGTACGGGGAGCCGGGGCTTCAGGAGCCGAGAGGGTTTCCGTACCGGGAGGGAGACACCATGCCCACGTACGACGAGCGGCTGCGTGAACTCGAGGAGCAGCTGCGTCACGACGATCCCGGGTTCGCCGAGGCGATGTCCGACGGGACGCCGCGCACCCCGCGCGAGTACCGCCGCCGCAACGCCTGGCTGTGGCTCGCCGTCGGGCTCGCCGCACTGGGCATCGGCATCGCCGTGGGTCACGGCCTCCTGATCGCCGCGGGGCTCGTCGTGTCCGGCGCGGCGGCCAACCTCTTCGACCCGCAGCGCGGACGTCAGCACGGGCGGGACATCCCCACCACCCGCTGACCCGCGCACCGTTTCCCGGCGGTGCCCGCATGCACCGCCCCACCGGCCCCTTCCGGCCGGCGTCAAGGCCTCGTCCGGACTCCGGACGGGGCCTTCACGCGTTGGCCGTCGTCAGTACGCGGTACGCATGCACCGCTGCACGCATGTACGGTCCGATGTGAGGTCCGACCACATGCCCGGTGTGACATAGGCTGCATGTCCGGATCCGGCCGAGGCAGGGAGATACGGATGCCCGTCGAATGGCAGCCCGTGCAGCAGTCCCGCACCCATGAGCTCGTGCTCCGCAGCATCGAGGAACGGGTCGTCGCCGGAGAGCTCCGGGCCGGCGACCGGCTGCCGCCCGAACGGGAGCTGGCCCCGGTGCTCGGCGTCAGCCGCTCCGCCCTGCGCGAGGCGCTGCGCGTGCTGGAGACCATCGGCGTCCTGGTGGCCCAGCCCGGCCGGGGGCCCGACGCCGGGGCCCGGATCGTCCGCAACCCGGACGACGCCCTGGGCCGCCTGCTCCGCCTGCACTTCGCCCTCGGCAGCTACAGCCTCCAGGACGTCCTGGAGGCCCGGGTGATCCTGGAGCGGTCCAGCTTCGAGGCCGCCGCCTGCCACGCACCGGACGAAGACCTCGACGCGGCGGAGGAACTGGTGGCGGGCATGGCGGAGCCGGGAATCGGGGTCAGCGGCTTCAACGATCTGGACACCCGCTTCCATGTGCTCATCGCCCGCAGCTCCGGCAACGCCCTGACGTCCACGCTCACCTCCGCCGTACGCGAGTCCGTGCGACCGCTGATCCTGCGCGCCCTGGAAGCCGTCGAGGACTGGCCGGCCACGGCCCGCGCCCTCAACGCCGAGCACGAGGCCCTTCTCGCGCTGGTACGGGAAGGGAAGGGCGGGGAGGCCGCGGACCTGGTGGAACGGCATATCCGGGGGCTGCACGGGACCCTGGTGGACGAGCCCACCGCACCGTAGGAGCCCGAGAGGGCGATCCGGCCGCCGGGCGACGCCGCGTACCGCGGACACGCGGCGTCACAGACGCATGGACGTTCCCTTCCGCGGCCCGTGCCTAGTATGGTCCGACCATAGAAACATCGATCCCAAGTAAACCCGACCGGGGAGGCTCCATGCGCATCGGACTCTTCGCCACCTGTCTGGGAGACACGCTCTTCCCCGACGCGGTGCGGGCCACCGCGATCCTGCTCACGCGCCTGGGGCACGAAGTGGTGTTCCCGCCGGGGCAGACCTGCTGCGGGCAGATGCACATCAACACCGGCTACCAGCGAGAACCCGTGCCGTTGGTGCGCAACTTCGCGGACGGGTTCGGCGACGCCTCGATCGAGGCGGTCGTGATGCCGTCGGGCTCGTGCGCCGGTTCCGTACGGCACCAGCACCGGATCGTCGCCGACCGCTACGGGGACGCCGCGCTCCGCGCCGGAGTGGAGACCGTCGCCGCGAAGACGTACGAGCTCTCCGAACTCCTCGTGGACGTCCTCGGCGTCACCCGGGTCGGCGCGTACTTCCCGCACCGGGTGACGTACCACCCCACCTGCCACTCGTTGCGGATGCTCCGCGTCGGTGACAAACCGCTCCAGCTCCTGCGCGCGGTCGAGGGCATCGACCTCGTCGAGCTGCCCGGCGCCGACTCCTGCTGCGGCTTCGGCGGCACCTTCGCGCTGAAGAACGCCGAGACGTCCACCGCGATGCTCCACGACAAGACGGACAGCATCACGGCCACCGGGGCTGAGGTGTGCACCGCCGGGGACTCCTCCTGCCTGATGCACATCGGCGGCGGGCTCTCCCGGATCCGGTCCGGCACCCGCACCCTGCACCTCGCCCGGATCCTCGCCGCGACCCGCACCACGCCCGACGTCCTGACGGAGGCCTCCGTATGAGCACGTTCCTCGGCATGCCCGCCCCGCCGCCCCGCTCGCCGTACGGCACCGGAAACCTCCGCGGCGACCGGGCCTTCCCTCGCGCCGCCCACGACGAACTGGGCAACGACCAGCTCCGCCGCAACCTCGGCCGTGCCACCGGCACCATCCGCGCCAAACGGCTGAACGTCACCGGCGAACTGCCCGACTGGGAAGCCCTGCGGGACGCGGGCTCCGCCATCAAGACCGACGCCATGAACCGGCTGCCCGAACTGCTCGAAGAGCTGGAGCGTAAGGTCACCGAGCGCGGCGGCACCGTCCACTGGGCCCGCGACGCCGCCGAGGCCAACGAGATCGTCGCCCGGCTGGTGAGGGCCACCGGCAGCGACGAGGTCATCAAGGTCAAGTCCATGGCCACCCAGGAGATCGGACTCAACGAGCACCTGGAGTCGGTCGGGATCACCCCGTACGAGACCGACCTCGCCGAACTCATCGTGCAGCTCGCCCACGACAAGCCCTCGCACATCCTGGTGCCCGCGATCCACCGCAACCGGGACGAGATCCGGCAGATCTTCCTCGACCACATCCCCGGCGTCGACCCGGCACTGGACAACGTCCCCGCCCACCTCGCCGCCGCCGCGCGCGGCTACCTCCGAGAGAAGTTCCTGACCACGAAGGTCGCCGTCTCCGGCGCCAACTTCGGCATCGCCGAGACCGGCACGCTGGCCGTCGTCGAGTCCGAGGGCAACGGCCGCATGTGCCTGACCCTGCCCGAGACCCTCATCACCGTCATGGGCATCGAGAAGGTCATCCCGCGCTACCAGGACCTGGAGGTCTTCCTCCAGCTCCTGCCCCGCTCCTCCACGGGGGAGCGGATGAACCCCTACACCTCGCTGTGGACCGGCGCGACGCCCGGCGACGGACCGCGCGACTTCCATCTGGTCCTCCTCGACAACGGGCGCACCGCCGCCCTCGCCGACGCCATCGGACGCGCGGCCCTCAACTGCATCCGCTGCTCCGCCTGCCTCAACGTCTGCCCGGTGTACGAGCGGACCGGCGGCCACGCCTACGGATCGACCTACCCCGGACCGATCGGCGCGGTCCTCACCCCGCAACTGGCCGGGATGCACGCGGCGAAGGACGACCCGAACAGCTCCCTGCCGTACGCCTCCAGCCTCTGCGGAGCCTGCTTCGACGCCTGCCCGGTGAAGATCGACATTCCGTCGCTGCTGGTGGAGTTGCGCCACCAGCACACCGAACAGACCGGCGTCACACCGGAGAAGCTGGCGATGAAGGCGGCCGCCGCAGTGATGCGCCGCCCGGGTCTCTACACCACCGCGCAGAAGGCGTCCGGCCTCGGGCGTGTCATCGCGGGGCGCGACGGAACGATCGCGCGGCTGCCTCCGCCGCTGAGCGGCTGGAGCGACAGCCGCGACACCGCGGCCCCGCCCCGGCAGACCTTCCGCGCCTGGTTCGCCTCCGACGAGGGCACGGCCGCCCTGCGCGCCGCGGCCGCCGAACACGACGCCACGGCTACCGGCGGATCCGACGCCACGGCCCCCGGCGAACACGACACCGCGGCCTCCGGCGGCGGGCACGACGAGGAGGACGCGACATGAACAGCGCCGCCGGCAGCGCCCGCGACACCGTGCTGGGCCGGATCCGCGACGCCCTCGCGCTGGCCCCGACGCCCGCCGTCGTCGTCCCGCGCGCCTACCGCACCGGCCGCGCCCTGCCCGACGACGAACGCCTCGCCCTGTTCACCGACCGGCTCCTCGACTACAAGGCACGGGTCCACCCCTGTACCGCCGACCGCACCGCCGAGGTCGTCGGCGAGGTCCTGCGGGAGCACGCCGTCCGCCGCATCGGCGTGCCGGCCGGGCTCGACGCGCGCTGGCTCGCCGGGTACGACGGCGAGGTGCGGCAGGACGACGCCGACGTCACGCCCGCACAACTCGACGCCCTGGACGCCGTGGTGACGGCGTCGGCCGCCGGCTGCGCCGAGACCGGCACGATCTTCCTGGACGGTTCGCCCGGCCAGGGCCGCCGGGCGCTGTCCCTCGTCCCCGATCTGCACGTGTGCGTCGTCGACCTCTCCACGGTCGAGGTGGGCGTGCCCGAGGCGGTGGCCCGGCTGGTGCCCGAACGGCCGACGACGCTGATCAGCGGGCCGTCCGCCACCTCCGACATCGAGCTGGAGCGGGTGGAGGGCGTCCACGGGCCCCGGACGCTGATGGTGGTGATCCGTACGGACGCGTAGCCGTCGGGGCGCCGACGCTCGGCGGCGGTCAGGGGCAGCGGCGGTCAGGGAACGTCCGGCCGCCCGTGCACCACGGTCACCACCGGCACGGCCGACACAGCCGGCACCGCCGCACCGCCGAACGTGATCCGCGTCCGCGCCCCGTCCCCGGCCCAGTGCACCTCGACCGTGTCACCGGCCACCTCCACCCGGTCCACCACCCCGTCCAGCGGGTCGGTTTCCGGTGCGGCGTCCGGTGCGGCGTCCGGAGCGGCTTCCGGTTCGGCGGTGAGGGACGCCAGCGCCGCCAGGACCACCGTGCCGGTCACCTCGGCGGCGAGCCGGGGCACGGTCGCCCAGGGCGCGAACGCCGTTCCCTGCGGGGCCCGTACGTCCTCGGGCGCCTCCCAGCCCTGCAGCCCCCGCAACCGCGAGCGCACCGGGCCGCCGGGGTCGGTCGCCCAGCCCGTCAGCTCCGCCCGCGCCCCGTCCGGCGCGCCCAGCACCCGGTGCACCCGCAGCTCGTGGCGGCCCCGCGCCACGGTCACGCTCTCCACCCGCAGCCCGGGAACGGTGGACGGGCCCGCCGGGAACACCGGCAGGTGCCAGGAGGCCGCCCAGCCCCAGCCGTCGCCGTGCCCGGCCCCGAGCGGACGGATGCGCCGCCGAGCGCTGCGCGCCCCGCCGACCGTCAGCGACAGATGGTTGTCCGCCGGGTTCGCCGCGGAGGTCGGCCCGGTCACGGTGGAGTACGCGAGCCGCGCGTAGTGCGGGTCCTCGTCGGCCGCCGACTCGCCCTCGTCCGGGCGGACATGGTCGCTGCCGTGGTTGTGCAGCCGCACCACACCGTCCGCCCGCGTCGACTGCAGCAGAAGGCCCGCCGCCGGTACGGACAGCACCCGGTCGGGGCCCTCGCTCGGAGCCTCCTCCTCCGGCGACGCCCACAAAGGATGCTCGGCCGGGGCCAGCAGAGCCACGAACGCCTTCGACGCCCAATAAGGGGACGCGGGACCGGAATAGGTCTGCAGCGTCGCCGCGTGCGGGCCGTGCCAGCCAAGGCTCAGCAGCCCGTCGTTCCCGACCGCGCCGCGCTCCAGGAAGTACCGCAGCGACCCGCTGACCACCCGTCGCGACACCCCCGGGGCGAGCGGCGTGTGCCCGGTCACCGCGCCCAGCCCCACACCCGCGCTCGCCGCGAACCGGTAGGTCAGCGAACGCCCGAAGTGCAGTGGGGCCCCGTCGCCGCCGAACATCAGCGAGAAGCTCTCCAGATGCTCGCGCAGCCGCGCCCCGTGGAGCGCCGACTCCCGTGCGTCGCCCGCGAGATGGGCGTCCAGCAGCGGATACAGGTGCAGCGCCCAGCCGTTGTAGTGGTCGAAGGCGCGCCCGTCGCCGTCGGCGTACCAGCCGTCGCCCCGGTACCAGCCCGCCAGCAGCTCCAGCGCCCGCTCCCGGGCCCGTGCCGTCTCCGCGTCGCCCCGGCCCACCGACTCCAGGAACCCGGCGACGGTGTACGGGAAGAGGTACCAGTTGTTGCCCGCCGGAACGTGCCGCAGCGCGCCCCGCAGCCAGTGCTCCGCCCGGTCCCGTACGTCGGACGACAGCCGGTCCCAGAGCCAGGGCCGGGTGAGCCGCAGCCCGAGGGCCACCGACGCGGACTCCACCATGGGCTGGCCCTGCACATCGTGGTCCAGGATCAGCGGCCAGGACTCCGCGTCGTCCCGGCCCGGTGTCCGCGTACCGGCGTCGAGTCCGTCCGCGTACCGCTCCAGCAGACCGTTCGGATCCTTCCCGCCCGCCCCCGCGACCCGGAAGCCCGCCGCCAGGAACGTACGCGCGTACCCCTCCAGGCCGTCGGAGCGGACACCCGAGTGCGACGGGGGCCCGGGCAGGTCGAGCCGGGCGCCGCCCGGCGTGGCCCACTTCCAGGCGGCGTCCAGCATCCCGTCGGCAGCCGCCTCCCAGTGGGCTCGGGTGTATCCGGTGTACGGGCTCGACGCACGGTCTTCCGGGGGCAGTCCGAAGAGGGCGGCAGCGGAGGTGGTCATCCGGGAATCCTGATCGACTGATCGAAGAGGGTCAAGAGATCGATCACATGCAGGCTCAATCGATCAAACGCTCATCGAGGGGGGCGGGAGCCGGAGTGAGAGCCTCCGGGCGTCGGCCGAAACCGTTGTGCTTACCATCTTTCCCGACATGGACACCATCAGCCTCTGGCAACTGGCCGTACTCGCGGCGGCATCCACCCTCGTCGGCTTCTCCAAGACAGCCGTCAGCGGTGCCAATACGATCAGCCTCGCGGTCTTCGCGGCCGTACTCCCGGCCCGTGAATCGACCGGAGTGCTGCTCCCGATCCTGATCGCCGGCGATCTCCTCGCCGTACGCGTCTACCGCCGTCACGCCCACTGGCCCACCCTGCTCCGGCTGTTCCCCGCCGTCGCCGTGGGCGTCGTGGCGGGCACCCTGTTCATGCTGTGGGCCGACGACGCGGCGGTCCGCACCTCCATCGGCGCGATCCTGCTGTTCATGACGGGCGTCACCCTGTGGCGTCGCCGGATCGCGGAGCAGGAGGCGGGGGAGCGGAAGACGGAGAAGGAAGCCGAGACCGAGTCCGGGGCCGGGGCCGACAGCGGTGGCGAGGGCGGGGCCGGGGGCGGCACCGGTCGGACCGCCGCGCGCGGTTACGGCGTTCTCGGCGGGTTCACCACGATGGTCGCCAACGCCGGCGGCCCGGTGATGTCGCTCTATCTGCTCTCGGCCGGCTTCCGCAAGCTCGGCTTCCTCGGCACCTCGGCCTGGTTCTTCCTGATCGTGAACGTGTCCAAGGTGCCGTTCAGCGTGGGCCTCGGCCTGATCGACGCACGCTCCCTGCTGCTCGACGCGTGTCTGCTGCTGTTCGTCCTGCCCGGCGCGTACCTGGGCCGCGTGTGCGTCGACCGGATCAACCAGAAGGTCTTCGACCGGATCGTCATCGGTGCGACGGTGGCCGGCGGACTCCAACTCCTGCTGATCTGAGGCAGGCCGGCCGCACGACCGCCCGGCGGCCGCTTCAGGGAAGCAGCAGCCAGTCCGCGCCCACGGCGGCCAGCAGCCCCGCCCCCAGCAGCCAGCTGGCCAGCCGGGTACGGCCGTTCCTGCTCAGCTCGATCATCACGCCGCACAGGATGAGCGCGAGTCCGTAGACGCCGACGACCAGTACCGACGAGCGGCTCGCGATCCGCAGCCCGAGCACGACGGCCATCGCGGCCATGCCCACCGAGGAGAGGACGATCCGCAGATGCCGGGCCTGGCGCGGAGTGAGTCTCTTCCCGTCCTGACCATCCTGACCATCCTGGCTGCTCTGGCCGCCCTGACCGTCCGGGACATCGTCGAGCTCGGCCCCCTCCGCCCCCGTCTCCACGGCGGTGTCGGCTATCGGGGCGTCGGCGCCCCGGTCCTGGTCGGACTGTTCGTCGTTCGGTCCGTCCTCGCGGCCGGTCTCGCGCTCGTCCCGGCGCTGGTCCCGGTGCTGGTCCTGGTCAGAAGTGCTCATGGAGCCGGATCGTAGTAGCTGCGCGGACCTCCGGTTCCCGGACCCGGATCTTCCGCTCCCGGCCCGGCCCTCCGCTCCCGGCCCGGCCCGGCCTTCCGCCCTCGGGCCCGGCCCCGGCGCCGCCCGCCGGACTACCCCAGCAGGCGGGGCGCCTCGGCCGCCGCGTCCACCGGTGGGCCCGACTCCACCCGGACCGCCAATTCCCGTGCCCAGTCGGACAGTCCGGCGACCGCGATCCCGTGCGGCCCGGAAGCGGCGAACGGGGCGAGCGCTCCCGCGCCCCGGCGGAGCAGCCGGGCCCCGCCCTCGGTGTTGCCCCGGGCGGAATGGGTCAGCCCCACCGCGAGCTGGGCCAGCCCGCGCCAGAGCTCGCGCTCGTCCTCCGGCCCCGATTTCCAGGCGTCCTCGAAGACCTCGTGCGCATGGAACGGCATCCCCGCGTCCAGCAGCCGCTGCGCCTCCCGGAGCGTCTCCGCGGGCGTGCGGACGACCCCCTCCGGCTGTCGTTCGACGCCGGGTGTTCCGTACGGGAGGGGGCGTCCCAGTCCGTCACGGGGGCGCGCGTTGCGCGCCCGGCCCTCGGCATCACGGTCTCTGCGCGTCTCGTTCACTACTCGATTGTGCCCCGCACCTGCAAGGAATCGTGCGAACCCTGTCGGCGAGCACCCGCGCACGACTAGGCTCGACCGTCGAAGAAGACTGCCTCTTTGGGAAGGGTGGGCATGAAGCCGTCCCGTCCGTTGTACGAGCGTGAACCGGAACTCGCCGCCGCTGCCGAGGCGGTGGATGCCCTGTGCGGTGCGCAGGCCGTCGGCGGGCTTCTGGTCTTCAGCGGAGAGGCGGGGATCGGCAAGACCGCGCTGCTCGCCGAGATCCAGGCGATGGCCGCCGACCGCTGCACCGTCTGGTCCGCCCGTGGCGGCGAGACCGTCACCTCCGTACCGTTCCACGTCGTACGGCAGTTGCTGCAGCCCGCGCTCGACCAGTTCCCGCCCGACGAGACCCGGGCGCTGTTCGGCGACTGGTACGAGACCACCGCGCCGGCCCTGGGACTCGCCGAGCCGAGCGGCCCGCAGCCCGACCCGCAAGGTGTGCGCGACGGGCTGGACTTCGTCGTCGGCCGGCTCGCGTCCCGGCTCAGCCACCGGCCGCTGCTGCTCATCGTGGACGACGCGCACTGGGCCGACGGCGAATCCCTCGCCTGGCTGGCCTCGTTCACCGCTCGCCTCGGCGAACTCCCGGTCCTGGTCGTCCAGGCGCACCGCCCGCAGGAACTGGCCGAACGCGACGCCAACTACATCGCCGACCGCGAGGCCGAGCGCGGCTCCGGCGGCCAGGGCACGGTGACCCGGGTCGCCCTGCGGGCCCTGACGCCCGACGCCACCGCCGTACTGGTCCGCGCGGGCCTCGGCGACCACGCCGACGACCCGTTCTGCCGCGAGGTATGGGCGGTCACCGGAGGCAATCCGTACGAGGCGGTCGAGCTGGTCGCCAAGGTCCAGGACCGCGAACTGCCGCCCGTGGAGGAATCGGCCGGCGAACTGCGCGAGCTGGGCGCGTCCGCGCGGGGCAGCGGGCTCGTCGCCCGGCTGGAGCGGCTCGGCACGAACGCCAACCGGTTCGCCTGGGCCGCCGCGGTGCTCGGCACCGACATCTCCCAGGAGCTGGCCGCCACCCTCGCCGGAATGAGTTCGGCGGAGGCCGCCGACTGCACGGCCCGGCTGCGCGACGCCCGTATCGTCAGCGGCTTCGACCCGCTGGAGTTCGTCCACCCGCTGATCGCGACCGCCGTCTACCGCTCGATCCCGCCGGCCACCCGCACCGCCATGCACGGGCGCGCCGCCTGGGCGATCACCCGGGCCGGTCTCGGCGCCGCCGCGGCCTCCCGGCACCTGCTGGAGGTCCACCCGGACGACGACCAGGAACTGGTCGCGCAGCTGCGCGAAGCCGCCGGCCAGCACCTCGCCGTCGGCGCGCCCGAAGCGGCCCGGCGCTGTCTTGAGCGGGCCCTGGAGGAGCCGCCGCGCCCCAAGGACCGTGCCGTCCTCCTCTACGAGCTGGGCTGCGCGACGCTGCTCAGCTCCCCGCCCACCACGGTCCAGCACCTGCGCGCCGCCCTGGACATGCCGGGGCTCGACGACGGACTGCGGATCGACGCCACCTTCCGGCTCGCCGCCGCGCTCGCCCACAACAACCAGCTCAAGGACGCGGCGCTGTCGCTGGCCGCCGAGGCCGCGCGCACCGCGCCCGGCCCCGGGCTGATGCGGCTGCAGGCGGCGCACTTCATGTGGGAGGGCATGCAGGCCGCCGAGGACGACGGGCCGGCCCGCTCCCGCCGGCTCACCCGCAACGCCGACCACCTGAAGGGCCGCGACAACGGGGAGCGCGCGCTGCTCACCCTGCGGGCCTTCGACGCCATGCTGCGCGGTGAGAACGCCCAGCTCATCGTCGACCTCTGCGAACGCGCCCTGGTCGACGGCAGCCCCGCCCGGGGTCTCGGCTGGACCGACTCCGAGTGGGGCTTCGAACTGCCCACCATGGTCGGCATCACCTACACCTTCGTCGACCAGCTGGACCGCGCCGAGAGCCTCTTCGGCGAAGCGGTCCGGGCCTTCGAGATCTCCGGCTGGAGCGGCGCCCACCTGGCGTTCGCCCACACCCTGCTCGGCATGGTCCACCGCCGTCGCGGCCGCCTCGCCGAGGCCGAGGGCTTCCTGCGCGAAGGGCTCCGCCTCGCCGACCGTGTCGGCTCCGGACTGCCCGTGCACTGGGACGCGGCCTGCCTGCTCATCGACACCCTGCTGGCCCGAGGCCGCACCGACGAGGCCCGCAAGATCGCCGACCGGTACCACTTCGGCCCGCCCTACCCCAGCGCCATGGTGCTGCCGGACGGACCGTGCGTGCGGGGCCGCCTGCTGCTGGCCGAGGGCCGCAAGGAGGAGGCCATCGCCGAGCTCGAAGCGGCGGGCGCCGCACTGGAGCCGCGCGAACGCCACAACGGCATCTGGGCTCCCTGGGCCGGTGACCTGGCCCGCGCCCTGGCCGAGGACGACCCGGCCCGCGCGGCGCATCTCGCCGCCCGCAACCGGGTGCACGCCGAACGGCTCGGCACCCCCACCGCCCTGGGCGAGGCCCTGCGCTGCGTCGCCCTCTTCGCGCCCCCGGAGCGCTCCGCGCAACTGCTCGCCGAGGCGGTGGGCCACCTGGAGAAGTCCTCCTCCGCCTATGAGCACGCCCTCGCCCGGGTCGACTACGGGATCGCGATCGGATCGCACCGGGAGCTGGCCCGTGCCCAGAAGCAGGCGATGACCTGCGGAGCCGAGGGGCTGGCCGCCCGCGCCCAACAGGCACGCGCGTCGATACGGTCCTCGGAGTGAGGTAATGTTTGTCCTGCGCGGCCGCCCGGGACAACCGGGGGGAAACGCGGCGGGACGTGGCGCAGCTTGGTAGCGCACTTGACTGGGGGTCAAGGGGTCGCAGGTTCAAATCCTGTCGTCCCGACTGGAGACAGTCGCAGATCAGGGCCGGTTTCGGAGCAATCCGAGACCGGCCCTTGATCGTTGTCGGGGACCAGTTGGGGACCAACTGGAGGACCGATGGAGGACCGACGTCCTTGACCGTGTCAACGGGTCATGATGACGGGGCCCGGTGGCGAGCGCGGTGTGCCGGAGGCCGTGGAGGCGCGGATGTTCGTAGCCGAGCTTGGTGACCACGGTGTCCCAGTGGGTGGCGTCGCGCAGGGCGGCGGTGGAGATGCGTCCGCCGCGTGAGCCTGTGGACCGGCGGGCGTTCGGACTGGAGTCGGCGGACATGATGCGCTGCGCGACGAGGGGGCTGACGGCGTACGGTCCAGATTCACTGGGTGGTGTCGATGTCTCGCGGCAGCCTGAGATCTCCCCGAATTCGGCGCGACGAGTGTTTCCCTGTCAGGCGGGGCCAGCGCGCGTGGGTCGAGGAGCTCGTCCGCGTGCGCTGCCTGGAGCAGCGGCCTTCTGGTCTGTCCACCTGCTCGCGGCGGGAGACACGTCGGGCGGACTCGGGGTGGACGCGCCGGCCACGGCGTGCGGGGGAGGGTGGTCGGCCCGGCGCCTCGACGCCCGTAAGTGAGGAGGCACGATCGGCGAGGCACTCGCGCTAGCTGTCCGCGACAGTATTTCGGCCTGCCTATCGCCCTGTTGTGGCGGATTGGGGCGGGTTGATCATGCGGCCGATGGCGGGGAGCGGTCCGCGGAACTCGGTGTGGTTGGGCCGCACTCCCCGGTCCGCGTAGAGGAACGCGTTGGCGTACTCGGCCATGATTGCGCTCGTTCCTTCGACGATGTCGAATCGGCCGCCCACCCCGGCTTCCTCATGATCGACATCCCGCCCGGGAGGCGGTAGTCGCGGATGTGATCGTCATCGACGACGAGACCACTACAGATGAAGGCAGCCCGAACAGCCAGGCTGAGCCAGCAGGCGCCGACGCAGACGAAAGCTTGACGTGGGGACGTCCAGGACCGGGGGCGGCGCCAGGCGCGCTCTCAACGGGCAGGATGCGGCGGACGCGTGAACGGCTCACTGCGGCGCCTTCGGCCACGCTGCCGGAGCCAGGCAAATGCGGGGCCCACCCGGGCGGTTCGAAAGTCCCACAGCTCTCCTGTCGGTTCTCACCGCGGTCTCGTCCCGGCGGCATTCTCTTGACCCGGGCCGGCCGTGCCGCTTCGTACCCAACGTTGCGGTGATGGATACGTTCATCCCGCTCTGACAGAGCGACTTGGTCCGCCAGGTGGCGGCCGAAGGGATTTCTTCCAGGTCGTGGTGGCGCCCTGCGCCTTCGAGTGGGCCAGGACGAGGATTCCGTCGATCTCCACGATCACCTGCCCGCCCGCGTCCAGTGCTGCTCGGCCCGGCTCAGCGGTCGGGCCCGCAGCCCGCGCGCGGGGCATCAAGGACTCCGGCGTGGTGGCATTACGGTACGTCTCCGAATGGAGCCCTGTCCGTGGGGTCCAAGAACCGGAGCACGGCCCAGCCGTGGTCGGCACTCTTCTCGAACCCGGTTGTCCGGGCACCGCGATGGTCGGCGTTGATGAAAGGCCGCTGCGATAATCTGCGCAACCCTTTCCTCCAGTTTTCGCAGCGACATGAACGGAAGGCTGACGCCATGCCCCGCGCCGCTTCTCTCGCGGACGTCGCCGCAGCCGCCGGTGTGTCGGCCGCGACGGCATCGAAAGCGCTCAATGACCGCCCGCGCGTCAGCCCCGGCACCCGGGCACGTGTCGTGGCGGCAGCGGAGCGCCTTGGCTACGTTCCCCGGCACGGTGTCCGCCGCTTCAAGCTCGGTGGCACGGTCGGCATCATCGCGAGCGACCTCGCCGGAAGGTTCGCTCTGCCGATCATGATGGGAGCGGAGGACGCCTTCGGACTCGGCGCGGTCTCGATCGTGATGTGCGACGCGCGGGGCGATTCCCTTCGGGAGCGTCACCACCTGCGGGCCTTGGTCGACCGGCATGTCGACGGAATCATCGTGCTGGGCAGCGTCTCCTCGGAGCGGGCCAGCCTCGGGAGCATGTTCGATGTTCCGCTGGTCTACGCGTATGCGCCTTCCAGCGCGCCCGAGGACACCTCCGTGGACGCCGGTCACGAGCAGGCCGGCGCCCTGGCCGCTGAGCATCTTGTGCACGCAGGGGCCACCAAGGTCGGGATCATCGCGGGTGACCCCCGTGTCCGCGCGACGGCACAGCGGTCGAACGCCGCCCGCAGGCACCTTGCCGCGGCGGGCGTGGAGATCGTCGGCGGGATCGTCCACACCGGCACGTACTCCGAAACGTGGGGCCGCACCGCTGCGCGGGCGATGACCGAGCGCGCGCCCGACGTCGACGGCTTCCTCTGCGGGAACGACCAGATCGCGCGTGGAGTACTCGACGTACTGCGCGACCTCAAGTGGGACGTGCCCGGACGGGCCCGCGTGATCGGGCACGACAACTGGCTCGCCATGGCCGAGTCGACGCGGCCGACGCTCACGTCGGTCGACATGCACCTCGAACAGCTCGGCAGGCTCTCCGCGGGACTGCTGCTCCGGGCCATCGACGGCGACCCGCAGCCAGGCGTGCACCGGGTCGAGCCGAGCCTCGTGGTACGCGGCTCCACCATGCGTACAGACTGAGTTTTCCACGCCGCCTGCGAAAGAACACGCGAAATTTCGCCGGTGCGCGCTACGCGCCGGATCGGGTTCGTACGCTCTCGACCGTAAGCCGCCGGCCGGGCCGCACAGGCACGGTGACCGGCGGATACCCGGGTGACGACGTCCGCGCCGCGCAGCTGCTGACGCTGCCCGCACAGTGCCTCCAGGCACGCGTACGGCACCGCCCGCAGCGTGCCGCCGCGACACGCACCCACCGACGAGAGGTACCGACTCATGCGCCCCAACCCCATCCGGGACAAGTTCTCCGCCGGATCACCGACCATCGCGACCCGTGTGTTCCTGCCGGACCCGGCGGTCACCGAAGCGGTCGGGCAGACCGGAGTGTTCGACTACGTCGAGTTCCTGGCCGAGTACAACGCCTTCACCCTCCACGACCTCGACAACATCGGCCGCGCCGCAGAGCTGTACGGGCTGGGCACGATGATCAAACTCGACTACGAGCATGCCCACTACCTGGCCCAGCGCGCCGTCGGGTCGGGCTTCGGAGGCATCCTGTTCGCGGACATGCGAACCCGGCAGGACGTGGAGAGGGCGGTCGCGTCCGTCCGCCCGGACACCCCGGAACATGGTGGTACGTACGGTGCCGCGGCCCGCCGCAACGCCCGCCCCGACTACGGCGGCGGCCAGGAGTACATCGCGAGCGTGGCCGGGACCGTCGTCGGCGTCATGGTCGAGAAGCGGGAAAGCTTCGAGGACCTCGACTCCCTGCTGTCGGTCCCGGGCGTCGACTTCGTGCAGTGGGGGCCGACGGACTTCCGGATGAGCTCCGGCGGTACCACTTCCGAGATCGACCGGGCCCGCGACGAACTGTTCGACGCCTGCGACCGTACCGGCGTGCCGGCCAGGATCGAACTCGCCGAACTCGGCGACTTCAGCGACCTGTGCGCGCGGGGCTTTCGCCACTTCTCCCTGGGCATCGACATCGAGATGCTGTACGGCGCGTGGAAGCAGCTCGGCACCGAGGCCCGCACCATCCTGCGGGCGCCGTCGGTGGTGGTCTCATGACGTTCCGGGTCGCCTCCACCGTCGCGTTGCCCTCCGCTTCCGTGACCGGGCTCAAGGACCTGGGCGTCGACCTCGTCCCCGTCGAGAGCGTGTCCGGCATGACCGCACTGACCGGTATCGACGCGGTCATCGTCACCATCACCGACCCCGTCGGCGCCGAAGCCCTGGCCGCGCTGCGCGAAGCCGGAACGCGGCTCGTCGCGAACGTCGGCGTCGGATACAACAACATCGACGTCGCCGCGGCGACCGCGGCCGGTATCACGGTGACGAATACCCCGGACGTCCTCACCGACGCCACGGCCGACATCACCATGGCGCTCCTCCTCGACACCACCCGCAGGGTGACCGAGGGCGACCGGCTGATCCGCGGTGGAGAACCGTGGTCGTGGGCCTTCGACTTCATGTGGGGTACCTCGCTCGCCGGGAAACGCCTGGGCATCGTCGGCTACGGACGCATCGGCGAGGCAGTCGCTCACCGCGCCCGAGCCTTCGGGATGACCATCGTGTCCACCTCCCGCCGCCCGCGCACCGACCCAGCCGTCGAGTGGACCAGTCTGGACCGGCTGTTCGCCGAATCCGACGTCATCTCCCTGCACTGCCCGCTCACCGAAGACACTCGGCATCTGGTCGACGCAGCCCGCCTGAGGTCGATGAAGAGAACCGCGGTGCTCATCAACACATCGCGCGGCCCCGTCGTCGACGAGGCGGCACTCGTCGACGCACTGCGCGCCGGCACCATCGCCGCCGCGGGACTGGACGTCTACGAGCACGAGCCGCTGCTCGCCCCGGGACTCGCAGAGCTGGAGAACGTCACCCTCGCACCACACCTCGGCTCCGCGACACAGGAGACACGCGAGGCCATGGCCGACCTCGCCGTCCGCAACGTCGTCGCCCTGCGTCTGGGCACCGGCCTCCTCACCCCCGTCAACGTCTGACCGGTCGGCCGGCAGGCCGGCGGAACCGACCACCCACACAGTGAAGTGCGGAGTCATCATGACCCAACCCTCTTCGTCCGCAGTGCCCTGGTACCGGGAAGTCTCCCGCCGCCAGTGGAAGATGTTCGGCGCCTCGTGGCTGGGCTACATGCTCGACGGCTTCGATTTCGTGCTCATCACCCTCGTACTCACGGACATCTCGGAGGAGTTCGGACTCACCGGTGTCCAAGCGGCGAGCCTCGTCTCCGCCGCGTTCGTCAGCCGGTGGTTCGGCGGCCTCGCCATCGGTGCGATCGGCGACCGGTTCGGCCGCAAAGCCGCGATGATCACGAGCATCCTGTTGTTCTCGCTCGGCTCCCTCGCCTGCGCCGTCGCCCCCTCCTACGGAACCCTGTTCGCCGCCCGGCTCGTCATCGGCCTCGGCATGGCAGGCGAGTACGGCGCGAGCTCCACCTACGTCATCGAGGCGTGGCCGCAACGCCTCAAGAACAAGGCGAGCGGCTTCCTCATCTCAGGCGCCGCCATCGGCACCGTGCTCGCCGGCCAGGTCTTCCGGTTCGTCGTGCCGGAGTACGGCTGGCGCGCGCTGTTCCTCATCGGGCTCGCCCCGATCGCCCTCACCCTGTGGCTGCGCCGGAGCCTGCCCGAGCCCGAGGACTGGGAGCAGGCTCGGCGCCGCAGCTCGGCGCCGGACGCCGACGCCGCGCCGAACGTCTTCGCCGTACTGTTCAAGGGGAGGCTCCGGGCCGTCAACACGGCCACGGCGACCGTCGTGATGGTGCTGCTCACGCTCATCTTCACCGGCCGGATGAACGGCCCCGCTGTGGTCGGCTCCGCGATCCTCATCGCTGCGGTGTTCATCTCTTACATGGTGCAGTTCGGCGGGCGCCGGTGGCCGCTCATCCTCGCGGTGACGATGACCGTCCTGGCAGCCTTCCTCTACTCATGGCCCATCCAGGCCCTGCTGCCGACCTACGCGGCATCCGAACTGAACTACGACCCCGCCCAGATCTCAGGAGTGGTCTCCTTCGCCGGGTTCGGCGCGGCCGTCGGCTGCTGCGTTGCTGGATTCACCGGCGACAGGTTCGGCACCCGCCGGGCGTACGTGGGCAGCCTCATCCTGTCGCAGTTCCTCATCTTCCCCGTGTTCGCGATCGGCGGAACCCAACTCGCCGTCCTCGGAGCGCTGCTGTTCCTCCAGCAGTTGTTCGGGCAGGGCATCTCCGGTCTCCTCCCCAAGTGGATCGGCGGGTTCTTCCCGACCGAGCAGCGCGCCGCCGGCCTGGGCTTCACCTACAACGTCGGGGCCCTCGGCGGTGCGATCGCTCCCGTGCTCGGTGCCGCCATCGCCGAGAATTTCTCGCTCGGTGTGGCTCTGTCCACGCTCTCGTTCTCGCTGACCTTCGTCGTCATCCTGCTCATCGGATTCAACGTTCCCGCACGGGTGCAACGACTGATCCACCCCAACGCGTCGCTACCGACGGACTTCACCGACGAGGGACTCCTCGGCACCGACACCGCTCGCGCCGGCCGGACAACGAAAACAGCACCGTAAGCGACGAGCTCCGCTCCTCCGAAGCCGCCGACAGGCCGATCTACGGTGCGCCTCGGCTGTCACGGTCATCGGGGCCGGTGACGGCGGCGAAGGTACCAAGCACCAGCCCCAGGCTCTCACCGGGCTGAAGAACCACTGCGTGCACGATGCCCTCACCGTCGCGTTCCAGTTCGGTGCGCTGACCTTGCTGCTCGGCTGTCCGGTGTGGCGCCTCGGGGCTATTGCCCGTGGTGTCAGCGTGCGAACTTCTCGATGGCCGCCGGGGTGACGGGGGTGAAGAAGTTGACGAGGTTGCCGTCGGGGTCGCGGAACAGCAGCGACCGATTGCCCCAGGGCATCGTGGTGGGCCCGGCGACGAAGTCGGTGACGAGGCCGGTCAGGCTCCGGTGAACGCGGTCCACGTCGTCGACGAGGAACTCGGTGATCACGCTGTGGTTGTCAGCCGGACGGGCGGAGCCCGGGGCGAACAGCGGCACCGTGCGGGTGCCGCCGATCGCGAGGGTGGCGCTGTGAGTCCTGAGTTCGGCGAAGTCCTCGTTGGCCCACATCGCCTGCACTCCTGTGGCGCGCTCGTAGAACGCGACGAGGCGCGCTACGTCGCTGGTGATGATACGGATCGAGACGAAGTCCATGGGAATCTCCTTGGGCTGTGCCGGGGGCGTGCACAGCCCAAGCTAGAGGGAATAGTGGACAGAATCGGTCCTGTATCCGCGATAGGTTGTGGACATGTCTCGACCCACCGGCCGCGTGCTGACACTCCTGGAGCTGCTGCAGTCGGGCGGCATCAGGACCGTGGCCGAACTCGCCGACCGGCTCGGCGTCGAAGGGCGCACCGTGCGACGGTATGTGGACCAGCTGATCGACCTCGACATGCCCGTGGAATCGGTCCGCGGCCGCTACGGCGGGTACCGGTTGGCTCCCGGATACCGCCTGCCTCCGCTCATGTTCAGCGACGACGAGGCGCTGGCCGTGCTGCTCGGTCTGGTCGCGGGCCGGCGGGCAGGTCTGACGACGACGGAGCGCACGGCAAGCGAGACGGCATCGGCGAAGATCCGGCGGGTGCTGCCCAAGCACATCGCCCGCCGGCTCGACACCCTCCTGGAAGCTCTCGCCTTCACGGAGCAGCCCGGCGAGTTCGACACCCCGGACGCCGGGATCCTGCTCACCACCGCTGATGCGGTGCGCCACCGCCACCCTGTCTCGATCCGCTACACCGACCGTGACGGGCGGCGCAGCGAACGCACACTGCACGCGTACGGAATCGTCGCCCATGCGGGCCGGTGGTACGTCACGGGAAAGGACCCCGAGATCGGCGAGGACCGAACCTTTCGGCTCGATCGCATCACGGACGCGCGGACCCTGCCCGGCTCGTTCGAGGCACCCGTGGGACCCAGTCCGGAGCAGCGCGTGTTGTCAGGGTTCGCCACGGCCGAGTACCGGCACGAGGTGACCTTGCGGATCCACGGCACAGCCGAGCAGATCCGCACCCACCTGCCCCCCAGCGTCGCGAGCCTGGAGGAGTACGCGCCCACGGGAGGCGAGGAGCGGGCGGCCGAGCGCTGGCTGCGGGTCGAACTGCGGGCGGAGCGACTCGATTGGCTGCCTCCCGTACTCGCCTCACTCGACCGGCCGTTCGTCATCGAGCGCCCCGAGGAACTGCGCGACCTCGTCACCGCGCTGGCCGAGCGCCTCGGCTCCTACGCCCGTCACGCTTGAGTGCAGGAAACGGACGTCGCGGTCGTGCGCGCGGGTCCGGCGTCCGGACCCGCGCGCACGACCGGAGCTGCCGCGTGGTCAGCCGGTCAGCGCCCCGGTGTTGTGGACAACTCCTCCGCCGATCACTGTCGCTCCGACCGAGAGCGTGTTGATGCGGTCCGGGGCCACGGTGAGCAGATCGTCCGAGAGGACGGTGAAGTCCGCGAGCATGCCACGGGAGAGTCGGCCCTTCCGGTGTTCGGCGTGTTCGGCGTAGGCCGATCCCACCGTGTAGGCGTACAGGGCCTGTTCGGCGGTGATGGCCTCGGCGGGAGCCAGGGGCACGCCGTCGGCGGTGCGCCGGTTGACCATGTCGTGGATGCCGAGCAGCGGGCTGCCATGTGCCACTGGGGCGTCGCTGCTGCCGGGCAGGACCGCGTCGGCGTCGAGGAGGCTGCGCATGCGGTAGCAGCGTTCGGCGCGCTCGGGTCCCAGGGCGGTGATCATGCCGTCACCGATCTCGGAGATGAATCGACCCTGCGGTACGGGAATGACGCCGAGAGCCGCCAGCCGGCGGACCTGCCGGTCGGAGGCGACGGCGAAGTGCTCGATGCGGTGGCGCGCGTCCGCACGGGGATGGGCTTTCTGGGCTGCCTCGAATGCGTCCAGGACGACGCCGATGGCTGCGTCCCCGATGGCGTGCGCGGCGACCTGCCAGCTGCACCGGTGTGCCTCGGCGATCGAGTGGTGCAGCCACTCCTCGTCGAACTGGAGAAAACCGGAGTTGTCGGGGTCGTCCTCGTAGCCGCAGCACATGTGGGCGGAGCGTCCGATGAGCGAGCCGTCCGTGGCTATCTTTGTGGCCCCGATCTTCAGACGGTCGTCGCCGAATCCGGTGCGCAGACCGGTGTCGAGTCCGAACCAGGTCTCGCCGCCGCCGGCCGGTCCCGCGTCGTGCAGAGCGGTCAGGTAGGGCATCACCGTGGTGCGGATGGCCAAGGCGCCCTCCTCCACCGCGCGGTGGAAGGCGTGCAGGTCGGCGGGGCCGTGGCCGACGTGCTCGGGTGCTCCGATGCCGGGCTCGGTGAGACTGGTGATGCCTTCCGTGATCCCCTGGGCGTTCCCGGCCCGGATGGCCTCGACGATCGAGTCGATGGGAGCGGGACGGAAGGCGCGCGTCACCAGGTGCTGTGCCGTTTCCTTGAGGAGGCCGGTGGCCCGGCCATCGGCGTCGCGTTCGACGTGGCCGCCGTCGAGGTCGGGGACGCCCCTCCGGCCGCTGAACCCGGCGCGAACGAAGGCCGCTGTGCTGGCCACGCCCATGTGGCAGGAGACGTGCTCCAGCCACACGGGGCGCCCGTCGGCAGCTCTGTCCAGGGCCTCGGCCGTCGGATGGGCGCCGATCTTGTTCTGGTCGTACCCGGCTCCGAAGAGCCACTCATCGGGTCCGAGGCGGGCCGCCCGTTCGCGTACGGCGGTGTACAAGGCATCGAGGGTTGGGGCGGCCCGGGCATGCAGGTCGAGCTGGAGCAGTCGGCGGCCGCGCATGCTCAGGTGGTGGTGGGCGTCGTTGAAGCCGGGAACGGCAGGCGCACCGTGCAGGTCGTGGACACGCTCGGAGGTGCATCCGGCGAGGTCGTCGTCGAGGCCGGCCACTCGGCCGTCGATGACTCCCAGGGTGTGGGCGGTGGGCCGGTCCTGATCCAGTGTGGTGAAGCGGCCGTTGATGAACAGTGCGTCCAGGTGCATGAGGGTCCTCGTGGAGGCGGGGTGGTGCGGCGGGGTCAGGCGACGGTCGGTCGTTCCTCGGCCGCACGCTCCTCGGTCGTGGGCGAGTCATCGTGTGCGGTCCGGTGGCGGGCCAGCGCCACCACACAGACCGTGGTGAGCAGCAGAAGCGTGATGTAGTAGCCGACCACCGGCCAGTGCCCCCCTCCGCGGGTGAGGAGCCACTGAGCGATCAGCGGGGTGGAGCCGCCGATGATGGTGCTGCAGAGCTGGTAGGCGAGCGATACGCCGGTGTAGCGCACCCGGACGGGGAAAGCCTGGGCCAGGAAGCCGGCGAGCAGGGCGTAGTAGCTACAGCCGGTCAGCACGCCGAGGGCGAGCCCGATACCGATCAGGGTGCTGTTACGGGTGGCGATCAGCAGGAACATCGGCACGGCGACCACGATGTTGGCGATCAGCGCCCCCGCCATGAGCCGGACGGTGCCCACCCGCTGGGCGAGTAGGGCGGCCAGCGGCTGCCACAGGAACTGCAGGACGGCGAGGACCAGCAGGATGTCGAGCATGGTCTGCCGGTGTACGCCGAGGTCGCTGGTGGCCCAGGACAGGACGAAGGTGTTGGTGAAGTAGGCGGAGGAGATGCCCATCGCGCTGGCGCCGACGCCGAGGAGGACCAGCGGCCATGACGTGCGGAACAGTTCGACCACGGGGATTTTCGCCGTGGCGCCCTGTCGCTCCTTGGCGGCCTCGAATTCGGGGGATTCGGTGACCCGTAGACGGATGACGAGTCCGATGGCGACCAGGAGGGCGGAGAGCAGAAAGGGGACGCGCCAGCCCCACGACATGAAGGCGGCGTCGGGCAGGTTCCCCACGGCGATGAAGACGAGGGTGGCCAGGATGGAGCCGGCCGGTGATCCCTGTTGCACCCACATGCCGGCGAGCCCGCGGCGCCCCTTTTCCGTGTTCTCGGTGGCCATCAGCACGGCACCGCCCCACTCGCCGCCGACTGCGATGCCCTGGAGGGCACGGAGCAGCACCAGCAGGATGGGTGCGGCGACGCCGATGGCGGCGTAGGTGGGCAGCAGTCCGATGAGTGTGGTGGCGGTGCCCATCAGCATCAAGGTGGCCACCAGGACGTTCTTGCGTCCCACCCGGTCGCCGATGTGACCGAAGATCAGGCCGCCGAGGGGACGGGCGAGGAAGCCGACCCAGAAGGTGGCGAAGGCGGCCAGGGTGCCGGCGGCGGGGCTGACTCCGGGGAAGAAGACCTTGCCGAACACCAGGGCGGTTGCGGTGCCGTAGATGTAGAAGTCGTACCACTCCACGGCGGTCCCGATGAAGGAGGCGGTGGTCGCCCGTCTGGCCTGACGGCGGCCCGGGGAAGGCATGGTCTGGTGCATGGTGAACTCCGGAGGATGAGCGGCGGTACCGGCGGATGTCGGCCTGTGCGCGGCGGTGGTAGTGGCGGGTCAGTCCGCCTCCGACCGCGACGCTGCGGGTGCCGTTCGAACGACGTTGTCCGGTCCGTCACAGTCTCGTGGTGCTCTCGCCATACAGTCCAGTTCCTTCTAAGCTGCACTGCCATACGTTCGAGGCATGACGGAGTCGCCATGGAACTACGCGTACTGCGCTACTTTCTCGCTGTGGTCGACACCGGTTCGATGACGGCAGCGGCCGCGCGGGTACGGGTGGCGCAGCCATCCGTCTCCCGGCAGCTGCGAGCCCTGGAGCGGGAGCTGGGAGCGGAGCTGCTGAGGCGAACCACCTCAGGGGTGCAGCTCACAGCGGCCGGTCGGCGTTTCGTCCCCGTCGCACGCGATCTCACGCTCCGCGCGGCCCGGGGCACCGAACTCCTGCGCACGGTCTCCGGGCAGAGTTCCCAGCCGTTCCGTGTGGCCTGCCCCGCCTCCACCATCACCCACGTCGTGGCACCGTTCGTCGCCGAACTCGGCGGCCCTTTCTCCGACGCCCGAGGATGTGAACCGGATCAGGTCTGGGACCGCCTACGGGCCGGTGAGGTCGACATCGGCATCTCCACCAGCCCGCCGCCGGGCAGCATGACAGCCCGGCGGCTCGGCGAGGGACGTCGGCTCACCGTACAGATGCCTCCGGCGCATCCCCTGGCCGGAGCGGCAGGACCGGAGGCGGACAGCGGCACCGGCCTGGAACTGGAGGCCCTGCTGAACCACCCGGTGATCGTCAGCAGCCGGACCAGTGCCGTACGTCGCGCCCTCGACACGGCGCTGTACGAACAGGGAATCCCTCTGAGCCCGGCCTTCGAAGCACACTCTGAGGCGATGGCACAGGCCCTGGCCGCCGCAGGCCGCGGCGTCTGCGTCGTCGTCGACCACCCGCAGTTCGACCTGTACGACCGCCCCCTGGCCGCCGAGGGCCGCCCGCTGACCATCTCCCTCTACGCGGGGTGGGACCCCGACCACTACGCCCGCGCCGAGATCAAGGCCGCCATGTCCGAACTCTCCGACTGGCTCACGGCCAACGACGGCGGAAGGAAACCGGGCAGCCGCCCAGAACCACCACCGGTAGAAGGCAACTGACACGAAGCGCCTCACCCGGCCCAGCGCATTCTTCGCACGCCGGTCCCTGCTGCGCACTGCCATCCGCAAGCGCAGGGCCGACCGGCCCCAGCGGATCGCGGCCCGCATCGCTGGCTCGCTGTGACGGAGCAAAGGGGGGAGGGGAAGGGCCGCATTCCGACACCGTCGCCCCCGGAGGCAAGGCCATGGTCGTCAAGCTGCTGCATGCGAAGGGCCTGTAGACCGACCGCGCCCGCACGGCGGCGTTCGTCTCGATCGGTCCGTCCGCCATGCGGTGGTACGGGTCGCTCAAGGGCGAGCCCGCCGGTACGGCGCGGGCCGACCGGTGGGGCAGCATCGTGGGCGAATGGGCGCCGACCTTCTGCGCGCCCGGCCTGGCCCTGGCGAACTGCGGACGCGACCACGTCTGACGGCCGACGCGGTGGAGACCCGTCCGCTGCCCTCGTGGCCCTGGCAGGATCGCCGGCCTTTCGGCAACGCGCAAGGTCACGCAGGGGATTTCGAGGCCCGGGACCGGTGGCTCATGGTGAGGATCGCGTCCACCAGCCGGCTCGGGAGGTGTCGTGTGAGGGGGACGATGAAGGCGGCGTCCGTACCGAGGGTGTAGCGAGCGCGCGGGCGGGGCGTGGTCGCCATCCTGGCGATCTTGGCTCCCGCCTCCGCCGCCGGCAGAGCGTGTTGGAGAAAGGCTGTGTTGGACGCCACGGTCGCGTTGACGAGGTGGCTGTAGAGACGCTGGTGTTCGGTGCTCATCGCGGCGGCCAGTTCGAGAGACAGGTCGCCGCTGCGGGCGGCCATATCGGTCCGGACGCCGCCGGGCTGGACGACGACCACCTGCACTCCCTGCGCCGAGACCTCACGGCGCAGGGAGTCGCTGGCGGCTTCGAGGGCGAACTTGGTTCCCGCGTACGCCCCGAAGACGGGCAGTGCGGCCACCCCGCCCACGGAGCTGATGTTGACGATCCTGCCCCGGCTCCGCCGCAGGAAGGGCAGGAGCTTCTGGATGACGGCGATGTGGCCGAAGAGGTTCACCTCGAACTGCTCGCGCCACAGAGCAAGAGGGAGCACCTCGACGGGGGCGTTGATCTCGATCCCCGCGTTGTTGACCAGGACGCGCAGGACGCGCCGTTCGGGGTCGTCGGAGATCCGCCGGGCCAGGGCGTCGAGGTGTTCCGGGACGGTGATGTCCAAGGTGACCGGTTCGATGCCGTCGGCCCGGACGACGTCGGCCTCGCTGTCGGTGCGTACCCCGGCGAGGACGTGGTAGCCCATCGCGGCGAGAGCCTGCGCCGTCGCGGCTCCGATGCCCGACGAGGCACCGGATACGACGGCGAGTTCGTCCCGATTCCGGGGGTTCTTCCGCTGGCTTTTCCG
The DNA here is from genome assembly GCF_055792845.1 of Streptomyces sp. DSM 106670. NCBI lineage: Bacteria > Bacillati > Actinomycetota > Actinomycetes > Kitasatosporales > Streptomycetaceae > Streptomyces > Streptomyces sp. DSM 106670. Next base: position 7,459,076 of record NZ_CM147704.1, read on the forward strand.
CGCGTTTTTCGATGGGCGGAGCACGGAGACGGGTCCTTTCACGAGGCCGGGGGCGTGGATGCGCCCAGGGGGAAGCGCGAGCCGGTCAGTTTCGCCGGTCCCTCCCACAGCCGTAGTGCCACCGGGCTGCCGTGCGGCGTGCAGGGTGGGCAGGGCACCCTCGACGGCGAACAGGAGGTTGGTCGAACGGGAATGCGACAGGCCCCGTTGGGCCGGTAGGGCCTTCGTTCCCACCGGAGGTCGGAGAAGGCCGGGGATCCGATCCGGTGCCCGAGCGAGGCCACCGTGACGCCCCGCTCCCTGATGTGCGGGAGGAGCAGGTTCGTCAGGTGGAAGTGGTCCGGGCGGGCGGTCCGGAACCGCGATGCGAATCCGTCCGCGGTCCGGGAGAGCGGCCGCAGAAAGAGACCTGCGTTGTTGACCAGCACGTCGAAGGGGCCGGGGAGACCGTGGGTGGAGGTCCGTACGGAGGAGAGGTCGGCGAGAGGGAATCTGGAACATGCCGCGAGAGTAGGCATTGGCAACATTGTTGTCAATGGAAACATCGGGTTGGGTAGGCTGCTCCCATGCCTGACACCACCGGGCGGCGGCCCTACCATCACGGGAATCTCCGCACGGACCTGCTCGACGCGGCGGAGCGCAGCCTGAGGGCGCACGGGGTCGAGCAGCTCTCCCTGCGGGACCTGGCACGAGACGTCGGCGTGAGTCACGCGGCGCCCCGACGCCACTTCGCGGACCGGCGCGCGCTGCTCGACGCCCTCGCCGAGTCGGGCTTCAAGCGCCTGGGCTCGAAGCTGCGGGCCGCGGTGAACGGGATCGACGACGGTGACGACCTGTCCGCCCGCCTGCACGCGTTCGCGTCTGCCTACGTCCGGTTCGCGACCGAGAACGCGGCGCTGACCGGGCTGATGAACTCCAGCAAGCACCGCCCGGGGGCGGCGGCGGTCACCGAGGCGGCCGCCGCGGCGTTCGGCCAGATCGGCGACCTGATCGCTGAGGGCCAGGAGCGCGGCGAGTTGGAAGGGGATGACCCGGAAGACATCGGACTCATCATCTACGCGACCGTCCTGGGGATCACGTCCATGCTCAACAGCGGCATGATCGAGCCCGCACGGCTCGAAGGACTGGTGGGCACCGCGGTGACACAGTTCCTGCGAGGCGCCCGCCCGACGGAGCCGCGCTGACCGATCCGGAAGATTGCACCCAGCTTCTGCGCCCCGGTCGATGGTGCTCCCCGCGGCGGACGGGGCGGGAAGGCATCCGGCAGGGCGGGAAGGCATCCGGCAGGGCGTGAGCCGGGTGGGGCCTACGGGAGCGGTACGGACGGGGTGGGGGCGCCTGCATACGGCGGGCGATCAACGGATCGCGTCGGGGTGCGGGTGAGGACCGGCCCGATCTGCGATGCCGGTCGTCTCCTTCGCCGGCTTCCCCAGCGCTGTCCTGAGCACGATGATCGCGGCGATGGGGGCGATGGCTGCTGCGGCGAAGCCGAGGTTTCCGTACGCGTGGTAGAGCGGCAGCCAGAGGGGGGCCGCCGCCGCGCCGCCGAAGAACTGGGCGGACAGCGCCAGGGACGCGGCGCCTCCCCGGTTGTCGGGTGCGCTGGTGACGGCCAGTGTGTTGGTGACGGAGCGGAGTCCGGTCACCGTCGAGCCGACAAGGGCCACTCCCGCCAGGAGGGCCCACAGCGTGGACGCGAACGCGACGGTGAGCAGGCCGCCGGCCAGCAGGACGTTGGATGCCGTCCCGAAGGCCCGGGGGCCCTTCCGCCCGAGCAGACGTCCCGTGACCGGCGCCGCGCAGATGCCGGCGATCCCGAAGGCCGAGCTCAGCAGGCCGATCTCCATGGGGCCCAGGGCGAACCTCTCCCGGGCGCGCAGGACGACCATCACGGTCAACCCGACCGACGCCAGGTAGCAGAGGAACGATATGGCGCAGGCCACTGCCAGTCGTCGGTTGGCGAGCGACCGCCAGGAGACGGGACGGGGGGAGGTGCGTCGCGTGGCCGACGAGGACGGCGGAAGGCACCACAGCAGTAGCCCGCACAGGCCGGGTACGACGAAGGCCAGGCGCCAGTGGACGGACGCGCTCACCCCGCTGAAGAGCGGGCTCATGCCCTGCCCGGCGGCTTGAGCGGCGGCGAACCAGCTGAGCGAGCGGGCCAGCCTCGGCCCGGTGACGAGGTCGGAGATGGCGGCCATCAGCAGGGGGGTGGTGAAGGCGTTGGCCGCGCCCTGCAAGGCGCGGGCGGTGAGGAACAGTTCGATCGTCGGCGCCGCCGCGCACAGGGCCGTGGCCACCACGAGCCCTGCTGTTCCCGCCCGGAGGACGCGGCCGCGGCCCCAGCGTTCCGCGAGGGTGCCGCTGAACAGCATCAGTGCTGCGAACGGGAGCATGTACGCGGTGACGGCTCCGGCGGTGACCTGCGGTGTACTGCTCAGGCCGGCGGAGACCTCGTGGACGATCGGCGTCACCATGGTGCTGCCGTAGGGGCCGAGGAACCCGCCCACGTACAGGGGCCACACCCGGGACTCACGCACAGTCGGACCTCTGTCGGCAGACGGGGCAGAAAAGGGGACGGCATACTGTGCCGCGTGCGGGGCGTACGGCGGTTCCGGCGCCGTACGCCCCGCACGCGGCGAGTGGCTCAGGCCGACAGGAGGTTGTCGACGAGAGAGTTGTAGGAGGACCCGTCCTCCTTGATCAGGTTCCAGCCGCGCATCCAGTCGAAGGTCCGCTGGAACTGCCCCTGCGGGTACGGTGCAGGCTCGACGAACCGCAGGCGCCACCGCGCGAAGTCCTCCGGCTTGAGGTCCGGATCGATCTCCGCGGGCACTTCGCCGATGAGGTGGTGCAGGTAGGGGTAGGGGTCTTCGTTCAGCTTGTGCACGGCCTTCACCACGGCGCGGTTGAGCGCCTCGTAGGTGTCCGCGTCGAGATCGGGCGAGGCGATCTCCGAGCCGACGTAGAAGGCCTCCGTCAGCAACTGGTAGCCCTGCTTCTGCGCCACGGTGATCCACGGCTCCATCAGTGCCGCCGCCGGAACCAGCCCGTCACGCAGTGCCTCGAACCGCTGCTGTGGTCCGCCGACGTGGACCACCTTGATCTCCTCCCTCGGCAGGAATCCCTCCAGTGCCTGGAGGGCGAGGTAGTGGGAGCCGTGGTGGAAGTTGACCGCGACAGCCTCGCCCGCCAAATCCTGCGGGTGGACGGCGGAGGAGTCGGGCCGCACGAAGATGGCCTGGCTGCCGACGGCGGCGCGCTTGCCGACGACCCGGCCCCCGACCTCGGTGTCGTGGGAGCGGCGGATCTGTCCCCATTCGCAGGCCCGGTACAGCGAGGCGTCGCCGCTCTCGAAGTTCGAGCGCACGGTACCGAACGAGCTGACCAGTTCGTGGTCGTCGAGGAAGGTGATGGAGGCTTCGTAACCCTTGGGTACGAAGTCGACGTCGAGTCCTTCCTCCTCGTAGTAGCCCTCCTCCTTCGCGACCAGTTGGGGGAGTGAGAAGACCAGGGAGAGCGTCTCCATGGTGATCTTCTTGCTGGATGTCATGGTCGGTGCCTTTCATCTGTGAGGGCGGGCCATGGGGCCCGCGAAGGGACCGCGCGGGTGTTCCGCGCAGTGGTGCGGGGGCGGGAGGGGACCGGGCGATCAGCCGAGACCGGCGAGGATGCGGCTGTGCAGGGCGAAGACTGCGGGGTCCTCCGGCAGGCGGGGACGCGGCAGGTCGACGGTGAACTCCTCGCGGATCACGGCCGGCCGGCCGTCGAGGACGATCACCCGGTCGGCCAGGAACGCGGCCTCCAGCGGGTTGTGCGTGACCAGCAGCCCGGTCCGGGGCTTCGCGGTCCACAGGTCCTGGAGCAGCAGCCGCAGCCGCCTGGCCGTCAGCTGGTCCAGGGCGCTGAACGGCTCGTCCAGCAGCACGAGGTCCGGTTCCACCGCGAACGCGCGGGCCACCGACGCACGTTGGCGCTGCCCGCCGGAGAGCACCGAGGGGTAGCGGTCCGCGTAGTCGGCCAGGCCGACGTCCGCGAGGGCCGGGAGTGCGGCCGCCGGGTCGAGCCCCGCGCTGAGCAAGGCCAGTTCGACGTTGCGGCGTACGGTGACCCAGTCCAGCAGCCGGGGCTGCTGAAAGACGACGCCGAGCCGCCCCCGTCCTGCCCCGCCCGTGTCCACACGTCCGTGATCGGGTCGTTCGAGCCCGGCCACCAGGTGCAGGAGCGTGGTCTTGCCGGTACCGGACGCACCGACGACCGCGACGAGTTCCCCCTCCTCGACCCGCAGTCCGAAGCCGCGGAAGACGGACTCCCGCTGCCCGATCCGGCCGGTGGTGAAGCTCTTGGACACATCGTCCAGGACGATGCGCGCGCTCTTCGTGGTCATACGGCCGCCACCTTCCGCCAGCGGTTCAACCGGCTTTCGAGTCCTTGCAGAAGGCCGTACTCCAGTACGGCCATGACCGCCGCGAACAACAGGGTCCAGCTGAGGACGGAGGCGACGTCCTGAGCGGCGAACTGGTTGTTGAGCTGGTATCCGATGCCGCTGGACATGCCGAACATCTCCACCAGGACGATCACTTTCCAGGACAGCGACAGGCCCAGTCTGGCTCCCGCGAAGAGGGCGGGGCGCAGTGCGGGAAGCCACAGGAACCGGAGCTTGTACCGGGTCGGGAAGCGGTAGACGTACGCCATCTCGCGCAGGTCGCCGTCCATGGCGCGGGTCCCCTGATAGATGTTCAGCGTCAGCGCGGGCGCCGCCGAGAGAGCCACGGCCACCACCGGGTTGGTCAGCGAGATGCCGAACCACATGACGCACAGCAGCGCCCAGACGAGCCCCGGGACGGTCAGGCCGATCAGCACGGCGGGCTCGAAGAACCGCCGTACGAACTCCACCCGGCCCATCGAGATGCCCACGACCACTGCGACGGCGAAGGCCAGGAGGAAGCCGAGGGAAACCCGGAGCACCGTGACGCCGAGCGACTCGTAGAAGAGCGGGTCGCCCGCCGCGGACACCAGCGCGTCCCGGACAGCGGGCACCCCGGGCATCAAGGGGCTGTCCACGCGCAGGGCAAGGAGCTGCCACCCTCCGATGAGCACGGCGAAGAAGGCGACGACGGGCAGCACGGACCGGGCCGACCGGCCCGCCCACGAAAGGCCCGGCCGACCGGTGGCCTTCGTGGCGTCCCCGCTGTCGGTGCGGCCGGCCGGGGCGGCCGGTGTGTCCGGCCGCGGGGTCTTCAACAGGTGCGATGTCACGTGCGGTTCACCCCAGTGAGCGGTAGACGGCCTGGTCCGGGACGGACGTGATGAGTCCCGTGCGCGCGGCGACCTTCAGCTGCTCGCGCAGGTTGGCGAACGACGATTCGTCCCACTCCTGGGGGTAGATTCCGGCGAGTCGTTCGGGGAGCAGGGAGATGGCCCGCTTCTCGGCGGCCGGGATGCCGTAGGCCTCGTGGAGTTCGGCGAGTACCTCGGGGCGATCGGCGATGTGGTGGTGCGCGCCGAGCCGCAGGGCGGCCAGGGCCGTGGCCGTTTTCGTGTTCTTCTCCACCCACTTCCGCTGCGCGCCCTGGCCGTTCAGCAGGAGGGGGGCGTCCGATCCCGTCCCCTTGCGCCACAGCTCCGTGATGGTGGAGAGCTGCCTGGCGCCTTTGGCGACGAGCCGGGTGGCGTTGGGTTCGATCGTGATGATGCCGTCGACGTCCCCGCGTTCGAAGAGCGCCAGACCGGCCAGGACCGCCCCGGGGTGGGCCCGGTACTCGGCTTCGAAGTCGATTCCGTTGACGGCGGCGGACAACTGGGTCGAGCGGTAGGCATCGCTGTTCTTGGGCGGAGTGGCGACCTTCTTGCCACGCAGGTCCTCGATCGTCCGGTAGGGGCTGTTCTCGGGCACCAGCCAGCGGACGTGGTTGGCCAGGCTGGCGGAGAAGATCACGACGTCCGCCCCGGCCTCCAACGCGACGGCCGCGCCGATGGGGCCCATGGACGCGACATCCAGTGCTCCTGAGAGCAGCTTGTTCTGCACGTCTCCCGGGCCGGTTCCGGCGACGTAGGAGAGGTTCAGCCCGCCGAGCAGCTTCTCCTTCTCGCTGATGGGCCGGATGACCGCGCCCGCGGTGCCCGCCTGGGTGTCCTCGACCTTGGCGGACAGACGGCCGCCACCGGTGGCGGGGTCGTCCCCGCAGGCGGTGAGGAGTGGTCCGAGAGCGGCGGCTGTCAGACCGAGACCGCCGGCGCGCAGCAGGCGCCGACGGCTCAGAGGCTGGGAAAAGGGGTGCACGGAGGGCATGGAGGATCTCCTGAAGGGCACGGCGTACGGGAACGGCGGGCCGGGCCGACGGCGGTGCGGCGGATCGGGGAAGGCGGCGTCGGCCCTCCCGCGTACAAGGGAAGGCGCCGGGCAGAACGATGGGGCCCGCCATGGGCATGGTGGCGTGGGGCCTGACGGCGAGCAGAGCTCGGTCGGCCGGGTGGGCAGCGCGGTCCGCGAAGGGTCAGCGGGCGGTGCGGGTACGGGAAGAGGTACCGGATGCGGCCGGACAGAGCCCGCCGGCGAGGTGGCAGAGGTCCAGGTGGTAGCGGCGCGTCAGGCGGGGAGCGCGCGCGTGCTCAGCCGGCATGGGCGTTCCTTCCCTCACGCAGTGCGAGAAGGGTGTCGTAGCCGCTGCGGCCGTCGGTGAGCTGCCAGGACCTCATCCAGGCGTAGCTCTCCGTGAACCGCTTCTCGGTGTAGGGCTCCGCGTGGGTGAAGCGGTGGTACTCGCTGCGGAGCCGTTCGGCAGGGAGCTCCCCGCCCGTCTCCTCGACGATACGGTCGGAGAAGGAGGACCGGTCGGCGTTGATGAGGTCGACAGCCGTGTTGACCGCCGTCATGAAGTCGCGGATCCGCTCCGGGGGCAGCCCCGGGGCGACCACCTGGGCTCCCCGGTAGAAGTAGCAGCCGAGCAGATGGGCGCCGCGCTCCAGCGCGAGGCTGAGGAAGGGCTCCATCAGCATGACGGCGGGCAGCTCACGGCGGGCGGCGGCCTCCAGCCGGGCGGCGGGCGGGCCCGCGTGCTCCAGCTTGATCTGCTCGCGCGGCACGGTGCCTTCCAGCAGGTGCAGGGCGGTGTAGTGCGAGCCGGTGAACTCGTTGACGCCGACGGGCACGTTGTTCATGTCGTGCGGCTCGTTGAGCGCGGGGTCGAAGCTCACCAGGGCCTGGGCGACTACGGCAGGGCGGAGGTAACCGATGTACCCGCCGCGGGTGTTGCGTTCCAGACGGTCGATTCCGCCCCATTCGCAGAGGTTGTACAGGTCGGCCCGCTCGGCCTCGAAGAGGGCTTCCTTGCGGCGGGCGATCGGATCCCTCGACTCGCTGCGCCGATGGGTGTCGCCGTCGGCGAACCGGACGTCGAGACCGGCTCGGGCGAAGAGGCCGCGCTCCACGGCGACGATCTCCGGAAGGTCGAAGACGGGATGGTTGCGGGAGATGACCAGCGGGTCGCCGTGGACCGTAGCCATGTCCCGCCTCCTCGTCTCCATGCTGGCTGGTTCTCGTCGTCGTGGCCGAAGCGCGTTGGGTTTGACTGTAGAGGGAGCGAACACGCAGCGTCAACCGTCAATTTCATGATGCGCGAACGGCTTCCGCTACGCGCAAAGCGCGGAGGTTGAGGTGGATCCGCCGCAGGGGCGCAACATCGGAAGCTTGATGGCGGCGGAGGCTCAGAGTTGCCCGAGGGCCAGCGCGACGGGCAGCCCTCGCAGACTCTCCGCAGCGGCCGTCACCGCGGCTCCCAACTGAGGGAGCCGGTCGTCCGTCATACGGCTCGCGGGCCCCTGGACGTCCACCGCCAGCCGGACGTACGCCGACCCGCTCTGCACGGGTGCGGCCACCCCCCGCAGACCGCTGCCGTCCGATTCCTCGAAGACGGTGTAGCCCCTGAACCGAGCGGCCAGCAGATCCACCTCCAGCGACCACGTGGCCCGCGCCGCAGCCTGTGCGTCTTCGGCGTCCGGCGGCGTACCGGGGGGCTGCCCGAGTGGTGAGGCGGGGTCGAAGGCCGTGATGGCCAGCCCCATGGCAGAGGCTCCCAGCGGTACGGCGCGGCCTGGCTCGCCCAGGTATCGCAGCGGCTGCTCGCACTGCACGCTCATGAGTGTGTGGACACTTTCGCCCCGCCGCATGCCGACGCTGGCCGTCTCCCCGGTGAGGTCGGCAAGTTCCTTGAGTACGGCGGTGACATCGGGCAGGCCGCTGGAGGAGAGGGAACGCCGGCCCAGCCGCAGCAGTACCGGGCCGGGAAGGAAGCGCTCGCTCTCCGAAGACCGGCAGATCAGGCCCTCTGCGGTCAGGGTGCTCAGGAGGCGGTGCACCGTGCTCACGTTGAGCCCGGTGGTCTTCGCCAACTCGGTCAAAGTCGCCCCCGCCGGGCTGTCCACGACGGCGCTGAGCAGACGGGCCGCTCGGGCCACGGACTGGACTCCGCCGCTGCGGCCAGATGGGGCCGGTTCGGGTGCGACGGAGGCGGCGAAGGTCTCGGAACTCATCCGCTGACGTTAACCCGGTGCCTCACCGGCTGTCCTCCCTCCCGTGGGTGCCGGGGAGGGCCGCTACTCGGAGCGCTCGGCCCCTCGCGGCTCGGGGGCGGCTTCCGGGGTGATGGACGCCTGGAGGCGGGCGCTCGCCATGCGCATGTGCTCGGCCATGGCGCGATCCGCGGCCTCCGGGTCGCGCTCGCGGATCGCCCGGAGCACCGCGTCGTGCTCGCACAGGGTGCCGCTGACGGTGCCTTCGATGTCGCTGACGCGTTCCATCCACACCTGGAGCAGCGCCCGGATGCTGTGGAGGATGTCGCTGAGGACGCTGTTCTGCGCGATGCGCGCGCACTCCAGATGGAAGGCGATGTCCGCGTCGATGAAAGCCGTGACGTCACCGGCGTCGCGCATATGGCCGAGGTGTGCTTCCAGCCGTGCCACGTCGTCGTCGTCGGCGCGTTCCGCGGCCAGCCGTGCCGAGACGGCCTCCAGGTAGGTGCGCACCTCCACGAGGTCCTGGGTGCGCCGCTGGCCGAGCATCAGGCCCCAGTTGATGGCCCGGGGCAGGAACTCCGAGGTGCCCGCCCTGACGTAGGACCCCGAGCCCGGCCTGATCTCGATGATGCCGAGCACGTCGAGCGCGGAGAGCGCCCCGCGCACGCTGGAACGGGCGACTCCGAGCGCCTCGGCCAGCTGACGTTCCGCGGGAAGCCGGGTCCCCGGCCTGATGTCCCCGGCCGACAGATGGTCGAGAAGACGCTTGGCCACCTCGCTGACGGACGACTCGCGTACCACCGGGCGCAGGAGCTGCGCGAGGTCGGGGGCGGCGACGGGGTCATGGCCGGGCTGACTGGTCACGGTCACCAGTCAACCAGATGATCTCCGCGACCTGCCCACCACACCTTTCCCCAAGGAAGCTTCGGTCGCTGTCAAGATCACGGCAGGAGGTAATTCTGTTACTTTCGCCACTCTGGTAAATTGGTGACCAATTTGAAACGGGGACTTAGCGTGAGGGAAATCCAGCCAGTGCCCCGTCGGGACGGAGCACCGGTCTGATCCACCCCGGACGGAGCTGTCCGGGCGAGCCGAGGAGTCGCCATGGGCGCCGCCGCGCATCCCACGGCAGTCGAGAGAACTGCCATCAAGAAGGTCTCGGTCCGTCTTGTGCCGTTCGTGGCACTGATGTTCTTCGTGAACTACCTGGACCGCACCGCGGTCTCCTTCGCGGAGCCGAACGGGATGGGCGACGATCTCGCCCTCACCGCCGCACAGTTCGGATTCGCCTCCGGGATCTTCTTCCTCGGATACATCGTGCTGGAGATTCCCAGCAACATGGCGTTGCACCGCTTCGGAGCACGCCGTTGGCTGGCCCGGATCATGGTGACCTGGGGCGTGGTGTCGCTGCTGTTCACCTGGGTGCAGAACTCCGACCAGCTGTACGTGCTGCGGTTCCTGCTGGGCGTCGCCGAGGCCGGCTTCTTTCCCGGGGCCATCCTCTTCCTGAGCCAGTGGGTGCCCTCACGGCACCGCACCAAGATCCTCGGCCTCTTCTACCTGGCCCAGCCGCTCACCACGGTCCTCGGCGCTCCGCTGGCCGGATGGCTCATCGGCCGCCACGGTCTGTTCGGCCTGGAGGGCTGGCGGGTGATGTTCCTCTTCGTCTCGCTGCCCGCGATCCTGCTCGGCGTCATCGCCTGGTTCTACCTGATCGACCGGCCGGCCGACGCCAAGTGGCTGACGCCCGCCGAGCGCGACTGGCTGGAAAGTGAACTGGCCGCCGAGAACGCGCACAAGACCGGCCACGAGGGCCGGCACGCCAAGGGCGACCTCAGGGCGGCCCTGTCCAACGGCCGGGTCTGGGTCCTCGCCCTGGTCTACTTCGGCTTCGTGTACGGCCTCTACGCCCTGGCGTTCTTCCTGCCGACCATTATCAACGGCTTCCAGGAGCAGTACGGCACCACGTTCAGCGTGATGGACAAGGCGTGGATCACCGCCATCCCCTATCTCCCCGCGGCGGTCGTCCTCTACTTCTGGACGCGGCACGCCACGCGGCACGGCACGCGCACCTGGCATGTGGCCGGACCGGCCGTCGTCGGCGGTCTCTCCATCCCGGTGGCCCTCTTCATGGGCTCCCCGACCGCGACGGTCGCGGTCATCACCGTCACCGCCTGCTCGATCTTCGCGGCCCTGCCGGTCTTCTGGTCCGTGCCGTCGCGCTTCCTGACCGGTGCGGCCGCGGCCGTCGGCATCGCCCTGATCAACACGGCGGGCAACATCGCAGGCTTCGCGTCCAGCTACATCACCGGCTGGCTGAAGGACTGGACCGGCGCCTACTACGTACCGCTCTACCTGGTCGGCTTCTTCATGCTGCTGTCCGCCGCCCTGATGGTCTGGATCTCCGCCCGCCACCGTGACGACGAACCCCCCGGTGCCACCCCCCTCCCCGCAAAGGCCGCACGATGACCCGCCTGTACAACGACCCCGCAGACTTCGCCGACGAGGCGCTGGAAGGCTTCGCCGCCGCCCACCACCGCTGGGTCCGCCCCGTGAGCGGCGGCGTCGTCCGCGCCGGGGGTACGCCCGACGGCCAGGTCGCCGTCGTCATCGGCGGCGGCTCCGGCCACTATCCGGCGTTCTCCGGGCTGGTGGGCCAGGGCCTGGCCCACGGCGCGGCGGTCGGCAACGTCTTCGCCTCCCCCTCGGCCCGGCAGATCCGGTCCGTGGCGCGGAGCGCGCACGGCGGTGCCGGGGTGCTCCTGATGTACGGCAACTACGCCGGAGACGTCCTGCACTTCGGGCAGGCCGCCGAGCACCTGAACGCGGAGGGCGTGGAGGCCCGCACCCTCGCGGTCACCGACGACATAGCCAGCGCGGGACCGGACGAGCGCGCCAAACGCCGCGGCATCGCGGGCGACCTGCCGGTGTTCAAGGCAGCGTCAGCCGCGGCCGAGGAAGGGCTGCCGCTGACCGAGGTGGTCCACGTCGCCGAGCACGCCAACGCCCGCACCCGCTCCTTCGGCATCGCCTTCTCCGGCTGCACCCTGCCCGGCGGCGACGCTCCGCTGTTCACCGTGGCCGACGCGCGCATGGCCGTCGGTCTGGGGATCCACGGTGAACCGGGCATCGGCGAGGAACCCCTGCCGAGAGCGGACGACGCCGCCCGGCTGCTGGTCGCCCGTCTCCTGGAGGAGATACCCGAAGACGTGCCCGGCCCCCGCGGGCAGCGGGCCGCCGTCATCCTCAACGGCCTCGGCTCGGTCAAGTACGAGGAACTCTTCGTCGTCTACCGCACGGTGGCCGACCTGCTCGGCCGGGCCGGCGTCGAGATCGTCGACCCCGAGGTCGGCGAACTCGTCACGAGCTTCGACATGGCGGGCGTCTCCCTCACCCTGACCTGGCTCGACGAACGCCTGGAACGGTACTGGCGAGCCCCCGTCGACACCCCGGCCCACCGCAAGGGATCTCCGTCTCCCTCACCCCGGACCTCCGAGACCCTCGCCGTGCGCCTCGACGCGGACGACGCCCACGGCACCGACCCCGTGCCGGTCTCCTCCGAAGCCTCCCGCGCCGCCACCGCCACGGTCCTCGCCGCACTGGACGCGCTCGCCTCGACCGTGGAGGAACACGCGGCGGAACTCGGCCGGATCGACGCGGTGGCGGGCGACGGCGATCACGGCATCGGGATGAGCCGCGGCTCCTCGGCGGCCCGCCGCGCCGCGGCCGAGGCCCACGGCCGCGGCGCGGGCGCGGGCACCGTACTCGAACGGGCCGCGGAGGCGTGGGCCGACCGGGCCGGCGGCACCTCCGGAGCCCTGTGGGGCGCGATGCTGCGGTCGCTGTCCACCGCGCTCGGCGACCAGGAGGCGCCGACGGCCCTCCGCGTCGCCGAAGGCGTCGTCGGGGCCTCCGCGGAAGTACGCCGCCTCGGCGGTGCCGAGGTGGGCGACAAGACCATGGTCGATGTCCTCGTACCGTTCGCGGACACGCTCGCCGAGGCCGTCGCGGGCGGCGCTCCGCTGCCCGACGCCTGGGGCCGGGCCGCAGCCGCGGCCGAAGCCGCCGCCGAGGCCACCGCGCGCCTGCTGCCCCTCAAGGGCCGGGCCCGCCCGCACGCCGCGAAGTCGCTCGGCACACCTGACGCGGGCGCGCACTCCCTTGCTCTCATCACCCGCGCCGTCCACGGCGTTCTGCGCCACCACCACTGAGGAAGAGTCATATGACCGACCAGCTCAGCCCGTTGCGTATCGTCATCGGATCCGACGACGCCGGCCACGACTACAAGCAGGCACTCAAGCGCGACCTGGAGGCCAGTCCGCTGGTCGCCGAGGTCATCGACGTCGGTGTGGACGCCGACGGGCACACCGCCTATCCGACGGTCGCCATCGCCGCCGCCGAAAGGGTCGCCCGGGGCGAGGCCGACCGGGCGCTGCTCGTCTGCGGTACCGGCCTGGGCGTCGCCATCGCCGCGAACAAGGTCAGGGGCATCAGGGCGGTGACCGCGCACGACTCCTTCTCCGTGGAGCGGGCCGTCCTCTCCAACAACGCCCAGGTGCTCACCTTCGGCCAGCGCGTCGTCGGCCTGGAACTGGCTCGCCGCCTCGCCGCGGAATGGCTCACCTACCGTTTCGACGACACCTCGCCGTCCGCCGCGAAGGTGCGGCTGATGACCGCGTACGAAACCGCGGAGGAGACGTCGGCCGGTTCCGGTGAGGAGCTCCCGGAAGCGGACCGGGCCCCGCGCGCCTCCGCCGCCACCCGCCCCCGGAGTGCCGCCTGATGCCCGGACCCGCCGCTCCACCGACCGTTCTCGGGGTGAGCCTGAAGATGTACTTCGGACACCACGAGACCCTCAACTGGTGCCGCCGCATCGCGGACACCGCCGGACGGCACCCCGCCCTCGCCTCCGGAAAGGCGCGCCTCTTCGTCCTGCCGGCCTTCCCGGCCATCGTGCCGGCCGCGGGCATCCTCACGCCGTACGGCATCGCCGTGGGCGCGCAGGACATCGCGACCGAGGACTCCGGCGCCTTCACCGGCGAGGTCGGCGGCCCGTCGCTCCGGGAGATCGGCTGCCGCTACGCCGAGGTCGGCCACGCCGAACGCCGACGCCTCTACGGGGAAGGAGACACGTTCGTCGCCGCCAAGGCCGCCGCCGCCCTGCGCAACGGGCTCACCCCGGTCCTCTGCGTCGGCGAACGCGACCGTACGGACCCGGACGAAGCCGCCGCACGCACCGTCGCCGAGGCCGGACGGCTGCTGACCGGCCTCACCGGCGCCGTGATCCTCGCCTACGAACCGCAGTGGGCCATCGGCACGCCACGCCCCGCTTCCACCGAGCACATCGCCACCGTCTGCACGGCCCTGCGCGACTGGCTCGCCGGCCGGCCCGAACACGCCGGATCGCACGTCATCTACGGCGGGAGCGCGGGCCCGGGGCTGCTCAGCGGTCTCGACGGCGCCGCCGACGGACTCTTCCTGGGCCGCTTCGCCCACGACCCGGCCCAGGTCGAGACCATCCTCGACGAGGTCCAGCAGCAGCGGACGGCGGTGGCCTGATGGCCTACGGCATCAGCACCTACGCCTACTTCTGGCGGATCTCCGACCGCGCGCCGCGCCCCCTGTCCCTCCTCGACATGCTGAAGGACACCGCGCAGCAGGGCGGGCAGGTCTTCCAGATCTGCGACTACCCGCAGGTCGCATCCTGGGGCCGCGCACAGCTCGCCGACATCCGCGCCGCCGCGCGGGATCTGGGCCTGCGTCTGGAGCTGGGCACTCGGGGCGTACGGACGGCGCACCTGCTCGACTACCTCGATCTGGCGACCGAGCTGGACGCCGGCCTCGTACGCTCCATGCTGCACACGCCCGACCACCGGCCGGGCGCCGAGGAAGCCGCGGATCTGATCCGCCCGGCCATCGCACAGTACGCGGAACGCGGCGTGACGCTCGGCCTGGAGACCTACGAGCAGGTCGCCACGGACGACCTGCTCGACGTCGTCCGCGCGGTCGACAGCCGGAACCTCGGCGTCGTACTGGACCCCGGCAACAGCGTCGCGCGGCTGGAGCGCCCTGGTGACGTCGTGAGGGCCACAGCCCCGTACGTCGTCAACATCCACGTGAAGGACTTCGCCTTCACCCGGCGCGACGGCTGGGTCGGCTTCACGTACGCCGGCTGCCCCCTCGGCGAGGGCCTCCTCGACTACGACGGCATGATCGCCGCCGTCCGCCGGGCCCGGCCCGACGCCGACCGCATCAACCAGATCGTGGAGCACTGGCTCCCCTGGCAGAGCGAGGGTTTCGCGACCACCGCCCGCCTGGAGGAGCAGTGGACCCGCACCAGTATCAGCACACTCCTGAGGAGCACGTCATGACCACCGAGAACGACACCATGCCCGACACCGTGACCGTCGCCGTCATCGGGGCCGCGGGCAAGATGGGCCGCAGGGTCTCCGACAACCTGGTGAAGAGCGACTTCCAGGTCCTGTTCAGCGAGGCATCGCCCCAGGGGCAGCAGCTGGTCCGCGAACTCGGCCGCACCCTCACCGAGTCCACGGACGCGGCCGCCCACGCCGACGTCGTGATCCTCGCGGTTCCCGACATCGTCCTCGGCGCTGTCTCCGAGCAGCTCGTCCCGCTGATGAGGCCCGGAACGGTCGTCCTGACGCTCGACCCGGCCGCCGCGTACGCCGGACTGCTCCTGGAGCGCGAGGACATCCACTACGCCTGCGCCCACCCCTGCCACCCGTCGGTCTTCCTGGAGCGCACGACCAAGGAGGAGTGGCAGGACACCTTCGGAGGCATCGCCGCGCCGCAGGAAGTCGTCGCCGCGTACGAGGGCGGGGACCAGGCCAAGCAGGACCTGGCCGAGTCCGTGATCCGGCAGATGTACGCGCCGGTCATCGACGTGCACTGGGTCACCGTCAAGCAGCTCGCCGTCCTGGAACCGACCCTGGTGGAAACCATCGCCTGCATGGTCGGCGCGCTGCTCACCGAAGCCCTCCACGAGACCGTCCACACCGTCGGCGTACCGGAGAAGGCCGCCCGCGCCATGCTGCTCGGCCACACCCAGGTCGCGCTGGCCAACACCCTCAAGGGCTCGAACCCGTTCTCGGACGCCTGTCTGATCGCCATGGACTACGGACGCGAGTCGATCGTCCGCGACGACTGGAAGAAGGTCTTCGACGACGAAGAGCTGGACCGGGTCATCACGCGCATGCTGAAGATCAAGGAGATCCGCCGCTGACCCGCGAACCTTCCACCTCGCATTCGCTTCGTCAACAAGCGTCAGAGCGGGGCGAGTTGTGGGAAGCGAAGGGGTTTGCGCGTGCTGTGTGCGGCAAGAGGCAGGAGTGGCGTATTCGACAGCGGAAGTGAGGCCACGTATGACGAGACGAGCAGTGAGTGTTCCGGGCACGCTGATCACAGCGCTGGTGCTGGCGACCACAGCGGCCATCCCCTCCGCGGAGGCCACCCCCGCGGATGCCTCCACCAGTCACGCGAAGCACTGCGTGCTGGACATGGGCAGCGGGGAGCAGAGGTGCTACCGGACCTTCACCGGGGCGATCGAGGCCGCCTCCGGGGGTGAGATCGCCGATGCTCCGGCCTCCGCGAGCGCTGCGGTCGGCGACGGCGCCTTCCGTGCGGACCTCCGGTCCCTGAAGGCCGACGACGTCATCCAGGGCACGTTCTTCGAGGACGAACAGTACCGGGGCTCGTCCCTGACCATCTGGGGCTCCGGGCCGTGCGAGAAGGACGGATGGGTCGACTACCAGTACGACCTGCCGGACGAGTGGAAGAACCGGATCTCCTCCGTTCAGCCCTGGGCCGAGTGCTGGCTCTGGCTCTATCCGGAGCCCGGACTCGGAGGCGACCGCGACGGCCCGTTCAAGGAGAACAGCCCGGCGATCGGATCGGTCATGAACGACCGCACCCAGTCGATCGGCTTCAGCTGACCGCCGGCCCCACCCGGCGCTCGAAGACTCAGGCAACAGCCATCCCCCCACACGCGGAGACTCGCATGAAGCCACCTGCCCGCATGTCCGTGTTCCTCGCGGCCCTGACCGTCATGGCCGGCGCGGCCCTGGCGGCGCCCGCGGCCGCACAGGCCGAGGAACAGCCCACCATCCGCGAACTGCTCGACAAGTGCGACAACGGCACCGACAGTTGCGTGTTCCACCCCGAGGGCGACCTGGAGGAGTTCACCGGCGAAAGCCATCAGGTCGGTGACAGCGCCTTCAACTGCACCCAGGACAACCAGAGTTCTTCCGTCACCTGGTCGGACACCACCAGCGAGTCGAACAGCGTCGGTGTGTCGCTGTCCGTGGACTACGGCTTCGCCGAGGTGTTCAAGGTAAGCGTCCAGACCACCTATCAGCACACCTGGGAGAGCTCGCACACCGAGTCGGAGATGACCACGGTCAGCGTGCGCCCCGGCGAGGTGGGCTGGGTGACGCGTGAGGCACGGATGCAGCGCGTGCGCGGAACGTACGAGTTGCACTTCCCGGACCGGTTCTACGGCCACTACTACTGGTACGTGCCCTTCGACGCCACGGGACCGCTGCCCGACGCGTCGAGCACCAAGACCCAGCACACCCGCGCCATGACCGACCAGGAGAAGTCCGAGCACTGCGGCTGACCCGGCCGCGATCCCGCCCGCCCGGTCCTGGACAGCCAGGGCCGGGCGGCCGGCTTTCTGCCGGGGCGCACACCGCGAGGATGCTGTCCGGTTGCTCACCGAGGAAAGCACTGTGTGCGGAAAAATGGTGCTTGAGCGGATATGGGTCATCATGTGTAGGTGATGGCGTGAGCGCCGATTTCATGGTCGAGGGCGGAGGCGGTGCGGCGGAGGAGGCGGCGGTGGACGAGGACGACCGGCTCCTCAGGCGCTATCAGGCGCTCATGGCAGCGGTGCCCCAATCGGTGTGGGCGATGTCCTCGGACGGCGTCGTCACTCTGTTGGCGGGCGGTGGATTCGCCGAGAAGCTGTGGCGCCCCGGCAGCGGCGCCTCGTGGATGGACGCTGTGCACCCGAAGGACCGGGGCTGGTTCGAGCGGGCCTGGCGCAGGGCCGTCCGGCAGCGCTCCCCCCTCGACGAGGTCGTGCGGGTGAGGCTTGAGGGCGACCCCGGCAGTTTTCGGCATATCAAGATCATTGCCGCTCCTGTTCTGCATCAGGACGAAGGAGACGAGTGGGTCGGAACCGCCACTGACGCCGAGGAGCAGTGGCGGACCCGGGTGCGGGAGAAACTGCTGGCCCGCATGGCCGCGGTGCCCGCGGCGCAGGAACTGTCAGAGGCGTTCCTGACGACGGCGTCGGCCGTCGTGCCGGAACTCGCCGATGCCGTGGCCGTCTTCCGTGTACGGGACGGGGTCGAGGCCGGGACGCGGCCCGCCGAGGGCCTGACGACCACGGCATCGCCCGAGCGGGTGGGAATCGCCCCCGGGCTGCCTCCCCTGCCTCCTCTGGAGGATGACTTCCTGCTCGGTCCCGTCGCCCAGCGGGCCATCAACAGCCAAAAGGCGCTCCTGCTGGTCTTTCCTCCGGACGGGCCGCCCGCCGACGGGATCTCGGACGCCTCGGCACGGTGGCTGCGAGAGGCCGGGGCGACCGGCGTGGCCCTGCTGCCCGTGGTGGTGGACGGCCGGGCCGTCGCGCTGGCGGCCGTCGCGACCTGCCGGGGCAACCCGCCCCCGGACGAGACCGACCTCTCCCTGCTGCGGGACGTCTTCCAGCAGATGAGCGGGCCGTTGCGCCGGACGATGGAGTTGCAGAGCATCCGTGACAGCGCCCTGGCGCTCCAGCAGTCGTTCCTGGCGGCCCCGCCCTCCGTCGACGGCCTCACCATCACCGCGCTCTACCATCCGGCGGACTCGGCCGCGGAGGTCGGCGGCGACTGGTACGACGCGGTCAGGCTCTCGGCCGACGCCCTCGCTCTGTCCATCGGCGACATCGCGGGCCACGACCTGGACGCGGCGACCGCGATGGGCCGCGTCAACAGCCTGTTGCGAGGACTCGCCTACGACAGCGGCCCCGCCGCGAGCCCGGCGGCCACCCTGAGCCGGCTCGACCACATCGTGCAGGCGCTCGACAGCCCGTCGATGATCACGGCGGTGCACGCGGTCATGCGTCGCCGGGCGCACGGCGGCTGGCACATCTCCCTGTCCAACGCCGGACACCCGCCGCCGTTGCTGATCCCGGCGGTCGGGCCGTCGCGGTACCTGCACGGCCTCACGGCCCCGGACCCGCCTCTCTGCGTCACCGACACCATCGCCCGTACCACCCTCGGCGCGGTTCTGCGGGAGGGCGACACCTTGGTGCTCTACACCGACGGGCTGGTGGAGACGCCCGACACCGACATCGAGGACAACCTCCGCCGGCTGCGCGCATGCACCGACGCGCTGGTGGGCCGGGGCATGTCGCTGCCGGCCCTGATCCGTGGCCTTCTGCCGCCCGTCCAGGACCGCCGGGACGACATCGCCGTCATCGCCCTGCGGGCCGGGCCGGAGGGTGACGGAGCACGTCGTCACCCTTGACACCGAGCCGTCGTGCCCCTGCCGCTGCCCCGCGCCGGAGCCCTACGGGCGCAGGACCGGCGCACGCCTGCCCGTGTGCAGGGGAGTCCCGGCCGCGAGTTCCTCCGGGGCCAGGTCCAGCGAAAGGGCCGCGGTGGCGCCCACATCGGCCAGGCTGTCCGCGTCGGGGAGCAGCTCGACGCCCTCCTCGCCGGGGCGGTGGATGAGCACCGGCACGTACTCCCGAGTGTGGTGGGCATGGCCGATCGTCGGGTCGTTGCCGTGGTCGCCCGTGACGATCAGGCGGTCCCCGGGGGTCGCCAGCAGCGCCACGAGTCCGGCCAGCCCGGCGTCGACCTGTTCCAGGAGCTGCCCGTACCGGGTCGCGTCCTGCTGGTGGCCTGCCAGGTCGGTCTCCTGGACGTTGGCGACGACCAGGGCGTCGCCGTCGGCGCGTACGGCTTCCAGGGTGTCCGCCAGGACGTCGGCGGTGGCCACGGCCGGGCGGTGGGCCGCGCCCTCGCACACCAGGATGTCGGCGGCCTTGCCGACGAGGGTGACCGGGATGCCGGCCCGCGCCGCCAGTTCGGGGAGCTGGCGGGTGTGGTCGAGCGGGGCGCCCAGGTGCTGGACGCGCAGTCCGCCGTTGCGGTAGAAGCCGGTGGCCGGGGTGTCCAGGCCGACCGTCCCGCCGTCGCCGGGCCGGACGAAGCGGGACAGGGGCCCGTCCGCGTGTCCGCCCACCGCGATGACCCGGGCGACCGGCGCCACCGCGCGCACGGTACGGGCGATGGCCAGGATGCCGCCGGGGCCCTCGAAGGGCAGGTCGTCGAGTGCGCCGGACGCGTTCCAGTTGATACCGGGATCGGCCTCCAGGTTGTCGTGCACCAGGACCGCTCCGTCGACGACGAGCACCGGCCCGCTGTCCAGCCGCTCCACCCGGTGCCCGGCCTCCGTGAGCGTTCCGGCCACCTCCTCCAGATGGTCGCCGAGCCGGGCGACCGCCACCCGGCTGAAGTCGGCGCCCATCATGGTCTGGTGACCGGCGAACGTGTCCGCGCCCGGATAGCCGAGGGCCGCCCGCCCCGCCGCCACCGGGAGCCCGGTGCGCCGGGCCAGGTCCGGATGCTCGTGGACCAGCCCGAGGCCCAGCGCCTCCAGCACCGGCAGGCGCAGGGGCCGGCCGAAGGCGGTGCGGGCGTGGTCGAGGACGTGCCCGCAGGTGTCGGCCGCGAGGTCGCCCGGGCGCAGCACACCCGCGTCGGGCATGGCGCCGATGCCGAATCCGTCGATGACGACGATGACGGTCCTGGCCATGAGGTGCTCCTTACAGGGCCCGGCCCTGGGCGTCGTAGAGACCGTTCAGCCGGGGGGCGCCGGAGGACAGGCCGGAGACGACGGCGACGGTCGAGCGGGTGACGAAGATCTGGGTACGGAAGGCGAGCAGCGCGGTGTCGCCGACACGGACGTCCGTGGAGGCGGAGGGCGCGTCCAGCAGGCGGTAGTAGTCGATGTTCCGGGCGGGCGCGTCCTGCACGCCGAGGCGGGCGCCGGTCCGGGGAAGGAGGGCACTGCGGATGTGGGAACGCGCGTAGAAGCCGCCGCCGAAGAGGGCGGGGCGGCCGTCGTCGAGGGTGTGGGCCACCTCCGTGACGTAGACGTAGGCGGGCTTCTCGGGCTGCGCCGGATCGAGGGCGTGCAGGGGAGTGGTGCCGGTGAGGGCATGACCCGGTTCGCCGTGGGTGGCCCCCCGTTCGGCGAGGAGCGGGAGGGAGGCGGCCGACGTGGCGCTGGGTGCGCTGAGTTCGAGACCGTGATGGCCGCGGGCGGCGAGCACCTCGCGGGCCTTGAGCGCCAGGTCGAAGGTGGGGGTTCCGGCGGGGCGGCCGGTGGCGGGATCGCACAGCACACAGGGGAAGGCGGTCACGCCCGCGATCCGGAGCGAGCCCAGGCCCTCGGCGGCCTCCGCGAAGGCATCGAGGCGCTCCAGCGGGACCCCGCCCTCCTGACCGGGGTAGACGGTGCCGTCGGCGCCCTCGATCCGGATCAGCACGTCCTGCACCCGGCCCGCCGCACGGGCGGCCTCCGCCACGGCGCGCGCGTTGGCCAGGTCGAAGACCGTGACGCGTTCGGGGCGCAGAGCGAGTATCCCGGGCAGCGCGCGCCGGGGGATCTGGCTGAGATGACCGACGTTGCCGAGGAGCGCCCCGGAGGCGTGCAGGGTCCGCGCCTCGGTGACGTCGATCGCGGCCGCGCGGGGGATGTGCCGGGCCACCGCCCGGATGAGTTCGGGGTTGCGCCCCAGTTGCTTCACGACGAACCAGAGTCCGATGCCGGAGCGGTCGGCCGCCCGGGCCAGCAGCGCCGCGTTCTCCTCGACGGCGTCGAGGTCCATGACATAGGTGTCCGGCGGGATGTGCCCCCTCTCGTGGAGGCCGGCCGCCGCTTCGGCGAGTCCGGGGTTGCGGTGGAGCACGGTGTCCAGAAACACGTCAGCGGCCCTTCGGTTCGTTCAGAGCGGCGAGCGAGCGGCGCAGGATGTCGATGACGAGATCCGCGCCGGCCCGCATCGGGTTGATGCGTACGGTCCAGTCGGCCAGTTCCGGGGCGTCGTCCAGGGAGGAGCTGGACATCCGGTAGAAGAGCGGAGCGATCTCGTAGCGGGAGTTGGAGCCGACCGGATAGGGCGCGGCGCCGAACTCCGCCGCCGCGGCCGGGAGCCGTGCGGCGACCGGCCGGTCGAGGCGGACCAGTAGACAGCGGTCCTGCGCGTTGGCGATCCGTACCTCCGCGACGCCCTCCACCTCCCCGGCGGCCAGCCGTTCGGCCACCTCGGCGCCCACCCGGGACTGCACGGCCCACATCACGGGGACGTGGGTGAGGGCGCGCAGCGCGTCCAGCGCCTGATGGCCCTGGACCTGCCCGCCGCCGGAGTAGTTGTCGTGCCGCACCCGGGCGATCAGGTCCCCGGCGCCGACGACGACGCCGACGCCCTCCGGTCCGTGCAGCTTGAACAGGGAGAAGCACGAGGCGTCCGCGCCGAGTTCGACGCCGGCCGCCGGAGTGCGCAGGACGGCGTAGTTGTCGTCGACGACCGTGCGCACCCCGGCCGCCCGGCAGGCGGTGATGACCTCGCCCGGATCGTAGGAGTCGCCCAGCCGCTGCCGGGTGTGCTGGACCACGGCCCAGCGGAACCGGCCGGAGGCGAGCGCCGTACGCAGCGCCCCGAGGTCGTTGAGGTCCACCTCCACGGTCCGTACGCCGAGACCCCGCAGGGTGACGGCGGTGGTGCGGTAGACCGGGGCCCGGTGGATCAGCAGCTCCTCGCCCGGCTCGACGGCCGCGGTGAGCGCGGCCCGGATCGCGCCGGTGCCCGCCCCCTGCACGAGGGCGGCGTCCTCGGCGCCGAAGAAGTCCGCGAGCACCGCCTCGACGCGGGCGGTGGTACGCGGCCGGCCGGGCCCGGGGACCACACCGGCGTCGGCCGTGAAGAGCTGTTCGCCCTCGAAGTGCGCCGCGGTGGCCTCCAGCAGCCGGAACTGCCGGGCGACCGCCTCCTCCAGGGGGACCGTCGCCAGCGGGAAGGTCTCGGGCAGCACGGGGGGTTCCACGTCAGTTGGTACGGGGGGTTCCACGTCAGTTCTCCTCCACGTTCGCGCCGGTGAGAAAGCGCAGGGGGTTGCGGCGGGTGAGCAGGTCGACGAGGTCGTCGTCCGCGCCCGCCGCCCGGAGCCCGGGCAGGAAGCCCTCGAAGAGATGCCCGTAACCCTGCCCTCCCTCGGCGCGCAGGTAGCCGTGGCGTGAGATGTCGCAGCTGAGCAGGGCCCGGTCCGCGTGGCCCGCCTCGATCAGCGCCGTCAGCAGCCGCAGCCGGGTGCGGTCGCTCTGGTAGGACTCCTTGCCGACGGTGTCGAAAGCGACGTACGCACCGCGTGCGGCCAGCTCCCGGTGCACCCCGGGGTCGTCCAGCAGGTCCTGGTGGCCGACGCAGATCCGCTCGGCGGCCAGCCCCTCGCCGGTGAGCAGCTCCAGCTGGGCCACCCCGCCGCGGCCCAGCTGGGCATGGGTGGCCAGCGGGAGCCCGGTCGCCACGGCGGCCCGGCCGGCGGCCCGCAGCACCTTCGTCTCGGCGGCCGTCGGTACGTCGCCGTGGCTGCCGATCTCGCCGAGGACACCGGGGCGGATGCCGGTGGCCCCGACGCCGTCCTCGATCTCGCGGACCAGGAGGGCGGTGAGCTGTTCCACGTCGGCGGTGTCGATCTCCGGGGTGTGGAACGGCTCGTAGTACCAGCCGGTCGCGGCGACGACGGGCACGCCCGTCTCCCGGCAGAAGCGCGCCAGCGCGGTGACGTCGCGGCCCATGCCCCGGCACGTCAGCTCGACGACCAGGGCGAGACCGAAGCGCCGTCGCAGCTCCCGCAGTTCGCCGGTGACGGCCGCCGCATGGCGCTCCGGGTCGAGGACGGCCGCCCCGTCCCCGGCCCGGTCGAGGTCGAGGACGAGGTGTTCGTGGGGGAGGACCGGGCCGTGCACCGCCTCGGGGGCGAGGCTGCCGGTGACCGTACGCAGGGTGCGTGGTGGGGGGTGGTTCATGACGGTTCCTTCTCCGGTACGTGCGGGTGCCGGTGGTGGTGTCAGCCCTTGACCGGGGTGAACAGGTCGAGCCAGTACAGGAGGTTGAGGAGGATCCCGCCGACGATCACCGCCGCCGGGGCCGCCGCCATCTTGACGACGGGCCGTCCCATCACCTCGTTGAAGAGGTAGAGCCCGCCCACGACGAGGATGCCGAGCCCGCCGCCCATCGCGTTCGCCGCCATCAGCGAACCGAAGAGGATCGCCAGCTGGAGGGTGTCGGTGATGGCGCTGCGCAGGTGCTCCGAGGAGTCCCGCACACTGGGCAGCTTGCCCAGCACCTTCCCGATCCAGGAGAGGGCGAGCACCTCGACCGCGAAGACGAGTGCGCCGACGACCGCCGCGAGGAAGGGGTTCGGCAGCAGGTAGCCGATCGGGTACACCAGCGTGAAACCGGCGATCCCGTACGCGCCCGAGGCCAGCGCGGTCGTGGCGATCAGCGGGATGAACCCGAAGACCCGGTAGAAGTCGACCTGGGCGGCCTCCGCGTACTGCCCCTTGGCGATCAGGAAGCTCGTGGCCTCACCGCCGCCGAAGACATGCATCTGGGCGAGGACGCAGACCCCGGCGCCGAGCACCATGAACAGCGGCAGATAGCGGCGCAGCCGGGCCGCGCTGGTACTGAACAGCGACGCCATCGGATCGTCCGCCGCCACCTCCTCGACCAGCCCCTGCGCCCGGTCCTCCCGGCGCTGCCGGAGGTCCTTGGCGACCGCGAGGCCGATGAGCATCAGCACACCGACGGCCATGGCCAGCGCCCCGGCGAACATGTTCGGCCACAGCTTCATCGTCAGGACGACGAGGGCCAGTTCGATCACGCCGGCCGTCGCACCCCACACCCGGCCGAACTGCTTGGTGATGGCGAGCACCGGGAACAGCGTGAAGAGGAAGAGGATCGGGGTGGACATCTGCTGCATCGCCGTCAGGAAGTCGACGGGCAGCTCGTGCGCGACCTTGTTGGTGCCGTTGAGACCGAAGACGACCACCGCGCCCCAGGCTCCGCCGAGGAGGGGCGCGAGCCACTTCTTCGGCGCCAGCATGCCGAGGATGTCGGTGGGCAGGAAGAGCAGCCAGGGGTTGAGCACTCCGGTGGACAGGGCCATCGGGGCGCCGAGTCCGAAGATGAACCCGGCGGAGAGGCCGAAGGAGACGGCCGTCGTCGCACTACGGGTGGTCCGCCCCTGGATGAAGTCCAGCAGGAACGGGCGTACGCCGTCGTTGAAGACGGCCAGGGCCATGTGGGCGATGAAGGCGGTCAGCGCACAGAGGGCTATGACGGTCAGCTGCTGGGCGAGCGTGAAGTCGAAGCCGCTGCCCGCGGCGAGTGTGGTGCTCACGAGTCACTCCTTGGTGCCCGGTACGGCGATCGGACGCCGGGTCAGCCGCGCGCCGCGATGGCGCGCGCCATGAGGGGGGCGATGGTGTCGATCTGGTCCATCGAGAAGCCGAAGACCTTCTTGCCCTCAGCGAGCAGGGTGTCGATCTGTGCGGCGTCCGGGACGCTGCGGCCGAAGGTGTGGCAGGCGGCGCTGCCCATGAGTCCGACCAGGACCCCGAGCGAGGCGCCGGCGCCGGTGTGGCAGGTGCCGAGGTAGTAGTCGGCCTGGCCGGCCCGGAGCTTCATCGCGGCGTCGATGTCGCTGGAAGCGGTCACGTCGAGCGCGTCGAGCCCGAGGGCGGCGATGGCCCGGGTGACCTCGACCTTGCCGACGCCGCCGGTGAGGATCTTCGTCATTGCTGTCCTGCTCTCTGTGTCGTTCGGTGCCGGGATGGCGGGGTGCGCGGTCGCTGGTGACGCTCAGGAGGCGGGCGGGCCGGACGGCTGCCGCGTCAGGACGGCCAGGTGCAGGCCGAGGAAGTTGATCTCCGACTCGGGGAGCGCGGGCCCGAGTTCCCGCTCGGCCCGTGCGGAGACCGCCCGGGCCCGGGCCAGGGCCTCCGGATGGCCGGCCAGCTCGGCGGCGACCTGGTCGTCGGTGGAGAACTCCTCGATGGGCTCGCCGCGCAGGAGGCGGCCGAGCGCCATCGTGAGATGGCTGGTGAGCATGCCTGCCGTGGCCTCGGTGACCGTGTGCCCCTCGGCTTCCAGTGCGGAGAGTTCGGCGGCCACGAAGTCGGTGACCTCGGGAGTGGCCTGGCCGCCTTCGCGGAAGAGGCGGAGCCGCAGTGCGAGCTGTTCGTCCATGACGATCCTCTCAATAAACAATAACCAGGATTCTGTATTTTCAGATCGTGCGACGTCCCGGTTCGGGAGTGTCGGGCGAGTGGCCCGTGACGGCCGGAGGCCCGTCAGTACGAGGGGGTGCGTTCGCCCATCAGCACCTCGCTCTGCATCCGGGTCACGATCGACAGGTCGAGCGCCTCGCGCACCGCGCCGAGCGCCTTCGCGCCGTCCTTGCGGCCGATCATCGCCGCGCTGGAGTTGCGCAGGGCCAGCTCGCGGGTGACCTCGTCGCCCAGCGGCAGGACGTCGACCCCGACCCCCAGCCGATCCTGAGCCTCGTCCAGGTTCCAGACGGTGGCATCCACCTCGTGGCGGGCGAAGAGGTCGTGCAGCTGCATGTATGACACCTCCCGCCACTCGATGTCCCGACGGCCGGCGAACACGCGCTCCACCAGCATGCGCAGGTCCTCCGACGTGTGGTCGACCGCCACGCGCAGCCCCGGGCTGTCAAGGTCGACGCCGTGCCGCACCAGCATGCCGTGAGCGCCGACGTAGGTGGCGGGGCCCAGGTCCGCCACCAGCTCCACCGGGTGTTCGGCGATCAGCTGGTCCGCGGCGAACCGTGAGAGCACCACCAGATCCACCTTGCCCTCCAGCAGTGCGGCGGTCCGGGCCCCGGCGCCGCGCATGAAGGTGACGGCGAACGGCGCCCCGGCCTGCTCGAAAGCTCCGCGCAGACCGGTGGCCAGCCCCTCGTAACGGCGGGAGTACGGCAGAGGCATCGCCGCGAGCAGTGTGCCGAGCCCGGACAGCCGCCACAGGACCGTGCGGTCCGAGTGGAGGAGGAAGGTGCCCAGGTGCCCCCGGGCGGCCGTGGTGATCGCCCCGGCCTCCTCCAGCAGCTGGAGCGCGGCCTGGACCGTGCCGTTGCCGCATCCCAGCTCCTCGGCGAAGTCCCGGACGCGGGGCAGTCGGGTGTCCGGCTCGTGGTTCAGGAGCAGGACGGCCAGCTGCCGGGCGGCGAGGCCGTTGCGGGTGAGGAAGCGGGAGTCGGGGTCGTCCACACCTTGAACAGTAAACAGGATTCTGGATACTGACAAGGCCCGACCGCGGCGCCGCCGCCCGCGTACAGCAGGCTGTTGCCGTATCACAGGGACGCCGGAGCCTTCGGCCCTACCGCGTATGCGAGCCCGGCCGCCGGGGTGTGTGGCGGCCGGGCTCGGGTGGTGATCGTGGCGCAGGGGCGAACTACGGGAGTTCGTGGACGTGCGGCGCCACGCTGTTGACCCAGTTGTCGCCGTTCGACGCGTCCCAGTTGGTGGACCAGGTCATCGCGCCGCGCAGCTGCGGGTAGGTCTTCTCGGGCTTGAACGTGCCGCAGTTCTCGCTCTTGGTCAGGCAGTCCAGCGCGTCGTTCACGACCGCCGGGTCGACGTGGCCGGAGCCGGCGCCGCTGGTGGAGGCGGGGGTGCCGATGCCGACCTGGTCCGCGTCGAGGCCGTTCTCCAGCTGGATGCAGGCCAGCGCGGTCAGGAAGTCGACCGTGCCCTGGGCATAGACGTTGCCGTCGCAGCCGAGCATCGAACCGCTGTTGTAGTACTGCATGTTGACGACGGTCAGAATGTCCTTCACGTCGAGCGCCAGCTTGAAGTACTCGGTGTCGGTGTTCTGCATGTCGATCGTCTGCGGCGCCATCGTGAGGACCAGGCCGTCGCCGGCCTTCTCGGACAGCGACTTCAACGCCTCGCCCATGTACTGGGCGTTGACGCCGTGCTCCAGGTCGATGTCGACGCCGTCGAAGCCGTACTCCTGCATGAGGGCGTAGGTGCTGTCGGCGAACTTCTGGGCCGACGCGGAGTCGTTGACCGTCACGTTCCCGAGTTCGCCGCCGACGGAGATGATGACGGACTTCCCGGCCGCCTGCTTGGCGGCGATGTCGGCCTTGAAGTCGTCCTCCGACGCGTAGCCGACCTCCGGGGCGAGGTTGAACTCGATCTCGCCGGCGGTGGCGGTGGAGTCGGCGAAGGCGACCGCGATGATGTCGTAGCCGTCCTGGACGTCGCCCAGCTTCTGGACGGTCGCGCCGTTGTCGAAGTTCTGCCAGTAGCCGGTGACGGCGTGTGCGGGTACCGCCGCACGGGTCTGCCGGCCCTCGGCCGCGCCCGCGCTGCCCGCCAGGGTGGTGGCCGCCATGAGTCCGCCGACGGCGAGGGCGAGGGCGACGCCGCCGCCCAGGATCTTGTTGTTGCGCTTCTTGCGATGCGTCCGGTCCACGAGGGATCTCCAAGTGCGTGTGGGGGGAGTTCGCGTTATGGGGGACATCGGTGGCCACCGACCTGGTGCGAGAGATTGGTTCATACCAATGCTCATGTCAACCCTTGTGGCAGGAACCACCCGACTTCCGGGAGACGCTGACGCCGCGTGCCGGTCCGACCACGCCCGGAGGTACGACCGGCCGACTGCCGGGGCGCGGTCCGAAGAGCTGATCGCGGGAGCGGCTCGGCGGCTCCTGCCCCATGGCATCGCCTCCCGTGACACCGCGATACTGCGACCGTTCGCATCGTCGAAAGGGTCCACGTGACGTATCAGCTCCCCACCACCACCCGGCTCGGTCTGGGCGGCCTGGCGCTCCTGCTCGCCGTCGCGGGCACCGTCCTGCCCGCCGCGGCCTCCCCGGCGGACACCGCCCGCATACCCACGGAGGCGACCGTCGAGGAGCAGCGCCTCGACCGGGCCGCCCCGCAGGAGATCCTGAAGCGCAGCGGGTTCGACGCCTTCGCCCCGCGTTTCCAGCGCGCCCTGAAAGACGCCCGGAACTACGCGCAGGCGGAGCGAACGGTGACCCGCCACGCCGCCGAGCTGTGGCGGCGCGCCGTGGACCGCGCCCAGGGCCGCGGACCCGCCACGGGCGATCTGAGCCGGGGCGACGACCGCCCGCTGTACTGGGCCCGGCTCGCGCTCAGCCGTGAACTGCGTACGTGGGAACCCCGGTTCGCGCTCGACGACGAGCAGCGCAAGGCCCTGCGCACCGCCCTGGAGACCTCCTCGCGCGGGCAAGCGGACATCCACTACCCGGGTCACCGGGTGAAGCGGGTGCTCGTCACCGGCTTCGATCCGTTCACCCTGGACAGGGACGCCCGGATCGGCAATCCCTCGGGCGCGAGCGCGCTCGCCCTGGACGGCACCCTGGTGCAGACCGCCGAGGGGCCGGCCCGGATCGAGACCGTCGTCTTCCCCGTGCGCTGGGCGGACTTCGCCGAGGGAACCGTCGAGCGGGCCCTCGCCCGGCAGTTGCCCCGCCTGGACCTGTTCACCACCGTCAGCCAGGGCCGTGAGGGCCGCTTCGACGTGGAGCGCACCAACGGCGCCTGGCGCGGCGGCTTCCCCGACAACGAGAACCTGGCGAGCACCGGGCTCGTGCCCGTCACCGACCCCGGCTCACAGCCGCAGTGGACCTCCACCACGCTCCCGTACCGACAGCTCACGGAAGCGGACACGGGCCGCTTCCCCGTGTACGACAACACCGAGGTCACCGAGATCCCGGCGGGCGGCACCGACCCGGTGACCCGGCCGGACGGACCCACCCCCGGCTCGGCGGCACGGGCCGGCGGCGGCGGTGACTACCTCTCGAACGAGATCGCCTACCGGGTCACCCTGCTCCGCGACCGGCTCGGGCTCCCGAAGCTGCCGGGCGGTCATCTGCACACCCCGGTCCTGCGGTTCGGCGCGGAGAACGCGGACCCGCAGACCGGCACGGTCACCGACCCGGAGTTCGAGCGCAACCGCACGGACATCGTGCGCCAGGTGCGGGAACTGGTGAAGACGGCGGTGGGTGCGGCCGATCGAGCGACAGAGAAGTAGCGACAGAGAAGTGCCGTGCCACCGCTTCGACCGGTCGAAGCGGTGGCACGGCAACGCGCGGTCTTCGCCGCCCGGCCTCAGGCCAGCAGCTTCGCCTTCGCGCGCTCGTACTCCTCGGCGTTGAGCGCGCCCTTGTCCTTGAGCTCCGCGAGCTTCGCCAGATCGTTCACATGGCCGTTCCCGCCGGACCCGCCCTGCGTTCCCGCCGCGTCCTGGACGTACTTCCGGAAGGCGGCCTCCGAGTCCTTGGCCAGCTTCTCGTCGCGTTCGTGCATGCTGCGTCCGCGGACGATGAGGTAGACCAGTACGCCCAGATAGGGCAGCAGAATGACGAAGACCAGCCAGCCCGCCTTGGCCCAGCCGTTCAGCGAGTGGTCCCGGAAGAGGTCGGTGATCACCTTGAACAGCAGGAAGAACCACATGACCCACAGGAACAGGTACAGCATGGTCAGGAAGAGGTTCAGCAGCGGGTAATCGTCCATGGGCCTACTCCGATCGCACGGATGGTCCCTTATTCATACAGCTGGTCCGATTGGTCCGCATCCGGCGATCCGCAGCACATGCGCGGGCGGGTGGGTGATGCCCAGCTCCGGCCGCCAGGCCGCCAGGATCTGGGCCGACGGGTCGAACAGCGGGGCCGGCAGCTCCTCGGGCGCGGTCCACCGCCACGCGCTGATCAGGTGCGGCTCGGTCACCTCCGGGACGCCGGAGGCGAGGCGTACGACGGCCGCCATGCTGATGCGGTTGATCCCGCCGATCACGTCGTGGACCATCGCGATGATCTCCACGGACGCCACGTCGACCACCAGGCCCGTCTCCTCGCGCAGCTCCCGCGCGGCCGCCTCGGCGATCGACTCGTGCGTCGCGTCGACCTTTCCGCCCGGCAGCTCCCACGTACCGCTGTGGTGCCGGCCCAGCAGAATGCGCCCCCGGCCGTCCTCGACGATCACTCCGACCCCGAGGGCGGCCTGGGCCGTGGGCGGACGGGTGTTGCGGGCGGGTTCGGTGACAGGGGCGGCTGACATGATGCCGGCGCTCCGTTCTCGGGTACGGGTACGAGTACGGGCCACCGTAGCCAAACGGCCGGGCCGGGCGTGCTCAGGTCACCAGCCGCAGCGACCTCTCCGCGATACCGAGCCGTACGCTCTGCCCCCAGGTCAGCTCCAGCGCGTCGGACTCCATCCCGTCGCCGAAGACCACGATCCGGTCCGACTCCACGGTCAGCCGCAGCCCCTGCCCGCGCCCCAGTTCGCCCGCCACCCTCGACGTACCGGTCGCCGGTGAGGGCCAGGCCTCGCGCACGAACCACAGGAGCCGCGCGTCGCACGGCGCGGGCAGCGGCACGGTGGCGCCGCGCTCCAGCCACAGCGAGCGGAGCCAGCCGGTGGCGCCCGTGCCGGTGCCGACCAGCACCCCGGAGGAGGCCTGGGCCTCGCCGGGGGCCGCCTCGCCGTCGTCGCCCAGGCGGTAGCGGGCCGTCTGATGGCCGGGCGGCCCGAGGTAGATCTCGTTGAGGGCGAGCAGGCGCTGTGTGTCGTCGGCGACGGCCTCGACCATCGTCAGCTCCTCGGCCCCGCCCCCGGCGGCGGTCGCGGCGCGCAGCAGGGCGGCCGCGTCGGCGTGGCGGTGCCGGACCAGGACGCCGGGGTTGCGCCCGGGGTCGGTGTCGATGCCCACCACCGGCTGCCCGGACAGGTACTTCGCGGTGTTGGCGACCAGACCGTCCTGGCCGACCACGACCACCACGTCCTCCGGGGCGAACAGGAACCGGTCCAGGTCCGCCCGCTCCACCCGGGTGGAGCGCCAGGTGAGCGGCACCGCCGCCGCCACCTCGCGCAGCGCCTGCCGGGTGTCCTCGTGGCGGCGGGCCACCTCGTCGATCGAGCGGCCCCGGCTGGACAGGAAGAACGCGGCCTGCCCGTGCGTCCCGTGCCGGGCGAGCAGCTCCTCGTACTCGGTCCGCCGGTGGACGAGCACCGCCCGGGGCGCCAGGCTCACGCTCCCGCCCCGCCTTCCGGACGGCCGAGCCTGGCGAGCAGCCCGGTGAGGACGTCGGGGGAGAGGGTGAGGCTCTCGATGCGCGGCAGGTTCTCCGCGAGCCGGGTCGCCGCCAGGGCGTGCAGCGTGGCCGGGTCGACCTCGCCGTGCACCCGCAGCCAGGCGGCCTGCGCCTCGGCCCGGGCCGCGCCCGTCTCCCGTGCCGCCTCGGCCTCCGCGCGGGCCAGGCGTACCTTCCGGGACGCCTCGGCCTCGGTCCGTACGCCGTCGGCCCCGGCCTTCTCCTCGGCCTCGCGACGGGCGTTGGTGCCGCGCTGGTCGACCAACTGCTCCTCGCGCCGGGCCAGTTCGATCTGGCTGGCCAGCTCGTTCTCGGCGATGGCGCGTTCGCGCTCGACGGCCACGGCCCGCCGTTCGTAGGTCGCCCGGTCCGCCTCCTGCTGGATCTGCTCGCGGGCCGGGGTGCGCAGGGCGCGCTCGACCTCGGCCTCGGGGCGGATCGCGACGACGCGCACGGCCACCACGTCGATGCCGGTGGCCGGGAGCCGGGGCTCGGCGGCGAGACCGGTGGCGACCCGTTCGCGTACCGAGGCGACACCGTCCACCAGGGCCGCCGCGAGCGGGGTGCGGGCCAGCACGTCCAGGGTGTGCTGCTGCGCGGTCTCGGTGAGCAGGGTGGCGATCTGTTCCAGCGGTGCGCCGCGCCAGCTGCCGGTGTCCGGGTCCACGGAGAAGTCGAGCCGGTTCGCCGCCTCGGCCGGATCGCTGATCCGGTAGGTGACGGTGGCCTGCACGGTGACGTCCTGGAAGTCGGCCGTACGGGCGTGGAACGCCATGGCCAGCTCCCGGTCGTCGACCGGCACTTCGGAGAGCGCCGCCGAGAGCGACCGGTACCAGAAGCTCAGCCCCTGGCCGTCGTGGGTGAGCTTCCCGCGCTTGTGGTGGCGGATGTGGGCGGTGGGCGCGGAGCGCAGGTGGCGCCAGCCGAAGCGCCGGGTGATGTCGGCCATGATGGAGACCCCCTCGATTTCGTCATGACGACGATAAGGGGAGAGGGGTATTAGAGTCAAGGTGACTATTAAGGGGGCGCGGGACGGCGGCCGGCCATGTGCCTGGCCGGGATCTCGCCGCCCCCGTGCACGGCGAGATCGGCGCCGTTGACGTACGAGGAGAGTCCGCAGGCCAGCCAGAGGCAGGCCCGCGCCACATCGTCCGGTTCTGCCAGCCGCCCCATCGGAAGGATGCCCGCCACCGTCGCCCCGTCGTCGTCGCCGTACAGCGCGGCGGCGTTCTCGGTGCGGATGAGGCCCGCCGTGATGTGGTTGACCCGGACCCTCGGCGCCCATTCGAGGGCCAGCGCCCGGGTCAGCCCGAGCAGGCCCGCCTTGGCCGCGGAGTAGGCGGCGGTGCCCGGCTGCGGGTGGTGGGCGGAGACGCTGCCGATGTTGATCACGGCCCCGCCGTCCGGCTGTTCCCGCATCACCAGGTTCGCCGCCTGGGCTGTGTAGAAGGGCGCCAGGAGGTTGAGCGCGACCACCTTCTCCACGAAGCGCGGCGAGGCCGTCGCCGCGTCGGCGTCCGGCGAGCCGCCGGCGTTGTTCACCAGCACATCGAGCCGCCCGAACCGCTGGGCGGTCGCGGCGACGAGATCGGCCGCCTCCGCCGGATCCCGCAGGTCCGCGGTCCGGAAGGCGGCTTCGCGCCCGCCCGCCGATGGCGGCGCGGCGGGTGTGCCCCGCCCGCAGACCATGACGTCCGCGCCGCTCGCGAGGAAGGCCCGCGCGATCGCGGCCCCCAGGCCCCTGGTGCCGCCGGTGACGAGCACGGCCCGCCCGGTGAAGTCCGTCGCGCGGTACTGGTCGTCCATGGTCGGCCCTCCTGTCCCGGAATCTACCAAGCGCTTGTTAGGTTCGATAGGGGGAGAGCCGGATGGGCCGTGCCGCGGTGCGGATACACGGGCGGCCGGTGACCTCCGCAGAGGTCACCGGCCGGCCGGGCGGTGCGCCGCCCCCGTCCCCACGGTGCGGCGCGGGTGGACCGTCCCCATCCGCTGGGACCGGTCCACGTCTGTCAGGACTCCGGCGCTCCCGCCGTGAGCCCGAGGCTCGGGAGAACCGCCATCTCCACGAACCTGGTCAGATACGCCGCGTCGGCGTAACGCCCCTCCAGCAGCGGCCGGGCGCGCATCACGCCGAGCAGCTGGGCCGCCACGAACTCGGCCCCCGGGAGGTCCGCCGCGATCTCGCCGCGCGCCTGGCCCCGCCGGACCATCGCGTCGATCGCCGCGATCTCCGGCAGGATCAGCGCCTCGCGCAGTGCGCACAGCAGCTCCGGGCTCTGCAGCGCGGCATGGCTGAGGGCGTGCATCAGCGGGGTGTCGCTCTCCGAGGCCTCGCCGATCGCCCGCGCGGCCGCCAGCAGGTCCCCGGCCAGCGTCCCGGTGTCGATGTTCGGCAGCCGCATCCGGCGGGTGCCGTGCAGAGCGGCCACCACCAGCTCCGGCTTGGAGCCCCACTGCCGGTACAGCGTCGACTTCCCGCAGCGCGTGCGCGAGGCGACGCCCTCCATCGTCAGCGACTCGTAACCGCTCTCCCGCAACAGCTCCAGCACCGCCGCGTAGAGCTCCTGCGCCCGCTCCGGTGTGATTTTCGACCGGCGGGACGCGAGGGCTGACTCCGGTGCGGAATCGGGGGACGGCATGGGCTCTACCTCCTGCGGCGGTGCGGCGAGGTTCTCGATACGCCAGTGTACCGATACGCACGTGTACCGATACGCCAACGTATCGGTACACTGGCGTATCGATACGGCGTGGATCTCACCGGGCCGTCCTGACACCGCTTCGCATCCAAGGGGGGCACCGGGTGACGTACGCCCGCACCGAGCCCACGGACCAGGAGCCGGACATACGTGCCCGACCGCCCCTCGTCCGCGAGTTCCTTCTCGTGGCCGGACTCTTCCTGGCCTACAAGTTCGGCCGCCAGGCCGCCAACGGTCATGTCGAGGAGGCGTTCCGCAACGCGGGGAACGTGTGGGACCTCGAACGCGCCCTGCACCTGCCCGGCGAAGGCGCGGTCCAGGAGCTGCTGCTGCACGGCCAGCCCCTGATCCACGCGGCGAACACCTACTACGCCACCGTGCACTTCCCGGCCACGGCCCTCTTCCTGGTCTGGCTCTACTGGCGCCGCCCCCGGCACTACGTCTGGGCGCGCCGCGTGCTCGCCGCGCTCACCGCCGCCGCCCTGGTGCTGCACCTGCTCTTCCCCTTGGCCCCGCCCCGGATGCTCCCGGTCGCCGGAATGATCGACACCGGGCAGGTCTACGGGCCGACGGTGTACGGACAGACGCCCGCGACGGACACGATGGCCAACCAGTTCGCCGCGATGCCCTCGCTGCACGTCGGCTGGGCCGTGATGGTCGCCGTCGGGCTGATCGCCGCCACCCGTTCCCGGTGGCGCTGGCTGTGGCTGCTGCACCCGGCGCTCACCCTGCTCGTCGTGGTGGGCACGGCCAACCACTACTGGCTCGACGCGATCGTCGTCGCGGCGCTGCTCGCCGTCGCCCTGGCCGCGTTCCGGCTGCCGTTCTCCGCGCGTAGCGCTCCGGCGCGGCTGCCCCGGCCGGAGCTGTGGGGGAGCGGCGACGGGTCTCCCGTACCGGCGTACGCGGGTGGCGCGGCGGGGCCCGTGGCCTTCGCGCAGGCCGTCGCGCCGGGAGCCTCCGGGCCGGGAGCCTCCGAGTCGGCCACCGGTGCGACGGCCGGTCCGCCCCGGTCCTTCGAACCCGGTG
The DNA here is from genome assembly GCF_055792845.1 of Streptomyces sp. DSM 106670. Classification (NCBI taxonomy): domain Bacteria; kingdom Bacillati; phylum Actinomycetota; class Actinomycetes; order Kitasatosporales; family Streptomycetaceae; genus Streptomyces; species Streptomyces sp. DSM 106670. The sequence goes on from NZ_CM147704.1 coordinate 7,494,543, forward strand.
CTGCCGCCGCCGGATCGCGGGCGCGTGCCCGGGCCGGAGCCGTGCGATGAACGCCACCCTGCTCGCCGTCGCGCTCTCCCTCGTCTCCGCCGCCGCCTACGCGGCCGCCGCCGTGGCCCAGTCGCGGCTGGCCGGCCGCACCGACCCCTCCACCGGTGTCCTGCGGCTGCTGGGCCGGGGCGCCTGGTGGTCGGCGGTCGGCCTCAACGCCGCGGGCGCGCTGCTGCACGTCGCCGCGCTCAACTACGGCCCGCTCACCCTGGTCCAGCCGCTCGGCGCGCTCACGCTCGTCGTCGCCGTGCCGCTCGGGGCGCGTGCGGCCGGACGCCGGGTCGGCCGGGTCGAGTGGCGGGGCACCGCCCTCACCCTGCTCGGCCTCGGCGCCCTGCTCCTGACCGCGGGCGGCTCCGCCCCGCACGAGACCCTCAGCCTCCCCGAGGCGCTCGGCGTGGGCGCGGTCACCATGGCGGTCGTCGCCGGACTCGGCAGGCCCGGGGCCCGGCCGGGGCTGCGGCACGCGGCGGCCTCCGGGATCACCTCCGGGGTCGCCTCCGCGCTCACCCAGACCCTCACCGTCGCCGTCACCGACCACTCCGGCGGCCCGCTGTTCAGCTGGCGGCTGCTGACGGTGGCGCTGCTCGTCTCCGCCTTCGCGATGGGCGGCCTGCTGCTCTCCCAGACCGCCTACCGGGGCGGGCTCGGCGGACCGCTCGCGGTGGTCACCCTCGCCAACCCGGTCGCCGCCGCCGCGATCGGCCTGGCCCTGCTCGGCGAGCGCCTCCAGGGCGGGCCGGTCAGCCTGGTGCTCGCCCTCCTCGGCACGGCGGCGGCCGTGCGCGGGGTGATCCTCCTCAGCCGGGCCCAGGCGCGGAACACGGAACAGGGCGGTGTGGCCGATGAGCCGGTCGCCGCCCCGGTGGACCCGGTGCCCTCCCGGGTCGTCATCGGCAGCCCCCGCCTCGCGGTCGCCCCGGAACCGGTGGCCGTACGGGCGGGCGGCGCGCCGCACCCGTAACGCTTCCCGCGGTCAGCCGTCCAGGTCCGCGATGGCCCGGGTCAGCCAGCCGATCCAGAACGTCTCCAGGTCGATGCCGCCCCGCAGCACCAGATACCGCAGCCGGTCCTCGGCGGTCGTCGGCGCGGGGGTGAAGCTGCGCTCCTCGATCTCGCGGTACTCCGCCAGCTGGCGTTCGTGCAGCGCGAGGTGACGGCGCAGCTCCGCGCCCATGCCGTCCGCCCCGACGACCGCCGCCGCCCGCATCCGCAGCAGCAGCGGATCACGGACCGGCCGAGGGTCCTCGGGGAGCGCGACCCAGGCCGCCAGTTCCTCGCGGCCCGCGGGCAGAACCTCGTACTCCTTCTTCTGCCCCCGGGCCGGCACCGCAGTGGGCAGTGCCCTGATCCGCCCGGCCTGCTCCAGTTTTCCCAGCTCGCGATAGATCTGCTGGTGCGTCGACGACCAGAAGTAGCCGATCGACCGGTCGAACCTGCGGGTCAGTTCCAGACCCGAGGACGGCTTCTCCAGCAGAGCGGTGAGAATCGCGTGCGGCAGTGACATGGAGTGCATCCTAAGGACGGGGGCGCACAGCGGTACGGGCTCCCCGGAAGACGGGATCAGAGCGTGGCGGCCAGCTCCGTGCCCTGGCGGATGGCCCGCTTCGCGTCCAGCTCGGCCGCCACGTCCGCGCCGCCGATCAGATGGACCGGCACGGCCCCCGAGCTCAGCTCCTCGTACAGCTCGCGGCGCGGCTCCTGGCCCGCGCACAGCACCACCGTGTCCACCGGCAGCACCCGCCGCTCACCGTCGACGGTCAGGTGGAGGCCCTCGTCGTCGATGAGGTCGTACGAGGCCCCGGCGATCATCTCGACGCCCCGGTGGCGCAGTTCGGTGCGGTGGATCCAGCCGGTCGTCTTGCCGAGCCCCGCGCCGACCTTGGTCGTCCTGCGCTGGACCAGGTGGACCGTGCGCGGCGACTTGGGACGCTCGGGGGCGCGCAGCCCGCCCCGGTCCTCGTACGCCGTGTCCACGCCCCACTGCCGGAAGAACGTGTCCGCGTCCAGGCTCGCCGCGTCGCCGCCGTCGGTCAGGAACTCCGCGACGTCGAAGCCGATGCCGCCCGCGCCGACGATCGCCACCCGGTCGCCGACCGGCGCCCCGTCGCGCAGCACGTCCAGGTAGCTCACGACGTTCGGGTGGTCGGTGCCGGGGATCGCCGGGGTACGCGGCTCGACGCCGGTGGCGAGCACGATCTCGTCGTAACCGTCCAGGGTCCCGGTGCCGGCCCGGGTGGACAGCCGCACCTCGACGTCCAGCTCCGCCAGCCGGGTCCGGAAGTAGCGCAGCGTCTCGTCGAACTCCTCCTTGCCCGGCACTCGGCGCGCCACGTTCAACTGACCGCCGATCTCGTCCGCCGAGTCGAACAGGGTCACCGCGTGCCCGCGCTCGGCCGCCGTCACCGAGCACGCGAGGCCCGCCGGACCGGCGCCGACCACGGCGACGCGTTTACGGGTCCGGGTGGGCGAGAGCACCAGCTCGGTCTCGTGGCAGGCGCGCGGGTTGACCAGGCAGGAGGTGATCTTGAGGCTGAAGATGTGGTCCAGGCAGGCCTGGTTGCAGCCGATGCAGGTGTTGATGGCGTCGGCCCGGCCCGCCGCCGCCTTCGCGACGAACTCCGGGTCGGCCAGGAACGGGCGGGCCATCGAGACCATGTCCGCCCGGCCGGAGGCGAGGATCTCCTCCGCGACCTCGGGGGTGTTGATGCGGTTGCTCGTCACCAGCGGTACGGAGACCGCGCCGCGCACCTTCTCGGTCACCCAGCTGAACGCGCCGCGCGGCACGGAGGTGGCGATGGTCGGGATCCGGGCCTCGTGCCAGCCGATGCCGGTGTTGATGATCGTCGCGCCCGCCGCCTCGACCGCCTTCGCGAGCGTCACGACCTCCTCCAGCGTCGAGCCGCCCGGCACCAGGTCCAGCATGGAGAGCCGGTAGATCAGGATGAAGTCGTCGCCGACCCGCTCGCGGACCCGGCGCACGATCTCGACGGGCAGCCGCATGCGGTTCTCGTAGCCGCCGCCCCAGCGGTCGGTGCGGTGGTTGGTCGCGGAGACGATGAACTCGTTGATCAGATAGCCCTCGGAGCCCATGATCTCGACGCCGTCGTACCCGGCGAACCGGGCCAGCTCCGCCGCCCGCACGAACTCCTCGATGGTCTCCTCGACCTGCTCGTCGGTCAGGGCGTTCGGGGTGAACCCGCTGATCGGGGCCTTGAGCGCGCTCGGCGCCACCAGGTCGGGGTGGTGCGCGTACCGGCCGAAGTGCAGGATCTGCATCGCGATCCGGCCACCCGCCGCGTGCACCGCCGAGGTGATCTCCCGGTGCTGCTCCGCCTCCGCCTCGGTCGTCATCTTGGCCCCGCCGGGGAAGGAGCAGGCCCGCTCGCTGGGGGCGATACCACCGGTGACCATCAGGCCCACGCCGCCCCGGGCGCGCTCGGCGTAGAAGGCCGCCATCCGCTCGAAGCCGCGCTCGGCCTCCTCCAGACCGATGTGCATCGATCCCATGAGCACCCGGTTGGGCAGGGTGGTGAACCCGAGGTCCAGCGGGCTCAGCAGGTTCGGGTACAGGCTCAGGGGGGCGCTCATGGGGTCTCCTCCGCACAGGGTCGTCGGGTCAGTTGTAGACCAGCCCCACGTCATTGTGCAACAAGTTGCACAATGATCTGCGTCGCACCGCACCCCTTGCGGCGCCCGGCCCGTGCCCCGTACGGCGTAGTCGACCGCGCCCGTCCGGCACCCGCCGACGAGAGTGGGATCCGTACCGAAACCCCCTCACCCCGGGAGTCCCCATGGTCTGCGTCAACCGGGTCGACCGGCGTGATCTCGGCCTGCTCGCCCTGCGCGTCGGCACCGGCGCGGTGCTCGCCGCCCACGGCAGCCAGAAGCTGGCCGGCTGGTTCGGCGGCGGAGGCATCCAGGGCACCACGGCCGCCATGGAGGCGATGGGGTTCCACCCGCCCAAGCCCAGCGCCGTGGCCGCCGGGCTCGGCGAGGCGGGCGGCGGCACGCTGCTGGCGCTGGGGCTCGCCACCCCGGCGGCGGGCGCCGCTGCCGCCGCGGCGATGGCGGGTGCGGTGGCCGTGCACGTCCCGGCGGGCTTCTTCGCCGCGGGCGGCGGGTACGAATACCCGGCGCTCCTCGGCTTCACCGCCGCGGCCATCGGTCTGACCGGCCCCGGGCGCTACTCCCTGGACCACCTCACCGGGCATGTTCTCGACCGCCCGTGGATGGTCGCGCTGTCCTTCGCGGGCGCGGCGGTCGCGGCCGCCACGGTGGTCGGCAGGCGTGCGAAGGGGCAGGCCGGCCAGGCGCGGGAGGAGTCCTCATGACCGAGGACCCGGCCCGGCCCGGCGCTCCGCCGCCGTCCCGCCCCGTGGCCTCCTCCGGCCCCGACGCCGTGCCGCCGACCGGATTCGGCCAGGGGCCACGGCCCGGACCCGGCCAGGGGGACACGCCGTGGCAGCGCGGCGACGGCCCGGCCGGGCCCGCGCCGACGCCCGATCCGGACAGCCCCTGGGTGACCGGCGGTGTGCTCTTCGCCGGGGTGCTGATGCTCTGCCAGGGCGTCCTGGCGGCCCTGGAGGGCATCGCGGCCCTGGCCGACGGTGACGTCTACGGCGATGTCGGCGAGTACCTCTACCGGATCAGCCTGACCGGCTGGGGCTGGATCCATCTGGTGCTCGGCGTCTGTGTGGCCGTCACCGGGGCCGGGGTGCTCAAGGGGGCGGGCTGGGCGCGGGTGACCGGCATCGTCCTCGCCTCCCTGAACCTCTTCGCGCACTTCCTCTTCCTGCCGTACGCGCCCCTCTGGTCGGTGATCGTCATCGCCCTGGACATCTTCGTCATCTGGGCCCTGGCGGCCTACCGGGACCCGGGCTGGGCCCCGGGGGACGCACTGCGCCGGCCCTAGGACCGGAGCGGGACGACCTCAGCGCGTCTCGCGGCTCAGCGCCCCCGGCCACCACGCCTTCGGCCCGATGTCCCGTACGAGCGCCGGGACGAGGAGCGACCGCACGACCAGCGTGTCCAGCAGGACGCCGAAGGCCACGATGAACGCGATCTGGAGCAGGAACGCCAGCGGGATCACGCCGAGCGCGGCGAACGTGGCCGCCAGGACGACGCCCGCCGAGGTGATGACCCCGCCGGTCGTGGTCAGCCCGCGCAGGATGCCCTCCCTGGTGCCGTGCCGCAGCGACTCCTCCCGGACCCGGGACATCAGGAAGATGTTGTAGTCGACGCCCAGGGCGACCAGGAACACGAACCCGTACAGCGGCACCGACGAGTCCGTGCCGCTGAAGCCGAACACATGGGTGAAGACCAGCGAGGAGATGCCGAGCGTGGCCAGGAAGTTCAGCGCCACGGTCGCCACCAGCAGCACCGGCATCAGCAGGGAACGCAGCAGGAAGACCAGGATCACCAGGATGATCGCCAGCACCACCGGCACGATCAGCGTGCGGTCGTTCTCCGCCGTGCGCTGGGTGTCGTACTGCTGGGCGGTGTAGCCGCCGACCAGGGCGTCCGATCCGGGTACGGAGTGGACCTCGGTGCGCAGCGCGGCCACCGTCTCCTTGGCGCCGTCGCTGTCGGCCGCGTCCTTCAGGGTCGCGTCGATGCGGACCCGGCCGTCGACGACGAGCGGTTCGCCGCCCGGCCGTCCGCTCGCGCTCACCGGCGCGGCCGAGGCCACCCCGGCGGTACGGGTGGCGGCCTCGGTGACCTCGGTCAGCCGGTCGGCCGCCGCGATGATCACCGCAGGATTGCCGGAGCCGCCGGGGAAGTGCTCGCTCAGCGTCTCCTGGGCGGCCACGGACGGGGCGTCGTTGACGAAGATCTCGTCCAGCGGAACGCCCTTGGAGGTGAGCGTGGGGGCGAACGCGGCACAGGCGATCAGCGCCGCCAGGGTGATCGCCCACACCTTGCGGGGCGCCCGGTCGACGAGGGCCGCGACCTTGTGCCAGATGCCGCGGCCGCCGGAGGCGTCGTGGTCGTCGGCGGGCTTGGGCTTCGCCGGCCAGTAGGCCTTGCGGCCCAGCAGCACCAGGACGGCGGGCAGGAAGGTGAGCGCGCTCAGGACCGAGCAGACGATGCCGATCGCGCCCACGGGACCGAGGGCCCGGTTGTTGGTGAGGTCGCTGAGCAGCAGCGCGAGCAGCCCGGCCGCCACCGTCGCGGCGCTCGCCGTGATCGGGCCGAAGGACTCGCGCAGCGCGACCCGCATCGCGGTGAACCGGTCGCCGTGGACGGCGAGTTCCTCCCGGAACCGGGCGGTGAGCAGCAGCGCGTAGTCCGTCGCCGCGCCGATCACCAGGATCGACAGAATGCCCTGCACCTGACCGTCCACGCGCACGATGTCGTGGTCGGCGAGGACGTAGACGATCGCACAGGACAGGGCGAGGGCGAACACCGCGCCGATGATGATGAGGAAGGGCAGCAGCACGCTGCGGTAGACCAGCAGCAGGATGACGAGCACCGTGATCAGGGCGACCCCGAGCAGCAGCCCGTCGATGCCCGCGAAGGCGTCGGAGAGATCGGCCTGGCTCGCGGCCGGTCCCGCGAGCCGGACCGTCGTGCCGGACACGGACGCACCGGCCCTGTCGACCTCCTCCAGCACCTTCGGCAGCTCGTCCCCGAGGTCCGGGCTCAGCTGCACGATGCCCTGGAGCGCGAGGCCGTCCTCGGAGGGCAGCGCGGGGGAGGGGGTTCCGACGACGCCCTCGCCGCCGGCGAGCGAGGCGAGCGCGCCGGTGGCGGCCTCGCGCTGCCCGTCGTCCACCGGGGCGTCCTTCTCCGCCGAGGTCCAGACCAGGATGACCGGCAGGGTCTCGTTCTGCTGGAACGCCTTCTGGGCCTCGATGACTTGGGTCGACTCGGCGTTCTGCGGCAGGAAGGCCGCCTGGTCGTTGGTGGCGACCTCGCCGAGCTTCCCGGCGTACGGGCCGAGCCCGCCGCCGATGCAGAGCCAGGCGAGCAGCAGAACGACGGGGATCAGCCGGCGGACCGACCGAGCAGGGGTGGACATGCCTCTCCCGGGGGTGGAGATACCTTGACGATGAACAATCTCAATCGTTGAAATACATTACGCGAGTGCTCGCGAAGGCAACCGCGAGGGGTGACGATCTCAGCGACGCGCCGGGGGGACCTCGGCCAGCTCCTCGTTCATGGCGGCGAGGAAGCGCAGGGCGGTCGTCAGCTCGGCCTCGCTGAAGCGGGCCCTGGCCCGTGCCGTGGCCTCGGCGAGCGGCATGAAGTAGTCGCGCGCGGCCGTCCGGGCGCTCGCCTCGTAGTACACGTGCACCACCCGGCGGTCGGCGCTCTCCCGGGCCCGCCGGATGTGCCCGGCCCGCTCCAGCCGGTCCAGACAGGCCGTCACCGCGCCCGAGGTGAGGCCCAGATGCTCGCGCAGCGCCCCCGGTGTGAGGGGCGAGGGGGCGTCGAGGATGGCGGCGAGCGCGCTCACGTCCGTGGGGTGCAGCTGCTGGCTCGCCGCGAAACCGTGGGTCATCCGGTTGATCTCGCCGTTCATCCGGCGCAGCTCGACCGCGAACGCGTGAAGGTCCGCGAGCGGCGCCCCGGAATCCGGGGCGCCGCTGCGGGTCGGTCGGTCGTCGGCGCTGGTCACGCCCTCAGCGTATAGAACCTCCGCCCGTCGACCGTGCCCGGACCGTCACGACGACGGCGGCATCAGCACCGTGTCGACCAGGTTGACCGTGGCGTTGGCCGTCGGCACATCACCGCAGACGATCTTCGAGGTGTCGTTCACCGTGAACTCGGTGCCGGAGCCCTTCGTCGTCAGGTCGCTCCCTTCCAGCGTCTTGAAGGAGCCGTCCTCCAGCTGCTGGGTCGTGATCTTCTCGCCCACCACGTGGTACGTCAGCACCTTGGTGAGCTCGGCCTTGTCGTTGAGCAGCGCCTCCAGATCCGCCTTCGGGATCTTGTCGAAGGCATCGTTGGTCGGCGCGAACACCGTGATGTCCTTCGCGTTGTTCAGGGTGTCGACCAGACCTGCCTTCTCCACCGCGCTGACGAGGGTGGAGAGTTCGGGGTTGTTGGACGCGGCGGTGGCCACCGGGTCCTTCGCCATGCCCTCCAGGCTGCCCGCGCCCTCCGCGGGCACGGAGGAGCAGGCGGGGCCGTACGGTTCGGCGGGAGCCACGGCCTGGGCCTGCGGAGCGAAGAACGCCAGAGAGGCGGGAAAGGCGAGTGCCGCGGCGGCCGCCGCGGTGCGCTGCAGACGGTTGATCGTCATGATGTCTCCTCCGGGTGTCTCCTCCGGCGTGCGGGGGGTGGTCTTCTCCGTCACCACCACGCTGCCGCGCATCGGTCCGCTCCGCGCGTCGCGTCGTTTCTGCGTCGATCCGCCCGACGGGGGCAACCGGAATGACATGAATACCCGTTCAGTAGCAGCGCAGGGACGCGGCCGGGCCAAGCGGGCCGCGAACAGCACCGCGGTCGAGGCAGGGGCCCGTGCCGGGTTCGGGGCCCGTGGGGTGATCTACGTCCTCGTGGGCGTCCTCGCCCTGCGGATCGCGCTCACCGGCGGCGGACAACAGGCCGACCGGGGCGGCGCGATCGCGGAGATAGCCGAGAAGCCCTTCGGCAAGGTCCTGCTGTGGGCGCTCGGCATCGCCCTGGTGGGGATGGCCCTCTGGCGGCTGTCGGAGGCGCTGTTCGGCCAGGCCGGGCCCGACGGGCGCAAGCCCACCAAGCGGGCCATGGCGGCGGGCCGCTTCGTCTTCTACGGTTTCGTGGCCTACTCCGTGCTGTCCTTCGCCGCCGGGGACTCGGGCAGCGGCGGCGGGTCATCGGACCAGCAGTCGCAGGACGTCACCGCCAAGGCGCTCGGCTGGCCCGGCGGCCAGTGGATCGTCGGCATCGCGGGGGTCGCGGTGGCGTGCGCCGGTCTCTGGATCGCGGGCCGGGCGCTCCTGCGGAAGTTCCACAAGCACCTGAAGATGTCGGAGATGTCGCGGCGGACCCGCCGCGCCGTCGACTTCACCGGAGTGTTCGGCGGTACGGCGCGGGGCATCGTCTTCGCCACGGCGGGCGGCTTCGCCGTGGCCGCCGCGGTCGAGCATCAGCCGGACCGGTCCAAGGGCATGGACGACACCCTGCGCTCCTTCACCGACACCCCGGCGGGGCCGTGGCTCCTGGTGGTCATCGCCCTCGGACTGGTGGCGTTCGGCGTGTTCTCCTGGGCGAACGCCCGCTATCGCAAGGTCTGAACGCGCGGCTAGCGGGACTCGCGGGCCGCCTGCTCCGGATGGCGGTGACGCCAGTACGGGTTGTCGTGCGGCAGCCCGCCGGTCACCCGCCCGTACATCCCGAACACGAGGATCAGCAGCCCCATCACGAAGCTGAAGACCACATTCGGCATGCCGAAGTCCAGGATGTTCGCGGGCCGGTCCAGGATGAAGAGGTGGGCGAAGCCGCTCAGCAGGAAGAGCGTGCCGATCGTCATGTTCAGCGTGGACGCGACATTCCCGCCCACCGCGGCGCCGGCGATCAGCAGCACGCCGACGACCACCGAGATCAGGCTCAGCAGGCCGTTGGACGACAGCCCGGCGATACGGTCGCCGCTGGTGTCGAAGAAGCTCAGCTGCTGCGTGAAGCCGAGGATGCCGAAGGCGAGCAGGATGGTGCCGCAGAGGCCCGCGCCGATCCGGTACACCGTCGCCAGCCGGTGATCGACGGGGAGTTCGTCGCTCAGTTTCATGACCGGCCCCTCTCGTTCATGACCGTCCCCTCTCGCTGCTGTTGTTCTTCAGCGAACAGCGCCGCGATACACCGGGCAACATGCGTCGCTTTTGCGTCGTATGGTGGATTTATGGACCCAGTGATGAGCCCTGCGGCGGACCCGGCGAGCGGGGGTCTGACCACCGGTGCGGTGGCCCGACTGCTGGGCGTCGCGCCGACCACGCTGCGCTCGTGGGACCGTCGCTACGGCATCGGCCCGGCCACCCGGGAGGGCGGCAGGCACCGACGCTGGACCGGGGAGGACATCGCCGCGCTGCGGGACATGTGCCGTCTGACGAGCGCGGGCCTGCCACCGGCCGAGGCCGCCCGCACCGTCCTGGCCGGAACCTCCCGCGACGCGCCCCAGCCACGTTCCGGGCGCGCCTCCCGGGCCCCCGGGCCGCTTCCGCTCGGCAGGGCCCGTCGGGAGTGCCGCGGCCTGGCCCGGGCGGCGGTCCGGCTGGACGCGCCGGCCATGGACGAGCTGCTCACGGCGGTGCTCGACCGCTACGGACTGCCGGCCGCGTGGGACGAGGTGATGATGCCGACGCTGCACGCGGTGGGCCGCAAGTGGGAGACCGCGGGGGAGCGGTACATCGAGGTCGAGCACCTGCTGTCGTGGCATGTCTCCGGCGCGCTGCGCGCGTTCTCGGCCGCGCGGTCCCCGGTCCCGGGTGCGGGTGTCTCCCTGCTGGCCTGTGTACCCGGCGAGACCCATACGCTGGCCCTGGAGGCGCTCGCCGCCACCCTCGCCCAACAGGCCGTGCCGGTCCGGATGTTCGGCGCCGCCCTGCCCGCCGGGGCGCTGGAGGAGGCGGTGCGGCGCACCGGTCCCGCGGCGGTGGTGCTCTGGGCGCAGTCCCGCAGCACGGCCAGCCGCTCTCTCGTGGCCCGGGTGGCGGCGATCGAGTGGGGCGTACGGGGCGCGCGCAGGCGGCCCGTCGTTCTGGTGGCCGGGCCCGGCTGGGCCGGGGAGCCGCCGCCGGGAGCCCGGTATCCGGCCGGGCTGGCCGACGCGGTGGACGTACTGGCCACGCTCGGCGCGCGGTGACCGTATCCGCCGAACCCGGCGGCTCAGCCCGGTCCGGTGTGTCCGCCGTGCCGGCCCTCCGTCACCGCAGAAAGTCCGACAGCCCCGACAGAAGCCGCTCCACATCGTCCGTGTCGTTGTACGCGGACAGCCCGACGCGCAGACCGCCGCTGTCACCGAGCCCCAGGTGCCGGGAGGCTTCCAGGGCGTAGAAGGAGCCGGCGGGCGCGTGCACGCCGGTGCGGGCGAGAGCACGGTAGGCGTCCGCCGCGTCCCGGCCCTCGAAGGTGAGCAGCAGGGTGGGGGTGCGTTCGGCGGCCCGGGAGCGCACCGTCACCCCGCCCAGTCCGCGCACCGCCTTCTCGATGTACACACGCAGCGCCGTCTCGTGCGCGTCGATCGCCGCGTACGCCGACCGCAGCCGCTCACGACGCCCGGCATCGGCATCGGCACCGGAACCGGCGCCCAGGCTCGCGAGGAAGTCCACCGCCGCGCGGGTGCCCGCCATCACCTCGTAGGGCAGGGTGCCGAGTTCGAAGCGCTCCGGTACGGCGTCGGTGGACGGCGCCAGCTTGTCCGGGCGCAGGGTGTCGAGCAGTTCGGGCCGCGCGGCGAGCACCCCGTGATGGGGGCCGAAGAACTTGTACGGGGAGCAGACGAAGAAGTCCGCCCCGAGCCGCTCCACGTCCACCGTGTGGTGCGCGGTGAGATGGACCCCGTCCACGTACAGCAGCGCACCGGCCCGGTGGACGAGTCCGGCGATGGCCGGGATGTCGGGCCGGGTGCCGATGAGGTTGGACGCGCCGGTCACCGCGACCAGCCGGGTCCGTTCGGTGAGCTGCGCGCCGACGGCCTCCGGGGGCAGCTCGCCGGTCGCCGGGTCGAAGTCCGCCCACCGCACCACCGCTCCCGCCCGCTCGGCCGCCCGCACCCACGGGCGGATGTTGGCATCGTGGTCCAGCCGGCTGACCACCACCTCGTCCCCCGGGCTCCACGATCCGGCCAGGGTCCGCGAGAAGTCGTAGGTGAGCTGGGTGGCGCTGCGGCCGTACACGATGCCGCCCGGGTCCGCGCCCAGCAGATCCGCCATCGCCCGCCGGAACCCGAGGACGATCTCCTCCGCGTTCGTCTCCCCGGGCAGGGCGGCGCCCCGGATCGACAGGGGGCGGCTCATCGCCTCGCCGATCGCGGCGATGACGGAGGCCGGGGTCTGGGTGCCGCCCGGTCCGTCGAAGTGCGCCGTACCGGACCGCAGGGCGGGGAACTGTGCGCGCACCGCGCCGACGTCGTACGACAAGGAGACTCCTCGATTCGCTGATGCGCTGCCGGTTCCGCCGCCGGGCTTCGCCCCTGGGCTTCGCTGTCGGATCCGCCGTGATCATCGCAGGGCGGTGTCCTCCGGGGGAAGGCCGGGGATCGGTCGGGGGCGCTTTCGGGGTGCGGCTTCTGCGCGGGCGCACCGCTCCCCACCCGGACGCACGCCCGAGCGTGAGACTTCCGGCACCGGCGCATCGGAATGCGCCGTATTTCGGTGCAGCGATGATCCTATGAAGGAATTGCTCGCACATATGAACCCGTCTCGGTCGTGCGATCCGCCGGTGTGATCCTCTCCGTATTCCTGCCGTAGATAAATGCGCCGCGCAATTTCTGCGCTTCGGTCGTGATTAAAGCCGTGGGAACGGGAAATAGATGATCTGGGCTGATGGGGTCGGGGGCATCAGTTCACGCCACGGCCGAATTTCGCGGGCCGGGTGTCTGAAAGTCGCCAGCGCGGGGGTCATGGTCGCCACCCGGGCTTCCTGTTACTCGCCAGGCTGCTCCGGCCTGCGCTGATGCGATGCGATGAGTCTCTCTCCCCAGCACTGTCACTTGCGGAGGGTCACGGATGGACGAGCGCGAACGCTCCACCGATGGCGAAATCTATTCGGCCGACTTTTCGGTTGGCTTTCCGGCCGGTTTTCCGGTCGGGCGGAAGGGGCGGGCCGGTAATTCCCCTGCGCGGTTCCTTTGTGTCGTCGCCTACCCCCTTCTCCTCCTCTCGGTCGTCTCCGTGGGCGCGGCAGCATTGTGGCTGAAATGGGATCCGGCGTGGGTCAGCCCGCTATTCCTGGTCGGGGTCATCGCCTATCTGGCCCTCCTGGAACGGCTGATTCCTTATGACCGGAACTGGCACCCGGGAAAGGACGAGTGGCGCTGGTACGGCATCTACTTCCTGCTCACCATGGCCGGAAGCGGTCTGGCGCAACTGCTGGTGGCGCTGGCCGTCGGCCTGATCTCGCCGGAGGAGCCGGCCCGTCACCTCGGGGTCGAGATCCCGGGGGCGCTCCTGGCCGGATCGCTCGTCAGCTATCTGGTGCACCGGCTGGGCCACCGCAACGCCCTCCTCTGGCGGCTGCACGGAGTGCATCACGTGCCGGAGAAGGTCAATGTCGCCAACAACGGCGTCAACCACGTGCTCGACATCGTCCTGGCCCAGAGCCTCGTCCAGCTGACCCTGGCCCTCGTCGGATTCTCCCGTCCCGCGGTGCTGGTGGCCGGACTCTTCGTCGCCGCTCAGGGCTACTTCGTCCACGCCAACATCGATGTCCGCATCGGGCCGCTCAACCATCTGCTGGCCAGCCCCGAGCAGCACCGGCTGCACCACAGCACCGATCTGTCCGAAGCCGGCCACTACGGCTCCGACCTGTCGTGCTGGGACCACCTCTTCGGCACCTTCACCTGGCACCCCGGCCGCGAACCCACCGCCGTCGGTCTCCAGGACCCCACGTCCTTCCCCGGCACCGGCGAGATCCTCGCCGCCCTCCTGCACCCCTGGCGACGCAGACCCGCACCGGGCCCCGGCCCGGAATAGCCGCCGCCCCCTGACGCTCCACCACGACTTGAGGAGTTCGACATGGCCGACGCGAACAACCGGGCGTTACGGAACAAGGTGGCGATCATCGGGATGGGCTGCCGCCTGCCCGGCGGCGCCTCGGACCACCGCACGTACTGGCGCAATCTGATGGCGGGCAAGGACTGCATCACGCCCACCCCGCCCGACCGGTACGACGTGCGTACGCTCGGCAGCCGGTTCCGCGACAAACCCGGGCGTCTCGTCGGCGGCCGCGGCGGATACATCGACGGCTTCGACGAGTTCGACCCCGCGTTCTTCGGCATCAGCCCGCGCGAGGCCGACCACATGGACCCGCAGCAGCGCAAACTCCTCGAAGTGGCCTGGGAGGCCCTGGAGGACGGTGGCCAGCGGCCCGCCGACCTCGCCGGCGGCAACGTCGCCGTCTACGTCGGCGCGTTCACCCTGGACTACAAGATCCTGCAATTCGCCGACCTGGGCTTCACCTCGCTGGCCGCCCACACCGCGACCGGCACCATGATGACGATGGTGTCGAACCGCATCTCGTACTGCTTCGACTTCCGCGGCCCCAGCCTGTCCATCGACACCGCCTGCAGCTCCTCCCTGGTCGCCGTCCACCTGGCCTGCCAGGCGCTGAACAACGGCGAGAGCGACCTCGCACTGGCCGGCGGCACCCTGCTGCACATGGCCCCGCAGTACACCGTCGCCGAGACGAAGGGCGGATTCCTCTCGCCCGAGGGCCGCTCCCGTACGTTCGACGCCGCCGCCGACGGTTACGTACGGGCCGAGGGCGTCGGCCTGGTCGCGCTGAAACGGCTGGACGACGCCGTACGGGACGGGGACCGGATCCACGCGGTGATCGCCGGCAGCGGCGTCAACCAGGACGGCCACACCAACGGCATCACCGTGCCCAACGCCGACGCCCAGGTCGACCTCATCCGCCGGGTCTGCGCCGAGGCGGGCATCACCCCCGGAGACCTCCAGTACATGGAGGCCCACGGCACCTCGACGCCGGTCGGCGACCCGATCGAGGCGAACGCCCTGGCCCGCGCGCTGGCCATCGGACGGGCCCCGGGCGCCCGTGCCTACGTCGGCTCGGTCAAGACGAACATCGGCCACACCGAATCCGCCGCCGGGATCGCCGGGCTGATCAAGACCGTCCTGAGCATCCAGCACCGGACCATCCCGCCCCACATCAACCTGGAGAACCTCAACCCCGCCATCGACCCGGCGACCCTGCCGTACGAGATCCCCACCCGGCCCACCGCCTGGCCCGCCCACGAAGGGCCCGCCCGCGCCGGGGTCAACTCCTTCGGGTTCGGCGGCACCAACGCCCATGTCGTCCTGGAGGAGGCCCCGCCGCCTCCGCCGGAGACCGATGCCGCCCCGCCCGCCGGGCGGCCCTGGAGCATCCTGCCGCTCAGCGCCCGCAACCCGGACGCCCTGGTGGAACTGGCGACGGGCATCCGGGGCGAACTGGCGGGCGACCACGGCCCGGCCGTGGCCCTCGACGACCTCGGCCACACCCTCGCCCACCGCCGCCAGCACCTCCCCGAGCGGCTCTCCGTCGTCTACTCCTCGCGCGCCTCCCTCGACGAGGCACTCGCCGCCCACGAGCGCGGCGAGCCCCACCCCCGCGTCGTCCACGGCCGCGCCCGGGATTCGGCCGACCGGCGGCTGGTCTGGGTCTTCACCGGCATGGGCCCCCAGTGGTGGGGCATGGGCCGCCAACTCCTCGCGGAGGAACCGGTGTTCCGCGAGGCGGTCGAGGCGTGCGACCGGGCGCTGCGGGAGTTCGCCGACTGGTCGCTGATCGAGGAGCTGACCGCCGACGAGTCCGTCTCCCGGATGAGCGAGACCTGGCTCGCCCAGCCCGCCAACTTCGCCGTACAGGTCGCCCTGGCCGCCCTGTGGCGGTCGCACGGGGTGCGCCCCGACGCGGTGGTCGGCCACAGCACCGGCGAGATCGCCGCCTTCCACGCGGCGGGCGTCTACTCCCTGCGGGACGCGGCCCGGATCGTCGTCCACCGCAGCCGCCTCCAGCAGACCCTGGCCGGCACCGGCGCCATGCTCGCCGTCAGCCTGTCGGAGGACGAGGCGGAGCGCCGGGTGCGCCCCTACAGCGACCGGGTCTCCGTCGCCGCCGTCAACAGCCCCACCGCCATCACCCTGGCCGGGGACGAGGCGGCGCTGACCCTGCTGGCCGAGGAGTTGCGGGCCGAGCAGCAGTTCGCAAAGTTCCTCACCGTCGAAGTGCCCTACCACAGCGTCGGCATGGAACGGATCAAGGACGAACTGCTGGCGGAACTCGCCCCGTTGGAGCCTCGTGCCGCCCAGGTTCCGCTGTATCTCACCGGCGTCGAGGGAACCGCCCGGGGCGAGGAACTGGACGCCGCCTACTGGTGGAAGAACGTCCGCGACCGCGTCCGCTTCCGCTCAGCCGTCGACCGGATCGCCGCCGACGGCCACCGGCTGTTCCTGGAGATCGGCCCGCACCCGGTCCTCGGCCACGCGATCCGCGAATGCCTGGAGGCGGGCGGCACGACCGGGCTCACCCTGCCCTCGATCCGCCGCCGGGAGAACGAGAGCGAGCGCTTCGCCGCCTCCCTCGGCTCGCTCCACACCCTGGGCGCCTCCGTCGACTGGAACGTACTCCAGCCGGCCGGCCGGCCGGTCACCCTGCCCCGCCACCCCTTCCGGCGCGACCGCCACTGGACCGAACCCCGCCCGGTCGCCCAGGTCCGCCTGGGCCACCGCGACCACCCCCTCCTCGGCCGCCGCACCGACCGTACGGAACCCACCTGGCAGGCCCGCCTGGACACCGAGGACCTGCCCTACCTCGCCGACCACCGCATCCAGGACACCGTGGTCTTCCCCGCCGCCGGCTACCTGGAAATGGCCGCCCAGGCCGTCCTGCGGCTCACCGGCGGCACCACCGCCGTCCTCGCCGACATCGATCTGCGCAAGGCGCTCTTCCTGCCCGACGGCGAGGACCGCACCGTGGAGGTGTCGCTCTCGCTGGAGAACGCCGCCTTCACCATCGCCTCCCCGACCGGGGACGACGGGGAGCGGGCCGTGCACGCGAGCGGCGTCGTCCGCACCGGGCAGCGCCGCCGCACCGGCCCACCGCTCGACGCCCCCGCGATCCGGGCCCGGTCCCTCCGCCACCTCGAAGGCCCCGACTGCTACACCGCCCTGGCCGCCCTCGGCTACCACTACGGCCCCGCCTTCCGGGCCGTCGAGGAGGTCTGGATCGGGGCCGGCGAGGTCCTCGCCCGGATCCGCCCGCCCGAGGCGATCGGCGACGACGCCGCAGGCCATCACCTCCACCCCGTCCTCCTCGACGCCTGCTTCCAGACCCTCCTGACGCCGCTGATCCCGGCGGACCCCGAAGGACCCGCACCGGGCACCGGGATCAGGCTGCCGCTCTCCGTGGCCGAGGTCGCCCTCGAACCCATCGGCGACCAGCCGTTCTGGGCCCACGCCACCCTGCTTCCCGGCGACGCGGACACCACCCTCGGGGACATCGCCCTGTAC
The DNA here is from genome assembly GCF_055792845.1 of Streptomyces sp. DSM 106670. Classification (NCBI taxonomy): domain Bacteria; kingdom Bacillati; phylum Actinomycetota; class Actinomycetes; order Kitasatosporales; family Streptomycetaceae; genus Streptomyces; species Streptomyces sp. DSM 106670. The sequence goes on from NZ_CM147704.1 coordinate 7,511,750, forward strand.
GCCGACGACGGCACCCCGCTCGGCCGCGTCCACGGCTTCCGCGCCGCCGACGTGGAGAAGGCGGCCACCGCCGTCGCCCGGACCACGATCGATTCCTGGCTCGCCGAACCCGTCTGGACCGACTGCCCGCCGCTGCCCGCCGAGGACACCGCCCGCGACCACGACTGGCTGGTCCTCGCCGACTCCGGAGGCGTCGCGGACGCCTTCGCCGCCTTCGCCGCCGCCCGCGGCGAACGCTGCCGTCTGGTGCGCCGGGGCGCCGCCTACACCGCCTCCGACGACGGCGTCACCTTCACCGTCGACCCCGCGTCCGACGCCGATCTGCGCCGGCTCCTCACCGACCTGGACCGCGACGGCGGGCCCTTCCGCGGGGCCGTCCTGCACCTGTGGAACCTCGACGCGCCCGACCTCGCCGACTGCGACCGGACCGCCCTGCGCGACCACACCGGCGCGGGCGCGTACGGGCTGGTCGCCCTCGCCCGGCTGCTTCTCGCCCGGGGCGGCGGAGGCCGCCTGCACATCGTGACCCGTGGCGCCCAACCCGCCCTGCCCGGCGAGGCGCCCGAACCCCTCGGGGCGCCCGCCTGGGGCATCGGCCGGGTGCTGCGCCACCAGGAGCTGATCGACCACCCCGGCAAGCTCATCGACCTCGACCCCCGGCGCCGGCCGGGCCCCGACGGCGACCGGGCCGAGGCCGAAGCGCTCCTCGCCGAGGTGCTCGGCGACGACGAGGAGGAGATCGCCCTGCGCGACGGCGGCCGCCGCACCAGCCGCCTCCGCCCCGCCGAGGGCCTGACCCGGCCGCTGCCGCTGCGCCTGCGGGCCGACGGAAGCTATCTGGTCACCGGTGCGTTCGGTGCGCTCGGCCGGCTCCTGTGCCGCACCCTCGTACGCCGCGGAGCCCGCCGGATCGTCCTGGTCGGGCGCACCCCCGTGCCGGCCCGGGAGAAGTGGGCCGGCACCGACCCGGCCACCGCCGAGGGCCGGGCCGTGGCCCTGCTCCGCGAGCTGGAGGCGCTCGGTGCGCAGCCCGTCCTCGCGACCATCGACATCACCGACGAGGACGCCCTGACCGGCTGGCTCGACGCCCACCGGCAGAGCGGAGCCCCGCCCGTACGCGGGGTGTTCCACCTGGCCGGGCAGGTCCGCGACACGCTCGTCGCCGATCTGGACCGGGCCGCCTTCGACGCCGTCCACGACCCCAAGACCGTCGGCGCCCACCTCCTGCACCGGCACCTGCGGGACGAACCGCTCGAACACTTCGTGCTCTTCGCCTCGATCGCCTCCCTCCTGACCACGGCCGGTCAGACCAACTACGCCGCCGGAAACGCCTTCCTGGACGCCCTCGCCCACCACCGCCGCGCCCAGGGCCTGCCCGCCCTCAGCCTGGACTGGGGCCCCTGGGCCACCGGCATGATCGAGGAACTCGGCCTGGTCGAGCACTACATGAACAGCCGAGGCATGAGCTCGCTCTCCCCGGACGCCGGCATGGCCGTCCTGGAACGCGTCATCGGCCAGGACCACGCCCAGCTCGTCGTCGCCACCGTCGTCGACTGGCCCGTCTTCCTCGCCTGGTACCCGACACCGCCGCCGCTGGTCGCCGACCTCGCGGCAGCCGCCGCCCCGCCGGGCGACGCCGCCTCCGGCAACGGATTCCTCGACACCTTCCGCGCCGCCGACGAGGAGACCCGCCGCGCCCTGGTCGCCGACCGGTTCGCCGCGCTCTCGGCCACCGTGCTGCGCACCGGAACGGACCGCATCGACCCCGCCACCGGACTCGGCGAGCTCGGACTCGACTCGCTCCTCGCCATGGAGCTACGGGCCCGGATCCACGCCGAGCTGGGCGTCGCCCTGCCCGTGGTCGCCCTGCTCAGCGGCACCCCGGCCGGGGAGCTCGCCGCCCAGCTCCACGACGGACTCAGCGCCCTGGCCGCGGCCGACACCCCCGACGGGACGGCGGGCACGGCCGAACTCCACCGCGACGAGCGGCAGTACCCGCTGACCCAGAACCAGAAGGCGCTCTGGTTCCTCAAGCACCTCAACCCCGACGGCTACGCGTACAACATCGGCGGGGCCGTCGAGGTGAACGTCGCCCTCGAACCGGACCTCATGTTCGAGGCCGTCCGCCGCCTCATCGCCCGCCACCCCGCGCTGCGCACCAACTTCCTCCTGGTGGACGGGCAGGCCGTGCAGCGGGTCTCCGAGGACGCCGCCACCGACCTCGCCCTCTTCGACGTCCAGGGCGAGGACTGGGACTCCATCCACGCGACGATCGTCCAGGAGTACCGCAAGCCCTACGACCTCGCCCACGACCCACTGGTCCGCTTCCGCCTCTTCAAGCGGGGCCCGGACCGCTGGATCATCATGAAGGCCGTCCACCACATCGTCTCCGACGCCATCTCCACCTTCACCTTCATCGAGGAACTCCTCGCGGTGTACGAGGCGTTGCGCCGCAACCGGGAACCGCAGCTCCCGCCGGTCGAGGCCCGCTACCTCGACTTCCTCAACCAGCAGAACGCCTTCCTGGCCGGACCCGAGGCCACGGGCATGCTCGACTACTGGCGCGCCCATCTGCCGGCCGAGGTCCCGCTCCTGGACCTGCCCGTCGACAAACCCCGCCCGGCGGTCCAGACCCACAACGGGGCCTCGGAGTTCTTCGTCCTCGACGACGCCCTGAGCGCCCGCGTCCACGCGCTGGCCCGCGCCCACGGCGTCACCCCGTTCATGGTGCTGCTGAGCGCCTACTACCTCCTGCTGCACCGCTACTCCGGGCAGGACCACATCGTCGTCGGCAGCCCGGTGACCGGCCGCACCCGGCAGGACTTCGCCTCCGTCTACGGCTACTTCGTCAACCCGCTGCCCCTGCACGCCGACCTGTCCGACGACCCGACCGTCGCCGAACTGCTGCAACAGGTCCGCCGGACCGTCCTCGGCGGACTCGACAACCAGGAGTACCCCTTCGTCCTCCTCGTCGAGGAACTGGGCCTCCAGCACGACCCCAGCCGCTCCGCCGTCTTCCAGGCGATGTTCATCCTCCTCACCCACAAGGTGGCCACCGAGCAGTACGGCTACCGCCTGGAGTACATCGAACTACCGGAGGAGGAAGGGCAGTTCGACATAACGCTGTCCGCCTACGAGGACGAGGCCGAGGGCCGCTTCCACTGCGTGTTCAAGTACAACACCGACCTCTTCCTGCCGGAGACCATGCGCCGCATGGCCGCCCACTACACCCGCCTCCTCGACCGGATGACCCACGCCCCCGGCGAACAGCCCGCCTCCCGGCTGGAGATGCTCGGCGACCAGGAGCGGGAGCGGCTCGTCGGGGAGTGGAGCCGCCCGGCGCTGCCGGCCGCCGGATCCCGGGAGGAGCCGTTCGCCCCGGTCCAGACGCTGATCGCCCGCATCGCCGCCGAGCACCCCGCGGCCGTCGCCGTCACCACACCCTCCCCGCACGGCGGAGCGCACCGGCTGAGCTACGCGGAGCTGGAGCGGCAGTCCGCCGACAGCGCGGCCCGGCTGCGGACCCTCGACATCGGCGAGGACTCGGTGGTCGTGCTGTGCCTGGACAAGTCGCCGGAGCTGATCGTCGCCCTGCTCGCCGTGCTCAAGGCCGGCGCCGCCTACCTGCCGCTGCGGCCCGACCAGCCCGCCGACCGGCTCGCCCACCTCGTGACGGCCACCGGCGCGGCACTCGTCCTCGTCGCGGACGACGCCGGGCCGGAGCAGACCGGGGCCCTGGCCGTCCCCACGCTCACCCTCGGCGCGCTCGCCCGCACCGCACCGCACCCGGACGGACCGGCGGCCGGTGCGGGCCCGGAATCGCCCGCGTACATCATCACCACCTCCGGCTCCACCGGCCGCCCCAAGGCCGTCCGCGTCAGCCACCGCAACCTCGCCTCCGCCCACGCCGCGTGGCGCCAGGAGTACCGGCTGGAGACGGACGTCCGGGTGCACCTCCAGATGGCCGAACCGTCCTTCGACGTGTTCACCGGCGACCTGGTGCGCGCCCTGTGCTCGGGCGGCACCCTCGTCCTGGCCGACCGCGACCTCCTCTTCGACACCACCCGGCTCTACCGGACGATGCGTCAGGAACGGGTCGACTGCGCCGAGTTCGTGCCCGCCGTCGTCCGCGGCCTGATGGACCACTGCGCCCGCGAAGGGCTCCGGCTCGACTTCCTGAAGCTGCTGGTGGTCGGCTCGGACGCCTGGAGCGTGGGGGAGTACCGCCGGCTCGCCGAGCTGTGCGGACCCGGCACCCGCCTCGTCAACTCCTACGGCCTCACCGAGGCCACCATCGACAGCGCGTACTTCGAAGGCCCCGTCGACGACCTGGAACCCGGCGCGATGGTCCCCATCGGCCGCCCCCTCCCCAACAGCACCCTCCATGTCCTCGACACCCACGGCGAACCCGTACCGCCCGGCGTGCCCGGCGAACTCTGGATCGGCGGCGACGGCGTCGCCCTCGGCTACGCCGGAGACCCCGAGCAGACCGAGGAACGCTTCGTCACCCGTACGCTCAGCAGGTCCGCCGACGGCGACGCCCGGCCCGAGAGGCTCTACCGCACCGGCGACATCGCCCGCTGGGACGCGCACGGCCGGGTCCATCTGCTCGGCCGCACCGACGGACAGGTCAAACTGCGCGGCCACCGCATCGAGATCGGCGAGATCGAGGCCCACCTCGCCCAGTGGCCGCCGCTCGCCCGGGCCGTCGTCACCGTACGCGCCGACACCGGCGGAGAGGCGGCGCTCTGCGCCTACTGCGTCCCCGCGCCCGGTGCCACCCTGGACGGCCGGGCCCTGCGCCGCCACCTGGCCCGCTCACTGCCCTCGTACATGATCCCGTCCCACTTCGTCGAGCTGCCCGCCCTGCCGCTGACCGCCAACGGCAAGGTCGACACCGCCGCCCTGCCCGCCCCCCGGGCCGAGACCGGCGACCGGCCGCACGAGGAGCCCGTGACCCTGTACGAGATCAGCGTCGCCCGGCACTGGAAGACCCTCCTGGGCCGTGAACAGGTCGGCCTGGAGGACGACTTCTTCGAACTCGGCGGCAGCTCGATCAAGCTCATCGAACTCCTCCACCAACTGCGCACCGAGTTCGGCGTCGGCGTCCCCGTCAGCAGGCTCTACCAGGTCACCACCCTGCACGGGATGGCCGCCACCGTCGAGGACGTCCTGCACGGCACCAGCGCCGACGAACTGCCCAGCCTCACCTTCAACGCCGGACAGCACCCCGCCCTCTTCTGCTTCCCGCCCGCCGGCGGACACGGGCTCGTCTACCGGGGCCTGGCCGCCCACCTCCCCGACCACACCCTCATCGGCTTCAACTACCTCCCCGGCGACGACAAAGTCGCCCGGTACGCCGACCTGATCGAGGCCGCCCGGCCCGACGGCCCCTACCGGCTCCTCGGCTACTCCCTCGGCGGCAACCTCGCCTTCGAGACGGCCAAGGAGCTGGAGCGACGCGGCCGCCACGTCGCGCACGTCGTCATCCTCGACTCCCGCCGCATCCTCACCGCCTACGAACCGGACGCCTCCGGCATCGCCGCCTTCGAGGCCGAACTCGCCGACCACCTGCGCAAACACACCGGATCCGAGGCCGTCACCCGCGAAACCCTCGCCCACGCCGCCGAATACCTCGCCTTCTGCGGACGCACCCCCAACACCGGCACCGTCGCCGCGACCGTCAGCGTGATCACCGACGAGGAGAAGGCCGCCCTCTACGCCGCGGGCGAGCACGGCACCTGGCACGGCAGCTCCACCGGCGCCACCGCCGTACTGCGCGGCTCCGGCGTCCACGCCGACATGCTCGACGCCAAACACCTGCCCCGCAACGCCGAGCTGGTGCGCTCCGTCCTGACGGGAGACCCGGCCCATGGCGGATGACGACTCCACCGACTGGACCAGCCGGGAACGCGCCCCGGGCACCCCGCCCCGCGTCATCGTCGTCGGCGCGGGCGTGGCCGGCCTCTCCACCGGCTGCTACGCGCAGATGAGCGGCGCCAGGACCCGCATCTTCGAGAAGCATGTGCTGCCCGGCGGCTGCTGCACCGCCTGGTCGCGCGACGGATACCTCTTCGACTACTGCATCGAGTGGCTCATCGGCACCGCCCCGGGCAACGACGCCCACCGGGTGTGGAGCGAACTCGGCGCGCTCGACGGCAAGACCGTCACCAACTTCGACCTGTTCAACAAGGTCGAGGACGAGAACGGCCGGTCGGTGACGTTCTACAACGACCCCGACCGCCTGGAGGCCCACCTGCTGGAGATCTCACCCGCCGACGCCCCGCTCATCCGGGCCTTCACCCGGGACCTGCGGCGCTTCATCGACATCGAGCTGTACCCGTTCCTGACCGCGCCCGCGCTGCGCACCGTACGGGAACGGGCACGGACCCTGCGCACGGTGCTCCCCGCCTTCCGGCTGTTCTGGCGGACCGCCGCCACCCCGATGCACGTCTTCGCCGACCGGTTCCAGGACCCGCTGCTGCGCACGGCGTTCCGCAACATCTTCTTCCAGGACCCGGAGGGCTTCCCGCTGCTGCCGTACCTCTTCAACATGGCGGCCGCCCACCACGGCAACGCCGGCTTCCCGCAGGGCGGTTCGCTCGGCCTCGCCCGCTCGATCGAGGAGCGCTACCGGAGCCTGGGCGGCACGGTCGCCTACCGGGCCCGCACCGAACGGATCCTGGTCGAGAACGACCGGGCGATCGGCATCGAACTCCGCGGCGGGAAAAGGTACTTCGCCGAACACGTGGTCTCCGCCTGCGACGGCCACACCACCGTCTACGGACTCCTCGGCGGCCGGTACACCGGCCCCCGGATCGACAGGCTCTACACCGACCTCCTGCACCGCCCCGGCACCCTCTTCCCCGCCGTCGTCTCCGCCTTCGTCGGCCTGCGCGGCGACCTGGACCCCGACGAGGCGCACAGCACCACGCACCTCCTCGGCCCGGACGACGCGGCCCACCTCCCCGGCGCCCTGCAGGACAGCCTCGTCGTCCAGGCCCGCTCCCGCTACTCCGGCGGCTTCGCACCGCCGGGCCGCTCCGTCCTGCATTGCACCTACTTCAGCGACTACGCCCACTGGAAGGACCTGCGCACCCGGGACCGCAAGGAGTACCGCCGCCGCAAACGCGAAGTCGCCCACTTCGTCCGGGACTTCCTGGAACGCCGCAGCCCCGGCATCGCGGAGCGCATCGACATCGTCGAAGTCGCCACCCCCGCCACGACCCACCGCTACACCGGCAACCTGGGCGGCTCCATCCTCGCCTGGAAGGCGTTCTCGGACGCCGACGACGTCGCGGCGCGCCTGGTCGGCAAGGACCGGATGCGGCTGCCCGGACTGAGCGGCTTCTCCATGGCCGGGCAGTGGATCGGCATGGGCGGCCTGATCCGCGCCGCCTCCACCGGCCGCTTCGCCGTCCAGTACCTCTGCCGGGAACTCGGCCTGGAGTTCCGGGCCTGGGAGAGCGAGGGCGCCGAACCCTGGCACCCCGGGAAGCTGGGGCATCTGCCCCAGCTCGACCGGTGGTCCGCACGCGAGAGCGAGAGCTCATGAGCGGCAGGAGGAACCGGACCCGGCGTGACGGCGGCGCACGCCGCCCCCGGGAGACGATGATCATCATCGGGGCCGGACTCGGCGGCCTCTCCACCGGCTGCTACGCCCGGATGAACGGCTACCGCACCCACATCCTGGAGATGCACGAGATCCCCGGCGGCTGCTGCACCGCCTGGGAACGCGGCGGCTTCACCCTGGACGCCTGCGTCAGCTGGCTCCTCGGCAGCGGCCCCGGCAACGAGATGCACCAGATCTGGCTGGAGCTCGGCGCCCTCCAGGGCAAGGAGATCCGTCACTTCGACGTCTTCAACATCGTGCGCGGCACGGACGGCCGGGCCGTCCACTTCTACTCCGACCCGGACCGCCTCGAAGCCCACCTCATCGACATCTCGCCCGCCGACGCCCGCCTCGTACGGAAGTTCTGCGCCCAACTCCGCAGCTTCCGCAAGGCTTTGGCGGTCTACCCCTTCCTCAAGCCCGTCGGACTGATGGGCCGGCGGGAGCGCTGGCGGATGCTCGCCTCGTTCCTGCCGTACTTCAACGCCGTACGCACCACGATCACCGTCCTGATGACCGACTTCTCCGCGAAGTTCGCGGACCCCCTCCTGCGGCAGGCCTTCAACTTCATCCTGTACGAGAAGCACCCGGCCTTCCCCGTCCTCCCGTTCCACTTCCAGCTCGCCTCGCACGCCAACCTCTCCGCAGGCGTCCCCGAGGGCGGCTCGCTCGGGCTCGCCGAGTCGATCGAGGCCCGCTACCGCCGGCTCGGCGGCGAGATCTCGTACAACACGAAGGTCGAGACGGTGATCGTCGAGGACGACCGGGCCGTCGGCGTCCGGCTCAGCGACGGCAAGGAACTCCGCGCCGACATCGTCGTATCGGCCTGCGACGGCTACACCGCCACCATGAAGTTCCTGGAGGGCAAATACCTCGGCGAGGACTACCGCAAGCTCTACACCGAGACCATCCACGAACCCGGCATGGTCTTCCCCGGCTACTTCACCCTCTTCCTCGGCCTCTCCCGCCCCTTCCCCGAGGGCGACCCCTGCACGACGTACCTCCTCGACGAGGCCACGGCCGCGGAACTGACCGGCATCCGCCACCCCAGCATCAACGTCCAGTTCCGCAGCCGCCATTACCCCGAGCTCTCCCCGGACGGCACCACCGTCGTCTACGCCACCTACTTCTGCGACATCGCCCCCTGGCGCGCCCTGGACGAGGGCCCCGAACAGGTCACCCGCACCCGTGGCGGAACCGAGCTGCACACCCTGCCCGTACGGCACGGGCGCGGCTACTACGCGGCGAAACGGCGGGCCCGCGAAGCCCTCGTCGGCTTCCTGGAACAGCGCCACCCCGGCCTGCGGGACGCGATCGTCGTCCGCGACGTCTCCAGCCCCCTCACCCAGGTCCGCTACACCGGCAACTACGACGGCACCGTCCTCGGCTGGCAGCCCTTCGTCGAGAGCGGCGAAACCCTGGAAGAGCTGATCAAGAAGCACGGCCCCGGGCTCCCCGGGCTGCGCGACTTCTACCAGTCCGGGGTCTGGGCCACCACCGGCGGGCTCATCCGGGCCGCCGCCGCCGGACGCCACGTCATGCAGTTCGTCTGCCGCGACGACGACCGGCCCTTCACCGCCTCGCTCGACCTCACCGCACCACCACCGACCCACCGGGTCATCCCCGTGCCCGTCCGCCCCGCCGCACCGACGGAGAGGAAGCCATGAAGATCGCGAAGTGGGTGGTCCGCGAACACGTCGAGGGCGTACCCGACGTGGACCGCGTCTACGAGAAAGTCGTCGAGAACGTCGATGTGACCCTCGCCCCCGACGAGATGCTGCTGCGCACCCTGTACGTCTCCGTCGACCCCTACCTCCAGGGCATCGCCCTCGACACCCCGATCGGCCGGCACATGGGCGCCGACTCGATCATGGAGGTGGTGGAGGCGGGCCCGCGCGCCGCGCACCGCGCGGGCGACCTCGTCCAGGGCTTCGGCGGCTGGCGCACCCATGTGATCAGCACCGGCGCGGCCGAACTCTGGCAGACCGGCACGTTCCCCATGGTCTTCCCGGCGTACCGCAGGCTGGACCCCCGCTGGTACGACGACGCCCTGCCGCTGCCGACCGCCCTCAGCGTGATGGGCGGACCCGGCATGACCGCCTGGGGGACCCTCTCCAAGTACATGACGATCAGCCCCGGTGAGACCCTCGTCATCAGCGGGGCCTCCGGCGCGGTCGGCGCCCTCGTCGGCCAGCTCGCCGCGCTCGCCGGCGCCCGGGTGATCGGCACCACCTCGTCCCCGGAGAAGGCGGACTACCTCACCGGGCTCGGATTCGACGCGGTGATCGTCTACCGCCACGGGGACGGCGAGGCCACCGTCCGCGAGGCGCTCGCCCGCGCCGCCCCCGACGGCGTCGATCGGTACTTCGACAACCTCGGCGGCACCGTCACCGACGCGGTGTTCCCCATGCTCAACATCGGCAGCCAGGTGGCGGTGTGCTGGCAGTGGGCGACCCAGGTCGGCAACGAGGACACCGGCCCCCGGCTCCTGCCCTACCTGATGTTCCCGCGCGCCACCGTCCGCGGCATCTTCTCCCTGGAATGGTTCACCGACCAGAACTGGCAGGACCTCCACACCGAGCTGGGCGGCCGGGTCCGGCGCGGCGAGGTCGTCTGCGACCACACCCTGCACCACGGGTTCGACCGCATTCCCGCCGCCTACGGAAGCCTCTACGACGACCGGGCCGCCAACCGCGGCAAGGTCCTCGTCGAACTCTGAACGCGACACCCGAGCCGCCCCCGACCACCCCGCCCAGGAGGCATGGTGACCGCCACCGAACTCACGCGTCCCGCGCCGGTACCGATGCACCGCCTGCACTTCGAGAAACCCGGACCGCCCCGCCCGGCCGAGCTGCCGGGCGGCGCCCCCGCCTGGCTGGTCAGCCGGTACGAGGACGTCCGCCAGGTGCTCTCCGACCCGCGCTTCGGCCGGGCACAGCTGTACGCCGCCGACGCACCGGCCCTCTCCGACGTACCCGACCTGGTGAACGACCCCGACCTGATGTTCAACCAGGACGGCCCCGGCCATCTGCGGCTGCGCCGCACCCTGCGGCGCGCGTTCACCCCGAGGGCCGTCGCCCGCTGGCGGCCGTGGATCGCCGCGATCGTCGACGAACTCCTCGACCGGCTGGAGACCACGCCGCAACCGGCCGACGTGGTCGCGGAGTTCACCCTCCCACTGCCGGTGGCGGTGATCAGCCGGCTGATGGGCCTGGAGGAGTCCGCGTGGGACCGGATGCGGCACTGGAGCGAACACGCCTTCTCCGACGGCACCCACGAGGGCGAACAAGTGGCGTCCGTCCTACAGGAGTTCAGCGCGTTCGGCGCGGACCTCCTCGCGGAGCGGCGCCGGACGCCCGGCGAGGACCTGATCAGCGGCCTGGTCGCGGCGGCCGACGAGGAAGGGGGCGTGCCCGAGGCCCAGTTGGTGAGCCTGGTGTGCGGTCTCGTCGTCGGCGGCCACGACAGCACGATGACCATGCTCGGCAACGCGCTGCTCTACCTCCTGGGCGAACGCCGTACGGCCTGGCCCCGCCTGGGCGCCGACGAGGAGGCCGCCGGACGCGTCGCCGACCGCCTCGTCCACCTCGTACCCCTGGGCGACGACCGGGGGAGCGCCCGGCACGCCGCCACGGACGTCGAGGTCGGCGGCGTGACGATCCCGGCCGGTGCGATCGTGCTCGCCGACTGCGGCATGGCCAACCGCGACCCCGAGGTCTTCCCGCCCGCCACCCTCCACGACCTGTTCGCCCCGCTGGAGGCCCCCACCCTCTCCTTCGGCGCCGGGCCCCACTACTGCCTCGGCGCCTGGCTGGCCCGCACGGAACTCCAGCTCGCCCTGCACCGCCTGGCCGCCCGCTTCCCGGCCCTCGTCCTGGCGGAACCCATGGACTCGGTCGCCTGGCGGACGGGCACCACCTCCCGCAGTCCGCGGCGGCTCGCCGTCCGGTGGTAGGGGCCGCCCCACCGGCCGGTGGCGCGCCCGGGGCTCAGCGGCCCCGGGCGCACAGGGCCGCGTCCACCGCACCCTGGAGGTGGCGCAGACCATCGCCCTCGGCGGTCCAGGTGGTGGTGTACACGGTGACGGTGCCGCGGCCGCCCGAGGCCCGGCCGCCGCCCACCGACCCGCCCGGCAGATCACCGCCGTGACCCCAGTAGACACCGCCGCAGCTGAGCGGGACGGAGGCGACGCCGTAGCCGTACCGGCTCCCGGCCGGGTAGACGTCACGGCCGCCGATGTCGGTGGTGTCCCGGGTCATCAGCCGCACCGCCCACCCGGGCAGGAGCCGGCCGCCGAACAGCCCGTCCCAGAAAGCGTTGAGATCGCCGGGGGTGGAGACGAGCCCGCCGGACGCGCCGAACTCGTGACCGGGAAGCTCGGTCACATCCACCCGCCCGGCCGCCGGATCGGCCGGGTCGACACCGTAGTTGCGGGCGTGCGGCCCGCGCAGGGCCACCTCGCCCGGTGCGGGCCAGTAGGTGTCCGTCAGCCGCAGCGGACGGAGGATCTCGCGCTCGACGTACGTACGGAAGCCGACCCCCGACACCTGGTCGATCACCATGCCGAGCACCAGGTAGTTGGTGTTCGAGTAGCCCCAGTCCTCGCCCGGCCGGAAGACCGGCGGCTCCGCGAGGGCGAGCGCCAGATACTCCTCGGAGCTGCCGGGCCGGGTCCAGTCGACCAGCGGCGTGTACTCCGGCAGCCCGCTGGTCTGCTTGAGCAACTGGCGTACGGTGACGGGGTGTCCGGCCAGCTGCGGCACATGCTCGCCCGCCCGGTCGTCGAGCCGGATCCGTCCGTCCACGACCAGCCGCATCACGGCCGCCGCGGTGAACGCCTTGGTGTCGCTGGCCAGCCGGAACCTGCCCTCGGCCCCGACCATCGCACGGCCGGACTCCAGGTCCGCGACCCCGGCGGTACGGGTGTGCCCGCCGTCGAATGCCAGGGCCCCCGGCACCCCGTCCCGCTCCACCAGCAGATCCAGCTGCCGCTGCACGGGGTCGGGCCGGTGGGCGGAGGCCGCCGGGGCGAACGCCACGGCGAGCGTGGTCGTGCACACGAGGGCGGCGGTGAGGCGCTTGCGGTACATGGGTCCCCCTGGACGTGACTCCGGCCGGGCTGCGGGTGGCGCCCCGGCCGTGCGGATCGTTCTTCCGCCGACGACCCTGCCAGGGGGCCCGCTCGGGGGCAGGCCGTCCGGACCCCGGACTGGGGGTGTACTCAGGCCCCCTGCGCGGGGTTCCCGAGAGCCCTCCGCAACACCGCGATCTGCTCGGCGGCGGCCCTGCGCGGCAGGGTGAGACGGGGCAGCGCACCGTCGAATCCGTGGAACGCGCCCGGCCACAGATGGAATTCGGTCGACACCCCCGCGGAGACCAGCCGGAGCGCGTACCGCGCGCACTCGTCCCGGAACACCTCCAGCTCGCCGACATCGACGTACGCGGGCGGGAGCCCCGACAGATCGGTGGCGCGGGCCGGCGCCGCGTAGGCGGGCACCTCGTCGCCGCCGGCCAGCGGGCCGAGCAACGCGGCCCAGCCGTACAGGTTGTTGGCGCGCGGCCAGGTGACGGGATCGGTGAACTCCCGGCTGGACGCGGTGGTGTTGCGGTCGTCCAGCATCGGGCAGAGCAGCAACTGGAAGGCGAGGCGCGGTCCGCCGCGGTCCCGGGCCAGCAGTGCCGTGGCGGCGGCCAGCCCGCCGCCCGCGCTGATCCCGCCGACCGCCAGGCGCTCCGGGTCGACGCCGAGCGCGTCCGCCTGCTCCGCCGTCCACCGCAGTGCGCGGTAGCAGTCCTCGACGGGCACCGGGTGGGGGTGCTCGGGCGCGAGGCGGTAGTCCACGGAGACCACGACACAGCCCGCCTCCAGGACGTACGCCGAGAGCCGGGCGTCGTCCGTCTCGGGCGTACCGAGCACCATGCCTCCGCCGTGCATCCACACCAGGCACGGCAGCGGCCCGGCGGCGGCCGCACGGGGCCGGTGGACCCGTAGCCGTACGGCGCCGGGGCCGGGCAGACGGTGGTCGGTCACCCGGACGCCCTCGGCGGGCGGCGGGAACACGGCGGCCGCGCGGGCGGCGCGCAGGGCGGCCAGCTCCTCGCGGGTGAGGCCGGAGAGAACGGTGGGCGGCAACGGATCCGCGGCCAGCGCCGCGGCCATCTCCGGATCCAGACGGGGGTCGTGCGACATCGGGCGGAGCCTTCCTGAGGACTCCGCGACCGTGTCCCGGCACCGGACGGCGGGGCACGGCCGCGGAGCGCGAACCGACAGATCCGTCAGTAGTCGAGCGTGATGCTCACCTCGATCGAGCCGGTGTGCGGGATCTTGAGGATATGCATCCTGCGACTGCCGTCGCGCAGATACCTGATGGAGGCGGCGGCGAGGGAGACGGCACGGGCCGCGCCCCACCGGATCCGTACGACCCCCGGTCCCCGGTGCAGATCGAGGCCCGTGGCGGTGGCCGAGGCCGAGCCGCCCCACGGCACCGTGGTGCCGTCGCCGAACACCACCCGGTCAGAGGCCTTCAGGACCAGCGGCACCGTCTCGGTCGCGGACGAGACGGCCCGTACCGAGCGCCGCACCAGCCCGTCGCTCACCCGCACATCGGTGACGACCGAACCGCTGGGGGTGGCGAAGCGGAAGGCGTAGGGGCTGCCGCCGAGGAACTGTCCGGCCTGCGGCCCGTCGGCGTCCGGGACCTGGCCGGGCAGCACCGTGGCCCACACCCCGTGGTTGTTGTCGTTGAGGGTCTGGATCACCGTGCCGGCCACCGGGTGCCACAGGAACGACAGCCCGGTGCGCGCCATGGTGGTCGCCCGGTCGCCGAGGTACGCGCCCAGATAGACATCGGGCCGCCGGATGTAGAGGAAGTCCTGGCCCCGGTCCGTCCGGCGCTCGGTGAAGTTCTTCGAGGCGAGGTACGGCAGGGCCCGCACCGCGTCGGCCTTGGCCTGCCGGGTCGGGTACCGCTCGCCGTAGAGCGCGTGGGCGAGGATCCGCGGCGAGGTGTCCTGCTTGGTCAGGCCCGCCACCGGAGCGGCGTCGGCGGCCCAGGCGGCGCGGGCGGCCGACAGATCCTCGCGGGCGGAGGTGAACGCCCCGAGCGCCGGCACCTCCGGGACGAACTGGGCGTTGAGCGCGGTGCGTTCCGGATCCGGGCGGGTGTCGTCGTAGGCGAGCGCGCTGGTCCGCGTCGAGGGCGCGACATTGCTGAACCAGCCCGAACCGTCCGGCTCGCGCAGCAGGTTGTAGCCCAGCCAGCCGGTGTACTTCCGGGCCATGGTCACCAGGTTGGCATTGTTCGACTGGCGCCAGGCGTCGGCCAGTTCGGGGAGCATCACCTCGAAGTTGTAGTTCATGTCCGTGCCGCCCTTCTCGTAGAAGAAGCCGGCCGGGCCCTGCCCGTGCTGGGCGATCCGGGCGAAGGCGTTGTTCAGCTGCGTGCGCAGAGCCGCGTCGGGATTGGTCCGCAGCGCCAGGGCCGAACCCGCGAGCCCGGCGGCGACCTGATTGGCGAAGGAGATCGGGGTCTGCCACACGCGCCCGTTGGCCGGGTTCAGCAGCCAGGTCATCGCCGCGTGCGTCGCGCGGGCGATCTGGGTGCGCCGCGCGGGCAGCAACTGCGCGTTCTTGAGCAGTACATGGGTCTTGCTGAGATAGCCGAGCGCGAAGCCGGTGGCGGCGAGCGAGTGCTCGTCCGGGCTGTACTCCGGCCAGGAGCCGTCCGCGTGCTGCAGCCCCAGATAGTGGCCGAGCGCCGCGTCCAGGCCCGCGAGCAGTTCGGCGTTTCCCTTGTACGGGTTCCAGGAGCGGGAGTTGGTGAGGAACCAGGCGAATGTGTAGACGTGCTCCTGCACCCGCGCGTTGTACGGCTCCGAGGGCTTGCGCCACCAACCACCGCCCAGGAAACCCGGGTTCGGCGAGCCGGTCCTGATGTCCCCGACCATGCCGGCCAGGCTCACCAGATAGGGCGCGTAGAGCTGCTCGTCGGGGGCGAAGGCGCGCCGGCCGGGGGAGACCGGGGGCAGGGCCGCCAGGTTCGGCGCGGCGGTGGCGGCCAGGGCGGCGGGCGCGGGCAGAGCGGCGGCGAGGCCCGCGGCGCCGGCGGCGGTCAGCAGGGTGCGGCGTGAGAGGAACGTTCCGTACGTCACTGGGCGACTCCTGGGCAGGGAAGGGCTGCGGTGGCTGCGGTGAAGCGGCGGAGGAGGGCGGCCGGGGTGCGCCGGTCGTCGTGCGGCGCACCCCGGCCGGGGAGGTCAGCCGCGTGCGACGGCGATCGACCCGCCGAGCCGGTCGCCCGCCTCGTAGACCAGATACGGCACGCCCCGGTCCGTCCCGAAGCTGGGAGAGGCGGCGCGGCCGTTCTCCGGGGCCGCGCTGCCGGAGTCGTAGAAGACCCCGAGGTGGTTGCGGCGGGAGAAGTCGTTGCCGACCTCGGTGATCAGGATGTTCCCGCCGTTCTCCTTGCCGGTGTGGTAGACGACGTACGTGCTGCCGCCCCGGGTCAGCAGATGCGGGCCGCTGAGGTTGTTCACGCCGACGTCCGAATGGCGCACCAGCGGCTGCTGGGAGAAGGTCCAGGCCCGGCCGTCCTTCGACCAGCCCCAGCCGATGTCACGGTGGTTGGACTGGTTGTTGACCATGAAGAGCATCACGTACCGCGCGTCGCGCGCGGGCAGATCGTGCCGGAACACCCGGGCGTAGGACGTCTCGTTGGTGCCCGCGGGCAGCATGTCCTTGGTCAGCACGGTCCGGTCGTACGTGAAGGTGATGCCGTCCTTGGAACGGGCGAGCCGGGTGGTGTGGTTCTCGCCGTGGAAGTAGAGCCACAGCTCCTTGACGTCCTCGTTCCACAGGACGTGCGGCGAGGAGACATGGCTGACCTTGTAGTGCGGCTGCCAGTCGTTGGAGACCAGCGGGTTCGCCGGATACTCGGTGAACGGGCCCTCCAGCGAGTCGCCGTACGCCAGGCAGATGCCGCCCGGCGCGTCGTGCGGGGCGTAGTAGAGGTAGTAGCGGCCCAGCGGGTTCGCCAGCTTGTCGTAGACGCCCCGGATGCACGGGAAGATGATCTCGCCCGTCGGGTTGTACTTCAGCTGCGAAGGCGTCAGCAGCGGCTTCAGATGGCGGTAGTCCGGAAATCCGCCGGGGGCCGCGACGGCGCGCCCCGCCGAGGCCCCGGTGGCGATCAGCCCGGCGGTCGCCGCCGTGCCCGCCACCGCGCCGCGCAGAAAGATCCGGCGGCTCGGCCGGAACGCCCCCGATACGGAAGGGGTGGTGTCCTCGTGCTGTGTCATGTCGTTCTCCGTCCCGAAGAGTGAGCGATCACAGATAGCTGGCGGCGGTGACGCAGAACCCGCCGAGCGCCACGGCCCAGACGTACGGCAGGGTCCGCACCATCACCTGCTGCGGCGTCACCCCCGCGTACTGCGCGCTCCACACGGTCTGCGTGCTGGTGGGGTCCGACACCCCGAAGACCTGGTTGTACGAGGTGGCCAGACCCAGTACCGCGACGGCCGGGTAGATGCCGGCGGCGATGAGGACCCCGGCGATGCCCGCGCCGAGACCGAAGACGTTCAGCGGCCCCCGGTACAGGCAGAGCGGCACGAGCAGCGTGAAGACCAGCACGAACAGCACCGGGTTCTGCGGACTGACGGCCTTGACCAGCGGCTCCAGCGACTCCACCGCACCGGGCAGCTTCACCGCGGCGAGCAGGATGCCGATGGCGACGAACAGGACGATCGGAGCGGCCGCGACCTCGAACGAGCCGTACAGCGTCCGCAGCAGCCGCTTGTTCATCTCACGCGGCCGGGTCGTCGTGACCAGCGCGAACAGGACGCCCGCCAGCATGGAGGGCAGGATCGCGACCTCGAAGCCCAGGGCGAGCACCAGCGGAACGACCGGGGTGAGCAGGGCGTACCACGGGGCGTCGCCCAGCTGCTTGCGGCGCGAAACGGGCTTGGCGGACGCCGACTTGAGCGACCAGGCGTGCTCGACGCCGCGCCGCCGCGTCTCGATGAGGACGAAGAGGACGGCGGCGGCCAGCGCGAACGGGAACAGCTTGAACATGAAGCCGCGCACCGTCTCGACCGGCAGCTCCAGCGCGGTGGAGAAGAACTGCCAGATCGGCAGCTCGAACGGCATACCGGCGGCGATGCCCATCAGGATCGTCCCGGCGGCGGTGACCTTCGGAATGCCGACGGCGATCATGGCGGGGATGCCGATGATCCCGGCGAGCATCGCCGCCGGAGCCGAGCCGGTGACCGTGCCGACCAGGGTGGAGACGGCCAGGACGCCGAGGGCGACCACCACCGGCCGGTCCCCGCCGAACTCGACGATCTTGCGCACCAGGGTGCCCGCGATGCCGGTCTCGTCGAGGAGCTTGCCCAGCCAGGAGCCGAGGAGAATCGCGATCATCGTGGCGGCCAACGCCGGCGCGCCCTCCTGGACGACCGTGTCCAGCACGCTGTTCTCGCCGGTCAGCGGAGCGCCCGCGACGAACGCGATGACGACGGCGAGGATGACGAGCGCGAAGGCGGTGGGCAGCCTGCGGGTGAGCATCGCGGCGACACCGGCCGCCATGACAAGAAGGATGACGATGCCCATGGCGCTACTTCTCTCTTCCGTGCGGGTGCGGGGATCGGGTCGCGGACCCGTGCTGCGGCTCGGCCGCGGTGGCCAGGGCGGCCGTCAGCAGGAGCGGGCTGCGGCCCAGACCGCAGACCGTGCGGGCGTGGGCGTGAGCGGCGATCTCGTCGGCGCCCGCGACATGGCCGTACAGGGTGTGCCGTCCGGCGCGCAGCACCACATGGTCCAGGGCGCGCTTCAGCGACTTCTTCGCCGGGCCGTGGTGGAGCCGCTCGTGCACCGCCTCGTGCGCGATCGCCGCCGCCCGGACCGAACCGGCCGGATACCAGTGCCGCCAGCCGAGCAGGTCGATCAGTTCCTCGGCGAGCGCCAGGGTGTCGGTGAACAGCTCGACGGTGGGCACCGGCCGTGACGTGTAGCGGGCCAGCAGCCCTCGCGCCAGGCCGCCGTCGCTCTCCACGACCCGGGCCGTCGAGGCGACCGGCGGCAGCGCCGCGCCGAACGCGTCGGCGGTACGGGCCCAGTGGCGCAGCAGCTCCGGGTCGCGCCCCTCGTGCGTCGGGGTGTTCGCGAGCAGCCGTACGCCGAACTCGACGTCGTCGTCGGCCTCCAGCGCCGAGATGGCCGTGCGCGCGGCCCGGTCGAGCAGGGCGGCCGTCATGAGCGCACCTCCACGACCGCGACGACCGGTTCGTCGGCGGCCCGGGCGCGCAGCTCGCTGCGGGCCAGCGCCAGCAGCGGATCCGGGTCGATCACCCCGGACAGATCGGCGATCCGGGAGCCGAGCAGCAGCCGCAGCGCCGGGGCGCGCACCCCGCCGTCCCCGTACGACGTGGCCTCCTTCACCAGCCCCGCGAGGACCTCGGGCGCCTGCCCCACGGTGGTCGTCTCCACCCGGGCGTCCGGCGCGTGCAGCCGTACGACGCCGTCCGCGTCCACGACCCGCACCGGGTGCCGGTCCGCCCGGAACCGCCGGCGCACCTCGGTGCCGTACACCGTGTGGGCGGGCGTGCCCGCGAGAACCCGCACCGAGGCCGGATCGGTCCGCAGACTTGTCGCGGCGGCGTGCAGCCGGTCCGCCTCGTCGGCCCGGTGGGCGCGGTCCTGGGTGCGCAGCTCGGTGGCGCCGGTCGCCACGGCCCGTACGGTACTGGTCTGCGGGTCGACAGTGACCTCCACCTCCACCCCGTCGGCTGCGGCCCCCTGGGCGATGACGGCGGCCTCCGCCTCCGCGCGCACGGCGAGGATCTGCTCCTGGCCCGCCCCCGGAATGATCCGCTCGACCTGCTCCCGGATCAGTGCCAGCGCCACGCCGATCGGGCTGATCACCTCGTTGTGCTGGGCGATCCGGCCCTCCTGGCCGGTGACGGCCGCCAGGTGCGGGGTGACGGAGGCGGCGCCGCCGCCCCCGCCGACGAGCAGCGCGGTGTCCTTGTCCAGCCGGTAGTCGCGCATCATCGCCTCGACCACCGACCTCACCTGATCGGTGCCCGCGTCCAGGAGCTTCGTCGCGGCCGTGGCGACATCGGTGCCGAGCGCGGCGGCCAGCGGAGCGATCGCGGCCTTCGCCACGGCCGGGTCGCACCGGGCGAAGTCCCCCTCCGGCACCCGGCCCAGCGCGTTCGCCGCACACGTCATCGTGATCGCGAAGCGGCCCCCGGCGGCGTCCAGCACCGCGTAGTCGGCCGGGTCGTCCGCCATCGGCCGGACCGTGGTGAGCGTCGCGCCCGCAAGATCCTCCAGGCTCGCGAAACAGGCGTACGGCAGCCCCGCGATATGCGCGCTGCGCGGCCCCACGCCGACGACCTTGCCGCCGTCGACCCGGACCATCGAGCCGCCGCCGACCCCGACGGTCCGCACGTCGAGCGCCGAGAGGTACGACGTCCGGCCGAGCATCGTGGCGTGCCGGACGGCGACCTTGCCGCGCCGCACGACGCTGATGTCCGTGGACGTGCCGCCGGTCTCCAGGAACAGGCCCTCGCTGATGCGCTCCTGCATCAGCGCGCCGGCGACGCCCGCCGCCGGACCGGACAGCACCGTCAGCAGCGGTCTGCGCCGCATCTCGTCCAGCGACATCACCCCGCCGTCGCAGCGCATCACCATCAGCGGCGCGCTCACGCCCGCCTTGGTGATGGACGCGTCGACCAGATCGGCGGTGGCGAGCATGCGCGGCAGGATCGCGGCGTTCACCACGGCGGTACGGGTCCGCTTGTGGAGCCCGTACAGCGAGGTGATGTCGTGCGCGGCGGTGGTCGGCAGCCCCCGCTCCCCGGCGGCGGCCACCACCGCGTCCTCGCCCTCGGGCCGGTCGACGCTGAACGGCTGGCTTGCGACGACGACTTGGGCGCCCTCCCGGACGACCGCGTCGAGCGCGGCCCGGACGGCGGGCGCGTCGTCCGGGTCGGCCACATGCCCGTAGGCGAGCGGCAGCCGCTTGCCGGGCGTCAGCTCCAGCTTGCGGAACGCGGCCAGCCGACGGGTGAGTGCGGCGCTCGGGCCTGCACCGATGCCGATCAGACCGACGGTGGCGACGTCGCCCTCCAGCAGGGCGTTGGTAGCCTGGGTGGTGCCGTGGGCGAGGAACGTCACGTCCTCGGGCGTGTGGCCGGTCTGCTCCAGCAGACGGTCGAGAGCTTCGACGATGCCGTGGGCGACACCGTCCTCGTGATGGTGGCTGGTGGGAACCTTCACCTGCCCCAGCAGGCTCAGGGTCGTGGCGTCTACGGCCACGGCGTCGGTGAAGGTTCCGCCCACGTCGATGCCGACGCGTATGCGGTGGGTGTTCATGGCTGGGCACCTCCTTGTGCGGGTGGCAGGGCGAGGGCGGCAGGCCCGGGCATCTCGCGAGAGGTCCGGGGCCTGGGGCCGGGCGGGTACAGGTGGAGCTGCGCCCGCCCGGCGCTCCGCGCGCACCCTGGGGGCCGTGCGGTGAAGCGGGTGATGCGTTGGGTCGTCCTCCGCGCCGTCCGTCGGGCGCGGACGGGGTCAGTAGCCGCGTACGTCCGGCCAGTGGCGCTGCACGCCGTCGCGCTCCAGCAGCCGGGCGAACACCTCGAACCGCTTGTCCTCGGCCTGGACCTGATGCGGCTCGACGCTCTCGGCGACACAGTGCGCGGCCAGCGCGCCGGCGACCTCGCCGATGTTCCATTCCACCGGGTGGAGCCGGTAGCAGCCGTTGGTGATGTGCGTCGTGCCGATGTTCTTGCCGGCCGGCAGCAGATTGCGGACGCGGCGCGGGACGAGCGCGCCGAGCGGGATCTCGAACGGCACCGAACCGATGTCGATGTAGTTGTCGCCGCCGGTCGAAGGATGCAGATCGATACGGTAGTTGCCGACGCCGACCGAGTCCCGGTGGCGGGTGCCGCCGTAGGGGCCGACGATGTCGATCGAGACGTCGTGCTCGGTGACCGTGGTGACGGCCTTGATCCGCCGCGACTCGCGGACGTACGGCGCCTTCGCCAGACCGTCCGGGGTGCCCGTGACGTCCGGACGTATCCGCAGACCGGGGAAGCCCTTGCCGCCGTCCGCCCGGGGCGCCTCGGTCTGGAGCCAGTACAGGACCGACAGCGACAACTGGCGGGCCTCGGCCAGCGCGGCCGCCGAGGTCTCCTCGCCGCCGCCGATCAGCGGCTTCAACCAGTAGTCGTTCAAAGGCCAGTTGACCAGGGTGATGTCCGAGTCGAACGCACCGGGCCGGTGCAGCTTGCGGGCCAGGATCCGGCGGAAGCCGAACAGCTCCTTGTCGCCCGCGTCGGCGGACTGGTCGGCGCTGACGTCCAGCGGATCCAGCTCCGGATTGGGTACGAAGGTGCGCGGCACGGCCTCCAGGCTGCGCGGATCGGGGGCCAGGAAGCCGAGCAGCGGACCCGGCCAGAAGTCCGGCCGATAGGTGCGCCAGAAGTCGTAGTCGGCCGGGCGCTCGATGGTGTGGTCCTCGCCCTCGTGGTGCGAGAGCGCGAAACACACCGTGATGCCCTGCTGGTTGAGGGGCTGCGCCTCCTCGGGCGCGTGCGGCTCGTCGAACTCGCTCCGCGCCTCGGCGCCGATCACATGCTCCACACCGGCGAGTTCGAGCAGTTCGCCGGTCTCGGTGGCGTCGATGACGTAACGGGCGCTGATCGTACGGCGGTTGCCGCCGCGCAGGTCGGCCAGCGTCACGGACCGTACGGTGTCGTCGTCGCCCGCCTCGGCGGCCACCGGCCGGTGCTCGGTGAGCAGGGTCAGCAGACCCGCCGAGCGGTACGGCGCGATCATGGCCTCCATGACGGCGAGGGCGACGCGCGGCTCGTGGCACAGCTTGCTGACGCGCCCGGCGCCCGGGTTGAGGCTGCGCAGCGCCAGCGCCTCGGAACGCATCGGGTACCACTGGCGGTAGTAGTCCCGGATCGCGTCGCGCAGGGTGCGGTACGAGGCGGTGGTGCCGAACTCCTCGACCCACGGGTGCTCGTCCGGCGGAACCGCCTGCGAGGTGAGCTGGCCGCCGATCCAGTCCGTCTCCTCGGTGAGGACGACGGTGCGCCCCGCCCGGCAGGCGGCGAGAGCGGCGGCCACGCCGCCGAGTCCGGCGCCCACGATGAGGATGTCGGGTTCGGATGTCACGGTTCTCCTTGAAGTGCTGGGTGTACGCGGTGCGTTGGAGCGTCGGCCGGCCTCCTCCCGAGGCCGGGTCTACGGGGGTCAGAGGTGTACGGGGGCCGGGCCTGCCGTCGAGCCGGGCCGGAAGGTGCAGGCCACCAGGGGCTCCGTCGCCTCCTCCCCGGCCACCAGCGCGGCGAGCATCCGCACGGCGGCCGCGCCCAGTTGGGGCCGGGGGACGTCGAAGCCGGTGGGGACGGGCCCGTCCGCCAGATCCGGCGGGGGGCTGCCGAGCAGGGCGAGCGAGGCGTCGCGCGGGCAGTCGATGCCGACGAAGTGCGCGGCGCCGTGCAGGGCGCGCCAGGCGTCGCCGGTGTCGGTCTCCTCCGCGACGAACGCGGTCACGCCCTCGTCCAGCCAGCCGCGCAGCCGCTCGGCGGTCAGGTCGCGCTCGGGGTCGGCGGAGCGGAAGACGGCGGCGGGACCGCCGGGCAGTCCCGCCTCCTCCAGGCCCTTGAGGAAGCCGTGCTCACGGTCGGTGGAGGCGGGCGCCTCGTCGTCCTCGCGGACGAGCACGATGCGCCGGTGTCCGAGGGCGGCCAGGTGCGCGACGACCTCCTGGGCGGCGCTGATGTAGTCCGCGCCGACCCACGCCAGCCCCTCCAGCTCGTTCCGGCGGCCGAGGTGCACCACGGGGAAGCCGTCGGCGACCAGCCGCAGCAGCTCCTCGGCCGGGGCGTGGCGGCCGAGGAAGAGACAGCCGTCGGCGAGCCGCACCCGGTTGAGGGCGTTCGGTCCGGCGGCCCCCGCGCCGCCGGTGCTGGAGCCGGTGAAGAGCACCAGGTCGTAGCCCCGGGCGGCGGCCTCCTGCTCGACGCCGACGAGGAAGGGGTAGTACGAGTGCTGTACGTCGGTGGGGAAGGTGGACGTGAAGCTGAAGACCCCGAGCAGATTGTTCCGCGCGGCCGCGAGGCGGCTGGCGGCCGGATCCGGCACATAGCCCAGGGCCCGCACCGCGTCGAGCACCTTGCGCCGGGTCTCCTCGGAGATCGTGGCGCCCTGCTTGCGGGCCCCCAGCACCAGCGAGACGGTGGCCTGCGAGACCCCGGCGAGCCGGGCGACCTCGGCCTGACGCGGCCGGGACGTACGGCCTGCGGGAGCGGGCGCCCGGCCCGGCCTGGACCGCTTCCTGGGTTCTTCCACGGTGTTCCTCCGGATCACTAATGCGTATTACTAATGCGCATTAGTGAGTACTGTGAACCTCCGTTCCGCACGGGTCAAGGGATCGCGCAAGACTTCTTTCGGCCCATGTGGGTGCGGGGCCCGGCGCATGCCGGACCCCGCGGAGCTCATGGGCGAAGGGACCTCACCAGTCGTGCACCGTCCCGTCGTGGAGCCGGTTGACCGGCAGATACGCGGGCGCGTACGGGTGGGCGGCGGCCAGCTCCTCGTCGAGCTCCACCCCGATGCCGGGCGCCTCGCCCGGGTGCAGATACCCGTCCGTGAAGGTGTAGGCGTGCCGGAACACCGCTTCGGTGAGCGGGGTGTGGCCGGAGTACTCCTGGATGCCGAAGTTGTGCACGGCCAGGTCCAGGTGGACGGCGGCGGCCATCCCGACCGGGGAGATGTCCTCGGGGCCGTGGACGGCGCTCTTGATCTGGTACTGCGCGGCGAAGTCGAAGAGCTTGCGCAGCGGGGTGACGCCGCCGAAGTGGGTCACCGCCGAGCGCACATAGTCGATCAACTGCTCGGTGATCAGGGCCTGGTAGTCGTACACCGTGTTGAACACCTCGCCGACGGCCAGCGGCGTGGTGGTGGACCGGCGGACCAGACGCAGCGCCTCCTGGTTCTCGGCCGGGGTGCAGTCCTCCAGCCAGAACGGCCGGTAGGGCTCCAGGTCCTTGCCGAGCCGGGCGGCCTGGATAGGGGTGAGCCGGTGGTGGGCGTCGTGGAGCAGCGGCAGTTCGGCGCCGAACTCCGCCCGTACCGCCTCGAAGACGGCCGGCACATGGCGCAGATACGCCGCGGTGTCCCAGTCCTCCACCAGCGGGCGGGCCTGCTGGTGGAGGACCGGCGCCCCGGTGTCATCGGTGGCCGACACCCCGTACACCGCCTTGAGTCCGGGGATGCCGGACTGGATGCGGACGGCCGGATAGCCCTCGGCGAGCCGGGCCCGTACGGAGTCGAGCAGTTCGGGTATGTCCCGGCCGTTGGCATGACCGTACGTACCGATCCGCTCCCGGCTCGCGCCGCCCAGCAACTGGTACAGCGGCAGCCCGGCGGCCTTCGCCTTGATGTCCCACAGCGCCACGTCCACGGCGGCGATGGCGGCCATCGTCACCGGACCGCGCCGCCAGTACGCGCCCCGGTACAGCGACTGCCAGGTGTCCTCGACGCGATGCGGGTCGAGGCCGATCAGCAGCGGGGCGACATGGTCGGTGAGATAGCTGACGACGGCCAGCTCCCGCCCGTTCAGGGTCGCGTCGCCGAGGCCGGTGAGCCCTTCGTCGGTCGTCAGCTTCAGGGTGACGAAGTTGCGGCCGGGGCTGGTGACGACGACCTTCGCGTCGACGATTTTCATGCGTGTGCGCTCTTTCCGCAGGTGGGGGTCGGAGGTCGGGGGAGTGGGACTCTCAGCCCTTGGTGGCGCCGGACGTCAGCCCGGCCACCAGGTACTTCTGGCCGAGGACGGCGGCGAGGACGACGGGCACGGTGATGAGGGAGGCGGCGGCCATCAGACCGCCCCAGTCCGTGCTCGCGTAGGAGATGAAGTTGAACAGGGTGACCGGCACGGTCTGGGTCCGGTCGTCGGAGAAGACCAGCGCGAACATGAAGTTGTTCCAGCTGAAGACGAAGGCCAGCAGCGAGGCGGTCGCGGTGCCCGGCGCCGCGAGCGGCAGCGAGATCCGCCAGAACGCGCCGAAGGCGCTCAGTCCGTCGGTGCGGGCGGCCTCCTCCAGCTCGACCGGCAGACCGGCGAAGAAGCTGATCATGATCCACATGATCAGCGGGACCGAGACGAACATATGGCTGAGGATCAGCACCGTGTAGGAGCCGACCAGGCCCATCCGCGCGAACAGGTAGTACCAGGGCACCAGCAGCGAGATCGCCGGGACGATGCGCGCCACGAGGATCACGGAGCCGGTGCGACGCATCGAGAACCGGCCCACCGCCCAGGCCGCCGGTACGGCGATCACGGCGGAGAGCACCGTCGAAACCACTCCGACCAGCAGGGAGTTGCCCATCGAGCGCACGATCTGGCCGGCCTCGACGACGGCCCGGAAGTTGTCCAGCGTGGGCGTGAACCACAGCCCGACGGACGGATCGGTCACCTGCACATTGGTCTTGAACGCCGCGGCGAACATCCACACCACCGGCAGCGCGAAGACGAGCGTCACGACCGTGATGGCGGCCCCGCGCAGCCACGACCCGTACGGCCGGCCACGCCGGGGGCGCACGGGGGAGAGGGTGGCACTCATGCGTTCTTCCTTCCGCCCCGGCGGCGCAGCAGCACCACGACACCGATGATGAACAGCGTGAACAGGACCAGGACGGCGGCGGCCAGGCCGTACTCCTGGTAGTCGAAGGTGAGCCCGTAGGCGTAGACGTTGAGGGTCTCCACCTCGAAGTCCGAACCGCCGCCCGCGCCCTTGGTGGCGTAGAGGATGTCGAAGGTCTTCAGCGCGTCGACGGCGCGCAGCACGAGCGCGGTGGCGAGCGTCGGGCCGAGCATCGGCAGGACGACGTACCGGAAGCGCTGCCAGGCGTTCGCCCCGTCGACCAGGGCGGCCTCCTCGGGCTCCTCGGGCAGCGTGGTGAGCCCGGCGAGCAGCAGCAGCGTCATCATCGGCGTCCACTGCCAGACGTCGATGAGCATCAGCGTCGGGAGCGACTGCCCGACCGAGCCGAGGAACTCCTGCCGGGGCACGCCGACCGCTTCCAGCAGATGGTTGGCGATGCCGTTGGTGGGGTCGAGGATCAGCAGCCACAGGATGCCGATCGCGACCGGCGTGGCGAGCAGCGGAACGATGAGCACGGTACGCACCCAGCGCATCCCCGTGAACGGCCTGCGCATCAGCATCGCGAGGGCCAGCCCGAGGACCGTCTCCAGCACCACCGCGCCGACCGTGAAGACCAGGGTGCGGCGGGCGGCGGGCCAGAACCGGCGGGTGTCGCCCAGCGCGTCGGTGAAGTTGCGCAGACCGATGTGGGCGCTGTCGGCGTTGACCGCACCGAAGGCGTCGGTGAGGCTGAGATTGAGCGTGAAGACCAGCGGAAAGACGATCATCAGGCCGACGAAGAGCACGGCCGGGGCGAGCATCGCCCACTTGAGCCGCCGGTTGGCCTGCTCGAAGGTCCGCTGCCGCCGCCCGGCCCCGGGCGGCGCCGGGCGTGACGTACGGACGGCGGAGCCCCGGGCGGCTGCCGTGGTCCTGGTGGCCTCGGTGGCCTCGGTGGCGGGCATCAGGACTCCTTGTGGCGGTTGTCGCGTACGAGGAAATCGGCGAACTCCGCGTCCGCGTCGCGCACGACCGGCCGGACGGACTGGCCGAGGATGCCCGCGACCAGCGGACGGCCGACGATGTCCCGGGCCCGGCCGACCTGGAGGACCCGGGGCCGGTCGTACCCCACGCCGCGTTCCGCGTTCAGCCGCATGGCCTCGGCCAGCTCCGGCGGGAAGGCGGCCAGCGTCTTCGGGTCGGACCACACCGACGAGCGGGCGCCCGGTATCCCCTCCGACTGGAGCGCGGCCGACATCTCGGGACCGGCGGCCCACCGGATGAACTCCCAGGCGTCGTCGCGCAGTCGGGAGAAGGTGTTGATGCCGAGGCTCCAGGAGGGGATGTTGTGCGGCCTGGCCCCGGCCGGTCCGGCGGGGAAGGGGGCGAAACCGACGGTCTCGCGCACCCGGGACACCTTCGGGTCGAGGAAGCTGCTGTAGATCGCGTCGGCGTCGACGAAGAAGGCGGCCTTGCCCTGCGCGAAGATCGGCATCGCCTGTTCGAGGCTCATGTTGGTCGCCCCGGGCGGCCCGGAACCGGCCAGCAGCCGGCCGTAGTACTCGTACGCGGCGACGGCCTCGGCGCTGCCGATCCCGGACTTCCCGTCCACGACGAAGTCGCCGCCGTACGAGTAGAGGAAGCTGGACCACTGGGACACCGCGCCGCTGCGCTGGCCCCGGCCGACATACCCGTAGAACCCGTCCTTCCGCCGGGTCAGCTCCCGCGCGCCCTCCATCAGGGCCTCCAGGGTGCGCGGCGGCCCGCCCAGGTCCTCCACCAGGTCCTTGCGGTAGTAGAGCGCGGGGCGCTCGGTCACCACCGGGACGCTCAGCACCTTCCCGGCCGTGACCGACGCCTCGCGCGGCGCGTCCTGGAAGTCGCCCCAGGCGAACCGGGCGTCGTCGGCGACCCGGTCGCTCAGGTCGGCCAGCCAGCCGTTGTGCCCGAAGAGCAACTGCTCCTGGAGCGCGCGGACCATCATCACGTCCACGTCGGTGCCCGACGCGTTGAGCTTCACGTTGTAGCTGCTGGCGAGCTGGTCGGCGGTGAGCAGCGTCATGGAGACCCGCCGCCCGATCCGCTCCTCGAACTCCGCGGTGCGGCGCTTGACCGCCTGGGACCAGACGTGGTTGATCGCCATGATCCGCAACGGTGCGTCGGCCGAGGGCGTGCCGCCCCCGCCCGAACAGGCGCTCAGCGCGCCCGCCCCGGCGCCCGCCGCGACCCCTGCGGCCAGCCTGCCGAAGGCGCGCCGGCTCAGGAGCTGGCTGCTCGTGGACATCCTTGTCCTCGTTTCTGTGCGTTTCTCTGCGGCGCGTGTGCGTGCCTACGTGCGTGAGTGCGGGACTCTGGTCCTACCTGGTCCAACTGGTAGGACCAGTTGATTCGAACGTGACCGTAACAGCAGAGAAACCTCCCCGACCAGACCCTGAAGCAAAGATTCCGGTGGCCGGACGGAAGGCTGGAAGGTTGCGCCGTCGAAGGCGGCCGGACCGGGCTAGCGCCCCGGAGGCGTCCGGCGGCCCTCGGCCTGGTCGAGCAGCGTCTCGATGTGATTGCGCGCCATCGTGTCGACCTGGACGTCGAGATCGGCCCCGTACGTCCGCAGCCCCAGCATCAAGTGCTCCCGCATCCGCGCACAGGCGAGGTCCACGTCCCGCGCCTCGACCGCCTCGAAGATCTCCGGGTGGTGCGGCACACCGGGTTCGCCGATCGAGGGATCGGAGTTCGAGCGGAGCATCATCTCGAACATCATCCCGCCGATCGAGGACAGCATGATCCGCAGCACCGGATTCTTGCTGGCCACGGCGATGGCATCGTGGAAGTCCATGTCCGCCTGGGCCTTGACGACGACGTCGGTCGCCGACTCCAGGGCGTCCCGGGCGGCCCGCATCGCCGCGATGTCCTCGTCCGTGGCCCGCTCGGTCGCCAGCCGGACCATCTCGACCTCCAGCGGGATCCGCGCCTCGATCAGCTGCCGGACGGTGGGCCGGCCCGCCCGGTACAGCGCGTCGTACCCCCGGGCCTGCCCGGAGGACTGCTCGCGGACGAAGGAGCCGCGCCCCGGGGCGACTTCGATCAGATGCTGGGCCTCCAGCCGCCGCAACACCTCGCGCACGACATTCCGGCTGGCGCCGAACTGCGCGGCGAGCTCCCGCTCGGACGGGAGCTTCGTCCCGACGGCGATGGTGCCGGAGCGGATGTCGTGCTCCAGCTCACGGGCGATGCGCTCCGTCAGGAGCCCGCGCCGGGCGGGGTCCGCGACCGGACCCGGCCGCGCGGAATCCGACGGGGACGAGGGGACGGACGGCTGCATGATCGCAGCGTACAGGCCGATGAACCGTTCACCCTCGGCACGTCCGGAAGGCTCGGGGGCTCTTCCCTTCCGGTCGCGCGACATCGGATTCTGTGGGTCCTCCAGCCCTAGGCCGCCGGCCGGGCGGCTCCCGCGGTACGGGACATCGCCGGGGAGGCGTTGAAGAGTGCGTGGACGGCGGAGTCGACCTGGGCGGTGACGATCTCGGGCGTGGAGCTGTCGAGCTTGCCGTCGAGGTGCAGGAACGCGAGGCCGTGCACGAGGGCCCAGACCGTGGTCGACAGGGCGTCCGCGTCCACATCGGGGAACGTGGCGCCGACGATGGAGCGCACGTACTGCGAGATGGCCTCGGTCGCGGCGACCCGCTCCTCGCTGGTGGGGTCGCAGGGCTCGGCGAACATCGCCCGGAACAGGGCCGGGTGCTCCAGCGCGAACCGTACGTAGGCGACGGCGACCGAGGCGAGTTCGTCGGGCGTCGAGGGTGCGGGGTGGGCCTTGGTGAGGTGTTCGGCCAGCTCGCGGTACCCCTCGGCGGCCACGGCGGAGACCAGGGCCTCGCGGTCGGCGAAGTGGCGGTAGGGGGCCGTCGCCGACACCCCGGCACGCCGGGCCACCGCGCGCAGCGAGAGGCCGGCGCTGCCGTCCTCCTCCAGGAGTTCGCGTGCGGCTCGAAGGCAGGCGGCGCGCAGGTCGCCGTGGTGGTACGTGCTGGTCCGGGCCATGCGCCGTGCTCCCTTGTGTGTGCGACGTTCACATTCCCTCCCTGATGTGAACGATGCATACATCGTAGGTGATCGAAAAGGAAGAGGAAAGCGGGACGGTCCGCGAGCGGTTCTCGTCACCGCCCCCTTTCACCGCCCCCTTCGCCGCGCCCCTTCGCCGCGCCGCGACACCGTCCCCCTTCAGCGGGCGCCGACTGCCTTGAGGGCCTTGAGCGCTCCGGTCAGCAGGGCCGCCCAGCTCTCCGGGCTGATACCGGCGGGCGGGGTGAAGCCCTGGATGCGCTGGTGGGCGACCGTCTGGGGCTCGGTGTACTTGAGGATGCCCTCGGCACCGTGGCGGCGGCCGAGTCCGGAGTCGCCCATGCCACCCATCGGGGCGTCGACGCTTCCCCACGCGGCGGCGAAGGCCTCGTTGACGTTGACGGTTCCGGCGTGCACGCGGGCGGCGACGGCGCGGCCCCGGGCTCCGTCGCGGGACCAGACGCTGGCGTTGAGGCCGTAGGCGGTGGCGTTGGCCTGGGCGACGGCCTCCTCGACGTCCCGGTAGGTGTAGATCGAGACGACCGGGCCGAAGGTCTCGTGCTCGTACAGCGTCATGTCGGGGGTGACGTCGGTGAGGACGGTCGGCTCGTGGAAGAGCGGGCCGAGGTCGGGCCGCGCCCGGCCTCCGGCGAGGACGGTGGCGCCCTTGGCGACGGCGTCGTCGATGTGCGCGGTGACGGTGGCGAGCTGGGAGGGGGTGGTGAGGCTGCCGACGTCCATGCTGAAGTCGTACGCGGCGCCGATCCTGAGCTTCTTCGTCCGGGCGGTGAACGCGGCGATGAACGCGTCGCGGACGGACTCGGCGACGTACAGGCGCTCGATGGAGACGCACAGCTGACCGGCGGAGGGGAAGCAGGCGGCGACGGCGCCTTCCGCCGCCTTCTCGATGTCGGCGTCGTCGAGGACGATCATGGGGTTCTTGCCGCCGAGTTCGAGGGAGGCGCCGATGAGGCGGCGGCCCGCGTCGGCGGCGATCCGGCGGCCGGTGGCGGTGGAGCCGGTGAACATCATGTAGTCGGCGTTGTCCATCAGCGGTCCGCCGATGGAGCTTCCGCGGCCGATCACCATCTGCCACACGTCCCGGGGGAGCCCGGCCTCGTACATGAGGTCCATGGACCACAGGGCGGTGAGCGCGGTCTGGGTGTCGGGCTTCTGGACGACCGCGTTGCCGGCCATCAGAGCCGCGACGGTGTCGCCGGCGGCCATGCTCAGGGGGTAGTTCCAGGGTGAGATGACGGTGACGACGCCCTTGGGGTGGCGTAGTTCGGTGGTGTGGGTGAGCAGGGGGATCGCACCGCGACGCCGCTTGGGGGAGAGGTACTTGGCGGCGTTGCGGGCGTAGTAGCGCGAGGCGATGCCGATGTCGACGACCTCCAGGAACGCGTCGCGGCGGGTCTTGCCGTTCTCGGCCTGCATCAGGTCCAGGGCCTCGTCCTGACGGGCCAGCACGAGGTCGTGATAGCGCAGCAGGACCTTCTTGCGCTCGCCCAGGGGCGTGGCTGCCCACGCCTTCTGCGCGACCCGGGCGCGGGCGAACGCGCCCTCGACGTCTGCCGGCGTCGAGACCGGGAGGTCGGCCAGGGGGACGCCGGTGTACGGGGAGCTTGTGGTCACCCGTGCGGCGTCCGGCGCGGCGGAGACCTGCGTGGTCAGCCGCCTGAGCAGCGCCGGGGTGATGGACGCGGGCAGGGCCGGGGCGCGGGCGGTGGTGGGGCGGGTCGCTGGTTCGGTGGCCATGACGGGGCTCCTTGCGTGCTTCGTCCGGTGGGTACGTGGTCCGGCGCTTACGTGGTCCGGTGCGGGACGCTTACGTGGTCCGGTGCGGGACCGACGTGGGGACCGGCATGTGCAGGGCGAGCTGACCCTCGGTCATCACGTCGAACCGGACGGTCCGCTTCGGCCTGAGCGAGCGCAGGTCGTCCGCCATGCGCCCCTCGCCGACCTGGAGGCCGATGCCGCTCCGGCCGCGCGTCGTACCGGCGTTGAGCACGTTGGTCTGGCTGAGGGTGGAGTGCCAGGCGCCGTTGAGCGACGTGTACGAGGTGAGGGAGGAGACGCGCTTCCCGCTGGGGTACGCGGTCTGCTTCGGTGTGGCCGCCGAGAGCGCCAGGTCGACCCCGCCGGCGTCGTTGGCCACGCGGGCGGTCGTCCGGTGGTGGCTGATGTCGACGTCGAGGCCGGTGACCCACTTGGGGAAGCCGTAACCGTCGTGGCCGCGGACCTGCGCGATCTCCGTACTCACGGGCAGGGACAGCACATAGGAGTCGAGGCGCTCGTTCTTGAGGCCGGAGACGAGGTCGAAGAAGCCGAGCCCGCCGTGCCGGGCCGGTTTCACGGCGATGCCGACGGCGGCCTCGGTGTAGAAGTCGATGTCGCACACGTCGTAGCGGAAGAACATCACCGAGACCAGCCCGAGGCCGGGGGCGAGCTCCAGCGGCGCCAGCTCCTCGGGCAGCCGGGCGCGGATCGCGCGGGACGGCGCGAGCATCGTCAGCCGGGCGGTCGAGACGGTGTAGTAGAAGTTCGGGGTGAGCGTGGGCCCGATCGGGGAGTCGACCTTGGTCTTGGGCAGCTGCCGGAAGAAGTCCACGCCGCTGACGCGCGGGTCGCGGGCGATCGCGTCGAGGTCGGGGTCCATCCGGTACCGGTCGTACAGGCCGCC
Organism: Streptomyces sp. DSM 106670; assembly: GCF_055792845.1. Lineage (NCBI taxonomy): Bacteria > Bacillati > Actinomycetota > Actinomycetes > Kitasatosporales > Streptomycetaceae > Streptomyces > Streptomyces sp. DSM 106670. The sequence continues at coordinate 7,544,770 of NZ_CM147704.1, forward strand.
TCGGGGAACCGGGACCTCGTGGCCTCCCAGCTCGACCTTGACGGTGTCGTCGTCCTTCTGTGCGGAAGACACGGTGTGCGTTCCTTTCACGTCGGCGGTGCATACAAGTCGGAGGTGCGTACACGTCGGAGGTGCGTGTATGTCGGCGGTGCGTACATGTCGGAGGTGCGTGCGCGCATGTCGGCGGTGCGCGCATGGCCGAAAAGGTGCTCGATGTCTGCGCTGTCCGAGCTGTCGGTGACGGTCAACGCCGGGGCGATCCACCGCTCTTCGACAGCCAGGCGCGGTAGCGCCGCAGGGCGGTGCGCTGCTTGCGCTGCTCGGCGATCAGGGCGAGCGCCGGGTGGGTGCCGGGCCTGGGGTTGCTGCCACGGGCCAGCCGGCGCATCTGGTGGCGGACCTGGGCCATGCCGGCGGCGGACGCGAGCGCCTTGTCGGACCAGTTCACCGGACGTATACGGCGGTCGGCCTCGCCACTCCGGCGCCAGCGGTCGGACAGGTCGGGAGTGACGGCGAGCGCGGTGCCCATGCCGATGACCGCCACACCGCTGTCCAGGACCCTCTCCGCGGTCTCGCGCCGGGTGATGCCGCCGGTCAGCATCAGGGGAATCGGACTGGTGGTGACCAGGTCCCTGGCCAGGTCCAGGAAGTACGCCTCGCGGGCCTGGGTGCGGGTGTCGGTGGAGCGGCCGGTCATGGCCGGGCTCTCGTAGCTGCCGCCGGAGAGTTCGACCAGGTCGACGCCGAGGGGTTCGAGCATCTCGATGACCTGGCGGGCGTCCTCGGCGTCGAAGCCGCCGCGCTGGAAGTCGGCGGAGTTGAGCTTGACCGCGACCGCGAAGGACGGCGAGACGGCGGCCCGCACGGCGCTGACGATGTCGAGCAGCATCCGGGCACGGTTCTCCAGCGGGCCGCCCCACCGGTCGGTGCGCTTGTTGACCAGAGGGGAGAGGAACTGCGACAGCAGATAGCCGTGCGCGGCGTGGATCTCGACACCGTCGAAGCCGGCCTTCTCGGCGCGGTGCGCGGTCACCGCGTACCGGGTCACGGTCTCCTCGATCTGCCGCGCGGTCATGGCGGTGGGGCGGCCGAACCGGCTGCTGTGCTTGCCCAGACTGACGCCGATGTCGGACGGGCCCCACACGACGCCGGGCATGCCGGAGGCGACCTGGCGGCCGGGGTGGTTGATCTGCATCCAGATCGCGCCGCCGCCGGACCTGCCCGCCTCGGCCCACTCGGTGAACGGCTTCAGCGGTGCGTGCTCGTCGAGGACGACACCGGCGGGGCCGGTCAGCGCCTCGGCGTGGACCATGACATTGCCGGTGATCAGCAGCCCGGTGCCGCCTGCCGCCCACCGCCGGTACAGCGTGAACAGCTGCTCGTCGGGCAACTGGCCGTCGCCGGCCATGTTCTCCTCCATCGCGGCCTTCGCGATCCGGTTCTTCAGTACCTGTCCGGAGCGCAGATGCAGCGGCGAGAACAGCTCGCTAGTCATGTCGATTCTCTCTTCCGTCTCGATCTCCTACGATGTGTGCACCCCTCACATTAGGGCAAGGATGTAATCACTGTAAACATCGACTCTTGTGGGGTGCGCCACTGCACCACCGCGGTACTGCGCCACTGCGGCATCGCCGCCCGACGGGCTCCTGTGCGGGTTGCGGCGGACGAATGAGGCGCAAAGGATGGAATCGCCCATCCATGGAAAGGGCATTTCGTGTGCCCGTGACAGGGAGCCGACATGACTGACCTACCTCCTCCGATCACCCCCTACCTCGAACCCGCGGCGAAGGAGCTGTGCGAGGCCACGGACCCGCACCCGCGGATCTACGAGGTCCCCCCGGAGAAGGGCCGTGACATTCTGCTCGGCCTGCAGAGCGACCTGAGCGTGCCCCGTCCCGAGGTCGACGAGGAGTGGGTCGACGTGGACGCGGGCGAGTGGGGCACGGTCCGCACCCGGATCATCCGGCCCGCGGGAGCCACCGGGCAGTTGCCCGTGGTGTTCTACATCCACGGCGCCGGCTGGGTCTTCGGCGACGACAAGACCCACGACCGCCTCTTCCGCGAACTCGCCGTCGGCGCCGGTGCGGCAGGCGTCTTCCCCGTGTACGACCGCGCTCCCGAGGCCAGGTACCCCACCCAGGTCGAGCAGAACTACGCGGTCGGCCAGTGGGTTCTGGAACACGGCGCGGAACACGGCCTGGACACCTCGCGGATCGCCGTCACCGGAGAGTCGGTCGGCGGCTGCATGTCCGCCGTCTTCGCGCTGATGAACAAGGAGCGCGGCGGGATCGACCTCAAGGCGCAGGTCCTGCTGTACCCGGTGGCCGACGCCGACTTCGACACCCCGTCCTACCTCCAGTTCGCCGAGGGCTACTACCTCACCCGCGACGGCATGAAGTGGTTCTGGGACGCCTACACCAGCGACCCCGCCCAGCGCACCGAAGTGCACGCCTCACCGCTCCGGGCTTCCCTGGACCAGCTCCGGGGGCTGCCCACCACCCTCGTCATCACCGACGAGGCGGACGTCCTGCGGGACGAGGGCGAGAGTTACGCCAACAGGCTGCGCGAGGCCGGCGTGGACGTGACCTCCGTACGGGTGGCGGGCATGGTCCACGACTTCCTCCTCCTGGACAGCCTGCGCGACACCCGCGCCGCCAACGTCGCCCGTACCCTCGCCGTCGACGCGCTCAAGAAGGCCCTGCACGACGGCTGAGGGCACGACAGTTGAGTCGCCCTGTGCTCAGGCTCAGGCGCCCGCGTGGACGTGCGCGGCCCACACCGACGGCAGGTTCGGGTACGTCGTCCTGAGCCGCCTGACCGCACGGTGGACCGCCGCCGACGTGCACAAGGCCCCGGATCGATCGGCCGTCAGCTCGCCGTAGATCTGCCGGCTGAAAGCCGGAGCCACCGCGTCGTCCACGCGCCAGAGCGTCCCGACCACCTGGGAGAAGCCGGCGATCTGGAAGGCCGCCAACGGGTGGATCGCCTCGTCGGACAGGCGCGCGGTCGTACGGGCCGTGTCGCAGGCGGACAGAAACGCGAACTCCGCGTTCCGCAGGCGCAGTCGGGAAAGATCCAGCACCCGGAACGGCGCGCGGTCGTGGTCGTGCAGCGCGAGGTGGCTGTCCGAGGGATTGTTCGGGTCGCTGTACCCGTGGCAGGCGAAGTGCGCCCAGCCGCCGGCCGACAGGGCGTCGAGAACGGCGTCACGCGTCGCGTCCGCGCCGACCAGGACCGTGGCGCCGGGGACGAGGGCGGCCAGGTGGGCTGCTTCGGCTGCCGCGCCCGGCAGGTCCGGGGCGTCCGGAGTGTGCGGCATCGCGACCACCAGCAGCCGCGGCTCGGTCCGGTCGTCGCGCCGGCCCGCGCGGGCGTGGCCCAGTGCGCGGATCGTCGGTGTCATCGAGGAGACGACGCGGTCGAGGAGCGTGGGTCCGCCGTCCCGGTGGTGGCCCGCCGCATGCAGGGGGAGCAGGCTGAGCGCTCCGACCGGAGCCCACCAGATCCTCGGCCACGGACCGTCCGCCGCCGGTGGCGCCGTCAGCCCCAACTCGCCGAGCACCGGGCCCGCCACGGTGTCCCACAGCCAGCCGAGCGTGTCGTGGACCGTCTGCTCCGCGGCCATCCGTCCCTCGGCGAACGCGGTGTGCAGAGTGCGCACGCGCCGACTCACGGCCTGCTCGCTCAGCCCGTCCAGCCGGAGCGACCGGACCCCGTCCGGAGTGAGGATCAGCGCGTCGCACCGGTGCCGGCTGACGTTGACGTACACGATCGGACCCTCGTGCGCCTGCGCGGTGAGGTCGGTGAGCAGCGGCGGCCGCAGGAACCGCTCCAACCCGGGCAGCGCGCGGATGCGGTCGGTCACCGCGTCGAGCTCGTCGGCGAGGGCCACCCGGTCGCTCGTGGTGTCGGTCTCGAACTCCGCGGTGAGCGTGCGGAAGCGATCGGCCAACTCGGGATCCAGCTCGCGCAGATCGGAAAGATCGCCGCGGCTGTCGAGCGCCTGGGCGGCCAGCACGCAGCGCCCGGATTCGAGCAGGGTCACCGCGCTCGCCTCGTCACCGGCGGCCAGCGCGCACGCGGCCGCGTCGGCGGCGACCCCGGCGAACCGGCCGAGCCAGTACTGGGCGTCCTCGCGGTCCAGGCGGCGCCCGGCGATCCGGGGCAGCAGCCGGACCGCGGCGGCGTACCCCTCGGCGGCGACGTCGAACTGCCGGGCCTCGGCGGCCAGATCACCCCACCGGCCCGCCCCTTCCGCCCGGCTCCGCGCGGGCGATCCGGCGGAGGCCGCGGCTTCCCGGTAGCAGTCGAGTGCCTCGGCCAGCGCGTCGTCGTCGCCGAGGTGCCGGAAGCCGAGCGCCAGGACGTTGGCGACGCCGGTCAGCAGACGGGCCCGGGAGTAGGCGTCCTGCTCGGGCCTCAGCGCCACACTCCGGGCCAGGCCGACCGCCTCGGCGAGAACCTGCGCGTCCACCGGCTTCGGCGGCTCTTCCCGCGCGACGGCGGGCACGGAGGAGTGGGCGGCGGCGGGCGTGGCGAGGCTCGTGCACCAGTCGCCGAGCACGGCGGCCAGGCTCGCGGTGTGCCCGGGCCACTGCGGGCTGTCCTCCGGAGTCGCCGCCACGGAGGCGCGCCGCGCGGCGATCGCGTCCAGCAACGCGCTCCGGTCGCCGAACCTGTTGTACGCCATTTCCAGCACACCGCCGAGATTGGCCAGCCGCCCCGCCCGCTGCGGATCGTCGTCCGCCGTCACCTCCACGGCCGCACGGTGCGCGTCGATCGCCTCGTCGAGCACGCTCGCCCCGCCCGTCCTGGTGAACCGGTCGGACAGGATGGCGCCCAGATTGGAGAGCCGCTGGGCCTGCCCGGCGACCAGGCTCGCGCCGAGGCGGACGGACTCCCGCGCGTGGTCGACCGCCTCCGACAGCACCCGCAGCTCGCCGGTCACCCGGAACCGGTTGTGCAGCACGACGGCGAGGATCCCGAGCGAACGCGGGTGGTCACCCCGCCCGGCCGCGGCCTCGGCGGCACGGCGGGCGACGTCGATCGCGTCCACGACATGGGCCAGGTCTCCGGTCGCCTGGAACCACGCGTTCAGGTTGACGGCGAGGTTGCCGAGGAACTGGACCCGCAGCGGATGGCCGGCCGGCGTGCACGCGACCGCCTCCCGTCCGACGGCGACGGCCTCCGCGAGCGCGGCGTGGTCCCCGAACTCCTCACCGCGGGTGGCCAGCGCCGCGGCGAAGTGGTCCAGCCGCACGCTCCGGCGCGGGTGCCCGGCGGGTGTCGCCGCCGCCACCGAGCGCCCGAGCTCGATCGCCCGGTCGAGCAGGTCCGGGTCCCGGTTCCGCTCGAACTCGGCGGCGTACCGGCCGCACATGTCGGCTTCGGTGTCGGCGCGTTCCCAGCCGCCGGTCGACTCCGGGCGCTCGCCGGTGAGCGCGGCCCAGTCGCGTTCCGTGGTCGTCAGCTCGACGAGGTTCCGCGAGTGCCCCGGATCGGTGACCGGGGTGTGGTCCACCAGCGTCCGCCGGACCCGGAGCAGTTCGGCCAGATCGTCACGCGCTCCGCGCTCCCGGTAGCGGTCGTGGAGCAGGTACGCGAGGTGCCTCAGCCGTTCGCGTACGTCGGAGGATCCGGCCGGGGTGAACTCCACCGCTCGCCGCGCGGCGTCGACGGCCTCCTCCACGACACCGGTGTCCCCGGTCTCGCGGGACCAGTCGCGCAGGACGACGGCGAGGAAGTGCAGACTCCTGGCGGTGAGCGCGTCATCGGGGGAGCACTCGACGGCGGCCCGCGCGTGCTCGACGGCTTCCGCCAGCGGGGCGAGGTCCCGCGTCACGGTGAACGCCGTCCGCAGCGCGACAACGAGGTTGCCCAGGTAGAACGCCTTCTTCGCGGACGGTGCCTCGTCGATGGCGCACCGGCTCCAGTCCACCGCGTCGGCCAGGGTGTCGAGGTCCTGGTTCTGCTGGTACGCGGTGTGCAGCAGCATGCCGATGTTGTTGGCGTAGCTCGCCGAATCCTCCGGGCTTCCGTACGCCAGCAGATACGCCTCCGTGACGTTCTGAACGGCTTCCTGGAGGAACGCGAAGTCGCCTGTCTGGTGGTAGCGGGTCTGCAGCAGGCCTCCGAGATCGGACAGCACCGAGCGGCGCTCGGTCGCGTCCGCGGCGAGTTCGGACAGCACGGCACGGCCGAGCTCGATCGCCTTCTCGACCGACGTGGGGTCCGGGCTGTGCCGGGCCACGCGGAACGCCTCGTGGAACCGCGCGGCCAGGCCGTCCGCCGGTCCGTCCACGCGTCAGTCCTCGTTGCCGTTCGAGGTGCCGGCCGGTCCGCCGGGCGCCTCGTCCGGCTCGGCGACCTCGCGTTTCGGGGTGTAGCCGCGCCCCTCGTCTTTCTCCAGCAGCGCCGCCTCTTCGGGCGAGAGCTCGGGTTCGTACGCCATCACCGCTCCTCATCCGGCACCGTGGCCGGCTCTCCCGCTTCGACGAACTCCAGCACGTCGAAGTCTTCCGCCCGCAGTCGGAGGCCCGCCGTCCCGTGCACGCGCGTGCCGAACGACCCGTCGGCACCCATCACGCGCGCCGATTCGAGGTACAGCTCGGCCGGGTGGGGATAGGAGGAGGCGTACGACCGGTGGCCGTACCAGCCGCCCGCCCAGTTGCCGTCCTTGAGCCGTACGCGGACGAAGCACGGTTCGCGGTCGCGGAACGCGTGGTCCCAGGCGCTGGGCGTGCGCAGGAACCGGGCCCTGCGGCGCTGTCGGTCCAGCAGGGAGACGGCGACCGCCGCCGCGGCCGGCACGACGAGGAACAGCATCAGGGCGACGAAACCGACCATCCGCGGCCGCTCCGCGAAACCGTCCCAGCCGGTCCCGCCGCCGCTGCCGGTCCCGCGCGCCAGGCGAACCAGCGCCGGCCCCGCCGCCACGGCGTACAGGGCGTCCAGCGCGATCGACGCGACGATCGCCCGCAGCACCCGCTCACCCAGATCACGTTCACCGGGCACCGGCCCGCGACGGCGTTCCCGGATGAACTGGTAGGTGACCCCGGGCAGCACCAGAAGGACGAGCAGAGCGAGCTGCACGACGGTCGCAGGCGCCTGCACCTCACCACCCCCCCATGGCACACCGCAATCGGAAGGTCTCACCGACTCCGTTCGATCACGCTACTGGTTCGCGTGCCCCGCGACCGGCGGAACAGCTCTTTCCGCCCCTTCCACCCTTTCCGCGCCGACGGCCGCACGGGTCCGCTGCGGCGGCGCACGCCCATGTCCGAAAGGACCGTGCCGGGTACGGAAAGCACCCGTCCGGGCGTCCAGGGCGGGCGCGCGTCCATGGGCTGCGGCCACGATGGAGAGGGGTGCCCACGTACGAGGGAGAGGCATGACCGGGAACGGGTCGGACAAGAGCGCACGCGGTGGGCCCGGGGAGCGCGGTAACCCCCTGTCCGGCCTGCCCGACCTGCGGCGGTTCGGGGCGAACCCGGATTTCTGGTACCCGGTCGCCCTGTCCCGGAGCGTCCGCAAGGGGCGGGTGGTCGCGACCGCGTTCGCCGGGGAGCGCATCGCGCTCTTCCGCAGCCGAAGCGGTGCCGTCCACGGGCTGGAGGACCGGTGCGCCCACCGCCAGGTGCCGCTGAGCATGGGCGTCGTGGACGGCGAGACGCTCCGCTGCTGCTATCACGCCTGGGCCTACCGCGGCGACGGCCGCATCTCGCAGATCCCGTACCTGTCCAAGGGCGACGGCCGACCGCCGCGCGGCGTGCGCGCCTACCCGGTCCGCGAGGCGTACGGCCTGGTGTTCGTCTTCCCGGGCGACCCCGAGAAGGCGGCGACCACCGGGCTGCCCGAGCTTCCCGACTTCGCCTCACCGGCGTACCGGACCATGACCTTCTCCCGGACCGTGCGCTGCCACTACTCGTTCATGCACGAGAACCTGCTCGACATGAACCACCAGTTCCTCCACCGGGGCGTGGTCGGCAAACTCCAGCCGCAGCTGCTGGGATACGAGAGCGGCCCACGATCGGTCGAGGCGCGCTACCTCTTCACCCACACCGGGGGCAAGCGCAACCGCAGCGCCCGCATGCTCGCCGCCGAGGGCATCGGCGGCCAGGCCTCCAGCGACGTGATGACCATCCGCACCGCATACCCGTACCAGACACTGGACCTGGTCCCGGAGAAGGCCGACCGCCCGGCACTGCGCCTCTGGGCCGTGTACGTACCCGAGGACGCGGAGCAGCGCAGGTGCCACGCGTACGGCCTGCTCATGATCGAGAAGCCCAGGATCGCCGCCGCCCTGCACATGGCCTGGCCGTTCATCCGGCACTTCACCGAACGGGTCTTCGCGGAGGACCGCATGGCCGTCGAGGCCGAACAGCGAGCGTGGGACGAGCAGGGCGAGGACCGCAACCACGAGGTCTTCCCCCTGATCCTGGACGTCCGCGACGTGCTGCGCGCCAACGGCGTCCCGCTCCGCCCCCGTGCCACCGCCGCCGACACCGGCACCCCGGCGTGCGACGGCCGCGCGTGCGACGACCTGGTGCCCCGTACGGATCCCGGACCGGGCCATGTCGGCGCCAGGTGAGAAGCCCGATCGTCAAAAGCTCTTGGTTGATCACGATTGAGTCCCGAGCCGGAACTGTGGCCTCCGCCACAGCCCGCGCGATCTTGTCCTGGTGAGATCGCCGGATGCTCGGTCTCCTCTTCCGGCTCCTGCCCTTCTGGGTCCGCGAGCCCCTGTTCATCGTGGTCGGGTCGGTTTTCGGCGTACGCATCATGTATCTCGCCCTCCGCGACCATGAATGGCCGGCAGCCGGCATCGGCGTGGTGTTCCTGGTGTTCACCGCGGTGCGCGTCCACACGGTGATCCGGGCGCTCCGCGCCCGCCGGAACGCGCGGCCGACGGCATCCGCGGACCCCGCGCACTCCGCTGTCCGACCGCAGCCGCAGCCTCCAGCGGGGCGGCGACCCGCCTCGGCTGCTCCGCAGAAGGAACCCAACGCATGGGGCCAGGCCGTCGCCGCCGTGGCCCTGTTCGCGGTACTGGGAGCCGCGCTGTGGCTGGGCCCACGGCTGCTGCCCTCCGACGACGTCAGCACGCCTCGGGCCGCCTCGTGTTCGCGCGAGGAAGGCGAGGCGCTGCCGGGCGCGTACGAGAAGACACCCCGGGCTGTCACCGGCGACGAGCTCTGCACAGCGCTCAACTCGCCCGACCTGGCCCGGCTCCTCGGAACACCCGCGGAGACCGCGACCGTGGCATCCGGCACGAGCGACACCGCCCCCCTGACCGATGGAAAGGTCGCCCAACCGGAGGCCCAGGTCCAGTTCGACACCTACACCGTGAACGTCTCGGTCGCGTACAACGAGTTGTCGATCGCCCAGTACGTGAACCTGATGGAAGCCGGGAAAGAGCCGGAGGTCAGGACGGTCTCCGTCCTCGACCGGCCCGCGGTCCTCTCCTCCGGTCACACCATGGCGATCGAGATCGACCTCGGAAGCGGCGGCTCCGGCGGACCCGTCGAACAGGGCCCTCCGTCCAGAACGCTGTCCGTGGCCCTCGACAGGAAGGACCGGGGCGGCTACTGCGACATCACGGTGTGGAGCAGGTCCGGAGCCCTCCCGGACGACAGCGCGCTCCTCGCCATCGCCGAGACCGTTCTTCCGGCGATCCCCGAGCGGACCGCGTGACGGGACGCTCGGGGAACACGCCTCGTTGTAAGGTGTCGGAACAGCACTTGACCTGCAAAAACGCAGGCAGGGAGCCTAGCCCAGGAGTACCGCAGTGATGCGCACCATGTTCAAGTCCAAGATCCACCGGGCCACCGTCACCCAGGCCGACCTGCACTATGTCGGATCCGTGACGATCGACGCCGCTCTGATGGAGGCCGCCGACCTGCTGCCCGGCGAGCTGGTCCATATCGTTGACATAGACAACGGCGCCCGCCTGGAGACGTACGTCATCGAGGGCGAGCGCGGCTCCGGTGTCATCGGGATCAACGGCGCGGCCGCACACCTCGTGCACCCCGGTGACCTGGTCATCCTGATCAGCTACGCGCAGGTCGACGATGCCGAGGCCCGCGCACTCGTGCCGCGGGTCGTGCACGTGGACGCGGACAACCGGATCGTGGCACTCGGTGACGACGCCTCGGCGCCGGTTCCCGGGAGCCGTACGGAGCGGAGCCCGCAGGCCGTCGTCGCGGGCGGCTGAGGACGGCGTCCGCGCTCCCGGGACGAGCACGGTGTGCGCGGTCCACGAACGAGAGGGCAGGAGCCATGGCGGAGAACGCGGCAGTGGAGATCAGGGACGACCGGGAGCATGGCGCCCTCGTGGCGTACGAGGACGGTACGTCGGCCGGGACCATCGCGTACTTCGTCATGGACCCGGCTCCCGGCGCGCTCGTGGCCGTGCACACCGTGGTCCGGCCCGAACACGAGGGCAAGGGCATCGCGGGCGCGCTCGTGAGGGAGTTCTACGCCATGGCCGCCCGCGAGGGCGTTCCCGTCGTGCCGCTGTGCCCGTACGCGGCGAAGTGGGCGCAGCGCCACCCCGACGAGGCGCCCGAGGCGCCGGGTGAGCTGGTCCGGGAGGCGGAGCGGCAGCTCAGGCGCCATCCCGAGCTGTTCTGAGCCCTCCGTCCGCATCGCTCTCGCCGTCAGGCGCTCAGCTCCGTGGCGGACCCGCTCCGGGGCGTGAGGTCCTGGCGGATATACCACTCGGTGCCCAGCACCTCCCGCTGAACCGCCGGGGACAGAGCGGCGATCCGGCCCGGTGCCGCTCCTCGTTCCACCTCGCTGCGGTGCGCGAGGACCGCGGCCAGCTTCTGCGGGAGCCAGGGTCCGACGTCGACGGTCGTGGTGATCCACGCGTCCTCCGAGCAGTACAGCGCGTCGGCCGGGACGCCCGCCCGGGCCAGCCGTCCGCCCACCGGAACGGCCGCCGAGCGGGGATGCGTGGCGAGGTAGAGGGCGCTCGGCTGCCAGGGATCACCGGCTCGTGGACCGTAGTGGGGGAGCCCGGCGGCCCGGACCGCCAGCGCGGTGACCCGGTGGGCGTGCACATGGTCCGGGTGGCCGGTCATGCCTCCGTAGGCGTCCACCGTGATCACGACCTCCGGCCGGAGGTCCCGGATGTGGCCGACCACCGCCTCCACCGCTTCGTCCAGCGGCGCGTCGAGGAACCGGTGCCTGCCCGGGGCCGACTCCGGTACCCGGGCGTCCGCGTAGCCGAGCAGGCGCGGGGCGCCCGCGCCCAGGGCGTCCAGGGCCCGGCCCAGCTCGGCGGCCCGGTGTGTGCCCGGCGCCCAGGTCGCGGTGACCACCGCCGTGCGGGCGCCGGATGCCGCGTGCTGGGCCAGTACGCCTCCGCAGAACAAGGACTCGTCGTCCGGATGGGCGTGGACGGCGAGGACGCTCGGCAGAGACATGGGGACGCCTTTCGTGTCGACGGTGCCGGTCGTGGATCCCGGACGGAGCCCGGGGGCCCGCCGGAGTCCTGCCCACTCCGGGCGGGCCACGCACACGGCCGGGTGCATGTGTGGACTCGGCAGGCGCGGGCAGCCGCACCGGGAGACGGTGGAGGAAAGCTCCATCTGTCCTTTTCGTGCCGTTGTGGAGGATCGCGATGACCCACCCGTACCCCGACCCCGTACCGCCCTCGCCGACGCCTCCGCCCGTACCGGGCCCGCCCACTCCGGTGCCCGGTCCGCCGCCCGTGCCGCCGGGTCCCGGGCCCGTTCCGCCCGGCCCCGCGCCCGACCCGATCCCGCAGCCGCCGGGCCCCGACCCCGTACCGGATCCGGAACCCGAGCCCCAGCCCGCCGGGACGTGAGCGCGGGCCGGTACCGGAGACGGTGCCGGCCCCGGCGGCGATGACCGACCGCCGCCCGGCGCTTCTCGGCCCGCACCGGCCCGCCCCGGCCCGCCCCGGCCCGCCCCGGCCCGCCCCGGCCCGCACCGGCCCGCACCGGCCCGCACCGGCCCGCCTCGGTGAAGCCGAGGGGCGCCGGAGGGCCGGGGCGCCGGGCGGCGGTACGTTTCCCAGAAATCCGCCCCAGAAATCCGCCCCAGGAATCCGCCCCAGGAATCCGCCCCAGGAATCCGTCCCAGGAATCCGTCCCAGGAATCCGTCCCAGGAATCCGTCCCAGGAATCCGTCCCAGGAATCCGTCCCAGGAATCCGTCCCAGGAATCCGTCCCAGGAATCCGTCCCAGGAATCCGTCCCAGGAATCCGTCCCAGGAATCCGTCCCGGTCAGTCGCTCCGGTCAGTCGCTCCGCTCGACCAGCGCGTCCGCGTGCGCGAGGCCGCTCTCCGCCGCGATGGCGTCCATCGACTGCGCGTCCCGCACCGTCGCGAACGTCACCGCTGTCCTGTCGCGCCCTGCCTCCGCCGCCACCCGGAACCCGTACACCGCCGGCCGCGGGAGGCTGTTGTACGCCCACGGGGTGGAGAAGTAGTACGCCCCCGTGTCGTACAGCACCACCACATCGTCCTGGGCCAGCTCCGGCAGCTCCCTGCCGTACGCCACGACGTCGCCCGCGAAGCAGCACGGTCCCGCGATGTCCTGCGCCAGCACCGGGCCGCCCTTCGGCGTGCCGTCCGGGCCGAACGCCCCGATCCGCAACGGCCAGGCGTCGGGCATGAGGACGGTGCGGGTCGCGGTCTGCGCTCCCGCGTGGGTGAGCGCGATACGGCGGCCCCCGGCGTCCTTCGTGTACTCCACCCGGGCCCCGATGAACCCGTTCTTCGCCAGCAGCGACCGGCCGAACTCCGTGACCAGCGCATAGCGCCCGGAGAAGAGGCCGGGGGCGGCCGCCGTCAGGGCCGCCACGTAGTCCGCGTAGGTGGGGTGCACGGTCTCGTCGGCGAAGTTGACCGGGAGTCCGCCGCCGATGTCGAGACTGGTGACCTGCCGGACGCCCAGCGTCGCGTTGATCTCCTCGGCCAGTTCGTACGTCTGTGCCACCCCGGCCGCGATCAGCTCCAACGGGCAGCCCTGGGAGCCCACATGGGCATGCAGCCGGGTCAGCCACGGCCGTTCCCCGAAGGCCGCCACGATCGCCTCGCGGGCCCCCGTATCGCGCAGCGCCACCCCGAACTTGGAGGTGTCCGTCGCCGTGCTCATCGCCCCGATCGCGCCACCGCCGACCTGAGGGTTGACCCGCAGCCCGAGTACCGAGGCGGTGCCTGGGTTCCGGAGGGCGTCGATGCGGCGCAGTTCGTCGAGGCTGTCGGCGTTGACGGCCACGCCGAGGGCGAGCGCCAGCCGGATCTCCTCGCGGGTCTTGGCGGGGGAGTCCAGGACGATACGGGACGCGGGGAACCCGGCCTCCAGGGCGAGGCGCAGTTCACCGGGGCTGGCCACCTCGCACCCCATGCCGCAGTCGACGAGCAGCCGCAGCACCGGGATGAGGGAACAGGCCTTGGCCGCGAAGGTGTGCAGCACCCCGGGTGTGGCGGCGAAGGCGTCGTGCAGGGTTCCGACGGAGGCGCGCACCCCTTCCGTGTCGATGAATCCGGCGACCGGACCGCCCTCGCCCAGCAGCCCCTGCCGGACGGCCGCCTCGACGACGGCGTCGAAGCGAGCGGCGGGCGGGGCCGTGCCGTCCCCGTGGTGTGGTGCGGAAGTCGTCTGCGTCATACGGCCAGAGTCCCTGATGGCTGCCCCCAGGGTCAGGCGATCAGACCGACCACGGCCTCCGGCGTCAGCATCCGGAAGGTGAAGGCCTGCTGGAAGTAGAGGTGGACGCTGGTGGCGTCGTGGTCCGCGTAGCCGATCGACAGGTCCTGGCCCAGGCAGAGTTCGAAGTCTCCGCCCCGGGTGGAGAGCAGCACCCCGCCCTTGACCGCGGGCGCCCACAGGATCTCGTCGTCCACCAGGCGGCTCAGATGCGTCTTGACCGGATACCCGTGGTCCGAGGTCTCGGCCGCCTCGGTGAACGCGTCCGCGCCGAGCAGCAGCCGGTACGGTCCGTCGACACCGGCCAGCCGCAGCCGTGTCACGGCCTGGCTGACCGCCACCGGATAGTCCCGTGCGTCGGCGGGCAGCGGCAGCGGCTCGTGCGACGAACCGTCCCGCAGGCCGGTGATCCCGGCCGCCCCGTACCCGTCGATGATCGCCATGTCCTCGGCGAACGCACAGGTGCGCGCCGCGTCCTTGACGGGCTGCCAGTCGCTGTCGGCGGAGCCGCGCTCCACGTCGTCCACGGCCTGGCGGGTCACCGTGAACGGCACCCGCCACTCGATGACCGGCATCGATGTGCGGGCCCGCGCCACCACGTCCGGGGTGGGCGGATCGATGTCGCGCAGATGGCCGTCGCCCACGGCGGACAGCGTGGGGCCGTCCGGATCGGACACGTCGACGACACGGCGGCCGGCGACATGGCGGCGGAAGGTGCGGCGGGCCTCCTCCTCGATCTCGTCCCAGGCGGACGGGGTGACCGGTGCGAGTTCGCGGTGCAGATTGTTCATCACTGGGCACTTTCTTGCAGGCTGCCGATGCGCAGCGAACCGTGGTCGGGAACGGCCGCGACCGGTTCCTGCCGGACCGGTACGGGCACCGGTTCCGGCCGGTCCCCGGAGCGGGCCACGACGGGCAGGGGCGGCGGAGCGTCGAGGAAGTCGGCGCGGGGGGCGAAGAAGAGCGAGCCCGTGACCGCGGTGGAGAAGTCGAGGATGCGGTCGTGCGTCCCGGGCGGATCGCCGAGGAACATGTTGCGGAGCATCCGCTCGGTCACGTCGGGATCGGCGGCGTACCCGATGAAGTACGTTCCGAACTCGCCCTTGCCGAAGCTTCCGAACGGCATGTTCGCCCGCAGGATGTCGCGTTCGGTGCCGTCCGGGTCGGTGATGGTGTTGAGCGCGAGGTGGGAGTCGGCGGGCTTGTCCTCGTCGGGGAACTCCACGTCGTCGAGCTTGGTGCGGCCGATGACGCGCTCCTGCTCCTCGACGGAGAGCGCGTTCCAGGACGTCAGGTCGTGCAGATACTTCTGTACGACGACGTAGCTGCCGCCCTCGAAGTCCGGGTCGTCGTCCGCGCCGACGAGCGCCGCCGAACGGGCGTCGTCGCCGACCGGGTTCTCCGTACCGTCCACGAAGCCGAGCAGATCCCGGTGGTCGAGGTAGCGGAAGCCGTGCGTCTCGTCCACGATCCGCAGGGCCCCGCCGAGCTTGTCGAGCAACTGGGCCGCCCACGCGTAGCAGACGTCCATCCGCTCGGCCCGGATGTGCAGCAGCACGTCACCCGGGGTCGCCGGGGCGTGGTGCAGAGGTCCTCGCAGCTCCGGGAACGGGTGGAGGTGCGCGGGGCGTGGCCCCGCGAACAGCCGGTCCCAGGCGCTGGAGCCGAAGCCCGCCACACAGGCGAGGCCGGAGTCCGGGTACCGGAATCCGAGCGACCGGGCGACGGCCGCGAGATCCGGCAGCACGTCCCGCACCGCGCCCTCGCCGCCCGGCTCGATCGTGCCGACCAGGAACAGCGCCGCGCTGGTCAACGGCGCCACGACGGGCTGGACGGAGACGGGGTCAGGCACGGCGTCGGGCATGCGCGCACTCCCTTACGAACGGCGAATACGAACGGCGAACAGGACTCGCAGCCACTAAGCCACGCCCCGCGGCCGGCCGCACTCGGGGTGGACCGTGCGGGTCAGCGGCAACGGGTCGATAGCCGACGATCGGTGGGATGTGCAACCTGAACTGTTCGAGGTACCCGGGGCAGCCGTGTTCGGAAGACAGTCGGGTGTGCCCGACCGGCAGGCACCCGCGGCCGGGCGATGCCGACCCCACACCCTCCCAGGAGCTCTTCCATGGCACTCACCGCAACCCGCAGGCGCACCGCGATCGTGTTCGCCTCCCTCGTCCTGCTGGGAGGTACGGCCACCGGCGGCGTCGCCGCCGCGGCCGGGACCGGCGCCGTCGCTGCCGCGGCCTACCCGTGCGACGTGAAGATGAGCTCCGCCGGCCGGCTCTCGGCCGGCTACTACGACGGCAACACCGTCGTCCCCTCCACCTCGCAGGTGACCGCCGCCGGCAAGGAGGCCCAGTGCCTTCTCCAGTACCAGGGCCACAACCCGGGCACCATCGACGGCATCTTCGGCCGCAACTCCCAGGCCGCGGCGAAGAAGTTGCAGAAGCGCGTCAACTACGCCTGCCACACCACCCTGGCCGAGGACGGTCAGGTCGGCCGGCAGACCTGGCCCTACCTGCGCCGGCTCTACTGCTGAGCCTCCGCAGCGCATCAGCCCCTGTGCGGGTCGGGCGCAGGGGCGGACGGGTCAGCTCTCCACTTCGGTCCTGTCGCCGCCCCAGAGCGTGTGGAACGAGCCCTCCCGGTCCGTACGCCGGTAGGTGTGCGCCCCGAAGAAGTCCCGCTGGCCCTGGGTGAGCGCCGCGGGCAGCCGGTCCGCGCGCAGCCCGTCGTAGTACGAGAGCGCGGCGGCGAAGCCCGGGGTCGGCACGCCCTGGCGTACGGCCTCGGCCACCACCGCCCGCCAGTCGTCCTGCGCCGCGCCGATCTCCTGCCCGAACTCCTTGTCGGAGAGCAGGCTGACCAGGTCGGGCCGGGAGTCGTAGGCGGCGCGGATGCGGTCGAGGAACGCCGCCCGGATGATGCAGCCCGCCCGCCAGATCGCCGCCACCGAGCCGAGATCGATGTCCCAGTCGTAGGTCTCGCCGCCCGCCCTGATCTGGTGGAAACCCTGCGTGTACGAGACCACCTTGGAGGCGTACAGGGCCTGTTCCACCTGATCCGCGAACGCCGCTGCCGCCGCCCCGTCCAGCGGCTTCGGGGTGGGCCCGGGGAGATCGCGGGCCGCCTCCCGCAGATCGGCGTGGCCGGACAGCGACCGGGCGAAGACCGCCTCCGCGATGCCCGACACCGGGACCCCGAGGTCGAGCGCGATCTGTACGGTCCAGCGCCCGGTGCCCTTCTGCTCCGCCCGGTCCTGCACGATGTCGACGAACGGCTTCCCGGTCGCCGCGTCCGTATGGGCGAGGACCTCCGCCGTGATCTCGATCAGATACGAGTCCAGCCGGCCGGTGTTCCACGTACGGAAGACGTCGGCGATCTGCGCGGGGGAGTACCCGGCCACCGCGCGCAGCAGGTCGTACGCCTCGGCGATCAGCTGCATGTCCGCGTACTCGATGCCGTTGTGCACCATCTTCACGAAGTGGCCCGCGCCGTCCGGACCGATGTGCGTGGTGCACGGCGTGCCGTCCTTCGCCTGCGCGGCGATCTTCTCCAGCATCGGGCCCAGCGACGCGTAGGACTCCGCCGAGCCGCCCGGCATGATGCTCGGTCCGTTCAGCGCGCCCTCCTCGCCACCGGAGATCCCCACCCCGACGAAGTGGATCCCGCGCTCGCGCAGCTCCTTCTCACGACGGCGGGTGTCCTCGAAGTGGGCGTTCCCGCCGTCGATGATGACGTCGCCCTCCTCCAGCAGCGGCGCGAACTCCTGGATCACGGCGTCGGTGGGGTCGCCCGCCTTCACCATGATCACCAGACGTCGGGGCCGCTCCAGCGCGGCGACGAACTCCTCGGGCGTGTGCGCGGCGACGAACGTGCCCTCGTCGCCGAACTCCTCGACCAGGGCGTCCGTCCGGGACGTGGTGCGGTTGTGCAGGGCGACGGTGAAGCCGTTGCGGGCGAAGTTCCGGGCCAGGTTGCGGCCCATGACCGCGAGTCCGGTGACGCCGATCTGGGCGGTGCCGCTCATTGGTGCGCTCCTGGGGTGCGAGTACGTCGGTGCGTGCGGTGGATGCGTGCGGTACGGGGGTGCGCGGTGGCCGGTGTGCGCTTCGGTCAGGGGAGTACGGGCCCGGGGACTGCCGCGTTCAGGGGCGAGCGCTCGCCGGCGGTCCGCTCAGGACGGCGGCGGGGCTGCCGTGCCGCCGGCGGGGCCGGAACCGGGGGCGGCGGGGGGCGGGCCGGCCTCCAGGAGCGCGTCGTCGTCCCCCGGCTCGGGGATCACATGCATCGCGGCCTCCTCGGCCGACGCCGCCGCACCGTCGATGCCCACGTCACTGGCGGTGAGGGTGGCCGGGACGCGCCCGTCGGCCTGCTGGGTGAGCCGCCCGGCGCGGGCGACGCCCACCTCGTCGTCCCAGGGCTCTCCGTCGCCGTCCACCAGATCGCCCACACCGTCGCCGGCGGAACCGTCCGGCTCGGGCACTTCCCTGGTCAGCCGGGTTTCGAGGGACTCGCCGGTGTTCCGCTCGTCGGCCGTGGTGCCGAGTCCGTCGACCACCCACGGGCGGTCCGGCGGCGAATACCCCTCGTCCAAGGGGTCGCCGGTACCGGACGGATCCATGAGCGTGTCCTCGGCGCCGAGCTGTTCGCCGGGATCCGAAGCCTCGGGTTCCTGGGGCTGGTAGACGTCGTCCCCCCAGTCGGTGTCGCTCATGGCGCGTCCTTTCCTCCGGTCCTCCGGGAGTGACGGGTTCTCCTGTCCCCTGTACGCAATTCCACTCCCGTCCCGCTCCGGCCGCAAAGGGAAGATCGGTTTCCGGAGCCGGGCTCAGCCGGTGCGAACCGGTCCGTACGCAGGTCGCGGCCGCTTCGCCGCGCGGATGAGGAGCTCGTGGGAGTCCGGGCACAGGGTGTTCGAATCGTCGAACGGCCGGGCATAGGGTGGCGTCCCATGGGGAACGGACAGCAGTCGCCCGGGGGCGAACACCACCAGCAGGGTCAGCCGCAGCCGTACGGCCAGGGCCAGGGCCAGCCGTACGGCCAGGGCCAGGGGCAGCAGCCGTACGGGTGGCCGCCGCAGGAGCAGCGGGCCGGCGGGCAGCCGCCGTACGCGGGAGCCGGGACCGCCCCGTGGGACGCGCGCACGGAACCCGCCGGGCAGCCCGCGTCCGCCCCCTGGAGCGCGCAGACCGCTCCCTCCGGGCCGCCCCCGTCCGGCGGCGGCCGCCGTAGCGCGGTCATCGCCGTGGTCGCGGCCGCCGCCGTCGTACTCGCCGCCGGAATCACCGGATACCTGGTGCTCGGCGGCGAAGAGGACGACGGGAAGCCCGTCGCGGGACCCACCGGGACGGACTCCGTGTCACCCTCGGCGTCCCCGGGCGAGGCCCGGGGCGGTACCGAGAACGGGACCGCGCCCCTCGTGCCCGGCTGGAAGACCGTGGTCAACCCCAAGCGCGGCATCGCCTTCGACGTCCCCGTCCAGTGGGCGCTCAAGTCGACCGGCTGGGTGAGTTACGTCGCCGAGAACGACGACCCCGAGGAGAGGCCGCTCGTCGGGTTCTCGGCCCCGGCGATCCTCCAGGAGAAGTGGTGCCGGTCCGACGACGACGGCAACGGCACCCAGGAGGACACCCCGCTCGCCGCCGCGGGCTCCCGGGGCGAGCCGGACGCCCGAAGCACCGCCGAAGCGGCCCGGGAGAACGCCCGCCTGTGGGTCTACGGCAGCTACGCCCAGCCGTCGAAGGAAAAGGTCACCACCGGGGCGGCGAAGCCGTTCACGACCAGGTCCGGCATCACCGGGAGCGTGGCGACGGCCACCTCGACCGGTGTCGGCCGGACGGGCGGCTGCTCCTACGACGGCAAGGCGACCGCGTTCGCCTTCGAGAACCCGGCGGGCGAGAGGGTCTCCTGGACCTTCGTCGGCGTACGGGGCGTCGACGACGAGGTGCCGGAGCCGACCGTGCGGAAGATCCTCAGCACCGTCCGGCTCATCGACAGCACCCCTTGACGACGCCCGACGCCCCCTGACGGGACTGCCCGGCCGAGCCCGGCCGAGTCCGGCCGCGGTCCCGGTCCTGCCCCTGGTCCCCGTCGCCTCTCCGTGTCGCCTCTCCGTCCCGGTCCGCTCCGCTCGGGGCGGACCGGGCCCCTTCCCCTGCCCCGTACACTCGGCCCATGGGACGCAGCGCCGCACCGAGGACATGCCCGCTCAGGGCCGCCTCCGCGCTGCCCCCGGCCGCCGCCCGCGCGGCCGTGCCCCCGGCACCCGCCGACGCGGCGCCCGGAACGGGCCGTACCGCACTGCACGGCCACGGCTAGCGATCCACAGCGTTTCGTCGGCGATCCACCGATCCACCGGCGACACATCCGCATAGGCGCGGCGGTTTCCGACCGCCGTATCCGGTATCCGGCGTCGCCGACCACGGCGTCATCGCTCCCGGCCCGCCGTCTCCTCACCGGCACCACCTCTCCGGCCCGCTGAGCGCCGGGGCACACCGTCGCTCCGGCGTTCGCCGGACGCGCGCGTTCCACGATCGGCTCCACAGCACCACGCGGCCTACGGCGCACCTGCCCGGGCTGCTTCACGGCGACGGCCGCACCCTCTGGCCGGCGTCGCACTCGAAGGGATCATCGTGAAGCTGAGCGACCTCTTGTCCGGGCAGGCCCACCACGTGCTGCAAGGAACCCCCGACCGCACGGACGTCACCGCCGGTGCGACGTTCGACGCGGACCGGGTCACCCCGGGTTCCGTCTTCGCCGCGGTGCCCGGCCACGCGGCCGGCGGTCCGGACGCCGTCGCCCCGGCCGTCGCTCGCGGCGCGGTCGCCGTACTCGTCGACGAACAGGCCCCGCCGTTGCCCACGACCCTGGGCGACGCCTGCGCCGTACGCGTCCCCGACGTCCGCAAGGCCGCCGCCGTCCTCGCCTCGCGCTACTTCGGCGAACCGGGCCGGGCGATGGACCTGATCGCCATCACCGGCACCAACGGCAAGACCTCCGTGTCGTACATGACCGAGTCGGTGCTGCGGCTCGCCGAGGGCACCCGGGTCGGGGTGATCGGCACGGCGGGCAGCCGCATCGGGGACGAGCCCATCCCGATGCCGCCCTCGGTGCTCACCACCCCGGAATCGCCCGATCTCCAGTACCTGCTGGGGCACATGCGCGACCGGGCCACCGGCAGCGTCGTCCTGGAGGCCACCTCGATGGGGCTGCTGACGCACCGTCTGGACCGTACGTTCATCGACGTCGGCGTCTTCACCAACCTCACCCAGGACCACCTCGACGACCACGGCACCATGGAGAACTACCGGGACGCCAAACTCCGGCTGTTCCAGGGCCTGTGCCGCCGCGCCGTGGTCAACGCCGACGACCCGGTGGGCGCCGGGATCCGGGAGCTGATGCCCGATGCCGTGACCACGTACGCGCTGGACGGCGACGCGGACTACCGCGCGAGCGATCTCACCGTGGACGCCTCGGGCACCCGGTTCACCCTGCACCACGACGGCCGCAAGTACCCGGCGGCGATCCCTTCGCCGGGCCGGTTCTCGGTCTCCAACGCGCTGGCCGCGGTGGCCGCCTGTCACCTCCTCGGCCACGGCCTGGCAGGGCTGGTCGACGCGCTGGAGCGGATGCCGCAGATTCCCGGCCGCTTCGAACGCCTTCACACCCCCGACGGCACCTCGGTGATCGTGGACTACGCCCACTCGCCGGACTCCCTCAGCAAGGTCCTCACCACGATCCGCGGCTTCGCCCGGGGCCGGGTCATCACCGTCTTCGGCTGCGGCGGCGACCGCGACACCACCAAGCGCGCCGAGATGGGCGCCATCGCCGGAGCCCACTCCGACCTGTGCGTCCTCACCTCCGACAACCCGCGTTACGAGAACCCCGAAGCCATCCTCGACCAGATCGCCCCGGGCATCGCGTCGACCGGGACGCCGTTCGAGCGGATCACCGACCGCCGCCGGGCCATCGCCGCAGCGCTGGCGGAGGCGGGTCCGGCCGACATCGTGCTCATCGCGGGCAAGGGCAGCGAACCGCACCAGAGCGTCCGGGGCGAGCTGCTGCCGTTCAGCGACATGGCCACCGTGCGCGAGCTGATCGGCGGGTAGTGCGCGATCAATCCGTTGGTGCGGGCCGCCGCTGACCTGGAATGATGACGCGGCCGCGCCGAACGACGGACGGGCAGGAGCGGGGGGAGCGGGAGCCGTGGACGTCTTCACGACGAAGGCCGGGTCGGTACGGGGGCGGCGCGCCACCCGGGATCGCGGCATCGTCGCCGTACTCGGACTCCCGTACGCGGCCCCGCCGTTCGGCGACCTCCGGTTCCGTGCGCCGCGGCCTGCGGAGCCCTGGGACGGCGTACGCGACTGCTCCGCCTTCGGGCCGGTGGCACCCCAGTCGGCCGAACTGCCGGGCGCGCCGGTCTGGTCGCCCGGTGACGAGGACATCCTCACGCTGAACATCTGGACGCCCGCCGACGGACCGGGCGACCTCCCCGTGCTGGTCTGGATCCACGGCGGCGCGTACGTCTTCGGGTCCGCCGCCCAGCCCGACTTCGACGGCACCGCGCTGGCGGGCCGGGGCCTGGTCGTCGTCACCCTCAACAGCCGTATCGGCTTCGAGGGGTTCGGCCATGTGCCCGACGCCGAAGGCCACGACGGACCCGCCCCCGACGCCGACGGCAGCGGCACCCCTTTCCCCGACAACCGTGGCCTGCTCGACCAGATCGCCGCCCTGGAATGGGTCCGCGACAACATCTCCGCGTTCGGCGGCTCGCCCGACCGGGTCACCCTCGCCGGGCAGTCGTCGGGCGCCACCTCCGTGGCCTGCCTGACGGTGGCCGACCGGGCGCGCGGTCTGTTCCGCCGCGCCGTCCTGCACAGCGCCGTCAACGCCTTCGCCACGGTGGAGCAGGCGGCCCGCACCACGGCCGAGGTCGCCGAGGCGGCCGGCGTGCCCGCCACCCGCGCCGGGCTGCTCGCCGCCTCGCCCGAAGCCCTCGTGGCCGCCGCCGACCGGGTCTGCGAACGGTACGCACAGGACCCCGGCTCGGGGCAGCGCCACTACGACCCGGCGATCTACGGACCGGTCGCCGACGGCGTCCTGCTGACCGCCGACCCGCTGGAGGCACTGGCGGCCGGAGCCGGCGGGACGGTGGAGCTGCTGGTCTGCCACACCACGGAGGAGTACTGGCTGCTGGACGCGGTCGGCAGCAGCGCGAAGATCACGACGGAGGAGCAAATGGCCGCCTTCGCCGCCGACTTCGGGCTCCCGGCCTCGCTCGTCGAGGGCCACCGCGAACGCCTGCCCGACGCCCCGGTCCTCGACGTCTACCTGTCCCTCTACTCCGGCCTTCTGTTCGCCGAGTACAGCACCCGCCTCGCCGAGGCCCACGCCCTGGCAGGCGGCCGCGCCTTTCTCGCCCGCTTCGACCGCCGCCGGGACCACACGGGTCAACGGGTGCGCGCCTGGCACTGCGCGGACGTCCCGTTCGCCTTCGGCAACCTTCACGAGGAGAGCGTCCACTTCCTGGTCGGCGGCCCGCCCGGCGCGGCCGACCAGGAGCTCTCCCGGCGTATGACCCGCGCCTGGGCCGACTTCGCCGCGCACGGCGATCCGGGCTGGGACGCACTCGACGGGCTTGCCGGGAGCGGGGCGGCGGTACGGGTCTGGCGTACGGCGGAGGAGCGGCAGGGGACGGAGCACGGGCACGGGCTCGGCGCCGCGGACGGGTTCCGTGATCTGTGGCGTACGGCAGGCCTGCCGCTCCTGGCGCCCTGAGGGCCACCGCCCGGCAGCGGACCGCAGGCCGTCCCGCCCGCCGTCGCGCGCCGTGCGGTCCCGCGCGGTGGTCCCGTCTAGGCGAAGCCGCCCGAACGGGCCAGCCAGCGGCCCGCGTGCCGGGTCACCTCGATGGGGCGGCCGAAACAGGCGGTCATGCGCTCGTCCGTGAGCACGTCCCCGACCGCCCCTCCCGCCAGGACGCGCCCTTCCCGCAGCAGCAGGGCGTGATCGATCGCGGGGGACAGCTCCTCCAGATGGTGGGTGACGGTCACCGTCGACAACTCCGGCCGGTTCAGCGCGAGATGGCGCATGGTGTCGATGAGGTCCTCCCGCGAGGGCAGGTCGAGCGCGTTGAACGGCTCGTCGAGCAGCAGCAGGGCCGGGTCCGCCATCAGCGCCCGGGCGATGAGGATCCGGGCGCGCTGGCCGCCCGAGCAGACGCCGTACGGGCGGTCGGCGAGCTCCTTGACCTGGAGTTCGGCGAGCAACGCGTGGGCGCGCTCGCGCACATCGCCGTCGTACGCCTTCCACAGCGGCTGGACCGTGCCGCTGTGGCCGGTGAGGACCGTGGTGTGCCCGGTCAGGTCGCCCGGGACGCGCTGGGAGGTGGAGACATGGCCGATGCGGGCGCGCAGTTCCCGTACGTCGACCCGGCCGAGCCGGTGACCGAGGACGTCGACCGTGCCGGTGGTGGGGAAGGCGGTGGCGCCGACGAGACGCAGAACGCTGGTCTTGCCGGCCCCGTTGGGCCCCAGCAGCGCCCAGTGCTCGCCGGCCCGGACGGTCCAGTCGATGCCGTCGAGGATGACCTGGCCGGTCGCGTGGCGGCGCATGCTCACGTCGTCGAGGGCGGCGACGACGCGCCCGTGACCGTTGCCGGTGTTCCCGTCCATGCCGCCGTCCAGCCCCTTCGTCGCGATGTCCACGGCTCGGAGGGTAGCTGTAGACGGCAATGATCTGCGTGGGTGACTGCATCGTGGACGCGATACGGTCCCCTCGCCGTCCTCACCGCCGCGCCAGGGCCAGCACGCTCAGCCCGAACATCAGGACGCCCAGCGGGAGATGGACCGCCGGGATGTGCGCGATGCCGACCGCGACCTGGACCGAGGCCAGGGCCAGGAAGCCGGACGCGTGCAGCACCGGCCGGGGCGAGCCGCCGCCCGGCTTCCAGGCCAGCACCGCCGCGAGCACGTACAGCATCGACGCCCCGTACATCACGCGCGCTCCGACGCTGTGCAGCACCTCTCCGTAGGCCGTGGTCATCAGCAGTCCGGACGAGACCGCCTGAAGGAAGATCGTCAGGGTCTGCAGAGCGATCGCGATCCGCACGAAGGAGAAGCCGTGCGAGCCGTGCGAGCCGTGCGAGCTGCGTGAGCCGTGCCGTGTCGTCGCCCGGGTGGTCATGCCACGCTCCCGTTCTCCGCCCGTGGGCGGTTGATCGATAGGGTTTCACCAGCCCGACGACGCGGGCCCGCGAAAGGTAAGGCGAGGGGCGGTCGGAACATGGGGGCGGCACGTGCGGGCATCGAGGGCATAGCCGGTGAACGCGGCCAACTGATCAATGTGGCCTACCGGTTGCTCGGATCACTGGCCGAGTCCGAGGACGCCGTGCAGGAGGCCTACGCGCGCTGGTACGCGCTGCCGCGAAGCCGCCGGGACGAGATCGTGTCGCCCGGCGCCTGGCTGACGACGGTGACCGGCCGCATCTGCCTGGACGTGCTCGGCTCGGCGCGGGTCCGGCGCGAACGGTACGTCGGCGCGTGGCTGCCCGATCCGCTGCCCGGCCCCGGCGGACGCGGCCGGGGCTCGGACCATGCCGATCTCGCCGACCAGATCGTCCTGGACGAATCGGTGACGATGGCGTTCCTCGTCGTTCTGGAGACGATGACCCCCGCCGAGCGAGTGTCGTTCGTCCTGCACGACGTCTTCCGCTACCCCTTCGCCGAGATCGCCGGCGTCCTCGGCCGCACCCCCACCGCCTGCAAGCAGCTCGCGGCCTCCGCCCGGCGGCGGGTGCCCGACGCCCCGGCCCCGGTGCCGGCGGACGTACGGAGCGACGCCGTGCGGCGCGTGAAGGAGGCCTGGCAGAACAAGGACATCGCGGCCCTCGTCGACCTCCTCGACCCGGCCGCCGTGATGACCGCCGACGGCGGCGGCCTGGTCGGCGCGGCCCTGCGCCCGATCGAAGGGGGCACGCGCATCGCCCCGTACATGGTCGCCATCGCCGACCGCGCGCCCGGCCTCGAACTCCTGGAACGTACGGTCAACGGGGTGCCGGGCCTGGTGGCCGTGCGTGACGGTGTCGTCGTGACCGTGGCCTCGTTCGATGTCGCGGAGGGGCGGGTCGCCCGGATCTGGGTGGTCCGCAACCCGGAGAAGCTTCAGCCGTGGGCGGCTGTCCGGGAGGCCGGGGACGAGGCCCGGGACCTTCCGTGATCACCGGTCGCGCAGGTCGAGCCGCATCAGGACGCGGGGGTGACCGGCCAGCACCGAGGTGGTGTCGGCGGCGTGGGTGAACCCGGCCCGTTCGAAGTTCCTCCGGATCCCGGCGTACGCCATCGTCAGGTCGACCTTTGCGCCACCGCTGTCGATCGGGTACGCCTCGATCGCCGGCGCGCCGTGCGCACGGGCGAACTCGACCGCCCCCGCGATCAGGGTGTGCGAGATCCCCTTCTTACGATGACCGGGGCGCACGCGGACGCACCACAGCGACCAGACCGGCAGCTCGTCCACGTGCGGGATCTTCCGGCTGCGCGCGAACGAGGTGTCCGAGCGCGGTGCCACGGCGGCCCAGCCGACCGGCTCGTCGCCGTCGTAGGCGAGCACCCCCGGCGGAGGCTCCGCGCGGCACAGCTCGGCGACGTACTCACCGCGCTCCGGACCACGGAGCTCGTTGTTGAGCTTGGACGGAATTCGGTAGCTCAGGCACCAGCAGACGTTGGCCCCGGGCGACTTCGGACCGACCAGGGTACGGACATCCTCGAAGGCCGAAGCCGGGCGGACCGTGATCGTCATGACGCCACGATGCCACGAGGCGACGCTGCCAAGTCGCAGCCGGTGACACATCCGCTGTCCGAGCCGTCGGGAAGCCGCCCGCGCCGA
The DNA here is from genome assembly GCF_055792845.1 of Streptomyces sp. DSM 106670. NCBI lineage: Bacteria > Bacillati > Actinomycetota > Actinomycetes > Kitasatosporales > Streptomycetaceae > Streptomyces > Streptomyces sp. DSM 106670. The sequence continues at coordinate 7,571,344 of NZ_CM147704.1, forward strand.
CGGGCCCCCCGGCCCCAGACAGCCTCCCGCCCGCCTAGTACGGCGGCAGCCGCAGCGCCCCCGTGCCCTCGCGTACGTCGTGCACGAGCCGGATCTTCCCCACCGGATCGCCGTGCTCGTCCGTGGTCACCAGGGCCGCGTCGTCGGGGTTCACGCACTGCCCGCGCGCCCCCGGCTCCGGGCAGAACAGGACGTAACCGGTCTGGCGGTCGACGCGGCCCGGCTCCAGCTGCCAGATCCACTGATAGGTGCTCATGACCACCCGGGGGTAGGTGGCGCGCAGTTGCTCCTTCACCGCGTTCTGCACCGTCTCGCCGAACTTCTCGCGCTCCCGGAACGGGCGGACCACCCGGGCGCGGCCCGTCGTGTCGACCCGGCCCGCCTCGATGTCGTAACTCGCGGAGAAATAGGCGTGCTTGGTGAGCGAGGCCAGCAGGTCCGACCGGGTCAGCCGCATCAGCGTGGGCCAGGAGTCCTTGCCCCGGTCGCGGCGGTCCGCGACGGACGGGGAGACCACGTTCACGTACGAGGCCTGAGCCTTCGCGAGCGCGCTGTCCGCCCCGCTCGCGGTGACCCAGCGCTGGACGCACTCCCCGATCTCGCCGAGCACCTTCGTCACGGTGGCGTTCGTCAGCTCGGCGACGACGTAGGGCGCGGCGCCGGTCGTGCCCAGGGCGACGACCTCGTAACCACAGGCGTCGAAGGCGCCCTTGAGGGTACGGAAGTCGTCGGCCTGCTGCCGCCCGCGCTTCACGGCCTCCGCCAGTACGCCGACGCAGTCCTTGCGGTCGCACAGACCCTGGTCCGCCTGGTCCGTGTCGATGCGGAGCCGGACCACGGCGTCGCGGTCGTCGGTCACCGCGAACGTGACCTCCGAGCCGCCGGTTCCCGGGAAGAGCGTGCGTGCTCCGATCGCCCTGAGCTGCCCCGGGAAGTGCTTCTCGGCCAGTTCCTCCGCCGCCCGGCGGTCGTCCTTGGTGTCCACCACGCCGCACGCGCCCACCAGTACGACCAGCGAACCCGCCAGTGTGCCGGTCAGCGCGGCTCTCCACCGCCTGCGGCGTGATCCGGTCATGATCTGCTCCTCCAGCTGGTCCCGTCCCCTGTTCCTGTGACAGTAGGACCAGTGTCGGCGGGCCGGATGAGTACGCCTACTCAACCCGGCGCACGACGTCCTCGCACATCTCTTCCCGGGTCGGCCCTGTCATTGGCATGGACCTGCCTATCGAACTCCGCTACAGTCCGGGACGGCACATCTGAGAGCGCTCTCAAGCGGCATGATCAGCGTGCGCTCCCGGACGCCTCCCGTTCCACCCCCACGTCGCTGGAACAACAGGAAGGGTCACTCCCTTGAGACACGCAACCGTGCTGCGGACCGGTCTGTCCGCACTCCTGCTCCTCGGTGCCTGGGCCGCCGCCGGCCCGTCGTCCGCCTCCGCCGCCCCCACCGACTCCGCGCAGGCACCCGCCTCCGCCGCCCTGCTCACCGCGATGCAGCGCGACCTCGGCCTCAGCGAGGGCCAGGCCCGGGCGAGGCTCGCCGACGAGAAGGCGGCCACCGCCCTGGAGCCGAAGGCCAAGCGCGCCGCGGGCTCCGCCTACGGCGGCTCCTGGTACGACGCGGGCACCGGCAAGCTGACCGTCGCGGTCACCGACGCCGCCAAGGCCGAGGTCGTCCGGGCCGCCGGAGCCGAGACCCGGCTCGTCGAGCACTCGGCCGCGCAGCTCGACGCGGCGAAGTCCCGCATCGACAAGCTGACCGCACCCGCCGGTGTGAGCAGCTGGCACGTCGACCCGGCGACCAGCAGCGTCGTCGTGAACGTCGTCGCCTCCGAGCAGCGTGACAACGATGTCCGATCCTTCGTCGCCAAGGCCCGCGAAGCCGGGCCCGTGACCGTGGAGACGACCTCCGAAGCGCCCCAGACCTTTGCCGCCGGAACGGTCGGCGGCGACCCGTACTACACGGGCAACGTCCGCTGCTCCATCGGCTTCTCCGTGCACGGCGGCTTCGTCACCGCCGGGCACTGCGGCGGCGCCGGCCAGTCCGTGCGCGGCTGGGACGGCTCGGCCATCGGCAACTTCCAGGGCTCGTCCTTCCCGGGCGACGACTACGCCTGGGTGAACGTGGCCAACGGCTGGTGGACCGTACCGGTCGTCATCGGCTGGGGCACCGTCTCCGACCAGCTCGTCCGCGGCTCGAACGAGGCCCCGATCGGCGCCTCGATCTGCCGCTCCGGCTCCACCACGCACTGGCACTGCGGCAACGTCCTGGCCAAGAACGAGACCGTCAACTACAGCCAGGGCGCCGTGCACCAGATGACCAAGACGAGCGTCTGCGCCGAGGGCGGCGACTCCGGCGGCTCCTTCATCAGCGGCGACCAGGCCCAGGGCGTCACCTCCGGCGGCTGGGGCAACTGCTCCGGCGGCGGCGAGACCTGGTACCAGCCGGTCAACGAGATCCTCAACCGGTACGGGCTGACTCTGCACACCGCGTGATCCGGGGGAGTCGTCCCGCCGTCCTCCCCGGCGGAGCGGGCCCCGGCGGTACGACGTAGGACCAGTGAGCGGCCCCGCCGGAGTGCGGGGCCGTTTCCTTGTTGCGCCAACACCCCTCGCGCAGCGCATCGTTCACAAGCTATTGACACCTTCTCAGCACCGGCGCAACACTGGCACCGCCTTGGAGAGCGCTCTCCCAGATGATCCCGCGGTCCGCCGGCCTCGTGACGCACAGGGTGGAGCCTCTTCCCGGCCGCACCGTCCAGCTCACCCTTTCCCCCCACCGTGCACCCGATGTGCAGGGATGAAGAGCGGCATGGAGGTCCCTATGGTGACAAGACTCAACAGAACGACCCTGGTGTCCGCCCTGATCGTGGCGACCGCCCTGGCGCTGGTCGCGCTCGGGCTGACCGCGATCACGAACGCCGGGGCGGCCACCGCCGAGGCGGACGGGCCCGCGTCGGACCGGCCCGCGGCGGCCTCGCACGTCATGCAGGGTCACAAGATGGCGCCGGCGAAACCCGTGGCCTTCGGCGACGACCCCGACGGCGACGGCTACATACCGGCGGACCCGCCGGTCACCGGCGTGGAGCCGTCCGACGAGATCCCGCCGCACCGCTACTTCCACGAGTTCCAGGCCAACTGCTCGGTCACCCACACCGCCCCGGACGACCCGATCGTCTACCCGGGTCAGGCCGGCGCGTCGCACGACCACACGTTCATGGGCAACGACACCACGAACGCGAACAGCACCACCGCGTCCCTGGGCGCGGGCGGGACCGCCTGCCTGGCGCCCGGCGACCTGTCCGCGTACTGGATGCCGACCCTCTACAACGGCGACGAGGAGATCCGCCCGATCGGCCCCCAGACCATCTACTACAAGGCCGGAGTCACCGACTACCGCACCGTGCGGCCCTTCCCCAAGGGGCTGCGGTTCGTCGTCGGCAGCCCCACGCAGACCGCCGAGGAGTTCCGCAACCACCCCGGCATGGTCGAGGGGTACGAGTGCGGCGAGAGCTACCACAACTACGACTTCCCGGCCGCCTGCCCGACCAGCCAGGACACCCAGCTCAACCTGCGTATGCAGGCGCCCAGTTGCTGGGACGGAAAGTACCTGGACACCCCCGACCACAAGGCCCACATGGCCTACCCGGTCGTGATGGGGGCCAACCAGGACGTCTGCCCGTCGAGCCACCCGGTCGCCCTGCCGATGATCGAGTTCAAGATGGCGTGGCCGGTCAACGGTGACATGTCGCAGGTGAGACTGGCCAGCGGCACCGGCCACTCCTTCCACTACGACTTCTTCAACGCCTGGGACGACGCCACGCTCGACGCCCTGGTCGACCACTGCATCGTCGGTGCTCTCCAGTGCAACGCCCGTGGCTACGACGAGAACAACCCGGGTGAGGGCGCGGCCCTCGACGAGAACTACGAACTGCCCAGGCCCTGACGCCTGGCCCGCCCCGTCGCGTCTCCCTCATGGGTGCACCGCGCCCATGAGGGAGAGCGCTCTCCCGTACGTGCCCGTTCCTTCGGCCGTCTCCACCCGCACTCCCGTGAGGAGCCCTTCCCCCCATGATCACGTCCCGTTTCCGACGACCGGCCCGTTCCCGGGGCCGTACCACCGCGCGTCTCGCCGTCGCCGCGCTCCTGGCCGCCGCGGCGGCCGCCCTTCCGGTGCCCACCGCCCAGGCCGCGGGCAGTGTGGTGAAGGTGACCGGCTCCCAGGGCGCCTGGCAGCTGACCGTGGACGGCGCCCCGTACACCGTGAAGGGGCTGACCTGGGGTCCGTCCGTCGCGGATGCCGGGCAGTACATGCCCGACGTGAAGTCGATGGGCGTCAACACGATCCGTACGTGGGGCACCGACGCCACCACGAAGCCGCTTCTGGACACCGCGGCATCCCACGGCATCAAGGTGATCGCCGGGTTCTGGCTGCAGCCGGGCGGCGGCCCCGGCAGCGGCGGCTGCGTCAACTACCTGACGGACACCGCCTACAAGAACGACATGCTCGCCGAGTTCCCGAAGTGGGTGGAGACCTACAAGGACCATGAGGGCGTCCTCATGTGGAACGTCGGCAACGAATCCGTGCTCGGCCTGCAGAACTGCTACAGCGGCGACGAACTGGAGCAGCAGCGCGACGCGTACACCACCTTCGTCAACGAGATCGCCAAGAAGATCCACGCGGTCGACCCGAACCACCCGGTCACTTCGACCGACGCCTGGACCGGGGCCTGGCCGTACTACAAGAAGAACGCGCCCGACCTCGACCTGTACGCCGTGAACTCCTACGACGCCGTCTGCGACATCCGCGCCACCTGGGAGAGCGGCGGCTACGACAAGCCCTACATCGTCACCGAGGGCGGGCCCGCCGGTGAGTGGGAGGTGCCGGACGACGCCAACGGCGTACCGGACGAGCCCACCGACGTGGCGAAGGCGGATGGGTACCAGAGTGCCTGGGACTGCGTCCAGGGGCACCCCGGGGTCTCGCTCGGGGCGACCCTCTTCCACTACGGCACCGAGTACGACTTCGGCGGCGTCTGGTTCAACCTGCTCCCCGCGGGCCAGAAGCGGCTCTCCTACTACGCGGTGAAGGAGGCGTACGGCGCGGACACCTCCGGCGACAACACCCCGCCGGTCATCAGTGACCTGAGCGTCGACAACGCCTCCGCCGTCGAGGCGGGCAAGCCGTTCACTCTCAGGGCGTCCGTCTCCGACCCGGACGGTGACGCGCTCACCCACCAGGTGCTGGTCAACTCCAAGTACATCGACGACAACGGCCAGTTGACGGAAGCGGACTTCACCGACCGGGGTGACGGCACCTTCGAGGTCACCGCGCCGGACCGGCTCGGCGTCTGGAAGGTCTACCTCAAGTCGACCGACGGGAAGGGCAACGTCGGGATCGAGACGAAGTCCTTCAAGGTGGTCCCGCCGCAGGTCGGCGGTGTGAACCTGGCCTCCGGCAAGCCCGCCGAGGCCTCGTCCTTCCAGCCGGACAGCGTCGGCTGCCCCTGCCCGGCGGCCAATGCCGTCGACGGATCCTTCGACACCCGCTGGGCCAGCGAATGGGCCGACCAGCAGTGGATCCAGGTCGACCTGGGGGCGACCGCCTCCTTCGACCACGTCCAGCTGGCCTGGGAGGCGGCGTACGCCAAGGCGTACACGATCCAGACCTCGGACAACGGCCAGGACTGGAACACCGTCCACACGGAGACGGCCGGCAACGGCGGCATCGATGACATCGAGGTCGCGGGCAACGCCCGCTACGTCCGTGTGAGCGCCACCGAGCGCGGCACCCCGTGGGGCTACTCGCTCTACGAGTTCGGCGTCTACCGGAGCTGATCCGGCGGGGCCGGGAAGGACTCCGCGCCGTCCCATCCCCGCTGTCGGCGCGGCGGGAGCCCGCGGCGGCCACGGACATCCGTGGCCGCCGCGGGCTCGTCACGTCGTTGACGGGAGATGCGAGGTAGCGTCCTCGTCATGGACTTTCGAACCACTGTCGAGCGCGCTGAGCGCCTCAAGCAACTGCACGCCGACCACAAGCCGCTCGTGCTGGCCACCGTCTGGGACGTCTGGTCCGCGCGGACCGCGGTCGCCGCGGGCTTCCCCGCGCTGACCATCGGCAGCCACCCCCTCGCCGACTCCCGCGGGGCCGAGGACCAGGAGGGCCAGACCTTCGAGGAGGTGCTCGCCGCCGTCAGGCCGATCATCGCGGCGGTCGACGTCCCCGTCTCCGTGGACCTGGAGTCGGGCTACGGGCAGCAGCCCGCGGATCTCGTCGCCGGTCTGATCGAGGCCGGCGGTGTCGGTCTCAACATCGAGGACACCGTCCACTCCGAGGGCGGACGTGTGCGCAGCACGCAGGAGCACGCGAGCTACGTCGCGGGTCTGCGCGCGGCGGCCGACGGCGCGGGCGTCCCGGTCTGGGTCAACGGCCGCACCGACCTCTTCGCGCACGCGGAGAAGCCCTCCGACGTCCTCGACGAGGTGATCGAGCGGCTGCGGGCCCTGGAGCAGGCGGGCGCCGACAGCGTCTACCCGGTGAAGATCCAGGACAACGACGAACTGCTCGCGGCGGTGACCGCGGCCGTCGCCGTCCCGGTGAACACCACGGCACATCCCGTGAAGCACGACCTGGAGCGTTTCCGTCGCCTCGGCATCGGCCGCATCACCTACGGTCCGCTGCTGCAGTTCGCGCTGACGGACGCGATGAAGGACATGCTGAAGCCGTGGGCGCCCTCCTCCTAGAGGCCGCCCGGCGATGCGGGAAGCCCTCCGGCCGCGGCGAGAGTGCGCCGCGGCCGGAGGGCTGCCGGGAGGAGCGGGGGAGAGGCGGGGTCAGGCGGCCGTCCGGCCGGCGCGGCGTTCCGCGTGCTCCCGGACCAGCTCCGCGTACCGGCGGCCGCTGCTCTTGACCGTACGGCGCTGGGTCGCGTAGTCCACGTGGACCAGGCCGAACCGCTTGTCGTAGCCGTACGCCCACTCGAAGTTGTCCATCAGGGACCAGGCGAAGTACCCGGCCAGCGGAGCCCCCTCGGCGACCGCGCGGGCGCAGGCGGCGAGGTGCTCCTCCAGATAGCGGACCCGCTCGGGGTCGTGCACCGAACCGTCCGCCGCGACGACGTCCTCGTACGCCGAACCGTTCTCCGTGACGTAGATCCGCTGGACGCCGTACTCCTCGGTCAGCCGCAGCAACAGCTGCTCCAGGCCCTCCGCGTGGACCTCCCAGTCCATGTGGGTGAGCCGGGCGCCGGGGACGGAGACCTGCTTGGCCCGGGGCGCGGTGCCGTCGGGGTCGGCGGTGACGATCTGGCGGAAGTAGTAGTTCAGCCCCAGCCAGTCCAGCGGGGCGGCGATCGTCTCCAAGTCGCCCGGCTGGATCGGGAGTTCGACGCCGTACTCCGCCACCATGTCCTGCGGGTAGCCGCGCCCCAGGATCGGGTCCAGCCACCAGCGGTTGATGTGGCCGTCGGCGCGCCGGGCGGCGGCGAGGTCGGCCTCGCTCCCGCTCGCCGGCTCGATCGGGCTGAGGTTGTTGACGATGCCGACCCGGGCGTCCGAGGAGGCCGCCCGGATCGCTCGCACCGCGAGACCGTGGCCCAGGTGCAGATGGTAGGAGGCGCGCACGGCGGCGGTCAGGTCGGTGAGACCCGGCGCCATCCGGCCCTCCAGATGACCGATCCACGCCGAGCACAGCGGCTCGTTGAGCGTGGCCCAGTCCTTGACCCGGTCGCCCAGGCGTTCCACCACGTGCGAGGCGTACGCCGCGAAGTGCTCCGAGGTCTCCCGTACGGTCCAGCCGCCCCGGTCCTGGAGCGCCTGCGGCAGATCCCAGTGGTACAGGGTGGCGAACGGGGTGACGCCCGCCTCCAGCAGGCCGTCCACCAGCCGGTCGTAGAAGTCCAGACCCGCCTTGTTGACCGGCCCGTCGCCGCCGGGCACGACGCGCGGCCAGGCGATGGAGAAGCGGTAGGCGTCCGCGCCGAGCTGCTTGATCAGACCGATGTCCTCGGGCACCCGGTGGTAGTGGTCGCAGGCCACGTCACCCGTGTCGCCGCCGTCGACCTTGCCGGGGGTGTGCGAGAACGTGTCCCAGATCGAGGGCGAGCGGCCGTCCTCGGCCACGGCCCCCTCGATCTGGTACGCGGCGGTGGCGACACCCCAGGTGAAGTCCGCCGGGAGTGCATGGAGGTCGGACACGAACTGCCTTTCTGTGGAGGTCACTTGACCGCTCCCGCGGTCAGGCCGGCGACCAGGTAGCGCTGGAGGAGCAGGAAGCCCGCGACGATCGGGACGCTGACGACGAGCGAGGCGGCCATGACCTGGTTCCAGTACACGTCGTTCTGCGTCGCGTAGCCCTGGAGGCCGACGGAGAGGGTCCGGGTGGCGTCGTTCGTCATGACGGACGCGAAGAGCACTTCGCCCCAAGCCGTCATGAAGGAGTAGACGGAGACCGCGACGATGCCCGGCACGGCGGCCGGCACGACGACCTGGAAGAGTGCGCGGACCGGCCCGCAGCCGTCCACCAGAGCCGCCTCGTCGAGGTCGCGGGGGATGGAGTCGAAGTAGCCGATCAGCATCCAGATCGAGAACGGCAGCGAGAACGTGAGGTACGTCAGGATGAGGCCGCCGCGCGAGCCGTACAGCGCCACGCCGGTGCTGTTGCCGATGTTGACGAAGATGAGGAACAGCGGCAGCAGGAAGAGGATCCCCGGGAACATCTGCGTGGACAGCACCGTGACGGTGAAGACCCGCTTGCCCCGGAACCGGTAGCGGCTCACCGCGTACGCCGAGAACACCGCGATCGTCACCGAGAGCACCGTCGCCGAGCCCGCCACGATCAGCGAGTTGACGAAGTACTTGGCGAGCGGAACGGTCTCCCAGATGTCGAAGTACGGCCGGATCGTCAGCGTGGACGGAATCCACTGGAACTTCCCCGACACGTCCTGCAGCGGCTTCAGCGAGCTGCTGACCATCACATAGACCGGCAGCAGGACGAAGCCGGCCAGCAGCGTCAGGACGATGCGGCGGGTCCAGAGGAAGGACTGCGGTGCGGCCATCGGCGAGCGGGCCCGCGACCGGGTGGTGCGGGTCGGCCGCGTGAGGCTAGACATCGGCGCCCTTCCTTCCGCGCGAGGTGAAGAACAGATAGACGGCCGTCACGACCAGCAGGAAGAGCAGCAGCAGGACCGACATCGCGGACCCGGTGCCGAAGTTCCAGGTGACGAACGACGACTGGTAGATGTGGATCGAGATCAGGTCCGCGCTCTCCGGCGCCGACTTCCCGAACAGGACGTACGGCGTGTTGAAGTCGTTGAACGTCCACAGGAAGAGCACGAGGACCAGGACCTGGTTGACCGGGCGCAGCGAGGGCAGGGTGATCCGGCGGATCTGCTGCCAGATGCCCGCGCCGTCGATCGAGGCGGCCTCGTACAGCTCGCGCGGGATGTTCTGGAGCCCGGCCATCAGCATGAGGAAGGCGAACGGCCAGCCCTTCCACACCGAGACGATGATCAGGGTGTAGATGCTGTTGTCGCCGATCAGCCAGAACGACGGCTCGTCGGTGATGCCGAGCTGATCGTGCAGGACGTGGTTGATCAGCCCGTTGTCCCGCTGGAACATGAACGCCCAGGTGATGACGGCCGCGTAGACCGGCAGGGCGTACGGGACGAGGAAGATCGCCCGCAGGACGCCCCGGCCCCGGAAGCTCTCCTGGAGGAGGATCGCCGCGGCGGTGCCCAGCAGCCAGGCGAACCCGACCGAGAAGAACGTGAAGACGCAGGTCACGAAGAACGAGTGGAGCAGGGCCTCGCCGATCGGCGCGTCGAAGTCGACGGCGATCCGGTAGTTGTCGAGGCCGGTCCAGGGGGCCGCACCCCAGTTGTTGATGAAGAACTGGGTGAGCTGACGGAAGCTCATCACGATCCCGATGACCATCGGGATGATGTGGATGAGCAGTTCCAGCAGGACGGCGGGCAGCAGCAGGAGATAGGGCAGTCCGCCTTGGCGGATCCGGTCGGGGATGCGCGGCAGTTTCCTGCGCGCACCCCCGGTGCCCCGGCTCGTACCCGTGCCGGTCGACTTGTCGACCTCGGGGTCCGTGGTGACGGTGGCGGTCATGGATCAGGGCCTCACTGCTGCATCGTCTGCTGGGCCTTTTCCAGGCGCGCCTTGACGGATTCGTCGGTGATGGGACGGCCGGCCGCCGCGTCCGCCCACAGCTCCTTGACCGCCGTGCCCACGGCCGTCTCGAACTGCGACTCGTTCGGGACCTGGGGGAGCGGGGCGGCGCTGGTGGCGAGGGTGTCGCGGAGGACCTTGAGGTCGGGGGCCCCGAACGCGGCGTCGGCCTGCGCGGCCTTGACCGGCGGGATCGAGCCGTAGGTCTTGTTGAGCAGCTTCTGCTCGGCGTCGCTCGTCATGAACTTCACGAACTTCTTCGCGCCGTCGATGTTCTTGGTGTTCTTGAACACCGCCATGTTGATGCCCGCGACCATGGAGTTGACCTGCTTGCCCGCGCCCGGCGCGCCCGAGGGCACCGGCACCGGGGCCGCGCCCCAGTCCTCCGGCTTCATGCCCTGGGCGGCGAAGGTGGAGGCGGCGGCCTGCCACAGCACCATGGCGGTCTTGCCCTTGGCGAAGTCGGTGAGCGACTGGTTCTGGGCGTACTCCGCGTTGCCCGGAGCGATGATCTTGTCCTTGGCCATGAAGTCGATGTACTGCTTCACCGCCGCGACCGCACCGTCCGAGGTGAAGGTCGCCTTGCCGTCCTTGTCGAAGAAGTCGGCGCCGTGCTGCTGGCCCAGGACGAAGGTCTGGTGGATGTTGTTGGAGAGGTTGCCGCCCTCGGCGCCGAGACCCCACTTGCCGTCCTTGGATATCTTCTTGCCGGTCGCGACCAGCTCGTCCCAGGTGGCCGGGGGCTTCTCGACGCCCGCCTCGGCGAACATCTTCTTGTTGTAGTAGAGGGCGTACGCCAGGGAGTACAGCGGCACGGCGGCGGGCGGCTCGCCCTCCTTGCCGGCCGAGGCGACCGCCGAGTCGACGAAGCGGTCCCGGCCGCCGATCGCCTCGAAGTTCTTGTCGTCCCACGGCAGGAGCGCGCCGGTCGCCTGGAGCGAGGCCGACCAGGTGTTGCCGATGTTCAGCACGTCCGGGCCCTGACCGGAGCTGGTGGCGGCGAGGATCCGGTTCAGCAGGTCGGCCCACGGCACGACCTCCAGCTTCACCTTGATCCCGGTCTCCTTCTCGAACTTCTTCAGCTCGGGAGTGAGGATCTCCTTGTCGGCCTCGATGCTGGGGCCCTGGTTGGACGCCCAGTAGGTGAGGGTCTTCGGCGACTCGTTGCTGCCGCCCGAGGTGGTCCCGCCGCCACAGCCGGTGGCGGCTACGGCGATGGCGAGGGCGAGGGTGACGGCGCTTGCGGCTCTGACATGACGCATGTGAGGTGGCCCCTTTCCGGGGATGGCTGCGTTCGGGAGCCGAACGGCCTCCATGACTTAATTTATGCCGTGATTTAAGAGGTGAGAGAAGGTCGCGTCAAGGCCTGGGACCGGGGTATGTTCCTGGACGGGAAGGAGCAACATGGCCGAGCGCAACAGACGGACCGTGCGTGACCTGCGGCGGGGCAACCGGGCGAGGGTATTGCAACGGTTGTATTTCGACGGCCCGCTGAGCCGTCAGGAGCTCGGACCGGTCACGGGCCTGAGTTCAGGATCCATCAGCAACGTCGTCGCGGAACTCTCCGCCGAGGGCCTGCTGGAGGAGGCCGGCATCGTCGACTCCGACGGCGGCCGCCCGCGTACGCTGCTGCGCGTCGCCCCGGACGGCGGACTGCTCGTCGGCATCGACATCGGCGAGACCCGGGTCCGGGTCGAGCTGTTCGACCTCTCCCTGACCGAACTGGCCCGCACCGAACGGCTGCTGGCCCAGCACGGTTACGACGTCGACCGCATCGTGGCCCATGTCCGCACCGGTGTCGCGGACGTGCTGCGCGACGCGGGCGCCGACCCGCGCAGGCTCCTCGGCATCGGCATCGGAGTCCCCGGCATCATCGAGCGCGACGGCCCGGAAGGGCCCGACGGCACGCGCGGCGCGGTGGTGCACGGCCAGACGATCGGCTGGCGCGCGGTCCCCTTCGAGCAGCTGCTGCGCGAGGCGGTCGACGTACCGCCCGAGGTGCCGCTCTTCATCGACAACGGCGCCAAGACGCTCGGCCAGGCCGAGATGTGGTTCGGCGGCGGCCGGGGCGCGGGCGCCGCCGCCATCGCCCTCATCGGCTCGGGCGTCGGCGCCTGCGTCGACCACGGCGACATCCTCGACGAGGACCGCACCAGCCTCGCCCTCGAATGGGGCCACACCACCGTCCAGTTGCGCGGCCGCCGGTGCCGCTGCGGCTCCATCGGCTGCCTGGAGGCGTACGCGGGCGCGGAGGCCCTGCGCGAGCGCTGGCGCGAGGCGGGCGGACCGCTGCCCGAGGACGCCGACGACGAGACCGCGCTGGCGGCCCTGCTCGCCGCCGCCTACCCGGCACGCCGGGGCGCCACCCCGGACCCGGTGGCCCTCGCGCTGCTCGACGAGACGGCCGAATGCCTCGGCGCGGCCCTCGCCGACCTGATCAACCTCTTCCTGCCCGAGCGGATCCTGATCGGCGGCTGGGCCGGCCTGCTCATCGGCCCCCGCCTGCTGCCTGAGATCCGCCGGTACGCGGACGAGTACGCCCTGCGCCACGCGGCGGCCCGCACCACCATCGAGATGGGCCGCCTCGGCCCGGACGCGGTCACCGTTGGCGCGGCCACGCTGCCGCTCGCCGACTTCCTCACCCGGGGCGGCAGCCGCCCGGCGACCGGCGTCACCGGTACGCCGCAGCGTACGGCGGCCCAGGCGGTCCGGGAACGCCACCGCACGCCGACATCGACGACCTGAGCGGGCGCGGAAGGCACCGGGAGCGGCGGGTTCCGTCGTCGGCCGCCCGTGGCCCGTGCCGCCGCCTCCGGGCTACCGCCCCGCGCCGCCCGGTGTGACCCAGCGTGGGTCCACCCGTCCCAGCCATGCGTCCTGGACGTCGGCCAGCGGGCGCTCCAGAGGAAGCGGCGCGAACCGGCAGTCGAACCGCATCCCCGCGTCGCCCCCGTCGCCGCCCACCCGGTGCTCCCACGCCGAAGGCCCGTCCGGCGGCGCGTCGAGCAGGAGGAAGGTGGTCAGTCGGGGCCGCCCGGTCTCGGGATGCGGCCGCCCGTCCACCGCGATCCGCCGGACGACGCGGGCTCCGGTCAGCCCGGTCTCCTCGGCGACCTCGCGCAGGACGGCCCGCTCCGGATCCTCGCCGGGCGCGATGCCGCCCGCGGGCACCTGGGTGCCCGCCTCCGGGAAGTCCGGATGGTCGAAGACCAGCAGGGCGGGGGAGGGGTGACGCCGAATCACATAGGCGGCGACCCGGGCGCGGGGCAGGGAAGGGGCGGCGGAGGTCATGAACGTATCCTCGTGGACGCCCGCGGTTCCCCGCAGCCCGTCAGTCCGATGACGCGCTCAGGGCCTGTCGTCAAACTGCCGTCCGCCGGGCGGTCCTTCGGGCGACGACGGCAGGTTGACGACACCCCCTAGGCCGATCCCCGTACCACCAGCTCCGGTTCGAAGATCACGGAGGTCACCGGCCCGTCCGGCCGGGCCAGCCGGTCCAGCAGCAGGCGCGTCATCTCGGCGGCCATCCCCTCCACCGGCTGCCGGACCGTGGTCAGCGGCGGGCGGCAGGCCAGGGCGGCGCTGCTGTCGTCGAAGCCCACTACCGCCACGTCCCCCGGCACCGAGCGGCCGTGCTCGCGCAGGACATGGCAGGCCCCCAGAGCCATCAGGTCGTTGGCGGCGAACACCCCGTCCAGGTCGGGGTGTTCCGCCAGCAGCCGTTCCATCGCCGCCTCGCCGCTCTCCTGGGTGAACTGCCCCTCGACGGTGGGGACGTACGGGTGCCCGTGGCGCGCCATGGTGTCCCGGAAACCGGTCAACCGGGCCTGGCCCGCCGGTACGTCCAGCGGGCCGCTGATCGTCGCGATCCGGCGGCAGCCCCGGCCCAGGAGATGCTCGGCCGCCAGCCGCGCGCCGTCCTGGTGCGCGAGGTCGACATAGCTGACCGGGACCGGCCGCGCCGGGCGCGCGTACAGGACGGCCGCCAGACCGGCGTCCGCGATCAGGGCGGGCAGCGGGTCCTCGGCGTGCGTCGAGACGACCAGGGCCCCGTCCGCACTGCCCTGCCGCAGGTACGCCACCACCTCCTCGCGCGCCCGTGAGGTCTCCGCGAACATCAGCACCGGGTGCATCCCGCGCGGACGCAGGTAGTTGACCACCCCGGTCACCACCCGGCCGAAGAACGGGTCCGCGAACACCTGCGCGGTGAACGAGCCCGCATCGCCGGTCCCGTCGCTCCCGGAGGCCCCGGCGTCGGAGTTCTCCCCGGTCGCCGCCGGCTCGACGCCCGCGCCCGACACCACCAGGGCCACGGCGTCGGCCCGGCGGGTGACCAGGGACCTGGCCGCCCGGTTCGGGGTGTAGCCCGTCACGGATACCGCGTGCCGCACGGCCTCCTGGATCACCGGGTCGACATTGCGCACCCCGTTGATGACCCGCGAGACGGTGGCGCGCGAGACGCCGGCCGCTCGCGCCACGTCCTCCAGGGTGGGTGCTCCGGCCGACCGCAGATCATCCGTCATGAGCGCCTTTATAGCACTAACGGAGAGCGCTCTCCATGGTCGGTCGCACGGCTGCACGGTGCTCAGCGCCGCCAGAACCGCCGGATCGCCGGGGATCGGAATCCGGCCACTGACCGGCCGGGGGCGGCCGAGTATCACGTTTTGCTTGTGATCAGTCACAGCGCGGACCTACGTTGCCCCTTGCGAGATGTCCCAAAGCCAGTGGGGGAGCCAAGTATGGCCGCGAACGGACGGCACCGCAGGTATCAGCCCAGCCGGATCAACCGTGCCTCGCTCACGGTGACGGCGGGCGGCGCGGGCATCGCGCTCCCGCTCATCACCGCGGCCTCGGCGGGCGCCGCACCGGTGGACACCTGGGAGAAGGTCGCCGCCTGCGAGTCCAGCGGCAATTGGGCGGTCAACACGGGCAACGGCTATTACGGCGGGCTGCAGTTCAGCGGCTCCACCTGGGCGGCCTTCGGCGGCACGCAGTACGCGCCGCGCGCCGATCTCGCCACCCGCGACCAGCAGATCGCCATCGCCGAGAAGGTGCTGGACGGCCAGGGCCCCGGCGCCTGGCCCACCTGTTCCGTACGGGCGGGGCTCACCCGGGGCGGCGACGCGCCGGGGACTGCCCCGGAGGCGGGGCCCGACACGCAGAGCGCGGGAAACCGGCCCGCCCAGGCCTCGGCGCCGCAGAGCGCGCCCGCCAGGCAGCCGCGGACCCGGCCCGCCGAGGCGACGCCCACCCACGTACCGGGCAAGCGTGACGCGTACACCGTCGCGAGCGGCGACTCCCTCTCCGGGATCGCGTCCGCCCAGCGGGTGCGCGGCGGCTGGCAGAGCCTCTACGCGGCCAACCGCGGCGTCGTCGGCAGCGACCCGGACCTGATCTTCCCCGGCCAGCGGCTGAGCCTCGACCAGAGCCGGGCGCCGAAGGCGGGGGAGGGGAAGAGCTCCGGCAAGCCCGCGCGGCAGACCGCCCCGAAGCCCTCGGCGGACCGGCCCAAGGCCGCACCGAAGCAGGAAGCCCCGAAGCAGCAGGCGCCCCAGAAGGAAGCACCCAAGAAGGAAGCCCCTAAGCAGGAAGCGCCCAAGAAGGAAGCCCCGAGGAAAGAAGCGCCCAAGAAGGAGGCGCCCGCTCCGGAGCGCGCCGTGAAGCACTCCGGTTTCAGCGCCCCGGTGGCCGCCGGCACCGGCACCCCCTACCGGCAGGCCGGCTCCTGGTCCAGCGGCTATCACACGGGCGTGGACTTCCCCGTGCCCACCGGGACATCGGTGAAGTCGGTGGCCCCGGGGCAGGTCGTCTCGGCCGGCTGGGCCGGAGCGTACGGCTACGAGGTCGTCATCCGGCACAGCGACGGCAAGTACAGCCAGTACGCCCATCTCTCCGCGCTCCATGTGCGCGCGGGCCAGTCGGTCTCCGGCGGACAGCGCATCGCCCGCTCCGGTTCCACGGGCAACAGCACGGGCCCGCACCTGCACTTCGAGGTCCGTACGGGCCCCGGCTACGGCTCGGACGTCGACCCGCTCGCCTACCTCCGGGCCGGCGGCGTCAGGGTCTGAACCGACCGCTCGGAGCGGGGGCGCCGCAGGGTGGCTCCGCCCCGCCGACGCTGCTCCGCGAGCGGGCCCGGCGCACCGAACTCCATCTGCGGAACCGCCTGTCCCGGCGGCAGGGGCGACGACGTGTGCGCCACGGGCAGCCGACCCGACGCGTGTTCCGGCACGACCGGTGACGGCGAGGGGTGTCCGCCCTCCCGCCCCTCCGCGCCGGATGCCGCGTCCTTCGAACCGGAGCCGACGGCCGGGTCCGTCGCCTCAGGCGCTGCCGCCTCGGCGTGCACCGCCGCAGGGCCCGTCGGCGTCCGAGGTTCCTGGGCGGGCTCCTTGCCCATCCGCTCCAGAGTCAGCATGATCAGCCCGCCCGCGGCCACGGCCCCGCAGAAGAGGGCCAGAGCGGTGCCCGGGACGCCGAGGCGGAAGTGCTCGCCGAACAGCGTGATGCCGATCGCGGCGGCGACCACCGGGTTGACCACCGTCACCGTCGCGAGCGGAGCCGTGAGCCCCGCGCCCCGGTAGGCGGCCTGGGACAGGAACAGGCCCGCCGCCGCGAGCCCCGCGATCACCAGCAGCGGCAGAGCGCCCGAGCGCACCGAACCGGACGTCCACTCCACGGCCACGGTCTTCGTGAACACCGAGGCCATCCCGAACGCCCCGCCCGCCCCCGTGGCCAGCACGATGCTGCGCAGGACCGGCCGGCGCAGCGTACGGGCGAGCACGACGAGGGCGCCGACGGCCCCGAACGTCACCGAGGCCAGCAGCACCTGCTCGGGACCGTTCAGGGTGTGCGGCTCGGCGTTCCCCGTGAGCGCCAGCAGTCCGCCGAGTCCCGCCGTCGCCATCAGGGCGCCGCGCCAGGCCGTCGCCCCGGCCCGCCGCCCGACGAACAGGGCCGCCATCGGCAGGGCGAAGACGATCGTCAGCGCGCCGAGCGGCTGGACCAGGCTGAGCGGTCCGTAGGCGAGCGCCACCACGTGCAGGACCGCACCGGTTCCGTTGAGCAGGACGGCGACCCACCACACGCCGTTGCGCACCAGGGCGCGCGAGGAGTTGTCACCGGTCGCGGCCACGCGCTCCTGGATGATCGCCCCGGCCGCGTACGCGACCGCGGAGATCAGTGACAGCAGCACGGACAGCGCAAGGGAGCTCATGTACACCACGATGTCCCGTCCGGGGCCCCACGTCGTCGTCCTTGAGACTGCACTTCGGCCTACTGCCCCAGTAGTACGCCCGGCGGACCGACGTCCTCCTCCCGACGGTAGTCCTGCCGCCCCCAGCCGTCAGAAGTTGTCGCGCGGCGGATACGGTGAGCCGCGAGGACGACACAGCCGGTGGCCGAACGGCCGGTGACGCACGCGGCCCGGGGGACGGACCGGGAACCGAGGGGGAGCAGGGCATGGACCTGGTGCTACAGGCGTCGGTGGGCGGATTCTTCGCGCTGCGGACCACCTCGGTGCCCGGCGGCGGACACCGGCCGCTGGAGCGGTTGTACGCGGGTGAGAACGGTCCTCTCGCCGCGCGTGTCGACAAGGTCGCGGGGCGTCTCGCGGCCCCCGAGCGCAGGGTCGCCGCCTCCATCGCCCATCTCGGTCTCGCCGCCCGGCTCTGGTCCGTCGCCCTGGGCCCGGCCGCGCTCTTCGGGCGGATCCCCGCCCTGCCGCCCGCCGCCCTCCACTGGGACCCGTCGTCCACCTCGCCGGAGGACCTGTGGCTGTCGGAGGTGACGGAGCTGCCCGGCACGGCGGCCCGGATCCGCGAAGAGGTCCAGTACGGGCATCTGGTGCCGCTGGCCGAGGCGTTCCGGCGCGACGGGAACATCTCGCCGCAGCTGCTGTGGGGCAACGCGGGGTCCGCGCTGGCCGGAGCCGTACGCGAACTCGTCGCCTTCGCACGCGCCCAGGACCGGCCGGACGTGGCGGCCCGGGCCCGGGCGCTGGCGGCCGAACTGTTCGACGACGGGGCGCTGCGCGGCACCGGCGCCCCGCACGGTCCGGCGTTCCGGCGGCGCAGCTGCTGCCTGTACTGGCGTTGCCCGGGCGGCGGGCTGTGCGGGGACTGCGTGTTCGACCGGGCGCCCGGACCCGCTCGGGTGCGGCCGTAGCGTCAGGAAGGCAGTCGGTCAGGAAGCCGGTCCCTCGGAAAGGCAGTCCGTCGAAAGGCAGTCCGTCAGGAAGGCAGGACCGCGTCGATGGCATCGTCCACGGCCGGCAGGACGGGCAGCGCGCTGTCGAGACCGATCATGCCGATCAGGCGTCGCATGAACGGGGACGGGGCGGCCAGCCGCAGCCGGTCGCCCAGCGCGGTGTGGCCCTGGAGGAGCACGTTCACCGTCGTCGAGTCCGCGAAGCCGACGCCGGAGAGATCCACGACGACCGGGCCGGAGCCGTCGTCGGCCGCC
The DNA here is from genome assembly GCF_055792845.1 of Streptomyces sp. DSM 106670. Lineage (NCBI taxonomy): Bacteria > Bacillati > Actinomycetota > Actinomycetes > Kitasatosporales > Streptomycetaceae > Streptomyces > Streptomyces sp. DSM 106670. The sequence continues at coordinate 7,589,983 of NZ_CM147704.1, forward strand.
GCGGTCAGGGCGAGGCCCAGCGGTGCGACGCTGTCGATATCGAGGTCACCCGACACGGTGAGGACCAGAGCGCCCCGCTCCTGTCGGGTGGTGATTCTGACGGCTCGGTCTTCGTTGGGCGATGAAAGCACGGAAGGCACCTCGGGCGGGTCGGAAGGGAGCGGCGAGCCGTTCTGCCGGACGGGTCGGCGTCGTTCCGTCCCTGGTCGCGGCGGGGTACGGGGCAACGATAGAAGTAACAGTTGCCATTTGACAACATTCCCCATGGGGTAACAATCTGATCCGCGACGGTTGCTCGGGTGACCGTCGAAGGTCGGTCGACCGATGGATGCGGAAGCGGGAGCCGGATGAAGCTAGGCGCTGTCGGCGACATCGCCGCGGAGCGGGGTCGCGGCCGTATCCCCGCGCGGGGAAAGACGCTCCGAAGCGGCGGCGTGGAAGGCCGCGAGGCCCTCGGCGAGCGCGGCGAGCGCGGCGGGATCCATCCGCTCCAGCACGGCGTTCAGCTCGGCGGCGCGCAGGGCCCGGTACTCTTCGAGAAGGGCTCGGCCGCGCAGACTCAGCCGCAGCTCCACCTCCCGCCGGCTGGTCGGGCTTGGCGCACGCTGGAGGAGCCCCATCGCCTCCATCCGGTCGCAGAGCCTGCTGACGGAGGGGGCACTGGAGCCCAGGGCCTCGCCCAGCGCCCGCAGGTTGGTGCCCTCCTGCCGCTCGATCACGAGCAGGGCCCGAAGCTGGGAGGGCGATACGGTTCCCGAGGCGGCGGATTCCTGGCCCCGGCCCCACAGCACCTCCAGCAGCTCCGAGGCGGCGACCGCGTCGGCGGACGCCTGTTCGCGGTTGCTCGGGCGAAATCCTCGGTGGGGCATTCAGCCACTGTGTCACCCGTCAGGCCCGCTTGTCAGCCCGGGCCCGGCCCCTACGACGTCGCAGGACGAAGATTGCGCGAGAGACCGTGAACAGACGAACGGACATCGAGGCCGCCGTACGGGCCGCCGCGCCGCACGCCCTGCTGGCCACCCTGCGCACCGAGCTCTGCAGCGTCTACGGGGCGCTCGCGGTGGAGCTCCATCTCGCCGACTACGGTCTGCGGGTCCTGAAATCCCTGGACCGGCCCGAGGGCGAGAGTGAGCCGCTCTCCCTGCACAACAGCCCCGAGGGCCGGGCGTTCGGCAGCCAGGAGCCCCGCGAACAGCAGGTCCGGCACGACGACGCCGTCGACCACCACCTGCCCGTGACCGTACGTGGCGAACGGCTCGGCATCCTCACCGTCCGGCTGCCCCAGGCCCTGTCCACCCCGGAGCTGGTCGGCGAGCTGACCCACATGGCCAACCTGCTCGGCCACGAGATCCTGGTCGCCGAACGGGACACCGACCTCTACCAGCGCGCCCGGCGCACCACCCGGCTCACGCTCGCCGCCGAGATGCAGTGGCAGCTGCTGCCCGCCCGCGCGTGCACCGCCGCCGAGTTCGCGATCGGGGCCCAGCTGGAGCCCGCGTACGCCATCCACGGCGACAACTTCGACTGGGCGGCGGACGCCGACGAGCTGACCGTCGCGGTCACCAACGGCATGGGCGAGGGCATACAGGCCTCGCTCCTCACCAATCTCGCCGTCAACGCCCTGCGCAACGCCCGCCGGGCCGGCATCGGCATCGCGGACCAGGCGGCCCTGGCCGACCAGGCCCTCTACGACCAGCACCGCGGCGCCTCCCATGTCTCCACCCTGCTGCTCCGCTTCGAGCTGGCGACCGGGCGGGTCGGCGTCGTCGACGCGGGTTCGCCGCAGCTGTGGATCCAGCGCGGCCGCACGGTCCGCCGCGTGGAGCTGGAGGCGCAGCTGCCGCTCGGCATGTTCGAGGAGTCGCGGTACACGGTCCAGGAGTTCCGGGTGGAGCCCGGCGACCGGCTGCTGCTGTTCAGCGACGGCGTCTACGACGCGGTGTCCCCGCTCGGCGAGGCGTACGGCGAACGCATGCTGGCCCGCGCCATCCAGTCGACGCGGCTGCTTCCGGCCGCCACCGTCCCGCGCGCGATGCTCGGCGAACTGGCCGAGTACCGGGGCACCGAGACGCCCGACGACGCGCTGGTGCTGTGCCTGGACTGGTTCGGCCGGCAGGAGGGCTAGCCAGGGGCGTCGAAGGCGCGGCGGGAGGCTTCGATGTGCGTGATGTGCTCATGGGTCCAGTCGCACATCACATGGACCGTCCGGCGCAGGCCCTGCCCCGGCTCCGTGAGGGAGTACTCGACCCGCGGGGGCACGGTGGGGTGCACACACCGCTCGACCAGTCCGTAGCGCTCCAGCATCCGCAGGTTCTGGGTGAGCATCTTGTGGCTGATGCCCTCGACCGCGCCCCGCAGCTCGGTGAAGCGGAGCGTGCCCTCGCCCAGGGCCTCGATGATCAACAACGCCCACTTGTTGGCGACGTCGGAGAAGATCTCCCGCGCCAGCGAGTCCGCGCGCCGCAGATCCGCATCCTCGGGCGAGCCGCTGAACTGCTTGGTCACCATCAGGTTCCCCCGTCACCGAAAAGTGCGTTCTTCCATGTCAGCTCATACTCTCCTACGGTTCCTGAGTAACCACAAGTGACTGGTGAAGGACCGGTCCGGTGGACAATGGGGGCACGGCCCCCGGAACGAGGAGGCGGGCAGTATGGCCATCACCCTGGTGAACCCGAGCGGACTGCCGGAGATCGGCGCGTACAAGCAGGTGTCGGTCGCGACCGGAACGAAGCTGGTCTTCGTCGCCGGACAGGTCGCCTGGGACGCGGAGGGCGCCACCGTCGGTGTGGGCGACCTCGCCGCGCAGGTCGAGCAGTGTTACGTCAACGTCGGCACGGCCCTCGCCGCGGTCGGCGGCACCTTCGAGGACCTGGCGAAGCTGACCGTGTACGTCGTGGACTGGACGCCCGAGAAGATGCCCCGGTTCATGGAAGGCGTCGCCCGGGCCTCCGCGCGCCTGGGGTCCACCCCCGTACCGCCCGGCACGCTGGTGGGCGTCGCGGCCCTGGACATCCCGGAGCACCTGGTCGAGGTCGAGGCCACCGCCGTGCTCGACGCCTGAGGGGCGCCGTCCCGGCTCAGGTGCTGAGCTGGAACTCCGCCCGGATCCGCTTGCCCACCGGCACCCGCTCGGCGGTGAGCCGGTCGCACAGGGCCACGACGATCTCCATGCCGTGACCGCCCAGGCGGGACGGGTCGGGGGCGTACAGCACGGGCATCGCGGTGCTGCTGTCGTACACCGTGACGCTGATCTGCTGCGCGTTGCCCTCCAGCTCCAGAAGGTAGGGGCCGTGGCTGTAGCGGTCGGCGTTGGTGACCAGCTCGCTCACGGCCAGCATCAGGTCGCTGCGGGTGTGCTCGCCGATCCGGGCGAGGCACTCCACGGCGAGCCGCGTCAGAAAACGGTCGGCGAGCGCACGGGCCAGCGCGATACAGCCCGGCTCGCCGTCGAAGACCTCGGCGCTGAGCAGTACCTCGGCGGCAGCCAGCCCCTGACCCGGGTCTTCCGGTGGGGAGGTGACCTGTTCGTTCATGTGCTCCAGCCAGGGCGCCGAGTTGAGGTCGCAGACCTTTTCCGCCATTCGTCTACCCCTGGCGAAGGATCCCACTCCAGGAGATCCGGACCGATCCTACGCACGTCCGGGCAGCCGCACCACGGTCACGAAGAACTCGTCGATCTGGCGCACCGCCGCGATGAACTGATCAAGGTCCACCGGCTTGGTCACGTACGCGTTGGCGTGCAGTTTGTAGCTGCGCAGAATGTCCTCCTCGGCCGAGGAGGTGGTGAGCACGACCACCGGGATCAGGGAGAGCTCGGGGTCGCCCTTGATCTGCTCCAGCACCTGCCGGCCGTCGTACTTCGGCAGGTTCAGGTCCAGCAGCACCAGGTCGGGGCGAGGAGCCTCGGTGTACTCGCCCCGCCGGTAGAGGAAGTCCAGCGCCTCCTGTCCGTCGCGCACGACGTGCAGGGTGTTGCGGATCTTGTTGTCCTCGAAGGCCTCACGGGTCATCAGCTCGTCGCCGGGATCGTCCTCGACGAGCAGGACCTCGATGGGCTGGACAGGGGTGTTCACGAAGGATCTCCCGGCTGGCTGGTGAGCAGGGCGGGAGCGAGCAGCTCCGCCGTGGTGTGCGTGGGCGCGTCGGGCGCCACGGGCAGGGTGAAGTGGATGCGGGTGCCTTCGCCCGGTTCGGGCTCCAGCCAGATCCGGCCACCGTGGAACTCGATGATCTTGCGGCAGAGCGCCAGGCCGATGCCCGTGCCCTCGTACGCGTCACGGGCGTGCAGCCGCTGGAAGATGACGAACACCTTGTCCGCGAACTCGGGCGCGATCCCGATCCCGTTGTCCGACACGGTCAGATGCCAGTCCTCGCCCTCGCGTACGCAGTCGAGCGAGATCCGGCACGGGACGTCCTCCCGGCGGAACTTCACCGCGTTGCCGACGAGGTTCTGCCAGACCATGGTGAGCGCGGTCGCGTCCCCGAGCAGTTCGGGCAGGGACTCCGGCCGCTCGATCACCGTCCCCGACTCCTCGATCGCGAGGTTCAGATTGGCCAGCGCCCGGTCCAGGGCCTGGTCCAGATCGACCGGCTTCCAGCTCTCCTGCACCCGGCCCACCCGCGAGAACGTCAGCAGGTCGTTGATGAGGACCTGCATCCGCTTGGCGCCGTCCACCGCGAAGGCGATGTACTGCTTGCCCCGCTCGTCGAGCTCGTCGCCGTACCGCTTCTCCAGCAGCTGGCAGAAGGAGGCGACCTTGCGCAGCGGCTCCTGGAGGTCGTGCGAGGCGACGTACGCGAACTGCTCCAGCTCCGAATTGGAGCGGCGCAGCTCCTCCGTCTGCTCCGCGAGCAGGGCCTCGCGGTCCTGTGCCTCGGCCAGTTCGTCGGCCAGCCGCCGTCGCATCTCCTCCACCGCCCGGGCCACGGCCTGGACGTCGGACGGCCCCTTGATCTCGATCCGGGTGCCGAAGGCCCCGGACCTGACCCGCTCGGACGCGCCGCGCAGCCGGTTCAGCGGGACGCCCACCACCCGGTGGAACAGCAGGCTCAGCGCCACCACGGTCAGCACGAAGACGGCGACCAGCGCGATCAGCACCCGGTCGCGGGTGGTGCGCGCCGAGCCGAGATCGGCCCGTGCCTGGTCGCGGGCCTCGGCGAGATGCCCCTGCTGGTCGCCGTACGCCTGCCGCAACTGGTCGAAGTCCGCCTTGCTGCGCTGCAACTGAGCCCCGGTGGCGGCCACGCTCGGCCCCATCTCCCGGACCGTCCGGACCAGCGGCTCGGCCTTGCTCCGCCGCCACTGCTCCGCCGCCGCGGCGATGGCGTCGAGATCGTCGGCGTACCGGTTGTCCGGGCCGACCAGGCGGCGGACCTGCGCGAGGCGTTCCTGCTCGGCCTCCTTGCCCGCCTCGTAGGGTTCGAGGAAGGAGTCGTCGCCGGTCAGCGCGAACCCCCTGATCCCGGTCTCCTGGTCGAGCAGGGCGTTCTGGAGCTGGAAGGACGCCGATCTGGCGGGCTGGATACGGTCCACCAGTTCGGTCGTACGGTCGGAGATCCGCGCCATCACGAGCCCGCCGATCACCAGGCAGCCGCAGACCACCACGATGAAGCCGCCGAGCAGGAGATGGACCCAGTTCTGCACCGAGAGCCGGGCGGCGAAGCCGTCGGCCGCCGGTTCCCTCGTCGTGTCACCGCTCATCGGACTCCGCTCCCCAGCCCAGATGCAGAACGGCCACATCGTCCGCGAGACCGCCGTAGGGCGCGGCCCCCTCGGCGGCTCCCGCCACCAGGGCGTCGACGAACGCACGGGCCGGCAGATGCCCGTTGGCCCGGGCCATCGCGAGCAGCCCTTCCTCCCCGAGGCGGCTGTCCGGGCCGTCGCGCCCCTCGAAGAGCCCGTCCGTGAAGAGCACGAGACCCGCGCCGGGCGTCAGCGGGACGTCGACCGTCGGCCACCGGCCGGTCCCGGGCAGCAGCCCGAGCGCCATCCCGCCCTCGGGCTCCACCCAGGTCACGTCCGTGCCCTGACGCAGCAGCAGGCCGGGGTGACCGGCCCGCAGGATCTGGACGTGCCGCTGCCCGGTCGCGAACGCCAGCGAGGTGACGGTGGCGAACACATGCGAGTCCGAGCGCTCGGCGACCAGGATCTCCTCCAGCAGGGCTATCTGCTCGGGCTGGGACGTCCCGCACAGCACGGCCGTACGCCACGCCACCCGCAGACACACGCCGAGCGCCGCCTCGGCGGCGCCGTGCCCGGAGACATCGCCGATCACCGCGTGCACCGTGCCGTCCGCGGTCTGCACGACGTCGTAGAAGTCACCGCTCAGCAGCCCGTGGACCCGCCCCGGCTCATAGCGGGCGCGCGCCCGGAAGCGGTCGTCCCGCAGCAGGGGGACCGGCAGCAGTCCGCGTTCCAGCCGGGCGTTCTCCTGGGCGGTCAGCCGGTTGGCGCGCAGTGCGGCCGTGGCCCGTTCCACTTCCTTGCGCTGGAGGGCGTAGCGGATCGCGCGCGCCAGCACCTCGGGGTCCAGCAGGCCCTTGACCAGGTAGTCCTGGGCGCCGCCGGCGACCGCGCGGAGCCCGGTGCCGGACTCCTGCAGACCGGTGAGGACGACGATCGCGGCCTCGCTGTCGGACTCCAGTATCTGGCGCACGGCGTCCAGGCCGTGGACGTCGGGAAGGTGCAGATCGAGGAGCACGCACACCGGGGTGGTGGACGCGTCCAGGAAGGCGCGCGCCTCGGCCAGGGTCTTGCACCAGGTGAGGGCGGAGTCCAGCTCGCTGTCGGTGAGCATCTCCTCGACGAGCAGCGCATCGCCCGCGTCGTCCTCCACCAGCAGGATCGACGCGTGGAGATTCCACAGCGGAGCCTCGGCGGGTTGCGCCGTCCCGACCTGCTGGGAGGGAATTCCGGAGATGCCCACAGGACTCGGTGATGTGCCCACGGGCGACTCGGTCAACCCTCCACCCCCTCGTACGACGGCCCGGCTCGTCCGGCCTGATCGTCAGGAAGCATAGGCGAGCGACGGAGGCCGCAGGCTCACGCCTCGACGCTCATCCCCTTGCGCAGCTGCCGGACGATCCTGCTGAGCAGCCGCGACACATGCATCTGGGACACACCCAGCTCCGCGCCGATCTGCGACTGCGTCATCTCCGCCCCGAACCGCATCTGCACGATCCGGCGCTCCCGGTCGTCGAGCTGGTCCAGCAGCGGAGCCAGGGTGTGCAGGTTCTCGACGGTCTCCATGCCCGGATCCGCCTCGCCCAGGACATCGGCGTACGCCCGCTGCTCCTGGCCGGAGTCGCTGTCCGCGGAGGGGGTGTCCAGCGAACCGGCCGAGTAGCCGTTGGCCGCCACGAGCCCCTCGATGATCTCCTCCTCGGGGAGGTCGAGGTGGGCGGCCAGCTCCTTGACGGTGGGGTCGCGGTCCAGCTCGGCGGAGAGCTGCTCCTTCGCCTTGGCGAGGTCCACCCGCAGCTCCTGGAGCCGCCGCGGCACATGCACCGACCAGGTGGTGTCGCGGAAGAACCGCTTGATCTCCCCGACGATGTACGGCACGGCGAAGGTGGCGAACTCGACCTCGCGGGACAGGTCGAACCGGTCGATCGCCTTGATCAGGCCGATCGTGCCGACCTGGATGATGTCCTCGGTGTCGTCGCCGCCCCGGTTGCGGAACCGGGACGCGGCGAAGCGCACCAGCGAGAGGTTCATCTCGATCAGGGTGTTGCGGGCGTACTGGTGCTCGTGGGTGCCCTCCTCCAGGACCTGGAGCCGGTCGAAGAAGATCTTCGACAGGGCCCGTGCGTCCTGCGGGGCGATCTTTCCGGCGTCCTCGACCCAGGGCAGCTCTCCGGTGACGTCCGCTGTCCGCGCATCGGTCCGCTCGTCGCCCAGCGGCGTCGTGGTTCCGGTGGCTCGCGCTGACATCGCCGTCATGGTGTCGCCCTCCCTGCTGTCCAATGTGTCGGACGGTCGCCTGCCCGGTGCCCGCGAAGTCATGCCTGTCTTCTTCCGTTTCTTTTCCGCGGGCCTTTCCGCGCCCCCTCCGCCGGAGGCCGCTCGTACACCGCTCGAACGGAGCAGTGGCCCGCGCATGGCAAACTTGGGCGGGGTGTGTTGCGGCCTGCGGTGAACCACGATCCGCGGCGAGAAGATGACAGAGGAACGGCAATGACGGTGACAGAGGACAGCCCGGAGCTCGCTCCCGGAATCGAGGAGTTCGGTCCCGGTATCGACCCGGAGCGGCTGGCCGTCTGCCTGAGCGTGCTCGACGAGCTCGACCGGATCGAGGTGGACCACCCGGACGCCATCGCCGTCCGCCGGGCCACCGCCGGGATCTACCGCACGGTGAAGCAGCGCCGCCGCCAGGAGCGCCGCGCCGCGAAGACCGCCCACGACCGGGCCGTCACCGAGGCCACGGCGACCGGCTCGGCCGAGCGCATCGACGACGAGACGCAGGGCGTACTGCCCTCCTCCTCCGCCCAGGCCGAGATCGCGGGCATCCTCCAGCGGCCCCGCTCCTGCTACATCTGCAAGACGCGGTACGTCGAGGTCGACGCGTTCTACCACCAGCTCTGCCAGTCCTGCGCCAAGGAGAACCGCTCCCGCCGCGACGCCCGTACCGACCTGACCGGACGCCGGGCGCTGCTCACCGGCGGCCGGGCGAAGATCGGCATGTACATCGCGCTGCGGCTGCTGCGCGACGGCGCGCACACCACGATCACCACCCGCTTCCCCAACGACGCGATCCGCCGCTTCAAGGCGATGGAGGACAGCGACGAGTGGATCCACCGGCTGAAGATCGTCGGCATCGACCTCCGCGACCCGGCCCAGGTCGTCGCGCTGGCCGACTCGGTCGCGGCCGAGGGCCCGCTGGACATCCTGATCAACAACGCCGCCCAGACCGTCCGCCGCTCGCCCGGCGCGTACAGCGAACTGGTCAACGCCGAGTCGGCCCCGCTGCCCGCCGGTGAGCTTCCGGCGGCCGAGGTCATCGGCACCTTCGGCAGCGGCACGGTCGACCGGGTGGCCGCGCTGCCCGCCGCCCGCAAGGAGAACCTGAGCGCCCAGGAGGTCACGGACCTGGCCCTGGTCACCGGTTCCGCCTCGCCGGCCCGGATCGCCGCGGGCACCGCGATCGACGCGGGCGGCCTCGTCCCGGACCTGCACGACACCAACAGCTGGGTCCAGACGGTCGAGGCCGTCGAGCCGATCGAGCTCCTCGAAGTCCAGCTCTGCAACTCCACCGCGCCGTTCATCCTGATCAGCCGGCTGCGCCCGGCGATGGCCGCCACCGCGGCGAAGCACGCGTACGTCGTCAACGTCTCGGCGATGGAGGGCGTCTTCAGCCGCGGCTACAAGGGTGCGGGCCACCCGCACACCAACATGGCCAAGGCCGCGCTCAACATGCTGACGCGCACCAGCGCCCAGGAGATGTTCGAGAAGGACAACATCCTGATGACGGCCGTGGACACCGGCTGGATCACCGACGAGCGCCCGCACCCGGACAAGATGCGCCTCGCCGAGGAGGGCTTCCACGCCCCTCTCGACCTGGTCGACGGCGCGGCCCGGGTCTACGACCCGATCGTGCGCGGCGAGAGCGGCGAGGCCCTCTACGGCTGCTTCCTCAAGGACTACGCCCCCGCGAACTGGTAGCCCGAACGGCTCAACCGGACCGGCGGACTCCGCGCGGCGACCAGAAACCCGGCCCAGGATGATTCCTGGGCCGGGTTTTTGCCGTGAACAGTGGCCGAAAGTGACCTACCGCACACGTTCTATCGAGCGCGGCGGCGCTCATTTGGTTACGCTGAGGCGAACGGACGCCACCGAGGGGCCCACGAAGGTTCCTCGACCGTCCTGGGACACGGTCGGAAACCCGGCCGCTGTTCCGCCCCGAACCGGCGCCACCGCGACCGACACATATCACCATCCCTGCCCCGCACAGGGCGGTCGCGTTACGGCATCGGTGCCGGAGCGTCGGCGACGCCCTGGGTGACGCGACACAGAGGAGTGCGCGGTGACGACACCGGAACTGACCGAACGCGAAATGCGCCCTGCCGAACGGACCGCCGGACGGCCCGGCCGCCCGGAGCAGCTGCGGAACATCGAGGTCTGGGCCAGGTCCGCCCCGATCCGGCTCGCCGGATACGAGGACGACCTCGCCGAGCCGCACATCCTGCCCGGCATCGACTGACCCCCGAGGATCTCCTAGGGCCTGCGGCCCGTCCCCCCGCCCTCCCGCTCCGGCGGCAGCGGCCGGGAGACGGGCCGCAGGAATTCCCGGACGTAGGTGCGGTGCCACCAGCACCCGGTGGCCCGGAGCTCCCGGAGCCCGGTGAACCGGTAGCGGTAGACCCGGGCGCGCACCTGCCGGGGCGGCCCGTCGGGGAACGGGTTGTGACCGAGCAGCCGGAGCGTGTCCCGGTCGCCGTCCAGCAGCCGCTCGGTGAACGGCCCGAACCAGGAGCGGGCGTACGCGGGGGAGAGCGCCGCGAACCACATCATCCAGTCGAGCCGCAGATGGTACGGGGCGAACAGGCGCGGCATCCGGCGCGGATCGCCCGGCTTGCCGCGGAAGCCGTACTCCCGCCACGTCGCGCCCTCGTGCGCCACCGCATCGGCGCTGCCCTCCACCACGACCTCCAGCCGCATCCGGCTGATGGAGCCGAACGCGCCATAGGTGTTGACCAGGTGCAGCGGATCGTAGGACCGGTTCATCGCCTGCCGACGCGAGAGCAGATTGCGCGCCGGGCGGTAGCTGAGCACCAGCACCAGGGCGGTCACCGCGAAGACCACCACTTCGTACCAGAGGGGCGGGGCGACCTGGGCCGGCGGCGGACCGGCCAGCGGGGTCCAGTCGATCGCGGAGAGCGCCAGCGCGATGGTGAGCCAGTTCAGCCAGGCGAAGTTCCCCGACAGGACGAGCCAGAGCTGGGTGAGGACCATCAGTCCGGCGGCCGCGCTCGCCACCGGCTGCGGGGTGAACAGCAGGAAGGGCACCAGCAGCTGGGTGACATGGTTGGCGGCCACCTCGATCCGGTGCACGGGCCGGGGCAGATGGTGGAAGAACCAGCTCAGCGGCCCCGGCATCGGCTGGGTCTCGTGGTGGAAGTCCAGGCACGTCAGCTCGCGCCAGCACGCGTCCCCGCGCATCTTGATCAGCCCCGCGCCGAACTCCACCCGGAACAGCAGCCACCGCAGCAGCCACAGCACCAGCACCGGCGCGGCCGTGTCCCCGGAGCCGAGGAAGACCGCCAGGAACCCCGTCTCCAGCAGCAGTGACTCCCAGCCGAATCCGTACCAGACCTGCCCCACCTGGACGATCGACAGATACAGCACCCACGGCAGCGCCCAGAGCAGCATGCCGCCCCACAGCGGCAGCGCGCCGTCCAGACCGGCGATCAGCGCGACCGAGACGGCGCAGCCGCTCCAGGCGACGGCGGCGAAGAGGCGGTCCGAGTAGTGCAGCCGGAAGAGCCCCGGAGCGGCCCGCCAGGGCGTGCGCCGCAGCAGCTCGGGTACGGGCAGCATGCCGCGCTCGCCGATCAGCGCCCGGAACTGGAGCGCGGCGGAGAGGAAGGCGACCAGATAGACCACGGCCAGCGCCCGCTGGAAGATCAGCCGGCTCAGCCAGTAGCCGTCCGCGGTGAACCATTCCATCCCTGCCAGTATCGGCCAGGAGTCAGCCCGCGGCGACGATCCGGCGCAGCGTACGGCCGAGCCTGCGCGCGTACCAGAGCTGTACGGGCGGCACCAGCGGTCCGGCGAGCCGGGCGTACCAGGAGGCCGGGCGCGAGAAGGCCAGCACCGTGAACCACACCGTGCCGTCGTCCGCGAGGTCCACCACGAAACACTCCTCGCCGCGCTCCGGATGACCTGCCAGGGTGCCGTAGCCGAAGCCGGTGCGGTTGTCCTCGCCGTACGCCGTCCAGATCACCTCGCAGGGCGCCGTGAACCGCAGCGGACCGAGGCCCAGCGAGACCCGGACGCCGCCGCCGGGCTCCGCGCGCCGGGCCGGGGCCTCCACCCGTGCGCCGGACGCGCGGTGCATCCGCCATTCGGTTATCGCCGCGCCGGCGGCCGCGAAGTCCGCCTGGCCCCGGCCGACCCGGGTGCGGTGGTGGAGGTGGTGGTAGCCCCGGGGGAGCGGGCCGAGGCGGGTCGCGCCGACCTCCGGGTAGGTGAGGGTGCTCATGCGGTCCTGCCTCCGGTGCGGGTGAGTCCTGCGGTGCGGTCGGTCCGTTCGGTACGGATGCGCCGCCAGGCCAGCAGCGAGCAGAGCGCGAAGCCCAGCGCGTTGCCCAGGCCATGGGTGGCGGCCATCCAGGTCAGGGTGGGGTGGGGCAGTCCGGTCGCCTCGCCGAGCGCCCAGCTCAGCGCGAGCAGCATCGTCGCCACCAGGACGGCGGCGGAGGTGAGCAGCAGGAGCCGGGTCGTCCGGTCCCGGCCGTCGGCGCGCCCCAGGCGCCAGGTGAGCAGGCCGACCGTCCACATCCCGGCCGTGAGGACGACGGCCCCGACGAGTTCGGCCCAGTCGCCGATGAAGTAGCCGGCCAGCACGAGCAGCGTGCCGACCGGCACGCTCAGTGCGGCGAAGCGGCCCGCCGGGCCGTCCGAGACCCGGCAGACCAGACCGGCGATCAGGGCGGCGGCGAACCCGGCGTAGTGGAAGTGCGGCACGGTCAGCGCCAGGATGCCGAGGTCGAACCCGAAGAGCTCGTGCCCCGAACGCTCGGCGACCAGGGCGGTCGCGGCGACGGCCGGGGTGACCAGTGCGGTGAGCAGGGCGATCCCGGCGGGGTCGAGGTCCCGGGCGCGGACCGCCCGGCGCGGGGCGTGCAGGGCGAGCAGGACGGTGCCCAGTGCGTAGCAGCAGGCGAGCGCCGTGGCCGTGGTGGAGCGCGGCAGCCAGAGGGCGAGGGCGCCCGGTACGGCGAAGAGCGGCCAGAGCCGGCGGATCCGCTCCAGCTCCTGCCGCCCGGAGAGCCGCAGCCCCGCCGGCACGACGACGAGCATGCCCAGCATCACGATGGCGTTGACCAGTGCGGACATGACGGACCCCCCCCTTGCTTTGAACGTGTTCAAGTTCTGGATGTGAGAGTAGAGGGTTTCTTGAACGCGTTCAAGACGGGGTGGTGGCCGGTCGTTCCGCTTGCGGGTCCGTGTCCGGTGCGGCACAGATGGTGACACCCATTCGTTCCCCAGGGACAGGCAGGAGAGCTCTGTGCGCTCACCAGGACGTTTCCGGCGTACCGCGCTCGCCGCGCTGTCCGCCGGAGTGCTGCTCGCCGTGGCCGGCTGCGACAACGGCGCCGACCGGACGGCCAAGGGCACCACGGGCACCGCCGAGGCCAAGGACGTCCTCCTCCAGCCGCTCGCGTCCCCGGGCCCGGGACCGTTCACCGCCTCCACGGCGCGGGCGACGGCCTCCGCTTCCCCCACCGGCGCACCGGACGCCGAACCGACCTCCGCCACCCGGACGGTCCATCCGGTCTCCGGCGCCGTCCCCGGGCTCTACGGCGGCACCCGTTCGGTCGCCGCCTGCGACGTCGAACAGCAGACGACCCTGCTGACCGACGACAAGGACAAGGCGAGCGCCTTCGCCGAGGCGGCGGGCATCGAGGCCGTACAGATCCCCGGCTATCTGAAGTCCCTCACCCCGGTCGTCCTGCGCGCCGACGCCCAGGTCACCAACCACGGCTACAGCGCCGGCTCCGCCACCGCCTTCCAGGCCGTGCTCCAGGCGGGCACCGCCGTCCTGGTCGACAGCCGGGGAATGCCCCGCGTCCGCTGCGCCTGCGGCAACCCGCTGGGCCCGCCCGTGGTCGCCGACGGGAAGGTCGCCCATCGCGGAGAGCGCTGGCCCGGCTACGACCCCGCGCGCATCCTCGCCATCGAGCCCGGCGTCAAGGCGGCCACCAGCCTCATCATCGTGAACGCCGACGACAACAGCTGGATCGAGCGGGCCATGGGCGACAGCGGCGGCCGCGACCGCGCGCCGGACGACCCGCCGCCGTTCGAGCCCGATGCCGACCTGCTCTTCCCGTCGCCCGGCCGGCCCACCGAGTCCGCGCCCCCGGACTCGCCGCCGTCCGACCCGGCGCCCTCCGAGCCGCAGGCGCCGACGGACCCCGGCCCCGATGAGTCCTCCGACGACTTCGGCGACCCGCCGCCCGAGGAGCCGTGGGACTACGAGGAGGGCGACCCGGACGTCGCGCCCGAGCCGACCCAGGTCTTCCCCGCCGAACCGGAGGAGCCCGTGGTGCCCGACGGGCCCATCGGGCCGGACGGGTCGGACGAGCCCATGGAGGCGGGCCTCGGCGACGTGTTCGCCGGCTGACCCGAGCGCCGTAGAACCAGTCGAAGAATCAGACAAATGGTGGCAGAGTGGCCGATATGGATGATCGGGTAGCGGGTGCCCTGTCACTCCCCGACGACTGGCCCGCCCACCCGGACCTCAGCCTCGCCCTGAACCGTATGGGCAGCTTCGACTGGGATCTCGACACCGGCCTCATGCACATGGACCAGGCCGCCCTGGACGTGTTCGACCTGACCCCGGACGAGTACGACGACCGGCCGGCCTCGCTGTCGCCGCGCGTGCCCACGGACGAGGCCCAGCGGCTGGACGGGATGGTCTCGCACGCCCTGAAGAGCGGCCGCACCAACTACGGCGCGTACTTCCGGATCCTGCGGCGCGACGGCACCCTGCGCTGGACCCACACCCAGGGCTTCGTCCGTCGGGACGGGACCGGCCGCCCGCGCCGCATCATCGGGATCGTCCGTGACGCCACCCAGGAGCTGGCCGACTCCACCGCCCGGCACGAGCTGGACGAGGAGCGCCGCCAGCGCACCAGCCTGGTCGAGGGCACCACCGCCGCGCTGGCCCACGCCCGTACGGTCAAGGACGTCATCGCCGTCCTCAAGAACTCCCAGGGGCTCGCCCACCTCGGAGCCACCAGCCTCGTCATGGGCCTGCTGGAGTCCGGCCGCATCCACCTGGTGGCCGACGGCCCCGAAGGCGCGTACGTCCCCGGCACCCGGTACACCCGGGTGGACGAGCAGTACCCGATGAGCGAAGTGGTCCGCACCCTGTCCCCGCGCTTCATCGAGTCCGCCGAGGACTTCGCCGCCTCCTACCCGGTCCTGTGGCCCAACATCAGCCACCTCGGGATCACCTCCGCCGCCTATATGCCGCTGATCGCCCAGGCCCGCCCGATCGGCGCGCTCGGCCTCCTCTACCGGGACAAGGCGGGCTTCACCGCCGACGAGCGCAATCTGCTGATGGCGCTCGGCACCTCGATCGCCCAGAGCCTCCAGCGCGCCATGCTCTACGAACAGGAGCACGACCTCGCCGAGGGCCTCCAGCAGGCGATGCTGCCGCGCCGGATCCCGTCCGTGCCCGGGGCGCAGGTCGCCGTCCGCTACCGCTCGGCCCGCCTCGGCCGCGACATCGGCGGCGACTGGTACGACCTGATCCCGCTGCCCGGCGGCCGGGTCGGCGCCGTCATCGGGGACGTCCAGGGGCACGACACCCACGCCGCCGCCGTCATGGGGCAGCTCCGGATCGTCCTGCGCGCGTACGCCGCTGAGGGGCACAGCCCCGCCACGGTGATGGCGCGCGCCTCCGTCTTCCTCCATGAACTGGACACCGACCGCTTCGCCACCTGTACCTACGCCGAGGTGGACCTCACCACCGGCGTCGTCCAGGTGGTCCGCGCCGGACACGTCGACCCGCTGGTGCGGGACGTGGACGGGAGCTGCCGCAGGATGCCGTCCGACGGCGGCCTGCCGCTCGGCCTCTCGGCGGAGTTCGGCCGGCTGGAGTACCCGGTCTCCACCGTCGAGCTGGACCCCGGCCAGACGATGATCCTGTTCACCGACGGCCTGGTCGAGCTGCCGGGCTCCGACCTCGACGAAGGCATGCAGCTGCTCACCACCCTGGTCACCAACGGCCCCCACGACCTGCAGAAACTGGCCGACCAGCTCTGCGACGCCGTCGACGGGCGCGGCGGCCAGGACGATGTCGCGGTCCTGCTGCTGCGCCGCCGCGCCGCGCACGCCCCGCAGCCGGGCGGCCGGCTCCAGCAGCACGTCGCCCAGAACGACCCCGAGGCGCTGAGCTCGTCCCGGCACATGATCCGCGCCGCGGTCCGGGCCTGGGGGGCGAAGGACCGGGCCGACGAGATCGAGCTCGCGGCCGACGAACTGATCACCAACGCGCTCATGCACACCGACGGCGGCGCGGTCGTGACGATCCGGGTGCTCGCCGGGACCGAGCGACGTCTGCGCGTCGATGTCGAGGACCGCTCCAGCGCGCTGCCCCGGCGGCGCGACGCCGGGGAGTCCGGGGTGTCGGGGCGCGGCCTCATGCTGGTCGACCGGCTGGCCGATGTCTGGGGCGTGGAGTCGCGGGGCAGCGGCAAATGCGTCTGGTGCGAGTTCCTCATCCCGGCCCGCTGAACCCCGCACATCGACGTAACAGTACGTAACATGTCTGTGCTTGACCGTAACCGACCGCAAAGGATTGACTGCGGGGCACCGGCCGCACCCGGCCCTGCCGCCTTCGACGACAAGAGGCCCCCGTTGGGTACCGAGCTACTCGCCCCGCTCGATCTGGCTTTCTGGCACCTCGAATCGGATGCCCATCCGATGCACCTGGGCGCGCTCGCCGTCTTCGCCCCGGCCCCCGGCGCCGGACCGGAGAAGATCCTCGACCTGCTCGGGACCCGCGCCGCCGCGATCCCCCGGCTGCGCATGTGCGTACGGGACGTCCTGCTGCCGGTCGGCGGCAAGGCCTGGACCGTGGACAAGGGCTTCGACGTGCACCGGCACGTCGAACGCGTCGTCGTGGCCGACGGCGACTTCATGGCGGAGGCCACCCGGCTGGCCGGTGAACTGATGGAGCGACCGCTCGGCCGGGGCCTGCCGCCCTGGCGGATGTATCTCATCGGCGGGGCGGACGGCGGGCCCTTCGCCGTCCTGGTCAAGCTGCACCACGCCCTGGCCGACGGGATGCGGGCGGTCGCCATCGGGGCCGGGATCTTCGACGAGATCGCCGCCGTCACCAGCGCCCGCACCGCCGCCCGGGGCCGCCCCGCCGTCCCGCCCCGCTCCTGGCTGCCCGACCCCCGCGAAATGGCGGGCATGGCGCTCGGGCGGATCGGCGAGGTCGGCCGGGCCCTCGGCGTGGGCGCCTCCGTCGTCCGCGCCGGCCGCCTCGACCTGTGGGGCCCTTCCGCCCTCACCGCGCCCTCCAGCGGCACCCGCCGGCTGGCCACCGCCGACCTCGACGCCGGAGACCTCCAGCGGATCCGGCGGGCCGAGGGCGGCACCGCCAACGACATCCTGCTCGCCGTCGTCGCCGGGGCGCTGCGCCGCTGGATGGCCGGGCGCGGCGAGCCGCTGCCCGCCGCCGACCCGCGCGCCCTGGTCCCCGTCTCCCGGCGGCGGCCCGGCGGTACCGCCGCCTCCGGCAACCGGCTCTCCGCCTATCTGCTCGGCCTGCCGGTCACCGCGGCCGACCCGCGCGAGCGGCTCCGGGCGGTCCGGACCGCGATGGACCGCAACAAGGCGGCCGGCCCGCTCAAGGGCGCCGGAGCCGTCGCCGTACTCGCCGACCAACTGCCACCGCTGGCCCACCGGTTCGGCGCACCGCTGGCGGCCAACGCGGCCCGCATGCTGTTCGATGTGCTGGTCACCAGCGTGCCGCTGCCCCGCTCCGCGCTCTCGCTGGGCGGCTGCCCGCTGACCGCCCTCTACCCCATGGCGCCGCTGGCCCGGGGCCAGTCCCTGGCGGTCGCCCTGTCCACCTACGGCGGGCGGGTGCATGTGGGCCTGGTGGCCGACGGCAAGGCGCTGCCCGATCTGGACCGGCTCGCCGAGGCCGTCCAGGAGGAGTTCACCGAGCTGTACGCCGTCGTCACCGGCACGGACCGCACGCCGGTGTCCTGACAGGCAGCCGCCCACGGGCTGCGGCAGTCTTGAGCCATGCCCGAACTGCCGGAAGTCGAAGCCCTGCGGGTCTTCCTCGACGACCATCTGGTCGGCAAGGAGATCGCCCGCGTCCTCCCGCTGGCGATCAGCGTCCTGAAGACCTACGACCCGCCGCTCTCCGCGCTGGACGGCCGAGCCGTCACCTCGGTCGCCCGGCACGGCAAGTTCCTCGACATCGAAGCGGGCGGGCTCCACCTCTGCACCCACCTCGCCCGGGCCGGCTGGCTCCGCTGGAAGGACTCCTTCCCGGCCGCCCCGCCCCGCCCCGGGAAGGGGCCCCTCGCCCTACGGCTGGTGACCGCGGACGGCGACGGCTTCGACCTGACCGAGATGGGCACCAAGAAGCGCCTCTCGGTCCACCTCGTCCACGACCCCATGGACGTCCCCGGCATCGCCCGCCTCGGTCCGGACCCCCTCGCCGACGCCTTCGACCGCGACGCGTTCGCCGCGCTGCTCGCGGGGGAGCGCCGCCAGATCAAGGGCGCGCTGCGCGACCAGTCGCTCATCGCGGGCATCGGCAACGCCTACAGCGACGAGATCCTGCACGTCGCGAAGATGTCCCCGTTCAAACGGACCGCCGACCTCGGTGAGGACGACGTCACCCGCCTGTACACCGCGCTGCGCACCACGCTGAAGGACGCTGTGGCCCGCTCCAGCGGGGTGGAGGCCGGGAAGCTCAAGGCCGAGAAGAAGAGCGGGATGCGGGTCCACGGACGTACCGGAGAAGCCTGCCCGGTCTGCGGGGACACCATCCTGGAGGTCTCCTTCAGCGACTCCTCGCTGCAGTACTGCCCGACCTGCCAGACCGGCGGAAAGCCGCTCGCGGACCGCAGGCTCTCCAAGTTCCTGAAGTGACCGCCCAGGCCCACCGCACCCTCAGCCACACCCCCCGGCTCACCGCGTCACCGTCACCAGCCGCCGCCCGCCCGCCGTCCGCACCTCGAAGTGGTCGATGCCCTCCGGCCGCAGCGCCGCCCCGCCCGACACCTCCACCGGCCCCTCGCCCGCGCCCCCGGCCGACCAGCTGCCCACCGTCTCCTCGCTGCCGTCCCGGCCCACCGCGACCAGCGCGCACACCCCCACCACCGGAACCCGCGCCACCTCCAGCGCCACCGCCGTCCCCCACTCGCGCCCCGCGGCCGTCACCACCGCCGCCACCCCCGACGCCCCGTCGCTCCCGGACCACCGCTGCACATCCGCCCCGTCCGCCGGGCCGCCCGAGACACCGGCCACCCACGCGGGACCGCCCACCGCCAGCACGGCCGCGGCCGCCACCAGCGCGAGCCGCCGCCGCCCCGCCCTGCGCCGCGCGGCCGCCACCACCGCCGTCAGACGCTCCGCGAGACCGGGCCCCGGGGCCACCGGAGGCCCCGCCACCGCCAGACCGTCCCGCACCCCGGCGAACTCCCGAGCCCGCTCACGGCACCCGGGACAGTCCCCCAGATGCTCCTCGAACCGGAAGGTGTCGGTGCTCCCGAGCACGCCCAGGGCATAGGCCCCCACCCGGATGTGGGGTTCGGTCGTCTGCATGTACTGCGGTACGGGAACAAGCCGGGATTCACTCAAGCCATAGGGCCCCGCACCCCCTAAACTCCGGCCTCATGCTGCGCGTACTCGCCGTCGACGACGAACAACCCGCCCTGGAGGAACTTCTCTACCTCCTGCGCGCCGATCCCCGGGTCCGCAGCGCCGAGGGCGCCACCGGGGCGACCGAGGCACTGCGCCGCATCGGCGGCGCGGTGGACGCCGGCCCCGACGACCCGTCCGCCATCGACGTGGTCTTCCTCGACATCCACATGGCCGGCCTCACCGGACTCGACGTCGCCCAGCTCCTCGCCGGATTCGCCGCGCCCCCACTCATCGTCTTCGTCACCGCGCACGAGGGCTTCGCCGTCCACGCCTTCGACCTCAAGGCCGTCGACTACGTCCTCAAACCGGTCCGCCGCGAACGCCTCGCCGAGGCCGTCCGCCGGGTCGCCGAGCAGGTGGGGGACCGGTCCGCACCGGTCCACGACAGCGCGGGCGACCAGATCCCGGTCGAGCTCGGCGGCGTCATCCGCTTCATCCCGATCGACGAGATCGCGTACGCCGAGGCGCAAGGAGACTATGCCCGCCTGCACACCGCCGGCGGCAGCCATCTCGTCCGCATCCCGCTCACCACCCTGGAGGAGCGCTGGCGCTCGCGCGGCTTCGTCCGGATCCACCGCCGCCACCTCGTGGCGCTGAACCGGATCGACGAACTGCGCCTGGACGCGGGCAGCATGAGCGTGCGCATCGGCGAGGCCGAGCTCGCCGTCAGCCGCCGCCACACCCGCGCCCTGCGCGACCTCCTGATGCGCCAGGGCGGCCGCTGAACGACGGCACGGAGCCGCTGCCGCAGGACCGGGTGGGCCGCCGCTGACCTGGGGCGACCTCCCTCGATCCCTTCCCAGCACCACCCGGCGACGCCTACACTCCGAGCCCATGTCCGCAGAGCCAACGCCCCGGCGCGAAGTGGTCACGGGGGAGCCGCGGCGGGTGCGCCCGCTGCCCCGCTACCGCACCCAGTCGGAGATCGACGAGCAGACCGCCCTCGGCGGTGCCTATGTGCGCTCGCTGATGCGCGGCCAGCTGCGCGCCGGGCTCACCGTCTTCGGCGTCCTCGCCCTCGTCGCGGGCACCCTCCCGCTCCTCTTCGCCGCGCTGAACAGCTCCGCCCTGGTCTGGGCGGTCCTCGGCTTCGCCACCTACCCGCCGCTCACCCTCGCCGCCTGGTGGTACGTCCGCCGGGCCGAGCGCAACGAACGCGACTTCGCCCGGCTGGTGGAGGGCCGCCCCGCCCCGTGAGCGCCCCCGACCACATGGCGTCCTGGGTGGCCGTCGCCCTCGTCGTCCTCGCCACCGTCCTCGTCGGCGGCTTCGGCCTGCGCATCTCCCGTACGACCTCCGACTTCTACGTCGCCTCCCGCACCGTCCGCCCCCGCCTCAACGCCGCCGCGATCAGCGGCGAATACCTCTCCGCCGCCTCCTTCCTCGGCGTCGCCGGGCTCGTCCTCGTCCACGGCCCCGACATGCTCTGGTACCCGGTGGGCTACACCGCCGGATATCTGGTGCTCCTGGTCTTCGTCGCCGCGCCGCTGCGCCGCTCGGGGGCGTACACCCTGCCGGACTTCGCCGAGGGCCGGCTCGAATCACGGCAGGTCCGCCGCCTGGTCAGCGCGCTGGTCGTGGGCGCGGGCTGGCTCTACCTCGTACCGCAGCTCCAGGGCGCCGGGCTGACGTTGAAGATCCTCACCGGCGCGCCCGGCTGGCTCGGCGACGTCCTGGTCGCCACCGTCGTGACCGCCGCCGTCGCCGCCGGCGGCATGCGCTCCATCACCTTCGTCCAGGTCTTCCAGTACTGGCTGAAGCTCACCGCCCTGCTGGTGCCGGCTCTCTTCCTGGTCCTCGCCTGGCAGGGCGACGGCCGGCCCCGGGTCAGCTTCGACGACCAGCTCGCCGTCTTCCGCGCCGACCATCCGCTCTACGCGACGTACGGGCTGATCGTGGCGACCTTCCTCGGCACCATGGGCCTGCCGCATGTCGTCGTCCGCTTCTACACCAGCCCCAACGGCCGCGACGCCCGCCGTACCACCGTCGCCGTCCTCGCCCTGGTCGGTCTCTTCTATCTGCTGCCGCCGATCTACGGGGCGCTCGGCCGGCTCTACACACCCGAACTGCGGTACGGGGGAGACGCGGACGCCGCCGTTCTGCTGCTGCCCGCCGAGGTCATCGGCGGACTCGGCGGCGATCTTCTCGGCGCGCTGATCGCCGGCGGGGCCTTCGCCGCGTTCCTGTCCACCGCCTCCGGGCTCACCATGGCGGTCGCCGGGGTCATCACCCAGGACGTGCTGCCCTCGCGCGGGGTACGGCACTTCCGGCTCGCCACCGTCCTCGCCATCGCCGTGCCGCTCGCCGGTTCCCTGCTGGTGAGCCGGGTGCCGGTGGCCGACGCGGTGGGCATGGCCTTCGCCGTCTCCGCCTCCTCCTTCTGCCCGCTGCTCGTCCTCGGCATCTGGTGGCGACGGCTCACCCCGCCCGGGGCCGTCGCGGGGCTTCTGCTCGGCGGCGGGTCCGCGCTCCTCGCGGTGGCCATCACCGTCAGCGGAGCCGTACGCCCACCGGGCTGGCCGCACGCCCTGCTCGCCTGGCCCGCCGTCTGGTCCGTCCCCGTGGGGTTCCTCGCGATGATCCTCGTCTCGCTCGCCACCCCGGGGCGGATACCCCCGGGCACCAACGCCGCCATGACCCGCTTCCACCTGCCCGAGGCCCTGACGTCGGCGCGCGGCACGGTGAGGGAACGATGACCGGGGCCGCCATCGCCGTCCTCGTCGTGCTGGTCGCGCTGCTGCTCGGCACCGGGTTCTGGCTGGGCCGCCGCACCGCCCGCCCGCTGCGCCCCAGCGACGTCGGCACACCCGTCGAGCACGCCACGTTCGAGACCCTGCACACCGCGTCGCTGGCCGCCCCGCCGCTGCGGGCCGGGCTCACCGAGGAGAGCGCCCGGCGCTCCGCCCGCAGGCTGCGCTCGCTGCTCGGCACCGACGCCCTCTGCCTCACCGACCGGGAGCGGGTGCTGATCTGGGACGGGGCCGGGCACCACCACGGCAAGGACGTGATGGAGCACCTGAAGGTGCTGCTGGACAACGGCCGGGGCACCGCCTTCGACAGTGGCTGCGCCGATCTGGACTGTCCGCTGCGCTGGGCCGTCGCCGTGCCGCTCACCGTGGAGAACCGGGTCCTGGGCGCGCTCGTCGCCTACGCCCCGCGCGAGTCGGCGGTGCTGGCCCGGGCGGCGGGGGAGGTGGCGCGCTGGGTCTGCGTCCAGCTGGAACTGGCCGAGCTGGACCGCTCCCGCACCCAGCTGATCGAGGCCGAGATCAAGGCCCTGCGGGCGCAGATCTCCCCGCACTTCATCTTCAACTCGCTCGCCGCCATCGCCTCGTTCGTCCGGACCGACCCCGAGGAGGCCCGCGAACTGCTGCTGGAATTCGCCGACTTCACCCGCTACTCGTTCCGCAGGCACGGGGAGTTCACCACGCTCGCGGACGAACTGCACTCCATCGACCAGTACTTGGCCCTCGTCCGCGCCCGCTTCGGCGAACGCCTCGCCGTGACCCTCCAGGTCGCCCCCGAGGTGCTGCCGGTCGCGCTGCCGTTCCTGTGCCTCCAGCCGCTGGTGGAGAACGCCGTCAAGCACGGACTCGAAGGGGCGGTCACCCGCAGCCGGATCACCATCAGCGCCCTGGACGCGGGTTCGGAGGCCGAGGTGGTCATCGAGGACGACGGAACGGGCATGGACCCCGAGCGGCTGCGACAGATCCTGCGCGGCGAGGGCGGTACGTCCACCGGTATCGGGCTGCTCAACGTGGACGAGCGGCTGCGCCAGGTCTACGGCGACGACTACGGCCTCGTCATCGAGACCGGGGTCGGGGCGGGCATGAAGATCACGCTGCGGCTGCCCAAGTACCGTGCGGGCGTGCACGGTTCCTGAGGAGTGGTGCTCAAGCTCCGAAAGGAGGGGCCGTCAGCACAGATGGACGGCCAGATGTCCCAGCGGCAGCCCGAGCTGCCAGGCGGGCGTCCAGACCCGGACCTCGCCCTCCTCCGCCGCTTCGGCCGACGGCTCCCAGGATGCGGGGCCGATCGCGTCCAGGTCCGCCGCGAGCAGTTCGGTCTCCTCCAGCCAGCGCCAGGTCGCCCGTGCCAGCGCCAGATCGGGATCGCCGGGCGCGGCGCACCGTCCTGCCTCCGCCAGCCGCTCGCAGACCCAGCTGCGCCAGGTGCATTCGTACGCCGTGAGCATCCGCAGTTCGTCGACCCGGCGTTCGGGCAGGGCCCGGGCGGCGGAGGTGTCCCCGGGGAACGCGCACAGGAACATCGTCAGCGCGAGCGCGTCGCGGCCGGCCCGGAACTCCAGCGTCGACGGTTCCATCAGATCGCCGGTCCGTAACAGCTCGTCGGCGATGTACTCGGTGGACAGCCAGGTCATCGGCACCTGGAGCCCGTTCCCGCCGGTCCCATCCGTATCCTCGGGACGCATCCCGTCTCGCCTCTTTCCGTGCTCGGTACCGGGCTTCACGCAGCATTGAACCGGGGGCGGGCGCCCCGCGTGGGCAGAAGGGGAGGATCGCCCAGGAGATACGAGGCTGTGAATGAGTGCCGACCCCGGCGACGACCCGCATGTGCGCCTGCTGCTGGGCGCGTACGTCCTGGACGCCCTGGACGTGGAGGAGGCCTGCCGGGTCGCCCGCCATCTCCAGGGTTGCGACGCCTGCGCCCGGGTCTATGTGGAGGTGGCCGAGGCCTCCGCCCTGCTGGCGCTGCTCCGGGCCGAGGACCTGCGGGAGTAGCCGGGCAGGGTGCGGGAGAGGACCCGCAGGGCGTAGTACGAACGGGACTTGACGGTCCCGGCGGGGATGCCGAGCACCGTGGCCGTCTCGCCGACGCTCAGCCCGCGGAAGTAGATCTGCACCAGCACCGCGCGGTGCTCGGGGCTGAGGGTGCGGACCGCCTCGCGGACGTCCAGGGCGCGCACGGCACGGTCGGCGGTGTCCAGGGCGTCCGGGGTGCTCTCCAGCACCGTGTCGCTGACCTCGACCGGGCGGGCCTGGCGGGAGCGCCGCGCGTCGATGGCGAGGCGGCGGCCGACGGTGAACAGCCACGGCCGCATCGAGTCGTAGGGCGCGTCGAAGGCCTCGGGATGCTGCCAGGCGCGTACGAGGGTCTCCTGCACCAGGTCCTCGGCCCGCTGCCGGTCCCCGAAGGTCAGGCCGAGGAGGAAGTGGAACAGGGCGGGGCCGTGTTCCCGCTGCAACTCCGCGAGGGTCCGCTCGTCGGTCGTCGTCGTGGTGTTCATGAACGTCCTCTCCCGCCGAGGCCCCTGACGGCCTCGTTGCCGACTGGCGTATCCGAACGCATTCGGCGGCGCGGGAACAGGCGGTGCACCGAGGCGTGCGACGAGCGGTCGCTCAGTGCGGCGAATGGTGCGGTGAACGGTCGAAGGGCCGTCGGGGTCGGCCGGTACGACCAGTTCAGCTAGGTACGCGGCAATGCTCCTTGCTTATCCGGTATGAAGATCTGTGTAGTCGGATGGTCGTATCCATCCGAACATGGAGTCGAGCAGATGACGCAGCGCATCCGACCGGGCGCCGTGGCCGCCCTCGCCCTTCTGCTCGCCGCGGCCACCGGCTGCACCGGGCAGCAGCACCCGGCCCCCGCACCGAGCGGACCGCCCGCCGCCGCCCGGGGCGCGGGCGGCCAGGACGCCGACGGGCCGCGCCCGTTCACGCTGCTGGCCGCGGGCGACGTCCTGCCGCACTCCTCCGTCATCGACCAGGCCGCCGCCGACGCGGACGGAGCCGGTTACGACTTCGCCCCGATGCTGGCGGGCGTCGCCCCGGCCGTCTCCGGCGCGGACCTGGCGTTCTGCCATATGGAGACGGTGTACGGGAAGGAGGGCGGCCCCTACACCGGCTACCCGAGCTTCAAGTCGCCGCCCGAGGTCGCCGCCGCCCTGCGCACCACCGGGTTCGACTCCTGCTCCACCGCCTCCAACCACACGCTCGACGACGGGGCCGAGGGAGTCTCGCGCACCCTCGGAGCGCTGGACGAGGCGGGCATCCGGCACGCGGGCTCCGCCCGTACGGCCGCCGAGGCCGCCCGGCCCACGATCCTGCCCGCCGGGCCGGGCAAGGGCGCGGCCAAGGTCGCCCACCTCGCGTACACCTACGGCACCAACGACATCCCGCTGCCCGCCGGCCGGCCCTGGACGGTCAATGTCACCGACGAGCACAGAATCATCGAGGAGGCGCGGGCGGCCCGGCGCGCCGGGGCCGATGTCGTCGTCCTCTCCGCCCATTGGGGCACCGAATGGCAGGACGAGCCCGACGCACAACAGCTGGAGCTGGCCCGGCGGCTCACCGCCTCCAGCGACCGGGGCCGCCCCGACATCGACCTGATCATCGGCACCCACGCCCATGTGCCGCAGGCGTACGAGAAGGTCAACGGCACCTGGGTCGTCTACGGCATGGGCGACCAGATCGCCGGAGCGATGATCAACTACGAGGGGGCCCAGGACCCGCGCGGCAACCAGAGCTCGATGGGCCGCTTCACCTTCGCGCCGCCCGCGAAACCCGGAGAGCGCTGGACCGTGAAGAAAGCGGAGTTCGTGCCGCAGTGGTACGACACCGCCACCGGACGCGCCGTCAACCTCAACGCCTCCCTCGACTCCTCCGACGAAGGGGCCGAGCACCTCCGCGAGATCCGCGACCGCATCCGTACCGTGGTGCTCGGCCGGGGAGCGGACAAGGACGGGCTCCTCATGGGCAAGTAGCCGCACGCGCCCCTACGGCACCACGGTGACCGGCCAGCGCCCCGCCTTCACCAGGCGTACGGCGACCGAACCGATGAAGCGGTGCCCGGCCGACTCCGAGGCCCCGACCACCACCGCGTCCGCCTTCAGCTCGTCGGCCGCCGTCACCAGGCCGTTGTAGGGGTCGCCCCGGAAGGTGTGGAACTCCCAGCGCATGTCCCAGGCGTCACTGAAGCGCTCGGTCGCCGCGCGGATCTCGGCGGCCAGGTCCTCCGCGACCTCGCCCGTGGTGTCGCCCACCGGCACGCCCAGCGCGGCGCCCGCCGTCAGGACCGGCTGGACGTACACCAGGGCCAGCATGGCGTTCTGCCGCCGGGCGAGTCCGGCGGCGTAGGCCGCCGCGCGCATCGACGAATCGGAGCCGTCGAGCCCCGCGACGATCACCTTGGGGCCGTCCGTACCGCGTTCGAACTGATGAGGCTGCTGCTCTGTCACGGCTCCGAGGCTATCGGCTCGTCCGGAGGGCGCCGATCCGGGACGGCGACGGGCTCCGGGGAAGATGAACATACTGCGTCGATCGGGTACAAAACGGTCGGCGTCCGTGTCGGCCTCCGTGTCGACGGCCGGAGCGGACGTCCGGCCGTGCGAGCAGTTGGCCATGAGAAGTGATCACACCGGACCCGAGCGCCGCACCCTGCTGAGGGTCGCCCTCGGCCTCGGAGCCGCCACCGCCGTGCATCTGATCGCCGCCGATCCGGCGTCGACGCCCAGCCGCCCCGCACGCACCGCGGGCACTCCGCCCGCCGCGGCCGCGGGACCTCCCGGACAGGTCCGCGGCCGGCCCTCCCCGTACCGGCTCGACCCCATGACCGCGAACACCCCGCCCCGGTACAGACCGGCCCGGCCGCCCGTGCGCACCCGGCCCTTCGAGCACCTTCCCGAGCTCGGGCACTCGATGGTCCTCACCTTCGACGACGGCCCCGACCCGCGCTACACCCCGGGCATCCTGGCGACCCTGCGCGAACACTCGGTCCGCGCGATGTTCTTCGTCTGCGGCGAGATGGCCGAAGGCAACGCGGACCTGCTGCGCGAGATGGCCGACGACGGCCATGTGGTGGGCAACCACACCTGGAGCCACCCGCTGATCCCGAAGCTCTCGCGCTCCGCGATCCGCGACGAACTGGGACGGACCAGCGAGGTGGTGGACCGGGCGCTCGGGACCGCACCGCTGTGGTACCGCGCCCCGTACGGTGCGTGGAACCGCAACTCCTTCGAGATCGGGGCCGAGTTGGGCATGGAGCCGATGGCCTGGACCGTGGACACGCTCGACTGGAAGACACCGGGGACCGGCACGATCGTCCGCCGGGTGCTGGACGGGGCGGCGCCCGGCGTCGTCGTCCTCTCGCACGACGCGGGCGGCGACCGGTCGCAGAGCGTCGCGGCCCTGCGCCGCTATCTGCCCCGGCTGCTGGACTCCGGCTACCGCATCACGGTGCCGCACCGCGTCTGAGCCCGGGAGCGCCCGCTCGCACATGACTGTGCCCCCGGCGGTCCGCCGGGGGCACAGCCATGGGGGCGCTTCGGGTCAGCGGGTGTCGACCAGCCGGGCGAAGACCACCACATTGCCGTCGTAGCCGCCGGCCTTGGAGTAGCCGCCGCCGCAGGTGATGACCCGCAGCTCCGCGTGGCCGGTGTCGCCGTAGACCCGGGCGCCGGGGAAGTCGTTCTTGGCGAAGACCTCCACCCCGTACACCTCGAAGATCCCGACCCGGCCGTCGTAGCGGGAGACCTCGACGCGGTGGCCCTTCTGGAGCGAGCCGAGGCCGTAGAAGACCGCGGGCCCCGACATGTTGTCGACATGGCCGACGACCACGGCGGTGCCCTTCTGACCGGGGGCGATGCCGTTCTGGTACCAGCCGGCGAGGTTGGGGTCCTCGGCGGGCGGGGCGTCGATCCACCCGTTGGCGTCCAGATTGACGTCGATGACCGGGGCGTCCACGTCGATGGAGCCGATCTTCACGCGCGAGGCCGGGGCGTACGGCAGCGGCTGCACCGGCTCGCCCTCCACCGGCGGTCCCGCCGTGTCCTTGCCCAGGTCCAGCGAGGCGGCCGCGGCGGGCTGCGGCGGGCCCGCCTCCCCGAACTCCGTGCCGTTGCGCATGAGGGCGAGGCCGCTGAGCAGCACCAGGGCGATCGCACCCCATGGCACACGTCTGGTCCGCTCGGCGCCAGCGTAGTCCCGGCCCATGGTTCTCCCTTCGTCGCGACGCTGTGAACGCTAAGGGCGCCGGGTCCGGGCGGCGATCAGAGAGGGGCGAACGGGTGGCGGCCGGGGCGGGGGTCCACCGGATGACTGCCCATCGGAGTAATGAGCAGATAAAAGTTCTGACGGTCTGTGACCTGCGGATCCGTCAGGTTCGAGGGTTTTCGTACGGCGTGTCGCGTCACCGGGGTGGAGCAGTGCCGAAGTGCGAGTCGTCGGTCGGCTGGTGAGTGTTCGTCATGGGAGACGTTCTCGTCGATCCAGCCCGGGGGACAAGCCCCCGGGGGCGTTTCCCGCTGGAGGTTCACACGATGCGTGCTTCACGCGCTCTCGCGGTCACCGCGACCGCTTTCGCGGCCGTCGGGCTCGCGGCCCCCATGGCCGCGGCCACCAACGGCCCGGTCAACGTCGCCGTCAACCCTCAGTCCGTCCACCAGGGCGGCACGGTGAAGATCACCGCGCAGGGCTGCGGCCACGGCGGCAAGGTCTGGTCGAACGCGTTCCCGACGACCACCCTCTCCGCGGGTGACGGCACCAACTACGCCCATGCCCGGGTCCGGGACAACACCACGCCGGGGCAGTACCACCTCTCGGTGAAGTGCAACGACAACGACCGGATCGCGACGCACAAGTTCACCGTGCTCGCCGGCAACGGCGCGCAGGGCGGGCTCGGCGGCACGATGGGCCCGAGCTCCGTGGAGATGCAGGTCGGCGGCGGTCTGGTGGCCGCTGCGGCCGTCGGCGGCGCGGTCTTCCTCGTCCGGCGCCGGCGGACGAGCCATGCGGCGTTCTAAG
The DNA here is from genome assembly GCF_055792845.1 of Streptomyces sp. DSM 106670. Taxonomy (NCBI): domain Bacteria; kingdom Bacillati; phylum Actinomycetota; class Actinomycetes; order Kitasatosporales; family Streptomycetaceae; genus Streptomyces; species Streptomyces sp. DSM 106670. Next base: position 7,619,368 of record NZ_CM147704.1, read on the forward strand.
GCGTCGAACCTCCCGCCCGGCCCGATACGCCCGTCGCCCCGAGTCCTGGATCAGGACCCGGGGCGACTGTCGTGCGCCGCATGCTCGCGGTCAGTGGCGGCGGTCGGCGGAGCGGCGACGCGCGAAGTAGAGGGCGCCCGAGGCCGCCCCGACCACCAGGGCCGCACCGGCGGCGACCTCCACCGTGTCGGTGGTGCCGGAGCTTCCGCCCAGGCCACCGCGTACGCCGCCCGGCACGAGGGCCGTCGAGCTGGCGGTCGGGACCGTGGTGGGGGTCGGCGTGGGGGTGGGGGTGCTCGTGGCGCCGCCGGTGATGGTCAGGTTGACGTTCCGGGAGGTGCCCGTGGAGCCGCAGGCGAACGTCACCGCGTAGACGGCGCCCCGGCGGGCGTCCGTGTCGACGGTGGCGGTGGCCGTCGTGCTGCCGCTCGGGATGGTGACGGTGTCGAAGATGCCCGAGCTGACGGTCGTCTCGCCCGTGCAGCCACCGGCGCCGAGGGTGACCCGGCCGCCCGGTGCGATGACCGACGGGCTGATCGTCGGATTGAACGTGCTGGAGGCCCCGTCCGGCGCGGCGAAGGCGGCGGACGGGGCCAGCAGCGTCAGAGCACTGGCGCCGAGCAGGGCGAGCGGTGCGACACGTATCGCGCGCATGGTGGATCCTCCGGGTTCCCCGAGGGGCAGCTGCGGAACCAATTTCCACATAGCAGGAAAAATGCACCTCGATGCCCGACACGCTAGGAGGGGTCCCCCCGGCCCGCGATCGGGGTCCGGCGAATGGGTCAGCGGTGTCCCCCGGCCGGCGCACAGCGCGCCTCACCGGCCGGGGGAGCGGGCGGTCAGCGGACGGCCCCCGGGAACATGTCGAGGAACGGTTCGGCGGTGGCCGAGATACCCCGGCCGAAGGGCGCGTCGAAGTCCCAGATCAGGAAGAGCAGAAAGGCGATCAGCGCGCTGAACAGGCCCGCCAGGAGCAGTTCGCGGAAGGTTCTGCGGATCTGGAGGGTGAAGATCAGCCCCACGGTCACCAGCGCCCCGATGATCAGCCCGAACCAGACCACCCCGGGCATCGTCGCCCCGGCGTTCTGCCCCCGTGAACTGCGCGCGTCGTCGGCCGCCGCCACCTGGTCGACCAACGGCTGGTACGCCTGTCCCTCGTGGTCGGTCTTCGGTTCGTAGTCGGTGACGTCCGCCCGCACCCTGTCCAGCAACTGCGTACCGCGCTCGGTCAGCGTGTTCCGCTCCGACATCACCTTCCACTCGTCGTGGACGACATGGCTGACATAGGCGTCGACGTCCGCCCGGATACGGTCGCGGACCTCGGCCGGGTAGACGGAGGCCCGCGCCTGCACCTCGTGCAGCGCCTGCGCCTCGATGCGTACGGACTCCTGGGCGGCGCTGCGGCCCTCCCAGACCCCGGCGATGGCGAGCCCCAGGACGATCGCGTAGACCACGCCGATCATCATCGTCATGTACTCGATGACGTCGGGCGTCTCGGACGGGTCGTCGTCATCCCCGACGCGCCGGTTGTTCAGGACGGCGATGGTGAGGACGACCGCGCAGGCGGACGCCATGGCAATGCTCAGTACGAGCCATTCGGACATGCATCTCTCCTGGTCAGCGGGTTGACCGCGGCCGCAGTACGGCGACGGCGAACACCGCCGGGGCGGTGATGAGCAGCGTCAGCGACACCAGTGACGGCCCGCTCCTCGGCTGTTTGCGGGTCGGTTTGCGGTACGTCGGCAGGGCGACGGCCCGGGGTTGCGGAGACTCGGTCCGCGCCGGGGGCTTCGGCGAGGGTGAGGGCTTCGGTGGCGGTGCGGGCGCCGGAGGTGGCGGGGGTGGCGGTGGTGGCGGAGGCGGTGGTTCCGCGACCACCGGTGGAGGCGGTGGAGGCGGGGGCGGTGGCGGTGGAGGCGGCGGGGGAGGTGGTGGTGGAGGAGGCGGCGGCGGGGGCGGTGGCTTCGGTGGGGGTGGTGGCGGAGGTGGCTCCGGCTCGGAGACCGCGACGCAGCCCCCGTCGCCCGCCACGGCGACCGAGGAGCCGCCGTCGCCCTGCCCGATCGAGGCCACCGCGCAGTTGTCGGCGGTCGCGGGCAGCGGTACGGCTGTCAGCCAGAGGAGTGCGGCGACCGTCGTGAGCCGCGCGATGCGTGATCCGTACACGATCGGGAGCATGATCCACACCGCCGCGGTACACGCGGTTCCGCCGGGTGATTCGCCTGATCGTGGGGATAATCGGCCATTCGTGTTTGCGCCCGTGTTCGCCTCCGTGTTCGCCCCGCGATCTTCGACCGCCGAAATTCTTCTCGGTCCTCCTTTGAACGCGACCCTGCCGACGCCCCGTACCTAGGGCCATGAACGGCGCGGTCCCGCGCCGTCATCGGAAGCGATACGACGAAGCACCACGGGAGTCGACATGAACACCTGGCGCAACGCCTCGCTCGCGGTCACCGCCGCGGCTCTGTTGACGCTCACGACGGCGTGCGGTCAGGAGCAGGGAGACGCATCGCCCAACGGCCAGGCGGTGGGCAACGCGGCCCCGGCCCAGCAGCCCGCCGACAGCGGTTACGGATCGGCCGGCGGGGGCTACGGCTCCGGGGCCGACACGGAGGCGGCGGAACCGAAGGAAGCCGGTCAACTCGCCGTCCAGGACAGCAAGAAGCTCGGAAAGGTCCTCACCGACAGCGAGGGCTTCACGCTCTACCGCTTCGACAAGGACACCGCCAACCCGCCGAAGTCGGCCTGCGAGGGCGAATGCGCCAAGGTCTGGCCGGTGGTCGCCGCGGGCAACGCCACCGCCGCGGCCGGCACCGACGCCGACCTGCTCGGGGAGGTCAGCCGCGCCGACGGCACCAGCCAACTCACCGTCGACGGCTGGCCGATGTACCGGTACGCGAAGGACACCGCCCCGGGCCAGGTCAACGGACAGGGCGTCGGCGGCACCTGGTTCGCCGCGGCCCCCGACGGCAAGAAGGCGGCGAAGAACGCCGACAGCGCGGGCGCGGCCGAACCGGCCGATCCCGCCGGTCTTTCGGTCCGCAAGGACCCGGAACTCGGCGACATCGTGGTGGACGGCCGAGGTATGACGGTTTACCGCTTCACCAAGGACTCCGCCTGGCCGATGAAGACCGCGTGCACGGGCGACTGCCTCAAGAAGTGGCCGGTAGTGGCCCCCATGGCCAAAAATGCGGTGGACGGTGTGACGACGAAGGGATTCGTCACCTTCGACCGCCCCGACGGCATCAAGCAGCAGACCATCGACTGCTGGCCCATCTACACCTTCGCGGGTGACGCCAAGCCCGGCGACACGAACGGACAGGGCGTCGGCGGCACCTGGTATGCCGTTTCTCCCGATTCCAAACTCGTCGGCGCTCCCAAGTAATCACGGGCCCGCCGAACAAACACCCAGGAGCCCCAAGTAGCCCCGAATCACCGGGAAACGGTGACCGGAGTGCCGGTCCGTCGCTGTCCGCATACGCGCAGCGACGGATCGGCCGTTGTTGCCACCGGAGTGTGACCAATAACGGATCGCTAATTTCCGTTTCCACTCGCTCTCTTGGCGGTCGATCAGTAGCCTCTGGTCAACACTGACCATGAACATGGCCGGATCGCCGTGGCGACTTGTTGGAGACATCGATGGAGCGTCCCGCCTGGGCACCGCAGGGCATTGACATTTCGGTGCCGAGCGTGTCTCGCATGTACGACTTCTATCTGGGCGGATCGCACAATTTCGAGGTGGACCGGGAAGCCGCGCGCAAGGCCATGGAGTTCCTCCCGGGCCTTCCCAAGATCATGCAGGCCAATCGCGCCTTTATGCGCCGCGCCGTCCGCTACGCCGTCGCATCGGGCATCGACCAGTTCCTGGACATCGGCTCCGGCATCCCGACCTTCGGCAACGTCCACGAGGTCGCCCAGGCCGCCGACCCCGCGGCCAAGGTGGCGTACGTCGACCACGACCCGGTCGCCGTCGCCCACAGCCAGGCCGTGCTGGAGGGCAACGACCGCGCGGTGATCGCCGCCGCCGACCTGCGCAACCCCAAGGAGATCCTGGCGAACCCGCAGATCACCGGACTGCTCGACCTGGACCGCCCGGTGGCCCTGCTGCTCGTCGCGGTGCTCCACTTCATCGAGGACGCCGACGACCCGCGCGCCGCGGTCGCCGAACTGCGCGAGGCGCTGGCCCCCGGCAGCCTGATCGTCCTGACCCACGCCTCGTACGAGGGCATCCCGCTGCCCAAGGAGGAGGCGGCCGGCACGGTCGGCGTCTACAAGAACATCCGCAACCCGCTGATCATGCGCTCGCACGAGGAGATCGGTCAGTTCTTCGAGGGCTACGAGATGGTCGAGCCGGGGCTCGTGTCGATGCCCGCCTGGCGGCCCGACAACCCGCAGGCGCCCGAGCAGGAAGACCCGTACGCCTTCTCGGGCTTCGCAGGGGTTGGGCGCAAGGCGTGAGCATTCCCGCCCAGGCGTCCGGGGAGCCGGACGCGGAACCAGACGGCCCGGAAGGCCGGCTCCGGAGGTTCGCCAGGATCTGGAGCCGGGCCATCTTCCCCCTGACCGCCACCTCCCTCACCCGGCCGGAGTTCGAGGAGCATCTGCTGCCCCTGGCACGGGAGCTGAACGGCATCCTGCACGCCCGCCCCTTCGACGCCTCGCCCGCCCAGCGGATCGGCGCGGCCCTGATCGACGCGCACTGCACCGACCCGGACGCCCTCAGCTCCACGCTCGGCGTCGTCGACTCCTACCTCGTGCTGTACTGCGGCGGCAACGGACCGGGACCGCTCTCCACCGAGGACGGCCGGGCCCGCTGTGCCCGGATCCAGCACACGCTGGCCGCCGGCTTCTCGGCGGCCCTGCGCGAGCGCACGCTCGCCGAGCAGGAGGCCATCGCCCGCTCGGCGCTGACCGCCCGCTCGCACGCCGAAGAGGCCCTCCACGCCACCGAGGCACGCTTCCGCGCGGTCTTCAAGGACGCGGCCATCGGCATCGGCATCGCCGACCTGGACGGCAACATCCTGGAGATCAACGACACCCTCACCAAGATGTTCGGCGGTCTTGAGCACCACGTCCGCAGCCACAAGGTGAACGAGTGGGTCCACCCCGAGGACTCGCCGCAGGTGTGGAAGTACTACGACGAGCTGGTACGCGGCGAACGCGACCACTACCGGGTCGAGAAGGCGTACTACCGCAACGACGGCACCGTCCTGTGGACCAACCTCACGGTCTCGCTGCTGCGGGACTCCGAAGGGCGCCCCGAGTACCAGCTCGCGCTGATGGAGGACACCACCGAGCGGCGGCTGCTGAATCTGCGGCTGCGCTACGAGGCCACCCACGACGCGCTCACCGGACTGCCCAACCGGACCCTGTTCTTCGAACGTCTGGAGAAGGCACTCGCCGCTCAGGAAGGCATCCGCTTCGGCCTCTGCTACCTGGACCTCGACGGTTTCAAGGCCATCAACGACAGCCTCGGCCACGCGGCCGGCGACCGGCTCCTGGTCGAGATCGCGGACCGGCTGCAGAGCTGCGCGCCCGCGCCCGGCGAGATGGTCGCCCGGCTCGGCGGCGACGAGTTCGTCGCCCTCACCACCGGACCGGACACCGCCGACCAGGTGGACGAACTGGCCGGCCGCATCCTGAACGCGCTCGCCGCCCCCATCCGCCTCGACGGCCGTGAACTGACCGTCCGCGGTTCGATCGGCGTCGTCGAGGGGCCCTCCGGGGAGCGCAGCGCCGCCGAGGTGCTGCGCAGCGCGGACATCACGATGTACCGGGCCAAGGCGGCGGGCGGCAATCGCTTCCAGCTCGCCGACGCGGAGGCCGACGCGCGTGCCATCACCCGGCACGGGCTGACCACCGCGCTCCCGGCGGCCCTGGACCGGGGCGAGTTCTTCATCGAGTACCAGCCGCTGGTGCACCTGGGCGACGGCACCGTGCACGGCGCCGAGGCGCTCGTACGGTGGTGCCATCCGCAGCACGGCGTGCTCGGCCCCGACCGGTTCATCCCGCTCGCCGAGCACACCGGGCTCATCGTGCCGCTCGGGCGCTGGGTGCTGGAGGAGTCCGTACGGCAGGCGAACTTCTGGCAGGAGCGGCACAGCGACGGAGGTCCGCTGCGGATCAACGTCAACCTCTCGCCGACCCAGCTGCACCATCCGCGCCTGGTCGCCGAGACGGTCGATGTGCTGGAACGGTCCGGTCTGGAGCCGGGAGCGCTCTGCCTGGAGGTGACCGAGTCCGCGCTGATCGGGGCCGACGACGATCTCCTCAAGCCGCTGCGGCAGCTCGCGGAGATGGGCGTCGACATCGCGCTCGACGACTTCGGCACCGGCTACTCGAACCTGGCGAACCTGCGGCGACTCCCGGTGAGCGTGCTCAAGCTGGACCGTTCCTTCACCCGGGGCATGCAGCAGCACCCGGCAGACCCGGTCGATCTGAAGATCGTCGAGGGCATCGTGTCGCTGGCCCACAGTCTGGAGCTGGCCGTCACGGTGGAGGGCGTGGAGACGGGCGCCCAGGCCGAGCAGCTGCGCCGGCTCGGCTGCGACACCGCTCAGGGCTGGTACTACGCCCGCCCCGGGGCCCCGGACCGCATCCACTCGCTGCTGCTGGCGGACGCGGTCTGACCTTCGCCGTCGCCGGGCGGGGACAGGCCGCCCGGCAGACCGCGTACAGCGGACCGCCCGCACGGTAGGCCGTCCGCCGGACCGTGCGCCCGGCAGACCGCGTACGTACCCGGCCCCCGTCGCCCGGTCAGCCGGTGTCCGGGCCGTGCTCCAGCAGCATCCGCTGGAGTTCCCGCGCGGCCCGGGGCGGGGCCACATCGCTGCGGTGCGCCAGCGCGATCGTGCGCCGCAGCCCGGCTCCGGCCAGCGGAGTCCTGCGCAGATCGGGGCCCGCGCGCCGGGCCGCCATGCTCGGCACGACGGCGATGCCGAGCCCCGCCCGTACGAAACCGAGCACCGCGTCCATCTCGCCGCCCTCGACGGTGAACGAGGGCTCGAAGCCCTCCGCGCGGCAGGCGGCGAGCGTCAGCTCCCGCAGGTTGTACCCGTGCCGGAACATCACCAGCGGCGCCCCCTCCAGATCCGCGATCCGGACCCGGCCGCCCCGCCCCGGCGCCGGCTCCGCCGCCGAGGACACCACCACCAGGTCCTCGTGCAGCAGCTCCACCGTGGTCAGCGCGGGGGAGGCGGCCGGCAGCGGCAGCACCACCAGCGCCAGGTCCAGCGTTCCGCGCGCCAGCTGACGCACGAGGTCGTGCGAGCCGCCCTCCTCCAGCAGCAGCCGCACCCCCGGATGCCGGTCGTGGAAGGCCCGCAGCACATCCGGCAGCAGCCCGGTGCACAGGCTCGGCGTCGCCCCCAGCCGCACCCGGCCGCTGCGCAGCGAGACCAGCTCCTGGACCTCCTGCCGCGCCGTCTCCGCGTCCGCGAGGATCCGGCGGGCCAGCGGCAGCAGCGCCTCGCCCGCGTCGGTGAGGGCGATGTTGCCCCGGGCCCGGCTGAACAGATCCGCGCCCAACTCCGTCTCCAGCGCCCGGATCTGCTGGGAGAGCGAGGGCTGCGAGACATGCACCGCCTCGGCGGCCCGGGTGAAGTGCCGGGCCTCGGCGACGGCCACGAAGTAGGTGAGCTGCTGGAAGTGCATGGGCCCGACGATAGCCTCTGCCGATAGCCAGTGCCTATGGAGATCAGCCGGTCCATGTCTTGGACTGATCGGACCCTTCGCCCCTACCGTCAGGTTCATGGCATTGGCAACGCGGACGGACCGACGGCCGTCGATGACGCGTACGCTCTGGGACTCGACCGTCGGCAAGAAAACGATCATGGCCGTGAGCGGTCTGATCATGCTCGGGTATCTCGTCGCCCACATGGTGGGGAACCTGAAGATCTTCTTCGGGCCCGGTGAGTTCGACGGCTACGCCCACTGGCTGCGCACCATGGGCGAACCGATCCTGCACTACGAGTGGGCGCTCTGGATCGTCCGGGTGGGGCTGGTCGCCGCCGTCGTGCTGCACGGCGTCTCCGCGTACCAGCTGAGCCGCCGCGACATCAAGGCGCGCCCGGCCAAGTACGTCCACAAGAGGCCCCGGGCCAGCTACGCCACCCGGACCATGCGCTGGGGCGGGATCATCCTCGCGCTCTTCATCGTCTGGCACATCCTCGACCTGACGACCGGCACCGTTCACACCGGCTTCGAGGCCGGACACCCGTACCAGAACGTCATCGACACCTTCTCGACCTGGTACGGCAACGTCATCTACATCGTCGCCGTGCTCGCCATGGGCCTGCACGTCCAGCACGGCTTCTGGAGCGCCGCGCAGACCCTGGGCGTCGGCAACGCGACCCGCGACCGCATCCTGAAGACCCTCGCCAACCTCCTCGCGGCAGTGCTGACCCTGGGCTTCATCTCCGTACCCGTCGCCGTCATGACCGGAGTGGTGAGCTGACATGCCCGACTACACGCAGTACCGCACGGGCGAGCCCGCCGTCGACACCAAGGCCCCCGAGGGTCCCGTCGCCGAACGCTGGGACACCCGCCGCTTCCAAGCGAAACTCGTGAACCCCGCCAACCGGCGCAAACACACCGTCATCGTCGTCGGCACCGGGCTGGCCGGCGGCGCGGCCGGCGCCACCCTCGCCGAACAGGGCTACCACGTCGTCCAGTTCTGCTTCCAGGACTCGCCCCGGCGCGCCCACTCGGTGGCCGCCCAGGGCGGTATCAACGCGGCGAAGAACTACCGCAACGACGGCGACTCCATCCACCGGCTGTTCTACGACACCGTCAAGGGCGGTGACTTCCGCGCCCGGGAGTCCAACGTCCACCGGCTGGCGCAGATCTCGGTGGAGATCATCGACCAGTGCGTCGCCCAGGGCGTGCCCTTCGCCCGCGAGTACGGCGGCCTCCTCGACAACCGCTCCTTCGGCGGTGTCCAGGTCTCGCGCACGTTCTACGCGCGCGGCCAGACCGGTCAGCAGCTCCTCCTCGGCGCCTACCAGGCGCTGTCCCGGCAGATCGCCACCGGCGGCGTCGAACTCCACGCCCGTACCGAGATGCTGGACCTGATCGTGGTGGACGGAAAGGCGCGCGGCATCGTCGCCCGCGACCTGGTCACCGGGAAGATCGACACCTACTTCGCCGACGCGGTCGTCCTGGCCACCGGCGGCTACGGCAACGTCTTCTATCTGTCGACCAACGCCATGAACTCCAACGCCACCGCGATCTGGCGGGCCCACCGGCGGGGCGCGTACTTCGCCAACCCCTGCTTCACCCAGATCCACCCCACCTGCATCCCGCGCACCGGCGACCATCAGTCCAAGCTCACCCTGATGAGCGAGTCGCTGCGCAACGACGGCCGCATCTGGGTGCCCAAGGCCGAGGGCGACACCCGCCCGGCCAACCAGATCCCCGAGGACGAGCGCGACTACTACCTGGAGCGCATCTACCCCGCCTTCGGCAACCTGGTGCCCCGCGACATCGCCTCCCGCGCCGCGAAGAACGTGTGTGACGAGGGGCGCGGCGTCGGCCCCGGCGGGCAGGGCGTCTACCTGGACTTCGCCGAAGCCATCCAGCGCATGGGCCGCAAGGCCGTCGAGGCCAAATACGGCAACCTCTTCGACATGTACCAGCGGATCACCGACGAGGACCCCTACACGGTCCCGATGCGGATCTACCCCGCCGTGCACTACACGATGGGCGGCCTCTGGGTCGACTACGACCTCTCCACCACCATTCCCGGCCTCTTCGCCATCGGCGAGGCCAACTTCTCCGACCACGGGGCCAACCGGCTCGGGGCCTCCGCCCTGATGCAGGGCCTCGCCGACGGCTACTTCGTCCTGCCCTCCACCATCAACGACTACCTCGCCCGCAATCCGCACACCGAGGACGTCGACGCCGAACACCCCGCCGTCGCCGAGGTGGTGGCGGAGACCGAGGACCGGCTGAACCTGCTGCTCTCCGTCGACGGCGACCGCACCCCCGACTCCTTCCACCGCGAGATCGGTGAACTCATGTGGGAGTACTGCGGGATGGCCCGCACCGAGGACGGCCTGCGCAAGGCGCTGGCGAAAATCCCCGAGATCCGCGAGGAGTTCTGGCGCCGCATCAAGGTCCCCGGCACCGGAGAACAGTTCAACCAGTCGCTGGAGAAGGCGAACCGCATCGTCGACTACCTGGAGCTCGCCGAGCTCATGTGCCTCGACGCCCTGCACCGCGCCGAGTCCTGCGGCGGCCACTTCCGCGAGGAGTCCCAGACCCCGGACGGCGAGGCCGAACGGCGCGACGAGGAGTTCTCCTACGCCGCCGCCTGGGAGTTCACCGTCACCGGCGGCGCCCCCGTCCTGCACAAGGAAGACCTCGTCTTCGAGTACGTCCACCCCACCCAGCGGAGCTACGCATGAAGCTCACCCTGCGCGTCTGGCGTCAGCGCAACGCCGAAGAGCCCGGCGCCATGGCCACCTACGAAGTCGACAACATCTCCGCCGACATGTCGTTCCTGGAGATGCTCGACACCCTCAACGAGGAACTCACCCTCGCCGGGGACGAGCCCGTCGCCTTCGACCACGACTGCCGCGAGGGTATCTGCGGCGCGTGCAGCCTCGTCATCAACGGCGACGCCCACGGCCCGGAGCGCACCACCACCTGCCAGCTCCACATGCGGTCCTTCGCCGACGGCGACACGATCGACATCGAGCCCTGGCGGGCCGCCGCCTTCCCGGTCATCAAGGACCTGGTCGTGGACCGCTCCTCGTTCGACCGGATCATCCAGTCCGGCGGTTACATCTCCGCCCCCACCGGCACCGCCCCGGACGCCCACGCCACCCCGGTGCCCAAGCCGGACGCCGACTTCGCCTTCGAGCACGCCGAGTGCATCGGCTGCGGAGCCTGCGTCGCCGCCTGCCCCAACGGCTCGGCGATGCTGTTCACCTCGGCGAAGGTCAACCACCTCAACGTCCTGCCGCAGGGCGCCCCCGAACGCGAGACCCGCGTCCTGGACATGGTGGCCCAGATGGACGACGAGGGCTTCGGCGGCTGCACCCTGACCGGCGAGTGCGCCACGGCCTGCCCCAAGGGCATCCCGCTGCCCTCGATCGCCGCGATGAACAAGGAGTGGCTGCGGGCGACCCGTAAAGTCCGCCGCTGACCGACGAGTTGATCCCGTACGGCTCCGAACTCCCGCGAGCCGTACGGGATCAGCGGCGTGCCACTCCGCGTGCGATCAGCTCCGCAGAGCCTCGGCCAGATACGGCGCCGTGCGGCTCGCGGCGGCACGCGCCACCTCCGCCGGAGTGCCGGTCGCCACGATCCGCCCGCCCCGGTCCCCGCCCTCGGGCCCCAGGTCGATGACATGGTCCGCGCCCGCCACCACGGCCATGTCGTGCTCCACGACCACCACGGTGCTCCCGCCGTCGACCAGTGCGTGCAACTGCCGCATCAGCACCTCCACATCGGCCGGATGCAGCCCCGTCGTCGGCTCGTCCAGCAGATACAGCGTGTGCCCGCGCCGGGTGCGCTGGAGCTCGGCCGCCAGCTTGATGCGCTGCGCCTCGCCGCCGGACAGCTCCGTGGCGGGCTGGCCGAGCCGCAGATAGCCGAGCCCGACGTCCAGCAACGTGGTCAGCGCTCGCTCGGCGGCCGGCGTCCCGGCAAAGAAGGAGGCCGCCGACTCCACGGTCAGATCCAGGACCTGAGCGATCGTCAGTCCGTCGAGGGTGACCTCCAGGGTCTCCGGGTTGTAGCGCGCGCCGTGACAGTCCGGGCAGGGCGCGTAGGTGCTCGGAAGGAACAGCAGCTCCACCGAGACGAAGCCCTCGCCCTGGCAGGTCTCGCACCGCCCGCCGCTCACATTGAACGAGAACCGCCCCGCGCCGTAGCCGCGCTCCCGCGCCTTCTCCGTCTGCGCGAAGAGCTTGCGTACCGCGTCGAACAGGCCGGTGTACGTGGCCAGATTGGACCGGGGCGTCCGGCCGATGGGCTTCTGGTCGACCTGGACGAGCCGGTCCACCGCCTCCAGGCCGGTGGCCTCCGCGCAGTACCGCTCGGCCGCTCCGGGCTCCTCGCCCGCCTGCCGGTCCGCCAGCACTCCGGCGAGCACCTGGCCGACCAGGGTCGACTTGCCCGAGCCGGACACCCCGGTCACCGCCGTGAACACCCCGAGCGGGAACGCCGCGTCGACGCCCCGCACATTGTGCCGCTCCACGCCGCTGAGCCGGAGCCACCCGGACGGCGTACGCGCCCGGCGCACCGGCCCGGCGTCCCGGCCGTCCTCCGGGAACAGGAAGCGGCGCGTCGCCGACTCCGGGACCTGGGCGAGCCCCTCCGGCGGCCCGCTGTGCAGCACCCGCCCGCCGTGCTCCCCGGCCAGCGGGCCCACGTCCACCAGCCAGTCCGCCCGCCGCACCACGTCCATCTGGTGCTCCACCACGAAGACCGAGTTCCCGGCCTCCTTCAGCCGCCCCAGCACCCCGAGCAGCGCCTCGGTGTCCGCCGGGTGCAGCCCGGCCGACGGCTCGTCCAGGACATAGACGACGCCGAACAGCCCCGACCGCAACTGCGTGGCCAGCCGCAGCCGTTGCAGCTCACCGGAGGACAGGGTCGGGGCCGTCCGGTCCAGGCTCAGATAGCCGAGCCCCAGCTCCGTCACCGTCCCGATCCGCGCCAGCAGATCACCCGTCAGCACCCGGGCCGTCTCCTCACCACCCGCCGCCCCCGCGCCGGACAGCACCTCGGCCAGCGCGGACAGCGGCAGCCCGGCCAGCTCCGCGATGGTCCGCCCGGCGAAGGTCACCGCCATCGCCTCGGGCCGCAGTCGGCTCCCATCGCACACCGGACACGGGGCACTGGTCAGGAAGCGCTCCGCCTTCGCCCGCAGGGACCGGCTCTTGGTGTCGGCGAAGGTGTGCAGCACATAGCGCCGCGCGCTCATATACGTACCCTGGTAAGGGCGTTGGATCCGGCCCGCGTCCCGTACCGGATGCACCGTCACCACCGGCTGCTCGTCGGTGAACAGGATCCACGCGCGGTCCTTCGGATCCAGCTCGCGCCACGGCCGGTCGACGTCGTACCCCAGCGCGTCCAGCACATCGCGGAGGTTCTTGCCCTGCCAGGCCCCCGGCCACGCGGCGATCGCCCCGTCCCGGATCGACAACGACGGGTCCGGGACCAGCAGCTCCTCGTCCGTCCGGTGGATCCGCCCCAACCCGTGGCACTCCGGGCACGCGCCGACGGCGGTGTTGGGCGAGAAGGAGTCGGAGTCCAGCCGCTCGGCCCCCGGCGGATAGTCCCCGGCCCGGGAGAAGAGCATCCGCAGCGAGTTGGAGAGCGTGGTGACCGTCCCGACGGACGACCGGGCCCCCGGCGCGGAGCGCCGCTGCTCCAGCGAGACGGCCGGCGGCAGCCCGGTGATCTCCCCGACGGCCGGTGCGCCCACCTGATGGATCAGCCGCCGCGCGTACGGGGCGACGGACTCGAAGTAGCGCCGCTGGGCCTCGGCGTAGAGGGTCCCGAAGGCGAGCGAGGACTTCCCCGACCCCGACACGCCCGTGAAGACGGTCAGCGTGTCGCGCGGGATGTCGACCTGTACGTCCTTGAGGTTGTGCTCGCGGGCGCCACGCACACGGACGTACGGATCGTGGGGGGAGGGCATGGGGCTCGGCTCCGTACGGGTGGGGTTCTGACGTCTCGGGACAAACAGTTCGATTCTAGGCGTCGGAGCCGACGGCGGCCGCCCGGGACCGGGCGGCGTGCCTCACCCGGTGCGGGCGATCCGGGCGAGCCGCCGCAGCGAGTCCACCAGTGCCTCACGGTCGTAGGTGCTGGTGGTGACGAGCACCTCGTCCGCCCCGGTCTCCGCGATCGCCTTCTCCAACTGCTCAGCCACCTGGTCCTCGGTGCCGTGGACATGGCCGTCGAGCCCCTGCTCGTACAGCTTCCGCTCCTTGGCCGTCATGGTGAGGGCCTCGACGCGTTCGGCCGGGGCCAGCGGCGGAAAGTCGCCGTGCGTACGGGAGTACGCCATGGCCCACGCCTCCGGTACGAGCAGCCGACGGGCCGCCTCCTCGGTGCCGGCGACGGCCACCGTGCCCGCGACGATCACCTCGGGGTGCTCGGCGCGGGCGGAGGGGCGGAAGTCGCGGCGGTAGACCTCGATGGCGCGCAGCACCTTCTCCCGGCCGCGCAGATCGCCGATGACGAGCGGGAGCCCGGCGGCCGCGGCGACGGCCGCGCCTTCCCCGATGGCCAGGACGTACGCGGGGATGTGCAGGCCCTCCGCCGGATAGGCGTGGACCCGGGGGTGGGCCTGCTGAGTGCCGTCGATCCAGCCGAGCAGCTCGGTGAGCCGTCCGGGGAAGTCCTCGGCGTCCTCCTTGCCGTGGCCGAGCGCCCGGCGTACGCCGTCGGTGAACCCCACGGAGCGGCCGAGCCCCATGTCGATCCGGCCGGGGAAGAGCGAGGCGAGCACCCCGAACTGCTCGGCGACGACCAGCGGCCGGTGGTTGGGCAGCATCACCCCGCCGGTGCCGACCCGGATGGTGGAGGTCGCGGCGGCGACGGCGGCCGCCAGCACCGTCGGCGCGGAGCCCGCGACCCCGGGCACACCGTGGTGCTCGGAGACCCAGAAACGGTGGAAACCGAGTGCCTCCGCCTCCCGGGCCAGGTCGACGGTGTCGCGCAGCGCCCGGGGCGCGTCGTGGCCCTCACGGGTGCGGGAGCGGTCCAGGACGGAGAAGCGGGTCGAGGCGATCACAGAGCTCACGCTCTGTTCAACGCGCTCGGTCCGCAGGGATTCCCGAGGTGCTTCGAACTGCTTCCTAAGCTGGGGGAGTGAACGACGACGCACGGCCGCTGGCCGTTTTCGACCTGGACGGCACCCTTGCCGACACCGCCCACCGGCAGCACTTCCTGGAGGGCGCCCAGCGCGACTGGGCCGGATTCTTCGCCGCGGCCCCGGCCGACCCGCCGCTCCCGGAGGGCGTACGGATGGTCCTCGCGAGCGCCGAGGAGTGCGACATCGTCTATCTGACCGGCCGGCCCGAGCGGTGCCGTCGGGACACCGTGCGCTGGCTGAGCCGTCAGGGGCTGCCCGAGGGCACGCTGTTCATGCGGCGCAACGACGACCGGCGCCCCGCACGCCGGACGAAGCTGGACATCCTCCGGCGGCTGGGGCGGACGGGGCAGGTGCGCATGCTCGTGGACGACGACGCGTTGGTCTGCGATGCCGCCGAAGTGGCCGGATTTACCGTGGTGCGGGCTCGCTGGGCCGACTCGTCGGAGGCGCTGAAGGACGCGCAGGAACGCGAGGGGCGTACCTGATCAGGCCGATCGGAGTGATCAGGCGTTTTCGTCGAGCCTGAAGCCCACCTTCAGGCCGACCTGATAGTGCGCGATTCGGCCATCTTCGATATGGCCACGAACTTGATTAATCTCGAACCAATCGAGATTGTGCAACGTTTCCGCCGCTCTTGCGACGCCGTTCCGGATCGCCGCGTCGATGCCCTCCTCGGAGGTTCCTACGATCTCGGTGACCCGATAGGTGTGGTTCGCCATTGTTTGTCTCCTCTCCTGTGACCACGTTGCCCCAATCCGTGATGTCCCGCGAGGGGGCGGAGGGGGCGCATCGGGACGGGCGCCCGCCTTGACCTACTGATTGGTCCATACCAAAATTCAGCCAACCACCCGTGCGAGCGCCGCCCGCAATCCCCCCACACCGGGTCCCGATTTCGTTGTGCCGTTTCGCAGAAGGTGACCACGTGAAGAACCGCATACTGGCCGGAGCCATCGCGCTTGTCTCAACCGTCGCCCTCGGCGGATGCGGTTATATATCGGGCTCGGGCAGCGGTGACCGCACGGTGACGATCTGGCTGATGAAGGACAGCGTCTCGCCCGGTTTCCTGGACAAGTTCACCCGCTCGTACGAGGAGGAGAACCCCTCGATCGAGCTGGACTTCAAGATCCAGGAGTGGAGCGGTATCGGCCCCAAGGTCATCTCCGCGCTGGAGGGCGACGACGCCCCGGACGTGATCGAGGTCGGGAACACGCAGGTCGCGCAGTACGCGGAGAGCGGCGGCCTGCGCGATCTGACCCTGGAGTCGATGCGCGACCTGGGCAGCGAGGACTGGCTGCCCGGTCTGGCCCAGCCCGGCAGCATCAACGGCGTGCAGTACGGCATCCCCTGGTACGCGGCCAACCGCGTGGTGATCTACAACAAGGAGATCTTCGAGAAGGCGGGCATCGACTCCGTCCCGAAGACGCGCGCCGAGTGGATCGCCGACTCCGAGAAGCTCAACAGCGCGGGGAACCAGGGCATTTATCTGGCCGGTCAGAACTGGTACGTGCTCGCCGGATTCATCTGGGACGAGGGCGGCGAGCTCGCCGACGAGAACGGCGGCGACTGGCAGGGCGCCCTGGACACCCCGGAGGCCCTGGCGGGCATGGAGTTCTACCAGAAACTCCAGGCGCTCGGCGACGGCCCGACGGACGCCGACGAGGAGAAGCCCCCGCAGACCGACGTATTCGCCAAGGGCGACGTCGCGCAGATCATCTCGGTACCGGGCAGCGCCGCGCTCATCGAGCAGAAGAATCCCGAACTCAAGGGAAAACTCGGCTACTTCCCCATTCCCGGTAAGACCGCGAAAGCCCCCGGCTCGGTATTCACCGGCGGCTCCGACCTCATCGTCCCGAAGAACGCCGACGAGCGCAGCGCCGGCATCGCCGTCGTCAAGGCGCTGGCGAGCGAGAAATGGCAGACGGAGCTCGCCCGGGGCATGAGCTACGTGCCCAACAAGCCGAGCCTCGCCCATGTCATCGAGGGCGACGAGGGCACCGCGGCGATGGCGGAAGGCGCCACCCGGGGCCGCGCCACCCCCAACTCGTCCCAGTGGGCCAGGGTCGAGGCGGAGAACCCGATCAAGCCTTACATGACGGCCGTGCTGGAGGGCGGCGACCCGGCCCGTGAGGCGAAGGCCGCCTCCGAGCGGATCACCGCCATGCTCACCGGCAGCGGCTGACCCCGCCGGACGGCGAGCCCGCGACGCGACGGCCCCGTCCGCCCCGCGTCCCGGGGCCGGGCGGCCCTGGGGATTCAGCCGTCGCACATCCCCGCTCCCCACAGCGGTCACGTCGAATCCAGCCGGCGACGGAAGAAGTAAGGGGCCGGGCCGTCGCACTCCCGCGACGCCCCGGCAGCGACCCTGCCGCTTCCGTCCCCGGAGACCGCCATGACCGTGCTGCCCGTCGCCCCGCTCCCCACCTCCGCCCCCGCCGCATCCGTTCCGGCCCCCGTCACCCCCGCCCGCTCCACGGCCCCCGGCCCGGCCGCCGCCCCGGAGCCGGCCTACCGGGTCTCGCTCGCGACCTGCCAGGAAGACATACGCGCGGCCCAGCGCCTGCGCCACCTGGTGTTCGCCGGGGAGCTCGGAGCCCGCCTGGAAGGGCCCGAACCCGGCCTGGACAGCGACGCGTTCGACGCGTACTGCGATCACCTGCTGGTCCGCGAGACCGCCACCGGGGAGGTCGTCGCCACCTACCGGCTGCTGCCGCCGGACCGGGCCCGGGCCGCCGGACGCCTCTACGCGGAGAGCGAGTTCGACCTCACCCGGCTCGCCCCGATCCGCGACGACCTCGTCGAGGTCGGCCGCTCCTGCGTCCACCCCGCCCACCGCGACGGCGCGGTCATCGCCCTGGTCTGGGCCGGACTCGCCCGCTACATGGAGCGCACCGGCCACACCTGGATCGCGGGCTGCTGCTCCCTCCCGCTGGCGGACGGCGGCGCCCAGGCCGCCCGCAGCTGGAACACCGTACGCGCGGGACACCTCGCGCCCCAGGAGTACTGGGTCACCCCGCACCGCCTCTGGGACTCCTCCGCGCACGGCCCGGAAGCCGGCTCCCGGGCGGACCTCCCGCCCCTGCTGCGCGGCTACCTCCGGCTCGGCGCCCAGATCTGCGGAGCCCCCGCGTACGACCCCGACTTCAACGTCGCCGACCTGTACGTCCTGCTCTCGCTGCGCCGCACGGACCCGCGCTACCTGCGCCACTTCCTCTCCCTGGCCCCACTGGCATGAGCACCTGGCTGCCCGTCGCCCCGTGCACCCCGGACGGCTGCGCCCGGCACGCCGGAGCCGTACGCGCCCCGCTGCCCGCCGCGCTCCTGCTGCTGGCCGGCTGCACCCTGGTCCTGCTGGGGGTGGCCTGCGTGCCGCTGGTCCGGCTGCTCGGGGCCGCCCGCCGGGAACGGCTGGTACGGCGCTGGGCGCGCGCGGTTCCCCGGGCCTTCGGCGTACGCGTCACGGTCCGGCGGCACGCGCCGGAACCCGCCGGCGGCGGCGAGCTGGTCGTCGCCAACCACATCTCCTGGCTCGACATCCCGCTGATCGCCTCCGTGCTGCCCGGCCGGATGCTCGCCAAGCGCGAGATCCGGCACTGGCCGCTGCTCGGCCCGCTCGCCGCGCTCGGCGGCACCCTGTTCATCGACCGCGACCGGCTGCGCGCCCTGCCCGCCGCCGTACGGACCGTCACGGCGGCCCTGCGCTCCGGCTCCCGGGTCGTGGTCTTCCCCGAGGGCAGCACCTGGTGCGGGCGGGGCGGCGGCGCGTTCCGGCCCGCCGTGTTCCAGGCGGCGATCGACGCCGGCGCGACGGTCCGGCCGGTCCGCATCGCCTACCGCACCGTCCATCCCGCCGCCGGAGCGCCGGAGCCGGCCACCGACACGTCGGGGCGGGCCGCCGGAGCCGTGGCGTTCGTCGGGGACGATCCGCTCGCCGCCTCGCTCTGGCGCGTGGTGCGCGCGGCCGGGCTCACCGCCCGGGTCGACGTCCTCGCGCCGGTCCCCGTACACGGCGAGGACGGCCGCCGCGCCCTGGCGCGCAGGGCACGAGCGGCCGTCCTCGGACCCGCGGATCCGCTCCGGCCCCGTCAGACCGCCGTGGCCAGCGACAGGGCGAACCGCCCCGCCGAGTCCGTCCACCACTGAGCCAGCCGCATACCGGCGGCGGCCAGCTCCTCGCGGACGTCCTCCTGACGGAACTTCGCCGACACCTCCGTACGCAGCTCCTCACCGGCCTCGAACGGCACCACGAGGTCCAGCTCCCGGATCTTGACGCTCAGTGCCCGACGGGCCCGCAGCCGCATCTCGATCCACCGTTCCGCCGGATTCCACACCGCGCGGTGCTCGAACTCGGCGAGCGGGAAATCGGCCCCCAGCTCACGGTTGACCACGTTCAGGACGTTCTTGTTGAAGGCCGCCGTCACCCCGGCCGCGTCGTCGTACGCGGCCACCAGCGTCTCCTCCTCCTTCACCAGATCCGTGCCCAGCAACAGCGCGTCCCCGGGCGAGAGCAGCGAGCGCACCGACCGCAGGAACGCCGCCCGCTCCTCCGGCAGCAGATTGCCGATCGTGCCGCCCAGGAACACCACGAGCCGCGGCCCCGGCGTCCCCGGCAGCGCCAGTCCGCCGGTGAAGTCGGCGATCAGCGCGTGGACCGAGAGCTCGGGGCGCTCGGCGAGCAGCGACTCGGCCGCCCCGGTCAGCGCGCTCTCGCTCACGTCCACCGGGACGTAACTGTGCAACTCCGGCAGGGCGTCCAGCAGATGGCGGGTCTTCTCGGACGACCCCGAGCCCAGCTCGATCACGGTCCGGGCCCCCGAAGCCGCCGCGATCTCCTCGGCACGCGCCTCCAGGATCTCCCGCTCCGCGCGGGTCGGGTAGTACTCCGGCAGCCGGGTGATCTCCTCGAACAGCTCGCTGCCGCGGGCGTCGTAGAACCACTTCGGCGGCAGCGTCTTGGGGTGCCGGGTCAGGCCGTTGAGGACGTCGGCGCGCAGCGCCGCGTCCGTCGCGTCGACCGGCAGGGTGCGGGTCAGCAGGAAGGGACTCACGCGGTGGGCTCCTTGAGCGGGGTGAGCAGGACGTCCGAGGCGGTCGCGACCAGCAGGGTGCGGTCGGGGACCTCGCGCCAGAGCGGGTCGTCGTCGTAGGGCTCCGAGGCGACCGCGGTGCGGCGGCCCGGAGTGGTGAGGTACCAGAGGGTGTCGCCCCAGGCGGTCGCCGTGATCGTCTCCCCGTCGGTGAGGAGCAGATTCAGCCGGGAGCCGGGCGCGGCGGCCGCGACCTCGCGGACGGTCTCCGCGACGGCGCGCGGCACATCGTCCCCGGCCTCGGTCCGGTGCCGGATCAGCGCCCAGACGAGCGCCGAGTCGTTACGGGCGGCCAGCGACAGGAGGTTTTCGGCGGGCAGGGCGGCGGCGAGCGGGCCGAGCGATCCGGGCCAGCCCTTCACCGCCCCGTTGTGGCTGAACAGCAGCCGCCCGGCGGCGTACGGCGCGGCCGCGGCCTCCCCGTCCGCACCCGCCTCGGTGGCGTCCCGTACGGCGGCCAGCAGCGCGGTGCTGCGGACCACCCGGGCCAGATCGGCGAAGGTCTCGTCGCCCCAGACGGGGCCCCGGCGGCGGTAGCGGCCGGGCAGCGGGTCGCCGTCCGCGTACCAACCGACGCCGAAACCGTCCGCGTTGACCGTGCCGTAGCGCTGACGACGCGGCTCCCAGGACTGCCGCACCAAGGAGTGCGAGGGCCGCAGCAGAAGCTCGCCGAGCGCCACCGGCTCGCCCACATAGGCGATATGACGACACATCAGGCATCCCTCGCCGTGCGGAAGCCGGAGAAGATCTGCCGCCGCACCGGAAGGTCCCAGTTGCGGAACGTGCCCCGGCAGGCGACCTGGTCCACGGCGAACGAGCCGCCGCGCAGCACCTTGTGCCCGGGCCCGAAGAAGACCTCCGAGTACTCGCGGTAGGGAAACGCCACGAACCCCGGATAGGGCAGGAAGTCGCTGGCGGTCCACTCCCACACATCGCCGATCAACTGCCCCGCCCCGGAAGGCGAACGCCCCTGCGGATACGCTCCGGCCCGCGCCGGGCGCAGATGACGCTGGCCCAGATTGGCCCGCTCCGGCGTCGGATCCCCGTCGCCCCACGGGTAGCGCCGGGAGCGGCCGGAGACCGGATCGTGCCGGGCGGCCTTCTCCCACTCGCTCTCCGTGGGCAGCCGCCGCCCCGCCCAGCGGGCGTACGCGTCCGCCTCGTACCAGCTGACGTGGAGCACCGGCTCGTCGTCCGGCACCGGCTCGGTCACCCCGAACCGCCGGCGAAGCCACTGCCCCGCGTCCCGCCGCCAGAACAGCGGTGCCTCCAGATCGTGTTCCCGGACCATGGCCCAGCCCTCGGGCGCCCACCAGCGGGCGTCCCCGTACCCACCGTCCTCGATGAAGCGGCGGTACGCGCCACAGGTGACCGGCGAGGTGTCCAGGTGGAACGCCGCCACCTCGCGCCGGTGCGCGGGCCGCTCGTTGTCCAGGGCCCACGGCTCGGCGGAGGTCCCCATGGTGAACGGGCCCCCGGGGATCAGGACTTCGTCCGGAAGCGTCCCGGCGTCGCCGGGCGCGGGCGGGGCGGGAGCGGCGAGCGCGGCCGGGCCGGACCGCAGCTGATGGGTGATCAGCATCGTCTCGTCGTGCTGCTGTTCGTGCTGGGCGATCATGCCGAAGGCGAACCCGGCCCGCTCCAGCGGGCGTCCGCCCTCGTGCAGCGGCGCGTTCTCCAGCAGGTCCAGCGCCCGCCCCCGTACGTCGGAGGCGTACGTCCGGGCCTCGGCGGGAGCCAGCAGCGGCAGGGTGGGGCGCGAGGCGCGCGAGTGCTCGAAGGCGTTGTACAGCCCGTCGATCTCCGGCCGCAGCGCCTCCCGGCCGCCGACCGCGCGCAGCAGCCACTGCTCCTCCTGGTTGCCGATGTGTGCCAGGTCCCAGACCAGCGGCGACATCAACGGGGAGTGCTGGGCGGTCAGTTCACCGTCGTCGACACTGTCGGTGAGCAGCGCGGTGCGGTCGCGCGCGGCCAGCAGCGCGTCGAGTGCACGTCGCCGCAGGGCCTCGGGGTCGATGCCGGGCGTGACGGGGAATCCGGTGGCGGCGGGGCCGGAGGCCTGCGCCGGATCGAAAGCGTCGGAAAGCTCGCGGCGCTCGATGTCTTCACGGTGCTCGGTCATGCGGAGGCCGCCTTTCCGGGATGCGGCGGGAAGCTCGGCCGGCCGGGAAGCAGGCCCTCGTGGGCGCCGGCGGTCCGCTCGGGCGGACCGGCCGCCGCGCCGGGGGTGGCCGCCGGGCTCGCGCCGACCGGTACGTCGGGGGTGGCCCCCGGGTCCGTACCGGTCAGCAGGGACCGGTCGGTCAGCAGACCGAGATCGGTGAGGGCGTCCGGATCGGGCAGGTCGTCGGCCGGACATCGGCCTCGGGCGACATAGCGGTCGGTGAAGGCGGCCACGGTGTCGCGCACCGTCTGGCTCGCGCCCATCCGCTCCAGCGCCGGAAGGGCCGCCCCGAAGCAGACGGTGGCCGCGGCCCGCAGCTCCGGATCGGCGAGGCCCTCACGGGCGGCCGCCGTCCACAGCGGATTGCGCGGGGCGGCCGGTGCGCCCGCCGTCTCGGCCAGCGGCTTCACGGTGCGGTACACGGTCTCGGCGGCCTCCGGGTCGTCGAACAGGGCCGTGGCGACGGCGAGCGGCACCAGCCACCCGTCGGGCCCGCTCTGCGCGTCGATCATGCGCAGCTCCAGATGGCCACGCGGGCGGATCGGCGGGAACAGGGTGGTGAGGTGGTAGTCGAGATCCGCCTGCACCGGAGGACGGGGCGACCCGGTGCGGATCCACTCGCGGAAGGTGAGCCCCTCCGGCACGTCCCAGGGCCCGTCCTCGCACCGGATGCACAGCACGGACGTGTCCAGCACATGCGCGGCCCAGGCCTCGCGCGGGGCGCGCCCGGAGCCGGGCGCGAGGGTCCGGCCCGGGTCGAGGTCGGCCCACAGCGACTGCCGGGTGGAGCGCCAGCCGGTCCGGCGGCCCCGCTGGAACGGCGAGTTCGCGAACGCCGCCACCAGCACCGCGCCCAGCAGATGCGCGAGCTGCCAGCGCCGTCCGTAGCCGAGCGGCCCCGGCTCCTCCTCGCCCGCGTCCAGGCACACCTGGACCGACGCGGAGGTGCACATCATCGCCCGCCCCGCCGGCCCCGCGCGGTCCAGCGCGGCCTCCATCGCGTCGTAACGGGGCTCCCGCAGCCGGCGGCGCGGCGACTGCCACGGGTCGACGCCGAGCCCGACCGGCGCCAGCCCGGCCGCGCCCAGCGAGGCACGGACCGCCGCCAGATCGGCCGCGGTCGTCTCGACGCACTCCGTCAACGAGCCGGCCGGCTGGGAACTGAGCTCCAGCTGACCGCCCGGCTCGAACGTCAGCGCGGCGCTCAGCGGCAGCGCGCGGACCGCCTCGACGGCGCTGTCGAGGCGCTCCTGGCCGACCGGAAGGTGCGGATGTTCCCGGTCCTGGATGAGCCATTCGAGTTCCACCCCGACCGTTCGGGGAGGACCCGTCTTGAAACATATGCCGCGCAGTAAATCCTCTGCCCCGCTCTCGTCGAGGGGGGCGGCGTCCGGGCGCGAGCCGGTCGCGCCGGGAATGTCCAAGCCCATGAGGGCCTCCTTCGCAGCTGCGTACCTACCAGCCAAACCCGTACCCGGAGATCGCACAAGGGTGCCCCCGGGCCAAGAAAATCCGGTTGCGCCCAGGCCGCGTTCCCCGTCAGCATGCCCCGTATGCACCACACGGGGGAGCGCCGGTGAGCGCGCGGCTGCGCGGTATCGCGCGCGATACGGAAGCGGTCGTCGAGGCCGGGCGATATCGCAACGCGGCAGGTCAGGACGTGTCCATCGAACGGGCCGTGACCGCCGCGCTGTCCGGCACCAGGCTCTACGGACCGGACCCGGTGCCCGTCGCCGCGCTCGACACCGACCGCACGCCGCACTTCGAGGTCACCGGCGAGAGCAGCCTCGCCGCGGCCCGCCGGATGACCGGCGAGGCACCCGGCCGGGTCGCCGTCCTCAGCTACGCCTCGGCCCGCAACCCCGGCGGCGGCTACCTCAACGGGGCGCAGGCCCAGGAGGAGGCGCTGTGCCGTGGATCGGCCCTCCACGCGACCCTTCTGCGCGCCCCGGAGTACTACGCGCACCACCGCGCCGAACGCAGCGCCTTCTACACCGACCGGGTGATCCACTCGCCCGGCGTGCCGGTCTTCCGCGACGACCGGGGCCGCTTCCTGGACGCCCCGTACACCGCGGGGTTCCTCACCTCGCCCGCGCCCAACGCCGGGGTGATCCAGCGGCAGACCCCCGAGGAGGCCCACTGCATCCCGGCCGCCCTGGCCTCCCGGGCCGAACGGGTGCTGGAGGTCGCGGCCGTACGCGGCTACCGCAGGCTCGTCCTCGGGGCGTGGGGCTGCGGGGTCTTCCGGAACGACCCGGCACAGGTGGCGGAGGCGTTCCGGGCGCTGCTCGGCGCGGGCGGCCGGTTCGGCGGCCACTTCGAGCAGATCGTGTTCGGCATCCTGGACCGCGACCCCGAATCCGCCGTCCGGGCCGCCTTCGCCCGGACCTTCAGTTGACCTGACCTGACCTGACCTGACCTGACCCGACCCGTCCTGACCCGACCCGACCTGATGCCGGCCGCCCCGATCGCAGCGGGTCCGCTCAGCTCCAGCCGTACCGCTCGCGCAGCCGCCCGGTGACCAGGTCGAAACGCTCCCGGTCCAGGGCGCACGCCTCCCGGCGCATCCCGTCCTCGTGGACCCGCAGCACCCGGTCCAGATCGACCCAGGACGGCCGCCCCGAGCTGTCCCACGGGCCCGCGCCCAGCGCCACCCACTCGTGGTCCCGGTCGTGCTGCTTGCTGGAGAGCTGGACGGCGAGCAGCGTGCCCGCCTCCTCACGGGCCACGACGAGCACCGGCCGGTCCTTCCCCCGCCCGTCGTTCTCCTCGAAGGGCACCCAGGTCCAGACGATCTCGCCGGGGTCGGGATCACCGTCGCGATCGGGGGCGTACGAGGTGCGCACGGACCCCACATCATCGGGATCGGCCTGCACGGTGGCGGTCGGCCCGCTGCTGCCGGGCACGTCAAAGGGGTTGTCGGATCGGTACGCGCTGTCGTGGAACGTCATCGCAACACCGTAGAACCTCCGCCGCCCGATGCCGGGAGGGGGGCGTCGCAGCGGGGCCGCGGGGCGGCGTTCCGGCCACCGTGACCGGTGCTGCGGGCCCCGGGCCGAAACCCGCTCCCACGGGTCTGGAAGACTGCCCGACGCCATGAGCCAGTTACCCAAGCAGCCCGCCGAAGTCTCCGTTCCGACCAGCGCGGATGTCGCGCGCCTCGCCGGAGTGTCCCGGGCCACCGTGTCGTACGTACTGAACAACAACGCCACCGTCCGGATCAGCGAACCCACCCGACGCCGGGTCAGGGAGGCCGCCCTCCAACTCGGTTACGTTCCGCACGCGGCCGCCCGCAGTCTGCGCGCCGGACACAGCCGCATGGTCCTGTTGCCCTCCGGACACATACCGGCGGGACCGCTGCACCAGTATTTCTTCGAGGAACTCCAGTCGGGGCTGCGCCGCCTGGACTACACCGTCGTCCAGTACGGCAGCGTCGGGCTCACCGCCGACGAGGCGGCCACGGCCTGGGCCGAACTGCGGCCCGTCGCCGTCGTCGTACCTCCCGGCATCGCCCTCACCCCGCACGGCACGGGCATCCTGACCCGCTCCGGCGCCAAGGCGGTGATCACCCTGGGCCCCGACCCGGTGGCCGGAGCGCACGGCCTGGTGATGGACCAACGCCAGGTCGGAGCCAGCGCGGTGGAACATCTGGTGGCCCGGGGCCGTCGCCACATCGGGGTCGTCATGCCCCAGGAACCGGGCCGGTCGCCCTTCTCCGAACCCCGCCTCACCGGGGCACGACGCGCCGCCGAACCGGTGGGGGCCCGGGTCTGCCCGCTCCCGCTGCGGTACGAGGAGGAGTCCGCGCACCAGCTGGCCGCCCGCTGGCCGGAACTGGGCCTGGACGCGGTGTTCGCGTACAACGACGAGTACGCCATGCTGCTGATGCGGTCCCTCCAGGACGCGGGCGTCGCGGTGCCCGCCGACACGGCGGTGATCGGCGCGGACGACCTGCTGATCGGCAGACTGCTGCGCCCGAGGCTGAGCACCGTACGGATGGAACTGGCGATGCCGCAGCCGCTGGCCGAGACGATCGACCGCATGGTCCAGCACCCGGGCGGGCCGCCGTTCCACCACGACCTGCTCCGCACCAGCGCCGTGCACCGCGAATCCAGCTGACCGCCTCCGGCGCGACGACATGCGCGGCGCCCGGCGGATGTCTAGCGTCGGAGGCATGAGCCATCCGCAGAGTTACGAGCTCCTCCTCATCCCCGACCACAGCAGAACGCGGACCGGAGCCCCCGGCCGGCCGATCCGGTCCGCGGTCGTCGCCGCCACCGGCGAGACGGGGGCCTCGGGCTACCCCCGGTACGCGGGGGAGGGCATGGAGGCGGACGTCGACCCGGCGACCCGGACGGTGGAGGCCGTGCTCATCGACGGCGAGGAACTGGACTACGGCATGTCCGTCCGCGTGGCGGGCGCCGAGGGCGAGCGCCCGGCGTCCTGAGGATCACGAGCCGCCGGTCACGGCTGCCGCACACGACTGAGGGGCCCGCCACGCGCACCGCGATGTCCACGGTGCGGGTCGTCAGGGCCCCTCGCTCGGTGCCGTGCGCCGGTCGGGCGGCTACTGGGCCTCCGGCTGCCCCTCCCCGGCCTCGGCCGCCCGCTTCTGCTCCTCGACGGACTTGCGGACCTCGTCCATGTCCAGCTTCCGGGCCTGTCCGATGACGTCCTCCAGGGCCGCCTCGGGCAGCGCACCGGGCTGCGCGAAGACCGCGACGTTGTCGCGGACGATCATCAGGGTCGGGATCGACCGGATCTCGAAGGCCGCCGCCAGCTCCTGCTGCGCCTCGGTGTCGACCTTCGCGAAGACCAGGTCGGGGTGGCGCTCGGAGGCCGCGTCGTAGACCGGCGCGAACTGTCGGCAGGGGCCGCACCAGGAAGCCCAGAAGTCGATCAGGACGAATTCGTTGTCGCTGACGACCTGATCGAAGTTTTCCTTGGTGA
Source organism: Streptomyces sp. DSM 106670 (assembly GCF_055792845.1). Classification (NCBI taxonomy): domain Bacteria; kingdom Bacillati; phylum Actinomycetota; class Actinomycetes; order Kitasatosporales; family Streptomycetaceae; genus Streptomyces; species Streptomyces sp. DSM 106670. The sequence goes on from NZ_CM147704.1 coordinate 7,646,399, forward strand.
GCTCGACGGTGCTCATGCTTGGGGTACCTCTTCCTGTGCCCGTGGGGGTCCTGTCGGGTCCTGTCCGGCACAACGGTGACTGCACTTGCGCTATTCCGCCTGCCCATGTGGCCGGGGCGCACACCCGCGACGACACTGTTTCCATGACTGATGCCGCTTCCATGCCTGATGCAGCGATCCCCGAGGGCTCCGAGCCCTCGCCCTACGACGTGGTGGTCATCGGCGCGGGGCCGGTGGGCGAGAACGTGGCCGACCGGGCCCGCGCCGCCGGGCTCACCACCGCGGTGGTGGAGTCCGAGCTGGTCGGCGGCGAGTGCTCCTACTGGGCCTGCATGCCGAGCAAGGCGCTGCTGCGCCCCGTCGTCGCCCGCGCCGACGCCCGCCGGGTGCCGGGTCTGCGCGACGCCGTCCAGGGCCCGCTCGACGTCGCTGCCGTCCTCGCCCACCGGGACGAGGAGACGAGCCACTGGAAGGACGACGGCCAGGTCGCCTGGCTGGAGAGCGTCGGAGCGGACGTGTACCGGGGTACGGGCCGACTCACCGGCCCCCGCGAGGTCTCCGTCACGGCCCCCGACGGCACGGAACACCGGCTCACCGCCCGGCACGCCGTCGCCGTCTGCACCGGCACCGGGGCCGTCGTCCCCGCTCTCCCCGGCATCGAGGAGGTCCGCCCCTGGACCAGCCGGGACGCCACCAGCGCCAAGGAGGCGCCCGGCCGGCTCGTGGTCGTCGGCGGGGGAGTCGTGGGCGTCGAGATGGCGACCGTCTGGCAGGCGCTGGGCTCCGAGGTGACCCTGCTGATCCGCGGCAAGGGCCTGCTCCCGAAGATGGAGCCCTTCGCGGGCGAGCTGATCGCCGACGCGCTGACGGAGGCCGGGGCCCGGATCCGTACCGGCGTCTCCGTCACCGCGGTGCGGCGGCCCGCGCCGGACGGCCCGGTCACCGTCGAGCTGGACGACGGCGGGAGCATCGAGGCCGACGAGATCCTCTTCGCCACCGGCCGGTCCCCGCGCACGGACGACCTGGGCCTGGAGACGATCGGGCTGGAACCCGGCTCCTGGCTCACCGTGGACGACAGCTGCCGGGTCGAGGGCACGGACTGGCTGTACGCGGTCGGGGACGTCAACCACCGCGCCCTGCTGACCCATCAGGGCAAGTACCAGGCCCGCATCGCCGGCGCGGCGATCGCCGCCCGCGCCGAGCAGGCCGCCCCGGACACAGCCCCCTGGGGCGCCCACGCGGCCACCGCCGACCACGCGGCCGTCCCGCAGGTCGTCTTCACCGACCCGGAGGCCGCATCGGTCGGCCTCACCCTCGCCGAGGCCGAACGCGCCGGCCACCGGGTCCGCGCCGTCGACTACGACCTCGCCTCGGTCGCCGGCTCCGGCCTCTACGCCGACGGCTACCGGGGCCGCGCCCGGATGATCGTGGACCTGGACCGCGAGATCCTCCTCGGCGTCACCTTCGTCGGCCCGGGCATCGGCGAACTCCTGCACTCGGCGACGGTCGCGGTCGCGGGGGAGGTGCCCATCGCCCGCCTGTGGCACGCGGTGCCGGCGTACCCGACCATCAGCGAGGTGTGGCTGCGGCTGCTGGAGACGTACCGAGGGTAGGAACCGCCGCCGAGCACCTGCCGTCGAGCACTTGCTGTCGAGTACCCACAGCGTCGGAAACCTTGACGTGCGATGCCGGGTCGGCGGCCGCACCCGGGAGGTGTTCAGCGCGCGGAGACCGTGTACGCGGGGAGCGAGCGATTGCCGCGCGGTTCGGCGACGGCCCGGAGCACGTCGGTCTGGCTCTGGACGAGCCGCCGCAGCGGCTCGGGCAGCGCGGCCATACGCTCCTGCGTCGCGGTGAGGGCGTGGCAGGCGGCGATCTCCCAGTCGCCGTCCTGCAGGTCTTCGGTGTCGACCGGTCGACACTCGTCCGCGGTCCAGCCGGCCTCCGGCAGAAGCCGCAGCAGCGTTTCGCGGGAGAAGGGCGTGCGGACGTTGCCCTGACCGTGCGATCCCGCGGCCTCGATCTGCCCCTGGACCAGCACGGCGAGGAGGTGCGCCAGCTGGTCGTGGGACGCGGGGGTCAAGTCCCATTCGGTGAACCACAGGCGTCGCGCCCACGGCCGTACCCGGGCGAGGGTGTCGCGCAGTTGTGCGAGCGAGGCGAAGTACCAGGAGCAGTGTGCGAGCACCACATGGTCGAAGGCGTTCTCGGGGAACGCGACCGATGAGTCGAGCACGTCGGTGGTGAAGCGGAAGTCGATGCGGGGCCCGAGCGGGCCGGCCGAGAGCCGGGCCGCCGATTCGCCGAGGGTGACCGGCGCCCCGTAGGAGGGTTCGGCCACGTCGGTGGCCACCACGCGCCCGGTGGGGCCCACCGCTTCCGCGAGGACGGCGGTCATGTCGCCCTGACCGCAGCCGAGTTCGAGGACGGTCGAGCCCGGCGTGATGTCCCAGCCCGCCACGAGCGCCGCGCGGTGGCGCGTCTGGGACAGCTGGACGTCCGGGCCGTGGTCGGCGGCGGCCATGGCGGCCGCGAGCGAGGGAGCCTTGGCGCGCAGATCGGAGGGGTTCACAGAGTCCTTCGTGATGCTCGGCTGGTCGGGTCGGCGGGCAGAAGCAGATTCTCGGTGCCCCGACAGGCCGGAGCAAGCGATATCGGGCTGAGCCGTACGGCCTGGTGCCCCGTGCCCTCCGCGTTGTCACTGGTGCCGTCTAGAGTTTTTCCCACTCGTCACGGTGCGTCGCCGTCGACGGGATTCATCAGCATGCCGCCGGTGCGGCGGCTGTTCGGAACAACGGGGAGAACAGCGCATGGGGTGGGTTTCGGCGGGCGATTACGAAGTCGCTCTGGAGGCGGGCAAGGTGGTCTGCCGCAACGGGAAGGGCCGGCGGCTGAAGTCCGTCCCGGCTTCGTTGAAGGACGATCCGGCGGTGGTCGGTCTCCGGCAGCTGACCGAGTGGCTGGACCGGCACGAGCGCCGGTGCCTGAGCGACGTCGAGCAGTGGATGGTGCGTTCGCTGCCCGTCCCCACGGCCGTGCTCGCCCGGGTCTGGCCCGACCCCGCGTGGCAGGCGGCTCTGCGGGACGTGGTGGTCACCGGCGAGGACGGCGGGGTCGCCGGTTTCCTGCGCGATGTCGATCCGGAGCGCGGTCTCGGCCTCGTCGACCTGGACGGCGACACGGTCCGTATCACCCCGGACGTCGTCCGCGTGCCCCACCCCGTCCTCCTCGACGACCTCGACGACCTTCGGGAGTTCGCGGTCGAGCTGGAGGTCCGCCAGAACGTGGAGCAGCTGTTCCGCGAGGTCTGGCACCGCCCCGCGGGACTCGCCCCGGACACCACCTCCGTGGACACCTACGCAGGCGGCGTCTTCAAGGAACTGCGCTTCCTGCACGGCCGCGTCACCCAGCTCGGGTACCGGTCGCGCGGTGGATACGCGGTCTGCCCGGTCGTCGAGGACGGCTCCGGGGTCGAGGCGCGCATCTGGATCGGCGAACACGACGGATACGACGCGTACGACACCGAGACGGGCCCGCTGGGCTGGAGCGACGCGTCGGGGCGCGCGCTGACGGCGGCCGAGGTCGGCGCCGTGGCGTGGTCCGAGGGCATGCGCATGGCGGCGGCGCTCTACGCCGGTCGCGACGTGGAGGACGAGGAGCGGGCGGCATGAGCATCACGACGAACACCGAAGCGAACACGACGGCAGCGGGCTCGGCGCCCCTTCCCGCCCAGAAGCGGGGCCGAAGCACCTCCGCCCTCGCCGACGAGGCCCGCGCGGCGGCCCTGCTGGACGCGGGCGCGATCCTCCCGGCCGGCGCCACCGACCGGGACGACGCCGACACGTTGACCGCACGCACCTACACGCACACCGCCCTCGGGGACCGCCCGGTGGTCCGGCTCGTGCCCGGCACACTCGGCGAGGCCGAGGATCTGGCCCTGGAATTCCTGGGACTGGCCCGGACCGCGGACGCCCCCGTCGTGGGACAGGTCCGCCGCGAGACGCTGGGCTTCCCGGCCTGGGCCCTGGTCAACGACCCGGCCAACGGGCACCACGCCCTCGCCCTGGTCAAGGACATCGAGCGGCTGGGCCGACAGGCCAAGACCCGCGCCGGTGCGGCCAAGGAGGGCTTCGACGAGCTCGGCACCCGGCTCGGCCGGGCCGTCCCGCACTTCCTCCCCACCTACTACGAGCAGGTGGCGCGCCTCTTCCTCCAGGCCGAGAACGCCACCTACGCCGCCTCCTTCTTCGGCAAGGCCCGCGAGGCCGAACGGGTCCACGGCCTGGTCGTGGACGAGGACCGGCAGCGCGCCGTCTTCCTGGAGTTCGCCCTCGCGGGCGCGCTGACCGTCAAGGCGCTGCGGCAGTACGTGCGCGACCTGGTGGCCCGGCTCGCACCGGCGGACGCCTGGGCGCAGTTCCGCCGACTGCTGGTCGAGCGCTGCGCGGCCGGCATGCCGCCCTACGCGGCGCTCCCGCAGGACGTACGCACACTGATCAAGGCCGCCGGGCTGGACCGCGAGAGCGCCGAACGCGAGCTGGTGGCCGATCTGATCGGCTCTCCCGGAGTCGTCCGCGCCCCCGCCTCGTTCTGGACGACCTACGGTTCCGCGCTCATCGCCCTCGCCCGGGCGGACGTGTCCGTACGGGCCCGGCTGCTCGGATTCTTCCCGGAGACCTTCAGCGAGGGCGGCCGGGACTCGGACGGTGAATCCGGCTGGCTCGCGCTGCTGACCGACTCCGGCGCCGAGGAACTGCTGACCGCCCTCCCGGGAGCCGCCGACCGGACGTCCGCCGACTCCGCCGGCCCCCTTGACGCGACCGTCTCCCCGGCGGACTGGCTCGCCCGCTGGGAGGCCTACCGGCGGCGCAACCGGGCCACTTCGGGCCGCAGCCCGCGCACCCTGGACCTCGCCGCCCGGATGACGGACCGGCTGCGCGCCGACGGACGCCCCGTCGAACTGTTCCAGGGCAGCTGGCAGCGCACCGCCGACCTGGACCTTCTCGATCTCTGCCTGGCCTCCGGGGTTCCCGTCGCCGAGCCGGACGAGGAGCAGACGGGCCGTGGCCACGGGCGGTCGCACGGCTTCTCACTGGGCCAGTGGCTCGCCGACGACGCGCCCGGACGGCGGAATCTCACCGCCGTCGCCGAACACCCGGAATTCCGCGACCTCCTGCGCCGGAACGTCGGCGGACTCGGCGACGGGCGCGGTCAGCGGCTGAGCGACGCCGGTATGGCGAAGCTGGCGGCGCACCCGGTGCTCTCCGTCCTCCTGCGCGAGTGGCTGACCGGCTGCGCCGAGGAGTACACCGCCGCGCGCGGACTCCCCGGGCTGCGCATCGCCCTCAACAAGCTCTCGCCGTTCCGCGCCGTCGTCGCGGACGTCGCCCCCGAGGCCGCGCGCCTGCTCGAAGAGCACGACATCGTCCCACTGCTCGCCGCCACCCTGCGCACCGGCGTCTTCGACGAACTGGGCTGGTCCGCGCTCGACGAGACCTACGCCGAACTGGCCGCCGAGGTCGCCGCCGTATCGCGACAGGGGAACAACCGGTCGCAGAACGTCGGTGTCACCGGCGCCTGGCCCGCGCTGATCCTGAGCACGCCGGAGCGGGCCGTCGTCGTCGGTCCGGAAGGCGTTCTGCTGCGGCACACCCTGCGACTGCCTCCTTCCACCGACCAGTGGCGGACGCCCGCCTTCCGTTTCGTCGACGGCGAGTTGCTGGTGATCTGGTGGGAGGACGGCAAGCAGCGCGGCTACTGGTCGCACCGCCCCGCCGAGGTCTTCACCGTGGGCGGCGACCAGGTCCCCCGCTGGGGCCGCCCCAGCCTCACGGACGAGGTCTGCGTTCCGCTGCCCGGCGGCGGCCGCGCCACCGGCGGCAAGGCCCTGCACGCGGGCGACACCACCCTCCCGCCCCAGCGCGCCGTCCTCGCCGACGGCACCGGCCACTGGCGGGAGGGCCACCAGGGCACCCGGACGGTGTGGCTGGAGTACGACCCGGTCAGCGGCGCCCATGGCCGCGCCTCCCTCCCGGAATTCCTCCGCTCCGGGGTGCGGGACGGCACCCGGCTGCTCGCCGAGCACTGCCAGGTGCTGCCCCTCCAGCCCGGCCTGGAGACCACCCCGTTCGGCACGGACGGCACGGTGCTCGGCCGCTGGGTCCGCCGCACCGCCACCGAGCCCGGGACGGCCGCCCCCGCCGACGGGGACCGGACCGTCGCCGGCACCCCCGACGGCCACACGGTCACCCTGCCGCACCCGCTGCCCGACGGCGCCACCGTGGTGCCGCTCGGCGCCCTCACCCTGCCCGGCGGGTCGCGGCCCGTCGCGGTCCTGCGCCACCGGTCCGTCGAAGCGCACCCGGCGGACACCGACGGCACCGGCGGCGGCCTGTGGTCCGTCGGCACCGACTCCTCCGGCGGGAACGACGCTGCGGGCACCCCCTACGTGCCTCCCGCCGTCTACTGGCACGCCCTGCGCCCGAGGGACGAGCAGGGCTCCGCCGCCCTGCGGAAGCTGACGGACGCCCGGGCCGAAAAGCTGTTCGACGAGGTCGCCGCCGCGGTCGCCCGGCACCTCAAGGCATTCCGCGCGGTCGAGGAGTACACCGGCCCCTCGTCGCGGGAGATGAGCCAGGAGGCCGTCGCCCGGGTCCTGCCCGAGGTGTCCGACGTACGGCTCCTCGCGGGCGTCACCGCGCTCGTACGGAACGCGGTGGACCGGGCCGTCGCGGTCGCCCAGTACCTGGAACCGCCCGCACCCGCGCAGCCGGTCACGCCCCAATACACCGCACGCACCCAGGGCATGTTCTTCGACCACGAGCCCGAGCACGGCGACGACACGACTCTGCGGGCCGCCACCGCCTGGGGCTCCGACCAGATCCGCGGCAGCTGGTGGGGAGGGGGACACCGGTGGACGGCGATCCGGCAGATCCTCGCCGTCAACCACGTCCTCGGCGGCGAGCCGGCGTTCGGCCCGCCCACGCCGTCGAAGGTCCCCTTCACCCCCGTGGACGGCTGGCAGCGCGACGAGTACACGGTGCCCGGGGCATCCCTCACCTGGACCACCCTCCTCGACAAGCTGCCCGAACTGGCCTACCGGGCCGCCTCGGAGGCCACCTCCCCCGAGCACCGCGCCGGGCTCCTCGTGCTCCTGGAAGCGCTCGCCGCGGGCCCGCTGGCCGACCCGGCGGGCACGGTCCGGCGGGTGGACCTCGTCGAACCGCTCGACACGACGACCCTCGGCCGGACGGGACGCCCCGAGGCCGTGCACCGCATCGGCCAGGTGCTCCGCAAGGGCTCCCGCACCGTCGTGATCCTGGCCGACCACGGCCGCAACTTCCGGGACGACGCGGCCCGCTGGCTCGCCCTCGACCACGACCCGACCGGAGCCTTCGGACCCGTTCCCGGCTTCACCCTCGACCGCGATCACGTCCACCGGCAGGGCATCGCCCGCGACCGGCTCACCCGGCTGACCGCCCTGGTACGGGAGAAGGGCCCGGCGCCCTGGCGTCCGGAAGCCGCCGAGGCGTTCCACACGGCCACCGGAATCGGCCCCCTCCAGGCCACCGCGCTGCTGTCGGCCGCCGTCAAGGAGCCCGGCGCCGAGGCGCTGGCCCTCCTCGGGGCGAAGACCCGCGCCTTCGAGACGGCCCAGGACCGGCTGGATGCCCTGCCGCACGACGAGCGGCACACCGTGCTCCGGGCGCTGCTGCCCGGGAACCCGGCCGAGCTGTGGTCCACGGGCCCCGACGTCCGGGCCGCAGCCGAGGTGTGGCGGGAACGGCTGGGTTCCCTCGTCCGCGTCCCCGAGGAGCTGGACCTCGACCTCAGCGGCGCCACGGCCGCCTCCGTCGACCTGATCCTCAATGCGGGCACCCGCAGCTGGCTCGCCCACGGCACCCCCGTACCGGACGGCAGCGCCCGACCGGCCCTCCACCGGGTGAGCGCACGCGGCGCGGTCTCGAACGCCCTGACCGCCCTGCGTACCCTCGCGTACACGCTGCCGTACGGCCACCCTCTGCGGGCCCACCTGCCGGTCGGCCTCGCGGCCCTGCGCAGCCGCCTCGCCGACCCCGGACTGGTCCTGGACCTCGGTCTGGACTGGACCGATTCGGGGGTCTCCCTCGGCCCCGCGATCCGCGCGGCGCACGGGCTCCCCGAGTCCGGCGGCGCCGAGGCCGACGGACTGGTCCGGGCCGGATCGGCGCTGCTCCTCGCCCCCGGGTACGGCGACAGCGAGAAGCTGCTGATCCGCCCGGCCGCTCTCGACGGCCCCGACGACCCGGCGTTCGGCCTGGTCGAGGGCACCGTCGGCCCGCAGCGCACCGGCGACTTGCTCGCCCTGCGCGCCCTGTTGAGCCAGGAGAGCGACAGCCTGGCCGAGGCGGGCGCACCCGACGGCTCCGCGCCCCACCCGGCCCAGGACCCGACGCGCGCGGTGCCGGACCTGGTGGCCGAGGCGGCCGACACCCTAGGCCTGAGCGCCGACGCCGCAGCGCTCTATCTGATGCTGCTCGCCCTGCCCGACCCCACCGACCGCAACTGCGTCCGCTGGACCGGGTGGAAGCCCGCACGGATCAAGAAGGCCCGCACCGAACTCGCCGCCACCGACCTCGTCGTGGAGGCGAAGCGCTCCCGCGCCGGCCGCACCCTCTTCCTTCCCTGCGGCTGGCTGGAGCGCGGCGCCCCCGGGCTGCCGCTGGAGACCTGGAAGGAGAGCCTGTACCCGTCGGCGGGGTCCGCCCGGACCCTGCCGCACCTCCCCGTCCCCGCGCTGTACGCGGCCGCCTGGACCCGGGTCCGGGGCGGCGAAGCCCCCGCCTTCGAAGAACTGAACACCCGTGCCACCCGGAAGGGCCGCCGCCGATGACGAACGACACCACGACCACCACGGACAGCTCCACCACGGACAGTGTCACCGCGGAGGGCGTCCCGGGGCAGGCGACGGCGCCCGGCCGCACGCCACGGCAGATCATGCTGCCCGAGGACCGGTACGCCACCGAGCTCGCCTTCCTCGCCGCCCACGACCCGGGGCCGCGCCCGCCCGGCTGGCTGCTCACCCCCCGTGCCGTCGTCACCTTCGTGATGGGCAGCTCGACGGACGCGCTGAGCCTGCCGAAGGGGGCCCGGCCCGCGGCCGGAGTGCCGCGCCGACTGGTGATCGAGCAGAAGTTCGTCGGTGAGCGCGCCCTGGTCGAACGGTGTGTGGTCACCCTCGCCGGGGAGCGCGGGCTGCTCCTCGTCGGCGAACCCGGCACCGCCAAGTCGATGCTCTCCGAGCTGCTGTCGGTGGCCGTCTGCGGGACCAGCGCGCTCACCGTGCAGGGCACCGCGGGCACCACCGAGGATCAGCTCAAGTACGGCTGGAACTACGGCCTGCTGCTCGCCCAGGGACCCACCGAGCAGGCCCTCGTGCCCTCCCCGGTGCTCACCGCCATGACCCGGGGCGCCGTCGCCCGGGTCGAGGAGGTCACCCGCTGCCTGCCGGAGGTCCAGGACGCCCTCGTCTCCCTGCTCTCCGAGCGGCGGATCGCGGTGCCCGAGCTGGCCGGCGGCGAGGGCGCCCAGGTGCACGCGGCCCCCGGCTTCACCCTCATCGCGACCGCCAACCTCCGGGACAAGGGCGTCTCGGAGATGTCGGCAGCGCTGAAGCGGCGCTTCAACTTCGAGACCGTGGGCCCCATCGGGGACGTGGACGCCGAGACCGCGCTCGTCCGGCGCCAGTCGCGGGCCGCCGTCGAACGCGTGGGCGTCGCCTACCAGGTGGACGACGCGGTCCTCGAAGCGCTGGTCACCGCCTTCCGGGACCTGCGCGACGGCCGCTCCGTGGAGGGCTGGGAGGTCGAACGCCCCTCGACGGTGATGAGCACGGCGGAGGCGGTCTCCGTCGCGGGCGCCCTCGGCCTGGCCGCCGCCTATTTCCCGGGCGACCGGGACGTGCTCTCCCTGCTGCCCGGCCATCTGCTCGGGGTCGTCCGGAAGGATGACCCCGCCGACACGGCACGGCTGCTGGGGTACTGGGACGGGCCGGTGCGCAGGCGCGCGGAGCAGGGTTCGGCCACCTGGCGCGCCCTGTGGGATCTGCGCTCGGTGCTGGAGAACTGACAGATGAACGAGTCGACCACTCCCGGGCCGGGCGCCACCGCCGAGGCGTCGCCCGCCACCGGCGCGCGGACCGATTCCCCGGTACGGGGCGCGGAGGGCGGGCCGGCCACCCCGGAAGCCGCGGTGGCGGCCCTCGCGGCGGCCGGTCCCGGGGCGCCGTTCCTGATCGGGGTGCGTCACCACGCGCCCTCGCTGGCGGCCGCCCTGCCGGAGCTGCTGGACGCGGCGGCCCCCGACGTCCTCCTCGTCGAACTGCCTGCCGAGTTCCAGCCCTGGCTGAGCTGGCTCGCCCATGAGGAGACCGAGGCCCCGGTGGCGCTGGCCGCCGTGCCCGCCGCCGGCCCGGCGGGTGAACGGGGCCCGGCCTTCTACCCGTTCGCGGACTTCTCGCCCGAACTGGTCGCGCTGCGCTGGGCGGCGAGAAACGGCGTCTCGGCCGTGGCCTGCGATCTGCCCATGGCCGACCGGGCGTGGTCGGAGGGCGGCCCCGGAGCATCCTCGGAACCTGTGCCGGGGGAGGGTCTCGGGCTGTCCGTCGCGCTCCGCTCCCGGCTCACCGGCCGGGAAGGCGACGACCTGTGGGACCGCCTGGTGGAGGCCCAGGCGCCCGGTTCGACACCCGAGGCGCTCCGCCGCGCCGCCCTGCTCACCGGCTGGGCGCTGCGCCATGAGGCCGAGGCGCGGGGAGGGGTGCAGCGTACGGACCTGGTGCGCGAGGCGTGCATGCGAGGACATGTCGCCGAGGCCCTGGCGAACGGGCGGCGTCCCGCCGTGGTGGTGGGGGCCTTCCACACCCCGGCGCTGCTGCTGTCTGCCGCTGGGGCGGCGGGGGTGGCGGGGGTGGCGGGGACCACCGTGGCTGCGGGGAAGGCCGGGGCGCCTGGTGTGGCTGCCGTGCCGGAGCCAGAAGTGCCGGACGTGGCTGTTGTGCCGAAGCCCGGAGTGCCGGTCCTGGCCACTGTGCTGGAACCGAAAGCGGGGGATGTGGCCACCGCGCTCGAACCGGAAGCGCCGAGCCCGGCCACCGTGCTGGAACCGGAAGTGCCGGGCGTGGCCGCTGTACCGGAGCCGGGAGCGCCGGGCCCCGACGCCGCGCCGGCCCCGGCCGCCGTGCCGGAGCCGAGCCGGGTCCGGCACGCCGACGACGCTGCCGGGGCCGCCGGGTGCACGGTCTCCCTGATCCCGTACACGTACCCGCTGCTCGACTCACGGTCCGGTTACCCGGCCGGCATCCGGGACCCGGAGTGGCAGCACACCGTCCTGGAGGCCGCCGGGGATCCGGCCGCGGTGCACGAGGCGCTGGTCCGTACCGCCGTACGGCTCTGCGCCGCCCTGCGCGAACAGGGCCACCCGTACGGCCCGGCGGACGGCCGGGAGATCGTCCGGGTCGCCGGTGACCTGGCCCGACTGCGCGATCTGCCCGCGCCGGGCCGAGGTGAACTCCTGGAAGCCGTGCAGACGGTGCTGGGCCGCGGCGAGACCTACGGCACGGGCCGCGCCGTCGCGCACGCCCTCGAACGCGTCCTCATCGGATCCCGCACCGGGCGACCCGCGCCCGCGACTCCGCGCAGCGGCCTCGGCCCCGCCGTCGAGGCCGAGACCGAGGCCCTCGCACTCCCCGGGCCGCAGGACGCGCACGAGAAGGCGCCGCGCGACCTCCGGCTCGACCCGGCGCGCTCCGCCCTGGACCGCCGCCGCGAACTGCTGCTGCGCAGGCTGACGGTGTGCGGCATCCCCTACGCGCAGGAGCAGGAGGTGACCGGCGCGGCAGGCGGGGAAGGGCTGACGACGCGCTGGCGGGTCCGGTGGACCCCGGCGACGGCCGCCATGCTCACCGCGGCCGGGGCCCGCGGGGTCACCCCGGCCCAGGCGGCCGAGGGCGTCTTGCGGCAGCGTCACGCGGCCGAGCGCGCGGCAGGCGGCCCGACCGCCGCCCAGGTCGTGCGCGGACTCGCGGAGGCCGCCGGCTGTGGGCTGCCCGCCCCGGCCGACGAACGGCTGACCGAACTGGCGGCCGTGCTCCCCGCGAGCGGAACCCTTCCCGAACTCCTCGCCGGGCTCGACCTGTTGGACAGCATTGACGCGGGCCATCTGCCGGGCCTCGCCGCACCCGACAGCCCCGAAGACCCGTCGGACGCCCCCGAAGACCCCTTCCACGGCCCTGCGGCCCCGGACGCCGCCGACGCCGCAAGGGCTGCCCGCACCGCGCACGCGGCGGAGCTGCTGACCGCCGCAGCGGTACGCCAGGTCGACGGCCTGGCCGGCTCCGAGAAGCCCGAGGAGGCCCGCGCCCTGCTCGAACTGGCCCAGCGGGCCGACCGGCTGGGAGGCATCCGGCTCATCGACGCCCTCGCCCGGCTGGCCGCCGACGGCGCCCCGTTGATCGCCGCGGCCGCCGGAGCGGTCCGCGTGCTCACCGGCCACGAGGAGGCCGGGGCCTTCGGGGAGCGGGTCGCCTCCTGGGTGGACGGAGCCGTGGACAGCACCTCCCGGGCCACGCTCACCGCCCGCCTCACCGGAGTCCTGACGGTCGCGGGCCCGCTCCTGACCGTCGGGGCCGGCGCGCTCGACCCCTTGCTGGACCGGGTCGTCGAGCTGGACGACTCCGCGTTCCTGGCCCGGCTGCCCGCCCTGCGCGGTGGCTTCGACACCCTGAGTCCGGCCGCCCGGGACCGCCTGCTGGGCACCGTCGAGGAACGGCTGGGCGAACGGGTGGACCACCTCGACGCGGACGATCCGGCCGAGCTGGCCCGCCGTACGGCCGCCGACCTCGCGGCCCGCGAGCTCCTGACCGCACTCGGCCTTCCGGTCACGGCACCCGCCCACGACGACCGGCTCCCACCGCCGTCCGTCGACCGCGCCGCGCCCCGACCCACCACGGCCGTCGGGCCCGGAACCCCTGCCGAGGCCGCCCCGGTGCCCACCATCACCGCGCCCCCTGCCGGGGCGACCCCTGCCTCAGCGTCCTCCACCGGGGCGGCCACAGAGCCGACTCCTGCCCGGACCCTCGCGCCCGCCGACCGCTGGCGGCTCGTGCTCGGCCGGAGCGCCGACCGGCTGCCGCCCGGAGCCGCCCGCCTGGCGACCGCGCTCGACGAGCTCTACGGCGCGGGACACGGCGAGGGCTCCCGCGGCGGCCTCCCCGGGCAGGACGGCTCCGGAGCGGGCGGCGGCCGGGAGCCGTCGTTCCCCGGCGTCCGCGAGTGGTCCGAGGAACTGGCCGCGCTGTTCGGCCCCGGCGTCCGCGAAGAGGTCCTGGCCGCAGCGGCCGTGACCGGGCGGCAGGACGTCCTGGCCGAGCTCGACCCCGCCGCCGCGACCCCTTCGGTGGAACTGCTCCGGACGATCCTGCAGTACGCCGGCGGCCTTCCCGAAGCCCGCCTCGCGGCGCTCCGCCCACTGGTGCGCCACCTCGTCGACGAACTGACCCGACAGCTCGCCACCCGGCTGCGGCCCGCGCTGACCGGCGCGACGACGGCCCGGCCCACCCGCCGCCCCGGGGGCCGGCTCGACCTGCCGCGCACCCTGCGCGCCAATCTGGCCACCGCCCGCCGGACCGCCGACGGCACGATCCGGGTGATCCCCGAGAAGCCCGTCTTCCGCAGTCGCGCTCGCAGATCGGCCGACTGGCGCCTGATCCTGGTCACCGACGTCTCCGGATCCATGGAGGCCTCCACGATCTGGTCCGCGCTGACCGCCTCCGTCCTCGCCGGGGTGCCGACCCTGAGCACCCACTTCCTGGCGTTCTCCACGGAGGTCGTCGACCTCACCGGGCATGTGCGCGACCCCCTCTCCCTCCTGCTGGAAGTGAGCGTGGGCGGCGGCACGCACATCGCCGCCGGGCTCCGGCACGCCCGCGGGCTGATCGAGGTGCCCTCCCGGACCCTCGTCGTCGTCATCAGCGACTTCGAGGAGGGCGCGCCGCTCGCCGGACTGCTGGCCGAGGTGCGGGCCCTGGTGAACACCGGTTGCCATGTCCTCGGGTGCGCGAGCCTCGACGACGCCGGCCGGCCCCGCTACTCGACGGGCGTCGCCGGACAGCTCGTGGCCGCCGGTATGCCCGTGGCGGCCCTCAGCCCACTCGAACTGGCCCGCTGGATAGGGGAGAAGACCGCATGAACGACGACCGGCTGCCGCCCGTGGCACCGGAGGTCACGGCCACGCTCGTGGAGGACCTCTCGCCCCGGCTGCGCAAGCGGCTGGACGCGGCGGTCACCAAGCTCGCCGCCCGCCCGACGCACCGTGACGGGGACACCACGACGATCGAGGTCGACGACGAGACCGAGCTGCGCCTGCACGCCCCGGGCGGCGTGGTGGCGAAGGCGGAGGACATCACCTGCGGCTGCCTCCTCGCCCCCGCCTGCGTCCACCGCGCGGCCGCCGCCTGTGCCGCCCCCACCGCCGACCCGGCGCCGGAGCCCGCCGAACAGCCCACCCCCGAAGCCCCCGGACCGCCCTCAGCTGCGGACCTCGGCAACGCCTCCCCGCCGGAGACGGCGAGCCCGGCCCAGCGCGCCGCCGCCGATGCCCTGTGGGCGGCGGGCGCGGCCGTGCTGGAGGCCGGCGTCGACGGGGCCGGGGCCGTCACCCAGTCGGCCCTCCTCCGTGCCGCGCACACCGCCCGGCTCCGTCATCTGCCGCGGGCGGCGGGCGCCGCACTGGCGGTCGTCACGCTGCTGCGCGCGGCCCGCGCCGGGGACCCGTCCTACCGCACCGCCGACCTCGTCACGGCCCTGGCCGAACTCCTGGGCACCGCCCGCCGCGTGGGGACGGCGTCCGGAGCGGAGCTGGCTGCCGTCCGGGGCCGCGCGCGCCGCCCGTACAGTCCGGACGGCTCGCTTCGCCTGTACGGCCTGTTCACCGAACCCGTGGTCACCGACTCGGGGCACGGCGGCGTCCGCACCTGGGTCGCCGGAGCCGACGGCCGCCTCTTCACGGTCGGCGACGTGGCGCCCGGCGGCGCGGGGCGCGCCCTCGGTGTGGCCGACCGGGCGGTGCGCCTGGGGGACAGCGCGCTCACCCACCGGGAGCTGGGCCGGGCGGGCCTGGCCGTGTCGGGGGCGACGGTCTCGCCGGACGGCAGACTGGGCGCCGGAAAGGGCGTCAGGGCCGTCACCGCCCGGGGTGCGGCGTGGACGGAACCACCGCTCGCCGCCCTGTGGGAGACACCGCCGTCCGAACAGGTCGCCCGCGCCCTGCGGTCCACCTCCCGCTACGCGGACCCGGACGGCGGCGGCAGCGACCTGCTCTTCCTGGACGTCGAACTCCTCGGCGCGGTACGGGAGCCGGGCAGCACCTGCCTGCTGGCGCTGTGCGAGGGAGGCGTTCGGGTCCGGCTCGCCGTCGCCGACGACGAGCCCGCGCTGGCGCACCGCGACAACCTGGCACTGCTGGCCGCGGCGCCGGGGGCCCGGCTGAGGATCATCGGCCGCCTGGCTCCCGCCCCGCACCCCCGGCTCACCCTCCTCGCGTGCTCGCACCCCACCGGCGCGGGCACCATCGACCTCGGTCTCGACCGGCTGCGCCGCGCCGACCTCCCGGACCCGGCCGCCCCCGCGCACTTCGCCCCGCCGCAGCCCTCCGGTTCCGTCGGGCAGTCGCCCCTGTATCTCCTGGAGCGCCGGGTCGAACAGACGGTTCCGGCGGGCCGCGCCGCCCTCGGCATGCTGGGCGATGTCACCGCCGAGACCTCGCGGATCCGCCGCGCCGGCCTTCCCACGGCCGCCGGACTCCTCACCGCCCTGTGCGCCTCGGCGGCCCGGCGTGATCGCGATCTCTTCGGTCGCCTGCTCCCGGCCGACACCGACGGCTTCGCCGCCTACTGGCTGGCCGCCGCCCGCTACACGGCCGCCGTGGCCGAATCCCTGTGCTCAACTGCCTGGGATCCGACCACGTAGGACACACCGTGGGAACGCGGGTGTCAGAGCCGTTCGATCCAGATGTTGCGGAACCTCGGGTTCTCACCGGGGTCCCCGTGGTCCTGCAGTTTGATGTGGCCCGGGGCGGGGCCCTCCGGACGGCCCGCCCCGGTCGGTCCGGCGATGGCGACGTCCCTGTGCACCAGCTTGCCGTTCCACCGGAGCGTCACCCGCGCGTCCTCGACCTTCTTCCCGTCGCTGTCGAAGCGCGCCGCCCGGAACTCGATGTCGTAGCGCTGCCAGGTGCCGGACGGTGTCGCCGCGTTGATGTCGGGGGCCTTGCGCAGATAGATCGATCCGGCGTCGTTGGTGGCGGGTACGTCGACCCCGAAGGACTCCAGGATCTGGAGTTCGTACCGCTCCTGGATGTAGATCCCGCTGTTGCCCCGGGCCTGTCCGGTGACGTCCGGCGGATAGTGGGGCTGGAACCACTCGGCGTGCATCCGGAAGTCGCCGTACTTCTCCTTCGTCCGGATGTCTCCGCCGAGAGACTCCATGGAGCCGTCCGCCACCGGCCACGTCGCCGGACCGCCGTCGTTCGACTCCCAGGCGTCGAGGTCCGAGCCGTCGAAGAGAGTGGTGCGCTTCGTCGGGGTGACGGTGAGGTTGTCGAGGTTCACATGGCCGTCGTCCTCGGGCTCGTAGGCGTACGTGATCGTGTTCGCGCCCTTGCGCAGGGGCACCGATTCGATGTGGGTCGCCCACGTGTTCCAGGCGACGGTGGAGTTCAGCCAGATCTGCTTGTGGCGCTCGCCGTTGACGTACAGGGTCATCGACCGGGGCTTCGGCTCCGGGTCGGAGTTCTGCCCGTTCGCGTACCGCAGGGCGAGGTCGTGCTTCCCCTTCTTGTCGGCGCGCACCGCGAAGGTGGTGCGGGAGCCCGGCTCCCAGTTGTTGTCGATGAAGCCGGTGCCGGAGTAGCCGGAGTGGTTGTCGTTGAACTTGGTGCCGCCGGCCAGCGAGGCGGACTCCGCCTCGTACACCGGCGGCGGCTTCGACCCGTCGGGCAGCGTGTTGAGGCTGTACCAGGCCTCGGTGCTCCACAGCTCCTCGCCGCTCGCAGCCGCGAACGGGCGCGGGGACTGCACATGCACCACGTGGCCGGGGCGCAGACCGTCCATCTTCAGTGTCACGGTCCTACGGTCCGAGGAGAGCGTCGCCGAGGTGACGTCGAGGGTCTCCTCGTCGGCCTTCGGGCCGCCGTACCTCGGAGTCGCCACGTAACGCCACTGCTGCGCCTTGTACTTGGCCGTCAGATCCTCGGCGGTCTCCTCGGAGAGCGGCTGCGTGTACTCGATCTCGAAGCCGCCGTCGACCGCGCGCATGGCACGCATGTCGAAGGCGTCGTCGCCGGTGAGCGCGAGCTTCTGGAGACCGAACTTGAGCTTGCCCTCCTGGCCCCAGTTCCCGGAGTCCCCGATGCCGCCGGCGTAGATCGCCCCGTCCGGGCCGAGGCTGATCCGGTTGACCCCGGCCTCAAGCCCCTGCGTCATCCGGAACACCGCGCCCTGGTACTCGCCGCCGACCTTCTCCAGGAACGCCCGCTGAAGGCCGCCGTAGGTCACGTCACCGAACACCATCTGCCCGGCGAAGGGCCCTTCGGGCAGCAGGAGCGGGTTGCTCGGCGAGTTGGAGATCTCGCCGTGCGGCAGCCAGAGGACGGGCTCGGTCACCGGCTGGTCGTCGTAGACGCCGTCCGGGTTG
Source organism: Streptomyces sp. DSM 106670 (assembly GCF_055792845.1). Lineage (NCBI taxonomy): Bacteria > Bacillati > Actinomycetota > Actinomycetes > Kitasatosporales > Streptomycetaceae > Streptomyces > Streptomyces sp. DSM 106670. The sequence continues at coordinate 7,664,128 of NZ_CM147704.1, forward strand.
GTGTGGTGGTTGTAGAAGGCGCCCTGCTTGATCCGCACCAGCTTCGACGTCGGCACGTACGCGCCCTGGTTGTCGGTGGCGAAGATGTCGCCGTCCGGGCCCCAGCCGAGGCCGTTCGGTGTGCGCAGCCCCCCGGCCACGTACGACACCTTGCCGGTCTTCTTGTTGATCTTGAGGGTGGAGCCGCGGTTGGGCACGTTCTGCGGGTCCTGGGTCGCACCGCCCGGCACCATGGCGATGCCCGTGCTGACGTAGAAGTTCCCCTTCTCGTACAGCAGCCCGAACGCGAACTCGTGGTAGTTCCCGCCGAACGGCCAGGTCGCGATCTGCCGGTACTCGTCGGTGACCTCGTCGCCGTCCTTGTCGACCAGCGCGGTCAGACCGTCCTTCTCGGAGACGTAGAGGGTGCCGTCGACGTACTTGAGGCCCATCGGCTCCAGCAGGTTCTCGGCGACCAGCTTCTTGGTCACCTTCGACGGGTCGGTGTTCCCGGTGACGTGGTCGAGCAGATACACCTGCCCGAGCTCGCTCTCCCTGCTGCCGCCCCAGGTGCTGACGGCCAGCCGGCCGTCCGGCAGCCAGTCCATGCCGGTGACCTGCGGTTCGAAACCGTCGGGGCGCAGATCGGTCAGCGTGTAGTCGGGGTGCACGCCGGCCAGCGGCAGGCCGTCGCCCGGTGACTCGTCGATGCCCTCGCACAGCTTGCGGCCCGGCGAGGTGACCCGGGTGACGTCGGCGTCGGTGCTGAGCACCGAGGTGGGGACGACGGTGTACGCGTCCGACCCGGGCGGCCGCCACTCCAGCAGGAGCCGCTGGTCGTACTCGCCGTCCCAGTGGTCGATGCGCAGGGCGTGGTGGCCCTCCGTCAGTTCGGCCGAGCCTTCCTTGGGCTGGGCGCCGTGCTTGCCTCCGTTGTCGATGATCTCCGTGCCGTCGATGAGCAGCCGGGATCCGTCGTCGCTGGTGATGCGGAAGTCGTACGTCCCGGCCGACTCGACGTTCAGGTACGCGGTGACCTCGGTGACGAACTTGCCGCTGAGCCCGAAGTCCTCGGCGGTGGTCCAGTCGATCGTCGGCTTCAACTCGTCGACGTTGGGCGTCTGCCCCGGCTTGAGCGTGCAGAAGTCTTCCAGAGCCATCTGTACGTCGAACACCCGCATGGTCACGCCCGGTTCCTGGGGCGGTATGTCGGGGGGCTGGGCGGCGGCCTGACCCTGGGTGAGGGACACGAGGAACAGGGCTGAGACGAGTACGGCCAAACGCCGCATGGGCCTTCCTCCTTGAGGGCCGAGGCAGCCGGCGGTCCGGTGGCTGACGGGCTGCCGTTCACAGTGAAGGGCAGCCCCCACGGAAAAGGCAACGGGTCGGCAAGCGCTTTCTGTCTATCGTTGGAAAGTCTATGGGTCGAAGATCGCTGAACTCGTGCCCGAGTGGCCTGCTGGGGCGTGGAAAGCGCTTGCGTCCAGACAGTGATTTTTCAGGGGTGCCGCTTACCGGAGCGACCGCCGGGGCCGCTCCGGATCCTGTCTCCTCCGGGCGGCGCCGACGTCAGGCTCCGCCCTTCCGGCGGCGTGCGCGCTCGAACTCGGCGACGTCCGACATCCAGCGGCCGTGCGGTCCGAGCGCGGCGCAGCCACCCCGGACGAAGGCGCCGACCAGCTTCCGGTACCCGCCGATCCCGTCGACCAGGCTGTACTCGACCCGGTACTCCGGATCCGCCCCGCCCACACCCGCACGCACCGTCGTGACCCGGGCGATGGAGTCCGCGTAGAAGTGGAGCTGGATCCCTTCGCCCATCGCCTCGTCCTCGATGGTGAACACCTCGTTGTCCGCGGCGGAGCGATCGCCGACGAACTCCCAGAACGCCGCGGTGGCGGTGCGGGGACCGCCCGAGAGCCACTTCTTCTCGACGCCCTTGTCGTCGGTGAACGACAAGGCCGTCTTCCTCGCACCTCCGCCGGCATCGGCGCCGCCCCCGCCGGCCTCCTCCTCGTCCTCCACGGGCGTGCTCCTGGAGCGGGCGGCGGCCTCCGAGCACATCAGGAAGCTCACGGTGCGCACCGCGTCGTCGGCGAGCGCGGGGTGCGCACGGCGCACGGCCGCCTCGACCGCCGCCGCCATCCGATTCCAGTCGCCTTTGTCCGTGGCACGCTTTCCCCGTCGCGGATCGCGGCCGATCAGCATCCCGGCGGACGCCTGCTCCGCGGTGGCGATCACCCGCAGGACCTCGGGCAGCAGCGCGGGGTCGACGGCGTCGGGCAACCGCCTCGGAACCGTGGACCCGTGCGCATACTGGCCCGTGTACCGCAGAAGCGCGGCGTCGAGCGGGCCGAGTACGGCTCCACGCTCGGCGCGACGGCGGTCCGCGCGGTACTCCTGGGCCCGTTTCGCGTCGGCCGTCTCCGTCGCCGTACGCATCGCCGCGCAGACCTCACCGTTCTCCAGCAGGCCGATGTCGGCCCCGTGCGCGACGAGCCGGCCCCTGTCCCACGGAATGCGCCGGAAGAGCGCGTCGACATCCGCGGGCGAGGAGAGGAGGATCGGGTCCAGCAGCGCGGCGGCGGCGTTCTCGTCCAGCCGGCCGCGGGTGCCCGCGGCGTCGCACAGCGGAAGAACCGCACTCCACAGCAGCAGGTGCCGGCCCAGATCCTCCCGGATCACCGCGAGATGGGCTTCTTCGACCGGGAACGTGAAGGTGCGGGGCTCATGGTTGGCGTCGGCCCCGGCGCCCAGCATCAGCTTCAGTCCACCGCCGTCGCGGACCACGTTCGGGATCCAGCCGCTCCGGCGGGTGAAAACTATGTCGTTCATGGGCCCAGTCTTCCCCACCGGAGGAGGCCGGGCCCCGGGCGGCGGTTCGGCGGCCGCGCCCCGGGACCGGTGATGCCGTCCTTCAGGGCTTCCTGGCCACCGCGCCGTACATGGCGATGTCCCGGCTGTCGACGCCGCTCTGCTCCGGACCGGGGCGCCAGGTGTGCACCTGGGTGACTCCCGGGTCCTGCAACTCCAGCCCGTCGAAGAACGAGGTGGCTGTCGGCAGGTCACGCAGGACGAAGGGCATGCCTTGCTGGCGGTACTCCTGCGCCACCCGGTTGACCTCCTCCGGTGCGAAGTCCGCGGTGCCGATGGTCATGGCCAGATAGCTGCCGGACGGCAGCGGATCCAGCAGCCGGGTGATCAGGCGCCGGTCGTCGGGCGGCAGGATGAAGTGCATGATGCCGATCACCATCAGGCCGACGGGCCGGTTCAGGTCGATCAGCTCCTGGAACTCCTGACTGCCGAGGATGGCGTCGGGGTCGTGCATGTCGGAGTCCACGTACGCGGTGGCGCCCTCGGCCGAACTCTGGAGCAGGGCCCGCGCGTGCGCGAGCACGATGGGGTCGTTGTCCACGTAGACCACATGCGACTCCGGCGCCACCTCCTGCACGATCTGGTGCAGGTTGGGAGGGGTCGGCAGTCCCGTACCGATGTCGAGGAACTGGCGGATGCCGCACTCCTCGGCGAGGAAACGGCCGGCGCGGTGCATGAACCGGCGGTTCTCCATCATGTGGACCGGCAGGGCGGGCCAGTGGCGGCTCATCGCGTCGCCTGCTTCGGCATCGACGGGGTAGTGGTCCTTCCCGCCCAGGATGTAGTCGTAGACCCGGGCGGAGTGGGCCCGGGAGGTGGCGAGTCCGCTCTGCCGGTCTTGGGGGTTGCTCATGCGAGGCCTCTTTCGGTGAGGTGCGGCTTGTTCGACGGTATAGGGCGGTGTCGGGTGCGTGCGCGGCCGGGACCACGACCGGCCGCGGCGGCCTGGGTGACGCATCCGGCTCGCTTCTCTCCCCGTCGCCGGGCTACGGGCCCGACCGGGCTTGCAGGGCGATGACGGCGATGTCGTCCCGCCGGTTCTGGGCGGCCGGCAGGAGCCTTCGGATCAGTGCCGCCAGGGGCACCCCCGCCCGTACCAGGGCTTCGGTACGCCGGCGCAGACGCCGAAGGTTGTCGCCGATGTCCGTGTCCGGTGTCTCCACCAGCCCGTCGGTGTAGAGGACCAGGGTGTCGCCTTCCCGGATGACCGTGTGGAGATCGGTACGGGGCAGGCCGTCGGTGACGCACAGCGGAGGGTCCGGGGCCGCGAGGTCGTGCAGATAGCGCGGCGGCGCGTCGCGAGGGATCAGCAGCGGCGGCGGGTGACCGGCGTTGGACAGGGTGACACGCCAGACGCGCGGGGCCAGCCGGCGGATGACCGCGTGCACCGCCGTGACCATCGACGGCCCGTCGAGCGCCTGCACGATGTGGTCGAGCCGGCTCAGGGTGGCCGCCGGGCTGGCGGCCGGCCCGCTGTCGTAGGCGAGCCCTCGCAGCAGGCTGTTGACACGGCCCATCGCGGCGGCCGCGTCCAGATCATGGCCGGCGATGTCGCCGATGGACAGGGCGAGCGCGTCCGCGGAGAGCCTGACCGCGTCGTACCAGTCCCCGCCGACTTCCGCGGCCGAGTCGGCCGGATGGTAGAGAGCGGTGATCGAGATGCCGTCGACGGCCGACGGGGGAGAGAGGAAGGACTGCTGCAGGGCGAGCGCCTTGTCGCGGATTCTCTGCAGCTCCATGGTGCGGCGCAGAGGGCCGCTCATCTGCTGGAAGACGTCCTGCAGCAGGTTCAGATCGGCCTCGTCCGGCGGCGGGTTCCCCCGGCAGGTCGTCGTGGTCGCCAGGGCGACGGCCCGGCCGTCCACCACGACGGGAAGCAGCGCGACGCTGGTCGCACCGGCTTTGCGCAGCCACCGTACGGACGCCTTCGAGAGGCCGTCCTCGGGAGGCTCGCCGGCCGGGAAGGTCAGCAGGCGGGCCTCCTGGCTCTCGATGACCTGACGTGGGGCCGCCCCCCAGAGGATGTCCCGGTCCAGCGGGTACAGGGACGGCAGTCCGGGCGCCAGCCCCACGCTCTCCGTCGACGCCGCGGACGCCACAACGTCGGCGAGCCCGTGACCGGGCCCGGGCTCGCCCTGTACGTGGAAGACGGCGACGGCGTCGGCGAGTTCGGGGACGACGGCGGCCGCGGTCGTCAGGAACGCCTCGGACAGGTCGTGCGCGGCCGGTACCGCCGCCATACGGGCCAGCAGCTTCTCCCGCATCCGATTGCGCCAGTGTTCCTCGGCGTCGGCGGCCGTGCCGACCCATTCGGTGTCACCCGCCTCGTCCAGGACGGGCACGGCGATGATCTTGATGTGGCGGAAGCGATCGGGGGTGTCCTTGAGCCGCACCCGTACGATCGTGTCGAGCGGGGACCTCTCCACGGTGGTCCTGCGCCAGGCCCGGCGGAACCAGTCCCGGTCCTTGGGGTGCACGGCGTCCATCCACGACGTTTCGCCGTCCGGGTGCCACAGCTGCTCCTTCATGCCGCTGCGCGACAGAAGCGTGACGACGCCGTCGGCGGACAGCACCCAGACCGACTGCGGCACGGCGCTCATCAGCGCCGTGTAATGCCGGAGAAGACGTTCCTGATTCACCGCCCCCGCCTTCGATGTCGCCCGACGGCCCTCCGGCGGAGGTCGTTCAGTGGTCGTCCCAGTGGTCGCCGTGCTGGGCGTGCCGATGACCGTCGTGGACGTAGTCGACGTGGTCCTCGTGCGGTACGGCGATGTGACCGCAGTCCGTTCCGTGCCGGTGCTCGTGTCCGTCGTGCACCGTGTGCGACGTGGTCACGCACTCGTCCGCATGGTCCTCGTGCACCCGGTGCAGGTGCCCGTCGTGCGCGTAGTCGATGTGGTCGCCGTGCGGGATCGCCACGTGGCCGCATCCCGGGGCGTGGGTGTGCGTGTGCGCGGGGTGGGGCTGGTGCGCCGTGGTCGTGGACATCTCGCAGACTCCTTCGCGGGTGGCGCGGGACTGTTCCGCGCAGGCACCAAGGCGGACATATCCTGCTTTTCTCGCAGTTTAAGTCCGCTGTGGAGCTGCTGCCTCCGGGCGCGCCGGACCGGGCCGGCCGCGAGGAGCGGGCGGGGAGCACTACCCCCGCAGGATTCGCGCTCCCCGCCCGGCGTCCCCGGCGTCAGTGCTGCTTGACGCCGCTCACCTCGTCCGGAGCCTTCGGCAGGTCGGCGGAGGCCAGCCGTTCGCCCGACTCGATGTCGATGGCCAGCAGCTTCTTGCCCGAGGGGTCGGAGACGTAGGCCGTGTGGTCGCGTACGAACAGCGCCGGGCGGGGCTGCTGCCAGTCCAGCGGCTCCTGCCACGGGTCGAGCACGGCGATCTTCCTGGTGACCTTGCCCGTGTCGGGGTCGATCACGTGGATGCTGCCGTCGGTGCCCAGCACGAGAGCCTCCCCGTGCGGGCCGCGCGCCAGGGAGCGGAAGGTGTAGCTCGTGCCGATGTCGACCAGGCGCATCGTGCCGGTCCGGGTGTCGATGAGGGACACCTGCTCGGGGCGCTCCAGCTCGGCGTCCTTGTCCTTCTTGTAGTCGCCGAGGACGACGGGCGACTCGTCGGAGCCGGCCTGATTGCCGATCCGGCCGTAGTCCGTCGGGCTCTTCACCTTCTTGACGGCACCGTCCTTGTAGACCAGAACGCCGTCCTCGCAGCCGATGACGACGGCCTCGCCCTGGGCGGTGGCCTCTCCGTGGACGCCGGGGCACTCCTCGCTGCGGGTGATCTCCTTGCGGTCCTTGCCGAGTACGGTGATGCCGACGCGCTTCTCCTCCGTGCCGAGGGTGGTCACCAGCGTGCCGTCGGCGAGCTGGATCGCGACACCGTGGTGCGGGGCCGCGGAGGTGTACGTCTCGGTCTTCGGCTTCGTGTCGCCGAGGTCCTTCGGATCGAGGACCGTGACGACACCGGTGCCGTCGGCGAAGAGAACGGTCCGGCCCGCGTGGCGGACGACGTGGCCCGGCTTGCTGCCTTCGAACTCGACGTCGGTGAGCTTTCCTCCCACCGCGTCGAGCACCTGGAACCCGGTGGCCGTGGAGACCATCACATGGCGCTCGCTGCCTGCGGGATTGACACGGTTGAACCCGGCCAGCGGTATGTCCTTCGCGAGCTTCAGTGTCGCTCCGTCCAGGACGTACAGGCCTCCGTCGTACGTGGTGACGATCGGGTCCTGGATCCGGGCGGCCGGTGAACCCGGCTTCTTCTCCGCGGACTCGGCCGCGGAGCCCCCGGTGTCGTTGCCGCAGGCGGTGAGCGCCAGGGATGTCACGATCAGGGCGGCGACGGCGGCCGTCGTCCTCGGGCGTGCTGCATGCTTCATCAGATGTATGTCCTTCTCCAGTTGTCGCGCGGGGTGCGCGGCAACGCGTTCATTCGGTGGTCAGTCCCGTGGTGATGGACGTGGTGTTGGCGCGCATCATCTGCAGGTAGGTGGCCGCCCCCTTCCCCTTCGCGGTGAGAGATTCGGAGAACAGCGGCACGACATCGACGGCGACGCCGCTCTCGCGTTTCAACACCTGGGCGAGGCGGTCGGGTTGGGAGGAGTCCACGAAGATCGCCCGGACGCCGGATGTCCTGATCGCGGTGGCGAGGGAGGTGAGGTCGGATGCGCTCGGCGACGCGAGCGTGGTCCCGCTCGGGATCACCGCGCCCACGATCCGGAACCCGAAGCGCTGGGCCAGGTAGCCGAAGACGTGGTGGTTGGTCACCAACTGCCGCTGCGAGGGCGGTATGCGGCTGAACTGCTCGTCCATCCACCCGGTGAGTTCGGCGATCCGTGCCCCGTAGGCGGACGCGTTCTTCTCGACCACGGATCCGTCGACCCCGTCCACGTGCTCGACGACGTGCTCCGCGATCAACCCGACGGCGCTGCGGACGCGTTCGGGATCGGTCCAGAAGTGCGGGTCGGGTTCGCGGGCGGATTCGCCGGCCGTGTAGGTGATCGGGTCGACGGCCTCCCCGACCGCCAGGGTGGCGACGCCGGAGTCCACGGCGGCCCGCACATGGCGCAGGACGTTCTCCTCCAGGCCGAGTCCGTTGTGGACGACCAGATCGGCCCGCTCGACGGCTGCCGCCTGCGGAGCCGAGACGCCGAAGGAGTGCGGGTCGGCGTCGGCCTCCATCAGTACGGTCACCTCGGCCTCGTCGCCGACGATGTTCCGGGTGATGTCCCCGAGGATGTTCGTGGTGACGACCACGGAGGCGCGGTCCTCGTCGTTCCCCGTGCATCCGCCCGCTCCCAGGAGCAGCACACCGGCCAGGGTGGCGCGGACGAGACGGGCGGGTGCCCGATGTCTGCGAGGAGCGGCGGCGCAGGTCATCGGCCCGTCTCCACCATGAACGTCGGGGCTATGCCGACCGAGAAGGTCCGGGCGACCCGAAGACGGTCGGCGTAGTCGATCTCGTGGACCTTGCGCCCCGCGGCATCGTTGACGTACGCGCGAGCGCTGTCGACCTCGATCGTCGCGGCCGGCCCGGGCTTCGTGAGGAGCCGCTTGCGGGCGACCGCCTTCTTGGTGGTGAGGTCGTACGCGGTGAGGACGCCGTCCTCGCCGAGCGCGAGCAGCGGTGAACCCTCCCCGGCGGTGTTGGCGGCGACGACCGCGCCCGTTTCGATACGTGTCCAGGTGCGGTCCGTGACGTCGAGGACCCAGACGGCGTCGTCGCCGGAGAGGGCCGCGAGCGTGGTGCTGCCCGGCCGGTGGCGGAAGTCGACGGCCCGCTCCGACTCCGGCGGCTTCGCGCCGTACGGGATCTTCTCGGCTTCGAACGTGCCCTTGTCCTCGCTGACGAGCAGCGCGCCGTCGGCGCATCCGAAGACCACGCCCCGGCGGGTGACCGCCTCGCCGCGCGCCCGGTCGCACGGCTCCTTGAGCACGGTGACGCGTGCGCCCTTGCGGTCGCGAACCTCGACGGTGCCCTCGTCGGCACCCGTCCCGGCGACCAGCAGATGCTCCTGATACGGGACGACCGCTCCGGCGCCCGCGCTGTCCAGCGTGCTGCCGCCGGGAACGCCGCCGTCCTCCAGCTTCGCGCGGTCGAACAGCCGGGCACCGTCCTGGGACGAGACCGCGGTGACGGTCCGATCGCTGTGGATGTGAGCGGCCTCCGTCGTCGTCAGCGGGCCGATGCCGCGGATCGCCGCCCGGTAGTAGTGGACGTGATCGCCGTGGTCCACCGTCCAGGCGCCGGAGTCGAGGACATGGGTGCCGGCGGTGCCGCTCAGAAAGGCGAACCGGCCGTCGGTGCGCAGGTTCCGCGGGCCGCTGACGCCCGCGAGCGGTGTCACGTCCTCGGTGGTCAGGTCCAGAACCTCGACCTTTCCCGTTCCGGCTTCCGCCAGTACGAGGCGGGACTGCTGCTCCGCCGTTTCCTCGGCTCCCTCCACATATCCGTGAGGTGGCGCCGTCTTCGACGCCGCTGGGGCGGACGTGGCGTCACCGCCGCTCCCGCAGCCGGCGAGCAGCGCCGATCCGACGAGGGCGGCGCAGGAGAGCGCCGTGGCGGTACGGGTTTTCCGGAGTCTCATGACAGGTGTCCGCTCTTCGCGTGGGGGCGGTCGGGGGTGGCGGTGGCCGGGGGAGTGGTACGGGCCCGGCTTCGGTGCAGGCCGGAGGCGGCGGTGGAGAGCAGGAACTGGACGACGGCCGTCGCCGCGATGCTCGCCCCGGCAGCCGTGTGCAAGTGCCACGAGAGCAGCAGGCCGATGAAGGTGGCGCTCGCGCCCAGTACGGCGGCGCCGGCCATGATCACCGGGATGCGCCGGGCCCACGGCAGCACGGTCGCGGGCGGTGCGATCAGCAGGCCGAAGACCAGCAGCGTCCCCACCACGTGGAACGAGGCGACGATGGCCAGCGTGAGAAGGGCCAGCAGCGCCGCGTGCGCCCACCGCGGCCGAAGCCCCAGCGTGTGCGCCTTGCGCTCGTCGAACGCCAGGGCGACGAAGGGGCGGTGGCCGAGCACGGAGACCACCAGCGCGATGATCGCGGCGCCGCCGAGGTGAAGCAGGTCGGCCGGGCGCACGGCGAGGACGTCACCGAAGAGAAAGCCGGTCAGGTCGACCGCGAACGACTGCGAGCGCGACACGATGATCACGCCCAGCGACAGCATGCCGACGAACAGCAGGCCGATGCTCGTGTCGTGCGACAGGCGGGGCGACCGCCCGACGACGCTCACGCCGAGGGCCATGACGGCCGCGCTCACGGCGGCGCCGACGAGCGGATTGCCTCCGAGGAGCGACGCGAGCGCGATGCCGGGAAGCATGCCGTGCGACATCGCGTCACCGAGGAACGCCATGCCGCGCAGGACGACCCACGTCCCGGCCAGGGCGCAGATCAGTGACACGAGCAGTCCGCCCCACAGGGCCCGTTGGACAAAGGTCACCTCGAAGGGGCCCATCAACCATTCCATGGAGCGGGACACTACAATGAAAATGATTATCATTCCAAAAACGTGACAGGGAGAGGTCCGGAGCATGCAGTGGCAGGTAAGGCTCGACGCGGTGGCGGCCGGGTATCCGGGCCGGGTGGTCATGGACCAATTCACCGCGCACGTACCGGCGTTCACCACGACGGCGGTGGTCGGCCCCAATGGCTCCGGCAAGTCCACGCTGCTCGGTGTCGTCGCCGGTGTGATCCGGGCGACAGCGGGCCGGGTGGAACACCGGACCGGCCGGCGCGTGGCCTACGTGGCCCAGCGGAGCGGGGCGTCCGATGTGCTGCCGATGACGGTGCGGGACGCGGTGGCGATGGGGAGATGGGAGCGTCAAGGGCTGTGGCGACGGCTGTCCCGCCAGGACCGGGCGGTGGTGGAGGCGAGCATGACGCGACTGGGCATCGACTCACTCGCCCATCGTCAGCTGGGGGAGCTGTCGGGCGGACAGCGCCAGCGTGCCCTGGTCGCCCAGGGGTTGGCGCAGGAGGCGGATCTGCTTCTGCTCGACGAACCGGCCACGGGCCTCGACGCGACGGCGCAGCGGCTGATCGCCGATGTGCTCGCCGAGGTGACGAAGGAAGGCGTGACGGTCGTGCAGGCCACGCACGACCTGGAAGCGGCCAGGTCGGCGGGGCACCTCCTGCTGCTCCGGGACGGGCGGCTGCTCGCGGAAGGAGACCCTGGCGCGCTGCTGACCGACGACACGGTCGCCGAGGTCTGGCAGCTGCCGCGGCGGGTGTGACGGCCGCGGCTGTGATGCCCGCCCACGGGTGAACCCCGCCGACCGGCAGTCCGGTTGGCGGGGTTCACCTGTGCAGCGGGGCCGGACCGGGCGATGCCGTGGCTGCGACCATCGCCCGGCCCGGAGATCAGAGGGGTGCGGTCACCCGTTCCTCGTGTTCGCACGCGTCATCGAGACCGTGGGTCTCCCATTCCGGGAACGGGTCGGCGGCCGTGAACCACGGCTCCTCCTCGGACAGCAGGCACCGGGCGAGGGCCTCGCGCAAGGCGTCCTCGCGCAGGTCCGTGCCGATGAAGACCAGCTCCTGGCCCTGCGTCGTGCCGGCGTCGCGTGCCCCGGAAGGCTCGAAGCGGGCGACCGATCCGGCCTGTGACCACAGCCCGGTCACCCTCGGCCTGCTGGACAGCCAGAAGAAGCCCTTGGACCGCAGGACCTGCCCGTACCGCCCGCTGTCCAGGTCCTCGGTGACGAACGCCCACAGGCGGCCGGGGTGGAAGGGGCGGTCGGCGCGGAACACCGTGCTGGAGATGCCGTACTCCTCGGTCTCCGGCGTGTGGTCGCCGTTCAGCTCCCGGACCCAGCCAGGAGCCTGTTGGGCCCGCTCCAGGTCGAAGAGGCCGGTGCCCAGGACGTCGCCCAGCTCCACGCGCCCCTGGGTGGCGGGCAGGAGGCGGGCCTCGGGGTTGAGGCGGTGGAGCGCCGCGCCGAGCCGTGTCCGCTCCCGCTCGCCCACCAGGTCCAGTTTGTTGAGCACGATGACGTCGGCGAACTCGATCTGGTCCATGAGCAGGTCACTGACCGTGCGTTCGTCGTCCTCGTACTGGTCGAGGCCCCGCTCTGCGAGCCCGTCGCCCGCTGTCAGCTCCGTGAGGAAGCCGGCCGCGTCGACCACGGTGACCATGGTGTCGAGCCGGGCGAGGTCGCCCAGCGTCGCCCCGTCGTCCCGGGGGAAGGAGAAGGTCGCCGCGACCGGCATCGGCTCGGAGATGCCGCTGGACTCGATCAGCAGGTAGTCGAAACGCCCCTCGCGGGCGAGCCGGTCCACCTCTTCGAGCAGGTCGTCGCGCAGGGTGCAGCAGATGCAGCCGTTGGTCATCTCGACCAGGCGCTCCTCGGTCCGCGAGAGCGAGGCGTCGCCCTCGCGGACCAGCGCCGCGTCGATGTTGACCTCGCTCATGTCGTTGACGATCACCGCCACGCGCAGGCCGTCACGGTTGCCGAGGACATGGTTGAGCAGGGTGGTCTTTCCGGCCCCCAGGAAACCGGACAGCACCGTTACGGGCAGGGGGTCCCGCGTCATGAAGGATCAGCCCTCGGGGCGCAGGAGGCCGCGCTCGTAGGCTTTCGCCAGCCGCTGCGGCACCCGGTACACGGAACCGTCGATCGTGACCGGCACCAACTGGGGCGTCACCGCCTTCCATTGGGCGCGGCGGTGACGGGTGTTGCTGCGGGACATCTTCCGCTTCGGGACTGCCATGGGACCACTTTCGTCGTTGGTGGGGAAACGCTATATGAAAACGATAGTCAACACCAAAAGTGGCTGCCGCGCCGGACCGACTCCGGTCCGGCGCGGCTGGATGTCCGCCGCCCGCGGCCGGGCCGTCAGCCGGTACGGGCCGTGGCCGGGCCTGCCGCGTCGAACTGGATCGCGTCCACGTCGAACGCGCCGCCCGACCCCGTCCGGAAGACCAGGTGGAGCCGGTGCGTCCCGCTGATCGGGTCCAGCGGCACGGCCGGGGTCATGCGGTAGTCGTCCCAGCCGTCGGTGGCGGGTACCGGCGTGGTGGCGATCAGCGGGCCGGTCGGCGAGTCCGCCCTCAGCTCGATCGAACCGCCGGAGCTCGGTGCGGAGTACCGGTAGCGCACGGCCTCGGTGCCGGTCAGGTTGATGCCGTCGTAGGCGAGCCAGTCGCCGTCGCTGATGTCACCGATGCGCTTGCCGTTCTCCGCTCCGGACTGCTCGACGATCCTGGTGCCGGACTGCGCGGAGAAGTACTCGGCCTGGCGGTGCCGGGGCTGCAGCACGGCACGGCCGTAGCCGGTCAGTGCGGCGCTGTCCGGTGCACCCTTGTCGACATAGCGCGCGTTGAGCACGAAGTACAGGTTCGCGCCCTCGGGGTGGCCGCCCAGGTCACCGGTCGCGACGGTGCCCTCGCAGCCGGCCTTGTCGGCGGTGGGGTGCTCGTGGTCGTCGTGGCCGAGTGCCGGGTTGAGGAAGACCTGCGAGCAGTCGATCGGGCCGTCCTCGGGGTCGGTGACGGTGATCCGGTACGGAACGGTGTCGCCGAAGTCGATGAGCTTCCCGTTCTCCGGGAGTTCGATTCTGACGGTCGGGGCGGTGTTGCCGACCGTGATCGGTACGTTCGCGAACGCGGTCTTCCCGTCCGGGTCGGTGGCCCTGAGCTGGGCGGTGAACACCCCGTTGGCGCGGTAGACGTGGGTGGGGTCCGGCTCCGTCGAGTCCGTGGTGCCGTCGCCGTCGAAGTCCCAGGCCAGCTCGACCGGCTGGCCGTCGGGGTCGGCGGTTCCGGCGCTGGAGAACTCGACGGTCAGCGGCGACTGCCCGTTGGTCGGGGTGCCGGTCGCCTTGACGACCGGGGCCCGTTGACCTTGGGAGTAGTCGACCCGGTAGAGCCCGGAGTCGTTGTTGCCGCCGCCGAACGAGGATCCCCAGTCCAGCACGTACAGCGAACCGTCCGGACCGAACGTCATGTCCATGGGCTTGGCGAACTTCACCGTGGGCGCGAAGTCGTTGATCTTCAGGAGCTTGTCCTCCGCGTCGAAGCGCATCTCCTTGATGTAGCCGCGGGCCCACTCGTAGAAGAAGCTGGCCCCCTCGTAGTACGCCGGGAACTTGGTCGGCGACGGATTGTCCGGGTCGTAGTGGTACACGGGACCGCTCATGGGCGCCGAGCCGCCCTCGCCCAGCTCGGGGAAGTCCGGGGAGGCGCCGTAGCCGTACCAGACCTCCGGCTGCTGGATCGGTGGCAGGGTGGTCAGGCCGGTGTTGTTGGGCGAGGGGTTCGTCGGCTTCGAGCAGTCGAACTTCGCCCCGACGACCCCGGTGTCCGGGTCGAAGGGCGCGTACGCCTGGTTGTCGCCGTGGCAGAACGGCCAGCCCAGGTTGGCGGCCTGCTTCACTACGTTGTACTCGACGAGTCCCTCCGGGCCGCGGTCGGTCGTCGGCAGACCGCGGTCGGGTCCGTAGTCCGACACATGCACCCAGCCGTTGGCCGGGTCGACGCGGAAGCGGAACGGATTGCGGAAGCCCATGGCGTAGATCTCGGGGCGGGTCTTCTCCGTGCCGGGGGCGAACAGGTTGCCGTCCGGGATGTCGTAGCCGCCGTCGGCCTTCGGCCTGATCTTGAGGATCTTGCCGCGGAGGTCGTTGGTGTTGCCGGCCGTCCGGGCGGCGTCCAGGTTCTCCTTGCCCGGCCGCCAGTCGAGGGGCGCGTAACCCTGCCAGTTGCTGTCCAGGTTCGGCGGGGTGTCGTCGCCGGTGGCGACGTACAGCGAGCCGTCGGGGCCGAAGTCGAGGGCGCCGCCGGTGTGTCCGGGCTCGGGGAAGGTGCGGTCGCGGTAGGCCGGGATGTCGATGATGTCCTGGGCGCTCGCGGTGTCCAGCTCGTCGCCGTTCACCGTGTACCGGGTCACCCGGTTGACGTCCGTGGGGCTCGACGCGGGGGAGTGGTAGAGGTAGATCCAGTTGTTCTCGGCGAAGCCCGGATCGAGCGCCATGCCGACCAGGCCGTCCTCGCCGCCGGTGTACACGTCGAGCTTGCCCGCCGTGACGGTGGTGCCCGTTTCGGGCAGGTGGATCTTGACCTCACCGCTGCGCTGGACGTAGAAGACCCGGCCGTCGGGGGCGACGTCGAGCTGCATCGGGTCCGCGGTGTTGTCGTCCAGCGTGACCTTCTCGAAGCTGTTCCAGACCGTGCCGCCGCAGTCGCCCGGCTCGGCGCCGGCCGCCCACCGCAGGCCTCCCACGATGTGCTCGCGCAGCTCCGGTTCGTCGAACGAGGAGCCCGTGTGCCCCATCGCGGTGGCCCACACCCGGCCGCCCTCGGCGTTGCGGCACCAGGAGATGGGGTGGTCGGCGCCCATCGCGGACCCGCCGGGGTCGTACGTCGTCTCGTCGGCGGTCACCAGGACATGGACGTTCCCGCGCGGATTGCTGTCGAAGTTGTACCACTCCTCGTCCCGCGTCCAGCGCTCGGGCAGACCCTTGGTGGAGGGGTGCACCCGGTCGGCGACCTTGGCGGTGCCGCGCAGCACACCGGGCGAGTGGGCGGGCATATGGCTGCCGCCGTTGACGAGCTCGTCCCACCACGGGAACTCCTCCTCGATGCCCATGTCGAGGGAGTTGTGGATGGCCACCACGCCCTTGCCCGACCGGACGAACCTCTGCAACGCCTCACGCTGGCCCTCGGTGTCCCAGACCATGCCCGAGTTCTGCAGCATGACCAGGGCGTCGAAGGTGGCGAGGTTCGCGTCGTCGAAGACCGCCGGGTCGTCGGACCGCACCACTTCGTAGTGGCCGCCCTCCGCCTCGTCCTCGAACATCTTGACGGCCGACGGGATCGAGTCATGGACGTACCCCACCGCCCTGGTGAACACCAGGGCGCGGAACGTCACATGGGCTTCGGCCTTCTGTGGGGGCGACAGCACCAGAACGGCGAGCGCCAGTGCCAGGACGGTGGCCAGCGGCCGGAGGAGCGCCTGTGGTCGACTTCGGTCGGAGAGCTGCATGTTTCCTCCTCAAGGGGACATGGCTGCTTGCTCGTTCACGCGGAGCCGGTGTCGCCGCCACGGGCCGTGCGGGAAGTGCCGTGCGACGGGAATCCGGCGGGTCGCGGCCTCAGGGTTCGAGCGCGGAGATCGTGCGGCGGAGGAAGCCGATGCCGTCGCGGGCGATGGCGTCCTGGGACTCGGCCAGCGGCCGCCAGATCGAGGCGGCGACGGCGATGGACGCGTTGTGCGCGGTGAACGACTCGATGCACAGCGGACCTTGGTAGCCACACTGCTGAAGGGCCGTCAGAAAGCCGTGCCAGTCCAGGTGATCGGCGCCCGGAGTGCCCCGGTCGTTGGCGCAGACCTGTACATGGGCGATCCTGCCCGCCGCCGCGCGCACCCCGGCGGCGAGGCCGCGCTCCTCGATGTTCTGGTGGTAGGTGTCCAGGCCGACGCCCACCGCGGCCACGGGAAAGGGTGCGATGGCTTCCACGGTCTGTGCGACGGTGTTGAACAGACTGGTCTCGTACCGGTTGAGGGGTTCGACGGCCAGGGTGACATCGTTCTCGCCCGCGTGTGCGGCGACGGGCGCCAGCCCGGACCGGAACTCCTCGACGAGGCGCGCACGTTCATGTTCCGTGCTGCGCCAGGTGCGTCCGACCGCCGCGTACATCGGCCCGATGACCGTCGGTGCGCCGAGCTCCGCCGCGGCGTCCACGCAGCGCCGGAGGTAGTCGGCGGTGCGGGTGACGGACACCGCCGAGGTGTTCACCAGAGCACGTCCGGGCGGCATCACGGCGCAGACGGCCGCCGGTGCCAGACCGTGGTCGGCGAGGACGGCGCGGGCCTGCGCCGGGTCCCAGTCGTCCGGTTCCTCCAGCGGCAGTTCGACCGCCTGTGCGCCCGTTTTCGCGATCACCGGGGCCAGTTGACGTAATCGGTCCAGGTCCAGCGGAGACGTCCAGATCCAGGTGTTCACACCGAGGACGAACACGGCTCCTCCTTGTCTATGAGGCGTGGGGGGGGGGCTCACGGGGCGTGCCGGCCGGGTGCGCCCGGGGCTACTCGCCGCCCCACGTGCCGGGGTAGCCGGGCAGGTTCTCGCAGCCGCACATCGCGTAGTGCAGCGGCGGCATGCCGGAGGTGAGGTAGCGGTCGCGCGTCTCGCCGGTGATCGTCGGCTGCGGGAGCTTCCACACCTTCGGCACGGGGTGGCCCTTGAGGATGTGCAGGGCCGCGATCACCGGGGTGCGCCACTGGTACGTCGGATAGGTCGGGGCGACGGCGGTGAGCTTCTTCTCCTTCCAGATCTCCAGGAACTGCTGCTGGTCCTCGCCCGTGATGGGCGGGACCTCCTTGCCCGCGTCCTCGAACGCCTCGACGGCCGCGACGGCGGTGTCCCCGGCGTCCATCCACACCCCGTCGATGTCTCCGTGCCGCTGCAGGGCGTCCGTGACGACGGCCTTGGTCTTCGCCGGGTCGCCGTCGGTGAACTTGACGTCCACGACGTCGAGTCCGGCCGCGTCCAGGACCCGCTCGCCGGCCGCCCAGCGGTTCTCCAGGACGTCGACGCCGGGCAGGATGCGCAGGGCCAGGATCTTGCCGCCCGCGTCGACGTTCTCCTCCAGGAACTTCGCCGCCGTGTGCCCGAAGGCGTAACCGCCCACCGGATTGATCATCGTCACCGGGCAGTCGGTGTCGACGCCCCGGTCGAACACGATCACCGGGATCCTGCCGCAGGCGGCCTTCACCGCCGGGGTGAGGGTCGCGGTGGTGTTGGGCGACACGATCAGCGCCGAGCACCCCTTGCCCGCGAGTTCCTGGATGTCGGAGATCTGCTTGTCGTCCTTGCCCTGGGCGTCCAGGACGGTGAACTTGCCGATCTCGGGGTGGGTGGCCGCCTCGGCCTTCATGGTCGTCAGGCCGGTCTGGCGCCAGTTGTTGGCCACGTTGGCGTTGGAGAAGCAGATCTCGTACGGTCCCGGCTTCCGGTACCGCGAGGTGTCGGCCATCTCCTGCGGATCGAGCATCTGCTCCCAGGGTTTGCCGGCCGGTCCCTTCGGCTCGGCGTCCAGGAGCGCCAACTGGCTGTCGTACTCCTCCTGTACGAAGAACGTGGCGTCGCTCCTGCCCGCGTCGCCCGGCCCGCTCGCCGAGGAGTCGCCCCCGCCGGTGGTGGTGCCGTCGGCGCCGGGCGCGTCGCTGGAGCACGAGGTCATGGCGGCGGTGAGTGCCGCCGCCAGGACGAGGGCCGCGAGGGGGAGTGCGCGCTGTTTCGGTCGGCTGTCCTTCATCGCTCTCCTCGGGGTGTTCGGTGGGTGTACGCCGCCAGTCGCCTGCGGAGAGAGGACCAGTCCAGGGCTCCGAGGGCGACGGCGGCGATGACGATGGCGCCCTGCACCGTGGTCTCCATCGCGCCGGAGACTCCGCGCAGATTCAGGAGGGTGAAAAGGGTCTGCAGCGAGAGCGCCCCGCACATGGCGGCGACCACGGACCCGGCGCCCCCGCCGAGCGCGACCCCGCCCAGGACGACGGCGGTGATCGCCTCGAACTCGTACCCCCGGCCGGCCTGCGCGGAGACCCCGGAGAAGCCGCCGACGAGGATCGCGGCCACCGCCGCGGCCACTCCGGAGAGCACGAAGGCGAGCGTCCGGACCCGCAGCACCCGCACCCCGGCGAGCCCGGCGGCCCGTGCGTTGTCCCCGGTGGCGATCAGGGTGCGGCCGAAGTCGGAACGCATCAGCACGACCACCAGCACGCCCACCGCGACGCACACCAGGACCGCCCACGGCACCGGACCGAACGCCGTCGCGCGGCCGATGGCCCGGAAACTCTCGGGCAGCACACCGCTGGGCGACCCCTGGGTCCAGTAGAAGACCGCGCCTTCGAGGATCAGGGTCATCCCCAGCGTGGCGATGAAGGACGGCACCCGGAGCACGGTCGCCGCAAGGCCGTTGACGAGCCCGACGAGCGCTCCGCCGAGCAGCAGGAACGCGACGACGACGAGCCAGTGGGCACCGGGGAAGGCGTGGTACGTCTCGGCCGTCACCACGACGCCGACGGTGACCAGCGCACCCACCGAGAGGTCGTACCCGCCCGAGACGATCACCAGATACTGACCGGCCGCCAGAACGACCAGCGGGGCGGAACGTTTCAGGAAGGCCAGGAACGGGTCGGGCTCGAAGAACGCCGGGTCCTCGAAGCCGAGGGCCACCAACAGCACGGCGAGCAGCAGATACACGGGCGCCCCGGCCCGCAGCGAGGCGAGGAACCGGGCCCGGGGCGACAGCCTCGTCACCCGTACGGACTCCGCGACGGAGCCGGCGTCCGCCCGGTCCGCGGCGGGCGTCCCGGTCAGCGGGGTGCTCTTCATGCGGAGGCCCCCTTGGCTGTCGCGCGCCGGGCGTAGAGCGCGACGGCGACGATGATGACGACGCCGCGCACCACGTTCTGGAAGAACGGGTCGACGCCGATCTGGTTGAAGACGCTGTCCAGGACGGCCAGGATGAGGACGCCGCCCAGCGTCCCGGCCACCCCGCCGCGGCCTCCGGCGAGCGCGGTGCCGCCGAGCACCACGGCCGCGATCGAGGTCAGGTCGTAACGCGCCTCGGTGCCCGCCCACGGCGAGCCGGCCCCGAGCCGGGCGGCCAGGAACAGCCCCGCCAGGCCCGCACACACCGCGCACAGCACATGCGCGGCGATGATCACCCGATGGGTGCGCACTCCGGACAGGCGGGCGGTCTGTTCGTCGCCGCCGACCGCGTACATGTGATGGCCCAGCCGGGAGCGGCGCAGCACCAGCCACACGGCCGCGCCCACCGCGAGCAGCAGGAAGGCGGAGACCGGGAGCGGTCCGATCCGGTCGTAGCCCAGGCGCTGGAAGGTCTCCGAGACCTTTCCGGCCGGGCCGGAGTAGTGGTCCTCGATCCAGCCGCGCAGCATGAACCCGACGCCGAGGGTCGCGATGAACGCGTTGACCTTGAAGGTGGTGACGACGATGCCGTTGAAGAGGCCGACCGCCGCCGACAGCGCGAGCACGGCGCCGATCGCGGGAAGGATGTTGGCGTCCTTCCCGTCCATGGTCTCCGCGGCGACCAGGGTCGTGATGCTGATCAGGTAGGCGACCGAGAGGTCGAGTGAACCGGTGAGGATCACCGCGGTCTGGCCGACGGCGACGAGCCCCAGCACCACGGAGTTCTGGAGGATGCCGACGGTGTGGTCCATGGTCAGGAACGCGCCGCCCCTGGCCTCCACGACGATCCACCCGAGCAGATAGACGCCCAGGAGGGCGAGGTAGACGACGGTGGTGGGATCGGTGAGCCGCGCGGCGGCCCCGGTCCTGACGGTGCCCGTGGACCTGCCGGACCTGCCGGGCTTCCCTGGCTTTCCGGACGGGGTGAGGAGCCCCGCGCTCATGCCACGGCCTCCGAGGGGGCGCGGCCGGCGGTGGCCAGCCGCATGATCTCTTCCTCGGTCGGGCCGGCGGGGAGTTCGCCGGCGATCCTGCCTTCGCTCATGACGAGCACGCGATCGCTCATGCCGATGACCTCGGGGAGTTCGGAGGAGATGAGCAGCACCGCCATGCCGTCCCGAGCGAGCCCGCGGATCAGGTCGTGGATGGCGGCCTTGGCCCCGACGTCGACGCCGCGCGTCGGTTCGTCCACGAGCAGGATGCCGGGCCCCACTCCGAGCCATTTGGCGATGACGACCTTCTGCTGGTTGCCCCCGGACAGATAGCGCACCTGCTGGTCCTGGCCGTGGGTCCGCAGGTCGACGCTTTCGAGGAGGGCCGGCAGATCGGAGCGCCGACGCCGGAACGGGGCGGAGAAGACGGCACGTCCGACGAGGAGGGCGTTGTCGCGGACGGACTGCCGCAGGGCGAGTCCTTCCGCCTTGCGGTCCTCGCTGACGAGTGCCAGACCGGCGCGGATCGCCTGACGCGGGCGGAGCGGCCGCAGGGCCCGGCCGTCGACGGTCATCTCACCGCCGGTGAAGGGGGTGACGCCGAACAGCGCACGGGCCAGCGAGGTGCGGCCGGACCCCTGGAGTCCGGCCACGCCGACCACTTCACCGGCGTGCAGACGGAGCGCGATACCGGAGAGCTTCGCGGTGCTCCCGCCGTCGACGGAGAGCCGCAGCGGGCCGCGCTCGGCCGGGGTGCCGCGCGGCGGGTAGTAGGCGCTGAGCTCACGGCCCACCATCAGGCGGACGATCTCGTTCTCGTCGGTGTCCGCCGTGGTGAGCGTGGCGACGCGGCGGCCGTCCTTCACGACGGTGATCCGCCGGGACAGGTCGAAGACCTCGCGCAGCCGGTGCGAGATGTAGAGGATGCCCATCCCGCGTCCGATCAGACGGTGGATCAGGGCGTACAGCCGGCCGACCTCGTGGTCCGCGAGTGCGGCGGTGGGCTCGTCCATGATCAGGATCCGGGCGTCGGTGGACAGCGCCTTGACGACCTCGACCACCTGCTGCTGCGCTACCGAGAGCCTGCGGACCGGGGTCCGCGGGCCGAACGAGGTCTCCTCCAGTTCGGCGAGCAGCCGCGCGGTCGCGGTCTCCATGGCGCGGCGGTCCACCAGCCCGCGACGCCCGGGTTCCCTGCCGAGAAAGACGTTCTCGGCGACCGTGCGGTCCGGCAGGAGCGTGAACTCCTGGTGGATGATGGCGATCCCGGCCGCCAGCGCCTGCGCGGGGTGGGAGAAGACGACGGGCTCGCCGTCGACGGCGATCGTGCCGCGGTCGGGCGGGTGGACCCCCGCCAGCGTCTTGACGAGTGTGGACTTCCCGGCCCCGTTCTCGCCGACCACGGCGTGCAGTTCCCCGGCGTCCAGATCGAGACCGACGCCGTGCAGAACCGGCACTCCCAGGAACGACTTGTCGATGCCCGCCATGGACAGGAGCGTCATCGAGGCCCTCCGCCCCGTGGAGCGGACGAGCGCGGGCCGGGACCGGTGGGTAATCGCCTGTGATGCCCGGCGAACATGCTTCTCTGCATGGGCGCACCTCCCTGGATCACATCAACTCCCTGTGTCGGCAGGGAGGTTGGCGAGGAACGTAGCAGCTTCATCCTGGGGCAGGAATAGCTGGAGCAAAGGAAAACAAACTTTGTCCACTTGCTGTACAAAGCCCCTCGACAGGCGTACTCAGGAGGGGCGGCACCGACCTCCGGGGCCGCCTGACCCACCCCACCCCACCCCACCCCGCGCCGCCCTGCCCACCGGCTCCGGCTTTCGGCACAGCGTCCTCGGTCCGCTCAACGCGAACGCCGGCGGCTGAGACCCGCCCTCCCGCCGGCATGCCTCCACACCGTCAGCGGACCAGCACGGCCTCGCCGGAGCGCGGGACGACGGCGGTCCAGCCGAGCTCGCCCGAGATGCGGTCGCGCAGGGCCGCGGCCGCCGACGGCTCGCCGTGCACCACGTACGTCGTGTGCGGAGGCGGGGCGCCGCGCAGCCAGTCCAGGATCTGACCGCCGTCGGCGTGCGCCGAGAAGTGCGGGACGTCGGCCACCTCGGCGCGGACGGGGATGTACTCACCGAACATCTTCAGGGCGGAGGCGCCGTCCACCAGGTCCCTCGCGCGAGTTCCGGCAGCGGCGAAGCCGACGACCACGACGGTGTTGCGCGGGTCGGGCAGCAGCCTGCGCAGATGGTGCAGAACCCGGCCGCCGGTGGCCATCCCGGCCGAGGAGACGATGACGCAGGGCCCGTGCGTGCTGTTGATGGCGATGGATTCCTGGACCGTCCGGGCCGCCAGGAACGGGTCGGGGCTCAGCGCTCCCGCACCCCGGTCCAGGACGTCCGGCTTCAGCTCCGGCGACCGGTCGCGCACCGCTCGCCGGTAGACGTCCAGGGCCGCGAGAGCCATCGGACTGTCGACGTACACGGGTACCGACGCGGGCAGCACACCGGCGGTGCGCAGTTCCACCAGCTCGTGCAGGACGACCTCGGTCCGGTCGATGGCGAAGGCCGGGACGACCACGGTCCCGCCCCGCGCGAGCGTACGGCCGATCGCGGAGGCGAAGGCGGCACGGCTCTCGGCCGGGGCGTGGCGGCGGTTGCCGTACGTGCTCTCCACCAGCAGCACGTCGGCGCCCGAGAACGGTTCCGCGGGAAGCAGCAGGGGATGTCCCGGACGGCCCAGATCTCCGGACACCGCCAGCGTATGACCGTCTTCGAGGACGAGGCGGGCCCAGGCGGAGCCGAGGATGTGGCCCGCGCGGTGCAGCGTGAGCCGGGTGCCCGCCATGACGTCGACCTCGCTGCCGACCGGAACGGGGTCGAAGAAGCTCAGCGTCCTCTCCACGTCGGCGTCGTCGTACAGCGGCTCGGCGGGCCGGTGCTTCGACCAGCCGTGGGTGTTCGCGTGCTGGGCGGCCTCCATCTGGAGCCGGGCGCTGTCCCGCAGGACGATCTCCGCGAGCCGGGCCGTGTCGGCGCTCATCAGGATCGGGCCGCGGAACCCCTGCCGGACGAGGCGGGGCAGATACCCGCAGTGGTCCAGATGGGCGTGGGTGACCACGACCGCGTGGATGTCGGCCGGCGGCCGGGCGAACTTCTGCCGGTTGCGGCGCCGCAGATCGGCGAAACCCTGGAAGAGCCCGCAGTCGACGAGGATGCGGGCGTGGTCGCTCTCGACCATGAACTTGCTGCCGGTCACGGTGCCCGTACCGCCGAGGAAGGTCAGCAGAGCCGCCCGGGGTGCCGCCGGAGGGAGAGGAGGTGGTGTCGACCGGGACATGAGGAACCTCCTCGCCGTGGATCGCCCGTCGCCGTGTCTGTCCGCCGTGAGATCGCCGCCCCACCACCTTCGCACCGGCGCCCTCGCAGGGCAGGGGCCCGCAAGGGCCCTCCTGGGGACCGACCGGCCCATGCGCGTCCCGGGGCCGCGGAGTCAGTCTGGAGCCGACCCCTGCGGACACCGGAGCAGGAAGCACCGGAGCAGGAAGCGCCGGACAGGGAGCACCGGACAGGAAGGAAGGCCCTGCCATGAAGGCTCTCGTCTTCCAGGGACCAGGTCGCACCGCATGGCAGGATGCGCCGGACCCGGGCATCGAGGACGCTGCCGACGCCGTGGTACGCGTCGAAGCCGTCTCCATCTGCGGCACCGACCTGCACATCGTCAAGGGCGACGTACCCGAGGTGACCCCGGGGCGCGTCCTGGGCCATGAGGCGGTCGGCACGGTGGTGGAGACCGGCAGCGGCGTCCGCACCGTACGGCCGGGGGACCGGGTGCTGGTCTCCTGCATCTCGGCCTGCGGAAGGTGCCGGTTCTGCCGGGAGGCCCGCTACGGACAGTGCCGGGGCGGAGGGGGCTGGGTGCTCGGGCACACCATCGACGGCACCCAGGCCGAATACGTCCGGGTCCCGTTCGCCGACCTCTCGGTCCATCCGCTGCCCGACTCCGTCGACAGCGTCGACGCCGTCCTCCTGGCGGACATCTTTCCGACCGCCTACGAGGTCGGCGTCCGCAACGGCGGCGTGGGCCCGGGCGACACCGTCGTCGTGGTCGGCGCCGGGCCCATCGGCCTGGCCGCCGTCGTCACCTCCCGCCTCTACTCTCCCGAGCGGGTCATCGCCGTCGACCTCGCCGACGCCCGGCTGGAGGCCGCGCGGTCACTCGGCGCGGAGGCCACCGTCCGCGGCGACGAGGAGCCCCGGCAGTTCGTCGCGGATCTGACGGACGGGCTGGGAGCCGATGTGGCCATGGAAGCGGTCGGCGTACCGGACACCTTCGAGACGTGCACCCGGATGATCCGGCCCGGCGGCCGGGTCGCCAACATCGGTGTGCACGGCCGGCCCGCCACCCTCCATCTGGAAGAACTCTGGATCAAGGACGTCACCATCACCACCGGCCTGGTGGACACCTCGTCGACCCCCCTGTTGCTGCGGATGCTGGCGAACGGCAGGCTGCCGACGGCCGAGTTGGTCACGCACCGGTTCGAGCTGGGGCAGATGGAGGAGGCGTACGACGTGTTCTCCCGGGCGGCGGAGACCGGAGCCATGAAGGTCGTACTCCATGCCTCCCGGTGATCCATCGGCTCGTCCCCGGCCCCGGGGCGTCGTCTTCGACACCGACGGCGTACTGCTCGATTCGGCATCCCTCCACGCCGCCGCCTGGAAGGTCGCGTTCGACCGCTGCGTCGAGGAGCTGAGACCCGGCGACCCGCGACAGCCGCCCTTCGACGCGTACGCGGAGTACCGGCGGCTCGTGGACGGCAGAGCACGGATCGACGGCGCCCGCGCGTTCCTGACGGACCGGGGAATCGCGCTGCCACCGGGCACACCGGACGACCCGCCCGGCTGCACCAGCGTCCAAGCGGTCGCCGCCGCCAAGGAGCAGGCCTTCACCCGCCTGCTCTCGGCCCGGCCCGTTCCCGTGTTCGACGATGTGGTCCCCGCACTGCGATCGCTGCGCGCCCGCGGGGTCCGGTGCGCCGCGGCCTCCGCGTCCCGGCATGCCGGGGCCCTGCTGGAGGCGGCCGGAATCCTCGGCCTCTTCGACACCGTGGCCGACGGCAGGCTGGCGGCCCGCCTCGGACTTCCCGGCAAGCCGGACCCCGCGCTGTTCCTGGCGGCCGTGTCCCGGCTGGGGCTGGGCCCGGCCGACGCCGCGGTGGTCGAGGACGCGGAGGCCGGAGTGGCGGCGGGCCGTCGCGGCGGATTCGGGCTCGTCGTCGGGCTGGACCGGACGGAGGACGCCGACCGATCGGCCGCGCTGTACGACAGGGGCGCGGATGCCGTGGTCCGCGACCTGACCGCACTCGTCGACGAGATGCGCCTGACCGCACTTGTCGACGAGGTACGGCGGGAAAGGCCGTGAACGAGGTACGGCGGGAAAGGCCGTGAACGAGATACGGCGGGAAAGGCCGTGAACGAGGTACAGCGGGAGAGACCGTGAACGACGACGCCTGGAGCTGGAACTACTCCGCCTACGAGCCGAGCACGGAGCGGGTGGTCGAAACGCTCTGCACCGTGGGCAACGGCAGATTCGCCACCCGGGGCAGCGCACCGGAATGCGTCGCGGACGACACGCACTATCCGGGCACCTACCTGGCCGGCTGCTACGACCGCCTCACCTCCACCGTGGCCGGGAGGACGGTCGAGAACGAGGACATGGTCAACCTCCCGAACTGGACGCTGCTGCGCTACCGCTGCCTGCCCGACGACGGACCACCCGGCGAGTGGCTCACCCCCGACTCCGCCGGACTGCGACGCTCCAGCACGCGTCTGGACCTACGAGCCGGAGTCCTCACCCGGCGTCTGCTCTATCGCGACGGTGAAGGGCGCGGCCTGCGCGTCACCCACGAGCGGTTCGTCCATATGGGAAACCCCTGGCTCGCCGCCCAGCGCAGCGCGTTCAGGGCGTACGGCTGGAAGGGCCTCGTCGAGGTCGAGTCGATTCTCGACGGCGCCGTCGTCAACGCGGGGGTGGAACGCTACGGCGACCTCGACGGCCGGCATCTCACCGGGCATCGCAGGGGAGCGGAGCCCGGGGGAGTCGCCTGGCTCACCTGCCGGACCGTCCGATCGGCGGTCCGCCTGGCTCTCGCCGTGCGCACGACCTCCGACCCGGCACGGCCCGCGGAGTACGTGCATGCCGCGCGGGCCGCCGCGCAGCGGTTCGTACTCCCGGTCTCCCCCGGCAGTTCGGTGACGGTCGCCAAGACGGTCGCCCTGCACACCTCGCTCGACCGCCCGGCCGGCGACCCGCTCGTCGCGGCCCTGGAGAGCCTCGCCCATGCCCCGGCGTTCGGCAGGCTGCTCCGTTCGCACCGGTCCGCCTGGCAACGTCTGTGGAATCAGGCCGAGTTGCACGTGCCCGGGAAGAGCGGACGCATCCTGCGCCTGCACCTCTTCCATCTGCTGCAGACCCTGTCACCGCACACGACGGAACTCGACGTCGGAGTGCCGGCCCGCGGGCTGCACGGGGAGGCGTACCGGGGCCATGTCTTCTGGGACGAACTGTTCGTACTCCCGTATCTCACGCTCCATTTCCCCGAAGTGGCCCGCGCGATGCTCATGTACCGGCACCGGCGACTGCCCGCGGCCCGGGCGGCCGCCCGGAGCACCGGGGCCCGTGGCGCCATGTACCCCTGGCAGAGCGCCGGCTCCGGGCGCGAGGAAACCCAGGCGACGCATCTCAACCCGGCTTCCGGACGCTGGCTGCCGGACCACTCCCACCTCCAGCGCCATGTGGGGTCCGCGGTGGCGCTCAACGTCTGGCGGTACGCACAGGCGGCGGGCGATCCGGGGTTCCTGCACTCGGCCGGGGCGGACATCCTGCTGGAGGTCGCCCGGTACTGGGCGAGCGCGGCCGCCTACGACCCGGGGCCGGGCCGCTACCGGCTGCGAGGGGTCGTCGGCCCCGACGAGTACCACGACGCGTATCCGGGTGCCGACCGGCCCGGCATCGACGACAACGCGTACACCAACGCGATGGCCGCATGGGTCCTGTCACGGGCTCTGGAGGTCTTCGACGCACTCCCCGGCCCCCGGCGCGAGGAGCTCGCGGAGCGACTGTCGATCGACTCGGAGGAACACGCGCGCTGGGACGACGTCTCACGCCGCCTGTACGTGCCCTTTCACCACGGCGTCCTGAGCCAGTTCGAGGGATACGGGGACCTGGCGGAGCTCGACTGGGAGAGCTATCGCCGCCGCTACCCCGACATCCGCAGACTGGACCGGATCCTGGAGGCGGAGGGCGACTCGGTCAACCGGTACCAGGTGTCCAAGCAGGCCGACGCCCTCATGCTCGGCCAGCTGTTCCGGCCCGCGGAGCTGGCGGCCCTCTTCGGCCGTCTCGGTTACCGGATCGACGACGAGATCTGGGACAGGACCGTCGCGTACTACCTTGCGCGCACCAGCCACGGTTCGACGCTCAGCAGTCTGGTGCACGGCTGGATCCTCGCCCGCGGGAAGGGCCCGGAAGCCTGGAAGTACGTGGAGGAGGCACTTTTCAGCGATGTGGCGGACATCCAGGGCGGCACGACCGGAGAGGGCATCCACCTGGGCGCCATGGCGGGAACGCTCGATCTGGTGGAGCGCGGCATCACGGGCCTGGAACCCGGTGAGGAGGGCCTGCGTATCGACCCCGTGCCGCTCGGGGAGATTCCCCGCTTCTCCTTCACCCTGTGCTTCCGGGGCCACCGCGGGGTGCGGCTCCGCATGCTCCCGGGGCGGATCGGCATCAGTGTGCCGCCCTCCCCGCACGGAGCGCTCGTGGTGCTGCTGCCGGACGGCAGAAGGGTGGCCGTACGCCCGGGAAGGGAGCACTGGTTCCGTCTGCGACCCAGGCATCAGACGATGTCCAGGACCTCCGTGACCGGTCGTCTCGGTGTGACCGGGCCGGCGGGTCCGTAGCCGAGCCGAAGGATCATCTGGACGTAGCCCATCGTGGAGTTCGGGTCACGTGCGAGGTCCCGGAGCTCGGGCCACTCCAGAGGCTGCGAGATCAAGGAGGCCGCGAGCCCGTCGGCGGTGGCCTGAAGGAGTACGCGTTCCATGGCCTGCCCCGCCCTCAGCCAGTCCGGGGACAGGTCCGTCTCCGTTCCCAGCAGGGCTATCTGCGGCCGCTCCTCGAACACGGCCGGCGCCCCGCCCCGAGAGCCGCCCGGCACGTCGAAGTCCCGCACCGGGGCGGTCGTACCGTGCTGACGGGGGCCGAAAGCGTACGAGGGAACGCCCTCGGCGGCCGGGCCCTCCCCGGCCTTGCCCGTACGCGTCCAGGTGATGATCTCGGCCCGCATGGCATCGCTGGCGGATTCGAAGAGTTCCGCGTCGTGCACCAGATCCAGCACGGCGCCGGTGTGCCAGACGCCGGGAACGGCCAGCCGCGCCCCTTCCAGCAGCGCGGCCGCGCTCAACTCGCCCAGGATCTCGGACGGAATCGGCTCGTCCGAGAATGGAAAGCGGCTGGTGTGCCGGAGCTTCACGGCAGGGTGCAGATCGGCGAGCCGACGGCCGGCGGGCCCGGACGCCTCCAGCTCCGCCACCTCGGGCCGCTGCTTCTCCTCCTGCTCCTCCAGCGTGATGTCGGCGAGGCGCCACGGGTCGCGGTGGTCGGGCAGAAGCTCGCACACGGCTCTCCACCCGCGATGCGCGGCAGCCACCCGTAGATTCAACAGCGCCGCACCGCATCCGATGTGCAGACCACGGTGGTCCGGGTCGCCGACCGGCAGCGCACGATACGGATCGCCGTACAGCGAGACTAGACGGGTTCCGGAGCGATGGACGAACCTCCAGGGCTGCGCGTTGTGCATGGACGGCGCGGCCACGGCCTCCTCGACGAGCGAAGGGATGACCGAGGTGACGCGTTGCTCGATCGTGAACATGGTCTGACCGGCTCCTTCGCGTTGGGCTTCTGCCATCACCCTCCGGCACCGCCCGCACAGGAGACAGGGGCCGAACGGTCCCGTCCGGGGGCCCGACCGGTTCAGCCCGTGCCCCGCCCCGGCGCGGGCGACCGCCGGCATGGGCCCTTTGGACCCCTACTTGCCCCTGCGGCCCCTTTCGCGAGGAGGGGCGGGTGCCAAAGCCTGGAGGAGAGCCGTCGCAGTCCGTGCGGGCCGTAGTCAGCACGGAGAGTCTCGTCCCGGGACGCTGCGGCCGCGCCCGACCGGGGAGCCGACCATCGGAGCAGGCCATGAACAGCACAGAGACCCGACAGGAGATCGTGGTGGGCGTCGACCCACGCGGTGGCTGGCACCCGGCCGTGGCCTGGGGTGCCGACGAGGCACAGCTCCGGAGACTTCAGCTCCGTCTCGTCCTCTCCGTTCCGCCCCGGGGCGACACCGAGCACGCCGACGACAGCCCGCACCACCGGCGGCTTGAGGAGGACGGCCGGCGAACGCTGACGGAGGCGATCTCGTGGGCACAGGCGCGAAGGCCCGAAGCCGTGGTGACCGGTTCGCTCCTGGACGGCTTTCCGGGGCGCCAACTGGCCCTGCTGTCCCACCGGGTACGCCTGGTCGTTCTGGGGACACGGCACCTGCGCCGGGTGGAGGAGATCCTGAGCTCCGGCTCGGTGGTCATTCCCGTCACCGCCCAGGCGGGCTGCCCGGTGGTCGTCGTGGACGATGCCGACGAGGACGGCCAGGACCCGCCGTACCTCGTGGTGGGCGTCGACGGCAGCGAGCCTTCCGGAGCCGCGCTGGCCCTCGCCTTCGAGGAAGCGGATCTCCGACGCTGCGCGCTGCACGCCATCGCCGTGTGGCAGCCGCCCGTGTTCACGCTCAGCTCGGGCGACACCCTGTTCCACGCCGAGCGCCGTCACCTGTCCGAGACGGTCGCGGGATGGCAGGAGAAGTACCCCGATGTGGAGCTGCGCCCCGAGGTGCGGATCGGCTCCCCGGTCGAAGTGCTGGCCGAAGCGGGTGAGCGGGCCCTGGGCATTGTGGTGGGCCGCCGTGGCCAGGGCGGATACACCGGTATGAGGGTCGGTTCCGTGGTGCACGGCCTCCTGCACCGGGCCCACTGCCCCGTCATCACGGTGCCCGCTCCGTGAGCCGTCAGCGCCTGCCTATGCTGTGGTGGTGACACCGCGAGCGGGGCAGGAGAAGGAGCTGAGGGCCGATGCGGCACGCAATCGCGCCCGGATTCTCCAGGTTGCCCGCGGGCGGTTGGCCGCCGGGGACAACACGCTGCAGCTGAACGCCGTTGCCCGGCTCGCCGGGGTGGGCGTCGGGACGGTCTACCGGCACTTCCCCAACCGGCACGCGCTGGTGGAGGCGCTCTCCGCGGACCGCTTTCGCGAACTGGTCGAGGAGGCGCAGGCGGCGGCCGCCGAGGAGGACCCGTTCACGGGCCTGCGCCGGCTGTTGCGCTTCGCCCTCGACCGGATGCTGGACGATCCCGACTTCGCGGCCGTACTGGAGTCCGCGGGCGACACCGACGTGCAAACGTCGCACATGAAGGCGGAGCTCGACCGGACGGTCATGGGCCTGCTGGACGGCGCCCGCCTGTCCGGAGCGGTACGAAGCTCCGTCGACGCCGAGGACGTACGCCGTCTGCTGTGCGGTGTGGGACATGCCGTGCGCTCCGGGGGCAGTGGCGTCCGGGACCTCTACCTGGACGTCCTGCTGGAAGGCCTGCGCCCGCCCCGCTGACGGGGCGGTACGCGGTACGTCTGCGACCCCACGCCGCTGCGGCTTGGCGCTGCTCACCCACTAAACGGATAGCTATCCGCATGTGCTAGCGTGCCCTCACCGAAACGGATACTCATCCGTTTGTTGTCGGTGCAGCGGCGAAGGGGTGGCTATGAGTCGGCGGGCGGTAGTGACGGCAGGTACCGGGGGCATCGGCCTGGAGACCGCGAAGGGGCTGGCGCGGCGCGGCTTCGCGGTCACGGTGGTCGGCCGTGACCCCGGGCGGGGTGCGAGCGCCGTGGAGGAGATCGCGGCGGTCTCCGGCGGAGGCGAACCACGGTTCGTGGCCGCCGACCTGGCGTCACTCGACCAGGTCCGGGCGCTGGCGGCGCACCTGGCGGCCGAAGGTCCGCTGGCGCTGCTGGTCAACAACGTCGGTGCGATGTTCGCCCGACGGCAGCAGACCGTCGATGGCATCGAGGGATCGTTCGCCGTGAATCACCTCTCGCCGTATCTGCTGACCGAGTTGCTGCTCGACCGGCTCCAGGCGGATGCGCCGAGCCGGATCGTCAATGTCTCGTCCGCCGCGATCAAGGCCGCGAAGCGCACCTTCGACGCGGTGGAACCTCCGGGCGGCTATTACGGTTTCCACTGGTACGGCCGGGCCAAGCTCGCCAACCTGGCCTACACCGTGCACCTGGCCGAACGTCTCCGCGGCACCGGGGTGACCGTGTTCGCGGCCGACCCGGGTGGTGCCGCCACGGGCATGACGGACGGCACCATGACCTCGCCGACGATCGTTTCCCCGCCGCTGCGCCTGCTGTGGCCGCTGGTCCGCCGCACCTTCGAACGATCCACCGCGGGCCCCGCGTCGGTGGCCGCCCGGCCGTCCGTCTTCGCCGCCACCGATGTCTCGCTCGACGGGCGGACCGGCCTGCTCATCGGCCCGGAGGCCCGGCCCGTCCCGCTCTTCCGCGGCGCGGCCGACCCGCGGGCCATCGAGAGCGTACTCAAACTGAGTCGACAGCTGGCACCCCTGGAGGGCGGCCACGGCCTTCAGCGCCGGTGAGCCCGGCCCCGGCAGGTGGCGTCCGGTGGGCGACCTGGAAGCCCGTGCCGGGAGGGCGTCGTCCAGAAGGCGGCCTGTGGCATGCGCCGGAGCCGTCCGAGCGCCGGAAGAACTCGTTCCCGCCCCATGCCCCTGGTCGGTGCGGCAGTCATGTAAAACGGCGAAGAAGGTATCCGGCCCAACCGCGGGAGTTCTCGACCGTCCCGAGCGGACGACCGGGAGGTGGTCGGCGTCGAGGAGATGCTCACCCAGAACTGAACCGCGCCCGACGCCCCCGGGCGGCACAGCGGCGAACACCGCCCGCCCGGGGCCGGCTCCTGGTGTCGGTGCGGTGCCACCCTGTGGGGCCGCCGACTCACTTCGCCTCGGCGAGCCGGACCGCGTCGGGGCCGGCCGGGAACCGCAGCCGGCCGGTCGTGTCGTGCACGGCCCGCCACACCGTCTCGGCGACGTCGCTCTCCTTGGTGAACAGGTCCTGGCCGGTGAAGCCGCCCATGGCCTCCTTCGCCCACGGTGCGTAGGGGGCCGGGACCAGCTCGTCCAGCGAGGCGCCGTTCGTGGCGTTGGCGGCGAAACCGGTCGTCAGGCAGGCGCCCGGCTGCACCGTCCTGGCCTGTACGCCGAAGGGCGCCAGCTCGAGTGCGAGGGACGCGGTGAATCCCTCGACGGCCATCTTGCTCGCCTTGTAGACAGCCGAGAGCGGCATATGGCCCAGGACCACGCTGGAAGTCACGTTGACCACCACGCCGGAGCCGCGTTCGCGGAACTGGGGCAGTACCGCCTGGGTCGTGGCCATCACGCCGAACGTGTTGGTCTCGAAGACTTCGCGTACCCGCTCCATGGGCATGCCCTCGAAGACGCTGATCGAGGGGATGCCCGCGTTGTTGACCAGGACGTCGACAGGCCCCGCGGCCTCGAACGCGGCGGTGATGGACTCGGGGTCGGTGACGTCGAGTTCGACGATCCGGAGCCGGTCCGACTCGGGCAGGATCCCCGCACGCGGGGTGCGCATCGTGGCGATGACGTTCCAGCCCTGTGCGTGGAAGTGCAGAGCGGTCTCGCGCCCGTATCCGGACGATGCGCCAGTGATCAGAACGGTCTTCATGCCGAGCTCCTCAGCGAGATGAAGGGATCCACGCGGTGCAGACACTTTCCTGCTCCGCGGAAGAACGATTGATCCCATTCAACCGCTGTGACCTGGGCATACGGTAGAACTATCCTCGCCCTCGCTTGCACGATCCTCTCCACTGCGCAGATCTCGTCAGGGCAGAGCGACCACCGGGCCGGGTGCGGCGCCCCGCAGACGGGCCGCGTCCCGGCTCGGCGGCAGACCGAACTGGCGGCGGTACTCGCGACTGAACTGCGACGGGTTGTCGTAGCCGACGCGGTGGCCGATCCCCGTGACATCGCCCGGGTCGGTGGTGAGCAGCAGCCGGGCCTCCTGGAGGCGGATCTGTTTCTGGAACTGGATGGGGCTCATCGCGGTCACCGCCTGGAAGTTGCGGTAGAACGCGGAGACGCTCATGCCGGACCTGCGGGCCACGTCCTCCACCCGGAACGGTTCGGCGTAGTGCTCGCGGATCCAGCGCACGGCCCGCGATACATGGCTCAGGCCGCTGTCGGCGAGTCCGAGCTGACGTACCGTCGCGCCCTGCTCTCCGGTGATCACGCGCCACAGGATCTCGCGCTTGACCAGCGGGGCCAGGACGGCGCGGTCGCGGGGTTCGTCGAGCAGCCGCAGCAGCCGGACCACGGCGTCGAGCAGCGCGGCCGGGGCGTCGCTGACGGCGATGCCCGACGGCGCGGCACCGGTACGGGGGATGTCGCCGGGGCCGGCCCGCAGCAGCAGCTCGGCGACGGCGGACGGTTCCAGCGTGAGACCGAAGCCCAGGGCCGGCTGCTCGGGCTCGGCCCGGGTGAACTGGCCGGTGACGGGGAGGTCGACGGACGCGACGAGGTACTGCCCGGCGCCGTACTCGTAGACCCGGTCGCCCAGCGCGAGGCGCTTGGCGCCCTGGGCGATCACCGCGAGCACCGTGCCGGACATCGAGGGCGCCGGCGGATCCGGACGGTCGACCTTCGAGATGAGTACGCCGTCGATGGCGGTGGTCCAGTCGGGGCGGGCATGCCGGGCCAGCAGGGTACGGAGTTCGTCGAGGCACATGCGTCCATTGCAGCACCATGACGACCCGGGTTCCCGTCACAGCGAGGATTGTGCAAGCAGCGGCGAGTATCACTCTAACGTTTCAGCAGGTCAGGAGGGTTGTATGGAATCACCGCACTCCGGATTCGCGAAAGGCGATGACCATGAACCGAGCACGCCCCTCCCTGGACCCCGAACTGCGTGAGCTGCTCGCCGACATGCCGCTGATGTCCGGGCTCAGCCGGGAAGTCCTCGCGCAACTGCGCCGACTGCCTTCGACGCCCATCGAGCCGCTGCTCGCCCATCGGCAGGCCGTCCGGCGCGAGACCACCGTGCGCGCCGAGGACGGTACGGCCGTACCTCTGTCGGTCTTCAGCCCCGTGAGCACGGACCGTACCCCCGCCGTCAGGCCCTGCGTCTACTGGATGCACGGCGGCGGGATGGTCATGGGCGACCGCTTCTCGCAGATCGACATTCCGCTGGAGTGGCTCGACGCGTTCGGCGCGGTCGTGGTCTCCGTGGACTACCGGCTGGCACCCGAGGCCACCGGCACGACCCTCGTCGACGACTGCTACCGGGGGCTGGTGTGGATCGCCGAGCACTCCGAGGAACTGGGCATCGACCCCGCCCGGATCGTCGTCGCCGGTGCCAGCGCGGGCGGCGGCCTCGCCGCCGGTGTCTCCCTGCTGGCTCGCGACCTCGGCACTCCGGCGATCGCCGCGCAGATGCTGATCTGTCCGATGCTCGACCACCGCAACATCAGCGTCTCCAGCCGCCAGTACTCCGGCGGGCCCGGGGTCTGGACCCGCGAGATGAACGAGTTCGGGTGGCGCGCCGTCCTGGGCGACCTCACCGGCGACGAGGTGTCCCCGTACATCTCGCCGGCGTCGGCCGAGGACCTGGCAGGTCTGCCGACCACCTACATCGACACCGGCTCGGCCGAGGTGTTCCGGGACGAGGACACCGACTACGCCGGCCGTATCTGGGCGGCCGGCGGTCAGGCCGAACTCCACGTCTGGGCAGGCGGCTTCCACGGGTTCGACGCCCTGTATCCGCAGGCGGACATCTCGGCCACGGCCCGCCGGACCCGCACCGACTGGCTCGCCCGGCTCCTGAAGGGGAGCAGTTCCGCGCAGCCGGCTCGAACGGGCCTTGTTCCGCAGGCGGTTCGACCGGGCTCCGCCGACGTCGGCATGTCGCCGGACGGTCCGGCTACGCGCCGCAGCAGCCGCCCGTAGGTGCGCTGACGTCGGTCACGGCCAGAGCTGCGGCCGCTGGGGCGGGGGTGTCGAAGAGTCCGGCCCCGCCGCAGACTCCGGTCTCGGGGAGGGCGAGTTCGACGCGGTCGGCGGCTTCGAGGTCGCCGGCGAGGGCGGCGGCGACGGAGCGGACCTGCTCGTATCCGGTCATGGCCAGGAAGGTCGGGGCGCGGCCGTAGGACTTCATGCCGACGAGGTGGATCCCCTGCTCCGGGTGGGAGAGCTCGCGGTGGCCGTGCGGGTAGACGGTGCCGCAGGAGTGCTGGTTGGGGTCGATCAGCGGAGCCAACCCGGCCGGAGCCTGCAGCCGCTCGTCCAGGCGGAGGCGGAGCTCGCCGAGGAAGCCCAGATCGGGACGGAGGCCGGTCAGCACGATGACTTCGTCGACCGCGTCCAGGCGGCGCCCGTCCTCGGCGACCAGTACGAGGCGGCCCTCGGTGTCGCGCTCGATCGCCTCGGTGCGGAAGCCGGTGACCGCGTCCGCGTGCCCCTCGTCGACAGCGGCCTTCGCCGCGAGCCCGAGCGCACCACGGGCGGGCAGCTGATCGGCGCTCCCGCCGCCGAAGGTGGAACCGGAGATGCCGCGGCGCACCACCCAAACCCCCTTCGTTCCTTCGCCGTTGCCACCGGATCCGGCGAGGGCGGCCAGGTGGACGAGCGCGGTGAAGGCGGAGGCCCCGGAGCCGATGACGGCGGTGCGACGCCCCGCGTAACGGGCCCGGACGGCGGGATCCCCGATGTCGGGGACGCGGTAGGTGATCCGGTCGGCGGCCGCACCCTCGCCGAGAGCGGGCAGGCCGCAGGCTCCGGCCGGGCCCGGGGTGGCCCAGGTGCCGGAGGCGTCGATGACGGCTCGCGCGAGGATCTGCTCCTCGCGGCCGTCGGCGCGGGCGATCCGTACGACGAACGGCTGCTGGTCCCGGTCCGCGTCCACGATCCGGTCGCGGCCGGCGCGTGAGACGCCGGTGACCCGGGAGTCGAGGCGTACCCGCTCACCCAGGGCATGGGCGAGCGGCTGCAGGTACCGCTCGGCCCAGTCGCCGCCGGAGGGGTACGAGGCCGGGTCGGGGTGGGTCCAGCCGGTGGGGGCCAGGAGCTTTTCGGCGGCACGGTCGACGACCTCGCCCCAGGTGGAGAACAGCCGCACATGTGCCCAACCGCGTACCGCCGCACCGGCGGTGGCACCCGCCTCCAGGACCAGGGGAGCGATGCCCCGGTCCACCAGGTGGGCGGCGGCGGCCAGGCCGATGGGCCCGGCTCCGATCACGACGACGGGCAGATCGGTGGTGGCGGGTGCGTTCACGGCGGCGACTCCCTGCGCATTGATTCGACAACTGTCGATGTTCTCTGCTGTCGAGCTTCGCACTTGTATCGGTAGGCGTCAATATTGATGGTTGTCGAAGTCATGGATGCCGGTTCGATATGTGTGAACATAGACAGATGTCGAATGCGAAGGTGCTGCCGCTGATCGACCCCGCCGAGGGCCAGGGCGTATCACCGTGCTGCCCGCCTCTGACCGAGCGCCCGATGACCGCCGAGGAGGCGCGCACGGCCGCCCCGATGTTCAAGGCGCTCGGTGACCCGGTGCGGCTGCGACTGTTCTCCGCCGTGGCCTCGCACGAGGGCGGGGAGGCGTGCGTGTGCGACATCTCCGACGTCGGCGTCTCGCAGCCCACGGTGTCCCACCATCTGAAAAAGCTGAAAGAGGCGGGCCTGCTGAGCTCCGAGCGGCGTGGCACCTGGGTCTACTACCGGGTCGAACCGTCGGTGCTCGCCGCGATGGGGAAGCTGCTGGCCCTGCCCGCCGTGCGCTGACGGATCCGGGCGGCGGAAGGGGGGGGAGGGGGGCGGAGGGCGCGGGCGGGTGAATGAGGTGGTGTCGTCGGTCCGCCGTCAACGCGACGGCGTGCGGTCTTCCTCGGCGGTGAACCTCTTGCACCAGGCGAGTGCCACGTACACGAGGCCGATCAGTACGGGGACCTCGATCAGCGGGCCGACGACGCCGGACAGCGCCTGTCCCGAGGTGACGCCGAACGTGGCGACGGCGACGGCGATGGCCAGTTCGAAGTTGTTGCCGGCGGCGGTGAACGCGAGGGTCGTGGTGCGGTCGTACGCGAGGCCGAGGCTCTTGCCGAGGAGGAACGTCCCGAAGAACATGATCGCGAAGTAGACGAGAAGCGGCAGCGCGATCCGTACGACATCGAGCGGCTGCGAGGTGATCGTCCTTCCCTGGAGGGCGAACAGGACGACGATCGTGAAGAGCAGCCCGTACAGCGCCCAAGGGCCGATCCTCGGCAGGAAGGCGGCCTCGTAGCGCTCGCGGCCCATCCTCTGCTCGCCGATGCGGCGGGTGAGGAACCCGGCCAGCAGGGGGACACCGAGGAAGATGACGACGTTCAGCGCGATGTGCCACCCGGACACGTCCAGGCCCTGGCCGTCGCCGAGGTTCAGTGCGCGCGGCAGCGGGTCGAGGTAGAACCAGCCCAGCAGGCCGAACGCGAACACCTGGAACACCGAGTTCAGGGCGACGAGGACGGCCGCGGCTTCGCGGTCGCCGCGGGCGAGGTCGTTCCAGATGATGACCATGGCGATGCAGCGGGCCAGGCCGACGATGATCAGGCCGGTGCGGTACTCGGGCAGGTCCGGCAGGAAGAGCCAGGCCAGGGCGAACATCACCGCGGGCCCGACGATCCAGTTGACGACCAGTGAGGAGACCAGCAGCCGGCGGTCGCCGGTCACGCGGTCGAGACGGTCGTAGCGGACCTTGGCCAGCACCGGGTACATCATGACCAGCAGGCCGAGCGCGATCGGCAGCGAGATCCCGCCGACCTCGATCTTCGCGAGCGCGTCGTTCATCCCGGGAACGAGACGTCCCACCCCCAGGCCGACGGCCATGGCGAGGAGGATCCACACGGCGAGATAGCGGTCGAGGGTGGAGAGCTTCCCGACGATCGAGCCGCCCCTGCCCTCGCTCCTGCACCCGCCTCTGCTCCCGCTCCCGCTTCTGCGCCCTCCGCTCCCGCCTCCGCTCCCGCCCGGGCCCCGGGTGAAGGGGGTGGTGGGTTCGGCTGAGGTCACGGGCAGGCCCTCTTGTTCCCGCCGGTGGTGCGTGCGGACTCCGCCAGGGCGGCGAACTGCTCGGACAGGCCGGCCAGAACCTCGGGCCTGAGCTTGTAGTAGGTGAACCGGCCGCACGGCTCGGTCTCCACCAGCCCCGCCTCGCGCAACACCTTGAGGTGGTTGGACAGATTGGTCTGCTTGGCCCCGGTCTCCTCGACCAGATGTGTCGTGCAGAGCGTCTCGCGGGCCAGCAGGGTCACGATCCGGAGGCGGAGCGGATCGCTCAGCGCACGGATCACATCAGGATCGACTGAAGTCAGCATGTGCTGATACTTTCACATCATCGCTGACTGATGGCAGCGTGGACCGAAGTCATCGGCGGGAGCCGCGCTCCGCCGCAACAGGAGAGAACGATCACCATGGCCGACAAGCCGTCCGTCCTGTTCGTGTGCGTCCACAACGCCGGCCGTTCCCAGATGGCCGCCGCCTGGCTGACGCATCTGGCCGGGGACCGCGTCGAGGTCCGCTCCGCGGGCTCGAACCCCGGAGACGCCGTCAACCCGGCCGCCGTCGAGGCGATGGCCGAGGTCGGCATCGACATCTCCGCCGAGACGCCGAAGGTCCTCACCGTCGACGCGGTCCGCGAGTCCGACGTCTGCATCACGATGGGCTGCGGCGACACCTGTCCCGTCTTCCCCGGCAAGCGCTACCTCGACTGGACGCTGGAGGACCCCGCAGGCCGGGGCGTGGCCGCCGTCCGCCCGATTCGCGACGCGATCAAGGCCCTGGTCGAGGACCTGATCACCGAGATCGTGCCGGAGGTCACGGCCTGAGCGCACCGCTCGATGCCGTCACCACGGCTCGATGC
The DNA here is from genome assembly GCF_055792845.1 of Streptomyces sp. DSM 106670. Taxonomy (NCBI): domain Bacteria; kingdom Bacillati; phylum Actinomycetota; class Actinomycetes; order Kitasatosporales; family Streptomycetaceae; genus Streptomyces; species Streptomyces sp. DSM 106670. The sequence continues at coordinate 7,703,423 of NZ_CM147704.1, forward strand.
CGTCACCACGGCCCGGTCGGTCAGGCCGAAGCAGCGTCGGCCGGTGCGGGCACGGCGTACGGGCGAAGGACCATCAGCGAGTCCTCCGCGGTCGCGACCATCGCGAACGGGAACCGGTCCAGTTCGAGGCAGAGCGCGACGTCGTCGGGGTGGGCTCCTTGCCGTACACCCTCCGCCAGTTCGGCGGCGGCGCGGGACTCGGCCGCGCGGCGCAGGAACGGGGCCGCATCCGGTCCGGCCCCGGTGGACCTCCGCGCGATGTACTGGGCGCACGCCAGGTCCTCCTCGGCGCGCCCCTCCTCGCCGGTGACCACGAACGTCACGGCGTCGCACGCCCGTTGCCGCAGCAGCCGGGCCGTCGCCTCCGCCACCACGAAGCCGGCGCACAGCACCAGCGACGCCTCCTTGACCGCGAGGGCGCCGACCGTTCCCGCCGTGGTCTTCTGCACGACGGTCCGTCCGCCGAGGTCCACCGACCGCAGCAGGGCCGGTGAGTTGACGGCGTCGAAGCCGGGCGCCGGCGGGCCGTCCTTGAGGGTCACCCACTCCGGGTGGCGTGCTTTGAGCGCCAGGGCGTCGTCCAGCGACTCGGCGAGGACGATCTTCTCGGCCCCCTGTCCGAACGCCTGGGCGGCCACCGTGAAAGCGCGCATGACGTCGACCACGACCGCCACGGAGGGGACTTGGGTCAGTTCGGCGATGCCGAGGAAGTGAGCGTCCATCCGGTCATGATCGCGTACGTCCGGCCCGCGGCGCCCGGCCGGTGAGGCGGTTCACACCGCGGCCCCGGGCCACCGACGTAACCGCCTCGCTCCGCACTTCTCACCCCTACTCCTCCTCGATGCCCAGCAGTTCCAGGAAGGCCGTGGCCGCCGGGGTGCGGCTGTCCCGGCCCCACACCACGTACTCGACGCGGGCCGGTGCGTCCGTGACCTCGATCGTGGTCACCCCGGCCAGGCGCGCGACGTACGAGGGCGGCAGCAGGGCCACGCCCAGGCCCGCGCCGACCAGCCGGGCCAGGTAGTCGGCGTTGGTCACTTCGAAGGCCACCTCGCGGGTGAGGCCGGCGGCGGCGAAGGCGAGATCGGACTGCGCCCGGCCGGCGGTCTTCGCCGGGAGGTCCACGAACACCTCGGCGGACAGCCGGCGGAGATCGACCGAGTACGCGCCGGCGAGCGGGTGGGCCGGGGAGACCACGGCGATCAAGCGCTCCCGGGCCAGCTCCCGGGCCATGACGCCCCGAGGGCGGGCCGTGACCGGCATGCCGAGGAAGGCCACCTCCATCTCGCCCTGCCTGACCTGCTCGACCAGCTCGTCGCTGGCTCCCACGCTGAGGTTGACCCGGGCCTTCGGATGGCGCTGGTGGAAGTCCTTGAGAACGGCGGGGATGTCCACCGCGGCGACGGTGGGGATCAGGCCCACCGTGAGCCGTCCGCGCACCTCTCCGACGGCCGCCGCCACTTCGGCGGCGGCCCGCTCCGCCGCGTCCAGGCACTGGCGGGCGGCAGGCAGGAACGCCGCGCCCGCCGGGGTCAACCGGACCCGGCGGCTGGTGCGTTCGAAGAGCCTGGCGCCCAGTTCCTTCTCCAGGCGCGCGATCTGGTGGCTGAGCGCGGACTGGACCACCAGACAGCGCTCGGCGGCCCTCGTGAAGTTGTTCGTCTCGGCCACGGCGACCACGTACCGCATCTGCTGAAGCTCCATGGATCCATCGTGAATCGAGATCCATCACGTGACAAGCATGTGTTGGACTCATGAATGCCCCCGGACCGAGACTGAGACGACCGCACACGGCAGAAGCCTCCGCGGGCCGGCCACGCAGGCCGGTCACGCGTCCGGGGCCTCTCCGGCGTGCCCGAAAACGGGGATCGGTCTCCGTGATTCCCCGGCGGTTCGAGGCGAGACGAGGACGAGATGACGAACGAAGACGTGACGACGAGATGACGCGTGGACCGAATATCCGCACGGCGGCCCTGACCGGGCTCGCTCCGGCGGTCTGGGGCAGCACCTATCTGGTGACCACCGAGCTGCTGCCACCGGACCGCCCGCTCCTGGCGACCACCCTGCGGGCACTGCCCGGCGGTCTGGTGCTGCTGGCCCTCGGCCGGAAGCTGCCGGCCGGCAGCTGGTGGTGGCGCGCGCCGGTGCTGGGCGTCCTGAACATCGGCGCCTTCAACTTCCTGCTGTTCTTCGCGGCCTACCGGCTGCCGGGCGGCATCGCCGCCATGATCATGTCGGTCCAGCCCATGGTCGTCGTGGTCCTCGCCGCGCTTCTCCTCGGCGACCGGATCCGAGCCCTCCACGCCCTGGCCTGTGCCATGGGCGCCGGAGGCGTGGCGCTGCTCGTCTTGAGAGGCACGGCGTCGCTCGACTCTCTCGGCGTCCTCGCCGCGGTCGGCGGCGCGCTGTGCATGGCCTTGGGCATCACGCTGACCAAGCGGTGGGGGCGGCCGGCCGACGTCGGTCTGCTCACCTTCACCGGATGGCAACTCACGGCGGGCGGACTGGTCCTGCTGCCGTTCTGGCTGACGCTGGAGGACCTGCCCGACGGCCTCACCGGCACCAACCTCATCGGGTTCGCCCACCTCATCACCCTGGGCGCGGTCCTCAGCTACATCGTCTGGTTCCGGGGCATCGAACGCCTGCCCGCCGTCGCGGTCTCCTTCCTCGGACTGGGCAGCCCGGTCGTGGCGACCCTGCTGGGCTACCTCGTCAAGGGCGAGACGCTGTCGGCCCTCCAGCTCGTCGGCATGGCCGTCATCCTCGGGGCGGTCCTGCTCGGCCAGCGACCACCCGGACCGAGATCCGGGGAGACCTCGCGCAACGTTCCCGGTTCCCCCGCCCCTCTCGCATCTCTCGCGCCTCCAGAACCTTCCGCAGATCCAGCCCCTTCCGCACCGCCAGACCGTTCCGCACCGCCAGACTGTTCCCGGCCGCGCTCGACCGCTTCCGGAGAACCGCCAGCCTGTTCGTCTTCCTCACGACCGAACTGATGCCGATCGGCCTGCTCACTCCGATCGGTGAGAGCCTCGGCGTCTCCGTGGGCGCGAACGACATCGGCGTCATCGCCGCGATGGCGCTGTGGGGCCTTGCCTTCGGTGTCGTCCAGCTCAGCCAGATCAATCTGACGCTCGCGGCGGCCTCCTATGCCTTCGAAGCGACGATGTCGCTCAACACCATGGCCTACAACACCTGCATCGCTCTGGGCGCCCTCATCGGGGGCCTGCTCGCGGACCACGCGGGCGTCACGAGCGTCGTCCGGTTCGGCATCGTCCTGGTCGCGCTGGCCGTGATCCTCGGCGCCGTGACCGGTCGCGGCTCGGGGAAGCGGGCGAGCTGACCGTGCCCGTGACCTGCTGCCCCGTTGCCCTGGTGCCCCGTTGCCCTGGCGTCCTCGCCGTCGGCGGCCGGGTGTGAGTCGGTTCTCCCTTGATCAGCGCATTGGTCCGGTCCAGACTGGCCGCGGGCGCACTAGGGGGATGCATGCCGGACGAGGAAGAGGCCGAGGTCGGCCCGCGGGTCCAGTTGCTCCGTCGCCGCGCCGGGTTGAGCCAGGAGGCGGCCGCGTCGCGGGCCGGGGTCAGCACCAGGGCGTTGCGCGACATCGAGCGCGGCCGGGTCCGGCGGCCCCGGCCGCACACGCTCCGCAGCCTGGCCGAGGCGCTGGAGCTGAGCGGCAAGGAACTGGCGGACCTGCTGACCGCCGCCGCCCGCAACGGGCCACCGCGCGACACCGGCCGGCCGCACCTGCTGATCCTCGGCCCGCTCACCCTCCGACGCGGCCGGACACCCGTACCGGTCACCAGCCCGATGCTGCGCCGTCTGCTCGGGCTGCTCGCGCTCAAGCACCCCGAGCCCGCCACCCAGCAGGAGATCACCGATGTCCTCTGGCCGTCGGGGCCGCCGCACTCCCACCCGAGTCTGATCCACACCTACGTCAGCCAGGTCCGCCGGCTGCTGGAACCGTGCGGCCCGCGGACCGACCCACCGCCGACCGTCGTCCGGACGCCCACCGGCTACCGGCTGGAGGCGTCCCGGAGCCAGATCGACCTCGGCCACTTCGACGAGCTGCTGGCCCAGGCGGAACGCCTACGCGGCGCGTCGGATCCGGAGACCGTGTACGCGTCACTCGCGCAGGCTCTTCGGTGCTGGCGGGGCCCCGTCCTCGCGGACGCGGACCCGGTGCTGCGACGGCACCCGGCCTCGGTGGCTGCCGACGAACGGCGGGTCAGGGCCGCGCTGTTGTACGCCGACACGGCCCTGTCGCTCCGCCGCCCCGAGGAGGCCGTCCCGGTGCTGGGGGACCTGGTCGCCGCCGAGCCGCTGCACGAGGGGCTGCACGCCCGGCTGATCCTCGCGCTCGCCGCCTGCGGTGAACAGGCCGCCGCGCTCGACGTGTTCGGCCGACTGCGCGACCGGCTCGACGAGGAGCTGGGGGTCGAACCCGGTCCGGAGGTCCGCGCGGCGCACCTGCGCGTGCTGCGCCGCCAACTGCCCCGCGCCCAGCGCCTCGACGACACCGCCCGCGCCGCCCGTACGGTGGGCGTCGGCCCGGTCCCGGCCCAACTGCCCGCCATGACGGACACCTATGCGGGGCGGCGGCATGAGATGCGGGTGCTGGACGGCCTCGTCCATGCCGATCCGGCACGGCGCTCGCACCTGGCGGTGGTGGTCGGCGCGCCCGGCATCGGCAAGACCGCCCTCACCACGCACTGGGCGCACGCGCGGCGGGAACACTTCGCGGACGGACAGCTGTTCGTCGATCTGCGCGGACACTCCCGGCTCCCGGCCCTGCGCCCCGGCGATGTCCTCGCGCAGTTCCTCCGGGCCCTGGGCACCCCGCCGGACGAACTGCCGGAGGACGAGGACGAGGCGGCGGCTCTGTACCGTACGCTGCTCGCCGACCGGCGTCTGCTGATCGTGCTGGACAACGCGCGCGATGCCGAGCAGGTCAGACCGCTCATCCCGGGCGCCCGGGGCTGCGCGGTGGTGATCACCAGCCGGAGCGAACTCTCCGGGCTGGTCTCCGGCGACGGCGCGCGCCGCATCGCTCTGGACGTGCTCGACCCCGACGAGGCCTGCCGGCTGCTGGGCGGCATCGTCGGCGCGTGCAATGTCGCGGCCGAGGACGATGCGGCCCGCAGGCTCGTCGCGCTGTGCGGCGGCCTGCCGCTGGCCATCCGGATCGCCGGTGCCAACCTGGTGGCCCGCAACGCCCGTATCGCCGACCACACCGCCGAGTTGGCGGGTGAGGGCATCCTCGACCGGCTGCACATCGAAGGGGACCGACGCTCGGCCGTGCGGTCCGCCTTCGACCTCTCCTACCGTGTGCTTCCGGCCGGGGCGCGACGGATGTTCCGGCTCCTCGGCCTGATCCCCGGCAAGGAGTTCACGACGGAGGACGCCGCGGCTCTCGCGGACTCGGCACCGGCCGCCGCGGCCGGACTCCTGACGATCCTGGCGGACGCCCATCTGGTGCGGCAACGAGCGGTCGGCCGCTACGAGTTGGACGTCCTGCTGTGCTCCTACGCCCGCGAGCTCCTCCGCAGCGACGGCGAGCAGGACCATGGACAGGGGGGCCAGAGGCCGGACGTCGGGCCGGGCCACAGGTCCGGCCAAGGGCCGGACTTCGGACCGGATCGCGGGCTGGACAACTGCTCCGGCAGTTCCGTCCTTTCTGCCGGTTCCTGCGGCTAGGCCGACAGCCACCGGAACACCCGCAGGTCAACGCACGTTCCCTCGCACGCGATCGGCCTTCTGGGTGCTCCCGTTCCCTCTGGCCGGACTGGAGGAGCGCGGCCAGGCCGTGACCGTACGGTTGCCGCACCTCAGGACCACCCCCTCCGTGCCGATCGACAGGAGCGCCCGCATGAGCCGGTACGACCGACTCGCACACACCTCGTCGGTGCGCCGGGTCCAGCAGGAGATGGGCAGCGCCACGGCGGCTCGCCGTCGTCTGCGGGAGCCGGCGGAGGAGGCCGAGCCGCTCACCGGCGCCGCGGCCGACTTCATCCGGAGCCTCGACGGCTTCCTGTTCGCCAGCGTCGGTGAGACCGGCTGGCCGTACATCCAATTCCGGGGCGGGCCAACGGGGTTCGTCCACGTCCTGGACGAGCACACCCTCGGCTATCTGGATGTCCGCGGCAACCGGCAGTACATCACCACCGGCAACGTACGCGGCAACGACCGCGTCGCGCTCTTCTTCCTCGACCATGCCCGGCAGACCCGCCTCAAGCTCTTCGGCCGCGCCACCGCCGTACCGGCCGACGAGAACCCCGCACTCACCGAACGCCTGGACTCGCCGCGTACCGAGGGCAGGGTCGAACAGCTCGTCACCGTCCGGGTCGAAGCCTTCGCCTGGAACTGCCCCAACCACATCACGCCCCGCTTCACCCGGCGAGAACTCTCCGACGCCCTGGGGCCGGTCCACGACCGCATCGCTCGGCTGGAACAGGAGAACGCCGCTCTGCGAGCGCGACTCGCCACGTAGCACCCCCCCGTCGCTCCCTCGCCTGGCCGACACCGATGACCGAAGGACTGAACGACCATGGAAGAACGCCTGGCGGAACACGCCACGGTGGTCACGCCCTCGCCGACAACCGGCCGGGCCGGTGGACCCGGCGGGACCGGCAGGCCCGGCAGGACGCCGTCGCCGGGCGAGCCCGCGATCTGGTCCCGCAACTTCCGGTACTACTTCGTCGCCCGCAGCGCCGGACTGCTCAGCTGGGCCATGCTGCCGGTCGCCGTCGCCGCCGGACTGCTCATCGACGGGTACGGCCTGGACGCCGCGGGCTACGCGATGGCCTTCCTGGTCGCCCCGTTCGCGGGCCTGGTGCTGTTCGGCGGGGTGCTCGCCGACCGGTTCACCGCCCGCCGGATGATGATCGTCGCGGATCTGGCCAACCTCACCGCACACATCCTGCTCGCCCTGCTCTTCATCCACGGCATCGACCACCTCTGGCAGCTGTACGCGCTGCTGGTGGTGGCCGGGACCGCCAACGCCCTGTTCCAGCCCGGCGCTTCCTCGACCGTCCCGCTGGTTGCGCGGGACGTGCAGGGCGCCAACGGGGTGCTGCGCACCTCCGAGGCGATCACCGGGCTGGGCGGCCCCGCGCTGGCGGGCGTCCTCGTCGGGTTCGGATCGACCGGGTGGGTGATGGTGATCTCCGCCGTCGCTTACGGGACCAGCGTGCTCTGCCTGTTCGTGCTCCGGCTCGGAACGGTGCCCGCCCCGCCGCCCGGTGAGAGCCTGTGGCGCAACCTCGCGGTCGGCTGGCGGGAGTTCCGCGCCCGCAGCTGGCTCTGGGGCGTGATCGTGATCTGGATGTTCTACGCGGTGCTCTCCTGGGGGCCGCAGCTGTCGGTGGCCGCCGGTGTCATCGTGCCCGAGCACGGCGCGCGGTCCTTCGGCCTGATCAACGCCGCGCTGGGCGCCGGAACCGTGCTCGGCGGCCTGCTGGCGATCCGCTACAAACCCGAACGGCCTCTCGCCGCAGGGGCGGTGGCGATGCTGGCGTACCCGCTCTACCCACTGGGTATCGTGCTCGGCCTGCCGGTCTGGGTGCTCGCCGCGGCGCAGGTCGCGGTCGGCGCCGGGATCGGCGTCTGGGGCGTCATGTGGGCCACCAGCGTGCAGACCCAGGTGCCGGGCGAGATGCTCAACCGCATCCACGCGTACGAGGTCGCGGGCTCGGTCGGCATGTATCCGATCGGCAGCGCGCTGGCGGGCCCCGCCGTCGGCGCGTTCGGCACCGACCAGGTGCTGCTGGTCGGCGTCGTCGTCTCCTTCCTCACCGCCGCCGCCCTGCTGGCCGCCCGCCCCGTCCGCACCCTGCGCCGGGTACCGGACCGCAGCTGAGACCGGGTCACCTATATCCGGGGGCGGATACGGACGGAGCGGATGCGGGCCGAGCGGCCGACCCGGGGCATGCTGTGAGGCGGGGGTACGCAGAAGCGCGCCACGGCGACGGCAGAAGGCGGTCCGGTGCTACGCATCCACTTCACGGCGGAAGACCTCGCGCGGACCCGGGTGGCCGCGACGATCGGAGCCGCGGCGGAGACCTACTACAGCCTGGAGGTGCTGCGGGAGCGCCAGGACGTCTCCTGCTTCCGACAGTGGCGGTCGGAGGCCGCGGGCCGCATGGGCCCGGACACCCGACCGCTGACCTCCCTGGTCCCGCCGCGCGGCCCGGGGCTCGACCTGCTGGCCCTGATGGGCGATGTGCCGTCCCTGGACCACGCCGTGGACCACTGGATGTCCGCCCCCGCGGCCCGGCTGCGGCGCGAGTTCGAGGGCGTCGACTTCGCTCCCGTACACCGCTCGTGGGCCCGTCGGGTGTACGGCGGAGACCGCGAGGCGCGACGCGAGTTCGCCGACGCGGTACGTGCCTGCCACCGGGCGGCCGTGGAGCCCTACTGGAACAAGGGGCGCTCCGAACTGGTCGATGCGTCCGCCCGGTTCACGCGTCTCATGCTCGACGGAGGCGTCGACCTGCTGCTGCGTTCGCTCTGCCCACCGCTGCTGCGCTGGCGTCCGCCCGTCCTGGAGGCGCCCTACCCGCGCCCCGTCGAGGTGCGTCTCCAGGGCCGGGGCCTGGTCATCACGCCCACGGTCTTCTCGCCGATCGTCGTCAGCCTGCTCTGGGATCCGCTCGACACCACGCAGCCGCCGCGCCTGACCGTGCCGGTCCTCGGCGAACCGCTGACCGGAGCCGGAACGGCCGGAGCGGACGGTTCTCCCGCCCGGAACCTTCAGGCGCTGCTCGGCCGTACCCGGGCCGCCGCGCTGCAGGTGACGGCGGAGGGCTGTACGACGACGGAGCTGGCCCGCCGCCTCGGTGTCTCGGCACCGGCCGCCAGCCAGCACGCGACCGTGCTCCGCAACGCCGGTCTCATCACCACCAGCCGCCGGGGCGGTTCCGTGCTGCATTCCGTCACACCGCTGGGGCGCACGCTGCTGAGGACGGGGTCGTACACCCTGCACGCCGGTCCTCCTCCGCCCGACCCCCTTTGATCCGACCCCCTTTAAGCCGTGACTTAAGAGCTGGGTCGAGCGCCACCGATCCTCCACCATGTGAGCCGCACACCGGCACACGTCCTGGAGAGATGTCTTGATGTCACATCGTTGGTCGGCCGCGGTCGCCCTGGGCTCGATGCTCCTGCTCGCCGGCTGTTCGGGCGGCGACGGGGAGGACCCGGCACCGGGCGGCGACCCGGGCGGCACCCCAGCGCCGAGTGCGTCCGCCCCGGTGCACACCCCGTTCGAGAAGATCCCCGGCGACGAACTCCTCCACACCGGCATCGGCGAGCCGCTCGGCATCCGCGTGAAGGCCGTCGACGCGATGTGGACCCCCGAACTTGCCGGCGAATCGGCCGCCGCGGGGCGGCACTTCCTCGCGGTCTACTTCGCGGCGACGGGCGAACTCGCGGACCGCGCGGTGAAGAACGCCCGGCTCACCGGCCTGACGCTGCGCATCACACCCGCCTCGGGCACCTGCGCGAAGGGTCTGCGCCTCCAGGAGGGCGAGATCGACTGCGTCACCGAGTCCTATCCGCGCAGCCAGCTCGCCGAGGTTGCCGACGGCGAATGGCGAAACTTCTCCTGGACCAACATGAGGGTCATGGGCTCGACCATCCAGCGGGGTGAGACGAAGATCGGCGTCGTCGGATTCAGCCTGCCCGACACCGTGGACCCCACCGCCTTCGAACTGTGCGCACCGACCAAGGAACACCCCATCGACACCACGGCCTTCCCGTGCGTGCCGGTGAAGGCGCCCGACAACAAAAGGAGTTGAGCGGTCCCGGCCCGCTCGCGGCGCCCCTCACACCGGTGCGCCCCGGCTGTACGCCCGCCACAGTGCCGCGTACTCACCGCCGTGCGCCAGCAGTTCGTCGTGCGTGCCCTGCTCGGTGACCCGGCCGCCGGAGAGCAGCACGATACGGTCCGCGTCGCGCGCCTGGTCCAGACGGTGCGCGACGATCACACTCGTCCGGCCCCGGGTCACCCGGGCGAGCGCCGTCCGCAGCTGATCGCCGGCCGCCGCCCCGGACTCGGCGGTGGCCTCGTCGAGCACGGCCACGGGCGGGTCGGCGAGCAGGACGCGGGCCAGCGCCAGATGCTGGACCGAGCCGTCGTCGAGAGGGGTGCCGCCCGGGCCGAGGACGGTGTCGGGCCCGGACTCCAGGCCCTCCGCCCAGTCGGCGCCCACCGTGCGCAGAGCGTCGCGTAGTTCCTCGTCGGACGCGGCGGGGCGGGCCAGCCGGAGATTGTCCGCGAGGGTGCCGCCGAACCGGTGGACCTCCTGCGTGACCAGGTACCGGACGGCGGGCGCCCCGGCGGCCCCCACGGTGATGCGGCCGCCCGTGGGTTCGCCCATGCCCGCGATCAGCCGGGCCAGGGTGGACTTGCCCGAACCGCTCGCGCCGACCAGCGCGACACTGCCGCCCGCCGGCACGGTCAGCGTCACCTCGCTGAGCGCCGGGCGCACACCGTCGTACGAGAACGAGACGTCCTCCACCGTGATCTGCGGCGGCTCCGGGGCACGCGCCGGGCGCGGCACCGCCGCCGTGTCGTCCCGGGCGTCGGCGAGGTCGGTGATCCCGACCAGCCGGGCCAGGCCCACCGTGGCCCGCTGGATGTCGTCCAGACTGCCCAGGAGCGCGCCCACCGGGCCGAACAGGCGGTGGAAGTAGAGGGCGGCCGCGGTGGCCGCGCCGAGCGAGATCGCCCCCGAGCCGAGCAGCGCGTAACCGGTCGCGAGGACGGCGGCCAGGCCGAGGAACTCCGCCGCGTTCAGCCACCCCGTGAAGCGGTTGCGCAGCCGTACGCCGTCGCGCTGCCGTTCGATGGCCCGCTCACCCCGGTCGGAGACCTCGCCCAGGTGCCGGTCCTGTGTTCCGTACGCGCGAATCGTCTCGGCCCCGTGCACCGCCTCGATGACGCTCTGCCCCCGCGCGGACTCCAGCCGCCGGATGTCCCCGTACACCTGGTGGGTGCGGGTGAGGAACCGACGGGTGGCCAGGACGTGGACGGGCAGGCAGACCAGGCCGGCCAGGGCGAGGCGGGGATCGAGGACCGCGAGCCCGACCAGGCTCAGACCGATGGTGAAGGCCGCTCCGGTCACATCGGGCAGGACGTCGGACGCCGCCTCCGAGATCGCCTCCACGTCGTGCGTCACACGGGAGACCACGTCCGAACTGTCCGAGGACTCCACCATGTCGACGGGCAGCCGGACCGCGGTCGTGAACACGTCCTCGCGCAGCGCGGCCAGCACCTCCTGGACCAGGGCGACCAGCAGCCGCCCGCCCACGAGGGCGAGGGCCGCGCCGGTGGCCGCGACGAGCAGCAGGGCCACGCCGAGCGCCGTCACCCGGCCGCGGCCGGACCCCTCGGCGACCGCGTCGACGAGGCCGCCGAGGAGGGGCGGGGTGGCGAGGGTGACCGCGGTCCCGGCCAGGAGCGTCAGCAGCGCCGCGCCGAGCCGGAGGCGGTGGACGCCGAGCCGGCGCAGCAGCTCCCGCCGGGTCCGGCGGGGACCGGCGATGGGCAGGGTGGCGGGTACCGGAGTCACCGGGGGGTTCCGTTCGGTTCGTGGCGGTCGGCGGCGGAAGCGGCGTCGTGTACGGAGCCGGCGCCGGGATCGTCGTCAGCATCAGCATCGGCGTTGGTCTCGGCATCAGCGTCGGCGTCAGCATCAGCGTCGGCGTCGACGTCGGCGGAGAGGTCGACGACCCGGTCGCAGGCGGAGAGCAGGATGCCGCTGGTGGTGACCAGCAGCGTGGTCAGGGGCAGCGCGCGCAGACCTTCGGCGATGCGCTGCTCGGTCGCCGGGTCGACGGCCGTGGTGGGCTCGTCGAGGACGACGACGTCCGCCCCGGCGTGCAGCGCCCGCGCCATCAGCAGCCGCTGGCGCTGCCCGCCGGAGAGCTTGCGCCCCCGCTCGCCGACCTCGCACCCGTCGCCGCCGATGTCCTCGATCACGTCGTCGACCATCGTCGCCCGCAGCACGGCGGGGTCGGGGTCGCGGCCCTCGGGCACGAGGTTCGACCGCAGCGTCCCGGAGAACACCGCACCGTGATGGGGCGGCGCGACGACCGACTCCCGTACCCGCTCCGGCCCCAGCTCGACGGCGTCGACGCCGCCCACCAGGAGTTCACCGCGAGCGAGCGGGACGCGGTAGCCGAGCCGGTCGCCGATGTCCCGGGCGTGGGCCGGCCGGCCGGGCACGACGCCGACGAGCTCGCCGTGCCCCAGCCGTACCGGTTCGTCGCGGCCGGGCGGATGCCAGAGCAGCGCCGGGGCGGTGGCGTCGGCCGCCTCTCCGTCCCGGCCGCCCCGGGGGGCCGGGACGGCGTCGATCAGCGGCGGTTCGTTGATCAGGTCGCTGAGCCGGCGGGCCGAGGCGCGCTTGTGGATCCAGTTGGAGGCGAAGGTGCCCACATGGGCGAGCGACCCCTGGAGGAACTGGGCGAGGCCCAGGACGGTGACGAGCTGACCGATCGTGATGCTCCCGTCGAGAGCGAGATACCCGGAGGCGGTGGCGAGCGCGGCCAGGAAGAGGCCGGACAGCAGCAGGCTCACGCAGCTGTACGTCAGCACCGACCGCGCGGCGGCGACGGCGCCCCTGCGCGACGCCTGGCTCGCGACGCGGTAGCGACGGGCCGCCTCGGCCTGGGCGTTCATGCCGGTGACCACCCGCAGACCGGTGATCATGTCCGTCGCCACGTCACCCGCGCGCGCCGCCGAACTCTGCTCCGCCAGCCCCCGCGCCTCCAGCGGCATCGAGATCCGGCGCATGATCAGCAGCACCAGGACCGTACCGGCGATCACGCCCGCACCGAGCGGGAGAGAGATCAGCAGCAGGGCCGCCGACGCCGTCAGGATCGCGGTGACCGTGGACGCCTGCTGGACGACGCTCCAGGACACCCCCGCGACACGGTAGGTGTCCGAGGAGACCAGCGAGAGCGCCTCGCCCGCCCCGGGCCGCCGCCGCAGCGAGAGCGGGTCCAGCAGCCGGGCCATCGTGCGCCGACGCAAGGCCTGTTCGCCGTATCCGTACACGGTCACCATCGCCGAGGAGGCCCGCTGGTACGACAGGGACAGCAGGGTGAACACCCCGGCGAGCACGGTGAGCCACCCGAGGAGGGCCTGGCCGTCGGAGGGGGCCAGCGCCCGGTCGATGACGACCCCGATGAGGATCGGCACCAGGGCCTCGCACAGCTGGTGGACCATGAACGCGACGGCGGTCAGACCGAGCCGCAGACCACGCCCGTCCCGCACCAGCGCGGTGCGGAACAGCGCCTGTACGGAGGCGGGTTCGAGCCCGCGGTGCACTGCGGGAGGGCGTGGTCCCGGGCCCTTCGCCGGGTGTCCCGCTGCCGGGGGCCGGGCCGGCGGGGTCGTGGTGCTCACGGAAGTCTCCTCGGGAGAAGGAAGGGAGGGGGGCGGACCGTGCCGGGGGAGTGGTCCGCCGTACGGTCACGGGCACGGGCTCGCGTACGGGGTCGTACGGTCATGGGCATGGGCATGGGCATGGGCATGGGCACGGGCACGGTCGTACGGTCATCGGCACGGGCTCGCGTACCGCCGGGCGCTCATCGGCGGCGGCCCGCGTACTGGCGCGCGAGCAGCCAGGCCAGGTAGGCGCCGCCGACGCAGACCGTGACCACGCCGACCGGCAGGTCGATGCGCTGGGCGATGTAGTCCGCGCCGACCAGGACGGCCGCCCCGGTGAGGGCGGCGGGCACGATGCGCAGGGTGGTGGAACTCCGGGTCAGCCGCTGGGCGATCTGTGGTGCGGCGAGGGCGATGAAGGCGATCGGGCCCGCCGCGGCGGTCACCAGCGCGGTGAGCGCCACCCCGACGACCGTGGCGGTCAGCCGGGCGCGCTGGGCACGCACCCCGAGTGCGACGGCCGCGTCGTCCCCCATCTCCAGATGGACCAGGGGACGCACCACGAGGGCGGAGCAGACCACGAGCGGGGCGAACACGAGGGCGGTCAGGCGCAGTTGCTCGAAGCCGAGCCCGCTGAGCGACCCGGCGCCCCAGGTGGCCGCCAGCATCGCCTGCTGCGGGCTGACGGAGAGGAGCAGCATCGAGGTGATCGAGCCGAGGAACGCGCCGACGGCGATGCCGACGATGATCAGCCGGAACGGCTGGAGGCCGCCCCGGTAGGCCAGCACGTACACCAGCAGCGCCGTCAGGGCCCCACCGATCAGCGAACCCGACGCCACAGCAAGGTAGTTGGCGGTGCCGAGCAGGAGCATCACGACGCTCGCGCCCGCGTACGAACCGGAGGCGAAGCCGATGACGTCGGGCGAGCCGAGCGGATTCTTGGTGAGCGACTGGAACAGGGCGCCGCTGATCGCCAGCGCCGCCCCGCACACCGCGGCGAACAGCAGCCTCGGCAGCCGCCAGGTCACCACAACGAGCCGGGCCCGGGGATCGGCGTCCGGGTCGAGGAGGGCGGACAGCACTTGGACGGGCGTCAGGCTGATCGATCCGGTGCCCAGGGTCACGACGCCGAGCGCGGCGACCACGACGGTGAGGACGGCGCAGACGAGGACGGCCCGCCGGTCGATGCGCAGCGCCACCCCGCCGCGCCGCAGGGTCCAGGTGGCGCGGCCGAAGCCGACCTTGCCGGGTCGCCGGATCGCGCCACGGGGGCGTGCGGAGCCGGCCTGCGGCGGAGCGGCAGGGGGCGGCTGGGGCACGGTTCGGGTGCTCACAGGGTGCTCACCTTCCGCCGCCGGACGAGGGCGACGAGGACAGGGGCGCCGACGAGCGCCGTGACGAGACCGACCCGCAGCTCCCCGGAGGGCAGCACCACCCGGCCGATGATGTCGGCGATCAGCAGGAAGGCGGGGGCGACGATGACGGTCACCGGCAGGATCCAGCGCTGGTCGGGGCCCACGAACCAGCGCACGATGTGCGGCACCATGAGTCCGACGAACGAGATCGGACCGGCGACCGCGACCGCCGTTCCGGCCAGCAGGGTGACGGCGAGGATCACCACGCCCCGGGTCACCGCCAGCCGTGTCCCCAGGGAGCGGGCGATGTCGTCGCCGAGGGCGAGGGCGTTGAGCGAGCCCGCGCTGAGCAGTCCGAGCAGCAGGCCCGCGCCGATGAGCGGCACGGCGACCGGAAGGATGTCGAGCGACCGCCCGCCGATGGATCCGACGCCCCAGAACCGCATGACGTCGAAAGTGGTCGTGCTCTTGAGCGCCATGGCGCTGGTGAAACCGCCGCACACGGCGGTGAACGCGACGCCCGCCAGAGTGAGTTTGACCGGAGTGCCGCGATCCGCCCCGATCGAGCCGAGGGCGTAGACGAGCACGGTGAGCCCGAACGCCCCGCCCAGGGCGAACCAGATGAACTGGCCCGCGGCCGTGTACCCGAGCACGGCGACCGCGAACGTCACCGCGAGGCTCGCCCCCGCGTTGACGCCGAGGATGCCGGGATCGGCCAGAGGGTTACGGGTGAACGCCTGGATCAGCGCGCCGCTGAGCCCGAGCGCCGCACCGACGACCAGCCCGATCACGGTGCGTGGCACACGCAGTTCGCGCACCATGACGTGCTCGTCGGAGTCGTCGAAGTGGAGCAGCGCGTCCCACACGGTGCCGGGCGCGATGGCGCGCGCGCCGATCATCACGCTGAGGACGGCGACGACGAGGAGCAGACCGGCGGCGGTGAGCAGGATCAGCAGGCGGTGCCGGTGACGCCGGGCCGGGCCCGCGTCGTCGCGCGGGCCCGGCACAGCGCGCTCGGCGCCGGCGGTGAGGTCACCCGTGGGTGGGGCGGTGGTCATGGTTGTCCTTGGGGAGGGCGTCACCTTGGGTGGAGCGGCGGGGCGGCGGGCGGCGGTCAGGAGCCCGCGCCGGCCGTGCCCTTGCCCGCGACGGCGTCGGCGAGCATCGGGACGTAGCGGTCGATCGCCCACGGGATGGAGAGCACCGAGGGCCCGCTGGTGGCCATGCCCATGGTCTCGTCCTCGACGAAGGTGTACTTGCGGTCCTTGATCGGCTTCCAGCGGGTGAAGAGCGGGTCCTTCAGCGTGTAGTCGACCTCCTCGGCCCCGTTGGCCCAGGCGACGAAGATGTCGGCCTCGATGGTGTCGAGCTTCTCCAGGCTGATGCCGCCGTACCAGTTGGTGCCCTTGGCGGTGGAGGCGATCTTCTCCATCGACGGGGTGTTCTCGAAGCCCATCTCGGTGAGCAGGCGGACCCGGGCGTCGTAGTCGATGTAGAGGCCGACCTCCGTGGCCCCGGGGGAGAGGGCCAGCCCGTAGGCGAACGTGGTGCCCTTGAACTCCGGGTGGTCCTTCGTCACCGCGGCCAGCTGCCCCTGGACGTCGGTGACCAGGCTCTCGGCCTTCTTGGTCTCGCCCAGCGCTGTGCCGATGGTCCGGGTCATCTCCTGCCAGGTTCCGCCGTCCCACGGCTTCTTGAGGTAGGGGAGGGTGGGGGCTATCTGGGAGAGGCGCTTGTAGTCGACGTCGCTGATGCCGGAGTACAGGCCGACGATGAGGTCCGGTTCCAGCGAAAGGATCTGCTCGAAGTCGATCTCGCCCGCGTCGCCGTAGTTCAGGGTCTCGGGCAGCGGTCCGCCGAGCTTCTCGACCGTGCTGCGGAACCACGGGGTGTAGCCCTGCTTGTCGCCGCCCCACTGCTTGTCCACGCCGACGGGAACCGTGCCGAGCGCCGCGACCACGTCCAGGGACATCCAGCTGACCGCCACGACGCGCTTCGGCTTCTGCTTGATCGTCGTGCTTCCGTGGCCATGCTTGATGGTCACGGGGAACGCGGCCGACGCGGCCCCGGCCTCGGCCTTCGGCGTGCCGGAATCGGACGCGGTGCCGCCGCAGCCCGCCAGGACGACGACGGCGGCGACCGCCACCGTCAGGGCGCGGACCAGGGCGCCCGGCCCGCGTCGGGCCGGGGTGAATGTGGACATGTCTCTCCTTGGTTCTGAGGTAAGGCAACCCTCACCTGGAGAGACATTAGGAAGCTACCGGCCGCTCAGGGGTCGCGTACCGGCCAGGGTGTGTCGTGAATCGGCCACCCGGAGGGCGGGCCTCCGCCCGTGCCGTCGCGGTGGGTGGGATCAGCGGGTCGCCGGGGCGGTCTGCTCGCGCAGGTACTCCGTCGGGCTGGCGCCGGTGACCCGGCGGAAGGCGGCGCAGAACGCGCTGGTGGTGGCGTAACCGCTGCGGTGCGCGACCAGGTTGACCGGGTGCCCCTGGGCGAGCAGGGCGGTGGCGGCGGACATCCGGACCAGCGAACGCCAGCGGGTGAACGGCATGCCGACGTCGCGGCTGAACGTCCGGGTGACGGTGCGCACGCTCAACGCGTGCCGGGCCGCCCAGCCCTCCACGGAGAGGTCGCTCTCCGGGTCGCGCATGACGTCGTCGGCCAGCACCTGGATCCGCCGGTCCTCCGGCACGGGCACCTCGATCGCCGGGAGGGTGTCCTCCTCCAGCATCTCGATGATGACGCGCTGGGTCCGCAGCCGGAGGTCGTCGGGCATCGAGGTCGCGTCGAGATGGAGCAGCATCTCCTGGAGTGCCCGGCTCACGCGCATCGGTCGCGGAGTGGACCAGCCCGGCGGGGCGGCTCGTTGTGCCACGTAGGTGTAGCAGCTGATGCCGCCCGCTTCGTGGGACGCCGCGTGCGGGGTGCCGGGAGGAAGCCAGGCGCCCTGTCCGGGAAGCAGGCGGCGCACGGTGTTGCGGGTGCGCAGGGTGATCGAGCCGGTGTGCGGCCAGACCAGCAGCGCGTCGGTGTGCGTGTGGACGTCCGAGGTCACCGTGCCCGTCGGTGCGGAGTCGTCGAACACCGCGGTGGTGAGCAGATACGGCTCGGCCACCTCGGCCCCGCCGGCCGGGGGTTCGGCCCAGGCGGGCGAGGCCGTCGAGGGGGCCTCGCCGTGCGGGCGACGGGAGACGGTGATCGGCATGAACTTAGGTTACCCTAACCTCTCCCGGTGGCCGCTGGGCGGCCGGGGAGGCGGTCACGCGTGGTCGCGAGCGTGTGCCGACCCACCGACCCACCGACCGACCGACCGACCGACCGACCCACCGACCGACCGACCCATCGACTGACCGGCCGGTGGGTCCGGGCCCGGGGTTCAGGACAGCCTCGGCCAGGGTGTCGCCGGTGGGCCGTACGCCTCCGTCAACGCGTTCCGGACGGCTTGTCGCCCCGCCTGGCGGAACGCGCGGGGGTGGGTGTCCACCTCGTGCACCTTGATGGACCGCAGGACGACCGCGACGGCCACGGCGGTGCCGGGATCCAGCGCCGCCGGATCCGCCAGCTCCTCGCGTACGCCGACGCCGAAGGCCTCGTGCAGCTCGGCCACCTCGGCGGCCGACCAGCCCGGCACCGTACTCGTGTCCGCCGTCTCGAACTCCACGCCCTCCACCCAGGGCTCGAAGTCCGCCACCGCCAGGGCGAAGGAGGACGGGCAGCCGGCCTGACGGGCGTACACGGCTTTGACGCAGTGCAGGGGTCGGGGAGGGAAGGTCGTCCGGGGCTCGGTGGTCATGCGCCCACGGTAGCGACGCCCCGGCGGCCTCCCCGCGGAATTTCCGCGGGGAGGCCGTCCGTTCAGGCCTCCCGGCGCAACTCCAGGGTGCAGCACTTCACGCTGCCGCCCGCCTTGAGGAGTTCGGAGAGGTCC
The DNA here is from genome assembly GCF_055792845.1 of Streptomyces sp. DSM 106670. Classification (NCBI taxonomy): domain Bacteria; kingdom Bacillati; phylum Actinomycetota; class Actinomycetes; order Kitasatosporales; family Streptomycetaceae; genus Streptomyces; species Streptomyces sp. DSM 106670. Next base: position 7,722,099 of record NZ_CM147704.1, read on the forward strand.
ACGCCGATCGGGTTGAAGCCGCGCTCGCGCAACTGCCCGGCCAGGTCCGTCGCGTTCTGCGGCAGGACCACGTTGTACCCGTCCGACGTGGCGTTCAGCCCGAACACCTCGGCGTCGCCGGCCGAGGCGAGGAGAGCGTCCGGGAAGAGCCGCTCCAGGACGGCCAGGCTGCCGGGGGAGAAGGCCCCCGGGTAGTAGGCGACCGTCTTCTCGTCGAGCACGGTCAGAGCGGTGTCCAGGTGGTAGTAGTCGGGGTCGACGAGGGTCAGCCCGATCACCGGGCGGCCGAAGTATTCCTGTGCCTCGTCGTGGGAGCGCGGGTCGCTGCGGAATCCGGTGCCCGCCAGCAGCCAGTCACCGGCCAGGAGGTAGTCGCCCTCCCCCTCGTTGACGACCGCGGCCGTGCGCAGATCCGGAAAGCCGTTGTCCCGCAGCCAGTCGTGGTAGGCGGGACCCTCCGCGATGCGCTCGGCGTCGCGGAATCTGGCCACGAGGGCGCGCCCGTCGACGACGGTGGCGCCATTGGCCGCGAAGACCATGTCGGGGAGACCGGGGACGGGGTCGATCGTGTCGACGGTGTGCCCGAGGTTCAGGTAGACCTCGCGCAGTCGCTCCCACTGGGCGATGGCCAGCGGAGTGTCGACCGGCTTCGTCGGGTCCATCCACGGGTTGATGGAGTAGACCACGTCGAAGTAGGTGGGCCGGCACATGAGGTAGTGCCGGGCACGTGCGGTACGCATGGGTAGGGTCCCGATCGTCAGGGGCGGCCGGTGAGATAGCCGCCCATCGAGGTGAAGTACTCGGTCGCGGGCAGCTCGTGGCCGTCCGCGGTCCGTACGCGCGTGATCGCCAGGCCGCGGTTGCGGCCCGTGCGGGCGTCGGCTCCGGCGACGATCACGACGCCGTCGCCCTCGCGGTAGAAGATGCGCCCGGGGGTGCCGCCGTAGCGGCCCTCCGACACGACGGCGGAGACGACCTCCAGCCGCTGCCCCCGGTGGAACGTGAACGCGGCCGGATACGGCGCGGACTGGGCGCGGACCAGGCGCTCCAGGTCCTCGGCCGGCCAGTTCCAGTCGATGCGGATGTCCTCTTCGGCGCGCTTGTGGAAGAAGCTGGCCTTCGAACGGTCCTGCGGGGTGAACTCGGTCTGCCCGGAGGCGATCAGGCCGAGGGCCTCGACCGTGACCGGCGCGATCAGATCGACCGTCCGGTGGAAGAGATCGGTGGCGGTGTCCGTCGGTCCCACGGCCACCGCCCGCTGGACGACGATGTCGCCGGCGTCCAGTTCCTCGTCCATCATGTGCGCCGTGACGCCCACTTCCGGCTCGCCGTTGATGAGCGCCCAGATGAGCGGTGAGAAACCCGCGTAGGCGGGCAGCAGCGAATCGTGGATGTTGAGCGTGCCGTGCCGCGGCAGGTTGTAGATCCGCGGCGGTATCCACGTACGCCAGTTGTTCGCCACGATGATGTCCGGGGACGCCTCACGGAGCAGCTCGAAGAGCTCGTCGTCCGGCCGGTTGCGGATGATCACGGGAACCCCGTGCTTCTCCGCGAGATCGGCGACCGAATCGCTCCAGATCTTCTCGTAGGCGTGGTCGCTCCTCGGATGTGTCACCACCGTCACCACGTCGTGCTCGGAGTCCAGGAGAGCTTGCAGGGTGCGGTGCCCCCAGGTCTGGTAACCGAACATGACGACCCGCATGGAGGTGCCTCCTTGGAAGAGCGATCAACCGGCGCCTCAGTAAAGCAAGCCTTACCTAATAGCACAACGGCGCTTGATGGCCACCCAGTTGAGTGCCCGGCCGGGGTGGGTGACCATGGAACCTCCGTACCCCCGCACCTCCGACGGACGGACTGCCCATGCTCTGTACGCGGTTGACGAACGCGCGCATCCTCACGATGGACCCGCACCACCCCGTCGCCCACGACCTGGGTATCTGGCGGGGGAGGGTCGTCGGGGTGGACGAGGCCGTGACCTCGCTGCCCGCCCGCGAGGTCGTCGACCTGGGCGGCGCCACCGTGCTGCCCGGCTTCATCGACAGCCATGTCCACCTGGCCTGGGCCGGGTTGAAGGCCGGTACGCCGAGTGTCGCCCCGTGCGAGCGGATCGAGGACATCCTCGCCGTGGTGGACGCGGCGGCCCGGCGGCCCGCTCCGCCCGGCGCCTGGGTGGACGTCGCCGGGTACGACCAGCGGGCCCTGGGCCGCCATCTGACCGCCGCCGAACTGGACCGGGTCAGCCATGGCCGCAAGGTCTTCCTGATGCACGACTCCGGGCATGCCTGCGTCGTCAACACCGCCGTGCTGGAGCTGCTGCCGGACGGCACGCCGCACGAGGACGGCTTCCTCGCCGAGAGCGCCATGACCACCGCCCGCCGGCTGCGGCTGCCCTACTCCCAGGAGGAGCTGGCCGACGCGATCGAGCTCGCCGCCCGCGCCTGCCTCGACGAAGGGATAACCGCCTGCGCCGAAGCGGGCATCGGCGGCGGACTCCTCGGCCACAGCCCCGTCGAACTCGGCGCCTACCAACTGCTCCGGGACCGCGGCCGACTGCCCCTGCGCGTCCAGCTCATGGCGTCCGGCGACACCCTGCGCCCCCGCGCGGCGCACGCCGACGACGGGTTCACCCGGGCGCTGGACCTCGGCCTGCGCACCGGGTTCGGCGACGACTGGCTGTCCATGGGCGCGCTCAAGATCTACACGGACGGCGGGATGATGGCGCGTACGGCGGCGCTCACCTCCCCGTACGAGGGCACGACCGACAACATCGGCCGCTTCCAGGACGACCCCGACCGTATCGCCGGCCTCATCGTCGACGGCCACCTGGCGGGCTGGCAGCTCGCCGTCCACGCCATCGGCGACCGGGCCGCCGACCTCGCCCTGGACGCCCTGGAGCGGGCCCAGAAGCTGCTGCCCCGCCCGGACGCGCGGCACCGCATCGAGCACGCCGGGCTGATCCGCCCCGACCAGCTGCCCCGCTTCGCCGAACTCGGTGTGAGCGCGGTGGTCCAGCCCAACTTCCTGCGCTCCTTCGGCGACGACTACGCGACGGTGATGGGGGAGGGCCGGGCTGGCTGGATGTACCGGGGCCGCGGATTCCTGGACCACGGCGTCGCCCTCGTCGGCAGCTCGGACCGGCCCGTCACGGACGGTTCACCGCTGCGGGCGATCCAGTTCATGGTCGAACGCGCATCCGCGTCGGGCCGCCCCATCGGACCGGACGAGGCGGTCACCGTCGACGAGGCGCTGCGGGCCTACACGGTCGCCGGAGCCCACGCCTGCCACTGGGAGGACGCGGCGGGCGCGCTCTCGGCGGGGATGCGCGCCGACCTGGTGGTGCTGGGCGACGACCCGCACCGCGTGGACCCCTCGCGGATCGGGGACATCGAGATCGTCCGGACCTACGTGGACGGCCGGGACGCCCGCGCCGCGGGGTGAGGCTAGGCTCGACGCCATGCGCGCGAAGAAGCACGGCAGCGGTTCGAGCACCGAGTGGGTGACCGTCGTGTCGTACGAGAGCCTGCCGGGCTCCCCGCGACCCCCGGCCGCCCTCCGCGCCTGACTGCGTGACCGGGGCATCGACTGGATGCCCTTCGCCGGGCACCGGATCCACTGCGATCTCCTCTGCGGCATCGGCGCGGACGGGCACTGGCACGGCCGGTACGTCATCCGGGTCGCCGCGGACGAGCTGCGCGTCCTGGGCCTGCACCCGGACCAGCCCACCGCCGTGAGCGCCGGTCCTTCGCCGCCCCGCTGGTGGCACGCGGCCGCCGAGCGCAACGCCGACGGCCATATCGCGGGCTGACGGCCCATCCGCCCATGTCGGCCCGTAACTCGGATGATTCCGGCGGCCTTTGACGGACACCGCCCGGCCGACGCCTGCCGCCCCGCGCCCCGGTGGCAGAACAATGCATCACCCTTTTCGTGTTATTTGGGGTGAATGGGGACATCGGCCCGTAGGTTGGGGAGACACGCCACCCGGGTGGCGTCCCGCGTCCCCCGACCCACCACCGGTCGGGGACCGGGCGGCCGTCGTTCCACCGGCCGTCCGGCGCCCCGCGCCGCAGGTCATGAACGAGGAAAGGCAGGGCAGGTGAACGTGCTGGGGATCATCGCCTCCGGTGTGGCCGCGCTGTTCATCACGGTCGCACTCGCCAAGAGCGCCCGCCGCGCGGCGCTCCGCCCCCATGTCCCGGACGAACCGGGCGGGCGTGCGCCACGCGCCGGTGCGCTGCGCGGGATCGGCGGCGCGGCGGCCGTGCTCGGCGTCGGTACGGCGACCGGCGGGGCCCTGTGGCTCGGCGCGGCGGACGACGCGGCGGGCTCGGTCGCTGGGCTGCTCGCCGGGGCCGGGACCGTGGCCGCTCTCGGCCTCGTCCACGACCTGAAACCGCTGTGGGCCGCCCTCCGCCTCGCCGTGCAGACGGCCGCCGCGATCCTCGTCGTCTGCCTCGCCGGAATGTCACCGGCGGCGGGCGTCCTGGCGGTGCTCTGGATCGTCCTCGTCACCAACGCGTTCGCCCTGCTCGACCACGCCGACGGGCTGTTGACCACCGTCGGCGTGGTCACCGCCGCCGGACTGCTCGCCTGCGCCGTCATCGACGGCAGCGCCGCCCTCGCCCTGCTCCCGGCCGCGCTCGCGGCGGGCCTCGCCGGCTTCCTGCTCCACAACTGGCACCCCGCCCGCCTCCGGCTCGGCGCGTCCGGCGCGCAGTTCACCGGATTCGCGCTGGCCGCGTCCGGCGCGCTGATCCAGGCGGCCGCCCCGTCGGGCCGCGCCGCGTGGGCCGCGCTGCCCACCCTGGCGACGGTGGCCCTCGCCGACACCGCCCTGGTCCTGATCTCCCGCCGCCGCGCCGCACGTTCCCCGCTGCGCGACACGGACGACCACATCGCGCACCGCCTGCGCCGGGTCCGCGTCACCGTGCCCGGCACGGTGATCCTGCTGGCCCTCTGGGCGGCCGTGCCCGTGGCCACCGGGACGCTGGTCCACGCGGAGCTGCTGCACCCCGCGTTCCTGCTCCTGCCGCCGGCCGGATCGGCGGCCGCGGTGTTCGCGCTGCTGAGGATTCCGGCGTACGCCCCGCCCCGCGCGACCTCGACCCGCGCGACCCCGTCCCGTACCGCCGCCCGGCGTACGACGGCGCACACCACTGACCCCGCGATCCCCTCGGCATCGACCGGACCGGCGGCGCCGGGCAGCGCGGCCCCCACCTCCGGAAGGGGCGCCCCCGCACCCGGCGCGGCCGCCCCCGCACCCGGCAAGGCCACCGCCAGGACCGCCGAAGGGCACCCCACCGTGCCGTCACCGCCCGCACCCGCCGGCCGCTCCGCCGCACAGGTCGCCGCCGAGCGCAGCTGACGCCGCCCGGCCCGCGCTCACCCCCGCAGCCTGCCGAGGGTGGCGCGGGCCGCAGTGCGCGCGTACGGGGAGACCATCAGATACGGCGCCCACGGCCAGGTGTGCCGCAGGCAGTACACCCACCACTGGCGCGGCGGCAGCTCCCGCCCGGAGGTCACCCGGCGCAGCGCCTCCCGGACGCCGATCCCCGGCTCCCGCGAGCCGGGAGCGACCGGTCCGCCCACGCACTCACCGGCGTGCCCCGGGGCGACGAACGCGCTCACCCCGGCCCGTCGCGCGCGGCAGCCGTGGTCGTAGTCGCCCATCCGGTGGCGGAAGACCTTGTCGGGATCGCCGACGAGGTCGTACACGGCACGGGACACCAGGACCACCCGTCCGTCGTACGTGTCGCAGGGCTCCGGCCGGTGCTCGCCGGGCTCGACGAGCGTCAGGGACCGGCCCCGCCGCCCGGAGTACACGGTGTCCCCGTACGCGTTCCGCACCGCACCGACGACGACCGCCTCGGGCCCGGCGGCTTCCGCCGTGCGCACCAGCGTCACCAGGGCGTCCGGGAAGAGGTCGACCCCGTCGTCGAGCCACAGCTGGTGCGTCCACGGATGGCTCGGCCCGCCCGGCGCCGCGCCGAGCGGGCCGCCGCCCCCGCCCCCGCTGCGGCTGTTGCGGCTCGCGATGCGCAGCGCCTGGTTGCGGGGGACGTCCGCGCCCACCGACATGACCTCCACCGCCGGATGCCGCGTCCGGACCGCCTCCGGCGTACCGTCGGTGCTGCCGGTGTCCACGAGATGCACGCCCAGCGTCGTCCCGGCGGGGAGCCCGCGCTGCTCCTCCAGGGCGCGCAGCGCGGACAGGGTCCGCGCGCGGCGGTCGTGACTCGTCATCAGCACGGCCAGGTGGACGGAGTGCACAGCGGGCTCCTCAGCTCATGAATCTCATCATTCATGCATAAAAGCTGATATTCCGCATAGGCTGGGTGGGTGAGCGTCGAACCGACCACGAACCCGCTCCGGCCCCTCCGGGACCCCGCGTCCCCGCGCCGGTCCGGCCGTCTCGTGCCGGTGCTCGCCTTCCTCCTGGCCGTCCTGTGCGTCAGCACGGTCGCCCTGACCGCGACCATCCGGTCCACGGTCGCCTCACCCGGCTTCTACCAGGCGGTGCTGGACGAGGAGTCGGCCTACGACCGCCTCTACAGCGAGGTGCTCGTCGACCCGGAGATCTCCCCCGTCACCCGCGATCTGCTCGCGCACCTGCCCGTGCCCGAGGCGCTGGTGACGTCGAACATCAAGGTGGTACTGCCGCCCGCCACGGTCCGGGCCCTGACCGACCAGCAGATCGAGGCGGTGACCGGCTATCTGCGCGGCGACCGCGACGAGCTCCGGCTGACCGTCGACCTGGCCCCGGTGCTGGAGAACCTCGCCGACCTCGCCCAGGTCTACTTCGGCGACCTCGTGGCCAACGTCCAGGGCGGTGACCAGCCCGACTTCGAACGGTTCACCGCCGACCTCGCCACCGCGCTCGACGCCCTCAAGGACGGCCGGGCCCCCGAGCTGCCCGCGCTGCCGCTCACCGAGGAGCAGGCCGACCGCGCCGCCGACGCCCTTCTCACGGCCGTACCCGAGCCGGAACGGACGGCGCTGCGCCCCGAGATCGAGGTGGCGTTGGGGGAGGGGGACGTGTCGACCGCGCTGGCGGCCGCCGCGGCCGCCGCGCTCTCCGACAGCTCACGGAGCGCGGTGGCCGACCTGCGTACCACCCTCCAGGACGGTACGTGGGACCTCACCGACACCCTGACCGCCGCCGGGAACGACCTCACGGCCCTGGAGGAGGCCCGCGACTACGTCCGGCTGCTGACCCTGCTCCAGGTCCTCGCCGTCACCCTGGCCCTGGCCGCTCTCGTGACGCTCTGGTTCACCGGCCCCGCCGCCCCGGCCCGCCGGCTGATGCGGCTGGGACAGGCGCTCGCCTGCGCGGGTGTCCTGACCGCTGTGACCGTCCTGCTGGCCCGGCTGATCACCGGGGGACGCCTGCTCGCCGTTCCGTCCTCCTGGGCTCCGAGCGTCACCGCGCTCGTCGACGACCTCCAGCGCAACGCCGTGGACCAGATGGCGGCCACCGGTCTGGGCGCCGCCCTCGCGGCCCTCGTCGGCGGCGCGCTCCTCACGGGCGTGGGCTGGGCGCTGCTCGTACGCCCGAGCCGGATGCCGACCCCGACGGCGGTCCGTACGACGGCGGCGGGCGTGGCCTGCGCCGCACTCGCCGGCGTACTGGTCGTGCCGCCCGTGTTCGGCCCGTCCGCACCCCGCCAGTGCCTGGGCAGCAGCCGCCTGTGCGAACTGCGCTACGACGAAGCCGCCTATCTGACCTCGCACAACGCCATGTCCACCACGGCCGACCGGTTCATCGGCCCCCTCCAGGACCCCGACATCGCCACCCAGCTCAACACCGGCGTCCGGGCCCTCCAGCTCGACACGTACCGCTGGGAGAGCCCGCAGGACATCGCCGAGCGCCTCGACTCCCCGGAGTTCACCCCCGAGCAGCGCCGCCTGATCTCCGGCGCCATCGACAAGGTCAACCCGCCGCGCGAGGGCCTGTGGCTCTGCCACGGAGTCTGCCGCGCCGGGGCCATCGAACTGGTCCCGGCCCTGGAGGACATCGGCGACTGGCTGCGCGCCCACCCCACCGAGATCGTGACGCTCATCGTCCAGGACGACATCAGCCCCGAGGACACCGAGAAGGCGTTCCGCGCCGCCGGCCTGGACGACCTCCTGCACACCCCCGCGGCGGACCCGGACGCTCCGTGGCCGACGCTGGGGGAGATGATCGACAGCGGCCGCCGGCTGGTGGTGTTCGCCGAGAAGGCCGACGGACCGGCGCCCTGGTACCGCAACTTCTACCGGTACGGGATGGAGACCCCGTTCGCCTTCCGGAACCCCTCCGAGATGACCTGCGCGCCGCACCGGGGCGGCACCGGCAAGCAGCTCTTCCTCCTCAACCACTTCATCACGAACGCGGGCGGCAGCCGCCTGGACGCCGGCCGTGTCAACGCCCGGGACTGGGTCCTGGAGCGGACCCGGGCCTGCGAGGCCGAGCGCGGCAGCCCGGTCACCTTCATCGCCGTCGACTACACGACGGTCGGCGACGCGCTCGGCGCGGTGAACGAACTGAACTCCCGCCGGACGGAAGCCGACTGACGCCACGTCCTCGGCCGCGACCCCGCCCCGGGCCGACGTGCCCACCCTCCGAAACCCCGGGGGAACCGCGAGGGGAGCGTGAGAGGCTACGTACCCAGGGGCTCCCACCGTGCGGACGGAGCCGGACGACCGCCGACAGATCAGGAATCAGCTGCCCATGACTCCTCCGAGCGACTCGGCACCGCACGGTGCTCCCGCCGCCGTTCCCGCCCCCGGCGACGGACACCGACAGCAGGGCGCGGGCCGGCTGCTGGCCGTGAGCGACCTGCACGCCGCGGTCACCGACAACCGGCCCCTCGTGGAGTCCCTGCACCCGACGACCGACGCGGACTGGCTGATCGTCGCGGGCGACGTGGCGGAGCGGCCCGACGACATCCGGTGGGCGCTCGCACTGCTCGCCGAGCGCTTCGCCAAGGTGATCTGGACCCCCGGCAACCACGAGCTGTGGACCCTGAACAAGGACCCGGTCCAGCTGCGCGGCCAGGCCCGCTACGACCACCTCGTCGAGCTGTGCCGGGAGCTCGGGGTGACGACTCCGGAAGACCCCTTCCCGCTCTGGCCGGGCCCGGACGGACCGGTGGCGATCGCACCGCTCTTCCTTCTGTACGACTACACCTTCCGCGCCCCGGGAACGCACACGAAGGAGGAGTCGCTCGCCGTCGCCCACGAGTCCGGCATCGTCTGCAACGACGAGTACCTCCTCCACCCGGACCCCTATCCGACCCGGGACGACTGGTGCCGTGCCCGGGTCGCCGCGACCGAACGCCGGCTCGCGGAGCACGACTCCGAGATACCCCTCGTCCTGGCCGGGCACTGGCCGCTGGTGCGGGAACCCACGTCGGTGATGTGGTACCCGGAGTTCGCGCAGTGGTGCGGCACCGAACTGACCGCCGACTGGCACCGCCGCTTCAACGTCACCGCCGTCGTCTACGGACACCTCCACATCCCCCGGACGACCTGGTACGACGGGGTGCGCTTCGAGGAGGTCTCCATCGGCTACCCCAGGGAGTGGCGCGAGAGGGGACACCCGCGCGGTCTGCTGCGGCAGATCCTCCCGTACGAGGGCGACCCCGCCCCACCGGCCCGGACCGGCGCCGAACCGTCCGCACGACCGCACACCCCCGGAGGCGCCTCGTGATCGAGCTGCTGCTCCCCGCCGACGTCTCCTGTGCGGCGACCCGCGCGGAGAGCGTCCCGGACGGAACCCTCTTCCCGGAGGAGGAGGCGCTGATCGCCAAGAGCGTGGCCAAACGCCGGAACGACTTCGCGACGGCCCGCGCCTGCGCCCGGCGGGCCATGGCCGGACTCGGCCTGCCGCCGGTGGCCGTGCTCCACGGGCACCGGGGACGACCGCTGTGGCCCGAGGGAATCGTCGGCAGCCTCACCCACTGCGACGGGTACCGGGCCGCCGCGCTGGCCCGTGCGAAGGACGTGCTGTCGCTGGGCATCGACGCGGAACCGCACGCCCCGCTCCCCAGCGGCGTACGGGAGTTGGTGACGCTGCCCGCCGAACGCGAGCGGATCGGCCCGCCCGCGCCGGAGGGCTCGGACGAAGACGGCACGGGCGAAATCCACTGGGACCGGGTCCTGTTCAGCGCCAAGGAGAGCGTCTTCAAGACCTGGTATCCGGTCACGGGCCTCGAACTCGATTTCACCGAGGCCGACCTGACGTTCCATCGGACCGATGAACCGGGCAGCGGTGACGGTCCTCGGGGCGGTGTGGCCGCCGAGGGTTCCTTCGCCGCCCGGCTGCTGCTCACCGACCCGGCGCTGCCGACGACGCTGCACGGGCTCTGGCGGATCGAGGACGGCATCGTCGCCACGGCCGTGCTGGTCCGGCCCGACTGGCGGGACGGCAACGCGGTCTGACGTTCGCCCGGCCGGCCGGTCTGCCGGGGCTGCGACGCGGCGTGACGCTCAGTCGACCGGGGGAGCGGTCAGGGGGCGGCCCAGTCCCACGTTCCACCGGCCCGACCGGCCGCTGAGTCCGGTCAGCGTCAGCGGGGCGACGTCCAGCCGCCAGAACGCCTCCGCCGGCAGCCGCAGACCATGGACGACCGCCGCCCGGACGACGGCGGCCTCGGCCACCGCCAGGAAGCTCGTGCCGGGTGCGTCCGGTCCGCCGAGGGAGTCCAGCCATCTGCCGGTCCTCCCGACCAGGTCGTGCAGCGACTCGCCGCCGTGCGGCGCCGCCGAGGGGTCGTCGAGCCAGGCGGCCAGCTGTGCGGGCTCGGCGGCGGCCACCTCGTCGAGACGGCGGCCGGCCCAGCGCGCCAGGTCCCAGCCGGCCAGGGCCGGTTCGGTCCGCGCCCGCGCCGCCAGGCCGAGCGCGGCGGTGGTCTCGCGGCACCGCTCGGAGGGACCGCTCAGTGCGAGCCCGGCTTCCGGCACCGCGCCGGCCGCGGCCCGCGCGCGCTCCCGGCCGGACCGGTCCAGAGGAGCGTCGCCGTCGAAGCGGGCCTCCCGCAGTGCCGCGTTCATCGCCGGTGAGATCAACATCACCCGTACTGTCATGTTCCTGCCCTCACTCCTTCACCACGGGCCCCAAAGCCCTGCGGCCCCAAGGGATCCGTGCTCCGCGGCTCCGCAGATTGGACCATGGCGGCGCCTGCGTACAGGCGGTATGGTCACGTCGACCATGACGAGGGTGTGACGGAAGTCCGGTGAGAATCCGGCACGGTCGCGCCACTGTGAACCCGCATCCGTGCGGGGAAGTCAGACCCGGCACCTTCGTCCGAGGCACCACGACAGGGACGCGTGTTCCCACAGGAGGTACTGCGATGGCACAGTCCGCCGTTCCCGCAACCGGGACATCCGCGATCACTCCGATCTCGGCGAAGGCCATTGCCCCGTGGGCGGTCTTCTTCGGCATCCTCATGCTCGTCCTGCTGTACTTCGTCGGCGCCGAACAGGGCGCCACCGCGCTCATCTCGGGCGAAGGCGTCCACGAGTGGGTCCACGACGGCCGCCACCTGCTCGGCTTCCCCTGCCACTGACGCACCTGCGGCACCTGAATCAGCAGGGAATCAGCGGACACGGGAAGCAAGAGAAACCAGGAAACCATCGTGAACTCCATATCTGTCAGAGCTCTGCTCGTGCGCGGCATGCTCGCGGGCCTGATCGCGGGCGCGCTGGCGCTCGCCGTCGCCTACTTCCTCGGTGAGTCCCAGGTGGACGCGGCCATCGCCCTCGAAGAGGCCCACAGCCACGACCACGGCGGCGGTGAGGAGCTGGTCAGCCGCACCATGCAGGCGACCGGCGGACTCGCCACCGGCGTCCTGGTCTTCGGCGTCGCCGTGGGCGGGATCGCCGCCCTCGTGTTCTGTTACGCGCTGGGCCGCATCGGCAACTTCGGCCCCCGGGCCACGGCCGCGCTGATCGCGGGCGCCGCCCTGCTCACGGTCTACGTCGTGCCGTTCCTGAAGTACCCGGCCAACCCGCCCGCCGTCGGCAACCCCGACACCATCGGCAAGCGCACCACCCTGTTCTTCCTGATGGTCGCCCTCAGCGTGCTGCTGGCCGTCGCCGCCGTCATCATCGGCAAACGGCTCGCTCCCCGCCTGGGCAACTGGAACGCCACCACCGCGGCCGTCGCCGGCTTCGTTCTGCTGATCGGCCTGGCCTACGCCTTCCTGCCCTCCTTCGACGAGGTGGGCAAGGACTTCCCGGCGACTCTGTTGTGGGAGTTCCGGCTCTCGACGCTCGCGGTCCAGGCGACGCTGTGGAGCGTCTTCGGAGTGGTCTTCGGCTACCTCACCGAACGTCTTCTGACCCCCGTGGCCCGCGCTGCGACGCCCCGCACCGCGAGTGCGGTGAACTGAGCGGATCGCACCGACGCACACGACGGAACCCGCCGGGGCCTGCCCGGCGGGTTCCGTCGTGTGCGGGCCGGGCGAATGCAGGGTAGCGATGTTTATTAGCGTTGCTACGATCGTGGGGTAGCGTCGCTACTGCGATGGTGTTAGCGTTGATCTCGTCGGGTTTCACGGGACCGCCGCGACCCCAGTCGCCAGGAGCACTGCCATGACCGAACAGTCCACATCCGTATCGACGCCGACGCCGGCATCCGCGTCCTCCGCGCAGCCCGCACGCGCTGGTGACGCCCCTCGTCGGGTGGCCGTGGTCACCGGGGGTTCCCGGGGCATCGGCCGCGAGAGCGCCGAACGGCTCGCCGCCGACGGCTTCGCGGTCGTCGTCAACTACGCGGGCAACCACACCGAGGCAGAGGCCGCCGTCGCCGCGATCACCGCCGCGGGCGGTGAGGCCTTCGCCCAGCAGGCGGACGTGGCCGACGAGGTCGCCGTCGCGGCGCTCTTCGACGCCGCCGAGGAGACGTTCGGCGGCGTCGACGTGGTGGTGCACGCGGCGGGGGTCATGGCGCTCGCGCCGCTGGCCGAGCTCGAACTCGACACGCTCGACCGGATGCACCGCACCAACATCCGGGGCACGTTCGTCGTCGACCAGCAGGCCGCGCGGCGGTTGCGCGAGGGCGGGGCCATCATCAACTTCTCCAGCTCGGTGCTGTCGCTGGCGCTGCCCGGCTACACCGCCTATGCCGCGACCAAGGGCGCCGTCGAGGCCATGACCCTGATCCTCGCCCGCGAGCTGCGCGGCCGCGACATCACCGTCAACGCCGTCGCGCCGGGGCCGACCGCCACCGCCCTGTTCCTGGACGGCAAGGACGAGGAGACCGTCGCACGGATGGCCGCCCAGCCGCCGCTGGAGCGGCTGGGTACCCCGCAGGACATAGCCGAGGTGGTCTCCTTCCTCGCCGGCCCGGCCCGCTGGGTCAACGGCCAGGTGCTGAGGGCCAACGGCGGCATCGTCTGACCGCCGCCGTGCCGCTTGATAGCGTCCGTCCGGTGAGTACGAGCACCCGCACCCGCATCCTGGAAGTGGCCGCCACACTGGTCAGGGAGTCGCCCGACGGTGATATCTCCACGCGCGCCGTGTGCGAGGCGGCGAAGGTGGGCGCTCCGGCCCTCTACCGCCACTTCGGCGACAAGGAAGGCCTGCTGTCGGCCGTCGTCGACCACGGCTTCGAGAAGTACCTGGCGACGAAGAGGGAGCGCGGCGAGACGACGGACCCGGTGGAGGACCTGCGCCGGGGGTGGGACAGCCACGTCGCCTTCGCCCTCGACAACCGCAACCTCTACCGGCTGATGAACTCGCCGGCGATGCGCACACCGCCCGCCGCGGCGCTGGAGTCCCACCGGATCCTGACCGGGGACCTCGAACGGGCCGCCGCCCGGGGCCGGATACGTGTCGCGCCCGAGCTCGCCGCCCAGATGATCATGTCGGCCAATGTGGGGGTGGCGCTGATGCTGGTGTCCCGTCCCGCGACGTTCGACGACATCGAGGTGTCCAGACGGGTGCGTGACGCGCTGCACGCGACGGTGCTCACACCGGACGTCTCGCCGGAGATGTCACCGAGCGCGTCGCCCGACGTGCCGCCGGCCGCCGAAGTGCCCACGGCGGCGGCCCGGTTGAGCGCTCTGCTGCGGAAGGAGCACGGGGCGGGCCTGAGCACCGCCGAGGCGGCGCTGATGAAGGAGTGGCTCGACCGGGTGGCGAACGCCCGGCCGGACGTCTGATCCGCGGCACCGAGCCGGACCATGGAGGTCATCGCGGCGCGGGGGAGGAGGCGTCGTGATCGCGCAGGCCGTCCTCGGTGCGGCGCGCAGCGTTGCCGACGATGCGTTCCAGGTCCTTCTGTACGTCGTGTTCCGTGCTGCCGTGCGGTGCGTACGCGGACACGGTGAGCACGAGGTCGCCGTTCCACAGGAGGAGGGTGCGGCCGGGGCGGCCCTGGTCGTCCTCCGGTAACGCGTAGGCGGTGTCATGGATCTTCTCGGGTCCGCGCCCATGGGCGCGGTCGAGATCCTCCTTGACGCGGTAGGCGTGGCGGGCGGGCCCGGTGTTCTCGTACACCCGGGCCGTGGTGCTGAGCTTCCAGAACGTGCCGTCCGGGGCCTTGAGGTCCGTGAGGCAGCCGGTCCGGCGGTAGAGCGGCCGCGTACCGTTCTCGCCGATGTCCTCCCGGGCGTCGGGGGAGGCGGAGTCGGTGGAGCTGCCGAGGGTGAAGCCGTCGGCGGGCGCGGCGCCGGAGAGGAGGCCGCACGGTCTGCTGGTCCAGCTGTGGGCCCCCGGCGGGCGGGCGGTCAGCTCCGCCCCTTCGCCGTTCTTCCCGCCGCCCTCACCGTCGCTGCCGCCCGAGCAGCCGGCCGAGGCCGCCATCGCGAGCCCGATGAGCGCGGCCGACCGCGCCCGGCGTAACGCGGCACTCCTGGATCCGTACATCTCCCCCACCCCCTGGTCTTGGAGATCCCATTGTCCGATGTCCGTACCGGCGGGTAAAGGAGACCGGGCCCGCACCGAAGGGTGCGGGCCCGGCAGGCGGAACGGGGTGGCGGGCTCAGGGGCGGGTGGCTCCGGGGCCGAAGTCGCCGGTGAGGGCGGCGGCCATCCGCAGGTGCGGCGTCGCGTCGGCGCTCCGCCCCTGGCGCTCCAGCGTGCGGCCCAGCATGAGGCGCGCGTAGCTCTCCACCGGGTCGAGCTCCAGAACGGTCCGCAGCTCCTTCTCCGCCTTGCCCAGCCGGGCGGAGTGGTAGTAGGAGCGGGCCAGCAGCAGCCGCGGCGCGACCTGCTCCGGCACTTCCTCGACCAGTCCGGCCAGGATCCGCGCGGCCGTCAGGTACTCCTTGGCCTCGAAGAACATCTGCGCCCGGTCCCACCGGTCGGCGGCGGTGCCGAACTCGTAGTAGGTCTCGGTCTCGCTCACGTGTCCTCCTTCATGTGGTGCGGGCCGCCTCCGGACCGCCCCCTCGTACGTTCGCCCGTGACAACACCACACAATGGTTGAACATTCCACTAAAGTTCTGGCGTGGGACCCCGGTGCCTTACGCCCCCGCGGGAATAGGTTGAGCGCCATGAGCAATCTCGATCGCCAGGCAACGCCCTCCGTCTGCGGAGGACGCGGCTTCGTCGTCGCCGAGCCCGTCCGTGAGCTTCTCGCCCCCCGCCGTGTCCAGCTCGGCGAGAGCACCGAGGTCCGCCGGCTGCTGCCCAACCTCGGCCGGCGCATGGTCGGCGCCTGGGCCTTCGTCGACCACTACGGCCCCGACGACATCGCCGACGAGCCCGGAATGCAGGTCCCGCCCCACCCCCACATGGGCCTGCAGACCGTCAGCTGGCTGCACGACGGGGAGGTCCTCCACCGGGACAGCCTCGGCAGCCTCCAGACGGTACGCCCCCGCGAGCTGGGCCTGATGACCTCGGGCCGTGCCATCAGCCACTCCGAGGAGAGCCCGAAGGACCACGCCCGGCTGCTGCACGGAGCGCAGCTCTGGGTGGCCCTCCCCGACGCGCACCGCACCGTCGAGCCGCACTTCCAGCACCACACGGACCTGCCCGTCGTCACCGCCCCCGGCCTCGCCGCCACCGTCATCCTGGGCGAACTGGACGGAGCCGCCTCGCCCGGCACCGCGTACACCCCGATCGTCGGCGCCGACGTGACCCTGACCGCCGGCGCCCGGGCCCGCATGCCTCTGGACCCCGACTTCGAGTACGCGGTCCTGTCGATGTCGGGCGAGGCCGAGGTGGACGGCGTCCCCGTGCTGCCCGGCTCGATGCTCTACCTCGGCTGCGGCCGCACCGAACTGCCCCTGCGCGCCGTCTCCGACGCCGGTCTGATGCTCCTGGGCGGCGAGCCGTTCGAGGAGGAGCTCGTGATGTTCTGGAACTTCATCGCCCGATCCGGTGAGGAGATCGCACAGGCGCGAAAAGACTGGGAGGAGGGCTCGCGGTTCGGCGAGGTCAAGGGCTACGACGGCGCCCGCCTCCCCGCCCCGGAGCTGCCCGCTACCCCGCTGAAGCCGCGCGGGCGGGTGCGCTGACCTGGGAAAAGCAGTGGAAGGCGGCGGCCGGGCGACTGGCCGCGTGAGGGCTGGACGAGCTGTCCTGCACCACCGAGCCGGTCATCGCCCAACTCACCACCCGCTGGGGCAGCCGTTACACCCGGAGGGGGAAGACCGTCTGGACCGAACAACCCCTCACTGCCGATCTCGGCCTGCTCGACCTGTTCGCCTTGATGACGACGGCGTCGGGACGCGAATGGCCCAGCCGATTCTGCGCGTGTCGGGCCTGCCGGACGAGGACGCCCGCCAGGTGGCCACGCGCCCGGGCGGGGAGCGGAGCAGAGGCCGATGCCCGGCTGAACCTGGTCGCGATGCGGTTTTGTGCGCACTGGGTGGCCAACACCTCGCCGCCGGCGGCGGCGTCGGCTTGTCAGTGATGGATCGGCGGTCGGCGGCGGATCACCGGGTCGGTGCCGGCGGTCGTGGGCGACGCCGAGGCACTGGGGCTGCTACTTGCCGATCCGCTGGTGGGCGCAGCACCGGCGGGCGTCTCCGTATCGGTTCGAGTAGCGAGGCGAACGGTGTCGCCGCGGCTCAACCGCGTACCGGCAGAGGGAATGGTCGCTATGACGGTGCTGGCGTCGGCGTCACTGGAGCGCGGAGTGAGCGCCATGTTCAGGTTCAGCTCGGCCAGGTCTGCTCTGGCTTGTGCGAGGGTCTTCCCGACCAGGTCTCCGGGGACGGCGACGGTTGGCGCCATGGGCTCCGTCGATGCGCGCGGACTCATCGGGCCGGCGCCGCTGTTGGGACGGGTGGTGCCTTCCGGACCACTGGCGGAAGGCTCTGGTTCAGGCGAAGGGCTTGCGGAGGAGGAAGGCGAGGTCTGCGTGCCGGGACCGACGGTATGCGTTGCGTCCGGAGCCACAGCGATGACGGCAGCGGTGACTGCACCCGCGCCGAAAAGGGCCACGGTCGCACGTGCCATCCGCTGGGGACCGCGGCGCCCCTTGGAGGCCCTGAGCACCGTTGTCGCCCGTTCCTCCGGGAAGGCTGGCGCTTCCAGGGGCGCAGTGTCCTGAGGAGGCGCCAAGCCGGGACCTCGGCGGGTGACCAAAGCCCCCTGCATGGTCGTCGCGTCGGCGAATCGGGCGTCGGGGTTCTTGGCCATGGCGCGGGTGAGGACCGCCTGGATGTGCGGGGGTAGGTGCACCCCGAGGTCACTCGGGGCCGGCGGGTCTGCACACATGTGCTGGTAAGCGATGGCGAACAGGCTGTCCCCGATGAAGGGCTGGCTGCCGGTGAGGAGCTCGTAGAGCATGCACCCGGTCGAGTAGAGATCGGAGCGGGCATCGACAGGTCGTCCTTGGGCCTGCTCGGGGGACATGTACGCGGCGGTGCCGACCGAGCTGCCCGTCCCGGTCACCCCCTTGTCGGGTCCGTCGGAGATATGGGCAATCCCGAAGTCCATGACCTTGACCAGCCCGTCGGTGGTGATCATGACGTTGGCCGGCTTGATGTCCCGGTGGACCAGCCCGGCCGCGTGTGCGCAGGCGAGTGCTTCCAGCGTTCCCGCGACCCAGTCGACCGCTTCCTGCATCGAGGGCGGGGCCGACCTCAGCCGTTCGGCTGCCGTGTGTCCGGAGACGTACTCCATGACCAGGAAGGGACGTGGAGGCACTGTCGGAAGCCGGCCGGCGTCGTAAACGGCCGCGACGCAGGGGTGGTTGAGGGAGGCGGCCGCGCGGACCTCGCGCTGGAAACGGCTCTGGGCGACTTCGTCGAGGGTGAGCCGCGTGTGCAACAGCTTCACGGCGACCGCGCGGCGCAGAACCAGGTCGTCGGCCAACCAGACCTCGCCCATGCCCCCGCGGCCGATCATCCGGCGCAGCGCGTACCGGTCGTCGATCAGGCCGGCCCACGAGTCGTGGAGGGGGTGTTGCATGACAGGTACCTGCGGTCCTTCGGGTTGTCAGGCTGACGGGAGGGGAGCGGTCGGGTTCCCGGCCGAGGGCCCTGCGCGACCAGAGGTCCGCAGGGCGTCCGGCCGTCGGCGGTTCAGTCCGATGCCGGTGGTGTCTTCGGCGCCCGGAGCAGGCATCCGACGGCTGCGGCGAGAACGATGATGCTGACGGCGATGAGTGAGGCTGACAGGCCGTCCATGAAGGCGGACTTGACGTTGTCCGCCAGGGCCGCGCCCTGGGCGCCGAGCTGGTCTGCGACATGCAGACCCGCCGCGGCGGAGTCGCGTGTGGCCTCGGCGGCTTCGGCGGGAAGCCGGTCGAGGGAGTCGGGCAGGTGGGAGCGGTAGTGGCTGCCGTAGATCGAGCCCATGAGAGCGATGCCGACGGCCGAGCCGACCTCGCGTGTGGTGTCGTTCATCGCGGAGGCGACTCCCTGCTGGCCGCGGCCGAGCGAGCCGGTGATGGCGGAGGTGCCCACGGCTCCGGACAGGCCGATACCGAAGCCCGCCAGGATGAGTCCGCCGAGGAACGGCAGGTAGCCGGAGCCGACATCGAGCCGGGAGATGACGAACAGACCGGCGCTCAGCAGGAGCAGGCCCACGGTCATGGTGGCCTTCATGCCGACCCGTCGAACCAGGTGAGGGGTGGCCTGGGAGGTGGGCAGGACGACCACAGCGACGGGGATGAGGGCGGCGGCGGCCTTGAGTGGGCTGTAGCCCAGGATGAGTTGCAGATACTGCAGGCCGACGAAGAAGAACCCGAAGACGGCCATGAACTGCACGAGGACGGTGATGGCGCCGGCCCGGAAGCCGCGGATGCCGAACAGGGCGGGGTCGAGCAGGGGGTGCTCGTGCCGCAGGCCCAGCCAGGCGTACGTGGTGAAGGCCAGCACGGTCACCACGAGGGCGGCGATCACGATGGGCTCCGTCCAGCCCCGTTCGTTTCCTTCGATGATGGCGAAGACGAGGGCGCCGATGCCGACGGCCGTGGAGAGGGCACCCGACACGTCGGGCGGGGAGGGGTGTTCGTCCTTGGTGTCGGGCGCCAGGAGCAGGGCGGTGACGGCTGCCACGAGGGCGGCCGCGGCGCTGGTGATGAAGATCGACCGCCAGGAGAACCACTCCAGGAGGGCACCTGCGGCGAGCATGCCGATGATGGCTCCGGCGGCGGCGAATCCGGACCAGGTGGCCACGCCCTTGGCCCGCTGTTCGGGCGGGAAGGCGGCGGTGATCGTGGACAGGGTGCCTGGCATGATCATCGCGGCTCCCAGGCCCATGACGGCTCGCCAGGCGATGAGCGCGGTGGTGGAGTCGGCGAAGGACGCGGCCAGGGAGGCGACGCCGAAGACGACGGTGCCCGCGATGAGGACGTTGCGGCGTCCGACGCGGTCGCCGATGGCGCCGAGGGGCAGGACGAGAGCGGCCAGGGCGACGGTGTAGCCGTCGGCGATCCAGGTCAGTGCGCTGTTGGTCGCCGACAGGTCGACGGCGAGGTCGGGCAGCGCGAGGTTGAGCGCGGAGACGGAGGCGACCACGAGGATCAGGGACAGGCACATCGCGAAGAGCACGCCGTTGTGGCCGGCCCGGCCGGTCGCGACGGCGGCCTGGCGGTGTTCGGGCTGGTCGGAGGTGCGGTGGGGACTGGTGGACATGAGGAACTCGTCTCAGTCGGTGCCGGGCTGGAGCAGTTTGAAGACCAGGCGGGCGGCGGAGCGCTGCACCGCGTGGCGCAGGCGCACCGGGGCCGACAGGGCCGGGGGCGGTGTCGGGGGAGTGGCGGCCAGGCGGGGGAAGAGCGCCTCGGCGTTGGTGCGGTTGACGGCCTTGAGCGTGGCCGCGTCGACGTTGCCGTCGAGGCCGCCCGCGAAGTACTGCCCGGCAGGAGTGGGGGCGAACGGCCAGTCGCTGCCGAAGAGGACGTGTCCGGGGCGGGCGAAGGCGAGCAGGGTGGGCAGGGCGGCGGGGCTGGAGGACAGGGCGGTGTCGAAGTAGAAGGAGCGGAAGTCGTCCAGTACGTCGAGCGGGCTGCGCGCGGTGTCGTTGGCGATGGTGAGGGCCATGCGGTGTGAGGAGTAGGGGACGAAGCCGCCGGCGTGGCTGAGGATGAAGCGGATGTTCGGGTAGCGGCGCAGGATGCCGTTGCGGACCAGGAGATAGGTGGCGCGGGTGGTGTCCAGGAGGAAGTCGGCGGCGAAGGCGGGAATGCCGTCGACCGGGGGAACGGGCAGCTCGGCCGGGTGTATGAAGACCACCGCGCCGCGGTCGTTGAGTGTTCGCCACAGCGTGTCCTGGCCGTCCGCGCCGAGGTAGGTGCCCCGGCTGTTGGCGAGCAGGGTGACCCCGTCGGCGCGCAGCTCGTCCAGTGCGCGAACGGCCTCGGTGGCCGAGGCGTCGGCGTCGGGCATGGGGAGGGTGGCGAAGAAGCCGAAGCGGCCGGGATGGTCGGAGATCAGGGCCGCGGAGTGGTCGTTGAGGCGTCGGGCCAGGCCGGCGGCATCGGCGGGTGCGGTGAGGAAGCCGGTGCCGGGCGTGGAGACGGAGACGATCGACGTGGCGGTGCCGAGCAGGTCCATCAGCTCCAGGACGGACTCGGGGCTCCAGGCGGGCAGGGCGCGGCCGCCGGCGTCGGTGATGCCGGCCTTGGCGAGCTCGTCGCGGTAGAAGTCGGGCACCACGTGCTGGTGGACGTCGATGCGCTGTGCTGAAGGGGACATGAAGCGGCCTTTCGTGCGATCTGCGCAGCATGACGGGGAATGTTGCTTCTTCCGGTCATCGGCGGTGTGCCACAGACTCGCCCGACGCTCTCGGTATCGGTATCGGTGTCCGGGTGGGCCAAGAAGCCCGGTTCGGCGGTGGTGCGGGGCCGTGGGGCGACCGGAAGGAAGGAGGGGGTGGATCGCGGACGGTAGGGAATCGTCGGTGTGTTCAGCGACGTCCCGGACGGCGCGAGGGGCGGGCTGTCATCAGACGAAGGACGCCGACACGGAGCCAAGGGCTCCGAAACGTGCCTCCGCCGTCTGACCGGCGCGTATGAGGGGTGCCGTGGTCATGGCGCCGGGCAGGATGACGTGCCCGGTGTCCAGTCCTTTGCCGTAGGCGGCGAGAGCGTTGGCCAGCCAGGCGACCGCGGCGGCCGGGTGGCCCAGGACCTCCCTGCCGCGGCCGGTCGCCACAGGGTTTCCGTCGATGAGCAGGTCCACGGTCACCGCCGCGAGGTCGGGTGCGTGCGCCAACGGCGTCCAGGAGCCGCAGACCAGTCCTGCGGAGCCGGCGTTGTCCGCGACGGTGTCGGTCAGGGTGATCCGCCAGTCGCGGATGCGGCTGTCGACGATCTCCAGTGCGGGCGCGACCGCATCGGTTGCGGTCAGCACGTCACCGAGGGTCACACCGGGTCCGCGCAGCGGCCGGGCGAGGCGGAAGCAGATCTCGGGTTCGACGCGTGGGGCGCAGTACCGGGCGGCGCGCACCGTCCCGCCGTCGCGGTGGACCATCTCGTCCAGCAGGTGCCCGAAGTCCGGCTCGTACACGCCGAGGAGTTCCTGTATCGGGGCCGAGGCGAGACCGACCTTGTGGCCGATCACCGTCGATCCGGCGGCCAGGCGGCGGGTGACGTTGACCTGCTGGACGGCGTAGGCGTCGGCGAGATCGAGAGCGGGCCACGTCGTGGAGAGCGGTTCGACCGGTGTCGTGCGGCCTTCGGCCTCGCGCAGCAGCCGGGCGGCCTCCGCGCGTCGCCGCACGGCCGCCGGCCTCATGTCCGGCTCCTCGCCGCCATGCGCATCGCCGCCTCGTAGACCAGCTGGGCGTGCAGTTCGAACATCGCCACGAGGTCGACGTCGTCACCATTGATCTCCCGCTGGACGAAAAGCCCGTCGGCGCCCGCGACGGCATAGGTCGTCAGTGCGTGCACGGACTTTTCGTCGAGGTCCGGGACGAGCGCCCGGGCCATTTCGGCGATCTTCGCGCGCGCGATGTCGCGGACCTGGAGGAACACCGTCCGGCCGCGGGGTTCGGCGGGACGGTGTTCGAGCGCGAGCATCAGGCCGAGGCGGAGGAAGTCGGGGGCGTCGATCAGCGACTTGCCCACGGTCACCGCCATGGCGGTGACCCGTTCCAGCGGGGTCCCCGTCTCTTCGCTCGGAAGCTCCACGGCGGCGAGCCACGTTTCGAAGCTGCGCTCGATGACCGCGGCGATCAAGTCGTCCTTGTCCTTGAAGTGCCAGTAGATCGAGCTGGCGGGCAGCCCGCACTTGGCGCTGACGGCCGCGATCGAGGTGCCTTCGTATCCCCGCTCGCCCGCGATCTCCACGGCGGCGTCGAGGATGCGCTGCCGCGACTCCACTCCGTTCGCGCGCTTCTTGCGGGTCGTCTGCGGCTTCGTCATGGCAGGTGCCCCTCTGGTGTGCGCTTCTCGTCGGCTGCTTGACCCTCTTGGGCGTTGAGCTTACCGTAGCACTCGTTCCAATTGGAATGAACACTACGGCAAGAGTCGTGCGACACGATCGACAGTGAGGTGGCCTGATGAGTGAGCCCAGGGCCGGGACAGAGACCGAGGACAGCGCCTACGACGTGGCGGTGATCGGTTACGGGCCCACGGGCGTGACCGCGGCGAACCTGCTGGGTGCGATGGGGCTGCGCGTCGTCGTTCTGGAACGGGACGCCGAGATCTTCACGCGTGCACGGGCCATCTCCACCGACGAGGAGGTCGTCCGCATCTGGCAGCGGATCGGCCTGGCCGAGCGCCTCAAACAGGACATGCTGACGGAGCGGCCGGTGGACTTCGTCGACGCCGAGGGCCGCACGTTCCTCAGTGCGTCCCCCACCTCGCGCGGCCACGGCCACCCGCCGCAGATGTTCATCTACCAGCCGGCCCTCGAGCGGGTCCTGCGCGACGGTGTCGACCGCTACCCGAACGTGAGGATCCTGTTGCGCCACGAGTGCCTGCGCCTGCGCCAGGACGCCGACGGGGTGGAGCTGACCGTGGTCGGCACGGCCGACGACTCGGTCCACCGGCTGCGTGCCTCCTACGTGATCGCGGCCGACGGCGGCTCCAGCCTCACGCGCGCGCAGCTGAACATCGGGTACGAGGGGCGGACGTACGAGGACCGCTGGATCGTCATCGACACCAAGATGCTCAAGCCCTGGCCCGACCACGACAAGCTGCGCTTCCACTGCGACCCGGCGCGCCCGGCCGTCGACTGCCCGACCCCGCTGGACCACCATCGCTACGAGTTCCCCCTCCTGCCCGGAGACGACGAGAAGCATTTGGTCACCGAGGACGCCGTGTACGGGCTGATATCCCGGTACGGGATCGGCCGCGACAGCATCGAGGTCCTGCGCGCCACCATCTACAGCCACCATGTGCGGTTCGCCGCACGCTTCCGCGCCGGCCGGGTCTTCCTCGCCGGCGACTCCGCGCACGCCATGCCGCCGTGGATCGGCCAGGGCATGGCCGCCGGTGTGCGGGACGTGGCCAACCTCTGCTGGAAGCTGAACTCCGTCCTCCACGGGGAACTGCCCGAAAGCGTCCTCGACAGCTACGAGACCGAACGCAAGCCGCACGTCAGGGAGGTCACCAAGCGGGCGGTGTTCGTCGGTCGCATGATCACCGAACGCCGGCGCCCCGTCACCCGGGTCCGCAACGGCGCCCTGCGCGCCCTGGACCGCATACCGGGCTTCGGCGCCTGGCTGCAGGAATCGAACTGGATCCCCGTGGCCCGCTACGAGGCCGGCCTGCAGGCCGGCCCCCGCACCAAGGCGACCGGACACCAGATCCCGCAGCCCTGGGTGACCGGACCCGACGGCGAACGCGTACGGCTGGACGACGCGCTCGGCGGCCGCTGGCTCCTGCTGCACCACGGGCTGCCCACCGCGCAGCCCGCCTGGGAACGCCTCGGCGTCGAATCGCAGGCCGTTCTGCCGACGGGCTCGCGCCCGACCGAGGGCGCGATCGTCGACAGTGACGGCGT
This sequence comes from Streptomyces sp. DSM 106670, assembly GCF_055792845.1. NCBI lineage: Bacteria > Bacillati > Actinomycetota > Actinomycetes > Kitasatosporales > Streptomycetaceae > Streptomyces > Streptomyces sp. DSM 106670. Next base: position 7,746,434 of record NZ_CM147704.1, read on the forward strand.
CCTGCTGCCCTGGCTGACCGAGCGCCGTGTCACCACCGTGGCCCTGCGCCCCGACGCCTACGTCTACGCCGCCGCCCCCGCCGGTGCCCCGCTCCCGCCGCCCCCGGCCGGATTCGCCCCCGTGTCACGCCCGGCCACGACCATCGCCCAGTGAGGACCACCATGACCACGCCCATCGAAGTCCCCGCGATGCACGAGCGCCTGCTCGACGTCGGCGGCAAGAAGATCTTCGTCGCCGAGGTGGGGCAGGGAGCGCCCGTCCTGTTGCTGCACGGTGGCGGCCCGGGCGCCTCCGGTGTCTCCAACTACAGCCGCAACATCGCAGAGCTGGCCGAGGAGTTCCGGGTCATCGTGCCTGACCTGCCCGGTTACGGCCGCAGCAGCAAGGGCATCGACCCCACCGACCCCTTCGGCGCCCTGGCCACCGGCATCCGCGGCGTGCTCGACCAACTGGGCCTGGAGAAGGCCCACTTCGTCGGCAACTCCTACGGCGGCGCCTGCGCCCTGCGCCTCGCGCTCGACACTCCCCAGAGGGTCGACCGCATGGTGCTCATGGGCCCCGGCGGCATCGGCACCACCCGCGCTCTGCCCACGCCGGGCCTGAACAGCCTCCTGAACTACTACGCGGGGGACGGGCCCTCGCGGCGGAAGCTGGAGGCATTCATCCGCGACTACCTGGTCTACAACGCCGCCCGGATACCCGACTCGATCATCGACGCGCGCTACCGGGACAGCATCGACCCCGAGGTCGTCGCCGCCCCGCCGCTCAGGCGCCCGAAGTCGCTGCGCACGCTGTGGAAGATGGACTTCACCCGCGACAAGCGCCTGAACCGGCTGGCCGTGCCCACCCTGGTGCTGTGGGGCGCCGCGGACAAGGTCAACCGGCCGTCGGGCGGCCGGATGCTGGCCGAGCGCATGCCCCACTGCGACCTGTACGAGGTCGCCAACACCGGCCACTGGGTGCAGTGGGAGCGCGCCGACCTGTTCAACCGGCTCTGCGCCGACTTCCTGGCGGGCCGCCGATGAACACCACGCCCTCGGTCTTCGGCTCCGTCCACCTCGGCTACGTCGTGGTCGAATCCAACCGCTTCGCCGACTGGCGCCGATTCGGCACCGACGCCATCGGCATGCACCACGACGACGTCTCCCGTGACGTGATGCGCTTCCGCCTCGACGACCACGAGTGCCGCTTCCTGATTCGGCGCGGCCCCGCCGAGGACGTGGTGGCGATCGGCTGGCACATCGACGACCACGCCTCCTTCGAACAGGTCGAGGCCCGCGTCCGGGACCACGGCGTCCCCGTAGTGCGGGGCTCCGACGAGGAGGCTGCCCTGCGCGGTGTGGAACGCCTGCTGCGTTTCCCCGGTCCCAAGGGCCTCGTGCAGGAGATCTACACCACCCCGGTCACCTCGTCCGAGCCGCTGCGGATGCTCGCCTCCGGCTGGGTCACCGGCGACTCGGGCATGGGCCATGTCGCGATCACCTCCGCCAAGCCCACTCTGATGCGCGGCTACTACAGCACGGTCTTCGACGCCCGCCTGACCGACTACATTGACGAGGCGATCAGTGGCGTCAAGCTCAAGATCCGCTTCCTGCGCGTAAACGAACGCCACCACTCCATCGCGATCGCCGCTGTCCGCGGTCTGCCGATCGACCCGATCCGCACCCGGGTCCAGCACCTCAACATCCAGGTCGACAGTCTGGACGACCTGGCCCGGAGCTATGAACGCGTGCGCGAACTCGGCTTCGACATGGCCCTGTCGGTGGGCCAGCACACCAACGACAAGGAACTCTCCTACTACGCCCGCACCCCCTCGGGCTTCGAGTGGGAGGTCGGCTGGAACCCCCTCGTCGTCGACGAGAGCACCTGGGAGCCCTCCACCCACCAGGGCATCAGCATCTGGGGCCACAGGCCCGTCGGCCAGACGATCGTCGACAAGCTCGACCAGTTCCGGCTCGGCGCCCGTTCCCTGGTGCGACCGGAGAGGACCGTCCCCGCCCTCAGCGGCGCCGGCATCCCTGACGACTGACCCGGCATGGTCACCCCGCCGCTCGGCGTGCTTCCCGTCACGGGACACCGGGAACCGTGTGCCGGGCCCCGGTGCGTGACCGTCCACCTCGCGAGAGGACCTCCTTCATGTCCGTCCCGTCCCCTCGGCCCGGCATCGGGCCTCCACCGTACGACCGGCCCCATGAGCCTGCCGCGAGTGCCCCTGGGCGGGTGCCCCGCGCACTTTCCGAAGCGCGTCGGCGGTTCCTGGCAGCCAACGGCGTCGCCCTCCAGGTCTCCGCGGCGCTGTCCGGCACGGCCGGCGAGCTGCTCGCCGGCCGTCCGGCGGGCAGGATGCCTCTGGGGATCGTGTGGGGCGCTCTGCAGATGGCCGTGCTGCTGCTGTCCTCCTGGTGGTACGACCGTACGCTCCGTCACCACGCTGATGGTCTGCTACGCGGTGCTCGGCGGCATGAGGGGGACGAGCCTCGTCCTGGGGGGGGGGGGGGGGGGGGGGGGGCACATGTCCGAGCGTCGGGAGGTCCGGTCGGCCAGATGGGCCGTCGGAGCCGTGGGCGGGCTTGGCATCTTCCTGGCGGCAATGGCCCAGGGACGGGACCTTCAGTCCCTGACCTGTCCGGCACTCGCCCTCGCAGCCTCCACGGTCCTGCCCGCCTGTCTGTACGGGCTGTTCTGGAGCCGGTACAACCGGACCGGGCTGCTGTGGACCGTGTACGGCGGTGTCCTCTGCACCACCGTCCTGTACGTCTGTTCCCTCTCCTTCTCGGGTACGCCCACTTCGCTGCTGCCGGAACACGACTTCCGCCTCATCGGGCTCCAGTCGACCGCAGTGATGGCCATTCCCACGGGTTTCCTGCTCGGGTGGGTGGGCAGCGCCGTCGGACGGCGCGCACGGCCCGCGGAAGGGTCCGGGGCGGACCTCCGATGGCGGGAACGAGTTCTCGTCGGAGCGCGGGAGGAATGACGTGTACCGCCCCCGGCAGTTCGGTGCCGGCTCAGAGCGAAGTACCACCCACCGTTCCGCCGCCCGTGCGCAGCACGCGGGACAGGCCCAGAGCGGCCGTCCTCACGGCGGGCGCCAGTTGGGCGGGGTGGAACCGGCCACGCGGCACGGCGACGGACAGGGCGGCCACCGCCGTCGCCCCGTCGAAGACGGGCGAGGCGATGCAGCTCACGCCCAGGGCGGCCTCCTGCTCCTCGTACGCGAGACCGGAGACCCGGATCTGCTCCACGGCGGTGCGCAGCCGCGCCGGGTCGGTGACCGAGTGCGGGGTGAGGCGGGGCAGGGGCCCTGCCAGCACCTCGTCCGCCAGCTCGGAGCCGGAGAAGGCCAGCAGCGCCTTGCCGACGCCCGTACAGGTCAGAGGAAGCCGCCCCCCGATGCGCGAGGGCAGCGTCAGGGCCTGGTGGCCGTGGATCCGCTCGATGTAGACCACGTCGTGCCCCTCCCGGATGCCGAGGTGCACGGTCTCGCGCGTGGCCTCGAAGAGGTCCTGGAGGAACGGCAGCGCCGCCTCCCGCAGGTCGAGCCGCCGCGGCACCAGCGAGCCCAGCTCGAAGAGTTTGCCGCCGAGCCGGTAGCTCTCGCCGTCGCGTTCGAGCAGACCGAGGCGCACCAGATCGGCGCAGAGGCGGAACGCGGTCGTCTTGGCCAGCCCCGTGCGGGCGGCGATTTCCGTGAGACGGAACGTACCGCCGTCCGGGCGGAAGCAGTCGAGGACGGAAGCCGCCTTATCGAGCATGTTTCCCTGCGCGCTGTTCCGTGTCATGGAACATATTTTGCCGCCGCTCGAACCGTACGCCTATACCTGTCGTGGATCGACGGACGGCCACCGCCGCCTCTCCGACAACCCCGCCGCTCTCCGCCGGAGGTAACCCGCATGTTCGCCCCGCACCGCCGCACCAGCCCCTGCAGGAGGCGACCGTGAGCCCGCACAAGCCCGCCGACGCCGTGACCGGGGCGGCGGCCGTCCTGGAGGAGGCCACCCGCACCGGTGTCCCCTGCGCCCCAGTGCGCTCGCTCCTGCCCGAAGGCGACGTCGAAGCCGCGTACAGCGTGCAGCGCCTGCACGTGGAACGCGGGATCGCCGCCGGGCGGCGGCTGGTGGGCCGCAAGATCGGCTTGACCTCGCCCGCCGTGCAGCGGCAACTCGGCGTGGACCAGCCGGACTTCGGCGCACTGTTCGCCGATATGGCGGTGCCCGAGGGGCGCCCGATCGCCCCTGGCCGGCTCCTCCAGCCGAAGATCGAGGCCGAGGTCGCCCTGGTCCTCGGCACGGACCTGCCGCATCACGCCCCGACCGTCGCCGACCTGCTGCGCGCCACGGCCTTCGCGCTGCCCGCGCTGGAGATCGTCGACAGCCGCATCGCCGACTGGGACATCACCATCGTCGACACCGTCGCCGACAACGCCTCCTGCGGCCTGTACGTCCTGGGCGGCACTCCCGTCCCCCTGGACCGCGTCGACCTGCGGGCCGTGACGATGACCCTCACCAAGAACGGCGAGACGGTCTCCGAGGGCACCGGGGCCGACTGCCTGGGCAGCCCGCTCACCGCCGCCCTCTGGCTCGCCTCCACCCTCGCCGGGCTCGGCGACCCGCTGCGGGCCGGCGACATCGTCCTGACGGGTGCGCTGGGCCCCATGGCCGTCGCCGCCGGGGGCGACGAGTTCACCGCGCACATCGAGGGGCTCGGCACGGTCACGGCCACGTTCGCGTCCGCCGCCACGGAAGGGGTCGCATCATGAGCACGAAGGTCGCCGTCATCGGGTCGGGCAATATCGGTACCGACCTGATGATCAAAATCCTGCGGCTCTCCGACTCCCTGGAGATCGCCGCCATGGTCGGGATCGATCCCGACTCCGACGGCCTGGCCCGCGCCCGCCGCCTGAAGGTCGCCACCACCCACGAGGGCGTCGACGGCCTGGTGAGGCTGGACGAGTTCGCGGACGTCGAGATCGTCTTCGACGCCACTTCGGCCGGCGCCCACCGCCATCACGACGAGGTACTGCGCTCGCTGGGGCGCAGGGTCGTGGACCTGACGCCCGCGGCGCTCGGCCCGTACGTCGTCCCGCCGGTCAACGGTGAGGCCCACCTCGACGCACCGAACGTCAACATGGTCACCTGCGGCGGCCAGGCCACCATCCCGATCGTGGCCGCCGTCGCCGGTGTGACCCCCGTCCACTACGGCGAGATCGTCGCCTCGATCTCCTCCCGCTCGGCCGGCCCCGGCACCCGGGCCAACATCGACGAGTTCACCGAGACGACCTCGTCGGCCATCGAGAAGGTGGGAGGCGCCGCACGGGGCAAGGCGATCATCGTCCTGAACCCGGCCGAACCTCCGCTGATCATGCGCGACACCGTGTACTGCCTGGTCGGCGCGTGCGACGACGCCGAGGTGACCGCCTCGGTGGAGGACATGGTCGCCCGGGTCCAGGCGTACGTGCCCGGATACCGCCTCAAGCAGAAGGTCCAGTTCGAACGCGTCACCGCCGACGACCCGCTGCGCTCACTGCTGCCCGCAGGCAAGCGATCCACCGACGCGGCGAAGGTCTCGGTCTTCCTGGAGGTGGAGGGCGCCGCCCACTACCTGCCCGCCTACGCCGGGAACCTCGACATCATGACCTCGGCCGCCCTGCGCACCGCCGAACGCATGGCCGCCGCGCGGCCCTTCACAGAGGTGGTCTCCCGATGACCGCGGACCAGATCCCCGCTCTGTACGTCCAGGACGTGACCCTGCGGGACGGCATGCACGCCGTACGCCACCGGTACACCGTCGACCAGGCCCGCACCATCGCCGCCGCACTCGACGAGGCCGGGGTGGCCGCCATCGAGGTCGCCCACGGCGACGGCTTGTCCGGCTCCAGCATCACGTACGGCGTCGGCGCGCACACCGACTGGGAGTGGATCGAGGCCGTCTGCGACAGCATCCACCTCGCGGTGCCCACCACGCTGCTCCTGCCCGGCATCGGCACCCTGCACGATCTGCGCCAGGCACACTCCCTCGGCATCCGCTCGGTCCGCGTCGCCACCCACTGCACCGAGGCCGACATCTCCGCCCAGCACATCGCCGCCGCCCGCGACCTGGGCATGGACGTGGCCGGGTTCCTGATGATGTCCCACATGGCCGAACCCGCCGAACTGGCCCGCCAGGCCCAGCTGATGGAGTCCTACGGAGCCGGTTGCGTCTACGTCACCGACTCCGGCGGCCGCCTGACCATGGGCGGCGTCCGTGACCGCGTCCGTGCCTACCGCGAAGTCCTCGACCCGGACACCGAGATCGGCATCCACGCCCACCACAACCTCGGCCTGGGCGTCGCCAACTCCGTCGTCGCCGTCGAGAACGGTGTCACCCGCGTCGACGCCTCCCTCGCCGGCCAGGGCGCCGGAGCCGGCAACTGCCCACTGGAGGCGTTCATCGCGGTCGCCGATCTGATGGGCTGGAAGCACGGCTGCGACCTGTTCCCCCTGATGGACGCCGCCGACGACGTCGTACGCCCTCTCCAGGACCGCGAAGTCCGCGTCGACCGCGAGACCCTCACCCTCGGCTACGCGGGCGTGTACTCCAGCTTCCTGCGCCACGCCGAGGCCGCCGCTCGACGGTACGGCCTCGACACCCGGGCGATCCTCGTCGAGGTCGGCCGGCGCAAGATGGTCGGCGGCCAGGAGGACATGATCACGGACATCGCCCTCGACCTGGCGGCGGCCGGCTCCGTCGGCCGACCGGGAAGAGGTTGAAGCCGAGGCCCCGTGGCCGTTCGGCGAGACGGCGCCTCCGACGCGGGAAGCCGGACGGCCGGACACGGCGGATGAGAGGCGAAGCCCGGTCGGCGTACTCACCGCCGGGGGCCGCATCAGGACCGCCGACGCCGTCCTCGCCCGAACACGCCCGCCACCGCCTCTGACCACGCGACCGCTCAACCGGCCCCCCGCAAAGGAAGAACCATGGAACCGCACCCCGACGACAGCTTCGGCCACCGGCCTGAGCCTGGCGACGGCTTCACGCCCGTCCGCCCGCCGCGCCGGAGCGCACGTCGTAGGACCGTCATCCTCGCCACCTGCCTGTTCGCGGTGGGGGCGACGGCCGTCACCGTCGACCGAGTCGCGGCGAGCCGTGTGGAGAGCCGTACGGCCGAGGCGTTCCAACAGGGGATGGGTACTCCAGCGCGCCCCTCGGTCGAGGTACGCGGCTTCCCCGTCCTGCCGCAGTTGAGCTCCGGCACGCTGCGACACGTGGACATCACCGCCCAGGACATACCCGCTCGCGGAACCGACCGACCGGTGCCGGTGACCAGGCTCACTGTAGGACTGGACGAGTTGCAGACCTCCGGCGACGCCGATCAGTTCCACGCACGGGCCGTGGACGCGACAGCCTTCCTGTCGTACGAGGACGTGTCGGACGCGCTCGGCCTCGCGATCGAAGGAGACGGCGAGACGGGCAGGGTCAGGGCGCGGCTCGTCCTCCCGCTCAGCGGAGAGGTCACCGTGAGCACGGCTGTCGCAGCCGTCTCCGGCAATCGCGTCGCCTTTACCGACTTCAGTGTCACGCAGGGAGAACTCCCGCCCGCGGGGAAGGCTCTCCTGGCGAAGATGCTTGCCGAACCCATCCAGCTGCGCAACGTTCCCGAGGGCCTGCTCCTACGATCTGTGACCGTCGAACCGGGCGGGCTCAACGCGCATTTCACCGGTGACACGGTGACCTTCAGGCCGGCCGCCGCTGTGTGACGCTCCAGGGCGAATCTCCTCCCTGTCATGCCGTCAGGCAAGTCGGCCCTGTCCCAGCGGGGGTGCGCAGGACCAGGAGCCGTAGGACTTGATCGAGATCTGGACGCTGCTGGAGGAGGACCAGGGCGGCTTCGGTGCCCGGCCCGCGCAGCGGCGAGCCGGCCGCAGCCCCGGTCAGGTGGTTCGTCCATCAGGAGTGTGGGGCGAGCGCGGAGTCACCGCGTCCTGTTCCGTGAGGTGGCTGTCCATGGTGGTGTTCAGGTCGGCCATGAACGTTTCGACCTGTTCCAGGAACTGCGGCGGGAAGTGCGACATCGAGGCGTCGAGGCGGTGGGCGAGAGGGCCGAAGAACTCGTCCGCCCTCTCCTGGATGTGCCCGCCGCTGTGCAGCGTGACGATGCGCCGGTCGGAGTGGTCGCGGGCACGGGTGATGTGCCCCGCCGCTTCGAGGCGGTTCAGCAGCGCGGTGGTGGCGCCCGAGGACAGGGAGATCCGCTCGCTCAACCGCGCCGGCGACAGGGGGGTGCCGCGCTCCTCGGCGGCGGCGATCTCCAGGACCGCGGTCGCGTCCGTGGAGTGCAGGCCCAGCCAGGCGGCGAAGCGCCGGCTGAGCTCGGCGTAGTGGCCGCCGTAGATCCTCAGCGACTCCATCAGTCGCTCACGCTGCTCCGCGACACCGTCGCGCACTGCTTCCTCCACGCCTTCGCCCTTCTCTTCTGCCACGTGGTCTGCACGGCCCACGCACCCCGCTTTGACAACCTACCGCCACGACTTTACCTTCATGATGGAATTACTTCACCATGGAGGTATCTGGCGTGCGTGACCCGTCCCTCACCCCTGACAGGACGACCGAGCCCTACCGGTGGCGCTGGCTGATCCTGGCGGTGATGATCGTCGCGGAGATCATGGATCTTCTGGACGCCTCGATCGTCAACGTCGCCGGGCCGGACCTGGAGAAGTCCCTCGGTGCCGGTTCCGTCGGACTGCAATGGGTGATCGGCGGCTACGCCCTCACCCTGGGCGCCGGTCTGGTGCTCGGCGGCCGGCTCGGCGACCGCTACGGCCGGCGCCGGATGTTCCTGATCGGACTCGCGGCGTTCACCGCGGCCTCGCTGCTGTGCGCGGTCGCGCCGAGCATCGAGTCGCTGATCGTCTTCCGTCTGCTGCAGGGCGTCGCCGGAGCGATGCTGCTGCCCCAGGGGCTGGGCCTGCTGCGGGAGAACTTCTCCGGCCCCGAGCTCACCAAGGTCTTCGCGATCTTCGGACCCGTTCTCGGCCTGGGCGGCATCATCGGCCCGGTCCTGGGCGGCTTCCTCATCGAGGGCGACTTCTTCGGCCTGGGCTGGCGGTCGGTGTTTCTGATCAACCTGCCCATCGGCGTCGCGGCACTGATCGTCGCCGCGAAGTTCGTGCCGAAGAAGGCGGGCGACAGGACGGTCCGGGTCGACATGACCGGCGCCGCCCTGGTCGTGGCGTCCTGCGCCCTGCTGGTGCTGCCGCTCAACCAGGGACAGGAGAACGGCTGGCCGCTGTGGACGTGGCTGTCCATGGCCGCCTCCGTGATCGGTTTCGCCCTCTTCGCCCTCCAGCAGCGCCGTACGGCCGCCGCGGGCCGCGAGCCGCTGGTCACCCCGGGCCTGCTGCGCAAGCCCGCCTTCACCGTTGGCCTCGGCGGCATCGCCCTGTTCTTCGGCGGGCTCATCGGCACCCAGCTCGTACTGACCCTGTTCCTCCAGATCGGCCACCACTTCACCGCCGGTGACGCGGGCCTCGGCAACCTGCCGCTCGCGGTGGGAACCGCGATCGGCGGCGCCATCAGCGGCGCGTTCCTCGCCGACAGGATCGGTCGCAAGGTGCTGCAGATCGGACCGCTGGTCCAGCTGGCCGGCGCGGCCGTGCTGTGGTTCGAGCTCGACGGCCTCGACCCCGCCTCGTTCTCGATCCGGGACATCGCTCCCGGCGTGGCGGTGGCGGGCATCGGCGCAGGCATGGTGATCGCCGCCCTGTTCAGCTTCATCCTGGCCGCGGTCGACGACGACGAGATCGGATCCGCCTCCGGTGTCCTGTCGGCGGTCCAGGCGATCGGCGGCTCCATCGGCGTCGCGATCTTCGGCTCGGTGTTCTTCGCCCAGGCCAGGACCAGTGACTTCACCGGCGGCTTCCACCGCGCCCTGATCGTCCAGGCATGCCTGCTGGTGGTCTTCTTCGCGATCACCTTCCTGCTGCCCAAGAAGGGCCGCCCCGAGGAAGAGCAGCACGGCGTCATCCCCGAGACGGCCGCCGACGACTCCGGTACCAAGCAGCACCTCACCATCTGAGCCCCGGCCGGCCCGAACGGACCGCACCGGGGCGCCGTCCGAGGTGGGAGAAGACGAGGATGACGGAAGGGAGCGTCATGACACACCGGAACGTGCTGATCGCGGGAGCCGGCATCGCCGGTCCGGCCCTGGCTCACTGGCTCGACCGGCACGGAATGCGGGCCACCCTTGTCGAGCGGGCTTCCGCCCTGCGGGAGGGCGGACAAGCCGTGGACCTGCGCGGTGCCGGGCGGGACGTCGCCCGCGAGATGGGCCTGCCGTTCGGCGTGCCCCGCATCGCCTCACCCCGTACCCGGGCCGGCCATGGCGGCCCGGCACCGCCCCCGCCGATCGACCCGGACCTGCCCGGCGCGGACATCCGCATCGGCTACGCCCGCTGTTCGACCCTCGGCAAGGAACTCGACTCCCAGCTCGACGCGTTCGCTGGACATGGCATCCCCCGCGACAAGATCTTCAGCGAGAAGGTCAGCACCCGCGTCCGGGTCCGGCCCCGGTTCGAGCGGCGCCGCGCGGGCGCCGAGTCCGTCGAGCAGATCCAGCCCAACCTGTTCAGCCCCGCCGGTAAGCGCAGGGGCTACGACCCCTCGGTGGCCGGCGTCTACCGAGCGCTGACCGAGCACGCCGAACGCGAGGCGCCCTCAAGGCCCGGGGACGGGTGCGCTGACCGCCTCTTCGGTGACCGCCGCGAGGAGGGTGCGCAACGGCGCTGCCTCCGCGGATGCGGTGGACTCGAAGAGCTCCAACGCCTCCTGCCAGCAAACGCGCGCGCGGTGGGGTTGACCCATCGCGCGCACAGCCTTGCCCAGCACGACGAGGACGTTGGCGCGCCGCCATGCGCCGCCGATTCCACGGAGGGCGGCCATGGCCTGTTCGGCGTGGGCAGCGGCCGAGGAGGGCCGGTCCATGAGTTCGGCCTCGGCGAGGCGGAAGTATGTGAGCCCCACCCACAGGTCCTGCTGACTGTCGCGGAAGATCCGCAGCGCATGCTCCAACTGCTCGACGGCTTCCGCCGGCCTGCCTGCCCGGGTGAGGGCCATGCCGAGCGCGTATCGGCCGTTGGCCCACCGCAGGGACGCGCCCAGCGTGTCGTACAGGTCGATGCCCCGCTGGGCGAGCTCGACCGCACTGGCCGGCCGGTCCATCGCGACATGGACCCGCGAGAGGTCGCACAGAGCGCCCGCCTCGCCGAGCGTGTTGCCGTCGGCGCGGAACTTCTCGATCGCCTCCAGCAGATGGCGCTCGCCGTCCTGGAGGCGGCCCTGGTGCAACGCGATGATCCCGAGGTCGTTCGACGCACGGCAGCCGACCAGCACGTCGCCCGACTCGCGGGCGAGGTCCATTGCCCGGCGCGCCTCGCCGTCCGCCTCGGCGAACCGTCCGGCGATCAGAAGGACGTCGGTGAGAGCCGCACGGGCACGGCCCTCGGCGCCCGGGTCGCCGGAGCTGTGCGCGGCGTCGCGCAGGGCGACGGCGGCGGACTCGTACTGGCCGGAGTGGGCGCCGGACTCGCCGAGATTCCTGGCCGCCCACACCAGGTCCACGGCCCGCGGCAGGGCCCCGGGTCGTTCGGTGGCCTGCCGGGCGCAGGCCAGGAGAGGGCCCGCCTCGCGATGGAGCCAGTCCAGGGCGGCACGCGGCTCGGCGAAATCCAGGCCGGGGTGGCTGGTTGCGGAGAGATGGGCCGGGAAGCGGTCGCCGGGACGTTCCAGGGCGTACGCGCGTGAGGCCGTGGCGAGATAGAAGTCGAGGAGGCGGTCGAGAGCCGCTTCGACTTCGCCGAGGGGCAGTTCGCCGTGTTCGGCCCGATCACGTGCGTACAGCCGGACGAGACGGTGGAAGCGGTAGCGGCCGGGCATGGCCGATTCGAGGAGAGAGCTGTCCACCAGCGACTCGAGGACATCCTCGGTGCGGGACTCGGTGAGAGCGAGCGCCGCTGCTGCGGCCGGGAGCGAGATGTCGGGACCACCGGCCAGGCCGAGGAGCTGGAACGCGCGCTGCTGGGCGGGTTCCAGCTGGCCGTAACCGAGTTCGAAGGTGGCGGTGACGGCGAGGTCGCCCACCTGGAGCTCGTCGAGTCGGCGGCGTTCGTCGGCGAACTTCGCGGCGAGGACGGAGACGGTCCAGGTGCGGCGGGCGGCCAGCCGGGACGCGGCGATCCGGATGGCGAGGGGCAGATAGCCGCAGGCGGCGACGACATCGTGCGCGGCCTGCAGTTCGGGCCTCACGCGGTCTTCCCCCACGATGCGGGTGAAGAGCTGAACGCCCTCCTCGGGGCTCATCACATCGAGGTCCACGAGGTGAGCCCCTTCGAGAGCCGTCATCCTGACCCGGCTGGTGACCAGGGCGGCGCAGCCCGCCGCACCCGGCAGCAGCGGCCGTACCTGCGCCGCGTCGCGGGCGTTGTCGAGGAGAACCAGCACGCGCCTGCCGTCGAGGAGCGAACGGTACAGCGCGGACCGCGCGGGCAGACTGTCGGGAATGTCCGAGGAGCGCATCCCCAGGCCGTGGAGGAAGTCCCCGAGGACGGCTCGCGGCTCGGCGGGTGCCGTTCCCGAACCGCTCAGGTCGGCGTAGAGCTGCCCGTCGGGGAAGTACGGGCGCGCGCTGTGCGCGACATGCACGGCCAGGGTCGTCTTGCCGACGCCGCCGGGCCCGGCGAGCGCGGAAAAGGCCATGACCTTGCTCTCGGCGCCCGGGGACAGCGTCGCGGCGAGGTCGCTGACGAATGCAGTTCGGCCTGTGAAATCCGCGATGGTGGCGGGCAGTTGAGCGGGCCGCACGGAGGCGGCGGTGACCGGCGGAGCTGGTTCGCCGGAAGGCACGAGACCGCCGTCGGCGTGCAGGATGCGCTGCTGGAGCCTGGCCAACTCGGGGCGGGGCTCTACGCCCAGCTCCTCGGCGAGCAGCCTGCGCGTGTCGGCGTAGACGGCGAGCGCCTCGGCCTGTCTGCCACTCCGGTAGAGGGCCAGCATCAAGAGCTCCCGCAGCCGTTCCCGCAGCGGGTGCGCGGCCACGAGGGAGGTCAACTCGGATACGGCCTCGGCATGGTGACCGACCTCCAGATCCAGGTCGAGGCGGCTCTCCAGCAACTGGAGTCGCCATTCGGAGAGCCTGGTCCGCTGGTTCTCGGCGAAGGGGCCGGGCACTCCGGCCAGGGGTTCGCCGTCCCACAGACCCAGCGCGCGGTTCAACAACTCCCGTGCGAGGGTGCGTTCTCCGGACGCGCGAGCCCGATCGGCGTGGTCGGCGCAATCGCGGGCCAGGTCGAGATCCAGCGCACCGGGGGACAGCCGTAGTGCGTAACCGCCGGACTCGGACACGAGGTGCTCACTCGAGAGCACCTTGCGCAGCCTGGAGGCGTACGTGCGGGTGACGGCCAAGGCCTGTGGCGGAGGCTCGTCGCCCCACATCGCGTCGATCAGTTCCCCGGCGGTCGCGGTGCGGCCGTCGCGCAGGAGGAGCGCCGAGAGCAGGGCGCGCTGCTGCGGACTGCCGGTGGGGACCGCCTCGGACCCACGCCAGGCGCGCACCGGGCCGAGCACCGAGAACCTCAGGTCCGGCGCCTCCGCTGCCATCACCTCGCCCAGCACCACCATTTCTCCGACCGTGTCCCGCATCCGTATGCAGGACGTACATCGTTCGTATATCTCCGAGGCCCACCATGGTGAATCTGACGTCCGCCACCAGACTGCCCAGTCCGGAGGACCAGCGTCGCGAGGGTACCCCGGGATGGCCTCCCGGGGTCCTTGGCGTGCTCAATTCCCCCAAGTCTATTGCGCAGATGCGACTTTGGGCTACCTTCATAGCGTCGTCACGCCGTTGAAGAGCGCCGAGGTCCCTCTAGCCAAGGGCCTGTTGACGTGTCCTTCCCGCAGCGTGCCGATCTCATCACGGACTGGGCAATCGGACGTTAGGAGAGTGCGCTGTCATGCACTTCACGGGTTCATCGACAGGATTACTGGCCGGCGTGGTCATCTCGCTGGCCTACTTCGCCCTCGTGGGCCATTTGGTGAAGGCGCTGCGGACCACGCACCGGCTTCCCACGGTCATCGCCGCCGTAGCGGGACTCATCGGCGCGCTTCCCGCGATCCTCTACGCGCTGTACGGCGCGCTGGACGTGGTCGCCTGACCGGATCGACACCCCGCTGAGCAGCGGGGCGGGGCTCCGGTGCGTTGTGCCGGGGCCCCGCCCACCGCACCGTTCGGGACGGGAGATCTCCCCACTCGATCGAGTGGATCTTGCTGCCCATGTATGCGATTCGGGCCGGGAAACAGGCCCGCCGACGCGATCATTCGGCGGTGATCTCTTCGATTCGGACGGCCCACCGTCCCAAGTCCCTGCTCCCGGCCGGGCTCGGTTTACTCGCTCTCGTCACGCTCCTCCCCGCCGTACCGGCCGCCGCGGCGCCCGCGCAGGACACGTCTCCCCGGGTCGAGGCGCAGGCGCCGGGCCGCCTCACGACCCCGGCCGAACGCAGGACCGCCGCCCGCCTCGACGCGTTGCGGGACAACCCGGCGCGGCTCAAGGCGTTCTTCGCGGCGCTGCCCAAGGGCGGCGACCTCCACAACCATCTCTCGGGCGCCGTCACCACCGAGTATCTGATCCAACTCGCGGGCGAGAACGGCCTGTGCATCGACGCCACCGACACCGCCGTGCGCCCGCCCTGCGGACCGGGCACCCGGCCGGCCGCCGACGCCCGCACGGACGCCGCGTTCCGTCAGCGGATCGTCCGCGCCTGGTCGATGCAGGACTTCCCCGCCGACCAGTCCGGCCACGACCACTTCTTCGACACCTTCGGCAAGTTCGGCGAGGCGACGCGCGACCGCGGCAAGATGCTCGCCAACGTCGCCAACACCGTGGTGGAGCAGAACCAGTTCTACCTGGAGACCCTGGTCACCCCGGCCTCGGACTCCGCGAAGAAGCTCGCCGAGTCCGTGGGCTACGACGCCGATCTCGCCGCGTTCCACCGGAAGCTGGTCGCCGGCGGCAAGCTCGACGCGGTCGTCGCCGAGGCCGTACGCGAGGCGGACGCCGCCGACGCCCAGTTCCGGGAGACCGCGCACTGCGACACCGGCCGCCCCGACCCCGGCTGCCGGCTCCCCGTCCGGTGGATCTCCCAGGTCTCCCGCGGCAGTTCGAACGAGCGCGTGTTCACACAGATGGCCGTCGGCATGCGACTCGCGGAGCGCGACCCGCGCTTCGTCGCCGTCAACCTCGTCCAGCCGGAGGACGGGGAGAGCGCCCTGCGCAACTACCGCCTCCAGATGCGGATGCTCCAGTACCTGCGCACCCAGTACCCGGACGCCCGCCTCACCCTGCACGCAGGTGAGCTGACCCCCGGCCTGGTCAAGCCCGAGGACCTGACGTTCCACATCCGCGAGGCCGTCCTCGTCGCCGGAGCCGAACGCATCGGCCACGGCGTGGACCTGGTCCACGAGGACGACTGGCAGCAGCTCGCCCGGACCATGGCCCGGCGCGATGTCGCCGTCGAGGTGCCGTTCAGCAGCAACAAGCAGATCCTGGGCGTCGCGGGCGACGACCACCCGTTCAACGCCTACCGCCGCTACGGCGTCCCGGTGGTCCTGGCCACCGACGACCCCGGCGTCTCGCGGATCGACATCAGCCACGAGTACCAGTACGCCCGCGCGACCTACGGCCTCGGCTACACCGAGCTGAAGGACCTGGCGCGCGCCTCGCTGACGTACGCCTTCCTCGACGGCGGCAGCCTGTGGGCCACCGGCGCCGAGCGCTCCGGCTACCGCCCGGTGCGCGTCTGCGCCGGATCCCGGCCGGGCATCGCGCCGCCCGTCCCGGCCTGCGCCCGCTATCTCGCGGACAACGCCAAGGCGGCCACCGAGTGGCGTCAGGAAGCGGCGTTCGCCGCATTCGAACGCCGGCAGGGCGGAGCGCGCTGACCCCGCGCCACCGCTGACCGTCCGACGACCGGGGGGCGGGACCGTGCAGGGCGGCCCAGAGCCGCGCACGGTCCCGCCCGCCCCGTAGGACGCGCGGCCCGCCCGGCCCGCCGCTACGCTCGCGGCATGGGAGAGAGCGGAGAGGACGAGACCGCCGAGCCGCCCGCGGACCCGGGCGCGCCCGACGGCGCGGACCCGGGCGTGCCCGACGGCGCGGACCCGGGCGTGCCCGACGCCGACCACGCCAAGCTCGCCGCGATCGTCGACGCCTGGGCCGCCGCGATCGTCACGAACGACGCGGCACGGATCGCGGACTTCACGGCCGACGAGTGGGTCATCGTCTCCGAGTCCGGCATCACGGACCGGGAGGCGTTCCTCGGCTACGTGAAGTCCGGCGACCTGACCCATTCGGCGATGCGGGCCGTCACCCCGCCGAGGATCCGGGTCCACGGCGACACCGCGACGATCACCGCCCGGATCACCAACACGGCCCACTACGGCGGCCGCCGCTTCGACGCCGACGAATGGACCACGGACGTCTTCGTGCGGCGTAACGGCCGCTGGCGGTGCGTACTCAGCCACATCACGCCCGCCGCCGCCCCGACGGACCCGTCGCCCGCCGCATGAGCCGGACGACCGGCCCCGCCCACCGGAGGAGGTGCCTCGGCTACCCGGCCGCCGCGGCCGTCTTCGCCATCGGCATGGCGGGCACCACGCTGCCCACCCCGCTCTACGGTCTCTACCGGGAACAGCTCGGCTTCTCCGAGCTGATGGTGACCGTGGTCTTCGCCGTCTACGCCCTCGGGGTGATCGCCACCCTGCTGCTCGCCGGGAACGTCTCCGACGAGACGGGCCGACGGCCCGTTCTGCTGGCCGCCCTGGGCTTCTCGGCGGCCAGCGCGCTCTGCTTCCTCTTCGAGGGCGGGCTCCCCGCCCTGTTCGCCGGCCGTCTCCTCTCCGGCTTCGCCGCCGGACTGCTGAGCGGCGCTGCGACGGTCACGGTCATGGAGCTTGCCCCGCCGGGGCGCGCGGCCAGGGCCGGGCTGGCCGCGACCGCCGCGAACATGGGCGGCCTGGGCTGCGGTCCGCTCCTGTCGGGACTGCTCGCCGAATACGCTCCCTGGCCGCTGCGGCTGCCCTTCGTCGTGCATCTGGCGCTGATCGCCGTGGCCGCCGCGCTGACCTGCCTCCTGCCCGAGACGGTCACCTCCCCCGTCCGCCGTTTCCGGCTGCGGCCGCAGGGGCTGGCCGTCCCGCCCGAAGTGCGCGCCGTGTTCGCCCCCTCGGCGCTGGCCGCCTTCGCCGGGTTCTCCCTGCTGGGCCTCTTCACGGCGGTCGCCCCCGCGTTCGTGGCCGAGACGCTCGACGTCCACAATCTGGCCCTGACCGGGCTCGTCGTCTTCTCCGTCTTCCTCGCCTCCACGGCCGGGCAGGCGCTCATGGGGCGGGTCGGCGAGCGCCGGGCCCTGCCGGGCGGCTGCTTCGTCCTGGTCGCCGGACTCCTGCTGGTCGGGGCCTCCTTGCTGTTCGCCTCACTGCCGCTGCTCGTCGCCGGGGCGCTCTGCGGCGGCCTCGGGCAGGGGCTGGCGTTCCGGGGCGCGGTGAAGGCGATCAGCGCGGCGGCGCCGCCCGAGCACCGGGCCGCGACCGTGTCCGCCTTCTTCGTGATCGCCTACCTGGGCATCTCCCTGCCCGTCGTCGGTGTCGGCGCGCTCACCCTGGGCATCGGACTCAGGAACGCCGGACTGACCTTCTCCGGCTGTGTGCTCGCGCTGGCCCTGGGCGTCGGCCTGCACCTGGCGCGGCGGCCTCCCGCACCCCGGTGACGTACCCGCCTCCGGCGATGAACCCGCCCTTCGCCGACGTACCCGCCTCCGGCGATGAACCCGCCCTTCGCCGACGGACGTGCCCCCGGGAGACGGACGCGCCCCCGGTGACGTACGCGCCCCGCGTCGGCGTACAGGCTCCTTCCGCCCCGCGTACGCCCGCCTCGTTCACGTATGCGAAAACCCCTGCCGCCCCCGCCGATCATGGTGCGAGACTGGCCCGGTGGACACTGCGACGCACTTTCGGCAGACGGTCATCGCCTGGGCCGCCGGTGACGAGAACCCACCGGCGCCCGACGAGGCCGCGGCCGCCCGCGAGCTGGCCGCCGGCCTGGGCCTGCACACCGTGGTGCTCGTGGAGGGCGTCAGCGACCGGGCCGCCGTCGAGGCGCTGGCCGAACGCCAGGGGCGCGACCTGACCGCCGAGGGCGCCGTGGTCGTGCCGCTCGGGGGCGCCACCAGCATCACCCGCTTCCTCCGCCTGCTGGGGCCCGACGGGCTCGACGTCCGGCCCGCCGGCCTGTGCGACGCGGCGGAGCAGCGGTTCTTCCTCCAGGGCCTGGAGCGGACCGGCTTCGGCACCGCCCGCACCCCCGACGACCTGGAGGCGCTGGGCTTCTTCACCTGCCACGCCGACCTGGAGGACGAGCTGATCCGGGCGCTCGGCACCGACGGCGTCCAGCGGGTCATCGACGACCAGGGCGATCAGCGCACCTTCCGGCTCTTCCAACGGCAGCCCGCCCAGCGCGAGCGGCCCGTCGAGGCGCAGCTGCGGCGCTTCATGGGCACCATCGGCGGCCGCAAGGAGCACTACGCCCGTGCGCTGACCGAGGCCCTCGACCTCGGGAGCCTGCCACGCCCGCTGGACGGACTCCTCGCCCACCTCTGACCGACGGCTCGCGCCTCTGGACCGACAGCTCGCGCCTCTGACCGACAGCTCGCCGTTCAGCGCGGGGCGAGGCTGGAGCGGCGCACCACCAGCTCCGGCTGGAGCACCACCCGCCGGTGCTCGTGCGGCACGTCCGCCGCCCCGGCCCCGGTCTCCTCCAGCAGCAGACCGGCCGCCAGTGCCCCCATCGTCGCCGCCGGCTGGCGTACGGACGTGAGCGGCACGGCGGCCGCCGCCGCGAACTCGATGTCGTCGTACCCCACCAGCGCCAGATCGCCGGGCACCGAGACCCCGGCGGCGAACAGCGACTGCAGCACCCCCAGGGCGAGCAGGTCGTTGGCGCAGAACACCGCGGTCGGCCGGTCGGAGAGCCCCAGCAGCCGGGCCCCCGCGTCCCGGCCCGCCGCCACGTCGAGCCGTTCCGTGGGCAGCTCCCGCAGGGCGTCCGGCCCCAGGCCCGCCTCCGCGAGCGCGGTGAGCGCACCCGTACGGCGGTCCCGGACCTGGTTGAATCCGGGCGGCCCGCTCACGTACGCGATGGAGCGGTGCCCGGCGTCCAGCAGATGCCGGACCGCCAGCGCCCCGCCCGCCACGTCGTCGACCGACACCGAGCACTCGGTGGTTCCCTCGGCGACCCGGTCGACGAGGACGAACGGGATGTCGTGGCGGCGGAAGGCCTCGATGTTGCGCCCGGTCGCGTCGGCCGGGGTGAGCAGCACGCCCCGGACCCGCTGTTCCGCGAAGAGCGCCAGATACTCCGCCTCCTCGCCGGGGCTCTGCGCGCTGTTGCAGACCATGACGCCGAGCCCCGCCTCGCGCGCGGCCCGCTCCGCCCCGCGCGCCACGTCGACGAAGAACGGGTTGCCCATGTCGAGCACCAGCAGCCCCATGATCCGGCTGCGCCCCGCCCGCAACTGCCGCGCCGACTCGCTGCGGACGTAACCGAGCCGGTCGATCGCCGACAGGACCCGGGCCCGGGTGTCGGGACCGACCGTGTCCGGGCGGTTGATGACGTTGGAGACCGTGCCCACCGATACTCCGGCGACCCGGGCCACGTCCTTGATACCCACCGACTGGGCCATCAGACGGAGACCTCCAGAGGGGCGAGGGACGCGGAACGAGCCCTCAGCCTATCCGCGCGCATCAGAAGTCGAAGTCGTCGATGTTGTCCTTGTCGAACACCGTCGGCTTGCCGAGGTCGACCACCCCGTCCTTCCCGATCGTGTACGTGCCCAGCTCGCCCGCCTCGAAGGTCTGCCCCTCCGCGCCGGTGATCTGCCCGGACGCCAGGGCGATCGAGGCGTGGCCGGCCAGCTCGCCGAGCTTCGCCGGGTCCCACAGCTCGAACGCCTCGACGGTGCCGTTCTTCACGTACGAGCGCAGATCGTTGGGGGTGCCGAGGCCGGACAGCTTCACCTTGCCCCGGTACTTCGACCCCGACAGATACTGCGCCGCCGCCTTGATGCCGACCGTGGTCGGCGACACGATCCCGGCGAGCTTCGGATACTCCTGGAGCAGCCCCTGCGTCTGCTGGAAGGACTGCTGGGCGTCGTCGTTGCCGTACGCCACCTTCACCAGCTTCACGTCCTTGTACTTCGGGTCCTTCAGCTCGTCCTTCATGTAGTCGATCCACAGGTTCTGGTTCGTCGCGGTCTGGGCGGCGGACAGGATCGCGATCTCGCCCTTGTAGCCGATCTGCTCGGCGAGCAACTGGACCTGGGTGCGGCCCAGATCCTCCGCGCCGGCCTGCGAGACGAACACATTGCGGCAGTCGGTCTTGGTGTCGGAGTCGTACGTGACGACCTTGACGCCGTTCTTCATGGCCTGCTTGAGCGCGGTGCACAGCGCGCCCGGGTCCTGCGCGGACACGGCGATGGCGTCGACCTGCTGCTGGGTGAGGGTGTTGACGTAGGAGACCTGGCCCGAGGTGTCGGTGGCGCTGGTCGGGCCGACCTCCTTGAAGGTGGACCCCCGCGCCTCGACGGCCTTCTGCCCGCCCTTGTCGGCGGTGGTGAAGTAGGGGTTGTTGACCTGCTTGGGCAGGAAGCCCACGGTCAGGCCCTTCTTGGTGGGCGCGTCCGGGTCCGCCTTTCCGGCCGAGGCGGCCGAACCGCCCTCCTTCTTCACATCGCTCTTGGTGGTGCCCCCGCAGGCGCTGACGGCGAGTGCGAGGGAGGTGACGGCCGCGAGGGCCGCACAGGTGCGGCGGATCGATGACGTACGCATGGCGGGAGTCCTTTACGGAGGGAGGCGGGTTACGGAGCGGAGCCGAGGTGGCGGTTACGGAGTCGACATGTCGGGCACGGAGCCGGGGAAGCGGTTACGGAGTCGACGTGTCGGTCACGGAGCCGGTGACGCGGTCACGGAACCGGCGCCGAGGCCGGCGGGGGAGCCGAGGCGGCCCGTCGCCCCGCCTTCGCGACGGCGATCTGCCGCCCGACGCGCGGGCCGAGCACGGAGACGACGAGCAGCACACCGGTGACGACGATCTGCGACTGCGCGGAGACGTCCCCCAGGCTCATCACGTTCTGCAGCGCCCCGAGGAGGAACACCCCCGCGATCGCGCCGCCGAGCGTGCCCTTGCCGCCGTCGAAGTCGATGCCGCCGAGCAACACGGCTGCCACGACGGACAGTTCGAGGCCGGTGGCGTTGTCGAAGCGGGCGCTGGCGTAGTGCAGCGCCCAGAACACACCGGTGAGGGAGGCCATCAGGCCGGTCACCGTGAACAGGATGAGCTTCTGCCGTTTCACCCGCACGCCCGCGAACCGGGCCGCCTCCTCGTTGGCCCCCGTCGCGAACAGCGAACGCCCGAACGGCGTCGCGTGCAGGGCCAGTACGGCGACGGCGAGCAGCGCCAGGAACGGCAACAGGGCGTACGGGACGAACGTGTCGCCGATCCGCCCCGCGGCGAAGTCGAGGTAGGGCGTGGGGAAGTCGGTGACGGCGTCCGAGCCGAGCACGATCTGCGCGATGCCCCGGTAGGCCGCCAGTGTGCCGATGGTGACCGCCAGCGACGGCAGCCCGAGCCGGGTGACGAGCAGCCCGTTGACCAGCCCGCAGACCACACCGAGCAGCAGACAGACCGGAATGATCGCCTCGATCGGCAGGCCCTGGTTCCACAGCGCCCCCATCACCGCACCGGAGAGACCGGCCGTGGACGCCACCGACAGATCGATCTCGCCGGAGACCACCAGCAGCGTCATGGGCAGGGCGATCAGGGCGATGGGCAGGGTGTTGCCGATGAGGAACGACAGGTTGAGGGCGTTGCCGAAACCGTCCACGAAGCCGAAGGACAGCAGCAGCACCACGATCAGGAGGGCGCCGACGACCGTGTCCCAGCGGACGGCGCGCGCGAGTGCGGAGTCAGCCATGGCGGGCGTTCCTCTTCTTCAGTGCGGACGCCACGCGCAGGGCGACGATCCGGTCGACCGCGATGGCGAGGATGAGCAGGAAGCCGTTGATCGCTAGCACCCACACGGAGCTGACGCCCAGCGCGGGCAGCACACTGTTGACCGAGGTCAGCAGCAGCGCCCCGAGCGCCGCGCCGTAGACCGTGCCGGAGCCTCCGGTGAAGACCACACCGCCGACCACGACCGCGCTGACGACGGTGAGTTCGTAACCGGTGCCGGTGCCCGAGTCGACGTTCCCGAAGCGCGCCAGATACAGCGCGCCCGCGAGTCCGGCCAGCGCCCCGCAGAAGGTGTACGCGAGCAGGATCCGCCGGCGTACCGGAATCCCCGCCAGCCGCGCGGCCTCCGGGTTGGAGCCGAGCGCGTACAGCTCGCGCCCGCTGCCGAAGTGCTTGAGGTAGTACGCCGTCGACACCAGCAGGGCCAGCGCGATCATCGCCAGCCAGGGCACCGCCGAGATCCCGCCGGAGCCGAAGTCCACGAATCCGTCCGGCAGATCGGCCGCCGTGATCTGCCGCGAGCCGACCCAGATCGAGTCGATGCCCCGGATGATGTAGAGCGTGCCCAGCGTCACGACCAGCGCGGGCACCTGGCCCAGGCTCACGAGCAGCCCGTTCAGCAGCCCGAAACCGACGCCCAGCAGGACGGCCAGGGCCACGGCCACCACCGGGTGCCCGCCGCCCTGGAGATACGTACCGGCGGCGAAGGCGCTGATGCCGAGCGTCGAGCCCACCGACAGGTCGACATTGCGGGTGATGACCACCAGCGACTGGCCGGTGGCGACCAGCGCCAGGATCGTGGCGTTCAGCAGCAGGTCCTTGATGCCCTGCTCGGAGAGGAACGCGCTGTTGCCGAGCTGGGTCAGCACCAGCATCACCAACAGCACGACCAGGATGGCGAGTTCGCGCATCTTGAAGACGCGGTCCACCAGCCGGGTGCTGCTGGAGGAGGGTATCGGCGCGACGGGCGCCGTTTCGGTGGTCGTCACCGTCATGCGGCGGCCCTCCCGGTGGCAGCGGCCATCACGGACTCCTCGGTGGCGTCGGAACGCGGGATCTCGGCGGTGAGGCGGCCCTCGTGCATCACCAGCACCCGGTCGGCCATGCCGAGGATCTCGGGCAGGTCGGAGGAGATCATCAGCACCGCCACCCCGTCCGCGGCCAGCGAGCTCAGCAGCCGGTGCACCTCCGCCTTGGTGCCGACGTCGATCCCGCGCGTCGGCTCGTCGACGATCAGCACGGCGGGCCCGGTGGCCAGCCACTTGGCCAGGACCACCTTCTGCTGGTTGCCGCCGGACAGGGTGGACACCGCGTCGGCGATCCGGGCGTACTTCACCTGAAGCCGGACCGCCCAGTCGAGCGACCGGCTGCGCTCGGCGCCCCGGTCCATCAGCCCCGCCCTCCTGGTGGCGCGCAGACCGGTGAGCCCGATGTTCCGCTCGATGGACATGCCCATCACCAGGCCCTGGGCCCGCCGGTCCTCCGGGACCAGGGCGAGGCCGGCGGCCATCGCGGTCGACGGGGCGCCGTTGACGAGCGCCCGCCCGGCCACCTCGACCTCACCGGCGTCCCACCGGTCGACGCCGAAGACCGCCCGCGCCACCTCCGTACGCCCGGCGCCCACCAGTCCCGCCATGCCGACGATCTCGCCGCAGCGCACATCGAAGGAGACATCGGTGAACACGCCCTCGCGGGTGAGCCGCCGGACGCTCAGGGCGACCTCGCCCGCCTCGACGTGCTGCTTCGGATAGAGCTCGTCCAGATCCCGGCCGACCATCCGGCGGACCAGGTCCTCCTCCTCCATGCCGGCCAGCGGTTCACTGGCGATCAGCGCCCCGTCCCGCAGGGTCGTGACCCGTTCGCAGATGCGGAAGATCTCCTCCAGCCGGTGCGAGATGAACAGCACGGCGGCCCCCTGCTCGCGCAGCGCGCGGACCACGCCGAACAGCCGGGCAACCTCACTGCCGGTCAGCGCGGCCGTCGGCTCGTCCATGATCAGGACGCGGGCGTCGAAGGAGAGGGCCTTGGCGATCTCGACGATCTGCTGGTCCGCGATCGACAGGCCGCGCGCCGGACGGTCGGGGTCGAGTTCGACCCCGAGCCGGTGCATCAGGGCGGCCGTGGCGGTCCGGGCGGCCCGGTGGTCGATCCGCCGGTACGCCCGCCGGGGCTGGCGGCCCATGAAGATGTTCTCGGTGATCGACAGGTCGGGGAAGAGCGTGGGCTCCTGGTAGATGACGGCGATGCCGGCGTCCCGGGCGTCGGCGGGGCCGTGGAAGGTGACCGGCTCGCCGTCCAGCAGAAGCCGGCCGGCATCGGGCCGGTGCACTCCGGCGAGCGTCTTGATCAGGGTCGACTTGCCCGCGCCGTTCTCCCCGGCGAGGGCGTGCACCTCGCCGGGGAAGAGGTCGAGCGACACATCCCGCAGGGCCCGTACGGCGCCGAAGGACTTGGAGACGTCCCTCAGGGCCAGCACGGGGGCCGGATCCTTGGCGGACCGGTGGGTCATCGGTGGCTCCTCGACGACGCGGAGGGCGTCCTCACGGCATCGTGAAAGGTTTCAAATGAGTTGCCGGGACGTTAGGCAGGTCCCTTGGGTCGCGTCAATGGGGGTGAACGGAAATTCTCGACCGGCCCTTGCGTTCGTGAGGCCCTGTCAGGTCAGGCCTGCCGGAAGGGTTGACAGCTCTCGGGGGCGCTCCTACCTTCAAGCCGCGTGAATCGTTTCAGATTCATTCGCGTTCACACCGATGTCACAGGAGCGACGAAGTGACCGAGCCCGCCACGGTGAAGGCCGCCCTCATGTCCCAGGCCATCGAGACTCCCTCCTGGGCGTACGGGAACTCCGGGACCCGCTTCAAGGTCTTCGCCCGGCCAGGCGTGCCCCGCACGCCCCAGGAGAAACTCGACGACGCGGCGAAGGTGCACGAGTTCACCGGAGCCGCACCCACCGTCGCCCTCCATATTCCCTGGGACACGGTCGACGACTATGCCGCGCTCGCCGGGTACGCCCGCGACCGGGGCCTCACCCTCGGGGCCGTCAACGCCAACACCTTCCAGGAGGACGACTACCGCCTCGGCAGCGTCTGCCACCCGGAGGCCGCCGTACGCCGCAAGGCGCTGGACCACCTCCTGGCCTGCGTCGACATCATGGACGCGACAGGATCCCGGGACCTCAAGCTGTGGTTCGCGGACGGTACGAACTACCCGGGGCAGGACGACGTCCGCGAGCGGCAGGACCGGCTCGCCGAGGCGCTGGCCGCCGTGTACGAACGGCTCGGCGACGACCAGCGGATGCTCCTGGAGTACAAGCTGTTCGAGCCCGCCTTCTACACGACCGACGTACCGGACTGGGGCACGGCCTACGCCCACTGCCTCAAGCTCGGCCCCCGGGCCCAGGTCGTCGTGGACACCGGGCACCACGCACCCGGCACCAACATCGAGTTCATCGTCGCGACCCTGCTGCGCGAGGGCCGGCTCGGCGGCTTCGACTTCAACTCCCGCTTCTACGCCGACGACGACCTGATGGTCGGGGCGGCCGACCCCTTCCAGCTCTTCCGCATCATGTACGAGGTCGTCCGGGGCGGCGGGCTCACCGCGGATGTCGCCTTCATGCTCGACCAGTGCCACAACATCGAGGAGAAGATCCCCGCGATCATCCGCTCGGTGATGAACGTGCAGGAGGCCACCGCGAAGGCGCTCCTCGTGGACCGCGAGGCGCTGGCCGCCGCCCAGCGCACCGGCGACGTCCTGGAGGCCAACGCCGTGCTCATGGACGCTTACAACACCGACGTACGTCCGCTGCTCGCCGAGGTCCGCGAGGACCAGGGCCTCGACGGCGACCCGATGGCCGCCTACCGGCGCTCCGGCTGGGCGGCGAAGACCGCCCAGGAGCGGATCGGCGGACAGCAGGCGGGCTGGGGGGCGTAAACCCTCCGGGCCCCGGCCCTCCGGGCCCCGGCCCTCCGGGCCCCGGCCCTCCGGGCCCCGGCCCTCCGGGCCCCGGCCCTCCGGGCCCCGGCCCTCCGGACCTCTCCGCGCGCCACGACCGACGGGCCGCACACCCGCCCGGTCCCACGACCGCCCCGCCACTCCGCCGCCCCTGAGCGAAGGACACCGAGGAACCCATGGCACTCCACCCCGAAGCCGCGGCGCTGCTGGCCCGCTCCCACCGGCTCGGCTCCGACCCGCGCAACACGAACTACGCAGGCGGCAACGCCTCCGCCAAGGGCGCCGCGCCCGACCCGGTCACCGGCGACGACGTCGAGCTGATGTGGGTCAAGGGCTCCGGCGGCGACCTCGGCACCCTCACCGAGGAAGGGCTCGCCGTCCTCCGCCTCGACCGGCTCCGCGCCCTGCGGACCGTCTACGCGGGTGCGGAGCGCGAGGACGAGATGGTCGCCGCGTTCGACTACTGCCTGCACGGCAAGGGCGGGGCCGCCCCCTCCATCGACACCGCCATGCACGGCCTCGTCGACGCCCCGCACGTCGACCATCTGCACCCGGACTCCGGGATCGCGCTGGCCTGCGCCGCCGACGGTGAGAAGCTGACCGCCGACTGCTTCGGCGGGACGGTCGCCTGGGTGCCCTGGCGACGCCCCGGCTTCCAGCTCGGCCTGGACATCGCCGCGGTCAAGGACGCGAACCCGGGGGCCATCGGCTGTGTCCTCGGCGGCCACGGCATCACCGCCTGGGGCGAGACGTCCGAGGAGTGCGAGGCCAACGCGCTCCACATCATCCGTACCGCCGAGGCGTTCCTCGCCGAGCGCGGCAGGCCCGAGCCGTTCGGGCCGGTCCTCGACGGGTACGAGGCGCTGCCCCGGGCCGAACGCCGTGTACGGGCCGCCGCCCTCGCCCCGTACATCCGCGCGCTCGCCTCCCAGGACCGCACCCAGGTCGGGCACTTCGACGACTCCGACGCGGTCCTGGACTTCCTCGCCCGCACCGAGCACCCGAGGCTCGCGGCGCTGGGCACCTCCTGCCCGGACCACTTCCTCCGCACCAAAGTCAGGCCGCTGGTCCTGGACCTCCCGCCAACCGCCGAACTCACCGACGCCGTAAGCCGCTTGGGCGAGCTGCACGCCGACTACCGGGAGGAGTACGCCGCCTACTACACCCGTCACGCGGAGCCCGGCTCACCCCCGATGCGGGGCGCGGACCCGGCGATCGTGCTGATCCCCGGGGTGGGCATGTTCAGCTTCGGCAAGGACAAGCAGACCGCCCGTGTGGCAGGGGAGTTCTACCTCAACGCGATCAACGTGATGCGCGGCGCGGAAGCCGTCTCCTCCTATGCGCCGATCGAGGAGTCGGAGAAGTTCCGCATCGAGTACTGGGCGCTGGAGGAGGCCAAACTCCGGCGGATGCCGAAGCCGAAGCCGCTGGCCACCCGGGTCGCCCTGGTGACCGGCGCGGGCAGCGGCATCGGCAGGGCCATCGCCCGCCGCCTCGTCGCGGAGGGCGCCTGTGTGGTCGTCGCGGACCTGGACGCCGGGAGCGGGGCCGCCGTCGCCGAGGAACTGGGCGGCCCCGACCGGGCGGTGGCCGTCACCGTCGACGTCACCAGCGAGGAACAGATCGCCGACGCCTTCGCGGCCGCGGCACTCGCCTTCGGCGGCGTCGACCTGGTGGTGAACAACGCGGGCATCTCCATCTCCAAGCCCCTGGCGGAGACCACGGCCCAGGACTGGGACCTCCAGCACGCCATCATGGCCAGGGGCTCCTTCCTCGTGGCCCGTGAGGCGGCGCGCGTCATGCGCGCCCAGGGCTTCGGCGGCGACCTCGTCTACATCGCCTCCAAGAACGCCGTCTTCGCCGGTCCGAACAACGTGGCCTACTCCGCCGCCAAGGCCGACCAGGCCCACCAAGTGCGTCTGCTCGCAGCCGAGTTGGGCGCGGACGGCATCCGTGTCAACGGAGTCAACCCGGACGGAGTCGTACGCGGCTCCGGCATCTTCGCCGGCGGCTGGGGGGCGCAGCGCGCCGCGACGTACGGCATCGAGGAGGAGAAGCTCGGCGAGTTCTACGCCCAACGCACCCTCCTCAAGCGCGAAGTGCTGCCCGAACACGTCGCGAACGCCGTGTTCGCCCTCACCGGCGGCGAGTTGACCCACACCACCGGCCTCCACATCCCCGTCGACGCCGGGGTCGCCGGGGCCTTCCTGCGATGAGCGCGCCCACGCGGACCCTCGCCGCGGCCGACCTGGGAGCCTCCAGCGGCCGGGTCATGGTCGGCCGCGTCGGCCCCGACACCCTGGAGCTCACCGAGGTCCACCGCTTCCCCAACCGGCCCGTCCACCTGCCGGAAGGCCTGCGCTGGGACATCCTCGGCCTCTACCGGGGAGTGCTCGACGGGCTGCGCGCGGCGGGCCCGGTCGACTCCCTCGGCATCGACAGCTGGGCGGTGGACCACGGCCTCCTCGACGCCGACGGGGCCCTCCTCGGCAACCCCGTCCACTACCGTGACCGCCGCACCGAAGGCGTCCCGGAGAAGGTGTGGGCCACGGTCCCGCCCGAGGAGCTGTACCGGGCGACCGGCATCCAGTACGCCCCGTTCAACACGCTCTACCAACTCGCCGCCGCCCGCGGCACACCACAATTCGCAGCCGCGCAAAGGCTGTTGCTGATACCGGACCTGTTGACGTACTGGCTCACGGGCGAACAGGGCACCGAGCTCACCAACGCCTCCACCACCCAGCTCATCGACCCGCGCACCGGCGACTGGCACCACGGCCTGGCCGGCCGCCTCGGCATCGACCTCGGGCTCTTCGCCCCGCTCCGCCGCCCCGGCGACCCCGCAGGTTCGACGCTGCCCCTGGTCCAGGAGCTGACCGGGCTGCCCGGTCCCGTACCGGTCACGACCGTCGGTTCGCACGACACCGCATCCGCCGTCGCCGCCGTCCCGGCCGCGCGGGGCGAGCGCTTCGCCTACCTCTGCACCGGCACCTGGTCCCTGGCCGGACTCGAACTGGACGCACCCGTCACCACCGAGGCGAGCCGCGAGGCGAACTTCACCAATGAGCTGGGCATCGACGGCACCGTCCGCTTCCTGCGCAACATCATGGGCATGTGGCTGCTCCAGGAGTGCATGCGCACCTGGGGCCGGGAGGATGTGACATCCCTGCTCGCCGAGGCCGCCCGTGCTCCCGCCCTGCGGTCCGTCGTGGACGCGGCCGCACCGGAGTTCCTGGCCCCCGGAGACATGCCCGAACGCATCGCGGCCGCCTGCCGGGCGACCGGCCAGCCCGAGCCCGCGACCGCGGGCGCGACCACGCGCTGCATCCTCGACTCGCTGGCCCTCGCCCACCGGCGCGCGATCCACGAGGCGCAGCGCCTGGCCGACCGCGCGGTCGACGTCGTGCACATCGTCGGCGGCGGGGCACGCAACGCGCTGCTGTGCCAACTCACCGCCGACGCCTGCGGGCTGCCGGTCGTGGCCGGCCCCGCCGAGGCGGCCGCCCTCGGCAACGTCCTCGTCCAGGCACGCGCCCACGGCCTGCCCGGCGACCTCGCCTCCAGCCGTGAACTCATCGCCCGTACCCAGCCCTTGACCCGTTACGAGCCGTCGGGAGACCCGGCGGCCTGGGAGGCGGCCGCGCGCCGCACCGAAGGCGCGCGCCGTCTGCACGCTTGACCGTTCACCCGCCCCACCACCGTCCCTTCCCTTCCCGTCCCTTCCCCTCGCCGAATCGGAGCCGAGTGTGATCAGCCGACGACGACTGCTCAGCACGACCGCCACCGCCCTGGGAACCACCCTCATCGCCGGAGCCGTCCCACCCGCACACGCCGCGGAACGCGGTGCGCAAGGAGCCAAGGGGCTCCGGGTGGGCGGCTCGACCGCCGAGTACGTGAAGAACCCGCTCGGCCTCGGCGCCGCCCGCCCGCGCCTCGGCTGGCCGCTCACCGCCACCGCGCCGGGCCGCACACAGAGCGCGTACCAGATCCGCGTCGCGCTCAGCGAACGGGCCCTGGAGCGGCCCGACGTGTGGGACAGCGGAAAGGTCGAGTCCGCCGAATCGGCCCAAGTGACGTACGCCGGTCCGGAGTTGCGCTCCCGCACCCGCTACTACTGGACCGTGCGGGTCTGGGACGACCGGGGCCAGGTCTCCGGCTGGTCCGCACCCGCCTGGTGGGAGACCGGGCTCACCGAGGCCTCGGACTGGTCCGCCGACTGGATCGGGGCGCCCGCCTCCCTCGTCGGCGCCCCCGCCCTGGACGAGGCCTCCTGGATCTGGTTCCCGGAAGGCGACCCGGCGAGCAGCGCCCCGGCCGCGACCCGGTGGTTCCGGGGCGCGTTCGACGTACCGGAGGGGGTGACCCGGGCCCGGCTGGTGCTCACCGCCGACGACGGGTACATCGCCCACCTCGACGGTACGGAAGTGGCGCGGGCCGAACCGGACGAGGTCGCCAGGGCCTGGAGCCGCCCCTCGGTCACCGACGTCACCGAACGGCTGACCCCCGGCCGCCACATCCTCGCCGTCGCCGCGACCAACGAGGTCACCGGCCCCGCCGGACTGCTCGGGGTCCTGGAGCTGACCACCGCCGACGGCGTACGCACCATCGCCACCGGCGACGGCTGGAAGGCCGCCGACGCCGAACCCGCGGGCGACTGGCAGGCGTTGGACTACGACGACGGGTCCTGGCCCGCCGCGAAGGTCCTCGCCGCATGGGGCTCCGGCCCCTGGGGGAAGGTCGCTCCCGCCTACGCGCCCGTCGCCCAGCTGCGCCACGAGTTCCGGCTGCGCCGCAAGCCCGTCGCACGGGCCCGGCTCTACTCCACGGCCCTCGGTCTGTACGAGGCCCACCTCAACGGCAAGCGCGTCGGCACGGACCGCCTCGCCCCGGGCTGGACCGACTACGCCCGGCGGATCCAGTACCAGACCCATGACGTCACCGAGCTGCTCACCTCCGGGGCCAACACCCTCGGCGTGGAGCTGGCCACGGGCTGGTATGCGGGCAACGTCGGCATGTTCGGCCCGCATCAGTACGGCGAACACCCGGCTTTCCTCGGACAGTTGGAGGTCACCTACCGGGACGGCAGCACCGAGCGGGTGCTGTCCGGCACCGACTGGCGGGCCGCCACCGGGCCGATCACCCTGGCGGACCTCCTCACCGGCGAGACCTACGACGCCCGCCTGGAGACCGGCGGCTGGCTGCGCTCCGGCTTCGACGACGCCGCCTGGGCGAAGGCCGTGCCCGCCGAGGAGGAGGTCACCGCCGAACTGGTCGCGGAGCCCGACGGCCCCTGCCGCGTCATCCAGGAGCTGAAGGCCCGGAAGATCACCGAACCCCGCCCCGGCGTCTTCGTCTTCGACCTCGGCCAGAACATGGTCGGCACCGCACGCCTGCGCGTCACCGGCCGGGCCGGCACCACCGTACGGCTGCGCCACGCCGAGGTGCTGAACCCCGACGGCACCGTCTACACCACCAACCTCCGCACCGCCGCCGCGACCGACCACTACACCCTCAAGGGCGGCGGCCGCGAGACGTACGAGCCGCGCTTCACCTTCCACGGCTTCCGCTACGTCGAAGTGACCGGCTATCCGGGCAAGCCTCCGCTGGACGCCGTCGTCGGGCGGGTGATCCACACCGACGCGCCCCTCACCATGGAGTTCGAGACGAACCTCCCGATGCTCAACCAGCTCCACAGCAACATCACCTGGGGCCTGCGCGGCAACTTCCTCTCCATCCCCACCGACACCCCCGCCCGCGACGAACGCCTCGGCTGGACCGGCGACATCAACGTCTTCGCGCCCACCGCCGCGTACGCGATGGAGTCCGCGCGGTTCCTCGGCAAATGGCTGAGCGACCTCCAGGACGACCAGACCGCCGACGGAGCCTTCACGGACGTCGCGCCGCACGTCGAGGGCCTCGGCGCGGGGTCGGCCGGCTGGGGCGACGCGGGCGTCACCGTCCCCTGGGCCCTCTACCAGGCGTACGGCGACACCCGGGTCCTGGAGGCGGCCTGGCCCTCGATGCTGAAGTGGCTCGACTACCTGGAGGCCCACAGCACCGGACGGCTGCGGCCCGCCACCGGCTACGGCGACTGGCTGAACATCGCCGACGACACCCCCAAGGACGTCATCGCCACCGCCTACTACGCCCACAGCGCCGACCTCGTGGCCCGTACCGCCCGGGTCCTGGGCAAGGACCCGGCCCCGTACACCGCGCTGTTCGCGGAGGTCCGCGAGGCCTTCCGTACCGCGTACGTCACCGACGGCGGCCGGGTGAAGGGCGACACCCAGACCGCCTACGTGCTGGCGCTCTCCATGGACCTCCTGAGCACCGAGGAACGCACCACCGCGGCCGACCGCCTGGTCGCCCTCATCGAGGCGAAGGACTGGCATCTGTCCACGGGCTTCCTCGGCACCCCCCGCCTGCTCCCCGTCCTCACCGACACCGGGCACACCGATGTGGCGTACCGCCTGCTGCTCCAGCGCACCTTCCCGAGCTGGGGCTACCAGATCGACCGCGGGGCCACGACCATGTGGGAGCGCTGGGACTCCATCAAGCCCGACGGCAGCTTCCAGGACGCCGGGATGAACTCCTTCAACCACTACGCGTACGGCTCGGTGGGGGAGTGGATGTACGCCCACATCGCGGGCATCGCCCCCGCCGCACCCGGCTTCCGCGAGGTCACCGTGCGGCCCCGGCCCGGCGGCGGCATCACCCGCGCCCGGGGCCGCTTCGCCTCCCTCCACGGGCCGGTCACCACCGACTGGAAGGCGGAGAAGGGCCGCTTCCACCTGACCGTGGGCCTCCCCGTGAACACCACCGCAGAGGTGTGGATCCCGGCGGGCCGGGCCGAGGACGTGACGCACACCGGCGCCCGGTTCCTGCGGCTGGAGGACGGCTGCGCGGTGTTCGCCGTCGGCTCGGGGAGCCACCGCTTCGCGGTCTGAGCCCGCCCGGACGAGAGACGTACGCCGTACCGGCGGTCAGGCACCGCCGGTACGGCGTACGCGCGCTCTTGGGGCCGATGCTCCTCAGCCGCGGTCGAGCGCCTCGGCCGCGTCGGCCAGCTCCCGTACCAGCAGCGAGCCGAAACCCGGCGGACCGGCGTCCTGCGGGGGCCGCACAAGCGTCCGTGCGGGGCGCGGTTGCGCGGCCAGCGCCCGGGCACGTGCGCGCAGGCGCCGACGGTCGGCGGCGGAGAGGGGCAGCGTGTGCTGCACCAGCGAAGAGACCCAGCCGCCCGCCGCGCCTTCCAGGTCCAGCGCGCCCTCCGGCAGCGGGAGACCGGCGATGGAGAACGCGGGCACTCGCTCGAAGCGTTCGACGCCCGCGCGACGGGCCGCGCCGCCGTCAGCCCTCGCGCCGTGAACGCCAGAGCAGCCAGATGAAGTAGGGCGCCCCGATCACGGCGGTGAGGAGTCCGACCGGGATCTGCGCCGGAGCGATGATCGTCCGGCCGACCGTGTCGGACACGACCACCAGCAGCGCGCCGAGCAGCGCACTCAGCGGAACGACCCGCACATGACGGCGGCCCACCAGGGCGCGTGCCGCGTGCGGGGCGACCAGGCCGACGAACCCGATCACGCCGACCGCCGCGACGGCCCCCGCCGTCAGGAGGACGGCGAGGCTCAGCAGACCCAGCCGGGTGGCCCCGATCCGTACGCCGAGCAGGGCGGGTGTCTCGTTGTCCAGCCCGATCAGGTCCAGTTCACGGCGCATCACCACGAGAACGGGCAGCGCGACGACCAGAGCCACCAGCACCGGAATCAGCTCCGGGAACGTCCGGCCGTACGTCGACCCGCCGAGCCAGGCCAGCGCCTTCGTCTCGTTGTACGGATCGGTCAGCACGATCAGCAGACTGACGAACGCGCCCGCGCCCGCCTGGACCCCGATACCGATCAGCACCAGCCGGTTCTGCTCCAGACCACGCCGCGCGGCAAGACCGAACACCAGCCCCGCCGCGGCCGCCGCACCGGCCAGCGCGGAGCCGCTGATCAACCAGAAGCTCGCCAGCGGTACGAAGGTGAGGACGGCCACCGCCCCCACCCCGGCCCCGCTGACGACGCCCAGGACGCCCGGCTCCGCGAGCGGATTGCGCGACACCGCCTGGACGACGGCGCCCGCGACGGCCAGCGCCGCACCGGCCAGCAGGGCGGCGACGACCCGGGGGACGCGCGTGTCGAGGATGTACGTGACCAACTGGCCGGAACGGCCGGTGAGCCAGTTGCCCACATCGCCCAGGAGCAGCGTCGCGTCGCCGAACAGCGTCGCCGCCACCACCGCGCCGAGCAGCGCCACGACCGTCACCGTCAGGGTGAGGACGAACGCGCGCCGGCTGCGCAGCCGGGCGAACGCCGTCGAGCCGCTGTCCGAGCCCATGTCGCGCGACCGGTAGGCCAGGACGACCAGAACGAGCGCGCCGAAACACGTCGTGACGATGCCGGTGGGCACCTCCGCCCCCGCCTGGGCGCCGAACACCGCACGCAGCAGCACATCCGCGCCGAGCACCACGAGCACACCCGCGAGCGCCGACGCGGGGATGAACGCCCGGTGCCGGACCAGGCCCGGGATCCAGGTGCTGAGCAGCCGGACCACGGCGGGCGCGCACAGGCCGACGAAGCCGACCGGCCCCGCCACCGCCACCGACACCGCCGCCAGCAGCACCGCGAGGATCACCGCGATGCTGCGCGTCAGCCGGGGGCTCACCCCCACGACCGCCGCGCCGTCGTCGCCGAGGGCGAGGATGTCGAGGCGGCGGCCCATCAGCATGAGCCCGGCGAACGCCAGGAGCGCGGCCGGGGTCAGCCGGTCGATGGACTGCATGCCGATCTGGGCGAGCGAACCGTTGCCCCACGCGAACAGTCCGGTCGTCTGCTGGGAGCGCAGGAGCAGCAGCATCCCGCTCAGCCCGGACAGGGCGAGGGTGAGCGCGGATCCCGCAAGCACCAGCCGGATCGGCCCGGCCCCCGCCCGCGACAGACCGAGGACGACCCCCGCCGCGAGGAGCCCGCCGAGGAACGCGGTGGCCCCGGCCGGCAGCGCGGGCAGCGAGATGCCGAACGCGGCGACGGTGACCACCGCGAGATACGCGCCCGCGTTCACGGCGAGCGTGTCGGGGGAGGCCAGCATGTTGCGCGACACCGACTGGAGGGCGGCGCCCGCCGCGCCGAGCGCGCAGCCGACGAGGAGCCCCGCGGCGAGCCGGGGCAGCCGGGAGTCCAGCACCACGGCGGCCGTCTGCTCGTGGGCCGTCCGGTCGGAGGACGAGCCGGTCGCGAGCTGCCAGAGCGTGTGCAGATCGACGGCGGCGGTGCCCTGGCTCACATGGGTGACCGCGAGGGCGGCCAGGGCGAGCAGCCCCGCGAGCGCCAGGAGAAGCATCCGGCCGCGACGGGCCGGTGGGCCGGCCGTCACCGGGGCGACGGCCCCGGCCGGACCGGCCGCGCCCGCCACCGTCTTCACGGGGGCGGGCGGGACGGTTGTGGTGCGTGTGCTCATCGTCAGTCGGTCAGCGCACCGACGAGGGCGTCGATGTACTCGCGCATCGACGCGGTGCCGCCGAACATCCAGACGCCGTCGGGCAGCCGGTGGACCTCGTCGTTCTTGACGAACGGGAGGGACTTCCACACCGCGTTGTCCTTGAGGCCGTCGGCGAACGGGTCGCCGCCGTCGGAGTCGTTGGCGATGTACGCGAACTGCGCGTCGCCGATCTTCGTGAGGCCCTCGACATCGGTCGCGGCCAGACCGTAGGCCTTGTCGCCCTTGAGCTTCCACGGGTCGACGAGGCCGAGTTCGGTGTTGACGTCGGAGAGCAGCGAGCCCTTGACGTACGGGCGGACCGAGACCTGGTTGCCCTCCTGCCAGCCGTCGGCGAAGGCGACCTTCTCGCCGTCGAGACCGGCGTCCGCGAGCTTCTTCTTCCCGTCCGCGACCGCCTTGCGGAAGGAGTCGACCTCCGACTTGGCCTTGTCCTCGGTGCCGGTGGCCTCGGCGATGAGGTTGACCGTGTCGATCATCTGGTCGATCTGACGGCTCGCGTCGGCGGAGCGGACCACGACGACCGGGGCGGCCTTGGACAGCTGCGCGATGGCGGAGTCGGACAGGTCGGTGGTGGCGACGATGAGGTCGGGCTTGAGCGCGGCGACGGTGGCGACGCTGGGCTCGCCCCGGGTGCCTATGTCCTTGACGCCCTTGGTGAGCGGCGCGGCCTTGTCGTACGCGGTGTAGCCCTTGACGTCGGCCACGCCGACCGGCTGGACGCCGAGGGTGACGAGCGTCTCGACGACGTTCCACTCGGTGCCGACGACGCGCTCGGCCGGTCCGTCGAGGGTGACCTTCTTGCCGCGGGAGTCGGTGACCGTCACCGCGCTGTCCCCGGCGGACTCCTTCTTCGGGGCCTCGGTGGTGCCGCAGGCCGTGAGGGCGAGCGCGGCCGCGGCGGCGAGGACGGGCCACGTCAGGTGCTGGTTCTTCATGAGGGTGTTCAGGGCCTTTCGGAACGAAGGTGGTGGCGGCCGACCGCGCGGGTGCGCGGGATGCCGGTGGAGGAGTCGGGTTCGACGTCGATGCGTATGCCGTAGGCGTCGCTGAGCCGCTCGGGGGCGTACACCTCGGCGGGCGTGCCGGCGGCGACGATCCGCCCGGACGCGAGCAGGACGACCTGGTCGGCCACGGCGGCGGCCTGGTCCAGGTCGTGCAGCACGACCCCGACGGTGACGCCGTGGGTGTCGGCCAGATCGCGGACGAGGTCGAGGATCTCCACCTGGTAGCGCAGGTCGAGATAGGTCGTCGGCTCGTCGAGAAGGAGGACGTCGGTGTCCTGGGCCAGGCAGCAGGCGAACCAGACGCGCTGCAACTGCCCGCCGGACAGGCTCTCCACCCCGCGGTCGGCGAACTCGGCGAGGTTGGTGACGGCCAGCGCGTGCTCGACCATCCGGGCCCCGTCCGGGTCGGACCCCCGGAGCCCGGCCCGGTAGGGGTGGCGGCCGAATCCGACCACGTCGCGCACGCTGAGCCCGGCCGGTGCGTTCCGGCTCTGCGCGAGCAGGGTGACGCGGCGGGCGAAGTCGGAGCGCGACAGGGCGAGCGCGTCGACGGGCGCGGCGTCCTCGGCCTGGGCCGCCACGGTCACGGTGCCGGTACGGGCCTTGTGCAGCCGGGCCACGGCCCGCAACAGGGTGGACTTCCCGCTGCCGTTCGGCCCGATGAGCGCGGTGACACGACCGCGCGGCAGCCGGAGGTCGGCCCCGTGGACGACGTCCGTACGGTCGTACGCGATCGTCAGGTCGCGGGCGTCCAGGCCGGCGTCGGGTTCGGGGTCCGCGCCGGGACCGGCAGCGGCGGTCACGGCGGGTGCACCGGCAGCGGGCGCGGAGCGCCGACGCGGCGGTGGGTCTTCTCGGTCGAGGGCAGGAGCGATCACGCAGTGAGGTTAGCCTGGCCTAAGTTCACCAGGTCAAGCGGGATCCGGAATTGTGTCCTCCGTGTGATCCGCGGGCGGTCGACCGGTCGGCGGGCGCCCGCCTCCGGTGGGGTGGCCGGAGGGGGTGATCTGCTGCGCGAACCCCCGGACGGCGGTACTTTCCGGCCGAAGCAGCGGTTTGGTGCATCGAAGCGCTTCGGAGTATCCGCAGGTCAAACGGTCGTTTCGGATTGAACCGCCGAAGTCTGTCCATATGCTGGACGGCTTGCGCGAGGCACCTGAGCTGCCCGAATGACCATTCGGTCGGTTCGAACGTGCGTCTGCGGCTGGAAGCTGGCCGTCGATGTGCGCCTACTTTCCGCATGCGTAAGACTCCTGACCGCAATCAGGCACCCGACCAAGGAGTTTTCACCAATGCGACGCAACCCTCACGCCATCTTCGCAACCGTCACGGCGAGCACCCTTCTGCTCGGCGGGTTCGCGGCCACCGCCGCACAGGCCGCACCGGTGAAGGCGGAGAGCCTCTACGCTCCCTCGGCGCTCGTCCTCACCGTCGCCCGGGGCGAGGACCCGCTGACCGCCACCGTCGAGCGGGCCGTCACGCTCACCTGCGCCCCCACCGCCGAGGGAACACACCCCACGCCCGCCGCGGCCTGCAAGGAACTGGCAGAGGTCCAGGGCAAGTTCTCCGAACTGACCGCCGGCCCGTCGAACCGGACCTGCACCCGTCAGTGGGACCCGGTCGTGGTGACCGCCCACGGCGTCTGGCAGGGCAAGCCGGTCCGGTTCAGCTCCACGTACGGCAACGCCTGCGAGATGGCGGGCAACATGAACGACAACGCCGTCTTCGCCTTCTGATCCACCGGGGCGTGCCGACGCCGGAGTGATGGAGCACGACACCGTCCTCCCCGCCCGACCGCGTCCGGCGACCCGCCCCACCCGGCGTGCCCCGCACACGCCCCCGTCCACGACGACCGGGAGCCACGCGGTCGCCCGAGCCGTTTCCGCCGCGGCCGGCAGCGACCCGCCCCGGTCGATTGGACCCCCTACGATCCGCTCGGCCGGTCGGAGGACTCCTGCGTCACCCGCGTGCCCGGATGGCGCAGCGAGATCAGGAACGCCACGGCCAGCGCGATGGCCATCCCGTAGAACACCCACTGGTTCGCCTGGGCGAAGTCCATCCGGATCGCGGCCATCGAGTCCCGTACGGTCTCGGCCACCGGCCCGGAGCCGGACGGCCCCCGGGAGTCCGCGTGACCGGTCACCGACTGCGCGACGGACTCGGCGATGTCGCGCGACTCGCCGTCCGGCAGGCCCTTGCTCCGCAGCGTCTCGTCCACCTTGGTGATCGTCGTATGGGTCAGCATGGTGCCGTAGACGGCAAGACCGATGCTGGCGGCGAAGTTGCGCACCGTCTGGGTGATGCCGGTGACCTCGCCGTACGAGGCGTCGATCGCCCGGTTCACCGCGTCCGTCGAGGCAGGCGCCAGCAGCAGTCCGATCCCCGCGCCCGCCATGGCCGCGTACAGCCATTGGTCGTGCATGGACAGGGAGGTCAACTTCCCCGCCCACAGGGCGAACCCGACCGCACCGAGCGCCGTGCCGAGCTTCATCGCCGGCCGTGCGCCGCGCTTGTCGAGGATCCGGCCGCCCCACTGGGAGGCGAGCCCGAAGCCGATGAAGAAGTAGAGGAGGTACAGCGCGGCCTGGTTCGGCGAGGCGCTCAGCGAGACCTGCGCGTACACGGAGGCGAAGAAGAACACCGGGACGAACGCCATCATGGCGAAGAACAGCACGGCGTTGTCGACGCGGAACGCCAGATCGCGGAAGACCCGCAGTTTGATCAACGGGAAGCGGGTGCGCAGCTCGTACCGGCAGAACACCGCCAGTACCAGCAGCCCGCCCGCGATACAAGCCCAGGTGGCGACGGAGTCCCAGCCCCAGGTCCCCGCCTGCTGCAGACCGAGCACCGTCAGCCCCATGCCGACGGCGACCAGCGCGGCGCCGGGCAGGTCCAGCGGCTCGCGGCGGGCCCGGTCCGGGATATGCGCCAGCAGCGCCAGTACGACGGCGATGACGGCGATCGGCACGTTGACCCAGAAGATCGCCCGCCAGGTCCACGCGGTGAGCCAGCCGCCGAGCAGCGGCCCGACCGCGGTGAGCGCCCCGGACACCCCGAAGAACAGCGCCAGCGCCCGGCCCCGCCGCTCCACCGGGAAGACGGCGATGACCACGGCGAGTGCGGCGGGGAACATCAGTGCGGCGCCGATGCCCTGGACGGCCCGGAAGCCGATCAGCCAGGCCTGCGCGAAGTCCCCGGAGGGCACAGCTCCGCACAACGCGGAGGCGATGACGAAGACCAGGGTGCCGATCAGCATCACGCGTCGGTGCCCGAAGATGTCGGACAGCCTTCCGCCCAGGGCGAAGAAGGCGGCCAGCGTCAGCAGATAGGCGTTGACGACCCACTGCATCTGCGAGGAGGTGAGCCCGAGTTCGTCGATGATGTCCGGGGCGGCGATCGCGACGATGGTCTGGTCGATGAACGTCATCGACACGGCGAACAGCATGGCCGCGAGAGCGAGTCCCTGGTTCGGCGGGCCGCCCTGCCGGGCCGCCGTTCCCGGATCCGAGGACCTCGGACCGGGGGCGCCCTTCTCCGGGATGTCTCTGCCCATGCGTCCATGGTGCTCGGACTGCCGCCGTGCTGCATCCCGAGCCGCGAACGCGCCCCCGCCGCAGGGAGAATTCCGGGGCGGGGGCGCGTTCGCGCTACTTGGCTGCCGCGGATCCCGTGTACGGGAGCAGGGCCATCTCGCGGGCGTTCTTGATGGCGGCGGCCATCTGCCGCTGCTGCCGGGCGCTGATCCGGGTGACCCGCCGGCTGCGGATCTTTCCCCGGTCGGAGATGAATCGCCGCAGCAGATCGGTGTCCTTGTAGTCGATGTACGTGATCCTGGCGGCGTCCAGGGGGTTCGGCCGGTTCTTGAGCGGCTTGCGGGGGTCCTGCTGACGGGCCATGAGTCTTCCTCGTGCTCGATGTGTTCGGGGTGTTCGGCGGGGCGGCGTACTGCGTGGTTCCGGTGTGCGGGCGATACGGGCCGGCTCAGTGGACCGGGTCGAGGAGCGCGTCGAACGCGGCGGGCAGGCTCTTCCACGCCTCCCGCCCGGAGCCGTACTCCTCGTCCGTGAGCAGGCAGGAGTCCAGCAGCCCGGTCAGACCGTCACGGTCGAGGCCGGGGGAGACGAAGACCAGGTGCTGGCAGCAGTCGCCGTGCTCGGGGTGCCAGTCCAGCGCCGCGGCGGCCCGCCGGTAGGGCGGCACCATGGACCAGGCGGCGTCCGGGAGCGAGGCGAGCCAGGGTCCGGTGTTCTCCACGCAGAGCGCGCCGCCCGCGGCATCCCAGGAGAGCAGTGTGTCGGGCCGGTCCGCGAGCCAGAACCGGCCCCGGCTGCGGGCCGCGGCGCAGCTCAGGTCCTCCAGCGCGTCGAGGAGTCGTTCGGGGTGGAAGGGCCGGTGCCGCCGCCAGACGAGCGTGCCCACCCCGGCCTCCTCCGCCTCCTGCGGAAGCAGGGCGCAGGCAGGGTGCTGCCCCGCGTCCGCCGCCTCCACGTCGAACCCGGCGAACGCGAGACGGGCCAACTCCGCCGACCCGGCAGCTGCCTGACGTGCTGTCGGATGGAGCTGCCGGATCAGCGCACGGTCCTCGTCGTCGGCCGCCGGGCTGGGCGCCACGGCGAGGACGGGGGCGTACTCCACCTGCCGGGCCCAGGTGTCGCCGATGGTCCGCCGGTCGCCGGGCGCCGCCGCTAGACCGGCCTCGGCCAGGTCGTCGCCGTTGGAGAGGCAGGCCAGGACGAGGGTGGGGTCGACCGCCGCGAACACATTGGTCACCTCGGCGGCGGTGGTGTGCGCGGCGATCACCTCGGCCATGGACTTCGGCTCGACGGAGTCCCAGAGTTCCACAACGGCGAGGCGGGTCACCCCGTCCTCCGCGAGCCGTTCGAGTTCGGGCACGAGGTCCTCGCGCAGCGCGCAGCAGGCGCATTCGTTGACCAGCGGCGTTTCGCCGGAAGTCAGCTCGCCCCCGGCGTCCCGCAGGGAGCGGCGGACCGTTCCGCCGGTGGCCGTCGCCAGATCGTGGTGGAGCGCGACGCTGTGCGGAACCTCCCGCAGCAGCCCCTCCACCACATCGCGGCGCGCCTCGGAGTGCAGACCGCAGACGATGACGACGGGCAGTTTCGTACGGTGCTCGCTCACCGGGCCTCACCGCGTCCGTAACGGCGCTCGAAGCGCTCCACGCGTCCGGCGGTGTCCAGGACGCGGGCGGTGCCGGTGTAGAAGGGGTGGCTCGCGGAGGAGATCTCCACATCGACCACCGGGTAGGTGTTGCCGTCCTCCCACACGACGGTGCGGTCGCTGGTCATGGTCGAACGGGTCAGGAACGCGAAGTCGGCGGCCCTGTCGCGGAAGACGACGGGGCCGTACGAGGGGTGGATTCCGGGCTTCATGGCGGTGTCCTAGGGGTGTGCTTCAGGGTCGGGCGTCGGGGGAGCGGGAGCTTCAGCGCTCCTCGCGGAAGTCGACATGGCGGCGGGCGACCGGGTCGTACTTGCGCAGCACCATCCGGTCGGGGTCGTTCCGCCGGTTCTTGCGGGTGACGTAGGTGTAGCCGGTCCCCGCGGTGGAGCGGAGCTTGATGACCGGGCGTACTTCGTTGCGAGCCATGGGCGCTACTATATGGCAATGGTTTCCATTTTCAATAATGGATGCGCCGAAGGAGAGGTAGGTAACTTTCATGTCCGCCCACTGCCAACTGACCGGCTCGAAGCCGGGATTCGGCAACAACATCTCCCATTCGCACCGCCGGACATCCCGCCGGTTCGACCCGAATGTCCAGCGCAAGCGGTACTGGCTGCCCGGTGAGGGGCGGTACGTGCGCCTCACGCTGAGTGCCCGGGCGATCAAGACGATCGACAGCATCGGCATCGAAGCCGCGGTCGCGCGCATCCGTGCGCGGGGGGAGAGGGTCTGATGGCGAAGAAGAGCAAGATCGCACGGAACGACAGCCGCCGGGAGACCGTCGAGCGGTACGCGGCCCGCAGGGCCGAGCTCAAGGAGATCATCCGCCGGCCCGGCACGCCGGAGCGCGAACGGGCTGCCGCGGTCGAGGAGTTGCGGCGTCAGCCGCGCGATGCCAGTGCCACGCGGGTCCGCAACCGGGACAGCGTCGACGGCAGGCCCCGGGGGTATCTGCGCAAGTTCGGCCTCTCCCGGGTCCGGATGCGCGAACAGGCCCACGCGGGATTCCTGCCAGGGGTGACCAAGTCCTCCTGGTAGCACCGGCCGCCTTCCCGGTGACGCCGGGCTGAGCGAGCGGAGGCCGGCGGGCGGTGGCGGGACGGGGTCCGCCACCGCCCGCCGCCACCCGCGACCTCGCCCTCAGCGGCCGACCGGATCGGCGTGCGCCCCGTCCCCGGGGGTGAGCAGGGCGAGGTGGCCGCCGTCGTCCAGGGGCGTCGGGACGGTCAGGGTCGTGACCTGGGCCGCCCGGTCCGCGTCGAAGATGTGGACCTCGCCGTGGCCGCCGCGGCTGACCGCGACCAGGCCGCCGCCGGGGGAGGCGGCGACGGCCCGGCGCTGCACTCCGTCCCAGGGGGTGCCGCCGGGCCGGGGCGCGCCGGACATGGCGGGCAGGGGCAGCCGAGCGCTCACCGCCGGGCGGGCTCCGGCGACCGGGGGAGCGGTGAGCAGGATGAGTTCGTCGCCGTCCGGGTGGACCCGGGTGTACGCGATGTGGCGGGCGGTCACCGCGAGCCGGAAGACCAGCCCCGGACCCAGGTCCAGCCGGCCCGTGACGCCCGTGTCGAGGTGGTGCCACCAGGCGTCGTTGGACCAGTCGGGCCACTGCCCGGGGTCACCCGAACCGCCGCGCACACAGGACCAGAGCATGCGCCGTACGGGGTCGAGCCGCAGGTAGTAGCCGCGCCCGCCGGACCGGCCGTCGGCGGACCAGGACAGGGGAGCCTCGGGCGCGAGGTCGTCCCCCTCCCGCCGCGCGCGATGCACCCCCGAGCCGGCGGCGGCGAACATCCGCCCGGTGAGCGGGTCGTGGGCATCGCCGTGTCCGTCGTCGTCGGGCAGGGCGATCCGCCGGACCGGGCCG
This sequence comes from Streptomyces sp. DSM 106670, assembly GCF_055792845.1. NCBI lineage: Bacteria > Bacillati > Actinomycetota > Actinomycetes > Kitasatosporales > Streptomycetaceae > Streptomyces > Streptomyces sp. DSM 106670. The sequence continues at coordinate 7,790,063 of NZ_CM147704.1, forward strand.
GCCGGCGGGCAGGCGGGGGCCGAGCGCATCAGGTCGCGGTGCCGGTGGACCAGCAGTTCGCCCGGTTCCCGGTGGCGCAGCACCACGAGCGGGGACGGTCCGCCGAGGACCGTGACACCCGGCTCGCCGGTACGCCCCCGTACGCGTACGGCGACGGCGCCGTCCGGTGCGTCGAGGTCGACGGCGGTCAGCAGTCCCGTCCAGGCCTCCTCGTTACGGCCGAGGCCGGTGGTCACCACGAGCTGCCGGCCGCCCGGATCCGCCGCCAGATGCTCGGCGGGGATGGCGACCGGTATCCGCCGCCGGATCAGCGGCCGGTCCGCGCCGGGGCCGTAGGGGTCGAGGACCAGCAGCTCGCCCGCCCGGTCGTCCACGCAGGCGACCAGGTCGTCCGGCAGGGCGAGGAAGCCCGCGTGCTCGGCGAGGTGCCGATGGTTCAGCTCCGCCCGCTCGGTGCCGTCCGGAAGGTCCAACAGGCTGATCCGCCCCGCGACATGGTCGGAGACCAGGAGGCGCGGCGGCGTCTGCGGCGAGGACCGGGCGGTGCGGGGGCGGGCGTGCGGATGAGGCATGACGAACTCCTGGCATCGGCGGGAACGCGCTGACTTTATTGGAAATGATAATCATGTGTAAGGTTTCGGCTTGTGGCGGGGATGCTCCCGGGGCTCCGCCGCCACTGCCGCATCCCCGGGACCACACAGGAACGTTGAGGTACCGCCGATGCCACGAACCGCGCTGAGAGTCCGACGCTGGGCAGCGATCGCCGTACTGGGCGGCCTGCTGGCCGGCTGCGGGACGGAGAACGCCGACACCGGGAAGCCGGCCGCGGCGGCCGGTGCCGGAGCCCGTACGAGCACGGAGGTGCGGCCCATCGAGGCCACCACCCGGATCACCGACGCCAAGGGCGTCACGGTCTCCCTGCCGAAGCCGCCCGAGAAGATCGTCTGCCTGGTCGCCCTCTGCGACGACATCCTCGTCGAGCTGGGCATGACCCCGACCGCCACCAACTCCCAGGTGCTGGCGCACCCGGAGTTCCTGGGCGAGGCGGAGGCGGCGAAGGTGCCGGTCGTGCCCGGCGGCTTCCTCAGCCCCGAGGTCGAGGCGATTCTGTCCCACCGTCCCGACCTGGTGATCGGCCTGGAGGACACGCACGGCAAGCTGGCCCCCGCGCTGAAGGGCGCCACCACCTTCTGGCCGGTCCAGCCCGGATCCTGGCAGGACAGCGTCGGCTACCTGCGGGACCTCGCCGCGCTCACCGGCCGCACCGAACAGGGCGAGAAGGCCGAGAAGACCTTCCGCACCCGCCTGGCGGAGGCGGAGAAGCGGAAGAGCGACAGGACCGCGCTGATCGTCTACGGCAGCGACGAGAACTTCGGCGTGGCCACCCCGGAGACCGATGTGGCGGCCGGACTGTTCCCGAAGATCTCCCACTACCCGTGGAAGAGCCGTGGCGTGGACGGGAGTTACAGCCTGGAGGAGATCCTCGCCCGGGACGTCGACGTCCTGTTCGTGGAGACCCTGTCCTTCGGCGCCCCGGACGGCAAGCTCTCCGACAAACTGGCGAAGAACCCCCTCTGGTCACGCATCCCCGCCGTGAAGAACGGCAAGGTCATCGAGGTCGACTCCGAGGTGTGGGCCAAGGGGCGCGGCACCCGGTCGCTGGGCGTCGTCCTCGACGAGGCGACGGCCGCACTGCGGTGAGGCGTCCGCCCGTCGCGCTGCTCTGCCTGGGCGCGGTGGCCCTGGCGAGCGCGGTCTGCGCGCTCAGCCTCGGCACGCCGTACGTCCCACCCGCCAGGCTCCCGGCCGCGCTGGGGTCCGACGGGCTCGCGGGGCTCGTCGTCACCGAACTGCGGCTGCCCCGCATGGTCCTGGCCCTGCTCGCGGGCGCCTGCCTGGGCGCGGCGGGCCTCGTCCTCCAGGAGGCCCTGCGCAACCCGCTGGCCGTGCCGGAGATGCTGGGCGTCTCCTCCGGCGCCGCCCTGGGCGTCGCGGCCCCGCTGGTCCTGGCGCTGTCCGTCCCGCTCGGGCTGCAGCCGTTCCTCGCCCTGGGCGGGGCGGCGCTCGGCGGTCTGCTCACGCTGGTCGCCGCCGGATTCGGGCGGAGCCCGTCGGCCGTCCTGCTCACCGGAGCCGCCGTCGCGGCCGCGCTGCAGGCGGGACTGCTGGTGCTGATGGTCATGGCCGACCAGCTCGACCTCCAGCTCATCTACCGCTATCTGCTGGGCAGTCTGTCCGCCCGCACCTGGGACGACGTCACCGGTCTGCTGCCCTGGCTCGCCGTGGCCGTTCCGGCGCTGGTGCTGTGCGTACCGGTGCTCGGGGTGCTGCGCCTCGGCGACGACGACGCCCGTGCGCTGGGCGTACGGGTGGAGAGGGCACGGGTGGCCGCGCTGGGCATCGCCATCGTCCTCATCGCCCCCGTCGTCGCGGTCTGCGGTCCGGTGGCCTGGGTCGGCTTCCTCGCCCCGCACCTGGCCCGCCGCCTCCGCCCGGACGGCGGCGCGGCCGGGTGGCTCGTGCGGTCGGCGGTGTGCGGCGCGATCGTGGTGCTCTGCGCCGACCAGCCGGCCCGGCTGGCCCTGGCCCCGGTCGAGACGCCCGTCGGCGCGTGGACCGCCCTGGTCGGGGTGCCGGTCGGGGTGGTGCTGCTGAAACAGGGGAGGCGGCCGGCCGGGGACCCGGGGCCTGGGGCCCCGTCCGCGTCCGGGGGTTCGCCCGAACCGGGGAGTGCGGCCGTTCCGGTGGGCCTGCCGGTGCCGGGGAGTCGTTCCGCATCGGGGAGTTCACCCGGGTCGGGGATCCCGTCCGCACCGGGGGGTCCGCCGGACGTCTCCGCTCCCGTCCTGCGGAAGGCGGAACGATGACTCTCCTCGATGCCGTGCCCGGACCGGCCCGCCGCGCCCTGCGCGCACCGGCCATCCGGATGGGCGGCCTGGCGGTACTCGTCGCGGTGGTCGCCTGCGCGGATCTGTTCGCCGGCCGAGGCGTCACCCCCGAAGGCGTACGGGCCGTGCTGCTCGGGGCCGGCGGCGACCCCACCGCCGAGCACATCGTGCTCCAACTGCGGTTGCCACGGCTGCTGGTGGCGCTGGTCGCCGGGGCCTGCCTCGGAGTGGCCGGGCTCGTGCTCCAGTCGGCCCTGCGCAACCCGCTGGCCGGACCCGAGGTCACCGGCGTCACGCCCGGTGCGGTGCTCGGCGCGGTGGCCGCGACCGGCCTCGGCCTCGCGGGCTGGGAGTCCCCCACGGCCGTGGTCGTGGCGGCCTGCGTCGGCGGCTTCGCCGGAGCGGGGCTGCTGTGGCTGCTCGCCGGGCGGGACCGGGGCGACCCGGAGCAGACCGCTGTCTACGGGGTCCTGGTGTCGGCGGTGCTCGCCGGACTCACCGCCGTCGTTCTTCTGGTGGCTCCCGGTGAACTCGGCAGCGTCGTGCAGTGGTTGATCGGCTCCACCGAGGGCCGCGTGTGGCAGCACTGGAATCTGCTCTGGCCGTGGGCCGCCTTCTGGGGTGCGGCCGCCTGGCTGCTCGCCGGACCGCTGACCCTGCTGCGCTGCGGCGACGAACAGGCCGCGGCGGCGGGTCTGGCCACCGGCCGGGGCCGGGGCGCCGCGCTCGTGTGCGCGGTGGCGCTGACAGCCGGCGCGGTCTCGGCGGTGGGCGCGCTCGGCTTCGTGGGACTGCTGGTGCCGCATCTGGCGCTGGCCGTGTTCGGAGCCGACCTGCGCATCACGCTCCCGGGCGCCGCGCTGTTCGGTGCGGCGGTGGTGTGCGGGGCGGACGCCGCCGCCCAACTGCTGTCCCGGCTGCTGGCCACGGCGTTGGAAGCGGACCGGCTGACCCTTCCGGTCGGCGCACTGACCACGTTCGTGGGGGCGGGGCTGCTGATGGTCGTGGCACGGCGAAGGGCGGACGAGCGATGACGGCGGGCAGCGAGGCGCGGACACGGCAGGTCGTCATGGACACAGGGCATGAGCGTTGGCGTGGACGGAACAGAGGTACAGGGATGAGGAGGCCGGCATGCCGGAAGGCCTGACCGAACAAGTGGACACGAGCCCGGCGAAGGGGCCCGGCCCGGGTGCGGAGTCCCGCGCGACGCCCGGCCCGGATGTCGTGCGCGCGGAAGGGCTGGCCTTCGGCTACCCGGGACGCATGGTGCTGCGCGGGGTGGACCTGAGCATCCGGGCCGGCGAACTGGTCGCCCTGATCGGGCTCAACGGATGCGGCAAGAGCACCTTCCTCAAACTGGCCGCAGGACTCCTCGCCCCGAGCGGTGGCCGCGTCCTGCTCGAAGGCGACGACGTGGCCCGGCTGCCCCGCCGCACCGCGGCCCGACGCGTCGCCCTGCTCCATCAATCGGCGCCGACCGTACCGGGGTTGACCGTACGTCAGCTGGTGCGGCAAGGGCGCTATGCGGCCCGGGGTCCGCTGGGGATGCTGCGGGAGGGCGACGACGAGGTGACGTCCCGGGCGCTCGCGGACGTCGGCGTCACCGGCTGGGCCGACCGGCCGGTGGACGCGCTGTCCGGGGGCGAACGCCAACGGGTGCGGCTGGCCATGGCGCTGGCCCAGGACGCCCGCGTGCTCTTCCTCGACGAGCCGACCACGTATCTCGATCTGCGGCACCAGCTGGAGGTGCTCCAGACGGTCGTACGGCTGCGCGCGGAGCGCCGGTTGACGGTGGTGATGGTGCTGCACGACCTGAACCACGCCGCCCGGTTCGCCGACCGGATCGTTGCGCTGCGCGAGGGCCGCGTCGCCGCCGACGGGCCCCCGGCCGAGGTGGTCACCCGGCAGTTGCTGGCCGAAGTCCTGGGCGTGGACGGCCGGGTGGGGATCGACAGCGAGGGAGGCTGGCCCGTCTGTTACCCAGATCACCCTCTCGAACCGCTCCAGCTATTGCGGAATGAAAATCATATTCATTAGTGTCTGTGCTGCGGCACGCACGAACGCATCAACGCATCACCGCCGTGATCCACACCCATCCGATCCGACCGAATGGAGACTCCACCTCATGGAGAACAACAAGGTGTTCAGCCCGATCGCCGACCAGGGCCAGCTCGCCCACCTGTCCGCCACCCACTCGAACGCCCTCGTCGAGAACCCCTTCGACGACGCCGTCGAGGCCGACACCGCGGGCGAGAAGTGAGCGAAGCCTGCCGCTGACGGCAGGTTTCCCCGCGTAGCGCGGGGGCGGGCCCGCCCGGTGACTCCCCGGGCGGGCCCGCCCCGTTCACCCCCGCTGCCCCCGTTCCCTCCCCGGAACATCCCGTCCCCGCATTCCGTATCCCGTCCCGCCGCACCGGAGGATTCCGTGACCCGCAGTCGACTCGCTCCCGGCACCGGGATCGTCACCGCCCCCGGAGCGGGCCCCGTGCTCCGGACCTCCGGAGGAGAGTTCCTGCGCATCGACACCGGCGGTGTCGACGCCGAGACCCTGGTGCGCCGGCTGGTGGGAGAGAAGGCGCCGGACGAGGGTGCGCAGGCCGCTGAACTCGCCGTGCTCGTCGAGGCGTTCGAGGAGGGCGGGCACGCGGTGTCCGGCCCGCCCCCGGCCCCGCTCGCCGGTCGCACCGTCCATGTCCTGGGCGACCCCGTACTCACCGGCCCGGTGGCGCGCTGCGCCGGGGCGGAAGGGGCCGAGGTCCACGAGACCACCCCGGACCGCGTGGCGGAACTGGCCAGGGCGACCTCGGACCCGAGCGCCGAGGGGCGCGTCGCCGTGGTGTGGTGCCTCGACTCGCCCGTACCCGAAGGGCTTTGGGACGCTGCGGACCGGTTGCCCGGGCAAGGGATCGCCTGGCTGCGGTGCCACCGCGAGGGGGCTCACGTCTGGACCGAGCCGCCCGCCTCGGCCCCGGGAGACGTCACCGCCCGGCACGTCCGTCTCCGCAGACTCGCGGCCACCGCCGCCCATCGCGAGCTCGCCGCGTACTGGGCCGGACACCGCACCCCCGACACCGGACCGCACCCGACCGAGGCCTCCGCCGCCCTGATCGCCGGGCTCCTCACCGCCGATCTGATCGCGTGGGCCGAAGGCGAAGCCGGTGCCGCAATAGAACCTGGTGGCAGTGCCGGTGTCGGTGCTGGCGCCGAAACCTCATTCGGGCCGAGCGGGCCCACCGGTCTCCCGCCCCGCCGTCGGCTGCGCCGGATCGACCTGCGGGACCTCACCGTCACCGAGCACCCCGTCCTCCCCGTCCCGGACGTCGCACCCCTGCCCGCCCCCACACCGGTGACCGCCCGCGCCGAGGCCGTAACCGTGAAGGCGCGCCGGTGAACACCCGTACCGTGTACGTCCCCACACCCGACGGCATCGCGCTCGCCACCGACGTATGCCTTCCGGACGGGACTCGCCCCCGGCCCGCCGTCGTGATCAGAACCCCGTACGGGCGCGACGCCCACCGCGCCGAGCTGCGCGGCTGGGCGGCCCACGGATTCGCCGCCCTGGCCCAGGACGTACGCGGCCGCCACGGCTCACCGGGGGAGTGGCACCCGTACCGGGGCCACGAGAAGACCGACGGCGCGGCCACCGTCGCGTGGGTGCGCGCGCAGGCGTGGAGCAGCGGTGAGGTGGTCGCCGCGGGCGCTTCCTACGCGGCGCACTGCGCACTCGTCACCGCCCTGGCCACGGCCGGCGGAGCCCTTCGCGACGGAGTCCCCGATGCCGTCATCGCCGCCGTCCCCGCGCTCGGGCTCACCGAGACGGCGCGCGAGCCCGGGGGCCCGGAGAGGCTGTGGGCCCGGGCCGGCTGGTGGGCGGCCCACGGCGATCGTCGCGACTCCGACCCGGACGCGCTGGACCGCGCCCTGGCGGACGACCCCCGGCTGCTCGAACACCTCCCGATCGCCCGCCTGGCGGATCGGCTGGCCCAGGGCCTGGGACGCCAACTGCCGTCCTGGCCACGGCTCTGGGCCGGTCGGAGCCGTGGCCGGCTCGTCGCACAGGGTTCCGCCGCCCGCCTTCCGCTGCTGGCCGTCGGCGGCACCCGTGACCCCTTCGCCGAGGACACCGTGGCCCTGTGGCATGCCTGGGGCGGCCCGTCCCGGCTGCTGCTCGGTCCCTGGGGCCACCGTCTCACCGCCGACCCGGCCGCCCCGGCCCGCGCCCGCGTCAACCTCGGTGCGCTGTACGTACGGTGGGCCCGCGCCGCGCTCGCCGGCCACCTGGAGCCGACGCGGCACGGGGTCATCGCCCTCGGCGACAGCGGCCGCTGGCACAGCACGCGGGCGCGGAGCGCACCCCGGCCTCCGTCGCCGGACAGTCACCGCGACCGCGATCGCCGCACTGTCACCACCGATGCCGCGGCCCGCGCCTCGGCCGCAGCCAGCGTACGCGTCCTGCCCGCCGCACCTGCCCTGCCCCCGGACACCGCCCCGGCCCGCACCGTCGCCTGGCCCTTCGACTCGCCCACCGGCCTACGGCTGCTCCACGGAGCCGAGTTCAGCGCCGACCCGGACCGCCCCGTGCGCTCCGACGGCCTCGCCGTCCCGGCCGGCGGTGACCGCGCCGACCGCTGTCTGCTCCTCTCGCCGCCGCTGCCGCGCCCGCTCGACCTGGCGGGAGCCGCCGCCGCCCGGATCAACGTCATGGCCGACACCCCCTGTGCCGACTGGGCCGTACGCCTCACCGCACTCGACCCGTCCGGCCGCGCGGATCCGCTCGCCTTCGGCATCGTCCGGCGTACCGGCCCGCCCGGCGAAGCCGCGGACATCACCGTGCCGCTCGGCACGCTGGGCCGTCGGCTGCCCGCCGGAACCCGGTTGCGGGCCGAGATCGCCGGACACCACTTCCCCGCCCACGCCCGTAACCCGCACACCGGCGAGGACCCGGTCACGGCCACCCGGCTCGTCACCTCCCACCGCACCGTGAACCCCCGGGGCAGCGCCCTCCACCTGCCCGTCGTCGCCCGACGCCGCTACGTCGAGCCCGTACCGGAGATATGCCGTTGACCAGCGCCCTGCCCATCGAAGCCCTCGTCGATCCCGTCACCGGGATCATCCGGGACGTCGCCCCCGTCGAGCACCCCACGGGTGCGCCACCCCGCTACACCGCGATGACCGCGGACGTCGCCGACGCCCGTCGGCTGGGCGCCTGGCCCGCCGACCGGGTCTCGCTCGGCACGACGTTCGGCGACCCCCGGGGCGCGTGGATCGCCGCGGTGGCCGAGGCCGTCGAGCGTTACTGCGGCAACCGCCTCCCGCCACCGGGCCACCCGCAGGAACCCCGGCGGGCCACCGCCGCCGAACTGGCCGCCGAGGGCCACCGCCTCTACGGGCCCGGCGCTCTGCCCGCGTACGCACCCTGGCAGTACGGCCGGCAGGGATTCCCGTACGCCGAACTCACCGACGACACACCGGTGCTGTGGACCCAGGCTGTCGAGGACGGGGAGCCGTGCTGGGCGCCCGTGGCGTTGACCCACCTCAACTGGCGTCAGGGCGAGCTGCGTTCGCTGCCCCGCACCCACCACCTCAACTACGCCGGTATCGCCACCGGGCAGGGCCTGGACGACGCCGTCGAGCGCGGACTCCTCGAAGTCGTCGAACGGGACGCGCTGGAGCTGTGGTGGCACCTGGACGGACCCACCCGGGGCATCGACCCGGCGAGCGTTCCCGGACTCACCGAGGACCTGGCCGGCTGCGGTCTGGACGTGCACATCGTGGAGATGCCCTCGGAGTTCGCCCCGTGTGTGGCGGCCCTCGTGCACGATCCCGGGCGCGGCATCCACGCGGCCGGGTTCGCCTGCCGGTACGACCCGGCGGAGGCGGCCCGCAAGGCCGTCCTGGAGGCCGTGCACACGTGGGTGTTCACACAGGGCGCGGTGGACGCCGACGGCTGGGTGTACCGGGCGGTGGAAGCCGGCATGCTGGCCCGCGGCCTCTACCTCGATCACCGCGCCGACCGGCGCTATGTCGACGACTGCGGACCCCAGTTCGCCGCCGTCCGGGACCTCGGCGCCCATGTCCAGGTCTGGCTGGACGACCGGATGGCCCCGCTCGCCCGCCGGTTCACCGAACCCGCGCTCGGCGTCGTCCCCGTCACCGGGATCGCCCCCGGCAGCCGCACGGCGCTGGACGCCGCGCTCGCCGCCGGAGGGCACCGGGTGATCACCGCGGACCTCACCACGGAGGACGTCGCCGAGACCACGCTGCGCGTCGCCCGCGTCCTGGTCTCCGGCCTGATCCCCAACGCCCCGGCGGCCTTCGGCTACTTCGGCTGCCCGCGCTTCGCGGACGCGGCGCTCGCCCGGGGGTGGCGATCCCGGCCCCCGGCCGACCCCGAGGACTTCACCCTCGCCCCGCCACCGCACATGTGAAGGAGCGTGCCCCATGCCCGACACACCGGACCGAACCGCCGCGCCCGCCTCCGGGGCAGACGTCGCGCAGCCCGCCGTACCTGCCCTGGCGGCGCGTTCCGTGCTGCCGGACCCGCCTGCTTCCGGGGCGGGCGCCGAGCTGCCGGACGCGCCTGCTGCGGGGGCCGCGGGGCTCGTTCCTGGGGCGGGCGCCGAGCTGCCTGTCGTTCCCGCTGCGGGAGCGTGCGGGGTGGGGGCGGCGGGGCCCATTCCCCGGACGTTCGGTGTGTCACCTGTCGCCCCCGCTGCCGGGGCGTGCGCGGTCGGGGCGGCGGGGTCCGTTCCCGGGGCGTTCGGTGTGCCGCCTGTCGTTCCCGTGGCCGGACCGGCGCCGGTCCGGCCGACCGTCCACGCCCTCGGGGCGCGTGCCCTGCTGCCCGACATCGCCGCTCCCGGGGTGCGGGCCGCGCTGCCCGACGTGCCGGCTCCCGGGATGCCCGCCGTGCCGCCTGCCACACCCGTCGTCCGACCGGTTGCCGCGTGTCCCGCCGCATCCGCCTCCGGGGCGTCTACCGCGCCGTGCGGCCTGCCTCCCTCCGAGGTCCGACCCGCGCCACATGCCGCGCGGCCCGATGCAGGTGGCCCCGGAGCGCGCGCCGCACGGACCACCGCCCACGTTCCAGGGAAGCCCGCCGTGCCATCTGCTGCCCGTGTCACCGGCCCGACCGCCACGCCTCCCGAGGTCTCTTCCTCCGGCCGAGCCCCGGAGCCGGGTTTCGGTGGCGACCTCGTTGCCGACGCCCGGCCCGCCGCACCGGGCTTCCTGCGCCAGGCACTTGCGGACGCCCGCTCGCCGCGTGTCCCCGCCCTCTCCCCGTACGTTCCGGAGCGTCCGTTCCCGTGGAACGGCCCCGGGCTGCCCGTGGCCGGGACCGGAGCCATGGCCGAAGGCTCCATCGACCTCGACCTCGACCGCGTGCTGCGGCTGTCCCTTGCCGCGCCCGCCCGAACACCCGGCAGGCTGCGGCCCGTTCCCTCGGCGGGCGCCCTCCACCCGGTGCGCGCCCACCTGTTGCTCGGGTCGGGGTGCTCGCTGCCGCCCGGGCGTTACGCCTACGACCCGCGCACGCACCGCGCCCACCCGCGCGGCCCGGCCCCCGCCGACGTACCCCCGGGCGCGCTCGTCGTCCTCACCGTGGCCGTATCCCGTACCGTCGCCCATTACGGTCACCGGGCCTGGCCGCTGCTGCTCCTGGACACGGGCCATGCCGCCGCCGCGCTGGCGCTGGCCGCGTCTTCGGCCCTCGGCGTGCGGGTCTGCCTCGACGCGGACGCCGCTCTGCTGTCCGCCGCCGCCGGACTGCCTCGTGCCCCGGACTGGCAGGACACCTGGCCCGGCACGGAGCCGGAACTACCGCTGGCAGTAGTCCGGTTGGTGCACCGGGGCGGCCGGTCAGCGGACCCCGAAGGGGCGTTGAGCGCCTGGGCGGAGCTGCCTCAGGCCGCAGCCCCTGCGCCGCAACCCGGTGCCGACACCGCCCCGCCCCGCGAACTCGCCGCCGTACGGCACCTGCTGGATCACATCGCCCGGGCCCCCGAGCTGCCCGGCGGCACCTGGTACCCGGCCGTGCGCCCGAAGCCGGTGACCGACGATGTTCTGGAAGCGCGCCGAAGCGCCCCGCCCGCCGACCTGAACCACCCGCCCGGCAAGGATCTGGTCGCCCGGATCCTGGCCACCGCGCAGACAGCGCATCCCGCCGGACCCGCCTGGACCGCAGCGGTCGGCGGCCCCGCCCCGGCCCTTTACGCATCGGCCCCCGGCAGCCACGGTCTCGATGTCCGCGCCTCCGGCGACGCGCGTCCCACCCTCGCCCACTGGGCGGCACGCCAGCAGTGGGTCGGCAGCGCGGGCGCGGTACTCCTCGCCCACGGCTGCCCCGAGGACGCGCCACCGGCCGCGATGCGCGGCAGCCACCTCATCGCCGGATACGCGGTCGGCGCGGCCCAGGCCCACGCCACCGCACTGGGCCTGCGCTCGCGCCCCATCGGCTCCTGGCAACAGGCCGACCTGGGCGCGGCACTCGGCGACACCCCCGGACGCGACTGGATCGTGCACGGTCTGGCCCTGGGCAGTGGCGGCCCGGCCCCTGCGCGTACATCGCGGCCCGCCTCACCTCCGTAGCCCGTAGCCCGCAGCCCGTCCAGGAACCGAAACCCGACCTCCGACACCCGCCCCCGGCACACCCGACCTACGGCACACCCGACCCCGTCACCCGACGGCCCCGCCCGGCGAGGAAGAACGCCCATGATGCTCCACCCCGAACTCCTGCGCGCGGCGAACACCGCGCGCCGCCCGCTCGGCCTCGCCACCGCACTGCTCGCGGCGGTCACCGCCACCCACCTCGCCCAGGCCGTCCTGCTCGCCCTCGTGCTCTCCCGGATCGCGCAAGGACGGACCGCCGCCCTGGCCCCGCTGCTCACGGCCGTCATCGCCGTCGTCCTGGTCCGCGCCGGCCTCGGCCGCGCCCAGCGCCTGATCGCCGTCACGGCGGGAGCCACCGTACGGGTCGGGCTCCGCGACACCCTGCTGCGACGGCTCGGGGCGCTCGGCCCCACCGCGATCACCGGGGCGCGGGCCGGAGCCGTGCGCGCCACGCTGGTGGACGGCGTCGAGGGCGTCGACGCGTACATCTCGCGCTATCTGCCCCAACTCCTCATCACCTGCGCCGTTCCGCCGCTGCTGCTCGTCGCCGTCGCGCTCGTCGAGCCGTACGCCGCCCTCGCCCTCGGCCCCGCCCTGCTGCTGGCTCTCTTCGGTCCGCGCTGGTGGGACCGGCTGCTCGCCCGGCGCGGCAAGGAGCACTGGGACTCCTACGAAGCCCTCGCCGCCGACTATCTGGAGGCCCTTCAGGGGATGCCGACCCTGCGCACCGCCGGCGCCGTGGGCCGGGTACGGGAACGGCTGGAGCGGCGGTCGGCCGCCCTGCACCGGACCACCGTCGCCAAACTCCGGGTCTCGCTCGTCGACACCGGCCTCACCGACCTCGCCGTCCAGGGCGGCACGGTCGCCGCCGTCCTCGTGGCGTGCTCCTCGGCCGCCACCGGCCGTACCGCCGCCACCGGCACCTACCTCCTGCTCCTCCTCGCCTCCGAATGCTTCCGCCCCGTCCGTGACCTCTCCCGCGAGTGGCACGCGGGCTACCTCGGGGTGTCGGCGGCCGACGGCATCGCCGCCCTGCGCACCGCCGAAGCCGCCGTGCCGGACCGGGGCACGGTGGCCGCCGCCTGGAAGCACGCACCCGAAATCCGTTTCGAGGACGTGCACTTCACCCACCCGGGCAGCACCCGCCCCGCCCTCGACGGTGTCAGCTTCACCGCCGCCCCCGGGCGCACCACGGCCGTCGTCGGTCCCTCCGGGGCCGGCAAGTCGACCCTGGTGAGCCTGCTGCTGCGGCAACGGGACCCGGACCGGGGCCGCCTCACCGTCGCCGGGACGGACACCGCCGCGTACACCCTCGCCTCGCTGCGCCGGGGCATCGCCGTGGTCTCGCAGGAGACCTACCTCTTCCACGCCACGATCGCGGAGAACCTGCGCATCGCCCGCCCGGCCGCCACGGACGAACAACTGCGCGCCGCCGCCCGCACCGCCGGGATCGACCAGGAGATCGCCCGGCTGCCGGACGGTTACGCCACCCTCGTCGGCGAACGCGGCGCCACGCTCTCCGGCGGACAGCGCCAACGGCTCGCCCTCGCCCGGGCGTTGCTGGCCGACGCGCCCGTCCTGATCCTGGACGAGGCCACCAGCGCGGTCGACGAACGCGGCCAGACGCGCATCGTCCGGGAACTGACGGCGGCCGGCCGCGGCCGCACCTGCATCGTCGTCGCCCACCGGCTCGACGCCGTACGCCACGCCGACCACATCGTCGTCCTCGACGCGGGCCGTGTCGCGGCGGCGGGCGACCACACCACCCTGCTCGCGGGCGGCGGCGTCTACGCCTCACTCGTCGCCGCCGGGCGCACCGCACAGGAAGAGCGCGCCGCATGAACCCGACACCGGCTCCCACCCCACCGACCGGCGCCCTCCGCTCGCTCCTCCCGGTCCTCGGCGCGCATCGCGCCACCGTGCTGCGCACCTGCCTGGCCGCCCTCGTCGACCAGGCGGCCCTGGTCGCCCTCGTCACGCTCGCCGCGTACACCGTGGGCACCGCCGTCACCGAGCACCGCCCGCCCGCCCCCGGAACCATCGCCCTCCTGGCCGGGCTCGTCCTGCTCCGGGCCCTCGCCACCTGGCGCGAGATGGACCTCTCGCACGACCTCGCCTACCGGGTCCTCGCCGAACTGCGCGTCCGGGTCTTCGACGGGCTGGCCCGCAGCGCGCCCGCCCGGATCGCCGGCCGGCGCAGCGGCGACCTCGCGGCCACCGCGCTCGGGGACGTCGAGGCGCTGGAATTCTTCTACGCCCACGCCATCGCCCAACTCCTCGCGTCCGGCGTGGTCTTCGCGGTGTCGGCCGCCGTGCTGGCGGCCCTCGGGCCCTGGCTGCTGCTCGCCGTCGTGCCCGCCGCGCTGCTCCTGATCTGGTCGCCGCTCTTCGAGGCGCGCGGGCGGGCCGAACGCGGGGCCAGGACCCGGAGCGCGCTCGCCGAGGTCTCGTCCGAGACCGTGGAGAGCGTCGACGGGCTGCGCGAGCTCCTGATGGCGGGGGCGCTGAACCGCAGGCGGGCCCGGCTCCGGTCCGCCGGGCGTCGGCTCGCCCGCGCCCAGCGCGCCGAACAGTCCTGGGAGACCGGCGCGGGCGCGGCCCGCGATCTGCTGGTCGTCGCCGCCGTCATCGCGGTCGTGGCGGCCGCCGCCCACGCGGCCTCCGCCGGACGCCTGGACGGGGCCTGGGCCCCGGCCGCGATGGCCCTCGCCCTGGGCGCCCTGGCCCCGGTCGCCGAATCGGCCGCCGCGCTCGGCCGTGCGGGTGGCCTGCGCGCCGCCGCGGCCCGCGTCCGGGCCGCCGTGCACGCCCCCGCCGGAGCGCCCGCCCCGGCCGAGCCCCGCCCCGTACCGCCGGGACCGCTGGGCCTGCGGCTGCGCGGCCTGCGGTTCGGCTACGGGGGAGAGGCTGTCCTGGACGGCGTCGACCTCACCGTCTGGCCGGGCGAGACCGTGGCGCTCGTCGGGGCGTCCGGGGCGGGCAAGTCGACCTGCGCCCACCTCCTGGCGCGGTACTGGGATCCGGCCGAAGGCGCCGTGGAGCTGGTGCCCCCGGACCCCGCGCACCCCGTCGACCTGCGGGATCTCACCGAGGACGACCTGCGCGCCACCGTGTCCGTGGTCGGGCAGGAGGCCCCGCTCTTCCACGGCACCCTCGCCGAGAACCTCCGTCTGGGCGCTCCGGACGCCACGGCGGACGAGGTCGGCGCGGTGGCCCGGATCTGCGGCGTCGACGTCATCGCCGACGCCCTGCCCGACGGGCTGGACACCGCAGTCGGCGAGCGCGGCGCGACCCTGTCCGGAGGCCAGCGTGCCCGGGTGGCGCTGGCCCGCGGGCTGCTGAGCGGCCCGCGCGTGCTCGTCCTGGACGAGACGACGGCGCATCTGGACCACCGGGGCGACGCGGAACTGGCCCGGGCGCTCGCGGCCGACTCCGCCACCCGGACGACCCTGGTGATCGCCCACCGCCCGGCCACCGTCCGCAGGGCCGACCGGATCGCGGTCCTGGAGGGCGGACGCATCGTTGAGGAGGGCACCTGGGACGAGCTGATCCGGGCCGGCGGACCGCTGGCCCGCCTCTTCGCCCGCGAGGAAACGGCAGCTCTTTCCTGAGCGGCCGACAGGCCGACGGGCCGAGCGGCTGAGGCGCCGAGCGGCCGAGGCGCCTGGCGAGGAAGCAGCTCCGCCCCGGGGCCGGTGCTCAGGGCAGGGGCTGCTCCGCCCAGATGATCTTCCCCCGGGGCGTGTAGCGCGTGCCCCACCGATGGGCGAGCTGCGCGACGAGGAACAGCCCGCGCCCTCCCTCGTCCGTCGTCCTGGCGTGCCGCAGCCGCGGCGAGGTGTTGCTGGCGTCGGACACCTCGCAGGTCAGCGCCGACTGGAACAGCAGCCGCAGCCGTACCGGCCCCGAGGCGTACCGGATCGCGTTGGTCACCAGCTCGCTGACGATCAGCTCCGTCGTCATCGACAGCTCCGTGAGCCCCCACGTCTCCAGCTGACGGGAGACCTTGGCCCGGGTCTCGCCGACCGCCGCCGGGTCCACGGGCACCTCCCAGGAGACCAGATGCTCGGGGCTCAGGATGTGCGTCCGGGCGAGGAGCAGGGCGATGTCGTCCGGCTGCGGCACCGGCAGCAGCTCCTTGACCACCGCCGGACACAGATCCTCCAGCGGCAGCCCGCTCCGGGACACCGCCCGGCCGAGCCGGCCCATGCCGCTCTCCATGTCCTTGTCGGTCCCCTCGATGAGCCCGTCCGTGTAGAGGCCGAGGAGGCTCCCTTCGGGCAGCTCGATCTCCTGGGACTCGAAGGGCAGCCCACCGAGCCCCAGCGGCGGCCCGGAAGGCAGGTCGGGGAAGCTGACCGCCCCGTCCGGAGTGACGATCACCGGCGGCGGATGTCCGGCCCGCGCCATCGTGCAGCAGCCGCTCGCCGGATCGTAGACGGCGTACAGACAGGTGGCGCCCACCACCGTCGTACCGCCCCGCTCCACCGGCCCCGTCGCTGGCTCCTCCTCGCTGAGCCGCAGCACCAGATCGTCCAGGCGGGCCAGCAGCTCGTCCGGGGGAAGGTCCATGTCGGCCAGGGTCTGTACGGCGGTGCGCAGCCGGCCCATGGTCGCGGCGGCCCCGATGCCGTGGCCGACGACATCGCCGATGACCAGCCCGACCCGGGCGCCGGACAGCGGGATCACATCGAACCAGTCGCCGCCCACCCCGTCCTTCGCGTCCGCCGGAAGGTACGAGGACGCCACGTCCAGGGCCGTCCCGCCGCGCAGCGTGTGCGGCAGCAGACTCCGCTGGAGCACCAGCGCCGCGGTGTGCTCCCGGGTGTAGCGGCGGGCGTTGTCCACGCACACCGCGGCCCGCGCCACCAGCTCCCGGGCGGGCGCCACATCGTCCTCGTCGAACGGCACCGGATTCTGCGACCGCATGAAGGTGGTCAGCCCCAGCACGGTGTCGCGCGCCCGCATCGGTACGGAGATCAGCGAGTGCAGCCCGAATTCCCGGAGCCGGGCGGCCCGCGCGGGCTGTTCCACCGTCCACCCGTGGCTGTCCGGGTCGAGCACCGGCAGCAGCACCGGGGCGCCGTCGAGGAGGAAGTGCGCGTCGTGCGGCGGCGGCACGAAGTCGACCGCCTCCCCGACCCGTACGACCGCCTCCGGACAGCCCTCCCGCACCGAGCTCATGCCCGCCCGGCGCATGGCCGGCCGCTCGCCCTCGGCGGGCGCGGCCGCCCCCGGCCGGTCGCCGCCGAACGGGGTCTCCAGCAGGTCGACGAAGACGAAGTCCGCGAACCGGGGCACCGCGAAATCGGCCAGCTCCTGCGCCGTACGGTGTACGTCCAGAGTGCTGCCGATAGCCGCTCCGGCCTCGTTGACCAGCGCCAGCAGCCGGCGCGCGTTCCACCGGTCGGTGACGTCGAGGACCACGTAGCCGATGCCGATCCGCCGCTCCTGAGCGTCGGCCAGCGGGAAGAACGAGCTGGCGTACGCCCGGCGGCGGTGCGGATCGGCCCAGCTCCAGCCCAGGTACTCGTAGTCCGTGACCGCCTCGCCGGTCGACAGGACCTGCCGCATCAGCCGCTCGATGGGCGCCGCCAGCGCCCCGGGCAGCACCTCGCCCGGCCGGCGTCCCAGCCGCTGCTCCCGAGGGACGCCGCCGAACCGTTCCAGGGTGTCGTTGAGCCAGAGATAGCGCAGCTCGGGGTCGAGCACCGCCATCCCGACCGGCGACCGGGTGAGGAAGTCGTCGAGCACGGACCCGCTCATCGTCCAGTGCGGGGTGAGTTCCCGGCCCGACACCAGGAAGCCCTCCTGCCCGGCGATCAGGAACGAGGCGGTCGCCCGTACGTCGATGTCCAGCGACCGGCCGTCCCGGTTCCGCAGCGGGACCAGCCCGCTCCACCCGGAACCGGCCCGGCAGCGGGCGGCCACCGCGGCCGTGCGCCGGGGGTCCGGGGGGCCCGTCAGCAGCCGGGCCGCGGACCGGCCGACCACCTCGGCCGCCGGATACCCGAGCAGCGCCTCGGCCCCGCGGGTCCAGCCGATGATCGTGCCGTTCCCGGTGATCACCGCCGCAGCGTCGGCGCCCGTCAACGCCGGTCCCCGCCCGTCCCCGGAGGGCAGCGGGCCGGGCTCCGCCGGGGAGCCCTCATCGGCGGATGCCATTGCACCTCACCACCCTCTGTAGGTTTCCATGGTCGCGCGTCGCCCCGGACCGCGCCCGGCGCGCCCGACGTACGGCCCGGGTGCGGGCTGTCCCTCGTTCGGCGGCGTGACGCGGCGGGCGGTGCCCGCGTTGGTGGGGGTGACAAGCGGTTGCTTGTCCATCTGCCCCCGCGCTGGACCCGTGTGGGTGGACGGCTCCGGCCCCCGACAGGAGGGCCGGAGCCGTTTCCATGCCCGGGCTCAGTAGCGGAAGCAGATCTTGCGCTCCTTGAGCCACTGGCCCAGCCAGTCGCCGAACGGCACGGTGACGCACCACCTGCGGGTGGGCGGCGTCCCGGTCCCCGGCGGTGTGGGCACGGGCGGGGACGGCTGCACGGCCGGCGGGACCGTCGGGGACGGGTCCGGATCCGTCGGCGTCGGCGTCGGAGTGGGTGTCGGTGTGGGGGTGGGGCTCGGTACGGGGGCGGCGGGCGCGGCCATCTCGGTCATCATCGTCCGGAACACCTTCGAGGACCGCGGATTGCTCCTGCACTGCCAGACGCCGTGCGGGCAGTAGTCCGTGACCGTCTGGTAGAGCGGCTCGTGCCGGTCGATCCATTCCAGCATCCGCCGCATGTACTCGGGATTGTCGCCGTTGCGGAAGAGCCCCCACTCCGGGAACGAGATGGGCTTGCCGTGCTCCGCGGCGAAGTCGACGTGCTTCTGGAGCCCGTACGGGTCGTTGACCTGGTCGTCGAAGGTCTCGCCGGGAGGCTGGTCGTAGGAGTCCATCCCGATGATGTCGACGACGTCGTCGCCCGGGTAGCACTCGGTCCACGGCACCGCGTCCCGGCCCCGGCTCGGCGTGAAGTCGAAGCGGAACTCCTGACCGGGCACCGCGCGCATCGCCGTCACGATCCGCTCCCAGTACGCCTTCCAGGACGTGGGATCGGGGCCGCACCGGTGGGTGTACGTGGTGCCGTTCATCTCCCAGCCGAGCACGATCACGGTGTCCGGGACGCCCAGCTCCACCAGGCGCTCGGCGAGCTTCGTGAAGTGCTGGTCGTACTCCCCGGACGCGCCCGCCCGGAGCAGGGTGCGGACCTGGCCGTCCGGCACCCGCTCCTCGTTGCGCTCCAGCATCGGCACGTTCAGGACGAACATCCGGTCCTCGTCCGCCCGTCTCCAGTCCGCCCAGGCGTCCAGGAAGTCGGGGGTGCCCTCGATGTTCACCCAGAGATCGCCCGGCAGGTACGTGTGCCCCACCCGCAGCTCCGCCCCGCCGAGCCAGCGCGACAGCTCGGCCATCCTGCTGACCCCGGCGGGCCCGTAGTCCAGATACGCGCCGTGCGCCGTGCCGCTCCCGGACCCCGGTGGGCCGGGGGCGGCGCTGTCGACGGAATCGGTGCCCGGCGGCGACTGGCCCGCGATGCCGCCACCCGCCAGGAGGCTGAGAACAGCCGCCGCGATACACGAAACGATGAGACGGCGCTTGGCCGGCATTACTCCTCCTGGCTGCGGTGAATTCCGGCCGGTTCGGCCTGATGGGGAGAGAGTTTCATCTTCATGCACCGGCGGCATGTTGCAGGAGTCCATTTATCGTATTCGGCGTTGCGGTCGTGCCGTTCAGGTGAATGTGGGGCCGAATGAGAACGGCAGCGAGCCGACTCGGTTGTCGAAATTCGAATCGACCAGCTCCGGATCTCCCAGATTCCACGTGACGGGCCGTCGGTCGATCAGTTCCCGGAACAGCGCCGTCATTTCGAGACGGGCCAGATGCGCCCCCAGACAGTGGTGCGGGCCCCCGCCGCCGTATCCGAGATGAGGATTCGGCGACCGGGTGATGTCGAAGCGATCCGGATGGGTGAAAACCGCCTCGTCACGATTGGCCGACGCATAGATGAGGGCGACTTTCTCCCCCGGAAGGAACGTACGGCCGCCGAGTTCGCATGTGGCGGTGACGGTCCTGCGGAACTGGATGATCGGCGTCGAATGCCGGACGATCTCGTCGACGGCGCCGCCGATGTACCGGTCGAAGTCGGACCG
The DNA here is from genome assembly GCF_055792845.1 of Streptomyces sp. DSM 106670. Lineage (NCBI taxonomy): Bacteria > Bacillati > Actinomycetota > Actinomycetes > Kitasatosporales > Streptomycetaceae > Streptomyces > Streptomyces sp. DSM 106670. The sequence goes on from NZ_CM147704.1 coordinate 7,809,751, forward strand.
CAGCAGCTCCCGCTGCTCCGGATGCCGGTCGAGCAGGAACAGCCCGTGCGCGATGGCGTTGCGGGTCGTCTCCACCCCGGCCACCAGCAGCAGCGAGAAGAAGGCCCCCAGCTGCCGCCCGGACAGCGCCTCGCCGTCGATGTCCGCACGGACGAGCGCCGAGACGAGATCGTCCTCGGGGCGCAGACGGCGCTCCCGGGCGAGCCGCCCCATGACCCACTGCATCCGGGCCAGCGACGCGAGACCCCGGCCGGGAATCCGCAGCCGGGCCCGGCCCCGGCGCTCGACGCCGACATGCTCCGACGCGTGGTCGATCTGCTCCGCGATCCGCGCCCGGTACGCCTGCGGGATGCCCATCAGGTCGCAGATCACCTCCAGCGGCAGCCGCGAGGCCGCCGACGGCATGAAGTCCCCGGGACGCTCGGCGATCAGCTCGTCGACCAGCCGCCCGGCGAGCCGGCCGACGTTCTCCTCGGCGTCCGCCAGCAGCCGCGGGGTGAACCGGCGCGAGATGATCCGGCGCAGCGCCGCGTGCTCGGCCCCGTCCATGTTGACCATCGAGTTCCCGAACAGCGCCTTCGCCCAGCCGGCCGGCTCCGGGGTGGTGACCCCCGGCGCGCTCGCGAACACCTGCGGCGTGCGGCTCGCGGTCCGCACGTCGGCATGGCGCACCAGGGCGTGGAACGGTTTGCCGGAGGTACGCGTGGTGCCGGGCCGGGGAGTGAACAGCACCGGCGCGTCCAGCTCCCGCAGCAGGGCGAACGCCCGGAGCCGGTCGGGGCGCGGCAACCGCCAGAAGGCGGGGTCGGCCAGATCGACGTCCGCCGCGCGCAGCACACGGTCCCCGGACAGCTGGTACGGAACGGTCATGTCCATCACCTCCACGGTTCGCCAGGCCATGTTCCGGTCCGCCGGCCGCACGGAGCCCTGCGACGCGGCCCGCCCCGCCCGATGGCCCCACGTCCTCACGCGTTTGACGGAACGTGACCGCCATGTGTGCGCCGTACGCCGCACGCACGAGAACTGTTTCGCGACCGCCTCGTTGTCAACATCGCCATCAGCAGCACCTCGGACGAGTTAACGAGGCGAGTCAACGAGAGGCAGGCAGTCATCCCATGAGCCCCACCCCCGCGAAACCGGGCGGAACCCGCGTCCCCTCCCGGCGGATCGTCCTGCGCGGAGCCTTCACCGCCGCAGTGGTCACGGGCACCGCAGGCGCCCTGCTCCCGCTGCTCGACCGTGAGCAGGCCGTCGCGGCCCGGCCCGCAGCGGGCCCCGAGGCGGCCGGAAGCGGCCCCGGAGCCAGGACGGCGATGGAATCCACGACGGAAGAGTTCGCCGAGATGTACCGGGGCCGGGAGATCCGGGGGACGGCGACCGTCGTCGTCCCCGCGGGCGTCCCGGACGACGACCGGGTGGCGGTCGCCGTCGAACCGGTCACCGAGATCCGCATCGACGGCAGGCCGCTGCACGTCATGAGGCGGGCGGACGGCACCTATCTGAGCGACGTCCGGCACTACGAGTCGTACCCGACGCTGCTGGAGACGGCCCGCGCCGCCGTCGACGAGCTCGGCGCCGCCAGACTCTCGCCCCCCGCCGCGCACCGCATGTGAACCAGGAGGACCAGCACCGGTGTACACCCGCAAGAACCAGCGCGACCTCACGCGCACCGAGAAGCGCCGGCTCGTCGACGCGATCCTGAAACTCAAGCGCACGGGCCGCTACGACGACTTCGTCGCCATGCACCGCGAGTACTACGTGATGGACACCGAGCGCAGGCCGCGCCCGGCGCACATGACGTCCTCGTTCTTCCCCTGGCACCGCCAGTACCTGCTGGAGTTCGAGAAGGCGCTCCAGGGCGTCGACGCGGGCGTCAGCGTCCCCTACTGGGACTGGACCCAGGACAACAAGCCGACCTCGTCGCTGTGGGCGGAGGACTTCCTCGGCGGCAACGGCAGGCCCGGCGACCGCCGGGTCACCACCGGAGCCTTCGCCTACGAGGCGGGCAACTGGAGCGTCGGAAAGGGAGTCACCGACGAGAACTACCTCACCCGCAACTTCGGCCGGCCCGGCAGCAACCCCGTCTCCCTCCCCACCAAGGACGACGTGGCGCGGGCGCTGAAGGACCCGGTCTACGACACCGAGCCCTGGAACAGCATCAGCACCGAGGGCTTCCGCAACCGCATCGAGGGGTGGGGGATCCGGGACGTGCGGCCGGTGGGCCTCCACAACCAGGTCCATCAGTGGGTCGGCGGCCCGATGGCGGGCGCGGCCTCCCCCGAGGACCCGGTGTTCTGGTTCCACCACTCCTTCGTCGACCTGCTGTGGGACCGGTGGCGCAAGGCGCACCCGAAGTCCGCCTACCTCCCGGGCCGTAAGCCCGCCTCGCCCAGCCAGGACCGCCGGTACGTCTTCGGCCTGGACGAGGCGATGCCCCCCTGGGGCGTCACCCCGAGGAAGCTCCTCGACCACGGCAAGCTCTACCGCTACGCCTGAGCCGCACAAAGGAACGGCCGGCTCCCTCCGCACGGAGGGAGCCGGCCGTTCCGGTGCTGCGGGTGATCAGCGGCCGTAGCCGTAGTCCCCGTCGCCACCGTCGTCGTGGCCCTCGGAGGCGTTGACGCAGGTGTTGCCGAAGGCCGGGTTCAGCAGGCCGATCACGTTGATCGTGTTGCCGCAGAGGTTCACCGGCACGTGCACCGGGACCTGGACGCTGTTGCCCGAACCGACGCCGGGGGAGGCGGCGGCGAGGCTCTGCGCGCCGGCGTCCGCGGACGCCATGCCGGCGCCGCCGGCGATCAGGGCGCCGGTGCCGGCCATGACAGCGGCAACCTTCGTCATGCGAGACATTGAGAACTCCTTGTAAAGAAGGGGGTGTGCTGCGGACACGAGGCCCGCACCCCCTGACAACGCGAAAGACGCCGGACGGTAACGGATCAACGCATAGGTGATATCTCCGACGCCCCTGTCCGGCGTACGCCCGGCGCGTCAGCGACCGATCACCGGCAGCCCCGTCAGCCGCTCGTGCCAGTCCCGCGCCGCCGGGAAACGGGCCTTCACCGTCTCCACCGCCCGCTCCCGCACCGCCACCTGCGACTCGCGCAGCCGCAGCAGCGGCTCCAGACCCGGACGGGCCAGCAGCAGCCGCTGGTTGACCACCGGCACCGGCCCCCAGTGGTTCTTGTAGCTCTCCGCGCCGCGCAGCAGACTCAGTACCTCGCGCCCGGCGTCCGAGGCCTGCTGGGCCACCTCGCGCAGCAGCATCGTCGACACATCGACCTTCCGTTCGCGCAGCGCCGGATCCGCGCCGTACAGATAGCCGCCCGTCAGATGCCCGGACTGCAACGACAGGTTGGACGCCACCACCTCGCCGTTCAGCCGGAACTCGGTCATCGCCGCCGTGCCGTCCGCCACCATCCGCCCCACCGACCGGACCAGATGGTCGGAGAACCGGGCCCGCAGATGCTCGGGATTGACGCCCCGGCCCTCCCACTGCCTCTCGTGCAGCCGCAGCAGCGTGCCGACCGCCGCCGGTACCCCGTCCTGCGGGATCCGGTGCGCCTCGACGCCCAGCGCCTCGACCTTGCGCAGCTTCGAGCGCAGCCGCTGCCCCCGCGAGCCCGTCAGCCGCGCCACGAGATCGCCCAGCGGCTCGGCCGGAAGCTCCATGCACGTCGAGTCCGTCAGCCGGCTCCGGGCCCCCGGCCACCGCCCGAACAGCAACTGCGCCGACGCGTCCGGCCGGACCTCCCGCAGGTCCACCACGGTGTGCCGGGCGGCCCGGTCCAGACCGCGCCCCAGCGCCCCCACCGCGTACCCGGCCTCCTCCTCGTCCAGCAGGATGTCGAAGAAGTCGGAGATCGCTCCGCCCATCGGGACGAGCAGCGGCATCGGACGGTGCACCAGCATCAGCGGCGCCGCCCCGATCAGCCGCCCCGCCCGGCGCACCAGCAGCACCCGCAGCCGGCCCTCCTGGCCGTAGGAGATCCACCACGAGTGGAGCCAGGCGTGGCTCTGGAACGGGGTGGCGGTGGCGCACCGGCGGTGCAGGGCGTCCCACTCCCCGGCGAGCGCGCCGAACTCCCGGAAGTCCCGGCACAGCGTCACGGCGAGGCCGCCCGCCCGGAGGCCCGTCATCGGACGAGCTCCCGTTCGTCCTGGGTGACGTTGCCGCCCTCGGCCGTCGGCCCCGGCACCTGCGCCGAGACGCTCCAGCCCGCCCGGCGCGGCCGGACCAGCAGCACGAGTCCGCCCAGCAGACCGCCCGCCGCCGCCCCCACGGCGGTGCCCAGCGGCATCGACGGCGAGACCGGCCGGTCCGGCGTCATCGCATGGGTGAACTTGATCAGCTTCACCCCGGTGTCCTTGGAGACATGGCCGCTGCTCACGATGACGGCCTCGATGACCGCGTTCGCGATGTCGGCCGCCTTGTGCCGGTCCTCGGAGGTGCCCGTCACCGCGATCATCGGCGAGTCGGGCGAGGTCTCCGACGTGACGTGGGACCGCAGTTCGCGCACCGGCTCGCCCGCCGCGCCCTGGGCGTACGAGAGCGTCGCGTCGCTCGTGGTCAGCCGCCCGTACGACTGGGCGTACCCCAGCGCCGCCGAGGGATCCGTCTCCCCTTCGGCGACCGCCATCGCATAGCTGGTGGCCTCGTACTGCGGTGCGGCGAACGCACCGTACGAGAGCCCGGACGCGGTGCCGATCAGCACGCAGACAGGCAGCGGCCACCAGTGCGGAAGCCGGGTGAGGGCGGTGCGCAGCCGACGGGCGACGGCGGGTCGCTGCTGCTCGGATGACTCGGTCATGAAAGGGCTCTCCGGTTCGGTGGGGCGGTGTCGAGGGCGTACGCGTACACGTCCATCAGGCGCTCGCTGCTGCGCCTGATGTCGTAATGGCCGACGGCTCGGGGCGGCGGCCGCCGGTCCGTACGGGCCTGTATCCGCTGCCGCAGCCGGGCCGTCAGCTCCTCGGGGCTCCCGGCGATCCGGGTGGCGCCCGGGGCATGGGCGGCGGGCAGGTCGTCGATGGCGGGGCAGGCGTCGTGCAGGACGGGCAGCCCGGCGGCGAGCGCCTCCACGGCGGCCAGCCCGAAGGACTCCTCGCGGGACGTGGAGACGAAGACGTCCAGGGCGCTCAGCAGCGCCGGCACCCCCGGAACCGGACCGTCCCCGTCCTCGTCGCACTCCCCGAGGAACCGGATCCGGTCCACGGCCCCCAGACGCAGGGCCAGCGCGCGCAGCGCCCCGGCCTCCGGACCGTCCCCGGCCAGCAGCAGGCGGGCCTCCGGCAGCGCGGCGACCGCGCGGATCAGCACGTCGAACCGCTTGCCCGGCACCAGCCGGCCGACCCCGCCGACGACGAACGCGTCCTCGGGGATGCCCAGTGCCGCCCGTACCGAGGTCCGCCGCTCCCCGTCGAAGCGGAACCGGTCCGCGTCGATGCCGTTGGGCACCAGCCGGATCCGGTCGGCGGGCACCCCCCAGTCCCGCAGCCGGCCGGCCACCGTGGAGGAGACGGCGACGGTCGCCGCGCCGAGCCGTTCGGTGGAGAGGTAGAGGGCGCGGATGGACCGGGTGAGCGGACGGCCCTCGATCTCGGCGCGCCCCAGGGAGTGTTCGGTCGCGACGGTGGCCCGGGTCCCGGCGAGCCGGGCCGCGATCCTGCCGTACACACAGGCCCGGTAGAGATGCGTGTGGACCAGGTCGTAGCGGCCGTCCCGGATCAGTCGGGCGAGCCTTCCGACGGCCGAGAGATCCCGGTTGCCGCGCATCCCCAGATGCGTCACCCGGATCCCGTCGGACCGCAGCTCATCGGCCACCGCCCCCGGGTTGGTGAGCGTCACGACCTCGCACTCCACCGGCAGATGACGCAGCAGCAGCCGCAACTGCCGCTCGGCGCCGCCGACCCCGAGTCCGGTGATGACGTGCAGCGCCCTCACCGCGGACCGCCCGCCCGCACCGGACCGGCGGCCCGCGAGCCGGCGGCGGGCGCGGCGACCTGCCGCAGCCCGTGCCGCAGATCCTTCGCCCACAGCCGCACCCCCCGGTCCGCCTGGCTGATGTGGGTGCGGGGCAGGGCGAACCGGCTGAGCAGCGGGCCCGGGGCCAGCGCGCACGCGTAGCCGTAACCCGCCCTGCGCGCGGCCTCGGTGACCCGGCGGTCGAGGATGCCGTACGGGTAGCAGAAGCCCTCCGGGAGCGAGCCGGTCAGCTCGCCGATCAGCTCCCGGCTGTCGGCCGTCTCCCGGCGCAGCTCCTCGTCCGAGAGCGCTGTGAGGTCCTGGTGGTACAGGCCGTGCGAGCCGATCTCCATACCCGCGGCGGCCACCCGCCGGACGTCCTCGTGGGTGAGCAGCGGCTTGCGCGGGCCCAGCGGATCCCACTCGTTGACCCCGCCCGGTCGGCCCGGCAGGACGAAGACCGTCGCCCGGCAGCCGTGCTTGCGCAGCACCGGCAGCGCCTCGCCGAGGAAGTCCGCGTACCCGTCGTCGAAGGTCAGCCCGACCAGCCCGCGCCGCCCGGACGCCCCCGCGCGCAGCAGCTCCGACACCCCCACCCCGGTCAGCCGTCGGCTGCGCAGCCAGGACAGCTGCTCGTCGAGGCGCTCGGGGGAGACGGTGATGCCGTACGGATCGTCGCTCGGGTCCGTCACCGAGTGATACGTGAGGATCCACGGCTGACGGCGGGCGTGCGGGCGGAGCCGGGACGAGGGAGCGTCGGCGCAATGTGCCGAGGGTTCAGCGGCCATCAAGGAACCTCCGTCGGGTGAGTGCCAGCAGGGAAACGACCTCGGGCGAGCGCAGGGCCAGCCCGGACAGGAAGAACACGGAGGGGACGAGGAGACACCCGGCGGCCAGGCTCAGCACCGGGTCGGGAACGAGCGGCGCGCACGCCCAGCCGGCCGCGCCCGCCGCCAGCGACGCCCCGGTGAGCCGGCCCAGCGAGAGCGCCACGGCCCGCGTCCGGATCGGCACCACCCGGGTGCCGAGGCCCATGAGGAGCAGCAGCGCCGTCGTGCTGATCCCGATCGCGTTGGCGGTCGCGATGCCGTCCACGCCGAAGCGGTACGTCAGCGCGTACCCGGCCCCCATGGTGACCAGCAGTCCGGTGCCCATCGCGAACGCCGGGAACCAGGTGGGCCGCCCGGACGAGAAGAACGGCCGGCTCAGCGCGCCGACCAGACAGTGCCCCAGCAGCCCCAGCGCGTACACCCGCATCACCTGCGCGGTGGAGTCGGTGTCGGCGACGTCGAACGCGCCGCGCTGGAAGAGCACTTCGATGATCTGGGGCGCGTAACCGAGGACCACCGCCGTGCCGAGCAGCACCACCATCCCGGCCAGCGCGAGGTCCCGCTCCACCCGCAGCCGGGCCTTCTCCCGGTCCCCGGCGGCCATGGCCTGCGCGACCACCGGGAAGGTCACCGTGCAGATCATCAGCGACAGCACCATCGGCATCTGCGCGACCTTCTGCGCGTAGTTCAGATGCGAGATCGCGCCCGCCGGGAGGGTGGAGGCCAGGAACCGTTCCACCAGCACCTGGGACTGACGGCTCACCACGAACACGACCACCGGCGCCAGCACCGCGAACCCCAGCAGCGGAGCGGTCCGCGCGGCTCGCCGACCTGGCCGCCCGAACCGCGGCAGCCGGGGCCGCGCGAGCGGCACCAGCCGCAGGAACATGGGCAGTTGGGTCAGGATCATCAGCGCGCTGCCGACCGCGACCCCCACCGCCGCGGCCCGCACCCCCCACACGGAGTGCAGGGCCAGCGTCATCCCGATGATGCCGAGGTTGTACGCGACATAGACCCCGGCGGGCGGCAGGAAGCTGCCGTGTGCGCGCAGCGCGGCGCTGAAGTAGCCGGTGATCCCGAAGGTGAGGACGGTGACCGCGGTCAGCCGGGTGCAGTCCACCGCGAGACGGGGATCGGCGAGCCCCGGGGCCAGCACCCCCACGACCCACGGCGCGCCCGCGATCAGCAGCGCCGCGCCGCCGGAGAGCAGCAGGAACAGCCGGGGGAGCGTGGCCGCCACCAGCTTGCGTACGGGGTCGGCGCCTCCCTCCGCCTCGTCGGAGGCGCGACGGGTGAGGGCCAGGCTGAACGCCGGGACGAGGAGGAGCGCCATCCCGTCCTCGATCAGCAGCGTCGCCGCCATCTCGGGCACGGTCCAGGCGATCAGGAACGCGTCGCTGGCGTCGCTCGCCCCGAAGTACCGGGCGATGGCCTGGTCCCGCACCAGACCGAGGACGGCCGCCAGCACGGTCAGCACGGCCGTGCCCGCCGCCGCGCGGGCGAGGAAGGACCCGAGCCGGGGCGCCTCGCCGCCGGCCGTCTCCGGCGAGCCGGGCCCTTCCGGGCCTGCCCCCGGGGCCGGGAGCAGCGGCGGGGCCGGGGCGGAGGCCGGGCCCGCCGCCGGGTCCGCCGGACGCGCCCCGGCCTCCGTGCCCGTACCGGTCTCGGTCATGCGGCGTTCACCCGGTCCGGCTCGGCCAGCGCCCACCAGGCCGCCAGCCCCAGCACGACCCCGCTCAGCACCGTGGTGGGCCCGCCGATGTCCGCGTACAGGAAGTTGACGCTCTGCCAGGTCATCAGCGCGACCGCCACCAGACCGCAGTCCATGGCCGCGTGTCCGCGCGAGCGGGCGAGGCGCAGCCGGCGGACCGAGCCGACCAGGATCGCCGCCCAGCTGCCGACGAGCGCGGTCAGCCCGATCAGGCCCTGTTCGCCGAGGACCAGGAGATACATGTTGTGCGGGGACAGGAGGGCCTGCCGGCGGAACTCCTGGCCCGCCCCGGCGGTGTCGCTGCCGGAGGAGAGCCCGATGGAGGCGTGTCCGTCGCGGTGGTCGGGGAAGCCCTTGAGACCGACCCCGGCGGCGGGCCGCTCGCGCCACATCGCGCCCGCCGCACTCCACATCGCGTAGCGGTCGCTGACCGAACGGTCCGGGGTGCTGGTCACCCGGGTCACGCTGGCGGCCCGGTCCGCGATCATCTCGGAGCCGATGCCGAACCCGCCGACCACCACCACCCCGGCCGCGCCCAGCACCGCCAGCGACGTCAGCGCCTGCCGCCGCCCGGCCAGCGCCAGGGCGACGAGGACCGCGGCGGCCGTGGCGATCCACACGCCCCGGCTGAACGACAGCGTCAGCGGCACGATCAGCGCGACGGCGAGGACGGCGGCGCACGGCCGCAGCCAGGACGGGGCGCCGCCGGGCGTGCGGAGGGCGCAGGCGGTGGCGGCGAGCAGCCCGTAGGCGACGACGGTCGCCATGCCCATGATGTCGCTGGGCCCGAAGGTGCCGACCGCCCGGATGTCCTCGCCCATGTAGGACGCGCCGGTCCCGGTGACGTACTGATGGACGCCCGTGACGCCCTGGACGACCGCCAGCAGCACCAGCGAACCGGCGACGACCCGGAAGCCGTACGCGTCCTCGATCAGCAGGAACACCGCGACCGGTACGAGGACGAAGACCTGGAGATAGCGGACGAGCCCCGGCAGGGCTGCCGCCGGGTCCGCCGCCGTGACCGTGGCCACCGCGAAGCCCACCACGGGCAGGCCCAGGACCAGCGCGGCGGCGGCGCTCAGCGGGCGTCGGCGCAGATACAGCAGCCGTCCCACGCACAGGAGCACGGCGATCCCCGAGGCCAGATCGGCCGGTCCGACCGCCGGGCCGCCGCCCCCGCCGGAGACCCCGTAGGGCAGGGCGGGCAGCAGAACGGTCGCGACCAGCGGCAGCAGCGGCCACCGGCTCCGCCAACCGCCCCGCCGGGGGCGGGAGACGGTACGGGGCGCCGGAGCGGGCTGGGTGAGGACAGCGGCCATGGTCAGCTGCCTCCGAGCCGGAACAGGGAACCGGCGGTCCGCGCCAGCACGCACGCGTCCTGCCACAGCGACCAGGTCTCGATGTAGCGGTTGTCGAAGCGGGCGCGCTCCTCGATCGAGGTGTCGCCCCGCAACCCGTTCACCTGGGCCAGCCCCGTGATGCCGACCGGCATCCGGTGGCGGGCCTGGTAGCCGGGGTGGGCGCGGCTGAACTGCGCCACGAAGAAGGGGCGTTCGGGGCGGGGCCCGACCATGCTCATATCGCCGCGCAGGACGTTCCACAGCTGCGGCAGCTCGTCGAGGGAGGTCCGGCGCAGCATCCGGCCGACCCGGCTCATCCGCCCGTCGGACGCGACGTTCCAGCGGGTCGCCGACTCCTGGACGTCGGCGGGCCGCAGCGTACGGAACTTCAGCAGGACGAAAGGACGACCGTGCCGGCCGACGCGCTCCTGCCGGAAGATCACGCCCGGCCCGTCGGAGAGCCGCACGGCCAGGGCGCAGGCCGCCATCACCGGGGCCGCCAGCAGCAGGCCGACCGCCGCCAGGACGGCGTCCATCGCCCGCTTCACCCCATGGCCGAGCGGACGGTCGGTCCCGTCGTGCAGGGGCTGGGCGGTGAAGCCCCACAGATGATCGGGGCGGCCTCCCGCCGGAGGACCCGCGACCGCCCCGGGGCCGGTGACCAGCCACACCCGGCAGCCGTGTCCGGTGAGCAGGGTGAAGAGCGCGGCGCCGTCCGGGGTGGCCTCGGGCGGTGCGGTGAACACCGCGTGCCGCACGCTGTTCTGCACGACCGCCCGCCCCACCTCCTGGGGCGAACCCAGCACCGGCAGCGGCACGGTGTCGGAACCCGCCGTCGGCTTCTCCTCCCCGGCCGCCGGGGAGGCGACCAGACCGACCGGCCGCAGCCCGTACGCGGGGTGGTCGAACAGGGCGGCCGTCACCTGACGGGCCGACGGGCCCTGGCCCACGACCAGCGTGGACAGCGGGCGGCGGACGGCGGCCCGCCGCCGCGCCCGGTACGCGGCCGCACGCCCCGCGCAGGTCAGCGCGGTCTGCGTACCGGCCCCGTACGCGAGCACCGCCCAGCCGATCGCCAGCTGCGGGGCCCAGACGTCCAGCACCTCCATGGTCACGTACCACTGCAGGAGGGTGAGACCGGTGAGCGCGGGCAGTTCGGAGAGGACCGAGGGGGACAGACGCATCCGGTACAGGCCGCGTTGGGCGAAGAGCAGCACCTGCGCCACCGCCTGCGCCGCCACCAGCAGCCACGGCCAGGAGACCGGGACGACCAGGGCGAACGTCACGGCCGGGGCCAGGGCGTCCGCGCACAGCAGCGGCACGGAACGGCCGTACCGGACGGCCCGGCGCTCCCCGGGCCGCACCTGTGCACCGCCGCCGCTTCTTCGCGGCGGATGAACCGTGTGAGCCTGTACGGCTGTCGCCTGGCCGGATCCGGGAACCGGTGCACTCTCCATCGTCATCGCTCGGTGCGCTTCCTCGTCGTGGGGCCGGACATGCCGACAAGTTCCTGGTAGAGACCGGCAACCGCCCCCGCGGTCCGTCGGACGTCGAAGGCCGCCCGGGTGTGGCGCAGGGCCCGGTGGGACACCGCCTCGCGCAGTTCCGGGTCGGCGAGCAGCGCGGTCAGCGCCGCGGCCAGTGCCGCCGGATCCTCCGGAGGCACCAGACAGTGGTCCTCGTGACCGGGCGGCAGGCTCTCCCGCGCCCCGTTCACGTCGGTCATCACGACGGGGCGGCCGCAGGCCATCGCCTCCAGCGGGGCCAGGGCCATGCCTTCCCAGCGGGAGGGCAGTACGAGGACGTCCGCCGCGTGGATCCACGGCCGTACGTCCGCGCAGGCTCCGGTGAACAGCACGCCCGGCGGGGCCGACTCCTCCAGGGCGCCCCGGTCGGGACCGTCGCCCACCAGGACCAGCCGGGCCCCGGCCACCGGCATCCGGCGCCAGGCCCGCAGCAGGACGTCCTGCCCCTTCTGCCGGGTCAGCCGGCCGACGCAGACCACCAGCGGGGCATCGCGGTCGACACCGTCCCATAAGGGCAGCGAGGCGCGGGCCTCCGCGCGGCCGCCGGGGCGGAAGCGGTCGAGGTCGATGCCGTTGTGGATGACCGACCAGCGGGCCGCGATGCCCGCCTCCTGGCCGGTGCGGCGCTCCGACTCACTGACGCACAGGATGTGATCGGCCCAGCGTGCCCCGAACCGCTCCCAGCCGAGGGCGAGTTCGGCGGTGCGCCCGCCGACGGCCTCGAACGACCAGGCGTGCGGCTGGAACACCGTGGGAACCCGGCCGCGCACCGCGATCCGGCCCGCCAGTCCCGCCTTGGCGCTGTGGGCGTGCACCACGTGCGGGCGGCTCGCGCGGACGATACGTCGCGCGGCGGCGACCTCACCGGCCAGCCGGGGCCCGGGGGCCCGGGTGACGGACCAGTCGTGGACCTCGGCGCCCGCCGACGCCGCCCCGAGAGCCAGCGGACTCCCGGGCGGGCAGGCCACCACGGGGCGGAGTCCCGACCCGGCCTGGGCCCTGACGAGATCGGTGACGACCCGGGCCACTCCGCCGTCCACGGGCTGAACCAAATGAAGGACCGTCAATTGTCTTTCTTCACGACGCATGTGCAGCACGCACGGCTCTCTTCGCTCAATCCGGTCAGTAAGGCCCACCGGGCCCAAAGCCGAACTGCACTTTCGCAGAGATGTGGCGAAATCGTGCGCGTGACTCGCTCATACGACCACACGAGGATGACGCGTTCCGGAGGGCCGTTCGAGTGGCCGCGGGAGAGTCCGGAGCGTGGCTGCGACCCCATTCTGGGCAGGTCGCGAAAGGGCGTGCGCGGGGCTGTCGCACGGAATTGCGGCAGTGCTCCGTACGTATGGCGCCGGTTATACCGTCACCTTTTTCCGCTTTACCGCACACCGCCGATCGGCGCATCGGATGGCATCACCATCTATCGGCCGATTACGCCGTTCTCGTGCTGCCGTCCGTCGTGCCGTCCGCGGTGTCGAAAGCGACGTCCGCGGCGCGCGCCACGATCTCCACCTCGTCGCCCAGCGCCCATTCCGCGACCCGCGAGGCCATCGCCGCCGGAACCACGTCGCTGATGTCCGGCGCGGCCGGAATGTCGTACGTGGCGTGGGCGTCGTGCGGCAGGACGACCCGGTAGTCCAGCTCCAGGGCCCGGCGGGCGGTGGCGAGCACGCACATCTCCGACATCACCCCGCAGACGGCGAGCGACCGGACGCCCGCCGCCGTCAGCTCGGCCGCCAGCGAGGTCTCCTCGAAGCCGTCGTCCTCGCTCTTGCGGATCACGGTCTCGCCCGGTCCGGTGCGCACCGGCAGATGCAGCTCCCACCCGGGCGTGCCGGGCTCGTCGGGCTCCCCGGCCGGGCCGTCGTTCTGCAGATGCACGACGAGCGCCCCGGCTCGGCGGGCCCGCCCGATCAGATCCGTCACCCGGTCCAGCAGCCGGGGCGCGTCGGGCACGGCGGCGTCACCCGCGACGAACGCCGACTGGACATCGACGACGAGCAGCGCCTGGACGGGAGCGGGGCGGGCGGTCATGCCGGGGGAGTCCTAACGTCGTCACGGCGGCTGCGCTGGCGAAGCCCGAACAGCGTCCATCGTGCCGGACGACGGCCCGTGGCCGCCCACCGATTTCCGGCGGGCGGCCACGGGCCGGGGTGGTGCGGTCCACGGGATCAGCCGGTGCGGTCCACGAGATACGGGATCAGCGTCAGCAGATCCGTGCGCGCCTCCTCGGCCAGCGGCACCCGGTCCAGACAGGCGCGGGCCGCCGCCAGATGCTCCCGCGCCTCGGCGATCGTCGCCCGTCGCCCGCCGGCCTCGTCGATCAGCTCGGCCGCACGGCGCGCCGCCCGGTCGTCGAGCGGTCCGGCGGAGGCGAGCAGCGCGTCGAGCCGTCGGGCCGCCGGATGGTCGGCGGACAGGGCCGCGAGCACCGGGTAGGTCTTCTTCAGCCGTCGCAGATCGCTGTGCACCGGCTTGCCGGTCACCTGCGGATCGCCCCAGATCCCGAGCAGATCGTCCACCGCCTGGAACGCCACCCCCACATGCCGCCCCGCCTGGTCCAGCGCCTCGGCGGTGGACGCCGGAGCGCCGGCCAGCACCGCGCCCAGGGCGGCCGCGCAGCCGAGCAGAGAACCCGTCTTGAGGGTGGCCATCGACCGGTACTCGTGCGGCAGGACCGCCCCGGGCCCGGTCCACGGCCGGGACTCGAAGAGCAGGTCCTGCGCCTGACCGCGCACCAGATCGCCCAGCGCGCCCGCCAGTTGCCGCACCGCCGCCGGACCGCCCGGACCGGGAGCCTCCGCCAGCGTGGCGACGGCCAGCGCGAACAGGGCGTCCCCCGCGAGGACCGCCGGGCCCGTGCCGTACGCCTTCCAGAGCGTCGGCCGGCGGCGACGGGTCTCGTCGCCGTCCATGATGTCGTCGTGGATCAGCGAGAAGGTGTGGATCAGCTCGACGGCGACCGCGCCGAGTACCGCGTCCGAGCCGCTGCCGCCCGCGGCCTCCGCGCCGAGCACCGCGAGCGCCTGGCGCACCCCCTTGCCCTGCGATCCGGGCACCGGCTCGCCGCCGGTGCCGCTCCAGCCCAGTGAGAACGCCGCCGTCTCCGCGTGCCAGGGGTGCAGCCGGCCGACCGACTCCACCAGGGCCGGGCGGACCAGCTCGCGGCACCGGTCCAGTATCTGCGGGGCACTCGCCCGGCGGGTCGTGGAGAGCGTCATGTGCGGTCGCCCCTCCCGTCCACCACGGGCTGTTCCACGCCGAGTTCGGCGTACGCCTTCTCCACCATCTCCCGGGCGTTCAGCAGCCCGATCCGGCTGAGCCTGCCGCGCAGTTCGTCCAGGTCGGCGGCGGTGGCGCCGCGGTCCCGGCCGAGCCTGGCCCGCGCCTTGACCAGGCCGAGCGAGGACAGCGCCTCGCCGCGCGGCTCGTCCATCGCGCGGAACTCGCCGAGCGCCTGCTCGTAGACCTCGCGGGCCTCCTCGTACCGCCCGGCCCGGAACAGCACGTTGGCCCGCATCTTGTGGTTGTACGCCAGGGCGCTGGAGAGCTTCATCTCGCGGCAGGTGACCTCGGCCTCGGAGAGCAGTTCCAGGGCCCGCCCGGTCGCCCCGTCCCGGAGGGAAACGATGTCGGCGATGCCGCGCAGCGCCCAGGCCCGGCCCCGCCGGTCGTCCGCGTCGCCAGCCAGGACCGCCGCCTCCTCGAACATCTCCAGCGCCGTGTCCAGCGAGCCGGTGTTGCGGTGGATCTGCGCGATGCCCTCCAGCGCCCAGACGGTGTGCCGGGCCTCGCCCCGGGCGCGCGCCTCGGCCAGCAGCTGTTCGTGCAGCGTCGCGACGGTGGCGTAGTCGCCCTGGATCCGCCCGGTCTCGGCGAGACCCGCCAGGGAGTAGCCGCGGGCGACCACATCGCCGCCCCGCTTGCCCAGCTCCGCGGCGAGGCCGAGCAGCCGGAACGCGAGCCGCAGCGCACCGCGCTGCCGTGCCAGCGTGCCGCCGCTCCACAGGGCCCAGGCCATCGCCCCGGTGTTCCCGGCCGCCCGCGCGGCCCGGTAGCTGGCCTTCCAGGCCCGGTCGGCCTCCGCCACGTGCCCGAGCCTGCGGTGGGCCTCGGCCACGGCGAGGCCGGAGCGGGCCACCTCCTCCTGCGATCCGGAGAGCTCGGCCTGCCTCAGATGGCGTACTCCCTCGGCCAGTACGTCGGTGAGGGAGGCGTTCACCGACATCTTGGTGAGAGCTCCCTGGTACTCGGGCGCCAGTGCCTTGGTCTGCATGGGTGCCTTCCGCGCGGTGCCGGGCCCGCACCGGGACGGCTATACCCTCTATGTATACATGGGGAGTATAGTCGGCCGGTCGTGCAGGCCCGGATCATGTGGGGGTTGGACGCCGCTCGTCACACGCGGCGAACCGTCCTGTCATTGATCAAGACGGCAGCGGGCCATGGAGGGTTGCTCGTACGGCCCAGGTCGTTCCGCTTTCGCTTCCGATCCTGTTCCCGTGCCCGAAAGTGTGCCGAAAGCTCCTGTTCGCGCGGTACCGCGAACCCCCCGAACGGCCGCCCCTGACCTGCGACGGCACCGCCGCCGCGCTCGAATGAACAGGTGATGGCGCCCCCGGACGACTGCCTCGCCCGCAATGAGTGGATCTGCGGCGCCTATCTCTCCAGCCGTCGCGAGATCCTCGTGGACGCGGTGCTGCAACACCTCCAGCTGACGTCCGCCGCCGTGGCCGTCGCCCTGGTGCTCGCCGTCCCGCTGGCCCTGGCGGCCCGCCGGTGGCGCTGGGCGGCCGGGCCGGTGCTCGGGCTGACGACGATCCTGTACACGATTCCGTCGCTGGCGATGTTCTCGCTGCTGCTGCCGCTGTACGGACTCTCCGCCGCGCTCGTCGTCGCGGGTCTTGTCCTCTACTCGCTGACGCTGCTCGTCCGCAACATCCTGGCCGGGCTCCGGGCCGTCCCGGAGGAGACCCGGCAGGCCGCGCGCGGCATGGGCTACGGGCCGCTGCGCCTGCTGCTCGCCGTGGAACTCCCGCTCGCGCTGCCCGCCGCCATGGCCGGGCTGCGCATCGCCACCGTCTCCGCGGTCTCGCTGGTCACCGTCGGGGCGATCGTCGGCCACGGCGGACTCGGCAACCTCATCTACTCCGGCATGAACACCTACTTCAAGGCCCAGGTGCTCACCGCCTCCGTCCTGTGCGTCGTCATCGCCGTCGCCGCCGACCTGCTGCTCCTGGGGGCGGGCCGACTGCTGACGCCCTGGACCCGGAGGCAGGCGTGAACACGCACCGGAACGGGAGGCGGGCGTGAACACCCTGGCGGACACCTGGTCCTGGCTCACCACCGCCGCGCACTGGTCCGGGCCCGACGGGGTCTGGAACCGGCTCGGCGAACATCTCTTCCTCACCGTCGTCTGCCTGCTCATCAGCTGCCTGATCGCCCTGCCCGTCGCCCTGGTCCTGGGCCACCTCGGCAAGGGCGGCGCGCTCGCCGTCAACCTCTCCAACATCGGCCGGGCCGTGCCCACCTTCGCCGTGCTGGTCCTGCTGCTGCTCACCCCCGTCGGCACGTACGGCCAGTGGTCGACGATCATCGCGCTGGTGCTGTTCGCCGTGCCGCCGCTCCTCACCAACGCCTACGTCGGCATGCGCGAGGTCGACCGGGACGTCGTCCGGGCCGCCCGGGGCATGGGCATGACCGGACGCCAGATGCTGCTGGGCGTGGAACTGCCGCTCGCCCTCCCGCTGATCCTCACCGGCGTACGGATCGCCGCCGTGCAGCTGGTCGCCACCGCCACCCTCGCCGCACTGGCCGGTGGCGGGGGACTGGGCCGGATCATCACCGCCGGCTTCAACCTCGCCGCCACCCCGCAGGTGGTGGCCGGAGCGATCCTCGTGGCCGTCTTCGCCCTCCTCGTCGAAGGCCTCTTCGAGGCGGGGCAGCGCCTCGCGCCCCGGCGCGGACGGGAGGCCGTGTGAACCGCGCCCGCCGGGCCCTGGCCGCGCTGGCCCTCCTCGCCGCCACCGCCTGCACCACGGGCCCCAGCCTGGAGAACCAGGGCGAGGTCACCGCACCGCCCGGCGACAGCAGTGAACTCACCGTCGGCTCGGCCGGATTCACCGAGAGCGACCTGCTCGCCCAGATGTACGCCCTGCTCCTGGAGAACGCCGGATACTCCGCCGACCTCATCTCCGTCACCAACCGGGAGATCTACGAACCCGCCCTGGAGAAAGGCCAGATCGACGTCGTCGCGGAGTACGCGGCGACCTTCGCCGACTGGCTGAACGCCAAGGCCGAAGGAGCCGACGCGGAGCCCGTCGGATCGCCCGACCTCACCGCCACCATGAAGGCACTGCGCGCCCTGGCCGCCCCGCGCGGGCTGACCGTGCTCGACCCGGGCCGGGCCGTCGACCAGAACGCCTTCGCGGTCACCGCCGCGTACGCGAGGAAGCACGGGCTCAAGACCCTCAGCGACGTCGGCGCGGCGAAGCTGCCCGTACGGCTGGCGGCGGGCGACGAATGCGTGCAGCGGCCCTACTGCGCCCCCGGGCTGCGCACGACGTACGGCATCGACGTCGTAGCCGTCGACCCGAAGGGCGTCGGCACCACCCAGGCGAAACAGGCGGTGCAGAACGGCCAGGACCAGATGGTGCTGACCACCACGACCGACGCCACCCTGGACCAGTTCGGCCTGGTCCTGCTGGAGGACGACAAGAACCTCCAGAACGCGGACTACGTGGTCCCCGTCGTCAACCGCGCCCGCGCCGGGAGCACCGGGGTGCGCGACGCCCTCGGCCGGCTCAACACCGTACTGACCACCGCCGACCTGGCTTCGATGAACGAACAGGTCGACAGTTGGCGCCGGCTGCCCGAGGACGTCGCGCGCACCTACCTGGAGTCGAAGAAGCTCCTCCCGAAGGGCTGAGCCGGCCGACGGCTCAGGAGGCGGGCGGGGCCGGGGGCCAGGGCACATCGGCCAGGAGCGGCAGGATCTGCTCCTCCTCGTAGTCGAGGTGGGCCGTCAACTCCTCAGTCATCCGGGTCAGTTCGGTACGGAAGCGGTCCGGCTCCGCGATGGCGGCACCGGCCAGCAGGGCGGCGAGCGCCGACTGGAGCTCCCCGATGCCGCGGTGCTCCTCCCGCAGCCGCTCGAAGACGTCGGCCAGGTGGGGGTGGTAGCCCTCCATGGTGGGGAACATATGGCCGTCCTCGGCCGTGTGGTGGAACTCCAGCGCCTGGCAGAACGCCAGGCAGCGCTGCCGGATCTGCAGCCCGAGACCGGGCGCGGGCGGCTCGCCCGCACCGCCGTGGGCGGCCCGCGCGGCGAAGTGCGCCTCCGTCTCCGCGTGTACGTGCAGGAGTTGGGCGCGCAGCCAGGTGTGCACCTCCATCAGCTTGTCGGCGAGCGAGGTGATCGGGCGAGGTGTGTCGTCGGGGTCCGGAAGCTCCAGGACCACGACCGGCAGCACCCGGTCGGTCGCGGCCTGGTACTCCGCGTAGCCGGGCGCTTCGGCCACCACCCGGGCGAACAGCTCGTCGCGCCGGGCCCCTTCGGCCGGTACGGCGAGGGACGGGAACTCCTCGTCCCCCAACTCCACCTGGACGGAGGGGTGGGCGAGGAGATTGCGGTACCAGTCCGGATGCAGCGGTGCGCCGAGGTTGGAGCCGATGACGAGCAGCCGGCGGCCGTCGCGTACGTATCCGAGCGGTGTGGTGTGCGGCTTCCCGGAGCGGGCGCCGGTGGTGGTGAGCAGGAGGAGGTCGGCGCCCTCGAAGGGGCCGCCGACCTTCCCCGCGTTGGCGCGGAACTCGGTGATGACGGACTGCTGGAAGGCATGGGGCATGGAGGTTCTGGGTCTCCCGTGAGAAATGCGGGCAGGCGAGGGCCCGGCGTCGCGGAGTGTCCGCGGTGAGGTGGTTCGGACGTGAAGGCGCTCGGAGCACGGTTGCTCGGAGCGCGGCTGCTCAGAGGCAGGGGGCGATGAGTGGACTCATGGCGTCATCCCTGGGAAGAAGGTGCCGGCTTGACCGTCGGCTGGCCCAGATCTCTTTGGCCGACGTCACGCTGCACGCCTCCCATCACAACCTGGCCGGTGCGGGTCTGTCAACGCGAGGGCGGGCGACGTGGGCACGGGCAACGCGAAGACGGGCAACGCGAGGAAAACGCGTTGCCCGTCCTTCGGAAGCCTGCGACGCTTCCGGCCATGCCCGCCGAACAAGAGACCCTCACGCCCCTGTCGCCGACCCCTCGCACCCACCGGGTCGAGGCGCTCTTCTCGCACGGCCGCCTGGTCGCGATCCCGCGCAAGGAGGCCCGTCGGGAGCAGCTGCTCGTACACCTCGCCGACACGCTGTTCGAGCGGGAGCGTTCGTACACCGAGCGCGAGGTGAACGAGGCGCTGCTCACCGTCCACGAGGACTGCTCCGCGCTGCGCCGCTATCTCGTCGTGGCGGGGCTGCTGGTGCGGCCCCGGGACGGCAGCAGCTACCGCCGCGGACGCTGACCCGTGAACCGGGTCAGTTGAGCGTGTCGGGGTCCGGGCCGGTGCGCATGCCCCGGTCCAGCGCGGCGACGGCGTCCATCTCCGCGTCCGACAGCTCGAAGTTGAAGACGTCGATGTTCTGCCGGATCCGCTCGGGCGTGACCGACTTGGGGATCACGATGTTGCCGAGCTGGAGGTGCCAGCGCAGCACCACCTGGGCCGGGGACTTGCCGTGCCGCTCGGCGATGGAGACCAGCGCCTCCTCCTTGAGCAGCGCGCCCTGGGCCAGCGGGCTCCACGCCTCGGTGGCGATGCCGTGCTCGGCGTGGAAGGCGCGCAGTTCGGCCTGCTGAAGGCCCGGGTGCAGTTCGACCTGGTTGACGGCGGGGACGAGCGTGCCCGTCTCCAGCAGCCGGCTCAGATGCGCGGGCTGGAAGTTGGAGACCCCGGCCGCGCGGATCCGGCCGTCGGCGACCAGCTTCTCCAGGGCGCGCCAGCTCTCCGGGTACAGGTCGTGGGCGGGCGTCGGCCAGTGGATCAGGTAGAGGTCGACGTAGTCGAGGCCGAGCTTGGCCAGGCTCGCGTCGAAGGCGGCGAGCGTCGCGTCGTAGCCCTGGTCGGCGTTCCACACCTTCGTGGTGATGAACAGCTCCTCGCGGGGGATCCCGGAGGCGGCCAGCGCCCGGCCCACGCCGACCTCGTTGCCGTAGATCGCCGCGGTGTCGATGGACCGGTAGCCGGCCTCCAGCGCGGCGGAGACGGCGGCGGTGGTCTCGTCGTCGGGCACCTGGAAGACGCCGAAGCCGAGCTGGGGGATGGTCACGCCGTTGTTGAGCGTGACGGTGGGGACGGTGGACATGTGACGGCCTTCCGGTAGAGCGGTGCAGCGGTGTGCCTCGTGCGCGCCGTACGCCGGAATCTCTGGCGTGCGACGTTTACTGGCGTCAACAATAATTGCGCACGCGGGTTATATGCAAACGCGGGCAAGGTGTGTCCGATCACCCCCGCCCCTAGGCGTCCGCCACCGAGTCGAACTCCACCTCCTCACGGCCCACCCCCTGTGCGTCGGCGTCCACCGACCGGCGCAGCGCCTCGTGCAGCTTCGCCGGGGTGAGCACGCCGAGGAACCGGGCCCCGTCCAGCACCGCCACCCATCCCGCGTCGTGCTGGAGCATCTCGCTGAACGCCTGCTTCAGCGGCGCGCCCACCGGAACCCACGCGTCCATCCGGCGGGCCAGAGAACCCACCGTCGCCCCCTCCCCGGCCGACCGCAGCGCGTCCGCCGACACCCAGCCGTGCAGCTCGCCCCCGCCGTTCAGCACCACCGCCCACCGGGCCCCCGCCGCCCCCAGCCGGGCCGCCGCCTCCCGGGCCGGCTCCGCCAGCAGGGCCACCGGCGGCTCCTCCAGGTCCTCCGGCTCGATCGCGGTGACCGACAGCCGCTTCAGCCCCCGGTCGGAGCCCACGAACCGGGCCACGTACGGCGTCGCCGGGGTGCCCAGCACGGCGGCCGGGGTGTCGAACTGCTCGATGCGCCCCTCCCCGTACACCGCGATCCGGTCGCCCATCCGCACCGCCTCCTCGATGTCGTGCGTCACCAGGAGCACCGTCTTGCGCACCCGCTGCTGGAGAGCCAGGAACTCGTTCTGCAGCCGCTCCCGCACCACCGGGTCCACCGCCCCGAACGGCTCGTCCATCAGCAGCACCGGCGGATCCGCCGCGAGCGCCCGCGCCACCCCCACCCGCTGCCGCTGGCCACCGGAGAGCTGCGCCGGATAGCGCGAGCCGTACGTCTTCGGGTCCAGGCCCACCAGGTCCAGCAGCTCCGCCGCCCGCTCCCGGGCCCGCGCCCGCTTCCAGCCGACCAGCGCCGGTACGGTCGCTGTGTTGTCCAGGACGGTCCGGTGCGGGAAGAGGCCCACCTGCTGGATCACATAGCCGATCCGCCGGCGCAGCTTCACCGGGTCGGTCCCGGCGATGTCCTCGCCGTCCACCAGGATCCGGCCCGAGGTCGGCTCGATCAGCCGGTTCACCATCATCATCGTGGTCGTCTTGCCGCAGCCGGACGGACCCACCAGGGTCACCAGCTCACCCTCCGCCACCTCGAAGGACAGCCCGTCGACCGCCGTCGTCCCGTCCGGATAGACCTTGCCGACCTCTTCGAACCGGATCATGTCTGCACGGTAGGAGCGACCCGGCCGCGACGCACACGGGCCGGGACCGTCCGGGGCACGGCCCCTTCGTCCGTGGCCGGGAGGGCATGTGCTGAACTGGCCCTTTCGCCCGGATCAGCCCGCACCCCGGATTCAGGAGTTCCCCGTGAGCAGTTACCGGCAGCCCGGTGTCGTCCTCACCGACCGGCGCTTCACCGTCCCCCTCGACCACAGCGACCCCGGCGGCGAGCAGATCGAGGTCTACGGCCGCGAAGCGGTCGCCGCCTCCCGGGCCGGCGAGGAACTGCCCTGGCTGGTCTACCTGGAGGGCGGCCCCGGCTTCGGCGCACGCCGTTTCGTCGGCACGGAGGCCTGGCTCGGCCGCGCCCTGCGCGAGTTCCGCGTGCTCCTCCTCGACCAGCGCGGCACCGGGCTGTCCACCCCGGCCAACCGGCAGACCCTCCCGCTGCGCGGCGGGCCGCGCGAACAGGCCGACTACCTCGCCCACTTCCGTTCCGACTCCATCGTCCGCGACTGCGAGCTGATCCGGCAGCGGCTCACCGGCGGGGCGCCCTGGACGGTCCTCGGTCAGTCCTTCGGCGGCTTCTGCGCGGTCCGCTATCTCTCCTCGGCGCCCGAGGGCCTCGCGGCGGTCCTTATCACCGGCGGGCTGCCCTCGCTGGACGCGCACGCGGACGATGTCTACCGGGCCGCGTACCCGCGTATCGAACGGAAGGTCGCCGCCCACTACGCCCGCTACCCGCAGGACGTCGAGCGCGCCCGCGCCATCGTCGCGTACCTCGCCGAGCACCGGCCCGAGAACGCCGGACACCGGCTCACCCCCGAGGGCTTCCAGTCGCTCGGCATCATGCTCGGCTCCGGCAGCGGCAGCCACCAGCTCCACTACCTGCTGGAGAACGCCTTCGTCCGCACCCCGGGCGCCACCGAACTCTCCGACGCCTTCCAGGAAGCGATGCGCACCGCCGCCTCCTTCGCCGGGCACCCGCTGTACGCCCTGCTGCACGAGGCCATCTACGGCCAGGGCGAGCGGGCCACGGACTGGGCGGCGGAACGCGTACGGGGTGAGTTCCCGCAGTTCGACGCGGCCACCGCGCTGGCGGGCGACGGCCCGGTCCTCTTCACCGGCGAGACCATCCACCCCTGGCACTTCGACGTCGACCCGGCGCTGCGCCCGCTCCGCGAGACCGCCGAACTCCTCGCCCGGCGCACCGACTGGCCCGTGCTGTACGACCCCGAGCGGCTCGCCGCCAACGAGGTCCCGGTCGCGGCGGCCGTCTACCACGACGACATGTACGTCGACACCGCGGACTCGCTGCGCACGGCGGCGGCGATCCGGGGGCTGCGGACCTGGGTGACGAACGAGTACGAGCACGACGGGGTGCGCGCGGGCGGGCCCCGGGTCCTGGACCGGCTGCTGGCGCTGGTGCGCGACGAGGCCTGACCGGCGGCGGCCGGTGCGCCCGCCCCGGGGCCCGGCCGGTCGCCGACCGGCCGGGCCCCGCCGGGTCAGCGCTGGAGCTGCTCCAGCGTGGCGTCCAGGTCACCGGCGGCACGCGGGGCCCGGTTGTACGGCAGCTTCGAGAGGACCACGGCCATGCCGCAGGTGTTGCTGACCGCCGAGTACACCAGGCCCGTGCCGATACCGGCGGACAGCCAGCGCGCCGCCGGGAAGCGGATGCCCGCCACCAGCCCCGCCACCACCAGCGAGCCCGCCGCGAGCCGCACCTGACGCTCCATGGGCCAGGTGGTGCGGGCGCCCTCGGGACGGTCGAGGCCGCGGCCGTCGCCCTCCCACGCCGAGGTGCCGCCGGTCAGCGTCACGGCCTCGATGTCCGCGCCCGCGAGGATCTCGCAGGCCCGCGTGGACCGGACCCCGGAAGCGCACACCACCAGCAGCGAACCGCGCGCGGAGGCGGACTTGAGGGCCGGCAGCGCGTCCGGCAGCTTGTCGAGCGGGATGTTCAGCGCACCGGGGACATGCCCGGAGGCGTACTCGCCGGGAGCCCGCACGTCGACGACGGTGAACTCCTCCAGGCGGGCTGCGGCCTGGGCGGGGGAGAGGGATGCGGGGCTGGGCACGGGCGGGTTCCTTTCGTTCGCCGGGGCGGCGGGGCGGGAGGGAGCCCTCCCACCGGTCCGGACGGGCCGGGCCGGGGTCGCGGTGGTCGCCACCGGGGTCCAGCCTCGCACGCCCGGCCCCGCCTCCGGGCCCCGGCCGGTCGAGCTTCTCGCCCGGCCCGGCACTCGGAGGGCTCCCGAGCGCCCCGCGTATCCGCGCATCGGTAGCGCACGCGCAGCGCACCCGGACGGCCTGCCGGTGCGACGTGCCGTGGGTAGCCTGCCGGTATGACGCCGCAGCGACTCGAACCGATGCCCGTCGACTGGCAGCGAGCCCTGGCCGTGGTCGCCCACCCCGACGACCTGGAGTACGGGGCGGCCGCCGCCGTGGCCGAGTGGACCGACGGCGGCCGCGAGGTCGTCTACCTCCTCGCCAGCCGCGGCGAGGCCGGGATCGACACCCTGCCGCCCGAGGAGTGCGCGCCGGTGCGCGAGCGGGAGCAGCGGGCGAGCGCCGCCGTCGTCGGCGTACGGACCGTGGAGTTCCTGGACCACCGCGACGGGGTGATCGAGTACGGCACCGGGCTGCGCCGCGACATCGCCGCGGCCATCCGCCGCCACCGCCCCGAACTGGTCGTCACCCTCAACCACCGGGACACCTGGGGCGGCGTCGCCTGGAACACCCCCGACCACCGCGCGGTCGGGCGCGCCGCGCTGGACGCGGTCGCCGACGCGGGCAACCGCTGGATCTTCCCGGAACTCGGCGAGCAGGGGCTCCAGCCGTGGGACGGGGTGCGCTGGATCGCCGTGGCGGGCAGCGACCGGCCCACCCACGCGGTCGACGCGACGGCCGGTCTCGAACGCTCGGTCCGGTCGCTGCTGGAGCACCGTACGTACATCGAGGCACTGACCCGGGAGGATCCGGAGCGGTACTGCCGGACCTTTCTGACGGGCATGGTGGAGGCCGCCGCCGAGCGGTTCGGCGGCCGGCCCGCGGTCACCTTCGAGGTCTTCGCCCACTGACCGCGGTCACCTCACCGCGGTGACGTGACCGCGATGAGGTGACTGCGGTGACCTGGCCGTATTGACAAATCGGCTTGCCGATTCTGCAATGGCGGCATGAAGGAACACGACCGGGACGACCCGGAACTGGAGGCCGTCCTCACCGGGGTCGGCCCCCGGCTGCGCCGACTGCGCAAGGACCGCGGGGTCACCCTCGCCGCGCTCTCGGCCGCGACCGGCATCTCCGTCTCCACGCTCTCCCGGCTGGAGTCCGGCGGCCGTCGCCCCAGCCTCGAACTGATGCTGCCGATCGCCCGCGCCCACGAGGTGCCGCTCGACGACCTGGTGGGCGCCACTCCGGTCGGCGACCCCCGGGTGCGGGCCAAACCGATCGTGCAGCACGGCCGCACGATGCTGCCGCTGACCGCCCGGCCCGGCGGCCTCCAGGCGTACAAGCTGATCCAGGAGCCGGGCAGCGGCGGCCCGCCGGAACAGCGCACCCACGAGGGGTACGAGTGGCTGTTCGTGCTCTCCGGGAAGCTGCGGCTGCTGCTGGCCGAACATGATCTGGTGCTGGGGCCGGGGGAGGCCGCCGAGTTCGACACCCGGCTGCCGCACTGGTTCGGCCCGGCCGAGGACGAGACGGTGGAGTTCCTGAGTCTCTTCGGCCCGCAGGGGGAGCGCATGCATGTGAGGGCGAAGCCGAAGCGGGGCTGAGGGGTCCCGCCGCCGGCCGGGCGGAGGTGTTCCCAGATCGGCAAGCGACCGCTTAGTATGCGCCGGAGCAGTGGTAATGCCGACAGTGTTGTGGAGGCCCCTCATGCAGGCATGGCGAGTGCACCGGAACGGCGAGCCGGGCGAGGTGATGAGCCTGGAGGAGACGGACCGGCCGAAGCCCGGCGACGGGCAGGTGCTCGTCGAGGTCCGCGCCGCGAACGTCAACTTCCCCGACGCCCTGCTCTGCCGGGGCCAGTACCAGGTGCGGCCGCCGTTGCCGTTCACCCCGGGCGTCGAGGTGTGCGGCACCACCGAGGACGGGCGGCGGGTGCTCGCCACCCCCGCCCTCCCGCACGGCGGCTTCGCCGAGTACGTCGTCGCGGACGAGGCGGCCCTGCTGCCCGCCCCCGAAGCGCTGGACGACGCCGAAGCGGCCGCCCTGCACATCGGCTACCAGACCGGCTGGTTCGGCCTGCACCGCCGCGTGAACCTCCGCGCGGGCGAAACCCTCCTCGTCCACGCGGCGGCCGGCGGCGTCGGCAGCGCGGCCGTCCAGCTCGGCAAGGCGGCCGGCGCGAAGGTCATCGGCGTCGTCGGCGGCCCGGAGAAGGCCGCCGTCGCCCGCGAGCTCGGCTGCGACCTGGTCATCGACCGGCGGAGCGAGGACATCGTCGCCGTCGTGAAGGAGGCCACCGGCGGGCGCGGCGCGGACGTCGTCTACGACCCGGTCGGCGGCGACGCGTACGCCAAGTCTACCAAGTGCGTCGCCTTCGAGGGCCGCATCCTCGTCGTCGGCTTCGCCAGCGGCGTCATCCCCACCCCGGCCCTCAACCACGCCCTGGTGAAGAACTACTCCGTCGTCGGACTGCACTGGGGCCTCTACAACACCAAGGACCCGGCCGCCGTCCGTGCCTGCCACGACGAGCTGACCCAGCTCGCCGCGCAGGGCGTCGTCAAACCCCTGATCAGCGAGCGTGTCGCGATGGCCGGAGCGGCCGACGCGGTCCAGCGCGTCGCCGACGGCACCAGCACCGGCCGCATCGTCGTCCTGCCCGGAGGCGCCCGATGAGCCCCGCCGTCGACGCCGCCGAGGTCCGCCGCCGCACCCGCGAACTGCTCGCCGCGCACCCGCCCGCCACCACCGACCGCACCGACTTCCTCAAGGCCCGCTTCGACGCCGGCCTCGCCTGGGTCCACTACCCGGTCGGCCTCGGCGGACTCGACGCGCCCCGCTCCCTCCAGCAGGTCGCCGACGCCGAACTCGCCGCCGCCGACGCGCCCGACAACGACCCGCGCCGCATCGGCATCGGCCTCGGCATGGCCGCCCCCACCGTCCTCGGCTTCGGCACCGACGAGCAGAAGCGGCGCTTCCTGCGCCCGCTGTGGGTCGGCGAGGAGGTCTGGTGCCAGCTCTTCAGCGAACCCGGCGCCGGGTCCGACCTCGCGGCGCTCGCCACCCGGGCCGTGAGGGACGAGACCGGTGACTGGATCGTCGACGGGCAGAAGGTCTGGACGTCCAGCGCCCATCTGGCCCGCTGGGCGATCCTCATCGCCCGCACCGACCCGGACTGCCCAAGCACCGGGGCATCAGCTACTTCATCTGCGACATGACCGACCCCGGCGTCGAGGTCCGGCCGCTGCGCCAGATCACCGGCGAGGCCGAGTTCAACGAGGTCTTCCTCACCGGCGTACGGATCCCCGACAGTCACCGCCTCGGCCCTGTCGGCGAGGGCTGGAAGGTCGCCCAGACCACCCTGATGAACGAGCGCGTCTCCATCGGCGGCTCCCGCATCCCGCGCGAGGGCGGCATGATCGGCCCGGTCTCGGCGACCTGGCGCGAACGCCCCGAACTGCGCACCCCCGACACCCACCAGCGCCTGCTGACCCTCTGGGTGGAGGCCGAGGTCGCCCGGCTCACCGGCGAGCGGCTGCGCCAGCAACTCGTGGCCGGACAGCCCGGTCCCGAGGGCTCGGGGATGAAGCTCGCCTTCGCCCGGCTCAACCAGGAGATCAGCGGCCTGGAAGTCGAACTGCTCGGCGACGAGGGCCTGTTGTACAGCGACTGGACCATGGTCCGCCCGGAGCTGGTCGACTTCACCGGACGGGACGCCGGCTATCGCTATCTGCGCTCCAAGGGCAACTCCATCGAGGGCGGCACCAGCGAGGTCCTGCTGAACATCGTGGCCGAGCGCGTCCTCGGCCTGCCCGCCGAACCCCGCAACGACAAGGACGTCGCCTGGAAGGAACTGAGCCGATGACCGCGCCCGCCCAGCCCCCCCGCCACCCCCGACCTGCTCTACTCGCAGGACGAGGAGGACCTGCGCTCCGCCGTGCGCGCCCTCCTCGCCGACCGGGCCGACGCGCCGACGGTGATCGCCGCGACCGAGTCCGACACGCCGTACGACCCGCAGCTGTGGGCGTCGCTCGCTGGCGGCATCGGCGCGGCCGGACTCCTCGTACCGGAGAAGCTCGGCGGCCAGGGCGCCTCCCACCGCGAGGCCGCCGTCGTCCTGGAGGAGCTGGGCCGGAGCGTCGCCCCCGCCCCGTACCTGACCAGCTCCGTCGTGGCCACCGAGACCCTGCTCGCGCTGGGCGCCGAGGACGGACCGGCCGCCGCGCTCCTGGGCGAGCTGGCCTCCGGCGCCCGTACGGCCGTGCTCGCCGTGCCCTTCGCGACCCCGCCCGCCGGGGCGGACGCGGCGCTCACCTCACGGGACGGGACGGTGCGCGGCGTCGCCGACGCGGCCGCCGCCGACATCCTGCTGGTGCCGACCGCCGAGGGCCTGTACGCCGTCGAGGCATCGGACCCCGGTGTCGCCGTGAGCCCGCTCGTCCCGCTGGACCTGACCCGGCCCCTGGCCGCCGTCACCCTGACCGGGGCGGCCGGAACCCTGCTCGCCGACGCGGACACGAGCGCCACCGCCGTACGGCGCGGACTGCTCGCCGGAGCCGGACTGCTCGCCTCCGAACAGCTCGGGATCGCCGAGTGGTGCCTGACCGAGACCGTGCGGTACACCCGCGAACGCCACCAGTTCAACCGGCCCGTGGGTTCGTTCCAGTCGCTCAAGCACCGGATGGCGCAGCTCTGGCTGGAGGTCGTCTCGGCCCGCGCCGCCGCCCGCAACGCCGCCGACGCGCTGGCCACTCACAGCCCCGACGCCCCGCTCGCCGTGGCGGTGGCCCAGGCGTACTGCTCGGGCGTCGCGGTCCACGCCGCCGAGGAGTGCGTCCAGTTGCACGGCGGGATCGGGATGACCTGGGAGCACCCGGCCCACCTCTACCTCAAGCGGGCCAAGGCCGACTCGATCGCGTACGGCTCGGCGGGCAGCCATCGTCAGGCCGTCGCGGAACTGGCGGAGCTGCCCGCTCCCTAAGGGGTGTCCGGCGCTCGGTCGCCTTCGGACGCGTCGGTCGGCTCGTCCATTGCGGTGGTGTGCGCGTGCGAGGCGATCCGTTCCGCCCCGGCGGGCGTTTGTCCGGGGGGCGCGAGTGCGCTCGGGCAGACGACTGACAAGGGTGTGAGGCAGACGATGACGGACCTGGATCGCAGGAGGATTCTGCAGCTGACCTCGGCGGCGACCGTCGCCGGGGGACTGGCCGTCGGGGCGGGCGGGGCCGCCCACGCGGCGAGCAGGGCGGACCGCCGGATCGTCCTGACCGGCAGGCGTACGGGGGCGAACATCCCGGACATCCTCACGGCCGGCGTCCCGTACTTCGTCCGGTACGACCTGTCGGACGCTCAGGGCGAGATCGTGGGTACCGAGAACGCGCACTGCCTGCCGGTCTCCGTGGGGCTGGACGGCTCGTTCGTCCTGGCGACGCTGGTCCTGAGCCTCGACGACGGCCTGATCACGGCTGCCACGGCCTTCCAGCGGCCGCTTCCCGCCGTCACCGAGTCCCCGGTGAACGCCCAGCCGTGGTCCCACGTCTTCGCGGTCACCGGAGGGACGGGCGCCTACACCGGCGCGGCCGGGTCGATCACGATCGACCACCGGACGCGGGACGAGGACGTGCTCACCATCGACCTGGCCGACGCTTCGCTGTAGGCGGGCGCGGCCGCCCCGAGAGTCCGTCCTCGGTCATACCGGCCCTGGTACACCCCGTCTCGCCTGTCGAGGCGGGGTGTACCAGGGCCTTTTACGTGCTGTTTAATTGCATGCTGTTCGCAACAACAGCCGATCTTCAACAGGGATGTGCAGAGTATGACGGCCCGATCGATACGGGTGGCGGTCGCCGCCACGCTGGTGACCGCCCTGTCCCTGACCGCGGCGGCCTGCTCGAACCCGGACAGCGCCAAGGGCGGATCCGGATCGGGGTCCACCTCGGCCGTCGTCGGCATCGCCTACGAGCCCGACAGCCTGAGCCCGCTGCTCGGCTACGGCAAGGACGGCAACTCCAAGATCTTCGACGGACTGCTCGCGCTCGACGCCGACATGAAGCTGAAGCCCGCCCTCGCCGCCGAACTCCCCGAGGTCAGCGCCGACGGTCTGACGTACACGTACAAGCTGCGGCAGGGCGTGAAGTTCAGCGACGGCAAGGCGTTCGGTGCCAAGGACGTCGTCTTCACCTACCGCACGATCCTCGACGAGAAGACCAACAACGCCTCGCGCACCGAGCTGGACGCCGTCAAGGACGTCACCGCGAAGGGCGAGGACACCGTCGTCTTCACGCTCAAGTACCCCTACGCGCCGTTCGCCCAGCGCACCGTGCTGCCCATCGCCCCCGAGCACATCGCGGGCAAGCAGGACGTCAACACCGGGGCCTTCACCACCAAGCCGGTCGGCACCGGGCCCTACGTCCTCACCAAGTGGTCCAAGGGCGAGAAGCTCAGCTTCGCCGCCAACCCCCACTACTGGGGCGGCGAGCCCGAGGTCAAGAAGTTCACCATGGCGATCATCAAGGACGACGACGTGCGCGCCACCCGGCTGCGCTCCGGCGACCTCGACGGCGCGATCCTGCCGCCCAACCTCGCCAAGGGCTTCGCCGACGACAAGGGCAGGAAGACCTACGCCGCGAACAGCTACGACTACCGCACGGTGACCCTCCCGACGAACAACAAGGTCGCCGGTGACACCGCCGTACGCCGTGCCCTCGACGTCGCCGTCGACCGCGACACCATGGTGAAGGCCATCCTCAACGGCGCGGGCAAGCCCGCCTACGGGCCCGTCCCCACCGACAGCGAGTGGTTCACCAAGGGCACCGAGCGGAAGCACGACCTCGCCGCCGCGAAGAAGATCCTGGACGAGGCCGGCTGGAAGCCCGGCAAGGACGGCGTCCGGGTCAAGGACGGTGTGCGCGCCGCCTTCCCGCTCTGGTACCTGACCGGCGACAAGCTCCGCCAGGAGCACGCCCTCGCCTACGCCTCCGACGCCAAGAAGGCGGGCATCGCCATCACCGCCGAGGCCGGCACCTGGGAGGTCATCGAGCCCCGGATGAAGCACGACGCGGTGCTCGCGGGCGGCGGCTCGCCCGCCGACCCCGACTTCGACCAGTACACCCTGCTGAAGTCCTCCCTCGCGGGCGACGGCTTCAACAACATGGCCTGGTACGACAACAAGGCCGTCGACGCCGCGATCGAGGCCGGCCGCAGGAGCGGCGACAAGGCCGAGCGGAAGAAGGCCTACGACACCGTCCAGCGCGAGCTGGTGAAGAACCCGGGCTACACCTTCCTCACCCACATCGACCACCTCTACGTCGTCGACGACCGCTTCGGTTCGCTCACCACCCAGATCGAGCCGCACGACCACGGGCTGGCCTCCGGCCCCTGGTGGAACGTCGAGAAGTGGTCCACCGAGGGCGCCGGGGGCTCGA
This sequence comes from Streptomyces sp. DSM 106670, assembly GCF_055792845.1. Taxonomy (NCBI): domain Bacteria; kingdom Bacillati; phylum Actinomycetota; class Actinomycetes; order Kitasatosporales; family Streptomycetaceae; genus Streptomyces; species Streptomyces sp. DSM 106670. The sequence continues at coordinate 7,841,365 of NZ_CM147704.1, forward strand.
AGAAGTGAGCCGCCGCCTCCCCTGGGGGCCGATGGCGCGGATGGCGGGACGGCGGGCCCTGTTCGCCGTCCCCGTCCTCGGCGCCGTCACCTTCGGCGTCTTCGCCGTCGCCGCCGCGTCCCCCTTCGACCCGGTCAAGGCCTACGCGGGCACCGCCGGGCTCACCGCGTCGCAGGAGAACCTCGACCAGCTGCGGGCCAACCTCGGCGTCGACCAGCCGCTCGTCGCCCGCTGGTGGGACTGGCTGACCTCGGCGTTCCGGGGCGACCTCGGCGACTCCAGCGTGATGCGCCAGCCGGTCGCCGACGTCATCGCCGAGCGCATGGGCTGGTCCGTCCTGCTCGCCGCCACCGCCTTCCTGGTCGCGATCCTGCTCGGCACCGGCCTCGGCGTCCTCGCCGCGCGCCGGCCCGGCGGCTGGCTCGACCGGTGCGTCAGCTCCGTCGCGTACACCCTGGAGGCCGCCCCCGCCTTCTGGCTCGGGCTGCTCGCCATCTGGTTCTTCGCCCTGAAACTGGACGTCCTCCCGGCCGGCGGGCTCACCGACGCCGCCAGCGACGTCGTCACCTTCGGCCAGGTCGCCTCGCACCTCGTGCTGCCCGCCGCCGTTCTCGGCGTCTCCCAGCTGCCGTGGTTCTTCCTGTACGTACGCCAAGGGGTCGCCGACGCCCTGGCCGAGGACCCGGTGCGCGGCGCCCGCGCCCGGGGCCTGAGCGAGCGGACCGTGCTCCTCGGCCACGCCCTGCGCTCCGGAATGCTGCCGATGCTCACCCTGATCGGCTCCCGCGTCCCCGAACTCATCACCGGCGCCCTGCTCGTCGAGACGGTCTTCAGCTGGCCCGGCATCGCCGCCGCCACGGTCGAGGCCGCCACCTCCGTGGACTTCTCGCTGCTCGCCGCGCTCACGGTGCTCGCCACCGCCGCCGTACTCCTCGGCAACCTCCTCTCCGACCTCCTCTACGGACTCGCCGACCCCCGGGTGGCCTTCGATGGCTGAGACCGCGCTCGCCCTGCCCGGCCGCACGACCCGCCGCGTCCGGATCGTCACCTCGGCCACGATCGTCATCGCCGTCGCGCTCGCCGTGCTCGTCGTGCCGCCGCTGGCCCAGCTCGACCAGCAGGCCGTCGACCTGGCCAACAAGCTCGCCCCGCCGTCCCCCGCCCACCCGTTCGGCACCGACGACGTCGGCCGCGACCTCCTGCTGCGCTGCGTCTACGGGCTCCGCGTCTCGCTGCTCGTCGGCCTCGTCGCGGCCCTCACCGCCACCGTCATCGGCACCGCGATCGGCGCGCTCGCCGGGGCGTTCGGCGGCTGGACCGACCGGGTCGTGATGCGTGTCGTCGACGCCCTGTCCTCGATCCCGCATCTGCTGCTCGGCATCTTCATCGTCGCGATGTTCCGGCCCGGCGTCTGGCCGGTGATCATCTCGGTCGCCCTGACGCACTGGATCTCCACCGCCCGGATCGTCCGCTCCGAGGTTCTCTCGCTGCGCTCGCGCCCCTTCATCGACGCGGCTATTTCCGGCGGCGCGTCGCGCACCCGGGTCATCGTGCGCCACCTGCTGCCGGGCGTGCTGCCGCAGGCCGGACTGGCGGCGGTGCTGATGGTGCCGCACGCGATGTGGCACGAGTCCGCGCTGTCCTTCCTCGGGCTCGGCCTCCCGGCCCATCAGGCGAGCCTCGGCAACCTCGTCCAGTCCGCGCGCGGTTCGCTGCTCGCGGGGGACTGGTGGCCCACCCTCTTCCCCGGCCTCTTCCTGATCATCCCGACCCTCGCGCTCGCGGGACTCGCCGGAGCCTGGCGCGACCGGATCAACCCGCGCCGGAAATCGGAGCTGATGCTGTGACCGACGCCCGCGAGAACACCGTGGTGCCCGCCCTCGACGTCCGGGACCTCTCCGTCCGCTTCCGGATGCGGGGCGGCCGGGACATCGCCGCCGTCACCGACGCCCGCTTCTCCGTCGCACCGGGGGAGTGCCTGGCCCTGGTCGGCGAGAGCGGCTGCGGCAAGTCCGTCCTGGCCTCCGCGCTGCTCGGACTGCTGCCCGCCAACGCGGCCACCACCGGCAGCGCGGTGCTCGGCGGCGACCTGGACCTGCTCACCGCCGACGAGCGGACCCTCGCCCGCACGGTACGGGGACGGCGCATCGGCCTCGTACCGCAGAGCCCCGCAGCCCATCTCACCCCCGTGCGCACCGTCCGGGCCCAGCTGGAGGAGAGCCTGCGCGAGCTGACCGGGGTGCGGGGGAGCGAGCTGCGCAAGGCGGCCGTGGCGGCGGCGGACCGCGCCTCGTTCCCCGACGGCCACCTCGACCGCTACCCGCACGAGCTCTCCGGCGGCCTCGCCCAGCGCGCCGCGACCGCCCTCGCCCTGATCGGCGACGCCCCGCTGCTGCTCGCCGACGAACCGACCACCGGACTCGACCGGGACCTCGTCGAGCGGACCGTGGACGAACTGCGCCGCCACACCGACGAGGGCCGGGCGCTGCTGATCATCACCCACGACCTGGCCGCCGCCGAACGCATCGCCGACCGGGTCGCCGTCATGTACGCCGGCCGGATCGTCGAGATCGCGGACGCCCCGCGCTTCTTCGGCGCGCCCGGCCCCCGGCACCCGTACGCCAGGGGCCTGCTGGACGCCCTGCCCGAGCGGGACTTCACCCCGATCCCCGGCATGCCGCCGGAGCTGGGGGCGCTGCCCGGGGGCTGCGCCTTCGCGGCCCGCTGCGCGTACGCCGACGCCCGCTGCACCGACGAGCAGCCGGCCTTCGACGCGGATCTGGCCTGCCACCACGCGCCGACCGGCCGGACGCATCCCCTCAAGGAGGCCGCCGATGCTTGAGCTGACCCGGATCACCGCCGGTTACGACCGCCGCGACCCGGTCGTCCGCGAGGTGTCGCTGCAGGTGGCGGCGGGCGAGGCGGTCGGGCTGCTGGGCCCCAGCGGCTGCGGCAAGTCCACCCTGGCCAAGGTCGCGGCCCTGCTGCACCGCCCGGACGCCGGAACCATGACCCTGGACGGCACGGTGATACGCGGCTGGCGGCACCGCGCCCCGCGCGCGCAGCGCACGGCCGTCGGCGTGGTCTTCCAGCAGCCCCGGCTCTCCGCCGACCCCCGGCTCAGCCTGCGCGAACTGATCGCCCAGCCGCTGCGGTCCACCGGGCGCCGCCAGGACGTTCCCGGGCGGGTGGCGGAACTGGCCCCGCTGGTCGGCCTCTCCGACGAGCTGCTGGAGCGCCGGCCGCACGCGGTGAGCGACGGCCAGCTCCAGCGGGCCTGCCTGGCCCGGGCCCTGGTGCTGGAGCCCCGGCTGCTGATCTGCGACGAGATGACGGCGATGCTCGACGCGTCCACCACGGCGGCCCTGGTCGCCGTGGTCGAGCGCTACCGCGCCGGGTCCGGGGCCGCCCTGCTGGCCGTCGGCCACGACCGGGTGCTGCTGGAGCGCTGGTGCGACCGTACGGTCCGCTGGGGCGAGCGCGACACCGAGAAGACACCGGCCGCCACCGCCGGGTGACGCTCAGGACGACAGCGAGTCGACGACCACGGAGGCCGCCTCGGCGATCAGCCGGTCGTCGGGCTCCGCGTCCTTGGTACCGCGGTGCGACAGGACGGCGATGACGATGGGAGCGGAGTCCGGGGGCCACACCACGGCGATGTCGTTGCGGGCCCCGTAGTAGCTGCCGGTTCCGGTCTTGTCGCCGACGACCCAGCCCTTGGGCACACCCGCCCTGATCACCGCGTCCCCGGTGGTGTTGGTCCGCAGCCACGTCGTCAGCTGCGCCCGCTCGGGTGCGCGCAGGGCCTTGCCCAGGACGAACGCGCGCAGATCCTCGGCCAGCGCCCGGGGCGTGGAGGTGTCCCTCTTCTCGCCCGGCACCCAACGGCTCAGCTCCGGCTCCTGTCGGTCCATCCGCGTGACGTCGTCGCCCAGCTTCTCCAGCGAGGCGTCGAGGCCCTTCGGCCCGCCGACGTGGTCGAAGAGGAGGTTGGCCGCGGTGTTGTCGCTGTAGCGCACGGAGGCGTCGCACAGTTCCTTGAGCGTCATGCCGGTGTCCACGTGCTTCTCGGTCACCGGGGAGTTGGCGACCAGGTCCTCGCGGGTGTACGTCACTCGCTTGTCGAGGCCGTCCAGGGAGTAGGTGCTGAGCACGACCGCGGCCTGGAGCGCCTTGAAGGTCGAGTTGTAGGCGAACCGGGCCCGGTCGTTGTGGGTCACCTCGCGTCCGGTGCCGGTGTCGACGGCGTACACGCCCAGCCGTGCGTCGAACTCGCGCTCCAGCTTCCTGAAGCCCTCGGCGTACGGCTTCGCGGCGGCGGCCGACGTGCTCGCGGCGGGCTTGGCGGAGGAGTCCCGGGAGGCGGCGTCGTTCTGTCCGCAGGACACCAGCGGTACGAGGGAGAGCGCGGCGACCAGACCGGCGACGGCGGTCCTGACGCGGGGGTGATGCATGGGCGAAACCTCCTGGCGCTCCGGACCGGAGCGCATCGGGTACGGGCCGCACAGCCCCGTACCGGTGCGTGATCATGCCTGCCGAAGCCACCTTCGTCCCCTCCGGTCATGCGGTCCAATACGCTCATGCGCGTTTCCATGCCGAAACCGCATAGGCTCGGGGGCGTGGATCTGGTCGGAGCGTGTCGGGCATTCGTCAGCGTCAGCGAGTACGGCGGCTTCACCGACGGGGCCGCCGCCGCGGGGATGTCCCAGTCGGTGGCGAGCCGCCGGGTGGCGGCGCTGGAGGAACGCTTCGGCGAGCAGTTGTTCGAGCGCACGTCACGGCGGGCGGTGCTCACCCCCTTCGGGCGCGACATGCTGGCCGCCGCCGGACAGCTCGTCCAGGCCGCCGACGTGCTGCTGGACGAGGCCGAGACCGTCAAGCACAAGCCCTGGCGACTGGCCGTCCCCGCCATCTGCCCGCCGTCCGCCCTGGCCCGTCTGGTCGCCGACGCGCGGGGGCACGGTGTCCGGCTCGACCTGAGGACCGCCGGGCCGGCGCGGCGCAGGGAACTCGTCCAGGCACAGCAGGTGCGTGCCGGTCTGCTCGCCGTACCCGCCGAAGGGGCGCCCTGGTCCGTGCCGCTGGGGCTGGCCGGGGCGCGGGGCGGCGGGGTGCGGCGGATCTACGTCGAGACGCTGCGGCTCGGGCGGGCTTCGCCCGGACCGGCGCGCCGGGTCTGGATCCAGCCGGAGGACGACGTACCGCACATCCGCGATCCTCTGACGCGGCTGCGGGACGCGGTGGGCCTGCGGCCCGCGCAGGTGCTCGCCGCACCGGACCTGACGGCCGCGGCGGCCGAAGTCCTCTGCTCCGACGACCTGGTGCTGTGCTCCCGCGCACAGGCGGAGGAGCTCGCCCTGGTCTGGCATCCCATCGGCGAGATGACGCCGCGCCGGGGCTACGCCCTCACGGTGGTGGCGGACGGCAACCCTCTGCCGATGGAAGCACGGCTGGGCGAGGCCATCGCCCGCTGCCTGGGCGCGGACGATCCGGCGGACGCCGGGGGAGGGAAGGCGGCATGAACACCGAGGCTCTTCTGCGGGACGTGCGCGCCCGGCTGTCCGAAGGCGGCCTGCGCGCGTGTCTGCTGGTGCGGGACCTGGACACGGGGGAGGAGCTGGGCATCGAGCCGGACACGCATCTGCCGTCGGCCTCCCTGGTGAAGGTTCCGCTCGCGCTCGCCACGCTCGAACGCATCCGGCGCGGTGAGCTGGACGGTGCGACCCCGCTGGACGTGGCGCCCGGTCGCGTCACCACGCCGGGCCCGACCGGTCTCAGCCGCTTCCGGCACCCCGTCCGGATCGCGATCGACGACCTGCTCTACCTCAGCACCTGCCTGAGCGACGGCACGGCCGCCGACGCGCTGTTCGACCTCACGCCGCCCGCCCGGGTCGCCGACCTCCTCCGGGAGTCCGAGCTGCGCGGGATCACGGTCCGGCACCGCACGGAAGAGCTGTTCGACACGCCCATGGAGCGTTTCGACGCCGACCAGGCGCACCTCGCCCACGCGCTGGCCATCGAGGCGGGCACCAGCGGCCGCGGCCACCGGGTGCCCCAACTCGACACGACCCGCGCCAACACCGGCAGCGCACGCTCCTTCGTCGACCTCCTCCAGGCCGTGTGGACCCCGTCGAAGATCCATCCGGAAGTGGCCGCACGGCTCCGCGACCTGCTGGCCCACAACGTGCTGCGCCATCGGCTGACCCCGGACTTCAGCTCCGACGCGAGCAGATGGTCCTCCAAGACGGGCACGCTGCTGAACCTCAGACATGAGATCGGCGTCGTGGAGCACGCCGACGGACAGACCTTCGCCATCGCCGTCCTGACCGAGTCGTCGGTCCCGGCGGGCGCACAGCCGGGCGTCGACGCGCTGATGGCCGAAGCCGCCCGGCGGCTGCGCGACCATCTCCGACAGCTGTAGGAATCCAGTTGTAGGAATCCAGCTGTCGAAAGGCTCCCGAGGTGGCCACGGCGTGAAACATCGCCGAACACCTGTCAGGTACCTGACGGATGCGCCCGTCGCGCCCCCATACTCGTCGCGACCCCGTCCCCCGCTCAGGGAGTCCCGATGGCCCACCTCACCCGCCGCCGCGCGCTCACCGTCGCCCTCGCCACCGCCGCCGCGGGCGTCGCCGTCCCCACCGCGACGGCGGCCGCCGCCCCGGCCCGCCCGCGCGGCCCGCGTCCGTTACGCCAGGCCCACGCGCACAACGACTATCTGCACCCCCGGCCGCTGCACGACGCGCTCGCGCACGGCTTCACCAGCGTCGAGGCGGACGTCTTCCTCGTCGACGGCGAACTGCTCGTCGCCCACGAGCCCGCCGGACTCGACCCCACCCGCACCCTCGCCTCGCTCTATCTGGACCCGCTCGCCGCCCTGGTCCGGGCCGGCCACGGCGGCGTCCACCCGCACCACCGCACCCCGCTGCAACTCCTCATCGACATCAAGGCCGACGGCGTCGCCGCCTACGCCGAGCTGGACCGGCAACTGCGCCGCCACCACCGCATCCTCACCCGCTACCGCCACGGCCGCGTCCACCCCGGCGCGGTCACCCCGGTGATCTCCGGCGACCGCGCCGCCCGCGCCCCCATGGAGGCACAGCTCACCCGGTACGCGTTCTACGACGGCCGTCTCGACGACCTCGGCACCGCGGCCCCCGCCTCCTTCGCCCCGCTCGTCAGCGCCAACTGGACCCAGAGCTTCGGCTGGCTCGGCACGGGTCCCTTCCCCCGGGCCGAACGCGACCGGCTGCACACCCTCGTCACCGCCGCCCACCGCGAGGGCCGCCGCATCCGCTTCTGGGCCACGCCCGACCTGCCGGGCCCCGCACGCGAGGCCGTCTGGTCCGAACTGCTCGCCGCCGGGGTCGACCACCTCAACACCGACGATCTGGCCGGGCTCGAACGCTTCCTCCGCGCCCGTGGGAACGGCGCTGCGACCCCGTAACGCCCATCGGCCCGGAAGTACCCGTTCGGCGGACACGCCAGTGCGCCGAACAGCCCCTCCGCTGCGCCACACTGGCGGCCGAAAGCCGCAAATCCGGCGCGGCGGAGGAGGTTGGCCATGGCCATTTCGATCTCACTGGTACTGCTTCTGACGATCCTGGCTGTGATCTTCCTCCGCAACGGAGGCCTGAAGGTCTCGCACGCGCTGGTCTGCGCCCTGCTGGGGTTCCTCATGGCCAGTACGAGCATGGCGCCGACCATCCACGACGGCATCGGCGCCACCGCCGACCTGGTCAGCAGCCTGCACCCCTGACGCCCGACCGGGCCGTCCACGCGACGCCCCGCGATCCCGCACAATGGGCAGATGTCTTTCCCGCCCCCCGGACGGCACTCGGGCGCCGCCCACCACGAGTACTGCAACACCGGCCTCTGCTGCCGGTGTCAGATGCGTACCTGGACGACCAAGGCGGGCAACGAACGGCTCTGCGGGCCGTGCGCGGCCTGCTGCCAGTCCTGCGGCCGGGCCCCCGCACCCCATCTGGACGGGCTCGACGGCGGGCTCTGCGCCGAGTGCCGCGGCCTGTGCGGCCGCTGCCACGCCCCGAAACGGCCCGACGGAACCTGTGCCTGCGACCGCTGGCGCGAGAGCGCCAAGAGCAATCCGCGCGGTTACGTCCTCCAGGCCTTGCCGCAGCAGCTCCTCCAGGCGCTCGGCGGCCGGGTCCCGAGCACCGTCCACGACCTGATCCACCAGGAGCTGGCCAACCGGAGCGCGGGTCTCCTCCGGGAGCGCATCGAACGCCGCTGGAACCTGCGCTGGGCCCACGCCCTCAACGAGAAGGACGAGGACGGCCGCCGCCGCTGGAGCGCCCAGGAGATCGCCGAGCAGCTGCTGATGCCCGGCTCCTGCTCCGACCCGCAGTGCGAGGACGGCCACCGCGTCACCACCGACACCCCGTGCACCCGCTGCCGGCAGCCGCTGCACCGCTTCGTCACCTCGGTCGCCGACCACACCGCGACCCCGGAGCACGCCCAGGCCGCGGCGGCCCGGATCCGCCGGGCGATGCTGGAGAACCGCTCGCACCGCAAGCCCCCGCCGCGCGGATAGGGCGGAGGCGCGGTGCGCGGGTAGGGCGGGCGAGGCGAGGCGCGGTGCGTCGTGGGTGTGGCCGCACATGGCGCGGTGTTGCGGCGGTGTGTCGTGCCCGCGAAACCCTTCGGCTTTCCATGGACACTTCAAGGGGTGCGTCCTAGCGTCGGGCGGCGGCGCGACCCCCGTCCGTAACCAAGGAGCCCGATGCCCCCGCCGTACTGCCGTGCGCTCGCCCGCGTCCTGGCCCTGACGCTCGCCGTCGCGACCCTCACCCTGGCCGGGCCCGTGGCCCCCGCGCTGGCCGACGACATCCCCAAGGCCCCGGGCCACCGCCTGGTCAAGGCGTACGAAGGAGCTCCCGCCACCGCATCGCCGGTCCCCGGGCCGGCGCCCGAGCAGCACCCCTTCCTCGCGCCGAACGGCCGCAGCGGCATGCACGCGGACGCGGCGGGCAGCGGCACCCACCCGTACGCCGGACCGCTCGGCCGGGCGCCCGAGGTGACCAGCGAGAAGATCGCCCCGGTCGGCGGCGAGTGCGCCACCGCGACCTTCGACGCGGCCGGCCGGCTGATCACGGTCTGTGGGACATTCACCGGCTTCCTGCTCAAGCTGCTCGACCCGCGCACGCTCGACACGCTCGCCGAGTACAAGCTGCCGCAGCGGTCCTCCACCGTCGAGGCGATCACCCGCCTCGACTTCTCCAAGATCTTCAAGGACACCTCGGGCGGCGCCTACTTCTACCTCGACGACCAGGACCGGGTCGTCCTCGCCGACTCGCGCCAGCACGTCCTGCGCATCGCCCACCGGCAGGGCGCGGACGGGCGCTGGGAGTTCGATGTCGAGGACGACTGGGACCTCACCGGGCACGTCCCGCACGACTGCGTGTCCTGGACCAACCTCTTCCCCAGCGGCACCTGCGACCCGGTGACGTCCGTGATGCCCGACTGGCAGGGCCGGATCTGGTGGGTCACCCGGCTCGGCCGGGTCGGCACGGTCGACCCGGACACCTCGGCCATCCGGTCCGTCCGGCTCGACGGCGAGGAGATCCAGAACTCGTTCTCCGTGGACCGGGACGCGGTCTCCATCGTCTCCGACCACGCCCTGTACAGCTTCACCGCCGGCCCGGACGGCACCCCGCGCATCCAGTGGCGACAGACGTACGACCGGGGCACCGGCACCAAGCCCGGCTCGGTCAACCAGGGCTCCGGCACCACGCCCGACCTGTTCGGCGCCGACCGGCAGTACGTCGCGATCACCGACAACGCGGACGACCGGATGAACGTCCTCGTCTTCCGCCGGGGCGCCGACGTCCCCGCCGACCGCCGCCTGGTCTGCTCGGTCCCGGTCTTCGGCCACGGCCGCTCCACCACCGACAACTCGCTGATCAGCTGGGGCGACAGCCTCGTCGTCGAGAACAACTACGGCTACGAGAACCCCACCTCGCTGCTGCTGGGCCGCAGCGTCGTCGGCGGCGTCACCCGTATCGACGTACGCCCCGACGGCGGCGGCTGCGACACCGTGTGGGAGAGCACCGTCCGCTCACCCTCCACCGTGCCCAAGCTGTCCACGGCCAACGGGCTGCTCTACTTCTACGAGAAGGAGCCCAACGCCCTGGGCATCGACGCCTGGTATCTGACCGCCGTCGACTTCCGCACCGGCGAACGCCGCTGGCGCACCCTCACCGGCACCGGACCCGCGTACGACAACAACTGGGCGCCCATCACCATCGGCCCCGACGGCACCGCGTACGCGGGAGTCTTCAACGGCATCGTCGCGGTGCGCGACACGCACTGACGGGCCGTGCGCCTCCTCATCCGTCCGCCAGCCGCGAGCGGATGAGGAAGCGCACCCCTTCCGGGGCCTCCAGCGAGAACCCGCTGCCACGGCCCTCCACCACGTCCACGATCAGCCGGGTGTGGGCCCACACCTCGTGCTGGCTCCGCGACATCCAGAACGGCACGGCCTCGGGCACCCCCTCGACGGCGAGCGAGGCGAGCAGCACATCGGCGGCCCCGGTGCGGAACTCACCGGCCGGGTAGCACATCGGCGCGCTGCCGTCGCAGCAGCCGCCCGACTGATGGAACATCAACGGACCGTGGTCCGCCCGCAGCCGCCGCAGCAGACCGGCCGCGGCGGGAGTCAGCTCGACGGCGGGAGATTTCGGGTCACACTCCATGGACCTGCCCCTTCTCGGCCGAGGCGACACTGCGACAACCGGACGCAAGTCAACTCGACCGGACGTTGCGACCGGGTTGCACGCCCTATGCTCGCGCCCATGGAGCAACGGGAAGTCGTGAAGCGCGTGATCGGCATCCTCACAGAGGCGCGCGAAATGCAGCGTCTGCTGGAGGCGGACCTCGAACGGGAAGATCTGGACGCGGGAGCGGGCGCCGTCACCGCCCTGCTGAACGAGACGATGCCCCACATCGCCATCCCCGACGACTTCTCCGTCGAGGAGGTGGTCACCGTCGTCGGGCGTGAGGTCGGCGGTGCGGTCGAACAGCTCGTGAGCGCGTTCACCCTCGCGTTCACGATGCTGGCCCAGGTCCACGACTCCGGGCAGACCGATGTGTCCTCGGCCGACGTCCTCCAGGACCTCGCGCTCAGGGTCGAGGGCGGTGGACCGGACGAGGACGAGGATCCGCTGCTGTAGCCCCCTGCGTTCCGCCGCGCGGGTATGCATAGTGGAGGGAGAAGCGCGTATCTCCCTCGCGGCATGGAGGCAGCTGTGGGAAAGAGCACCGAGATAGCCCGTGCCAAGGCGCGGAGGCTCAAAGGCATGATCAAGGAATCGGACGGCATCGCCCTCGAGGACGAGCGGATGAAGGCCGAGGGCAGGAAGGAACAGGCCGAGGCCCGCCGCGAGGAGGCCCTGGCGCGAGCGTCGCGGGCGGCCTCCCACCGCTGAGAGAAGCGAGGCGCCCGTGCCGTCCCGTACGGCACGGGCGCTTTCGCGGGCGTGGCCCCCGGCTGCTCACAGATCCGGCGCCGGGCTCCGGGGGTCGCCTCCGGCAGCCGGGCGTGGCGCTCATTTCCGGGCTCGGGCGGTCTCCCGGACCGTCTCGGCGATCTCCGGGTCGAGGGCCGCCCTGACCAGCGCCGCGGCGAACGCCGCCCGGTCCCGGCCGCGCGCCACCTCGGCCAGCCGCCCGGCGGAGGTGGGCAGACCGAGCCGCTCCGCTCCCCGGACGCCCTTCGCCCCGAACCAGGGACCGAACTCCGGCCAGAGGTCCTGCACCTCGCGTACGAAGATGTCGGCCCCGGCCGGACCGATCCCCTGGACCCGCCGGAGCCCCGCCCGCAACGCCTCGCCGTCACCGTCCGCCTCCGCGCGCAGCCGCCGCAGGTCGCCCTTCCAGACGTTGAGGACGAGCTCCGCGCCCTCCCCGAGCTGGGTCGAGGTCCGCTCGTCGTAGCGGCGGTAGCCGCCCTCGCCCAGCGCGTCCAAACGCTGCTGCCAGCTCGCGTCCGCCATCCGGCGCGGGGTACGCATACCGTGCGCGAACAACGCCCGCGCGGCGGCCACGGCGACCGAGGCACGGATCCGGGCGCTCAGCAGGTCGCTCAGCACCAGGAGCTGGTACAGCGGCTGCGGGGTGTCGCGCAGCCGGACACCCGCCTCCGCCGCGTACGTCCGCCCGTGCTCCTCCAGCAGCGCGTCGGTGATCCGGCGTGCCGAGGCGGAGACCTCGCGGCTCATCCGTAGCCGAAGATCCGGGCGAGGAAGAATCCGGCGACCACGAGCGCACCGATCACGATCAGGGCGGTCCAGACGCCCGGGTGCTCCCACAGCCCTCCGTCCGCGCGTTCCTCGTGCGCCTCGCTGATGGAGCCTTCGGCCGGCGGTGTCTCTCCTGGGGGATTCAGCAGAACAGCCATGCCTCCAGGGTCTCTCGGACCGCGCCTTCGCGCATGCCGTCCCGGCACCGCCCCTGGTGCCACCCGGTTCGCGCCGCCGGGGGCGGTCCGACAGGGCCGTACGGCGGAGCCCGGGCCGGGAGAGCGCTGCGGCGAGGCGATTCGGGGCACCGTCAGGGCATGCCCCGAGTCTCCGCCCCCGTCGTCAAACTCGTGCAGCGCACCACCGAACCCGCCGGGGTGCAGACGCTGCGCTCGACGGCGGCCGCCGTCATCGCCTACTCCGTGGCCGTCTGGTTCCTGCCCGAACCGGCCCCGCTGACCGCACCCCTCACCGCGCTCCTGGTCGTCCAGGTGACGCTCTACGCGACTCTCACGACCGGCATCCGCAGGGTGAACTCGGTCATCGTCGGCGTCCTCATCGCCATCGCCTTCAGCTCGCTGGTGGGCCTGAGCTGGTGGAGCCTCGGCCTCACGATCTTCACCTCGCTGCTGATCGGGCGGCTGGTCCGGGTCAACGAGTTCGTGCCCGAGGTGGCGATCAGCGCGATGCTGGTCCTCGGCGTCTCGCAGGTCGCCGACACCGCCTGGGACCGGGTGTGGGAGACGCTGATCGGCGCCGTCGTGGGGCTCCTGTTCAATCTGCTGCTCGCCCCGCCCGTCTGGGTCGGCTCGGCCGGCTCCTCCATCGAGTCGCTGGCCGCCCGGATGGGCACGATGCTGCGCAGCATGGGCGAGGAGGTGGTGGGCAACCACCCCGTGTCCCGGGCCGCCGCCCGGCTCCACGAGGCCCGCAGGCTCGACCACGACATCGTGGAGGTCGACGCCTCGCTGCGACAGGCGGAGGAAAGTCTCACCCTCAACCCCAGGGTGAGACAAGGGCTGCTCCACCGGGTCGTCCTGCGCACCGGACTCGACACGCTGGAGATCTGCGCCGTCGTCCTGCGCGTCCTGTCCCGCACTCTCACGGACCTGGCGAAGGCCCGTACCGAGGAGTCGCTGTTCCCGGCCGATGTGACGGAACTGCTCCGGGAACTCTTCGGCCGGCTCGCCGAGGCGATCGAGAGCTTCGCCGTCCTGGTCACGACCCAGCTGGCCGCCGACGCGGAGGCGGCGGAGGAACGGCTCGCCGACGCGCTCGTCCGCAGCCGCGCCACCCGCGACCAGGTGGCCGACCTGCTGCTGGAGGACGTCCAGGAGCACCCGCGCCAGTGGCAGCTGCACGGCGCTCTGCTCGCCGAGATCGACCGGGTGCTGGCCGAACTCGACATCGAGGAGCGCACCAAGCGCCTCGGCGAGGAGCTGGACCGCCGCTCGGCCGAGGCGCACGCGCGCCACCCCCGGCTGCGGGCGCTCCAGCGGCGGCTGGGCCGACAGCCGGACTGACCGCCCGCGCGGGATGCGGAGGCGGCCGGTCGCTGGTTCGCTGGTGACACGCCCTGGAGGTCTCCAGCGACCAAGGAGTGATGTGGTGATGAGCGGTTCGGACGAACCCGCCGACCTGGCTCGGCAGATGCGTGAGAAGGCCCAGCAGCTCGCCGAGGCCGCGGAGCGCGCGAGCGACCCGCACGAGCGTGAGCGGCTGGAGAAGAAGTCCCGCACGATCCGGGACCGGAGCGAGCAGCAGAGCGCCATGGCGGCCGGGGACATCTACCCCGAGAAGTAGCCCCGCCGAAAACCGCCTGACGGTCTGCCTGGCTGCCTGCTCTGTCCCCGTCTCTGTCCCCGTCTCTGTCCCTCTCCCTGTCCGCCCGCCCGTCCGTTTCCGGAGGAGCGCATCGCTTCCGGCGCGCGGGCGGGCGGGCGTGTGCGGTGCCCGGCGTCGAGGGGCGCGGGTCAGGCGGCCCACTCCAGGAGCCGTTCCGCGCTCCAGGTCGTCACCACCCGGTCCGCCGGTACCCCGCACTCCTCGGCCCGGGCGCACCCCGACCGCTGCCAGTCCAGCTGCCCCGGGGCGTGCGCGTCCGTGTCGATCGCGAAGAGCGTCCCCGCCGCCACGGCCGTACGCAGCAGCCGCAGGGGCGGGTCCTGCCGCTCCGGACGGCAGTTGATCTCCACCGCCGTGCCCGCCTCGGCGCAGGCCGCGAAGACCCGGTCCGCGTCGAACCGCGACTCCGGCCTGCCCCGCCCGGCCAGCAGCCGGCCCGTGCAGTGGCCGAGCACGTTCGCCCGTGGATGGCGCACCGCCGCCTCCAACCGCCGGGTCATCGGCGCCGGGTCCATCCGCAGCTTGGAGTGGACGGAGACCACCACCACATCGAGGCGGGCCAGCAGCTCGTCCTCCTGGTCGAGCGAACCGTCCGGGAGGATGTCGCACTCGATCCCCGTCAGCAGCCGGAACGGCGCCCACTCCTCGTTGAGCCGGGCCACCACCGCGAGCTGCTCCCGCAGCCGTTCCGGCGACAGGCCGCGTGCCACGGTCAGCCGGGGCGAGTGGTCGGTGAGGACGGCCCACGCGTGCCCCAGCTCCGCGGCGGTCCGGCCCATCTCCTCGATCGGGCTGCCCCCGTCCGACCAGTCCGAGTGCAGATGGCAGTCGCCCGTCAGCCGCCCGTAGAGCTCCTGGCCGCCCTCGGCGGGCGGCCGCGCCGCGGCTTCCTTCTCCAGCCGGTCCAGATATCCGGGCGTCCGCCCGGCCAGCGCCTCACGGATCACCTCGGCCGTGCGGGGCCCGATCCCGGCGACCCGCTCCAGGGACTTCGCGGCCACCCGCTCGGCCGCCTCACCTGGGGCCATCGCGTCCACGGCGGCGGCTGCCGTACGGAAGGCCTTCACCCGATAGGTGGCGGCCTGCGAACGTTCCAGCAGGAAGGCGATCCGCCGCAGGGCGGTGACGGGATCCATCGGCACCTCCACCGGGGCGTCCGCGGCCGGCTCCGGTCCGCCGGGCGCGCCGCCCGCCCCACCAGCATGGGCGCAACCGCCCCCGTACGCCTTTCAGGACGCGGCCTCCTCCTCGTCGGCGCCCTCCGCCGGCACCCAGCGGCCGGTGGCCGTGTCGTAGTCCAGGACGGGCAGCCCCCGCACCCCGCTCGTACGGAACGGCCGCCCGTCGTCGTCGATGCGCACCGTGCCGGACCGGCCGCCGCTGCTCCAGGTCAGCTCCCCGATCCAGGCGCAGTCGCAGCCGACCGTACGACCGGTGATCAGGAGGACCTCGGGGTCGGTGGCCGAGACGCTGTACGGGAAGGCGAGCGCCTCGATGGGCTCGCCGGAGTCGTTGCCCGCGACCGAGCGGGCGACGGGGCGGGGTACATCGAGATCGACGTCGAACATCCTCGGCGTGAGGGACCCGCCGCAGCCGGAGCTCATCCGGAAGACCCGGCCCTTCGCCGCCGCCCGGCGCTCCACGACCCGGATCCGCAGGGACTCCAGCACCACGGCCCGCTCGTCCCGGCCCTGCAGGGTGATCCGGACACCGGTCTCACCCGCGTGCACCGCGCCGAGCGCTCCCGCCCAGGACGACGCGTCGGCCTGCATCGGGGGCGGCGGTACGGCGGCGGGCGCGCGGTCTAGGAGGTAGGAGTGGTCGCAGCCGTTCTTCCAGACGTGGTCGTCACCGGTCCAGGTGAACGGCGCCCGCCCGGCCTCCGGACCCGGCGAGGGACCGGACGGTCCGGGGAGCGCCTCGCTGCGCGGCCCGACGCCGGGCGGCACGGTCGGCCGGGGGCTGCCGGACGGCGTTCCGCCCGGCGTCACGCTCGGTGTGGCCCGCGGTTTCCCGGGCGTGCGGGAGCCGGACGGAGAGGGCGCCGGAGTGTCGACCGGGGGCCCGCCCGGTTGCTGGGCCACCGACGTCCGCCGGTCCTGACCCGGGAGGCCGGTCCCGCCGAAGGCCGCGACCAGGGCGAGGACGAGGACCGCGGCGGCGAGGACGCCGACGCCCTGCCCGTACCGACGCGCCCGCCGCGACCGGAGCCCCGGCCACCGGACGACCGGCCCGCTCCCCTTCGCGGCGGCCTCCCCGGAGACGGCGGACGGCCCGGGAACCACGGACGGCCCGTGAACCACGGACGGACCAGCGGCATCGGACGGCTCTGCCTCGCCGGACGGCCCGGATGCCCCGGACCGGCTGGGCGCCACGGACGAGCCGGGGGTCGGCCCGGAAGCCCCGGACGCGGCCTCGCCGACGGGCTCCGCGCCCACCGCCACGTCCCCCACATCCACGCTCTCCACCGGCTCAGCCCCCGCCACGTCTCCCACAGGCTCAGCCCCCACCGCCCCCTGCCGGTCGAGGCGTTCCCCGTCGGCCAGGAGCCACAGCCGGTGCAGCGCCTCCCGTTCCTCGGCCGGTGCGCCGCACCAGCGGGCCAGACGCTCCACGGGGGCGAACTCCGCGGGCACCGTCCGCCCCGTGCAGTACCGGTGCAGCGTCGAGCCGCTGACCCCGATGCGGCGGGCCAGCGACGCGTACGTCCGGCCCGAGCCCTCCCGCAGCGCGTTCAGCCGCTCCGCCAACGCCGCCCGTGCGGCACCCTCGGCGTCACCCAACCCGCTCGACCTCCCCCGCCGCCGTTCCAGACGTTCCAGCCCTTCGAGAACACCCACGTCACCGGGGGTGGGACGGTTCCAGCCCGGCGGGAAGCCGTGTCGTACTTGTCCGGCTCCAGGGCGGCGGCCCAGGCTGGAGCCCGTTCCCGTACCACCGCCGTACGGCTCCTCACCGGGCCCCGTACGAAGCGGAACGACGCCGTACGGGGCCGTACGAACCAACCGACCGCACCACCCGAAACGGGGAACCCGACCATGCGCACCCTCCGTACCGCACTCCTGGCCGCCGCGGCCGCGAGCCTGGCCGTCACCGCCCTGGCCCAGCTGCCCGCCGCCGCGGCCCCGGCTCCCGCGCCGAAGTTCCTCGGCGCGGGCCAGCTGCCCGCCTCCCTCACCCCCTGGACCGCCGACCCGGTACGCCAGGGGCTGCCCGAGGATGGGTCCGTGTGCACGGCCGGGATCGCCCCGGCGGCCGGCACCCGCCACCGGGACTTCCGCACGGAGCTGGACACCAACGCCCGCCAGACCATCACGGTCGCCGCCACCACCGCCAAGGCCAAGACGCTCGCCGCCGAGCTGCGCAGCGCCCTGGAGACCTGCCTCGACCGGCTGAAGGAGCAGGACCCCGGCCTGGAGGGGGAGGCGTTCTACCAGGGCCGGATCAATGTCGAGGAGGGCGCGCACGTCTACAGCATCGACACGTCCCACCCGGAGGTCGGCTCCACCGACATCGGGCTCTACTCCGTGGGCCGCGACGGCCGCACGGTGACCGTCGTCGAGTGGGGGCAGCTGGGCGAGCTGGACGGCGCGCCGCTGGCGGGGTTCAAGAAGACGACCCGTACCGCCGTCGCCAAGCTGTACTGATCCCGCCTCCGCGACCGGCCGCCACAGGGGAGTGGCCGGTCGCCGGAGGTGCGGGGTACCCCGGATCGGGAGCATGCTGGCTGTGTGACCCGGCACGAGACGCCCCGGCATCCCCCGCCCGCCGGAAACGGGACCGCGGCCGGGGGATACGACGGTGACCGAGCGCCCGACGAGCTGTCGCTCGTCCTCGCGCAGGCCCTCGTCAGCGCCGTCGAGTCGAGCGACGGCTACGCGGGCGGCGTCTACCTGCGCAGCGGGACCTCCGGGCTGCTGCGGCTCGCGGTGCTCGCCGGACTGCCGGGCCCGCTCTTCCGCCCCTGGTGGCGGATGCACGTGAACCGCCCGTTCCCGGTGTCCGAGGCCTACCGCACCGGGCGGCCGGTGCTGCTCGGCGACGCCGAGGAGGCGATGCGCCGGTTCCCCCAGCTGATGGCCGGGCTGCCGTTCCCGTTCGGTTCGCTGTGGGTGCCGATCACCGGGCCCCGGGGGAGCCTGGGCGTGCTGGCCGTCCTGCGGGCCTCCACCCCCGGCAAGCCCGTCGCGCCCGCCGACGGCGACCGGCTGCACCGCCTCGGTCACCGGCTCGGGGACGCGCTCACCGATCTGGAGCGGCGAGGCGTCGACTGCGTATGGGAGGCGGAACCGGTTCCCGTGCAACTGCCCGCCGCCACCGCGCCCCCGGTACGGGTCGGCCGCTTCGACTGGGATCTGCACTCCGGGCGGGTCGCCGCCGACGACGACCTGTGCGGGATCCTCGGGTTCGCGCCCGTCGCCTTCCCGGGCACCGTCGACGCGCTCGCCGGACAGCTGGTACCGGAGGACGTCTACGGGCTGTGGGCCCTGGCCCGGCAGACGGTGGAGTCGGCCGAACCGGTCGTCCGCCGGATGCGGCTGCGCGGTCCCGACGGCCGGTCCCATCTGCTGGAGCTGTCCGGCCGCTGGACCCATCCGCACGGCGACGACTCCTCCAGCCATCTGACCGGCTTCCTGGTCGACCTGGGCGCGGGCCCCGTCGTGCCGGAGGCCGCCGACCGGCTGCCCCGGGGCATCCTCTCCCTGGACCGGCTGGGGCGGATCACGTACGCCAACGGCCTCGCCGAGGAGCTGCTCGGCCACTCCCGGGCGGAGCTGATCGGGCATGTGGTGTGGCGGGCCCTGCCGTGGTTCGGGCACGAGGCCTACGAGGACCACTACCGGGCCGCCCTGATCGCCGACGAGCCCGTCCACTTCCTCGCCCAGCGCCCGCCCTCACGCTGGCTGTCGGTGTCCCTGTACCCGGGCCACGACGGGGTGAGCGTCGTCCTCCAGGCGACGGACCAGCCGGCCTACACCCCCGGCTCCGTGACCTCGCCGGGGCTGGGCATCGGCTCGACCGCCGACCGTTCCTCCGCGCTGTACCGCCCGGTGGCCCTCGCCATCGCGCTGACCGAGGCGGTCACGGCCCGTCAGGTCTCCGCGGTGGTCACCGAGGAGCTGCTGCCCGCGTTCGGCGGCCGTCAGCTGGCCATCTACCTGCTGAACGAGCGTCATCTCCATCTGGCCTGGGAGACGGGGTTCCCGAAGGGGTTCCTCGACCGTTTCGACGGGGTCGGGCTCGACGTCAGCATTCCCGGCGTGGAGACCCTGACCACGGGCCGCCCGATCTTCTTCGAGTCCATGCAGCGCCTGGCCGAGGCCTATCCGGGCATCCCGATCGACGCGGACGTCGGGGCGCGGGCGTTCCTGCCCCTGATCGCCTCGGGTCGGCCCGTCGGCTCCTGCATCCTCGGCTTCGACCGGCCGCGCGGCTTCAGCCCGGAGGAGCGTACGGTCCTGACGGCACTGGCCGGTCTCATCGCCCAGGCCCTGCAACGGGCCCAGCGCTACGACAGCGAGGCGGCGCTCGCCCGCGGACTCCAGGACGCCCTGCTGCCGCACCGGCTGCCGGAGGTCGACGGCGTCGACACCCTGGGCCGCTATCTCTCCGGCACCCAGGGCATGGACGTGGGCGGCGACTGGTACGACGTCATCGAGACCGGCCGTGAACTCGCCCTGGTGATCGGCGACGTACAGGGCCACGGGGTCGCCGCCGCCGCGACGATGGGGCAACTGCGCAGTGCGGTACGGGCGTTCGCCCTCAACAACTACGACCCCCAGGAAGTGATCAGCGGTACCAACCGGCTGCTCATCGACCTGGACCCGGGGCAGTTCGCCAGCTGCTGCTACATCGCCCTCGACCCGGCGACCGGCGTGGCCCGCGCCGTACGGGCGGGGCATCCGCAGCCCGTGCTGCGGCGGCCCGACGGCCGGACGGAAGTGCTGGACCTGCCCGGCGGCATCGTGCTCGGGATCGACGGGCACGCGGCCTACCCGGTCACGGAGATGCGGCTCGACCCGGGCGCGATGCTCGCCCTCTTCACGGACGGTCTGATCGAGCGCCCCGGCACGGACATCGACGAGGGCATCGAGCGGTTGCGCGCCGGCATCGAGCACATCGGCGCGGTCTCGCTGGCCGAGACGGCCGACCGGGTCATCGGAGAGGCCCGAGCGGCCACCGACCGCCCCGACGACATCGCGCTGCTGCTCGCCGCCCGGTGGGCCGAGACTCCGACGGTGCGCGAGCCCCAGGCGGAGCGGACCTTCGGACCGGACCTGTGGCGCACGTTCCGGGGGCCGGGTCCGGGGCACTCCGCAGCCCCGGACCCGGCCCCCTAGAAGGCGTTCGGACGCGTTTGATCAGGCGTCGGCGGGGCGCTCGGCCGGCACGAAGGCCTCGGAGGCCTCCAGCATGCCCTCGCGCTCCACGACCTTGATCCGCTCACGGCCCTGGGCCGCGCCCAGCGCCTGCTCGTGGGCGTCCAGCTTGTGCCAGCCCTCCCACGTCGTGTAGCGGACGCCGCGGCCCTCCAGGAAGGCCTCGACGGCCTCCGGTGCGGGCGCGGCCGGCTCGGGCAGGCGGCCGGCGGCGCGGTCCTCCAGGACGCAGGCGACCGTCTCGTTGGCGTCGCCCTTGGTGTGCCCGATCAGACCGATCGGACCGCGCTTGATCCAGCCCGTGACGTAGACCGAGGCCATGTGCTCGTCACCGGCGATGACCCGGCCCGCCTCGTGCGGGACGGTGCCGGAGGCCACGTCGAAGGGGAGCTTGGGCAGCTCCTCGGAGTAGTAGCCGACGGCGCGGTAGACGCTCTGCATGTCCCAGTCGGTGAACTGGCCGGTGCCCCGGACATTGCCGGTGCCGTCCAGCTCGGTGCGCTCGGTGCGCAGCGCGGTGACCTTGCCGTCCTCGCCGAGGATCTCGACCGGGGACTCGAAGAAGTGCAGGAACAGCTTGTGCGGGCGGTCGCCGACGTCACGGATCGCCCAGTTCTCCAGGGTCTGCGCGACCATGTTGGCCTGCTTGTTCTCCCGGCGGGTGGCGATGGAGCCCTCGTCGTACTCGATGTCCTCGGGGTTGACGATGACCTCGATGTTGGGGGAGTGGTCCAGCTCCCGCAGCTCCATCGGGCTGAACTTGGCCTGCGCCGGGCCACGCCGCCCGAACACATGCACCTCCAGCGCCTTGTTCTGCTTGAGGCCCTGGTACACGTTGTCCGGGATCTCGGTGGGCAGCAGCTCGTCCGCCGTCTTGGCCAGGACCCGGGCCACGTCCAGGGCCACGTTCCCGACGCCGAGCACGGCGACCTTCTCCGCGGTGAGCGGCCAGGTGCGCGGGACCTCGGGGTGCCCGTCGTACCAGGAGACGAACTCGGCGGCGCCGTAGGAGCCGTCCAGCTGGATGCCGGGGATGTCGAGCGCCCGGTCGGCCTCGGCGCCGGTGGAGAAGATCACCGCGTCGTAGAAGGACCGCAGGTCGTCCAGGCCGATGTCGTGCGGGTAGCTGACGTTGCCGAAGAGCCGGATCTGGGGCTTGTCCAGCACCTGGTGCAGGGCCTTGACGATGCCCTTGATGCGCGGGTGGTCGGGGGCCACGCCATAACGGATCAGGCCGAAGGGCGCGGGCATGCGCTCGAAGAGGTCGATCGAGACCCCCGGGTCCTGGCAGACCTCGGATTTGAGCAGCGCGTCCGCAGCGTAGATACCGGCGGGGCCGGCTCCGACAATGGCGACGCGGACGGGGCGTGTCATGGCGTGGTGATCCTTCGGGGCGGGCGAACGCGGGCAGGTACAGCGTACGTCGGAGGTAAGGGTTGGCTTACTAGTCTCCACCCCACACCGTAAGCGATCGCCGCGCGGGCCCTTCGACCGCCCCCACCCAGAGTGTCCGATTGGCCCGTTTCGTTATGCCCATATGGTCGATTTGGTTCTTTTGCTCTGTCTATCCGTAAAGGGGTTTCCAGGCTTTTTGGTGCATTTGGCTGGGTCGGTTTTCGCCATTGCCGCAAGCGAGTGGTGAGCGTCACGTCCGAGGGGACGGACGCAGAAGCGGAGGCATCGGTTCCCTTCTGTGCGAAGAAAGTTGACGCCGTGACGGTGCGGCCCGATCCGGGAATTCCGCCATTCGATCTTGCGGAGAAAAGGGAATCCGGAATGCGGGGCTTGTTCTGTCCCGCGTTTCTCGCCTACGGTCACCGTCAATCCGGATGGAACGCCGAATCCTGCCGCCGTCCGGGAATCCGAAACCCACTCACGTACGGCAGGAGCGGGGGACCCAGGTAAGTCGCCGAACCGTAACCGGAACGGCTTGGGGTGAAGTCGCACGACCGTGCGGCCAGACATCTCCCGTCTGAACCCGACAGCTCACCTCGCAGGCGCCGGAGAGGAAAACCCCCATGCCCGCAAAGGGTAAGCACCGCCGTCCCCAGTCCACCTCGCTGCGTCGCGGCCTCGCCGCCGTGACCACCGGCGGAGCCGTTCTCGCGCTCCCCGTGATCGGCGCCACCAGCGCCTTCGCGGCCCCCGCCCCCACCGCCGCGCCGCAGGCCGTGGCCCCCGCCGCGGTGGCCGCCCAGGCGAATTCCGCCGTGAAGGCCGCGCCCGCCCAGCATTCCGTGGTGGCCGGCGAAACTCTTTCCAAGATCGCTCGCGAGCATTCCGTCAGCGGCGGCTGGAAGAAGCTGTACGAAGGCAACCGGAAGATCGTCGGAGAGAATCCCGATCTTATTCACCCGGGTATCAAGCTGACGCTCGGAAACAAGGCCGCCGCCCCGTCGGACACCAAGTCCTCCAAGGCTTCCACCGCCACCGCACGCGGTGCTTCGGCGGACCGCGCCGACCGTTCGGAGCGTACGAACATCGCCCCGGTGGCGAAGGTCGCTCCGGCCGCCGAGAAGGCCGTCACGTACAGCAACGACCTCGACGGCTGGATCAAGGAATCGCTCGCGGTCATGGCCCAGCACGGCATCCCCGGCACCTACGAGGGCATCCACCGCAACATCATGCGCGAGTCCTCGGGCAACCCGGCCGCGATCAACAACTGGGACTCCAACGCGGTCAAGGGCACCCCGTCCAAGGGTCTGCTCCAGGTCATCGACCCGACCTTCCAGGCCTACCACGTGCCCGGCACCTCGACCGACAGCTACGACCCGGTCGCCAACATCACGGCCGCGTGCAACTACGCCGCGGACCGCTACGGCTCGATCGACAACGTCTTCGGCGCCTACTGATCCTTCGCGCCCGACCCCGAGGAGGCCCCGGACCACACGGTCCGGGGCCTCCTCGGCATGCCGGTCCTCGTGCCGGGCGGCACCGGGAAGTTACCCCCAAGTTTCTAGTGACTTACCACGCGATCGACAGTAGAACCTGTTGCACTCTGTCGAGAGTGAGGGATGTCACATGAGTGACACTACCATGCAGGACAGCGGGGCCAAGGGCGTCTCGCGTCGAAGATTCATCACTGGAACAGGTTCTCTTCTGGGGGTCGCGGCGCTGGCCGGGACCACCGCCCCGGTGTGGGCGAGCCGGAGGGCGGCAGCGGCGCCGATCGGCTCCGGGGCCCATGTGCCGGTCCTGGTCATCGGCACCGGATACGGCGGCTCCGTCGCCGCCCTCCGGCTCGCCCAGGCCGGTACGGACGTCCACATGGTCGAGATGGGCATGGCCTGGGACACCCCGGGCGCGGACGGCAAGATCTTCGCCAACACCACCAGACCGGACGACCGCTCCTTCTGGCTGCGGACCCGGACCAAGCAGCCGCTGAGCAACTTCCTCGGCTTCCCGATCGACAAGGACGTCAACCGCTACACCGGCATCCTGGACGCCGAGGAGTTCGGCGGCATCACGGTCTATCAGGGCCGTGGCGTCGGGGGCGGGTCCCTGGTCAACGGCGGCATGGCCGTCACCCCGCGCCGGGAGAACTTCGGCGCGATCCTCCCGACGGTGAACGCCGAGGAGATGTACGGCACCTACTACCCGCGCGCCAACAGCGGGCTGGGCGTCACCACCATCGATCCCGCCTGGTTCGACACCGTCGACTGCTACCAGTACGCCCGGGTCGGCCGAAAACACGCGCAGCGCTCCGGCTTCCCGTTCCTCTTCGTGCCCGCTGTGTACGACTGGGACTACATGAAGCAGGAGGCGGCCGGAACTGTACCGAGGTCGGCCCTGGACGCGGAGATCCTCTACGGCAACAACTACGGCAAGAAGTCCCTCCAGAAGACCTACATCGACCGGAT
This sequence comes from Streptomyces sp. DSM 106670, assembly GCF_055792845.1. Taxonomy (NCBI): domain Bacteria; kingdom Bacillati; phylum Actinomycetota; class Actinomycetes; order Kitasatosporales; family Streptomycetaceae; genus Streptomyces; species Streptomyces sp. DSM 106670. Next base: position 7,865,710 of record NZ_CM147704.1, read on the forward strand.
CAGGGCCACCGGCCGGGTCACCATCTCCCCGCTCCACAAGGTCACCACCGTCACCCCGGCCCCCGGCGGCGGCTACACCGTGCTCATCGACCAGCTGGACACCGGCGGCCGGACCACCGTCACCAAGACCGTGACGGCGGACAAGGTGTTCTTCGCCGCGGGCAGCGTCGGCACCAGCAAACTGCTCGTCGGCCTCAAGGCCACCGGCGCTCTGCCCCTCCTCAACAACGAGATCGGCAAGGGCTGGGGCGACAACGGCAACGTCATGTGCGGCCGGGCCAACCACCTCTGGGATCCGACGGGGAAGGTGCAGTCGTCCATCCCGACCGGCGGCATCGACAACTGGGACGCCGGCGGAGCGTTCGCCGAAGTCGCTCCGCTGCCCACCGGCATCGAGACCTGGGCCTCCTTCTACCTCTCGATCACCAAGAACCCCAACCGGGCGCAGTTCACCTGGAACGCGGCGGCGGGCAAGGCCGAACTGAACTGGCAGACGGCGTGGAAGCAGCCGTCCATCGACGCCGCGAAGACCATCTTCGACAAGATCAACCAGAAGGAGGGGACGATCTACCGCACGGACCTCTTCGGTGTGTACAAGATCTGGGGCGACCACCTCACCTACCACCCGCTGGGCGGTGCGGTCCTGGACAAGGCCACCGACAACTACGGCCGGCTGCACGGCTACCCCGGCCTGTACGTCATCGACGGCGCGCTGATCCCCGGCAACACCAGCGTGAACCCGTTCGTCACCATCACCGCGCTCGCCGAACGCAACATCGAACGGATCATCGCGACCGATCTGTAGGCGACCCACGAAAGAGCCCGGGGCCGGGAGTGCCAACCCGGCGGCCCCGGACTCCGTCAGTGACCGGGCAGGACGCACACCGCGTCGATCCCCAGCACATGGTTGAGCCGCCCGAACGCCAGCCACGAGCCGATGCTCATCGTCAGCTCCACGATCTCCGCCTGGCTGTAGTGCGCGGTCATCCGCTCCCAGAAGGCGTCGTCCAGACCGTGATGGTCGAGCGTGTACCGCTCGGCGTACTCCGCCGCGAGCCGGGTCCGCTCGTCGAAGGCGTCGGTCGTCCGCCACTCGGTCACCGCCCCGGCGAACTCCTCCTCGACCTTCGCCCCGTCCCGCTCGGTCCGCCAGTCCAGGCAGAACAGGCACCCGTTGATCTGCGCCACCCGCAGTCGCGCCGCCTCGAACTCCCGCAGCCCCAGCGTCGTGTGCTCGTAGACGGACATCGAGAACGTGGCGGCGGCCATCCCGATCCCGGGCACCATCTCCCCCCACACATAGCCGATGGGCTCCTGGCCCTCCGGAATATCGATGATCATGCCGGTCTCCTTCCCAGCCTGCCGACCGCAGGCCGCAGCGGAACGTCGAGCGCGTCGTACAGACCCGGCTTCGCGTCCACCAGCCAGTCGATCGCCGAGACGAGCCGCCCGACCGCGGTGGCGTTCCCGCCCGCCGACCGGTTCTCGCCCTCGTCGGACGCCTCGACCGTCACCTCGATACGGGGACGGCCCTCGATCACCACCCGGTGCGCGCCCACCCCGTCGGGCGGCGACGGCCAGTCCGGGGCGCACGAGGGGTGGATACGGGTGATGTGCTCGATGACGATGCGGGGCTCGCCGTCCACGATGCCCTGCACCTCGAAGCGCACCGCGCCCTGGGTGCCCGCCGCGAACGCGCCCATCGTGCGGGTGCGCACCTCCTTCTCCAGGGCCCGGCGGTCCAGGGTCTCGCGGATCTCGTCGAGCTCGACGCCCAGCGCCCGCGCCATGAGCCGTATCTGACCGCCCCACACCATTGTCGGAACGCTCTCCGCCAGCATCAGCGGCTGGTAGTCCATCGGGTGCCCCATCCCGATCAGATGGCGCACCGACTCCTCCTGCTCGTACGTGGAGTAGTCGAAGATCTCCTGGCAGCGGACGACGTCCACCTCGGTGCCGAGACCGCTGACCAGCAGGGGCAGGACGTCATTGCCCCAGCCGGGGTCGACGCCGGAGACGAAGAGGGAGCCGCCGCCCTCGGCGACGGCGGCCAGAACCGGGTCCCGCAGCTCCGGCGGGGCGTTGCGCTGGTCGTAGAGCGGATAGAGGGAGGGCGTGACGACCACCGCGCCGGCCCGGATCGCCCGGCCGATGTCGGTGAGGGCGTCGTCGGGACGGATATCGCCGGACGCCGCGTAGACCACCGCGCGGGGGCGGGCGGCCAGTACGGCGGCGATGTCGTCGGTGGCCGCGACCCCGAGCGTGCGCTCGAGACCGCCGAGCTCGCCGGCGTCGCGGCCGACCTTGGCGGGATCGTGCACGAGGACGGCGGCGAGTGTCAGTGCCGGATGGGCCGCGACGGCGCGGATCGCCGCGCGGCCGACGTTGCCGGTACCCCAGACAACCGTGGGAATCATGCGCGGAGGGTAGCTCCGGGGCCTTGTACTTCCCAGAGCCGTGACACCACCAAATCCGCCGCTCCACAAGGGTGTTCCCGGGCCGACGGGGGATCCGCCGACCCGGGAACCGTACCGGGGTCCTGCCGGGTCTAGCGCTTCGCGCGGGCGCCGCTCGGGGTGCCGGCGATGGTGAACTGCGAGCCGGGCTCGATCAGTACGTCGCCGTCGCGCGAGTCGGTGATCGTCACATCGGTGAGCGTCGCGTTGCCGCGGGCGCCGCCCATCGCGAGGATGCCGGATCCGTTGTTGGACTTGTCGATCCGGACGTTCTCGATCGTGACGTCCGGCATCAGCCCGCCGCCCGTCTTGAACTGGATGCCGTCATAGGTGGAGTCGATGATGTCCGTGTCGCGGATCGTGACCCCGGGGATCGGCAGATTCTGCGGGAAGAGGGTGATCGCGCCGAACTCCTGGTCCTCGTTCCAGAAGGCTCCGCCGGTGCGGTACAGCGCGTTGTTGGCGATCAGCGTCTGCCCGGAGAAGGGCAGCGGGTCGTGGTCGGTCGCCAGCATGATGGCCGGGTAGTTCATGGTGTCGGAGATGATGTTGTTCTCGATCTTGTTGCCGTAACCCCCGTAGATCGCGATGCCGTTGGCGCGCCACGGCAGCTGGATGGTGTTGTTGCGGAAGCTGTTGTCGTGGCCGATGTCGACGGACTGGTCCTTGACGTACTTGCTGGACCAGACGGCGAGCGCGTCGTCGCCGGTGTTGCGGAACGAGGAGTTGTAGACCGTGGAATTACGGGTGCCGTTGGCGAAGTTGATGCCGTCGGCGTAGGTGTTACGGATCCGCATGCCGGTGAACTCGACGCCGTCGCCCGGGTTCCACAGCTCCTGGATGTTGTCGAAGTCGCGGCCGGCCCAGACGCCCACGTTGGCGTGCTCGATCCAGACGTTGCTGATCTTCGTGTCCTTGCCGAACCGGCCGTTGAGCGCGACGCCGCCCTCGTGGTTGCCGTCGCCGCCGCGGATGGTGCCGGAGCCGAAGATGGCGATGTCGGAGATCTGCGTGTTCTCGTCGATGTCGAAGCCGAAGTTGCCCTCGTGCGGGTGGTTGATGCCGCCCGCCTCGTGCGGCGGGGTCAGCGTGTAGAGCTGGGAGTGCCACATGCCCGCGCCCCGGATCGTCACGTCCCGGATGCCGACCTGGTTCCACTGGCCCCGGTCGAGCGGGTCGTCGGTCAGGATCTTCTGCTCCTGGCGCCACTGGCCCGCCGGGATCCACACACAGTCGATCTCGCCGTTCTGGTTCGCCGTCACCGCGCGCTGGATCGCGTCCGTGTCGTCGATCCCGTCGTTCGCCACCGCGCCGTACGTCGTGATGGATACACAGCCCGACGGCTGCGACGACGGCGCCGCCACCTGCTCCAGGTCGATCAGGTCGATGACGTAGAAGGAGGCGTTGTCGCTCGCGTCCCGCTGGAGGCGGAACTTGGTGCCCGCCGGGTAGGTCTGGGTGAGCAGGGCGTGGGACTCGTCGAACAGCCGCCGGGCGTCGCCGCCGGGGGTGTTGGTGAGTCCCTCGGGGCTGTCGGTGTTCCCGTACAGCCAGCTGTGCTTCGAGGAGAGGTCGAGCTTGCGGACGAACTCGCCGTCGGCGTACAGGCTGATGGTCGCCTCGCGGCCGCCACCGCCCGGAGCGTCCGGGATGGAGTTGCGGACGACGACGGAGTTCGACGGGGCGGTCGAGGTGAACTCCACGAACTCACCGGTCGAGTCGAGCCGCACCGACTCGCGGCCGGAGGACTCGGTGGCGTAGTTGGTGTGCCCGAAGGTGCGCACGGCGTCGGACTGCAGCAGTGTGCCGTCGTACTCGGCGTCCTCCGCCTCCAGTTCGGTGTACGGCACGGCCGCGCCGCGTCCGACGACAATGGAGCGGGCGAAGACGTTGTTGGTCTCGCTGGTCTCCGCGACCAGGTTCGTGGCGTCCGCGGTGGCGGTCAGCGTCGCGCCGCCGCTCGCCGCCGTCCAGCTGCCGCCCAGGGTGACGTTCGCGGTGGCGCCCGCCGCGATGGCCGGGGTGGTGCCGTTGAGCGTGGTGGAGCCGACGGTCAGCCGGGTGACGGTGCCCGCGCTCACCGCGCTGGTGCCGCGGTTGTGCACCGCCACGGTGAAGGTCACCGCCGCGCCGACCGCCGGGTTGGCCGGGCTGGAGGTGATGGAGCGGACCTCCAGGTCCGGGCCCGGGCTCTGCCCGACCACCAGCGGCGAGGCGGTGGTGCGGCTGTTGTTGGCGTTGTCCGACTCCACGACCGTGTCGGTCGGGTCCACGAGCGCCGAGACGGTGTAGGAGCCCTCCGGCCGCTTGCCGACCTCGACCGAGATCCCGGCCGATGCTCCCGCGGCGAGCGGGCCGACCGGGGCGCTGCCCACGACCACGCCGCCCAGGCTCACATTGACGGTCGTCGCGGGGGAGGCGGCCGAACCGATGTTGCGTACGGTCCCCTCGACCGTGATGTCATCCGTCTCGGACGGGGCGGACGGGCTCCAGGAAAGCGCGCTCACGGTGAGGTCGGGGTTGGGCGCGGCCGTCCCCAGGACCTGGATCTCGGCCACCTGGGCGCCCGGCGCCCCGGTGTTGGAGAAGAACCTGAGCTGGAGGTCGGCGACCCGTCCGTCGACCGGGATGGTCACCGTGTTCTGGTTGCCGCTCGGGTCGAACGCATAGCCGGCGCGGGCCCGCAGCGAGGTGAACGCGGTGCCGTCCTGGGTCCGGCCGAGCACCTGGATGTCCTGCGTCCGGCTCGCCCAGATCGGATCCGGGTTGAGCTTGACCACCACGGACTCCAGGTCCGCGTCGGCCCCGAGCTTCACCGTGAGGTCGGCGGGGAGCCCGTTCGACTCCCAGTAGCTGTCGACCTTGCCGTCGTTGGCGTTGGCGGCGGGGAATTCGCCGTGCGATCCGCTGGCGGTGACGGTCTTGCCGCGGGCCAGATCGGTGGCCTCAGCCGCGCTCGCGGTGACGGGCAGGAGTCCGACGGAGACCATTCCGGCTATCAGAAGCCCGGTGATCGACCGTCCGGTGAGTCGTTTCCATCTCATGGTGTCCTCTGCTTCCACAATATTTGAGGTGGCAAGTCAATCTTTTGCGGCCGGAGGTTCATAGATTTCTGCGCTGTTTCGGATTTGTCAACGGTCCTCGCATGGGCATGTCATTCGGGTGCGCGAAGTGACGTACCGTCAGATACGAGCTTGGGCAAGCCCGTTCAGGACCCGGCCGCGCCCCGGGCCAGCAGCAGCGCCAGATTCACCACCGCCACGGCCACCGCTCCGGCCAGCGCGGCCTTGCGCCACCGGTGGCCGAGCGCCGGGCCCACGAGCGCCGCCGCTCCGGCGAGGACCAGCGCCGCCGCACCTTGGGCGTCCACCGGTCCGGGCGGCCCGAGCGCCAGCACCGCCGTGGCGCCGAGGAGCGGCAGCGGCAGCAGCAGCCGGGTCCCCGCGTCGCCCAGCCGGTGCGGCAGCCCCCGGATTCCGGCCGCCCGGTCCGCCGCGATGTCCGGGAGCGTGTCGGCCAGATGCGCCGCGAACCCGAGCAGGGCCCCGGCCGCCACCGTCCACCACCGGGGCCACGGTCCGTCCGGCCGGGAGAGGGCGACCGCGGCGGGCAGGGCGCCGAATCCGGCGACGTACGGCAGCCAGGACAGGGCGGTCGCCTTGAGCCGCAGGTTGTAGAGCCAGGCGGCCGCGACCGCGGCGAGGTGCACCGTACCGGCGAGGATCCCGCAGGCCAGTGAGAGCGGTACGCACAGGGCGAGCGCGCCGCCCGCCGCCGCCCAGACCATGCCCGGTGTCACCGTGCCGTCGGCCGCGGGCTTCCCCCGGCGGCCCGCCCGGGCGTCACGCCGCGCGTCGTACGCGTCGTTGCACCAGCCCACCGAGAGCTGACCGGTCAGCACCGCCACCGTGACCAGCGCGGAGCGCGGTCCGCCGAGACCGGAGCCGAGGGCTAGGGCGCAGGCGAGCGCGGTCACCGCGAGCGCCGGCCCCGGGTGACACGCGAGCGCGAGCCCTGCGACCGGGCCCCGCCGCACCGAGCCGACCGGAACCGCGCCCACCGGAATCGCGCGGCCCGGAGCGGCGTCCGCCGGATCCGCGCCCGCCGGATCCGCTCCGGCCGTAACCGCGTCCGCCGGGCTCACCCCGTCCGTGGCGTCCATCGGGCGATCGTAGGGGCCTGTCACCCCGTCAATGCGGCGACCGGGCGGGTCCTTTGCCACGATTCATCACGTTCTGTGGGCAGGATGGGGTCATGACGCCACCGAAGCAGGAGGCAGGATGACCCGCATCGCCGCGGTGCACGGGGCCCTGCCGCCCCACCGCCACACCCAGCGCGAGGTCACCGACATGGTGGCCCGGACCTGTCTGCCGCCCGGCGCCGACCGCCGGGTCCTGGACCGGCTCCACGAGAACGCTCGCGTCCGCACCCGGCACACCGCGCTGCCGCTGGACGCCTACCGCGACCTCGACGGCTTCGGCGCTTCCAACGACGTGTTCATCCGGTCCGCCGTCGACCTCGGCGCCCAGGCCGTACGCGGTGCGCTGCGGGCGGCGGGGCTGCGGCCCACCGATGTGGACCTGCTGATGTTCACCTCCGTCACCGGCATCGCCGCCCCCTCCGTGGACGCCCGGCTGGTGGCCCGCCTCGGGATGCGGCCGGACGTCAAACGGCTGCCCGTCTTCGGCCTCGGCTGCGTCGCCGGGGCCGCCGGGACGGCCCGGCTGCACGACTACCTCCTCGGCCACCCCGACCAGGTGGCGGTGCTCCTGTCGGTCGAGCTGTGCTCCCTCACCTTCCAGCGCCACGACGCCTCGCCCGCCAACCTGGTGGCGACCGCGCTGTTCGGCGACGGAGCCGCCGCCCTGGTCGCCCTCGGCGGCCGCCGGGCCGTCGCCGGACCCGAGATCGTGGCCACCCGCAGCCGGATGTACCCGGACACCGAGCACGTCATGGGCTGGAACATCGGCTCCACCGGCTTCACCGTGGTCCTCGACCCCGCGGTGCCCGATGTCGTCCGCCGCTATCTCGCCGACGACGTACGGGAGTTCCTCGACGAACACGGCCTCAAACCGAAGGACGTCGCCCACTGGGTGAGCCACCCGGGCGGCCCCAAGGTGCTGGAGACCGTCACCGAGGTCCTCGATCTGCCCGACGGCGCGCTCGACGTCACCTGGCGCTCGCTGGCCGACGTCGGCAACCTGTCCTCCTCCTCGGTCCTGCACGTCCTGCGGGACACCATCGAGCAGCGCCGCCCGGAACCGGGCACGCCCGGGCTGCTGCTGGCCATGGGCCCGGGGTTCTGCTGCGAACTGGTGCTCCTGCGCTGGTAGGACGGAGAGACCCGATGGCCCGCCACCCGCGCCCGCCCGTGAACGGGAGCCCCGTATGACCTGGTACACCCTCCTGGTGCTGGCGGTCGCCGCCGAGCGCCTCGCCGAACTCGTCGTGGCCCGCCGCAACACCGCCTGGAGCCTCGCCCGCGGCGGCACCGAATCGGGCCGCGGGCACTATCCGGCCATGGTCGCCCTGCACACCGCCCTGCTGGCCGGCTGTCTGGCGGAGGTCCGGCTCACCGACCGTCCCTTCCCGCCCGTCCTCGGCTGGACCATGGTCGCCGTCGTCGTGGCCGCGCAGGCGCTGCGCTGGTGGTGCATCCGTACGCTCGGCCCCCGCTGGAACACCCGCGTCATCGTCGTCCCCGGCCTGCCCCGGGTCACCGGTGGCCCCTACCGGTGGCTGAGTCACCCCAACTACGTCGCCGTCGCCGCCGAAGGCCTCGCACTGCCCCTGGTCCACGGGGCGTGGGCGACCGCCCTGGTGTTCACCGCTCTCAACGCCGCGCTCATGGCCGTGCGGATCCGGTGCGAGGACCGGGCGCTGGCCCGCCTCCCGGCCATGGACGCACCGGCGTGATCGACATCCTGGTGGCCGGCGGCGGACCGGCCGGACTGGCCGCCGCGATCCGGGCCGCGCAGGCGGGCCTGGAGGCGGTGGTCGTCGAACCGCGCACCGCCCCCGTGGACAAGGCGTGCGGCGAGGGCATCATGCCCGGCGGCGTCGCAGCCCTGCGCGACCTCGGCGTCCGGGTGACGGGCCATGAGCTGCGCGGCATCCGCTACACCGACGGCCGGCGCAGCGCGGAGGCGGACTTCCGGGGCGGCCCCGGCGCGGGCGTCCGCCGCACCGAACTCCACACCTCCCTGCACGAGCGCGCCGCCGCCCTCGGCGTACGTGTCGTCGCCGGAAAGGCGGGGGAGATCCGGCAGGACGAGCGCACCGTCACCGCCGCCGGACTCACCGCGCGCTGGCTCATCGCCGCCGACGGCCTCCACTCGCCGCTGCGCCGCAGCCTGGGCCTCGACCGGCCGGTCCCCGGGCCCGGACGTTACGGGCTGCGCCGCCACTATCCGCTCGCCCCGTGGACCGACCACGTCGAGGTGCACTGGTCGCGGCACGGCGAGGCGTACGTGACCCCGGTCGGCGAACGCCTGGTGGGGGTGGCCGTCCTGAGCCGCGACCGCCGCCCCTACGACCAGCACCTGGCCGCCTTCCCCGCCCTCGCGGCCCGGCTCGCGGACGGCCCCGGGGCCACCCCCGTACGCGGGGCCGGTCCGCTGCGGCAGCGGGCGCTGGACCCGCGGGCCGGGCGCGTCCTGCTGGTCGGCGACGCGGCGGGCTATGTGGACGCCCTGACCGGGGAGGGCATCGCCCTCGCGGTGGCCACCGCCACGGCCGCGGTCGACTGCCTGACCGCCGGGCGGCCCGAGGACTACCCCCGCCGCTGGGCCCGGGCCACCCGACGCTACCGCCTGCTCACCGCGGCCCTGCTGGGCGCCGCCGGCCACCCGTCCTCGGGGCGGCTGATCGTCGCCGCTGCCCACCGGGCGCCCGCCGTCTTCCGCGCCGCGGTCCACGCCCTGCAGTGAGCCGAGAGGCCCGCGCGGACCCGCCGAGGGCTCGATTGGCGAGGCCCCGGGTTCCGTCATAACGTCGGTCGGGCGAACGTCCGCGTTCACCAGAGCGACGCGGAGACCGGCCGCTCCCACGGGGCGCACCGCCCTCGGCACGAGAGACGAACCGCACTATGACGGGATCCCACGCGACCCCCGCAGACACGGCAAAGACCTCTGACCGACACCGGGGCGGACTGGCGCTGCTGGTCATCGCCTCGTGTCAGCTGATGGTGGTGCTCGACGTCACCATCGTCAACATCGCGCTGCCGCACATGCAGAAGGACCTGGGGTTCTCCACCGAGAACCTCTCCTGGGTGGTCAACGCCTACACCCTGACCTTCGGCGGACTGCTGCTGCTCGGCGGACGCCTCGGCGACATCCTCGGCCGCCGCCGGGTCTTCATCTTCGGCGTGCTCCTCTTCGTCTTCGCCTCGCTGCTCGGCGGACTGTCCCAGGAGGGCTGGCAGTTGCTGGCCGCCCGCTCCCTCCAGGGGGTCGGCGGCGCCATCGCCTCGCCGACAGCCCTGTCGCTGATCACCACCACCTTCCGCGAGGGCCCCGAACGCAACCGCGCGTTCGGGGTGTTCGCCGCCGTCTCGGCGGGCGGCAGTGCGATCGGACTGCTCGCGGGCGGGCTGCTGGTGGAGTGGCTGGACTGGCGCTGGGTGCTGTTCGTGAACGTCCCCATCGGCCTGCTGATCGCCTTCGCGACCCCGCGCTTCATCCCCGAGTCCGAACGCCGTCCGGGCCACTTCGACATCACCGGCGCGCTCACGTCGACGGTCGGCATGGTGCTGCTCGTCTACGGCTTCATCCGCGCCTCCGAGGACGGCTGGACCGACCCGCTCACCCTCGGCTCGTTCGCGGCCGCCGTGGTGCTCCTCGCGGTCTTCATCATGGTCGAACGCGGCTCGAAACAGCCCATCACGCCGCTGTGGATGTTCCGTGACCGCAACCGCGCCGGGTCCTACGCGATGATGCTCAGCCTCGCCGCGGCGATGTTCGGGATGTTCTTCTTCCTCACCCTGTTCGTCCAGAACGTCCTCGACTTCAGCCCGCTGCGGGCCGGCCTCGCCTTCCTGCCGGTGAGCGCCGTCATCGCGGTCAGCGCCGGCCTGGCCTCGCAGCTGCTGCCCCGCTGGGGACCCAAACCCTTCATGGTGGTGGGCGCGCTCCTGGCCGCCGTCGGGCTCGGCTGGCTGACGCTGACCGACGTCCACAGCTCCTACCTCGGCTCTATCCTCGGCCCGATGCTGGTGTTCGGCTTCGGCATGGGCATGCAGTTCGTGTCGCTGACCCTGATGGCGGTCTCGGGCGTCGCCCCGAAGGAGGCGGGCGCAGCCTCCGGCATCCTCAACGCCACCCAGCAGGTCGGCGGCTCGCTGGGGCTGTCGATCCTGGTCACGACGTTCGGCACGGCCAGCCGCAACGAGGCGACCGACCAGGTGCCGAAATTCCTCCAGGAAGCCACGCCCGCCCAGAAACTGCAGTTCCAGAGGACCGAAGTGCTGCCGCCGCCCTGGGGCGACGAGGTCCTCACCTCGGGTGTCTCCAGCGCCTTCGTCGTCGCCGCGTGCTTCGCCGTGTTCGCCGCCCTGGTTGCCCTGTTCATCATCCAGGTCCGGCCCGCCGACCTGGCCCGCCTCCAGGGCAGCGCGACACCGCTCGCCGGGGAGACGGAAGCGGCAGCGGGGGACGGCGACGCGGACACACCACGAACCGCCCCGGACGAACCGGGGGCCGACCCGGACACCGACCGACCCGCGAAAGGGCACTGACCCATGGACTGGACCCTCGAAGTGATCGTGCTTCCCGTGACCGACGTCGACCGGGCCCGGGACTTCTACCGGGACAAGATCGGCTTCCACGTCGACATCGACGGCGAGGTGATGCCGGGCGCCCGCGTCGTCCAGCTCACGCCGCCCGGATCCGGGTGTTCGATCGCCCTCACCGAAGGACTGCCCAACCCGACCGGAGACCCGCGGCCGGGCACGTACCACGGCCTCCAGCTCTGCGTCACCGACATCGAGGCCGCGCACGCCGAGCTGGTCGGCCGGGGCGTCGAGGTATCCGAGCCGCAGCGGTACGCCCCCGACGACGGCGCGACCTTCATGTACTTCACCGACCCGGACGGCAACGGCTGGGCGGTGCAGGAGTACCGCCGCCGCGAGACCGAGCCCCTGCACAAGGTCCTCGCCGACCTGGCCGCGGGCGGTGCGGGGGACACGGTGGGGTGAACCGGATGCGGAGGTGGATCGTGCCGCGTCCGTTCCACCAGAATGCTCCCCGTATCGAGTGCAGAGATCCATCAGCGCAAGGGAGCGGCATCCAATGGCCGGCAACGCAGACATGGTGGCCTTCGTCAAGGCACGGCTCGCCGACGAGGAACAGGTCGCCCTGGCCGCCGGCGGGGACCGATGGCGGTGCCCGGCCGATGTGCCGGGCGAGGTCCACGACCGCACCGGCGGCGTGGCGTTCACGGTGCGCGGCCGGGGCTTCGACCAGCACATCGCCCTCCAGAACCCCGCGCGGACCCTGGAGCGCATCGAGACCAACCGCGTGATGCTCGGCGAATACGTCGAGGTGGCCGACCTGGACACCGACCGCCCGGCCGAGGACTTCCGCTCCGGCCGCGCGGTGGGCCTGGGCTTCGCCGTACGGCAGCTCGCCGCGGAGTACGCGAGCCACCCCGACTACCAGGCGCGCTGGCTGCCCCGGTTCATCCAGTGAATCCCGCAAGTGCCGGTGCACCGCGCCCTGTTGATCGATAGCATCTCCCCATCGGCCAACCCGGGGGAGCTGCGCGCGTGCCCGACGTCTGGGAGAACACCCGATCACGGTGGGAGAGCGTCCGGCACGCGGTGGACGGCGGCGGCCCGGGGCCCGGGCCCGGCGTGGCCACCCTGAACGGACGGCTCGGCCTCTCGGTCAACCCCATCGCCGTCACCGGCGAGGCGGGCGCCGGCAAGACCGTCCTGTACGACGCGCTGACCCAGTCGATCCGCACCGGCGACAGCGACAGCACCCGCAGCCCCGACATCGAGAAGCACGCCACGGTCCTGCGCTCCGGCAACCGCCGCACCCGGGCCGCCATCACCGTCATCCCGGGTCAGCTGTCCACCCAGCGGCAACGGGCCCTGCACGACACGATGCGGGGCGAGGCCTCCCCGCACGGCATCGTCCACGTCGTCTGCTGGGGGCACAACAAGATCTGGCAGCGCGCCTCCCAGCGCGACGTCCACGAGGCGCTCGCCGCCGACGGCGACGTCGACCAGGAAGCCGTACGGAACTGGCACCGCCGCAAGGAGGCGGCCGACTTCCGGCTGCTGGTCGACGCGATCATCGACGGACAGCTGGCCAAACGGCTGCGCTGGCTGATCGTGGCGGTGTCCAAGACCGATCTGTACTGGGACCGGCTGGACGAGGCGCGCGACCACTACATCCCCGGGCGGTCCCGCCGCGAGTCCCCGTTCGCCGCGCTCATGCGGGACCTGGAGAACGAGACGTCGCTGCGGCTGTCCGTCCTCCCGATGGCCTCCCGGCTGATCCGCCACCAGTTCCTGCCGGGGCTGCCCGTGCAGACCTCCCAGCTCGACGACGCGCAGATCGGTGCGCTGCGCACCCATTTCGGCCAGGAACTCCAGTCGTTCATCACCCAGCGGAACGGGGGCTGACATGGCCGCGATCGACGGCGGAGCGGCGTTCCTGCGGACCCTGGCGGCCGCGGAACGGCGACTGGCCGGCGTCCAGGCCCTGAGCGCCCGGCTGCGCCGGGTCCGCCGGCCCCGGATCGCCTCGGCCGCGCTCGCGGTGCTGATCCCGGTGGTGCTGGCGCTCGCCGCCGCCACCGGCGACGGGCCCGGGGGCGTGCTCGTCGTGGTCGGCCTGACCGTGGCGGCGCTCGCGCTCGCGGCCTGCGTCGCCCTCCTGCTGAGGATCGAACGGCCCCTGAACCGGCGGTTCGCCCAGGAGGAACGGGCCATGGTCGAAGAGGTCAACCGGATGCGGGAGCTGTTCACCCATGTCGCCGAGCGCGACCGGTGGGAGGAACGGCTGAAGCAGTCGGTCCGTGAACGCCTCTCCCGCTTCCCGGTGGAGAGCGGGGCGTTCCGGTGATCCGACGCCTGACCCTCTTCTTCGGCCTGGTGGCCTTCCCCGCCGCCCTGTTCACCTCGGCCGGATATGTACTGGCCACCCGAGAGCCCGGACCGTATCAACGGGCGTTCGAGGACCAGTGGGACGCCATCGCGGCCGGGTTCGCCGTCACCGTGTGCGGGGCGCTGGCCGTGGCCCACGGGATCCGGCTCTGCTTCAGCGTGCTCGGCGGCTTCCAGCCCGACAACGTACGCCGGGGAGCGCTGGCCCTGGTCGCCGGAGTGCTCGTCTGCGGTGTGGGGTTGCTGCTGCTCTGGCGGCTGCTGGCGCCCTGAGGGGTGCGGGACGCGCCGGGAACCCGTAACTTACTCCCAAGTAAGTCCCGTCGTCGAAGGAGAAGCATGTCCCGCCAGACGCGTTCCGCCGTCCTGCTCGCCGGGCTCATGGGCGGAGCGGCGGTGCTCCACTTCGCCGTCCCGAAGGCCTTCGACTCCACCGTGCCCCGGATCCTGCCCGGAAAGCCGCGCACGTGGACGTACGCCAGTGGAGTGGCCGAACTCGCCCTGGCCGCGGGCCTCGCCCACCCCCGGACCCGGGCGTCCGCCGCCCGGCTGACCGCGGGCTTCCTCGTCGGTGTGTTTCCGGCCAATGTGCAGATGGCCGTCGACTGGCGTCACCGGCCCCGGCCGCAGCGGGTCGCGGCCTGTGCCCGGCTGCCGCTCCAGGTGCCGCTGGTCCTGTGGGCGCGCGGGGTCGCCCGGGGCGCCGACAGGCCCTGAACGGACCGTAGTCGGTGTGGTACGAGCCGGTGACCGTGAAGGTGATCCACAGCAAAATGGCGTTGCTCTCTGGTGAGGAGTGATCCCGCCGTGTAGCGTCGCCGGAAGATGTCGTGGTTCGCAGTACCTGCCCGCGCCTGGCGCGGGCGTTTTGCTGTGCAGTGCCTGAGAACCAGGGCGATCACCTCCGGGTCCGCGCGGTGCGGATCCGTTTACTGCTGAGAGGTACAGGCATGGCCAGCGGAACCGTCAAGTGGTTCAACTCGGAAAAGGGCTTCGGCTTCATCGCGCAGGACGGCGGCGGCCCCGACGTCTTCGCGCACTACTCCAACATCAACTCCTCCGGCTTCCGTGAGCTCCAGGAAGGCCAGGCGGTGACCTTCGACATCACCCAGGGCCAGAAGGGCCCGCAGGCGGAGAACATCACCACCGCCTGATCCGGGTCGACCGACCCCGGAGCCCCGGAACGCGCCGCGTTCCGGGGCTCCGGGGTGTTCGGGCCTCGGGCGACAGGCCCTACCCCGTCGACTCGTCCGGGGCCGGATGCTCCTCGGGGTGCGCGCCCGCGTTGCGCGGCGCGTTCCGGCCGGCGCCCGCCTCGTCCAGCTCGGGATGTCCCTCCTGGCGGGCCACCCGGTCCGGCACCGGTATGTCGAGGGCGTCCTCGCCCTCCTGGCTCTGCTGGTCCGGCAGATCCGCCGGTACGGGGGGCGGACTGCCGGAAGCCCCGGTGTAGGCGGTGCCTTCCGGCCTGCGGTCGGTCATGAGAGCTTCCTTCCGTACGGCCCCGGGTACGACCCGGGGGACGAATGACGCGCCCTGGTGGGTACCCGCTGCCGGGCGGAGCAGTCCCCGTCCGGTGCGGCCCGGAGCACAGGGCCCGGCCTCCCGAACCACGCTACGGGAGAAGATGCGGGGCCCGCGATGCCCGGCCATATTGGGAGCCCCTGGTGGGCGCCGGAGAACCGGGTAGAAGCCGGAGCACTCAAGGACAGCAGAGCCGGAGCACTCAAGGAACGGAGCAGTCCATGTCCACCACCGCTCTCGACGACCGCCGGATTCTGGCCATCGTCACCAACTACGGGGTCGAGCAGGACGAACTCGTCGTCCCCGTGGAGCACCTGCGCGGACACGGGGCGCAGGTCAGCGTGGCCGCGGTCGACACCGACGGGATCCGCACCCTCGTCGGCGACCGCGACCCCGGCGAAACCGTGCGGCCCGACCTCACGCTGGACGACGTCGACCCCGCCGCGTACGACCTCCTGCTGGTACCCGGCGGCACGCTGAACGCCGACTCGCTGCGCCTGGAGGAGGCCACCACCCGGATCGTCAGCTCGTTCGCCGCGTCCGGCCGGCCGGTGGCCGCCATCTGCCACGGCCCGTGGGCGCTGATCGAGGGCGGCTACGTCCGGGGAAAGACGCTGACCTCGTACGCCTCGCTGCGCACCGACATCACCAACGCCGGCGGCACCTGGGTCGACAAGCCGGTGGTCCGCGACGACGCCGAGGGCTGGTCGCTGATCACCTCACGCGACCCCGGCGACCTGGACGACTTCATCGGCGAGATCGACGCCGTGCTCGCGGAGGCCTGAGCGGGGCCGCCACGGTCCGGGCAGGTGCGGACGGGCAATAGGGCCACGCCGCACTTACCTGTCGGGGCGTCCTCGGGGTACCCAGGAAACAGGCTGCTGGCCAGAGATCCTGAAGCGGGCCGACCGAGGAGGGCTCATGGACGCCCCGACCGCCACCACGGCCGATACGGACGTGCTGGACACACCTCAGGAAGACCCGACGGTTCACATTCTGTGGATCAACGCCGGGCTGAGCTGCGACGGGGACTCCGTCTCCCTGACCGCCGCCACCCAGCCGAGCATCGAGGAACTCGCCCTCGGCGCCCTGCCCGGCCTGCCCAAGGTGGCCGTCCACTGGCCGCTGATCGACTACGAGTGCGGGCCCGTCGAGGGCGCCGACAACTTCGTCGAGTGGTTCTTCAAGGCCGACCGGGGCGAGCTGGAACCCTTCGTCCTGGTGGTCGAGGGCTCCATCCCGAACGAGCGCATCAAGCCCGAGGGCTACTGGTGCGGCTTCGGCGACGACCCCGAGACCGGCCAGCCGATCACCACCAGCGAATGGCTCGACCGCCTCACCCCCAAGGCCCTCGCCGTCGTCGCCATCGGCACCTGCGCCACCTACGGCGGCATCCACGCCATGGCGGGCAACCCCACCGGGGCGATGGGCGTACCGGACTATCTGGGCTGGGAGTGGAAGTCCAAGGCGGGCATCCCGATCGTCTGCATCCCCGGCTGTCCGGTGCATCCGGACAACGCCTCCGAGACCCTGCTGTACCTGCTCTACCAGGCCGCCGGCGCCGCGCCCATGATTCCGCTGGACGAGGAGCTGCGGCCCACCTGGCTGTTCGGCGCCACCGTCCACGAGGGCTGCGACCGGGCCGGCTACTACGAACAGGGCCAGTTCGCCGAGGAGTACGGCTCCCCGCAGTGCCTGGTGAAACTCGGCTGCTGGGGCCCGGTCGTCAAGTGCAACGTGCCCAAGCGCGGCTGGATCAACGGGGTCGGCGGCTGCCCGAACGTCGGCGGGATCTGCATCGGCTGCACCATGCCGGGCTTCCCCGACAAGTTCATGCCGTTCATGGACGAACCACCCGGCGGCCATGTCTCGGCGGCGGCCAGCGGGGTGTACGGCTCCGTCATCCGGCGGCTGCGCCACTTCACCGCGAAGACGGTCGACAAGGAACCGAAGTGGCGGTCGAAGACCGAGACCATCAAGACCGGCTACCGGCCGCCCTGGTGACCGGGGCCTCCGGCACCCCCCGAAGGCCGTAGGGCCAGGGCGAGCAGCACGACCTACCAGGAAGGCGGCGCGGGACCATGGCGACTGCGACCGGCAAACCCGTCGTCGACGCTGACGGCCTCATGGAGATGTCGTGGGACCCGATCACGCGCATCGTCGGCAGCCTCGGCATCCACACCAAGATCGACTTCGCCGCGAAGCGGGTCGCGGAGTGCTACAGCACCTCGTCGATCTTCCGCGGCTACAGCGTCTTCATGAAGGGCAAGGACCCGCGCGACGCCCACTTCATCACCAGCCGTATCTGCGGCATCTGCGGCGACAACCACGCCACCTGTTCCGTCTACGCGCAGAACATGGCGTACGGGGTCGCGCCCCCGCACCTCGGCGAGTGGATCATCAACCTCGGTGAGGCCGCCGAGTACATGTTCGACCACAACATCTTCCAGGAGAACCTGGTCGGCGTGGACTACTGCGAGCGCATGGTCCGCGAGACCAACCCCGGCGTCCTCGAACTCGCCGAACGCACCGAGGCCCCGCACGCCGCCGACCACGGCTACCGCACCATCGCCGACATCATGCGCTCGCTGAACCCGCTGGAAGGCGAGTTCTACCGCGAGGCGCTCCAGGTCAGCCGCTACACCCGCGAGATGTTCTGCCTGATGGAGGGCCGCCATGTGCACCCCTCCACGCTCTACCCGGGCGGCGTCGGCACCGTGGCGACGATCCAGCTCTTCACCGACTACCTCACCCGCCTCACCCGCTACGTGGAGTTCATGAAGCGGGTCGTCCCGCTCCACGACGACCTCTTCGACTTCTTCTACGAGGCGCTGCCCGGCTACGAGGAGGTCGGCCGCCGGCGCATCCTGCTCGGCTGCTGGGGCGCCCTGAACGACCCGGAGTACTGCGACTTCAAGTACGCCACCATGGAGGACTGGGGCCGCAAGATGTTCGTGACCCCGGGCGTCATCGTGGACGGCAAGCTCGTCACCAACAGCCTCGTCGACATCAACCTCGGCATCCGCATCCTGCTCGGCTCCTCCTACTACGAGGACTGGGCGGGCATGGAGAAGTTCGTGGAGCGCGACCCGCTCGGCAACGAGCTGGACGAACGCCACCCCTGGAACCAGCACACCATCCCCGCCCCGCAGAAGCGCGACTTCGACGACAAGTACAGCTGGGTCATGTCCCCGCGCTGGTTCGACGGCACCGACCACCTCGCCCTGGACACCGGCGGCGGCCCCATCGCCCGCCTCTGGTCCACCGCCCTGTCCGGACTCGTCGACATCGGCTACATCAAGGCCACCGGCCACAGCGTGCAGATCAACCTCCCGCGCACCATGACCAAGCCGGAAATGGCGCTGGAGTGGACGATCCCGCAGTGGTCCAACGCCATCGAACGCAACCGGGCCCGCACCTACTTCCAGGCGTACGCGGCCGCCGCCGCCCTCCACTTCGCCGAACAGGCGATGGAGGAGGTCCGCGCCGGACGCACCCAGACCTGGGAGCAGTTCGACGTCCCCGACGAGTCGATCGGCTGCGGCTTCACCGAGGCCGTACGCGGCGTCCTCTCCCACCACATGGTCATCCGGGACGGGAAGATCGCCAACTACCACCCGTACCCGCCGACCCCGTGGAACGGCAGCGTCCGCGACAGCTACGGCACCCCCGGACCGTACGAGGACGCCGTCCAGAACACGCCGATCTTCGAGGAGAACCCGCCCGAGAACTTCAAGGGCATCGACATCATGCGGGCCGTCCGCAGCTTCGACCCGTGCCTGCCGTGCGGTGTGCACATGTACGTCGGCGGCGGCCGCACCGTCGAGCAGACCCATATGCCGACCGGCCTGAGCGGACTGGCGGGCGGCTGACGAGAGGGGCCCACGATGGCGGGAGCCGACCCCGGTGCACGCATCGGCGAACTGCTGGACCGACTGGGACGCGAGGCCGGACCCGGAGCCCGCGAAACCGCCGACGAACTGGTGCGCAGCGTCGTGGAGTTCTACGGCGAGGGCCTCGCCCGTACCGTACGGCTGCTGCGCTCCGCACCGGCCGGCGCCGACCCGCTGACCGTGCTCACCGCCGACGAACTCGTCGGCGACCTGCTGATCCTGCACGACCTGCACCCCGAGGACACGATGACCCGGGTCGGCCGCGCCCTCGACAAGGTCCGCCCCTACCTCGGCTCCCACTCCGGCGACGTGGACGTCGCGGGCCTGGACACCGAGGCCCCCGAAGGACCCACGCTCCACCTCCGGCTGCGCGGCAGCTGCGACGGCTGCCCGTCCTCCACCCAGACCGTCCGCTGGACCATCGAGGAGGCCGTCGCCCGCCTCGCCCCCGAGATCGCGCACATCGAGGTCGAAGGCGTCGCCGAGGCCACCCCCGCCGAACCGCCCCTCCTCCAGATCCAGCCCCGCCCGCCCGACGGCGCACCGGGCGTGCCACCCGAGCCCGTGCGGAGCGAAGCCCCCGCAGAACCGCCGCGCTGGCACACCCTGTCCGGACCGGTGCTGCCCGCGCACGACCGCACCACCCGCGTCGCCGACATCGAGGGCAACGAACTCCTCCTCGTCCGCCTCCCCGGCAACCTCTACGCCTACCGCGACCGCTGCCCCGGCTGCGGGGCCGACCTGCGCACCGCCCCGCTGGACGGCGAGTTCCTCAGCTGCGCCGGGTGCGCCGCCCGGTTCGACGTACGGCATGCGGGGCGCGGCGAACGCACCCACCTGGAACCGCTTCCGCTCCTGGAGGAGGACGGGGCCGTCCGGGTCGCGCTGCCCGAACTGCTGGGGGCCGGGTCGTGAGCGGCAGCCCGGCCGGTGTCCTGGCCCAGTTCACCCGGCGGCCCCCGCCGCCGGGGGAGCGGTGCGAACTGTGCGGGGAACCGCTGCCCGAGGAACACCGGCATCTGGTCGACACCACCCGCCGCTCCCTCAAATGCTCCTGCCCGCCCTGCCATCTGCTCTTCACCCGACCCGGCGCGGGCCAGGGCCGCTTCCGCGCCGTCCCCGACCGCTACCTCACCGACCCGGACTTCGCCCTCGACGGCGACGGCTGGAACGGGCTCCAGATCCCCGTCGGGCTCGCCTTCTTCTTCCGCAACTCCGCCCTCGGCCGGCTCGCCGCCTTCTACCCGAGCCCCGCCGGAGCCACCGAGAGCGAACTCGACCCCGCGACCTGGGACGCCGTCATCGGCTCCACCCGCCTCGCCGGGCTGCTGGAGGACGACGTCGAGGCTCTGCTGCTGCACGCCGAACGCGACCGGCCCGCCAGCTGCACCCTCGTCCCCATCGACGTCGCCTACGAACTCGTCGGCCGGATGCGGCTCCACTGGAAGGGCTTCGACGGCGGCTCCGAGGCCCGCGCGGCGCTCGCGGAGTTCTTCGACCGCGTCGCCTCCCGCGCCCGGCCGCTGCCCGCGGCGGCCGGGACCGACAGCACGAGGACTCCCGGGGGCACCCCGTGACCGACCTCGACTTCCGCTGCACCGGCGTCCGGCCCGAACCCTTCGGCGCGAGCCCCACGCTCCTGTTCGGCCTGCGCATCGAGGAACGCGACCATCTGCCCGTCCACGCCGTCGCCCTGCGCTGCCAGATCCGCATCGAACCCGCCAAGCGCACCTACGACCCCGACGAGGTCGACATGCTGGGCGACCTGTTCGGCGAACCCAGCCGCTGGAGCAGCACCCTCAAACCGCTCCAGTTCGCCCACGCCTCCCTCACCGTGCCCGCCTTCACCGGCACCACCCACATCGACCTCCCGGTGCCCTGCACCTACGACACCGAGGTCGCCTCCGCCTCCTACTTCCGGGCCCTCGCACGAGGCGAGGTGCCGCTGCTGATGCTCTTCTCCGGCACCGTCTTCACCGGCCGCAGCAGCTTCCGCGCCGAGCCGATCCCCTGGCACAAGGAGGCGTCCTGCCTGATGCCGGTGGCCGTCTGGCAGGAGCTGATCGAGGCCTACTTCCCCAACACGGGCTGGCTGCGCCTGCGCAAGGACTGCCTGGAGGACCTGCGCCGCTACCGCTCCGCGCACGCCCTGCCCTCCTGGGAGCGCGTCTTCGAGGACCTCCTCGCCACCGCCGAGGCCGCACAGCCGAAAGGGGCCGAGTGAGATGATCGCCCCGCACCCCGCCCCGGACCTCGCGGCCACCCTCGACGAGGCGCTCGACCACGCCCGCACGGTCGCCGACGCCGTCCTCTTCGAGGGGTATGTCCTCTACCCGTACCGCGCCTCCTCCGCCAAGAACCGGATGCGCTGGCAGTTCGGCGTCCTCGTGCCGCCCGCCCGCACCGCCGACGGCGGCGAACACGCCGGGCAGCGCACCGACATCCTCCTGGAACCCCGCTCCGGCGACCGGCTCCACGCCGAACTGCGCTTCCTGCACGTGCGGCGACGGACCGTCGAACGCCTCGAACCCGACGGCTCCTACACCGAGGTGCCCGAACTGGAACTGCCCGACCGGGTCCTGGTCCCCTGGGACGAGGGCCACGAGGAACGCGTCCGGCTCCACGCACCCCTCGCCGAACTCACCGGTGAGCAGGCCCACACCCGTACCGTCACCTTCGACCTGCCGCCCGGCACCGAACACGAACCGGTGCTCGACGCGGAGGGCCGCACCCTGGGCCGGCTGGTACGCCGACGCGGCCGGCTCTCCGGGGAGATCCGCCCGTACATCGAACAACTCCCCGGCCCCTACCGGCTCTCCCGCCTCACCGTCACCGTGGACAACACCGTCGACGCGCCCGCGTCCGGGCCCGGCGGCAGCCGCGACGACGTCCTCCCGCACAGCATGATCGGCGCGCATCTGCTCCTCGCGGTGGAGGGCGGCCGCTTCCTGTCGATGACCGACCCGCCCGAATGGGCCCGCCCCGCCGTCGCGGAGCTGCGCAACGAGCACAGCTGGCCCGTCCTCGCCGGACCGGCGGACCGGGAGGACGTCGTGCTCTCCTCGCCGATCATCCTGGAGGACCACCCCGCCCTCGCCGACGAGAGCCCCGGCCCCCTCTACGACGCCACCGAGATCGACGAGATCCTCTCACTGCGCACCGCCGCCCTCACCGAGCACGAGAAACGCGAGGCACGCGGCACCGACGCCCGCGCCGCCGAGGTCATCGACCTGGTCGACACCATGCCCGAAGCGGTACGGGAACGGCTGCACGGGGCGATCCGAGGGCTGCGCGAGGTCACGGGGGAGGAGCCCACCGAGGCCGCCGTGCCCGCCGCCGGACTCACCCTTCCCGAAGGCGCCGGACACCCCTGGTGGGACCCGCAGCAGGACCCCGGAGCGGCCGACGCCCCCACCACCGTCCTGGTCGACGGCGAGGCCGTGGGCGAAGGCAGCCGCGTCCTCCTCGCCCCGGGCGCCCGCCGCACGGACGCCCAGGACAGCTTCCTGCGGGGCTGCCGGGCCACCGTCGAAGCCGTGGTCGCGGACCTGGACGGAGAGGTGCACCTCGCGGTCGTCCTGGACGACGACCCGGGCAACGACATCCGCCGCCAACAGGGCCGCTTCCTCTACTTCAAGCCCGACGAGGTGGCCCCGCTGCGGGAGGAGGAGCCATGACCGGTACGGAGAGGTCCGCGCGCACGCTCGTCGCCGGGGTCGGCAACATCTTCCTCCGGGACGACGGCTTCGGCGTGGAGACGGTCCGCCGGCTCGGCCGCCTCGACCCGTCCCGCCTGCCGCCCGGCACCGAACTCATGGACGCCGGAATCCGCGGGGTCCACCTCGCGTACAAGCTGCTGGAGGGCTACCGGACGCTCGTCCTCGTCGACATCGTCGGCCGGGGAGGCCCGCCCGGCACGCTGTACACCATCGACGTCGGGCCGCGGCCGCCGGACGCCCGCACCGCACCCGGCCCGCTGGACACCCACGCCATGGACCCCGCCACCGTCCTCGGCCTGCTGCACGACCTGCACGCCGGCGCGGGCGGCACCCTCCCCGACGAGGTGTACGTCATCGGCTGCGAGCCCCTGGAGACGGAGGAGGGCATGGGGCTCAGCTCGCCCGTCGAAGCGGCGGTGGAGCCGGCGGTGGACCGGGTGCTCGACCTGCTCGCCCGCCGCGCCACCCCCGTACCGCAGAATCCCGCAACGCAGAACCCCGTACCGCAGAAGAACTGAGCCCACGACGTTGGAGGCACAGGATGCACTGGATGTGGATCGGCGTCGCCGCGGGCCTCGCGGCCCTCTACGGAGTCGTTAGGAACCTGCCCGACGCCCGGCGCTACCTGCGCATGCGCCGGATGTAGTCCCCGTGCTCGGAGTGATGACGGGAGCGGTCCGAAGGCTCGTCCCCGCCCCCGACATCCTCCAGTTGCACATAGCGCTCGAGGAAGAGATGGAGGGTGCTGTGCAGTTCTCCCAGCCGGACGAACCACAGGGCGAGATTCATGGCGCCCTGCGGAGTGATGGCGTACACCCGGCGCGCGGGGCCGGAGGCGGAGGCGCACCACCGCGAGGTGACCTCGCCGCACTTCTCCATGCCCCGCAGCAGCCGGTACACATGCGCCGACTCCGCTTCCTCCCAGCCGAACGCGCCCAGGCGCTGCACCAGCTCGTAGCCATGTCCCCGACGTTCGGCCAGGAGCAGAAGCAGGACCGGGGTGAGCAGCGCTCGCCGTTCGACCTCGTGACCAGCCATGGTCCTCTCAGGGTAGCGAGGGGATGAGCGCCGTGCATGAGCTGTCGATCGCGATGGCCGTCGTCGACCAGGTGGAGAGCGCGGTCCGCGAGCAGGACGCCGGAAACGCGCATGTCCGGTCGCTGACGCTGCGGGTCGGGGAACTGTCCGGGGTGGTGCCCGAGGCGCTCGACTTCTCCTTCGGGGTGGCGGCCGAGGGCACCTCGCTGGCGGGCGCGCGGCTGCTGATCGAGACTGTAGAGGGACGGGCCCACTGCGAGGGCTGCGGCCGGGACCCCGCGACAGGGATGCCCCCGGACCTGTGGTGCGCGCCCTGCGCACGGGCGATGAGCCTGACCGGCGGGCGCGAACTGGAGATCGCCCGGGTCGTCCTGGACGAACCGGACGGCCGACCCGGGGACGACGTACCGGAGGCGAGCCATGTGCCGCACCGTTGACCTGCATCAGGCCGTGCTGGCGAAGAACGACACCAACGCCGTGGAGCTGCGCCGCACCCTCGACGAGCGGGGCACCACGGCCGTCAACCTGATGTCGAGCCCCGGCAGCGGCAAGACGGCCCTGCTGGAAACGCTCCTCACCAGGGCCGTCGCGGGCGGCACCCCGGCCGCCGCCGTCACCGCCGACCTGGCCACCGAGAACGACGCGACCCGCCTGGCCCGCTCGGGAGCCCCCGTACGGCAGATCCTCACCGACGGGCTGTGCCACCTGGAGGCCGGGATGCTGTGGGGCACGCTGGACGGCTGGCTGCCCGAGGAGACCCGGCTGCTGTTCGTCGAGAACGTCGGCAACCTCGTCTGCCCCGCCTCCTACGACCTCGGCGAGACCCTGCGGATCGCGCTCGCCTCGGTGACCGAGGGCGAGGACAAGCCGGTGAAGTACCCGGCCGCCTTCGGCCTCGCGCAGCTGGTCGTGGTCACCAAGTCCGACCTGGCCGAGGCGGTGGAGTTCCGCCGGGACACCTTCCTCGCGGGCGTCCAGCAGGTCAACCCGGGCGTGCCCGTGATCGAGACGTCCGCCCGCACGGGCGAGGGCGTCGACGAGCTGCTCGCGCACGTCCTGCGCGCCGCCGACGGCCGGGAGACGCACACACCGGTCCTCGCCCAGCAGCACGAGAAGCACCTGCACCACCGTCACGACGAGGACGACCCGGCGCAGGACGACCCGGAGCACGAGCACCGGCACGGGCCTGCGCACCCGCAGGACCGGGCGGCCGCGCACCTACCGGCGGGAAGCCCGCGATGACCCCCCGGAAGCCCCCGCCCGGCACGCCCCCGCAACGGGTCCGCCGCCACCTCACCGTGCGCGGAGCGGTCCAGGGCGTGGGCTTCCGCCCGTTCGTCTACACCCTCGCCGAGGAACACGGCCTCACCGGCTGGGTCACCAACGACGCCGGCGGCGTCCGCACCGAGGTCGAGGGCCCGGCGGCCGACGTGGACGCCTTCACCGACGCCATCGGGACCCGCGCACCGCCGCTCGCCCTCGTCGAGTCCGTCGAGGCGCGACCGGTCGCCGTCACCGACGACGGCGGCGGCTTCACCATCCGCCCCTCCGCCGCCGGACCCGGCCGCACCCTGATCCCGCCGGACACCGCCACCTGCGACGCCTGCCTGGCCGAACTCGCCGACCCGGCCGACCGGCGGCACCGCCACCCGTTCATCACCTGCACCCACTGCGGCCCCCGGTTCACCGTGGTCACCGGCCTGCCCTACGACCGCCCGCTGACCACCATGGCCGGTTTTCCGATGTGCGCGGAGTGCGCCCGGGAGTACGCCGATCCGGCCGACCGCCGCTTCCACGCCCAGCCGATCGCCTGCCCGCACTGCGGCCCCCGCCTCACGCTCTGCCGCGGCCCCGACGACCCCGGCGCCCTGCGCGACGCCGAGGCGCTGGCGGAGGCCCGCAGGCTGCTCGCCGACGGGGCCGTCCTCGCCGTCAAGGGGCTCGGCGGCTACCACCTGGCCTGCGACGCCGCCGACCCCACCGCCGTACGGACCCTGCGCAAGCGCAAGAACCGCGGCGACAAACCGTTCGCCGTGCTGGCCGACTCCTTGGCCACCGTCGAAGCGCTCGCCCACGTGGACGCCGCCGAACGCGCCCTCCTCACCGGCCCCCGTAAACCCGTCGTCCTGCTGCGCCGCCGCACCCGCCCCGCGCACGAACTCGCGCCCGGCGTCGCCCCCGGCAGCCCCGACCTCGGCGTGATGCTGCCGTACACCCCGCTGCACCGCCTGCTCCTCGGCCTCCCCGGCGACCCGCCGGGACCGCCCGTCCTCGTCATGACCAGCGGAAACCGCTCCGGCGAGCCGATCGTCACCGACGACACGGAAGCCCTGACCCGGCTCGACGGGCTCGCCGACGCCTGGCTCGGGCACGACCGGCCCATCCATGTGCCCTGCGACGACTCCGTGGTCAGGATCTGCGCCGGGGCCGAACTCCCGGTCCGCCGCTCGCGCGGCTACGCCCCGCTGCCGCTCGCCCTGCCGCTGCCCGTCCTCCCGGCCCTCGCGGTCGGCGGCGACCTGAAGAACACCTTCTGCGCCGCCGACGACCGCTACGCCTGGCTCTCCGCCCACGTCGGCGACATGGACGACCTCGCCACCCTCACCGCCTTCGAGCGCGCCACCGGCCACCTCACCGACCTGACCGACGTCACCCCGCGCCTCCTGATCGCCGACCGGCACCCCGGCTACCGCTCCACCCAGTGGGCCCGCCGCACCGCCGAGGCCCGCGGCCTGCCGCTGCGCCAGGTCCAGCACCACCACGCCCATGTCGCCTCCACGATGGCCGAGCACGGCCTCGACGGCGCCTCCCCGGTGATCGGGGTCGCCTTCGACGGCACCGGATACGGCGACGACGGCGCGGTCTGGGGCGGCGAGATCCTGATCGCGGACTACGACGGCTTCGAACGCTTCGCCCACCTCCGCTACGTCCCGCTGCCCGGCGGCGACGCGGCGGTCCGCAACCCGTACCGGATGGCGCTGTCGCACCTGCGCGCCGCCGGACTGCCGTGGTCGGAGGCCCTGCCCTGCACCGCCATCGCGCCGCCCGGCGAACGGCGGCTGCTGGAGCGGCAGTTGGAGCGCGGCCTGAACTGCGTACCCACCTCCAGCATGGGCCGCCTCTTCGACGCGGTGTCCTCGCTCGCCGGTGTCTGCCACCGGGTGGAGTACGAGGCCGAGGCCGCGATGCGCCTGGAGAACGCGGCGCTGACCGGCGCGGACGCGGTCCCGGGCGGCGACGACGGGCGCGAGCCCGCGTACGGGTTCATCCTGGGAGCAGAGCCGGACGGGCCGGCGGCCCCCCTGATCGCCGACCCGCGACCGGTCCTCGCCGCCGCCGCGGCGGACGTCCTCGCGGGCGCCCCGGCCTCCACCGTGGCCCGCCGCTTCCACCGCGCGGTGACCGTCCTCGTACGGGAGGTGTGCGCGGCGGCCCGGCAGCGCACGGGCATCGCCACCGTGGCCCTGACCGGAGGTGTCTTCTGCAACGCCCTGCTCACCGAAGGCTGTTGTACGGGACTGGAGGCGGACGGCTTCACCGTACTGAGGCACCGCAAGGTGCCCCCCAACGACGGCGGACTCGCCCTCGGTCAACTGATCGTCGCCGCCCGGACGAAGGAGTGAGGGAGGAGAGCGCCATGTGTCTGGCCGTACCCGGCCGAGTGCTGGAGATCGAGGAACGCGACGCCACGCGAATGGCCAAGGTCGACTTCGGCGGCGTCGTCAAGGACGTGTGCCTGGAGTACGTCCCCGACATGAAGGTCGGCGACTACGCGATCGTCCACGTCGGATTCGCCCTGCAACGGCTCGACGAGGAATCGGCGCGCCAGACCCTGGACCTCTTCGAGAACCTCGGTGTGCTGGAGGAGGAGTTCGGCGACCACTGGGGCAAGGCGGCCAAGGACGCGGGCGCGGAACGCCCGGCCGGGACCGAACTCCCCGCCGACGGGAGTGAGAAGGAGGCGAGGTCATGAAGTATCTCGACGAGTTCAGCGACCCGGTCCTCGCGAAACGGCTCTTCGACGACATCCGGGCGCTCACCACGAAGCCCTGGTCCCTCATGGAGGTCTGCGGCGGACAGACGCACTCGATCATCCGCCACGGCATCGACCAGCTGCTCCCCGACGGGATCCGGCTGATCCACGGTCCGGGCTGTCCCGTCTGTGTCACCCCGCTGGAGATCATCGACAAGGCCCTGGAGATCGCCTCCCGCCCCGACGTGATCTTCTGCTCGTTCGGCGACATGCTCCGCGTCCCGGGCAGCGGCCGCGACCTGTTCCAGGTCAAGAGCGAGGGCGCGGACGTCCGCGTGGTCTACTCGCCGCTCGACGCCCTGCGCATCGCCCAGGAGAACCCGGACAAGCAGGTCGTCTTCTTCGGCATCGGCTTCGAGACCACCGCCCCGCCGAACGCGATGACGGTCTACCAGGCGAAGAAGCTGGCCATCCCCAACTTCAGCCTGCTGGTCTCGCACGTACGCGTGCCCCCGGCGATCGACGCCATCATGAACTCGCCGGACTGCCAGGTCCAGGCGTTCCTCGCCGCCGGACACGTCTGCACGGTCATGGGCACCAAGGAGTACCCGGCCCTCGCCGCCGAGCACGAGGTCCCCATCGTGGTGACCGGCTTCGAACCCCTCGACATCCTCGAAGGCATCCGCCGCGCCGTACGGCAGCTGGAGGCCGGCGAGCACCGGGTCGAGAACGCCTACCCGCGCGCCGTCAACGAACAGGGCAGCCCGGCCGCCCAGAAGATGCTGGCGGATGTCTTCGAGGTCACCGACCGGTCCTGGCGCGGCATCGGGATGATCCCGCGGAGCGGCTGGCGGCTGTCGCCGAAATACCGCGAGTACGACGCCGAGCACCGCTTCTCCGTCACCGGCATCGAGACCGAGGAGTCCACGGTCTGCCGCAGCGGCGAAGTCCTCCAGGGCCTGATCAAGCCGCACGAGTGCGCCGCCTTCGGCAAGGAGTGCACCCCGCGCAACCCGCTCGGCGCGACCATGGTCTCCAGCGAGGGCGCGTGCGCCGCGTACTACCTCTACCGGCGGCTGGAAGCCCCGAAGGGGACCACCGGGTCCCCGGCCAAGGAGGCGAGTTCCGTTGGCTGACATCGCCCCGGCCCCCGCCGACTTCTCCGGCTGGACCTGCCCCGCCCCGCTGCGCGACCACGAACGCATCGTGATGGGCCACGGCGGCGGCGGAACGCTCTCCGCCGAACTGGTCGAGCACCTCTTCGCGCCCGCCTTCGGCAGCGACGTCCTCGCCGAGCTCGGCGACTCCGCCCATGTGACCATGGGCGGCGCCCGGCTCGCCTTCTCCACCGACTCCTTCGTCGTCCGGCCGCTGTTCTTCCCCGGCGGCAGCATCGGCGACCTCGCCGTCAACGGCACGGTCAACGACCTGGCCATGGCGGGCGCCGAGCCGGCCTACCTCTCCTGCGGCTTCATCCTGGAGGAGGGCATCGAGCTGTCGGTGGTGGGGCGGGTGGCGCAGGCGCTCGGCGACGCGGCCCGCACGGCGGGCGTGACCGTCGCGACCGGCGACACCAAGGTCGTCGACGCCGGGCACGGCGACGGGATCTTCATCAACACCGCCGGGATCGGCCTGGTCCCCGACGGCGTCGACATCCGCCCGCAACGCGCCGCCCCCGGTGACGCGGTCCTGGTCAGCGGGCAGATCGGGGTCCACGGCGTGGCCATCATGAGCGTGCGCGAAGGGCTGGAGTTCGGCGTCGAGATCCAGAGCGACACCGCGTCGCTGGCCGGCC
Source organism: Streptomyces sp. DSM 106670 (assembly GCF_055792845.1). NCBI lineage: Bacteria > Bacillati > Actinomycetota > Actinomycetes > Kitasatosporales > Streptomycetaceae > Streptomyces > Streptomyces sp. DSM 106670. The sequence goes on from NZ_CM147704.1 coordinate 7,895,221, forward strand.
TGGTCGCCGACATGCTCGCCGTCTGCCGTGACCTCCACGTCCTGCGCGACCCGACCCGGGGCGGCCTGGCCACCTCGCTCAACGAGATCGCCGGAGCCGCGGACATCGGCATCACCCTGGACGAGGGCTCCCTCCCGGTGCCCGAGACCGTCGCCAACGCCTGCTCCTTCCTCGGCCTCGACCCGCTGTACGTCGCCAACGAGGGCAAGCTCGTCGCCTTCGTACCGCCGGACCACGCCGACGCGGTCCTGGAAGCGATGCGCGCCCACCCGCTCGGCAAGGAGTCGGTCCGGATCGGGACCTGCGTGGCGGAGCACCCCGGCATGGTGGTGGCGGCCACGGGCCTCGGCGGCACCCGGGTGGTGGACATGCCGCTGGGCGAGCAGCTGCCGCGCATCTGCTGAGCTGGTCCGCCCCGTCAGGGCCGCCCCGTCAGGACCGGTGCGCCGCACCAAGCGGCGGGCTCGGGCGGCGGCGGCTTCGGGATCCTGCCCCACGGCTCCACCGCACCCGCATGCGCCGGATTCCGGCGCGGTTCCCGGAGGTGTTGGCCGAGGCCGTCTCGAACCCGCGCCCGTGGAAGGTTAGGCTGGCCTAAGTCAATTCGGTTCTCTCGTCCGGCGGGCGAGGCGTTCAGGCCGACCACGCGTACGAAGGGGCAGTGTCCATGACGATCCACCGAGCCGTCGTCGCCCGAGTGCGGCCGCTCTCCGCGACCATGACCCGCGTCACCTTCCACGGCGAAGGCCTGGCGGGCTTCGGGTCCACCGGGGTCGGCGACGAGTACGTGCGGATCTTCCTGCCGCACGGCCCGGACCGCACCGACGTCTCGCTGCCCCGGACGACCGAGCAGGGCGGGTGGGAGACCCCCGAGGGGCAGCCCGTCGCGCCGATGCGCACGTACACGATCCGCGCGGTGCGCCCGGAGGAGGGCGAGGTCGACATCGACTTCGTGCTCCACGAGGGCGGTGTCGCGTCCGGCTGGGCCGCCGAGGCGCGGCCCGGCGACGTGGTGGGCGTCAACGACCCCACCGGGCTCTACAGTCCTCCGGACGATCTCACCTGGCAGGTGCTGGTCGCCGACCAGACCGGTCTGCCCGCCGTGGCCCGCCTGCTGGAGAACACCCCGGACCACGTCAGGACCCGGGTGGTCCTGGAGGCGCCCGACCCCTCGGCCGTACTGCCCCTGCGGGAGCTGCCCGACTCCAAGGTGACCTGGACCTACGGCGGAAACGGCCACGGGCCGAGCCGGCTGGCCGACCTGGTGGCCGCCGCGGTCCCGCCCGGCACGGATCTCGCGGGCGGGTACGTGTGGGTCGCGGGGGAGACCAACGCCCTGCGTACGGTGCGCCGTTACCTCCGCCGCGAGCTGGGTCTCCCGGCGGAGCGCTTCAAGGTCGTCGGCTACTGGATACCGAACTCCGACACCTGGTCCGAGCGGTTCGAGGCGCTGCCCGACGCGGTGCGCTCCGAGCTGGAGGCCCTCTGGGACAACCCGGCCGGCGACTCCGAGGACCTCACCATCCGCTACGAGGCCCGCCTGAGCGACCTCGGGCTCTGACCGGGCCCGGGACCGGTCTCCTCAGTCGATACGATTGTGGGTAAGGTCAGCCTTACTTCGCGGGGGGCTCCGCCTTGCTCGACCGGTCAACCGGCCTGTGCGACAGGTCGGTTGACGGTACGTGGCGCCACTGCGATGACTGTGGACGCGACGGAAGGCAGCACCAGATGCGGGTGGTTATGTTCGGCTCTCGGACCGGGGGGCCTCGCGCACCGCAGGCATTAGGGGAGGGTCCTCCTCGATCGCTCCTGACGGGCGGGACGCCGACATGACCGCCCCGCCCGCCGCGCTCGGCCGCCGGTCCGCCGCACGGAAGCCGCAGCCGGAACCCACCGCCGCCCGGTCCGCCCTGCGCGGCGGCGGACTCCTCGTCCTCGCCGGGCTGCTGCTGGTCCTCGTCGTGCTGAGCACCTGGATCGGCACCAAGGACACCACGCTCGGACAGGTGTGGACCGCCCTCTGGAACGACGACGGGGCCTACGCCACCGACGTCATCCGCCAACTCCGCCTGCCGCGCACCCTCGTGGGCCTGATGACCGGTGCGGCGCTCGGCGTGGCGGGAGCGGTCATGCAGGCCGTCACCCGTAACCCGCTGGCCGACCCGGGACTGCTCGGCGTCAACGCGGGCGCCTCGGCGGCGGTGGTGTTCGGCATCGGCATCGTCGGCCTGGCCGGCTTCGGCTCGCTGGTGTGGTTCTCCTTCGTCGGCGCCGCGCTCACCACCGTGATCGTGTACGTGCTCGGAGCCTCCGGAAGGGCCGGACCCACGCCCGTACGCCTCGCGCTGGCCGGTGCCGCGGTGAGCGCGAGCCTCAGCGGCGTCATCGCCGGACTCACCGTCTTCGACTCCGCGACCTACGACTACCTGCGGTTCTGGATGGTCGGCTCGCTCGCCGGACGGGAGCCCGAACTCGTCGTGCAGCTCGTGCCGTTCGTGGCCGTCGGCCTGGTGATCGCCCTGCTGCTCGCCCGCCCGCTGAACTCTCTCGCCCTCGGCGAGGAGTTGGGCCGGGCGCTCGGGGCGCGGATCGCCCGGACCCGGATCGCCGCGGTGATCGCCGTGACCCTGCTCTGCGGAGCCTCGACGGCGGCCGCCGGACCGATCGGCTTCGTGGGCCTGGTCGTTCCGCTGGTCGCCCGCTGGCTGACCGGGCCGGATCTGCGCTGGGTGCTGCCGTACTCGATGCTGCTGGCCCCGGTGCTGCTGCTGGTCTCCGACATCATCGGCCGAGTGGCGTTGCCCGGTGATGAGTTGGAGGTCGGCGCGGTGACCGCGGTGATCGGCGCGCCGGTGTTCATCGCGATGGTGTGCCGACGCAAGGAGGCCTCGCTGTGACGGCGACCGACGTCCGTACGGCCCCACAGAAGAGCCCCCGCGCCTCGGACGCCGCCCGCCCCGTGCGGTGGTGGTCCGGCAGGGTCAGCTTCCGGATGCACCGGCGTACGGCCCTGGTGAGCGGCGGCGCGCTGCTGCTCGCGGCGCTCCTGCTGCTGGTCAGCCTGTGCGTCGGCTCCTACCCGGTGCCTGTGCCCGAGGTGGCCCGCGCCCTCTTCTACGGGACGGGCGATCGGCTCGCCGTCCACTTCGTCAACCAGGAACGCCTGCCCCAGGCCCTGTTGGCGATCCTGGCCGGCTGCGCGCTGGGCATGAGCGGTGCGATCTTCCAGAGCGTGTCGCGCAACGCGCTCGCCAGCCCCGATGTCATCGGCTTCAACAGCGGCGCGGCGACCGGGGCGATCCTGGTCATCGTGACGTTCGGCGGAGCCGCCGCCTCGGTGGCCGCCGGGGCGATCGTCGGCGGCCTGGTCACCGCGCTGCTGGTCTCCGTCCTGGCGAGCAGGGGAGGGCTGCACGGCATCCGGCTGGTCCTGATCGGGCTCGGCGTGACCGCCATGCTCGGCTCGGTCAACTCCTATCTGCTGACCCGGTCCTCCCTCAATGACGCCCAGAACGCGCACATCTGGCTCGTCGGGACGCTCAACGGGCGGGGCTGGAGCTCCGTGCAGATCATGGCCGTCGCTCTGGCGGTCCTCCTGCCGGCGGTGCTGCTGTTCGGCAGACGGCTGCGGATGATGGAGCTCGGCGACGATCTCGCCACCGGCCTGGGCGTCCGGGTGAACCGCTCGCGGCTCGCCCTGACGGTGCTCGGGATCGGGCTGTGCGGGGTGGCCGTGGCCAGCGCCGGGCCCATCCCGTTCATCGCCCTGGCCGCCCCGCAGATCGCCGTCATGGTCAGCCGCAGCCCCGGAGTCAGCCTGGTCTCGGCGGGGGCGGTGGGCGCCGGACTGCTCTCGGCCGCGCACCTTGCTTCCAGCCAGTTCTTCGCCGCCCTGGTGTGGGCCGACCGGCAGATCGGATGGATCCGGGTGGTGGAGGAGTCCCAGCGAAACAACCTCCTCCCGGTGGGCGTCACCACCGCCGTGCTGGGCGGTGTGTACCTGGGCTGGGTGCTGTTCAAACGGCGCGGAACCGGCAGCGCGTGACGGGGGCGCCCCGGGCGACGGGACGCCCGGGGCGCTCAATTCAAGCCATCAAAAGCCGTGTTGAGTACGTGAGTTGTGGGATCGGTGAGTCAACCGCGAGATCGGTGGGTAGGGTCGCTATCGATCAAGTAAAGATAGCCTTACCTAAGTCGATGGAGGTTGCGGTGACCAATCCGTTCGAGGACGAGGACGGCACCTACCTGGTGCTCGTCAACGACGAGGGACAGCACTCCTTGTGGCCCGCGTTCGCCGAGGTGCCCGCCGGATGGACCGTGGCCCACCCGGAGGACACCCGCCAGGCCTGCCTGGACTACGTCGAGCAGAACTGGACCGATCTGCGGCCCAAGAGCCTGATAGAGAGCATGGCGGCCGATCCCACATGAGAACTCCCCCCAAGCTGTCGGACCTGGTCGCCCGCCGGGGGTTCCTCATCGGAGCCGGCGTGGCGGGCGCGGGGGCCGCCCTGGGCACCGGACTCGCCCTCCCCGGCGGATCCGGCCGCGCCATGGCCGCCACCGCCCCGCCCCGGTCCGCCCTGATGACGGCGGCCCTCGGCACCCCGCTCGACGACCTGCCCGACGCCGTCCGCGAGGCCCGGGAGGCCGGACCCCGGCTCACCGGGGACGCCGCCGAGAAGGCCGCCCGCGCGGCGAAGGCGGCGAAAACCCTCGTGCCCTTCCTGGACCCGCTGCCCGTACCCCGGGTGATCAGCGGCCGCAAGGGCGAGCTGACCGTCACGATGCGCTCGGCCCGCGTCCGCCTCCACCGCAGCCTCCCGTACACCCGGCTGTGGACGTACGAAGGCACACACGTCGGCCCGACCATCGAGGCGAAGCGCGGCAGCAGACTCCGGATCGCCTGGGAGAACGACCTCACCGGCGGCTACCCCCTGCGGGCCGTCCGCGTGCCGTTCGCCTACGACCCCGAGCTGCCCCTCATGTGGGACCGCCCGGGCCGCGAGGGAGCCGCGGTGCGCGCCGACGTCGCCGCACTGCCCCCATGGGCCGTGGTCCATCTGCACGGAGCCGTCACCGGCGGAGGCAACGACGGCTGGGCGGAGAACGCCGTCCTGCCGGGCGCCGCCCAGCTCGCCGAATACCCCAACGAGCAGCCCGCCGCCGGACTCTGGTACCACGACCACGCCATGCACATCACGCACCTCAACGTGATGACCGGCCTCGGCGCGGGCGCCTATCTCATCCGCGACGAGGAGGAGAGGCGGTTACGCCTGCCCTCCGGCGACCGGGAGATCCCCCTCCTCTTCTTCGACCGCAACCTCGACCTCGACGAGGACGGCGCGTTCACCGGCGACCTCCTCTACAAGGGCATCGTCGTCGCCGACGACCCCTACGAACTGGTCCGCCCCTTCACCGGACCGTTCAACCTGGTCAACGGAGTGATCTGGCCGCATCTGGAGGTCGAGGCCGGGTGGTACCGCTTCCGCGCCCTCAACGCCTCGAACAACCGCCCCTACCTCCTGAAGATCCTCGACGAGGAGGGCAGGGAACTCCCCGCCGACGCGTTCCGGCTGATCGGCACGGACAGCGGACTGCTGCCGAAGCCCGACCCGGTGACCGACGGCGTCCCGCTCACCCCCGGTGAACGCGCGGACCTCCTGGTGGACTTCACCGCCCTGCGCGGCAGACGGCTGCGGCTCGTCAACGCCCTGCCCGAACCCGGAGCCCGCCCCGACCTGATGGAGTTCCGCGTCGCCTCGCGGGCCGGACACGACACGTTCGTCCCGCCGAAGCGCCTCGCCACGTCCTTCACCCCGGCCGAACCGTCGGCCGGCGCCCCCGAACGCCTCGTCATCGTCACCCCCGTCTACCCCAAGGACCCCGAACTCTGGGAGATGGAGGAGACCGAGGCGCCCGAGGGCGAGCTCCCGATCGACGGAATCGTCCAGATCGAGGACGAGCGCGGCACGGTCCGCACCTTCCGGCGGGTCTCCGCCACCTTCGAGGACCCGGTGCGGTTCACCGTCGCCGCCGGAGCCACCGAACGCTGGAGATTCCTCAGCCTGGAGAAATCCGAAGGCGCCTACCCGCACCCGATGCACCTCCACGCGGTCGCCTTCCAGGGGCTGAGCCGCGAGGTGTACGACGTCAGCTCCTTCACCTTCTTCGAGCTGCCGGGCGGCGGTTACGGAGCCGGCACCACCACCCCGATCCGCTGGCGGAAGAACGCCCCGCTGACCGCGGCCGAACAGGGACCCAAGGACGTCATCTCACTCGCTCCCGCCCAACTCATCACGGTCGGAGCCACGTTCGACGGGCCGCCCGGACGGTTCATGCACCACTGCCACGTCTACGAGCACGAGGACATGATGATGATGCGGCCCTTCGTCGTGCAGCCGAAAGCCGTCCTGGCCCTCGCCCCCCACCACGGTCACAGACCCCAGGCCTGACCCACCCCGGGTCCGGCTCCGGGCCCCGCCGAGCACACCGCACCGGGACACCGGCCCGCACCACCGGCCGGTCCCGGTGCCCCTCCGCGCCCGGGCCGCACCACGCCCCCCCACCTGCCCCCCACCCACCTTCGCCCCCACCCCCAGCGTCACACCGCCGCGCCGACGGCCTCGTCCGCGTGCCCTCAGGCACGCCCTGCCCACGAACCTGCCCACCTCACCGGGAAAGCCGGCCGAGGTTTCCTGCCGGGAGAATGCGCATGAGTACCCACCGCGAACGCCTGCCGCTGACCGAGGCCCAGCTCGGTCTCTGGTCCGCGCAGCGACTCGACCCGGCGAACCCCGTGTATCTCACCGCGGAGTACGTCGAGCTGACGGGACCGCTGGACGAGCGGGCGTTCACGGCGGCCGTGACCCGGGCCGTCGGCGAGGCCGACGGGCTCTCCGTACGCCTCACCGCCGACGGCGACGACGTCCACCAGGAGACCGGCGCGGTCCCTCCGGCCGGCCCCGACGTCCTCGACCTGCGCACCGCCGACGACCCGCACACCGCCGCCCTGACCTGGATGGAACAGGAGCGCTCCACCCCGGTCGACGTCGAACGCGGCCCGCTCTACCGCCACACACTGCTGCGCACCGGCGACGAACGATGGCTCTGGTACCACCGCTGCCACCACATCCTCCTCGACGCCTACGGCTACGCCCGCCTCGCCGAACGCGTCGCCGAGCTGTACGGCCACGCACGCGCGGGCACCGAAGCTCCGGCGGCCTCGTTCGGCTCGCTCCGCGACGCGATCGAGGAGGACCGGCGCTACACCGGTTCCGAACAGCACACCCTCGACGCCCGGTTCTGGCAGGAGCTGCTGGCCGACCGGCCGCACCCGCCGACCCCGGCCCGCACCGCACCCACCCGCATCGCCCCGCGCCCCCTGCGCAGCCGCCTGACCCTCGGAGCCGAGGACGCCGAACGGCTCGCCGCGTTCGCCCAGCGGTCCCGCGCCACCTGGCCGGAGGCGGTGACCGCCGCGTGGGCGCTGTATCTGACCCGGCTCACCGACGCACCCGAGGCCGTCATCGGTCTGCCCGTCAGCAACCGCACGGGCAGCGTCCTCGCCCGCACCCCCGTCACCGCCGTCAACGTCGTCCCGCTCCGGGTCACCGTCGACGAACGCGAACCGGTCGGCGACCTCCTGCGCCGCATCACCCGCACCCTGCGCCGCCAGCGCCGCCACCAGCGCTACCGGGGCGAACAACTCCGGCGCGACCTCCAGCTGTTCGGGCACGGCAGACGGCTCGTCGGCCCCCAGCTGAACATCAAGCCGTTCACCACCGAACTCGCCTTCGGCGACTGCGCGGGCGCGGTCCACTCCCTGGCCGCCGGAGCCGTCGAGGACCTCAACGTCACGGTGAACGGACGGGGCGGCCCGGACACCGGGCTCACCGGTCTGGACCTCGTCCTGGACGGCAGCCCCGAGCTGTACGGAGCCGAGGAGCTGGACGCCCACCTCCACCGGTTCGCCACCCTCCTGGACCGGCTCTCCCGCGCGGAACCCGACCTCCCGGCGGCCCGCGTCGGATTCCTGGAGGAGGCCGAACACCGGCGCGTCCTGGAGGAGTTCAACGCCCCCGCCGACCAGGACGCCGAAGCCGCCCCGGCCCCCGGCCTCACTGAGGGCTTCGCCGCGCAGGTCCGCCGTACCCCGCACGCGGTGGCCCTCCGCCACGGCGACGCCCACCTCACCTACGCGGAGCTGGCGGACCGGGCCGACCGGCTGGCAGCGGTCCTCCGGGCCCGGGGCGCGGGCCGGGGCAGCCTGATCGCCGTCGCCCTGCCCCGGGGCGAGGCGCTCCTGGTCGCACTGCTGGCCGTGGCGTCGGCGGGAGCCGCGTACGTACCGCTGGACCCGCGCTACCCGGCCGACCGGCTCCGGCACATGCTGGCCGACAGCCGGCCGCTCCTGCTGCTCACCGACCGGGACCACCCGTGGGGCGCGGACCTGCCGCTGCTCACCGTCGCCCCGGACGGAACGGTCCCCGGCGCGGAGGCGGCCGCGACCCCGGGAGTCGGGGCCGACGCTCCGGTTCCGACGGCGGAGGCCGGCCCGGGCGACCCGGCCTATGTCATCTACACCTCCGGCTCCACCGGCCGCCCCAAGGGCGTCGTGGTGCCCCGGCAGGCCCTCGCCAACTTCCTCACCGCCATGGGCCGGCTGCTCGGCCTGTCCGGCGAGGACCGCCTGCTCGCGGTCACCACCGTCTCCTTCGACATCGCCGCCCTCGAACTCTTCGTCCCGCTCCTCGGCGGGGCCACCGTGGTGCTCGCGGCCGACGACGACGTACGCGACCCCTTCGCGCTCGCCGCACTCGTCCGGTCGAGCGCACCCACCGTGATGCAGGCCACCCCCTCGCTCTGGCGCGTCCTCGCCGACGCCGCCCCGGACGCGCTCGGCGGCCTGCGGGCGCTCAGCGGCGGAGAGCCGCTGCCCGCCGACCTGGCGGACATCCTGACCCGGCACGCGAACGGGCTCGTCAACCTCTACGGGCCCACCGAGACCACCATCTGGTCCACCGCCGCCGTCCTCGGCCCCGGAACCCCGCCGCACGTCGGCCGGCCCGTGCGCCGCACCCGCGCCTACGTCCTGGACCGCATCCTCGCCCCCGCCCCCGTCGGCGTGACCGGCGAACTGCACCTCGCCGGGGACGGGGTCGCCGACGGCTATCTCGGCCGCCCCGCGCTGACCGCCGAACGCTTCGTCGCCGACCCCTACGGCACACCCGGCGGCCGGATGTACCGGACCGGCGACCTGGCCCGGTTCCGCGCCGACGGCACCCTGGAGGTGCTGGGGCGCGCCGACCACCAGGTCAAGATCCGCGGCCACCGCGTGGAGCCCGGCGAGATCGAGGCCGCCCTGCTGGCGCACCCCTCGGTCGCGGAGGCCGCCGTCACCGCCGTCCCCACCCCGGGCGGCGACCTGACGCTGGCCGCGTACTGCGTTCTCACGCCCACGGAAGCTCCCGTCCGCCCGGACGTTCCTGTCCGCCCGGACGTTCCCGTACCTACGGGGCACGAGCCCGCTCGTACGGAGAAGGAGCGTGCCGCCGAGATCGGGGCGGGCGGCGACGGCCGCTGGGCCGATCCGCTGCGCGCCGCGCTCGCCGAGCAGCTTCCCGAACACCTGGTGCCCAGCCACTTCGTGGCGCTGGACCGGCTGCCGCTGACCCCGAACGGCAAGACCGACCGGGCCGCGCTGCCCGCCGTCGGGCCCACCGCCCGCCCCACGGCGGGCCGCGCCCCGCGCTCCGGGGCGGAGTCGCTGCTGTGCGAGCTGTTCGCCGAGGTACTGGGCCGGAGCGGCGCCGCGCCCGACGACGACTTCTTCCTCCTCGGCGGCCACTCGCTGTCCGCCGCCCGGCTGGTGACCGCACTCCGCTCCCGTACCGGGGCCGAACTGCCCGTCCGCACGGTCTTCGACCACCCCACCCCGGCCCGGCTGGCCACCGCCCTGGAAGCGGCCGAGGCCGCCCGGCGTCCGGCCGGGGCGCTGTCTCCGCTGACCCGGCGGCCCCGGCCCGAGCGCCCGCCGCTCTCCTTCGGGCAGCGGCGGCTGTGGTTCCTCGCCCGCAGCCAGGGAGAGGACGGCTCGTACAACATCCCGCTGGCCCTCGACATCACGGGCCGGCTCGACCCGGCCGCGCTGCGCCGCGCGCTCGTCGACGTCGTCGCCCGCCACGAGATCCTGCGCACCGTGCTGCCCGTCCACGACGGCGAGGCCTGGCAGCAGGTGCTGGACACCGCGTCGGCGGAGCCCGGACTCGATGAAGTCACGGTGCCCGAGGACGAGTTGGCGGGCCGCATCGCGGCGGAGGCGGCGAGGCCCTTCGCCGTGGAGCGCGAAACCCCGCTGCGCGCCGTGCTGTTCACCGCGACGACCGAAGCCGGGCCCGAGGGCGGTGCACCGCTACGGGCCGTGCCCGCGGCCGGTGGGCCCGTCCGGCAGACCCTGCTGCTCGTCGTGCACCACATCGCCGCCGACGAATGGTCCCTGCCGCCGCTCCTCGACGATCTCGCCGCCGCCTACACCGCCCGGCTCTCCGGCGCCGCCCCCTTGCTGCCGCGCCTGCCCGTGGACCACGCCGACTTCACGCTCTGGCAGCGGGACGCCGTGGCCGCGAACGAGGAGACGGACGCCGAGCACTGGCGCACGCGGCTGAGCGGAGCCCCCGAACAGCTCACCCTGCCCTGGGCCCGGCCCCGGCCCGACCGGACCGGCGGCCCCGCCCGTACCCACGACTTCGTCCTCGACGCCGAACTGCACCAGCGGGTACGGGCGGTGGCCCGACGCACCCGCACCACGACCTTCATGGTGCTGCACGCCGCGTTCGCCGCCACCCTCTCCCAGCTCGGCTGCGGCGACGACCTGGTCATCGGCACCCCGGTCGCGGGCCGCGACGACGAGGCGCTCCGCGACAGCGTCGGCTTCTTCATCAACACCCTGCCGTTGCGCACCACTCTGCACGGCACACCCAGCTTCCTCGACCTGCTGGAACGGACCAGGCACGACGACCTCGCCGCCCTCGCCCACCAGCGCCTCCCGCTGGAACGCATCGTCGCCGAGATCAACCCGCCCCGCCTGCCGGGCGTGAGCCCGCTGTTCCAGGTGCTGTTCGCCGTACGGGAGGAGTTCCCCGACCGGCCCGTCCTGCCCGGCCAGACCGGCCGGCCCCGCCTCGTGCCGACCGGGACCGCCAAGTTCGACCTCCAGTGCACCATCAGCGAGGACCCGGCCACCGGCCGGGCGACCGGGCAGCTCGAATACCGCACCGAGCTCTGGGACGCCTCCGCCGCCGACCGCTTCGCCCGGACGCTGCTGCACGTCATCGACCAGGCCACCGACGCCCCCGAACGCCCCGTCGTCACCCTCGCGACGGCCCCCGGCGCCCTCCCCGGCGCGGCGTCCGCCACACCCGAGCCGCGCCCCGTCCCGGCCACCTCGCCCGCCGAACTGTGCGCCGCCCAGGCCGCCCGCACCCCCGCCCGCACCGCCCTGGTCAGCGGGGCCGACGAGATCAGCTACGCCGAACTCGACGCGCGCTCCGCCCGGCTGGCCCGGCTGCTCGCCGAACGCGGGGCCGGCCCCGGCGTCCTCGTCGGCGTCAGCCTGCCCCGGGGCGTCGACCTCCTGGTCACCCTGCTCGCCGTCGGCCGCACCGGAGCCGCCCACCTCCCCGTCGACCCCGACTTCCCGGCCGACCGCATCCGGCTGCTGCTGGCCGACGCCGCACCGGCCCTCCTGGTCACCGACCGCGCCACCGCCCGCTCCCTCGACACGGACCCGAGCACCGCCCTCCTCCTGGACGACCCCGCGACCGTGCGCGCCGCCGCCGACGCCGTACCGCTCGCACCCCGGCCCGCCCACGGCGACGCACCCGCGTACGTCATCCACACCTCGGGCTCCACCGGCCGCCCCAAGGGCGTCGTCGTCACCCGGGCCGCCGTCGTCAACTTCCTGCTCTGCCTGGCCGACACCCTCGAATTCCGCGGCTCCGAACGGCTCCTCGCGGTCACCACCGTCGGCTTCGACATCGCCGTCCTCGAACTGTTCCTGCCGCTGATCACCGGCGGCACGGTGGTCCTCGCCGACCGGGAACAGGTCCGCGACCCCGCCCTCCTCGCCGGTCTCATCGACACCGCCCGCCCCACCGTCATGCAGGCCACCCCCTCCCTGTGGCGAGCCCTACTGGACGCCCGGCCCGACACGGTCGACGGCCTGCTCGCCCTCGCCGGGGGAGAGGCACTCGCCCCCGACCTCGCCCGCCGGCTCGTCGCCCACGGCGCGGAACTCGTCAACCTCTACGGGCCCACCGAGACCACCATCTGGTCCACCTCCGGCGCCCTCGACGCGACGGCCGCCGAGGCCCCGCACATCGGCACCCCGCTGTGGAACACCCGCGCCCTGGTCCTCGGCCGGGGCCTGGTCCCGCTGCCCGCCGGAGTGACCGGCGAGCTGTATCTCGCGGGCGACGGACTGGCCCTGGGCTATCTGGGCCGCCCCGGACAGACCGCCGAACGCTTCACCGCCGAACCCGGAGGCCCGCCCGGGGCCCGTATGTACCGCACCGGCGACCTCGCCCGGCTGCGCACCGACGGCACCCTGGAGATCGTCGGCCGTGCCGACCACCAGGTGAAGATCCGCGGCCACCGCATCGAACCCGGCGAGGTGGCCGCAGCCCTCCGCGCCCACCCGGCGGTCGAGGACGCGGCCGTCGTCGCCCACCAGGACCCGTCCGACCCGGCGCCCCGCCTGATCGCCCACCTCACCGGACTCACCGGCACCCCCGAGGCCCGGGCGGCCACCGCGGCCCGGATCCGCGAGGAGCTGCGCACCGTGCTGCCCGGCCACCTCGTCCCGGACCTCTGCCTGCCGCTCGACGCCCTCCCGCTCACCCCCAACGGCAAGCTCGACCGCGCCGCCCTGCCCGCACCCCGGCCCACCGCCGCCCCCGCCGGACGCGCCCCGGCCGGACAGCGCGAGGAACTGCTCGCCGCACTCTTCGCCGATCTGCTCGGCCTCGAACACGTGGGCGCGGACGCCGACTTCTTCGCCCTCGGCGGCCACTCCCTGCTCGCCGCCCGACTGGCGGGCCGCGCCGCCGACGTCCTCGGCCACCCGCTGCCGGTCCGGCAGATCTTCGACACCCCGACCGTCGCCGCACTCGCCGCCCACTCCGCGCCCGCGGCCACCGCGCTGCCCGCGCTCGAACCCGTCGTGCACGAAGGCCCGTCGCCGCTCTCGCCCGCCCAGGCCCGGCTGTGGTTCCTGAGCCGGCTCCAGCCCGGCCCCGGCTACCACCTGCCCTTCGTCCTCACCCTCACCGGCGAGGTCGACCACGACGCCCTGACCGCCGCCGTCGGCGACCTCGCCGAACGGCACGCCGTGCTGCGCACCGTGTTCCCCGAGGCCGAAGGGGAACCGGCCCAGCACATCCTGGACCGCCCCGCACCCGTTCGCGTACGGCCCGTTCAAAGCCCCGAAGAGACAGAGGAGTTGCTCGCCGACCTCAGCGCCGAACCCTTCGACCTCGCCACCGAACCGCCCTTCCGCGTCACCGTCCTCACCGAGCCGGACCGCACCACCGTCCTGCTGCTCATCCACCACATCGCCGCCGACGAATGGTCCGTCGAACCGCTGCTCACCGACCTGTCCGCCGCCTACCGCGCCCGGCTCGCCGGAGACGCCCCCGAACTGCCGCCGCTCCTCGCCCACTACACGGACTACGCCCGCTGGCAGCACACCCTCCTGGACGGCGGCCACCTCCAGCTCCAGGCGGACTTCTGGCGGCACACGCTCCACGGCGCACCCGCCGCCCTCGACCTGCCCACCGACCGCCCCCGGCCCGAAACACCCACCGGACGCGGCGGATTCATCCCCTTCACCCTCCCCGACGAGGTCGTCGCCGGGCTGCGTTCGCTGGCCGCCGACGCCGGAGTGACCCCGTTCATGGTGACCCAGGCAGCGCTGTGCGCCCTGCTCGCCGGACTCGGCGCCGGGGACGACATCCCCCTCGGCGTACCGACCGCAGGCCGGGGCGACCGGCGTACGGAAGACCTGATCGGCTTCTTCGTCAACACCCTCGTCCTGCGCACCGACCTGTCCGGCGACCCGTCCTTCCGTGAACTCCTGGGCCGGGTCAGGGCCGTGGACCTCGACGCCTTCGACCACGCCGACCTGCCCTTCGAGCGGGTCGTGGAGGAGGTCAATCCCGAACGCGGCCCGGCCAACCCGCTGTTCCAGGTGATGCTGACCTACCAGAACCGCACCCCGGTCCCGTTCACCGCACCCGGCGTGGAGGCCGCGTTCACCCTGCGTGAGACGGACACCGCGAAGTTCGACCTCATCGTCGGGTTCACCGACCACCTCGCCGGCGGCTCCATCGACGGGGCGATCAACTACAGCGCCGACCTGTTCGACGCCGCCACCGTCCGGACGCTCGCCGACCGGCTGGTGACCGTCCTGGCCCGCGCGGTCGCCCGCCCCGACACCCCGATCGGCTCCATCGGCGTCCTCACCGCGGAGGAGGAGGACACCCTCCCGCACCGGTGGAACCCGACCGGCGACCACCGGGGCACCCCGTCCGTCCTCGACCGCTTCGCCCGCGCCGCCGCCGAACACCCCGGAGCCCCCGCCCTCACCCACGACGGCGACACCCTCACCTACGCCGAACTCGACAGCCGTACCAACGCGTTGGCCCGACTGCTCATCGCGTACGGCATCGGCCCCGAGGACCGGGTCGCCCTTCTGCTGCCCCGCTCCTCGACCCTCGTCGAAGCGGTCCTCGCCATCGCCAAGACCGGGGCCGCCTACGTCCCCGTCGACCCCGCCCACCCGCAGGACCGCATCGCCTGGACCCTCCAGGACGCCGCCCCCGCCCTCGTCCTCACCGACACCGCGACCGTCTCCAGCACCCCCGTCACCTGCACCGCCCCCGTGCTCGTCCTCGACGAGGAACCGCACGCCGGGAGTTGGCGGCGACAGCCGCACGGACCGGTCACCGACGCCGAACGCACCACGCCGCACCACCAGGACAACGCCGCCTACCTCATCTACACCTCGGGCTCCACCGGCCGCCCCAAGGGCGTCGTCGTCACCGGCCGCAACCTCGCCCGCCTCTTCGACGCCACCGCCGAGGACGCCTTCGGCCCCGACGACGTCTGGACGCTCTTCCACAGCTACGCCTTCGACTTCTCCGTCTGGGAGATGTGGGGCGCCCTCCTCCACGGCGGCCGCCTCGTCGTCGTCCCGCACACCGTCACCCGGTCCCCGGACGACTTCCTGGCGCTGCTGCACCACGAGGGCGTCACCGTCCTCAACCAGACCCCGTCCGCCTGCTACCAGCTCACCGAAGCCCTCACCGCCCCCGGCTCGCCCGGCCTCCCGCCCGCCCTGCGCCTGATCGTCCTCGGCGGCGAGGCCCTCGACCCCGCCCGCCTCGCCCCCTGGCTCCGGACCCCCGACGCACCCCGGGTGGTCAACATGTACGGGATCACCGAGACCACCGTGCACGTCACCACCCACGACCTCGCCCCCGACACCCTCGTCCCCGGCACCAGCCCCGTCGGCCGGGCCATCGACGACCTGCGGATCCACGTCCTGGACCGGCGGCTGCGACCCGTGCCGCCCGGCGTCACCGGTGAGCTGTACGTCGCCGGGGCCGGCCTCTCCCGCGGCTACCGGGGCCGCCACCCGCTGACCGCCGAACGCTTCGTCGCCGACCCGTTCGGCGCGCCCGGCACCCGGATGTACCGCAGCGGCGACCTCGCCCGCCGGTCCGCCGACGGCACCCTCCACTACCTCGGCCGGGCCGACAGCCAGGTGTCGCTGCGCGGGTTCCGCATCGAGACCGCCGAGATCGAGACCGTGCTGTGCGACGCGGGCGGCGCACGCGCCGCCGCCGTCCTCCTGCGCGAGGACCTGCCCACCGGACCCGGCCTCGTCGCCTACACCACCGGCGGCGTCCCGGCCACCGACCTGCGCGCGGCCTGCGCGTCCCGACTGCCGGACTACATGGTGCCGACCGCGTTCATGGACCTGGACCGGCTGCCGCTGACCGCCAACGGCAAGCTCGACCGGGCCGCCCTGCCCCTCCCGGACGCCGGCACCGCTTCGGACGGGCCGCCCACCGGACGCGCCCCCCGCACCGCACAGGAACGCCTGATCGCCCGGCTCTACGGCGAAGTACTCGGCCGCGCCCCGGTCGCCGTGGACGATGACTTCTTCGCCCTCGGCGGCCACTCCCTGCTGGTCACCCGCCTCGCCGGACGCGTCCGCGCCGAACTCGGCCTCGACATCCCCGTCCGGACCCTCTTCGAAGCCCCCACCGTCGCCGCGCTCGCCACGCGCCTCACCGGACTCACCCGCACCCGGGACGCCCGCGTCCCCGTGCTCACCCCGGCCGCCGAACGCCCCGGCCGGCTCCCGCTGTCACCCGCCCAGGCCCGGCTGTGGTTCCTCCACCGGCTCGGCGGCTCCGCCGTCACCTACGCCGTACCGCTGCTGCTGCGGCTGCACGGCCCCCTCGACGCGGACGCCCTCGGCCGCGCCCTCACCGCCCTCACCCGACGCCACGAGATCCTGCGCACCTGCTACCCCGAGCACGAGGGACGCCCGGTCCAGCAGGTGCTGCCCGAGGCCGCCCCCGTACCCCTGACGACCGCGCTCCTGGACGGCGAGAGCATCGAGGACGCGGCCCGGCGGCTCGCGGCCGAACCCTTCGACCTGGCCGACCGGCCCCCGCTCCGCGCCCACCTGCTCACCGGCCCCGGCGACGAACGGGCCCTGCTGCTCGTGGTCCACCACATCGCCTATGACGAGGCCTCCACCGGGCCACTCGTACGGGACCTCGCCCAGCTGTACGCCGTCGAACTCGACCCGGACCGTACGCCGTCACCCGCCCCCGCCCTCCAGTACGCCGACTACACCCTCTGGCACCGCGAGGCGACCGCCGCCCGGGAGGACGGGCTGCTGGCCTACTGGCGCACCGCGCTCGCCGGAGCACCCCAGGAGATCGCCCTGCCCCTGGACCGGCCCCGGCCCGCGGAGGTGGACGAACACGGGGACTCCGTGGAGTTCGCCCTCCCCGCCGACGCCCACCGGGCCGCCGTCCGCATCGCCCGCGAGGGCGGGGCGACGCTCTTCATGGTGCTCCAGTCCGCCCTCGCCGTCCTGCTCACCGCCCACGGGGCGGGCCACGACCTGCCGATCGGCACCACGCTCAGCGGTCGCGGCGAACCCGCCCTGGAGGAGCTGCCGGGCCTGATCGCCAACACCGTCGTCCTGCGCACCGACACCTCCGGCAGCCCCACCTTCGCCGAACTCCTCGCCCGGGTCAGGGCTGTCGACCTCGACGCCTTCGACCACGGCGACCTGCCCTTCGAACGGCTCGTCGACGCCCTCGCCCCGGACCGCTCGCTCTCCCGCCACCCGCTCTTCCAGGTCGCCCTGATCCACCAGAACGCCCCCGACCGCACCCACCCCTTCGGCCCCGGCACCGCCGAGGCGGAACTCGTCGAGACCCGCGCCGCCAAGTTCGACCTGACCCTCGCCGTCGTCGAGGAACCCGGAACTTACGGGCTGCGCGCCGCCCTCAACTACCGCACCGCCCTCTTCGACCGCCCGACCGTCGAAGCCCTCGCCCGCCGGCTGACCGCCCTCCTCCAGCGGCTCTGCGCCCACCCCGACCTGCCCGTGGACCGGGTGCCCGTCCTGGACGAGGCCGAGACCCGGCAGGTGCTCGCCGCCGCCACCGGCCCCGAGGCCGAACTGCCCGCGCGCACCCTCGTCGACCTGGTGCGCGAACAGGCCGCCCGCACCCCGGCCGCCGAAGCCCTGCGCGACGGCACCCGCAGCTGGAGCTACGGCGAGTTCGACACCGAGGCCGACCGGCTCGCCGGACTCCTCGCCGAACACGACGTCCGACGCGGCGACACCGTGGCCGTCGCCCTGCCGCGCTCCGCCGAACTCGTCCTCGCCGTCCACGCCGTCCAGCGCGCCGGGGCCGCCTACCTGCCGCTCGACCCGGACCTCCCGGCCGCCCGCATCAGCTCCCAACTCCAGGACGGGGAAGCGGTCCTGCTGATCACCGACCCGGCCGTGCCGTTGCCCGAGGACGCCCTCGACGGCCTGCCGGTCCTCGACATCACCGCCGACGAGGTGCCCCGCTTCACCACCGTCCTCGACACACCCCGCCCCGCCGACCCCGCCTACCTCCTCTTCACCTCCGGCTCCACCGGCCGCCCCAAGGGCGTCTCCGTGCCGCACAGCGCCGTCGCCAACCGGCTCCGCTGGGCCCAGGACGCCTACCGGCTCACCGACGAGGACCGCGTCCTCCTCAAGACCCCGGCCACCTTCGACGTATCCGTCTGGGAACTCTTCTGGCCGCTGCTCGCCGGGGCCACCCTCGTCACCGCAGGACCCGACGACCACCGCGACCCGGCCGCCCTCGCCCGGCTGCTCCGCGAACACCGCGTCACCACCGTCCACTTCGTGCCGTCGATGCTCACCGCCTTCACCGGCGTCGCCGCACCCGAGGACTGCGCATCGCTGCGCCGCGTCCTGGCCAGCGGCGAGACCCTGACCCCGGCGGCCGCCGACGGACTGCTGCGGCTCGCCCCGCACACCGAGCTCCACAACCTCTACGGGCCGACCGAGGCCGCCGTCGACGTCACCGCCCACCCCGTCACCGCCGCCGACATCACCGCGGGGCACATCCCGATCGGCCGCCCGGTGTGGAACACCACCGCCCTCGTGCTGGACGCACGGCTGCGCCCCGCCCCGCCCGGCGCGGCGGGCGAGCTGTATCTCGCCGGAGCCCAGCTGGCCCACGGCTACCACGGCCGCGCCGCCCTCACCGCGACCCGCTTCGTCGCCGACCCGTACGGCCCGCCCGGCAGCCGCCTCTACCGCACCGGCGACCTGGCCCGGCTGCGGGCCGACGGGGGACTGGAGCACCTCGGACGCGTCGACGACCAGATCAAGCTGCGCGGGCAGCGCATCGAACCCGGCGAGATCCGCGCCGCACTCGACGCCCACCCCGAAGTCACCGGCAGCGCGGTGGTGGCCCACGAGGACACCGCCACCGGCGCCACCCACCTGATCGGCTACGTCGTTCCCCGAGTCGTGTCCCGTGCCGTCTCCCGTGTCGACTCCCGTGTCGACTCCCGTACGGAGGAAGGCGCCGCGCTGCCCGCCGGTCTGGACGAACACCTCGCCGCCCGGCTCCCCGCCCACCTCGTCCCCACCGCCCTGATCCCGCTGCCCGCCCTGCCGGTCACCGCCAACGGCAAGCTCGACCGCGCCGCGCTCCCGGCACCCCGCCTCACCTCACCGGAGACGCGCACCGCACCCCGTACGGACGAGGAAGTGCGGCTCGCCGCCCTCTTCGCCGAACTCCTGCGGGCCGAACACATCGGCGTCGACGACAGCTTCTTCGCCCTCGGCGGCGACAGCATCCTGTCCATCCAGCTCGTCGGCGCGGCCCGCAAGGCCGGACTCGTCTTCACCCCGCAGGACGTCTTCCGCCACCGCACCGTCAGCGGCTTGCTCGCCGTCGCCGAACGCGCCACTCCGGCGGCCGGGCCCGCCGCCCTGCCCGTCGCACCGGACGACGCCGCCCCCGGCCGGCTCACCCCGCTCCAGGAAGGGCTGCTCTTCCTCTCCCAGTACGACGGCCCGGGCGCCACCGCCACCGGCGGCGAGCCGCTGGACGTCTACCACGTCCAGGTCGTCATCCGCCTCGCCGACGACCTCGACGGCGAGCGCCTGCGCACCGCCCTGCGCACCGTCGTCCATCGTCACGCGCCCCTGCGCACCGCGTTCACCGGCGACGAGGACGGCTGGACCCAGCGCGTGCGCGCCGACGCGGAACCGGACTTCGAGGAACTGGACCTGCGCCGACGCAAGCCGAAGGAGCAGGAGCGGCGCGCCGTGCGGCGGGCCGACGACGACCGCCGCCGTCGCTTCGACCTGGCGGCCCCGCCGCTGCTGCGCACCACGCTGATCCGCCGCTCGGATTCCTGCGAACTCGTGCTCACGGGACACCATCTGGTGCTCGACGGCTGGTCGTTGCCCCACCTCGTCCGCGAACTCCTGCACGCCTACGCGGACATCGAGCTGCCCGCCGCGCCGGACTACCCCCTCCACCGCTCCTGGCTCGACGCCCAGGACCAGCAGGGCGCCGCCGAGGCGTGGCGGGCCGCGCTGGCCGGTGTCGCCGAGCCCACCCGGCTCGTTCCCGACGACCCCGGCGAGCAGGAACTCCCCGACGAGCACACGGTGCTGCTCGACGCCGAACTCACTAGCCGGCTCGCGGCGTTCGCCCGGGAACGGGAACTCACCCTGAGCACCCTCACGCAGACCGTGTGGGGGCTGGTGCTGAGCGCCCACACGGGGCGGCGCGACGTCGTCTTCGGCACGGTCGTCTCCGGCCGGCCCGCCGAGGTGCCCGGTGTCACGGACATGATCGGCCTGTTCGTCAACACCGTTCCGGTACGCGTCACCGTGCGCCCCGACGAGACGCTCGCGGCTCTCGCGGCCCGTGTCCAGGACGAGTTCACCGGCCTGCTGCCGCACCACCACCTGGGCCTGGCCGAGATCCAGCGGGCCGCCGGACACGGCGTCCTCTTCGACACGCTCACGGCTCTGGAGAACTATCCGGCCGACGGCGTTCCCGCGCTCGCCGAGGCCACCGGCCTCGCCCTGGAGGGGATCCGGGGCCGGGACGCCACCCACTACCCGTTGACCTTCGCCACCGTGCCCGGCGAACGGCTCACTCTGCGCCTCACCCACCGCCCGGGGGCCGTCACCCCGGCCCGGGCGCGGGAACTCGCCGTACGTGTCGAACACCTGCTGCGCACGCTCGTCGCCGCACCGGACACCCGTATCGCCGCCCTCGACGCGCTGACGGACGCCGAACGCACGACGCTCACCGCCCACCGCGCCGGACCGCCCGCCCCCACCGCCCGCACCTGGGCGCGGCTCTTCGCCGAGCAGCGCGACCGACGGCCGGACGCGGTGGCCGTGGACGCGCCGGACGTCTCCTTGACGTACACGGAACTGGATGGTCGGGCACGCGAGTTGGCCGGTGCCCTGCGTGCGGCGGGGATCGGGGCGGGGCAGTCGGTCGCCGTGATCCTGCCGCGCTCGGTCGACCTGGTCGTCGCGCAACTCGCCGTCCAGCAGGCGGGCGCCGCCCATCTGCCCATCGACCCGGACTATCCGGAGGACCGCATCGCCGCGATGCTCCAGGACGCCCGCCCGGCGGGGATCCTCACACACGTGGCGCTCGCCGATCGCTACCCGGACGCGCTGCTCACGGACGCGCCGGTGGTCACGGGCACGGACGCGTCCCCGGCCGAGGACAGCGCGCCCGCCCCGGACACCGCCGTCACCCCCGACCACCCGGCCTACATCATCTTCACCTCCGGGTCGACCGGCCGCCCCAAGGGCGTGATCACCCCTCACCGGGGACTCGCCGCCCTCGCCACCGCCCAGGCGGAGCGGCTGGGCATCGACGACTCCGCCCGGGTCCTCCAGCTCGCCTCCCCGTCCTTCGACGCCTCCGTGATGGAGACGCTGATGGCCCTGGCGACCGGCGCCACCCTCGTCGTCCCCGAACCCGGACCGCTCGCCGGGCCGCTCCTCGGCGAGACGATCGCCCGCCGCCGCGTCAGCCACGCCCTGATCCCGCCCACCGCCCTCACCGGCCTCGAACCGGACGGCCTCGACTGCCTGCGCACCCTGATCGTCGGCGGCGAGGCGTGCACCGCACCGCTCGCCGCCCGCTGGGCCCCCGGCCGCCGCATGATCAACGCCTACGGGCCCACCGAGGCCACCGCCTGCGTCACCATGAGCGCCCCCCTGAACCCCGGCGCGACCCCGCCCATCGGCACCCCGCTGCACGGCGTACGCGCCCACGTCCTGGACACCCTGCTGCGGCCCGTGCCGCCCGGCGGGACCGGCGAACTGTACGTGGCCGGGCCCGGCGTCGCCCAGGGCTACCTCAGCCGCCCCGGGCTCACCGCCGAACGCTTCACCGCCGAGCCCGGCGGCCCGCCCGGCGCCCGCATGTACCGCACCGGCGACCTGGTGTCCCGGGCGCCCGACGGCTCCCTGCGCTACCACGGGCGCGCCGACGACCAGGTGAAGGTCCGGGGCTTCCGCGTCGAGCCCGGCGAGATCGTCGCCGCCCTCCAGGCCCGCCCGGAGATCCGCGCGGCGGCCGTCGTGCTGCGCCAGGACGACCCGGCGGGGCCGCGCCGGCTGGTCGCCTACCTGGTCCCGGCCGAACCCGGCGAGACGTCCCCGGCCGTCGAACCGGGCGACATCTCCCCGGCCGCCGGCCGTACGGACACACCCCCCGCAGCGGGCGGCGCACCCGACACCGCCGCCCTGCGCACCGCCCTCGCCCGTGTGCTGCCCGACCACATGGTGCCCAGCGCCTTCGTGACCGTTCCCGGGCTGCCGGTCACCGCGAACGGCAAGCTCGACCGCGACGCGCTGCCCGCACCCGACTTCGGCGCGGCCACCGGCGACAGCGCCCCCGAAGGCCCGGTCGAGGAGACCCTGGCCGCGCTCTTCGCCGAGGTGCTGGCCCTGCCCTCGGTGGGCGCGGAGGACAACTTCTTCACCCTCGGCGGAGACAGCATCCTCTCCATGCAGCTGGTGGCCCGCGCCCGCGCCGCCGGGCTGCGCCTCACCCCGCGCGAGGTCTTCGAGCAGACCTCCGTCCGGGCGCTCGCGGCCCTGCTCTCCGACCGCGCACCGGACCCGGCGACCGGCCGGCCCCCGGCCCCCGCCCTCTCCGACGCCGGACCCGCGCCGCTCACGCCCGTCATGCGCTGGATCGCCGAACGGCCGGGCCCCACCGGCAGGTTCAGCCAGTCCATGCTGCTGACCCTGCCGCCCGGCATCGACCAGGCCGCGACGGCGAAGGTCCTGGACGCGGTCCTGCGCCACCACGCCGTGCTGCGCGCCCGTATCGATCTGGCCGCCGGAACGTTCGTGATCCCGGAGCCGGACGCGACCGCCGCCCCGGCCCTGGACGAAGGCCCCTCCGGTACGGGGGCGAGCCCCGAGGCCCTGGCCCGCGAGGTCGACGACCTCGCCGCCCGACTCGACCCGGCCGAGGGGCTGATGGTGCGGGCCCGGCGCTACCCGGGGGCGGACGAGCACCCCGGCAGGCTGCTGCTCGTCGTCCACCACCTGGCCGTCGACGGCGTCTCCTGGCGCATCCTGCTCGACGACCTCGCCCAGGCCTGGAGCGACATCGGCCAGCGGCGGACACCCCAACTGCCGCCCGTCACCACCTCGTTCCGGAGCTGGGCCCACGCACTCGGACGGCAGACCGCCGCCCGCACCGCCGAACTCCCGCTCTGGAACGAGATCCTGGCCGCCCCGGACCGGCTGCCCGCACCCGGCGCACCGGACGAGAAGCCGCGCGCCCTGGGCACGGTCGCCGAGGCCCGCCACCTGGTCCGGACCCTGGACGGCGACCTCACCCGCCCCCTGCTCACCGGGGCCGCCGAACGCCACGGCGCACGCGTCCAGGACCTCCTGCTCACCGCACTCGTCCGCGCCGTACGCGAGTGGAGCGGGCGCGACCGGGTGGACCTCGCCGCCCATGTCGAGGGCCACGGCCGGGAACAGCAGATCGAGGACGGCGCCGACCTCTCCCGTACCGTCGGCTGGTTCACCAGCCTCTACCCCGTACGGCTGACCGCGACGGCCGCCGAACCACCCGGCGACACCCTCGCGCGCACCCGCGACCACCTGGAACGCCTCCCCGACAGCGGCATCGGCTACGGCCTGCTGCGGTACGCGGCGGAGCACGGCGACCCCGGCGGGCCCCTGGCCGCGGCGGAGACCGACGGGCCCGGCGCACCCCTGGTCGCCTTCAACTACCTGGGACGGTTCGGCACAGCGCCCGCGGCCGGGGGAGCGGCCTGGACGCCCGCGCCCGAGGCCGGTGTGCTGGGGGGAGCGATCGATGACGCGCTCACGATGGCGCACGCGGTCGAGATCAACGCCCTCACCCGCGACACCCCCGAAGGCCCCCTGCTGGACACCCGGCTCACCTGGTCCCCGGCGGCCCTCGACGACAAGGCGGCACACGCCCTCGCCGACTGCTGGCAGCGCGCGCTGACCGCCCTCGCCGCCGACACCCCGCCACCTCCCGGACCGGACCCCACGGCCGGACCGGAGAACACCGCCGGACCGGAGCCCGCCAGCGGGCCCGACGGCCGTCCCACCGACAGGCCCGCCCACGGCCTGTCCCCGCTCAGCCCCGAACAGACAGCCATGCTCGAAGCCCGATGGAGGAACCGGTGAGTGCGGACCACGGCCTGGAAGACATCCTTCCCCTGGCGCCCCTTCAGGAAGGCCTGCTCTTCCACGCGGACCTCTCCGACACCGGAGGAGCCCCCGGTACGACCGACGGGCTCGACGTCTACACCATGCGTCTGGTCTTCCGCCTCGACGGCGACCTCGACACCACCGCCCTGCGCCGGGCGACGGACACCGTGCTGGACCGCCACCCGCACCTGCGGGCGGCGTTCCTCCAGGAAGGCCTCGACCGGCCCGTCCAGGCGATCCCGCGCACGGCGGAGGTGCCCTGGCGGGAGATCGACCTGCGCGAAGCGGCCCCCGACCGGCAACGGGCCGAGGAGCAGCGGATCCTGGACGAGGAGCGCGCCCACCGCTTCGACCTGACCCGGCCCCCGCTGCTGCGGCTCACCCTGCTGCGCCACGGCGACCAGGACCACACACTCATCCTGACGACCCATCACATCCTGCTCGACGGCTGGTCGGTGCCGCTGCTCGGCAAGGAACTGTTCACCGCCTACGCCCAGCACACCAAGGCCCCCGCCGCCCCCGCCCTGCCCGCCGTCCGCCCCTACCGGGACTTCCTGGCCTGGCTGGCCGCCCAGGACCGGCCCGCCGCCGAGACCGCCTGGCGCGCGGCGCTCGCCCCGCTGACCGCACCCACGCTCCTCGCGCCGACCGCCGCGGGCGCAGCCGTGCCCGAGCCGACCGTCCAGCTCGATCTGCGGCTCTCCGCCCCGGCCGGCGAAGGGCTCGCCGCCTTCGCAGCGGCCCGGCAGCTGACCACGGCGACCGTCCACCAGGCGGCCTGGGGGATCACCCTGGCCCGGCTCACCGGCCGCGCGGACGTGGCCTTCGGCACCACCGTCTCCGGCCGCCCCGCCGACCTCGACGGTGCCGAGTCCATGATCGGCCTGTTCATCAACACCCTCCCGGTCGTCGTGCACGCACCTCCGCGCGCCCCGCTCGCCGACATCGCCACCACCCTCCAGGCCGACCGCACCAAGCTCCTCGGCCATGAACACCTCGGACTCCCGCGGATCCAGCAACTCGCCGGAATCGGCGAGCTGTTCGACACCCTGCTGGTGGTGGAGAACTTCGGCGTCGACACCCGGGGCCTCGCCGACGCCCAGGCGGCGGGCGGACTCACCGTACGGTCCGTGCGCGGCGAGGACGCCACGCACTACCCCGTCACCGTCGTCGTCCACCCGGGCCCCGAGACCCGGATCGCCCTGCGCTACCGGCCCGACCTCCTCACCGCCGACCGGGCCCGCACCCTCGGCACCGCCTACGTCCGCGTCCTGGAGGCCCTGGCCACCGCCCCGGCCGCCCCGGCGGGCACGGTGGAACTCCTCGCGGCACAGGACCGCCGCCGCGTCCTCGAAGACGGCGAGGCGCTCGCCCCCGACGACGAGCCCCCCACACAGTCCATCCCCGACCGCTTCGCCCGGGCCGTGGCCCTGGACCCCGACGCGACCGCCGTGACCGACGGCGACCGCACGACCGGCTACCGGGAACTCGACGCCCTGTCCGACCGGATCGCCCATCTGCTGCACGCACGGGGCGCGGGCCCCGGCACCCTGGTCGCCCTCTCCCTCGAACCGTCCGCCGAGCAGATCGCCGCGATCCTCGGCGTCCTCAAGACCGGCGCGGCCTATCTGCCGCTGCCCACCGACGCCCCCGCCGACCGCATCCGCCCCCAACTCGCCTCCGCCCGCCCGGTGACGGGCCTCACCACCACCGTGCGGCAGCGGGACGGACTGCCCGCCACCGACGGTGACGCCGACCGCCCCGGCGCGGGCTGGCTGACCCTCGACGACCTCCCGGCGGCGGCCCCCGACGACACCCCGTACCCCACCCCCGCCATCTCCCCGCACGCCGCCGCCTACGTCATCCACACCTCCGGCTCCACCGGACGCCCCAAGGGTGTGGTCGTCGAACACCGCAATGTGCTGCGGCTGTTGGACGCCACCGACGACGATTTCGGCTTCGGCCCGGACGACGTATGGACGCTCTTCCACAGCTACGCCTTCGACTTCTCCGTCTGGGAGATCTTCGGGGCCCTGCTGCACGGCGGACGCCTCGTCGTCGTACCGCGCGCCACGACCCGCGCGCCCGAGGAGTTCGCCGCCCTCCTGCGCCGCGAACGCGTCACCGTGCTCAACCAGACCCCGTCCGCCTTCCACCAGCTCGCCGACGTCCTGCTCGAAGCCTCCGACGAGAACGAACTCGCCCTGCGTACCGTCGTCTTCGGCGGGGAGGCGCTCGACCCCGGACGGCTCACCGGCTGGTTCGCACGGTACGGGGACGACGGCCCCGAGCTCGTGAACATGTACGGCATCACCGAGACCACCGTGCATGTCACCCACCGGGTCATGGAACCCGAGGAGACCGAGGGGGAGGGCGGCCAGGACACCGCGCTCAGCCCCGTCGGCCGGCCGCTCGACGACCTCGCCGTCCGGCTCCTCGACTCCGCCCTGCACCCCGTCGCCCCCGGCGCCACCGGAGAGCTGTACGTCGCCGGGCCCGGCCTGGCCCGCGGCTACCTCGGCCGGCCCGCTCTCACCGCCACCCGCTTCGTCGCCGACCCGTACGGAGCGCCCGGCACCCGCATGTACCGCACCGGCGACCTGGCGCGCTGGACGGCGGACGGCGAACTCGACTACCTCGGGCGCGCCGACGAACAGGTGCAGATCCGGGGCTTCCGGGTCGAGCCCGGCGAGGCGCGCGCCGCACTCGCCGCACTCGACGAGGTCGCCGACGCCGTCGTCCTGGCCCGCCCCGCACCCGGCGGCGGCACCAGGCTCCTCGCCTACGCCACCCCCGCCGCCGGCCCGCTCGCCCCGGACCGGCTCCGCGAGGCCCTGCGCGAACGGCTGCCCGACTACCTCGTCCCGGCCGCCGTCATCCCCGTCGACCACTGGCCGCTGACCGGCAACGGAAAGCTCGACCGCAACGCCCTGCCCGAGCCGGAGGAGGCCCACGCCCCGGGCGGGCGCGCCCCGGCCACCCCGCAGGAGGAGATCGTCGCCCACCTCTTCGCGGAGATCCTGGAACGCGAACAGGTCGGAGCCGACGACGACTTCTTCGCCCTCGGCGGCCACTCGCTCCTCGCGACCCGCCTCGCCTCCCGCATCCGGTCCGCCCTCGACGTCACCCTGTCGGTACGCGACGTCTTCGAGGCCGCGACCGTCGCCGCCCTCGCCCGCCGCGTCCAGCACGCCGGCCGGGCCCCCGACCCGCTCCGGCCCCGGCCGCGCCCCGCCGCCCTGCCGCTCTCCCCGGCCCAGCGCCGGCTGTGGTTCCTCCAGCAACTCCACGGCATCGGGGCCGACTACACCATCCCCTTCGCCGCCCGGCTGACCGGCCCGCTGGACATCCCCGCCCTGCGCGCCGCCGTCATCGACGTGATGACCCGTCACGAGGCGCTGCGCACGGTGTTTCCCGCCATCGACGGACGGCCGTACCAGCACATCGTCGACATCTCCGGGCTCCCCGATCCGCTCATGGTGACCGATGCCGTCGGAGCCGAGGACGAACTCCGGCGGTACGTCGAGGAGATGGCGGGCACGGCCTTCGACGTCGAGCAGGACGTGCCGCTGCGCGCGGGCCTGCTGCGGCTCGCCCCCGACCAGCACCTCATCGTGCTCGTCGTCCACCACATCGCCGCCGACCAGTGGTCGGCCCACCCGCTCCTCACCGACCTCGCCACCGCCTACGCCGCCCGCACCGGTGGCGACGCCCCCGCGTGGCCGCCGCTGCCCGTCCAGTACGCCGACTTCACCCTGTGGCAGCGCGAGACCCTCGGCTGGGACGACGAAGCGCCGGACGCGGACGGGGCGGCCGCCGCCCAGCTCGACCACTGGCGGACCACCCTCTCCGGCCTCCCCGCCGAACTGCCCCTGCCCACCGACCGCCCGCGCCCGCCGGTCCCCAGCCACCGCGGCGGCTTCGCCCGGTTCACCGTGCCGCCCGAGGTGCACACCGCGATGCGCACCCTGGCCCGGACCGAGTCCACCTCGCTGTTCATGGTCGCCCACGCGGCACTCGCCGCCCTGCTCTCCCGCACCGGGTCCGGCCAGGACATCGTCGTCGGCACCCCCGTCGCCGGACGCCACGACACCGCGCTGGACGACCTCGTCGGCTTCTTCGTCAACAACCTCGTCCTGCGCACCGACCTGTCCGGCGACCCGTCCTTCCGCGACCTCCTGCACCGGGTCCGGGAGGCCGACCTCGCCGCGTACGCCCACGCCGACGTCCCCTTCGAGCACCTCGTCGACGCGCTCGCCCCGCACCGTTCGCTCTCCCGTCACCCGCTGTTCCAGGTGATGCTGGCGTACGAGAACCGGCAGGCGGGCGAGATCGGGCTGCCCGGGCTCACCACCACGACCGTCCCGGCGTTCGGGCGCTCCGCCAAGTTCGACCTGACCTTCACCCTCGCGGAGCGCGCCGGGGCCGATGGCATCGAAGGCGTTCTGGAGTACGCCGAGGACCTCTTCGAGCCCGCTACCGCGCAGGCCCTGGCCGACCGCCTGGTGCGGGTCCTGACCGAGGCCGTGGCCGCCCCCGCGACTCCTCTGCACCGGCTGGAGATCCTGAGCACCGCCGAACGCGCCGCACTCCTCGGCCGCCCCGAGGACACCGCCGTACCGCACGGCGACGCCTCCGCCACGCTGCCCGGACTCTTCGCCGCCGTGGCCGCCGCGCACCCCGACGCCCCCGCCGTCGCCGGACCGGACCTGGCCACCGGGCAGCGCACCGAACTGGACTACCGGCAGCTCGACGCCGCCGCCAACGCCCTCGCCCGCGACCTCGCCGCACACGGCGTACGGCCGCAGGACCGGGTCGCGGTCATGCTGCCCCGTACCGTCGAAGCCGTCGTCGCCCTGCTCGCCGTGGCGAAGACCGGAGCCGTCTATCTGCCCGTCGACCCGGACTACCCGGCCGAGCGGATCGACCACATGCTCACCGACGCGGCCCCCACCCTCGTCCTCACCGCCCCGGGAACGCCCGCGTCCGACGGCGTACCCCGCATCGAGGCCGACGCGGCCCTGCTCGGCCGGTCCGCCGACGACCCGGGCCTCTGGCGAACCCAACGGCCCGACGCGGCGGCGTACATCATCTACACCTCCGGGTCCACCGGCCGCCCCAAGGGCGTGGCCGTCACCCACACCGGGCTGCCCGCCCTGGCCCGCACCCTCGCCGACGCCTTCGGGGCCGGGCCGGGCGACCGCGTCCTCCAGTTCGCGTCGCTGAGCTTCGACACCTCGGTGTGGGAGATCGTCATGGCGCTGTTCTCCGGCGCGGCCCTGGAGATCGTGCCCGCCGACCGCCGCCTGGGCGAACCGCTCGCGGAGTTCCTCGCCGAACACCGCGTCACCCACCTCACCGTCCCGCCCGCCGTCCTCGCCGCGCTCCCCGAGGACGCCGTCGCCCCCGGCACCACCCTCATCGTCGCCGGAGAGGCCTGCACCCCCGCCCTCGTCCGCGCCTGGGCCCCGCACACCCGCATGTTCAACTCCTACGGCCCCACCGAGACCACCGTCGACGCCACCCTCTGGCGCTGCGACCCGGACCGGCTGCGCACCGACGACAACAGCCCGGTGCCCGTCGGCACCGCCGTCGCCGAAACCGCCGCCCTCGTCCTGGACGCGGCGCTGCGACCGGTACCGCCCGGCACCCCCGGCGAGCTGTACGTCGCCGGGTCCGGGCTCGCCCGCGGCTACCTGGGCCGCCCCGGCCTCACCGCGACCCGCTTCGTCGCCGCCCCCTACGGCCCGCCCGGCACCCGGATGTACCGCACCGGCGACCTGGCCCGCCGCCGCGCCGACGGCGAGCTGGAATACCTCGGCCGCGCCGACCACCAGGTGAAACTGCGCGGATTCCGGATCGAACTGGGCGAGATCGAGTCCGCCCTCACCGCGCTCGACGGCGTACGGCAGGCCGCCGCCGTGCTGCGCGAGGACCGGCCCGGCAACCGGCAGCTCGCCGGCTACGCCGTCGCCCGGCCCGGCGCGCACCTCGACCCCGACCGGCTGCGTGCTGCACTCGCCCGCACCCTGCCCGACTACGCCGTCCCTGCCACCCTCACCGTGCTGCCCGCCCTGCCGCTCGGCCCCACCGGCAAGGTGGACCGCGCGGCACTGCCCGCCCCGGTCGTCGCCACCGCCGACGACGCCCCGCTGACCGGCGCGGCCGCCACCCTGGCGGACCTGTTCGCCGACGTCCTGCGGCTGGACGGACCGCCCGGCGGCGACGACTCGTTCTTCGCGCTCGGCGGCGACAGCATCTCCTCCATCCAACTCGTCTCCCGCGCACGGAAGTCGGGCCTGGCGCTCAGTGCCCGGCAGATCTTCGAGCACCCCACCCCGCGTGCCCTCGCGGACGTGCTCGCCGAGGAGCCCGCCCCGCACACGGCCGCCGGGCCCCGGCCCGCCGACGCCGACCACCACGCCCCGGCCCTGTTCACCCCGCTCATGGACTGGCTGCGCCGGAGCCCGGAACACTGGGGCGGCTTCCACCAGTCGATGCTGGTCACGGTGGCGGACACGCTCACCGAGGACCGCCTGCGGACCGCGCTCGGCCACCTTCTGGCCACGCACGACCTGCTGCGCGCCCGCGTCACCACCGACCACCCCGACGGCCGCCCCCGGCTCACCCCCTCCGACACCGCACCCGACCCGGCGACCCTCCTCACCGTCGTCCCGGTCGACGGCGACGAAGCCGAACTGCGCCGCGCCGTCGCCACCCAGTCACGCGCCCGGGCCACCGAACTCGACCCGGATCAGGGCGTGTTGGTGCGTGCCGTCTGGTTCCCGCGCGGGCCGGGCCGGGACGCCCGGCTGCTGCTGATCGTCCACCACCTCGCCGTGGACGGCGTGTCCTGGCGCATCCTGCTGCCCGACCTCGCGCACGCCGTCACCACCGGAACACCGCCGGCCAGGCCCGACACCTCCTTCGCCCACTGGACGGGCGCGCTCCACGGCGACACCGAGCGCTTCGCCGCCGAGCGGCCCCACTGGTCCGGCGTCCTGGCGGACCCGCCCGCCCCGCTCGCCCCCCACGACACGGCGAACACCCCGCACACCCCGGGCGAACTGCGCACCGAACTGGCCCCCGGCCTCACCGGCCCGCTGCTCACCGCCACCGCCGCCGCCTTCCACGCCCGCCCCGACGAACTCCTCCTGGCCGCGCTCGTCCACGCCGTCGGCGGCGACTCCCCGGTCCTGGTCGACCTGGAATCCCACGGCCGCCACGAGGAGCTGGCCCCCGGAGCCGATCTCTCCCGCACCGTCGGCTGGTTCACCACCCAGTACCCCGTCCGCCTGGACCCCGGCACCGGAACGGTCGGCCAGGACGTCAAGCGGGTCCGCGACCGGCTCGCGGCCGTTCCCGGCCGGGGCACCGGCTACGGGGCGCTGCACGGGCAGGCCGCCAGCGGGGCCCAGGTCGCCTTCAACTACCTGGGCCGCTTCACCGCCGACACCCCGGACGGGCACTGGGTTCCCGCACCCGAGTCCGACGCGGTCCACCCGGGACCGCAGCCGGTCCTCCTCGACGGGCACGTCCTGGACCTCAACGCCTCCACCCTGGACGGCCCCGAAGGTCCCGTCCTCACCGTGCGCTGGACGTACGCGAGCGACCTCATCGACGCGGACCGGATCCGCACCCTCGCCGACCGGTTCACCGCCGCCCTCACCGAACTCGTCCACCGCCGCGACGAACCCGGCTTCGCCGGACACAGCCCCGCCGACTTCCCGGTCACCCTCGACCAGCACGAGATCACCGAACTCGAAGCGGCGATCCCCGCACTCGACGGCGTACTGCCCCTGACACCCCTTCAGCACGGCCTCGCCTACCACGCGTTGACGGAGGAGACCGGTACCGATCCCTACGTCGTCCAGCTGGAACTGGAGCTCACCGGGCCGCTCGACCCCGGCCGTCTGCGCGACGCCGCACGCGCCGTCGTGGACCGGCACGCCAACCTCCGCGCCGGATTCCGCCGCCTCACCACCGGCCGCCTGGTGCAGTACACGACCGCCGACGCCCCGCCCGAGTGGACCGAGCACGACCTGCGCGCCGACGCCCTGGCCTCCGACGGCCCGACCCGCCCCGACGGCCTCACCGCCCTGGTCGCCGACGACCGCACCCGGCCCTTCGACCCGGACCGGCCGCCGTTGCTGCGCTTCACCCTGATCCGCACCGCCGACGACCGGTGGCGGCTGCTGTTCACCAGCCACCATCTGCTGCTCGACGGCTGGTCCGCGCCGCTCCTGCTCACCGACCTGTTCGACGCCTACGCCGGACGCCCCGCGGTCCGCCGACGCCCCTTCGCCGACTACGCGCGATGGCTCGGCGACCGCGACCGGCCGGCCGCCGAAGCCGCCTGGCGGACCGCCCTGGACGGCATCACCGAACCCACCCTCACCGCCCCCGACGGCACCCCGGCCGCCGCCCAGGTCCCCGAGGAGACCGCGACCGTTCTCGACCCGGCCCTCACCGCCGCGCTCCAGGACCGCGCCCGCACCACCGGCACCACCCTGAACACCGTCGTCCAGACCGGCTGGGGACTCGTCCTGGCCCGGCTCACCGGACGCGACGACGTGGTCTTCGGCAGCGCGGTCTCCGGCCGGCCCGCCGAACTCGACGGCGTGGAAGGGATGCTGGGGCTCTTCGTCAACACCCTGCCCACCCGGGTACGGACCGCGCCCGCCCGCTCCCTGGGGGACGCGGTCGCCGACCTGCACGCCCGCCAGGTCGCCCTGCTCGACCACCAGCACCTCGGCCTCGCCGACATCCAGCGACTCGTCGGCCTGCCCGCGCTGCTGGACACCATGACCGTGTTCGAGAACTACCCCTTCGACGACGAGGCGCTCACCGGCAGCGAACGCGCCGCCGGGCTCGACGTACGCGGCGTCGGCGGGCGGGACGCCACCCACTACCCGCTGACCCTCGCGATCACCCTCCAGGGCGGCCGGCTGCGGCTCGTCCTCAAGCACCGCCCCGACCTCTACGACGCCCCGGCCGCCCGGGCCGTCCTCGACCGGCTGACCCGCGCCCTGGACCACCTCGCCCACCGGCCGGAGCTGCCCGCCGGTCAGGTGGACCTCGCGCCGGAGGCCCCGGCCGGACTCACCGGCCGGCCGGGCGTACCCGCCACCCTGAGCTGCGCCGGCACGGTCGCGGCCGTCGCCGCCGAACGCCCGGACACCGTCGCCGTACGCCCGCTCGACGACGGGCGACCGGTGACGTACGGGCAACTCGTCGCTCGGGCAAGCCGGTTCGCGGACCGGCTGCGGGCGGCAGGAGCCGGGCCCGAGAGCGTGGTGGCGCTGCTGCTGCCGCGCTCCGTGGACCTGGTCGTCACCGAACTCGCCGTGGCCTGGGCCGGAGCCGCCTATCTGCCGCTGCACCCCGAATGGCCCGCCGAACGCATCCGCACCGTTCTCGGAACGGCCGACGCGGTCGCCCTGGTCTGCCGCCCCGGCGCCGACACCGACGCGTACGGCCCCGTAACCGTGCTGCACCCGCCGGTCGAAGACACCTCGGCCGGGCCGGGCGGTACGCGCCCGGCGGCCGCCGCCCCCGACCGGCTCGCCTATGTGATGTACACCTCCGGCTCCACCGGCGAACCCAAGGGCGTCGCCGTCCCCGAGAGCGCGGTCCTCGCCCTCGCCGCGGACAGCCGGTTCACCGGCGACGCCCACCGGCGGGTCCTCGTCCACTCGCCGCACTCCTTCGACGCCGCCACCCACGAGGTGTGGGGCACCCTGCTGCGCGGCGGCGAACTCGTCCTCGCCCCCGACGCACCCCTCGATCCGGCCCGCTGGCACGAGCTGCTGACGGGCGGTGCGGGCCGGGGCGGGGGAGCGGACAGCGCCTGGTTCACCGCCGGGCTGTTCGCCCTCCTCGCCCAGGACGCCCCCAAGACCTTCACCGCCCTGCGCGAGGTGTGGACCGGCGGCGACATCGTGGCCCCCGGAGCCGTTGCCGCCGCCCGCGCCGCCGCCCCGCACCTGCGGGTCGTCAACGGCTACGGACCCACCGAGACCACCACCTTCGCCACCGCCCACCCCCTCGGCCCCGACACGTCCGACGGCGGCCCGCTGCCCATCGGACGGCCGCTCGACGGGATGACCCTCCGGGTGCTCGACAGCGCCCTGCGCCCCGCCCTGCCCGGCACCCCCGGCGAGCTGTACATCGGCGGAGCCGGCCTCGCCCGCGGCTACCACGGCCGCCCCGGGCTCACCGCCGAACGCTTCGTCGCCGACCCCCACGGGCAGCCGGGGGAGCGGCTGTACCGCACCGGCGACCTGGTGCGTATCCGGCCCGACGGGGCCCTGGACTTCCTCGGCCGCACCGACGACCAGATCAAACTGCGCGGCCACCGCGTCGAGCCCGGCGAGAGCGAGGCGGCCCTCCTCGCCGAACCGGGCGTCGCCCGCGCCGCCGTGGTCCTGCGCACCGACCTCCCGGGCGGCCCCGCCCTCGTCGGCTACGCCGTCCCCGAACCGGACACCGCCCTGGACCCCGAGGCACTGCGCCGACGCCTCGCCGCCCGGCTGCCCGACTACCAGCTGCCGGCCCGCATCGTCGCCGTCGAGGCGTTCCCCCTCACCGAGAACGGCAAGATCGACCGCGCCGCGCTGCCCGCCCCGGAGGCCGCAGCCCCGGCGGGCCCCGGCCACCGGCCGCCGCACGACCAGCGCACCGAACTGCTCTGCCGGCTCTTCGCCGACGCCCTCGGGCTGCCCGGCTTCGGCCCGCACGAGGACTTCTTCGAGCGCGGCGGGCACTCGCTGTCCGCCATGAGCCTGGTGGGCCGGGCCCGGGCGCCCCTCGACGCGGAGCTGTCCGTCGGCGACCTGTTCACCGCCCGCACCCCGGCGGCCACCGCAGCCCTGCTGCGCGGACCACGCGGGATCGCCCGGCCGGTGCCGCCCGTCGACCGGCCGCGCCCCGCCGAACCGCCGCTCTCCGCCGCCCAGCAACGCCTCTGGTTCCTCCACCGGCTTGAGGGGGAACCCACCGCCGCCTACAACGTGCCCATCGCCCTCCGGCTCGCCGGAACGCTCGACGCACCGGCGCTGGAGTCGGCCCTCGCTGACCTCACCGCCCGCCACGAGGTGCTGCGCACGGTGTTCCCCGAGCGCGAGGGCCGCGCCGTGCAGCACATCCTCGACCCGGGCGACGCCCCCGTACCCCTCACCGTCCGCACGGTCACGCCGGACGCCCTGGACGCCGCGCTGTCCGAGGCCGCGGGCGTGCCCTTCGCCCTGGACCGGGAGACACCGCTGCGCGCCGGACTCTTCCGGGTGGCCCCGGAAGGCGGCACCGGCGCGCACCACGATGTGCTGCTCCTCGTCCTGCACCACATCGCCGGTGACGAGTGGTCGGTGCGCCCGCTCCTCGACGACCTGGCCACCGCCCTCGCCGCCCGCTCCGAGGGCCGGGCCCCCGCGTGGGCGCCGCTGCCCCTCCAGTACGCCGACCACACCCTGCGGCAGCGGGAACTGCTCGGCGACGAGAGCGACGAGGACAGCGAGATCGGCCGACAGGCCGGCTACTGGAAGGACCAGCTGGCCGGACTCCCGGCCGAACTGCCCCTCCCGCTGGACCGGCCGCGCCGGCCGGACACCGGCCACGACGGAGGCATCGTCACGTTCGGACTCTCCGCCGAGGTCACCGCCGGGCTGCGGCGGCTCGCCTCGCGCACCGGCGCGACCCCGTTCATGGTCGCCCACGCGGCGCTCGCCGTTCTGCTCCACCGGATCGGCGGCACCGACGACGTGCCCGTGGGAACCCTCGTCGCAGGGCGCGACGACGCAGCCGTGCACGACCTCGTCGGCTTCTTCGTCAACACCCTCGTCCTGCGCACCGACGTCGGCGGCGACCCGACCCCCGCCCAACTCGTGGCCCGCGCCAGGGCCGCCACGCTCGACGCACTCGACCACGCCGACGTCCCCTTCGAACGGCTGGTGGACCTGCTGGACGTCGAACGCTCCCTGGAACGCCACCCGTTGTTCCAGGTCATGCTGAACTACCAGACCCGCACCGCCGAAGGACCGGAACTCGGGGGCCTGGCCAGCGAACCCGTCGCGGTGCACACCCGCACCGCCAAGTTCGACCTCACCGTCACCCTGGTCCAGGAACCGGGAGCCGACGGTGCGTTGAACGGCGGCATCACCTACCGCACCGGGCTCTTCGACGAGACGACGGTACGCAGGATCGCCGACTGGTACGGACGCGTCCTGGCCACCTTCGCGGAGCGGCCCGACCGGCCCGTCGGCGGCTGCCGACTGCTCACCGACGCCGAACAGCACCAGCTCCTCACCACCTGGAACAGCGCCGAGGAGCCCGTACAACCGCCATCCATCGCCCGGGAGTTCGCCGAGCGGGCCGCGCTCGCACCCGACGCCCCCGCCGTGATGGACGGCGACCGCACCGTCCGGTACGGCGAACTCCTCGACGACGCCCGGTCGCTCGCCGCCCTCCTCCGCGAGCACGGGGTGAGCCGCGGCGAACCCGTCGCCGTACTCCTGCCCCGCTCGACGGAGCTGGTCACCGCCGCGCACGCCGTGCTCCAGGCGGGCGGCGCGTATCTGCCGCTGGACCCGGACCATCCGGCCGCCCGGCTCGCCGCCATGCTCGGCGACAACCCGCCCAA
This sequence comes from Streptomyces sp. DSM 106670, assembly GCF_055792845.1. Lineage (NCBI taxonomy): Bacteria > Bacillati > Actinomycetota > Actinomycetes > Kitasatosporales > Streptomycetaceae > Streptomyces > Streptomyces sp. DSM 106670. Next base: position 7,932,216 of record NZ_CM147704.1, read on the forward strand.
GGTGCTCCTCACCGACCGCGCCCACCGGGGCCTGCTGCCCGACGGGTTCGACCGGCCGGTCCTGCTGCTCGACGACCCGCGCCCGGCGGCCCCCGCCGGTCCCGCCCCCGCCGAACCCCATCCCGCGCAGCCCGCGTACATCCTGCACACCTCCGGCTCCACCGGCCGCCCCAAGGCCGTCGTCGTGCCGCACGGGGCGCTCGCCAACCGGCTCGCCTGGAACCGGCGGCGCTTCCCCCTCGGACCGGGCGACCGCATGCTGGCGAAGGCCGCCCCCGGCTTCGACGTCTCCGTCTGGGAGCTGACCGGACCGCTGCTCACCGGAGCAGCCGTCGTCCTCGCCGGACCCGACGGCCACCGCGACCCCGCCCACCTCGCCCGGCTGATCCGCGAACACGGCGTCCACGCGGTCCACTTCGTGCCCTCGATGCTCGCCCTGTTCGCCGCCGAACCCGAGGCGGCGCACTGCACCTCGCTGCGATGGATCTTCAGCGGCGGCGAAGCCCTCACCGACGAGCTGGTGCGGCGCTGCGCCGAGGTGTTCGCCGCGCCCGTCGTCAACCAGTACGGGCCGACGGAGGCGGCCGTCGACGTCACCGCCCGCACCGCCGTGCCCGGTGAACAGCCCCTCGTCCCGCTCGGCGCACCGGGAGCCGGCACCCGCGCCTACGTCCTGGACGCGGCCCTGCGGCCCGTACCGCCCGGGGTGAGCGGCGAACTGTATCTGGGCGGGAAGCAGTTGGCGCTCGGCTATCTCGGCCGGCCGGCACAGACCGCCGAACGCTTCGTCGCCGACCTGTTCGGCGCACCGGGGGAGCGGCTGTACCGCACCGGCGACCTGGCCCGCTGGAACGCACACGGCGAGCTGGAGTATCTGCGCCGCGCCGACGACCAGGTGAAGCTGCGCGGTGTACGGATCGAACCGGCGGAGGTGCGCACCGCCCTGCTCGGCCGTCCGGGCGTCCGGGACGCGCTCGTCCTCGTACGCGACGACCTGCCCGGAGCCGCCCGCCTCGTCGGCTACGTCACCCCCGACGACCCGTCCACGCCGCCGACGCCCGCCGATCTGATCGCGCACAGCGCAGGCCTGCTGCCCGGGGCTCTCGTGCCGTCCGACGTCGTCGTCCTGGACCGTTTCCCGCTCACCGTGAGCGGCAAGGTGGACCGCTCCGCGCTCCCCGCGCCCGCCGTCACGGACCCGACAGGAGGGGGGCTGCCGCAGGACGCGACCGAGGAGATCATCGCCGAACTCATCGCCGACCTGCTGAAGGTGCCCGCCGTCGGACGGCACGACAGCTTCTTCGGCCTCGGCGGCGACAGCATCACCTCCATCGTGCTGGTCAGCGCCGCCCGGCGGCGCGGCCTCGTGATCAGCCCCCGCGACGTCTTCGAGCAGCGCACGGTGTCCGCCCTCGCCCGGGCGGCCCGGCGCGAGGAGGCCGCCGCCCTGGTCCACGACCCGGGGGCCGGGCCCGTCCCGCTCACCCCCGTCATGCACGCGCTCCGCCGGCGCGGCGGCGACCACCGCACCTTCCACCAGTCCCTCCTGGTGACGACCCCGCCCGGGCTCACCGCCGAGCGGCTGCGCCGGGCACTGGCGCGTCTCGTCGCCCACCACCCCGTCCTCGCCGCCCGGCTGGAGAGCGAACAGGGCGAACAGGGCGACGCGTGGACGCTGTACGTCCCCGAGGACCCGGCCCTCGGCGACGACGCACTACGCCACGTGGAAGCGCACGCGGGCACGTCCCTCACAGCCGCGATCACCGACGCTTCACGTACCGCAGTCGGCGAACTCGACCCGCACACCGGCCGAATGCTGCGCGCCGCCTTCCTCGACCCCGGCGACGGGGACCCCGGACGGCTGCTGCTCGTCGCCCACCACCTGGTGGTCGACGCGGTGTCCTGGCGGATCCTGCTCCCCGACCTCGCCCAGCTGTGCGCCGACCCGGACGCACCGCTGCCCCCGGTGGAGACCTCCTTCCGCACCTGGTCCCGGGCCCTCACCGCGAACGCCGCCGACCGGCGCACCGAACTCCCGTACTGGAGCGAGGTGCTGGGCGATCCCGGTCCCGCCCCGTACGGCCGGGATCCCGATCCCGCGACCGACACCCCGGACACCGTCCACCGGCTGACCACCATCGTCGCCGCCGACCTGGCCGAGCCCGCCCTGAATGAGGTGACCGCGGCGTTCCACTGCACCGAACAGGACGTCCTGCTCACCGCGTATCTCCTCGCCCACAGCCGCTGGCGCGGCGAAAACGGCGCTCTCGTGCTGCTCGAAGGACACGGCCGTGACGCGGCACTCCCCGAAGTCGCCGCCCCCGCACGGACGGTGGGCTGGTTCACCAGCCAGTACCCGTTCCGGGCGCGCCTCACGGAAGCCGGTCCCGACGCCGTCATCGCCGACCCGGACGCGGCCGGACGGTTCCTCAAGCAGATCAAGGAGCAGCTGCGCGCCGTCCCCGGCCACGGCATCGGCTACGGCCAACTGCGCCATCTGGACGCCGATTCCGGGACCGTGCTCGCCGCCCGCCCCGAACCCCTGACCGGCTTCAACTACCTGGGCCGCTACGACGTCGGCGAGAGTGACGCCGCCGCACCCGAACCCTGGACCCCGAGCCCCGAGTCGGCCGCCGTATGGCGTCCGGCTCCCGCGCTCGGCGTCCACACCGCGGTGGACCTCGACATCACCGCGCTGCGCCGCCCCTCGGGCACCGAGCTCTCCGTCGGCTGGCACCACGCGAGCCGGCTCGTGAGCGACGAGGAGATCGCGGTCCTGGACCGCTGGTGGCGCACCGCCCTGGAAACCCTGGTGGCGGCCGCCCGCACCGGGGCCGCCGGGCACACCCCGTCCGACCTCGGCCTGCTGTCGCTGAGCCAGGACGAAATCGATGAGTTCGAAGACGAGTGGAGGACCACGTGACCGGCGCACCCCAGGGACTGCAGGACATACTCCCGCTGTCCCCGCTCCAACAGGGGCTCTACTTCCTGTCGTCCTACGACGACAGCGCGCTGGACGTCTACAACGTGCAGCTCGGCCTGGACCTGACGGGACCGCTCGACACGGACCGCCTGCGCCGCGCCGCCGAAGCCCTCCTGAGGCGGCACCCCAACCTCAAGGCCGCCTTCCGCACCCGCCGCAACGGCGACCCGGTGACTGTCGTCCCGCACAGGGTGGACATCCCCTGGCAGGACGCCGACCTCTGCGGCCTCGACCCCGCCGAACGCGACCGGCGGGTGCTCCGGCTCACCGACGCCGACCGGCACACCCGCTTCGACCTGGCCCGGCCGCCGCTGATCCGCTTCACCGCGATCCGGCTGGCCCCCGAACGCCACCGGCTGCTGTTCACCCACCACCACCTGCTGCTGGACGGCTGGTCCACCGCCCGGGTCGTCCAGGAGCTCTTCGCCCTGTACGCCGCCGACGGCGCGCCCACCGCACTGCCCGAGGTCCGCCCGTACCGCGACTATCTGGCCTGGGCCGCCGCCCAGGACACCGCTGCCGACGAGCACGCCTGGAGCGAGGCGCTGGCCGGCCTGGACGGGCCGACCGTCGTCGCACCCGGCCTGGACGGGCAGCCGCAGGCCGAACCGGCCGCGCAGGACGTGGAGCTGGCCCCCGGCGCCGGCGTGGCGCTGGTCGCCGCCGCCCGGGCGCTGGACGTCACCGTGCCCGTCGTCGTACAGACCCTGTGGTCCCTCGTCCTGGCCGATATGACCGGGCGTCAGGACATCGTGTCGGGCACCACCGTCTCCGGCAGGCCCGCCGAGCTGGCCGGGGCCGAGTCCATGGTGGGGCTCTTCATCAACACCCTGCCGGTACGGGTCCGGATCCGGCACGACGAGACGCTCGCCGCACTCGTCCGGCGCACCGCCGCCGAACAGGCCGCGCTCCTGGCACACCACCATGTCGCGCTCGCCCGGATCCAGAAGCTCACCGACACCGGCGGCCCGCTGTTCGACACCCTGTGCGTGTTCGAGAACTACCTCGTCGACACCGGGGCCGACGAGCACCCGGCCGCCGAGGCGAAGGAGTTCGCCGGGCTGCGCGTCGAAGCCGTCACCGGCCGGGACGCCACCCACTACCCGCTCACCCTGGTCGCCGCCCCCGGTCCCGACACGGGCCCCGTCCTGCGCCTGCGCTACCGTGCCGACGCCCTGAGCGAGGCCGACGCTGCGCGGGTCGCCGCCCGACTGCGCCGCGCCGTCGAGGAGTTCACCGCCGATCCGCACCGCCCGCTGCCCCGCACCGACCTCCTCACCACCGAGGAACGCCACCGGGTGCTGCGCACCTTCAACGCCGACACCGTCGACGTGGAGCCCGCCACCCTGCCCGTGCTCTTCGAACGGCAGGCGGCCGCACACCCCGCAGTGCCCGCCGTCGACGACTCCGGACGCGTCCTCACGTACGCCGAGCTGAACACCCGCGCCAACCGGCTCGCCCACGCCCTGATCGCGGCGGGCGTCGGCCCCGAGGACATCGTCGGCGTCGCCCTGCGCCGGGGAGCCGAGGTGTACGTGGCGCAGCTCGCCGTCGGCAAGGCGGGCGGCGTCTTCGCCCCGCTCGACCCGGACCAGCCCGCCGAACGCCTCACCGGCCTCATCGCCGACAGCGGGGCCACGGTCGTCCTCGCCCACTCCGGCACCGACCACACCGCCTGGTCCGGCGGCACGACCGTCATCACGACCGACCGGCTGCCCGACGGCCTGCCCGACCACAACCCCACCGACGCCGACCGCCGGGCCCCGCTGCGGCTGCACCACGGCGCGTACCTCATCTACACCTCCGGCTCCACCGGCCGGCCCAAGGGCGTCCTCGTCGAACACCGGCCGCTCGTCGACCTCATCGCCTGGGCCAACGCCTGCTTCGCCACCGGGCCCGGCGACCGGGTCACCCAGTTCGCGTCGCCCAGCTACGACGTCACCTTCTGCGAACTCGCCAACTCCCTGTTCTCCGGGGCCACTCTGGTGATCGTCCCGGAGGAGGAGCGCGCCGGGGCGCCGCTCGCCGGCTTCCTGAACCGGGCCGCCGTCACCCTGGCCGTGATCCCGCCGACCGTCGTCGCCTCCCTGCCGCTCGACGCCTCCCTGCCCGACGGCATGACCCTCATCGTCGGCACCGAGGCACTGCCCCCCGAGGTCGTCCGCGCCTGGGCGAGCCGGCACCGGCTGTTCAACGCCTACGGTCCCACCGAGGCCGTGGTGAACTCCGCCACCTGGGAGGTCCCGGCCGAGTGGACCGGCGGACCCGTGCCGATCGGCCCTCCGGACGTCAACAAGCGCGCCTACGTCCTCGACAGCGCCCTGCGCCCGGTCGCCCCCGGCGTCCTGGGCGAGCTGTACATCGGCGGCCCCGGCCTCGCCCGCGGCTACCTCGGCCGCCCGACGATCACCGCCGACCGCTTCGTCGCCGACCCGTTCGGGGAGCCCGGCACCCGGATGTACCGCACCGGCGACCTGGCCCGCTGGAACGAACGCGGCGAGCTGGAGTACGCGGGCCGCACCGACCACCAGCTGAAGATCCGCGGCTTCCGCGTGGAGCCCGGCGAGGTCGAGGCCCGCCTCACCGCCCACCCCGGCCTCGCCCAGGCCGTCGTCACCGGCCACACCGACCACCGGGGCGTCCGCCGCCTCGTCGCCCACGCCGTCCCCGCCCCGGGCGGCGACCCCCGGCCGGCGGACCTCATCGCCTGGGCCGCCGAGACCCTGCCCGACCACATGGTCCCCGCGGCCGTCGTCCTGCTCGACGCGCTGCCGCTCACCGCCGCCAACAAGACCGACCGATCGGCCCTGCCCGCCCCCGACTTCACCGCTACCGGCGGCGGCACCGCACCCCGCACCGACCGGGAGAAGGAGCTCGCCGCCCTCTTCGCCGAGATCCTCCACCTGGCCGAAGTCGGCGTCGAGGAAAGCTTCTTCGCTCTCGGCGGCGACTCCATCTCCGCCATCCAGCTCGTCGGGGCCGCCCGCCGCCGGGGCCTGCGCCTGAGCCCCCGCGATGTCTTCGAACGGCGTACGGTCGAACAACTCGCCGCCCTCGCCCGCACGGTGGACGACACCGCCGCCCCCGTCGAACGCACCGCGCGCAGCGCCCCCCTCACCCCGATCCTGCGCCGGCTCGTGGAACGCGGCGGGCCCATCGCCGACTACCACCAGTCCACCATCCTGCACACCCCGGCCGGAGCGACCGCCGAACAGCTCACCGCCGGACTGGAGCGCGTCCTCGACCACCACGACGTCCTGCGGGCCCGGCTCACCGACCGCACCCTGGAGATCCCCGCCCCCGGCGACGCCTCCGGGCCGACGCCGCTGACCCGGATCGACGGCGTCGAGACCGCCGACGAGGAGCTGCTGCCCACCCTGCGCGCCCGGGCCCGCGAGGCCGCCCGGCAGCTCGACCCGTACGCCGGAACCATGGTCCGGGCCGTCTGGCTGGACGCCGGGCCCGACCGGGGCGGGCTGCTCGCCCTGCTCATCCACCACGCGGTCGTCGACGGGGTCTCCTGGCGCATCCTCACCCAGGACCTCGCCACCTCCCTCGAAGCCGCACGCCACGGCCGTACCGTCGAACTCCCGCCGGTGGAAACCTCCTTCGCCGACTGGGCGCAGGGCCTGGAACAGGCCGCGCAAGAGCCCGCACGGGCCGACGAGGCCGCGCACTGGACCGCGGTCCTCGGCGACGGGGGAGTGGCCCTGCCCGCCCTCGACCCGGACCGGGACACCCTCGCCACCGTGACGACGGTCCCCGTCGAACTCGCACCCGAGCACACCCTGCCCCTCCTCACCGGCCTGCCCGAACGCTTCCACACGGGCCCCGACGCCTTCCTCGTCACCGCGCTCGCCCTCGCGCTGGCCGCCTGGCGCGGCGACACCGAACCGGTCCTCGTCGACATCGAGGGCCATGGACGCGCCGACCACCTGGTGCCCGAGGCCGAACTGTCGCGCACCGTCGGCTGGTTCACCGCCGTCCATCCCGTACGCCTGGACCTCGGCGGACTGGGCGGCCTCGGCCGGTCGAGCGGCGACGAGCTCACGGGCGCGGTCAAGCGGATCAAGGAACAGCTGGGGGCCGCACCCGACCACGGTCTCGGCTTCGGCCTGCTGCGCCATCTGCGTCCCGAACTGCGCGACACCCTCGCCGCCCTGCCCGAGCCGCGCATCGCCTACAACTACCTGGGCCGCTTCGGGAGTTCCGGCACGACCGGCCGGTCCGGCCCGCCCGCCCCCTGGAGCCCGGCCCTGACCGGATCGCTGGGCGGCGGAGCGGACGACGCGCTGCCCGCCTCGCACACCCTCACGCTCAACGCCTCCGTCGTGGACGGCCCCCGAGGGCCCGTCCTCCAGGCCGGCTTCAGCTTTCCCGGGCGGCTGCTGGAGACCGCGGAGGTCGAGCACCTCGCCGCCCTCTGGGCCACCGCCCTGCAGACCCTCGGCCGACTCCTGGACGATCCGGCGGCCGGCGGACACACCCCCGGCGACTTCCCGCTCGTCGAGGTCGACCAGCCGGAGATCGACGCCCTGGAGGCCCGCGCCCCGCTCGCCGACCTGCTGCCGCTCTCCCCGCTCCAGGCCGGGCTGTACTTCCTCACCGGCTTCGGCGCGGAGGGCGACGGGCCCGACGTCTACACCACCCAGACCGCCCTGGACATCGAGGGCGACCTCGACCCCGAGCGGCTGCGCCGCGCCGGACGCGCCCTCCTGGCCCGCCACCCCAACCTCCGGGCCGGATTCCACGGCCGCCGGGGAGCCGACCCGCTCCAGGTGATCCCGGCCGAGGCCGAGATCCCCGTACACGCCTACGACCTCACCTCACCCGAGCTGACCGAGGGGCGGCGACAGGGCCGGGCGCAGAACATCCTGGCGGCCGACCGGCGGCAGGGCTTCGACCTGACCGCACCGCCGCTGCTGCGGCTCACCCTCGTCCGGCTCGGCGAACGCCGGCACCTGCTCGCCGTCACCTCCCACCACATCCTTCTCGACGGCTGGTCGGGACCGCTGCTCGTACAGGACCTGCTCGCCCTCTACCGGGGCACGCCCGGACCCGCGCCCCGCCCCTACCGCGACTACCTGCTCTGGCTGCGGGACCGCGACCGCGCCACGACGCAGAGCCTGTGGCAGGAAGCGCTCGCCGGGATCGACGGCCCCACCCGGCTCGTCCCGGAAACCGCCGCGATGCCCGCGGGCACGCCCGAACGCGTCGACATCCCGCTCCCCGACGACCTGGTGGCCCGCGTCCAGGCCTTCGCCCGCGCCCGCGACGTCACCGTCAGCACCGTGCTCCAGAGCGCCTGGGGCCTGCTGCTCGGCCGGCTCACCGGCCGCACCGACGTGACGTTCGGCGTCACCGTCTCCGGACGCCCCGCCGACCTCGACGGCTCGCACGACATGATCGGCCTGTTCATCAACACCGTGCCCACCCGCCTCACCCCGCGCCCCGACCAGAGCATCGCCGCACTCGTACAGCAACTCGGCGCACAGCAGGCCGTGCTGATGGACCATCAGTACGAGCCGCTCGCCGAGCTCCAGCGGCTCGCCGGACACCGCGAACTCTTCGACACCCTCGTCCTCTTCGAGAACTTCCCGGTCGACGCGGAGGAGTTGCGCCGCACCGAGGAGCGGGCCGGACTGCTCGTCACCGGGGCGCGCGGCCACGACGCCACCCACTATCCGCTGGTCCTGGTCGCCCTGCCCGGCCGCGACCGCCTCGCGCTCGCCCTCGACCACCGCCCCGAACTCCTCACCGCCGACCAGGTCGCCACCATCGGCGACCAGCTGCTCGCCGTCCTGGAACAGCTCGTCGACCACCCCGACACCACCGCGGCCGCCGTCCTGCCCGGCCTCGCCGAGCCGGCCCGCCTCGACGGGCCCGCGCGCGCCGTCACCCCGCTCGGCCTCGCCGGACGCTTCCTGCGCCGGGCCGCCGAGACGCCCGAGGCGACCGCGCTGCTCGCGGGCGACGAGGAGTGGAGCTACGCCGACCTCGCCGCCCGGGTCACCGCCGTCGCCGGCCGGCTGCGCGACCTCGGGGCCGGGCCCGAGCGGCTGATCGCCGTCGCCCTGCCCCGGAGCGCCGACCTGGTCGCCGTGCTGCTCGCGGTCTCCGCCACCGGAGCCGCGTACGTCCCCGTCGACCCGGACTTCCCGGCCGACCGCGTCGCCTACCTCCTGGCGGACTCCGACCCGCTGCTGGTGATCCGCCCCGACCACCCGGTCCTGGCCCCGGGACCGTACGACGGCCCCCTCACCGAACTGCCCGGCACCACGCCCGCGCCCGAGGCGACCGCGTACGTCATCCACACCTCGGGCTCCACCGGCAACCCCAAGGGTGTCGTCGTCACCCACCGGGCCCTCGCCAACCTCCTCGACGCGGTCGCGGAGAGCCTGGAATCCGGGCCGGGCCACCGGCTCCTCGCCGTCACCACCGTCAGCTTCGACATCGCGGCGCTGGAACTCTTCGTCCCCCTCGTCACCGGGGCCGCCGTCATCCTCGCCCGGCGCGAGGAAGTCCTCGACCCGCTGCTGCTGTCCGGCCTCGCCGAGCGCACCCGAGCCACCCACCTCCAGGCCACCCCGTCCCTGTGGCGCGGCATCATCGACGCCGCACCGGAGCTGCCGGCCGGGCTGTGCGTCCTGAGCGGCGGCGAACCGCTCCCCGCCGACCTCGCCGAACGCCTCGCCACCGGCGGAGCGCGGCTGCTCAACCTCTACGGGCCGACCGAGACCACCATCTGGTCCACCGTCGCCGACCTCGCCCCCGACGGCCGGGCCCCGCACGTCGGACACGCCCTGCACAACACCACCCTGCGCGTCCTGGACCCCTGGCTGCGGCCGGTGCCCCCGGGCGTCCCCGGCGAGCTGTACATCGGCGGCGCGGGGCTCGCCCGCGGCTACCTCGGCCGGGGCGCGCTCACCGCCGCCCGGTTCACCGCCGACCCGTACGGCACACCCGGCAGCCGGATGTACCGCACCGGCGACCTGGCCCGCCTCCAGGACGACGGCACCCTGTCCGTCCTCGGCCGCACCGACCACCAGCTGAAGGTCCGCGGCCACCGCGTCGAGCCCGGCGAGATCGAGACCGTCCTGCGCACCCACCCCGAGGTCACCGACACCGTGGTCGTCGGCCTGCCCGACCCGAGCGGCGCGGTACGCCTCGTCGCCTACGTCACCGGCACCGCCACCGGGCTGCGCCCCTACCTCGCCGAACGGCTGCCCGAGCACCTCGTGCCCTCGGTCGTCATGGAGCTGCCCGCCCTGCCCCTCACCCCCAACGGCAAGGTCGACCGGGCGGCCCTGCCCGCACCCCAGGCCGCCGGAGGGGAGCGGGCCCGCGCGCCCAGGGACGCCCGCGAGGCCGTCCTCGGGGAGCTCTTCGCCGATGTCCTCGGCCTCGCCCACGCCGGACCCGACGACGACTTCTTCCACCTCGGCGGACACTCGCTGCTCGCCATGCAGCTCGCCAACCGGCTCCGCTCCACCCTCGGCGTCGAAGTCGCCCTGCGCGACATCTTCGAGCACCCCACCCCGGCCGCCCTCGCCCGGACCGTGCTGCCGCGCCCGGTCGCCCGCACCGCCCCCGTACGGCGGGAGCGCCGCCCCGGCGAGACGATCCCGCTGTCGTTCGCGCAGAGCCGGCTGTGGTTCCTGCACCGCCTCGACGGACCCAGCGCCACCTACAACCTGTTCATCGTGGTCCGCCTCGGCGGGGAGCTGGACCGGGAGGCACTGAGGTCGGCCGTCGGCGACGTCGTCACCCGCCACGAGAGCCTGCGCACCGTCTACCCGGACGCGGACGGGCTGCCCCACCAGTACATCCTTGAGGAGGAGAGCGCCCGCGCAGTCTGCGACCGGGCCCTCGCCGAGGTGGCCGAGGTCGCCGAGGCGGACCTCGAAGCGGCGCTGCGGGCCCGGGTGACCCAGCCCATCGACATCATCGAGGAGATCCCGCTCAGGGCCCAGCTCCTGCGCACCGAGACCGACCACGTCCTGGCGCTGACGCTGCATCACATCGCTGGCGACGAATGGTCGATGCGCCCCCTCGTCGACGATCTGCGCACCGCCTACACCGCACGCGTCACCGGCACCGACCCCGACTGGCAGCCGCTTCCGGTCGACTACGCCGACTACGCGCTCTGGCAGCGCGACGTCCTCGGCGAGCTGACCGACCCCACCAGCCAGGTCGCCCGCCAGGCCGCCTTCTGGCAGCGGACGCTCGCCGGATCGCCCGACGAACTCGCCCTGCCGTACGACCGCCCGCGCCCCGCCGAGGAGACCCACGAAGGGGCCACCGTCACCTTCGCCGTCGACCCGGCGGTCCACGCGGACCTGCGGACCCTCGCCGCCCGCAACGGCACCAGCGTCTTCATGGCGGTCCAGGCGGCCCTGGCCGTCCTCCTCTCCGCGCACGGCGCGGGCACCGACATCCCGCTCGGCACCCCGGTCGCCGGGCGCACCGACGAGAAGTTCGACGATCTGATCGGTTTCTTCGTCAACACCCTGGTCCTGCGCACCGATCTGAGCGGCCGCCCCACGTTCCACGAACTGCTCGCCCGGGTCCGGGACGCCGACCTGGCCGCCTTCGACCACGCCGACCTGCCCTTCGAGCAGCTCGTCGACATCGTCGCCCCGGAACGCACCCTCGCCCGCAACCCGCTCTTCCAGGTCCTGCTGGTCTTCCAGAACGTCTCCGAGGACACCTTCACCCTGCCGGGGCTCGACGTCACCCCGGTCAGCGCGGACCCCGGAGTCGCCAAGCTCGACCTCCAGTTCACCCTCGCGGAGCGACCCGACGGGGCCGGCATCAACGGCATGCTGATCTACCAGACCAGCCTGTTCGACCACACCACCGCCCAGGCCCTGGCCGACCGCTACGTCACCCTCCTCACCGCCCTGGTCGCCCGCCCCGAACTCCCCGTCCACCGGGCCGCCGTGCTCAGCGCCCCGCAACGGGCCCGGGTGCTCGCGGCCTCCACCGGCGCGGAACACCCCCTGCCGGAGGCGTCCCTGCCGCATCTCCTCGCCGAGCGGTACGCGGCCCGGGCGTCCGCCCCCGCCCTGATCGACGGCGAGAACACCATCTCGTACGAGGAGTTCGACCGGCGCGTGGGGCGGCTCGCCGCCCTCCTGCGGGACCGGGGCGTCGGACCCGAGGCCCGGGTCGCCGTGGCCCTGCCCCGGAGCACCGACCTGGTCGTGGCCCTGCACGCCGTCCAGCGCGCGGGCGGAGCCTATGTGCCCGTCGACCCGGAATACCCGGCCGAACGCGTCGCCCACATGCTCGGCGACGCCGACCCGCGCCTCCTGATCACCCTCACCGCGCTCCGGGAGCGGCTGCCCGTCCCCGACGGCCTCACCGTGCTGGAGCTGGACGCCCCGGACGTACGGTCCGAACAGGACGCGGCCCCGGCCGTCGGCGTCCACCCCGGGCTGCGCCCCGAGCACGCCGCGTACGTCCTCTACACCTCCGGCTCCACCGGCCGCCCCAAGGCCGTCGTCATCACCCACACGGCCCTCGTCAACCGGCTCCGCTGGATGGCCGGCCACTTCCCGTTCACGGCCGAGGACCGCGTCCTGCAGAAGACACCGGCCGGATTCGACGTCTCCGTATGGGAGTTCTTCCTGCCGATGCTCACCGGGTCGGCCCTCGTCGTCCTGCCCGACGGGCTCCACCGCGACCCCGCCGAGGTCGCGGAGGCGATCATCCGGCACCACGTCACCACCGTGCACTTCGTCCCCTCCATGCTGGCCGCCTTCGCCGCCGAACCCCGCGCCGCCGACTGCACCGGACTGCGCCGGATCATCGCGAGCGGCGAGGCACTGCCCGCCTCCCTGGCCCGGACGGTGCGCCGCGTCCTGCCCGGCGCGAGCCTGCACAACCTGTACGGACCCACCGAAGCGGCCATCGACGTCACCGCCTGGGAGGCCACCGGGGAGCCGGACGGGACCGTGCCCATCGGCCGCCCCGTCCACAACACCGGTACGTACGTCCTCGACGCCGGACTGCGCCCCGTCCCGGACGGCGTCACCGGCGAGCTGTACCTCAGCGGCCCGCAACTCGCCCGCGGCTACCTCGGCCGGCCCGCCCTCACCGCCGGCCGCTTCGTCGCCCACCCGTTCGGCGCACCCGGGGAACGCCTCTACCGCACCGGCGACCTCGTACGACGGCGGGCGGACGGCGCACTGGTCTACGTGGGCCGCACCGACGGCCAGATCAAGCTGCGCGGCCTGCGCGTCGAACTCGGCGAGATCGAGGCCGTCATCGCGGAGGACCGGCAGGTCGCCGCCGCGGCCGTCGTCCTGCGCGAGGACACCCCCGGGCGGCCGGTGCTCACCGGCTACCTCGTCCCCGCCGCCGGTGCCTCGCCCGACACCGGGGAGATCACCGAACGCATCGCCCGGCGGCTGCCCGACCATATGGTGCCCACCGCCCTGATCGCCCTGGACGCCCTGCCGCTCACCCCCAGCGGGAAGCTCGACCGCGCCGCCCTGCCCGCCCCCGACCTCGCCGCCACGGCCACCGCCATCGCGCCGCGCGGCATCCGGGAGGCCGTGCTCACGGCGCTCTTCGCCGAGCTGCTCGGCATTCCGGCGGCCGGGGCCGAGGACAGCTTCTTCGCCCTCGGCGGCGACAGCATCCTCTCCATCCAACTGGTCGCCCGCGCCCGCAAGGCCGGGATGACCCTCACCCCCCGGGACGTCTTCGAGCACAAGACCCCGGCGGCCCTGGCCCGTGCCGCCGCGACCGCCGGACCCGTCGCCGTGCCCCGGCTGGACCCCGCCGGACGGGCCCCGCTCACCCCGATCATGCGGTGGGCGCTCCAGCACGGGCCGATCGACGGACTCCACCAGTACGCCCACCTCGTCACCCCGCCGGAGGCCACCCACGCCACCCTGACCGCCGCTCTCGGCAGGCTGATGGACCGTCACCCGATGCTGCGGGCCGCCCTGGTGGGCGAGCCCGGCCGACAGGCCCTGCACATCCCCGGACCCACGGACCCGCCCGCCGAACCGGTGCTGCTCCCGGTGGACGCGGGGGAGGAGACGGCCGAGCGGGCGGCCGGGCTGACCGCCGCCAGGGCCGCCGAAGCCGTCGACCAACTGAACCCCGAGCAAGGTCAGTTGGTGCGGGCCGTCTGGTGCGACCGGGGCCCCGGACGTACGGGACGGCTGGTGCTGGTCATCCACCACCTCGCCGTCGACGGCGTCTCCTGGCGGATCATCACCGCCGACCTCGCCACCGCCCACGACGACGTCCTCGCCGGAAACCCGCCCGCCCCGCCCGGCGACTCCACCTCCTTCCGGCAGTGGGCCCTCGGCCTCGCCGACGCCGCGACCACCCCGGCCCGCCGCGCCGAAGCCCCCGCCTGGCGGGCCCGCGAGGAGCGCGACGCCCCCGCCCTCGGAGCCCGCCCCCTCGACCCGGCCCGCGACACCCAGGAGACCGTCGCCCACCTCGAACGCACCCTGGACCCCGACCTCACCCTGGCCCTGATCACCCGTGTTCCCGCCGCCGTCCACGGCTCTGTCCACGACGTCCTCGTGGCGGCCGCCGCCCTCGCGCTCGCCCGCTGGCGCGAGGAACGCGCCGAGCCCTCGGGGCGCGACGTGATCGCCGTCGAGGGGCACGGGCGCGAGGAGAGCGTCGTGCCGGGAGCCGAACTGTCCACCACCGTCGGATGGTTCACCAGCTGGTACCCGGTCGCACCGGACCTCCCCGCACCGGCGGGATCACCCGGCGACGAGGCCCGCCGCGCGCTCATGGCCGTCAAGGAACACCTGCGGGAGACCCCCGACCAGGGCATCGGGCACGGGCTGCTGCACCACCTGGACGACCCGGCCGGCCCCTCCCGCACCCCGGAGATCGTGATCAACCACCTCGGCCGCTTCTCCGGCCCCGGTGGCACGGCCGACGCCGAACCGGCCGCCTGGTCGCCCGCCCCGGAGGCGCTGCCCGCCCTGCGCCCGGTCCGCAACACCGTCCCGGTGCTCTTCCCGCTGGAGATCATCTCCTCCACGGTCGACGGCCCGGAAGGCCCCAGGCTCGCCACCCGCTGGACGTACGCCACCGGCATCCTCGACGCCCCGGGGGCCGAGCGCCTCCTGGACCTGTGGTGCGAGGCGCTCCGCAGCCTCGCCGACGCCCCGGCCGACCCGGTCCACACCCCGTCCGACTTCCCCCTCGTACGACTGGACCAGGGGCAGCTCGACACGCTCCGGGAACGGTGGCCCGCCCTCCAGGACATCTGGCCGCTCACCCCGCTCCAGGAAGGGTTGTACGCCCTCACCCACCTGGCGGGCGACGACCTCGACGTCTACACCATGCAGCTCGCCCTGCGTCTCACCGGCGAGCTCGACCCCGCCGCCCTGCGCCGGGCCCTCGCCGGACTGCTCGACCGCAACCCCGGGCTGCGCACCGCCTTCGTCGACGCGGGAGGCCGCCCCGTACAGATCGTGCTCGACGACGTCGCCCCCGACTGGGCCGAGAACGACCTGAGCTCCGAGCCCGCCGACGTACGCGAGGGCGCCCTGCGGGCCCTCGCCGAGGACGACCGCACCCGGCCCTTCGACCTCACCGCGCCACCGCTGCTGCGCCTGCGGCTGGCGCACCTGGGGGAGCGGGAACACGCCCTGCTGGTCACCAACCACCACGCGATCCTCGACGGCTGGTCCGTGCCCGTCCTGATCCAGGAACTGCTGTCGCTGTACGCCTCCCTCACCGGCCCCGCCGAACCCCCGGCCCCGCGCCGGTCGTTCAGGGACTTCCTGGCCTGGCGCACCGCCCAGGACGAGCGGGCGGCGAAGGACGCCTGGCGGGAGGCGCTGGAAGGGATCAGCGAGCCGACCCTCATCGCCCCCGCCGACCCCGGCAGGCGTCCCGCCCTGTCCGACCGGATCCCGCACCGGCTCGACGAGGCGCTGCGCGAACGCCTCCAGTCGCTCGCCAGGAGCGCCGACGTCACCCTCAACACGGTGATGCAGTTCGCCTGGGGGCTGCTGCTGGCCCGGCACACCGGCCGCGAGGACGTCGTCCTCGGAGCCACCGTCTCCGGGCGGCCGCCGGAGCTCGACGAGGTCGAGAGCATGACGGGCCTCTTCATCAACACCCTGCCGGTCCGCGTCGACCTGCGCGCGGGCGGCACCGTACGCCAGGCGCTGGCCCGGCTCCAGGCGGAGCAGGCGAAGCTCTCCGCCCACCAGCACGTGGGTCTGGCCGACATCCAGCGGAGCACCGGAGCGGGCGAACTCTTCGACACCCTGCTGGTGTTCGAGAACTACTTCGTCGACGGGGAGGGGCTGCGCCGCGCGGAGCGGTCCGGGGAACTCGCCGTCACCGGCAGCGAGCACACCGACGCCACCCACTACCCGCTGACCCTCGCCGTCGTCCCCGGCGGTCACCTCACCCTGGAATACCGGCCCGATCTCTTCGGTCCTGAGGAGGCGGCCGCCCTGCTGGGCCGGTTCGTGCATCTGCTCGCCGAGGTGAGCAGCCGCCCCGACACCCGCGTCCACCGCCTCCAGGCGCTCGACCCGGCCGAGCGCCGCCGCGTACTCGACGACTGGAACCCCGCCCCCCGGCCGCACCCGGACCGGACCCTGCCGGACCTCTTCGCCGAGGCCGCCGCCACGGACCCCGATGCCCCGGCCCTGGTCTGCGGCGACACGGCCCTGACCTTCCGCGAGGTGTCCGCGCGCGCCGCCCGCCTCGCCCACGAACTGATCGCCCGGGGCGTCGGACCCGAGGACCTCGTGGCCCTGATGCTCCCGCGCACCGAGGAGATGCTCATCAGCGTCCTGGCCGTGCATCAGGCCGGAGCCGCCTATCTGCCGCTGGATCCCGACTACCCGGCCGAACGGCTCGCGTTCATGCTGGCCGACGCCTCGCCCGCCCTCCTGCTCACCACCACCGCCCTCGCCGGCCGGACCGGGCACCCGGCCACCGTGCTGCTCGACGACCCCGGGACAGCGGCCGCGCTCGCCGCCCGGTCCGCCCAACCGCCCACCGACGCCGACCGGTTGCGGCCGCTGCGCCCGGAGAATCCGGCGTACCTCATCTACACCTCCGGCTCCACCGGCACCCCGAAGGGAGTCGTGATCACCCATCGGGGCATCGTCAACCTCTTCCACAGTCACCGCCGGGCCCTGTACGAGCCGGTCGTCGAGCGCACCGGCCGGTCCCGGCTGCACGTGGGGCACGCCTGGTCGTTCTCCTTCGACGCCTCCTGGCAGCCCCAGCTGTGGATGTTCCACGGCCACTGCGTCCATGTGCTGGCCGAGGACATCCAGCGCGACCCGGAGCAGCTGCACCGCTATCTGCGGGAGCACGCCATCGACTTCATCGAGGTCGCCCCCACCGTGCTCGCCCAGTTGGAGCAGGCCGGGCTGACCGAGGGCGGAAGCTGCCCGCTGCCGCTGCTCGGCGTCGGCGGCGAGGCCGTCCCCGACAGCCAGTGGGCCCGGCTGCGGGAGCTGCCCGGCACCGACGTGGTCAACCTGTACGGTCCCACCGAGGGCACCGTGGACGCGATGGTCGCCCATGTCCGTGACAGCGAGAGCCAGTTGATCGGCCGTCCGGTCGACAACGCCCGGGTGTACCTGCTGGACGCGGGGCTGCGGCCGGTGCCACCGGGGGTGCCGGGGGAGATGTACCTCGCGGGCGCCGGTCTGGCCCGTGGCTACCGGGGCCGGGCCGCGCTCACCGCGACACGCTTCGTCGCGGACCCGTTCGCCGCCGACGGCGGCCGCCTCTACCGGACCGGCGACCTGGCGCGCTGGACCGAGGACGGGGCGGTGGAGTTCCTCGGCCGGGTCGACGACCAGGTGAAGATCCGGGGCTTCCGGATCGAGCCCGGCGAGATCGAGACGGTCGCCGCCGCCCACCCGGACCTGGCACGCGCGGTCGTCACCGCCCGGGAGGACGACGGGGTGCGCCGCCTGGTCGCGTACGCGGTGCCCCGGCCGGGCACCGCCCCCGACCCGGTCGCGCTGCGGTCCTGGCTCGCCGAGCGGCTGCCCGCGCACCTCGTTCCGGCGGCGGTCGTGCTGCTGGAGACGCTGCCCATGACCGCCAACGCCAAGCTGGACCGGGACCGGCTGCCCGCCCCGGACTTCGGCGCGGCGGTCGGCGGCCGGGAGCCCGCGGGGGAGCGGGAGAGCGCGGTGTGCGCCGCCATGGCCGAAGTGCTCTCGCTGCCCAGGATCGGTGCGGACGACGACTTCTTCGCGCTCGGCGGCGACAGCATCGTCACGGTGCGGCTGGCCGGGGTCCTGCGGGCCGGGGGCTGGGAGGCCGCCCCGCGCGACGTCTTCCGGCACCGCACGGCCGCCGGTCTCGCCGCCGTACTGCGGCGGCAGGGCACGAGCACGCCCGCTGCCGGCGGGCGCGACGGTGGCTGACCGGACGTACCAGGCCCGAGGGGGATCCGGCCAGTGCCGGATCCCCCTCGGGTGCGCCCCACGGACCACGGGCGCGACACTGCCCGGCGGCCCGCTACATCTTCTTGAGCATGCCCTCGATCTCGTCGACCGTGGCGATGGCGAAGGTGTAGTTGGCCATCACGAAGTGCCGCGAGGGGAAGGCCCGTCCGGCCTTGACCGCGGGCACGCCCTTCCACAGTTTGTGGTCCAGCAGCTGCTGGGTGGTGGGCGTCGCCTTGCCGTCGGCCTGCACCGAGTAGATCAGCGCGTCGCAGTCCTTGAGGACGTCCATCTCCTCGTAGCTCTTCGGCACGAAGCCCGCCTCCTTCTCGGGCAGCCCCGCCCCGATCCGCAGACCGACATCGTGCATCACGGTGACCAGCGGCGTCCCGAGGAAGAACTTGCCGTTCGGGCCACCGCTCAGCGGGGCCCAGGTGGTGGTCTCGATCTGCTTGCGGTAGGCGGTTTTCACCTCCGCGATCCGGTCCTCGTACTCCTTCTTCTTCTCGGCCAGCCGGCTCTCGCGGTTGACCGCCTTCGCCACCTTGGCGATCTGCTCGTTCCAGAACGCCCCGCTGGTGTGCCAGTCGAAGTAGGCCACCGGCGCGATGGTCTTGAGCGGGGCCGACTTCTCCTTGTAGAACTGATCGATGATCAGATCAGGCTTCAGTGCCGCGATGGCCTGGGAGTTGGGCGTACCCGACGCGCCGATCGTGGCGACGTCCTTGAGCTGCTCGTAGCTGTCCTTGGGCAACAGCTGAGGGTTGGCCGCCCCGTCGGGGATGCCGACGGGAACGATTCCGAGGTCGAGGAGCATCAACGCGTCGTAGTTCTCCAGAACCACCACACGCTTGGGGTCCTGCGGGACCTTCACGGTCCCGTTGTCCGTCTCCAGGCTGCGCGTCGCCGCGCCGGACGGCTCCTTCGAGCCGCCGTCCGACGTCTTGCCGTCGGACTCGCTCACGCCACAGGCCGTCAGCCCTAACGCCGCCGCGGCACCCGTGAGTCCGCCGAGGACGCGCCTGCGCTCCACCGGTGCGGACAGGAAACGTGAACGTGCCATGTTCACTCCTTCGTTCAGGAACAGAGAGATCTTCCGACCGCATCAGGACGCAGCCGGAAGTAAGGTATGCCTAACCTATCGCTTCCGGGCAGGATTCAGGGAGCCGACCGTCCCGATCAGTCATGAGGAGTCCGCACGCCATGAGTACGGCCGCGACCGACGAGCACCGAAACCGCAGGCCAGGGCGCATACATGTGACCACCGTGCGCAGCATGCGACGCATCACGCCCCGCATGGTCCGGCTGACCCTGGGAGGTGAGGACCTGTCAGAATTCAGCAGCAACGGGAGCGATCAGCATGTCGCCCTCTATTTCTACGAGCCCGGCGTCGAACTGCCCAGGCCCTTCACGAGCGATGCGGCCCGAGCCCTGCTGCCCGTCGCCAAGCCGCGCCTGCGCCGCTACACCATCCGCGACCACCGTCCCGAACTCCGCGAGGTCGACATGGACTTCGTGCTGCACGGCCCCGACCAGCTCGCCTCCGGATGGGCCGAGCGGGTCCGGCCGGGGGACGAGGTGATCTGGTTCGGCCCGAGCCCGGCCTACCCGGTGGCTCCCGTCACCGACTGGACCCTCCTCCTGGGCGACGAGACGGCACTGCCCGCCATCGGCGCGATCCTCGAAGAACTCCCGCCGGGCCACCGGGTCCTGGCCGTCGTCGAGGTCGCCGACCGGGCCGAGGAACAGCCCCTGCCCACCCGGGCCGACGCCACCGTCACCTGGCTCCACCGCCACGACCGCGCCCACGGCGACCTCCTGCGCGAACACGCCACCACCCTCCGACTCCCGGACGGAAAAGGCCGGGTGTGGGGCGGCGCGGAACGCGGCGTCATGCGGGAGCTGCGCCACCACTTCGTCCATGTCCGCGGCCTCGACCGCGCCGACACCCACCTGACCGCCTACTGGACCCAGGGCGAAACCCAGGACAGCGAGGTCTGACCCCCACCATGCCTTCCGCATTCCTCAACGGCATCGACCTCGTGTACGACGACACGGGCGGCGACGGAGAGCCGGTGCTGCTCGTCAACGGCACGGGCGCCACCCGCACCGCCTGGCGCGCCCACCAGACCCCCGCCCTGGTCACCGCGGGCTACCGGGTCATCGCCCCGGACAACCGCGGCATCCCGCCGAACGCCTTACCTCCCGGCGGCATCACCCTGGAGGCCATGGCCGCCGACCTGGCCGCGCTGATCGAGCACCTGGCCCTCCCGCCCTGCCGCGTCGTCGGCTTCTCCCTCGGCGCGTCGATCGTCGGCGAACTCCTCCTCACCCGGCCCGAACTCGTCGGCCAGGCCGTGCTGATGGCCGGCCGGGCCCGCGTCGACCCCTTCGGCTCCGCCGTCTCCCGCGCGGCCGCCGACCTGTACGACAGCGGAGCCGCCGTCCCCGCCTCGCACCAGGCCGTCTTCAAGGCCCTGTGCTACCTCTCGCCGCACACACTGCGCGACCCGAGCGCCGTACGGGACTGGCTCGACGTCTTCACGTACGCCGACGGCGCGACGGGCCCGGGCGTCCGCGCCCAGTACGAAGCGATGGGCGACATCGACCGGCTGCCCCGGTACGCCACGCTCGACGTACCGCTCCTGTGCATCGGCTTCGCCGACGACGTCATGATCCCGGCAGCTGCCACCCGGGAGATCGCCGACACCGTCCCCGGAGCCCGCTACACCGAGATCCAACGCTGCGGCCACTACGGCCATCTCGAACGCCCCGCGGAGGTCAACGCCGCCATGCTCGACTTCTTCGCCCGCCCTTCCGAAGCCGCGAGCGCGGCCGCCCGGGGCGAGAGCCCCCGCACCTCCGGACGGGGTGGAGCGTGAACGCCCCGGCCGAGCAGCCGCGCCCGTACGAGCCCACCACCCGCGACGGGCTGAGACTCCTCGCGGGCTGTCTGAGGGACCGCCCCGGCCTCGCCGCGCTCGCCGTCCTCGGCGGACTCGTCTACCAGCTCGCCCTGATCGCCCTGCCCTGGTTCATCGAACGCGCCGTCGACCAGGGCATCGTCCACGAGGACCGCTCCGCCCTGTGGCACTGGGCCCTGATCATCGTCGGCGCCGGCATCCTCGCCGCCCTCGCGGAGATGGTCCTCGGCTGGTACTCCACGCTCCTCGCCACCACTCAGGGCAACCGCCTCTACATCGCGCTGGCCGACCGGGTCTCCCGCCTCGACGCCCGGGCCGTCGCCCGGTACGGCGAGGGCGACCTCGGCATGCGCGGCACCCGCGACGTGGACCTGGTCCGCGGCTGGCTCTCCGGCGTCGCCTCCTTCCTCACCGGCGTCACCGGCTTCGTCGTGATGATCGTCGCGATCATGCGGCTCGATCCGCTCCTCGCCCTGATCTGCCTCCTGTGCGTGCCGCCCCTGGTCTGGATCAACACCTACTGGTTCCCCAAGCGGTTCGGCGCGGCCAACACCGCGCTCTCCGCCGCCCACGGCAGCCGCGCCGACGCCGTCGAGGAACTGCTCTCCGCCAGCGCCGCGGTCCGCGGCCTCGGCGGCGAACCCGCCCTGGTGCGACGCCACCACGAGCGCAGCGCCACCGTCACCGAACACACGCTCACCACCGGCCGGGTCTCCGCCGGCTGGGCCGCCCTCTCGCCCTTCGTGCCCGCCCTCGCCATCGGCGCCGGCCTCGGCCTCGGCGGCGTCGCCGTGCTGCGCGGCACCATGTCCGTCGGCGGTATCGTCGCCTTCACCAGCTGGATGAGCATGCTCGTCCTGTGGGTCGGCGTCATCACCCTGCGGATCAGCCAGCTCAGCCAGGCCACCACCGCGGCCCGCCGCCTCCAGGACGTCCTGCTGCCGCACCCCACCGACCGCGCCCCGGGCACGGAGCCGCTGCCCGCGACCGGCGACCTCACCGCCGAGGGAATCAGCAACAGCGCGGGCGGCCATCTGATCCTGGCCCCCGTCGACCTCACCGTCCGCCCCGGCGAACTCGTCGCCGTGACCGGCCCCACCGGCTCCGGCAAGACGACCCTGCTGAGGATCCTCGCCGGACTGCTCCCGCCCACCACCGGCACCGTGCGCTTCGGGGGCCGCCCGCTGGAGGAGGCCGACACCGCCGAGGTCCACGCCCGGCTCGGCTACGTACCCCAGCGCCCCGTCACCGTCAGCGGCACCCTCGCCGACAACCTCCGCCTCGGCTCCGCCCACACCGACGACGAACTGCGCCGCGCCTGCCGTACCGCCGCCCTCGACGACTACCTCGACACGGCCCCCGACGGCCTCGACACCCTCGTCGGCGAACGCGGCAGCACCCTCTCCGGCGGCCAGCTCCAACGCCTGGCCCTCGCCCGCGCCGTCCTGCGCAAGCCCCCCGTCCTCCTCCTCGACGACATCACCTCCGCGATCGACACGACCACCGAACGCACCCTGCTGGAGAGGCTGCGTGCCTGGTCCGGCGAGACCGCGATCGTCTGCGCCACCCACCGCGGCGGCTTCCTCGACGCGGCCGACCGCACCCTGACCCTCGCCCCGGCCGAGGCGGCCGCCCCCGACGACATGGAAGAGCGGGTGACCACCGGTGGCTGAGCACCAGCGCCTGAGCGCGACCCCCGACCAGCGCCGCGTCCTGCGCAGGGCCTGGCCCCATATGCGCCCCGAGCGCCGCGGCATCACCCTCGCGCTGCTGGCCGGCGCCGCCGCGACCGCCACCACCGTCGCCGTGCCCGCCGTCATCGGCGCGGGCGTCGACCAGATCCTGGAGCGGGACCGCTCCGGCCTCTTCACCGCCGTCGCCGCCCTGACCGTACTGGCGCTGCTGCGGCTGTTCCTGTTCCGCCAGTCCGAACTGCTGCTCATCGCCGTCGGCGAACGCGTCGTGCGCGCCCTGCGCGAACTGGCCGTCACCCGGCTCTCCCGCGCCCCGCTCCGCTTCCTCGAAGCCCACCCCTCGGGCGATCTGCTCCGACGCACCACCACCGAGATCGCCGACCTCGCCAACTTCGTGCGCAGCCAGCTCCCCGACGTCCTCACCGTCGCCGCGTACCTCCTCTTCACGACCGTCCTGCTGCTCACCTACTCACCGCTGCTGACCCTCGCCCTGGCCCTAGTGTTCGTCCCCGCCATCGTCGCCGTCCTGCGGCTCTTCAAGAAGGCCGCCAACCCGGCCTTCGCCGCCGAGGCCGCCGCCGCCGGCACCGTCGCCACGACCTACCGCGAGCTCGTGCAGTCCCGCGAGATGCTCCGGACCGGCGGCGGCACCGGCTTCTGGCGCGAGCGTTTCCTCGCGGACAACGAACGGCGCTACCGCGCGGCCCGGCGCAGCCAGCGCAGCCTGTTCCTGATCAGCCTCGCCCGGATCGTCCAGAGCCTCACGACGGCCGTGCTCCTGCTGGTCGGCGGCTGGCTCGCCGCCCGGGGCTCCATCAGCGTCGGCACGGTCGTCGTCTTCATCCTCGCCACCCGCCAGCTGTTCGACTCCGCCACCCAGGCGTCCAACCTCGTCGGACAGGTGCAGATCTCCCTCGTCGGCCTCGCCCGGCTGCTCGACCTGCTGACCACCACGGCCCCCCGCGCCGGGATCCACGCCCCCCGGCCGGCGCCGGACGACGCCGCGCCGCGGGGCCCGGTCACCGCCGAACGCGGCGCCCTGGACATCGAGGACCTCCACTACTCCTACGTGGCGGGCACCGAAGTCCTGGGCGGACTCTCCGTACGGGTGGAGGCGGGCGAACGGGTCGGGCTCGTCGGCCCCACCGGCTCCGGCAAGACGACCCTCGCCAAACTGATGACCGGCCTCTACACCCCGGACAGCGGCACCATCCGCTACGACGGCCACGACCTCGCCGCCCTCGACCCCGCCGAACTGCGACGCCGGATCGTCCTGATCCCGCAGCGCGTCCACATGATCGAGGGGACGCTCCTCGACAACCTCCGCCTGGTGCCCGGCGACCCGGACGAGCACCGCATCGCCGAGGCGGTCGAACACCTGGGCCTGGCCGACTGGATCGCCTCGCTCGACGAGGGCCTGCACACCGACCTCGGACGCGGTACGGGCCGGCTCTCGGCCGGTGAACTCCAGCTGATCGGCCTGGTCCGCGCGGCGCTCCTGGACCCGGCGGTCCTCGTCCTCGACGAAGCCACCGCCGACATCGACCCCGAGACGGCGCGCACCCTGGAATCCGCCATCGACACCCTGCGCGCCGACCGCACCCTCATCGTCATCGCCCACCGCGAAGCCACCATCAAACGGCTTCCCCGCATCATCCGCCTCGACGAGAACGCCCTGCTCGCCCACAACTGAACTCCCGCCGACGGCAGCCCCGCACACCCGTGCGGGGCTGCCGTCGTCACCCGCTCCGACCCCCTAGGCTGCGACTCCGAGCCGGCCCGACCCGACCCAGGAGCGCACACCCTCATGCACGACCCCGTCCGTCAACTCCCCTTCCCCGACGCCCTCCGCCCGGACGCGTCCCCCGCACCGCATCCGCTGCTCGCCCCGGTGACCGGATACCTCGGCACCTGGCGGGGCACGGGCCGCGGCGGGTATCCGACGCTGGAGGCGGAGTTCACGTATGCGCAGGAAGTCACCTTCAGCCACGACGGACGGCCCTTCCTCGCGTACGAGGCGCGGGCCTGGCTGCTCGACGCCGACGGGCAACCCCTGCGGCCGTCCGCCCGGGAGAGCGGCTGGTGGCGGCTGCAGCCGGACGGCCGGGTGGAGGCCCTGATCACCCAGCCCACCGGCATCGCGGAGATCTCGTCGGGCCACGCCCGCGACGGCGTCGTCGATCTCACCACCGAGCAGGTGTCGCTCGCCCCCACCGCCAAGGAGGTCGAGGCCACCCGCCGCCGCTACACGCTGACGGACCGGGACACGCTCGCCTTCGTCCACGATCTCGCCGCGATCGGCCTGCCGTTGCAGCACCACCTCTCGGCCGAGCTCCACCGGGAAGCCCCTGGCCAGCGCATTTAGTTGCCGGAGCGTGACCAAAGCGGCGATTGGCGGCCGCCGCGCGGGGCAGGTGCACGGGAAGCCAGGAGAACAGGAGCACCATCCCGATGTCCCTTCCCTCGTACCCGGATCCCTCGTACCCGGGGCAGCCCGCGGCCGGTCAGGACCCCTACGGCAGCCAGGCGCCCGCACGGACGAACGGCTTCGCGGTCGCCGCGCTCGTCCTGGGCCTCGTCGCCTGCCTGCTCTTCTGGACCGTGCTGGGCGGGCTGCTCCTCGGTCTGCTCGCCATCGTCTTCGGCATCGTCGCCGCGCTCCGCACCCGCCAGGGCCGCGCGCCGCGCCGGACGATGGCGATAGTCGGGGCCGTGTTCGGGGCGCTCGGGCTCATCGGGTCCGCGGTCGTCCTCGTGGTGGCCATCTCCGTGTTCGACTCCGAGGAGTTCAAGAACTTCGAGGACTGTGTGGACCGGGCCAGTGGCCAGGCGGCCGAGAACCGGTGCACGGACGACTTCATCGACGAACTGAGCAACTGACGGACCCGGGAACCCGCCCCGCGGGCCCGGTCCGACGGCGTACGCTCGGCCCATGGTGCACGTACTGGGCAGCAGGATTCTGCTGCACCCCACCGACCCCGAGCGTTCCCGCGCCTTCTACGGCGAGGCCCTGGGCCTCGCCGTCTACCGGGAGTTCGGCACGGGCCCCGAGCGCGGCACGGTCTACTTCCTCGGCGGCGGGTTCCTGGAGGTCTCCGGCCGGAGCGAGGAGCCGCCCTCCCCGGCCGTGCGGATCTGGCTCCAGGTCGACGACGCCGAGGCCGCCCACGAGGAACTGCGGGCGAAGGGCGTGAGCGTCCTGCGGCCGCCGAAACGTGAGCCCTGGGGGCTGGTCGAGATGTGGATCGAGGATCCCGACGGGGTGCGGATCGCGGTCGTCGAGGTGCCGGACGACCATCCGCTGCGCTACCGGCCCTGAGCGACGGCCCCGTCCGTCAACGGCCGCAACTCCCGTGCCACGAACGTGTCGAAGTCGCCCGGCGGCCGCCCGGTGACGCGCAGCACGGTGTCGGTGACCCGGTCCTCGGCCCCCTCGGCGATGGTGCGGTCCAGTCCGGCGAGCAGCTCCGCGAACGGGACGGGTATCCCGGAGGCGGCGAGCCGGTCGCGCATCGCCCCGTGCCCCAGGCGCTCATGGACCACCGGCCGTCCGGTGCCCCGGCCGACGGCCGCCGCGACCTCGTCGTAACTCAGCGCCTGGGGCCCGGTGATGACCAGGTCGGTGTCGGGGGACCGCTCGTCGGTGAGGGCGTGCACGGCGACGGCGGCGATGTCCTCCGCGTCCACGAACCGGACCCGCCCGTCGCCCGTGGCCGTCCTTATGACCCCGGCCTCGCGGATGCTGAGCGCGTGCAGATGGGCGCCGGTGAAGTTCTGCATGAACCAGGACGGCCGCAGCACCGCCCACGCGCCGAAGAGGTCCGGCAGGGCCTGGTGGACGAGGCCGGTCGCGGGCCCGCCGGAGGGGATCGCGGAGGAGCTGAGCAGCACCGCGCGGCCCACACCGGCGTCGCGGGCCCGCTCCAGGAAGGGCAGCATCGGCCCGGCGGGCTCCGGGTGGCCGACCGGCGGCACCAGATAGACCCGGTCCACTCCGGTCAGCGCCGGGCCGTGGCTCGTGGGGTCCTCCCAGTCGAAGCGGACCTCCTCGGCGCCGGGGACCGCGCGGGCGGTCCGGGAGGCGGCGCGCACCCGGTGGCCCGCGGCGGAGAGCCGGGCGGCGACGCGGCTTCCGGTGGTGCCGGTCGCGCCGATGACCAGGGTCGCGGGGGCTGAGTCGGGGTTCATGGAGGCTCCGTCACCTAGAATGTGGACCCTGGGTCCGTTTCATGCCCGACGATACGGACCGCTGGTCCGTTTTGCAATCGAGGAGCGCCATGACCGCCCGCACACCCCGCAAGGACGCCGTCCGCAACCGTGCGGCCGTCCTCGCCGCGGCCGATGAGCTCTTCGCCCGCAGCGAGAGCCCCGCGACCATCACGATGGCCGACATCGCGGCGGCGGCCGGCGTCGGCAAGGCGACCCTCTTCCGCGGCTTCGGCGACCGCACCGGGCTGATCCGGGAGCTGTTCGCCACCCGCCTCGAACCGGTCAGGGCCGCCGTCGAGGACGGCCCCCCGCCGCTCGGCCCCGCCACCCCGCCGCACCGGCGGATCCCCGCCCTGCTCGATGCCGTCCTGTGCCTCAAGCTCGACAACCGTCATCTCGCCCTCGCCCTGGAGGACACCGGCGACGCGGGGCCCTACCGGGCCGAGCACTACGAACGCTGGCACCGCGTCCTGCGGGACATGCTGGAGCGGATCGACGGCCTCGCCGACAGCGCGTTCGCCGCCCACGCCCTGCTGGCGGCCACCCGCGCGGATCTCGTCGAACACCTGGTCGCTGAGCAGGGCATGTCGCACGAGGAGATCCGCGCCCACCTGGCGCGGTACACCGCCCGGGTGATCGGAGCCGGCGCGCCCGACGCCTGACCGGCACACTCCGCACACCTGTCCACACCCGCCCGCCGCGCACCGCCGGTTGCATGCGCACCAGGTGTTTGCCACGGTGTCCCTGGGCAGGCGTCCCGGTGATCTCCGGGCCGTGCCGCCCGGTGACCGCCCGCTACGGAAGCACACCGCAGAGAGAAGGAGGGGTCGATGTCCTCGAAGCGACGTCGTAAGAAGAAGGCCCGCCGGAAGAACGGCGCGAACCACGGCAAGCGTCCGCAGAGCTGAGACGACGCCGCGGCCCCACCGGGCGGAGGAGCCCGGTGGGGCCGCGGCGTTTCCGTGGGCCGGGGGAGGGCCGTGCGGAACTCGGGTCCCGATGGTGATGCCCGACCAGCGCCGGGTTCACACCCCAAGCGGTGCCGTGGGTTCCGTTCCCGCCCTGGCGCAGACCGACGCCGCCGTCCCGACCGCGTACTCCAGCATCGCCTTCGTCCGCCCGGCGGACAGCGCCGGATCCCACCCGGCCTCCGCCCCGAGCCAGGTCAGCATCCCCGCCATGAACGCGTCGCCCGCGCCGATGGTGTTCACCACCCGCACCGGCAGGGCGGGGACCGAGACCGCCGGGGCGTCATGGACGTACGCGGTCGCGCCCCGCGCCCCCCGTGTCATCACCACCAGCCGCCCCTGCCCGGCCAGCCTGCGGCAGCTCTCCTCCGGGGCCGCGTCCGGCCACAGCCGCACCAGGTCCTCGTCGCTCGCCTTCACGACCTGCGCCAGCGAGCACAGCTCGCGCAGCCGCTCCAGGCTCCGCACCGGATCGAGCGTCCGGTCCTCACGCACATTCGGGTCCACCACGAGCAGCCCCGCGCGGGAGGCAGCCCGCGCGGTCGCGGCCACGACGCCGGCCGCCGGCTCCACCACCGCGGCGAGCCCGCCCACGTACACCGCGCCGAAGCGCGCCGCCTCCGGCGCCCGGTCCGGCAGCCGGAAGGTCGCCGTGTCCCGGAGATGGAAGTGGTACGTGTTCCCGTGATCGCCCAGGTCGGCCACCGCGAGCGCCGTGGGCAGCGCCGGCCGGGCGCTCAGCGAGAGGTCGACGCCCGCACCGGACAGCCACGCCTCGATACGGCGCCCGAAGGCGTCGTCGCCGAGCCCGCCCACGAAGGACGGCCGCCCGCCGAGCCGGGCCAGGCCCACCGCGACGTTCGCGGGCGCGCCGCCCGGCTGGGCCGACAGCACCCCGGAGTCACCGCCGGCCGGGACCAGATCCACCAGCGCCTCGCCCAGCACGAGGACGGCGCCGGGGTCCGGAGCGGCGTCCGGGAGCGCGGACTCCGTCACGGCTCCACCACGATCTTGCGGCCGATGCCCGCCTGGAAGCGCTCGATCGCCTGCGGGTACTGCTCCAGCGGCAGCCGGTCGCTGATGAACACCGACGCGTCCAGCACCCCGCTCGCGAAGAGCGCGGCGGCCCGCTCGTAACTGTGCAGGACCGCCATCGAGCCGGTGATGGTGATCTCCTGGTTGTAGATCCGGTACGGCTCGATCACCGCCGTCGTCGCGTAGTCGGCGACCCCGAACTGGAGGAACGTACCGCCCTTGGCGACCCTCCCCAGACCGTCCTGGATCGCCCCGGCGTTGCCCGTCGCGTCGATGACCACGTCCCAGCCGCCCGGACGGTCCAGCTCCTCGGCACGGGCCGCCGCACCGGTGCAGCCGAGCGTCGTCGCGGTGGCCAGCCGCTGGGCGTTGACGTCCAGCACGTCCACCGACGCGGCGCCGGTGCGCTTGGCCAGCTCCAGCATCATCAGCCCCATGGTCCCGGACCCGTAGATCAGCACCTGGGCCCCGAGATTGCCGTTGAGGACGTCGTAGCCGCGCACCGCGCAGGACAACGGCTCGATCAGCGCCGCGTCCCGGACGTCGATGTGCTCCGGCAGGCGTACGCAGTTGGCGACCGGCGCCACCGCGAACTCCGCCGCGCCGCCGGGCACCGTGACACCGATCGCCGCCCAGTTGTCACAGAGGTTGCCCCGGCCCGAACGGCAGTATCGGCACTCGTGACAGTGCAGCGAGGGGTCCACGGCCACCTTGTCGCCGATGGACAGCTCGGTGACGTCCTTGCCCAGGCCCACGATCTCCCCGGCGAACTCGTGCCCCGGGACGATCGGCAGGGTCGGCGCGAACTCGCCCTGGAGGATGTGGAGATCGGTGCCGCACAGACCGCACGAGGCGACCTTGACGACCACGTCGCGGGGGCCGGGCGTGGGGTCCGCGACGGTGGTCACGGAGACCTTGCCGACGGATTCGACGATGGCTGCCCTCATTTGACTGCTCCCAGCGAGAGGCCCTGGACGAGTTTGTCCTGGGCGGCGTAGCCGGCGACGAGCACCGGCAGGGACACGACCACGGACGCCGCGCACAGCTGGGCGAGGAAGAGACCCTGGCTGGTGACGAAGGTGGTCAGATGGACGGGTGCGGTACCGGCGACCACGCCGGTCAGCACCCGTGCGAACAGCAGCTCGTTCCAGCTGAAGATGAAGCAGATCAGGGCGGTCGCGGCGATCCCGGGACCGGCGACCGGGGCGACCACCCGGCGCAGCACGGTCGGCAGCCGGGCCCCGTCGACCTGCGCCGCCTCGATGATGGAGACGGGGACGTCGGCGAGGAAGGACTGCATCATCCACACCGCGATCGGCAGGTTCATCGAGGTGTAGAGCAGGACCAGCAGCCAGATGTTGTCCAGCAGGCCGGTGTTCTTCGCGAACAGGTACACCGGCAGCAGTCCGGCGACCACCGGGAGCATCTTGGTGGACAGGAAGAAGAACATCACGTCCGTCCACTTGCGCACCCGTCGGATGGACAGCGCGTACGCGGCCGGAAGCGCGAGCAGCAGCACCAGCACGGTCGAGAAGAACGAGGCCGCCAGCGAGTTGACCAGCGGGGGCCACGGCGTCGGGCCGCCTCCGCCGCCGAAGAACGTGCGGTAGCCGTCCAGCGTCAGCGCGGCGGCGAGCGAGGGCGGGTTGGTCGCCGCGTCGGCCTCCGCGTGGAAGGACGTCAGCACCATCCACAGCGCGGGCAGACAGAAGCCGATCCCCACCACCCAGGCGACCACGCCCAGGGCGGCCGAGCGCCGACGCGCCTTGCGCGTGGTGGCGTCGGCGGAAGCGGCGGATGCGGACACGGATGTCGCGGTCGAGACGCTCATGCGCGGCTCGCCTCCTCACGGAAGAGGGAGGAGACCACCCGGAGCGCGAAGGTGGCGATGATGATCGTGCCGATCACCACGACCACACCCGCGGCGGACGCCAGCCCGTACTCATGGGCCCGGTAGAAGGTCTCGTAGACGGTGTACGGGAGGTTGGCGGTGCCGAGACCGCCGGAGGTGATCGTGAACACCGCGTCGAAGTTCTGCACGATGTACACCGACCCGAGCAGGATGCCCAGTTCGAGGTAGCGGCGCAGATGCGGCAGGGTCAGATAGCGGAATATCTGCCAGGGCCCGGCCCCGTCCAGCCGCGCCGCCTCCATGATCTCGGCCGGCCGGCTCTGCAGCCCGGCCAGCAGGATCAGCATCATGAACGGCGTCCACTGCCACACCAGCGACGCCTCGATGGCGATCAGCGGCATCTCGGTGGTCCACTCGGGCTGCACCATGGACTCGATGCCGAACAGCTCGCCGAACCAGGTGAGCGCCCCGTTGAACAGCCCGTACTCCGGGTTGTAGAGCGCGTGCTTCCACAGCAGCGCGGCGGAGACCGGCACCAGCAGGAACGGGGTGATCAGCAGGGTGCGGACGAATCCCCGGCCGAAGAAGGTGCGGTCCAGCAGCAGGGCGAAGACGAGCCCCAGCACGACGCTGACGATCACGACGGACGCGGTCAGGACGACGGTCGTCACGACCGATTCGCGCAACGCCTCGTCGGTGAAGACCGATGCGTAGTTGGACAACCCGGTGAAGTGGCGCTTCTCCGGCTTGAGGGAGTTCCAGTCGAAGAGCGAGATCACCAGGGTCGCCACGAAGGGCAGCTGGGTGACGGCGATCAGGAAGATCAGCGCGGGCAGCAGGGGAGCGCGGGTCGCCCAGGCGCGCCGACGGTTCCCGGCGCCCGGCTTCTTCGCCGGAGCCTGCGGTGAGGCCGTGGTCTCTCTGGTTGCGGTGACGGTCATCGGTACTCCTCCGCGACCTTCTCGGCCAGCTTCTGGGAGGCGGCGAGCGCGGCGTCCACCGACTGGCGGCCCGCGATGGCGGCGCTGATCTCCTGCGCCACCCGGGTGCCCAGATCGGTGAACTCCGGTACGCCGACGAACTGGATGCCCGCCGTCGGGCGGGGCTGGGTGCCCGGGTTCTTCGGATCGGCCTCGGAGATGGCCCGCTCGGTCACGTCGGCGAACGCGCCGGCCTCCGCCCGGTAGTCCGGGTTGGCGTAGGTGGAGGCCCGTTTGCCGGCGGGCACGTTGGACCAGCCACTGGTGGCCCCGACGAGCTCCTCGTACTCCTTGCTGGAGGCCCAGGAGACGAACTTCCAGGCGTCGTCGGACTTCTTGGACGCCTTCTGCAGCCCCCAGGCCCAGGTGTAGAGCCAGCCGGAGCTGTCGGTCCGCTCGACGGGGGCGGGGACGTAACCGATCTTCCCCTTCACCGGGGAGCCCTTCGCCTCCAGGGAACCGGCGCCCGCGGTGGCGTCGTACCACATGGCGGTCTTGCCCTGCGTCATGTTGTTCAGGCACTCGGCGTAGCCGGACTGCGGCGCGCCGAGCTCACCGTGCTTGCGCACCAGGTCGACATAGAACTTCGTCGCCTTCTTGAACTCAGGTGCGGTCAGGCGCGGTTCCCAGTCCTCGGTGAACCAGGTGCCGCCCATCGTGTTGACGACGGTGGTCAGCGGGGCGATGACCTCGCCCCAGCCCGGGAGACCGCGCAGGCAGATGCCCTTCATCCCGCGCTCCGCCCCGTCCGTCTGCTCGGCGAGCTCGGCCACCTGCTCCCAGGTCGGCTTCTCGGGCATCGTGAGGCCCTGCTCCTCGAAGACGTCCTTGCGGTACATCAGGAAGGACGACTCCCCGTAGAACGGCTGGGCGTAGAGCTTGCCGTCCTCGGCGGTCAGCGAGTCCTGGAGCGGTTGAAGGATGTCCTCCTGATCGAAGGCGGTGTCGGCCTTCGCGTAGTCGTCGAGGGGGTGGAGCCAGCCGTTCTTCGCGAAGAACGGCAGCTCGAAGTTGCTGATGGTGGCGATGTCGTACTGACCGGCCTGGTTGGAGAAGTCCTGGCTGATCTTGTCGCGTACGTCGTTCTCGGGCAGCACCGTGAAGTGGACCTTGATGCCGGTCTCCTTCGTGAAGTGCTTCGCCGTCAGCTTCTGCAACTCGACCATCTGCGGGTTGTTCACCATCAGTACGTTCAGCGCGTCACCGCCGCCGAAGGAGGTCCCGCCCGCTCCGGCACAGCCGGTGGCGAGCAGGGCCAGGGCGGCGGTCACGGCACAGGTCCGACCGCGCATACGTGGTCGGCGGCGGCGTCCTGGATGAGGCATGGGGGCTCCTGATCAGTCGTAGCGGCTCGGTGATCGGGTCGTTGAGGGCATGGCGAGCCAGGCCCCGGCGGGTGGGGTGGAGCGGTGGTTTGGGGAGCGGCTGCGGGAGCCGTGCGGTGGCGGTACCGGCGGGGGGCCCGGTCAGACGCGGATGACCTGGGGGCCCAGGAGGGAGTAGCGCTGGGCCTCGGCCGAGGGGAGCCCGGCGTCGGTGACGATCGCTTCGAAGTCACCGACCCCGGCGAACCGGCAGAAGCTCACCGCCCCGAACTTGCTGTGGATCCCGGCGAAGATCCGCCGCCGCGAACTCCGCAGCGCCTGCGCCTTCACCTCGGCGACGGCGGGGTCCGGGGTGGTGAGGCCGTACTCGCGGGAGATGCCGTTGGCCCCGAGATACGCCAGGTCGATGACGAAGTCCGCGAGCATCCGGGAGGCCCAGTGGTCGACGGTCGCCATCGTCGAGCCGCGCACCCGGCCGCCCAGCAGCAGCACCGAGGTCTTCTCCGCCCCGGCGAGGGAGGTGGCGACGGCCAGGGAAGCGGTGACCACGGTCAGCGGCCGGTTCTGGGGAAGCGCCTCGGCCACCAGCTGCGGGGTGAAGCCCTCGTCGACGAAGACCGTCTCGGCGTCGCCGAGCAGATCGGCGGCGGCGGCCGCGATCCGCGACTTCTGCGGAACGTTACGGGTGGTGCGGACGGCGAGCGTGGTCTCGAAACCGGCCGACTCCACCGGGTAGGCGCCGCCGTGGGTCCGCCGGACGAGCCCGTGCTCCTCCAGCACGTGCAGATCGCGACGGACGGTCTCCTTGGCCACCTTGAACAGGTCCGCGAGGGCGTTCACCCCGACCGACCCCTCCCGCCGGGCCGTGTCCAGAATTCCCCGCCGGCGTTCCTCGGTGTCCACGGCGCACTTCCCTGGTCGCTGCTGGGCCCGTTACGGGCAGGGCCCGCTTGTCCGTTCGGGCTCATGTGTCGTTTGTACAAGCAGTACCGGGGCCACGAACAGCCGCTTCACCAGATCCGCTCGGTCCGTTCATGCCCGTTTCCGTGAATACGGCGGTGCTGGTCAGGGCCGGTGCGGCCGTTGATCCGGTCGCCCGGGACGCCCGTTTTCCCGTGATCGATGCCCGAATGGCGCCCGAAGCGCGGAGGCGCGGCCTCCGCGGTGCCGGGAAGAGGCACGGGAAGGCCGGCTCACGAGGCGCGGGAAGACCGGGCCCGAGGTCGGCGAGGACCAGCCGCTCGGGACGACGGGTGCGACGTGTCGACAGGTGGGGCTCGGGTGCGTCAGAGCCCGTCGCCGAACGCCTCGGCCAGCTCACGCCATGCGGCCCGCGGCAGCCCCGCCCCGCCCTCCTCGGCGGTGAGCACCTGCAACGCGACATGGTCCGCACCCGCGTCGAGGTACTCCTGGGTCCGGCGCCTCACCTGCTCGGCGTCGCCCAGCGCGAAGAGGGCGTCGAGCAGGCGGACGCTGCCGCCGCCGTCGAAGTCGCCCTCCGTGAACCCCAGGCGCAACAGGTTGTCGGTGTAGTTGGGCAGTTGGAGATACATCCCCAGCATCGTCCGCGCGGTGGTGCGGGCCCGATCGAGGTCGGTGTCCAGCACCACGGTCAGCTCCGGGGCGAGCAGCGCGTCGGGGCCGAGCGCCTCGCGGGCCTCCGCGGTGTGCTCGGTGGTGACGAGATAGGGGTGCGCCCCCAGCGACCGGCCGGCCGCGAGCTTCAGCATCTTCGGCCCGAGAGCCGCCAGGACCCGATGTCCGGAGCCCACGGACGGTTCGGCGGCGTCGAGCGCGTCGAGGTAGGCCACCATCGCGCTGTACGGCTTCGCGTACTGCGGCACCATCGGTCCGTGGCTGACGCCCAGACCGAGGACGAACCGGCGACGTGCCTCCGGATCGATCGCCGCGACCCCGGCCGCCACCTCCTCGGCCGTGTGGTTCCAGATGCTCAGGATGCCGGTGGCCACCGTGAGCGTACGGGTGGCGGCCACGACGGCGGCGGCGTCCCCGGGCGTCGGACTGCCCCCGATCCACACGGTGCCGTACCCCAGCCCTTCGAGCTCGGCGAGCGCCTCGGTGATCGCGCCCCTGCCCGCGTCGTCCACCCGCGAAGGGTGCAGGGCGCCGCTCCAGATCCCCACGCGTCCGAAAGCCCTGCCCGTACCGGAAGTCTCAGAAGTCATGGTGTGATCAACAACGGTCCGGGCCGACTATTCCTGCCCGGCCGGGATTCACCCGGCCGGGTGTGCGGATCCTGCGCGCTCCTCAGCCCTCCGGGACGTCCTTCATGAACACCACGCCGTCGATACGGGCCAGATGCGCCGGGTCGAGAGGCGCGTAGCCGAAGTACGGGGAGGTGCGCCGCACGGGGCCCGTCGCGGCGAGGGCGGCGGCCAGCTCGGAGGCGCCCAGCAGACCGGCCTCCTCGGGGAGCGCGTACAGAGCCCCTTCGAGGGTGTCCGGCGGCGGGACGTCGACCCCTTGGTGCCGCATCGTGCCGAAGGCGGTGGCCAGAAAGCCGTACTCCTCGCCCAGGCGGGCGTCGACGATGGAGCCCGCGCTCCACCACTCCAGCCGCCGGCCGCCCATCCGCATCGAGCTCATGTCCCGCTGGAGATGGGCGTTGTGGGCGTGCACCAGGACCGGCCCCCGCTCGGCGAGCGCGAGGAGATTGTCGGCCATCATCTGATCCCGCAGGCCCGTCAGCCGTGACAGCCGGCTCGGCGAGGTGTCGGCCATCCAGAAGTGGTAGCGCAGCAGACCCGAGGCGGACCGTGCGTACAGGCGCGCCCGGTCGAACGCGTCCCGCGAGGTCTGTGCGATCAGCCGCGGGGTCCACGCGTCGAGCAGCGCGCCCAGATCATCGGCGAGCAGCCGCAGTTCCCCGGCCTCGGCCGACCGCCCGAACGACGCGGACGGATCCAGCATCGCCGCCGGGTCGGTCCACCGGTCGTCGGCGCCGAGCAGGCGGTCGAGCGTCTCGGCGGTGCAGGGGAGCAGATCGGGGTCCACATGGTCCGCGAGACAGCGGTGCAGCCGGGTGAGGGCCTGCCGGGGGCTCGCGGCGTACGCCATCTCCAGCGGGCCGTCGAAACCGGCGAAGCGAAGCCGGTCGGAGGAGGGCCGGCCGTCGTTGAACGCACGCATCCAGCGCACCAGTTCACGATTGGCCGTGGATGCCCCGAGACCATGGCTGAAGCCCCGCTCCAGCACCTCCTCCGGCGAACCCGCGCCCGTCGTCACATGGTCGTCCACCAGCAGCCCCGCGACGCAGTCGCTCTCGATGGCGATGGTCCGGTAGCCCTCCCGCTCGACGAGCTGCCGGAAGAGCGCGTTGCGCAGCCGGAGCGGAGCGTCCACCCCGTGAGTGGGCTCGCCCAGGGCCAGCATCCGGGGCGGGGAGGCGAACAGCTCCATGACGGCGGCCGCGTCTACGGCGTGGGCGATGTCCCTGATGTCGTTGGCCATGGCTTCAACCGTATCGTTGAACCCTCGGTTGAAACTTTTCCGCGATAGCGTCAGGGATCATGCGGCACAACCTTCAAACCACGGAACGCCTCAGGCCCGTCGACCTGGCCCGCCGGCACGGGTTGTCGACGCAGGCCGTCAGGAACTACGAGGAGGCGGGCATCCTCCCGGCCGCCGGACGTACGCCCCACGGCTACCGCACCTACACACCGCTGCACGCGCACGCCCTCGACGCGTTCGTCGCACTGATCCCCGGCCATGGGCACGGGGGCGCGACGTCGATCATGCGGGCGGTGAACCGCGACGAGCCGGAGGAGGCGTTCCGTATCGTCGACGAGAGCCACGCCCAGCTCCTGGAGGACCGGCGGACGCTGCACGCCGTCGAGAAGGCCCTCCGGGACCTGGCACCCGGCGCCGTGCCCGCACCTGACGAGGCATCGGGCCCCGGCGACATGTTCGTGGGGCCGCTGGCGGGCAGGCTGGGCATCAGGCCCGCCACCCTCCGGAAGTGGGAGCGTGCCGGTCTCGTGGCCCCGCGCCGCGACCCGCGGACCGGGTACCGGGTGTACGACGCGACCGACGTACGGGACGCGGGCCTGGCCCACCAACTCAGGCGGGGCGGCTACCGGCTGGAGCAGATCGCCCCGCTGATCGCCCAGGTGCGGGCGGCCGGCGGCCTGGAACCGCTGGCGGCCGCCCTGGGCGACTGGCACGCCCGGCTGACCGCCCGGGGACGCGCGATGCTGGCCGGGGCCGCCGAGCTGGACGCCTACCTCCGCCGTCAGGCCGGCAGCCGCCCCAGCAGCGCCGCGAAGTCCGTGCCCGCGGGAAGCGTGCCGAAGGCGAGCCCCTGATCCCCGGCGAGGCGGGAGGCGCAGAACGCGTCGGCCACCGCCCCCGGTGCGTGGCGCACCAGAAGGGAGCCCTGGAGCACGAGAGCGGCCCGTTCGACGACCCGGCGGGCCCGGAGCTGCGCGTCCTGCGGGCGCGCCAGCTCGTCCCGCAGCTCCCGCCAGGCCGCGTCCAGACGCGCGTCCGTCCCGGCCGCCGCCTCGATCTCGGCGTGGAAGGCCGCGACGGACTCGGGCTCACGCGTCAACGCCCGCAGCATGTCCAGGGCGTTGACATTGCCCGAGCCCTCCCAGATGCCGTTGAGCGGGGCCTCGCGGTACAGCCGCGGCATGCCGGACGCCTCGTCGTATCCATTGCCGCCGAGGCACTCCAGGGCCTCGGCGACCGCGACGGGCTGCCGCTTGCACACCCAGTACTTCCCGACGGCGGTGGCCAGGCGCAGGAAGGCACGTTCCCCGCCGTCGCCCCGGTGCGCACGGTCGGCGGCGCCCGCCAGCCGCAGGGCCAGGGTCGTGGCGGCCTCGGACTCCAGGGCCAGGTCCGCCAGAACATTGCGCATCAGGGGCTGGTCGATCAGCTTGGCGCCGAACACCGAGCGGTGGCGAGCGTGATGGGCCGCCTGCGCCAGCGCGGCACGGATGCCCGCGGCGGAACCGAGGACGCAGTCGAGCCGGGTCATCGTCACCATGTCGATGATGGTCCGCACCCCCTTGCCCTCGTCACCGACGAGCCAGGCGACGGTGTCGTCGAACTCGGGCTCGCTGGAGGCGTTCGAGCGGTTTCCGAGCTTGTCCTTGAGCCGCTGGATGCGGAAGGTGTTACGGCTCCCGTCCGGCAGCACGCGCGGCACCAGGAAGCACGACAGTCCGCCGGGCGACTGGGCGAGCACCAGGAAGAGGTCGTTCATCGGGGCGCTGGTGAACCACTTGTGCCCGCGCAGCCGCCAGGTGCCGTCGGCCTGCTCGACGGCGGTCGTGGTGTTGGCCCGCACATCGGTGCCGCCCTGCTTCTCCGTCATGCCCATACCGGCGAGCAGACCCTGCTTGGCGGTGGGGGTGCGCAGGCCGGGCTCGTACACCCGGCTGGTCAGCAGCGGTTCGTACACCTTGGCGAGGTCGGGGGAGCGGCGCAGCGCCGGGACGACGGCGTACGTCATCGAGACCGGGCACAGGTGTCCCTGCTCCAGCGTCGTGGCCAGCATGAAGCCGCCGGCGCGGGCGACATGGGCCCCGGGGCGCGTGTCGGCCCAGGCGGAGCCCGCTAGACCCGCGCCCACCGACGCGCTCATCAGGGAGTGGTAGGCGGGGTGGAACTCGACCTCGTCGACCCGGTGGCCGAAACGGTCATGGGTGCGCAGCTCCGGCTCGTGGCGGTTGGCCTGGTCGGCCCAGCGCTGGGCCTCCTCGCTGCCGACGTAGCGGCCGAAACGGTGCAGCTCGTCGATGTGCCACTCCGCGCCCTCGCGGCGTACCCCTTCGAGCAGCACCGCGTCGTCGGCGGCGTCGTGCCCGGTGAGCGGCGGTGGCTGATTCGTCACCTCGTGCGTCACGGCGGTGGGGTGGCTGCGCGGTGCGTCGGACGTGGGCATCGGATCTCCTCCGGGAGGCGGGGTGGCGGCGGGGTGCACGGGGGCAGGACGGCGACGGCCCTGGTCAGGGGCGCGCGCCCGCGCCCGCGCACCGCAGGGCCAGGGCGGTGAGGCGGTCGATGAGCCGGTCGGTGTCCTGCGCGGCCGAGGCGCTCAGCGGGTACACCAGGACCTCGCCGATGGCGCCGGTGAGCGCGGCGGCGGTGCTCTCCGCGTCCTGGCCGGGCAGCAGCTCCGCGGAGATCCCCTCGTCGATCACCGCGGCGAACAGCGCACGGTAGCGGCGCCGGAAGGCGAGACGCTCCGCGCCGACCGCCGGTTCGGCGGGCGCCGCGAGCAGCGCGTACGCCAGGCCGGGGTTCTCCAGGGCGCGGCGGGCGAACACCTCCACCCCCAGGCGCAGCCGCCCGACCGGGTCGCCGTCGCCCTCCAGCACCTCACCCAGCACGTCCACCTCGCGCTGTGCGGCGCGCCGGAACACCTCCACGGCGAGCGCGGACTTGGACGCGAAGTGCTGGTAGACGGAGCCGGCGGCGATCCCGGCGGCGTCGGCGACGGCCGTCACGGAGGCCTGCGCCCAGCCGACGTCCGCCACGACCTCGGTGGCGCGGACGACGAGATGTTCCCGGGCGGCTTCGAGGCGACGCACCTCGGCCGGTGTCTTGCGGTAGGCCATGAAAGAAGTGAACCATCATTCAGAGCTTCCCGCCATGCCCGCTTCAGCCGAAGTCGTCCGGGACGATGCGCAGCTTCTCGGCGATGCGGACGAGGGCCTTCTGGTCGGTCGTGTTGAGCGAGTCGAGGACGGTACGGCGTACGGCGCGCAGGTGGGTGGGTGCTGCCAGGCGCACGATGTCGAAACCGGCGTCGGTGAGTGCGGCGAGGGTGTACCGGCCGTCGGCGGGGTCCGGGGTCCGTACGACCCAGCCACGCTGTTCGCAGCGCTTGATGACGTTGGACAGCCGGGAGAGCGACCCGCTGGCGAGAAAAGCGAGCTCACCCATCCGCAGCTTGCGCCCCGGCGCCTCGGAGAGATGGCTGAGTACGAGGTACTCGAACAGGGTGAGACCGTGCTCCTGCCGCAGCGGCGACTCCAGCTTGCCGGGCAGCAGCAGGACCAGGGAGATCAGCCCCGTCCACGCCGCCTTCTCCTGCTCGTCGAGCCACCGCAGCTCCTCGTCGTCCTCGTGCCCGTTCGTACCGCTCATGGGCCCTCCCGTGCTGCTCATGGACCTTTCCATCCCTTCGGCGAAGCCCGCCATCACTTTGCGCTTGAAGTCATTGCTTGCTAGTCTCACTTTACGCGTGAAGTCATATGAGGGGAAACGCGCCCCCACGGCCAGGAAGAGGAATCATCATGAGCACCGTCACCTTCGGCATCGTTCCGGGCTTCGGCGAGAAGCTGCACGCCGCCCTCGGCTACAGCGGGGCCGTCCGCGTCGACGACCGGGTCGAGATCTCCGGCCAGGCAGGCGTGGACGACGACCTGAACATCCCCGACTCGCTGGAGGACGAGATCGTCCAGGCCTTCGACAACGTGGAGCGCACGCTCGCCACGGTCGGCGCCACCTGGAAGGACGTCATCCACGTCAACTCGTACCACAAGGTCGCACCGGGGGATGACGTCATCGGCGACGACCACAACGCGGTCATGGCGGAGCAGTTCCGCCGTCGCCTGGACGGCCGCGCGCCGATCTGGACCGAGACCGGAGTGACGGTCCTCGGCCTCGCCGCCATGCGCGTGGAGATCCGCGTCACCGCTATCGTCGGCTCCGGGAACTGAACCGCGACGCTTCGCGACAGGGCGCGGTCGCACGTCGGCACCATGCGATCGCCGGCCGACCCGCTACTCGTACCGGTACTTCAGCGAATCCGCCTCCGTCTGCTCGATGTCGGCGATCGTCAGCTCCGGGTTCCGCAGCTGGGTCAGCGTCACCTCCGCCGAGGTCGGCTGGGCGTCCGCCGGCAGCCACTGCTCCGGCTTCCACGCCGCGCTGCGCAGGAGCGACTTGGGGCAGTGCGGGTAGACCTCCTCGATGCCCAGCACCAGCGCACTGGCCGGCGGCTTGCCCACGGCGGTCAGCTGGGACAGCAGCTCCGGCCGGGTGGAGACACAGGCCCGGCCGTTCACCCTGAGCGTCGTGGTGCGCCCCGGGATGACGAACAGCAGCCCGGCCCGTCCGGTGGCGATGACGTTCTGCAGGGTGTCCAGACGCTTGTTGCCGGTCGCGTCCGGTATGGCCACCGTCCGCGCGTCCAGGACGGAGACGAACCCGGCAGGTCCGCCCCGGGGGGAGACGTCACAGTTGCCCTCGGCGTCCGCGCTGGCGACCAGGACCAGTGACGAGCATCCGATCAACTGCCGGGTCTGATCGGTGAGCTCGGTCGTCTGCTTGCGCAACGCCGCGTCTCTGGGGAGCTCGTAGGCGCGTCGCAGTGTTTCCTGGTCGGACACGGCGTCGAGACGGAGGGAGTCGAAGGCGGTGCCGGTAAGGGGTGGTGTCATGCCCCGACCCTAATAGGCCCGGCTGCCCGCCTTCCGGTGCTCCGGTGTCCTGATCGATTGACGGAGGCCGAGGCCGAGGGCGGCACGTGCGCGTCAGGAATGCATGGCCGCACGGTCGGACTCGCTGCGCAGAACGCAGAATTCGTTTCCTTCGGGATCAGCGAGAATCGCCCAGCCCGAGCCGTCGGGATTCCGGTGATCGGCGACGAAGGCCGCACCGAGCTCCAGCAGCCTCTCCACCTCCCGGTCGCGCGTGGTGTCGGGGCGCAGGCACAGATGGATCCGGTTCTTGACCGTCTTGGCCTCGGGCACCTGGTTGAAGTGCAGCACCGGTCCCTCCGCCAGCAGCACCTGGGTCTCCCGGCTGCCGGGACCGTCCTCCGGGTGCAGCGGACGACCTGTCACACCGCTCCAGAACCGCGCCAGCTCGTAGGCGTTCGCACAGTCGATGGCCACGTTCTGCAGTACCGAGATCATGCGCGCGAGCCTCCCCGATTCCCCCGCGGGACGCAACCGGGTTGCCCCCTCCTCGACGAGCGAGGTCAGCTCCCGACGACACCGTCGTTCCTCCCCCGCGCGAGGGAGGCGGATGGTCTTCGCGGGGGATGCGGCAGGTGTGGCGGCGGCGGGAATCTTGAGTCCCAACACGCGGAACCGGAGGTCACGGTGGCTGTTCCCACGACATGGCGGACCTGCGCGGGCTCCGGCCCGCCGTTACGGGACACGGGGTGGGCGGTGTGGTCGCGGCGCTGGCCCGCGTGGGCGCCGCACGCCGCCGCGGTGTGGGGCGTGGTGTTCGCCGCGGTCCAGGTCGTATGGGCCGCGTCGGGCGCCACCGTGCTCTGGTCGCCGGATGTCGCGTACGCGCCGGCGGTCCAGCTTCTGCTGGCGGCCATCGCCGTGCTGGCCGCCGTGGCCTGCCTGGCCACCACCCGGACGCTTGCCGGGCGTGGCCGAACGCTGGTGGCGGCGGCGCTGACCCTGGCGGTCCCGGCCGCTGTGACGGGGATGGCCAGTCTGCCGGCGCACTTCGTGATGCTGGTGTCGTTCTCCGGGGTGGACAGCGTCACCGGCCTGGCGCACGACCTGTTGAGCGCGGTGGGCGCCGCGCTTCTCATCCTCGTCGCACTGTCGTACCGCCGACGGCTGCGAGGCCGATGCCCCCGGTGCGGACAGGAGCACTCGGGAGGATTCGACGGTCCGCTCGCCCACCCCGCCCCTTCCGTCGCGTCGAAGCGCACGCGCGTCACGGTCCACCTGCTCTTGTTCGGGCTTGTCCCGTGGGCCGGGGTCAAGACCGTCTGGACCCTCGGTGGCGATGCGATCGGCGTCACGGCCCAAGGATGGCGGGAGGCGAACGCAGGCGAGTCGGGGGTGGCGAAGGCCCTCGCGACGGTGGGCATCGATGTCACCGTGCTGGCCGCGCTGGCCGCGATCTTCCTGTCGCTGGGACTGCTGTACCGGTGGGGGCAGGTGTTCCCCCGATGGACCCCGGTCCTCTCCGGACGGCGCGTCCCCCGCCTGCTGCCCCTGCTGCCGGCGTGGCTGAGCTCCGTCGGCCTGTCGGCGTACGGGGTCTGCCTGCTGTTCTACGCCTCGCTCAGCGCCGCCGGTGTACTGCCGAGGCTGAAACCGTCGGGGGTGTTCACCACCGGTTCCGGGGTCACCTGGATGGTCGCCTTCGGCGGTCTCGCCTTCGCCGGCCTGGGCTTCGGCCTCATAGCGGCCGCCCGCTCCTACTCCGCCCGCACCCGTCCCGTCTGTGCTTCCCCGTCGGCCTGACGGGGCGAGCGGAGCACGAGCAGGGTGATCTCGCTGGGGGCGAAGACACGGAACGGCGGGCCCCAGAAGCCGGTGCCGCGACTGGTGTAGAGGAGGGTGCGGGCGCCGTGGCGGCTGAGGCCGGCAAGGGCCGGCTGGTCGATGCGGACCAGGTGGTGGAAGGGCCAGATCTGGCCGCCGTGGGTATGA
Organism: Streptomyces sp. DSM 106670; assembly: GCF_055792845.1. Classification (NCBI taxonomy): domain Bacteria; kingdom Bacillati; phylum Actinomycetota; class Actinomycetes; order Kitasatosporales; family Streptomycetaceae; genus Streptomyces; species Streptomyces sp. DSM 106670. The sequence goes on from NZ_CM147704.1 coordinate 7,976,002, forward strand.
CCGGAGAGCTGGAGGTCGATGCCGTCGGCTGCCGCCCGGTCGACGAACTTGGGCTGGTGCGCCAGGAGCAGGACGGGCAGGTCGGGGTCGGCGCCGCTCAGGGCACCGGCGAGGTGGGCGCCATGGCCTGCCAGACCGGAGGACTCGGCGGTGACGTCGTCGACGCCGGCGACCACCAGGGTGTCGCCTCCGCGTTCGAGCAGCAGATGCCGGTTGCGCAGCGGCTCCCAGCCCAGCTCGCCCATCAGATCGACCCAGCCCTGGGCCTCGCTGTAGTACTCGTGGTTGCCGGTGACGTACACACGGGCCCGGGTGGCCTGCACGGTACCGAGCGGGACGGCCTGGGCGCGGCGGCGTTCGGCCGTGCCGTCCGCGATGTCGCCGGTGTGGCAGACCAGGTCGGCCTCCAGTGTGTTCACCGTCTCGCACACCCGCGCCGACCACCGAGCCCGATCGAGCGGGCCGTAGTGGGTGTCGGTGATCAGGACGACGCGGAGGCCGTCCAACCCCGCGCCCAGGCGCGGGAGTCGCACATCGAGTCGGCGCACACGTGGTACGCGACGGGCCTCGGCGTATCCCCAGGCGAGCAGGGCGGCGGACACACCGAGGACGGCCCAGGTGACGATGCGGGCCCGGTCCTGGCTCTCGCCGACTCCGGCCACGGTCAGGACCAGACGCAGGAGGACCCCGAACAACACGGACCAGGTGAACAGCACCCAACAGGCGCCCAGCAGGGTGTCACCGATGATCGCCGCCGCGTCCTGCTGACGCCGGCCGTGGCCGCGCGCCATCGCGAGCGGCATACCGACAAGGCCGAGGACGAACAGGGCGGTGCCGGCCACGGTGACGGCCGACGGCCAGTGCTGGCCGCCGTACAGGAGTACCCAGCAGGGCACGGTCCAGAGCAGGACGGGGGCGATCAGGGGGATGTAGCGCATCAGGCGGCGCAGTCGGTTCTGCCGCGATGCTTCCGCTGCACCCGCGGCGGGCTGAGTGTCGCTCGTGTCGGTCACCGTTCGCCTGTCCCCTCCTCGGCCGGGCTGACGTCTGGCGCACTGTATCCGGTCGCCCCAGGACCGGTGTCCACGGGGGAGTCCGGCTGCCGGTGGGACGGAAGGAGTAGCCGGAAGCACGCTCCGCGGTCCGAGGGGACGAGGTCGAGGGTGCCTCGGTGGCGATGGGCGAGTTCGCGGGCGATGGCGAGGCCCAGGCCGGTGCCCCCCTGGTCACGGGAGCGGGCGTCGTCACGGCGGACGAAGCGTTCGAAGATGCGCTCGGCGTCCTCGGCGGGCACGCCCGGCCCGTCGTCGTGCACGGACAGGACGACCTGCTCGTCCTGGTTCCGGACGGTGACCCGGACGCGGTTCGCGGCGTGGCGAGCGGCGTTGTCGAGGAGGTTGCGCAGCAGCCGCTCGTAATCGCCGGACCCGCCGTGCACGTGTGCGGGTCCGGAGGCTTCCGCGATGAGTGCCACCGGCCGGTCCGGCTGCTCGTACTCCGCGACGAGTCGGCGGACGAGGGCGGCCAGGTCGGTGGACCCGTCGGCGGTCGTCGGTGCGTGGGCGTCGAGGCGGGCGAGGAGCAGCAGATCCTCGGCGAGGGTCTGAAGGCGTTCGGTCTGCCGTGCGGCGGTGGCGACCGCTCCGGGCCAGTCGGTGCGTTCGGGATAGGCGAGCGCCACTTCCAGACTGGCCAGCAGAGTGGTGAGGGGGCTGCGCAGTTCGTGTGCGGCGTCCGCGACGAAGCGTCGTTGCTGCGCGGCGGCCTCGTCGAGACGTTGCAGGGTGGTGTTGATGGTGGCGGCCAGGGCGCTGATCTCGTGCCCCGTGGCGGGCACGGTGACGCGCTCTCTGGGGTCGTTCGCGGTGACCGAGGCGGTGACCACGCGGATCGCTTCGACCGGCCGCAGCGCGATGCGTACGGTGAAGTAGGTGACGGCGGAGATCAGTACGAGGCTCACGAGCCCGGCCCGCAGCAGCAGGAGGTCCATGTTGTGGGTGATCGCCTCGGCGGTGTGGGGGAGCACCACCACATGGACCCGCAGGGTGGCATCCGCGTCGACTCCCAGAGCGGCGGCTTCGGCACCGCTCAGCTCACCGGCCCAGATGTCGGTGTAGAGGACCGGGTAGGTCCGGCCGGCCATGTCGAAGCTGCCCGCGGGATCGTCGTCGCCGCGCTCCGGAATGCGCATGTCGATGGTCGTGTAGGACCAGCCCGGACCGGTGTCAGCGGGTTCGGAGAGCGGGGGCGGGGCGGGCAGCACGGGGCGGGCGCCCGGGGCGAAGACGTCCATTCCTCCGCCGGCGGCGACAGCCGTACCGCGGCCGGTCGCGACGACCTCGTACGGCACCGCGCTTCTCCTGCTGGGAATCACGCCCTCACGCAGTTGGTCGGCGAGCGCGAGCAGCGGGTCCCGGGCCTGGTCCTGGGCGATCTGCGTGCTCTGCCGGTAGACGTCGTGGTGCAGCCACCAGCCGATGGCGACCAGGATGACGGCGGCGGTCGAGGCGACGGCCACGGCGGTACGGGCGCGTACGGACCGGGGCCACCAGCGGCGTCGCGGCTCAGCCGTGTTCACGGTCGTCGACCAGACGGTAACCGATGCCCCGTACGGTCTGCAGGGACTGCCGGCCGAACGCCGCGTCCACCTTCTTGCGCAGAACGCTGACGCGCGCCTCCACCAGATTCGGGTCCAGGGCGTCATCGGGCCACGCGTGGTACAGCAGATCCGCCTTGGAGACCGCCTGGCCCGCCCGGCGGGCCAGCAGCTCCAGCACCGAGAACTCCCTGGGGGTGAGGTCCACCCGCGCCCCGGCCGGCGGCAGACCCGGGCGGCGACATCCAGCGAGAGGTCGCCCACGGCGAGGACGGGCGGGGCGACGGCGGCGGCCCGCCTGACCAGGGCCCGCAGCCGTGCGACCAGCACCGGGTACGAGAAGGGCTTGGCCAGGTAGTCGTCGGCACCCGTGTCCAGGGCCTCCGCCTGGTCCCACTCCCCGTCCTTGGCGGTGAGCACCAGGATCGGGGTCCCGTTGCCCTCGCGGCGCAGCTGGGCGCAGACCTTGTAGCCGTTGAGGCCGGGCAGCATCAGGTCCAGGACGACCACGGCGTACTCACCGCTCCTGGCCATCCACAGCCCGTGCCGGCCGTCATGGGCGAGATCGACGCTGTAGCCCTCGGCGGTCAGACCGGTGTGCAGGGTCCGGGCAAGGTCCACCTCGTCTTCGACCACCAGGATGCGCATGCCGTGCAGCCTCGCACAGTGCAGGCGGCGGTTCCTGATCGGCCGGTCAGGTCGGGTCAGCAACCGGTCAACCGGGCCCGGGCACGCTGGCGACGTGTCCACGCCGCCGAAAGGTCCCGCCGACGATGTCCCTCGATGTACGTGCCCCCGCCGCTGCCACCCGGACGGTTCCGTCCCGGCCGCCCGTCGCCCGGGCGCCCTCCACCCCGGCCAAGGCCCTGGTCGTCATCGCCCCCGCGGCGCTGACCGCCGCCCTCGGCGCGTGGGGTGTCCGCAGACAGAACACGATGTGGGGTGACGAGGCCGTCACCTATCAGCTCGCGCACCGCGAGCTGTCCCGGATCTGGGACACGGCCCAGCACGTCGACCTGGTCCATGCCCTGTACTACGCCGTGATGCGGGTGATCTTCGATCTGTTCGGTTCGGGCCTGCTGTCCTTGCGGCTGCCGTCCGTGCTGGCCATGTCCGCCGCGGCGAGCGGGGTCGGTCTTCTCGGGCTGCGCCTGGCGGGACCCCGGGCCGGAACGCTGGCCGGGCTGGTGTTCCCGCTCCTTCCCCAGGTGCAGAAGTACGCGCAGGAGGGCCGGTCCTACGCGATGGTGTGCGCACTGATCGCCTGGGCGACCTATGTCCTGGTGGTCAACGTTTCGCGGCGCGCCCGGTGGTGGTGGGCGGTGTACGGCTTCACCATGCTCCTGGCGTGCCTGCTCCATGAGTTCGCGGTCCTGGCCCTGGCCGCACACGGCGTCACGCTGATCGTCTCCCGCCCTCCGAAAGGGGTGCTGAGGGCGTGGAGCGTCACTGCTGCCGGTGTGGTGATCGGACTGCTGCCGCTGGCAGTCGTCAGCGCGGGGCAGTCGGAGCAGGTGTCCTGGATCGGCGGACCGGTGCGCCCCGACCACCTGCTGGTCGCGATGGTCGTCGGGGTGGCGTGTGCGCGAGCGACGCCGCGTGGCCGGGGCCCCGTGAGCCTTGCCGCGCTGGCTGTGCCGATGCTCGTGCTTCCGGGTGCTCTGCTGCTGACCGCCTCGCTGGTCAAGCCGCTCTTCGTCGACCGGTACGTCCTTTTCAGCAACATCGGGATCGCCCTGTTGCTGGGCGCCTGGCTGGACCACGTCCGCCGACTGCCGCGCTGGTCCCCGACCGTGTACGTCGCGGCGGTCGCGGCCCTGGTCGCGCTCGTACCGGTGAGCCTTTCACTGCGGACCCCCCAGAGCCGGAGCAACGACGCCACCGCCGTCGGCGCCGCCGTCCGCGAAGCGGGCCGGCCCGGCGACGGCCTGCTCTATCTCTCCGGCCGGCAACGGATGCTGACCGCCGCCGCCCCCGAGGACACCCGCCTCCTGGTGGATCTCGCCCTGGCCCAGGACCCCGTGGCATCGAACACGCTCGCAGGCATCGAGCTCGCCGCCCCCGAGATCGCGGCCCGCATGAGGCAGTTCGACCGGATCATCGTGGTGCGGGCGGTGGGGGTGCACGCACCGGGCAACCCCCAGGAGGAAGCGAAGGAAGCCACCCTGCGGCGGCACTTCCGCGTACACGGAACAGCCGAGGTGAACGGCGCACGGGTATCCGTCCATGTCCGAGAGGAAGGCTCCTCCCGTCCCGTGCGCCGATCCGGCGGAGGGTCTCCCTGACCCGGCCGGGCGAAGGGCCCGGCGCGCGACGACTTAGGGTCACAGGTATGACGCCGCTCCTTGCCGACCGTGCCTTCGACCCGCCGCCCGGGCCCGCGCTCGCGGCAGGGCTGCCGCGCACTCGGACCACGACGTATTTCCACGGAGGACTGTGTCATGACTGACCGGCCGTTGACCCTCATGGCAGTGCACGCCCACCCGGACGACGAGGCCACCAGCACCGGAGGGGTCCTGGCGCAGTACGCGGCGGAAGGCATCCGCACGGTGCTGGTGACCTGTACCGACGGCGGTTGCGGTGACGGCCCGGGAGGGGTGAAGCCGGGCGAGCCCGGGCACGATCCGGCGGCCGTCGCCCGCATGCGGCGCACGGAGCTGGAGGCGAGCTGCGAGGTCCTGAGGATCAGCGACCTGGAGACGCTGGACTACGCCGACTCCGGGATGACGGGCTGGCCCGGCAACGACGCCCCCGGCTCCTTCTGGCAGACCCCCGTGGAGGAGGGCGCCGCGCGCCTGGCCGAACTCATGCGCCACTACCGGCCCGATGTCGTCGTCACCTATGACGAGAACGGCTTCTACGGCCATCCCGACCACATCCAGGCCAACCGCATCACGATGGCGGCGCTGGAGCTGACCGAGCTCACTCCGAAGGTGTACTGGACGACGGCGCCGCGCTCGATGATGCAGCGCTTCGGCGAGGCCATGCGCGAGTTCGGCGAGGACATCCCGGAGCCGGACCCCGAAGAGGCCGCCGCGCTGGCCGAGATCGGGCTCCCGGACGACGAGATCACGACCTGGGTGGACACCACCGCCTTCAGCGGCCAGAAGTTCGACGCGCTGGCCGCGCACGCCAGCCAGGGCGAGAACATCTTCTTCCTCAAGATGGGCAAGGAGAGGTTCGGCGCGTTCATGGGCATGGAAACCTTCGTCCGGGTCAGGGACACCACCGGCGCGCCCGTACCCGAGAACGATCTCTTCGCCGGACTGCGCTGACCACGCCCTCCGGCCCGGTGCGCGAGTGGGCCCCCCGCCCGTCCGCCGTGGTTCAGGCGCTCGGTGCCAGTACCGCCGTGCGGTCCCGGAGAACGGCGGAGAACCGGTCGGTGACCTCGGCGAGCGCCTCCGCCGCGCCTGCCGCGAGGCTCACGGCCCCGTCCTCGCCGACGGTGATGTCCTTGTCGAGCGTGAACCAGCCCGGTACGACGTGGGCCGCGCCCATCGAGGTGAGCACCGGGCGCAACGCGTAGTCGATGGCCAGCACATGGGCCACGCTGCCGCCGGTGGCGAGCGGCAGCACGGTCTTGCCGGTCAGCGCGTACTGCGGCAGCAGGTCGAGCAGCGACTTGAGCAGCCCCGAGTAGGCGGCCTTGTAGATCGGGGTGCCGATCACCACCCCGTCCACCCGCTCGAACAGGGCGGTGGCCCCGACGATCGCCGGATGCCCGAAGTCGGCTCCCAGCAGGGCTTCGGCGGGCAGGGTGCGGACGTCGAGGGAGACCACGTCGTGGCCGTGGTCCCGGAGCCGGTCGTCGAGGTGGAGCAGGAGCCGCGCGGTGCGGGAGGTGGCGGAAGGGCTTCCGGAGACGGACAGGATGGTGGCCATGGGCGACCTTTCAGGATGCGGTGTGCGCGGGGTGGCTCGCCGGCGGGGGCCGGGCGGGGTGCCCGGGCCGCCGGGCTCGCTCACCAGGCGCTGGACTCCACGGTGACGAGCGGGACGAGTTCGTTGCGCAGGGTTTCGAGGAAGGTGACGATCTCGGCGGCGACCGAGCGGTGCTGCATGTCGTTGAGGACGTCGTGGTGGGCGTCCCTGACGACGGAAAGGCGGGCCCGGGGCAGGGACTTGGCGGTACGGGTGAGAGCGTCGCGGTCCGCGAGCGGATCGGCGTCCCCGGCCAGGATCAGCGCCGGGACGTCCGCTTCGCTCGCGTAGGCCGCCGCGAGGAGGCGCTCGGGCACCACCTCGTCGAGCGCTCCCCGGCCGAAGGCGGCATCGTCGGTGAGGGTGGAGCGGTGGGCGGGACAGAAGGTGCGCACGTCGAGCTCGTCGTCCCAACCGCCCGACGGAGGGGCGGTCGTCCGCGCCGGGAGCCCGGCGAGGACGACGGCGTCCGGGCGGAGGCCGGACGTCCCCGCACCGTCCTCCCGGCCGAGCAGCGCCGCCACCGCGACGGCCCCCGTGTCGGAGCCCACCAGGATCACGGGGTGGACGACGGCCCCGTCCGGATCCGCCGTGCCCGCGACGGCTTCGGCGATCCGGCCGCCGAGGCGGGTGAGCGATCCGTCGGGGTCCTCGGCGTCGAGCCGGGCCGCGTCCACGACGCGCACCCGGTAGGCGTCGGCGGCGAGCCGCTTGCCGAGGCGGGCGTAGGTGTCATGGGTCTCTCCCCGGCCCGGCACCACGACGACGGTGCCGCGCACGGCGGGCCCCCGGGGGCCGAAGTGGTCGGTGTACCGAAGGTCCTGCTGGGTGTTCCGTTCGGTCATGAGGGTCTCCTCGTTCGGCGGCAGGGCCGCTCAGCCGCCCGCGAGTTCGCGCTCGCGGGTGTGGCGGTTGGCGGGGATCGGGAGGCCGAGGTTGCCCCGCAGGGTGTCGGCCTCGTACTCGGTGCGGAACAGGCCCCGCTTCTGGAGCAGCGGCACCACCCCGTCGACGAAGAGTTCGAGGTCGTCGTTGTTCCGGAAGGCGAGGTTGATGCCGTCGAGCGTGCCGGCGTCGTACCACTGTTCGATGGTGTCGGCGACGGTCTCGGGCGCCCCGACGAACGGGGACCGCCGGAACGCGTTCGCGCCCTCGGCCACCTGGCGCAGCGTCAGCTTCTCCTCGCGGGCCCGCTCGATGATCTTCGCGGCTCCGGTGCGGCCGCCCTTCTCGGCGAGATGGGCGACGTCGGGGAAGGGGGCGTCCAGGTCGTGGACGCTGAAGTCGTACGCGCCGAACGAGCGGCCGAGGAGGGCGAGGTTGCGCTCGAAGTCGTTGTCCTCCTCGAAGATCTCCCGCTCGCGCCGCCGGGCCGCCTCGTCGGTGGCGGCGACGATCGGTCCGCCGTGGATGAAGACCTTGATGTGCTCGGGGTCGCGGCCGTGGGCCGCGGTGCGCTTCTTGATGTCCGCGTAGTACTCCTGGGCCTGCTCCAGGGTGCCGCCGGGGGCGTAGATGCCCTCGGCGACCCTCGCCGCCAGATCGCGGCCCTCCGCGGAGACCCCGGCCTGGAAGATGACGGGCTGGCCCTGCGCCGAGCGGGAGATGTTGAGCGGTCCGGCGACCTTGAAGTGCTCCCCCTCGTGGTCGAGGGCGTGCAGCCGCTCCGGGTCGAGGAAGACGCCCCGCTCCACGTCGGCGGGGAACGCGTCGTCCTCGTAGGAATCCCACAGCCCTCGGGCGACCTGCACGAACTCCAGGGCGCGGCCGTAGCGGGTGGCGTAGTCCAGGTGCTCGTCGAGGCCGAAGTTCTTCGAGGTGCCGGTGTCGAAGCTGGTCACCACGTTCCAGCCGGCCCGGCCGCCGCTGATGAGGTCGAGCGAGGCGAACCGGCGGGCCAGATTGAAGGGGGAGTTGTAGGTGGAGCTGGCGGTGCCGACCAGGCCGATGTGCCGGGTGTGGGTGGCGACGGCCGACAGCAGGGTCAGCGGTTCCAGGCGGTTGAGGTAGTGCGAGGGGTAGGTGGAGTTGATGAACTGGCTGTCGACGACGAACAGGGCGTCGAAGAGCGCGTGTTCGGCCGCCTGCGCCTGCTGGATGTAGTAGTTGATGTCGATGCTGGCGTTCTTCGCGACGCGCGGGTCCTTCCAGAGGCCGTGCTGACCGGGGCCTCCGACGCCGTACGGGTGCAGGGCGAGGTGGATTCTGCGGGACATGGCTGTTCCTCTCGGCAAGGGGGGTGGTGGGGTACGGGGCTGTGTTCAGGCGTCCAGCAGCGCCCGGAGGGCTTCGCGTTCGGCGCGGTCGGCGGGCCGGCCCCGCAGGGTGGGCGCGGAGCCGAGCAGCAGCCGGGTGTACGGGTGTTGGGGCCGGCGCACCACGTCGTGGGCGGTGCCGGTCTCCACGAGTTCGCCCCGGTACAGGACGGCGATACGGTCGGCGGTCCCGGCCACGGAGCCGAGGTCGTGGGAGATGAGGACGAGGGCGACGCCGGAGGCGCGCAGCTCCTTGAGGATCTCCAGGATCTGGACGCGGTTGGCGGAGTCGAGGGCGCTGACCGGTTCGTCGAGGATGACGAGCCGGGGCTCGGTGACCAGGGCGCGGGCCACGGCGACACGCTGGCGCTGACCGCCCGACAACTCGCCGGGCAGCCGTTCGAGGAGATCGGGGGCGAGCTGGACGCGGTCGAGGAAGGAACGGGCCCGTAGGACGGCCTCCTTGCGGGGGACACCCTGGATGAGCAGGGGTTCGACGAGCGAGTCCTCGATGGTGAGATCCGGGTCGAGGCTGCGGAGCGGGTCCTGGAAGACGTACTGGATCACGCCGCGCCGCCGCAGTTCGCGCCACCGGCGGGAGCCGTACGCGCTCACCTCCTCCCCGGCGATACGGACCGAGCCGGCCGACGCGGGGACCAGCCCGAGGACGGCGCGGGCCAGGGTGGACTTGCCGGAGCCGGTCTCGCCGATCACGCCGACGGCCTCGCCGGGCGCGATGTTCAGGGTGACGTCGTGCAGGGCCCGTCGTCGCTTGCGTCCCCGGCCGTAGTGCACACCGAGGCCGGAGACCTCCAGCACCGGACCGGTCCCGTCCTCGGAGACGGCTTCCTCGGCCTGTGGTGCCGCGGTGGTCATGACGCCCCCTGGGGTGCGAGGAACTTGTCGAGGCCGTAGCTGTCGTGCTCGGCGATGAGCAGGCGGGTGTAGTCGTGCTGAGGGTCGTGCAGCACCGCCCGGGTCGGCCCCTGCTCCACCACCTCGCCCTGCCGCAGCACCAGGACCTCGTCGCAGAGCTGGGCGACGACGGCCAGGTCGTGCGAGACCACGACGAGGGCCAGGCCGGTGCGGGTGCGCAGCTCGGCGAGGAGATCGAGGATCTCGGCCTGGACGGTGACGTCGAGGGCGGTGGTGGCCTCGTCGGCGATGAGGGCCCGGGGTTCGACGGCGATGGCGGCGGCGATCAGGACGCGTTGGAGCATGCCGCCGGAGAGCTCGTAGGGGTACTGCCCGTAGACGAGTTCCGGGTCGCGCAGCCTTACGGCTCCGAGGAGTTCCACGGCCCGGCGTCGGGCCGCGCGCCGCTTCAGCCCCTGCTTGACGCGGACGACCTCGGCGATCTGGGCCCCGACCTTGATCGCCGGGTTGAGATAGGAGGCGGGGTCCTGGAAGACGGCGCTGATGGTGGCGCCCCGCAGCTCCGTCCACCGACGGGGTGTCAGGGTCGCGATGTCGCTGCCCGCGAGGTCGATGCGGCCGCCGGAGATTTCGAAGTGCGGGGGCAGGATGCCGAGGGCGGCACGGCAGGTGAGGGTCTTGCCGCTGCCGGACTCGCCGACGATGCCGACCGCCTTGCCCGGGGTCAGGTCGAAGGTGACCCCGTGGACGATCTCCCGGTCGGTGACGCGGTCGGTGATGCGTACGTCGTGGAGGGCGAGGACGGGTTCGGCGGGCGGTGCGCCGGGGACGTCCGCGGCCGGCCGGTCGGTGTCGGCGGGGCGGGAGGTGAGGGTGTCGGGGGACAGCGGGCTCATCGGGAACCTCCGGCGGGAAGGGGTTCGGCCGCCGCGCGGCGGTTGGCGCGGGCCTTGCGGTCGTTGGCCAGCGCCCGGCCCGCCTCTCCGGAGACGTCGCGGATGGCGTCGGCGAGGAGATTGCAGGCCCAGACGGTGATCATGATCAGTAGGGCGGGCGCCACCGGGGCCCAGGGCCGGTGGCTGAGATAGCCCAGGTCGGAGGCGAGCAGCCCGCCCCAGGTGGGCTCGGGAGGCTGGACGCCGATGCCGAGGAAGGTGAGGCTGGAGACGATCACGAAGCCGACGCCGATGGTCTGGGCGAGCGCGACGGCGATCGGCGGGAGCACCTTGGCGAGCACATGGCGTCGTACGATCCAGCCGATGGAGGCGCCGGAGACGATGGCCGCCTCGACGTACGGGGAGCGGGCGACGGCCAGGGTCGCGGCGCGGGAGACCCGGTAGAACAGCGGGGAGACCAGCGCCCCGGTGACCAGCATCGCCTGGGTGATGCCGTTGCCGAGCAGGGCGATCACCGCGATGGCGAACAGCAGGAAGGGCAGGGCGACCAGGGTGTCGGCGATACGGAGGGTGAACCATTCGAAGGCGCGGCCCAGGTAGACCGACAGGATCCCGGGGACCGCGCCGACGACGAGGGCCACCAGGGCGACCTCCAGTGAGCCGAGGACGCTGATGCGGGAGCCGTCCAGCAGCCGGCTGAGGACGTCGCGGCCCAGGTAGTCGGTGCCCAGCCAGTGGCTGCCGGAGTAGGCGGCGAGCGCGTTGTCGCTGGTGGCCAGCGGGTTCTGCGGTGCGAGCCAGGGGCCCAGCAGCGCGAGGAGCGCGATCACGGCGAGGATGACGACGGCGATCCGTCCGGACGTGAGGGCGAGCACGCGGCGCACCATGGTCACACCCCCCGCTGGGAGGCCGGCATCACGCGGGCCAGCACCAGGTTGATGACGAGATTGAAGGAGACGACCAGCGCGATCGAGACCACCAGGACGCCCTGCACCGCCGGTACGTCGCCGGCCTGCGCGGAGTCGTTGGCGAACCGGCCGAAGCCCTGGAGGCCGAAGATCCACTCGGTGACGACGGACGCGCCGACCAGGGCGGGGAACTTCTGCCCCAGGGTGGCGAGCGTCGGTCCGAGACCGTTGCGCAGGACGTGTCCGAAGAAGATGCGCCGCGGGCTCAGTCCGCGGACGACCGCTCCGGTCACGTAGTTCTCCTGGTAGGCGCCGATGAGGCTGGAGCGGAGCTGGCGTGCGACGTCCGCGATGACGTCGAAGCTCAGCGCGAGGGCGGGCAGGGTGATGTGGGCGAGCCAGGGGCCGACGCCCTGCTCCGCCGGTACGTAGCCGGCGGAGGGGAAGAGACCGAACCCGACGGCGAGGATGGACACCAGCACGATGCCGACGACGAAGGCGGGCATCACCGAGATCACGGTGACGAAGCCGGTGATCGCCCGGTCGATGGCCGTGGTGCGCCGGAGCGCCGCGACCGTACCGAGGCCGAACCCGACGAGGACCCCGATGACCAGGGCGAACGTGGCGACCGAGAGGCTCACGCCGAGGCCGAGGCCGATGAGGGTGGAGATGTCGGCCCCGTTGACCCAGCTGGTGCCGAGTTCGCCGTGCAGGACTCCGGTGAACCAGTCCCAGTACTGGGCGAGGAAGGGCTTGTCGAGCCCCCATTGGGACTCGATCCGGGCGATGGCCTCGGGGGTGGCCTCCTCGCCCAGCTGGATGCGGGCGGGGCTGAGTCCGCTCAGCGAGCGGAGGGCGAACGTCACGAAGGTCGCGACGAGGAACACGGGGACGAAGATGGCGACCGACCGGGCGAGGACGGCCAGGACTCGGCCCGCCGCGTGCCGGGTCCTGGCCACGGCGGCCCTGCGACGGCGGGCAGGGATGATCGGTGGCTCGGTCGTCGTCATGGGGCTGCCCCTCTCTGTGCGATGGGCTGATGCATGGGTGGTGAGCGGTGCTGCGGGCGGGTCAGTTGGCGCCGGTGACCTTCACACCGGTCCAGTCGATGTGCCCGGGGTTCTTCGGGAGCGCGGACACCGACGTCGTCTTGGCGAAGAGGTTCGGCGAGGAGAAGGTGAACACCAGCGCCTTGCTTCCGAGCCCCGCCCGGGTCGCGGCCTGCAGGGTCTCGGCGTAGTCGGGCGAGTCCAGCGGGGTCCGGCGGACCTTGGCCACCGCCTCCTCGAAGCCGTCCGGCTCGTAGGGGGTGGAGAGGTTGAGCGGTCCGTCGGGGCCGAAGTGCGCGGTGAGGGTCTGCACGGCGGAGTCGCGCCCGGTGGTCGAGTACAGCGAGAAGGCGAGGTCCTTGGCGAAGAACGGGGTGGCCCAGTTCTTGTCGATCTTGATGGTGACCTTGATGCCGACGGCGGCGAGCTGCGACTGGACGATCTCGGCCTGGGGGTCCTCGGACGGGATGACGAGGTTCAGCTTGAGGTCACCGGGCCGGTGGCCCGCCTCGGCGAGGAGCTTCTTCGCCTTCGCCGGATCGTAGGGGTAGGCGTCCTCGGACTTCGGGTCGTAGGCCACGTACCCCTTCGGGAAGGGCTGGTCGGTCGCCTCGCCGTGGCCGAAGGTCAGCTTCCGGACGAACTCCTCGCGGTTGACCGCGTGCCGGACGGCGTCGACGACCCGGTCGTCGTCGAAGGGCGCCTTGTTGATGTTGAGACTGAGGTTGGCGGCGTTGAAGCCGGGCTGGACGAAGACGTCGAGGCCGGCCTTCTTCGCGGCGTCGGCCTGGCTGGGGTCGATGTCGGCGAAGTTGTAGACGCCGGTCCGCAGACCGGAGACGACCGTCGAGGCGTCGGGGGCGGAGACCAGTTCGACATTGTCGATGTGGATGTTCTTCGCGTCCCAGTAGTCCGGGTTCTTCTTCAGGACCGCCTTGGTGCCCGGGATCAGCTGCTCGACCACGAAGGGCCCCGCGCCGACAGGGTTCTGGTCGAGCCGGGTGGGGTTGCCGGCCGCCTTGGGGCTGGCGATCTGGAGCACGCGCTGTCCGAGCAACTGCGGTATCTGGTAGTCGACCTGAGTGAGGTTCAGCGTCGCTTCGAGTCCGTTCGCCTCCACCGATCCGATCGAGGTGAGATCGCCGAAGAGGGCGGAGTTCTTCTGCTTCTGGGCGCGTTCGATGGCGGCCTTCACCGCGGTGGCGTCGACCGGCTCGCCGTCGCTGAACTTCTGGCCGGGGCGCAGCTTGAACGTGATGCGGTCGCCCTTGTCGTTGTACTCCCAGCTCTCGGCGAGGTCGGGGACGGGCTTGCCCTCCTCGTCGGTGCGGGTCAAGGAGGCGTATACGAGAGAGAGTTGACGGAACTGGGCGCCACTGCCGGAGACCACCGGGTCCCAGTGGGCCGGGAAGTAGGAGGACGCCCACTTCAGCGTGGCGTTGCCCGCGGCCGAGGAGGTGCCCCCGCCGCAGGCGGTGAGCGTGGGGACGAGGAGGGCGGCGAGGGCGGTGCCGAGCGCCGTGGCCCGCAGGCCCCGGGCCCTTCGGCCGGGCCGGAGGCGGAGTGCGGGGCGGAGGTTCGTCGGACGTGCGGACATCTGGGTGTTCTCTCTGTGATGGGCCCCGGCCCGGGGCAGGGCGGAGGGGAGCGGGGCCGGGGGCGGCCGACGCCCGCGCCGGTTCCGTGCGACGGCACCCGGGCAGGGCGGCGGGAGCCCCGACGCGGCCGGGGGTGACCGGTGTTCGGGGCCGTCGGCGTCGACGGGGACACGGGGGGACGCACGGATGCGGCGGGGAAGGCCGTCGAGGGTGCGCGACGGGAGAGTGCGAAGAGGGCGGTCGGACCGTTCGGCGCGGCGACGGGCAGCGATGGTGCTGCGGTCGGCGGTCGGGGAACGCCTGCGGGCCGCCGGTGGCGGTCGGTCAGCGACAGAGGGCGCTGGAGGTGCGCCGCAGGTCCACGTAGCGGCACATCACGCCGGGGTGCGTCGTGAGCATGCGGCACATCCTGGCGGCAGCCGGCACCGGATGTCAATGGACACCTTTTGGTGTCTCATTCGGTGGAACGGTGCTGGGCCGCAGCTCAGCGCGGTGCGGAGCCGTCCGGGCCTACGGCGGGGTGCAGTTGGGCCTCGTCGGGATGGAGCCACAGAGGCCCCTGCCCGGTGGCCACGCGCACCGCGCCCGGCGGCGGCCAGACGCCCTCGGCGAGCACCAGCCGCTCGGGGTCGGTCAGGCTTCGGTAGCGCTCCAGCGCCCCGGCCGGGTCGAGCGGCGGGGCCGGGCGGAGCAGCCCCGGCGCGAGCGCGTCGACAGCGTCGGCGTACGCCTCGAAGGGCCGCCAGCCGGGCACCGCGCGATGGCCGGCCGGGGTGCGGAACAGCAGGGTCGGCAGGGCGTAGCGGAGTTCGCCGTCGGGGGTCTCCTTGGCGGTGCCCGGATGCGGCGACTCCGCGCGGACGGAGAGCACCTCGGGGACCGGGCGGCGTGCCTCCGCCCGGTCGGCGCGCACCTGTTGCCGTACGCCGGAGGAGGCGGCGTCCCGGGCGAGCCGGTCGATGTCGAGGCCCGGCACCCCCTGGACGCACCGGAGCGTGAGGGCCGGGGTGTCCGCCGGTTCGCCGAGGACGAAGACGCTCTCCCGCAGACGGCGGAGCACGCCGTCGGCGACCTCCGGACCCTGGAGTTCGGCGGCCTTGGCCGTCAGCGAGGAGGGCCAGGAGCTGGCTGCGACCCGGCTCAGGGTGTGCGCGCGAGGGGCCAGGGTGTGCGCGCCGATGTCCGCCAAGTGCCGTGCGTACCAAGCGGTTTCGGCGGCCGGGTCGGGCGGCGGGTCATCGTCGTCGTCGAAGAGGATGGCGTAGGCCCGCCGCCAGTGGACCCGTCCGGCGAGCGCGGCCCGGAGCCCGCGGAAGACGGGCTCGGAGCCCCAGGCCCACGGGCAGAGCGGATCGGTGTACTCCACGACCTCCAGCAGTGGCGACGGATCCTCCCCGGGTGCGGCCTGCGGCGCGGACGGCGGCCGGGACGTCGCGCCTCCCGCCGCCGGGGGCGTCCGCTCCGGTGTGTCCGTCATACGGCGCCGGCCTTGGAGCGCTGGTCCTGTGCGGTGGCCGCCGGCAGCAGCGTGGCGAGCGTGAGACCGCCCAGGACCGCGGCCGCTCCTGCCTCGATCTGCCGCCACACGTCGGGCAGGGGAGCGGCGGGGCCCGGGTAGCCGAGCGCGTCGAGCGGCTCGCCGCGCAGGGTGAGCACGTCGCCGTCGATCGCGCGCACCACGTCGAGCAGGGTGACCTCGTCGGCGGGTCTGCCGAGCCAGTAGCCGCCCTCGCAGCCGCGCTGGCTTCGGACAAGCCCGGCCCTGCGCAACTCGCCTACCACGGACTTCAGGAACCGGAAGGGAATCTCCTGCGAGGAGGCGATGGCTTCGCAGGTGAGCGGACGGCCAGGTTCACGGGCGAGCTCCAGGAGGGCCCGCGTGGCGTAGTCCGCTTTCGCGGAGATATGCATGCCGCTCATCATGCACGAAGGGGCGCCCGGAGGCTCGGACTCCGCCGGTTCCTTCTCCGTCGGGCGGCACATGTGTCAGCAACATTGCCGCAGATGAACCGCAAAGGACACCTCTTGACATCCTTTTCGGCGCCCCTCTAGCGTCCCGCCCATGAGCGAGCCCCTGACCACCGCCGGCGAAGGCTTCCACCCGCATCTGCACACCACCGGGGAAGACCGCCCAGCAGCGCCGCTGCACACCCGCCTGCACCACATCCGCGCGGACGCGCTGGACGGCGACACGGCCCAGACCGGGGGCATGCGCCGGTTCGCGGCGATCAGCGGGAAGACCACGGGCTCCGAGAAGCTGTGGATGGGCCAGACCCATGTGGCGCCCTCGACCTCCTCATCGGACCACCACCACGGCGCGTCCGAGACAGCCATCCATGTGGTCAGCGGCCACCCGGAGTTCGTGTTCCTGGACGACTCGGGCGACGAGCCCGAGGAGGTACGGCTGCGCACCGGCCCCGGTGACTACATCTTCGTGCCGCCCTTCGTGCCGCACCGCGAGGAGAACCCCGACCCGTCCGAGGAGGCCGTGGTCGTCATCGCGCGGTCGACCCAGGAGGCGATCGTGGTGAACCTGCCGGGCCTGTACGCGCTTCCGGCATCGGAAGCCGGGCAGGGCGCCTGACCGACGGAACGCCCGGTCGGACGGCCTGCCTCGGCGGCGGCTGGAAGAAGCCCCGCCGATCGTTTTCCGTCATCCCGCTACTGCGGCAGGGCTCCAATGTGCCGATTTGGCGGTGTCTGGATCTCGCCGGATGGCTGATTGTCGGCCAGCCCCACCCTCGGGGGTCTTGTGCGGGGGTCCAGGTCTGACCAGCATGGAACAACGTTGTCAGGGACATGATAGCTCCATCATCTTCCTGATGACGTGTCATGGGCGTCCACCCAACGCCCCGAGTTCCCCCCCCCCACGATCTGGAGGACTACAGTGCGACTCTCTCACCCCCACAGCAGTTCGAGACGAGCACGACTCATCGCCGGGGCGACCGGCCTCGCCGCCGCCGCGGCGCTTGCCGTCCCCGCCGCCACCGCATCCGCCCAGCCGGCCCCCAAGGCGTTCAGCGCCACCGAGCTCAGCCAAACGGCCGACTCCGTGCGTACCGCCGACGTCGGCGGCACCGCCTGGTATGTCGATGGCGAGTCGGGCAAGGTCGTCGTCACCGTCGACAGCACGGTCAGCAAGGCCGAGATCGCCAAGATCGAGAACGAGGCCGGCGTGAACGCCGACGCCCTCGAGGTCAAGCACACCCCCGGTAAGTTCTCCAAGCTCATCGCGGGCGGCGAGGCCATCACCACCGGCGGGGCCCGGTGCTCCCTGGGCTTCAACGTGCAGGACAGCGCGGGCACCAAGTTCGCCCTGACCGCCGGCCACTGCACCAACATCGGCAGCTCGTGGTCCATCGGCACCACCACCGGGTCCAGCTTCCCCGGCAACGACTACGGCATCATCCGGCACTCCGACCCCGGCGCGGCCGACGGTCGTGTCTACCTCTACAACGGCGGCTACCAGGAGATCACCGGCGCCGGGAACGCCTCGGTCGGCCAGTCCGTCCAGCGCAGCGGCAGCACCACCGGCCTGCACGGCGGCTCGGTCACCGGCCTCAACGCCACCGTCAACTACGGTGCCGACGGCATTGTCTCCGGTCTGATCCAGACCAACGTCTGCGCCGAGCCCGGCGACAGCGGCGGCGCGCTCTTCTCCGGGACCACCGCACTCGGTCTCACCTCCGGCGGCAGCGGCAACTGCTCCTCCGGCGGCACCACGTTCTTCCAGCCCGTCACCGAGGCGCTCAGCGCCTACGGTGTGAGCATCATCTGATTCCCGCGCCCACCAGGGTCATGCGCCATCGGCCCTGATGACTGTCCCCGCCCGGTTCGCCGGCGGGGACAGTCTTCGTTCCGGAGCCCCCCAAGTCATCCGGCACGATCCACGGTGACGACGGCCGCGAGGGCTCGGCCGCCATGCCAGGTCCGCCGTGCGCGCGCGGACCTGGCGGGCAAGGACCCGAGTACGCCCAGTACATGAGGGCAAGGGCGAGGGACTGGGGCTGACCAGCGATCCGGCCCCCCCGCCACGCGGGTTAACGGCCAAGCGACCGACGCGCCGGTGGGCCCGGTCCGCCCACGCGATCAGCGTGCCGGTGGCCCCGGTCCGTCAGCGGACCGACAGCCGTACGAGACCGCCGCGCCCCTCCGGGGTGCCCGAGACCCGCAGCGCCACATAGCGCGGGGAGCCCGTCGCCCGCAGACTCCGCACCCGGCCATGGCCGGTGAGCGCGCCCGCCCGGCGGTAGCGGATCCCGTCGTCACTGAATTCCACGGACAGGCCCGGGACCCGCCCGGCCGACCACTCGGCCTCCACCCGGCCCACCGCGCGCCGCGCCCCGAGGTCCACCACCAGGCGGCCGTCGCGTCCCGGCCGCCACACCGTGTCCGGGTCACCGTCGACGGCCGCCGACGGCTCCGACATCCCCGTCGGCAGCGGCGCGTTCGGGAAGACGGCCCGGCCCAGGGCGAGGTCCGTCGTCGGATACGCCCGTGCCCCGCGCACCGTGACCTCCGTACCCCGGCCCGGCCGCACCACCGCCACCGTGCTGTGCCCCTGTGCCTCGACCCGCACCCGGCAGACCGGTCCGGCCAGCCGCACCGTGGCGGCG
This sequence comes from Streptomyces sp. DSM 106670, assembly GCF_055792845.1. NCBI lineage: Bacteria > Bacillati > Actinomycetota > Actinomycetes > Kitasatosporales > Streptomycetaceae > Streptomyces > Streptomyces sp. DSM 106670. The sequence continues at coordinate 7,994,720 of NZ_CM147704.1, forward strand.
TCCACGACCTCCACCCGCAGCCCGTTCGGCAGCGACCGCCCCGACAGGGGGACCAGCGTGAACCGGGGCGGCAGCAGCAGCGCCGATGCCGCCTCCAGCCGCGCCTCGTACCGCAGCCCGTCCCGGGTCACCATCTGCTCGCCCTCGTAGACCTCCCGGCGGCGGCCCTCCTGCACCAGGGCGACCGGGGTGCGCACCGCCCGGTCCGACAGGTTGAACAGGCTCAGGTGTCCGTCCGTCACCGCCGCCCGCACCTTCTCGTCCCCGGCCGCGGGCACCGGCCGGCGGGCGAGTTCGCGCAGGCCGGCGACGGACACCCCGCAGTGGCCCTCCACGAGCAGCGGGCCCGTACCGCCGCCCTCCGCCAGGACGACGGTGTCCCCGTACACCGCCAGCGGACCCCGCCCGCCGCGTACGACCAGGCCCGCGCGGCCGTCCACGTCCAGCCAGCCGCCCTCACTGCGCAGCGCAGGCACGGGCCCGCTCGCCAGGTCCGTCCACCGTTCGCCGTCGTCCGAGCCCTGCACCAGGTAGCTCCGGCCCGCCGCGCTCTCCCAGCGCAGGGTGACCCGGTCCAGGGCGCGGGGCTCTCCGAGGTCCACGGCGAGCCAGCTGTCGGGGCGCGGCCGGTCGGCCGTGGACACCGCCCAGCGGGTCGTGCCGTCCCCGTCCACGGCCAGCTCGGGTCCCCGGCCCGGCGTGTACGAGGACGCGGTGGCCCGCCCGCCGCGTGCGAGGTCGGGCCCGTCCGACCCGTCCCGGGCCTCCACGGCGAACAGCGAGTAGCCGTACGCCGGATCGGGTGTCACGCCCTGGACCCGCAGGTGCCGGACCGTCGTACGGTCGAAGGACAGCTCGTCGACCCGGCCCGTCGAGCCGTCGGAGGAGTCCCGGGACGCGACCGTGGCCGACCCCTCGGCGAAGCGGTAGGTCCGCCCGCCGTCCAGCCCCGCCACGCCCGGCATGGTGAGGTTGTGCACCTCCAGCCGGCCGCCCGCGGTGTCCGGTCCTTCGGCGGCGTGGACGACCGCGCCGGTGGGCAGCGTGGTGAACCCCGCGAAGCCGTCCTTCAGCCGCAGCACCGTCGCGCTCCCGTCGAAGCCGTCGCGCAGCCGGGTGTGCGTGCGCACGGAGCGGCCGGTGACCTCCACGGCGGTCGAGGGCAGGAACATCGGCGTGGCGCCGCTGATCCGGAACAGCCAGTCGTCGTGGCCCGGCTGCCACGCGAACTTCACGAGCTTCGGCTTGGACACCGCGCCCGCCCAGGCGGCGGGGGACTGGTGCGAGACCAGGCCGGGCCCCTCCCCGAAATCGGTCACCCCGGAGGCGTACGCGAACAGCTCCCGCTGCGACAGCGGCACGACCGGCCGGCCCGCCCCGGGCCACACGTGCAGCAGGTAGCTGATGGCCAGTTCGGCGCGGGCCTCCGGCTCGTACTTCGGCTCACCGGAGAACTTCGCCAGCCGGTGCTCCGGCGGATACGCCTGGTACGCCTCCAGCCGCGCCGCGAGCTCGACTTCGGCGCGGGCCGCCGCCCGGTCGCCCATCACCCGGGACAGGAACGCCAGCGGGATGACATCCCGGCCGTAGAGGTGCTCGCGGTCGTTCACCATCGGCATCAGCGGCTCACCCGCGTCCGACATCACCCCCAGCAGGGTCCGCCACAGCGGCCCGGCGTTCGGCTGCCGGGTCAGCACCTCGGGCAGCGGTTCACCGGCGGCGAGGAAGTGCGCCGCGTTGCGCCCCGAGGTCCGCCACAACTCCGCCTGGTAGTGCGGGCCGAAGGAGCCGTGGTTCTCGACGATGAACGTGTCGTAGACGTTCCGTGCGGTGTTCCGGGCCACCGGAACGCCGTCCACGCGGGCCGGGTTGGCCAGGTCGGCCTCCGGCAGCCCGGCCTCGTTGCGCGACCAGGTGCCGTAGTCGGCCGCCCACGCCGCCCGGCGGCGGTCGTCGGGGGCCCAGGCCAGTGCGGGGGCCAGCGCCTGGGCGTAGATGCCCATCTCCTCCAGCTTGGTGTCACCGACGTGGCCGCCCGTCAGCCCGTTCGGCGTCCAGGACCCGGACGCCGGGTCGTCGCCGGTGCCCAGGGCATGCGTGTACGCGGCCTGCTCCCGGACGATGGTGTCCACCAGGGAGCGGGTCCGCGCGTCCAGCTCGTCCCAGAGCAGCCGGGCGGCCAGCACGAAGTACGACTGGAACGTGGTGTCGAAGAACAGGGTGCGGCCCCACTGGGTGCCGCCGGCCAGCCGGTTGGAGGCGGCGAAGTGCCGCAGCGTCGCCAGCGTCCGCCGCTTGAGCGTGTCCCGGTCCACCCCCGCCAGCTCCGCGTCGTAGCTGCCACGTGTCAGCAGCACGGCGTGGCCGAGGACCACCGCGAACCCGAAGAACTTGTCCGTATAGATGCCCCGGGCCTCGTCCCACTGCGTCTCGGACCAGCGGGTGTGCCGCAGCAGCACCCGGTAGTACGTGGCGGCGACATCGTCCTCCGCGCCGCTCCCGCCGGTCCCGGCGAGCGGGGACGCGGCCGCCGACGATGAACCCGCGCTCAGCCGCAGTGCGGTCACGGCCCCGGACGCGCCGAGGATCTGGAGCAGCCGACGGCGGTCGAGGGGAAGGGAGGTCGGGCCCACGGTGGTTCTCCTCTGGGTGGACAACGTTGTCAAAGGTTGAGGGCCACCCTTGGCCGCCCCGGTATCTTCCGTCAAGGGAAAACGCACGATTGAACACGACGACTACGGAACGACGGAACGACCGAACGAGGGAACGAGGAGGGACGCGGCAGTGAGGACGATCGGGCTCATCGGCGGCATGAGCTGGGAGTCGACGGCGGAGTACTACCGGCTGATCAACGAGTACACCCGGGACCGGCTGGGTGGGCTGCACTCGGCGCGGTGCGTGCTCTACTCGGTCGACTTCGCCGAGATCGAGCGGCTCCAGACGGAGGGGCGCTGGGAGGAGGCCGGCGAGGTTCTGGCCGATGCCGCCCGCGCGGTGCAGAGCGCCGGGGCCGACATGGTGCTGATCTGCACCAACACCATGCACAAGGTGGCCGATGCGGTGGCGTCGGCGGTCTCGGTACCGCTGGTGCACCTCGCCGACGCCACGGCGGACGCGGTCCGCGCGGCGGGGGTGCGGAAGGTGGGCCTGCTCGGCACGGCGTTCACCATGGAGCAGGACTTCTACCGGGGCCGGCTGCGGGACCGGGGGCTGGACGTACGCGTCCCGGACGCGGCGGGCCGGGCCCTGGTGCACGAGGTGATCTACGGCGAACTGTGCCTGGGCGAGGTGCGCGCCGAATCCCGTGAGGCGTACCGGAAGATCATCCGAGGTCTGGTGGCGGACGGGGCGGAGGGCGTGATCCTCGGCTGCACGGAGATCGAACTGCTCATCGGCCCCGAGGACAGTCCGGTGCCGGTCTTCCCCACGACCCGGCTGCACGCCCTGGCAGCGGTGGACGCGGCACTGTCCGGGGGCGCCGAGTAGGGGCCTCCCGGACAGTGCCCGGCTTGGATCGAGCCCGGCTTGGCACGTTCAGATTCGGCGCCGAGGGCCCCCTCCCGTACGAAGTCCGCATCGCACCGCACCGGTTGGAGGTACGGGAGTCCACGGGCGGGGTGCGACGGCCTCCGCCCGGGTAGCGGCGGCTCCCTTCCGCGACGGAACACGGAGGGGTCAGAGCGAGGCCGCCACCCGGACGAGGTCGGCCACCGGCCGCGACCGGCTCTCCGGCAGCCAGGCGAGCACCGTCGTCACGGGCGGCGCGTCCGTCACCGGCACGGCGACCAGGTCCCGCCGCAGGTCGACGGCGGCCGAGGCGGGCACCACCACGGTGGCCCGGCCGAGGGCGATCAGCTGGAAGAGCTGGGTCAGGTTCCGCACCGCGACTCCGGGGCCTTCGGGGCAGCTGCCGTCCGGGCCGGGCCAGCGGGCCGGGGGAGGGCCGGGCGCTGCGGACACCTCGGCCTGCCGCACCGTTGTCCGGCCGGCCAGCGGGTGGTCGCCGGGCAGGACCGCGACCTGCCCTTCGGTCAGCAGCGCCTCCGTGTCGAGTCCGGTGACGGCGTCGAACGGCAGATGCAGCAGCGCCACGTCCGCACGCCCCGAGCACAACAGCTCCCGCTGCTCGTGCGCCTCGCACAGCAGCAGATCGACCGCGCACGCGCCGGGGTGTGCGGCGTACGCGTCGAGGACCTTGGCCAGCAGCTCACCCGCCGTACCGGTCTTGACCGCCAGGGCGATACGCGGCCGCCGCTCGGCCGCTTCCCGGGTACGGCGCTCGGCGGCCTCCGCCGCCGCGAGGATCGCACGCGCCTCCGTCAGCAGCACCGCTCCCGCGTCGGTGAGCCGGACCCGGCGGCTGGACCGCTCCAGCAGCACCACCCCGAGCCGTCTCTCCAGGCCGGCGAGCGCACGCGACAGCGCGGGCTGGGCGATCCCCAGCCGCTCGGCCGCTCTGCCGAAGTGCAGTTCCTCCGCGACCGCGACGAAGTACCGCAGCTCACGCATCTCCATGTCGGCACCGTAACCCGCCAACCCGCCCGGACCGCGACCGATGCCGCGGAGGCATCGCTGCCAGGCCCGTACGGTGTTGGTTCCCGGCGCCCGGCCGCCGATGCTGGCTGACATGAGCGAACAGACGATCGCGCTGGTCACCGGCGCGAACAAGGGAATCGGATACGAGATCGCGGCGGGCCTCGGCGCGCTCGGCTGGAGCGTCGGCATCGGCGCCAGGGACCGGGAGCGCGGGGCGCAGGCCGTCGCGGAGCTGTGCGCGAGAGGGATCGACGCCTTCGCCGTCCCGCTGGACGTCACCGACGACGCCGACGTGAGCGCCGCCGCCCGGCTCGTGGAGGAGCGTGCGGGCCGGCTCGACGTGCTCGTCAACAACGCCGGTGCGGCGGGCGGTTGGCCGGACGAGCCGACGTCGCTCGACCCCGCCGCCCTCCTGCGGCTGGTCGACACCAACGTCGTCGGGGTCATCCGGGTCACCAACGCGATGCTGCCTCTGCTGCACCGCTCCGCGCATCCGCGGATCGTCAATCAGTCCAGCCACGTCGGCTCCCTGACCCTGCAGACCGACCCCGACGCCGATCTCGGAGGGATCAGCGGGGGCTACGCACCGACGAAGACCTTCCTCAACGCGGTCACCGTCCAGTACGCCGCGGAGCTGCGCGACACCCCGATCCTCGTGAACAACGCCTGCCCCGGCTATGTGGCCACCGACCTGAACGGCTTCAGCGGGACCCGTACCGCCGAGGAAGGAGCACGGGTCGCGATCAGGCTCGCGACCCTCCCCGACGGCGGGCCGAGCGGCGGCCTCTTCGACGACGAGGGCCCCGTGCCCTGGTGAACCCTCCGGGGTGGCGGCTGCGCGCACCGCCCGTCACCCCGAGCCGGACGTCGATACGGATGTGCGGACTAGGCGATCTCGTCGATGTGGTCTTCCACCCAGGTCCGCAGTTGTGCCAGCGGCTGAGCCACGCTGCGGCCCAAGCCGGTGAGCTCGTACTCGACGTGGAGCGGCACGGCCGGGTAGATGGTCCTCTCGACGAAACCCCTCTCCTCCAGACGGCGGAGCGTGGAGGTGAGGACCTTGGAACTGATGCCTTCCAGCCGGCGCTGCAGGGCGCCGAACCGCTGCGGCCCCTCTTCCATCGCGCCGATCGCGAGGGCCGACCACTTGTTGGCCAGCAGGTCGAGCACGTCACGGCAAGGACACTGGGCTGCATAGACGTCGTGATGGTCGTGGCGATCGGTTGCGCATGTCGTCACCATCGGGATGGGGTTCCTTCCGCCGCTCACCAGGTCACTTCCCTATGGGAAGTAGGCTCCCTTGAAGGTTACTACCTCCTCGGAGTTACGTTGCTGGGGTGGCGGAGATCCGCTGGCACCGAGCGAGGAGTACGAGAAATGACCGAGATCCCCAGCACCATGCCTGCCGTCGCCTACCGCAAGAGCCTGCCCGTGGGCGATGCGGAGAGCCTCGTGGATGTCACGCTGCCGGTGCCGCGGCCCGGCCCCCGTGACCTGCTGGTGCGGGTCGAGGCGGTCGCGGTCAACCCGGTGGACTACAAGGTGAGGAAGAACAGCGACCCGGGTGGCGAGCCCAAGGTCCTGGGATGGGACGCCGCCGGCGTCGTTGTCGCCGTCGGTGACGCGGTGACGGGGTTCGAGACGGGTGACGAGGTCTTCTACGCCGGCGCCATCGACAGGCCCGGCGCCAACGCCCGCTTTCACGCCGTGGACGAGCGCATCGTCGCCCGCAAGCCCACGACTCTCTCGTTCGCGGAGGCGGCGGCCCTTCCCCTGACCGCACTCACGGCCTGGGAGGGACTGTTCGAGCGCCTCGGGCTGCATGACGGCGCCCTGAAGAACTCCGGCACGCTCCTGGTGACCGCGGCCGCGGGCGGCGTGGGCGCGATGGTCGCCCAGCTGGCGCGAGCACTGACCAGCCTCACGGTGATCGGCACCGCCTCGCGTCCGGAGACGGCCCGGTTCGCCCGCCGTATGGGAGTGGCCCACGTAGTCGATCACCACAAGCCCCTGATCCCCCAGGTGGCGGCGGTCGCGCCTGACGGTGTGGACTTCGTCTTCAGCACCGCGGGTACCGACGTGAACCTGGCCGCCTACGCGGACGTGCTCAAGCCCATGGGGCACATCGTCGCGATCGACGACTTCGGCCCCGTCGAGATCGGGCTGCTGAAGTCCAAGAGCATCTCCTTCCACTGGGAGCTCATGTTCACCCGCTCGCTGCACCAGACCCCGGACCAGGCCGTTCAGCAGCACATCCTGAACCAGATCGCCCGCCTGGTCGACGCCGGTGTCCTCACCACCACGGCCACGACCGACCTCGGCACGATCAACGCGGAGAATCTGCGCGAGGCTCACCGTGTCCTGGAATCGGGCAAGGCGATCGGCAAGACCACCCTGACCGGCTTCTGACCCACCGGCGTGACCGACAGGCGGCGAGGCACGCGCAACGTGGCTCCGCCCCGAGCGGGCCGAACGGAAGGCGCCTGACGGGCAGAAGTCCGGGTCAGGCGCCCTCTCGCGTGCTTCTGTTCGCGTGCTCCTAGAAGAAGCCCAGCTTCTTCGGCGCGTACGACACCAGAAGATTCTTCGTCTGCTGGTAGTGCTCCAGCATCATCTTGTGGTTCTCCCTGCCGATGCCCGACTGCTTGTAGCCGCCGAACGCGGCATGGGCCGGATAGGCGTGATAGCAGTTCGTCCAGACCCTGCCCGCCTTGATCCCGCGCCCCGCCCGGTACGCCGTGTTGACGTCGCGGGTCCAGACCCCGGCTCCCAGCCCGTACAGCGTGTCGTTCGCCGTGCTGATGGCGTCGTCGAAGTCCGTGAAGGAGGTCACCGCCACCACCGGGCCGAAGATCTCCTCCTGGAAGACCCGCATCCGGTTGTCGCCCTCGAAGACCGTCGGCTGGACGTAGTAGCCGCCCTCCAGCTCACCGCCGTGCTCGATGCGCTGACCGCCCGTGAGGATTTTCGCGCCCTCCTGCTGCCCGATGTCCAGATACGAAAGGATCTTCTGCAGCTGGTCGTTGGAGGCCTGGGCGCCGATCATCGTGTCGGTGTCCAGCGGGTGGCCCGGTACGATCTGCTCCGTCCGGGCGATGCCCGCCTCCAGGAACGCGTTGTAGTGGCCGCGCTGGATGAGAGCGCGCGACGGGCACGTACACACCTCGCCCTGGTTGAGGGCGAACATGGTGAACCCTTCGAGGGCCTTGTCGAGGAAGTCGTCGTCGGCGCGCGAGACGTCGTCGAAGAAGATGTTCGGCGACTTGCCGCCCAGCTCCAGGGTCACCGGCTTGATGTTCTCGGAGGCGTACTGCATGATCAGCCGCCCCGTCGTGGTCTCACCCGTGAAGGCGATCTTCGCGACGCGGGGGCTGGAGGCGAGCGGCTTGCCCGCCTCCGCTCCGAAGCCGTTGACGATGTTGACGACGCCCGGCGGCAGCAGATCCGCCACCAGGCTCAGCCAGTAGTGGATCGAGGCGGGCGTCTGCTCGGCCGGCTTGAGGACCACCGCGTTGCCCGCGGCCAGCGCCGGGGCGAGCTTCCAGGTGGCCATCAGGATGGGGAAGTTCCACGGGATGATCTGGCCCACCACGCCCAGCGGCTCGTGGAAGTGGTACGCGACGGTGTCGTCGTCGATCTCGCTGAGCGAACCCTCCTGGGCGCGCAGAGCCCCCGCGAAGTACCGGAAGTGGTCGATGGCCAGCGGGATGTCGGCCGCCAGCGTCTCCCGCACCGGCTTGCCGTTCTCCCAGCTCTCGGCGACCGCCAGCTCCTCCAGACGGGCTTCCATCCGGTCGGCGATCCTGTTCAGTACCGCGGCCCGGTCCCCTGCGGACGTGGCGCCCCAGCCCGGGGCAGCCGCGTGGGCGGCGTCCAGGGCCAGTTCGACGTCCTCGGACGTGCCGCGCGCGATCTCCGTGAACGGGCGGCCGTTGACGGGGCTCGGGTTCTCGAAGTACTGCCCCCGGGCCGGCGGGACGTACTCCCCGCCGATCCAGTGGTCGTAGCGGGACGCGTACGTGACGATCGCGCCCTCGGTGCCCGGCGCAGCGTAACGGGTCATCTCTGTGGCCTCCCGGATCCGGTGCCGCCCGCCGTTGGACGGCCCTCGGCGCGAGGCTAGGGACGGCGACGTTGCAAGGGCGTTGCAACGGCGTTACGACGGCGGGCGGGAGAGGAAGGAGCCGTCCCCCAGGGGTGAGCGACCATTCCGTTCGGCGGCGCGCGGCGGGCGTCGTCCGCCGGTACGGGCAGGCGGCCGCCGCTAGCCGCGCTGTTCGGCGTCGAGGCTCCGGACCCGGGCCAGCAACGCCGCCCGCTGATCCGCCGGAACCGCCCCGGCCAGCGCGCGCCACACCGGCAGATCCTCCTCGCCCCACGGGCTGTACGCCCAGTCGGCGAGCAGCCCCGGATCACCCCGGGCGATCAGCGCGGCCCGCAACTGCTCCGTGATCCGCCGCCGCAGCCGTACGACGGACGGGGCCCGGGAACCCGGCAGCAACGGGCCCGCGTACGCCTCCAGCGCCGCCGCCACCGCGCCCGAAGCCAGCCGGCGCGTCACCGTGTCGAAGTCGGCGTCCACCGGAACGGCCAGCCGGTACGGGCGCGAGTCCAGCAGATCGGGCCCCAGCAGCCGACGGAGCCGGGAGAGTTCGGCCCGAAGCGTCACCGGGGTCACCGACTCGTCCTCGTACAGCTCGATCAACAGCTCGTCACCGCTCAGGCCCTCCGGCCGACGGGCCAGGGCGACCAGGATCTCGCTGTGCCGTCGGCTGAGCCGCAGCCGCCGCCCCCGCGCCACCAGCAGCGCCTCGTCCCGGCCCAGCGCGCCCAGCCGCACCGCCTCGACGTCCGGCGGCGGGGCCAGCAGCGCGAGTTGCGACTCCGCGGCCCGGGCCACCGCCTGGACGAACGCCAGACTGTGCGGATGGGCGAGACGGTCGCCGCCCGTGATGTCCACGGCCCCCAGCACCCGGCCCGTGTGCGGGTCGTGCAGCGGCGCGGCCGCGCAGGTCCACTGCTGGACCGGCCGCAGGAAGTGCTCGGCGGCGAAGACCTGCACCGGGCGGTCCACCGCGATCGCCGTCCCCGGCGCGTTCGTGCCCGCCACGGATTCGGCCCAGCGGGCGCCCTCCACGAAGTTCATCAGGCCGGCCCGTCGCCGCGCAGCGGTGTGGCCCTCGACCCACAGGAGCCGGCCGTGGGCGTCGCAGACGGCCAGCAGATGCTCCCCGTCCGTCGCGTACGCGCCCATCAGCTCGCGGATCACGGGCATCGCACGGGCCAGCGGATGCGCGGCCCGGTAGGGGCCCAGCTCGTCCGGGCCGAGCTCCACCGCCGGGGCGTCGTCCGGGCTGACCCGCGCCCGCGCCGAGCGCCGCCAGGACGCGCCGACCACCGCGCGGACCGGCCGCTCCAGCCGTCCCGCCGAGGTGAACACGTCATGGGCGCGGCGCAGCGCACCGCTCTGTTCGCCGGGATCGGTGTCCGCCGCCAGGGCCACCCAGGGATCCGTCAACTTAACCCTCCCGTCCAAGGGCCGTCGTGCCCACCCATCGTCGTCGCCGCCGGTCTCCGCGACAACCTCGGTGCGGAGAGTCATCAATACGGGGGATGCGGAGGGGCGGCTCAGGTGACGGGGGTGGCGGCGGTGACGAGCCGGAGGTAGCGCTCCCAGTCCCAGTGGACGCCCGGATCGGTGTGGTCGCTGCCCGGTACCTCGTGGTGGCCGACGATGTGCTCCCGATCCTTGGGAATGCCGTGGCGCTCGCAGATGTCCGCGGTGAGCCCGGCGGACCGCAGATACATGATGTCCGTGAAGAACTCCGGGCGGTCCACCCACCCTTCGTGCTCGATCCCGATGCTCCGGGTGTTCCAGGCCCAGTTGCCCGCGTGCCAGGCGATGTTCTTCTCGCGTACGCACTGGGCGACATGGCCGTCGCCCGAGCGCACCACGTAGTGGGCGGACACCTGCTTGGAGGGGCTCCGGAAGATGCCCGTGGTCGGTGTGAACAACTGCTGGGCGACATGGATGACGATCCGGTCGACCCGGCGCTCCGAAGGGTGAGCGGGAACGGTGTAGTTGGCGGGCGCGGCCGGGGCCCAGAGGGCCGCCGCGAAGTCGGTGGGGCCCTGCGGGGCCGCCACCGCCCGGGCGGAGGACGGCAGGACGGCCGCCGCCAGCGTCGCGGCGGCGCCCTGAATGATCCTTCTGCGGTGCAACAGCTCTCCTGGGGCCGGGGGGCGTACGGGGGCGGGGCAGGGGGACGGAGCGTAAGGCCGGAACCGAGCAGGTGGGGCCCGTCCTGTGAATCACCCGCCCTGTGGATCACCCCTGCCGATGCGGATGACGAGTCCGCCGTCCATCCGGTTCCCCGCAGAGCAGAGCAGAGCAGGGCAGGGCAGGGCAGAGCGAAAGCGGCGGTGGGCACCCAGCACCGGGTCTTTCGGACTGCCGCACCCGCCGCGCCCGTAACCTCCTACGCCCCGCCCTCGGCGCCCGCCAACGCGCCCGCCGGGTCGTCGTCCGCCGGCCCGGCGGGCACCCAACGGCCGTGCTCCTTGCGGTAGGGCCACCACCGGCCGTTCGGGTCGAACCGCAGCTGGACGTCGGCGCCCACGACCGTCCAGCGGGCCCGCCCGCTCGCCCGCAGCGTCGGCCGCTCGCCCGTCTCCCACGCCTCGCCGAGCCGGGCGCGGGCCCGCCCCAGCTGCTCCTCGTCCGGCGTCCACTCCTCGTCCAGCACCGCGAGTGCCGCGACCCCGCCGTACCGCCAGGCACGGACCGCGGCCTTCAGGTCCGCGTGCGGCCGGCCCGACCCCGTGGCCAGCCGGACCCCGAACCGCGGCTCCGGCCGGGCGTCCGCGGCCAGCCGCACCGCGTCCTGCTGCGGGGTCAGCTCCACCGGGAGCGGCTGTCCCTCGTGCCCCGGAGCCAGGGCGTCCAGCAGCATCCGGCGGGCCCGCACCGCGCTGTCGGCCGCCAGCACCTCCAGCGCCGCCGGGTCGATCCCGGGCACGGGGCCGGTCTCCGTGTCCAGCGACGGCCCGAGCCCCGGCTCCGCGGGGGCCGACGGGGGCGCGGGGAGCGGCGGCAGGATCCCGGCGGCCGCGAACGCTTCCCCGGCCGGGACTCCCTGAACCTCCCGCTCCTCGATGTCGTCGCCCTGTCCCTCGCCCTCGCCGGCCCGGACCGCGCGGGCCGTGCTGCGTACCTGGAGCTCGTCCAGCAGCCGCCGCTCGTCGCGCCCCCGCATCAGCAGCAGGACGAACGGATCCTCGTCGAGCAGCCGCGCCACCTGGTAGCAGAGCGCACCCGAATGCGGGCAGTGGTCCCAGGCACCGCAGGTGCACTCCGGCTCCAGATCGCCGATGCCCGGCAGCAGATCGACCCCGGCGCCCGCCGCGTCCTCCACCAGATGCGGAGGCATCTCCCGGTCCAGCAGCGCCGCGATGTGCCCGGCCCGGTCCACCGCCATGTCCAGGAACCGGTCCCAGTCACCCGCGCCGAGCTGCTGGAGCAGGACATCGCTGCGGTGGGCCGAGCCGTCGCGGTCCCGCACCACCGCCGTGATCCGCCCCGGCCGTACGGAGACCGCCCCGACCCTGCCCTCCCGGGCCAGCCGCCGCCCCTGCTTGAGCTGCTGACCGTCGAGCGCCGTGTCCTCCAGCGCCTTGAGCCACGCCCGGCCCCACCAGGACGTGGCGAACCCCCGGCCCTGCGCCGGCGGGAACGCCGCGAACGTACGCTCCGGCCCGCGCCGGCCGTCCGGCGATGCCCCGTCGTCGCCGTCGTCCCCTCGGTCGGAGGCGTCCGTATCGCCCGCCCCGGACTCCGGCCCGTACCCGTCGTCGTACGCGTATGCGTAGTCGTCCTCGTACGCGTCGCTCATCGTGCGCCCCCTCGCAGCTCGACCAGGTCGGCCAGTTCCGCATCGGTCAGTTCGGTCAGCGCCGCCTCGCCGGAGCCCAGCACTGCGTCCGCCAGGCCCTGCTTACGGGCGAGCATCTCGGCGATCCGGTCCTCGATCGTGCCCTCGGCGATCAGCCGGTGCACCTGCACCGGCTGGGTCTGGCCGATCCGGTACGCCCGGTCCGTCGCCTGCGCCTCGACCGCCGGATTCCACCAGCGGTCGAAGTGCACCACATGACCGGCCCGGGTGAGGTTGAGCCCGGTGCCCGCCGCCTTGAGGGACAGCAGGAACACCGGCGCCTCGCCCGCCTGGAAGCGGGCCACCATCTCCTCGCGCCGGGCCACCGGCGTACCGCCGTGCAGGAACTGCGTGCCCACCCCGCGCGCGGCCAGGTGCTCCTCCAGCAGCCGGGCCATCTGCACGTACTGCGTGAAGACCAGCACCGAACCCTGCTCGGCCAGGATCGTGTCCAGGAGCTCGTCCAGCAGCTCGACCTTCCCCGACCGGTCCGCGATCCGCGGCTGCTCCTCCTTGAGGTACTGCGCCGGGTGGTTGCAGATCTGCTTGAGCGCCGTCAGCAGCTTCATCACGAGACCGCGCCGCTCGAAGCCGTCGGCGGCGGAGATCTCCGCCAGGGTCTCGCGGACCACGGCCTCGTACAGACCGGTCTGCTCCGGCGTCAGCGACACGGCCCGGTCGGTCTCGGTCTTGGGCGGCAGCTCGGGCGCGATGCCCGGGTCGGACTTCCGGCGGCGCAGCAGGAACGGCCGCACCAGCGCCGCGAGTCGCTCCGCGGCGCCCGGGTCGTCACCGCCCTCGACCGCGGCGGCGTACCGCGCACGGAAGGTGCCGAGCCGGCCGAGCAGACCGGGAGTCGTCCAGTCCAGGATCGCCCACAGCTCGGAGAGGTTGTTCTCGACGGGGGTACCGGTGAGCGCGACACGGGCGCGGGCCCCGAGGGTCCGCAGCTGCTTGGCCGTCGCCGAGTGCGGGTTCTTGACGTGCTGGGCCTCGTCGATGACGACCATGCCCCAGGACACGGCGGCGAGCCGGGGTGCGTCCAGGCGCATCGTGCCGTACGTCGTCAGGACGAACTCGCCGTCCACCAGGCCTTCCAGGGAACGCGACGCGCCGTGGAAGCGGCGGACGGGGGTGCCCGGAGCGAACCTCTCGATCTCCCGCTGCCAGTTGCCCATCAACGACGTCGGGCACACCACCAGCGTCGGGCCCGCCGCGTCCCGGTCGCTCTGCCGGTGCAGATGCAGGGCGATGAGCGTGATCGTCTTGCCGAGCCCCATGTCGTCGGCGAGACAGGCTCCGAGGCCGAGCGAGGTCATGGTGTTCAGCCAGTTCAGCCCGCGCAGCTGATAGTCGCGCAGGGTCGCGGTGAGCGCCTCGGGCTGCCCGATCGCCTGCTGGGCGGCGGACTCCGGATCGGCCAGCCGGTCCCGCAACCGCTGGAGCCAGCCGGTCGCCGCCACCTCCACACGGCGGCCGTCCACCTCCGTCGAACCGGTCAGCACCGCGCCGAGCGCGTCGATCGGGGTGACCTTGCGGTCCTGGGTCTCCCGGGCCCGGCGCGCCTCCTCGGGATCGATGAGCACCCATTGGTCGCGCAGCCGCACGATGGGCCGGGAGGACTCGGCGAGCCGGTCCAGCTCCTCGCGGGTCAGCTTCCGGTCGCCCAGGGCGAACCGCCAGTCGAACGAGAGCAGGGCGTCGGCGGAGAGGAACGAGGGCACATCCGCAGCGGTACGTCCGCGCCGCCCGGCCGCCTGCTCGTCGCCTTCCCGGTCCGTGAGGTCCGCGTCGTCCGCGTCGTCCGGGCCGATCACGGCGCGCGCGGTGAGTTTCCTGGCCAGCTCCCTGGGCCAGTGCACCTGTACCCCGGCGGCGGCAAGAGCACGCGAGGCGGGCCCCAGCAGCTCGGCGATCTCCTCGTCGGCCGGTTCCACCGAGTCCGGCACCGCGGCGGAGAGCAACGGCGCCAGCGGGGGCCAGGCGCGGGCGGCCCGCCGCAGGGTGAGGAGGGCGTCCATCCGGGCCCGCGGCCCGAACGCGGCAGCGGTCCGCGAGCCGCCCGCCCATACCTCGGCCGCATCGGCGACCAGCGTGGGATCGCTGACGCTGTGGATCTGAGGCACGGCCCGGAACGACGGAACGACCGCGTCCGGACCGGACGCCGCCCGTACCGCCCCCGGGGCGGGCTCGGAGTCCCCTTCCACGCCGCTCGCCCGCGAGGTCACGCCCGTGACCTCGATACGCAACGAGAGCCGTACACCCGCGTCGTGACCGGCCGCCACATCGGCCGCCCAGGCCCGCCCCTCGGGCAGATGCTGCGGCTGCCGGGCGGCGAACGCGGGTCCGGCGGCGACGAATCCGGCAGCCGGTGTACGGGGCATCGCGTCGGCCACGGCGTCGAGGAACGCACGCAGCAGGCGCTCCGGTTCGGGCAGCAATGGTTCGGACAACGACCGTTCGGACAACGACGGTTCCGGCAGGAACGGTTCGCCCGCGGTGTCGTCGGTCGGTACCGGAGTCGCGTGCGCGGTCGGCGGCATCGACGCGGCCAGCTCCCGGACCCGTTCGAGGTCCTCGGCGACCAACGGGCCGATGCGCCAGGCGTCGTGGTCGGTGGCGCTCAGCCCCGGCAGCAGAAGGCCGCGGGCCACGAACTGGAGAGCCAGAAGCGCGGCGGCACCCCAGAAGGCGGTCGCGGGGGAGGCGTGCGCGGCGGCCCGCGCCCGGGTCAGTACCGGCAGCGCGTCCCGGACGGGCAGGCACAGCGCCGAAACCGTGCGGGGTCGCAGGTCGGCTCCGACCACGGTCAGTTCCGACGAGGTCCCGGGAGTGCCGGAAGGGGTGCTACCGTCCGGATTCCAGAACGCGATCCTGCCGGTACGGGCCGGATCCGCGGGGACGAAAACCGCGGAGCAGCGGGACAGTTCGGCGATCTCGGAGGGCGTTGCCGCAGGGTGCCTGTGCACAGCGATGTCAGATTCCTCAAATTTGACTAGTGGGCGGAGTCGCCGAGGGTACTCCACTTCACGCGGCGACAGGCCGCACGCCTGTGTGGCGTGCGTCACTTTTTCTCTCTTTCGGGCCTGATGGTGCAGTCAGCCCCACCATCGGGCCCGGGGGCCTGCCCCAGGGGAACCAGGGTGGTGGCGCCATGGCTCCCACCGTCCTCCGATCCGTACGTTCGATCAGGTCAGCGCAGATGTTCCAGAGACCGGAGACGTCCATGCCCCAGGCGACAGCCACTGTTGCGGATCCCGCCGACGAAAGCAGTCCGGGCCGCCCCGCCGGCGCCCAGGGGGCGGCGGCGGGAAGCGACTTCGCGCCGCTGCTGCGCGCCGTGCGGGACCAGGACCTGCTGGAGCGCCGCACCGACCGGTACGTCCTCGGCATCGCCGCCAACCTGGTGGCCCTGGGCGCGCTGATCACCGGCTTCGTCCTGTTCGGAGACACCTGGTGGAGCCTGCTCCTCACCCTGCCGTTGGCGGTCCTGTGGACCCGTACGGCCTTCGTCGCCCATGACGCCGGGCATGCGCAGATATCCGGTGACCGCAGGACGAGCAGACTGATCGGTCTCGTGCACGCCAATCTGCTCCTCGGTATGAACGAGGCGTGGTGGAACGACAAGCACGTACGCCACCACGCCAACCCCAACCACATCGACAAGGACCCCGATGTCGGTGTCGGCGCGCTGGTCTGGACTCAGAAGCAGGCGGCACAGCGTGAGGGATTCGCCCGCTGGCTGACCAGGAACCAGGCCCGGCTGTTCTTCCCGATGCTGCTGCTCGAAGGCATCGCGCTGAAGATCTACGGCTTCCAGTTCCTGCGCCGCCAGCCCCTCCGGGAGCGGGCCGTCTCGGCGCTGCTGCTGACCGCGCACATCGGCCTCTACGCCGCGCTGCTGCTGAGCACACTCTCGGCGGGCAAGGCGATCGTCTTTGCTCTGGTGCTGCACGCGCTGTTCGGTCTCCACCTGGGCATGGCGTTCGCCCCGAACCACAAGGGCATGGAGATGCCCGACCCCGACGGCGAGCGCTGGGGCCACCTCCAGCGGCAGGTCCTGACCTCGCGCAACGTACGCGGCGCCGTCCTGACGGACTGGTTCCTCGGCGGGCTGAACTACCAGATCGAGCACCACCTCTTCCCGAGCATGCCGCGCCCCAACCTGCGGCTCGCCCAGCCCCTGGTCAAGGCGCACTGCTCCGCGATCGGCATGCCGTACACGGAGACCGGACTGATCGAGTCCTACCGGCAGGCGCTGTCGCACATGCACGAGGTCGGTGAACCGCTGCGACAGGGCGGGCCGACGGGGAACGTACGGGAGCGCGAAGGCGTTCACTGAACAGGAGCGGCGCCGGCCGCGAAGGAGGCGTGGACCATGTCGAATGGTGCGAAGGTCGCTATCGGGGGAGTGCTCGCGGCAGCCATCCTGTGGCCCCTGATCGGATTCTGGTGGGCGCTGCTGGTCGTGATCGGGGTTCCGGTCGCCGGCTATCTGCTGCTGGACCCGTCCCAGCGGCGCAGGCTCCGTAGGATCAACCGCAAGGAGATCGGCCGCTGAGCCCCGACCCGGACCTGCCCTGTGCGGGATCACCGCGTAGGAACCGTGCGGCTCGGGTGGCGCGCGGGTGACCCGGATCGGCCCGGGTGACCCGCGAGGGTGTCACGTGGGGTGGACGGCCAGCTCGTCCAGGGCGGTGAGCAGGCCGGGCAGCGCCGCTCCACGGCCGACCGGGATGACCGTTCCCGGCTCCTCGTCCAGCAGGAACAGCGCGATGTCGTCGGTCCGGGCCACCATCGACCACCCCGGCCCGTCGACGCGCAGCGTGCGTGCGTCGGCCGATGCGTACGAGGAACGGATCCGCCCGGGAGGCGGCGGCGTCTTCGTATAGCCGTCCGCCTCCGACAGGGCCCTGCGTACGCCGGGGTGCCGGGAGGGCGGGGAGGACGCGCCCTCCGGTTCTCCCTCGGCCCCCGGCCGTACGAACTGCTCGTCGTCGATCTGCTCACGCCATGTGGACCACTGCGCGGCGATCTCGTCGGCCCCGAGCCGCCGCTGCGCCGGACCCCAGGCCTCCGCGTCGGGAGGGGCCAGCGGCGCGGGTCCCTCCCCGTCCGTCTCGGGATCGTGCGGATCCGGGACGCCGGGCGCCGAGACGGCCAGGTCCATCGGCCAGCCCGGCAGCGCGCACACCATGGAGCGCTCGTCGGGGGAAAGGTCGTGCTCCATGCCGCAGTCCCACGCGGCGATGGCGACTGCCACCTGGGAGGCGTCCTCGACGACCACGGTCCACCGGGCCCCCTCGCCGTCCTGGCCGAGGATGAGGCCGTAGCCCTCCTCGTACGGTTCGAGCGCGAGCGCGCCGCACGCGGCCACGTAGTCGTCGCCCAGCACGCTCGGGAACCGCGCGGGTGTCAGCAGCATCGCGGTCAGTACCAGCAGTGCGTCATCGGCGGCCGCATCCTTCGCACCGGCCACGGTGTCCTCCCCATCGCTCATCGCCCACCCGCCCATCGCTCGGTCCCGTGTTCCTTGGTCGTCGGCGCACCCTAACTACTCGGTAACCCCCTCGTCGAGGCCCTGGCGAGCAGCGGCGGACCGAGGCCGGGCCCACCCCGTCCGGGTGGCGGAAGGCCGAAGGGCCGGGTGCGCGCGTGAGGCCTCCGCGTAAACTCGGACGTCCGGCCGAACGAGGGGAACAGCATGGTGAAGCGGTACGACCGGCTGAAAGAGATTCAGCGCCTGGACCCCGAACGGGACTTCCTGGAGATCTACCGCCTCACCGTCACCTACGAGTTCCCCTGGGACATTACCCGCGCCCTCGAACTGGCCCTCTACCGCACCTATGCGGTGCCGAGCATCGGCCGACTCCTCGACGAGACTGCGGAGTTGACGGAGCGTTCTCAGAAGCGATACGACGACACGGCCTTGCTGCTCGACGCGGTGGTGGAGCACGGTTTCGAGACCGACGAAGGCCGCACGGCCGTCCGCCGGATCAACCAGATGCACCGCAGCTACGACATCAGCAACGACGACATGCGCTACGTCCTGTGCACGTTCGTCGTCACCCCGAAGCGCTGGCTGGACAGTTTCGGCTGGCGGCGGCTGTGCTGCCACGAGCTGGGCGCCTTCGCCGCCTACTACCGCACGCTCGGCGCCCGCATGGGGATCAAGGACCTCCCCGGAACGTACGAGGAATTCGAGAACACCCTCGACGCCTACGAGCGCGAGCACTTCGGCTGGGACGAAGGAGCCCGCCGGGTCTCCGACGCCACCTTGGCGCTGATGGGGTCCTGGTATCCGGCGCCTCTCGCCCCGGTGGTGCGCGGCGCCAGCCTCGCGCTCCTGGACGACTCGCTGCTCAGGGCGTTCCGCTACCGCCGCCCGGGGCCGGTCGCCCGCGGGCTGACCAGGGGCGCGCTCCGGCTCCGGGCCCGTGCCGTCAGGCTTCTGCCGCCCCGGCGGACGCCCCACTACGCACGCCAGAACCCCGAGATCAAGGGATATCCGGAGGGGTACGAGATCGCGGAGCTCGGTACGTTCCCCACGCCGGGCGTCCGCGGCTGCCCCGTTCCCAGCCGCAGGCCGTCGCAATCGCCCGCCGAGTGATGCGACCGCCCCGGCCGTCCTGACGTGGCCGTACGCGCCTTCGGCCCTCAGGCCTCCCTGGCGGCGAGGGCGAGAAATCGGTCGTCCTCGTCGGTGTAGGACTCCAGCCGCCACCCCGCGCCGGCCAGCAGCTCACGCAGCCGGGGCTCGGCCCGCAGGTCGTCGTCGGTGATGGCGCGACCCTGACGCGCGGCGAGAGCGGCCCGGCCGATCGGATGGAACAGAGCCAGGACCCCGCCCGGCCGGACCACCCGGGCGAGCTCCGCCATATCGGCCCCGGGGCGGGTCAGATGCGAGATCAGCCCGGCTCCGAACACCGCGTCCAGGGCTCCGTCGCGCAACGGCAGCCGCGCGACGTCCGCACGGAGCAGCGTCCCGCTGTCCCCTCGGCCGGCCCGCGCCGCCGCCTCCAGCATGGCGGGAGTGAGGTCGGCGCCCAGCACCGTGCCCCGTGGCCCGACCACCGCCCGCAGTGCGGGCAGCGCACGGCCCGTTCCGCAGCCCGCGTCGAGCACGGCATCACCGGGGCGCAGCCCCAGCATTCCGGCCGCTGCGGCGTAGGCGGGTCCGTCGTCGGGGAACCGGCTGTCCCAGCCGGCCGCACGCGGGGTGAAGAAGTCCAGGACATGAGCGTGGTCGTCGGCCATGGGGACATGATCGCGCAACCGGCGAGGGCTGCGCGATCACCGGACGCCCGACCGGTCCGCTCAGACGTTGACGCCGTAGTCCGATGCGATGCCCGCAAGGCCCGAGGCGTAGCCCTGGCCGACGGCCCGGAACTTCCACTCGGTGCCGTGTCGGTACAGCTCGCCGAAGACCATCGCGGTCTCGGTGGAGGCGTCCTCGCTGAGGTCGTACCGGGCGAGCTCGACGCCGTTGGCCCGGTTCACCACACGGATGAAGGCGTTGCGCACCTGACCGAAGCTCTGGCCCCGGCTCTGGGCGTCATGGATCGAGACCGGGAAGACGATCTTCGCGACCTCGGCGGGGACCGAGGACAGATCGACCTCGACCGACTCGTCGTCGCCCTCGCCCTCACCCGTCAGGTTGTCACCGGTGTGACGGACGGAACCGTCGGGGCTGTTGAGGTTGTTGTAGAAGACGAAGTGGCTGTCGGAGAGGACCTTGCCCGCCTCGGAGCACAGCAGCGCACTGGCATCCAGGTCGTGATCGGCGCCGGTCGTGGTCCGCACGTCCCAGCCGAGCCCGACCGTCACGGCGGTCAGGCCGGGGGCCTCCTTCGACAGGGAGACGTTGCCGCCCTTGGCCAGGGTCACACCCATGAAATTCCTCCAGTGTTCCGTCGGTCCGCACATGCGATCCGGTGCCCGTGGCTGCTCCGCGTACGTGCCCGGGGGATCGGTGCTGTTCTGCTGTCACTCTTGTGGCCGCTACCTGTACGAACGCTCGGCGCGGCGTTCCGGGTTCCCGGATTGCGCAAGCCGTGAAATGAGCGGCGGCCGAAGGAGGCCGGGGAAGGCTTGTTCTTCGCCCGGCCATGGCGCGTCAGTGGGCGTTCTCGTCCTTCATCGCCTTGGCCTCGCTCTTGAGGATGCGCATCGACTTCCCCAGGGCGCGGGCCGTGTCCGGCAGCTTCTTCGAGCCGAAGACGACGATCACGATGACCGCCAGGATCAGCAGGTGCCAGGGCTCCAGGCCGTTGCGCAACATTCTGGTCCCGCCCTTCTCTCCGTTCGCACGGCAACAGTTGCCGCATTGCGCAACTGTACAACTATGGATGCGGGCCGGACCGGGCGCCCCTCGGAGTGGTGCCCTCAGTGTCCGGCGTGCTCTCCCCGCCGTTCCGTCACCTGGTCCGGTGCGGCGTCGGGCAGGTGGCGGCGCTCGTAGCGGCGGCGGGCCGCCGTGAGCCCGACCGCGTACAGCCCCAGGACCGAGCCGAGCAACAGGTAGTAGAGGGGCGGCAGGGCGCTCATGCCCAGCAACGGCCCGAGCGGGGTGAGCGGAAGGGCGACGCCGACCGCCGCGAGGCCCGCCGCGGCGGCCCGCAGCGGGCCGCCCGCCCGGCGCTCGGCGGCGCTGCGCCCGGTACGCAGCAGGATCATCACGAGGGCCTGGGTGAGCAGGTTCTCCGTGAACCACCCGGCATGGAACGCCGCCTCCCCACCGTCCCCGGAGGCGTTGTGGAGGGCGAGCGCGAGCACCCCGAAGGTGGCGAGGTCGGCGGCCGCGTTGAGCAGGCCGAAACCCGTGATGAAGCGCAGGAAGTCACGCGGCCGCAGGGCGGTGGGGCGGCGCAGGACCGATGCGGCCGGCCGGTCGAACGCGAACGCCAGCTGCGCCGCGTCGAAGCAGAGGTTCTGCACCAGCACCTGCGCCGGGAGCATGGGAAGGAAGGGCAGCATCAGCCCGGCCGTCAGCATGGCGATGACATTGCCGAGATTCGAGGAGAGCGTGATCCGCAGATAGGTGGCGATGTTCCCGCTGCTGCGCCGGCCCGCCAGCACCGCACGGTCGATCGCGGTGAGGTCCTTCTCCGCCAGGACGACATCGGCCGCCTCCCTGGCCACATCCACGGCGTTGCGCGGGCAGATGCCGACGTCGGCGGCGTGCAGGGCGGGCAGGTCGTTGACGCCGTCGCCGAGGAAGCCGGTCGTGTGGCCGCCCGCGCGCAGGGCCGAGACGATCCGGGCCTTGTGCTCGGGGGTGCAGCGCGCGAACACCGTGGCCCGGTCCGCCACCCGGACCAGCTCCGCGTCCGACAGGGTGTCCACCAGCTCGGCCGTCACCACATCGTCGGGCCCGGGCCTCCCCGCCGGGTGCAGACCGAGGTCCGCGCACACCCGGGCGGCCGTGCCCGGATGGTCACCGGTGAGCACCTTGACGCTCACCCCCCGCCGCGCGAGCACCCCGAGGGCGTCGGCGGCGCTCGGAGCCGGAACATCCCGCAGCGCCACCAGACCCAGGAAGGTCAGCCCCCGCTCGTCCGCGGGGGTGTACGCGCCCGCCCGTGCCACCCGGTCGGCACGGGCCACGGCCAGCAGGCGCAGCCCGGTCCCGGCCTTCCGGTCCGCCAGGGCGAGCAGCCGGTCGCGCTCCTCCCCGTCCATGGCACAACGGTCGAGCACCGCCTCGACGGCGCCCTTGGTGACCAGGGTGTGGACGCCGAGCCGCCCGGGCCTCCGCACCACGGCGGTCGCGACGCGGCGCACCGGATCGAAGGGCAGCACGGCGACACCTTCGTACGCCTCCGGATCCACCTGCCCGGCAGCGGGCGGACCGCACGCCTCGGCGGCGTCCAGCACCGCCTCGTCCAGCGCGTCGGCCGCGGGCAGTTCCGCCAGCTGGAGTGTCCACAGCGCGCTGACCGCAGCCCACCGCAACACGTCCGGATCGGACCGGTCCGCACCGTCGGTCGCCCCGGCGACGACAGGCCGGTCCTCGGTCAGCGTGCCGGTCTTGTCCAGGCACAGCACATCCACCGCACCCAGGTCGTGCAGCGCCGGGAGCCGCTTGACGATCACTCCGCTGGTGCGTGCCAGCCGGGCGGCGCCCCGTGCGAGCGTCGTCGTGACGATGACCGGCAGCATCTCCGGGGTGAGCCCGACGGCGACGGCCACGGCGAAGGGCAGTGTCTCCAGGCCCCGGCCACGCAGCGCCGCATTGGCCATCAGCACCAACGGCGGGGTCAGGAGCATGAAGCGGATGAGGGTCCAGGAGATCCCCTGGACCGACCGGTCGAAGGCGCTCGCGCCCCGCTGCCCGGCCCGCCCCTCGTGGGCGGCGGCGAACCGGGTCTCCCCACCGGTGGCCACGATCACCGCCGTACCGCTGCCGGAGGTGACACTGCTGCCCTGGAAGCACCACTGCGGCTGCGCGAACGGCCCGGCCCCGGACAGTGCGGGGTCGGGGACGTCGAGGGCCTGTTTGACCACGGGCACCGACTCCCCGGTCAGCGCGGACTGATGGACGGTGAGGCCGTCGGTGCGCAGCAGCAGCACATCGGCGGGTACGAGATCGCCCGGCCGCAGCCGGATCACGTCCCCCGGCACCAGGTCGGCGACCGGCACCTCCCGCTCCAGGGGAGGAGCCTCTTCCGAGGCGCGGCGCACCACGGTCGCCGTGGTCGCCACCAGCTCCCGCAGTGCCGCGGTCGACCGGTCGGCGCGGTGTTCCTCGGCCGAGCGCAGCAGACAGCTCACCGCGACGAGCGTCAGGATGACGCAGGCGGTGCCCCAGGCGGAGACGAGGGCCGACACCAGGCCGAGGCCGAGCAGTACCGAGGTGAAGGGGTCCCGGAGGCTGCGCAGGAAGCGCCGGGGCCAGGGCACGGGCCGCCGGGCGGGCAGAACGTTCTCGCCCGTCCGGCCGAGCCGGATCTCGGCCTCCGCCTCCAGCAGCCCGCGCGGCCCGCTGTCGAGAGCGCGGAGCGTCTGCAGAGCGGTGGGGCCGGTGCCGGAGGCCGGGGCGATGGCCGTGAGGCTCCCGCCGGACCCTGCCGCGGAATCCGTGCCGGTGCCCGCGCCGGGAAACGGTGTGACGGAGGCCGGTGCGGCGGCGAGGTGTCCGGAGCCCGCGGCTGAACTGCTCTCAGGCACCGAGCTCACGCAGGCGGACGGGCTCCTGGGAGGCGTGCCCGGCGCGTTCGGCCAGTTGGCCGACCATGAGCCGGACGACCGTCACCACATCGGGATCGTCGACCAGATAGACCTGCCGTCGGCCTTCGCGGCGGGAGCGGACGAGACCGGCCAGTTTCAGCTTCGTCAGATGCTGGCTGACCGAGGGAAGCGTGCCGCCCACCCGCTCGGCGAGCCCCGTCACATCGCTCTCGCCCTGGGCCAGCGCCCACACGATGTGCAGCCGTGCCGGAGTCGCCAGGAGCCCGAACGCCGCCGCGGCCTCCGCGAGCACCTCCGCGGGCGGATCCTGGAAACCGCCGCCGGAACCTGTCGACACGCTCGAATCTCCTCGTCCCCGGACCGTCTGCGCGGGCCCGGCACCGCTGCCCGTTCCAGGCAGCCGAAAAGACCAGTGTAGGGGCCACTCCGGAAGGGCCCGGGGCGGGCGCAGGACATCCGGCTCGTCCAAGAGGGACGTAATGAGGTCGGGATGCGGCAAGAAACGACCATGGCGAAGTCGCATCGGTCAAGAACGATCAACCAGCTCGGACGAGGCCGACGGGTTGCCATGCTGTCGGCCCGAACCATTCCTGAGCCCCGCAGCCCGACGCCCGAAGCGATTCCTGAAGAGAGACAGAGAGGGACGCACGCCCATGATCGGAGAGGACATCGCGCTCACCCTGAAGATCGTCGTGGCGGGCGGCTTCGGGGCCGGGAAGACGACCCTGGTCGGCTCGGTCAGCGAGATCCGCCCGCTGTACTCGGAGGAGACGCTGAGCGAGAGCGGCCGGGACCGGGACGACACCGACGGGGTGGAGCGGAAGGCCACCACGACCGTAGCGATGGATTTCGGCCGTATCACCGTCCACGAGGGCCTCACCCTCTATCTGTTCGGCACCCCGGGCCAGCACCGCTTCTGGTTTCTCTGGGACGAACTGTGCGAGGGCGCCCTGGCGGCGATCGTGCTCGCCGACACCCGGCGGCTGGAGGACTGCTTCGCCGCCGTCGACTACTTCGAGCGCAGGCGGATACCGTTCGTCGTCGCCGTCAACCGCTTCCCCGGCGCTCCCGACCATACGGAGCGCGATGTCGCGCGGGCGCTGGACCTCGACCCGGGCACGCCGGTCGTGCCGTGCGACGCCCGGGACCGGGCCTCCGGAAAAGAAGTCCTGATTTGTACGGTCGAGTACGCCGGGCGGGTGCACACCGCCCGGCTCCTCGCCTCCGTCGGCTGACGGCGCGGCGTCGAAACCCCGGTCCGTCAGTCGGCCATGTCCGCCATCGCGACCACCTTGTCGATCCGCACCCGCACGACCAGTTCGCCGGGCACGCCGTTGCGTCGGCCGAACTCCTCGGCCACGTCGGGCGCCACGTAACGGCCGGCGATCCGCGTCGCCCACCGCAGGAGTTCTTCCGGGTCCTCGCTCAGCTCGGCATGCCCCTGCACCACCGCGAACGCGTACGGAGGCCGGTCGTCGTCGACGCACAGGGCGACCCGCCCGTCGCGTGCGAGATTGCGCCCCTTCACGCTCTCCTTGCCGGTGTTGAAGACCACCGAGTCGCCGTCGAGAAGGAACCAGACGGGTGCGATGTGCGGACTGCCGTCGGCCCGCACTGTCGAAACCTTCGCCGTGCGCGTGCCCTCGGAGAGGAAGGCCCGCCATTCTTCATCGGTCATGTGGTGTGCCATGGGCCCATCCTGAGCCCGATCCCCGCATGGCGCGAAGCGGCACCCCGGGCGGTGAGGGGCGCTTGCCCCCACGGGGCCGTTGCGCGAGGCTTACGCGCGTAGCGGGGCACGGGGAACGAAGGTACGGGGAGGACGAGCACATGCCGCTTGACCGGGGACTTGACTGGCTCCTTGACGATCTCACCAACAGGGTGCAATTCATACGGCACGCCTTGGTGCTGTCGAACGACGGGCTGGTCACCGGGGCCAGCACCGGTCTCGCCCGTGAGGACGCGGAGCATCTGGCGGCGGTCTCCTCGGGGCTGCAGAGCCTGGCGCGCGGATCGGGGCGCCACTTCCGGGCGGGCCGGGCCCGCCAGACGATGGTCGAGTTCGACGAGGCCCTGCTCTTCGTGACGGCCGCGGGCGACGGCAGCTGCCTGTGTGTGCTGACGGCGGCCGAAGCCGACGTCGGCCAGGTCGCCTACGAGATGACCCTGCTCGTCAACCGGGTCGGAGAACACCTCGGCGTCTCCGTCCGCCAGGGCGGGCCCGAGGACGTCGAACCTTTCTGACCTGCAACTTCCGTCGCCGGTGAAGAGTTATCCACAGGGCTGACGGGTGATGACTCCCTCGGGCTACCGTGATCACGGAGAGTATTCGAGCCCACGGGGGAGGACAGTCATGACGGTCAGGGAAGTGTTCCGAACGCACACCGGGACCCAGGACGCGCGGGCGCAGGACATCCGGGCGGACGAGCCACGAGCCGAGGGTGCGGGCGCAGCGTCCGAGGGCGGGCGCACCTCGTGTGCCGCCCCGGCGGGTACGGTCGCGGCCGGACGCGCGGCCAAGGAGCTGGGCCTACGACGCGCGGAGTTCGAGCTCGCGGTGCATCTGGGACTGATCGCGGTCGTCGGCGCATCGGGCGGTGGGCGGCCACGGGTGCCGGAGGAGGAGATCGCGCGCCTGCGGGAACAGCCCGGCTTCCCCGATTCCCTGGCCGAGCGGGTCCGCACCGTCGGTACGGCTGCGGGCGCGGCCCTGCTGGACATCGCTCCGGCACGGTTCACCCGGCTGGCACGAGCGGGCTGCTTCTCACCGGTCACGTTCTATCTGAACCGGTATCGCGCGGTGGTCTGGCTCTACCTCGCGGACGAACTGGCCGCGTTCGCCGGCCGGGAACCCGAACTGCTCGCCGGACGGACGCCTCCGGGAATGCGCACGATGCTGGAGTCGGGCGCCGACTGGCGGGCCCGCAACTGGCGTTCGCAGCGCATCGACCGGCTGCTGAGCCGCACGCCGGACCCCTGGGCGCGGGCGGCTGTCCAGGCGTCGGCACTGGACCCCGTACAACTGGCGGAGGTGGTGGACGACCCCTATGAACGCGCCTATCTCGTACGGGTCCGGCCGGAGCCGGTCTTCGGACGGCCGGCGTCCCTGGCGGCGAGGGAGGCCATGGGCGAGCTGACGCCGGCCGACGACCCCGACGAGATCCTCTGGCGACGGATCAATCTGACGCTGGAACTGGACGCCGCGCGCGAGGACCGGCCGGCCCCGCGCCCCGGCGGTGGCGGTGGCGGAGAAGCCCGGGCGGTGCCGGCCGTCCGGAGCGAGGCCGCCGGTGTGAGCCTGCCGACCGGAAAGGGGCTGCTGGCCAGGCTGGGGTGGCGTGGGCGGGGCGCCGGATAAGACATGGCGCCGCTCGTACGGATAGGCCATCCTGTCCGGATGTTGATCAGGGAAGCTACCCCCGAGGACTGGCCCGCCATCTGGCCTTTCTTCCATTCGATCGTCTCCGCGGGAGAGACCCTCACCTATCCGCTCGATCTCGGTAAGGAGGACGCCGAGGGATGGTGGTTCGTCCCGGCGCCGAGCCGGGTGGTCGTCGCCGTGGACGATGCCGGGACGGTGCTCGGTACGGCGAAGATGAACCGCAACCACATGGGCAACGGCTCCCACATAGCCAGCGCCACCTATATGGTCGACCCCGCTCACTCCGGCCGGGGAGTGGGGCGCGCGCTGTGCGAGTACACGGTCGACTGGGCTCGCGCCGCAGGGTATCGGGCCATGCAGTTCAACGCGGTGGTCGAGACCAACACCTACGCCGTCAAGCTCTACCGGTCGATCGGGTTCGACGTGATCGGCACTCTCCCGGAGGGCTTCCACCACCCGACCCAGGGCTATGTGGGGCTGCACATCATGCACAAGGCCCTGTGACGCCGGCGTCTCTTCCCCTTGCCCAGCATCAATGGGTCTGCCTCTTCGAGCGTGCCCCTGTGAGCCTGCCGCCATGAGGGGGAGAGGGCGCGGGGGTCAGACGATGGGCTGACCACCCGTCGGTCCCTGCTCCGGTCGCAGCTCCGTGACCGGCAGCGTTCGGCCGGCCGGGCCGCCGTCCGCCCGGCCGCTCGCGGTGACCCCCGGAACGACCCTCCCGGCCCAGGAGGTGGCCGTCCATCCCGAGTCCGGCGATCCCTCGACCACCACCACACCCGTGTTGTCCAGGCTGTGTTCGGCGGCGAACTCGACCGTCACGTTCCGCGCCCGGGCGGCTGCCCACACGCGGATGGCGGCACCATGGCTGACGAGGGCCACGGTCCCGTGCTCCACGGCCCGCGCCGCCTCGGCCACCACCGCGTCGAAGCGGGCCAGTGCCTCCGTCCCGTTCTCGCCCCCGGGCATCCGGCGGCCGGTGTCCCCGGCCGACCAGGAGAAGGCGGTCGTCAGATACTGCCGGGCGGCGTCCATATCGGCCCGCATCTCCAGGTCACCGGCCGACAGTTCCCGGATCCCGTCCCGGATCAGAACCTCCAGGCCCCGCTCCGCGGCCAGCGGCGCGGCCGTGAGCTGCGTACGCGTCAGGGTGGAGGCGTACAACGCGGCGATGTCCTCCCCGGCGAGCGCCCCGGGCAGCGCCGCCGCCTGCCGCAGACCCAGGTCGGTGAGGCCGGGGCCGGGGTGCGCGGTGTCCAGGAAGTGGCCGAGGTTGGACGGTGTCTGGCCGTGACGGATCAGCAGCATGCGCATAGAACGGGTCAAGCTCCAGGCTCGGGCGCGTGGGCGGCGGCAGATAGATGCACAACCCACCCTCTCATTCGGCCACCACCGAAGGACAGTTCCGCGAGAGGCCTGCCCGCCTTGCCGGAAGTAGCGCGGATATGGACCGAGTTGGTGCCGGGAACTACGCACGGGGCGGATGCGCCGTTCCGGGGCGATGGCAGTACTGTGCGCCCCACCGCCATTCGGGCGATGAGAAGTATCTGGAGGAACAATCCATGACCATACCCAGGAGATCGTGGCGTGGCGCGGGAGCACTCGTGGCCGCTGCGGTCGTCGGTCTGACCGGAGGCGTCATCGCCGCCGGTCCGGCCGTCGCACACACCCCCACCTGGGCCGTGACCTGCTCCGAGGTCACCGTTGACCTCACCAACTACACGAGCGACGTCCCCAACACGGTGACGGTCTCGGTGGACGGCAAGGACCTGCTTCCGACCGAGACCTTCGGCCGGGAGTTCCACAAGAAGCTGGCGCTCCCCGACCACGACAAGCCGGTGACCGTCCGACTGGTCGTCAAGGACGCCGACGGCGACGGCAAGCACTCCCTCGACGACTCGAAGACGGCGGAGGTGTGCGACGAGCCCAGCCCGACGCCGACCGAGCCGACGCCGACCGAGCCGGCCCCGTCGGAGACGCCGTCCACCGAGCCGCCCGAGCCGAGCGCCACCCCCAGTGAGCAGCCTTCGGAGTCCGCGCCCGCAGCGCCCGCCCCGAGCCCGAGCACGCCGGACCTGGCCGAGACCGGCTCGTCGTCGTCGACGCCGGTCATCGGTGGCGCCGCTGTCGCGGTGCTGCTGGCCGGTGGCGGCATTCTCTGGGCCGTCCGCAAGCGGCGTACCGCCCAGAACTGACGCTCCTATGCTCACCGGCCCGCGGCGCCGGCAACACCGGGCGGCGGGCCTCGTGAGCCGTAGGAACGCAGAGAGCGGCCGGAGCCCGTCCGGGACCGGCGGCCGAGGCCGCCCGAGCCACGGTTGAGGCCGTACGAGCCGTGGTCGAGGGGTGTGTCGCAGCACCACGGTGCTGCGACACACCCCTCTTCGTTCGTCACGGCTCCACGATCGTCGACGGCGGCGCGGTGGACGGCGGGGAAGCGGGCGTCGGGGGAGTGGGGCCGATCTCGCACCAGACGGCCTTGCCCTCGCCACGGGGTTCGATGCCCCACCGCGTCGCGACCGCGTCGAGCAGAAGCAGCCCCCGGCCGGAGGTGGAGGTCTCGCCCGGTGTACGTCGACGGGGCCAGGCGCTGGACCGGTCCTGGACCGACAGCCGGATCCGCCGCACCGGTTCGGGCAGCACCTCCAGGGTCAGGACGGCCCCGCCCTCGGTGTGCAGGAGGACGTTCACCAACAACTCGCCCGTGACGAGCTCCGCGTCGTCGGCGAACTCGGCCATGTCCCAGTCGGCGAGTGCCTGGCGCACGATCGCGCGGGCGTCCGAGAGTCCTTCCGGGTCCGCCTGGTGGATGTACTGGTGGAGCCGTGGCGCGTGCGTCGACCCGACGTCCGGGCTCCGGCGCAGCACCAGAAGGGCCACATCGTCGCCCGACCCCCACCGTTCCCACAGCCGTTCCGACAGATGATCCGCCAGCGCCTCGGCTCCGGCGGGTCCGGCGCTCACCTCGTTGCGCAGTGCGTCGATCCCGGTGTCGAGGTCGGCTCCGGGCTCCTCCACCAGCCCGTCCGTGTACAGCACGAACGTCTCACCGGGCACCAGGTCGAGCCGGGTCTCCGGAAACTCCTCGTCCAGAAGGTCCGTGGAGGTGCCCAGCGGCAGCCCGCCGCGCACCTGCGGACTGCCGACCCGCCCGTCGACGTGGCGGATCAAGGGGCCGAGGTGCCCGGCCCGCACGACCTTCACCGTTCCGGACGCCAGGTCGACCTGGGCGTATGTGCAGGTGGCGAAGCGCTCGGTGTCGAGTTCGGAGAGGAAACGGGAGGCCCGTGCCAGCACGGTGGCCGGAGGGTGCCCCTCGGAGGCGTAAGCGCGCAGGGCGATGCGCAACTGGCCCATGATCGCGGCGGCGTGGGTGTCGTGCCCTTGAACGTCCCCCACGACCAGCCCGTAACGGTTCTTGGGCAGGGTGATCACGTCGTACCAGTCGCCGCCGACCTGCCGGCCGCTCCACGCGGCGTGGTACCGGACGGCGATCTCACCGCCCTCGACGTCCTGTATCCGGGGCGGGAGCATCGCGGACTGGAGCTGGGTGGCGAACTCACGCTCCTCGTCGAAGAGCATCGCCCGCTGCAGCGACTGGGCCACGATCGCGGCAAGCCCCAGGCACAGAATGCGCTCGTCCGCGTTGAAGACCGTGCGTTCGCGGTAGAAGAGGGCCAGACCGCCGAGCGAACGGGCCTGGGCCACCAGCGGGAGATACGCCGCCGCCCGGAATCTGAGCCTCCCGAGATGCGGCTCCAGCTCCGGATAGCGCCGGGCCAGCGCGGCGAGGGAGGTGATGAACCGGGGGCGCCCGCTGCGGATGGTGTCCGCGAGGGGGAGGTTGCGGTCGAGGTCACCGGAGCCCAGACCGTCGAGCACCTCGAGCGACTCGCCGCTCAGAGCGACGATGTTCAGCGCGGAGTTCTCCACGAGCCCCAGGGCGAGACCGTCCGCGCCGAGCCGGGCCAGTCCGCCGGGGCCGGTGAGGGCGGCCGTCACATCGTCCACGGTCACCGCACGGGACATGGCGCTCGTTGTGCGTTCAACGATATTGGTCTGGCGCTGCCGCCGCTTTTCCAGATCGAGGACGAAGGCCGAATGGGTGACTTCCGCCGTCGCGTCCCGGACGACCCCCACGATCCGGTGGGCCCTGCCGTCCTTCGATCGCAGAATGCGGGCCTGGACATGGGTCCACTGCGTGGTCCCGTCGTCCAGCGGTACACGGAAGTGGACGCTGTAGGAATTGTTGCCGCCGGTGATGGCCTCGTCGATCGTGACGTCGAGCCGGGCCCGTTCCGCCGGTTCCAGGCGCTCCATCAGCGCGCCCGGACGTGCGTCGAACGTCGCCGGATCCACGCCGAACACCATGAGCCCGGCCTCGTCGATGTCCAGGGTGCGGGTGTCCAGATCCCAGTCGAAGCTGCCGGTCCGGTTCATGGCGAGGCGTTCCGTCGGCCGGATCTCACCGTTGGTCTTCCGGTCGATCCGGCGGAGCGGAGATGCTTCGGCGTCCTGCCGCCGTTCGTCGTCGGTCATTCCTGCTCCGGAGGTCGCCCGGCGGGGCCTGCGTCGGCGCACCCCGTAGGCCTCAATTGTCGAGCCGTATCCATCGGAGTGCCACAGCGGCCCGCCCCGCAAGGGCCCCCACCGCTTCCGGCTCGATCCGAGGGTCGCAGAATGGCCGCCGAGGACCGTCCGCCACCATGGACGGTGTCCGAGGTGTCCACGAGCCCAGCGAGCGGAGCGCACGCATGAACGACGACCGGCCCGTCCTGCTGGAGACGCGGGGCACCTGCCTGCACCTCACACTGAACCGCCCGCGAGCCCTCAACGCCCTCAGCCACACCATGGTGCGGATCCTCGACGAGGCCCTGGCCCACGCCGAGCAGGACGAGGCGATCGAATCGGTGCTGCTGTCCGGCGCGGGCGACCGGGGCCTGTGCGCAGGCGGCGACATCCGGGCCCTGCACGACGACGCACGGGCCTCGGGGCGTGCGTCCCTGGAGTTCTGGCGTGACGAGTACCGCCTCAACGCCCGGATCGCCCGCTTCCCCAAGCCGTACGTCGCACTGATGGACGGCATCGTGATGGGCGGCGGGGTCGGGGTGTCGGCCCACGCCGGAATCCGTGTCGTCACCGAACGCTCACGCGTCGCCATGCCCGAGACCGCGATCGGTTTTGTACCCGACGTCGGGGGCACCCGTCTGCTGGCCGCCGCCCCCGGCGAACTGGGCACCCATCTGGCCCTCACGGGCCGTTCCGTCGGAGCGGCCGACGCCATGCTGTGCGGTCTGGCCGACCACCACGTCCCGGCCCGCCTGCTGCCGGCCCTGATCGAAGCGCTGGGCGACCCTGCCGCCACGGGCACGCCCGTGGCGGGCATCGTCCAGCGGTTCGCCACGGATCCGCCCGCCGGTGAGCTCGCCGCCCAGCGCGACTGGATCGACGCCAGCTACGCGGCGGACACAGTCGAGGAGATCGTGCGACAACTGCGCGGGAGCGGTGCTCCCGAGGCGCGGACCGCGGCGGACGAACTCCTGACCAAGTCACCTGTCGCGCTCAAGGTCACGCTCGCCGCGGTCCGCCGGGCAGCCCGGCTCGACAGCCTGGAAGCCGTTCTCGACCAGGAGTTCCGGGTCTCCAGCCGGGCGTTCGAGCACCCCGATTTCGTGGAAGGGGTGCGTGCCCGGATCATCGACAAGGACAACGCCCCGCAGTGGAAGCCGGGCTCGCTCGCCGAGGTCGACGATCAGGAGGTCGCCCGGTTCTTCGCGCCGCTCGGCCTCGGCGAACAGGAACTCGGGCTCACTCCGCTGCCCACGGGCGCCCCTGCGCGGGAGGGGAAGGCCGGCCAGGACTCACCCGGCGCACAGGGCTGACCCGGCTCGGACCCACCCGGCGCAGGCCTGTCCGACGCGTCTTATCTGCCGCTGCCGGAAAGGCTCGGCTGCAGCGCCCGGACGAGAGCGAACAGCCGATCCTCGTTACCCGTCAGTCCCGCACTGCGCAGAGCACGGTCGGCCTCCCGCATCGGGGAGGTGAGCAGCGGCAGGTAGACCGGTGCGTCGTCGGGGTCGGCGAGCGCTGCTCGGGTGGCCTCCAACAGGCGGACGTACGCCTGCGCCGCGGCGAGCTCGTCGTTGTCCATCTCGGCATCTCCTCCTCAGAGCTGTCTGGCCGTCAAGCATCCCCCATGGGTCTGACAACGCGGCCTCAAGCCCGGCCGTGCCCGCCGGACAACCCGCTCGGCGGCTCCACCTCCAGATAGCGCCGTCTGCGGGGCCCCCGGTAGAGCAGCACGGTCCAGCCCAGTCCGCGCAAGGTCGAAGCACAGTCGGCCAGCGCCTCCTCCTCGTCGTGAGCGGCGCCGCTGCCGGGCGGCCCGGCCCACTCGACCCGTACCGAACCCGCCGACTCCCCGCCGCTCACCCGGTATCCGGCCGATACCCGGAGCCCCGACGGATCGACGGCCGACGGTGTCGCCCCTGAACTCTCCAGAGCCAACGCGACCGCCCTGACCGGGCGGTTGAGTTCCCACGGTGCGGGCACCGCCTCGGGGTCGGGCCGCCCGGCACCGGTGAGGCGACGGATCTGCAGCAGCCCCTCGAACGCCGTCCGCACCGATGCGGCCCGTGCCTCGGGGGGCTCGGCCGCCGCCGGGCCGTCGCCGGTGGCGGGCTCGAATCCGGTGCTCTCCTCGGTGCCCATGCGTCCCCCTCGTCATACGTACGGCGCCCAGTGTGCACCGGCGGAAGCCGACCCGGAGCGCCACTGCCCGGCGCTTCGGTAGACTCGTGCGCCCTACACCCGGACTTTCCGCAGCACCATCCACGCGAGGACCCGCCACCCGTGCCCGACAACGATCCGACCGCCGTGCCCGACGACGGACGGGAATCTCTGCGCGCGGACTGCACGAACTGTTTCGCTCTCTGCTGCGTCGCGCTCACGCTGACGGCCTCGTCGGACTTCGCGATCGACAAGGACGCCGGACGCCCCTGCCCCAACCTCCAGGACGACTTCCGCTGCGGCATCCACACCCAGCTGCGTCCGAAGGGCTTCTCCGGCTGCACCGTGTACGACTGCTTCGGCGCCGGGCAGAAAGTCTCCCAGGAGACCTACGGAGGCCGCGACTGGCGTTCGTCCCCCGACCTCGCCACGCAGATGTTCCAGGTGTTCCCGGTCATGCGCCAGCTCCATGAACTGCTGTGGTACCTCACCGAAGCCCTCACCTTGCCGGCCGCACGCCCCCTGCACGCCGAGATCCGCCGGGCCCTGGAAGCGACGGAGCGGCACACCGAGCGGCCCGCCGTCGACTTCGCGGAACTGGACGTCGCCGGTCACCGCGACCGGGTCGCCGGGCTGCTTCTGCGGACCAGCGAACTCGTCCGGGCCACCGCGCCCCGCCGCAAGAAGCGCAACCACCGCGGCGCCGACCTCATCGGGGCCCGGCTGCGGGGCGCCGACCTGCGCGGCGCGGACCTCCGCGGGGCCTATCTGATCGCCGCCGATCTCAGCGGCGCCGATCTCCGCCTGGCCGACCTCATCGGTGCGGACTTCCGCGACGCCGACCTTTCGGGCGCCGACCTGACAGGAAGCCTGTTCCTCACCCAGGCCCAGCTCAACGCCGCCAAGGGCAACGCGAAAACAGCACTCCCCACCTCCCTGAGCCGCCCCCCGCACTGGGCCGCCTAGCTCCCGGCACCCCGGACGTCTGCCTCCAGTGCTGCCTTGAGACGCTTCAGCGTCGTACGGATGTTGCCGCCCTGGAACTGCGCAAAGGTCTTCCCGCCCGTCGCGATGCGGTCGAAGGCGTTGGCGAGGAAGTCCGGCCAGCGACGGCGGTCGTCGGTCCAGGTCTCGGTGACCCGGGTCGCGCCGTCCACCGCTTCGAAACGGTATTCCCAGGTGGCGATCGGCCCCGGGAGCACCGGGCGTCGGAGGCCGATCGCATGTACCCGGAAGGCGAAGCGCTCGCCGGGGTCCGCCGCCGTCACCGTGCACCGTGTCGTCCAGCGCACAGCGCCGCGCTTGTTCCGGCCGTCGAAGACCATGCCGACGTATGCGCCGCGCCGATCGGCACGCACGGTCGCTCCCCGGTTCTCGGGGCTCCAACGCCCCATCGCCGTAGGGTCGCTGAGCTGTTCGTAGACCTGCGCCGGGGTGGCTGCGATGACGATGCTGTCCGCTACGGACATGGTGCGGGGCATGGCGCGACTCCTTGTCCACGGCCGTCGTCGGACCACGTCCGGGTGCCGTACGGACCGTGGGGCCGACATCCCGGAACCCCTACCTTACTCGCGAGTAGATTTCGTGGGGTGGCGGGTGGGAGAAGGTCTGCGGCGGTTCAGCGGGTCCGTCGCTCCCGGCGGTTCGCGACCCGTATCCGTATGTCGGCGGGCAGGGCCTGTACGCCGCTGCTGTCGCGGGCGTCCGTGATGACTCCGGCCACGGAACGCGCGGCTTCTGTCGGCCGGGCCTCGGGCTCCACGACGACCGTCACCGCTGCCCGCAGCGGTCGGCCCACCAGACGCACCCGAGCACGCGCCACGTCGTCGATCCCCGCCACCTGCGTCGTCATCGCCCGCTCCCACGCGCGCCTGCGCAGCACCGGCCCGGTCCGCGGCAGCACCGCCCACCGAGGCCCGCCCGACACCGCCTGACGGGCCAACCACCACACCAGCAGCACCAGTACGACAGAGAGCCCGGCGATCACGGCGGGACTCCACCAGCCGTTCTCCCGGAGCCGTGCCAGCAGCTCTCGGTCCAGCAACACCCCGTCCGCCGCAGGTGCCGGCCACCAGCGCGGCACACGGTCTCCCACCGGGCCCCACGCCGAACCGTCGCCCACGGCCAGCCAGCCGCCGCCCACGATCAGCACCAACCCGACGGCACCGAGCAGCGACCGGTTGA
This sequence comes from Streptomyces sp. DSM 106670, assembly GCF_055792845.1. Lineage (NCBI taxonomy): Bacteria > Bacillati > Actinomycetota > Actinomycetes > Kitasatosporales > Streptomycetaceae > Streptomyces > Streptomyces sp. DSM 106670. The sequence continues at coordinate 8,030,672 of NZ_CM147704.1, forward strand.
CCACGCCGCGCCTGATCACCGACATCCCCTCACACCTCTTTCCGTTCAGCCGAAGCCGAAGCCGTCGAGGCTGCCGTGGAATCCGTCGGCTCCTCGGTCGACGGTGGCTGCCCGTGCAGTTCACCTTGGGCCCGCACCCGGATCCGGACCCGGGGCGTAGGCGTCCGCGTCAGTCCCAGCTCCGGTAGGGCCACTCCCACAACCCGGACCACCTCGGCCTCCACCTGATCCGGGTCACCGAACCCGACCTCTGCCCGCACTCTCAGACGCCGCCGCCCCGCGCTCACCCGGGCCCGGACCACCCCCGGCACGGCGGTGGTCCTGTCCTGGACGACCCGGGCGGCGGCCGTACGGTCGAGCGCGGCCCGCAGCCTCGGCGCGGGCACGGTCATCTCCAGCCCGCGTCGCAACCCAGGAAGCAGGGCGCACCCCAGCAGCCAGAGCCCGATCAGCGCGGCCAGCACCCCGCCGACTCGTACCGCCGTGTCCGCCGGGCCGTGTGTCGACGCCCAGTCGACCAGCCAGGTCCGCCAGGCGGCGGGCGTGCTGCCGAGCCGGACCGCGACGAGATCCACCAGGAGCAGCGCACAGCCGGCGGCGCCCACGGCAGCCGTCACCGCAGCGGGGACCCGGCGCTGCGCCCGGATGCGGCCACCCTTGCCCACGCTCCCGATGGAGTGCTCCGCCTCGCGAGCCGGATCGTCGGCCGCTGGTGGCTCACCGTCCGCGGGCTGCCGGGCGGGTGGTGCCGGAAGCACCGAGAGCGCGTCGATCCGGATGTCCGTGTGCGGAACGGACAGGCCCGTGAGGGAGGCCGTCCGGGTCTGTGCGTGTTCACGGACCTGTCCTGCCGCCTCATCGGCCCGCACCGGATACGGCAGCCGCACGCCGAGCGAGACCCGTGCCGAGGCGCCGCGCACGGAGGCCGACCCCCGAGTCACCACACCGCCGTCGGGCAGCGCCTCGCCCGCCGCCCGCTCGGCGATCCGTCGGACGGCGCGGGGCGCCACCGTCGTCCTGCCACGCCCGGTGGCCGGGACCGTCATGGCCGGCGCCCCGTCACCGCGTCCAGGAACTCGCGCAGACCGGTGCCCCGGTCCACCAGGTGCCCGGCGAACCATCCCACCGCACCGAGCGACGCGACCACGAGAAACGCCCCGAACCCGCCGAACCAGCCTGCGAACCCCAGCGCCATGCCGGCCGCCGCCCCGAACACTCCCCGGCCCGGTCCACCGCCCACCGGGCCGGATTCGTCCATGCTCCGTGTCACGCCGTCACGCCACGCGGGTCTCGGACGTGGCGGCCTCGTCGTCGTCCTCGGGCAGATGCACGTCGTTGACCGTCACATTGACCTCGACGACCTCAAGGCCCGTGGTGCGCTCCACCGCCGCGATGACGTTCTCGCGGACGTCGTGCGCCACATCGGTGATCGCGACCCCGTACTCGACGACCAGGTCGAGATCGATGGCCGTCTGGCGCTCGCCCACCTCGACCTTGACGCCCCGACCGACGTTCGGTCGGCCGCCCGGCACCCGGTCGCGGACCGCGCCGAGGGTGCGGGAGAGGCCGCCGCCCATGTCGTGGACGCCCGGGATCTCGCGAGCCGCCATGCCCGCGATCTTCACGACGACCGTGTCCGCGATGGAGGTGCGGCCCCGTGTCGCCGCCGGCTCGGCCGCCCCGGTGGCCCCGCTGCCGAGGGTGGTCGTCCCGCCCGCGGAGCCGACCTGCTTCGTCCCTGCCGTCCGCGAAGCCGCGCTCGTGGCGGGCACGGTTGCTGCTGCCTGGGTGGTGGTCATGGAAACTCCTCGCGTCTCGCTCGGCTCGTTGTGCCTGACATTTCGTTGGACACGCCGTCCGGCGATTCGTCACGCGGGTCCGCAGAAATTTCCCGCCGGCCGGACCGCGGCGGGCGACGGCCGACCGTGCCGCGCACAAAACCTCGCGCGGTGCGTGACGTTCGGCCGCGGCGTGTGTCCAACGACGAGAAGCGGTCATGAGACGCGTGGAGAGACGCGTGGAGAGTCATGCACCGGACGCGAACAGAGGCAGGAGCGAGCGTCGTGGAAGCGAGCGGGGAAGGGGTTGGTCCGTGCCCGGCAACGGGAATCAGCTGACGGAGCGCGCGCCGGACGTCGTGCCGGCCGACGAGGCGCTGCTCGTCGTGCGGGCCGGGGAGGGCGACGAGGAGGCCTTCGAGGTGCTGGTGCGCAGGCACAGCCCCGCCATGCTGCAACTGGCCATACGCCTTCTCGGCGACCGGTCGGACGCCGAGGACGCGGTGCAGGATGCCTTCGTGAACGCCTGGCGCAAACTTCCCGAGTTCCGTCGGGACGCCTCGTTCCACACATGGCTCTACCGGATCGTCACCAACCGCTGCCTCAACCGGCTCAGAGCCCGCAGACCGGCGGCCGACCTCGACTCGGTGCCCGAGCAGGCCGCCCCCGAGCACCAGGCGTCCCCCGCCCGGGCGGTGGAGTCACGGGCCGCCGTCGACGCGCTGGCCGAGGCGATGGCGGACCTCTCACCCGAACAACGTGTGTGCTGGGTGCTGCGTGAGATGCAGGGACTGTCGTACGAGAGCATCGCGGCAACGGTCGGAATCAGTCTGCAGGCGGTTCGGGGCCGGGTCTTCCGCGCCCGCCGCTCCCTGACGGAGGCGATGAGCGCATGGCGATGAGCGCCAATCCGGACCGGCCGGAGGAGAGCCGGTACGAGGAGGACGAGCGGCTGGCCTGCGGGCGGCTGCTCACCGACGTCTGGGAGGCCTGGGACACCGGCCGCCCGACGGACGACCCCCACTTCGGCACCTGCCCCTTCTGCTCAACCGCCCTGGCCGATCTCACGGGCCTCGGCGACGCGGTGCGCCGCACCTGTGCGCAGGAGCCGGGCACACCGGACGCCACGGCCGTGACGGCCCGCGTCATGGACCTCGTACGCCTCGAACTGCGCCCGGGGCGCCCACTGCCGCTCGGGGAAGCGGGGGAGGACCACTGGATGGTCGAGGCCGCCGTCGCGCGGATACTGCGGGCGGCGGTCGACCGGCTGCCCGGGGTCCGGGCCGGTAGCTGCCGTATCGCCCCGCTCGACCCGGCGGACCCCGCCGGAGAGGTGCACGTCCGGGTCGAGGTCGCGGCGAGCATCGGCCTGCCCATGCGGGACCTGGCCGACGATGTGCGCGCGCGGATCGCCGAGGTCGCCGACCAGGACATCGGCATCCGCCTCGCCACCACCGATGTGTTCGTCGTCGACATCCTCGACCCTCCCGACACTCTCGACATCTTCTACGAGGACGTCGGACACACCCGGTACGGGGAAGGGGAGGACGGTACGGGCGTGGCCACCGGCGATCAGGCGGACGGCCGGGCGGACGGACAGGGGACGGGAGCAGTGCGATGACCGCGGACACACGACGGGACCGGCTGGCCGGGGCAGCTGCCGAGGCCGCTCGTGGTGTGCCGGGCGTGGCCTTTCTTCGTCCCGGCGTGGTGGACTTGCTGCGCACCCGGATCGCCGGCCGGACCCCGCTGCGCCCCCAGCTCACCGGGAACAGGACGCCGGGAGTGCGAGTCAGCAGGGATGAGGGCGACGGCTGGCACCTCGACATCCGACTCGTCCTGCACCGCGGTCACCGGGCGCTCGACGTGACCCGGCTCGTACAGAAGGCGGTTCTCGCCGCGCTGCCCGAGGAACAGGAGGAACAAGCGGTCTCGGTGCGGATCACCGTGACCGGCGTGGTCTGAGGGCTGCCGACGATCCGGCCGGGCGGACACCCCCGTCTCCCGCCCGGCCGGAGTCTTCGCCCGGCCGCCCCTCCCGTGTGACGCCCGCCGTCAGGCGCGCCACTCCGCAGTACGTTCCGGCGAGGCCTCCGAGAGCGCCTTCACGATGGCATCGACGTCGCCCTGACTGCCGTACACCGGGGTGCCGGGCTGCTGGCGCCACGAATCGTCCAGGCCACCGCTGTCGACCGTGTCGAAGCCCAGCTCGTCGATGAGGTCGCGCACCGTCTGCTTGGCCGCCGGGTCGTCACCCGACACCGGGAGCGCCTGCCGACCGGGAGTGCCCTGCGGACGGCCCCGGTCCAGGATGTCCTGCGCGTAGGTGCCGTTGAACGCCTTGATCACGGGGTGGCCGATCTGCTGCTCCGTCCAGCGGCTCTCGGGCAGCCCCTCCTCGATGGCGGCGATGCGGCCGTCGCGCTGCTGCGGGTAGTAGTTGCCTGTGTCGATGACCGCGGCGCCCTCGGCCGCGCCGTCGAGAAAACCGTCGGGCAGGTCGGGCACAGCCTTGAGCGGCACGGTGACCACGACCACCTGGGCGCCCTTGGCCGCCTCCGACGCGGTCACCGGCGTCGCCCCGGTCTCCTCGGCGAGGGCGGTGAGCGTCTGGGGGCCGCGGGAGTTGGCGACCGCGACCTCGTGCCCGAGGGCGGTCAGACGCCGAGTCAGGTTGCCGCCGATGTTGCCCGCGCCGATGATGCCGATCTTCATGGATCCGACCTTCCGAGCTAGCCGAGTGGAGAGATGGAGAGAGAGATGGGGAGCAGTGGAGAGAAACGAAAGAGCGAGGTGGTTCTGTCGGTTCATCAACTCCGGGGCCGGAGACGCTATTCCGTTCTCCGTAAGGGAATATCCGATCGGCTCCCGGACGTTGACGTGCATTTTCGGTTGTGCCGGCCGAGGACCGAGCGTTGGCCGTAGGCCATTTGAGTGTCCTTGTCGGCCGCTCGCGCCGGACGGGGAAGGATGTCCCACCGCACCGATCGCCAGGGGTCCATTCTGGTCGCCGAGTCCACACGGGCCGTCGATCGAAGGAGCGTCGTAGTGACGACGAGGGGCATCTCGCAACCGGTGGAGACCGATACCGCCGAACAGGACGAAATGCCGGTACGGCGCGGGGAACCCGGCAACGTCATCATCAAGTGGATGACCTCGACGGACCACAAGACGATCGGCACGCTCTACCTCGTCACCTCCTTCGCGTTCTTCTGCGTGGGAGGGCTCCTGGCCCTGGTGATGCGCGCCGAACTGGCCCGGCCCGGTATCCAGCTGCTCTCGAACGAGCAGTTCAACCAGGCGTTCACGATGCACGGCACGATCATGCTGCTGATGTTCGCGACGCCGCTGTTCGCCGGATTCGCGAACTGGATCATGCCGCTGCAGATCGGCGCGCCCGATGTGGCGTTCCCGCGGCTGAACATGTTCGCGTACTGGCTGTACCTCTTCGGCTCGCTCATCGCGGTGGCCGGCTTTCTCACCCCGCAGGGAGCCGCGGACTTCGGCTGGTTCGCCTACTCCCCGCTCAACGACGCGGTCCGCTCGCCGGGCATCGGCGCCGACATGTGGATCATGGGTCTGGCCTTCTCCGGCTTCGGCACGATCCTCGGCTCGGTCAACTTCATCACCACGATCATCTGCATGCGCGCCCCCGGCATGACGATGTTCCGCATGCCGATCTTCGTCTGGAACGTCCTGCTGACCGGTGTCCTGGTCCTGCTGGCCTTCCCGGTCCTCGCCGCGGCCCTGCTGGCGCTGGAGGCCGACCGGAAATTCGGCGCGCACGTCTTCGACGCGGCCAACGGCGGCGCACTGCTGTGGCAGCACCTGTTCTGGTTCTTCGGCCACCCCGAGGTCTACATCATCGCCCTGCCGTTCTTCGGCATCGTCACCGAGATCTTCCCGGTCTTCAGCCGCAAACCCGTCTTCGGCTACATCGGACTGGTCGCGGCCACCATCGCCATCGCGGGCCTTTCCGCGACCGTATGGGCGCACCACATGTTCGTCACGGGCGCCGTGCTGTTGCCGTTCTTCTCCTTCATGACCTTCCTCATCGCCGTGCCGACCGGTGTGAAGTTCTTCAACTGGATCGGCACGATGTGGAAGGGGTCGCTGTCCCTGGAGACCCCGATGCTGTGGGCCATCGGGTTCCTGGTCACCTTCCTGTTCGGCGGTCTGACCGGGATCATCCTCGCCTCACCGCCGATGGACTTCCACGTCTCCGACTCGTACTTCGTCGTCGCCCACTTCCATTACGTGGTGTTCGGTACGGTGGTGTTCGCGATGTTCGCCGGATTCCATTTCTGGTGGCCGAAGTTCACCGGGAAAATGCTGGACGAGCGGCTCGGTAAGGTGACGTTTTGGACGCTCTTCATCGGGTTCCACGGAACGTTCCTCGTGCAGCACTGGCTCGGTGCCGAAGGCATGCCGCGCCGTTATGCCGACTATCTCGACGCCGACGGATTCACCGCGCTGAACACCATCTCCACCATTTCCTCCTTCCTGCTCGGCCTGTCGATCCTGCCGTTCTTCTACAACATCTGGAAGACCGCCAAGTACGGCAAGAAGATCGAGGTCGACGACCCGTGGGGCTACGGCCGTTCGCTGGAGTGGGCGACCTCCTGCCCGCCGCCGCGGCACAACTTCGTCACGCTGCCGCGGATCCGTTCCGAATCCCCGGCGTTCGACCTGCACCACCCGGCGGTCCGCTCCCTGGAAGAAGCCACCACCCGTCCCGGGGACTCCACGATCATCGCCCCGGGGGACAAACAGGAGTGAAGGCGGCTCCGGCCCGGACGACCCGACGGAGAGGTGAACGGTGAAACCCGACAAGGACAGCGCCCGGGGCCTGGCCCAACTGGAGGGCTTTCTGCTGTGGAACGCCGAGGTCGAGCGGGCGCGACGGCACGCACGCCGATTCACCGACCAGCTGCCCTGGCTGACCACGGCACAGCGCGAGGACGTCGAGAGGGTGTTCATCGCCGAACGGGTCACCGCGTCCCGGGAGTCGCTCACCCGCATCCGCGACCGCGCGGACGAACTGCGCGCGGAGTACACCGAGCGCTACACGCGGCTCCGGGCCCGCTGCGTGGCCGTCTCGGCCGGCACGGTGGGCGCGGCGATCTGCCTCGGCACGGCGCTGACGCTGGTCCTGCGCTGAGCACTGCCGGCTCCGGGGCGGCTCACCGGCCGCCCCGGACGGGACCCGGCCCCGGATCCCTGACAGCCGCGCGCCCGAGCAGCCGGATTCAGTGCCGTACCAGGCAGAAGGGGTGTCCTGCGGGATCCGCGTACACCCGCCAGCCGCGCGCCTCGTCCCCGGCGTCGAGGAGAGACGCCCCGATCGCCAGGACCTGTTCGTGCGCCCGTTCCTGGTCGGTGACGCCGAAGTCCAGGTGGAACTGCTGGGGCGGGTCCTGGCCGGGCCAGCGAGGCGGCTGGTGGTCGGCCACTCGCTGAAAGGCCAGGACGAGCCCACCGGGCGTGTGCAGCGTGGACCAGTCCGCGTCGCATCCCCACCGCCGGTCGGGGCGGTCGACCTCGCCCCCGAGCAACGACGCGTAGAAGCGGGCCAGTTCCCTCGGGTCGCGGCAGTCCAGGACCACACACTCCAGGTCAGCGATCATGACCGCATCCTAGAGGCGGCTCAGCGGGCCCCGAACACCTGCGTCCACACAGGACCGCCGCCGGAATCCACCTTGCCCACACCGATCTCCTTGAAGGAGCAGTTGAGGATGTTCGCCCGGTGCCCCGGGCTGTCCATCCAGGACCGCATCACATCGGCCGGGGTCCGCTGGCCCTTGGCGATGTTCTCGCCGTACGTGGACCAGCGGTATCCCGCGGCGGTGATCCGGTCACCCGGGTCCCTGCCGTCCTGCGAGGTGTGCGAGAAGTAGTCGTTGGCGTCCATGTCGGCGGAGTGCCGTTGCGCGGCCGTGTTGAGCTGATCGTTGACGGTCACCGGACCACAGCCCTCCTTGGCCCGTTCCGCGTTGACCAGCTCGGTGACCTGACCCGCGGTACCCGCCGGGGCGGGCGGCGCGGGCGCGGGCGGGGCCGGCTTCGGAACCGGGGCGGCGGAGCTGGGCGCGGGCGGCGGCGGGGTGCTCTTCTTCGGCTTCGCCTTGGGCGTACGCGAAGGGCTCGGCGACGGGGAGGCGGAGGCGCTGGGCGACGCGGACGCGGATACGGAGGGGGAAGGGGACGAGGTCGTCGAGGCCGTCGTGGGCACCTCGGAGCGGGGTGCCGGAGCGTCGGCCGTGACGGTCGTCGCGTCCCGCTCGCCACCGTCGGTGTAGAGGTGCACTGCCGCGCCGCCCGTACCCAGGGCCGCGACCGCGACCACGGCGGCGACGGCCGAGTTACGGCGCCGGCGCCGGGCCTGCACCCGTCTGCGCTCGGCGCGCCCCGCCCCGGCGCTGTCCACGCCCGGCCCCGGCGCTTGAAGATACGCCGCGGTGGCGAGCAGTTCGGGAGCCGCCCCGGCTCCCGCAGCCGCGGCCACCGGCACCAGCGCGAGACCCACGAGCAGCCCCTCGGCGGGCACGAGCCCCGAGCCGTGCCCCGAACACACCGTGCACTCGCGAGCATGGCGGGCCAGCCGCTTGCGCCACAGGGCGGAGGGGACGCCGTCCCAGCCGGCGGTGATGTCCTCCAGCAGCACACACGGCGGATCGGCCGCCAGCGCGCCCACCACGACCCGCGCCGCCTCCAGCTGCGCCTTCATCCGCTGTACCCGTACGGCGGTGTGCTGCGGGGAGAGTTCGAGAGCGGCGGCGACCTCGGCCCGGGACAGGTGCCCGGCGGTCTCCAGCCACCACAGCGACAACAGGGCGCGGTCGTCCTCGTCCAGCCAGCGCGTCGCCTCCGCGACCTGCCGTCGCTGGCCGGTCAGGCCGAGCTCCAGGATCGTCACCTCGACGAAGTCCGCGCGCGGATCCGGCAGGTCGTACGCGGCGTCCAGCCGGTCCGCCGGTATCGCACCCGACTGCTTCTCGCGCCAGTGCGTGCGTATCTCGTTCATGGCTATCGCCACCAGCCAGGAACGGAAACGTTCGGGGTCGCGCAGTTCGGGCAGGCCCCGGAGCATGCGCAGCACCGTCTCCTGCACCACGTCGTCCACGTCCGCATGACCGTCCAGCGCACGTCCGACGACGTTGTACAGCAGCGGCAGGTACGCCGAGACGAGCTGGTCCTTGGCCTGCTGATCGCCGCTCCGCGCCGCCTCGATCAAGGCGGTCGGGTGATCCTTGCCCATGCTGTGCTCACTCTTCCGGGGTCGGGTGCTGTCACTTCCCACACTCGGGAGATGGGGTGCGGGCGGGACAATAACAAGAATCCGGTGGGCAACCCCGGAAACCTTTCCCCGCGGACCTCGTCCGACAGGCCCCGCCGGGCCGGACATAGCCGTCACATAGCCGTCCCGCACACCGGTCTGTGCCACGGAACACGTTCCGTGGCACAGACCGGTGTGCGGGACGAGTGGCGGCCGGTCACCGGCCGCGGTTGCTCAGGTGCGAGGCGGTCCGTCCTGGTCGCGGTCCGTTCCGAGCTGCTGCTTGAGCTTGTCCTGGGCGGTGTCGACGTGCTTCTTGTACTTGCCCTGCGTGCGGTCGTCGACCATGTCGCCGGCCTTGTCGATGCCCTTGCCGGCCTGGTCCTCGTGGCCCTTGAGCATCTTCTTGATCTTGTCCAGTGCGGACATGCGTCCTCCTCATCGACGGTGCGCCCCCACACCTCCAGGGTCACCGCACCCGGCCCGGCCCGCATCCGCTCCGCCACCGGGCGCTGATGCCGGCCGGAGCCCGGGGGAGCCGGGAAGTGTGAAGCGGCCCTGGCTGGGCAGATACCGGTTGACCAGGAGGAGGTGGTGGCAATGGGCCGCATCCGAGTCGTCGTCCGTCGTCCCCCGCCCCCTTCGGGGCCGCCGCCGCTCGATCTGCGCACCCCTTCTGGCCGCCCCCTGCCGTACTGACCCCGGCGCCGGCCCCCGGTCGAGGACCGGCGCTACGGGTGATCCGGATGCGGGCCGCCGTCCAGCGGCCCGTGCCGCCGAGGTCTGTCCCCGTACCGTGCCGAGGCCGGCCCGGACAGCGGAGCCAGCTGCTCCACCAGGGCCTCCAGTTCCTCGACGGCGTGTTCCGTCTCGCGGCGGATGTTCCTGTGCTCCGCGACGATCGCCCCCAGCAGCAGCGCGGTGAGCGCGACGCATCCGTTGAGGAGCGAGAGGTTCGCCATGATCTCCATCAGGCTGTGCCCCGCGAACGGCCCCAGGGCATCCGTACCGGCCAGGATGGCGAGCACCGAGACCACCAGGGCGCACGGCGCGCTGCCGGGCAGCTGGAAGCGCAGGGCCGCCCAGATGATCACCGGGAACACCAGATAGATCATCCCCAGCGAGCTGCGCGTCGCGATCAACGACGACAGCACCACGACGGCCGCGAGCACCGAGGCCTCCAGCCACCGGTCACCCGGCCGGGGCCGTCGCACCTGGCGCAGTACCAGCAGCACCGGGGTGACCACCAGAACCCCCATCGCGTCGCCCGCCCACCAGGACGCCCAGACCAGCCAGAACCGTCCCGGCGGAACCTTGTCGTCGAGCAGCAGGGTTAAGCTGCCGAGGGTGGCGCTGATCAGCATCCCCGCGAACGCGCCGAGGAAGACCAGACAGACCCCGTCGCGCAGCCGGACCAGCTCACTGCGGAAGCCCACCTTCCGCAGCAGGGCGTACGAGGCGAGCGGCGCGATCGTGTTGCCGAACATGATGGCCAGACGGCTCACCGTGAACGCGTCGCCGATCTCGGAGACGGTGACCAGCGTGCCCAGCGCGATCCCCGGCCAGACCCGGGTGCCCAGGCACAGCAGTGCGGCCAGCGCGATGCCGGTGGGCGGCCACAGCGGCGTGACGACCGCGCCGTCCACGACGACCTGGCGCATCAGCCCGAGCCGCCCCGACAGGTAGTAGGCGCCGGCCACGCCCAGGACCTGCGCCACGTACACGGCCCGACGTCTGTCTTCCTTGCTGCGGATCACACCACTCATCAGACACCGACCGTGACGGGAGTCGGCAGGTGACACGCGCGGTACGGCTCGGCGTCACCGCGGGCCGCGCCCGGAGGCGGCGTGCCGCAGGACCAGGACGGCGGCGTCGTCCTCGTGCCCCGTCACCTCCGCCGCGCCCAGGACCTCGTCGGCCAGCTGCGCCGCGCTCGCCCCGCTGTGCGCGGCGACCAGCTGCCGGACCCGTTCGAGACCGTCCTCGATCAGCAGCGACGGCCCCTCGACGACCCCGTCGGTGAGCAGCACGATCGCCCCGTCGGAGTCGAGCGTGTGCCGCGTGACGGGGTAGCACTCGCCGGGCTCGATGCCCAGCGGCATGCCGCCCGGGTCCTCCGTGATGCCGGACCGGCCCTCCGTGGTGGCCCAGACGCACGCCACATGCCCGGCCCGCGCGCTGTGCAGCTCCCAGGTCGTCGGGTCCAGTCGCATGAAGGTGCAGGTGGCGAAGAGTCCCGAGTCCACGGACAGCAGCAGATCGTTCGTCCGGCCCAGGACCTCGCCCGGATCGGACGCCGTGCCCGCGATGGCCCGCATCGCGATACGGACCTGCCCCATGAAGGCGGCCGCCTCGACGTCATGCCCCTGTACGTCGCCGATGGCGAAACCGAGCGCCCCGTCCGCGAGCGGGAAACCGTCGTACCAGTCGCCGCCGATGTCCAGACCGTGGCGGGCGGGCGCGTAGCGGGCCGCGGCCTGCAGGCCGGGCAGCGTGGGCAGGGCCGCCGGAAGCATGTCGCGCTGGAGTGCTTGCGCCAGCTCCACCCTGGCCTGGTGGAACTCCACTTCGCGCCGAGCGCGGGCGGTGAGGTCCTGCAAGGTGTTGAGCAGGTCTTCGGCGCTGGCCGAGCGGGGACTCCGACGCCGGTTCATGTGCCGCTCCGCGGTGCGTTAAGTCCCTGAATCATATGGCGGGCGGCCCCGAGCGGCGACTGCGGCGACCGCCGGGGCGTCGCTCAGGACGGCCGGGCGCGGTACAGATCGCGGAGCAGAGCGATCTCGGCGCCGTGGTGCAGCACCTCCTGGTTGACCCACCAGACGATGTCGACGAACGGGTCCTCGGCGTCACTGCCGTTCGGATACGTGCTGTACCCGACGGTGTCGAGGGCCGTGTCGTCCGCGCCGGTCAGAGCCTCGCGCCAGGCGGCGGACGCGGTCTCGAAGGCGGCCACGGCCCCGGCGGCGTCGCCCGGGGTGCGGTGGTCGTCGCGGGTGAGCGCGCGTCCGCCATGGGTGTACTCGGCGCGGAGGGAGAGCATCTCGGTGAGATGGCTCAGACGCCACGCGATGGTGGTGAACGGCGGCGGAAACGGATGCGGGGAGTCCGCCGAGTCCCGCCCCCAGTCCCCGGCCCCCGCCAGTACGGTCGCCCGCGCCCCGGGCCCGTCGCCGCGACGGCGTACGGACCAGCAGTCGCGCACGGGTTCCCAGAGGTACTCGTCGTCACCGAGCGGGGTGACGCCGATGTCGACACCGTTGCCGCTGTCCATGACAGGACCGGCCAGCCGGCCGAGAAGCCGCTCGCAGGCGAAGTCGAACTGCTCCAGCAGGGGGACCGTGCGCGATGGGAGGGTCATCGGTGGAGCGTGCCACAGCCGATGGACGGGCGCGCGCCCATTTCCGGCGCCCCGGCCCGCCGGTCCGGACGGGTGGGCGGGGCGGCGGGAGGTGGCCGGATGGACCCTCGTACCGAGCCGTTGTCAGTGCCCGGTGGGATGCTGCCCGCATGGACGAGCTGATGAGGCTGCGACGGGTGTACGGCACCGATCACGACGACCCCCACCCGGGGCCGAGGCCGGGTCATGACTACCGCGAGCTGGTCGGCGGCCCCCTCGACGGGCTGCTGCTCGACGTCACCGGCTGGGACGACGCGGATCTGCGCGACGGGGTCGGACTGGTCACGGAGATCGGCGCCTACGGGCCGGGCGGACGGGCCGAGTACGGCCCCCGGTCGCCGGACAGCCACCAATGGGACTGGCGCGGCGACGTGCGGTGATCGACCGGGTGGTGCTGGCAGGGGCGGCAGGAATCGAACCTGCGACATACGGTTTTGGAGACCGCCGCTCTGGCCGCTGAGCTACGCCCCTTCGGTTACGGGTGAAGCCTGACACGCCCCGATGCGCGCGCCAACAGGTTTACGCGGGCACGGAGTCGAGCACCGTGGCGCGGAAGGCGCCCACCACGGGCCGCAGATCGATGCGGTGCCAGGCCGCCCACAGCCGTGCGGACCCGCTGTGCCAGGGCAGTTCGCGTACGGCCACGCCGGGCTCCGTGCCCCGCACCATGCTCCGCTGCACCAGCGCCAGCCCGAACCCGGAGGCGACGAGCCCGAGCGCGGTGAGGGGTTCGGCGGCGTCCAGAGTGATGTCCGGGGTGAAGCCCGCCGCCACGCACGAGGCGACGAACGCGTCGTGCCGGCCCGGGTCGTGGCCGCTCTCCACGGCGATCCATGGCTGTCCGTCCAGGTCCGCCGGTACGAGGTCCGCCCGGTCCGCCAGTGGATGACCGGCAGGCAGCACGAGCAGCAGCGGGTCCTCCAGCAGCAGCGCCGAGCTCAGATCCGGGTCGTCCCTGGCCGGCGGCTCCTGGACCAGGGCGATGTCCAGGCTGCGCTGCCGCAGCCCCTCGAACTGCTCGGCGCTCTGCTGCCCGTACAGCGCCACATGGATCCCCGGCCGCTCCAGGCGCAGCGTGCGCAGTGCGGCGGGCAGGAGCCCCGTGTGCATGGCGTCCGGTACGTAGCCGACGCAGAGTCCGCCCTCCTCACCGCGTCCCAGTCGGCGCCCCAGGTTCTCCAGCCGCCCGGCGTGGGTCAGCAGGGCCCGGGTCTCGGCGAGGAAGACACGGCCGTCCGACGTCAGGCGGATCCGCTGCCGGTCCCGCTCGAACAGGACCAGGCCGAGCTCCTTCTCCAGCTGGGCGATCTGCCGGCTGAGCGGCGACTGGGAGATATGGAGCTGTTCGGCGGCGCGGCCGACGTGTTCCGTCTCGGCGACGGCGACGAAATAGCGGAGCTGGCGGAGATCGAGCATGTCACGTCCTCGTAAGACCTTCGGAGACTCAAGTCAGCCCAAACAAGTCTTGGACAGTCTCAACGTCCGATCCTAACCTCGAATGCGTAAGGCCGACAGAGCATGTGCAACCGGAACATTCCGGTGTAAAACCATGCCGATGGTCGGCTCCTTCGCAGAGTCAAGGACCCACACGTGAGCATCACCCACCTCCTCCCCGGCCGGCTCGGCTTCGGCACGGCACCGCTCGGCAACATGTTCCGGGCGATCCCCGACGACGAGGCCGCCGCCACCGTGCAGGCCGCCTGGGACCAGGGCATCCGCTACTTCGACACCGCCCCCTTCTACGGCGCCGGCCTCGCCGAGATCCGGCTCGGCGACGTCCTCGCCCAGCACCCGCGCGACGCCTACGTCCTCAGCACCAAGGTCGGCCGGGTCATCCTGGACGAGGCCGAGGACCCGGCCGCCCGTGACCTCGGCGAGAAGGGCGGGCTCTTCGAGCACGGCCGCCCCAACAAGATGATCAACGACTACAGCGCGGACGCCACCCTGCGCTCCATCGAGGACAGCCTGAAGCGGCTGCGCACCGACCGCCTGGACATCGTCTGGGTCCACGACGTCGCCCAGGACTTCTACGGCGACGAGTGGCTCGCCGCCTACGAGAGCGCCCGCACCGGCGCCTTCCGGGTCCTGACCCGGCTCCGCGAGGAAGGCGTCATCAAGGCCTGGGGCCTCGGCGTCAACAAGGTCGAGCCGCTCGAACTCACCCTCGACCTCGACGAGCCGCGCCCCGACGCGTTCCTCCTCGCCGGCCGCTACACCCTCCTCGACCACGACCGCGCCCTGCAACGGCTCCTCCCGGCGGCCGCCGAGCACGACGTCGACCTCGTCGTCGGCGGACCGTACAGCTCCGGCATCCTCGCGGGCGGCGCGCACTTCGAATACCAGAAGGCGCCCGCGGACATCGTCGCCAAGGTGGAGCGCCTCAAGGCACTCGCCGACCAGCACGGCATCGGCATCAAGGCCGCCGCGCTCCAGTTCGCCCTGGCCCACCCGGCCACCGCGGCGGCGATCCCCGGCGCCACCCGGCCCAGCCGTATCGCCGAGGACCTCGCCGCCCTCGACGAGAAGATCCCCGCGGCCTTCTGGGCGGCCCTGCGCGAGGAGAGGCTGATCTCCGCCGACGCCCCCACCGCCTGAACCACACGCGCCCCACCACATCAAGGACGTCACCCCATGACCAGCACCACCGCCTCCACCGAACTCCCCGTCCCCGCCGACCGCGTCTGGCAGCTCATCGGCGGCTTCGACGCGCTGCCCGACTGGCTCCCGTACATCCCGACCAGTGAGCTGAGCGAGGGCGGCCGCGTCCGCACCCTCGTCAACGAGGAGGGCGGCGTCATCGTCGAGCGCCTCGAAGCCTTCGACAACGCGGCGCGCAGCTACAGCTACTCCATCCTCCGCGCCCCGTTCCCGGTCACGGACTATCTGTCGACCATCGCCGTGCGCGAGGGATCGGCGCCGGACCGGGCGCTCGTCGAGTGGTCCGGCACCTTCACCCCGGACGGGATCGGCGACGACGAGGCCGCCGCCCTCTTCCACGGCATCTACGCCGACGGCCTCGCCGCCCTCACGCAGTCGCTCGCCGGCTGAACGCCACGGGCGCCCGGACCTGATCCGGGCACCCGGCCGGCCGGGGGAGCGGCTGTGGGGGCAGACCCGGCCGTCCGATAGGTTGGCCGGTCATGTGGGCTTTGAGTGCGGTCGGACACCGTCGGCTGGGTGCGGCAGGATCCCTGGCGGTCGTCGCCGGCGGCTGGTTCGCCGGAAAGCTGCCGGTTCACGACCCCTGGGGGCTGTGGACCGACCACGGGTCGACCGCGAAGGCCGCCGCCGCGGTCCTCGCCTACGCCGGACTGACCGTGCTCGTCGTCGCCTGGTGGCAGTACGGCAAGACCGCCTCCACCGCCCGCGAGACCCTTGTCACCCTCGCCTGGTGGACCGCCCCGTTCCTGCTCGCGCCCCCGCTCTACAGCGCCGACGTCTACAGCTACATCGCCCAGGGCTCGATGGTCGTCGAAGGGCACGACGTCTACACCGTCGGCCCCTCCGCCCTGGACCCGGGCGGGATCGGCGGCGACGCCGCCGCGAGCGTCGGCAACCACTGGCGCGACACCCCGGCCCCCTACGGGCCGCTCTTCCTGCTGATCTCCGCAGCCGTCGCCTGGACCACCGGCGGCACGATCGTCCCCGCCGTCCTGGCGATGCGGGTCGTCGCACTTCTCTCCCTCGCCCTGATCGTCTGGTCGCTGCGACGGCTCGCGCGGGAACACGGCCGCAGCGAGAGCCGCGCCCTGTGGCTGGGAGCCCTCAACCCGCTGCTGCTGATCCATGTCGTCGGCGGCATGCACAACGACGGGCTGATGATCGGCCTGATGCTCGCCGGTTTCGTACTCGCCCTGCGCGGAAAGTGGATCGCGGGCAGCGCGCTGATCGGACTCGCCATGATGGTGAAGTCACCGGCGGCCGTGTCGCTGCTGTTCATCGGCGTCCTCGTACACGCCTCCGCGACGGGCCCCCAGTGGCGCCGCTGGGCCAAGGGGCTTCTCGCGCCCGGCCTGATCGCCTGCGCGGTCGCCGGAGGCGCGACGCTGATCAGCGGCACCGGATTCGGCTGGCTCCACACCCAGGGCGTCGCCGCGAACATCCACACCGCGCTCTCCGTCAGCAGCGACCTCGGCCTCGGGCTGGGAGAGCTGGCCCATCTGCTCCTGGACGTCGAGGTGACGCCGGTCAAGTCCGCCGTCCAGACGCTGGGCCTGGCGGTCGCGCTCGGCCTGATCCTCGTGCTGGCCCGGCGTGCGATGCGTGGCGGAGTGACGCCCGCCCACGCGCTCGGCCTCTCCCTGCTCGCCCTGGTCGCCCTCTCGCCCATGGTCCAGCCCTGGTATCTGCTGTGGGGCATGGCCGTCGTCGCCGCGACCGAACAGTACGGCCGGCTGTCCGCCGTCCTGATCGTGCTCTCGGCGGCGCTGGTGTACGAGACCCACCCCATGGGCGCCACCCCACCCTACGGATTCGCCCTCGCCGGCCTCGCCGCCGTCCTCGGCACCCTCGCCGTCCGCCGGAACCCCGTCGTGCCGCCCGATGCCCGCCTCCCCGGCCAGCGCGGCCCCACGGAATCGCCGGAGAACCAGGAGGCTCCCGGCTCCGCCGCAACCCCCGCCCCGGCCCCGCAGAACGCCCCGTAGAGAAGTCCGCTCGAAGAAATCCCCTCGACGCCCGACAAGATCCTCGGCTACGCTGAGCGAGTCCTGTTGTCTCCGATAGAGGTGGACGTTGCGCATCTGAGGTCCGCGATCATCGCGCGGTACGGCCCTGGCCCGTACACGGTCACGACGTTGTCGGCATGTCTGCCGCCCGTGACTTCCGCGTGGATGCGACCTCGGTGCTGAGCCGTCCCTCACTTCGCAGGACTGTTCTTTCCCACCGCTTTCCGGCCCCAGGGCCGGGTCGCCGCGTGCTGTTCGCATACGAAGCCCCCCGTACCTTCCGCTTCCGACTGCGAGAACACCATGAGCCATCCCACCGCGCCCGGCGCCTCCGTGGCCGCATCCAACCTCACCTTCCAGTGGCCCGACGGCACGAAGCTCTTCGACGGGCTCTCCCTCACCGTCCCCCGGGGCCGCACCGGTCTGGCCGGCGTCAACGGGGCCGGCAAGTCGACGCTCCTGCGCCTGTTCGCGGGCCTTCTGCGTCCCGCCTCGGGGTCGGTCACCGTCGGCGGAAACCTCGCCCACCTGCCCCAGAACATCACCCTGGACACCACCCTGCGCGTCGACGCGGCCCTCGGCATCGCCGAACGACGGGCCGCCCTGCGCGCCATCGAGTCCGGCGACGTACGGGAGGAGCACTTCGAGACGGTCGGCGACGACTGGGACGTCGAGGAACGCGCCCTGGCCACCCTCGGCTCCCTCGGGCTCGGCGACGTCGAACTGGACCGCACCGTCGGACAGTTGTCCGGCGGGGAGACCGTCCTGCTGCGCCTGGCCGCGCTGCTCCTGGAACGCCCGGACGTCCTTCTCCTCGACGAACCGACCAACAATCTGGACCTGTTCGCCCGTCGACGGCTCTACGACGCCGTCGACTCCTGGCGCTCCGGGATCCTGATCGTCGTCAGCCACGACCGGGACCTGCTGGAGCGGGTCGACCGCATCGCCGAACTGCGATCGGGCTCGGTGAGCTGGTATGGGGGTGGCTGGTCCGCCTACCAGGAAGCCCTCGCCGTCCAGCAGGAGGCCGCCGGGCGGATGCTGCGCGCCGCCGACGCCGACGTACGCCGTCAGCAGCGCGAACTGGAGGAGACCCGGATCAAGGTGGCCCGCCGCCAGCGCCACGACAAGAAGCTGGACGGTCAGCGGAAGGCCCCGCGCATCGTCGCGGGAGAACGCAAGCGCTCGGCCCAGGAGTCCGGGGACCGGCTGCGCGGGCTGCACGAGGACCGCCTCGACGAGGCCCGCGAACGCCGGGAGGAAGCCGCCGAGGCCATCCGCCGGGACGCCGAGATCAAGGTGAGCCTGCCCCACACCGCTGTACCGGCGGGCCGCACCGTCCTGACCGTACGGGACCTGAGCCTGCCCTACGGACAGCTGCGCGAGGGCAGCCTCCAGGTGCAGGGCCCCGAACGCATCGCCCTGGTCGGCCGCAACGGGGCCGGCAAGACGACCCTGCTGCGCACGCTCACCGGGGAACTCGCGCCGAGCACCGGAGAGGCCACGGCGGCGGTACCGCTGAAATTCCTGCCGCAGCGGCTGGACGTCCTCGACGACGCACTGAGCGTCGCCGACAATGTCGCCCGCACCGCCCCGGGCACCACCGACAACCAGATCCGCTCCCAGCTCGCCCGGTTCCTCTTCAAGGGCGCCCGCGCGGAGCAGCCCGCGGGCACCCTCTCGGGCGGCGAACGCTTCCGCGCCGCGCTCGCGGCGACGATGCTCGCCGCCCCCGCCCCGCAGCTGCTCCTGCTGGACGAGCCGACGAACAACCTCGACCTGGCGAGCGTGCGGCAGCTGACGAGCGCCCTGGAGTCCTACGAGGGCGCGCTCGTCATCGCCAGCCACGATCTGCCGTTCCTGGAATCCGTGGGCATCACCCGCTGGATCGTCCTGGACGACGCGCTGCGCGATACCGACGCCGATGAGGTCCGCGAACTGTTCGGGAGCCCGGAATCCACCGCGGCGGGCGCGTCGTGACGGGCGTCGACCCGGGCCCCTGCGTCGTCCTGATCACCGGAGTGATGGCGGCGGGCAAGTCCACCGTCGCCCAGCTCCTGGCGGAGCGCCTGCCACGAGCGGTCCATGTGCGCGGCGACGTCTTCCGCCGCATGATCGTCTCGGGCCGCGCGGAGATGACACCCGACGGGGCGGCGGAGGCACGGAGCCAGCTCGACCTGCGCCAGCGCATCTCGGCGCAGGTGGCCGACGCCTACGCGGACGACGGCTGGACGGCCGTCGTCCAGGACATCGTCCTCGGCGACGACCTGCCCCGCTACATCGACCGGCTCCGGACCCGTCCGCTCCACGTCGTCGTGCTCGCCCCCTCGCCGGGGGCCGTGCGCGAGCGGGAGGAGGCGCGGGCCAAGACGGGGTACGGGGAGTGGACCGTCGAAGCGTTCGACGCGCATCTGCGGAGCGGGACGCCTCGCATCGGCCGCTGGCTGGACACATCCGGTCAGTCGCCCGAGGAGACGGTTTCGGCCATCCTCGACGGTCTGAGCGGTGGGGGAGGTGCGGGTGGCGCGGCCGCTCAGGCCGCCTCGTAACGGTGGGCGCGCCCGCCGCGCCACTCCACCCAGACCGGATTGTCGAGGAGCCGGTCCGCTTCTTCGAGGCCGGCCTCGCTCAGGAACACGATGACGTCGTGGTCGCTGTGGGCCAGCCCGAGTATCTCGTCCCGGCCTTCGTAGTGCACGGTCACCCGGCGGCCGCCCGAGGGGGTCGGACGGTGGATGACGATCGGGGGATTTGCCATGGGTCCACCCTGCGGCGCGCCCCGCCCCCGCGCATCCCCGGCCGGCCCTCCCCACGAGCGGGCCGCAGCCGGTACCCGGCAGGCGCCCGCGCCCGCCCGGGGGCCCTGCGGCCCCTCACCGCCCGTCGGCCGCCAGTTCCACCGTTGTGGTGACGCGCACCAGGGATGGGCGGCGCGGGGCGGAACCGAATCCGAAGGCGACCGGCGGATCGAGCGGCGCGAGCGCGCCCAGGTCCGCCCCGTCCAGCGCGGCGTCGGCGGCCACGACCGGCCGCAGATCCCGCGCCCCGTACCACTCCCGCCGCCCCGGACCCGCGCGGCCCAAGGTGCGTACGCCGGGCATCAGCACCCGGGCCGGCACATCGCAGAGCGCGGCCCAGACCGGACTGCGGACGAGCGGGGCCGGTACGGCGGAGAGCAGCAGCCCGAGGGCGGTCCGGCGTCCGGTCCGCAGCCGGAGGCGCAGCGGACCGGCCTCGACGAGCAGGCTGTCACCGGCGACGGCGGTCACGGTCACGGGCACCACCTCGATCCGGTCGAAGCGGTAGGTGGCGGCGACGAAGTCCGCGACCCGCCGGGTCGGGGCCAGCAGGACCCGTTCGCCGTCGGGATGCTCGACCATGACGTCGCTGAACGCGCCGAACGGCGACCGCGGCCAGTGCCCGACCACCAGCCGGGTACCCGAGGAGGTCCCCACACCGGCGATCCAGCCGTCGAACCGCAGTCGCTCAGTCACGCCCGCCAGTCTGCCCCGCGGCCGCACCGGATCACTCGAAGCGCGACGTGTCCCCGGCTCCGCGGCGTACGATCTCGGGCTCGTCGCCGGAGAAGTCGATGACCGTGGTCGGCTCGGTGCCGCAGTCGCCCGAGTCGATGACGGCGTCCACCTCGTGGTCGAGCCGCTCCTTGATCTCCCAGCCCTGCGTCAGCGGCTCCTCCTCGTCCGGCAGCAGCAGGGTGCTGGAGAGCAGCGGCTCGCCGAGTTCGGCGACCAGCGCCTGGGTCACGACATGGTCGGGGATCCGCACACCGACCGTCTTCTTCTTCGGATGCAGCAGCTGACGGGGAACCTCCTTCGTCGCCGGGAGGATGAAGGTGTAGCTGCCGGGCGTCGCCGCCTTGACCGCCCGGAACACGTCGTTGTCCACACGGACGAACTGCGCCAGCTGCGCGAAGTCGTGGCACACCAGCGTGAAGTGGTGCCGGTCGTCGAGGTTCCGGATCGACCGGATCCGGTCGATGGCGTCACGGTTGCCCAACTGGCAGCCCAGTGCGTAGCACGAGTCGGTCGGGTACGCGACGAGCGCACCGGACCGGATGCTGTCGACCACCGTGGAGATGGTGCGGGGCTGGGGATTTGCGGGGTGCACGTCGAAGTACTTGGCCATCCGCCGAGCTTACGCGTTCGGGCCGGGCCGACAGGGCCGTTGGCCGGGAACGGCGAGAGGCGGCCCGTCGTACGACGGGCCGCCTCTCCTTCCGTTTCACCCGGCGGTGTGCACCGCCGCGCCGGTCAGACCGCGGCGGCCCCCACCAACTCGTCCAGCACGTCCTCCATCGTCACGAAGCCGATGACCGTGCCCTTGTCCCCGGCGACCGCCGCGAGATGGGTACCGGCGGCGCGCATCGTGGTGAGGGCGTCGTCGAGCGGGGTGTCGATCTCGACCCGGATGACGGGGTGGAGGGAGCTCGTGGGCAGCGCCTTGGTGCGCTCGGCGACACCGAGGGCGTCCTTGATGTGGAAGTAGCCCAGCAGCTCGTCGTCGGGTCCGGTGACCGGCAGCCGGGAGAAGCCCGAGGCGACCGCGGCCCGCTCCAGGCCCTGCGGGGTGATGCCCAGGTCGACGGTGACGGTCCGGTTCAGCGGGACCATCACCTCGCCGACCGGCCGGGTCCCGAGCTCCAGGGCGTCCCGCAGCCGCTCACCGTCGGCCGGGGCGAGCAGCCCGGCGTCGCTGGAGTCCTTCACCAGCCGTACGAGCTCGTCGTCGGTGAACACCGAGGCGACCTCGTCCTTGGGATCGACCTTGAGCAGCCGCAGCAGCATGTTGGCGAAGGCGTTGATGCCGAAGATGACCGGACGCAGCGTCCGTGTCAGACCCACCAGGGACGGACCCAGCGCCAGCGCGGTGGCGACCGGGGCGGCCAGCGCGATGTTCTTCGGGATCATCTCGCCGATGAGCATGTGCAGATACGTCGCCAGCGTCAGCGCGATCACGAAGGCGATCGGGTGGACCAGCGCCTCCGGCACGCCGATCGCGTCGAACGGCGGCTCCAGTAGATGCGCGATGGCCGGTTCCGCGACGGCGCCCAGCACCAGCGAGGAGATGGTGATGCCGAGCTGCGCGGTGGCCATGGCGGCCGACAGGTGTTCGAGGCCCCACAGGGTGCTCTTGGCGCGTCGGCTGCCCTGCCGGGCCTGCGGCTCGATCTGGCTGCGGCGGACCGAGATCAGGGCGAACTCGGCGCCCACGAAGAACGCGTTGGTCAGGAGGGTGAGCGCGCCGATGGCGAGCTGGATGGCGGTCATCGGGCGTCCTCCTCCACGAGGGCGGGCGCCGCTGCGGGCGCGGTGATCCGGACCCGGTCGGCCCGGTGGTGCTCGATGTCGAGCACGTCGAACTGCCAGCCGTCGACCTCCACCCGGTCGGTGCGGACCGGGATGCGGGCCAGCTGGTTGGCGAGCAGACCGGCGAGCGTCTCGTACGGGCCTTCCGGCGCGCGGAAGCCGATCCGGTCGAGCTGGTCGAGCCGGATGCTTCCCTCGGCCGCCCAGACCGGGCGCCCGTCGCCGAGCGGCTCGGCCGGTGCGAGGTCGGGGCGCTCATGGGGGTCGTGTTCGTCGCGGACCTCGCCGACGACCTCCTCGACGATGTCCTCGACGGTGGCGACGCCCGCCGTACCGCCGTACTCGTCGATGACCACCGCCATGGTCCGGTGCTTGCGCAGCTGCGCGAGCAGCCGGTCCACCGGCAGCGAGTCGGGGACGAGGAGCGGCTCGGTGGCCAGCGCCGTGACCGGGGTCCGGGACCGCTCGGTCTCGTCCAGGGCGAGGACGTCGCGGATGTGGACGGTGCCGATGACCTCGTCCAGGCTGTCGCGGTAGACCGGGAAGCGGGACAGACCGGTGGCCAGCGTGAGGTTGGCGGCGTCGGCGGCGGTGGCGTGCGCCTCCAGCGCCCGGACGTCGACACGGGGCGTCATCACGTTCTCGGCGGACAGCTCCGCCAGATGCAGGGTGCGGACGAACAGCTCGGCCGAATCCTGCTCGATGGCGCCCTCACGGGCGGAGTGCTGGGCGAGCGCGATCAGCTCGTCCGGCGTACGGGCGGAGGCCAGCTCCTCGGCCGGCTCCAGGCCAAGCCGCCGCACGGCGCGGTTCGCGGTGTTGTTGAGGTGCCGGATCAGCGGGGCGAAAGCCGCCGTGAACGCCCGCTGCGGGGTCGAGACGACCTTGGCGACCGTGAGCGGGCTGGAGATCGCCCAGTTCTTCGGGACCAGCTCACCGATGACCATGAGGACCACGGTGGAGGCGGCCACGCCGAGCAGGGTGGCGACCGTGGACACGGCGCCGGTCGGCAGCCCGGCGCCCTCCAGCGGACCGCGCAGCAGCACTGCCAGGGACGGTTCGGCGAGCATGCCGATGACCAGGGAGGTCACGGTGATGCCGAGCTGTGCGCCGGAGAGCTGGAAGGTGAGCCGCTTGGCGGCCTTGAGCGCGCTCTCGGCACCGCGCTCTCCGGCCTGCGCGGCGCGTTCGAGTTCGCTGCGCTCGATGGTCGTCAGCGAGAACTCGGCCGCGACGAACACCGCACAGGCCAGTGTCAGCGCGAGGGCGAGGAGGAGCAGGATCACTTCGCTCACCGTGTCACCTCCGTCCCCTGGCGCGCGGGATCGGGGATGACACGGTTCGTACTGGGAGGCTCACCCATTGCGGTGCCGCAGCTCCTTCTCTGTTCGGGTCGTCGGGATCGACGTGAGGGACGGGTGTGAACCCGCCTGATAGATAGTAAAGGGAACGCAAAGCAAAGGGGAGTGGCGAGTGTCACACGGAGTACCGGCCGGGAAAGGCCGCCCTTGATCTGGATGGCCAAAACCGTGCGTAGCGCTCGTGAGCTTGGGAAATCCTTTACTTCCCGGGGCGTTCCGCCCCGGTGAGGTGGTCTCAACAGAAGGAGCGGACGCCGCACATGGTGTTCAAGAAGTTGCTCGGAGCCCTCGGGGTCGGCGGACCCTCGGTCGACACCGTTCTGGAGCCCGGCCCGGCGCTGCCCGGCGGCCTCCTCTCCGGAGAGGTCCGTCTGCGCGGCGGCGGAACGGACGTCTCGGTCGACCGGATCTCTCTGCTCCTCGTCGCCAGGGTCGAGCGGGAGGACCAGGAGGAGGAGCACGAGGGCACCGTCGTCCTCGAACGGTTCACCGTCGGCGGCGGCTTCCGGCTGGCGGAGGAGGCCGACCACACCGTGCCGTTCAGCCTCACCCTGCCGTGGGAGACGCCGATCACCGAGCTCCACGGCCAGCCGCTGGGCCCGGTGCTCGGCATCCGGACGGAGCTGGAGATCGCGGGCGCCCGCGACAAGGGCGACCTCGACCCGCTCGCGGTGGGGCCGCTGCCCGCGCAGGAAGCGGTCCTGGAGGCCTTCGGGCAGCTCGGCTACGCGTTCCGATCCGCGGACCTGGAGCTCGGGCACATCCGGGGGACCGGTCAGCAGCTGCCCTGCTACCAGGAGATCGAGATCCTCCCGCCGGCCGGCCACGCGCACGCCGTCAACGAGATCGAGGTGACCTTCCTCGCCGCGCCGGGCGGTCTGGAGGTCGTGATCGAGGCGGACAAGCGCGCCGGACTCTTCTCCGAGGGCCACGACACGATCCACCGCTTCACCACCTCCCACCACGCGGTTCCGCAGACCGAGTGGAACGCCCGGGTCGATGCCTGGCTGAAGGAGGTCATCGCCGGCCACGCGGGGCACGGCGCGCCGTCCCCGTACGGCACGCCCTCCTCGTACGGAGAACACCACGGTGACCAGCACCGCTCGGGCCCCGGCACGGGCGCGGTGGTGGCCGGGGTCGCCGCGGGCGTGGCGGTCGGTGTCGTCGGCGGCATGGTCGCCGCCGAGGTCGTCGACGAGATCGGCGACGCCTTCGAGGACGAGGAGGGCGACGAGGACGCGGGAGGCGACGAGGGCTGACGCCCTCGGGGCGGGCGGCTTCCCAGCCGTCTCTCCTCCATGGCGGGCGACGGGCTGTCCGTCGCCCGCCCGCGTCATCGGCTCACGCGCCGCCCCGGCCCGCCCCGTTCGGAGCCAGCCGGTCGGCGAGCGCGTCCAGATCCGGGACGAACCAGATGTCCCGGCCGCGGTTGGCCTCGCGGACGAGATGGGGAAGGGCCGAACTGGCCGCCAGATGACGGCTGATGTCCCCGACGACGACCAGCCGCAGCCGGTAGTTCGCGAACTTCTGCAGGACCTCTCCGGCGAAGCCGGTGCTCAGGTCGAAGAAGCTGTCGTCCAGCCGCGTGGACGGCACGGCGACCACCTCCGCGCGCTGGAACGCGGCACCGATCAGATGGTCCAGAGCGCCCTGGACGTCGGCGACGGTCTCCCCGTCGGCATCGCACTCCAGGACCGGGACGCCGTGGTGCTCGACGATGTCAGGCACGGTCCGCCCCCTGCCCGCCCGTGGAGGTGAACAGGCCGTTGTCCGGGCCGAGGAGGCCGTCGATCATGTGCAGCAGATCGGCGGTGGCGGCCGCGCCGCCGAGAATGACGATCTTCATCCGGGTTCGCTCCTTGTCGTAGACCGTCTGGACGCGCAGGGGATCCGATGTGTCCCGCGCGGACTGTGTGCTCGCCGTGATGAACGTGCTGAGCCGGTGCGCGGCGTCCGGGCCGAGCGCGTCGATCTGCACGATGCTCGACACCTCGACGTGTCCCGGCTCGGGTGCCGGTTCCGGGGCCGTGCCGTCGGCCGGGTGGCCGGCGGTGCCATCGACCGGCCGGCCGGTCAGAGCCGCGAAGTCCTCCTTGCTGATCCGGTACTGCTTGCCGATCCGGACGGCCTTGAGCCGGCCCTCGCGGACATAGTTCCGGACGGTCCGCACATGCAGTCCCAGCAACTCGGCCACTTCGCCGACCGAGTAGAGCTCCCGCTCGTCATTCCCCATAGGTAGGGATCGTACAGTAAACAACCTTGTAGAGCGCCTGATAGGCGAAGATGCAGCAGTTTAGGGAATGTCGCGGTCGGTGATTACTCGTTCCGGACCTGCTCGGCGGGTGCGGCGCAGCCCGCCGCAGCAAGGTGGGTTACGCACGGCCGCCCACGCGGACAGGAGGGAGAGGAGCCCTATGAAGCCCGGAGCTCGGCCGCCCGATCCGCGGCACCAGCGACCCGAGGGCGTCACCGATACGACCGTGGAGGCGCTCGGGGCCCTGTCGAAGGCGCTGGAGACCGCCGAGCGTGCGCGCGGCGCCCTCTACGACTTCCACCAGCTCACCGGAAGCGCCGATCTCGCCCTCGACGACGCCGTGCGACTGCTCCGTGCCGCCGGGCACGGAGACCGGGCCGATCAGGTCGAACGCGAGATCATCGGCCGCAACGTCATCCCCGGACACTGGACGTTCCAGATCGTCGAGGAGTACAACGCCACCTACTACGACGTGTTCCGGACGATCGAACAGCAGATCAGACAGGAGCTCGCCGAGGGCCGGGACCATCTCTACGAGGCCGAGATGAAGGCGGACCGGCGGACCGAAGGACATCCGGACCACACCGCCGACTGACGGGCGCGCTCAGGACGCCTGTCACGACGGCCCGTCCGTCGCCGCCCCTCCCGCACCCCGCCTCCTTCGTCGTCACCGAACGTGACCGCACGAGATGCGGTGCGGACCGACTCCGGTGACGCTGGGGCTCCGGTCGCGCACACGACACCGGTTGCCGACGGAGGACCCACGACGGAGGACACCCCATGAACCTGTACGACAGTCCGGTGGAGCGAGCCCGACGCACCCGCGAACGCGCCGAGGAACTGGGCCGCGCCGCCGACCGGGCCACCGACCCCGAGCACCGGCAGCGGCTGCGGGAGAAGGCCCTGCGGCTGCTGCGCGAGGACCCGGCACCCGATTCCCGGCCCTCCTGACCGGATTACGGGAAAAGCCGATTGCCCGCGCGGTCGTGGCCCGGGTAGCGTCGCGCGCCGTGACCCCGACGCTGCGCACCGAGAGACTCCTGCTGGAGCCGTACGTCCCCGAGGACGAAGAGGACTTCGTCGCCCTGTTCCAGGACACCGAGGTGTCCCGGTGGATGGGCGACGGCCCTTCCACCGAGGCGGAGGACCGGGCCCTGTTCGGGCGGGTCTTCACCAAGGTCTACGCCCAGGACCTGTTCGCCGTCTGGGCCGTCCGCCGCGACGGACTCCTGGTCGGGCACGCCGAGATCAAGCGGACCGACGACGTCGACGGCCACGAGATCATCTACGCCCTGGCTCCGACGGCGTGGGGGTGCGGCCTGGGGACCGAACTGGCACAGGCCGTCGTCGCCCACGGCTTCGGCACCCTCGGGCTGACCGAGGTCCACGCCACCGTCGCCGCCGCGAACGAGGCTTCGCTGCGGCTGCTGGACCGGATCGGCTTCGAGTACGTGAGGGACGTCGTGGAGGACGACGGCAGCACCACCCGCGTTCTGACCCGCCGCCGCTGACGGTCGGTCAGGCGGGTGCCTGTGCCCGGGTCGCCTCCCTCCGCCGGCGCTGCTCCGCGACGTCCGCGACAGGTGCGGCGAGCATCAGCGCCCGGGTATAGGGATGCCGGGGCTCGGAGGTGACGCGCCGGGCGTCGCCCGTCTCGACGAGTTCGCCGCCCCGGATGACCGCCACCCGGTGGCTCATGAAGCGGACCACCGCCAGGTCGTGCGTGACGAAGAGATAGGCGACGCCGGTCTCCTCCTGGATCTCCAGAAGCAGTTCGAGCACCGTCCGCTGGGTGGTGAGGTCCAGCGTGGACACCGGCTCGTCGCAGATCACCAGCCGGGGCCGCAGCGCCAACGCCCGGGCGATGGCGACGCGTTGGCGCTGCCCGCCGGAGAACTCCCGGGGCAGCCGGTCCGCCGAGTCGGCCGGCAGCCGCACCCGGTCGAGGAGTTCGGTGATCCGGGCGCGCGCCTCCTTCGCCCCGGTGCCCCGGCCCAGCAGCGGTTCGCCGAGGGTGTCCCCGACCGTACGGGACGGGTTGAGCGAGGTGTACGGGTCCTGGAAGACGACCTGGAGGTCGCGGCTGAGTGCCCGTCGGCGTGCGGCCCCGGCCCGCTCGATGCGCTCGCCCGCGAAGGTGATGCCGCCCGACCGCCCGGGCGCGAGCCCGAGGACCGCCCGGCCGATCGTCGTCTTGCCGGGACCCGACTCGCCCACCAGACCGAGGGTCTCGCCCGGCCGGATGTCGAGGGACACCCCCTTGAGGATCTCGGCGCGCGGCGGCCCCGGCCGGGATAGGAGACGCGCAGGTCGCGGAGGCGCAGCAGCGCGTCCGGCAGGCCGTCGGGCCCCTCGTCGGCGATGTCGCCGACCACGGTGCTGGTCATACGGTGGTGCTCCTCGCCTCGCGCGGCTGCCACGGCTCCCGGGCCGGCGCGTCGTCGAGGACCGCGCCGAGCAGGGACCGGGTGTAGGGGGCCCGGGGGGAATGGACGATCTGTTCGGCGGTGCCGGTCTCCACGATCCGGCCGTCGCTCATCACCGCGACCCGGTCGCAGAGATCCGCGACGACACCGAGGTTGTGGGTGACCACGAGGACCCCGAGCCCCCGGTCGCGCTGGAGCCGGCGCAGCAGATCCAGGATCTCCGCCTGGACCAGGACGTCCAGAGCGGTGGTCGGCTCGTCGGCGATGAGGAGTTCCGGGTCGCAGGACATCGCCCCGGCGATCAGGACCCGCTGGGCCATGCCGCCGGATATCTCGTGCGGATACAGCCGCATCGCCCGTTCCGGCTCGGGGATCTCCACCAGCCGCAGCAGATCCAGCGCGCGGGCGGCGGCCTCCTTGCGGGAGAGGCCCAGCACCTGCCGGATCGGCTCCATGAGCTGGCTGCCGACTCGCCGACCAGACCGACGATCTCCGCCGGGGCCGACGGAACCGGCGCCCCCTTCGTACGACGCGCGTGCGTACGGCGCGCACCGCGTCCGCCGTCCTGCACCTCCGCCGTGCTCCTCCAGCACGTCGCGCACCGCGCCCGCCAACAGGACCAGGGCCCCGTTCCGGGTGTCTGACAGCCCGGAGACCTTGGCGGCGTCCACGTACAGCTCCTTGCGGACGCCCGCGACGATGTCGCGTACCAGGCGGAAGAAGCTCGGCGCGGCGAGCACGATCATCAGCACCCAGCCGTTGGGGCCGAGGACGGCCCTGGAGGCGAGCAGCACCACCATGGCGGGCAGCGCCATGACGAGGTCGACGCCCCAGTTGGCCACCGAGTCGAACCGGCCGCCGTAGTACCCGGCGTACAGACCGGACGGCACGCCGAGCGCGAGGGCCACCGCGACTGAGGCGGTCCGGTACGGCCCCGACCTCCTCCGTCACCCGTTCGGCCCGCTCTCCGCTGCACGGCCCGCCCCGGCCGTACGTCAATGGACCTGGCGTGTGCGTCACGCACGGGGGAACCGGCCGACCTGGAGGCACTGTGCGGAAGAACGATCAGCCGTCGCACGACATCGCGGACGACGGGCCGGACGCCCAGGACGCGGACCGGGGATTCATCGCCGCACTCCGGCCGGGCGTGGTGAAGGACGCCTCGGGCCGCGTCGTGTGGGACAGCGACGCCTACGCCTTCCTCCTGGAGGGCGACCCCGCCCCGACGGTCCACCCCGCACTGTGGCGACAGGCGGCCCTCTGCGCCCGGCAGGGCCTCTACGAGGTGACCGAAGGCGTCCACCAGGTCCGCGGGCTCGACCTGTCCAACATCACGTTCGTCGAAGGGCAGCAGGGCGTCGTGGTCGTCGACCCCTTGATCTCCGCCGAGGTCGCCGCGGCCGCCCTCGCCCTCTACCGCTCCGAACGCGGCCCGCGCCCGGTCACCGCCGTCGTCTACACCCACCCGCACTTCGACCACTTCGGCGGCGTGATGGGCATCATCGAGCCGGACGACGGCACGCCGGTCATCGCCCCCGAGCACTTCATGGAGCACGCGGTCTCGGAGAACGTGTACGCGGGCACCGCCATGGTGCGACGCGGTATGTACTTCGGCGGCTACGGCATCCCGGTCGGCCCGGAGGGCCAGGTCAACACCGGCCTCGGCATGGCAGGTTCGGCCGGATCGGTCGGTCTGATCCCGCCGACGCTGGAGATCACCGCCACCGGCCAGGAGGAGGTGCTGGACGGCGTCCGGTTCGTCTTCCAGATGACCCCCGGCACCGAGGCCCCGGCCGAGATGAACTTCTTCCTGCCCGAACGCCGGGCCCTGTGCATGGCGGAGAACACCTGCCACACACTCCACAACCTGCTGACCCTGCGCGGTGCCCAGGTCCGCGACGCCCGTGCCTGGTCCCGCTACATCAACGAGGCCATCGAGCTCTACACCGACGAGGCCGACGTCGTCTTCGCCTCGCACCACTGGCCGGTCTGGGGCCGCGAGCGGATCCTCACGTTCCTCTCGCAGCAGCGGGACATGTACGGCTACCTGCACGATCAGACCCTGCGGATGATGAACACCGGCCTCACCGGCAGCGAGATCGCCGAGGAGATCGAGATCCCGCCCGCGCTCGAGGCCGCCTGGCACGTGCGCGGCTACTACGGCTCGGTCTCCCACAACGTGAAGGCGATCTACCAGCGCTACATGGGCTGGTTCGACGGCAATCCGGCCCATCTGTGGCAGCACCCGCCGCAGGCCCAGGGACAGCGCTACGTCCGGGCGCTCGGCGGAGCCCGCCGGGCCCTCGAACAGATCCGGCTCTTCGCCGACGAGGGGGACCTGCGCTTCGCCGCCGAACTCGCCTCCCACCTCGTCTTCGCCGACCCGGAGAACCAGGACGCCAAGGAGGCTCTGGCCGGCATCCTCACCCGGCTCGGCCACGGCGCCGAGAACGCGACCTGGCGCAACTTCTACCTCCAGGGAGCGCACGAGCTGCGCAACCCGATCGCCGAGACCGCCATCGCCCTGGCCGCGAGCATGGCCTCCGCGCTCAGCGTCACCCAGGCCTTCGACTCCCTCGCGATCCGCGTCAACGGCCCCCGGGCCTGGGCGGAGGAGCTCAGCATCCTCTGGCGGATCACCGACGTCGCCGAGACCCACCGGACGGTCCTCTCCAACGGGGTCCTCATCCACTACGAGGACCCCAAGGACACCACCGCCGACCTCAGCCTGACCCTCACCAAGGCGCAGCTGCTCGGCCTGCTCGCCACGGGCAGCCTGCCCGACGCCGTCGAACGGGACGGGGACGCCGGCGCGCTGGTGCGGCTGATGTCCGTACTCGACGCACCCGACGCCAGCTTCCCCATCGTCACGCCCTGAACCCGAACGCCGTGAACACCCCGGGTGTTCGGCGGAGGTTCAGGCCGCGGGCGCCACGGACGCGCCCTCGACGCCGTGACGCTTCAGGGCGTCGGCGACGAAGCCGGCCGCCTTCATCTCCTCCACGAACGAGGCCAGCAGCTCCTGCGCCGCCGCACCTCGCCCGGACGGCACCCCCATGGCCTGCCGGATCACCATGAACCGCCCCGGCAGCACCCGTACGCCCGCGGCCCGGGCCGCCTCGGCCTCCAGCAACTGCCGGATCCCGGCGGCCACATCGACCTCGCCCGCCCGCAGGGCCGCGAGCGCGCGCGGGGCGCCCTCCAGCCGGACGACCTCGGCCCGGCGGATCTCACGGGTGAGGAAGAGGTCGTACGCCGACCCGGCCCCGACCGAGATCCGGGTGCCCTCGGCGTCCACCTGGTCGTTCTCGGACACCTCGGACCGGTCCGGCACCAGATAGCTGCCCTCGATGAGGACATAGGGGGCGGTGAACCGCAGCCCCTCGCCCCGGGCGGGGTCGACCGCGAAGAACCCGATGTCCGCCCGCTCGGCCCGCACCGCGTCGACCGACAGCGCGGCCCTCTCGAAGGCCACCAGCTCGACGGGGACCCCGAGCCGCCGCCCGAACTCCCGGGCCAGGTCGACGGAGACCCCGGCCACCTCGCCGCTCGCCGGATCCCGGTGGGCCAGGATCGGATTGCCCAGGTTGATCGAGGCACGCAGGGTGCCGCCGGGCGCGAACACGGAGACCAGGGCGGGAGCTGTCGGCTGCTGAGTCATGGAGCCGAGTCTACGAGCGCGCCCGCCGCCACCGACGGGCGTACAACCGCGCCCACCGCCGCCGTAGGGCGTACGGGACCGGCCGCCCGGCGCGGTCTCACGCACCCACCGTCCCGTCCACCCCTTCCCGCAGCAGGTCCGCGTGACCGTTGTGGCGGCCGTACTCCAGCAGGACGTGCACCATGACCATCCGCAGCGAGACCTCCTTCTCCCACCGCGGCTGATACCCCACCAGATCCAGCGAGGCCGCCTCCCGCTCGATCCGGCGCGAGGTCTCCACCTCGGCCTCCCAGGCGGCGAACGCCTCGGCCCGGGTCGAGGCGCTCGCGTCGTACGCCGCCTGGAAGTCGAAGAGCTTCTCCGACCACACCATCGGAGCCGACCCGTCCTCGAACACCCGCCGGAACCAGGTGCGTTCCACCTCCGCCAGATGCCGCACCAGAGCCAGCAGCGACAAGGTGGACGGTGGCATCGACCGCTCGCGCAACTCCTCGTCGTCCAGCCCCGCGCACTTCATGGCCAGGGTCTCCCGGTGGTAGTCGAGAAAGGCCCGCAGCGTCTCGCGCTCGCTCCCCAGCAGGGGAGGCCCGATCCGGTCGTCGTTCGTCATGATGAGGTTCCCCAGTCCGTGTGCCGGCCGACAGTATGACGGGCCCGCGCCCGCCCGGGCAGGCGAGTTTCCCGCCGGGGCCTAGGGTGGTGAGGCATGGACGAGACGGAACTGCTGCGACGCTCCGACGGCCCGGTGACCCGGGACCGGATCCGGGACGACCTGACCGGACTCGGCCTCGCCCCGGGCGACACCGTGATGTTCCATACGCGGCTGTCCGCGATCGGTTACGTCCCCGGCGGCCCCGGCACGGTCATCGACGCCCTGCTGGACGTGGTGGGACCGGCCGGCACCCTGATGGTCACCTGCGGCTGGAACGACGCCCCGCCCTACGACTTCACCACCTGGCCCCACGCCTGGCAGCAGGCCCTGCGCGCCCACCACCCCGCCTACGACCCGGAACTGAGCGAGGCCGAGCACGCCAACGGCCGGCTCCCGGAGGCCCTGCGCCACCGGCCGGGCGCCCTGCGCAGCCGCCACCCCGATGTGAGCCTCGCGGCGCTCGGCCTCTCGGCCGCCGCGCTGACCGAGGCCCACCCCTGGGACGACCCGCACGGTCCCGGCAGCCCGCTGGCCCGGCTGGTCGCCCTCGGCGGCCGGGTGCTGCTCCTCGGCGCGCCCCGGGAGACGATGACGCTGCTGCACCACGCCGAGGCGCTCGCCCAGGCCCCCGGCAAACGGTTCGTGACGTACGAACAGCCCGTCCGGGTGGAGGGCGAGCGGATCTGGCGCACCTTCCGGGACATCGACTCCGAGCACGGCGCGTTCGACTACTCCCCGGTCGTGCCCGAGGGACAGGACCCCTTCGCGGTGATCGTCGGGAGCATGCTCGCCGCCGGCATCGGACGCGAGGGGTTCGTCGGCGCGGCCCGGAGCTGTCTGTTCGACGCCGGACCGGCCGTGGACTTCGGCGTCCGCTGGATCGAGGAGCACCTGAACCCGCCGGCCGCCTGAACACCGGCGCCGACGCGGCTCAGGACAGCCGCACCTTGATCGTCTGCGTCGCCCCGCGCGTCCCGGACAGGTCGCCGAAGACCAGGCGCAGCGAGGACCCCGTCGTCGCCGATGTCACCGTCGCCGGCTTCGACACGACCGCGGCGACGGCACGGTTCCAGGTGAGGGTCAGGCTCGTGCGCATCCGCATCGGATCGCTCACACACACCGTCGCCGTACCGTCCGTGTGCTCGGTGACCATCACGGAGCACGGGGCGTCCGCCACCAGCGGCCCGACGCTGCCGCCGAACCAGAAGTTGACGGCGGTCAGCCCGAGCGAGGCCACCGAGACCCCCTGCTGATCGTCCGTGTTGGCGAGCACCCGCAGCCAGCCGCCGTCCGCCGCCCGCTCCGCCGTGCGCTGCTCGGACGCGCCGGGCAGCAGCTGGTACGCGTACGTGGCGTCCGTCGGGTCCTGGCCGTGGTCGAACCAGAGGGTGAGGTACTTCCGGGAGACCGGATCCGTGGAGCCTGCGGCGTTGATGTCGCGCCAGCGGCCGGTCCGGTTCTCCCGCAGCGCCTTTACGGTGGCCCCGCCCGGGAAGACGTAACCGCCGTGCCCGGCCAGGTGCGCCCAGGACGCGCCGGACAGCGTCGCCGACCAAGGAGCGGTGACCGGTTTCGCCGAACCGTCCACGGTGAACGGGGCGTTGCCCGTCGGCCCCAGGTTCCGGTTGTCGACCGTGGTCTCCACGGCCGCGCCGTCGCGGCCGTGGATGCCCGCGCCCAGGCACACCACGGTGTCGTCGAGGAAGAACCACGACTTCTTCGCCATCAGCGTGCTGGACAGACCCTTGAGGTACTGCCCCACGGCGGCGCGCTTCTTGTCGGTGACCCCGCCGACCCAGTTCACATCGGGGAGCGCGACGCCCCAGTCGCCGCCCGCCCCGTCGGCGAGCACCTTGCGCGAGGCCGTGGTGCCGGGCAGCCGGTACGGATCGACGGTGGGCCAGAAGGCGTCGCTGTACTGGCCGTTGGCGAAGGTGTCGCCCCACCAGTAGAGCATCCCCGAACCGGTGTGCCAGCCGCGCAGGTTCTCGCCGTTGCCGACCTCGTAATAGGTGATCCGCCGGTCGGCCATGCTCAGCGACGCCGCCCAGCCGGGGCGGCGGTGTGTGGCCCGCGCCATGTCGGGGAACAGCCGGTGGCCGTCCGGCTCGGGGACCGGGGTGAGCGAGGTGTCGTCCAGGACGCTCTTGATCCGGGCCAGCGCGGTGAGCCCGAGCGAGGGGTTGCTCAGCGGCGGGCTGTAGTAGTCGCGCTGCGCCCAGCCCTTGACGAGCGCCCGCCACCGCGCGTTCTCGGCGTCCGACGCGCCGCGCCCGAGCAGCACGACGGAGGCGAGGATGGGGTGCCCGCGCCGGTGGTCGTCGACCTCGCCCCGGCTGATCGCGCGCCCCGCCACGGAGTCCATGACGAGTCCGTTGAAGAGGAACGGCGCCCAGGCGTTCTCCACCGCGTCGAACACCACCTGCCGCTTCGGGTCGGTGACCTCCCACGTGGTCCCCTTCAGCAGCGCGAACAGCAGCCCGAGCCCGCCGAGCATCACCGATCCGTAGCTGCCGGTGTACGGCACGGTGGTGTGCTGGATGAACGAGCCGTCGGCGTACAGCCCGTCGCCCTTGGCCACCAGCGGGAAGACGGGGGAGAGGGCGTCCCGGGCCAGCGCGATCTTCGCCGGGCTCCCTCCGACGACCCCGCGCAGGGCCAGCACCCGGCACAGGTCGACCCGGTTCGCCCCGGTGCTGGTCCCGGTGTACGAGGCGACGGCGGAGTCCGGTACGAAGTGGTCGACGGCGGCGCAGTAGCGCGCGAGCCGCTCCGGGGCGATCACGTCGTACATCAGCACGCACACGTCCAGCAGGGCCTGCGGCGCGCCGATCTGCCAGCTGTACCAATTGCCGTACCGGGCCTGCCCGTCGTTGTAGACCTGGGTGTTGAGGTGCTCCAGGCCGGTGAGCACGGCATCGCGCAGTCCGGTGTTCCCGGTCAGTCCGGTGCCCTGCTGGCGGTAGGCCTGGGCCATGGTGTTCAGGCGGACGAAACTGTCGGCCATCCGCCCCGAGAAGACGTACGACTCGGCGTCCGTGTCCGGGTCCGGATCCGCGAAGACGGCGTCGGGCCAGAGCGAGCCCTCCGCCGGGGCCATCGTCTCCAGCCACTGCGAGGCCTTCGCGCCGAGGTCGGCCAGCCGACTCCTGAACGGCTCGGCGGTCGGGCTGAACCCCTCGCCGAGGATCAGCGCGCTCCAGGTGGTGCGGAGCGCGGCGTACGGGTCGTCCTCGGCGGCGGACGCGGCGGACGCGGCGGCGCCGGGTGTTGCGAGCAGCAGCGCGCCGCCACCGGCGGCGGTGAGCGCCGCGGAGGTGGCCAGGAAGATACGGCGGGACCAGGCAGACGTCATGGGAGAGCTCCGGATCGGTGAGGTGTCTCCGGCGGGAACCCGGCGCGCGGGGGCGTTGAACTGATCCCGGGATCCGACTGTTCTGAGCGGGCGGGCACTTTCTAGCAGCCGCCGGGCGACTCGCTCAATGACTTTGGCCGAATTGATCGTATCGATCGCTTCTCGGGGCGTGTATGTCGCTGCCGGGTGCGAACCGGCGCGCGCCCGTCGCACCGGGGCAAAACCCTGCTCGGATCGTTTCGAGCGCATGTGATCGATATGGTTGGGGCAGGCCGGACGGCGGCCGCCCGGGAGCCGGAACCCACGCGCTTCCGCCGCCGGGACACCGTCGGGCCGGGGCCCAGCCGTCTCCGAGTCCAGGGGGATCCATGCGACTGCACGTCGATCAGCGCCACGAGCGGGTGCTCGAACTCGTCCGCGAGCGCGGCAGCCTGCGCGTCGCCGAACTCGCCGAGGAACTCGGCATGTCCGCCGTCACCCTGCGCCGGGACGTCGAGGCGCTGGCCGCCCAGGGGCTGGTGGAGCGGCTGCACGGCGCGGTGGTGTGGCCCGCCGGGCAGTCCCGGCCCGCCCCCGCCGCCGCGCCCCCCGCCGAAGGGCTGGTGGTGGGCATGGTGGTGCCGACCACCGAGTACTACTACGCGGACGTCGTGCGCGGCGCCCGGCGGACGGTCGAGGCCGCGGGCGCCCGGCTGACGATCGGGCTCTCCCGCTACCTCCCCGGCGAGGACGCCGCCCAGGCCCGCCGGCTGCTGTCCACCGGCGCGGACGGGCTGCTGCTCACGCCTAGCTGGGAGCGCGGCTGCCCTGAGCAGGGCGAAGGGCTGTGGACGGTCGAGCAGGACACCCCGGTCGTCCTGGTGGAACGCTCGGCGCCCCTCGGCCATCCGGCGGCGCGCCTGGACCGGGTGCGCTCGGACCATGCGCACGGCGCCGCCGAAGCGGTGGCGCACCTGGCCGGGCTCGGGCACCGGGCGATCGCGCTCGCTGTGCAGGACAGCCCGACCGCTCCCCGGCTCCGGGTCGGATACCGGGCCGCCGTGGAGGCCCTGGGGCTGACCCCGGTATCGGCTTCGCCGCTGGACGACGCCCCGTCGCGGTCGGAGGCCGATCGTTTCGAGCGGACGCTGGAGTATCTCTGCGAGGGCGTGGCGAGCGGCGATGTGACCGCCGCGATCGTGCACAGCGACGCGGACGCGATCGTCCTCATCCCCCGGCTCCAGGCCCGGGGGGTGCGGGTGCCCGAGGACCTCGCGGTGATCGCGTACGACGACGAGGTCGCCTCGCTCGCCGATCTGCCGCTCACCGCCGTGGCCCCGGACAAGCACGCCGTGGGGGCCGCCGCCGCCCGCCTCCTGCTGTCCAGGCTCGGCGTGGCCGAACCCGGCGCGACGGACGCGGACGCGGGTGCGGCGGGCGGGAGTTCCTTCGCCCGACGGCACCTGGACATCCTGCCCGCCCTGCGGGTTCGGGTCTCCTGCGGGGCGGCCGCCGCCGCTCCCTGACCGGCGAGAGCCGCGCCACGAGCCGTGCCCCGGGCCAACCGGCCCCGCGGGCACGGCTTTTCGCGTTCCCGGGTCCGGCGGGCCGCACGGAGGGGTGGTGACCCCGCTCGTGATCGATTCGATTGATTTGGTCATTTGCTCTTGACGGCGATCGGTTCTGCGCAAAATGATGTGTGCCGTTCACCTCATCTCCCGCAGTTCGAGGTCTCGTAGGAGCCGGCCCATGCCCTGTATCGCCCGCACGTCCCGCCTCGCCCTGGCGGCTTCCGCCGCTTCACTCGCCCTGCTCGTCACCGCCTGCGGCGGATCGGGATCGGACGCCTCGGGCCCCGGGGACGGCAAGCCCGTCACCCTCACCTTCTGGTCGGCCACCGCGGGCGCCAAGGAAACGGCCGACGCGTTCAACAAGACGCACACCGACATCAAGGTGAAGTTCTCGATGGTCCCCGCGGGGCCCGAGGGCGTCACCAAGCTCTCCAACGCGGTCAAGGGCGGCAACGCCCCCGACGTGGCGACCATGGACTACTCCGCCCTGCCCGAGTACGCCAGCGAGGGCAACCTGGAGGACCTCACCGCCGGCTCCGGCGAGCTGGTGAAGAAGGAGTTCCCCGAAGCCGTCCAGTCCCTGGTCAACCTCGGCGGCTCCACCTGGGCCGTGCCGTTCGACGTCACGCCGATCCAGCTCTTCTACCGCAAGGACCTGTTCAAGAAGTACGGCGTCGAGGTGCCGACGACCTGGGCCGAATACCGTACGGCCGCCGAGAAGATCCATAAGGGCGACCCGGATGTCACCATCACCAACTTCGGCGGCGGCGACCCCGCCCTGCTCTCCGGCCTCGCCTGGCAGGCCGGCGCCCGGTGGTACGGCACCAGCGGCGACGCCTGGAAGGTGAACATCGACGACCCGGCCTCCCGCAAGGTCGCCGCTTACTGGGACGGCCTCCTCGCGGACGGTCTCGCCTCCAGGACCCCGCTCTGGGGCGAGGGCGAGAACAAGGAACGCGCCACCGGCAAGGTGGCCACCATCATCGGCGCCGCCTGGAGCGCCGGGAACTTCCCCGTCAGCTACCCCGACTCCAAGGGCAAGTGGGGCATAGCCCCCCTGCCCACCTGGGACGGCAAGCCGAGCACCGGCATGTACGGCGGGACCTCCTACATCGTGCCCAAGGGCAGCGAACACACCGAGGCCGCCGCCGAGTTCATCAAGTGGGTCACCACCGACCCGGAGGCCATGACCGCCCGCCTCAGCTCCCTCAAGACCCCCAGCAGCGCCCTGCCCGCCAACGAGGGCATGCGCGCCGCGGCCGCCGAGCAGTTCGACAGCTCCTACTTCGGCGACCAGGACGTCTATGCCGTGGCCGGCGAGGCCGCCGACACCATCGTGCCCGGCTGGACCTGGGGCCCGGTGCAGCAGCAGGTGACCTCGGCGCAGATGGCCGCGGGCGGCGACCACACGAAGATGCTGACCTCCGGCCAGGCGAAGGGTGAGAGCGCGGTCACCGACCGCGGTCTGAAGCTCGACAAGTAGGCGCGAGCGCGACCAGCTGTCGCGCGGCTGCCCGGGACGGACCGTTCCGGGCAGCCCCACCACCTCACCCCGCCCACCCCCGCCGAAGGAGCAACAGGTGGCAGCCCCACTCGCCCGGCCAGACCGGACCACGGCATCCCAGCCCGCGCCGCCGCCCCCCGGTCCCACCGGATCCGCCCGAGCCGCCGGACCGGGAAAGCCCGGCGCCCCGGGCGGCCCCGGCACACGACGCGGACAGCGCCGGGCCCTCGCCCTGTTCACGGTGCCGTTCTTCGCGCTCTTCATCGCCGTCACCGTCCTGCCGATGATCTACGCGGCCTGGATGAGCCTCTACCGCGAGGAGTCCTCCGGCCTCGGCTTCGGCGGAACCGAGCGGGTCTTCGCCGGGTTCGGCAACTTCACCGAAGCCCTCGGCAACGAGGCGTTCCTCCGCTCGTTCGGCAACATCGCCCTCTACTGCGCCCTCTACATCCCCGCGATGGTCGGCGGCGCGCTCATCCTGGCCCTGCTCGTCGACTCGACCATGGCCCGGGCCCGGCGCTTCTTCCAGATCGCCTACTTCCTGCCGCACGCGGTGCCCGGCCTGATCGCCTCGCTGATCTGGCTCTACCTCTACACACCCGGCCTCAGCCCGGTCACCGACGCCCTCGACGCCCTCGGCGCGAACTGGAACTTCTTCGGCCAGGACGAGGCGATCTTCTCGGTCGTCAACATCTCCGCCTGGCAGTGGACCGGCTACAACATGATCATCTTCTACGCCGGGCTCCAGGCCGTTCCCCGCGAGGTCCTGGAAGCCGCGACCGTCGACGGAGCCGGAGCCCTGCGCACCGCCCTCCAGGTCAAGATCCCCATGATCCGGCCGACCGTCGTCCTGACCCTGCTCTTCACCTGCGTCGGCGCCATCCAGCTCTTCGACGCCCCCAAGCTCGTACAGCTCCGCGCCAACACCATGGGCGAGGACTGGTCGCCGACCATGTTCATCTACACCGCGGCCTTCAAGGGCCACGACTACGGCCTGGCCGCCGCGAGCTCCCTCCTGCTCGCCCTCTTCGCCGGCCTGCTGTCCTTCGTCGTCACCAAGCTCGGCAACCGGTGGAAGGCCTCATGAGCATCCAGACAGCCAACCGCGAAGCACCGGCCGCCACCGCACGGCGCGGCCGGGCCGACCGCCGCACCGCACCACGGCCGCCCGCCCGCCGGGCCCGTACCGGAAGCCTCACCTCGCGCGTCATGGTCAACGGCGTGCTCGCCGTCGTCGCCGTCTACACCCTGATGCCGCTGACCTGGCTCCTCATCGCCTCCACCAAGAGCTACCGGGACCTGTTCGCCACCAACCCGTTCAGCCTCGGCGACTTCCGGTTCCTGGCCAATCTGACCGCCCTCCTCGAATACAACGACGGGGTGTTCGTCCGCTGGCTGCTCAACAGCCTCCTGTACACCGTCGTCGCCTCCGGGCTCTCCACCCTCATCTCGGTGGCCTGCGGCTACGCCTTCGACAAATACGCCTTCCGCGGCCGGGAGAAGTGGTTCGGGGTCGTCCTCGTCGGCGTCCTCATCCCCTCCACCGTCGTCCAGCTCCCGCTCTACCTGATGGCCTCCGAACTGGGCCTCGTCAACACCTACTGGGCCGTCCTCGTCCCCAGCCTCGTCAACCCGTTCGGCGTCTACCTCGCCCGCGTCTTCTCCGAGGGGTACGTGCCGGGCGAGGTCCTGGAAGCCGCCCGCATGGACGGGGCGGGAGAGGTGCGGACCTTCACGAAGGTCGCCCTGCCGATGCTCGCG
Organism: Streptomyces sp. DSM 106670; assembly: GCF_055792845.1. Taxonomy (NCBI): domain Bacteria; kingdom Bacillati; phylum Actinomycetota; class Actinomycetes; order Kitasatosporales; family Streptomycetaceae; genus Streptomyces; species Streptomyces sp. DSM 106670. The sequence goes on from NZ_CM147704.1 coordinate 8,071,641, forward strand.
CCCGGCTTCGTGACCATCTTCCTGTTCTCCTTCACCGCGAGCTGGAACAACTTCTACGGCGCGCTCATGATGCTCAACGACGACCAGCTCTACCCGGTCAACCTGGGCCTCTACATGTGGAACCAGAACGTCTACCAGCAGCCGGAGCTCTACCCGCTGGTCATCATCGGCTCCCTCGTCGCCGTCGTCCCCCTGATCATCGCCTTCCTCTGCCTCCAGCGCTTCTGGCGCTCGGGCCTCACCGCAGGAGCCGTCAAGTGAGCCACCCCGCCCCGCACCGGCGGACCCGTCCCCGCACCGTCCTGGCGATGAGCGGCGAGACCCGTGCGGCGATCCTGGCCCCCGAGGCCCTGGACCGGCTCGCCCGCGTCGCCGACCTCGACCCCGGCCTCCTCGTCACCGACTTCGACGCCGACGACCCCGCCCAGCGCACCGGACTCCACGAGGCCGAGGTGCTGTTCACCGGCTGGGGCTGCCCGCCGCTCGGCCCGGCCGCCCTGAGCGCCATGCCCCGGCTGCGCGCCGTCATCCACGCCGCCGGCTCCGTCAAGCACCACATCACCCAGGACGTCTGGGACCGCGGCATCACCGTCAGCACCGCGGCGACGGCCAACGCCTTCCCGGTCGCCGAATACACGGTCGCCGCGATCCTCTTCGCCAACAAGCACATCTTGGAGAGCGCCCGCGTCTACCGGGAGGCACGCACCCGGGTGAACCTCCTCGAACGGTTCCCCGGCGTGGGCAACTACCGCCGCACCGTGGGCATCGTCGGGGCCTCCCGCATCGGACGCCGCGTCGTGGAACTGCTGCGCCCCTACGATCTGCGCGTCCTGGTCCACGACCCGTACCTGGACGAAGCCGGCGCCCGGACCCTGGGCGTGGAGCGCGCCGAACTCGACGCCCTGGCGGCCGAGAGCGACGTCGTCAGCATCCACGCCCCCGAACTCCCGGCGACGCGGCACCTGTTCGACGCCGGACGGCTCGCCCTGATGCGGGACGGGGCGACGCTGGTCAACACCGCGCGCGGCTCCCTGGTGGACACCGACGCACTCGTGAAGGAACTGGTCTCCGGACGGCTCAACGCCGTGCTCGACCACACGGAACCGGAAGTCCTGCCCGCCGAATCGCCCCTCTACGACCTGCCGAACGTCCTGCTCACCCCGCACATCGCCGGGTCCCAGGGCGGCGAACTCCACCGGCTCGCGGACGCCGCCGTCGACGAACTCGAACGCTACGCGCACGGCCTGCCGTTCGCCCACGCCGTGGACCCCCGCACCCTGCACCAGCAGGCCTGACCCCGTACCCGTACACCCCCTCGTACCACCCCCGGGAGACCCGCCATGTCCCGTACCCGCCGGGTGCTCGTCGTCGGCATCGACGGTGTGCGTCTCGACACCCTGAACCGTGTGCCGACCCCGCACCTCGACGCGGTGGCCGACGCGGGATTCCTGGCCCCGGTGGCCGTGGGGGAGGGCACGCCCACCATGTCCGGGCCCTGCTGGGCGACGATCCTGACGGGCGTCGGCGTCACCAAGCACGCCGTGTGGAGCAACGACTTCAGCGGCCACCGGCTCGGCGTCTTCCCGGACTTCACGACCCGCCTGGCCCGCCAGGACGGCCGCCGCACCTATGCGGCCGCCGCGTGGGAGCCCCTGGTCACCGTCGCCGACGGCGGCCCGATGCTCCGCAGGCCCACGCGGCTCACCCACCATGCCCCGGCCGCCGACACCCCCGCCGCCTGGGAGGAGGCCGACGCCTCGACCGTGCGCGACGCGGTGGGCGTCCTCACCCACGAGGACCCCGAGGCGTCCTTCGTCTACCTCGGCGCGCCCGACGAGACGGCCCACCACCTCGGCTGCGGCGACGCGTACGAGGCGTCGATCCGGGCGGCCGACCGCCGCCTGGGCGAGCTCCTGACGGCCGTGCGCACCCGCCCCTCGTACGAGGCCGAGGCCTGGACCGTCCTCGTCGTCACCGATCACGGACACCGGGACGAAGGCGGTCACGGCGGCGGCAGCCCGGCCGAACGCACCGCGTGGCTGGCCTGCGCGGGCCCGGACATCACGGCCGGGGCGCGCCCCGGCCGCCCGGTCCGGCACGAGGACGTCGCCGCCCAGGTGTACGCGGCCATGGACCGTACGCCCGACTCGCACTGGACGCTCGACGGCAGCCGGATCCCCACCGTGCCGCGCGCCGTCCTCCTCGACATGGACGGCACCCTCGTCGACACCGAACCTCTCTGGCTGGAGGCGGCCCGCACCGTGGCGGCGGCCCACGGCCACACCCTCACCGACGCGGAGGGCGCCGGAGTCCTCGGCCGCACCTGCGCCGACACGGCCGTTCTTCTCGTACGCCTGTGGGCGGAGACCGCCGCGGAGCCGAATGCCGTCGGGCCGGAAGTCGTTTTGCTCGCGTCCGAGTTGGAGGACACGTTCCTCGCGTCCGTGGAAGCGGGTGTCCGGCTCCGGCCCGGGGCCCGCGCGCTGCTGGACCGGCTGGAGCGCGACGGGCTGCCCGCGGCGCTGGTGTCGGCCTCGCCGCGCCGGGTGGTGGACGCGGTCCTGCGGGGGCTTGGCGGCGAGGCGTTCCGTACGACGGTGGCGGACGGCGAGAGCGACCGCTCGAAGCCCTTCCCCGACCCCTATCTGAAGGCGGCCGCGCGTCTGGGCCTCCCGCCCGGGGCCTGTCTCGCGGTCGAGGACAGCCCGACCGGAGTGGCCGCGGCCGAGGCCGCGGGCTGCCGGGTGCTGGCCGTGCCGTCGTCGGCGCCCATCACGCCCGCCCCCGGACGACAGGTCCGGCCGGATCTCACGTTCCTGCTGCGGGAATGGGGGCCGGAGCAGCCCGTATGACGTGACGACAGGAAGACGCCGGGGCCGGCGGGCATCGCGCCCGCCGGCCCCGGCGTCTTCCCGCTCGTCACGCGGCCTGCGCCCTCCCCGAGGGCAGCAGCGAGATCATCCGGGCCACCGTACGGGCCATCGCGTCCCGCCCGTCCGCCAGATAGCGGCGCGGGTCCACGCCCCGGTCGTCCCGGGCCAGCCGCTCCCGTATCGCGCCGGTCATCGCGATGTTGAGCGCGGTGCCGATGTTGACCTTGCGGATCCCGCCCGCCACGGCGCGCGCCAGCTCCTCGTCGGAGGCCCCGGACGAACCGTGCAGCACCAGCGGAACCGGCACGGCCTCCCGCAGCCTGCCCAGCAGCGCGTGGTCGATGACGGCGTCCCGCGACGTCATGGCGTGCGAGGTGCCGACCGCCACGGCCAGCGCGTCGACCCCGGTGGCCGCCACGAACGACCGCGCCTCGTCCGGATCCGTGCGCGCCCCCGGCGCATGGGCGTCGAGCGCCGGCTCGCCGTTCTTCCCGCCGACCTGCCCGAGCTCGGCCTCCAGCCACAGACCCCGCTCGTGCGCCCATACGACGGCGGCGCGGGTGGCCGCCAGGTTCTCCGCGTACGGCAGCTTGGCGGCGTCGAACATCGCCGAACTGAAACCGCAGTCCGCCGCCCGGTGCAGCAGCTCGGTCGACTGCACATGGTCGAGGTGCAGGGACACGGGGACGGCGGCCTGGTCCGCCACTTCCGCCGCGGCGCGCGCGAGCGGACGGGGCCGGCCCCGGTGGTAGGCGACGGCGTTCTCGCTGATCTGCAGGATCACCGGCGACCCCGCGGCCTCCGCGCCCTCGGCGATGGCTTCCGCGTGTTCGAGGGTGATGACGTTGAACGCGGCGACCGCACGCTGCTGCGCGGCGGCCTCGGCGATCAGATCGCCGGTGGCGGCGATGGGCATGGCGACTCCGGAATGAGGGACCGTCGGCGGGGGAGGGGCAAGGAAGGGGACTGCTCGGGCCGTCAGGCCGTGGTGCTGAGGATGACCGAGCGGGTGAGGTGGCGGGGCCGGTCCGGGTCGAGACCGCGGGCGTTCGCGATGGCCAGCGCGAGCCGCTGCACCCGGACCAGCTCCGCCAGCGGGTCGAGGCCGCCGGCCACCCAGCGGGCGCCGGTCGCGTGCACCTCGTCCATCAGCCCGGCCGGAGCCTCGCCGAGCATCCAGGTCGCGGTGGAACGGGTGGAGATGCTGATCGGGCCGTGCCGGTACTCCATCGCCGGGTACGCCTCGGTCCAGGCGAGCGCCGCCTCGCGCATCTTCAGCGCCGCCTCGTTGGCGAGCCCCACGCTCCAGCCCTGGCCGAGGAACGTGAACTGGCTGCACTCCACGAGACCGACGGGCAGCGGCTCGGCGAGCGCCACCTGGGCGTCCTCGACGACCGCGTCGGTGTGCAGGCCCAGATGGGCGCGGAGCAGGGTCAGGGCGGAGGTCGCGAAGCGGGTCTGCACGACGGACTTCTCGTCGGCGAACTCCAGCACGATCGTGTCGTCGGCCATCGCCGCCATCGGGGTGTCGGGGTCGCCGATGACCACCGTGCGGCGGGTCGTGTCACCGATCTGCCCGAGGAGCCCGAGCACCTCGGTCGTGGTGCCGGAGCGGCTCAGCGCGACGACCCGGTCGTAGGGCCGGCCGGCCGGGAACTCCGATGCGGCGAAGGCGTCGGTCTCGCCCTGGCCGCTGCCCTCCCGCAGAGCCGCGTAGGCCTGCGCCATGAAGTACGACGTACCGCAGCCGACCACGGCGATGCGCTCGCCGGCCGCCGGAAGCCGGTGGGCGAGCCCGTCCGCCATACCGGCGGCCACCTGCCAGCAGTCGGGCTGGCTGGCCAGCTCCTGAGCCACGTGCGTCATCTGTGCTCCCTGTTCCCGTACCCGGCGGATGATGCTCGAAGCTGCATATTAGGCAAGTGTTTCAAGCAATATCAAGCAGATGTGTGCAGGGTTTGTCTGCCTCGGCACGAGCTGTCGCCGCTCGATCACGCGGTCGATCACGCGCTCGATCACGCGGTCGGTACGCCCCCGGTGGCGTCGTCCCGGGCGCCGCTTCGCGGTCGCGCATTCCGCCCCGCGCCGGTGGGTAGGGTGGCTGCGTTTCATGAGTTGCGCGGAATGCACGAGGTAGGGGGATTGATCCATGGGTTCGCTGACGGGGAAGGTCGCCTTGGTCACCGGCGCCAGTCGCGGTATCGGCCGGGCGATTGCACGGCGGCTCGCGCGTGACGGCGCCTTGGTCGCCGTTCATTACGGCGAGCGGGAAGAAGCGGCGCACGAGGTGGCCGAAGAGATCCGGAAAGCGGGCGGACAGGCTTTCGCGGTGGGCTCCCTGCTGGGAGTGCCGGGAGACGCCGAAGGGCTGTACGAGGCGTTCGGCGCGGGAATGGCGGACCGGGGCGAGGAACCGGTGCTGGACATTCTGGTCAACAATGCCGGAGTCAGTGGATCCGGGAGAATAGGTGACGCTTCACCGGAGGTCTTCGACCGGCTGTTCGCGGTGAACGTGAAAGCACCGCTGTTCCTCATCCAGCAGGGTCTGACCTTGATGCGGGACGAAGGACGGATCATCAACATCTCGTCGGCCGCCGCGCACCGGTCCTTTCCGGAATCGGTGACCTACGCCATGACCAAGGGCGCGGTGGAGACGCTGACGCTTGCTGTGGCAAAGGAAGTGGCGGGCCGGGGCATCACCGCGAACACCGTGGTGCCCGGTTTCGTGGAGACGGACATGAACGCCCGGCGGCGCGAGACGCCCGAGGCCGCGGCGGCGCTGGCCGCGCACTCGGTGTTCGGACGCATGGGCCAGCCGGCCGACATCGCCGACGTCGTGGCCTTCCTCGCCTCGGAGGACGCGCGCTGGGTCACCGGCCAGAGCATCGACGCCACGGGCGGCATCGGGCTCTGAGAGTCCCAGGCCCAGGCACATGCCGGGGGGCGAGGCCGAGGGCGCGGTGCCGGGGGTGGATGACCTCCCGGCACCGCACACAACCACCCACGCCCCGCACCTCGGTCATGAGCCCGAGAGCAGCGACTCCCACGCGGTGGCGGTCTCCGGGTGACGGGCCGACAGCGCCGCGCCCGGGGCTCCCGTCGCATCCGCGTCGGGCGAGGCCCAGGCGCCGTCGCAGCCGAGCAGCTCCGCGACCGCGTCGAGCGCCCCCGGGTGGGCGAAGAGCAGGGCGGCGCCACGGCTCCCACCGGCGGCCGCCTTCGCGGGGCCGGCGGCGGACGCGGCCACCTCCGGCACCTCCCGCCACGGCGGCACCCACGTATCCAGCGCCGCGAGCCGGGCCGGGAAGATCCGCCCGGCCTCACGGATCAACAGCGGGGCCAGGTCCGCCGCTCCGGCGCGCAGCGTCGTGATCAGCGTCGGCAGCCACGGCAGCAGAACCGGATCCGGCAGCCGCCCGAACGCGTTCGACACGGCCTCCACCACCACGTCCGCCAGCCCCGGCACCGGCACCAACGCGTGCACGAAGCCGCTGAGATAGCGCGGATAGGCGGGCACCACCATCGGGTTGGCCAGCAGCTCGCCGCAACGTTCTCGCAGCTCGGCCCGGGACAGGGAGCCGAGCTGCACCTGCGCTGCCCACAGGAGTGCCGTCCGCTCCGGGTCCGTGGGGCGCGACTGGGCGACGGCCAGCTCCAGCTGGGCCCGGTCGCAGCCCAGGGACAGCGCCAGGCTCTCCATGCTGAACAAGAAGCCCAGCATCGCCGCCACCTGCCCCACGGTCGCGTCCTCGTCCGTGAACGCCGTCGGCAGCAAGGTGCAGTAGTGGGCGTAACCGGCCTTGACGAACGACTCCACCCACGGCGGCAGCACCGGCTCGCCGGTGCGGTAGTACGCCAGCAGCCCCCGTACCCGGCGCAGCACCTCCGGCGCCCCGTCCACGGTGCGTTCGGTGGCCAGGACCTCCAGGGCCCGGCGCCCCAGCTCGTCGGCGAGCCGGCGGCCGCCGAGATACAGCGTGGCGTCCTCGACGGCGGCGAGGACGACCGCCGTCGTCGCCCGCGGCCCGTACGCGTCGCGGCGCAGCCGCTGCTCCAGGACCTGCTCGATGCTCACGCCCTCGTAACCGAGCTCGATCAGCGCCCGCTGGTGGGTGCCCAGCGCCAGGTCCCACGACTCCTGGATCGAACGCTCACCGAGCTTCCGCTCGCCCATGATCGGCCGGGCCGCACCGTGCGGCATCAGCCGGCGGAGCATCCACAGCACATCGGAGCAGGCCCTGAGCTCCGGGCTGGAGTGCAGGTCCAGCAGGGCACGCTGCACACCACGCTGCTGGAGCTTCAACTCCAGCGGCGCGAGCCGGTCGTGCACATCGCGGGCCAGCGGCGGCAGCGCGTCGTAGCCGACCCGGCCGATCCGGTCGCCGCCCATCATGATCTCGACGAGACGGCGTACGTCCCGCCTCCCCGGCACCGAGTCCTTCTCGATGCAGGTGATCGCCGCGTCCTGGAAGTCGTACGGAGTGGGCTTGGCCCGGTCCCGCATCCCGGCGAGCAGGATCGACGTCTCGAACACCGCGATGGCGTCGGCGGTGGACGCCAGATAGCCGCTGCGCCGCGCCGCCCGCACGATGTCCACCGACCAGCCGAGCAGTTCGGCCTCGTCGAGCGTGTCGAGGACCGGCGGCCGTCGCAGAAACCCGGAGAGCCGGTCCGCGGCGCCTTCCTCCGGGGAAGCGGAAACGGCCGCCGGGGCCTTCCTCGGCGCCACCGCCTTCTTCGTGGCCCGCGGCTTCTTCGCACCGTCCTGCCCGGCCAGCCGGTAGGGCTGCACCCGGGTGCGCTTGAGGTTCTTCGCCCACTGCGTCGCGGCGATCGACACCGACCCGGGCACCAGCCCGAACTGCGCCTCGATCGCCGCATGGCTGGACGGGATCAGCCCGTGCTGCCAGGTGGTCGCGGAGCGCGGCGAGATCAGATACGACCCGCTGCCCGCCACCCCGAACTCCTCGACCCGGCTGGCCGCGTGGAAGGCACCGCACACATACAGGCAGTCCTCCGGACCGGCCCCGCCCGCCGCCAGATGCTCGCGGATCCTGGTCCACATGTACCGCTCGCGCTCCTCGTCCACCCGGACCCGGTCCCCGTCGCCGGGGGCGAGCCGCCGGAACAGGCTGCCGACGAGGAACATGACCTGGCGGTAGGCGTCGTGGTCGCTGTCGCCGAGCGGAACCTCGACGTACTGGTGCCACCACTCCGACCAGTGCCGCACCTTGCCGTGGCGCAGCAGATGCTCCTCCAGCTCCGCGAAGCGGGGCCGCAGGTCGCCGATCTCCACGCCGACCGCCTCGCCGTGCAGCGCCGCTTCGGGCTCCGGCGTCCCGGCCGCGGCACCGGACTCCTCCTCGGGGGCGCGTTCGCCGTGGCGGCCGTCCCACTGGAAGACATGGTCCGACGACCGGTCGACGAGGACCAGCTCGACGCCCGGGGTGTCGAGGGCGTACGCGATGGCCTGGTACTCGGCGGACGCCTCGGTGATCGGGGCGACGACCGACAGCGGGGCCCACTCGGCGGGGAACCCGTCGACATCGCTCGCGAAGGCCTGGACCGCCACCGGCAGGCGGCAGTTGCGCAGCTCATCGAGGAGCGGCGCCATGTCCTCGCACAGCTCCAGATACACGACCTTGGGCTGCTTCTCGCGCAGCCGGCGGGCCATGGCCAGGGCGGAGGCGGGGGAGTGGTGGCAGACCGGGAAGATCTCCAGCGGTTCGCGCACCGCCCGGTCGACGTCGTCGACCATGCCGAGGAGGATGCCCTCCAGCGCGTCGGGCCCGTCGGCGAAGGCGGTGGCGGCCTCGTGCAACTGCCCGCGCAGCGCGGAGAAATGCGTGGCTTCGAGGTCGTTCGCCGGGGAGCCGCTCATGACAGGGTGGCGATCGTGTCGCGGCCGCCGTCCAGGAACTCCGGCCACGAGCCGCCCTCCTCCTGGCTGCGCGGCTCGACGACGCCGTGCAGGTACTTGTTGAAGATGGCCAGGTCCTCGGGGTCACGCCGGGCGAGGGAGCCGACGAGCGAAGCGGCGAGGGTGCGGGCGGTCAGCGTGGTCTCGCCGAAGAAATTGCTGTGCAGGACGGCGTCCTCCAGCACACCGATCTGCTCCGCCGTCGACAGCGCGGACTCCAGCTTCTCGTCGTCGCTGCCCGCGGCGGCCGCCGAGGCCCGCAGATCGGCGAAGCTCCGGAGCAGGATGTCGAGCAGCGTCGGCGGCACGTCCAGGTCGATCGCGTGGCGGCGCAGCAGTTCCTCGGTGCGGAAGCGGACGATCTCCGCCTCGCTCTTCCTGTTCGTCACGACCGGGATGCGGACGAAGTTGAACCGGCGCTTCAGTGCGGACGACAGGTCGTTGACGCCCCGGTCGCGGCTGTTGGCGGTCGCGATGATCGAGAAGCCGGGCTTGGCGAAGACGATGTTGTCGGCCGCGTCCGTGCCGTCGCCCTGCAGTTCGGGGACGGAGATGTACTTCTCCGAGAGGATCGAGATCAGCGCGTCCTGGACGTCGCTGGTGGAACGGGTCAGTTCCTCGAAGCGGCCGATGGCGCCCGTCTCCATCGCGGTCATGATCGGCGACGGGATCATCGACTCGCGCGACTGGCCCTTGGCGATGACCATGGACACGTTCCACGCGTACTTGATGTGGTCCTCGGTCGTGCCGGCCGTACCCTGCACCACCAGCGTGGAGTTGCGGGAGATCGCGGCGGACAGCAGTTCCGCCAGCCAGCTCTTGCCGGTGCCGGGGTCTCCTATCAGGAGCAGACCGCGGTCGGAGGCGAGGGTGACGATCGAGCGCTCGACGAAGCTCCGGTCGCCGAACCACTTCTGGGAGATCTCCCGGTCCAGGCCGTCGGCGCGCTCGGACCCCAGGACGAACAGCCGGACCATCTTCGGGGACAGCCGCCAGGAGAACGGCTTGGGGCTGTCGTCGATGGACTCCAGCCAGTCGAGCTCCTCCGCGTACTTGGTCTCGGCGGGGGCGCGCAACACGTCGGACATGGAAAGGGCCTTTCTGAACGAGTGGAAAAATGTCGGGGGAGGGGCCGGCTACGCCAGGTACGCCGGACATCTCAGGGACGTCGGGCGCCCGGGGCCGCAGGCCTCCGGCCTCAGGTGAGGAACGTCTTGAGTTCGTGCACGAGCTTGTCGATGTGTCCGGAGACCACGGGCGTGCCCAGAGCCTTGAACCGCTCCCGGAACCAGGGATTGACCTCCTGCCGCCCGGAGCTGGTCACCGAGCCGACGGGTATGAACTTCACCCCCGAGCGGTGAACGGCCTCGATGCCCTCGAACAGCGGCTGGGAGCGGTCGAACTCGTAGAAGTCCGAGATCCACACCATGACGGTGTTCTTCGGCTCGGCGATCTTCGGGCGGGCCATCGCCATCGCGACGGGGCCGTCGTTCCCACCGCCGAGATTCGTGCGCAGCAGGACGTCGAACGGGTCGTGCACCCACGGCGTGAGATCGATCGAGCGGGTGTCGTAGGCGATGAGATGGACGTCCACCTTCGGCAGCCCGGCGAAGATGGAGGCCAGGATGGTGCAGTTCACCATCGAGTCGACCATCGAGCCGGACTGGTCCACCACGACGATCAGCCGCTGCGGTGTCGTCCTGCGGACGGTGTGCCGGTAGTAGAGGCGGTCGACGTAGAGCCGCTCCTCCTCCGGGCTCCAGTTGGTGAGGTTCTTCCAGATCGTGCGGTTCAGGTCCAGATTGCGGAACACCCGCTTCGGCGGCACGGAACGGTCCAGCTCGCCGACGGTGGCCTTCTCCACCTGCGTACGCAGCACCTCGGCGACCTCGTCGACATACCGGCGGATGAGCGACTTGGCGTTGGCGAGGGCCACACCCGACAGATTGCCCTTGTCCCGCAGCAACTGCTCGATCAGCGACATGCTCGGCGTCAGCCGCGCGGCCAGCGCCGGATCGGCCAGCACCTCCCGCAGCCGCATACGTCCCACGAGATCGCCCTCGATCGCCGCCAGCTCGGGCCCGAGGCCGCCGGCGTCCAGGCCCGCTCCCGCCGCCCGCCCACCGCGGAGCCCGCCGGGCGGACAGCCCAGCGCACGCTCCAGCCAGCCCGCGTCGGACTGCCAGCGCGCCAGCTGCTCGGCGGTCACCGCGCCGGAACCGGTCGTGAAGACGTTGAGCAGCACCTTCGAGACCAGCGCCGCGCGCCGCACCTCCGCCGCCCGGTCACGGGCCTCGTCCGCACCGTCGTCCGGTGTCATCAGCCCGTCGAACTCGGCGGCCAGCTCCGGGTGGCGCTGCACGACCGAGTCGAGCGACGTCCCGGGATCCAGCAGCGCGGACGGCAGCCCGATGTCCTCGACCACCCCCAGGCTCGCCGACTCCAGCGCGGGCTGCTCCTCACCGTCGAAGAGACGGGCCAGGAGCCGCCAGTACAGCACCTGACGGCGGTTGTCGTACGGGTCGGGCCCGGCTTGGGCCAGGGCTTCGGGGCCCGGCGGTCGCCGGGCGAGATCCTCGGTCATTTCCGCAACAGCCTTCCGGCGCGCTCGCGCAGCACGGCGACGGCGTCGGTGGCGGCCTTCTCCGCCCGGACACCCGCCTTGTCGGTGGTGCCGCCCGCCCACGCCCCGGCGTGCACGGCGACGGCCTTCTTCCGCACGGTCGCCTCGACCGCGAGCGGCTGAACGTAGAACTCCCCGGCGTCCCAGCGCAGCAGCCCGACACAGGCGCGGGAGGCGGCGACCGCCTCGGGCGTCAGCGGGCCGGCGGTGGGCAGCCGGTCGGCGTCGACGGCGAGCGGCCGACCCGCCAGATCGAAGGCGAGGCGGCCCTCCTCGCTCTGCGCGGTGTACCCCTCCAGCAGCACCGGCACGGCGATCCGGACGGGATGCCGGTCCAGCGGGGCAGTGCGGGCCGCCGTCGCCGCGGACAGCATCACCCGGGCCGTGGCGAAGGCGTCGGCGGGCTCACCCGCACGCGCCCGTTCGTCGTCCCAGACCAGATCCCCCTCGGCGGTCACCGGCATGGCGTCCAGCTCCATCGAGCGGCCCTCGCTCACGGCCCCGAGCAGCGACAGACGAGGACGCAACAGCTGCCACAGGCCCGCCCCGACGACCGTGTCGGGCTTGGGTGCCGAGACCCCGGCGCGTACGAGACGGGGCGCCCCGCCGTCCGCGGGCTCGAACACGGCGTGGACCTGCGCCTGCACGGCCGTCGCGTGCTCCTGCACATCGACGCCGAGCGGCAGCAGCCGACCGGTCACCGGAGCGACGGACGGCTCCCCGGCGGCGCCGGGCACGGTCAACAGCAGGGCACGCGACCACAGATCGGCCCAACGGCGCACCGGCACACGCTCCAGCGTCGCCCCCGGACAGGACGCGGCCAGCTCGGCGGCGAACCCGTCGAGCAGCGTCGCCGGACGGCGCAGGGCCGGTTCGGGCAGCATCGCGGAGACGACCGGCGCGGACCCGGCGACCAGCTCGTGATCGATGCCCCGCCAGCCGCTGCGCGCGAGATCGCACAGCCAGCTGCGGGCCGCCGCGAAGAGGTTCGACCCCTGCCCCGGCTCGGCGGACACCGCACCGGAGCCCGCAGCCCGCTCCCCCTCTTCCTCGGCGGCGGGCCGACCGACGGCCTCGTCGATCCGGTGCGTCAACGCGTCGTGCACCGAGCCGAGCAGAGCACAGCGGGCGGCGGCGAGGGCCACGAAGTGATCCTCCCCCGCGGCCCCGGCCGCCGCCTTGTCGGCCGCCTCCGCGACCCGCGCGGCCAGCGGGGTCCCGCCGACCGCCTCGGCGAGCCCGGCGACCGCCGCCGCCTGGGCGGGCCCCGGCCGCAACAGCCCGGCCACCAGCGCCCCGTCGAAGGCGTCCACGGCGGCGAGCGCCTCGTCGAGCCCGTCGACCGGATCGAACAGCAGATCGCCGCGCATCACGCCACCGCCCGGGTCGGCGGGAACCACTGCATCTCGGGCAACGGTGCGTTGACCGGGGCCAGTTCGAGATAGGCGAGGTGCCGCAGGAACCGGCTGAAGACCTGTGCGGCCGCCGAGGAGTCGCCCAGCACCGGCCGCGTGGCGGTCATGGCGGCGGTGAGGGACTGCGCGTCGGGCTCCCCGTCCGGCGTGTCCACCGCGAGGTACCGGGCGACGCGCTCCGCGCCGTACTGCAGCATCGCCTCGCCGACGAGCGCCTGGATGTGCTTGCAGAACATGCCGCGCGCACCGCCGCAGGGCCGGTTGTTGTTGGTGCTGCACGCGAACGCGTACGTCCGGGCCGCCACGGACGACACATACACCCGCCCGATGTCCGATCCGCTGGAGACGACGCCCTGCAACCGCCCGTCGGCCAGTTCGACGAACGGCACCTTGGCCAGCTTCCGCGGCCGCGCGGGCGGCACCACCCGCGCGGTACTCGACTTCTCCCAGACCGACAACGCGCCAACTCCCATGCATGCGAAAGGGGACGTCCACGCCATCGCGGCGGGACAAGAACGAACTTAATCCCGACCACTGACAACGCCCCTCCGGCGCCCGGTACGTGGAACGGTCATGGCCTCCAGGGGCGCCGCGTGAGCATGTCCGGGTCGATGGTGCGGGTGAGGAGGTGAAGCGGCGCGGCACGGATGCCGGACGCCTCCGCCGCATCCCAGTACGCCAGGCCGGTGGCCGCGTCGACCGGACCGCGGACGAGCGGCACATCGACGCCCGAGGCCTGGAGCAAGGACTCCAGCCGGCAGGACGCGATGCTGTCCGGCACCATCGGCTGCGCGAGGTACCCGGCCACCGCGGCGGCGGGCAGGCCCTCGGCCACCAGCCGTTCCGTGGGGCCGGCACCCAACAGCCCACCGCCGACGACCAGGACGTCCTTCTCCCGCTCCATCCGGGCGATGGCGCGAGCCGTGTCGAAGCAGTGCGGGAACGAGTCGTCGACCACCGTCGTACCCGGTGCGAGCCGGTCGACGTCCAGGAGCGTGCCGCCTCCGCCGACCGCCGCGACGATCAGCCGGGCCCCGTACACGGTATCGGGCAGTCCCTGGTGCGACTCGACCACCTCCACGGTCCCGGCCAGTCGGCGCTCCAGGAGGCTGTCGGCCAGCTCCTTCAGACGCGGCCCGCTGCCCGGTACGTCGCAGAGCAGCAGCCGGGCGGGCGGCCGGTGGGCCCGGGTGAGCAGCAACTCCAGCGAGGAGGAGCCGATCGAGCCGAGCCCCACGAACGCGACGGTGGCAGAGCCCAGTTCCTGCCCCGTCGCGTCGAGAGCGGCGTGCACGGTCCTGACGACGGACACGACGGTCGCCGCGTGACCGGTGGTGACAGCGGGAAAGGTGTGACCTGTGGTGACGGCGCGACCGGTCGGGGTGGTGACGGCGGGTGCGGCTCCGGTCGTTCCGACGGCCCGCAGGACATCGAAGCCGTAACCGGTCAACGAGGGGATCATGCCCGCCAGGGACACGGCCCGCGCACCGAGCGACGAGGCGAGCTCCACACCACGGGTGGTGTGCCCGAGCAGGCCGTCACCGGGGGCGAGTTCGTCCGCGAACAGCGGGACGCACACGAAGCCCGAACGGCCCAGCGGCGTACGCAGCGTCTCCAGGAGCCGTGGCCGCCCGCCGGGGAACAGCAGGCTTCGCAACTCCTCGCGCGGCAGCGCCGCCTCCGGCAGCCCGGCCAGCCCGGCGAGGTCGGCTGGTGACGGCAGATAGCCGATGAGCGCGGCGTCCATCCGCCGGTCCCGGCCGGAGCCGCCCGGCCGGCCGGGGTGGGCGGGACGGGGCGTGGTCGAGGCCGCCGCCTCCGCCAGACCGTCGCGTACCGAGTCCGCGAACGCGGCCGATGCCTCCGGGGTGAACGCCGTCGCCGCCGCGCGGACCGTGATCCGCAGCCGCCCGTCGTCCGGGGCGGCCGACAGGAACACGTCCGTGCCGGCCGGAGGCGGCGTGTACGCGCTGTCGCCGTCCTCCCGGGTGACGGTCAGCGACCCGCCGCTCTCCGGTCCCAGAGCGGAGAAATCCAGATAGGTGAAGAAGAACTGCGAGGCCAGGGGCAGCCCGTTGGGTAGCGGAGGCACGGCCCCCTCGTACGTCTGCGCCTCGACGGCCTCGGCCGCGACGCGCCGCACATCGTCCTCGAACCCCGCGTCGTCGGGCCGCCCGGACGCCGGACCGGCCGGCCGCAGGGGAACCGCCGTGGCGAAGGGACCGAACACCCGGTGCGCGTCGGGCAGAGCGGGGTCCCGGCCGCTCACCGCGAGACCGAGCAGCAGATCCGCCTGGCCGGTGGCCGCCACGAGCGCCCGGTAGTAGGCGGTGAGCACCGGCGCGTGGAGGGTGGAGCCGGTGCGTGCGGCGAGGTCGCGCAGCGCGTTCGCCCGGCCGGCGTCGACCGTGAACCCGTGGGTGTGGAAGAGCGCGTTCGCGGCGCTGTTCGGAGACGTGCCGGCGGTCGAAGCGGCGGAGAGCACGGGGGGCCGGTAGGGCGCGGCGAGTCGTGCCCACCGGTCGTCGACGGCCGGCCCGCCGGAGCCCGCACCGGGGACCGTCGCGGAGGCGGTGCCCGCGCGCGCTGCGAGCCGGCGGGCGTGGTCGCGGAAGGTGCTGCGCAGGGGGACCGGCGCCGGTTCCTCGCCGCGGGACAGCGCGTCGTACGCGGTCGTCAGCTCCCGTATCAGGAGCGCGGCGCTGTAACCGTCGCCGATGATGTGGTGGGCGTGCGCCACCAGGACGTGTTCGGCGGGGGCGACGGTGAGCACCCGCAGCCGCAGCAGGGGCCAGGCCCAGGGTTCGAAACGGCGGGCGCGTTCGGCGGCGACCCGTTCCTCGACCTGCTCCGGGCCGGTGAGGGTCTCGAAGTCGACCGGCAGCCGCAGCGAGGGCGGAAGCTCCTGCTGGACGGCCGGGCGCGCCCCGGCGGGGAAGACGGTGCGCAGCATCGGATGCCGCACGACGAGCAGGTCCACCGCGCTCTGGAAGCGGGCTCGGTCGAGGTGGCCGTGCAGCCGCAGCCGCGTGAGCCCGGACGAGGTCGCACCCGGTGCGATGGCCTCGGCCAGCAGGAAGCCCCGCTGGGTGGGCGTGAGGGGGAAGGGCTCCGGAGCCACGGCCGGATCGTGGGCCGGGGAGGGGGCAGCGGCGGCCTCGACGCCCGTGTCTGCGTCCGCCGCATCCACCGCGCCCGCGAGGGCCGCGAGCGTACGGTGACGGTAGATCACGGTCGGCCGGGGGAGCGGCCCGCCCTGCTTCTCCAGCCGGGCGAAGACCTCCAGCACGAGCAGGGAGTCGCCGCCCAGGGCGAAGAAGTCGTCCTCGCGGCACACGTCGTCGGCCCGGAGCAGAGCGGACCAGACGGCGGCCAGCCGGACCTCGGTCGGAGTGCTGGGCGGTGTACGGAGGTCGCCGGTGGGCGCGCCGGTCGGGACGGACTCTTCTCGATGGGGCCCGCGGGATGCGTGGGACCGGTGTGGTCGCAGGGCAGACAGCCCACGGCGGTCGATCTTGCCCGTGCTCGTGAGCGGCATCGTGCCGACACGGGTGATCCGGGACGGAAGCATGTACGGGGGCAGTGACTCCGCCAGATGGAGCCGCAGCGCCACGGTGTCCGCCCGGGACGGTCCGGGCCCGGGTGTCACAAAGGCGGTGAGGCGTCCTTCCTCGGCGATGACGACGGCGTGGGTGACATCGGGATGGGCCTGGAGCACCGCCTCGATCTCGCCCGGCTCGACCCGGTTGCCCCGGATCTTCACCTGGTCGTCCAGTCGCCCGAGGAACTCCAGGGTGCCGTCCTCGGAACGCCGCACCCGGTCGCCGCTGCGATACCAGCGCCGCCCGCGCCGGACCGTGAACGCGGCCTCGGTGAGGGCGGGTTCGCCGAGGTAGCCCGGGGTCAGGCCGACTCCGGAGATGAGGAGTTCGCCGGCCTCGCCGGGCGGCAGGGGCTCGCCGTCGGAGCCGACGACCTCCACCTCCGTGCCCGAGACCGGGCGCCCGATGGGGAGCCGCCGCACCTGGTCGCCGGGCCGGGCGCGGATGATGTGGCAGCTCGTGTTGATGGTCGCCTCGGTGGGCCCGTACAGGTTGGCGATGTGCTGGCCATCGCCGAAGAGGTCGAACCAGCGGCGTACGTGGGCGGGGGACAGGGCCTCGCCGCCGACATGGATCCACCGGAGCGCGGACAGCTCCGGACGCGGCGCCCCGTTCCGTACCCGTTCCTCGGACGCGGAGAGGAGCTGTTCCCAGAGCGTGGGGACGGAACTCCAGACGGTGATCCGGCTCCGTTCGACGTGCGTCAGCAGCCGGTCGGGGTCGCGCAGCAGATCCCAGGCCACGGTGACCACGGCGGCGCCGACGAGCAGCGGGGCGAGGAGCTGACGGACGGAGGCGTCGAAGCAGGGCGACGCGGTCTGGGCGAGCCGGTCGTGTTCGTCGTACCCGAAGGTGCGGATCGCCCAGTCGAGGTAGTTCTCCATCGACCGGTGGGTGATGGGCACCGCCTTGGGCCGGCCGGTGGATCCGGAAGTGAAGATCACGTAGGCGATCTCGTCCGCGTCGACCGGGCGGTCGGGTGCGAGGACTTCGCCCGGGGAGTCGGGCGCAACTCCCTCGCCCGGGGACCGGAAGGAACGGGCGGCCGGGAGCGGCGCGGACGCGTCGACGGACACGAGCGTCACATCGCCCAGCGTTTCCCCCACCGCCCGGGTGGCGGCATGACAGAGCACCGTACGGGCCCCGGAGCGGGTGAGCTGGTCCACCAGCCGCGCGGTCGGATGGCCGGCGTCCAGCGGAACCCAGCCCGCCCCGGCGCGCAGGGCCGCGACGACCGAGACGACGGTGTCGGCACCGGGTTCGGTGAGCAGCCCGACGAGGCTTCCCGGGGTGACGCCGTGTGCCAGGAGCGAGGCCGCGAGTGCGTGGGAGGCACGGTCGAGCTCGGCGTACGTGAGGGTGGCGTCGCCGGTGTCGACGGCGACCGCGTCCGGGGTGGCCCGGAACCGTTCGACCAGCCGCCGCACGACCGTGGCGGACCCGGACCCGGACCCGGCCCCGGACGCGGACCCTGACCCGGACACGTCCGGGATGTCGGGCCGAGGCCGGACGAGAGCGGCCAGTTCGGCGTGGAAGTCGCGGTCCAGTCGGGCGACCGTCGCCGGGTCGAAGAGCCGGACGGGGAAGTTCCACGAGAAGCGCAGTGCCGTCTCGTCCTGCCAGCACAGCAGGCTCAGGCAGGTCGCGGCGGTGGCGGTGCCGGCCGCAGTCGGCCGCACGCTCACCGGACAGCGCTCGTCGAGAGCGGCGGGGAAGCGCGAGAAGCTGAATCCGGCCGGGCTCACCGTCCGCGGTCCGGCCCCGGACGGGTCCGTCGGCAGCAGCCGGGCCAGGTCGAGACCGGTGAGGCTCGCGTGCTGCTCGCTCTCCAGCCAGATCCCCGCCAGCCGCTCGGCCAGGGGCCCGACCGGCTCGTCCGGATCCGTCTCGCACACCAGCGGGAGGGTGTCGGCGAGCGGCCCCACCAGATGGTCCAGACCCGCCAGGCGGCCCTCCCGCCGGGCGCGCGCGACGTTCACCGCGACCTCTCGCTGCCCGCTCCACCGGGCCAGACAGCGCACGTGCACGGCGAGCAGCAGATGGAAGAGGCTCACCCCGTGAGCCGCGGCCCGCTTCTCCAACGCGGTGGTCAGTTCGGCGTCGAGGGCACTCTGACGGGTGGCCAGGGGAGCCGTGGGAAGAGCGGACGGATCACCGTCGTAGGGCAGGCGCAACGGCTCGCCCCGGGAGGCCAGCCGCTCCGACCAGTACCGCCGGTCGACGGCGAGGGCCCGTGCGCCGTCCGTGGCGGACCGCTCGGCGGCGGCAGCGGCCGCGTACCGCGCGAAGTCGGTGCCGAGCGCGGGCAGCGTCGGCGTACGCCCGTGGGCGAGGGCGGTGTAGAGCGACCAGAGTTCCCCGGCAAGGACGTTGAGGCTGTATCCGTCACCGGCCGCATGGTGGATCACCAGCACCAGATGGGACAGCTCCGGGCTCTCCCGCGCGAGGACCGCGCGTACGGGAGGCTCGGCGGCGAGGTCGAACGGCCGGTTGCACAGGGCTGTTTCGAGCTCCTCGATACGCCCGGTGAGCTCGTGGACCTTGTACCAGGCGGAGAGCGCTGCGGGCGGCGCGACGTACTGCCGCGGTGTCGCCGGGCCGAGCCGGTCCACGCCGTTCCCGGTGTTTCCTGTGTCCCCGATGTTCCCGGCGCTCTCGATACGGATCCGCAGCATGGTGTGCCGATCGGCGAGCGCGGCGAGCGCCCGGCCCAGGAGCCGGGTGTCCAGGGGGCCTCGGACGGTCTGGCGGACGTAACCGTGGGCCGGGACCTCGGGGTGGAGCCGAGTGCTGGTGTACAGGGCCTGTTGGACGGGGGTGAGCGGGAACGGTACGCCGTCCGGAACAGGAACAGGAACAGGAACAGGAGCAGAAGCGGGCACGGCAGCAGGCCCGGGAGCCGGCGCCGGAGACGAGGCCGGGTCGGGCGATGAGTCGAGGTGCGCGGCCAGTTCGCCGACGGTCCGGTACTCGAAGAAGAGCGTGGCGGGCAGGGCCCTGTCCAGCTCCCGTTCGAGCTGCCTGACGAGGTCGACGGCGGCGAGCGAGTCGAGGCCGAGGGTGAGGAACGGCTCGTCGTCGGGAATTCCGGCGACGGGCACCCGCAACGCGGAGGCCAGCAGCCGGCGGAGCAACGCGGCTGTACCGGTACTGGTGTCGGCGCCGGTCTCGGTTTCCGGGGCCGTTCTCGTCAGATCCGTCGGGGGCGCTACGACCGCAGGGCGCGGGGCCGGCGTCAGGTCGGCGATCAGCAGCTGTGACGCATCGACGCCACACGCCTCACGGAGAGCTGCCAGTCCGGCAGCGGGGGCAACCGGCCTGCCTCCGGTGCTCCGCCCGGCGGTGGAGTCTCCGCCCGCCCCGGTGCCGAGGGCCGCCGCCATGCCCGTACCGGCGAACGCGGCGAGGTTCACCGACAGCCAGGGCCGGCCCGCGTGTCGTTCCGATGCGGCGAACGCGTCGAGGAAGGCGTTGGCAGCGGCGTAGTCGCCCAGCGCGCCCGCAAGTCCGGGCAGCACGGCGCTCACGGAGGAGAACACGACACGGACCGCCGGGTCGAGGCCGTGCCGATGGAGGGCCAGTGAGAGCAGCACACTGCCCCGGGTCTTGGCGGCCAGGGCGTCCGCCGTCTCCTCCGCGCGTCTGTTCCGCAGAGTGGCGGGCCGCACCACTCCCGCGGCGTGGAAGAGCGCGTCGAGGCGGGGCAGCCCGGAGAGGAGCGCGTCCACATCGCGCTCCACCGAGACGTCCGCCACGCGGTAGTGCACGGTGGCGCCCAGTGCGCGGAGCTCCTCGGCCAGCCCCACGGGAAGCTGCGGGGTGCGCCCGGTCAGCACGAGGGTCGGGCGGCCCCGGCCGGCGAGGTCCCGGGCGAGCGCGGCGCCGATTCCGCCGCCGCCCCCGGTGATGAGGTAGGTGCCGTCGGGCGGCAGCGGTGACCGGGGCGCACCGGTCGATGCTGCGGCACCGCTCGTCAGCGGATCGAAGCAGCGGGTGAGCCTGCGCCCCGCCCGCCAGGCCACGGAGGCTGCGCTGCCAGGGGTGCTGTCCGACCCCAGCTCGGCCAGCACGGCGGCCAGGCGCTCGGACGGGGTGTCCAGCGAACTGAGGTCGACGGCGACGGCCGAAGCACCCGGAGTCTCCTGCGGCAGCGCCAGCAGAAGTCCGCCGAGGACGGCGTGGGCCGGCCGTGGCCTCTCCCGTACGGTTCCCGTGGCGTGCACGTCCTCGGTCAGCACCAGCAGCCGGTCCGCGCGCGACTCGTCGAACCGTGCGAGGGCCTCGTCGAAGGCGGCCAGCGCGGCGTTCTGCGCCCGGTCGAGCGCGTCGGCGGTGTCCTGGTGGCCGGGAGCGGGCCCGGCCACCAGGACCACGGCGTCCGGCGGCCCGTCGCCCGGTGCGTGCATCCGGATGCCCTCGGCGGTGAGCTGCGAGGCGAGCCGGTCGACGGACGCGGAGTCGGGTCCGGTCAGCAGCACCGAACGCCCGGCCTCCGCCGGGCTTTCGGGCAGGGCGGCGTCCGCCCACCGGACCCGGTGCAGCAGAGGGCTCGCGGGCGGACCGGCCCAGTACCGGGTGCGCTGGAAGGGGTAGGTGGGCAGCGGAACCCGGTGGTGCCCGGCGTCGAGCGCGGTCCGGTCCAGCGGTACGCCGTGCGACCACAGCCGGCCGACGGTCTCCAGGAGCGCCCTGCTTCCGCCGTGCTCGTCACCCGGCGCACCGGGCAGTTGCTTCTCCGGGGCCGCGTGGCCGTCGGGACGTCCGGGCAGAGCGCACATGACGGTCGTTACGCCACCGGAGCTGCCGGTCGTACTGGTCCCGCCGTGGGCGTACGCTCCCGTCGCCGCGCGGACCGCACTCGTCAGGGTCGCGCCGTGGCCGACCTCGACGAAGGTGTCGTACCCCTCCCGGGCCAGCCGTTCCACGGCAGCCCCGAACAGCACCGGGCGCTCGGCGTGTTCGCGCAGGTACTCCGGGCCGAGGACCGGCTGCCACTCGGCGGTGACGGTGCTCATGAGGGCGATGGACGGGGCCCGCGGGTCCAGTGCACGGGCCGCGTCGGCGAGCCGGTCGGCGATCGGCCGCATCAGCGGTGAGTGAAAGGCTCGGGAGACTCGCAGGCGACGGGTGGGGACGCCCTGCGTTTCGAGGCCGAGGACAGCGCGCTCCACGGTGGGGACGGCCCCGGAGAGGACCTGAAGCCCGGGACCGTTGTACGCGGCGACGGCGAGCGTCCCGTCGGACGCCGCCACCGCCGCGGCGACCGCGTCCTCGTTCCCGCGAACGGCGATCATGGCGCCCGGCTCGGTGAACGTGCCCATGAGACGGCCTCGTTCGGCCGCGAACCGTACCGCCTCCTGAAGCGTCAGCACCCCGCTGACGCAGGCCGCCGTGATCTCCCCGACGCTGTGCCCCGCAACCGCGTCGGGCGCCACGCCCCACGTACGCAGCTGGCGCGCGAGCGCCACACCGGAGGCGACGAGGAGCGGCTGCGCCACCTCCGTCGCGGCCTGGGCGACGGGGTCCACCTCCGGATCCAGCGCCCAGTCCAGCAGGGGCCGGCCGCACACCGGACCGAGGAGCGCGGACGCCTCGTCCAACGTGTCCCGGAACACCGAAGCCGTCCGGTACAGCGCCCGGTCCCGGCCGGGGAACTGCGTACCCTGCCCGGGAAACAGGAAGACCACACGCGGCCGGGAACGGACGACGCTCCCGATGCGCCCGCCCGTTTCATCCGTGCCCGTGCCCGTGCCCGTGCCCGTGCCGGTGCCGATGCCCGTGCCGGTGGTGGCGGAGGCGATGGCGGCGAGCCGTTCCCGCAGATGACCGTCCGCAACGACGGCGAGCCGGTGCGGCCCCTCGTCCCGGGACGTGCTCGCGGTCCGGCAGACGTCGCCCTCACGCAGCTGCGGATGGCTTTCCAGATGCGCGGAGAGCTGGGCCACCGCGTCCCGCAGCCCACCCGCGCTGCGCGCCGACAGAGTCAGCAAGTGGGTTTCCTCATCCGTGACTTCGCGAGCGTCACCTGCCGACGGCGACAGCGACGTCGACAGCGATGGTGCCGGCACGGGCGGAGCCTCTTCGAGGACGGCATGGGCATTCGTGCCGCCGAAGCCGAACGCGTTGATCCCCGCGACGAGCGGACCGGCGGACGTCCAGTCCCGGGCCTCGGACACCACGGAGAAGCCGGCGGGAGCGAGGCCCGGCGAGGCCGGGGTGCGGTGCAGCGACGGCGGCAGCCTGCGGTGGCCCAGGGCCAGCACGACCTTCACCAGCGCGGGCAGCGCCGCGGCGTTGAGCAGATGCCCGATGTTCGTCTTCACCGAACCGAGCAACCGCGGCTCGCCGTCGGGCTGTACGGGAAACGCGTGGGCCAGCGACCGCAGCTCGATCGGGTCACCCACGGCCGTGCCGGTCCCGTGGGCCTCCACATAGGTCACCGCTGCGGGATCCACGCCCGACGCCTCGTACGCCCGGGCGATGGCCTCGCGCTGCCGCAACGGATTGGGCGCCATGAGGCTCATCGACCGGCCGTCGTTGTTGACGGCCGTGCCCCGGACCACCGCGAGTACCGGATCGTCCGCGAGGCGGGCCGCGTCGAGGCGCGTCAGGACGATGGCCGCACCGCCCTCGCCGGGTACGAAGCCGTCGGCGCCGGTGCTGAAGGCGCGGCTGCGCCCGGTGGGGGACAGGGCCCCCGCCTCCTCCAGCAGCCGGTGCGGGGCGGAGGTCAGGTGGAGGTTGACCCCGCCGACGACGGCCAGGTCGCACTCGCCGTCCAAGAGGCTGCGCCGGGCCAGGTGCAGGGCCACCAGCCCCGACGAGCAGGCGGTGTCCACGGCGAGTGCCGGGCCGTCGAGGTCGAGGCTCTGGGAGACCCGGGCGGCGATGAGAGAGGGCAGATTCCCGGTGAGCGCGGTGGGCGGCGGAGAGCCGTCGGCGGAGGCCCGGTCCAGGACCTCCCGGTAGCCGCTGTCCCCGACCGCCGCGAACACACCGATCCTGCGCCCGCGTCGGCGGGGCCCCGCGTATCCGGCGCGTTCGAGGGCCTCGTGGGCGAGTTCGAGGAAGAGCCGCGCCTGCGGGTCGAGTGCGCGCGCCTCGTCCTCGCCGATGCCGAAGTAGCCGGCGTCGAAGGCGGCGGGATCGTCCAGCAGGGCCGCCCAACGCTTCCGGGGAGCGGACGGCCGTGCCTCCGGACGGTCGTGGCCGTCGTCCCAACGCTCCTGCGGTACGGGGCCGACGGCGTCGTGCCCGTCGACGAGCAGGTCCCAGAAGGCCTCGGGGGTGTCGGCGCCGGGGAACCGGCACGCCATTCCGATGACGGCCGCATCGGTGCCGGCCCGCGACGCAGCGCTCCCCACGGCCTCCGGTGCGGACAGCGGCAGACCGACCTCCGGTGCGGACGACCGCGAACCGACCTCCGGTGCGGACGACTGCGGACCGACCTCCGGTGCGGGCGACGGCGGACCGGGGACAACCGTCAGAAGGTGACCGGCGAGAGCCGCCACCGTGCCATGGTCACGGATGACCGCGGGCGGCAGCGTCACACCGAACGCGTCCTCCAGCGCCACCAGCACCTCCATGGCCTTGAGCGAGGTCCCCCCGAGGCTCCCGAACGGCTCGTGCACCCCGATCGACCCGGCGGACCGGCCCAGCACCCGCGCCCACACCTCCCGCACGATCTCGACGGTCCCCGCCGCCGACCGGGGTCCCGGGGCCGTCCGGGGCTCCTCCGACGACCGGGCGGCTTCCGCCCCGCCGGGAGCCGCAGACAGGGCAACCCCTCCGCCACCCACCCTCTGCTCGTCCGTCCCCTGCTCGCCCGCCTCGAACCGCTCCCGCAGCAGCCGACGCTGGAGCTTGCCGCTCGTCGTACGGGGGAACGCCCCCGGTGGCAGGGCCAACACCCGCACGTCGTCATGGAACAGCGCCTCGCGCACCCGGGCCGCGACGCGTTCGAGGACCTCCGCCGCATCGCGCGGGGGCCGTGCCCAGGGGACGAACACCACGACGCGCTCCGCACCGGTGACCGGGTCGGTCGAACCGATCACCGCCGGGGTGCCGGTAGGCAGCCCGGGCGTCGCCGCCGCGACCGTCTCGACGTCCGTGGCGTGGAACGTACGGCCGTTGAGGAACAGCACGTCCTTGTGCCGGCCCGTGACGCACAGCCGTCCGTCCCGGAGGAACCCGAGATCACCGGTGCGGAGCCACCCCTCGGCGAACACCTCCGCGCTCACGTCCGGCAGCCCGTGGTAGCCGCGGGCCAGTTGGGGACCGCTCACCATGATGTGACCGACCCGCCGGTCCCCGAGGACGGTGCCCGCGTCATCCACGATGCGTACGGCGCAGCCGGCCACCGGCAGCCCGACGTCCATCAACTCCACGGCCCCTGCGCCCGGTTCGGCGTCCACCGCCACTCCACCGCTCAACGAGGCCCGGTCCAGGATTAGCGGCACGGCCACCTCTCCCGGCGGCGGGAAGGTCACCGCGAGCGTGGCCTCCGCCAGGCCGTAGACGGGCTGCGCCGCCGCCGGGTCCAGCCCCGCGGGCCGCGTCTTGAGGGCGAAGGCGCGCCACACCGCGGGCGCGATCGGTTCCGCCCCGACCAGGAGCAGCCGTACGGCGGACAGGTCCAGCCGGGCCAGGACCTCGTCGGGAACACGGCGTACGGCCAGCGACAGGGCGAAGTTGGCGGCGGACAGCACCGTGGCCCGGTGCCGGGCCGCCACCTCGAACCACATCCGGGGGCGCTTGGCGAACGTCAGCGGACCGATCTTGACCTGCCTGGCCCGGGCGGCCAGGGGAGCGAGATGGGTGCCGATGAGCCCCATGTCGTGGAAGTACGGCATCCAGCTGACCACCACGTCGTCGGCGCCCAGCGCCGAGGCGGCCCGTATCTGCTCCAGATTGGCCAGCACCGCGGCGTGCGTCACCTCCACGCCCTTGGGCGCGCCGGTGCTCCCCGAGGAGAACTGCACGAACGCGACGTCCTCGGGCCCGGCGGCGACAGGCTCCCGCAGTGCGGGCCCCTCCCGCAGGGCATCCAGGACCAAGGCGGTTGCACCGCCGGGGAGTTCACCGGCCACCGACGCGGTCGAGGCGTCCACGACGACGGGCGGCCGCTCCAGGTGCTCCCAGACCGGCAGCACCCGACGGGCGTCCGGAGCCAGCGGAACCGGCACCAGACCGGCCGCCAGAGCACCCCAGAACATCGGCTGGAAGTCCTCGCTGCGGTCGGCGAGCAACGGCACACAGGTCCCCGGCGCCACCCCCGCCGCCCGGAATCCGCCGGCCACGCGCAGGGAGTCGTCAAGGAGTTCGCGCAGCGTGACGGTCAGCTCGCTGCCGTCGCCACGCACATGAACGACGACCTGCCCGGGAGCCTCACGGACCGCGTCCAGCAGTACATCCAGCAGCGTCATGTCGTGCTCCACCGGTCGATCCGTCCGTTCTCCGAAGAATGATCTTAAAAACGTGCAGGACACGAGGAATCAACCGACGGGAGGAGACGGCCTGCACCTTGGGAGTGACGTGACGGAAGCCTGACGGAAGGTCTTCGCCGTGCTGGGCGAACGCGACCGGCCGGAGGCGGCGGCCATCGGCCCGATCGAAGGAGAGACAGACCTGCCCGGCCGGTCATGAGCCGGTCCGGGCAGGTGACACATCGGTGCGCGCCGGCCTACGAGCCGGTGCGCGCTCGCCTACGAGCCGGCGGGCCCGGCCTGCTGCACGACCTCGAAGGACCACACCGAGGAGCTGCTGGAGGCCGGCTTCGGGCGATCGCCGCCGCCCTGGTGGGCCGCCTTCATCGGGCCCTCCATCCACGCCTGGAACGACTCCTCGTCACGCCACCGCGTGTACACCAGGTAGTCGTCGGTCCCTTCGACGGGACGGAGAAGCTCGAACCATTCGAAGCCGTCGGAGTTCTCCACGGCGCCGGCCCGGGACGCGAAGCGCTTCTCGAGGGTTTCCCGCTGCTCGGCGGGAACGGTCAGCACATTGATCTTGACTACGCTCATGGCCCCATCCTGCCGTACGACGTCCGGGCAATGACGCCCCAGGGTGGACGGGAACACCTCGGCCGACCACGACCGAGCTGCGACGATGACACACTTCCCGTTCCTGACGGCAGAGCTCCGGCTCTCACCCGGGCGGGGCCGCCGCGGGCAGTTCCACCGTGACGCGGAGCCCGCCGCCAGTGCGCGGGGTGAGGGTGAGCGTCCCGTCGTGCGCGCGGGTGATGGTCTCGACGATGGCCAGCCCGAGACCGACGCCCGTGTGGTGGGTGCGCAGGCGCTCCGCGCCGCGCTGGAACGGTTCGGTGAGCGTCGACGCCGCCTCAGGGGTGAGCCGCGCACCGGTGTTCTCAACCGTGAGTTCCACGGTCTCGGGGTGCACGCTCGTCGTGACCCGGACGGTGCCCCGGTCCGGCAGGTTGTGGACGATCGCGTTGTGCAGGAGGTTCGTGGTCAGCTGCAGCAGGAGGGTCGGCGAGCCGACCGTGGGGGCGATGTCGCCGTGCGTCCCGACGGTGACGCCGCGCTCTTCCGCGAGGGGCAGGAGGGTCTCGGCGGCCTCCTCCGCCAGGAGCGACAGGTCGACGCGTTCCCGGGGGAACGAACGCCGGTCGGCGCGGCTGAGCAGGAGCAGCGCCTCGGTGAGGTCGATCGCCCGGCTGTTGACGGCGTGGAGGCGGTCGATGATCTCGCCGGTGTCGCGGTCCGGATCGGCACGGGCCACTTCGAGGAGCGTCTGCGACACCGCGAGCGGCGTGCGCAGCTCGTGGGAGGCGTTGGCCGCGAATCTCTTCTGCTCGGCGACATGGGCTTCGAGCCGGGCGAGCATCGTGTCGAAGGCGTCGGCGAGTTCCCGGAACTCGTCCTTGCGGCCCGGCAGCCGGATCCGGTGGGAGAGCGATCCGTCCGTGGCCGCCCGGGTGGCCTCCGTGATACGGGTCAGCGGAGCGAGCATGCGGCCGGCCAGGAACCACCCGCCCACGAGTCCGAAGACCAGAAGGATCGCCAGCACGGTGGCCGCCGCCGGGGCGAAGGTGTACGCGAGGAGCTGACGATTGGGGTTCTGGTGGAGCATGCGCTGGTTCCAGTCGTCGGGCACGTACTCCAGGAGGTACACCCAGACCGCGGTGAGCAGCAGGACACCCGCGACCATGAGGAATCCGGCGTAACTGAGGGTCAGTTTGAGGCGGACGCTCAGCCCTCGCCGCCTAGCCACGGTCGCTTCCTTCGCTTCCTTCGCTTCCTTCGCCCCCGTCGCTCCCGTTGCCCTCGTCGCCGCTTCCGGCTCCGGCTGCCGCGTCGATGCGATAGCCGACGCCGGGCACGGTCGCGATGACCCCGGGCTCACCGAGGCGTTTGCGCAGCGCCGATACGGTGATGCGCACGGCGTTGGTGAACGGATCGGCGTTCTCGTCCCAGGCGCGTTCGAGAAGTTCCTCGGCGCTCACGACACCGCCTTCGGCGGCGATCAGGACCTCGAGGACGGCGAACTGCTTCCGGGTCAGCGCGACATACCGCCCGTGCCGGTACACCTCTCTGCGGAACGGATCGAGCCGCAGCCCCGCGATCTCCCGCACGGGAGGCCTGCTGTGGGCGCGTCTGCGGTCGAGCGCCCGGAGCCGGAGCGCGAGTTCCCGCAGCTCGAAGGGTTTCGTGAGGTAGTCGTCGGCGCCGAGTTCGAACCCGGAGGCCTTGTCGTCGAGCCGGTCGGCCGCGGTGAGCATGAGGATCGGCGTACCGCTGCCGGAGGCGACGATGTGCCGGGCGATCTCGTCGCCGGAAGGGCCGGGGACGTCACGGTCGAGGACGGCGATGTCGTACGTGTTGACGCCCAGCAGTTCCAGAGCGGTGTCGCCGTCGCCCGCGATGTCGGCCGCGATCGCTTCGAGGCGCAGACCATCGCGGATGGCTTCTGCCAGATAGGGCTCGTCCTCGACGATCAGCACACGCATGTCCTCGATGGTAGGAGTCGGCGCATATCGTCCGCGTATCGAAAAGCGCATACGCGCCGGCAACCGAGCGCCGCCTTCACTGGCAGCATGACTCGAACCCCGCCGTCGTCGCGCACGTCGACCCACCGGATCCGCCGGCCCCTCGTCGTCGGCCTGGTGGCCGTCCTTGCCGCGATCGTCGTCACCCTCGGCCACCCGCTGCTGAAGCCCTCCTCGGACTCGGACTCGGCCTCGGGCTCGGGCTCGGCCATGCCGGGCCGGGGCTCCTCGGTTCGCCCACCGGCCCCGTCCCTCCCGGACCGGGCGCCCCCGGACTCCTCCCAGCGGGAGCGCCGGGGCACGCTCGACGAGGCCGACGGTGTCGTCCCCGACGGAGTGACGGTGCTCGACGACGACGTTCCGGCCGTGGCCAACCTCGACGCGGATCTGCTCGCGGCACTGCGCCGGGCCGCGCCGGAGGCCGCGGACGACGGAGTCGCGTTCACCGTCAACAGCGGCTGGCGTTCACCGGAGTACCAGAATCAGCTGCTCCGCAAGGCGGTCTCGCAGTACGGCTCCGAGGCCGAGGCCGCCCGGTGGGTCGCCACCGCGACGACGTCTCCCCATGTGTCGGGGGACGCGGTCGACATCGGGCCCGACGCGGCGACGGCGTGGCTCGCCGAACACGGCGCCGCGTACGGGCTGTGCCGGATCTACCGGAACGAACCCTGGCACTTCGAACTGCGCACGGACGCGCCCGACCGAGGCTGTCCGCGCACGTACGCCGACCCCACACAGGACCCGAGGATGCGGCCGTGAGCGGCCGTGAGCGAGGACGGACGATGACGCAGGTAGACACGCCGAGCACGCCGAACCCGGTGAACCCGCCGAGCTCGGTGAACCCGCCGAACCCGGTGAACCCGCCGGGCAGTACGGACACGGCGGGCCCGGTGGAGGCGCCGGAGGCGTCGGGGACCTGGAGGCGCGGCCGGTTGCTCGCGGTGTCGGCGCTGCTGCTGGGCCTCGTCCTGCTGCTGCACGCGAGGATCCCGAACCGGATCGGAAACCTCGGCAGCCTGGTCGAGACCTTCCTGCCGTGGTTCGGCCTGCTCGTCCCGGTGCTGCTGGCCGGTGCGGTGCTGCGCCGCTCCGCCCTCGCGGCGGTCGCCCTGCTCCTGCCGCTCGTGGCATGGCTGAACCTCTTCGGCGGCCTGCTCACCGACAAGTCGCAGGCGGGCGGCGACCTCACGGTGGCCTCCCACAACGTCGGCGCGGAGAACGCCGACCCGGCCGGCACCGCCCGCGCCCTGGCCGGCTCCGGTGCGGACGTGCTGGCACTGGAGGAACTGGCCGCGCACGCCCGGGGGACGTACGGGAAGGAACTGGCGAAGGCCTACCCGCACCACACGGTGCAGGGCACGGTCGGGCTGTGGAGCAGGTTCCCCTTGTCGGACACCCGGCCGGTCGACGTCAAGATGGACATCGGGCCGCTGGGGGACGCCAAGCCCGCCGAGGTCAAGATGGTCTACAACCGGGGGCTGCGGACCACGGTGGCCACGGACCGGGGGCCGCTGGCGGTGTACGTGGCACATCTGGGGTCCGTACGGGTGAACCCCAGGGCCGGGCTCTCGACGGGCCAGCGCGATGCCGGCGCACAGTCGCTGGGACAGGCGCTGGCCGCCGAACGGAACGAGCGGGTGGTGCTGCTCGGCGACCTGAACGGCAGCCTCGACGACCGTGCGTACGACGGCATCACCGCGCGGCTGGAATCGGCCCAGGAAGCGGCCGGCGACGGCTTCGGCTTCAGCTGGCCGGCCACGTTCCCCGTCGTACGGATCGACCAGATCCTGGTGCGGGGCGTGGAGCCGAAGAGCTCGTGGGTGCTGCCCGCCACCGGCAGCGACCATCTGCCGGTGGCGGCCCGCATCAGCTGGTGAACGCCGAGGAGAGCCCCGGACAGGCCCTGGGCCGCAGGACCGCCCGCCTTACCGCTCGGGTGCGCCCGTCGCCCCTGCGGGAAACTCCTCGATGCCGAGGACCCGCAGCAGGTCCAGCCGCTCACGGGTCCCGGCGTCCGCCGGGGTGAGAACGAGCAGCAGCTGACCGTGGTCCGGGGTGACCAGCGTTTCGCAGTCCATCACCAGCCGGCCCACCCGGGGGTGCAGCAGGGTCTTGCGGTCGGCCCGCCGCACCGCCACCTCGTGCTCCGCCCAGAGAAGGCGGAACTCCTCGCTCGCCGCCCGCAGCCGGTCGATCAGCCCGGCGACCACGGGGTCGCCGGACCGGCGACCCGCGGCGGCGCGCAGATCGGCCACGAGCTGCCGGGCCTGGTGCTCGTGCTCCTCGGGCGCGCCCGCCGCGCGGACGGCGGGGTCGGTGAACCAGCGGTACACCAGGTAGCGCCGGTCGCCCGAGAAGCCGGTGTGGTCGCCCGCCAGCAGCAGCGACATCCGGTTCTGGGCGAGCACCTCGCCCAGGTCGGAGACCACCATGGCCGGGGTGTCGCCGAGCAGATCGAGCATCCGGACCAGCCCGGCGCGGGCCAGGCCCGCCACCGAGTCGGCCGGCGGCGGCTGGTGACCGGCCAGATGGAACAGATGGTCCCGCTCGTCGTCGGTGAGGCGCAACGCCCTGGCCAGCGCGGTGAGCAACTGCGGCGAGGGCTGACTGCTGCGCCCCTGCTCCAGGCGTACGACGTAGTCCACCGACATCCCGGCGAGCATGGCCACCTCCTCCCGGCGCAGACCGGAGGTACGGCGGCGGGGACCGTCGGCGATGCCCACCTCCGCCGGGCGGATCGCCTCCCGGCGCCTGCGCAGGAAGTCGGCCAGCTGATCACGTTCCATGCCCCCATGGTCCCGCGCGGCGGCGGGCCGATCCAGGGAGC
Organism: Streptomyces sp. DSM 106670; assembly: GCF_055792845.1. Taxonomy (NCBI): domain Bacteria; kingdom Bacillati; phylum Actinomycetota; class Actinomycetes; order Kitasatosporales; family Streptomycetaceae; genus Streptomyces; species Streptomyces sp. DSM 106670. Next base: position 8,102,911 of record NZ_CM147704.1, read on the forward strand.
GCCGCTCCCATGATGAACGCTCCGCTCCCGCCGGGCGCGGCACCGGCGCAGGGTGGGTGGCAGACCGACGACGAAGGAGCACGCCATGCAGACACGAACCCTCGGCGCCACCGGCCCCGCCGTCTCCGCGCTGGGCCTGGGCGCGATGGGCATGTCGGACGCCTACGGCCCGACCGACCGCGCGGAGTCCGTCGCGACCGTCCACGCCGCACTGGACGCCGGCGTCACACTGATCGACACCGGCGACTTCTACGCCATGGGCCACAACGAACTGCTGCTCGCCGAAGCGCTGCGCGGCCGGGACCGGGACAGCTACGCGCTGAGCGTCAAGTTCGGCGCGCTGCGCGGGCCGGGCCACGAGTTCAGCGGGCAGGACGGCCGCCCCGAGGCGGTGAAGAACTTCCTGGCCTACTCCCTGACCCGGCTGGGCACCGACCACATCGACATCTACCGCCCGGCCCGGCTGGACCCGGCCGTGCCGATCGAGGAGACGGTGGGCGCGATCAAGGAGATGGTCGACGCCGGATACGTACGGCACATCGGCCTCTCCGAGGTGGACGCGGCGACGATCCGCCGGGCGCACGCCGTGCACCCGATCGCCGACCTCCAGATCGAGTACTCGCTGATCTCCCGAGCGGTCGAGGCGGACGTCCTGCCCACGCTGCGGGAGCTCGCGTCGGCCTCACCGCGTACGGAGTCCTGGGCCGCGGCCTGATCTCCGGCCACTGGTCCACGACCCGTTCCGTTCCCGGCGACAGCCGCGGCTTCGGCCCGCGCTTCTCCAGCGGGAACGTGGAGCACAACCTCGCCCTCGTGGACGCCCTGCGCCGGGTCGCCGAGGCCAAGGGGTGCACCGTCGCCCAGCTGGTCATCGCCTGGGTGGCCGCCCAGGGCCGGGACATCGTGCCGCTCGTCGGCGCCCGCACCCGTGAGCGGCTGGCCGAGGCACTGCCCGCGCTGGACCTGGAGCTCACCGCGGACGACCTCGCCGAGATCGAGAAGGCGGTTCCGCCGGGCTCGGCGCGCGGCGACCGCTACCCGTCCGCGTTCATGGCGGGCCTCGGCGTGGGCAACTGAACGAGCCCACGCGGACCGGGCCACGGGCAACTGAACCAGCCCCGCAGAGAGCGGGCCGCCGTGTCAGTCCCGCGCGTCGGCCTGCCGGTTCGTCAGGACGATCCGCCGCCGGGACAGGTCCACGTCCACGATCCTGACCCGCAGGGTGTCGCCGGCCCGGAGCGCGATCTCCGGGCCGGCGAGGTGTTCCTCCGCCAGCTCGGAGATGTGCACGAGCCCCTCGTACCCGTCCTCCGCCTCCTCGACGCGTACGAACACACCGAAGGGCAGGACCTTGGTGACCGGGCCGACGAGCGTCCGGCCGATCTGCCCGGTCAACAGCCGCAGCGGATCCTCGTGGAGGGACTTGAGGGACAGCGACACACGCTCGGGCAGGAACGCGACACCGAGAATCTCGGCTTCGACCACCTCGCCGACGGAGACGACATCGGACGGGTGCTCGAAGCGACGCCACGACAGCTCAGGGATGTTGATCATCGCTTCGAAGCCGCCGATGTCCACGAAGGTGACGCCGAAGGAGGCGATGCGGGTCACCGTGCCGGTGACGATCTGCCCCGGGCGAAGGGTCCGGAGAAGGGCCCAGTGCCGGTCGCTCGGCGTCGGTTCGTTGCCCCAGCGGGCGCGCAGCACCCCGTCGGCGTCCGGCATCACGCCCGTGAACAGCGGAACGCGTTCGTCGGCGGTCAGGGGCAAGGACACCATGGCGGCGTCACCGGACAGGTCCGGCCAGACGGCGATCCGGGCCCGGGGCGCGATCCGGGCCCGGACCGCGTCGACGCCGTCCCGGGTGAGGCGGTGCCGGCGCGAGGCGCCCTGGACGTACATCTCCTCCAGCACGCCCGCGCGGCACGCCGAGACCATCCGGCGCAGGCCCGACCAGAACGCGTCGTCGGCCGGGCGCCGCACCTCCTCGCCGTCGGTCTCCATGGCGTACGGGGAGGAGTCCAGGCGCTCCGGGAACAGCCCGAGCCGCCGGGTCAGCGCGAGCGCCCGCTCGCAGGGCCGGTCGCTGCCGACGTAGAGGTACTGGTCCCAGCCGACATGGACCGTGAACCTGTCCGCCACCTCCAGACGGCACCAGGCGCCGTTGTCGCGCAGCATGGAGCGCACCAACTCCAGCCCGACATCGAGCGATACCTCGGCCCCGTCATGAAAGCCCGCCGGAAGAACGGCCGTTGAGCCGACCGGAAGGCCGGCCGGAAGACATTCCGGCGGTTCCTCCGGTGCGCCGCCGTCCTGGCCGGGCGGGAACAGGCCGGTCAGCCCGAAGCCGTCCACCGGCGGTTCGGCACCGAAGTGGGCGAGGGACGGGACCTGCGGTTCGCGTATCACCGGCTGGTCGACACCCGAGTCCTCCGCGAAGGCCGCGACCGCCCGGAGGTACGCGGCCTCGACCGCGCCCCGGTCGCTGACGGTGTCCTCCGGGCCGGTGTAACGCCCGTGTTCATCACGGTGGTCGGGGTCGTACTTGGTCACGCGGTAGACATAGGTCGGCACCCACCCATCCTCCAGCACCCACGGGCGTACCCGCTAAGCTGCGGATTCCCCGCGGGGGAAGTCCGGTCGAAATCCGGCGCTGACCCGCAACGGTAGGCGGAGCCATCGGTTCCGCGAGCCCGATCACCCGTGGGGGAGAAGGCTCCTGACCATTCGCCGTGGACTGCGAAAAGGCGCTGCGCGGGGCGGCCGTCGTCCGGGGCCGCTCCTCCTCGCGGAGACGTACGGCCCGAGGCGAAAGCGACCGACCCGTGGCCACGTCGCTCGACCGCATACCCTCCAAGCCGTCCCGCCCGGCCCCCGTCGGCACCGGATCGGCGCCACCCCGCCGCGTACCCCTGCCGCTCCTGCTGACCGGTCTCTGTCTGGCCCTTCCCCTCTCGCTCGTCTGCGGAGCGGGCCTCGGAGCCTCGGGGCTCTCCTGGGCGGAAGTGCTGCGCTACCTCTGGGCGGGACTGACCGGCGGGGCCATCGGCCCCGACGAGGTCCCGGCCTACACCATCGTCTGGGAACTGCGCCTGCCCCGAGCGGTCCTGGCCGCCGTCGTGGGAGCCGGTCTCTCGGCCATCGGCGTCGCCGTCCAGGCCATGGTGCGCAACGCGCTCGCCGACCCGTTCGTGCTCGGCATCTCCTCGGGCGCGGCGGTCGGCGCCAACGCCGTCCTCATCTTCGGGGCCCTGGGCGCGCTCGGCATCTGGGCCCTGTCCACGGCGGCGTTCCTCTCCGCGCTCCTCGCGATGCTGCTCGTGTACGCGGTCGCCCGCACCGAACGCGGGCTGACGCCGCTCCGGCTCGTGCTGACGGGGACCGCGATGTACTACGGCTTCTCGGCCGTCACCACGTTCATGGTGTTCGCGGCCGAGCGCGGGGAAGCGGCCCGCTCCGCGATGATGTGGCTGCTCGGCAGCCTCAGCGGCGCCAACTGGGCCGCCGTGCCGATCGCCGCCGGAGCGGTGCTCGCCGGACTCGCGCACCTCGGCTGGTCGGCCCGGCGGCTGAACGCCCTCGCCATGGGCGACGAGACCGCCGCCGCGCTCGGCGTCGACGCCGGGAGACTGCGCAAAGAACTCTTCCTGGTCTCCGCCGCCGTCACCGGGGCGGTCGTCGCGGTGAGCGGAGCGATCGGCTTCGTCGGCCTGATGGTCCCGCACGCCGTACGCATGCTGGTCGGCGCCGACCACCGCCGGCTCCTGGCCGCCGCTCCGCTCGCGGGAGCCGTCCTGCTGATCTGGGTGGACATCCTCTCGCGCGTGGTGCTGGCACCGGCCGAACTCCCGGTCGGCGTCCTCACCGCGGTGATCGGTGTTCCCTGCTTCCTCCTCCTCATGCGGCGGCGCGCCTACTCCTTCGGAGGCATCTGATGCGGATCGACATCGACGCGCTCACCGTCGAGATCGCCGGCGCACGGCTGGTGGACCAGGTCACGCTCGGCGCGGCCGACGGACAGCTCGTCGGCCTGGTCGGCCCCAACGGCAGCGGGAAGTCCACCCTGCTGCGCTGCGTCTACCGGGCCCTGCGCCCCTCGGCCGGCGCGGTCAGGATCGGCGGTGAGGACCTCCACGCCCTGAGCGTCAGGGAAGGCGCCCGCCGGCTGGCCGCGCTGCCGCAGGACGCGGTCGCCGAGTTCGACTTCACCGTGGCCGAGATCGTCGCCATGGGGCGGCTGCCGCACCAGGGTCCGGTGGCCCGGACGACCGACGAGGACCGCCGGCTCTGCGCCGACGCCCTCGAAGGCGTCGGCGCGGGACACCTCGCCGAACGCGGCTTCCTCACTCTCTCCGGCGGCGAGCGGCAACGCGTCCTGATCGCCCGCGCCCTGGCCCAGCAGCCCCGGGTCCTGGTCCTCGACGAGCCCACCAACCACCTGGACATCGCCCATCAGCTGGAAGTCCTCGCCCTGGTCCGGGGCAGCGGCCTGACCGTGCTCACCGCCCTGCACGACCTGAACCTCGCCGCCCTGCACTGCGACCTCGTCCACGTCATCGACGGCGGCCGGATCGTCGCCTCAGGCGCTCCGGACGCCGTCCTGACCACCGAACTGCTGGCCGACGTCTTCGGCGTACGGGCACACCGCGTCGCCCACCCCGAGACCGGCGCGCTCCAGCTGCTCTTCGACCTTCCCCCCGCCCGTCCCGCCTCCTGAGGAGCCCCGACCACCATGCCGAACCCCCTGCGCCCCGCAGCACTCGCTCTCGTAGCCGCACTGGCCCTCACCGGCTGCGGAGCGGACGTCACCGACCGGGCCGACAAGAAGGACGACAAGGCCGGCGCGGACCGGCACTACCCGGTGACCGTCGAGAACTGCGGCGAGAAGAAGAGCTACGACAAGGCCCCGCAGCGCGTCGTGACCAACGACGTCGGCATCACCGAGATCATGTTCGCCCTCGGTCTCGCGGACCACATGGCCGGATATGTGATGCCCGACGACAAGGGCGACATGACGTCCGTGCCCTGGAAGGACGGCTACCGGAAGACCAAGTGGCTCTCCAAGGAACGGATCAACAAGGAACTCGTCCTCGACGCCCGCGCCGACCTGGTCTTCGCCGGCTGGAACTACGGCTTCAACGAGGGGGAGGGGTTCACCCCCGCCGAACTGAAGCGCGTGGGCGTCGACTCGTACCTGCTGAGCGAGTCGTGCCGCAACGGGCAGGGCAAGGCCCGCGGAGTCATGCCGCCGCTCGAAGCGCTCTACACCGACCTGCGGAACCTCGGAAAGATCTTCGACGTCGAGGACCGGGCGGACACCCTCATCACGGCCTTCGAGAAGGAGGTCGCCGACGCGCGGGCGAAGGCGGCGAAGGGCGATGACCGGCTTCGCGTCTTCCTGTACGACGACGGGAAGGACAAGCCGCTGACCTCGGGTGCGTACGCCGGACCGCACGACATCATCACCAAGGCCGGCGGCGACCACATCATGAAGGACCTCAAGGACAGCTGGACGACGGTGGGATGGGAGACGGTGGTCGACCGCGACCCCGAGGTCATCGTCATCAACAACTACGGTGACACCGGCGCCGACCAGAAGCGGAAGTTCCTGAAGTCCTACAAGCCGCTCGCCAATGTCTCGGCGATCAAGAACGACCGGATCGTCGTCCTCGACTACGTGGACCTGGTCGAGAGCCCCCGCAACCCCGCCGCCATCAGCTCGCTGGCGGAGAACCTGCGGAAGTTCGCCCGGTAGGCCGGGCTCGACACGGGACCCGAAACGGCCGAGGAGACCGACGCGATCCGAGCCTCGACCAGGCCCCGCCACCTCACCCGGTCCCGGCGGCCTCCGCGTCGTCCTCGACGGGAACGCCCAGCCGGCCGGCCACGGTGGTGAGGGCCGCTCCCAGCGGAAGGGCGACGCGGGTGACGGCATGCCGGTCGCCCCGGGTCGGGTCCCGGTTGACGATCAGCACCGGCGACCCGGCCCGGGCGGCCTCGCGGACGAACCGGAGACCGGACATCACGGTCAGGGAGGAGCCCAGGACCAGCAGCGCGCTCGCCGCACGGACCAGTTCACGGCAGTGTTCGACCCGCTGCGGGGGCACGGCCTCGCCGAAGAACACCACATCCGGTTTGAGGACGCCGCCACAGACGGCGCAGGGCACCACCCGGAAGTCCCCGACCTGCTCGTCCGTGAGGTCGGCGTCGCCGTCAGGGTTGATCGCGGCGGCCACCGGCGCGAAGCCCTCGTTCGCCTCCTCCAGCCGGCGGGCGAGTTCGCGCCGTGGGCTGAAGGCGCCGCAGGAAAGGCAGACGACCCGGTCCAGGCGACCGTGGAGGTCCACGACGCCCTCGCTGCCGGCGGCCTGGTGCAGCCCGTCGACGTTCTGGGTGATCACACCCGAGAGCAGACCGTGCCGCCCGAACGCGGCCACGGCCCGGTGCCCGGCGTTGGGCCGGGCCCGGCCGAAGGTGCGCCAGCCCAGATGGCTGCGCGCCCAGTACCGGCGGCGCGCCCCGGCGTCGGCGGTGAAGTCCTGGTAGGTCATCGGGGTGTGCCGGCTCAGACTGCCGCCCTCGCCCCGGTAGTCGGGGATGCCCGACTCCGTGGAGATGCCCGCCCCGCTCAGGACCAGGACCCCGCCGCCGCCCAGAACCTCGGCGACCGGCTCCAGGTCCGTGGTGCCCGGCGGCAGCTCCTCGGTGGAGGTCCAGCTCAGAGTGGGTCGCATACGCATGCACCCAGGGTACGGAAGCGGCCTCCGGTACCGATGGCGTCGCGCGGCTCCGATGGCGTCGTGTGATCACGGGGCGGCGGCTGCCCACGAGGGGGCAGGGTGTGTTTCCGGCCGACTTCTCTTGGCAGGGGCATGATCAAGCCGCTGGGGCGGCATAGGTTCTGCGGCCCCGGGAGGAGCGGCAACCGGCCAGACCCGTACAGCGGTTCGGTCCGCCGCGACCTTCCTCCCACTCCCTCGGCTCCCACGCGGAGCCGAGCCCCCCATGAGTGAAGGGACAGCAATGCTGACATTCAGATGGCTCAAGGCGGCCGGTGTCGCCGCGGCGATCACCCTGGCCACGGCCACGGCGGCGCACGCCGCTCCCGCGCCGGACCCGGCGGCGGAGAGCACGGCGGCGGTGGTGACGCTCCGGTACGACGACAGCCGGGCCGGCGGCTGGGAGGCGGCGATCGCGGCAGGCGTCGCCTCGTGGAACGCCAACGTCGCCAACGTCAAGCTCGTCGAGGCGGCCCCCGGCACCCGAGCCGAGATACAGATCGTGGCCACCAGCGGCTGGCCGCAGGCCACACTCGGACCGGTCCGCCCCGGCGGCCAGGCCAGGGTGGAGCTGGGCAGCCAGGCGGTCACCGAGGGCCACGACAAGACCCGTATCGCCGCCCATGAGCTCGGCCACAGTCTGGGCCTGCCGGACACCAAACCCGGCCCCTGCTCCCAGCTGATGTCGGGCTCCAGCGCCGGCACCGCCTGCACGAACGCCGTCCCGAACGCGGCCGAACGCTCCCGTGTCGAATCCGCCTACGCGGGCGGCCTCGCCGCACGCACCCCGGCCGACGGCCGCATCCTGGTGGACGCCCCGTAACCGGTCGTACGACGGCACGCGAGGTTCCGGCCTTGTTCTGAACCCGGCCCTCGTCCGCCCCGGGTCACCCGCCCTTCGTACGGAAGGGGCCGCCGTCGCCGAACGCGAGACGGGCGAAGCGTTCGGCGATGAGCCGGTGGGTGGCGGGGTCCGGGTGCAGATCGTCCGGCAACGGCAGTTCGGCGTTGTCGGCCTCTCCGTAGAGTCCGAGGCCGTCGAGGTAGTGCAGATGGGGGTCGGTGGTGGCGCGCTCTCCGACGATCCGGGCCAGCTCGTCCCGGATGACGGTGAGGGTGAGCTTCCCGGCGGCGGTCTCCGCAGGGTCACCGGTGGCCTTGAACCGCAGCCGCCCTTCGCTCATCGCGCTGTAGTCCGGGGCTGCGGGGCCGGGCGTGGTCTCGTGGATGGGGCAGCAGATCGGCGAGACGACCAGCAGCGGGGCGGTGGGGTGCCCTTCGCGGATGGTGTCGAGGAAGCCGTGGACGGCCGGGCCGAACGCGCGCAGCCGCATCAGGTCGGCGTTGACGACATTGATGCCGATCTTGACGCTGATCAGGTCGGCGGGGGTGTCGCGCAGGGTGCGGGCGGTGAAGGGGTCGAGCAGGGCACTGCCGCCGAACCCCAGGTTGATCAGCTCGGCCTCGCCGAGCGCGGCGGCCAGGGCGGGCCAGGTGCCGGTCGGGGTGGTGGCGTTGGACCCGTGGCTGATGGAGCTGCCGTGGTGCAGCCAGACCGGCCGGCCGCTGGGCCGGGGGTCGTGGACGGGCGCGTCGGTGCGCAGGGCGACCAGCTGCGTGGTCTCGTCGTGGGGCAGCCAGATCTCGACGTCCTTCTCGGCGTCCGGCAGGCCGGTGAACCGGAGCGTCTCCACGGGGCCGGTCCGGAACTGTGTGCTCATCGTGGCCATGTCGATGGTGAGCGTGTCGCCGTCGGCGGCACTGGCCCGGGCCGCCGGGCGACCGTCCACGAGGAGCTCGTACACCCCGTCGGGGCGCGGCGGCGCGCCGGTGTAGACCCGCTTGGTGGCCACCACGTCCAGCTCGACAGCGGTGGCCCGGGTGCGGAACGCCAGCCGGACCCCGGAGGGCTGCGACTCGGCCATCGCCAGTTGGCCGTCGGGGATCTGCAGCCGTGCGCGGGCGGGCAACCGGTGCGGCAGCACGCCGCGTTCGGTCTGCTCCAGGTCCAGCGCGCCACGCAGGATGCCGGGGGTGATGGGGGTCGTCGTCCAGTCCTGCCGGGCCTGGTGCCGGGCGTCGTGCCGGGTGGTCATGTTCTCGTTCTCCTCATCCGTCGAGGGTGCTGGTCGGGGACCTGGTCGAAGGGCTGGGGGGCGGTCAGGACCGGGCGGGCCAGTTGCGCAGCAGGGCGTCGAGTGCGTCGAGGATCTCGGTCCAGCTCTCCTCGGAGCCGGGGGAGCTGTGTCTGAAGGCGCCGGCCGTCTCCAGCTCCACGAAGCCGTTGAAGACGCTGCCCAGGAGCCGGACCGCGTGGGTCTCCTGGAGCTCGGTCAGGGCGTAACCGCGCAGCACCGCCCGTGTCATCCGCGAGTGCCGCATGCCCGCGCTCGCCACCGCCGCGTCCGGGTCGAGCCGGAACCGGGCCGCGGTGAAGCGCCCCGGGTGCTGGAGGGCGTAGTCGCGGTAGGCGTCGGCGAAGGCGCTGAGCGCGTCCTTGCCGGCCCGCCCGGCGATGGCGGCCGACGCCCGGTCGGCGAGCTCCTCCAGGGCGAGCAGCGCGATCTGCGTCTTGAGGTCGTGGGCGTTCTTGACGTGTGAGTAGAGGCTCGCGGTCCTGATGCCCAGCTTCCGGGCGAGCTCCGAAGGGGTCACGTGCTCGAAGCCGATCTCGTCCGCCAGCTCGGCCCCCGCCCGCACCACCCGCTCCGCGGCCAGTCCTGCTCGTGCCATGCCACCCTCCGAACGCTGCTCCGTGATCGCCTAAGCAAATAATAATTTGCCTAACACTATTAGGCAAATTAGCGTGGGTCGCATGGAACCGCTGACCGAGCAAGAGATCCGTACCTCATTCGTGAACTGCACCAAGGGCGAGGCCAAGCGCCTGTCCGTCCCGCGCGACCTGGCCGACCGCCCCTGGGGCGACCTGGACTTCCTGGGCTGGCGCGACCCCCAGGCCCCCGACCGGGCCTATCTCGTGATCCCGTCCGACCAGGGGCCCGTCGGGGTCCAGCTGCGCTCCTCCGACGCGGGCTCCTGGCAGACCCGCCGCAGCATGTGCTCGATGTGCGTGACCACCCACACCGGGGGCGTCTCCCTGCTGGTGGCCCGGCGATCCGGGAAGGCGGGCCAGCAGGGCAACTCGGTCGGCGCCTATATGTGCAGCGACCTCGCCTGCTCGCTCTACGTACGCGGGAAGAAGGACGCGGGAGTCGGGGCGCGGCTCCATGAGTCGCTCACCCTGGAGCAGAAGATCGAGCGGACCATGACGAACCTAGGCGCGTTCATCGCCAAGGTGAGGGCCTGAGGCCCTGGGTGTGAGCGGCGCGAGGGGTGGGATCAGGCCGACGGCGCTTCCCCGTCCCGCAGCCGCTCGGCGAAGGCGCGGGCCCCGGACAGGTCGTCGGCATCGGGCCTGTGCTTGTTGACTCCGCCGAGGAGCCTGAAAGGCGCCCAGGTGTCGAGGGCCCGGCAGGTGAAGCTCCCGTCCACGGCGAACCCCCTCTCTTCGAGGCGGCGGACCAGGGGGCGGGTGAACGGGATCACCGGCGCTTCGGGGAGGCCGCTGGTGGCGAACACGAAGGCGCGGACGTTCCGCCGGTCCGGGCGTCGCCCGGTGGGGAGGGCGTTCACGAAGCCGGTGAGGCGCGGGTGGAGCCTCCCGTAGAACACGCCGGAGCCGAAGCCCACGAGATCGGCTGCGGCCAGTTCCCTCGGATCGGCCTCTTCGGGGCTGACGACCTTCGCGCCCAGTGGCTGGGCCATGGTGTCGGCGATACGAAGGGTGTTGCCGTGCGACACGGAGACGCACACGATGACGGCCTTCATGGTGAAGTTCCCCTCTCCGGCTTCCGCGGTGCTGCTGCGGTGCGCGGTGCTTGCGGTGCTTGCGGTCCTGGTTGTTCGTGCGGTGCTTCCGAAGTGAAGACAGCGCAGCACCACCGGATATGACACCGCGCCCGTGTTGCGTGGGCCACACGCGTGACACCCGCCCGCGGGGGCGTATCCGCCGATCCCGGACGGCATGATTCCGGACGTCGTCGTGAACAGTTCCGGCCGTCGGCGCTCCGGTGATCAGTCCGGCGCCGGTCCGTCGCACCCGTGGGACCTGAGCGGATACGGCATGGCTCGCGCGGGTGCGAAAGACATCGGCCAGATCGGCCGTCCCGAGAACTGGCCGGTCCGCCCATCGACCACATAGGTGCCTTAGGCATCCAATTGGTGTGCGGTGCGGAGCGACCCGCTCCGCACCCACCACCGAGCTCTGCGAGGCGACCGCTCCATGACGGAATCCACGACGGAACCGGCCCGCCAGGACCCTGCCCCCACCTGCCCCGTCACCCGACCGAGCACCGGACCGATCACCGCGACCCCGGCCACTGCCGCACCGCCCACCGCCACACCGTTCCCGCAGGACCGCGACTGCCCCTACCACCCGCCCACCGGTTACGCGCCGCTGCGCGAGGACCGGCCGCTGAGCCGGGTCACCCTCTACGACGGACGCCCGGTCTGGGCGGTCACCGGGCACGCCCTGGCCCGACGACTGCTGGCGGATCCACGGCTGTCGACCGACCGCACCCACCCCGCCTTTCCCGTACCGGCCGAGCGGTTCGCCAACGCGCGGCAACGGCGCGTGGCACTGCTCGGCGTCGACGATCCCGAGCACAACGCCCAGCGCAGGATGCTCATCCCGAGCTTCTCCGTGAAGCGGATCGCCGCGCTGCGCCCGAGCATCCAGGAGACCGTGGACCGGCGACTGGACGCGATGGAGCGGAAGGGGCCGCCGGCCGAGCTGGTGGCCGACTTCGCGCTGCCGGTGCCGTCGATGGTGATCTGCGCGCTCCTCGGGGTGCCGTACGCCGACCACGAGTTCTTCGAAGAGTGCTCGCGGCGGCTCCTGCGCGGCCCGGGCGCGGCCGATGTCGACAGCGCCCGGACCGAACTGGAGGAGTACCTGGGCGCCCTGATCGACCGCAAGCGGACGGAACCGGGGGACGGGCTGCTGGACGAGCTGATCCACCGCGACGGCCCGCACGGACCCGTCGACCGTCAGGACCTCGTCGCGTTCGCCGTGATCCTGCTCATCGCGGGGCACGAGACGACGGCGAACATGATCTCGCTCGGTACGTTCACCCTGCTGGGACACCCCGGACAACTGGCGGCCCTGCGCGCCGGAGAGACGACGACGTCCGTGGTGGTCGAGGAACTCCTGCGGTTCCTGTCCATCGCCGACGGGCTCCAGCGGCTGGCTGCCGAGGACATCGAGGTGGCCGGGACGACGATCCGCAAGGGCGAGGGCGTGATGTTCTCGACCTCGCTCATCAACCGCGACACCGGGGTGTTCGCCGATCCGGACACGCTCGACTGGGACCGGTCGGCCCGCCACCATCTCGCCTTCGGCTTCGGCGTCCACCAGTGCCTGGGCCAGAACCTGGCACGTACCGAGCTCGACATCGCGCTGCGCACGCTCTTCGAACGGCTGCCGGATCTCCGGCTCGCCGTGCCCGCGCACGAGATCGAGCACAAACCCGGGGACACGGTCCAGGGCCTGCTGGAACTCCCGGTGGAGTGGTGAGCGGCATGGGCGTCCGGGTCGACAAGGAACGCTGCGTGGGAGCCGGCATGTGCGCGCTGACCGCTCCGGACGTGTTCACGCAGGACGACGACGGGTTCAGCGAGATGCTTCCCGGCCGCCCGGCGGCGACGGGCGACCACCCGCTGGTACGGGAAGCCGTACGGGCCTGCCCGGTGGGGGCGGTGGCCCTGACCGACGACTGACGGACCCGGGGCCCGGTCGCCGCGACCGGGCCCCGGCCCGCCCGGTGGGGCGCGACACGGTCGCGCCCCACCGGGTTTCCGCGGTTACGCGGCGGGGGTCGGGTTGACCGTCACCCAGCCCTTGTTGTTGCCGGGCTCGGGGTCGTGCGGGAAGCCCGTGCCGGCGATCACCGGCTGCAGGGCGACGCGGCCCTTGGCGTCGGGAACGACACTGTCGACACGCAGGTCGAAGCTGAACGTGCGAACGGTGTTCTCCAGCACCCAGTACGACATCTCGCACACGTAGCGCGGCGCGCCGAGGTGGCCCGGGCGGTAGCCGCCGGCCGGGGTGCGGGCCTGGCACGCGGAGGGGGCGCCGGTGACGGTGACACCCTCGGGAACCGTGAAGTCGACGAGGGCGACCGGGTCGCCGGAACCGAGGTTGCCGAGCCAGCCCGGGCCCTTGTTACGGAAGGTGAGGGAGGCCTTGACCGTCTCTCCGGCGGCGCCGCTCACCCGGGAGCCACGCACCGCGAAGTCGGCGGTGTTGACCGCGTTCACGGCGACGATCCCGTAGTTGTCGCTCGTGTCGATGTCGGTGGCCCCGCCCGCGGGCTGCACATCGATGTCGAGGCGCTCCCGGAGCGCGTGGTCCGCGACGGAGATTCGGAGCGGCTCCGGCAGCGTGAAGGTGTCACCGGGCTGGAGCACCTGGTCGAAGGCGCACTCGGCGTGCGACATGGGCGCGTACGCGCCGCCCGTCTGCGTGTACGCGCACGCGGCGTACCGCGCGTCGAACCCGAGGCCGTACGACGCGGCCATGCCGAGCGTGAAGCCCTGGGCGGGCTCGTGACCTTCGTTGGTCACCGAGAGCGGCACCGTGTGGACGGTGCCCGGTGTGGCGCCCTCGACCGGGGCGAGCCCGTTCAGGACGAGGTTCGGGCCGGAGGCGACGGTGAGCGTCGTCTCGAAGGAGTCCAGAGGAGCCTCCAGCGTCCCGTCCGGGCCACCGGTCGCGGTCGCGGCGTAGGTGATGCGGCCGTGCGCCCCCGCCTCGGCGGTGTCGGCGGCGCGGACCTCCAGGCGCACCTGGGGGCTGTAGTCGGCGCCGATCGCGGGCACCTGGGCGACGCTGCACACGGCGGTCGTCCCGGTGGGCGCGCAGTTCTCGGGCCAGGTCACCTCGGCCATCTGCGCGATGCCGGAGACGTCGACGGTGAGACGGCCGTCCGTGACGGTGAAGTTGTCGTTGTCGTGGTACAGACCGACCTCGACAGGTGTACCGGTCTCGGCGCCTATCTGCAGGTTCTTCTCGTACGGCGCGTTGATCCACAGCTGATCGGACTCCGCGGCGGACTCCACGGCGGAGGCCGGCGCGGACAGACCGGCCAGCAGGATTCCGGCGGTCGCGACGGCACTTGCGCCGAAGCGTACGAAAGGATGGACGGAGACGGGTCTCATGGCTCTCCAGTGACTGGGCACGATGCACTCCCGCCGAGGGCCGACGTGCCCCCGACACCGGTTGGACGATCAAGAAAGCCACAGGGTTGTGCGGGTGGTCAGGTGATCCGTGCCGGCCCGCCGACGGCCCGTCGGACGGTCGGCACCGCACGGCCCGTCAGAAGGCGCGCACCGCGCCGGGCGGGGCCCGCCCGTTATGTACGGTGCGGGCCCCGCCCGTTGCCCGTCCGGATCAGAGGCCGAACTCCTGCGGGGACACCCCGAGTGCCACACAGGCCTCCCGCAGAACCTGCGCCTCCGCCGGGGCGATGTACCCGTCCGCACCGGCGATCACGAAGCCGGTCTGGACGACCGCCTTGGCCTCCACGGGCTTCTTCGCCGCCTTGGCGATCTCCTGCATCGCCTCGGCCTTGCCTTGCGGGAAGTTGACCGTCATCTGGTCGACGTGCTTGTTGAACCTCTGCCTCAACTGCTCGGGCGGGAAGTTCTGCAGGACGTCGTTCTGAACGATCAGCGACTCCACGTGATGCCGCTCGGCCGGGTCGACGGACCCGTCGGCGGCGGCGACCAGAGCGCACATCGCCATACTGGCGTCCCGGTAGGCCCCGCTCTTGAGCTCCGTCTTGAGAGAGCCGAGCTGGGACTTGAGCAGCCCGACCAGCTTCTCCTTCGAACCCCCGGAACCCCCCGTACCCGACTGCCGCGAGCCGGCGGCGGGGCCCCGCGCGCCCTGCGACTGCTGCTGCAGGCCCTTGGCCTGGTCCTTGATGCGGTCCCACATAGCCATTCGTGCCACCTAGTCGATCGGTTCGATGTCCCGCGCGATGTGCGCGGCCAGTTGCAGCGACTCTTCGCGGACCGCTTCCGGCGGCCCGCGAAGGGTGATCGGCGGGCCGCCCGTGGCAAGGAGCTCAGGACGGTTCACCGAGCCGTTCATACGAGGTCCTGTTGCCGATCGGCTCGACGGGCACGCACCCTGCGAACGACCGCGACCGCCAGCGCGGCGACGACCAGCACCAGGACGGCCTTCGAGAGCACGCCGACGTAACGCTCCACGAGATCCCACCGGTCACCCAGCAGATATCCGGC
Organism: Streptomyces sp. DSM 106670; assembly: GCF_055792845.1. Classification (NCBI taxonomy): domain Bacteria; kingdom Bacillati; phylum Actinomycetota; class Actinomycetes; order Kitasatosporales; family Streptomycetaceae; genus Streptomyces; species Streptomyces sp. DSM 106670. The sequence goes on from NZ_CM147704.1 coordinate 8,117,997, forward strand.
CATGACGAGGATGAAGTTCCATAGGAAGCTGCCGAGGGCGGTGAGGAGTACGAAGGTGGGCAGAGGCATCCGCTCGATGCCCGCCGGGACGCTGATCAGACTGCGGAAGATCGGAATCATCCGGCCGAAGAAGATGGCCTTCATGCCGTGCTTGACGAACCAGGCCTCCGTCTTCTTCAAGTCGGACACCTTCACCAGCGGCATCCGCTCCCACAGGGCGTACATGCGGTCCCGGCCGAAGAGCGCACCGATCTGGTAGAGCGCGACGGCCCCCACCACCGACCCCAGCGTGGTCCAGAACAGGGCGGAGTAGAGGCTGATCACGCCCTGCCCCGCGGCGAATCCGGTCAGCGGCAGAATGACTTCGCTCGGCAACGGAGGAAAGAGATTCTCCAGGGCGATGGCCAGCCCGGCCCCGGGACCACCCATGGTGTCGACGAGGCCGGTCGCCCACCCCGCGATGCCGCCGGACGGCTCCGAGGCGAGGGGGAATTGATGCATGTGTGGTTGCTCCAGGACTGAGTAGGGGGGCTGAGGAGGGCGACAGCTGAACGGGTCCCCGAAGGTGCGTATTTCGGGATTCTCGATTTCAGCCCCGGGATTGCGCGAAGTGCGATGCGGCGCGCGTTTCGAGGAATGCCGAAGAACGAACCGTCGAACGATGTCAGGCGATTCGGGGCCCGCAGGGCTGCCGCGGGAGAAGCAAGAGGTGAAAGAACAACAGGAACTTCAGCAACTTCAGGAGTTCAGGGATCTCCGGGATCTCCGGAATTTCCAGAAGGTGAAGGTGTCGGCCGGCTCGCTCAGCAGCGAAGGATCCGGGCACGGTCAGGACCGCGTGACTCGGAGTGCGAAGCATGCTGCCGGGTCACGCCCGCCGCGCAGTCGTGAAGATCCGGCGAGGTGAGGGGAACGGCCGCCTGAACGGTGGGCGAAACCGTCGTGTTCCCCGCCTTGTGGCGGTGCTGGAGCGTGACGTCACCGTCCAGGCCCTCCAGCGGAGTGCTCTGCCCCGACGCATCCAATACGGACACGGCCTGAGAATGAGCTGCCGTGTCGACGGCCCCCGGAGTCGGGTCAGGGGCACCGAAAGCGAACGCGGATACGATCAGGAGCACGGCGATACCAGCGCAGAAGGCCAGCATCTCCTTGCAGCGCATTCCTACGCTCCCTGTCCCGTGGATTCCGCTCGTCCGAACGAAGCGTCAACGCGGCTCGGTGAATGGTCGCCGCAGGGCTGCACTCTAACAGCCCTGGATGAAGGGAACCTGAAGCTCAATCAGCCGTCCGGTCCGCCGCCGGCAGCTCAGGCTTGCCCGCTAGGAGCCGCTCAGTGGCGATGCCCATGCGGAGTCGTGCCGAGCACTGCCCATCAGGTGAGTGAGCAGGCTCTCCGCCGTGCTCGGGGCGGTCTCGTGCGGGGCGCCCGCCGCGATCAGGGCGGCGCTGAGCCTTGCCGGTGCTGTCCGCGGCGCGTCCAGTTCGTCGAGAAGAGGAAGGAGGAGCAGGAGGCGGGCTGCGGAGTCCTGGACACCGTCGGCCTCGGGGTCGGGGCTGTCGGCGATGCGGACCAGCTCGTGCCAGGGCAGCCCGGTCCCCGAGAACCCTCCGTCCCCGCCGGTGATCCGCCGCGCGCGGCTCCGGTCCTGGCGGGTGAGGAGGTGGTCGATGCCGTAGTCGCCCACCAGGTTGCGGTAGATCACCACGACGCCGGTGCCGTCCGCGGCCGGTACCCGGAACACCGGCCAGCGCTCGGGATCGAACAGGATCTCGGTGAGGGCATCCGTATCCGCGCCGTCGTCGCCGAACCACTCCGGAACGGCACGCTCGGCGCCCGTCCCGGTACCGCCCAGCGCCATGAGGTGGTTCGACCAGAAGCCCGGTCGAGCCAGCAACGGCTCCCCGGCGACCAGCGGGCCCTCTTCGTATCCGTTGATCAACACTCCACCTGCTCTTTGCGGCTCATCGCGGTGACCTGACCGCCCGTCGGGCGCTGCATCCGTCGTCGTCGGGGCGCCCGATCGTACGAAGAACCTCTCCGGGTCCGGCGGCCGGGGGTGCCCGGAAACGAGCCGCGGCGAGCCTCGGCCGCGCCGACGACCGCCGATGCAGGATGGCCGGGGGCGGCCCCGGACCGCCCCCGTACCGTCCTGTCGCGTGGAGAGGCCCCGGCCATGAAACAGCTCGACGAACCACCGATCCCTTCGGCCGGCGGACCAGGACCGTGCCCGAACCATCCGAACCACCCGAACAGGCGGGCCCGATCCGGCCTCGTAACGGTGGCGGCGTGACCGCCCCTCCGCCCGAGGGCACGCCGGGCGACGGCCGTTACGGCGAGGCGTACTTCCGCCCCGATCGGGCGGGCGAGGCAGAGCGCATCGACTTCGGGGCTCTCGCCTACGACGACCTGACCATGGCCCGGCTGCTGGCGCTCGGAGCCGGCCCGGGATGGCACTGCCTCGACATCGGCGCCGGTACGGGCACCGTGTCCCACCGGCTGCTGGGCGAGGCCGGGGTGGGAAGCGTGCTCGCCGTGGACCGAGACGTACGGTTCCTGAGCGCGCGCCCCGCACCCGGCCTGGAGGTGCTGGAGGCCGACATCACCGCCCCCGGCTTCGCCCCCGGCCGCTTCGACCTCGTCCACGCCCGCTTCGTGCTGATGCACCTGCCGGAGCGGGACCGCCTGATCGGCAAGCTGGCCGAACTCCTCGTGCCCGGCGGCGTCCTGGTGCTCAGCGACGCGGTCGACCTCACGAGCGACCGGCCGCCGACGACCCCGTACGCCACGGCGATGCGGGCGATGTGGCAAGGACTTCGGACCACCATCGGGACCGACGTCACCCAGGTCCCGTCGTATCCGCACCTGTTGCGCGGGGCCGGCCTCGAACCCGTCGCCGCCGAGATCCACGTACCGCCGCTGCTGCCCGGCAGCCCCATCAGCCGCTTCTGGGCCGACACCTGGCAGCGCAGCAGAGAAGCGATGCTCGCCACCGGCCTGGTCGACGACGCGGCTGTCGACGAAGCGGTGCACTACCTCGAAAGCACCGCGTGCGCCGCGCTGTCGGCCGGCATGCTGACGGCCTGGGGACACAGGCCGACCGAGACGACCACGCGGTCGTCCCCGCACCCAAGAGGCTCCGGCCCCAGGTGAGCGGGTCGAGACGGAGAGGGAGACGCTTCCCGGGACGGCCGGCCGTTACGACGGTCCGGCATGCGCTCCCGCTGACGCTTGCCCCGTCACGTCCACGGCACGCCGAGTTCCGAGAGCGCGGCGCGCTGTTCCTCGGCGAGCCTGTCCCGGCGGCTCCTGGTGTTGGACATCCACACCCCCAGCCGCACCTTCACCGGGCCGGGTTCCTCCTCCACCGTGATCTCCTCGGTGTGGGCGCGCGGGACACGGTGGTGCCCTTCGCGGGCGGTGTACTGGGCGAGAGCCCGTACGCCGCGTTCGAAGGACCCCGTCCTCCCGGCCGCAGGCCGCTCCGGTTCGGCCGGCGGGCGCAGGCCGAGCCGTTCCAGGCGTTCGCGCTGCTCGGGCATCAGGGCCTGCCAGACGGACCGTTCGCACTGCCGGTGGGCCCAGGCCCCGACGTCGAGTCCGTGGACGGTGACGCCGGGCAGGATCGCGCTGGGGGCGTGCTCCCCGGTGAGCAGCAGGCGGGCGGCGGCGTAGTACCGCTGCCAGTCGACCGGCCACCGCGGATTCCAGTCCGGGTCGATCGCCGCGAGGGCCTGGCGGCGGTGTGCCGCCCGCTCCTCGTTCCTGCCGAGGCCGCCGGGCCTGCGGAGGTTGGCGAGCCACTGGCCGACCGCCACACCGTCCGTCACGGCGTCCTTCGGAGCGGCGAGCGTGGCGTGCTTCGCGTGGTAGGCGCGGGCGGCCGCGAGCTTCTTCCAGAAGGCGGCGTCCGCGACGGACCAGACCATGCCGAGTCCGTCGAGAAGTTCGGCCCGCCACGGCTTGAGGGTCCCGAGCCGGAACGCCCTCCTCTGCTCGCTGACCCAGGAACCGAGCGGAAGGGTGCCCTCGCCGCCGTCTAGGGGGACGACGGTGCCCACGGGAACGCGGGCGTTCCCGTGCTCCTGGGCCCAGGCGTACAGGGCGTTGTAACCGGTGAGCCAGACCTCGGAGTCCGGCTGCAGGACGCGGGTACGCAGGAACGCGGCGATGACGCCGGGGTCATGGGGCTGGGAGAACCGGAGCAGGGGCACCCCCACGTCGCTGCTCGCACGCACCCTCGTACGCGCGTCCGCGGTGCCGGCCGGGCCCGCGTCCGGGGTGCCGGCCGGGCCCGCGTCCGGGGTGCCTGTCACCGCGTCGCCGCCGGTGTCGTCCTCCTGGACCGGGTCGAGGCCGACCACGGAGAGGGCCTTGCCCCGGGCGGTGGTGGTGCGCAGCGCCATGCGCTCGACGAGCCGTTCGTCATGGGCCCGGAGTCCCTGCAGCACGGCGACCAGAGGGCGGTAGCTCGGCGAGGCCATCATCCGGTCCGGGTCCTCGCCGGGGCGGAGGAACACCGGGACCACCAGCCGGGACACCTTCCCCTCGCCGGGTTCCTGGCGCAGGCCCCGGCCGGTGATCTGCACGATCTCGACGGGGGAGCTGCGGGTATCGGCGAAGACGACCCCGGCCACCCCGCGTCCGCCCCTGATGTCGACCCCCTCACCGAGCACCCGGCAACTGCTCAGGAAGCTCAGGTCGGTCACCCAGCCCTCCGCGTCCAGCCCGTCCGCGAACCGGCCCAGCACGGCACGGCGGTGCGCGGCCGGGTGCTCACCGCACAGCCAGTCCGCGCCGATCCGCTTCGGATACGCGACCGGGTCCACCGCGTGCAGTTCGGCGGCGGTCCCCGGGAGCCCGCGGGCGAAGGCCATGGCGTCCAGGGTGCGGGAGTGGAACGTCATGAACGACCGCATCCCCGTGGTGTCCGCATGCTTCAGCAGCGCCGCCTGCAGCGCGGCGATCCGCCGACCCCGTCGTTCCTCCGGAGACGCGTCCGGCCCGGGCGGTGCGGGGTCGTGGATTTCCAGTACGTCGATCTCGAACCGCGCCAGGACCCCGCGCTCGACACTCTCCATCAGCCCGAACTCGTACAGCACCGGGCCGTAGAGCTCTTCGTCGTCCATCGAGGCCACCGGCCCGCCGCCGGGCCCGTCCGTCGCGGTGCCGGCACCCGGTGACGCCGCCCACAGGCGTGGGGTGGCCGTCATGTACAGCCGTCGCGCGGCGGGGATCCGCCGCTGGTCGTGGACGGCCGCCCACGCCTTCCCGGGATCGCCGGAGGTCCGGTGGGCCTCGTCGACGACCAGGAGGTCGAAGGCGCCCATGCGCTGTCCGTACGAGCCGAGCAGGGCCCGCTCCAGCACACCCGGGGCCGCGCCGGCCTCGCCCTGGCCGTCCCGGTCGCCCTGGTCGTCCTCCAGACCCTGGGGCGAGAGGCTCGCGTACGTGGCGAACACCAGCATCGGCCCGCTGCCGGCCCACAGCGCCAACTGCGTGGGGTTCGTCGTGCACCGGACATCGAGAGCTTCGAGCAGCGGGTCGGAACCCAGACCGCACACCGCGACCGCCGGGCCGTCGTGCCCCACGGCACGCCAGGACTCGACCGTCTGCGTCAGCAGATCCAGCGTCGGCACCAGGACGCCGACCAGGCCGCGCGGGACCAACCGCCGGGCTGCCACCGCCGCCATGATGGTCTTGCCCGTGCCGGTCGCCATCCGGACCTGTCCGCGTCGGCCCCGAGCGGCCCCCGAACCGTCCGCGGGCGACGCGGTGGGGGAAAGGCCCTCGACAACGGCATCGACGGCCTCCGCCTGATGCGGGCGAAGGCTGATCCCCTGCACACTCACCACTCCTGACTCCCCGTGTCCGACGGATTCGAGGGATACGACGGATCCGACGAGCCCGGACATCAGACAATAGCGAGGCCCCGGTGCTCCGGCCGCGCGCCTCGGCCCGGAGAATCGCATCGGACCTCGCGTCCAACACGCGTCCAATGTATGCGCAGATGATGTCCAATTGTTGTACGGTGGGGCGGTGAGTGAGAACAGTGTCGAAGCGCTCCTCGAAGAGGCCCGACTGACGGCCGCCATTCCGCCGCCGGCCGAGCGGCAGCGGCTGCGTGAAGCGGCCGGTCTGTCCCGCGCCCAGGTCGCGTCGGCGGTCGGCGTCGGACGTTCCACCGTCGCCAACTGGGAGACCGGCGTCTCCGATCCGCAGCCGCCCGCGCGCCTTTCCTACCTGCGCCTGCTGAAGGGTCTCGTCGAGATCTACCCGGCCGCCCCGGCGTCCGCTCCCGCCCCGGCCCCGGACCCCGCGCCTGCTCCCGGGCCCATGTCCGAACTCGCTCCCACTCCCGCGCCTGCTGCGGTCGCCGGCCCCGAACCGACCGTGCCGGTGCCCGCGTTCACCAGCCATGACACGCTGCGCGGCCCGGACGGGCTCGCCGTCGAGGGCGAGCCGGGCCCCTGCGTCCGTTGCGGAGTCACCACCACCTTCCGGTCCACCGGCGGCCACCCGTTGCACGCCGGCGCCTTCTGTGTACCCGCGGCCCCCTCGAACGCGGTCGCGCCCGCCCCCGCCGCAACTCCGGCGACAACCGTCCCCGCCCCGGCGGCCGCCTCACCCACCCCGGCGCCGGTCCCGACCCGCCCGCAGCGCCGGGCGAGGTCCGCCGCCCGCGCCCAGGCCGAGACGACGTCGCTCATCGGCCGGGCCGTCCAGGAAGAGGCCGAGCGCTCCGGAGGGGACGAGGAAGCCGCGCTCAAGGCTCTGATCAAGCGGGCGATCCCGGACGTGATGCACCTGTTCAACGCGACCCGGGCCACCGCCCGCTACGACTACACCGCCTACCCCGCCCTGCCGGACATCCTGAAGAAGCCCTCGAAGAAGGACCCGGACCAGATCTGGGAAGCCCGCCCCCGCTTCCACCACCCCGGCTACTCCCTCAAGGCCCCCGGCGACATCCGGGTCACCGCGCTCGACGTCAACGCCGCCTATCTGTCCGCGCTGAAGTGCTGGCTCCCCATCGGGAAGCTGGACCACAGCACCGGCACCGACGGCGTCGAACCCAAACGCTCCGGTGTCCACCTGATCACCCCCGCCCCCTGGGCCCACCCGCATCTGCCGGACCCGATCGGCGACCGCGACGAACCCGGCGCCCTCTGGGTCACCAACGCCACCCTGCGCCTGCTGCAACGCCTCTCCGGCCCCAAGTACGCGCTCACCGAGGCGCCCGTCATCCACGAGTCGTGGACGTCCGGTGCCACGGAGAACTTCCTCGACGCCCTGCGCAAGACCCTCGGGGCCGCCCGCGAGGAAGCCATCGCCGAGGACGACTTCCTGACGCTGGAGTACGTCAAGGCGATGTACAGCAAGTTCATCTCGACGATGGGGGAGTCGATCCACAACCGGGAGATGGTCCGCCCGGACTGGATGCACATCATCCACTCCCAGGCGTACGCCAACCTCTGGGGCAAGGCCTACAAGGCCCACCAGGCCGGGCTGGACGTCGTCGCCATGACGGGCACCGACGAACTCCACGTCACGGGCGACTGGCGGCAGGTCTTCCCCGAGGGCCGGGGCGTGGCCCAGATGAAGATCAAGTACGGCGAGGGCAAGGCTTCCGGTGAGTACACGATCGGCACGGTGACCCGCTGATGGCAGGCCGCTGGATGAACCTCGGCCAGTACAACGCCAACGGCGTTCCCGGCGCCGACGCCCTCGGTATCGCGATCGAGAACATGGTCACCGGCATCGCCTCACCGGTCGACACCGAGCGCGGCCTCGCCGCCCGCCTGCGCTATCTCACCACCACCGACGCCGGCTACGAGGCCATGGACCGGGCCGGCATCCATGTCTCCCCCCGTACCCTCATCGCCTGGCTCGCCGAGGAACGCACCCCCAACCGCGCCAACCGCACCCGCCTGGACGCCGCCTACTGGGACCTGCGCCGCCGCAACGTCGCCGCCGACCTCAAGCACCGGCTCAACAACAACGGCCGCGGCACCCGCGTCGAGATCAACCCCGTCGACCAGTCCGAGGTGGAGCGCAAGTACCGCCGCGATCTGGCCGGCCGCAGCATCAACGTCCGCGGTGTCTGGGACCGGGCCGTCGACGCCTGGCTCGACGACGACGCCCAGGAACTCGACGCCATCTGGGACCGGATCATCGAGGACCTCGGCTCCGACTACGACAGCTACAGCAACGTCTCCTCCATCGGCTGGGCCGCCTGACCAGGCCCACCGCACACGAACCGGCGGAGCCTGAACGGAAGACAGAAAGAAACATGACTGGGCAACGCGACCGTTGGGCGGAACTGACCGGTGGAGAGGCCGGGGAGGAATACGCCCGGCGGTTCGCCCGGCTCGCCGCGTCGGGCCACGACATCCACGGCGAGGCCACCTTCTGCGACACGCTGCTGGAGCCCGCCGCCCGGGTGCTCGACGCCGGCTGCGGCACCGGCCGGATCGCGATCCGGCTCGCCGAACTGGGCCACCACTGCACCGGCGTGGACGTCGACTCCTCGATGCTCGCCGTCGCACGCCGCGAGGCCCCCACCCAGGAGTGGCGTCTCGGCGACCTGTCCCATCTGGACGCCCTCGGCCTGGAACCGGGCTTCGACCTGGCGCTCGCCGCCGGAAACGTCATCCCCCTGCTGGCTTCCGGCACCGGACCGGCCGTCGTCGCGCACCTGGCAGCCGCACTGCGCCCCGGCGGCCTGCTGGTCACGGGCATGGGACTGGACGCGGCGCATCTGCCGCTGCCGGAACCGCCCATGACCATCACCGAGTTCGACGACTGGTGCGCCCGGGCCGGACTGACGCTGCGGCAGCGCTACGCGACCTGGAGCGGCGACCCCTACGAGCACGGCTGCGGCTACGCCGTGAGTGTGCACTCACGCCCCACCGCATGAGCACACGGCCCGTCCGCCGCACACCTCGTCGCGGTCTTCTCCGTCGCGGCTTCCTCCTCCTCACGACACCGGAGACTCCTCCATGCCACGCGTCCTCCTCGTCGAAGACGACCCTTCCGTACGTGAGGGCGTCGAGCTGGGGCTGCGCCGGCGCGGGCACGAGGTCCTCGCCACCGCCACCGGCGAGACCGGCCTGGAGGCCCTGCACACCTTCCGCCCCGATCTCCTGCTGCTCGATCTGATGCTGCCCGCCATGGACGGCGTCGAGGTATGCCTCCGCGTCCGCGAGACCAGCCAGTTGCCGATCATCATGCTGACCGCGCTCGGCGACGGCCTGGACATCGTCGTCGGCCTGGACGCGGGCGCGGACGACTACATCGTCAAACCCGCCCGCACCGCGGTCATCGAGGCCCGCATACGCGCCGTACTGCGCCGGCTGGAGAGACCGGCGGCCGACGCCAGACCCGCCGTCGAGCACCACGGTGAACTCGACATCGACCGCGCCGGCCACACCGTCCTCAAGGCGGGCGAGCCCGTCGCCCTCGCACCCTCCGAACTGAAGCTGCTCCTGTACCTGTCCGCGACACCCCATCAGGTCTTCAGCCGGCAGCGGCTCCTGGAAGCCGTCTGGGAGCACACTTACCACAGCGACGTCCGGCTGGTGGACGCCTGCGTACGCCGACTGCGCATCAAGATCGAGGACCCGGCCCACAGCCCTCGGTACATCCAGACCCTGCGAGGCTTCGGCTACCGCTTCGGCCCGCTGTGAGAAGGCCCGCGACGAGCGCCGCGTTCGGGCTGCGCACCCGCCTCGTACTCGCGTTCCTGCTGGTGGCCGCCGTCAGCGCCGTCACCACCGCCGCACTGACCTACCGGGAGGCCCGCAGCGCGGTCCTCGAACGCGCCCAGGACACCGCCGTCGTCTCCTTCCGCGAGGAAGCCGAACGCTTCGTCCCCAGCCTGCCCCTGGACCCGGAATCGCTCCGCTGGCACCTCTACGACATCGCGGCACGCTCCAAACCCCATCCATGGATCGTCTTCGCCGAATACGGCACGGTCCGCGTCTCCTCGGGCGACCGCCCCGCCTCCGGGGTGCTGACCGCGAAACTCCGCCGCACCGCGCTCACATCACCGCACGGCAGCTTCCAACGGGTCGTCAAGGACGGTCGCGCCTACCTGACCATCGGGATGCCGGTGATGACCCGGATCGTGGCGGGCGGCGACGCGGTGCCCAGCGGCCTGGTCCTCTACGCCGTGATGCCCATGACGAACGAGGAGGTGGACATCGACGCACTGGTGACCGCCGCCCGCGACGGCGCGCTGCCGGGACTGGCCGTCGCCCTGGTGCCCGCCCTGCTCGCCGCACGCAGCGTGCTGCGCCCCGTCCGCGCACTGCGGCGCGCCGCGCACTCCATGGGCGGCGGGCAGCTCGACACCCGTATCCCCGTCCACGGCCGGGACGAAATGGCGGACCTGGCCCGGACGTTCAATGATTCGGCCGCCCGCCTCGAACACTCCGTACGGGAGCTGCGGGACGCGGGAGGCCGGGCCCGGCGCTTCGCCTCGGACGTCTCGCACGAGCTGCGCACCCCGCTCGCCGGGATGCTCGCCGTCACGGACGTGCTGGACGAGGACGCCGGGACGCTCGACCCGGACACCGCACGCGCGGTACGTCTGATCAGCGCCGAGACCGGCAAACTGGCCGTGCTGGTGGAGGACCTGATGGAGATCTCCCGCTTCGACGCCCGCGCGGCGGAGCTCAACGCCGACGAGGTGGACGCGGCGGAGGCCGTACGCAGCACCCTGTCCGGCAGGCAGTGGCAGGGCCGGGTCCAGGCGGAGCTGCCCGAGGGGCTCCGTATCCGCCTCGACCCGCGCCGCTACGACGTCATCGTCGCCAACCTTGTCGGCAACGCGCTGAGCCACGGCGCCGAACCGGTCACCGTACGGCTCACGGCAGACGGCGGCGCGCTGATCACCGAGGTGCGTGACAGCGGCCCCGGGATCGCCCCCGACGCGCTGCCGCACATCTTCGACCGCTTCTACAAGGCCGACGCCGCACGGTCCCGCTCCTCGGGCAGCGGTCTCGGCCTCGCGATCACCGAGGAGAACGTACGGCTGCACGGCGGCACGATCCACGCGGAGAACGCCCCTGACGGCGGGGCCCGCTTCACGGTACGGCTGCCCTTCGACGGGCCCGCCGCCGGGAACAGCGCGCCGGACGTCCCGGCTCCGGCCCACGACACGGAACCGGCGGACAGCCACGACCGAAGTCGCAACCGAAGACGTGACCGCATGGGCGACCGCATGCGTGACCGAACCCGCGATCGGGGAAAGGAGGCCACCGGATGAGGAAGCAGATGTTCCGAAGGCGACCGGCGGTCGGCCTCGCCGCGCTCCTGGTGCTCGCCGGAGGACCGCTCGCCGGCTGCGGCATCCAGGAGACGGACGTGATCGAGGCGGGCCGGCCGGCCGTCGGCGATCTGCTTCCTCCGCGTGAGGGACGCGTCCTGTTGTTCTTCTTCTCTCCCGACGACGAACTGCTGCCCGTGCCCCGGATCGTCCAGGATCCCTGGGAGAGCGCGAACGCGGGTGCCACCGGACCGGCCACCACGGATGAGGGAACGGGCGCGTCCTCGCCGCTCGCGGCCGTCACCGCTCTGCTCACCGGACCGGACAAGGCCGAACGGCGGGCCGGACTGCGCAACGCCCCCACCCTGCCGCGCGCCGCGACCGCCGCGGACCGGGTCCTGGTGGACGGCTCCACCGTCGAGGTCGAGCTGCGGCTGCCGGTGAGGCGGCTGGCCGCACCCGCCCGCGACCAGCTCGTCTGCACGGCGGCGTACGCGGCGCACACGAAGGGGGCCGTGTCCGTCAGCCTGGTCGGGCAGGACGGACGCCTCGCCCCGGCCGACTGCCCCGTACGCCCGGCCCCGGCCCCGGCACGCTGATCCCGTACGAGAGCAACGGCCGGCCCGTGCGAGACGGACCGGCCCGCAGACGGGAGGCCGACCCGCCCGCACGCACCCACGCAGAGGCAGCGGCTCGCCGGAACCGAAGCTCCGGCGGGCCGCTCTCCTCACCTCACGCCGAGCCGTGTCCAGCCCGCCCGGCGGCGGCGCTTCACCTGCCGAAGAAGGCGTTGTGAATCGTGACCGTCGACTCGTTGTCCTTCTTGTCGATGACGACGGCCTTCAGCGATATCGCCTTGCCCTTCTCCGGGGCGCGTACGGTGACCTTGCCCGCGGTGACCTTGGCGGGCAGCCACTTCCCGTCCTCGTACGAGACCTGCACCCGCAGCGACTTCGGACCGGCGTCGGCCGCCGCGCCCTGCACCACGACGGGGAACGTCTGCGTGCCGCCCGCCGGAACGGTGGAGTCCAGCGCGAGCCGCGGCAGGAAACGGACCGTCGAGACCGGCAGCGTGACCGGCGCTTCGGTGCGGGCCGAGGTGAAGGTCCACGAGGCGTCGATCCGGGTGCCGGCGCGGTGGACGGCCGGATTCCGGCTGATCGTGGTCGCCACCTTGTACGTCGCGGACTCCGGCGGCAGCGCGAAGAACCGCTCGTCGATCGCCGCGTCCTCCTTCGCGTACAGCACACCGTCGCGGTGGATGGTGGTGCTCGCACCGGCGTACCGGGTGAACCCGGGATGGCCCGCCCCGTCACTGACCAGCGTCAGCGAGCCGTGGATGTCGTCGCCTTCGCGGACGATCCCGTCGCCCGCGTTCAGCTTCGGCCCCATCACACCGGTCTGGAAGCTCTCGGTGTGCGTGGTCCCCGGCTCGAACCGCCGCGTCCCGTCGAAGGAGTGGACCGCCTCGATCTGCCGGTTGCCCGCCGGGTCCTTCTCGCCCAGCACACCCGCCGCGATGTTCCAGACGGCCTCGTCGTCCGTCGACAGATACACCTTCCGGGTTCCCGGCGCCTTGTGGACGGAGAAGAGCGGGTCGACGCCCCCGTGGGCCAGTTCGCCGTACGCCTTGACGATGCCGTCGACACCGGGCACGGACGAGCCGATGCCCACCTTCACCAGAGCCATGTTCTTGGTCGTGTAGGTCTTGCCGTAGCCGGTGGCCAGCTCCGGGACCAGGCTGCCCGCGAGCGCGTTGTACTCGGTGTCACCCCGCTCCCAGTGGGCGGACCACTGCTGGTAGAGGGAGGACTCGCCGGTCACCGGGGGTCCCTGGTGCGCGGTGCGGACGTTGTCGAAGCTCGTGAAGTCGCTCCACAGCGTGATGCCCGTCTCGGGCGTGTTGAGGGCGTACATCATGCCCGCGCGCGTCGGCGTGGCCGTCGCGTCCGGCACCGTGAAGGACACCGGCCGGGTGGTCCGGGCGTCGAGCTCGACCGTGGTGGGGCCGGTCACCGAGAACTGCGGGTTGTTGATCAGGTCGGCGCCCTTGCCCGGGGCCGCCGGGTCGACCAGCAGATCGGCCGACAGGTTGTAGGTGCCGCGCGGCAGCCGGACCGTGGCTGAACCGGACGACAGGTCGGGGAAGAACCGCAGGCCCGCGGCGGAACCGCCGTGCCCCTTCAGGTCGGCCTGCCAGCCGGTGCTGGGCGCGCCGTCCCGTCCGGTGGTGTTGAAGGTGACCTCGTACGACTCCGGTTCACGCTCCACCGCGACCGCCGTGCGCACACTCTGCCCGCCCCCGGACGCGACGACGGTGGCCGAGTAGGAACCGTCGACCGTACCGCCCAGGCGGGTGTCGGCCGTCAGGTCCACGGCGGCGGTGCCGCCCGCCGGGACCGTGACCCGCGGTGCCCCGAGGGTGAAGAACCCGGCCGGGGCCGGCTGTCCGTCCGCGCCGGCGGGCGCCGCCAGCGACAGATCCAGCGTCACATCGGCGCTGCCGCCGTTCCGGTAGGTCACCTTCCTGGTGACGGGGGAGTCGTCGGCGTGCGGCCACGGCTGGGTGCCCAGCGAGACCGACACCGGCTCGGCGACGACCGTCTGATCGAGCGCCCGGTCGACCGCGAGCCGGCCCGCGCCCTGCTGGAACACCGAGTGGGAGCCGCCCTCGGCCGAGCCCGTCAGAGCGGCCTTGAGCTGTGCGCCCGTCCACGCGGGGTTCTTCTGCTTGAGGATCGCCGCCGCGCCCGCGACATGCGGCGTCGCCATCGACGTACCGCTCAGGCTGTGGTAGCCGGGCGGGTCCTGCCCCTCCACACCCGCCGCGGCGGCCGCCGTGATGGACACGCCCGGCGCGGTGATGTCGGGCTTGACGGCCTTGTCACCGGTACGGGGTCCGACGCTGGAGAAGTCGGCGATCAGGTCGTCGTCGTCCACGGCGCCGACGGTCAGGGCCGCCTCCGCGCTGCCCGGCGATGCGACCGTGCCCTGCTCCGGCCCGTTGTTGCCCGCGGCTATCGTGAACAGGACGCCCTTTTCCGCGGAGACCTTGTTGACCTGGGCCTCCAGCGGGTCGATGCCGGGGGAGTCGAGGCCGCCCAGGCTCATGCTGATGACGTCGGCGCCCTGCGAGACGGCCCAGTCGACCCCCGCGATGATGCCGGAGTCGTCACCGACGCCATGATCGTCCAGCACCTTGGCGTTGATCAGCCGGGCCCCGGGCGCAACTCCCTTGAACCGGGCGTCCTTCGCCCCGGTGCCGGCCGCCGTGGACGCCACGTGCGTGCCGTGCCCGTCACGGTCGCGGGCGTCCGCGGAGGCGCTGAAGTTGCGCTCGGCCGCGACCCGGCCCGCCAGGTCCGGATGGGTGGAGTCGATGCCCGTGTCCACGACGGCGATCTTCACACCGGTGCCGTCGAGCGACCGGGCCCAGGCCGCCGGGGCGCCGATCCGGCCGGTGCTGCGGTCGAGCGACGCCTTGCGCACACCGTCCAGCCAGATCCGCGCGATACCGGACGTGGTGGCCGCCGAACCGTCGCGCCGCTGACGCGTCAGGGCGTCCCACAGAGCGCCCGTGCTGTCGGTCGCGGCGGACGCGGTGACGGCATCGGCGTCCAGCGCCGGCAGGGTCCTGCGGACGGTGGTCCCGTCGGCGGACCGCACCCCGGCCCGGGCGGACCCGGCCGTGGCTCCCCGGTAACCGACGATCACCTTGAGACCGGCCCGATGAGCCCTGCGGCTCTCCGGCTCGGCGAGCGCGGTGATGTCGAACAGCCGCCGGTCCAGAACGCCGTCGGCGATCAACTGCCGTGCGTCACGCGGCACTACATGGGTGCGGCCGTCGTGGATCTCGGTGAAGAAGGGAATGTCCTCCCGGCCCTCGGCCCGCTGAATGCCACCGACCCGGCCCTCGGCGTCCACGAGAACCCGGTCGCCGGTGATCAGGGTGACGGTGTGCACGGTTCCTTCGGCCGCCGCCAAGCCCGTGGAGGTGGCCGGGGCCGCCGCGCCCGGGCCGTCGGTCTTCCCCGACGCCGGGCCGGTCATGCCCATCGTCACGGCGACGGCGGCCGCCGCGACGGCACCGGCCTTCAATGATCGTTTACGCAAAATAGTCCCTGCTCAGGAGTGATTCGGACGGGTGAAGACCCGCCCGCGCGGGACGTGTTGAAGAGGTGGACGTCCCGGATTCCTGAAGTATGCAGAGGCCGTTCGAACGCACTCAATGATCGTTGTGTAACAGCCGCTCGGCGCGATTCGGCTTACTCGGCCTGCGTGACCTCATCGAGCGCGCCCCGGCGCGGTGAAGGGATCGGGCACCGCTCCCGTCCAGCGCTGCAGCACCGCCCGGCCGGTCTGCAACGTGGTGCCGCCGGAGTCGGCCGTACCCGCCTCGCCCAGGTAGTAGCGGCCGTCGTCGAGCGAGACCAGACCGTACTGCCCCGCCGACTCGTACCCGTACACACCGGACGGCTCGTGGAACAGCCCGCGCGGAAGAAGGGACAGGAGACGGCCGTACTCGGGGCGCGGCTGCCCCTTCACCACTCCCCGGCGGGCGGGCTTCGACCCGTCCACCACGTAGAGCGAGTAGTTCGGGAACGCCGTCTTCTTGCCCTTGTACACGGCCATCAGCCAGTTGCCGCTGTGCCCGTCGTACTCCAGGTTCTGGACGCCGTAGGTGGTGTTGCCGGTGTGGGCGAAGAACTTGCCGTCGGGGGAGCCGGGGCCGCTGGTGTGCTGCGCGTCTTCCGTGAGCGGCCGCTCGTACCTTCGCCAGTCGCGCACGTCGTACTGGAGCAGCACCTGGTGGTCGTTGTCGGTGCGGGCGGTGTTGGAGTAGATCCCGTACGCGACCGTGAGCAGCCGGCCGCCGCCCCTGCGGTTCAGGTCGGGGCCGAAGGCGACCCCGTCGATCCCGCTGCAGCCGTAGCGGTGGTCGGGGGTGTCGCCGGTGTCGCCGTCGAAGACCCCGTCGCCGTTCATGTCGGCGGCGTAGTCCCGCACGACCTCCCGGAGATGGACCGTGGAGACCACATCGGTGGTCCGGGCGTCCATGTTCATCCGCGTGATCCGGGACCCGTCGAAGATCGCGATGTAGAACGCCTCGGCGGCCTTGTATTCGAGAGAGCCGTAGACCCGGCCGTCGCCGGTGTCGAAGTCCAGATCACCCAGATGCCCGGTGAAACCGGTGACCGAGCCGATCGGCCGGCCCGCCAGGTCGGTCTTCACCAGCAGATCGGTGAAGGAGAAGTACATGTGGCCCCTGCGGCGGTCGACGGCCATGCCCTGGAGATGCCCGGACCGCCAGGCCCCGCCGTCGACGGAAGCGGGCGGCGAAGGCGGGCGCGGCGGCACAGCGCCCGTGTGCCCGCTCCGCCCGGTGGCCGGTGTGGCCGGTGTGGCCGGTGTGTCCGAGGTACGGGCATGGGCCAGGCCCCCGCCCGCCGCCAGGAGGGCCGACGCGAGGACGGTGGACAGGAACAGGGCGGCGCTGTGAGCGAGTGCGCGGCTTCGCATGGTTCCTCCGATATCGAGATCCTGGGGTGAGCGGCGCCACCGGATGCGAGCGGTACCTCAGGCCCTGCCGTGCGAGACCCGCGAACGCCGGGCCACGGCATCCAACGACACCGCCAGCAGCAGTACCCCGCCGGTGACCATGAAGCGGTAGGCGGAGTCGAGATTCAGCAGGGTGAGCCCACTGGAGATCGACTGGATCACCAGAACGCCGAGCAGCGCGGCGAACGCCGTGCCCCGGCCGCCGAACAGACTGGTCCCGCCGATGACGGCCGCTGCGATGGCGTTGAGGTTGACGTCACCGCCGCCGCTGCTCTGGTTGGCCGCCGCGAGCCGCGAGGCGGAAAGTATCCCGCCGACGCACGCGAGCGTCGTGCACAGCACGAACGCGGTGGTGAGGACGGCCTTCACCTTCACGCCCGCACGCCGGGCGGCCTCCATGTTGCCGCCGACCGCGTACATCGACTTGCCGAACGAGGTACGGGACAGGACGTAGTGCAACGCCAGCACCAGGGCGAGGAAGAACACGAACATCCAGCCCACCCCCCGGTCCCGGTTGAGATACCAGACCGCTGTGCCGAGACCGGCCAGCAACGCCAGGCTCCGCCCGACGAGCAGACGCCGCGAGGCGGCGGCGAGACCCGCCCGCCGGCGCTCCCCGGCACGCGCCGCACCGGTCGCGTACAGCACCGCCGCTCCGACGACGACCAGCGTGTACGCCAGCCAGGGCGGCAGGAACTGGAGTTGGGCGAACGTCACCAGGCCCGAATCGAAGGGCAGGTTGATCGACCCCTTCGGCCCGAGTATCCACAACTGCACGCCGAGGAAGCCGAGAAGACCGCCCAGCGTGATGACGAAACTGGGCACGCCGATCCGGTTGTGGACCTGGGCGTAGAACCAGCCGATCAGACCCGCCAGGGCCAGCGAGGCGGCCACGGCGAGCCAGGCCGGCAGACCCCGGTCCACGAAGAGGACCGCCAGGACGGCGGCGCTCAGTCCGCTGACCGAGCCGACCGACAGATCGATCTGCCCGACGAGGAGGACGCAGACGACCCCGAGGGCGATGATCCCGACCGGCACGCTTTCGAGGGCGAGGTTCGTGAGGTTCGCGCTCGACAGGAAGATCGGGTTGAGGATCTGCATCACGACCCAGATCACGACGAGCCCGGCGAGAACGGGCAGGAGACCGAGGTCGCCGCCGCGCAGCCTGGCGGAGACCGCCCGCCACCGGTCGCGCACCCCGTCGGACCGGTTCGTCGGCTTCCGTGGCCCGCCCCGGGAAAGCTCCGGGCCCGTGACCGTGGCCGGTTCCGTCACGACGTCTCCTGTGCCCGCGGCCGGTTCCGTCATGACGCTTCCCCCTTGCCCGAGGCTTCCGTTCCGCCGCTCGCGCTCCGGTCCCGGCCGGCGCGGCGGCTGACCACGTTGTCCGTGGCCCCGGTGATGGCCGCCACCAGGTCCGACGCCGTCGCCTCGGCCGCGTCGAAGACGCCGTTGTTGCGGCCGAGCCGCAGGACGGCCACGGTGTCGGCGACGGCCCGCACATCGGCCATGTTGTGGCTGACCATGATGACGCCCAGGCCACGCTCCTTCAGACGCTCGATCAGGTTGAGCACCTCCGCCGTCTGCGCCACACCCAGCGCGGCCGTCGGCTCGTCGAGGATGATCACCTTGGGGTCGCCCAGCAGGGTCCGTGCGATGGCCACCGTCTGCCGCTGTCCGCCGGACAGGGCCGCGACCGGTACGCGCACCGAGGGGATCTTCGCCGACAGCTCGCCGAGCAGGGCGCGGGAGCGGACCTCCATGGTCACCTCGTCCAGCCGCAGACCGCGCAACTCCCTTCCGAGGAAGAGGTTTTCCACCACGTTCAGGTTCTCGCACAGGGCGAGGTCCTGGAACACGGTCGCGATGCCGAGCTGCTGCGCGGTTGCGGGGGAGGGGATGGAAACGATCTCGTCGCCGAAGCCGACGGTACCGGTGTCCGGCCGGTGCACCCCGGAGAGGACCTTGACCAGGGTGGACTTCCCCGCGCCGTTGTCGCCCACCAGCGCGACGACCTCGCCCGCGGCGACGTCGAGGGCCACATCGGTGAGCGCGGCGACCGCACCGAAGGACTTGCTGATCCCGCGCAGCGAGAGCAGCGGCCCTCCGGACGCCTCTCGCGGGGAGGGAAAGGACTCAGCAGACATCGACCGACCTTCCGAGGCGGGCGGGGCAGAGGAGGTGGCGCGGAGTCGTCCGTTCTCGCGTCTACGTGACACCCGCCTCGGCGCAGGCGGCCGCGTACGTCGCCGTGCACACCTCGGCGGTCTTCAGCGGCTTCCCGTCGCCCACCAGAACCTCCGCGATGTTCTTCCGGGTGACCACGGTCGGGGTGAAGAGTTCGGAGGGGGTGCCGAAGAGCGTCGTGTCACCCCGGGGCTTCTTCCCCTGGGCGAAGGCATAGGCCGCGGTCGCCGCCGCTTCCGCGACGATCTTGATGGGCTTGGAGATGGTGTTGTACTGATCGCCCTTGACGATCCGCTGCGCGGCGGCGAGTTCGGCGTCGTTCCCCGTCACCGGCGGCACGGTCGCCCCGGCCGCCTTGAACGCGGCGATGGAACCGCCGCCCGTTCCGTCGTTGGCGGCCACCACACCGGCGATCTTCCCCGGGAACTTGCTGATCTGGCCGCTGACCCAGCTCTGCGCCTTGCCCGGTTCCCAGGCCGGGGTGTCGTACTCGGCGAGCAGATCGAATCCGCTGGAATCGACCGCGCTGTGGATGCCCTTCTTGATCAGGCCCGCCGCCGCGTCGGTCGGTGACCCGTTGACCTGGAGGAGACCGCCCTCGGCTTTCGTGGCCTTCAGGTGCTCCACCAGGGACGCGCCGATCATGGCGCCGATCTTCTCGTTGTCGAAGGAGACGTAGTAGTCCGCCTTGACCGCCGGGATCGGCCGGTCGTACGCGATCACGGGAACCCCTCGTCCCTGTGCCGTACGGACGGTGCTCGCCGCCGCGGCGGAGTCCACCGGATCGATCACGATGACATCGGCGCCCTGCGCGAGAGCGGAGTCGGCCTGCTGCTGTTGCTTCGCGGCATCGCCCCCCGCGTTCTGGTACAGCACCTCGCAGCCGCCGCAGAGATCTCTCACCTTGGCCTTGAAGAGTGGCGCGTCGTACAACTCGTAGCGGGTGGAGGCGATATCGGGCATCAGAAAGGCGATCTTCGCGTTCTTTGACGACCTGCCGTCCGAACCGCTCGGCGCTTTTGTCGTACAGGCAGCGGCGGAGGCGATCACCGTCATCGCGGACAAGGCCGCTGCAAGAGATCTGACAGAGCGTTGCTTCACTGGAATCTCCTCTGTCCTGAGGCGGAGAGCCCTCCTTCGCGTCAAATTAACAGCGGAGATGTTATTAGTGTCAATGGTCATGTCATAAATAACAGGGCGGTTGAGTTCTTCAGCGGCGTACGGGTACCCGCACGGGTGCTGCCCACATGGTCCGGGCCGTCGCCAACTCGGCGCGGTACCGCTCGTATCCGTCCTCGTACAGCGCCCGTACGTCCGCACGCGGGTCGACCACCTGATGGCGCCCGGGCGGCGCCTCGTACCCGGGGGAGATCGAGGCCCTGGCGACCGACACCACACCGAGCGCCCCGACCTGCTCCTCCAGCGGAATGCGGACGGGACGGCCGAGGACGTCGGCGATCAGCCGGGCCCACATCACCGATCGCGTGCCGCCGCCGCACAGCGCGAGCGTGCCGCTCAGCCCCGCCGCGTCCAGGCAGTGCCGGGCCGCGTACCCGATGGCCTCACAGACGGCCCGCACCGCGTCCGCCCGGCCGGTCGCCAGGCTGAGCCCGTCGAGCCTGCCCTGCGCCGACGGCTCGACGAACGGGGCCCGTTCGCCCGCCTCGGACAGGAAGGGGAAGGCGCGGACGCCCCGGGCGCCGGGCGGGCTGTCGGTGAGCAGCGCGTCGACGTCGCCCGTGGTCGCGCCGACGAGGGCCAGCACCCACTCCAGCGCCGCCGTCCCCACCATGGCGGGCATGGCACGCAGCCACCGGCCCGGGTCGGGCGTGCACAGCCACATACCGGCGGGCTCGGCGAGCGGATCGAGGTCGACCCGGTCGGTCAGCACCTGGCTGGCGAGGGTCGTGCCGAGGATGAGAACCCCGTCCCCCACCTCGCGCACCCCGCTGCCGATCGCGCAGGCCGGCAGATCGTACGGCCCCGCCACCACCGGCAGCCCCTCGGGCAGCCCCAGCAGCCCGGCGCCACGACCGTCCAGCCCGAGCACCGTCCCGGGAGCGGCGGGAGACGGCAGCAGCCCCGCCCGCCCCTCGACACCGCACGCGGCCAGCGCCTCAGGTGCGTAGCGGCGGGTACGCGGGTCCAGGAACGGCAGCGTCGCGTCGGAGGCGTCGAGACACACCCGGCCGGTCAGCCGCTGGGCGACCGCGTCCACGCAGTACCCCGCGACGGCGGCCCGGTCCAGCACCTCCGGCTCGTGCTCCTGGAGCCAGTTCAGCAGCGGGCCGTGGCACCCCGGGAACATGCCGGAGCCGGTGTGCGCGTGGGCGGCGGCGATCGTGCCGTCCGCCAGCCACCGGGTCACCAGGTCCGAGGCCCGTGCGTCCATCCAGGAGATGGCGGGCCGCACCGCACGGCCCTCGGCGTCCCGCAGCCACAGACCGTCACCCTGCCCGGTGAGCGCCACGGCGTCCGGCGTACGGCCGATCGCGGCGGCGACCTCGCGAACGACATCGACGACACCGGCCACGACCTCGTCGAGATCCTGCTCCACCCGCCCGCCCGGCAACATCTCCACATGCGAGCGCCGGCTCGCGGAGGCCAGGCCGTCGCCGGTCCCGTCGAACGCCACGGCCTTGGTGACCGACGTACCGATGTCCACGCCGATGATCGTGCTCACGCCTGATACCTCCTGTGCGGGCCGATGGGTCCCGGGCGGCGTCGATGGCGGCGGTCAGGGCCGGCCGGTCGCCAGGACGTCCCGGTTGGCGAGGTGCGCCAGCTTCTCCCCCCGCAGGAAGCGGCCGACCTCGGCGGCGGTGATGTCCGCCGCACGGTGAGCCGTCTGCCGGGTGGCGCCCGCCAGATGGGGCGTGGTGATCACGTTCGGTACGTCCCGCAGCGCCCAGTCGGCGGGAATGGGCTCGATGTCGTACACATCGAGGGCGAGCGCCCCCAGACTGCCGCTGCGCAGCAGCTCCGGCAACGGCGCGTGGTCGAGCAGTCCACCGCGGGCGGAGTTCACCAGGACCGCGCCGTGCGGCAGCAGCCCGAGACGGCGGGCGTCGAGCAGATGGCGGGTCTCCTCGGTCAGACGGGCATGCAGGCTCACCACCGAACTCCGGCTCAGGAGAGCGTCCAGCTCGACGAGTTCGACCCCGTCCGCCTCGACCGCGGCACGATCGGCGTACGGGTCGGCCGCGAGCACCCGGGCGCCGAAGGCACGCATCACCCGGGCCACGATGCGGCCGATGGCGCCGTACCCCACGAGCCCGACCGTGGCCCCGCCGAGCTCGCCGCCGCTCTCCTCGTACGCGTACAGATCGCCCCGCCACACGCCCCGCTTGAGCTCCGCGTCGGCCGTGCCGATACGCCGCATCGCCGCCAGCATCAGCCCCACGGCGAACTCCGCGGCCGCGGGGGCGTTACGGCCGGGGGCGAAGCTGACCCGGACCCCGTGGCGGGTGGCGGCGGCCAGGTCCACATTCACCGGTCCGCCCCGCGAGACGGCGACCAGACGCAACGCGGGCGACGCGGCGAACACCCGCTCGGTGAACGGGGCCATCTGCGTCACACAGACGGACGCCCCGGCCAGCGCCTCGACGAGCTCGTCCTCCGTGCCGCTCGCCTCCTGGACCCCGGCGACCGGACCGAAGGGCTCATGGGGCCAGGGGAGGGTCAGCTCCGCGAACTCCGGTGGCTCCCCGCCCGTGCGGGACAGCTCCTGAATCACTGCCGCGCGAATCAGCGCGGGACGGACGAAGTGGTCGCCTGCGGCGAGGATGCGCATGACGTCGGATTCCTTCTGCGAGGAGAGCCGGTGGGAAGACGTTGGCGAGCAGGTCGGAGCGTGATCCGGGGCGCGACGGGCCGGTCCTGGGCTGTGGAAAGTCTGTTAAATTTAACAGCGGCCGCGTGAGCGGGCAATGCGCCCGGCGCACTCGGCGTGTACGGCGCGCACGGGCCACGGCCTCGATCTCGAAAGGGCGGTCTCGATGACCTCTCGTCTCCTGCTCGTACGGCACGGCGAGACCGAGTGGCACGCGGAGAACCGGTACGCCGGCATCACCGACATCGCCCTGACGCCCCGAGGCGCGGCCCAGGCCGCCGACCTCGGATCCTGGGCCGCCCGCAACGGCGTGGACGCGATCGCCTGCTCCCCGCTCGGCCGCGCCCGCCGGACAGCGGCCCCCGCGGCGGCGGCGCTGGGCCTGACGGTCGACGTCCAGGAGGGCCTGCGGGAGGTGGACTTCGGCTGGGGCGAGGGCCGGACCGTCCAGGAGATGGCCGAGGAGGACCCCGAAGCCGTACGGCGCTTCCGCGAGGACGCCGACGCCGGCGCCTTCCCCAGCTCCGAGCCCGTCGCCCGGGCAGCGGCACGGGCGACCGGAGCCCTCCGCGACCTCGCACACCGTCACCAGGGCGACAGGGTGCTCGTCGTCGCCCACAACACCCTGCTGCGCATCGCCCTGTGCGAGCTCCTCGGACTGCCCCTCGGGCACTACCGGCGGATCTTCCCGCGTCTGGACAACGGGGCGGTCACGGAGATCGAGATCCACGGCACGGACACGGCGCTGCGCTCGCTCAACGTCCCCACCACCGCGCACCCCGCCCCCGCGCCCGGCCCGAGTCCTGCGGGAGACTGACGCCCATGACCAAGAGATCCGCCGAAGAACGCCGACGGCTCATCGCCGACCATGTCGTGGAACAGGGCACGGTCACCGGCGCCGCCCTCGCGCAGCTCACGGGCGTCAGCCTGATGACCGTCCACCGCGACCTCGACGACCTCGCGCGGCAAGGGGTGCTGCGACGCTTCCGCGGCGGCGCGTCGGCCCTGCCCTCGACGGTGTTCGAGTCGAGCCTCGACTACCGGCTCGGCGTCAACACGGCGGAGAAGAACGCCGTCGCGCGCGCCGCCGCAGAACTGGTCGAGCCCGGCATGTCGGTGATGCTCGACGACTCCACCACGGTGCTGGTCATGGCCGGCCTGCTGGTCGACCTCGGGCCGCTCACCGTGGTCACCAACGCCCGCCGGGTGCTCGACGTCTTCACCGACCGTGAAGGCATCCGCCTGATCGCCCTGGGCGGCGAGTATTCGCGCACCCACGATTCCTTCCTCGGGATGCCCTGCGTCGAGGCGGTGGAGGCGCTCTCGGTCGACCTCGTCGCCGTCTCCACCTCCGCCCTCGACGCCAGGTCGGCCTACCACCAGGAGCAGGACGTGGTGCTGGTCAAACGGGCGATGCTGACGTCGGCGGCGACGAAGGTGATGCTCATGGACCACACCAAGCTCGCCCGGACCGCGCTGCACCGGGTGGGGCCCGTCGCCGACCTGGACCACCTGGTCGTGGACGACGGCGCGGACGCCGAACTGCTCGGCAAACTCCGCGAACGCACGCGGGTGACGGTGGCGACCGTCGCTCCGTGAAGCCGCCCTCCCGGTGATGGAAGGCGTGTTAATTTCACACAGGACCACCCATGCGGAGGGTGGGCGGATGAGCCTGGTCCCGCCGGGGAAGGACGCTTTCAGCCATGAGCAGTGACTCCCGCAGCACCGGCCCCCACGCTCCGGCCGTGATCGGCATCGATGTGGCGACCGCGTCCGTCCGCGTCCTGTGCGTCGACGGACAGGGGCAGGTGCTCGCCGAAGCCCGGGCCGATCTGCCGTCCCCCGTACGCACTACTCCGGGGACGGGTACGGGAACGAGCGAGCAGGACGCCCGTTCGTGGTGGCCCGCCGTACGGTCGGCACTGCGCCGCACCACGGCCGCACTGCCCCGGGGCGGCCGCGAGGTGATCGCGGTGGCCGTGTCCGCCACATCCGGCACCATCGTGCCCACCGGGGCCGGCGGCGAACCGATCGGCCCGGCCCTCATGTACGACGACCGGCGAGCCGCCGGCCTCAACGCCGAGGCCCAGCGGACGGGCAGCGCCCGCTGGAACGCGCTCGGCCTGTCCATGGGCCCCACCGCGGCGCTCGGCCGAGCCGTCTGGTGCCGCCGTACCTACGGCTCCGCTCTGCACCAGGTCCTGCACACACCCGACCTCATCGGGCGCGGGCTGACGGGCCACCCGGTCGCCACGGACTGGAGCCACGCGCTCAAGTCCGGCTACGACGCCCGCGGTTCGGAGTGGGCGCACGAGGTCTTCGACGCCCTCGACTTCCCGCTCGACCTGCTCCCCGCCGTACGCGCCCCCGGCACCGAGGCCGGAGTCGTCGGCCCGGAAGCGGCCGAGGCCACGGGGCTGCCCGAAGGGTGTTCCGTACGCCTCGGAATGACGGACGGCTGTGCGGGCCAGATCGCCACCGGGGCGGTCGAGCCGGGCCGGTTCGTGGGCGTGCTCGGCACCACGTACGTCCTCAAGGGGGTCTCCGCGGACCTGGTGCGTGATCCGACGGGTGCGTTCTACAGCCATCGCCACCCCGACGGCTGGTGGCTCCCGGGCGGGGCGTCCAACACCGGAGGCGAGTGCCTGGCCCGAACCGCTCCGGCCCGCCTGCCCACGCTGGACGCCGCGGCGGCGGCCCGGGGCCCGGCCTCGTACGTGCGCTACCCGCTGTGCCGCGAGGGCGAACGGTTCCCCTTCGTCTCCGGTGCGGCACGCGGCTTCGAACGGGGCCGCCCCCGCGACGAGACGGACGCCCACCGCGCCGCACTCGAAGGAGTGGCGTTCGTGGAACGCCTGGCCCTGGACCGGATCGAGCGTCTCGGCGTCCCGGTACTCGGCCCTCTGTACGCGGCCGGCGGAGGCAGCCGCAGCGCGGTGTGGACGGCGATCCGCGCCACCGTTCTGAACCGCCCGGTCCGGGTCGTCGAGCGCGCGGAGACGGCGTTCGGGGCCGCACTCCTCGCCGCGACCGGCACGCTCCACGAGGACCTCACGGCGAGCGCCGCCGCCATGGTGCGCACGGGAGCGCTCGTCGAACCGGTGCCGGCGGAACGCCCCGCGCTGGAGGACGCTCACGCCCGCTTCGTCGAGGCACTGCGCGAACGCGGCTGGCTCACCGACGACTGAAGCAGCCGCGGACCGACGCCCTCTACAGCCATCCGTGGCGCGCCGCGTGCCAGGCGAGCTGCATGCGGGTCGCGGCGTCGGAGCGTTCCATCAGACTCTGGATCCGGCGCTGGACGGTACGACGGCTCAGCTGCATCTGCGACGCGATCGTCTTGTCACTGACCCCCGCCACCAGCAGCGACAGCAGCCGGCGATCCGTGGGGGAGAGGACGTCGGGCGGGAGGGCGCCGTCATCGGCCGGCCGGCCCGTGTCGTCGATGTCGAGCGGTACCGCGTCCTCCCAGTAACGCTCGAAGAGCGCGATGAGGGCCGCCAGCAGATTGCTGTCCCTGACCAGCGCCGTCGTGGGCTCCTCCGGGCTGCCGTGCGGTCCGCCGCTGACGAGCGGGAACACCGCGACGGCGCGATCCACGATCGCCAGGCGCAGCGGCAGTTGCGGCACGGCGCGAGCGACCTCACCGGCCTGCACGCCCGCCATCACGTTGCTCACCGCGTCCTCGTCGTCGAAGAACGCCTTCTCGTACAGCACCCGGTAGCGGACGCCGCGGGCCAGTGCGTCGAACTCGTCCCTGTTGCTTCCCGAGGGCATGGCCACGTACTGCGCCTTGCAGAACCAGAGCATCTCGTCCTGCGCGCCCTTCTGAAGCTGCCGCAAGCAGTGACGCAGCGCCTCGGCCCCGGTGATGACCTCGAGGAGCTGGCCGGCATCGCGGCGACGCATCGTCTCGCGGTAGGAGTCCATCAGCCGCGCGGCCTCGCGCCGGGCGATGTCGAGGGCGTCGGCGCTGTGCCTGATCCGCGGCAGCAGGGCCGCGTCCGGGGCGGCTGCCATATAGAGGTGCGGGGTGCCGTCGGTCGGGCTGGCGAGTCCCTTCGCGGTGAGCGCCCGGAGGACTTCTCCGGTGCGCGCCGCCGTCAGCCCCGCGCGCTCCGCGAGATCGGACGCGCTCGCCCGGCCGGATGCGACGAGGAGCCCGTAGACGGACTCCTCGTCGGGGGAGAGTCCCGCAATCTCCAGCATGGCGCATGCCCTCCCCGAGACCTGGGTCATATTGTTGAATAGCGTACTACGTGGCTGGAGGCGGGACCGGGGGTGCACGACGCCGCTCGCACACCCCCGTACGTCCCGCGCCGGGGCTACCGGTGTACGGCGTAGGCGCGTCGCACCGTCTGCCGCACGGTGCTGCCCGCGCTGTCGCTCGCCGTGACGCGGAGCGTGACCCATGTCCGGCGCTGTGCCGGCGTCGTGAGCTCGGCCCGGAAGCCGAGGTCGCCATGAGCCTTGGTGCGCGCGGTGGTCCAGGTCCGTCCGTCGTCGTACGAGGCCTCGACGCGGAGGGTGACGCCACGCGGAGCGGCGAGGCCCTTCTGCGCGCGGACCTTCACATCGATGTGGTGCGGCCGTCCGCCGTCCACCACATTGCGGGCGTCGACCGGTACGTCGTAGTCCAGTTGGAGCAGGGGGAGCGGCGTGGTCTCCTTGCTGTGGCCCGAACGGAACGACCAGGACGTATCGGTCGACACACCCGCCTTCCAGTCCTCCGATTCGCGCGCCGTCGACAGATCCAGCCGGTAACGGGCGGGTGCGTCCGGAACGCTGATGTCCTGCCAGGCACTGCTCACCCCGGCCACCTTCTCGCCGTCGCGGTACAGGACCGCGCTCGCGAGATCGCCCTGCGGGACCTCGCCGAGACCGTCGCCGGCACTCCTGCGCGACCAGTGTCCGGGCTGCGAGTCGGTGAACTCCGGAATCCTCAGACGCAGCAGGTTTCCCTCGCGCACGGTCGGGGTGGAGGTGCCGACCGGAATGGAGGGCCGCACGATCGCGCCCTGCCAGGTCTCCGAGGGCCGGTGGCCGGCCCGGAAGGTGCGCGGCTGGTCGAGCATGCCGTGGACGAGCGGCTCGTCCACGAAGAAGGTCGTCGTGTGGTGCACCCGGTGCTGCCATACGGTGTCGTCGGCGCTCACGTACTCGGTGCGGGCGAACCCCAGGGGGACGAACCGTGTGTACTGGTTCCAGGCCGTCTGCTGGTAGGGCCGCCAGCCGAAGCGCTGCTCACTGGCCCAGCCGCTGACACCGTTGTCCGCGTATGTGGTGGGAACAACCGCGCTGTTGGACGCGGACACCGTGTGCACCACCTTCCGCGGCACCTGCTGCCGCGCCACCTGCATCACGTCGTAGAGGTAGGGGCTGCGGGCGGTGCCGGAGAATTCCAGCGAGGTCGAGCCGCGGGCGATACGGGCCAGCAGTTCGGCCCCCTCCGACGCGCCGATCCGTATCGTGGGCACGGCCCAGCGCTCGCCCATCGGCTGCCAGCGGGTCCAGCTGTTGTCGTTGAGGTGGACCACCAGCACCGCTCGGGCGCCGGCCTTGGCGGCACGGTCGACGAAATCCTTCTCGTTCTCCCCCGCGGCGTTGTCGACGACCGCGATCCGGCCGCGGACCTTGGTGAACACGGGCTTGTTCGCGGTACCCGCGTCGACCGCGCTCAGGGTTTCGCCGGACTCGGAAAGGAGAGGCGACATCGGAAGGTAGTAGGCGCCCAGGCCGGCCTGCTTCTTCTTCGCCTTCACCTTCGCCTTGAGGAGCGGGGCGACGAGCTGCCAGCGGGAGGCGAACTCGAACGTGCCCTCGGTGACCCGGGCGGTCGGGCTGATGTACAGCCGTTTGGCGATGTCGAAGTACATCGTGCCCTGCGTCAGCCCCCGGCCTCCGATCTCCCGGTACGTCTGGTAGCTCAGGATGCCGCGCTGCTCGGCGGGCCGGGGTGTGCGGATCTCGACCGGCACGGTGGTCCGGGCGTCCAGGGTGACGGTCATGTCCTTGGTGACCTTCACCTCCGGGATCACCGCGTGGCGCAGCTCCTCGCCGTCGTCCGACGTGTCCAGCCAACTGGTGTTGACCTGGTAGACACCCTCCTCGACCAGGGTGGCCGCCGCGGCGGGGTCGGTGTACCCGACGAAACCGTCGGCCCCCCAGATGGTGGGCAGGTCACCGACCCGCTTGCCGTCCTTGTCGATGGTCTTCAGGGTGATCCGGTGGGTCGGCCCCTTGACGAGGACGCTCACCGTGGTCCGCGCGAGCACCGTGCCGTCGGAGGCGCTGGCGGTGACATAGCCGTAGAACTTGCCCTGCCCCACCCGGGCCGGGTCGACGGTCAGGAGGGCCTCGGCGGACGAGTTCGCCGGAATCCGTACGGAGTCGGCGCTGAGACGCACCGATCCGGCAGCGGGCTTCCGGCCGGCTTCCGTGGCCAGCTCCACGGCCAGACTCAGCTGGACGTCCTTGCCGGAGGAGTTGGTGTAGCGGAGCCGGGAGAGACCGGGTTCGGTCGCCTTGGACGTGAAGGGCCCCAGGGCCAGGGTTCCGGTGGCGCTCACCGCGCCGAGCACGGCGGCGCGGGCGTCGATCCGCCCGCTGCCCTGCTCCGTCACCTTCTGACCGGCGACGGTCACCGCGGAGCTGATCAGCGCGTCCTTGAGCTGGGCGGCGGTCCACTTCGGATGCCGCTGGGCCAGCAGCGCGGCCGCGCCCGCCACATGAGGAGTCGCCATGGAGGTGCCGGAGGCGGCGACGTAGTGCTCGTCCACCGGAGTGCCCATGGTGGTGCCGGCCGCGCGCGCGGCCACGATCCCCACGCCGGGAGCCGTCACATCCGGCTTGACCGCCTCGTCACCCGGGCGCGGACCACGGCTGGAGAACGGGGCGAGCGAGTCGTCCCGGTCCACCGCGCCGACCGTCAGGGCCGCGTCCGCGGCGCCGGGCGAGCCGACCGTCCGCGGGCCCTGCTCGCCGTCGTTGCCGGCCGCCACGACGAACAGAACGCCGGAGCGCCGGCTGAGGTCGTTGAGGGCCAGGCTCATCGGGTCGGTCCCGTCGCTGGCGCCCGACGAGCCGAGACTCATGTTGACGACATCCGCGCCCTGCTCCACCGCCCATTCCATGCCCGCGATGACCTGCGACGAACTGCCGAAACCGTCGTCCCCGAGCACCTTGCCGACCAGCAGCCGCGCGCCGGGCGCCACGCCGCGGCGGGTGCTGCCGGACCCCGAGGCGACACCACTGCCGCCGACGACGGACGCCACGTGGGTGCCGTGCCCGAACATGTCCCCGGTGCCGCTGCTGCCGGAGAAGTCCTTGGCCGCCGCCACCCGGCCGGCCAGATCCGGATGGTTCTGGTCGGCTCCGGTGTCCAGTACGGCCACCTTGACCCCGTCGCCGCGATACCCGGCCGACCACACGTCCGGGGCGCCGATCTGGGCCGTGCTGCGGTCGAGGGACGCGCTCACCCGGCCGTCCAGCCACACGCGCGGCGCGTCGGCGGCCTTCGTACGCTGTCCGTCGGCGGAGACCAACGTCTTCCAGAACCGGCCGAGATCGGCGTTGTCGACGCGCAGCGCGTGTGCGTCGATGCTGTCGAGCCTGCGCACGGACGACTGCTCGGCCAGCCCGGTCAGTTCGTTCAGCGACGAGGCGGTCATTCCGTCGGCCTGCTCCACGATCAGCGGGAGGGCGTCGGTGTGCTCCGTGTCGTACTGCTGCGCGAGGAGCGCCGTCACGTCGAAGAGGCCGCGGTCCAGCTGCCCGGCCGCCACCAGCGGGTCGGCGTCGGACGGCAGGACCGTGATGTGACCGTCCTGCTCCAGGGTCCGGAAGAGCAGCCCCTTCCGCCCGGGGCCCGGTGTCACGGACGCCGCCTGGCGGCCGTCCGGGCCGCGGGTGAGCGCCACCCGGTCGCCCGTGATCAGCCGCACCGTCGCCGCGTCGCCCGGTTCGGGGGGCGCGCCGGCCGTCCCTCGGGGCGCTTCCGCACTCGCGGGCAGGGGGACCACGGCGCCGGCGGCGAGCGCGAGACCAGCTGATATGGCCGCCAACAGGCGCAACCGTCTCATCAGGTGCAGCCTTTCCTCTTGATCGACGTAACTGCGTGCCGGGCCAGAATGTGCTGATGGCCGAAGGGGTGTCATGCGAATCCCGTGACGCAGGTGGGACATGTCGCAAGAGCGACAGCCCCGGACCGACCTTATGTTGATGCGTCAACCTCCCGGGGTTAAGGTGAGGTGACGGTCGACGGGTATCCGTCGAGCCGGTGGCGAGCAGGTGTTCAAGGAGGAAACATGGCGGTCGAAGTGAGCGACGTGCCCGGGGCGAACCGCTATGAGGCGTACGTCGACGGCGAGTCCAAGCCGGCGGGCATCGCGCAGTACATCCGTACGGCGGAGCTCGTCGCGTTCGTGCACACCGAGGTCGAGCCGGCGTACGAGGGCAGAGGGGTCGGGTCGGCGCTGGCCCGGGCCGCCCTCGACGAGGCGCGCGCGGCGAACCTGCGGGTGCTGGCCACCTGCCCCTTCTTCGCGGGCTGGATCGCCCGGCATCCCGACTACCAGGACCTGCTGTACCAGTCCCGCAGCAAGGTCAGCGACTGAAGCGGTTGACTCATCAACTATATGGGTGATTGGCTTTCCCGGTAGGTCTCTGCCCCTCGCCGGAGAGGCAGAGGTTCGGCAGTCATCCCGAGGAGGGAACCATGGGAACTCGCGTTGCGGACAACCCCGATGAGTCGCGTTACGAGATCTTCGACGGCGATGAGCGGGCCGGATTCGTCGAATATCACCGATTCCGGGACGAGATCGCCTTCCTCCACACGGAGATCGACCCGCGCTTCGGGGGCCGAGGCCTCGGGGGCACGCTGGCCCGCTCGGTCCTCGACGAGGCCAGGAAGCAGGAGCTCACCGTGCTTCCCTTCTGCCCCTTCATCCGCGGCTGGCTCCGCAAGCACCCGGAGTACACCGACCTGGTGCCGGAGACGCAGCACGCGCGCTTCGGGCTGTGACGCCCGCCGCATCACCGGACACCCGAGGAGGTCTGTTCCGCCGTGCGAGCCCTGATCGTCGATCGCTCAACGCCCCGCGGTATCCGTCTCGGTGAAGCGGAACCACCCCGGCCGGCGCCCCACCAGGCGTTGGTACGGGTGGCCGCCACCTCCCTCAACTTCGGCGAGGTGAGCCACGGCATCGCGACAGCGGCGCCAGGCACCGTTCTCGGCTGGGACGCGGCCGGGCTGGTGGAAGTGGCCGCCGCCGACGGGTCCGGCCCGCCCGTCGGCACTCCGGTGCTCACCATCGGCGCGGACGGCGGATGGGCCGAACTCCGTGCCGTGGACACCGGGGCACTGGGCTCCGTACCGCCCGGCACCGATCCCGGTGCCCTAAGCACACTCCCCGTCGCCGGCCTCAGCGCCCTCCGGGCTCTCCGCCGTTGCGGACCCGTGTCCGGAAAGCGCGTGCTGGTCACCGGCGCGACGGGCGGGGTGGGGCGGTTCGCGGTGCGGCTCGCCCACGCCCAGGGCGCCCGGGTCACGGCGTCCACGGGCGATCCGGACCGCCACGGGGACGCCCTCCGGGCCCTGGGCGCGGACGAGATCGTTCACGGACCAGAGCACGCGGACGGAGAGTGGGACGCCGTCGTGGACACGGTCGGCGGCGAGCAACTGGTGCGCTCCTTCGCGAAGCTGGCGGCACACGGCACGCTCGTCGCCGTCGGCGACGTCACCTCGCGCCCCGTCACGTTCCCGCCGGGCGCCTTTCTCGGCAGCGAGAACCGGCACGGCCGTGCGATCGTCACGTTCCACTCGCTGGACGGCCCCGCACCCGGCCCGGATCTGGAACACCTCGCCCGGTTGATGGCGGAGAAGGTGCTCACGCCCCACATCGGCTGGCGCGGCGACTGGAGCCGCGCGGACGAGGCCATCGACCTGCTGAACTCCCGCCGCCTCCACGGCAAGGCCGTACTGGATGTCCCGGGCGGCCGGTGACCTCGCAAGGAGGGAGCGGGGCACTCCCGCCCGGGCGGGAGTGCCCCGCTCCCTCCTGAACCCGCCTCAGTGGAGCTGACGTTCGTGCTCCTCGGCGAGATCCAGGTTCGCGGACACGCCTCGCAGCGTCACCAGCGCCCAGATCGCGGCGAGGACCATCACCCCGGCGCCGGCGATACCGGTCACCGTGGCCGCCTCGGTGAACGCCTCCTTCGCGGCCGCGAGGACGAGGCTCCCCGTGCCGCCGCCGACCTCCCCGGCCACGATCAGGGCTTCGGCCAGCGTCGAGGACGCCCGGTCGAGCAGGTCCGCCGGGAGACCGAGCGCGTCCGTTCCGGCGGCGGAAGCCCTGGTGTACCAGGAGACGAGCAACCCGCCCAGCACCGCGGTGCCGAGCGTCGTACCCACCTCGTACGCGGTCTCGGAGGTCGCGGCGGCCTGTCCGGCGCGTTCGGGCCTCACGGAACTCATGATGATGTCGTTGCTCAGGGCCAGGGCCATGCCCGCGCCCAGCGAGACCAGCCCCAGCATCGTCGCGACGAGAAGCGGGGGCGATGTCGGCGCCAGGAAAACGGTCAGCCCGAACCCGGTGGCCGTCGTCAGAAGCCCGCCGGTGATGACGTGGGCGGGCGGATGACGCTTGACCAGGGCGGCCCCGACGAACGCGGCGCCGGCGGCGAGCACCGCCTGGGGCATCAGCCAGAAGGACGTCCGGAGCGGGCTGAGTCCGAGGACGAGCTGGAGGTGCTGGGTGAGCGCCAGCAGAGCTCCGGCCATCGCGAGGATGGCCAGCAGATCCGTGATGACGGCGCCGCGGAAGTACCGCACCTTGAACAGCCTGACGTCCAGGAGGGGCGTGGGGAGCCGCAGTTGCCTCCGGACGAACAGCGTGATCGCCAGAAGGCCGATGGCGAGGGCCGTGAGTCCGAGGCCGACGTCTTTGCCTCCGGTGAGGGTCTTGATGCTGTACACCACGCCGATCAGCCCGACGAAGGAGAGCGCGACGCTGGGGATGTCGATCCTGTGCAGGTCGGGGTTGCGGCTCTCGGGCAGCAGGAGCGGACCGAGGACGAGGAGGAGCAGCATCACGGGGATGTTCATCAGGAACGCGGCCTGCCAGCTGAACGTCTCGATGATCCAGCCGCCGACGATCGGCCCCGCGGCTCCGCCGACCGAGGCCATCGCCGCCCACACGGCCATCGCGTAACGGCGCTGCTGCCGGTCCAGGAACATGTTGCGGGCCAGCGACAAGGTCGAGGGCATCATGATCGCGCCCCCGACGCCCAGGAGAGCGCGGGCGGCGATCAGCATCCAGGGCTCGGTCGCCAGGGCGCCGAGCACCGAGGCGAGCGCGAAGAGGACGGCTCCGATGAGCAGGTTCCGCCGCCGCCCGAACCGTTCACCCAGGGAGCTCATCGCCACAAGCAGACCGGCGAGCACGAGTGAGTAGGTGTCGATCATCCACAGCTGCTGCGTGCCCGAGGGGCTCATGTCGGCCGAGATCTCCGGCAGCGCCATGATCAGGACGGTGCCGTCGATGGTGATCAGCAACAGGGGCAGGACGAGTACGGCGAGACCGGTCCAGGTCTTGGCCGTGGCCTTGGGAGGGGGGCCAGGCATGAACACTCCTGATACGAGGGCGGGGATGGGTTACCTACGAGCGTACGGACCATCTGGTCGGTAATGCAACACGCAACAAACTGTAGTGCCGTGTACGTGTTCGGTAGGTGGTCGCCGTGCGTTACCGTGCACACTCGTGCGGTGCTCGCGGTGGTGCCTGATGCGCTTGATGTGCTTGGCCGGCGAGGGGTGGGCGGGGCCCGGCGGCCCGATCCTCGCGGGTGCGGCGCCCCTGTCCGGGCAGGCCGGTGCTACCTGCGGCTGCCGAGGTCGGCGCCGAGGGCGATCGTCGCGCAGCCGCACGCGGGGAGAGGGGGCGTGATCGTGGCAGTGCTGAAGTGGCCGGGCGGGGCGGCCGAGTCGCCCGTCAGGGCGTGACGGTGTGGACCGTCACCCTCATCGGGCCAGCGACCGGGCGACCGTCGCCGTGATTCCGCCGAGCTGTGCGACCTGCTCCTCGGTCAGCCGGTCGAAGAGGTGTTCACGCAGGGTCGCGTGGTAGCCCGGCGCCGTCTCGGCGTACTTTGCCGATCCCGCCTCGGTCACGGAGGCGATGGTGACGCGGGCGTCGGAAGGGTCCCGCTCGCGCGTGAGCCAGCCGTGCTTCTCCAGTCGCGACGCGAGACGGGACAGATGTGACGGGGTGACCCGGGACAGCTCGGCGAGCGAACTCATGGTGTGCGTGCGCTCCCGGTGCTCCGTCAGGCACCACAGGATCAGGAACTCGTGGTGGCAGAGGCCGTCCCGCTTGAGGCGCGCCTCCAGTGCCGCCGGAAGCCAGAGCAGCACCGACAGCATCGAGTCCCAGGTGTCCGACTCGGCCGGGAGGAGTTCGCCGTCTGCTGCCATGTGCGTGATCCTAGCACCAACCCTTGCCTCGGAAAGCAACTCGCAGTTATTTGCCGCGGAAAGGGAATCGCTGTAAGTTAATTTCCGCAGTAAGTAATTTTCGGATCTAGGAGTGACTTCATGCGTGCTGCCCGCTACCACGACTACGGCCCCGCCGACGTGATCGTCATCGACGATGTCCCTGAGCCGCACGCCGGTCCCGGTGAGATACGCATCCGGGTGGCCGCGGCCGGCGTCAACCCCGTCGACTGGAAGCTCCGCTCGGGAGAGGTCCGCGAGCACTTCCCCGTCGAGTTCCCGGCG
Source organism: Streptomyces sp. DSM 106670 (assembly GCF_055792845.1). Classification (NCBI taxonomy): domain Bacteria; kingdom Bacillati; phylum Actinomycetota; class Actinomycetes; order Kitasatosporales; family Streptomycetaceae; genus Streptomyces; species Streptomyces sp. DSM 106670. The sequence continues at coordinate 8,153,617 of NZ_CM147704.1, forward strand.
ATCCCCGGTCGCGATGCCGCCGGAGTGGTGGACGAGGTCGGCGAGGGCGTTTCGGGCGTGACTGTGGGTGACGAGGTGTTCGGCCTCGGCGGCATCTTCGGGGCGTCCGCGGAGTACGCCGTGCTGACCGCCTGGTCCGCGGTGCCCGAAGCGTGGACCCTGGAACAGGCCGCCGGAGCCGGTCTCGCGGTCGCCACCGCGGGCCGCGCGCTCGACGCGCTCGGTGACCTCTCCGGCCGCACCCTGCTGATCGAGGGAGCCGCCGGCGGGGTGGGCGGTGCCGCCGTCGCGATGGCGGCGGCGCGTGGTGCCACGGTCATCGGTACGTCGAGCCCGGCCAAGCACGCCTATCTGCGAACGCTGGGCGCCGTGCCCACCGCCTACGGTGACGGACTGGCCGACCGGGTCCGCGAACTCGCCCCCGGGGGAGTGGACGCGGCGCTCGATCTGGCGGCATCCGGATCGCTCGCCGACCTCGTCACCCTCGTCGGCCACGTGGACCGCGTCGTGACGGTTGCCGACGCGGTCCGCTCGGCGGAGCTCGGAGTACGGCACGTCTACGCCGAGAACGACGCGGCGGTGCTGGCGGAGGGTGCCGCGCTGGGCGGCCGGGGCGCGTACACCCCCTACGTACAGGCGACGTACCCGCTGGACAGGATCGCGGACGCGCACCGGGAAGCCGAGGGCGGTCATGTCCAGGGGAAGCTCATCGTCACCCTCTGACGACGGGTGATGCCATCGGCCGATGGCGCCGGTGCGCGTCCACCGCGACGGGATTCCGCATGACGGCTCGGGCCCGGGAGACTCTCCCGGGCCCGAACCGTTGCCCAGGGGTTCAGAGAGGGGTGCGGAAGGTGCCCTCGCTGGCCAGCTCCAGCAGAAGGTCGCGCGCGGTCGAGATGCTGCTCTCGTCCTGCTCTCCGTAGACGGCGGCCATGGCGATCCCCTCGGCGGCCCTCCGCACGATCAGGATGCGTTCGGGGCTGATCCCGTCGAGGGCGAGCTGCTCGTCCCACCACGCGGCGTTCTCCTCCATGACCGGAGCGACCGCGGGGATCGTGTAGAGACCGCCCCACATCGGTGCCGACGTGAAGTCGCGGGCCGTCGCAGCCTCGGCGCTCCCCGCGCAGAGCGCGCGAACGTACGCGCGGAGCATCTTTCCCGGGTAGTTCTCGGACAGGTCGAGGTGGCTGCGGACCGTCTCCCGGAAGCGTTCGTGCGTGTCCTCCACCAGAGCGACCACCAACTGGTCCCTGCTGCCGAAATGGTGGATCAGACCACTCTTCGACACCCCGGCGGCCGCGGCCACCTGAGCCAGGGTCACGGCGGCACCCTTGTCCAGGATCACCTGGACGGCCGCATCGAGCACCGCACGCCGTGTGCGCTCGGCGTTGCGTGTCTGTCGCCCGTCGGTCACCCGATCCACCCGCCCGTCCTGACGTCGCCTACTGACCAATTGGTCCACTTTACAACACGGTAGGACGGTAGATCGGGGTGTGAGGAGGCGTCCTGAGAGCGGACCCGCGGTCATGGACACCCGTACGGCCCGCAGCTTCACCGACGCCGGGCGCAGCGTCCTTTGCCGGCCTCAGTTCTCCTTGCCGACCTCAGCTCTCCTGCTGACCTTGCTGCTCGGCGAGGATACGCAGCCGCTCGCCGGTGCCGTCACGTCCGGCCCGCCATACGCCGTGCTTGGCCAGAATTCCGTTGCCCAGGGCCTGCACGGTCCTGTTCGCCGGTGCGGCCAAGGCCGTGGAGGTGTGGGGGGCGTAGAGAGCCTCCGTATCGCTCCGGGCCGTCAGCCAGCCGGTGAAGGTCATCATGGCCAGACCGACGTTCTGCGGGCGGAAGGAGTGTGCGAGCAGACCCGCGCGCCTCCCGCCGGGCGGAAGCAGACCCGGAGGTGACAGCAGCCGGAACCCGGTGTGGTCACGCCCGACGATCTCGACCGGCACCACCACGGGGTACCCGTCCGCACCCCGGTAGGCCAGCAGCCGGTACGGAAGGGGGTTGATCTTCCGCGAGAGCTTGGCGACGTCGACGCGAGGTGCTGTGCCGTTCTCGGGCGCCCGCTGTTCCGCGGGGGCGTCCGGCCAGGCGGGTCCGGTGACCTCTTGCGGCCCGTAGGCGGCCAGGTCGGGCCAGCTGGCCATCCTCCTGACGTCGACATCGACGCACACCCGGGCTCGTCGGTACTCGTGCAGCAGCCAGTCCCAGGCCCGGCCGCTCTTTCCCGGGCCGAAGAAGCGATCGGACGCGTTGAGAACATCGTCCAGTCGCTGGGGCGAAGGGCGCATGTCCACCACGGCGTCGCCCTGGGCGAGGACGTAGTCCTCCGGGCGGGCGAATCCGTGTTCGCGCGTGTGGTAGGCGAGCGCGATACGGGGATCACGGAGGATGCGCTCCAGCTTCTTGGGGAAGCCGAGCGAGGTAGTGAACCCGATCCGTCCCGCAGTCCGGTCGGTGAGGCCGAGCGGGGAGACGCTGACGACGACGGCGCCACCGGCCGGGGTGACGTAGGCGACCGCGACGTTCAGGTCTCCTGACAGCACCTCGTGTGCCGTGTCGGACCAGCGCAGGGGAGTGGAGGTCATGAGCCGATCCCTCGCAGTGTCTCTTCCATCGATAAAACCTTTCCTGATGCGGATGGTGCTGGCCGGATCCGCTCAGGGGCGGGGGATGTTGCGCAGATTCGCCCGAGCCAGGTCGAGCATCTTGCCGACGCCTCCGTCGAGCACCGTCCGGCCCGCGGCGAAGGCGAACCCCTTGATCTGGGCGGCCGAGATGTGCGGCGGTATGGAGAGCGCGTTGGGGTCGGTCACCAGGTCGACCAGGAACGGTCCGTCATGGGCGAGCGCCCGCTTGAGCCCTTCGGCGACATCCCCGGGGTGCTCGATGCGGATCGACTCGATGCCCACGCTGCGGGCGATGGCCGCGAAGTCCACCGGCTCGTGGTCGGTCTCGTGCTCGGGCAGTCCTTCGACCAGCATCTCCAGCTTGACCATGCCGAGCGAGGAGTTGTTGAAGACGATCGTCTTCACCGGCAGATCGTGCAGCTTCACGGTGAGCAGTTCGCCCATCAGCATGCCCAGTCCACCGTCACCCGACATCGAGATCACCTGGCGCCCGGGTTCGGCGAACTGTGCGCCGATGGCGTGCGGCAGAGCGTTGGCCATCGTGCCGTGCACGAACGAACCGATCACCCGGCGCCGGCCGTTGGGGGTCAGATAGCGCGCTGCCCACACGTTGGACATGCCGGTGTCCACGGTGAACACCGCGTCGTCGGAGGCGAGTTCGTCCAGAACCGAGGCCGCGTACTCGGGGTGGATGGGGGTGTGCCGCTCGACGTCATGGGTGTAGGGGGAGACCACCGCCTCCAGCGAGCGGGCGTGCTTGCGCAGCATCCGGTGCAGAAAGCCGCGGTCCTCCTTCGCCTCGACCAACGGGAGCACGGCCCGCAGCGTCTCCCGTACGTCACCGTGCACCCCGAGCTCCAGAACGGTGCGACGGCCGAGACGGCCGGCGTCGTGGTCGATCTGCACGCTTCGTGCTTGCGGCAGGAAGTCGTTGTACGGGAAGTCGGTACCGAGCAGGACGACCAGGTCGGCCTCGTGCATCGCGTCGAAGCAGGCGCCGTAGCCGAGCAGACCGCTCATGCCGATGTCGTAGGCGTTGTCGAACTGGATCCACTCCTTGCCCCGCAAGCTGTGCCCGACGGGGGCGCCCGCCTTCTCGGCGAGCGCCATGACCTCGGCGTGGGCGTCCCGCACTCCCGCGCCGCAGAAGAGCATCACCTTCCGTGCCGCGTTGAGCTTGTCGGCCAGCTTCCGCACCTGTGCGGCCGGGGCGACGACCCGGCCGCGCTCGGTGACCAGGTGGCCGGCTCCCGTCGGGTTGACGGCCTTGTCGTGTGCGACATCGCCGGGTATCACCAGGACCGACACCCCGCTGTTGCCCAGAGCGCGTTGCATGGCGATCCGCAGAACCCGTGGCATCTGCCCGGGTGTGCTGATCATCTCGCAGTAGTCGCTGCAATCGGTGAACAGCCGTTCCGGGTGGGTCTCCTGGAAGAAGCCGGTGCCGATCTGGTGGGACGGGATGTGGGAGGCGATGGCGAGGACGGGCGCACCGGAACGGTGCGCGTCGTACAGGCCCTGGATCAGGTGCGTATTCCCGGGGCCGCAGCTTCCGGCGCACACCGCGAGTCTGCCGGTCAGCTGTGCCTCCGCCGCCGCGGCGAACGCGGCCGCCTCCTCGTTCCGTACGTGTACCCACTCGATGCCGTCCGTGCGGCGCACCGCGTCGACCACCGAATTGAGGCTGTCGCCCACCACCCCGTAGATCCGCTCAACCCCCGCCTGGCGCAGGACGTCCACCATCTGCTGGGCCACGGTCTGATTCCGCATCGCCGGACTTCTCCCCTCGGACTGCACACCTGTGTTGTGTGACGATCGGCAGCCAATATAGTTGATACGTCTACTTCATGGCGGCCCGGGCGTCGCTGTGCCGGAGAGAGGGGCGGCGAGGACCGGATCGGCCGGACCGTCGACGAGTGTGGAGAAAGGGTCGATACGTGCACGGTGTGGACGCGTGCGAGCCTCGCGTTGCCGGGAGGCATCGAGCGGGCCAGCTGGGAGACGCCGCTACTGACGGCCGTCGGCGCCCTCGTGGAGAGGCCGCGGACTGCGGCTCGTCTCCACGGAGGGGGGCGTCGACCGCTCCGGTGTCAGGCCTCCTTCACCGGGTGCCCGCTCATGATCGACACGCGGTTGAACGCGTTGATGCTGATGGCGACCCAGAGCACGGCCGAGATCTGCTCGTCGGTGAGATCGTCGCGTGCCGCGGCGGCCGCACCGCCCCGCGCGGATCCGTTCAGGCTGGTCGTCTCCTCCGCCAGGGTCAGCGCGGCGCGCTCCGCGGCGGTGAAGACCTCGGTCTCGCGCCAGGCGGGCAGCAGCCCGAGGCGCTCCGGGCTCTCCCCGGCTTCGAGCGCCGCGCGAGTGTGGGCGCGCAGGCAGTAGGCGCATCCGTTGATCTGGGAGACGCGCAGGTTGACCAGTTCCACCAGGGTGACCGGCAGGCCGGCGCGGGCGGCCGCCGCTCCGGCGGCCTGTGCGGTCCGTGCGAGAGCGCGGAACGCTTCGGGGTCGAACTTGTCGATGAACACCTTCTTGGCGCGGCTCGATGCCGAGGTGATGGTCACGGTCTGCTCCCTGCGATCGAAGTAATGTTGAACAGTAAACTATATGTCTGGAGAGTCGAGCATGAGCAACGTCGAACGTGAACCCGTCGGCAGGCACGGCACGCGGGTACCGGAGGCGGCTGAACCCGCCCTCCACAGCGTTGAGATCCTGACACCGCGTGATGTCCCCCTGGGCGGCCCGCGGTCCATGAACGTGCGCCGCACCCTTCCTCAGCGGGCCCGCAGTTTCGTGGGCGCCTGGTGCTTCGTCGACCACTACGGACCCGACGACGTCGCCCTGCGCGGCGGGATGGACCTCCCGCCGCATCCCCACACCGGCCTGCAGACGGTCACCTGGCTGTTCGACGGCGAGGTGGAGCACCGGGACAGTCTCGGCAGCCACGCCTATGTGCGCCCCGGCGAGATCAATCTGATGACGGGGGGCCGCGGCATCTGCCATTCCGAGGTCTCCACCGCTCGCACCACCGTCCTGCACGGCGTGCAGCTGTGGGTGGCGCTGCCGGACGAACACCGCGAGGCGGAACGGGACTTCCAGCGGTACGTGCCATCACCGATCCGGAAGGACGGCGCCGAGATCAGGGTGTTCCTCGGCTCCCTGCTGGACGCGGTCTCGCCGGTCCACACCTTCACGCCGCTGCTCGGCGCCGAGCTGATCCTGGAGGCCGGCGCCTCCCTCACGCTGAGCGTCGACGCCACCTTCGAACACGGCCTCCTGGTGGACGAGGGAGACATCGAGCTCAACGGGACGGCGCTGAGCCCTGCCCAGCTCGGATTCCTGCCTCCGGGCAACGGTTCGCTGACTGTCCGCAACACATCTTCTGCCCGGGCCCGGGTCATCCTGCTGGGCGGTCCGCCTTTCGAGGAGGAGATCGTCATGTGGTGGAACTTCATCGGCCGCAGCCACGACGACATCGTGCGGGCCCGCAAGGACTGGGAGGAGGCGTCCGAACGCTTCGGCGCGGTGGAGGGGTACGCCGGTGATCGGCTGCCGGCCCCGGAACTGCCCAACGCGACGCTCGCACCCCGCCGTAACCCGCCCACCTCCTGAAACCACCGCCCGCGGGAGTCGTGATCCCGCGGGCGGCCGACGCCGGCTCGGGACGCGCTACGCGAGAGGCCCGTCGTAGCGCATCCAGAAGTCGACGGCATCGGGGCGAGGCCGGGGTACGACGGTGCTGCCGCCATCGAACCTCATCACCTTCTCGGCCTCCTCCCGCAGGGTGGGCCAGACCGGCAGCCCCGGCCCGTTGGGATCTCCCGTACGTGCGAAGTTGATCCAGAACCCGCTCATCTGGTCACGCAGGGTGTAGTCGCGCCGCCCGTAGGCGGCGTGCCCGTCCTTGCCGAGGTTGTCGTACGCGTACATCACCTCCGCCCCGTGATAGGCGCCGAACCTCCGGAGACCGGCTTCCGGGGGGACGTGCGCGAAGTAGTAGGAGTAGACGTCCGCCTTCCCCGTCCGCGTCTGCAAGGTCCCCCACTGCCGCATGGCCCGGGTCATGATCTTGTCGGTCTCGGCCCGGAGGAGGGAATCGAGCACCTGCTCCTCCGTGTCGCCGGGGTAGAGGCGCAGGAAGAGCTCCGCGTCCGCACCGTGTTCCTGACGCACCTTCTGCCGGTAGCCGCCCACGTCGGCGTCCGGGGGGCTCAGCAGAGCGAGAGAGGCCTCGTCCGCGTTGCTCCCGACGAGCATGGGCACATCCAGTTGGTCGCCCGCGGCGTATATCTCCGCGGGAGTCCGGTCCAGCACCAGGCCGTCGATGGACGGCCGCCAGTGGCTCTTCAGCGACTTGGCCGCGTCCACCACCCGTTCCACGGGCATGCGGCGCATCTCCTCCACGGTGGCGCCCCCGAGCTTCTCGCTCAGGCGCCGCCCCGCCTCCTCGGCCGCCGGCCCGGTGTCGTACTGATCGCCCCGCTCGGTGTTCCCGCGCGTCCCCATGCAGGCTCCACCGCCGCCGATGATGCCGTGGACCAGCCCCTTCGCGCGCGGTGTCGCCCCGAGGACGCACACGCTCTCGCCACCGGCGGACTGACCCGCGATCGTCACCCGGTCCGGGTCGCCGCCGAAGGCCGCGATGTTCTGACGGACCCACCGCAGAGCGGCGATCTGGTCGAGTACGCCGTAGTTGCCCGAGGCGCCGGCCTCGGACTCCTCGGCCAGCGCGGGGTGCGACAGGAAGCCGAGCACCCCGAGCCGGTAGTTGATCGTGACGGCGATCGTCTCGCCTCTGGAGGCCAGCGACTCACCGTCGTACAGCGGGAGGGCGCCGGATCCGGTGGCGAATCCTCCGCCGGGTATGTAGACGATCACGGGGAGTTTCGCCGATGCGGGCTTCCTGCCGCGCCAGATGTTGAGGTAGAGACTGTCCTCGCTCACCGGATAGGGATTGAGGAGCGTGTTCTCCAAGGGAGCTTCCACCACCTGCGACAGTGCCCGGGTGAGGAAGGTGGAGGCCGGCTGAACGGGAACGTCGGAGAACCGGTCGGCGCTGAGCAGCCCCGTACGAGGTTCGGGGGGCTGCGGCGGACGCCAGCGTCGGTCTCCGACCGGGGGGCGGGCATAGGGAATCCCGGCGAAGATCTCGACATCGCGCTCATCGTTGAGAACGCCCCTGACCGGCCCTTCTTGCGTCACCACGGTCCGGGACGGCCAGGGATCGGCGCCTCCCGCCACGCGGTTCTGCGGCGACGGATAGGCGAGGACGGCCGTGGTGCAGACGAACACCGCCGCCAGCAGCCACGCCCCCGCCTTGAGCAGAGCGGGACCTCGAAGCCACCAGCGCACGGTGAGAACGAGCACCCCCAGGGCGGCGGCGACGAGCACCCACCCCCACCACGGGCTCCGGTTGAGCCAGGAGAGCACGGAGACGACAACGGTCAGAAGAGCGAAGGACACCCACGTCCACGGAGACCGTCCCGGACTGCGCTGACCGCGCCGTCCGCGCGCCGATTCTTCGCGGGCGGTCCGAGCGGTGCCGGTCGTATGCCGCTCTTTTCGCGTTCCCACCACTGTCTTTTCCTTCGTCTCACTCCCTTCGGTCCGTCCGTCGGGTGCACTCGTTCTTCCAGTTCCACCGGAACGGAGCCACGGTGTCGAGGACACCGACGCGCCGACCCGCGGCCGACACAAGCTTCTCCTCGCCCCGCAGCGGCTGATCGGCCGCTGCGGGGCGAGGAGAAGGGGGCCGGTGTTGCGGCCGTCCTAGCCGAGGAAGGCGCGAAGGGCCGCGTTGACCTCGTCGGCATGCGTCCAGAGCAGTCCGTGCGGGGCGCCCTCGACCTCCACGTACTGCGCCTCGGGCAGCTCACGGCGGAAACGCCGGGCGGTCGCGTCGATGGGCAGGATCTGGTCGGCCGTTCCGTGCAGGATGAGGGCCGGCTTGCCGCTGTCGCGGACCGCCTCGACATCGGCGCGGAAGTCCTCGATCCAGGCGGGAACGACCGCGTAGGCCGCCACGGGCGCGCTCGACGTCGCGACGTTCCAGCTCGCGGTCACAGCCTCCTGGCTGATACGGCTGCCGAGGTTCTCGTCGAGGTTGTAGAAGTTGGCGAAGAACTGGGTGTACCAGGCGTACCGGTCACCCTTCGCCGCTGCCGCGATTCCGTCGAACACCTCTTGCGGCACCCCGTCGGGGTTGTCGTCGCGAGCGACGAGGAACGGCTCCAGCGAGGCCAGGAACGCCAGCTTCGCGACTCTCTCGTGCCCGTACCGCGAGACGTAGCGAGCAAGCTCGCCCGTGCCCATCGAGAAGCCGACGAGAACGACATCGCGGAGATCGAGATCTTCCAGCAGGGCGTTCAGGTCGGCGGCGAACGTGTCGTAGCCGTATCCCGTACCGACCTTCGACGACCGGCCGAAGCCACGACGGTCGTAGGTGATGACGCGGTATCCGGCCTCCAGCAGGTCCCGGGTCTGCCGCTCCCAGCTGTGACCGTTCAACGGATACCCGTGGATCAGCACGACGGGCTGACCCGTTCCCTGGTCCTCGTAGTACAGCTCGATCGGCGTGCTGTTCTCACTGCCGACGGTGATGTACCCCATGTTCTTCTCCCTTTCCGAGATAGACGAACGTGCTGGTCGAACGATGTCCCCGCGTCAGACCATCGGGTTGCCGCTGACGGTCCGGTCCGCCTCGACGTACGGCTGGACGACGTCCCAGTGCTCGACGACGCGGCCGTTCTCGAAGCGGAAGATGTCGACGATCGCCGCGTCGCCGTCGGGATGCCAGCCGCTCACCCGGCTGTGCGCGATGACGAAGTCGCCGTCCTCGAACACCCGCTCGGGATTCCAGCGGAAGCCCTCCAGCGTCGGCACCGCGGCGCGGAGTCCGTCCAGCCCGTTGGGCAGGTTGGGGCTGTGCTGGATGTACGGCTCGGCCCAGTAGCGGTCCAGAGCGGTCACATCCTTGTCGTGGAAAAGCTCCCGCATGGCTGTGAGCAGGGTTTCCTTGTTCGACATACCTGGACTCCTTGAAGGTTCCGGTCGGCCGGTACGGCCGACCGTCGAGGGCCACGACCGAATACGGCGTCATGCCGGGGAACGAGAATGGCCTGCGGGTGAATTCCCACGATCTCGACGGCGACCGTTCCGGTGTGGACCGTAGGCCGTCATTCTGCCGCTGGTCACCGTGAACATCGTTCGCGTGTCGGATTCGTTGGCCGGCCTCACCCGCAATGCGCCGGGGTATGCCGCGAGCGTCTTAGCGGAGAGCTGACGTGCGGCACGACTAGATTCCTCTTACGAGGGTAGTCATAGAGGTGAGTTGAACGCGCAACTCACTGATGGACCCAATAATACGAAGGCTTCGCTGTTTGGCAAGCCGGGCAGAGCCGGAGAGGTGGCGGACCCGATTGTCCGATCTCGTATCGCCGCAGCCCGGCGGACAGGACCGACTCCTTCCCTCTGCTGAATCCGCCGACGTCGCGAAGCCCTGGGCGGCAGGAGAGCATCGGGAGAACTGGCAGTCGCTGGTGATTCTCGCGCACCTGGTCGAAGCCGAGCTGGAGCGGAAGACGCAGTGCGACGCGGGCATCGCGCACAGCCACTTCAAGATCCTTGCGCTGCTCGCGGGTGCGGACCGGTACACGATGGGACTCACCCGCCTGGGTCGCGCACTGCGGTTCCACAAGAGCCGGCTCTCCCACGCACTCCGTTCGCTGGAGGAGGCCGGTCTGCTCCGTCGTGAGGACACCCCCGACAAGGGCCGCGCCTATCAGGCCGTCCTCACGCGACGCGGCCTCGACCTCGTGGAACGAGTGCTTCCACTGCAGGACGTCTTCGCCCGTGACGTCGTGCTCTCGGGTCTCACCGCGACCGAGATCGCGCAACTGCGCACGCTCGCCGAGAAGATCATCGCCAACCTGGACGCCGACAGGAGTGGCCAGGTCTTCCGGCGCGGAGAGGCATCTAGTTGACACGTCAAGTGTCGGTGCTAGTGTACGGCGGCATGCGCAAGCCGTCGCCCGAGGGGAGCATGGTCGGACAATCAGTGCGAGGTGATCGCAGGATTCGACGACGAATTTTCTCCTGTCTGCACACAGGAGACAGAAATTTCGGAAGTTACGGGGCAGGGTCCGGTTCGGCGTGAAGGGTGAACAGGACCGTCCCAGGGTTTTGCACGCCCGGATCCAGGGAATCTCCGGCCACGACGTCGGTCAATTCCGGAACGAGTCGTGGCACATCGCCGAGTCGCCTCCGGACCCACCTTCCGGAAGGCTTGTCTTTTCCTGCGCGGAGACCCTGGAAGCGAAGTAGGAGCGCGGTCCTCGCACACTGCCTGCCGCCAGGCTGCCGTGCCGGATACGCATAAGGCCGGACACGAAGAAGTCGGCTCTCGGGGGCCGACAGCACCGAATACCCGGAAGGACCACCGCGATGAACGCTCCCGTGATCGAAAAGCCCGACTTCAGCGGGCTGAGCGCGATGTACATCAACTGCACCCTGAAACGATCTCCCGAGCGCAGCCACACCCAGGGTGTGATCGACCGCAGCGTGGCCATCATGGAGGCGAACGGAGTCAGCGTGGACCAGATCCGCGCCGTCGACCACGACATCGCCACCGGTGTCCGCCCGGACATGACCGAACACGGCTGGGACACCGACGAGTGGCCCGCACTCCTTCAGCGGATCCTCGCCGCCGACATCCTCGTCATCGGCGGATCGATCTGGCTCGGAGACAACAGCTCGGTGACCCGGCGCGTCATCGAACGGCTCTACGGCTACTCCGGCGTGCTCAACGAGCAGGGGCAGTACGCCTACTACGGACGTGTCGGCGGCTGCCTGATCACCGGCAACGAGGACGGCCTCAAGCACTGCGCCATGAGCATCCTCTACAGCCTGCAGCACATCGGCTTCGCCGTCCCGCCCCAGGCGGACGCCGGCTGGCTCGGCGAGGTCGGCCCGGGCCCTTCCTACCTCGACGAGGGATCCGGCGGGCCCGAGAACGACTTCGCCAACCGGAACATCTCGTTCATGACGTACAACCTCCTCCACCTCGCGTCGATGATCCGCGACACCGGCGGCTTTCCCGCCTACGGCAACCAGCGCTCGGCCTGGGACGCCGGCTGCCGCCCCGACTACGCCAACCCCGAATACCGCTGACCCGCTTGCAGGCGCTACCGAGGATGTGAGCTGCGATGACCGCACCGGCTGCCACGAACTGGCCGAGCCTGAGAGTCTCCGACTGGACCGCGACCCGCGACACCCTGCACATGTGGACCCAGATCGTGGGCAAGATCCGCATGGCCCACGCACCCCTGGTCAACCACTGGTGGCAGGTGACCTTGTACGTCAGCCCCCGCGGGCTGACGACATCGACCATCCCGTACCGCTCCGGGGCGTTCGAGATCGAATTCGACTTCGTCGGTCACCGGCTCGAAGTCCGCAGCAGCGACGGCGGTGTGCGCGGCTTTCCGCTCCGGCCCATGGCGGTGGCCGAGTTCTACGCCCAGGTCCGGCACACGCTCGACGCGCTCGGGATCGAGGCCCCGATCCATCCGCACCCCAACGAGGTCGAGCCGGCGATCCCCTTCGCCGAGGACCACGACCACGCCTCCTACGACGGTGAGGCGGCGACCCTGTTCTGGCGACAGCTGCTGCAGGCGAACCGGGTCATGGGGGAGTTCCGGTCGCACTTCGTGGGCAAGGTCAGCCCGGTGCACTTCTTCTGGGGAGCGATGGATCTCGCCTGCACCCGCTTCTCCGGGCGGGTGGCTCCTCCGCACCCCGGCGGCGCACCCAACTGCGGGGACTGGGTCATGGTCGAGGGCTACTCCCGGGAGCTTTCCAGCTGCGGATTCTGGCCCGGCGGCGGTGAGGAAGGAGCCTTCTACGCGTACGCCTATCCCGAACCCGAAGGGTTCGCCGATGGGCAGGTAGGTCCCGAAAGCGCCTACTTCAGCCCCGAGTTCAAGCAGTTCCTGCTGCCCTACGAGGCCGTCCGCTCCGCGCCCGACCCCGACCGCGCGGTCGCCGAGTTCCTGCACACCACCTACGAGGCCGCCGCGGTGCTCGGGGAGTGGGACCGCGCCGCGTTGGAAGACGACCCCTTCCGGTGGGACGGAACCTCCACGCCCCGCTGGTCGCCCAAGTAGCCCGTCGCGAGCTCCGGCTGCTGACATTTGTCATGCGCGGCGATGACAGCTGTCACCGCGAGCCGTGACAGCTCGCCCTGCCGCACGGGCATGAGCAGGGCGATCCTGGACTCATGACTCAGAACGTGATGGAGGCCGGGAAGCCGCGGCGCATGTTCGCCGCTGGGTACGAGGCCGTTCGCAGCGTCTCCTTCCCGGCCGCACGCGGCCGACTGCCCGCCCTGCTCGGTACGGACAGGGCGGGCGGGAGCTCGACCGCCGAGCTCCGCCAAGAGCTCCGGGCTCGCTGACGGGAGCCGGCCCTGGTGCCCCTCGGCGACGCCGATGCGCTGTTCCTCGACGAACCGGCAATCGGCCAGGACGCCGAAAGGCGTGATGACGAACGGGAGTTGGATCGCGACCTCCGCGACGAAGCCGCGATGCTCCTGCTCGCCACGCACGATGCTCTGCTCGCCGGGCCGAGGACCTGGCCGACCGGCTCGGCGGGCACCACCGGGCACGAGGCTGTGGGCCGGCAGTCGGCTCTGCCTTTCCGGCCATGGTGGGCGAGCAAAGGACATGGAAGCACGGTTCGCGGTGGCCGGGGGAGGGACTGCGGTTCGGACACGATCCGCGCGAAGTGATGGGAAGGAACCTCACGGTGAAAGCGCTCGATCGCGAGCCGGCCGGTATGAGCGACGAGGGTGGGACCGAGCCGGACGCGCGGTCCGCGGACACGCGGCCGCTCACCGGCGACGGACACTCCGTCCTGTTCACGATGGCCGCCATGCTGTCCCTGGAGGACGACATGAGGGTCGTCTCCAGCCTGAACGAATGCCTGACCCCCATGGAGGGCTCCCGGGATGCGGAGCTCGGCGAGGGCCAGGAGGCCAGGGCCGCTCAGGCGGCGACCACACCGCCGCTGCTCGCCGATGACGAGCAGCGCGGTGAGGTCGTCAGGCCTCCTTGATGGTCCCGACGAAGTTGTAGAGGGTGCCGTCGACGGTGACGTTGGAGTACACCGTGGCGTTCGCGAAGTCCTCCACATGCGTCACGGTGGCGCCACTGGCCTCGGTCCAGGAATTGAGGTACAGACCCTCGCGGATCTCCTTGAGATCCAGCTCGACGGTCTCGGCGTGGCCGTCGGGTGCGAGCCCTCCACCCTGCTCGACCACGAAACTGCCCTGGGAAGGCGAGTCGAACGTGAAGTTCACTTTGAGCGGCCCCAGTTCGAACCTGTAGCTCTTGCCGACCAACGGATGGGTCATGGCGTTTCCTTCTCTTGAATGCCGGGGGATCCGACTGGCGAGGTCAACGCTCGGATGGCGGTTCACGGGGCTGTCTGAGCGCCTGACCCATGCAAGGTCGCTCGCAACTGACGGCAGTCGCAGCTTGCCGGACCTCGGGGGAGCGGTACTGACCACTTTGCCGCTCAGGTCGGCGCCTCGCCCGCCGTGGGGCTGTCAGGCCGACTGCGGACTCCCCGCCAGGTCGCTGACGTGCGGATACTCCGCCGCCCGCCCACCTCTTTGTTGACGCATAAACAATAAAATGGCAGAGTTGATGTGTCAACTTAATCGCAGGGGGATGACGGGGCGCCCAAGGGGGCTGTGATCGGGCGGACCTACCCCCCCCCAGGGGCAGGCCCCGGCCTCGCCTCGCAGCGGCGTGCGATCTCGCACTGAGCCCACGTAAGCGTTGAAGGAAGGCCCACGATGGATGCTTCGCCAATCGAGTTCGGAATCGACAGCTTCGGAGACCTGCCCCGCAACGACCGGGGCGCGATCGTCTCGCACGCGGAAGCGATCCGCGCCGCGGTGGCCGAAGCGGTCCTTGCCGACGAGGTCGGTATCGACGTGGTCGCGCTGGGCGAGCACCACCTGCCCGAGTTCGCCATCTCCAGCCCCGAGACCGTGCTCGCCGGTATCGCGACCGTCACGAAACGCATCCGGCTCGCGTCGGGCGTGACGGTGTTGTCCTCGGACGACCCGGTGCGGGTGTTCCAGCGGTTCGCCACGGTCGACGCGCTGTCCGGCGGACGGGCCGAGGTGATCCTCGGACGCGGCTCGTTCACCGAGTCGTTCCCGCTGTTCGGGTACGACCTCAAGGACTACGAGGTGCTGTTCGAGGAGAAGATCGACCTTTTCCACCGGCTCCTGGACGAGACGCCGGTCACCTGGGAAGGAACCACACGCCCCGCCCTGCACGCCGCGGACGTGTACCCGAAGACCGAATCGGGACGCCTCAACACCTGGGTGGGCGTCGGCGGGACACCGCAGTCCGTGATCCGCACGGCACAGTACGGATTCCGGCTCATGCTCGCCATCATCGGCGGCGCTCCCGACCGGTTCGCTCCCTACGTGGATCTGTACCGGCGGGCGAGCGAGGAGTTCGGCACGACCGCACGGCCGGTCGGGCTGCACTCGCCCGGCTTCATCGCCTCCACCGACGAGGAGGCCAAGGAGCTCTTCTACCCCGGGTACAAAGAGACACGGGACCGGATCGGGGCGCTGCGCGGCTGGCCGCCGCTCCGCCGGGAGGAATTCAACGCCGAGGTGGACCACGGGTCGCTGTACGTCGGTTCGGTCGAGACGGTCGCGACCAAGATCGCGCACGCCGTCCGGGTGCTGGACGCGGGCCGATTCGACTTGATCTACTCCGCCGCCGGCACCGTTTCGGCGTCGGCCCGGCTTCGGGCGGTCGAGCTGTACGGTACCCAGGTCATCCCCCGGGTCCGCGAGCTTCTGGCTGAACAGCCCGCGGCCACGGCCGGAGCGAAGCGATGAGCACCATCGGGATTCTGGGGGCCGGGAAGATCGGCACCGTACTGGCGCGTCGGGCTGGCGCTGCCGGCTATCGGGTCCTGATCTCCGGGTCCGGCGACCCCGCCAAGATCGTGCTGACCACCAAGGTCCTCACCCCGGGGGCGACGGCCGTATGGCCGGCCCAGGCCGCGGAAGCCGCCGACGTGGTGATCCTCGCTCTTCCGCTCGGCAGACACCGAGAGCTCCCCGTGCCCGAACTTGCGGGGAAGCTGGTCATCGACGCGATGAACCACTGGTGGGAGGTCGACGGCCCGCGCGACACGATCCTCCCGCCGGAGGCCTCATCGAGCGAGACCGTGCAGGGGTTCCTGAAGGGCGCCCGCGTCGTGAAGGCCTTCAACCACATGGGCTACCACGACCTCGAGGGCGAGGCGCGTGCGGCAGGCGCCCCCGGGCGCAAGGCGATCGCGATCGCCGGCCGGCTGCCCGAGGATCTCGCCACCGTGTCCGCACTGGTCGACACGTTCGGATTCGATCCGCTGATCATCGGCGACCTCGCGGCAGGTATCCGGCTCGAACCCGGAACACCCGCCTTCGGCGCCAACGTCGATACCGCTCAGCTCCGAGTCCTTACCGGGACCCCCGCTCAGGCAGGACTCGTCGAGCACTCGTAGACCGAAAGCACCTGAGCTGGATCACGATGTTTCCGATCCAGTCGTGATCTCCTTCCAGGAGAAGACATGCATATGACCCGAGAAACAGCCGGAGAAACCGGCGCTTCCGTGATGGTCAGGGTCGATATCACTCCATCGATCAGTTCCTACTCCCTTCGTCGTGCGGATGAAAGCGTTGTCGGCACGGCGGACTTCGTGATCTCTCCCGGGGAATACGAAGAGCGAATATTCTTCCGCACCGAAATATATCCAGATGTTCACGAACGCGGCCTGGAGAGGCTGCTGATGCAGGAAATCCTGTGCAGCAGCATCGACGAAAAATACACCGTCGTGCCGTTGTGCCCGCTGCTGGCTCACCATCTACGCCTGCACGGCAAGGGGTTCGTCGGGGAAGGTGGCGCCTTCCGCGAGCCCCTGCCTGACGACATCAGACTGATCACGCGTGCCGCGCGAAGCGAGGCGCAGAACTGCGGATCCGATGCGTCGGTGATACGGCGGCAGGATTATCCGGCAACGCCGAAGTTGCCGTTTTCCACTGAGGGGGACGAATGCGGTCGATCATTCCCGACTATCTGACCGAGGTATTGGGCGCTGTGCAGCCGGACACGTCCGGAGAGCTGGCGGGATACATCCCCGAGCTCGCTGCAGCGGACCCCGACCGCCTCAGTGCGGCCTTCGCCATGATTGACGGAGAGGTCTACGGGGCCGGTGACATCGACACCGAATTCACGATTCAATCGATATCCAAGCCGTTCGTGTATGCGCTGGCATTGGCGGATCGCGGGTTCGACCCTGTGATCGCCAAGGTCGGTGTCGAGCCGTCCGGAGAGGCGTTCAACGAGATCTCCCTCGAAAGCGACACCGGTCGCCCGCGCAATCCGATGATCAACGCTGGCGCGATCACCGTCCACTCCCTGGCCGGCGCGGAAGGGCTGAACGCGACCGAGCGGCTGGAACGTGTGGTCGACGGCCTCTCGGCCTTCGCGGGACGTCGACTGGGAACGGATGAGGCCGTATACGCGTCGGAGATGAAACACGCCCACCGGAACCTCGCCATCGCGCACATGCTCCGCAGCCACCACATCCTCGTCGAGGACGCGAGCGCCGTCGTCGACGGCTATACCCGCCAGTGTTCCGTGCTCGTCAGCACACGTGATCTGGCCATCATGGCCGCGACGCTGGCGAACCGCGGGATGAACCCTCTCTCGGGCGAGCAGGTGGTCCCGGAACCGGTGGTACGCCAGGTGCTGAGCGTCATGTTCAGCTGCGGAATGTATGACGCGGCCGGCGATTGGGGCACCCAGGTCGGCATCCCCGCGAAGAGCGGGGTCGCCGGGGGCCTGATCGGCGCACTGCCCGGACAGATCGGCATGGCCACGTTCTCACCGCGACTGGACAACCACGGAAACAGCGTTCGCGGGGTGTCACTGTTCGAACGATTCTCGTCGGACATGGGTCTGCATGTGATGGAGGTCCCCGCCACCGCGCGCGCGGCCTTGCGGACCAACCATGTCGTCGGCAGCGGACCGGACGCCCTCCGGGCTCTTCACCTGCAGGGCGGCATCGGCTTCGCCGGAGCCGAGAGGATCATCCGGGAGACCGTGGGCACCTCGTACCCGGAAACCGGGGTGGCTCTGGACCTCACCCGGGTCCATTCGATCGATGACGTGGCCCGGCGCATGCTGCTGGAAGTCGCGCGTCGGCTGACACTCGACGGCCACGAGGTCTACTTGGTCGACCCGGAATCGATCATGCCCGACCCCGATCCGGGCGACGGCGGACGAGTGACCGTAGTGGACAGCCTGGACAAGGCCGTGGTCGCGCAGCAGGGCATGTCCCGAGACAGGAGCCGACTGCCGGGGAGGGGCTCGTCGATGTAGCAAGTACAACAGCGGCAGCGCCGTCGCGTCGGTGAGCAGTCCAGTCGGACGGCTCCACGCGGGCCATCGCCGGCGGGAGACCTCGGCCGGGCCCCGGATCGACGCCCCCGGGGCGAGCGGCAGCAAGATCCTCTGCGAGGCCAGGACTTCTTGTGAGAGGCGCCACAAGCCGCAATTCATGAATATCGCCAACGGTGCGAGCAGACCAGCATGTTCTGGGCAATCACCGGAAGCGGCCGCGTCAGCGGTATGGAGGACCTGCCGATGGCCTCGATACGCTTGGCCCATGAACGCAACACCGCGCTGGCTGACCCCGGAGCAGCAGGCCGCCTGGGACGGCTTCATCCGCATGCAGGAGAAGCTCATCGGACGTCTTTCCCGCCACGTCCAGGCTGACTCCAGCATGTCCGCGGCCGACTTCATCGTGCTGGCCAAGCTCACCGAGGCCGGTGGGCGGATGCGCTTCATGGACCTCACCAAGCTGGTGGAGTGGGAGAAGAGCCGCATGTCCCACCAGGTGGGTCGGATGGCGAAGCGCGGCCTGGTGGCCAAGGAGGAATGCCCCGACGACGGACGCGGGTCCTTCATCGTCGCCACCCCGGCCGGCTATCAGGCGATCGAAGGCGCCGCACCCGTTCACGTCGAACATGTCCGCCGACTGTTCATCGACGCCCTCACCAAGGACGAGCTGGACACGCTCACCAAGATCTCGAGCCGCGTCGTCGCTCACCTGGAGTCACAGCCCGACTGAGGCGCCTGGCCGGGGAGACCTGCCCCGTCACGGTGAGCGCCGCCGCCATGGTGCGCACAGGCGCCCTGCCGGAGCCGGTGCCGACGGAACGCCCTGCCCCGCCATGGAAACCCTGAAGACTGGCAATGATCATGCTGGATACGCTGGCTCGTCACAACCGAGCTGGAGGCGCCGGGATGAGCCAGTACTTCGACATGGGCGACGAGACGCTGTGGAACCCGTCGAACGGGGCGTCACGCATGTTCCAGCGTCAAGCAGCCATCTTCGAGGCGGAATTGGCACTCCCATCGGGCATCGGACCGATGGAGAACGACGAGTGCCAGATCAGCCCCGACACCTTCGACACCTTCGTCAACGCCCTTCTGACGAGACACCGAAGAACGAGCCACGCCGTCTGGCTCGCACTCTCCGAAGGTTTCATAGCCACCACGCTGGTCCTCGCGGAGCGAGCCGGGGTCGAAGTGAACTGGGCACAACACGGAGCCACTCCGGAAGCCCCGTTCGAGGACGTGCAGGTTTCCACCGCGACAGGAATGTCGACTCCGCCCGAACACGAGGTCTGGGCCGCGGGCCTGCGTGAGAAGGCACGGGAACTGGAACGACGCATGCCTCGCTGACGAGGAGGGGCGGATGGTCTCCGGGGTGGTGTTTATATGTTGAATGCCCAGGGCGGGCTTTTGGTGATTTGATGTCGGGGTAGCGGAGAGCCCGACGCCGGCCCCCACCCCCTCTTGGTCTATTTCTGGGTTTGTGGTGTGCGGGCTGTCCGACGAACACCACGCAACCTTTTCATTGCCTACCCCTTTTCTCCTCCGCGGTTTTTCGCTGCGCAGGATTTTGCTGCTCTGGTGTGTTTGAGATGTGTGGACGCTTGCTGCCCTCTCTGTGGCTGGCCGTGTTCGTCGTATGTCGGTGTGGTGCGGGATGCTGTTCATCGCCGGGCTGGCTGTGTCTTGGAGCTTACTGTGGTTGGGAGCGGTGAGGGGCTGATGGTGTTCGGTGTGCTGGTCGAGATTTTTTGAGGATCGAGGCCCGGGCCCTTCGTGGTTGGTGGGGGTGTCTGTGCCCGGGCGGGCCCCTTGCCGCCTGGGGACTCTGGCGCTGGGGGGTGTTTTGGGGTGGGTGTGGTGGTGGGGTTTCGGGTAGCGTCGGGCATGGCTTTGGGAGGCGTGGCGGTGGTGCAGGAACGCGGTGAGCGGACTGTTCAGCGGATCGTTGAGGCCGCGGGGATTGTGTTCGACCGGGAAGGTTATGCCGGTGCGACGACTCCGGAGATCCAGCGTCTGGCGAATGTTTCCCGGGGGGGTTTTTACCACCATTTCGCGTCGAAGGAAGATCTTGGTGACGCGGTTCTGTCGCGCCAGCATGATTACTTTCAGCAGGTTTCCGAGCAGATGGCGGCGGGTCCGGTCCCTGAGTTCTGGCTCCAGGCTCTGATTGATATCAGCCATCATTACACCGCCGGTATTCTGGAGGATCCTGTCCTGCGGGCCGCTGTGCGTTTGTCGATCGAGCCGGGCCCGTACCAGACCGCCGACAGTTACGCGGGGTCGTTGGGGGCTGTCACTGCTGTCCTTGAATCCGCCCGGGATGCCGGCGAGCTCCAGGATCATGTCGATCCCGGGGAGGCTTCCCGCACACTGGTCGGCTGTTACAGCGGCGTGCAGTTGCTCGCTCTTGCTCTTGCCGAGCGTGATGCTTTGCATCAGCAGGTCAGCGCGATGTGGGCCCTGATCATGCCCGGCCTCGCCCGCCCGGCTGTGCTTACCCGACTGCGTCTGGGTCCGCCACGCCGCCCGGCGGGTACGACCCGCTCGCGGTGAGCTGGGGCCCGTGCGCCTCCCCGCTGAGGCCATCGCGGGCAGGGACATGCTGACGCTGGAGTACGTGAAGGCGGTGTACGGCAAGTTCATCAGCACGATGGGGGAGTCGGTCCACAACCGGGAGATGGCCCGCCCCGACTGGATGCACAACATCCATTCCCAGGCATACGCCAACCTCTGGGGCAGGGCGTACAAGGCCCACCAGGCCGGCTTCGTCGTCACGGTGATGGGCACCGACGAACTCCACGTGACCGGCGGCTGTCGGCAGGTCTTCCCCGAGGGCCGGGGCGTGTCCGAGCTGAAGATCAAGCACGGTGACGGCAAGACCTCCGGCACGTACCTGGCCGGGAAGGCGGGCGGCTGATGACCGGACGGTGGATGGACTTCGGCCAGTACGGCGCGGCCGGCACACCGGGGGCGGAGGCGCTCGGCATCGGGCCGGAGAAACATGGTGGGCGGTATCAGCTCGCCCGTGGACAGCGACCGCGGCCCCGCCGCCCGCCTGAACCACCTCACCCGGTCCGACGCCGGGTACGAGGCGATGGACCGCGCGGGCATCCACACCCCCCGCGCACCCTGATGGCCTGGCTCGCGGAGGAGCGCACCCCGAGCCGGGCGAACCTCGCCCGGCTCGACGCGGCGTACTGGGACCTGCGCCGCCGCAACGTCGCCGCCGACCTCAAGTACCGGCTCAACAACAACGGGCGGGGGACCCGGGCGGAGGTCAGCCCCGTCGACCAACCGGGATTGACCACAAGCACCGACTCGCCCTGTCCAGCCGCAGCGTAACTGTCCGAGAGATCGGGGACCGGGCCGCCGGCGCCTGGATGGACGAAGACCTGCACGGGCTCGACGTGGTGTGGGACGAAGTCCTGAACCTGCTCGGCTCGGACTACGGCGGATGCAACTACGTGTCCTCGATCGGCTGGGCCGCCCTGGTCCCGGCCGCGTGTGCGTCCACGTGCGGCTCAGTGCGCCGGAACCGGCCAATCAGTCACTTTGCGTCATCATCCGGCGACCACGGGGCGCGTCCAGCTGTGGGGCAGTTACACAGGAGGGTCGGAACAGGACCGAGGGTGATCCGGGGGCGGAATCATGATGACGATCAATGTGGGTGTGCTCCTCGCCGTGATCGTGGTGCTCCGGCTGCGCCGCCGGACCGAGGCGAGAAGCCGGAGCGACGAGAAGCTGACTGTGGTCATCGTGCTCGCCCTCGGTGTCGTCATCGCCCCCACCCCGGTCGGCGAGGGGATCCTCGACTTCATCGCCCAGCTCGCCACCGGCATCACCGACTCCTCCCGCTGAACAACCCTTCTGCCTCCCGGAGCCGCCTCGATGCCCACCCGCCGCCGCTACCCCCGCCGCCGGACCACCCGCCGCCCCACGGCCCGGCGGACCACGCCACGCCGCCGCGCCCCCTACCCCTACCCCTACCGCTACCGCTACCGGTCCCGGCGCGAGGGCTGGGCGCGTCGGCGCGGGCGGCAGTCCGACGTCCAGGTCCTGGTGCTCGGCGGGGTGCTCCTGGTGGCGGCCGCCGTGTGGATGCTGGTGTCCTGGCTGCTGGCGCACTGGTGGGTACTGATCGTTCTCGCTGCGGTGGGAGCAGTCACCGCGACCGGGTGGATTCACCGCCGCCAGCAGCAGCGGGCCTGGGACCGGACCCGCCAACAAGCATTGCGCTACGGCCTCCCGGAGCTGGACGCCCTGCACCACCGCGACTTCGAGTACGCCGTCCGCGACCTGATGCACCGCGACGGCTGCACAGACGCCCGGCAGATCGGCGGAGCCGGAGACAACGGAGCCGACGTCCTGGCCACCGACCCTCTCGGCCGCACATGGGTCATCCAGTGCAAGCACCGCCGCGACGGAGACCGCGGCTCCGCCGTGGGCACCCCCGACCTCCAACGCGTCAACGGCACCGCCCGCCAGCTCTACGGCGCCGACGTCGTCCTGGTCGTCACCAACGGCCGCTTCTCCACCCGCTGCCAGCCCCTCGCCGTCCAGCTGCACATGCACCTCGCCGACCGGCGGACCCTCGCCACCTGGGCGAGCAGCGGGCGCCCGCTGTGGGAGCTCCTGCCGAAGGTCCCACCGCCCCGCAAAGGCCGGCAAGACTCAGGCGATTGACGAAGAGTGCTCTTCTGTGGGGAAGTGCCAGTCGGGCCTCGTCACCTGCGTGTCAGTGACGCAGGCACAGTGACCTGGTGATTGACGCTGACAGGCGGTGTGCACTTGGTGCTGCCATAAGTGACGAAGTACCACGTCATTCTCATGCCGACTGCCACACCTGCCCCCGGAGTACGCGACCCGCCTGTCCGACGCCCAGGCCGGCACCACCGGTGAGAACCCCAACGAGGTCCTGGCCGAAGCCGCCCAGGAGCTGTACTTCCAGACCGACAGAGACACCGGCGGCGCCCGCGCCGCCGACCTCGAAGTCGAGATCACCAACATCGACTACATCGCCGCCCGTTACTGAACTGACGGGCCACCACGCACCACCAGCAGACACAAAAGGGCGGGTCCCCGGCATCGCAACTGCCGGGGACCCGCCCCTTTTCACGCAACCATCCCACCCCGCCCCACCGCAACGGGGCGGTCACGGTGACCCGGCGTCCTCGCGCTGCATGGCACGCAGCGCACGCCCCGTCGGGCCGTCGGGCCAGCGTTCCCCCTGCTGAACCCCGATCTCAGTGCCGCCGACGTAGAACCAACTGGTCAGTTCCCGCCGGCCGTCCGTGCCCAGCACCGGGTGGGCGGCGATATCGAGAGCGGCTGGCGGGGCGGGCCACAGCATGGTCACCCAGCCCGACGACTCGAAGGGATTCACGACGTCGACCAGGGGGTGGAAGAGCAGTTGGAACACAACCGTCCGGCCGTCCGGCAAGGACAGCCCCACCGTCGCGCCCGAACAGTCGGAACCATCCTCGCCCGGCCGGACGATCCGCGGCAGCCCCACCCGGTCGACCACCGGAAGACGGCCCGGAGGCCCGGCAGGATCGATCACGGCCATCCAGAGCGTCAGATCATCGGGAAGCTTCCCGGTCCGGCGCATCGCGGGCAGAGCCAGGTCCGGGAGCCTGAGCACGCTCCTGCCGACGTCCAGGTGCCCGATCTCCGAGTTCCAGGCGAGAGGATGCGCATACAGCAGCACCGTCTTCACCGCCCAGCGGGCGAAAGCCGCCACCGCATCGCCCTCGATGCGACGGAGGCCATCGATAACCGCCCGGACCTGCGGCTTTCCCGCATCCTCAAACGTGCTGTTCAGCCACCCGTTGCAGTCCAGAGGATCCCCGCTGCCGCACACCGGCAGCATGATCCGGGGCAACAGATCACGTTCCGTCACCCCGTCGCGCTTGGCCACGGGCTCACCGTTGACCAGGACCGTGAACGGGCCCTGCCCCTCCCAGCGACGGAAGAGCCAGCGCGGAAGGACATGCTCACCCTGCGAACGAACGAGGGCACCACAGAACACGCACTCACCAGCCGTCATGCACACAGAGTAGCGCCCAACACCTGCACAAATCACCCGAATTATCACCGAAGCGGGATCACCCACACGCCACCACAACCCACCCCCCGCGCCCTTCGTGATCAAACCCGCCCCAGCACCCGATGCACGCCGCTACGCTCACCCCCAACCCGCGCCGACATGGAGCGCACGGGCCAGGACCCGGCCCCCTGGAGTACGGCCGGAGCCGAACCGGTCCGGTGCCGGCCCCCCCGTCCGGCACCGGGCCAAACCCCCACGCCCGCGCTGTTAGATTTTGTGTCCATGAGCCGCTTATCTGACCCGCCCGTCCCTGACGCGGTCTGGAGCCCGGAAGTGCTGCACGCCGCGAGAGCAACACCCGCGCCGCTGTTCGCCGTGGCCTACCCGGCCGCCACAGGCAACGGCTGGCGGGTACACCTCCTCCAGAGCAAGGACACCACCGTCCGCGACGAGTTCATCGCCGTAGACCTGGAGACAGCCGACCACGAACTGCAACAACGAGGATTTCTCTCCATGGCCTGCGCGATGGGCCGCGACTGGGAACGGCTCACCCAGCAGCGCAGCGAGAAAGGCAGAGGAACCCCGGTCTTCCGGGACCCCGAAAAAGACTCTTGCTCCCCGTGACCAAACTGCCCGGCCACCCCCAGAAGGGAGGGCCGGAGCGTGTTGGCGAAGCCCGTTCAGGAGCGCGTTGTTGAGGGATTTGGCCAGGGTTTGGGTGGTCTGTGGGCTGCGCAGCAGCGCCTCGGTGCCCGTGCCGATCAGCCGGACTGATGCAATATCTCCAGGGCGACGACCCTGCAACTGCGGACGAAATCTTCGGCAGCCGTGACGGTCACCTCCTCGCTGTGCATCGCCTGGTTTCGCAACTTGCGCAGCCGTTTGTAGACGTCCACTACCTCGTCAGGCAGCCCCATGCTCGCGAGCGCCATCACTCCACGCGAGGACAAGGCACCGGGGGGCGAGCACCGCCCATCGCCCTCGACCGCCCGAGCCCACATCACCTGCTGGAGGGCCATGTCGAGCGCATCCCACGCGCGGAGCACCGCGGCCCTGGGGGCATCGACCGCCGTATCCATCGCCTTCCTGAAGCGCCTGTCCAGTTCACGAGACGCGAGGAAGAGCGGATCCGCGACGAGAACGCGCTCTTCCCTCTGACGCGACCGCAGAATCCCCCGCGCCCGCCCGTTGGTCTCCGGCTCCCGCTCAGAGTCCAGGACGACTCCAGGCTCCCCGCCGACGTCGGCAGGCACGTGGTTGTCCACTCCCGGGACGGTGGAGTTCTGCCTAGGCTTCACCACGCTCACAGGATCCGAATGTTCTGCTGCGGACAGAACCAGATCCTCCGCGTCATCGAGTGCGTCGGCAGCCGCTGCGGCGAACTCGGCGCTTCCCGCGACCGTTTCCACCCGCGTCAACCGTCCCATGGCATGCCTGATCTGAGTTTTGAGCATCCATACGAGAGCCACGGCGAACACCGGCCACGCCAAGGCCTTTACGTATTCCAGGACGAGCTCGGCAATCTCCACGACAGCATCATGCCGCTTGTTCCGTAGCTTCGTCCCGAGCTCCGATCCGTCGTATTCTCCGGATCGGCCAGGACCGCGCCGAGCATCGCCTCGGCCTGCGGCCACGCCCGCCGCCGAACATGCCCGGCAACCGCCGCCCGCACCTGCGCCTCCTCCTCGCAGTCCAGCCCGGCCGGGGACGTTCCGCCCGTGTTCACGCGGCCACCGCCCACTCCAGCCCCAGACCCGCCAGCCGCTCCAACTGCCCGGTGGTGAGCTTGTCCCGCCGGTTTTTCACGTTCGACAGCCACACCCCGAGCTTCACTTCGATCTCGACCCCGTGGGCGCCGATGAGAACTTCGACGTGCGAGCGGCTGACCGGTCCCACCACGCCCGTCCGCTCCCGGTACTGCGCCAACGCCGCACACCCCCGCTCAAACGCCCCTGAACGCCCCCCAGAGCCCCGCGCCGCGGCCTTCAGCTCCGGAGGGCACCGGCACCACACCCAGCGCCTCCAGACGCGCACGCTGCCCCTCCGCGAGGCCTTCCCAGACCATATGCTGCCGCTGCCGCTGCCGCTCCAGCCACCGACCCACATCCACTGCTTGTCTGCGGGGGAGTGTCAGTTGGACCTCGTCACGCCGGCCGCCCCCGCCGCGCCTCCACCACGGACGTCCAGCGCCGCCGCCAGGTCCGCCCCGTGTCCTGACGCCCCTCCAACACAGAAGGCCGGCCCCGCCATTTCGGTGGGTCCGGCCTTCTGCCGTGCGTCCTTGTTTTGCAGGATTCCAGCCGTTCCCTCAGCACCGAACCCGGCTCCGCTCCGGCCCCGGGCTAAGGGGCAGAAATCTGCTCCATAGGGGGCAGAAATCTGCCCCTTAACGCCAGGTTCCCGCAGGTCAGAGGAACGCCCCCTTCTTGTAGTAGAACCGCGGCGGCGCACGGGCGGTCCTGCGGTCCTCGCGCAAGCGCTCCGGTCCTCGGGGAACAGCGGCCCCCGGCACCTGTCTGACCCGCCGTTTCCCTTCAGACAGGCAGCAAGATGAGAGGGGCCGGGCGAGGTGGAACTCACCGTGGCCGCTGCTGGCTACCGCGCACGCAGGGGCGCACTTCGCGGACCGTTCTGTGGCTGGCGTCAGGCATGGCTCCCCCAGCCAGTCGCTGACGGCCCCTCCTTCGTCCCGGGTGCGATACAGGCCCGTCCGGGTCAGGGGCAGGGGTGTGGAGTTCCCGATCCGGCCCGCTCTGGCCCGCGCCGTGCCGACCCTGCCGACCGGCCCCGACTGGTGGTTCGAGTGCAAGCTCGACGGGCACCGGATGGTCCTGCGGCGTACCGAGGACGGGGTGGTCTGCTACTCCCGTACGGGCCGCACGGTGACCTCGCACTGGATGGACCTTGCCGTTCCCGCCATGCAGTTGCCGCCGGGGACTGTGCTGGACGGTGAAGCCGTTGTCTGGCACGACGGCCGGATCGATTTCGGGGCGGCCCAGGCCCGCGCCTCCTCCTCGCTGGACCGTGCCCGCACCCTGGCCGCCGGCCTCCCCGCCCCCTACATGGCGTTCGACGTCCTGGCCCACCCCGACCACGGCGGCGACGCCCTGGCCGCACGCCCGTACACCGACCGCCGTACGGCCCTGGTCGACGTCCTGGCCGGCATCGCCCCCCCGCTCCAGCCGGTC
>NZ_JBSNCL010000002.1:0-151306 GCF_055792845.1 Streptomyces sp. DSM 106670
GCGCGTCCTCCTCCGGAGGAACGACGCATGATCCTACGGATCATAAAGACGATAAAGCCCTACGGGCTTTATGTAATTCCTCCGGAATTGCATTATGAATTCCTCCGGAATTCGCGGTCCGCATTCGCGGCCCTGCGTGCTCTCCGCTCCGCTCCGGCACGCCCGCCCCGGACGGCCGGTCAGCCTGCCCCGACTGTCCGGGGCTTGGGTGGCCCGCTGTCGCGGGCAGGCTGACTACAGGGAGGGGGCTGGGGCCCGGGGTGGTCGGGCGGGCCGGTGGAATGGCCCGCCCGATGGTGCATCAGATGCGCACCCCATGTAGAGATTGGGATTCCCCCCTACCCCCCTCCCGTGGGCGGTTCACAGGTGCTGCATCGTGATGCAGCACCTGTGTAGGAATTGGGTTTCTGCTTCACCCCCGGGCCGTGCATCCAAGACGCCAGAAAGGCCGGTCTTAGCGAATGAGCGCAATGGTCATCGCAAATCGAAGATGGCCGATAAAAGGGCCAGCTAATAGAAAATGCGGAGGGTGCATTTCTGGAAGCTGACGGAGGGTAGAAGCGCGCCCGCCCGCCCCTCAGCTTCGCGGCGACCCACGGTCGACGCAGCTCCTTCAATAGCAAGCGCAGCGCCGCCCGTTCCGAAGCCGCCACCAACCCCAGTCCCAACACCTCCCCCACATCACAGGCAAAAGAGGGCAGCAGAAGAGGAAGTCTGAGTGGTCACCACGGAAGATGCAGTGTCTGAACAGCAGGAATCGGCGCGGCCGAGAATTTCCGCTGTCACTTCCTGTGTCACACCCTGTGTTACTTCCTCTGTCATTCCTTTTGTCACCTCATATGTCACACCTTTCGCCTCTCTCGTCAGGGCGACACTGCCGCTTTAGCGCATGATCCATGGTAGAGTTCTACTTGTCAGCACGTCGGGGAGGGGTTGGCCCCCCTCCCCGACGACCGAACCGCACACACACTGACGGAGAAGGAATTCCATCGTGAGCAAGAAGAGCACCACCACAGACATGCTGACGTTTTGACGTTTTGGGCGAGCTGGGCGACTTGGTCGAGCTGGACCCAGAGCTGATCGTCCTGGACGAACGGAACGCCCGCACGCAGAACGCGAAGCCGGACGCAGCTCTCTTGGCGTCCGTCGAGCGCATCGGGGTCCAGGACCCCATCAGTGTGCGTCCGCTGGGGGACGGGCGGTTCGGCGTGTTCAAGGGCCAGCGCCGTTGGCTCGCTGCTCTCGCGGCCAAGAAGAAGGCCAAGGCCAAGGCCAAGCCCTGGTATCCCGTTCCTGCGTTCGTCCGTAGCAACCTTGTGGAGAACGATCACGAGGCGCTGCTTCTGTCGCTGGTGGAGAACACCCAGCGTGCCCGGATGACAGAGCGTGACACGGTAAACGGTGCAGCGCAGTTGGAGCTGATCGGGGTATCCGAGACGGACCGTCGGCGCGCCGCGTCGATCCTGGGAGTCAAGCGCAACGAGATGAAGGCCGCGAAGAAGGCCTCTGCGCTCACGCCCGAGGGTATGCAGGACGGTGCACGGTACGGCTTCGATCTTGCCGAGCTTGCCGACCTCCAAGACGTTGAGCACTTCGAGGGTGCCGCCGAGGAGCTTGCGCGGGCCAAGCAAAGGGACAAGGAGGCCCGTAAGGGCAATGGGCACTGGCAGCACGCCCTGTCCTCCCTGCGTCAGGCCCAGGCCGAAGCTGCCAAGGTCGCGGCCGCCAGGCAGGCGTTGGAGGAGGCAGGCGTGACGGTCGTAGACCGCCCCCGCTGGAGCACGACTGTGCAACGGCTTACGGCGCTGACGACGGCGACCGGTCGGGCACTGACCCCGGAGGCGCACGGTGCTGCGTGCGCCGGACACGCGGCGTGGCTGGACGACGATTGCGCGCCTGTCTTCGTCTGCACGAGTCCTGAGGAATACGGGCACCGACGTACCGGATCGCCGACGTTGGAAGAGGAGGCGAAGGCGAAGGAGACGGAGCGGCAGCACCGTAAGAAGGTCATCGAGCAGAACCGTGCAGCCCGGGCAGCGCGAGAGGTGCGTCACGCGTTCATCGCGCAGCTGTGCAAGGGCAAGTCCCTTTCCGAGGGTGGGTGGCTGCTGATTCTGTCCACCGTCCTGAGTCCACCGTCCTGGGTCGGATCTTTACCGCCGCTTCTTGAACAGGACGGGAAGCCATGCAGCCGAGATGATCGGGGCTTTCGTTGGAGCATCCCCGGAAAAGGGCGAGGAGCCGTTCGCGCAACTGATCCAGCGGACGGGCAAGGCGCGTCGCCCTCAGCTGCTGTTGGCACAGGTCGCAGCGGCGTACGAATCCGCGATGCACGACAAGGTGTGGGAGTCGCCGGCCGCGAGCGACGTCGAATGGCTTGAGTTCCTGGCGGCCGAAGGCTACGTCCTTTCTGACCACGAGCATGGCGTAATCGCGGCGTTCGCAGAGAAGTCTGCTCCGGTCGCCCTGGTCGACACCGAGCCCGACACCGAGCCCGACACCGAGCCCGACACCGAGCCCGACACCGAGCCCGACACCGAGGCCGGGGCCGACACCGAGCCCGACACCGAGCCCGACACCGAGGCCGGGGCCGACACCGAGCCCGACACCGAGGCCGGGGCCGAGCCCGAGGCCGGGGCCGACACCGAGGCCGAGCCCGGGGCCGAGCCCGAGGCCGAGCCCGGGGCCGACACCGAGGCCGGGGCCGAGCCCGAGGCCGGGGCCGACACCGAGGCCGGGGCCGAGCCCGAGGCCGGGGCCGACACCGAGGCCGAGCCCGAGGCCGGGGCCGACACCGAGCAGTAAACGTGAGTGGCGCAGGGCCTCCGTAGAGGCCCTGCGCCACCCATCGCACAGTTGGGGGCCTCTCAGCGTCAGAGCTGACTACCGGGGGCACCACTGGTTGGTGGTCCGGCGGTTGTCCGCCGAAGCGGACCGCTCGCGCGGTTGGCCCAACCGCCGGACCTTTCCGAACCACAACACACCGAACGAGTCCGGGAGTCGTGACTCACCCAGGGTACCCCGCGCTGCCGTCCGGTCCCGACGGTTCGTCCGGCCGAAGCGCTTCTCGCTTCGCGCGTTGGCCCAACCGCCGGACCTTTCAGAAGGTGCTCATGCGTCTGTCCATCGCTTCTCCGTCGTTGTTCGTCTTGCGCGTCTCGGTCACGGATGAGAGCGGCACGCAGCGTTGCTCCTGGGCCATGCCCAGCGCCCCGTACGGTTCGCCTGCCTGGCAGCTGCCTTGGGGTCCCTCATCTGGTGCGGCTCGAACGGACGCCGGCCGCCGCTTCTCCTTCGCCGACCCGCCGCGCGGTCAGTTCCGCGCCGATCTCAGAAGGTGCTCATGCGTCTGTCCATCGCTTCTCCGTCGTTGTTCGTCTTGCGCGTCTCGGTCACGGATGAGAGCGGCACGCAGCGTTGCTCCTGGGCCATGCCCAGCGCCCCGTACGGTTCGCCTGCCTGGCAGCTGCCTTGGGTTGTCGCTCATCTGGTGCGGCTCGAACGGACGCAGGAGCCGCCGACCGTCGCGGGGTTCGCAGCACACCTTCGGGCGCACTCGGGGCGGGTCCGTCCCGTCGCCCCAGGCTCCGCACGCGTTCGATGTTCTGCACGATCCCCGGGTGTCGTGCTGGATCGATGTCCACTTCGAGGCGGCTCAGGGCGCGGAGCGGTGGCCGAGGGTTGCCCTCGCGGTTCTGGAGCAGGAGGCGCGGGCGCATGTTCCTGGAGTCGGGCAGCGGTCTACGCGGAGCGGCGGTGACGGCAGCATGTGGTGCACCTGAGTAGTTCATGATCCATGGTAGAGCGTACTTTGTCAGTAACGAGGGGTTGGCCCCTCGCAGCGTGACGTGCCGAACCACAGGCTGGGAGGGGGCGGCGCGGAGCCTCATGTGGGAACCGTCGCGGCGTTGGAAGGTGCGGGGCGACTCCGGGACTGGGCATGGGGGGTCCATCGGAAGGCGCGGGCGGAACAGGTGCTAGTGCGCGCCGGGCAGCGGTCTACGCGGAGCGGCGGTGACGGCAGCTATGTGGTGCACCTGAGTAGTTCATGATCCATGGTAGAGTTTTATTTGTCAGTAACGAGGGGTTGGCCCCTCTCGTGACGCCCGAACCACAGACCTGGGAGGAGGGGCGGCCGGAGCCCGAGGCCCCGGCCCCCCTCCCCCGCCAACCGGACACAGACCGAAAGGCCTTGACCATGCGCCAGTACAGCGCCCCTCTCACTGCCGCCCAGGCCACAGCCGGCAACCGTGGGCCTGATCGTCGCGTTCGCCGCCCGCGCCCTCAACCAGAAGTAGCCGCGCCCCGGCACTCCGAACGAACTTGTCGAGAAGGACCCGGCCCAGCATGGCCCGGAAGATGAGTCGACCGCGACGTCCTGAACATGTACGTTCGCGACGGTCTGATGGAACGCGGGCAAGTGACCGTGCGATCCGTGACGGACTGCCCATGGAGGCCGGGGCGACGGCCGGTGAGGCCGCCGGGCAGGCAGGCTCCGCGCTCATCAGGATGTGGGCCGACGCCCGCCTCCGCGCCGCCGAGGCCACCGCCACCACCTGAACCCGCTCCCGCCCCACACGCCGGGGCGCAGCCGCGCCCCGGCACTCCGAACGAACAGCGAGAGGACCAGCCCAGCATGGCCCGGAAGATGAGCGCCACCGAGCGAGCCGCCCGCGACGTCCTGAACATGTACGTTCGCGACGGTCTGATGGAACGCGGGCAAGTGAACCGTGCGATCCGTGACGGACTGCCCATCGCGGAGGAGACCGTGCGCAGGGAGTACGTCGAGAACGGGTGGGGTTCCGCCTTCTACTACGGGCAGGAGGTCGCCGCCGCCCTCGCCGAGTTCGACGCCGCGAAAGGCATGGCTGCCCGCCGGATGAAGGCCGCCCCGCCGCCGAAAGATCTGGCCGCCGAGATCTTCGCGGCAGTGTTCGCCGTCGTCGAGGCGGAGGAGGGTCCGCGCGAGGGTGCGGAGCGTCTTTCCCCTGAACAGGCCGAGATGGTCATGGGGGTAGTCCGCGACACGGCCCGCGAGGTCCGCGAGGAGGCCGCCACCCGCCGCCTGAGCACCGACGCCGCCTGACGGCTCCCCCGCCGGGGCGTTGCGCTGCGCCCCGGCCACCTGGCCATCTCCGCGCTTGGCTGTGCTGTCCGTCGAGCTCCCACCCCTCGGAACGGGGCTCATGAGCCCCGTTCCGTCAGCCGAAAGAAGCGAATGCCCCATACCGAATCGCCGTCCTCCTCGACGACAGATCAGCCGGCCGCCGTCGGTATCTCCGAGGCGGACGTGTCGACTTCCCGCCGCAAGCGCACAACTCGGCTTCCGGACGCCGGAGCCGAGCCCATCCCCGGGCAAACGGAAATTCCTCCTATCACGTATCGCCAAGTCACCCTCTGGAGCCTATGAGCGCGTAATCCATGGTAGAATTCTATATGTCAGACACCGTGAGGGGTTGGCCCTCCTCACGACACCGAACCGCAGATCACTGAAGGAGTCCTCTCCGTGATGACCACCCCTCCCGCCCTCACCGTGGGCGATGTCACCGTCGACACCGACCACCACGGGCGCACGTACGCGGTCGTTCCCGACGACGTCGCTCGACTGCTCTACGCCGCTTCGATCGAGGGCATCGACCCCGAGGCCCGGGGAGTATTCTTCGAGTCCATCGCGCACCCTGCCAACTCGTGGACCGCCACCACTGTCCGGACGATCTTCGAGGCCGTTCTCACCGCCTGCCCGGAGCTGGGCCAAGACCTGTCCAGCGGACTCGGGCTGTACCGCTCGCACGACGGTGGCATGTTCAGGGGCTTCATCGTCGGCGAGAGCGCGTGGGACGCAGACGCCCGCTGGTGGCGCGACGGCCACCACGACGACCTCATCGCCAGGGGCGCCCGCCACCAACCTTCGGCTGGCGCGACTACGGCCACCACGACGACCTCATCGCCGGCTATCGCCACCAACGACCGGCACGGTCTCGCCGGAACGTGCACCTTCGGCGATTGACCCACTCTGGCCGGTACGCCATCGATCACACGGGCGTACCGGCCCCCCGCCCCTCACGTGTCACGTGATCACCACCCGAGCGGGGCCACGTAGCCCGCAGCGCCCGCCACCTCGGCGGGCGGTGCGCCCCGCCCCCGGGCCGGCCCCCGCCGGAACGGAAGCAGGGCACGCGCATCCCCCTGCCGCTCCCAGACGCGCCCGCGCGCTGGATCGGTCCAGCGAGCGAATACAGAAGCCCTTCCCACGGGTCACGGCGGCGATGTTGGAAGCCCCGGCCCGCCATCCCCGGCGAGAGCAACGCCGGTCATCCCGAACTCAAGCTGTCGGGAGTACTCAGCATGCAGCTGTGACGGCCCTGGTGCCCTCGCCTCGCACATGGCCAGATCCTCGATGCAGCACGCCTGCACAACCACAGGGTGGTGACGGTCGACCTGGTGGACGCTGCGCTGTCCCAAGTCGCGGACACGGACCACGGCAAGGCGAACAAGACGACGGTGCGCCGCGTCATCCGGCAGCGCGCCGCGTCGGAGCTGGTCCGGGTGATCTTCACTCGTGAAGAGCGGTACTGGGCGATCCGGGAGCAGCTTCACCACATGACGCCCGACGAGGTTGCCGCGCTCGCCGACAGCATCGCGGACGGGGGCGAGCGGGACCCGCGGGGGCGTGACAAGGAGCTGGTCGACGCCATCAGCGCGTACCGGAGCAGCCGGCCGGTCCCGGCCCGCCTGTACGGGTGCACGCCGGTCTCCGCCCGCCTGTGGACGGACCCGGCCGCCGTCGAGGAAGCGCCCGTCGTTGACCCCTACCCGGCCCTGTACGCGTCGCTGTCGGCTGCCGACATGACCAGTGCGGTCTACAACGTCACGGCATGCCGGGACGGCGTGAAGCGGCATTGCCCGCCGCAGTCGGGTAAGCGTCTGGCCCTGGCGTCGATCAAGCACGGTGCCCTCGAGGGCACGGGTGGCGCCGCGGGACGGCGTGAAGCGTGCCCGCCGCAGTCGGGAGCGTCTGGCCCTGGCGGTGGCGATCAAGCACGGTGACGGGGCGCGGGTCGAGGGCACGGCCGAGCTGTTCACGGTGGACTGGCGCGGGGTCCAGAACGGGCCGGGTGACATCGTCTTCACCTTCCGGCGGCGCGCGGCCGTTCCGTCCGTGGACGTGGAGGCGGCGCGGGAAGCGTCGGGCTTGTCCCTCGGTGACCTGGTGGAGGTCTCCGGCCACAAGGTCGAGACGGATAAGGGCTGGGACTACGTGCCTGCCTGGTACGGGCACCTGCGGGACGTCTGGGCGTCCGACGGGCAGATCGTCGCCCGGGTCGACGGCCCCGAGGGGGAGCCCGGCGTACCGCTGCTGTCGGACCTGCGCCCGGTGCGGTGGCACATGCGGACGGTGAACGGCGGTACCCCGGAGCGCATCCCGACCCTGGACGCCCTGCGGGAGATCAACAACGCCATGAGCGGGGGTGTACGGGAGATGTCGGAGTCTGCCGGGACGGCCCAGATCGTGTACGGGGACGTCCGGGGCGAGGTGTGGTTGCGCCCGGCGACCTCCGCCGAGATCGCCATGCAGCAGAAGCCGGAGCGGGAGCGGTATGTGGAAGGGGACCGGGTGATCGTCCGGGGCACGTTCTACCGACACGAGACCCGCCGTACGTACGTCCTGGACGAGTACGAGGGCACGGTGACGAACTGGGCCGCCGGGCACTTCAACGTCCGGGCGGTGGAGCCCGACGAGGACGGCGTCACGTACGGGGTGCGCCCGTGCGCGGTGCGGGAGCTGCGCCCGGTGCCGCCGACCGTCGACGACGTCGCCGACGTGCCGCACGACCTGTACCTGTCCGGGGAGCTGCGCCACGAAGGGGTGCCCGCCGATCAGGTCCGGCGCGCCGTGAAGAACCTCCGCTTCAACCGGACCTCGTTCTACCAGGACGCGGAGGCGGCGATCGTGGTGGAGAACCAGCGGTACGTACCGCAGCACCCCGCCGGAGCGGCCACGGGCCGGGCCCGGAGCCGGCCACCGGCTCCGCCCCCCGGGAGTGGTCGGAGACGGACGTACGCCGGGCCCGGGGGTTCGCGGCGAAGTGGCGGGCCGAGACGGTGTGCGCCGAGCCCCCGGTACGGCGTGAGCCGACGGACGAGGCGTTGGCCGAGTGCTTCGCGCACACCGTGCGGCCACTCGACCCGGAGCTGTACCCGCTCGTCCGCCAGGAGCTCGCCGGTTGGGACCGGATCGTGACCGCCTGACAGACCCCTCACGGGCCGGGCGACCGCATCCCCGGCCCGGTGACCTCCCCCGCACACCACCCCATAAGGGAGACACCCATGTCCGCACTCGCCGCTTGGCGCGACGCCCGGTATATGACCGCCGCCACCCGCGCCCGCCTCATCGCCGACATCGCCCGCGACCGGTGGGCCCCGGCCACCTCCACCCGGATCCTGCACCGGATCGCCGACCACCTCACCGAAGCCGCCCACCAGCTCGATGACCAGATCCCCGTCGGCCGCGAACGCATCTCCCTGCCGGTCGAGGCGACCGGGGAGCTGGTGGAGGCCGAGCACCTTGCCGAGCAGTTCCCGAAGACCCGCTTCGCCCCGGATTTCACCAGCTACGCGCTGGCCCCGCTCACCGGCCGCCCCCTGCCCTACCCGAACCCGCTGCGCCCGGTCTCCCGGGCCATGGCCCGCACGGAGTCGACGCTCGCCCACACCATTTACGTCCTGAACATGGACAACGCCCACCAGGCCGAGCAGCCCGAGAAGTGGCTCCGGGAGGTCATGGAGGCGTGGCGCAAGTGGGTCCAGCTCTCCGAACTGGTCCGCGTCGACAACGCCCGCCCCTGCAACCGGCACGCCCGCCCCTGACCCCTCCCCCGGGGTGCCGCGCCGGCACCCGCCCGGCACGGCACCCCGGGGGGGGGGGGGGCAAGCACCTCCCGCCTGACCACGTACGGCCGGAGTTAACCGCCGGTGCCGCCGCGTCCGGACCGGCGGCACCGGGTGACCAAATCAATAGTTGCAGAATTCTAAATGTCATGCGCCGAGGGGTTGGCCCTTCCCGCCGCACCGAACCACACGCATCATCAGGGAGTTCGAGTGATCACTATTCGTCACACCCGTGCCGAGGGCACGCTCATCGAGGGCAGCGTAAAGGGGGACGGCGTCTACGAAGTTCTCCACTCGCACGGCTTCCGCTACTTCCCGTCCATCGAACAGATCGGTATCCGCAACTCCCGTGACCGGGCCGCTCAGCAGTCGAAGATCAATTCCGCGTCAGCAGCCCTGCGGGCCGCCGGTTTCGAAGTACGGACCGTGGTGGAAGAGGACGTCCGGCGCCCGTTCGCGGTAGCCGAGGCCGAACGCAACAGCCGGTCGGAGAGCCGGGCCGCGGGCTACAGCGAGCGGGCCACGCGGGCGCAGGCGAACGGCGACCGGCTGAGCGAGCAGGCGCGGGAGCGCAGCGCGGCGATCCCTCTGGGTCAGCCGATGATGCCCGGGCGCTATTCGTACCCGGCGGACCGGCGGGCGCGCGACCGGACCCACCGCATGGAGGGAAAGGCCGTCGCGGAGGGCAAGCGGGCCGCGTATCTCGCCGCGTGCGCCAAGTCGGTGGTGGACCATCAGCGGTACCGCAACGAACCCGCCACGACGCTGCGCCGCATCGGCCGGCTGGAGGTTCAGTTGTGCCGGATCCACAAGTGGCTGGACGGGAAGTCCGCCGACGGGCACAGGAGGTCACTGACGCCGGAGGGTGTCGCGGACCTGCTCCGCGAAGAGGAAGAGACCGCCGAGGAGCTCACGTACTGGCGGACGCTCATCGCCCAGGCGGAGGCTGACGGGTTCGTCGTCTACGGCCCGTCGCACTTCGTGAAGGGTGACTACGCCCAGAGCGACGGCCGGTGGTACGAGGTCCTGAGGGTCAACGCCAAGTCGCTGACGGTTCCCGGCGGGCCGGACGTGCGGCCGGTGATCAGCGATGCCACCCGCGCCTATTCGTGGAACGACCGCATGCCGTACGACGGCGTCACGGGGCAGATGTCCGCCGCCCGGATGAAGGAACTGCGCGCGAAGAAGGCTCCGCGCCCGCAGAAGTAGCTGCGCCGCGGGCCGCCCGGAACGCGGGCGGCCCGCCGGCCCGAACGTCCTGTCCACTCTCCGTAGAAGAGGAACCTTCCGTGAGCAGCATCGCCCTGCCCGAAATGAGAAATCTGGCCCTTGCCGTGGCCGCCGAGCTCGGCCCCGACTGGACCTGTGAGTCGGACGAGGAGCCTCGACGATTCTGGATCACGACAGCGCAGGAGGGGCGCGGACGGGGGCGGGGAAGCGCCCTTCTCAGCAGCCGCCAGGAGGGCCGCGGTATCCGTCTGTTCGTCGACCCGTACGCCAGGGGCCGGGACTTCGGACGTGTACACATTCACGGCCGGAGGCCCGAGCCGCCCCGCAGCATCGTCATCTACCACGCGGACATCAAGTTCGGCCGCATCACCGTGGCCGGAACAAAGCCGCCACGGCAGATCGCCGCCGAGATCCGCCGCCGGTTGCTGCCCCAGCTCGACGCCGGGCTAGCCCTGTGGCGAAAGCGGGTGGAGGCGGAACGGGCGAAGGACGAGAAGACCAGGGCGCTCGCCCGTCAGCTCGCCTCCGTGCCTGGCATGACAGCGGGCCCCGCCCGGTGCGAGCGCAGCGCCAGCGGCGAGGGCTCCACCTGGCGCCTTGTGTGCCCCGTCGCCCCTCTCAGCCCCGATCACGGGGCAGCTCCCAGCATCGCGCAGGCGCTCGCCGAAGTCACCACCACCGAGGACGGGACACACGTCCGCATCGAACTGTCCCGGCTGACCGGAGCGCAGGCCGAGCGGGTGTTGCGCGCACTGGTGCAGGACGAGGTACGCGAGCCCGGCCCGAGCGACTGACCGTGAAGGCCGGCGGGAGAGGGCCAGGGCCCTGGACCGCCGTGTATCCGTCCGCCGTTTCGATGGCGACGCCCCTGTCGGCCGGGAGTCCGGCACACGCCGCCCAGCTGCCCGTGCAGGGCAGCCCTCCGGGCCCGCGACCTATGAGCCGCGACTTCGACGGGGCCCGGCTCGCCCCGGGGTCGGCGCGCTTGACCGTGTGCGACACAGCCAGGAGACCCTTGACGATCACTTCATTTATGGTAGAGTTCTATATGTCAGGTCGCTTGGCCGCGACCGACACCGAACCGCACTCCACCGAACACCAGGAGAACACGTGCCCATCCCCACGCCGCGCGCCACCGCCCTCGAACTCCCCGTAGCCGGTACCGCCGTGACCTACCACGGCAGCATGACCGAGCACTACGACGGCCGTTTCCTCCTCTTCCCCCACTACTCCATCTTCTCGGCCGGGGAACACGACGAACACGACTGCGAGGACCTGAACGACCGCAGCACGCTCCTCGGCTTCGGGAACTACCTCGCGCTCAATCACGCCCGACCCGCCAGCTTCACCGCCGACACCGGTACCTGGTGGCCCACGGACGCCATCGACATCGTGCGCGACGGCTACGTCTACAAGGTGTCGCACACCCTTCCCGGGGGCGAATCCCACAGGCGAGTCATCGCCTTCCACGCCGCCGACGGTCGGCTCCTCAGGGACTGGGCCTGGCTGCACCGCATCGACAGCGACACTCTCCGGCGCCTGGACGAGCGCGGCCTCACGCGCGCCGACCAGAGGACGTTCGCCGTCCCGGCACAGCGCGCGAGCTAGAGCGCTTCGAGGGGGCGGCGAACCGCTGCCGCCCCCGACAAGAACGACGTCGCCCGCTGACCTTCCCCGCTCCTCCCGCCGGGGCGCGACCGTACGCGCCGCGCCCCGGCATCCTCCCCACGCACCCAAGACCGGAGATTCGCCATGCCCGAAACACGCCCCACCGCACAGCACGTCATCGCCACCGTCCTCGACAAGATCGGCTCCGGCTTCCACACCCTCCATATCCGGCACGTCGACGGCTGGAGGGTCCGTGAGCGGCGCGCCGAGCTGCAGTTCATCGCCGCCCAAGGTGGCCGGGCCGGTTTCGGAGTGTGCCAGCAGGACGCCTTGCGGGCGGTGACGCGCCTGGTCTACGAGGCGATGTCCAGCGGTATCGGGGTGCTCACCGTCGTCACCGACAGCTGGGCGACCTTGGAGCCGTCAGCGGCGCTGTACCGCGTGTACGACGGGCGGTACATCGCCGAAGAGGACTACGACGTCGAGCGGTACGGCGACTTTCCGGACGCCATCCGAGCCGCCCAGCAGCGCCGGGCCGAGGAGGAGCAGCGGGTCCGCCGGCTCTACGAGCCCCGTGGCCTGTGCCCCACCGTCTTCGCCCCCCTTCCCCGCTGACTCCCCGAGGAGATCGCATCATGGCCAGCACCAAGATCACGTACAGCACCACGCACCCGACCACCGGCGAGCCGGTCACGTTCACCAAGGGCGGCCGCCCGGTCCGGTGGATCACCTGGGGGGACCTGGGCAACGGGTTCGTGCACTTCGGGTTCAGCTCGCAGGAGGAGTACAAGAAGGCGGTACGGGCTCCCCGGTCGTCGAACCCGCACGCCTCCCGGTACGAGGCCACGGCGGCGACCGTCGTCGAGGACAAGCCCGCCGAGCAGCCCCAGCCCGAGGCCGACCCGACGCCGGTGGCCGAGGAGGCCCCGGACCCCGTGGTCACCCTCGCAGAGGTCGCTGACCTTCTCGACCGCATCGCGACCGCGCACGCCGACATCGTGGGGAACGAGGGCCCCCAGTACCTCAGCCAGGTCGTGGTGCAGCACGAGGCGCACGGGCTGAGCTGGAGGGCGGACGACGCCGCGTTCGGTGCCCGCCGGGCGGAGCTGCGCGCGGCCGGACGGCTGCCCCACGTGAAGGCCATCGTCGCCCACGTCCGCCAGGCCCTGACGAAACGCCTGGGCGACGACTACACCCGACTTGGCGATGTGTCCCCGGAGCAGGTGCGCGCCGTCGCGGAGCTGGCGCGCCTCGCCGCCCAGTACCCCGTTGGCACGGCCGCCGTGCGTCTCCTCGACGGCGACGAGAAGCGCCGCGACGTCGTCCTCATCGATTCCGTGCCCGACGCCGACGGCAACGTCGACGCGAGCAGTGCCCGGCTCAACGGCAAGACCGTCCGGGTCGCCCTGGCCGACCTGCACCCGATGCCCAAGCCTCTCTCGGAGCCCGAGGGCGAACTGACCCTGGTGTGGTCCGTGCTGGACCGCAACGGCCGGGAAGTCGCCCGGGTGAAGGGCGGGGAGACCCGCACTGCGGCGATGAAGGTGGTGGAGGCCGACCCGGTTGCTGGCCCTGTGTCCCGTCGTGAGGGCGGCGTGGGACTGCGTCGGCTGCGCTCCTCCGAACTGTCCACCCCCGTCGGGGAGCTGCGTGGCCTGCCCCGCAAGGCGCTGGCGCCCCGCGTCGTGTCGTCGACCACCAGCAACGGCATCACCGTCACGACCGAGTTCACGCGGAAATCGATCCCAACACGGCTGCGGGAGTCCGGGCCCCCGGACGGATGGTCAACAGCGCGGCCGCAGGGGGCGCTCTGCGGTGGCGTCTCCCGGACGGCGAGGAGCTGACCCCGGGCGAGGCCGCGAAGCGCTTCCTCACCGGCTGACCGCGCGCCCCGGGGTGCGGCCGTACTGCCGCACCCCGGGCCCCGCCGCCCCCTGCTCTTGTCCTGGAGGATCAGCATGTTCACCAAGACCATCATTCACGCCGACACCGACACCGCCACCGAAACGTCCACCGAGGCCCATGCGCTGCGCCTACTGCGCACCGCCGTGCGGCGCGGGTACCGCATTGAAGCCACCCGCACCGGCGGCGCCATCGTCGAGCGGGACATCTACAACGGGCGGAGCATCCTCCCGAGGACGCGCACCGTGACGCTGGAGCCCGTGACGCCGGTCGGCACGCTCACCGCCACGGTGCGCGAGAGCCTGAACGACATCTCAGGGTGCGCGGCGTACCGGATCGACGTGGCCGAGCGGGAGTTCCGTGACCGAGTCGGCCGGATCCTGGCAAGTTTCGGAGGCGCCGCCCCGGCGGCTGCGGCGCGGCTGGTGGCCCGCGGCCTGGTCGTGCTCGGCGAGCCGTACGAGGCGACGTCGAACGGGTACCTCCCCGAGACCCGCACGCCGGTCCGTGTCTCGCTCGCCGCCCGACTGGCCATGCACGCCCAGGACCACCGGACGCACACCATCGCACCGGCCGGGTACATGCGTCCGGCCGACACGGGGATGGTGACCGCCGGTCGGCAGACCCCCGGGGGCGGGCTGGTCTACTCCCGGGCCAGCGCGGCGGGCTGCACCTGCCGTACGTGGTCCGCCACGGGCGACGGACACGACGACGTGCGCCGCCTGGCCCAGGGCCACCGGCAGCAACAGACCGCCGAGTTCATCCGCACCCTGCACTGACCCGCCCCAGCCGGGCGCGGCGTCGACTCGCCCGGCTTCCCTCCCCCGCGTACCGAAACCCACCGTGGACACCATCTCCCTGCTCGACCTCACCACCACCCCGCCGGCCACGCCGAGCGTCCTGCAGCGCCGCGCCCCGCTCCCGCTCGGAGAGCTGCCCGTGCCGAACGTCCCGGCCGCGTACGACCGCGAGCACCTCTCCACCATGCAGACGCTCAGCTTGTTCGACATCCCCGCCGCCGTGACGGCCCAGCCCGATCGTCCAGGCTGCCACGCGAAGTCCAGGCAGGAGCCCCGGACCGTGCACGCGTCGGTGCCGATGGTGCCGTCGCCGACCGTCCCTGACGAGCTGATCCGCCGGGCGGCCGCGCCGGATGCGGAGCACGGGGCAGCCGTCCGGCCGCTGGCGGGCACCGCGCTTGCCGGGTACGTCGGCACGTCCAGGACTGCCCTGTACCTGGGGCGTCTGGCCTCGCTGCGGATGCAGTTCGGGGCGTCTCTCCGCGGGCCGGCCACCCACGCGACGCCCGGCCTGGGCCAGATCGAAGGGATCGGACGGTGAAGAACCAG
Source organism: Streptomyces sp. DSM 106670 (assembly GCF_055792845.1). Lineage (NCBI taxonomy): Bacteria > Bacillati > Actinomycetota > Actinomycetes > Kitasatosporales > Streptomycetaceae > Streptomyces > Streptomyces sp. DSM 106670. The sequence goes on from NZ_JBSNCL010000002.1 coordinate 14,979, forward strand.
CGCTCGTGCGTGCCGGGAGATCCGTCCACGCAACGGTACGTCCAGGTCGCGCGGCAGGCTGCCGACTCGGCGGTCGCGGCCGCGGACGAAGCGATGGAGGCGGCATGCCGCGCGACCTCCGGTCGGGCGCCGCGCCTGGAGAAGATCATGCACGTGGCACACATGGAAGCGTGCGAGGCCGAGCGGTACGCGGTGGCGGCGCAGCAGCAGGAGAGCGAGGGTGCGCCGGTTCGGTCCCTGCTCCAGTACGCCGTCTGGGCGGTTGACGCGGCGGTTCGCGCGCAGACAGCCGCCGGCGTCGAGGAGACCGCTGGTGCGCTGCGTATGTCCCTGACGGAGCCGCCCACGGACCAGGAACGCGCCGAGCGCGAATCTATGGTGCGGGAGCTGGAAGCTCAGGAGGAGGAAGCGGCGCGGGCCGCCACCGGCATAGACAGCGAGAATCGGGATCTGGATGCGGCGAACCGCTATTACGCCGAAAAGTATGTTCCGGAGCTCGGCTGGACGGCGGGGCATGTGCGGGTGCTGGAGGCGGCGGCTTCTGGTGCTTTGTACTGGAGGGGCGGCCAGGCTCGTCGCGCTGCTCGCGCAGGTGTGTGGGAGGGCGGTCGGTTGATCAGCCGGGAGCGAACCAGAGCGCTCTACGCCGCTCGGTTCCTCACAGGGGTTCGTCGGTCCGGCGGCACACGTGTACTTGCTCTGAGTCCGATGGGCCGGGTTTCACTGGCTCTCGCTCGGCTGTACCCGGCAGGCCTGTACGCGGATGACCGGGCGGCGTACGAGGCCCGCTACGCGAACGCCGCGAGGAGCTCGATGTGCGAGGAGGAGAAGAAGGCCGCCGGGCGCCGCCTGCCTCCTTTGAACCGTGTCGCGCTGCGGCTCTACCAGCGGCCCCTCACGATCGCCGAGCAGGAACAGCTGCGCTCTCAGTCTGCGGCGTACGATCGGTGGGAGGACGAAGGGGGCTTCTGCCCCGACGTCGAATCGTCCTTCTCGGCGGTCGAGGCCCGGTTTCAGGGCGCGCAGGGCCCGGTACCCGCCGTGGCGGCGCCGCCCTCAACGGCGCCTCCCGTTCCGCAGTCGCGGGAGGGATTCGAGCTCCCCCGCAGTAGCTCCGGTTCGTCGCGGCCGCTGTCCGGCTTCGTTGGACGAATCGATGGACTCCCTGCATGGGGCTCCCGGCCCGAGGGCGGTCACCGGCCCGGCGGACGCTCTGCTCCGGCCTCACCGGCACGAGGTAGAGCGGCGACGGATCAACTCGCGCTGTTCTGACGGTATCTCCGCCGCCGTTCCGCTGTACGCCGCCGATATCCGACGAACTCGACCCGCTGCTCCCGCCCTCCGGCGCGCGGCCTCGGTCTGCCCGCTCCGTTTCACCCAGGGGTGTGCACGTGACGCTCACCATGCAGGTCACGCCTCCCTCCGGCTCTACGCATCACCGCTTCCGGCACGCGATCCGTCTCCCGTTGTCACCCGGTTCAGGTGATCAACAGCGCCCTGCGCGGGCGCTCCTGCCCGGCTCGGAGTTCCGGAGGCGGATCCCCCTCGCGGTCGGGTTGCTCAGTACGACCCGGATGGACGGCGCCGGGCGGCCGACGTGGTGACGTTCCGCGCGTCGTCAACAGCGCGCCGCTGGCACGCCGAGCGGGGAGCGCCGCAAGGGGGGCGGCCTCGTCATCTTCCATCTCGGCCGAAAGGCCAATCCACGGACCGCCCAGCAGCCACTCACCATGTCCCGCCCCGTCAACTTGGCGCGCCGGGGCTACCGCCCGACCCCCGAGCCGCATTGATTATGGTAGAGTTCTACTCGTCAGTCCGGTTGGCCCCGGACCTATCCGAACCTCACTCACCAGGAGTCCCCGTGCGGCTGCACACCTCACCACCCCGCGCCCGGAAGCAGGCCCGCGGTCCCGCCACCGACATCACCCGGCCGCCCGCCGCGGCCCCGAGCACCTTGTTCGATCTCCCGGCGCCCGCCGCACGCACGGGCGCGGCCAAGCGCCCCGCGCCGGTCCACGTTGCGCGGACGTGGTACGCCGACATCGACCGCGTGACCTACCTGGGCACCCCTGATCCGTCGTGGTTGGCCCGCCGGGAGTTCGGCGAGGACTGCATTCCGCTCTGCATCTCCCACCACCGTCTCAACGGCCGCAAGAGCCTGCCGCGCGCGGTGACCCCGTGGATGCTCGACTCCGGCGCGTTCACGGAGCTTTCGCAGCGCGGCCGGTGGACCGTCACCCCGCACGCGTACGCGGCGGCCGCCCGCCGGTACCACGACGAGATCGGCCTGATGGACGCCTGCGCGATCCAGGACTGGATGACGGAGAAGGACGTTCTCGCGCGGACCGGGCTGACCGTGTGGGACCACCAGCTCAAGACGGTGGCGTCGTTCCTGAACTTGGTGACGCTCGACGCCGAGCTGCCGTGGATGCCCGTGCTCCAGGGGTTCACCCTGGACGAGTACCTGCGGTGCGCCGACCTGTACGACCAGGCCGGTGTCGACCTCACCCTGGAACCGGTCGTCGGCATCGGGTCGGTCTGCCGCCGCCAGGGGACCAGGGAAGCCGTCCGGATCATCGAGACCCTGTCGTCTATGGGGATCCGATTGCATGGCTTCGGGTTCAAGGTCACCGGGCTGCGCAACGGCGCTTCCCACCTGCTCTACTCCTCCGACTCGATGGCGTGGTCCAAGAACGCCATGTTCCGCGAGCCGATGCCGGGGTGCACTCACCAGAGCTGTAGCAGCTGCCCGCGGTACGCCCGCGCCTGGCGGAACCAGATGCTCAACTCCCTGCCCGAGGACCGGCAGCTCCTCACCCTGACCGCCTGACCCGCTGCCCGCCGCAGATCTCCGGGGCGTACCCCCCCTCGCGGTCGGTTCGTTCAGTACGACCCTGATGGGCGGCGACGGGCGCCCGCCGCTCCTCGGTGCGGTGACGTTCCGCGCGCCCATCGGCAGCGCCTTGCTCACCACGTGGTTCCCGTGGCTGATCCTCTTCGAGCAGTCCGCGGAGCCGGGTTCCACGGTGCTGACATCCGGAGTGCCGCCGGTGGTCGAGCAGCGGTTCGTCGCCCAGGTGGTGGGGGTCGCTGGCGGGCGGGGGCCGGGTGTTGCTGTGTCATCTGCCGTCGCGGGGTGTGCCGCCCGACCCCCGAGTTGCCTTATTAATGGTAGAGTTCTATTCGTCAGTCCGGTTGGCCCCGGACCCATCCGAACCTCACTCACCAGGAGCCCCCGTGCGGCTGTACACCTCACCATCCCCCGTCAGGAAGCAAGCCCTCGGCGGCGACGGGCCGACCAGCACCCACATCTTCTGCGGACTCGGCGGCGACACCCTCGGCCTGGCGGAAGCCGGGTTCACCCCGACCCTGGCGCTGAACCACGAGCCCACGGCCGTGGCCAGTCACCGGCTGAACTTCCCCCACTGCGCCCACGACTGCGCCGACGTCAACAACTACGACATGCGGCGCCTCCCGAGGACCCGCGTGCTCTTCGGCTCGCCGATCTGCACCGAAGGCAGCCCGGCCGGCGGCAACGTGATGGAAGGCGCCCAACTGGAGATCCCCCAAGGCGATGCCTCCGAGGACTACACACCAGCCGCGACATGGGACCGGACCCGCGCCACCGCCTACGACCTCCTGCGCGCGGCGGAGGTCCACCGATACGACGCAGTCCTGTGGGAGAACGTCCCCCGGTTCGCGACCGCCTGGCCGCTGTACGACTGGTGGCTCAAGGCCTGGGAGCTGCTCGGCTACGTTCCCCAGGTCGCGTCGGTGAACGCCGCGCACCTGGGCGGCGGCCCCGACAGCCCGAACCCGCGGGCCCGGCAGGACCGCAACCGGCTCATCGGCGTCATGGTCCGCAAGGGCATCGCGCCCCCCGACCTGCGGGTGAGGCCGGAGTGCGTGTGCCCGGAGTGCGGACCGGTCCTCGGCATCCAACACTGGCGCAACCCTCGCGGGAGGAAGGTCGGCTCCTACGGCATCCAGTACGACTTCGTGTGCCCCAACCGCTCCTGCGGCCACCGGCGCACGGTCCCCGTCACCGACCCCGTCGTGGACGTCCTCGACCTGTCGCTCCCCCAGCAGCGCATCGGCGACGGCAAGCCGAACCGCCGGACATTCACCCCCTACCCGTCCTCGACCCGGGCCCGCGTCGAGGACGCGCTCAAGCGCTTCGCCGGACCCGGCGGGGAGCGCCGCGAGGGGGACCTCGTCATCGTCCACCTCGGCCGTACCGCCAAACCCCGGACCGTCCGACAGCCACTCACCACGGTGGCGTGCACACCTCACCACGCCCTCGTACGCACGGCCGCGACCGTCGACGACTGCCGGATCCGCATGGTGCAACCCCCCGAGACCGCGGAGATCCAGCGGTTCCCGGCGAGCATCCGCATGACCGGGACGGTGAAGCAGCGGTACATCCAGGTCGGCAACGCCGTCCCCGTCAACGTTGCCCACTGGGCGGGCGAGCGCCTGCTCCCCAGCCTCAGCTGACCGCTCCACCACGCTTCGATCAGCTCCTGGCGGCGCTTGGCCGCGCCGCCAGGAGCGCTCCTTCCGAACCTCTACGCCCTGGAGTCACCATGCCCCTCCTGCTCCCCCATCCAGCCGGACACCGTGAGGACGAACTCGGGCCGCTGCACCGCGGCGACGCCGTGCAGGAAGATCCGCGTCGTCGCGCTGCCGCGCACGGCATCAGCACCACGCACCTGTTCGCCGGCGGATGCGGTGATCTCATCGGCTTCCGCGAAGCCGGATTCGCCCCGCAGTACGCCGCCAACCACGACGCCTCCGCCATCAGCACGGTGCGCATGAACTTCCCCGGCATCCGCTACAACCGGTGCGACATCAACAACCTGGATTTCCGGAGCATCCCGAGGACCCGGGTCGCCGTCGGCTCTCCGATCTGCAAAGAGGCCAGCCCTGCCGGGCGCAACTCCACGTCGAGCCAGCAGCCGCAACAGGACTCGCCGGACGGGGGAGCTCCGGCACCCCAGTGGTCCCGCACGCGGGCCACTGCCTGGGATCTGCTGCGGGCCGCCGAGGTCCACGACTACGACGTCGTCTGCGGGGAGAACGTGGTCGACTTCGCGACCCGCTGGAAGCCGTTCACCGCCTGGACGAGCGTGTGGGACGCCATGGGCTACGACGGACAGCTCGTCTCGGTCGATGCCGCGCACATCTCCGGGCCCGGCAACGAGGCGGCGCCGCAACACCGTCACCGCGTGCTCTTCGTGTTCACGAAGAAGGGCCTTGCGCTCCCCGACCTCCGTGTTCAGCCACGCAGCATCTGCCCGGAGTGCGGCCCGGTCGACGGCGTGCAGGTGTGGGGAAAGCGGTTCGCCCAGCCGGGAGTTCTCAAGGTCGGCTCCTACAGGCACCAGTACCGGTATCGCTGCCCCAACGACCACTGCCGACGGGAGGTCGAGCCGGTGACCCGGTCCATCCGCGAGCACATCGATCTGGCCGAACCCGGCAGGCTCGTCGGGGAGGGGCGCCCGAACCGCAAGACGTTCGAGCCGTACGCCGAGGAGACGCGACGCAAGATCGCCATCGGGATGGCGCGGTTCGGCGACGAGCCGTTCCTCGTGATCCTGCGCAACCACTGCACCGTACAGTCGCTCGACGAGCCGATCGGCGCCATCACCGCGGAGGGCAATCACCACATGCTCGTGAAGCCTGGCCGCACCGTCGACGAATGCGAGGTGAAGATGATCCGCCTGCGCACGAAGGCGCGCGCCCAGCGGTTCCCCGACCAGCACCAGTTCGGCGGCACCACGGCCACCGACCTGACGCGACAGGTCGGCAACGCCGTACCCGTCAACGTCGCACAGTGGCTCGGCGAACGGATCGCACCCGTTCTGCTCTGAACACCGAACCGGTGGCCCCCGTCCTGCTGCCACGGGACGGGGGCCTGCCCGTCGCCCCGGCACGCCGCCGGCGGTGATTCGATCCCCACACCCTTCACTTCAATTATTTGCTGTAGAGTTCTATCTGTCATCTCAATGGGTGGCTCACACCGTTCAACCAAGCAGTTCCGTACGGCAACCCACGGAAGGACCGCCACGTGATTCCCGCCGGCCGCACAGGAATCGGTTCCGCCGAAGTCGCCGCACTCCTCTATTACCCCAACCGCCAGAGGCTGTCGCGCACGGACCGCGAGAGCCTGCCCGCGCCGATCAGCCGCAAGGGCACCCGGACTCGCATCTGGGACGCCGAGCAGATCAGGGCCCATGTCGCCGGAGACCGAATCCCGGAGCTGTCCGCCAGCATCCCGGACGCCGACGAGCTCCTGGATGCTGAGCGGGCCCGACTCGAACTGCAGGACGCCCCCACCCCGGAGGCCTTCGACGCGCGTGTCCGCGATGGCAGCATCCCGGTCCCGGACACGGTCGTCGACGGCGTGCCCCGCTGGAGGCGGGCGACGATCCGGACGTGCGACGACCTCCTCGACCGCGAGGAGGCCCGCCTCGAACTCCGCAACCCGATCACGGCCGGCGCGTGGGGCTCGTACATCCACGAGGGCCGCGTTCCCGCCCCCGACGCCACCGTGGCCGGAGTCCCGCACTGGAAGCGTCTCACCATCCGCTCGTGGGACGCCGACCGGCCCGGCGAGCGTGCCGGCGGCGGGCGCCCGAAGGGCGTCAAGGAGACCAAGCCCCGGAGGCGGAGGGAAGAGCTCGGAAGCCAAGCCCGCCGGAAGCGTCTCCAGGAGCTGGCGCCTCAGGGGCACATGCCGATCGCCAGGGTCGCTGAATTCGCTGCGGCCGAAGGCATCAGCGAGCGAACGGCCTACCGCCTGCTCCAGAAGATCCGCGACGCCGTCGAATAGCCGGCACCACCGGCGCCCCTCGCTCACGCTGGCCCGGGTGCGCCCCCTCTACGAGGCCAGCCATACCTCGGCAGCAGTCCGCCGGCTCTCGGGCCGTCTGCTGGAAGAAACGTTGGAACTGGAACTCACCAATGAGCTGGCGAGCCGGGCAACGCGGTTGGAACCCGGCGTTGGAACGCGCTGAGCAGCGACAATGCGTGTTCCAGACCTGCGACGGCAAGCCTCATTCCAGATCGGCGGGTCGCCTGTTCCACCCGGACTACCTGATGCCGAGCTCGCAGCGGACCACTCACCACGTGGCCGAAGGCGCTCGTGCGGGCGTTTTCCCGCGGACTCACCACGGCGTGGTGAGTCCGCGGGAACCGGTCCCCGCCCAGTACCGGCGTACGGACCGCCGGGCCCTGCGCCGTTGGAAACTTCTCATGGAGCTGGCGCGCCGAGGCAGCCCCTGCTCGTCGGCGCACCTGGCCGACTTCCACCGCCCTGGTGCCGGTTCACGTCCCCGAGCAGGGGGACCAGTGGGCACTCCTGCACCCGCCGCTCGGTTCTGGCCGCGCCCATGACCAGGCGTGGTGAGCTATCGGCCCCGGGCGCAAGAGCGTGGTGAGGTCACCAGATTTTCCGTTGTGTACCCGTGACGGCAGCCGTGTTCCGGTGGTGAGCGAACCGGTGAGCGGTGCGGGGTTCCTTGAGGCATCTGAACGATCGCCTCATCGAGGAGCCCAGCATGTCCGTCCGACACCCCAGCAGGCCATCCCCTGCCGCTCCTTCCAGTCCGCTGCGCCCCCCGTCGAACCCCACGGTCCGCACGACGCAGCGCTCCGCCCGCCGGGTTGCCCTGGTCCGGGCCGGGGCCTGGACCGCCGTCGCCGCAGGTCCGGTGGCGCTCGCGGTCGCGGCTGCGGCTGCGGTCGCGGCGGCAGCTCCGGTCGCGGCACCGTCGACGGTCCGTACCGCGGCTCCCCCGGTCTCCCAGGTGGCGGATCCCGCAGGCGTGGCGGAGCTCTTCTGCGACCTGTGGCTGCGTGCCGACAGCAAGGCGGACGGCACCGCGACCGTGCGTGCCGTCCGCGCTCTGGCGCCGGATGTCGCGCTGCCCGAAGGGATCGGCAGCACAGGCGGCTTGCTCCGGACCGTTGCCGTCCGCAGCGCGAAGCTGAAGGGCGGAGCATGGTCGGTCGTTGTCGCGGCGCAGTTCGGGCCGGCGCCTGATCCCGAGGCACCGGCGAGCGCGGGTTCGGCGGTGCGGTACTTCGCCGTTCCGGTCACCTCGTCGTCGGCCGGCGGCGCGGGCGGATTCACGGTCACCGCCGCTCCGGCGGAGATCGCGGGCCCCGGTCCGGCGAAGGTCCCGGCGTCCGCCTTCGCAACGGTGTTGCCGGGCCAGGGTGTGCTCGCGGTGTCGCTGTCCGAGTTCTTCAACGCCTATCTGGCCAGCGTCGGTGAGGTGGGCCGCTACCTGGCCCCGGGAACGGACTTGTCGGCAGTTCGAGGGTCGGGATACCGGTCCGTGAAGGTCAGCGAAGTTCTCGCCGAGTCCGATGCGGCCGAGGGATCGGTTCCTTCCGACGGGGCCGTGGTGCGGGTCCGGGCCGCGGTCATCGCGGTCGACGCCCAGGACGGGCGTTGGCCGCTGGTGTACGAGCTGACGCTGCTGTCCCGTTCGGGGCGGTGGGAGGTCGCCGGTCTGCAGGCCGGCGCGGAGACCTCCGCTCCTCGCGTCGCGGACGGAGGTGCGGCGAAGTGAACGAGTACGTACACCTCGCGGGAAAGATGGAGGAACTCGGTGATTCCTTCCTCGCGACCTTGGGGGACTGGGCCGACAAGGGTCTGCAGGTCGCGCTGATCGCGATCGTCGTGGCCACCGTCGTTCGCAAGGCATCGCTCAAGGCGGGCATTGGAGCGCTCCTCGCACTGGCCTTGGCCCTGGGGATCTACAACGCCCGTGACACGCTCGCGGGCCTCTTCGAGGACGAGATCAAGAATCCGTCCAAGGCGGTCTCCATTGTCGAGGCTCCTCGGCCGAACGCGGGAGGCGTGCTGTGAGCGCGTCGACGACGGCCCGTCAGCGGCTGGCGCGGTCGTACACCGCTGCTCGCCGGCATCCGTGGGTTCTGGGGAAGCTCGGCGACTGGGTGATCTGGTTCGGCCCGTACACCCCGGCCCAGCTCGTGGTCCTCGGCGGCGGCGCGCTGCTGCTGATCTACACGTTCTCGTGGTGGTCGTGGCTGGGTCCCGTGCCGGTGGTGCTGTGGCTGGTGACCGTGTGGGCAGTGCGCGGCGCGAAGATCGCGGGCGTCTCTCCGTCGACCGCGCTGCTCGGGCTGTTGCAGCTCCTGAGCCAGCCGCCGTCGGGGCGGATCGGAGGACGGGCCGCGCGGGACCGGCGGGCGACCTTCTTGACGGGGTCGTTCGTGATCGAGCCTGCCATGCCGGTCACGGCGCCCGCGGGGAACGATGCGCCGTCGGCGCCGGTCGTCGCGCCTGCAGAGCCTGTTCGCCGCGTCGGCCCGGCCAGCGGCCTCGCGCAGTTGCTGAGCGGCGCCGAGGCGGCTCCGTCGGTTGGGAGGCTGTGATGCAGATTCCGTTCCGGCACATCGCCGGTCATCTCGTGTGGTCCACATCGGGGACGGTGTGGGCGGTGTGGCGGCTGGAGCCGACAGGCAGCCGCTACGCCTCCTTGGACGCCCGTAACGAGCTGCTGGGGCGGGTGACTTCCCTGGTTCGGTCGCTCGTGGGTTCGCCGCGTCTGTTCGGCTTCGCGGCGCGCGTCGATCCGGGTGAACTCGCCAACCGGATGGTTGAGGGAGTCGACTGGGAGCATCGGCCGCCGTGGGCGGAAACGGTGGCGGCAGGTCTGGACATGCTGGCCGGACAGGAGATGCACCGGCGCACGCTCTGGCTCGCGGTGCCGCTCTCCTCCCGGCGGGGACGGTTCGGAACCCTCTCCGAGAACGCCTCGGCGCTCGTGGAGGAGCTGACTCGGTCGTTGGGTCTTGTCCCGGCTCCCGTACCGCGGAAGAAGGTGGAGGAGTACCGGAAGCGGGCCGATCGCGTCCAGACGGCCTTGGGGAACGCGTTCGGGCTGCGAGCGGCGACGCCGGCCGAGATCGTCTGGATGCTCCAGCACGCGGTGCACCGCGGCCTTGAGGAGCCTCTGCTCGTCGAGGCGGAGCGCTCCGGCTTGTACGGCGGCGAGGTACGGAACGGGGTGCTCCGTTCGCCGTCCTACGCCGATCTCGGCCAGGTCCGTCTCGCCGAAGGCGGTCAGGAGTCCCGGGGCGAACGCCAGTCGAAGTGGCGGTCGGACAGCGGTGCGTGGTGGCGCGAGGGCGGGTCCTCGCCGCTGTTGCGCCGGTGGATGCAGGTGGAGTGCGAGGCCGGCACCGGGTATCAGGCGCACCTCGCCGTGGCCGAGATGCCGAAGAACCAGCCGATGGATTCCGCTGACCTGCTCGCTCAGCTGGAGGTCCTGGACTTCCCGGTCGACTTCACCGTCGACATGGACGTGATCACCGCGAAGGAGGCTCGGGAGCAGGTACAGCGGAAGAAGAAGGACTTGCTGGACCAGTCCGAGCAGTACGGTGCGCAGCCCACGGGGATGCCGCACTCGCTGCCGAGCGCGGTCGGCGACCTGGTCGACGAGGACGCGCAGTTGTCGCTGACGAGCGTCGAGGTCGAGGTTCAGCAGGTGACGGTGCTGACCGTGTGGGCGAAGGATCCGTTCACCTGCGACGCCCGGGCGAGGGCCCTGACGTCGATGCTGGCCGGAGGGAACTACCGTCTGGTGCGGCCGCCCGGCCTGCAGCAGTCCCTCTTCTCCCTGGGTCTTCCGGGAGCCGTCCGGCCGCCGCACGTGCGGGAGTTCACCCAGATCCAGCTGTCGGAGAGCTGGGCCGCGTCCGGGGCGTTCACGGCCATGACGGTCGGCGACCCGACGGGTGCGCTGGTCGGCATCGACCTGGACTGCGGAACGGTACGCCCCGTTCTGATCGACCTCGGTGATGCCCCGCGCCAGGACATGTCGGCGTCGCTGGCGCTGATCGGAGAGCCGGGCGGCGGCAAGACGACCTGTTTGAAGTCGCTGACGGCAGCCGAGGTCGACCGGGGTTCGCGGGCGATCGTGATCGACCGGACGCCGTTGCGGGAATGGGCGCGGTTCGGCCGGTCCGCGGTCGGTTCGCGCTGCCAGACGATCGACGCGGCGCGGGCCGAGGTGTCCATCGACCCGTTGCGCACGTTCGACGGCCCGGAGGCCACCCAGTACGCGTATGCCTACCTGACGCTGCAGTTGGGCGTGGGGCCGATGACAGCGTCGGGAGGCGTTCTGCACACGGCGGTCAAGCGCGTCGCGGCCGGTCCCGAGCCGTCGATGTCGAAGGTCCTGCCCGCGTTGCGGGAGCTGGCGGACGGCGCGGACACCTCGGTACGGCGTGACGCGGCCGCCACGATGGCGGACCTGCTGGAGATCATCAGCACCAACACGCTCGCGGCGATGGTGTTCAACCCGGATCTCCCGCCCGCCACGATCAACGACAACCTGGGCGCGGACATGGTGGTCATCACCACCGCCGGGCTGACGCTCCCGCCGCGCGAGGCCTTCTCGGACGTGGAAGTGCTGCGCCAGCAGCCGCCGGAGGCCCTGATCGGCCGGGCGGTGCTCTACCTGATCGCGGCGCTGGCCCGCCAGGCCGCGTTCGCCGATCCCGACCAGTTCTGCCTGGTCGTGATGGACGAGATCTACTGGCTGACCAGCTCGGCCGAGGGAAGCGCCCTCGTCCACGAGCTCCTCCATGACGGGCGCAAGCACGGCGCGGGGTCTGCACTCGGAGCCCACGACAAGGACGAGCTCGGTCCCAGCGCGGGGCTGATCTCCTACCGGGGAGTCACCCGCACCACGGACAAGGACCTGGCGAAGAAGGCGTTGGCCTACCTCGGTCTCGACCCCGAGTCCAAGGACCTGCAAAGCCTGGTGATGAAGGACCTGTCACCGGCCGGGCAGTCGGGACGCGCGGGCGAGATGCTCCTGCGCGATCCGCGGATGCAGGTCGGTCGCGTCCGGGTGTACGTCCCTCCGGTGGCCCGCATCCAGGAGGCCATCTTCACCACCCCCGGTGGCAGGAAGCTGACGAAGGGGTCGGCTGATGTCGACGCGTAGGGCCGACCGTGTCGCGGTGTGGGCCGTGTGCTGCCTGATCGTTCTGGCGCTGGGCTCGCCGCTCTGGGTTCCGCTCGTCGACGAGCTGCTCACGCGGGTCGCCGCGCTCGTCGAGCCGCCCGGGGTGTTCGGCGACTTCCCCTCCACTCCCGCCTCGAAGGACGGTGCCTGATGCTGCGTTCGCTGCTCACCCGGCGGGGCTGGTGTGCTCTCACCGGCATAGCGCTCGCGGTCTGCACGGCGGGCGTGTGGGTACTCCCGCACCCGGCGGCAGCGGCACCGCCCCGAGCCGGCGCCGCGTGGAAGACGGGGAACATCACACGTCTGGTCGTCGACCGGGACTGCGCTCCCGTCCAGGGCACGCCGAACACGGCGTCGGATCCGGCGGCGTCCGGCTCCGTGGAAGTGGAGTCGGCCTCTTCCGGTCGTGATCAGCAGGTCATCTGGTTGGTGCTGTTCTCCAGCATGGCGCTGGGATCGGCGGCCGGTCTGGCCTTGACGGGACGGCGAGGGCGGTGAAGAGGTTCGATCGCGGGACCGTACGTGCGGCGGGGTTCGTGACTCTGCTGACCATGGTGTTCCTCTTCGTGAACGCGACGGTGGCGCACGCGGCGACAGGTGACAGCGGCTCGGGCGATCTTCTCGCGCCGTTGAACATCGACTCTTCGGAGGGCGTACCGATCGACGGGTACGAGCTGAGGGCCAACGGCGGATCGCTCCTGTCGTTCAAGACGCAGTCGATCTCATTCCTGCTCAGCGGTCTGTTCATGCTCACGAGGCTGCTCGTCGGCCTGGCGGGATGGGCGATCGAGTTCGCCTTCCGGTTCCCGCTGCTGCGGATGCTGGCCGGCCCCGCCCAGACGGTTTCGGACGTCTACAGGGACACCGTGGTGGACACCCTCGGCCTCAAAGGGCTGCTGCTGAGCTGGGCGTTCGTGTTCGGCCTCGTCATGTTCATGCGCGGACGGTCCGCCAAGGGACTGGGCGAGATCATCCTCACGCTCGTGATCGCCGGATTCGCCGCCTCCGCGTTCGTACGCCCGGACTATCTCCTCTCCACGGAGGGGCCTCTCATGCAGACGCAGCAGGCCGCAGCCGAGGTGGCGCAGTTGACCGTCAATTCGTACGACTGGGGCGGGAAGGTCGCGAGCGCGCAGCCGTGTACGTCAACGACGGGCGGTGCGGAGCGCGAGTGCTTCCAGCGGGAGGCGCAGAAACCGTACACCGCGGCCGAGGTCGCCCGGCCCATCCAGGACGCGATGACCAACGCGTTGATCGTCAAGCCCTACATGCTGCTGCAGTACGGGCGGATCCTCGACCCGGGCAAGGCGTCCGACAAGGAGGCGTACGCGGTTCACCTCCAGTTGGTGAGCGGCGGTCTCAAGGACTACAAGCCGGCCGATGAGAAGGCGTGCTCGAAGCTCTGGGGCCCGATGAAGGACTTCTGCCTGGAGCACGAGGCGGTGAAGAAGCCGGAGTTGACGCCGGGAATGCAGGCGCTGGAGACCGACCGCCCGATTCTCACGGCGGAGGATCAGGAGTTCGCCGTCGCCCTGGCGCTGCTTGAGGAGTCGGGCTCGGTCGGCAAGGCCGCAGCAGAGTATGCCCGGACGCCCACGTGGTCGCGGGCCGGCGGTGCCGCTCTGCTCTTCATCGCCGCTCTGCTGATCTGCGCCATGCAGCTGTCGGCGGCCATCGTGCTCATCGGGACGCAGGCCGCCGACGTGGGAGCTGCTGCTGGCGGCGTGGTCGCGCTCGTTGTCGCGATGCTCCCCGGTCCGACCCGTCAGGTGGTCTGGAAGTGGCTGTCGTTGTTCGTGGTCTCGATGCTGGCGATGTTCGCGATCTGCATGTTCACCCCCTTGTTCGGGATCGCGATCGATACGGCGCTCACCGACGGACCCGACCTGATGGTGGAGCGTCTGCTCCTCCTGGACGTGCTGGCCGTCGTCGGACTGTGGTTCCACCGCTACCTGCTCAGTGCGATCTCCGCGTTCGGACGCACCATGGCCACGAGGATGCGGTACGCCAAGGTCGGCGGAACTCATCTGGCGGGCGACTCCGAGCTCGGTGCGGCTCTGGCCATGCACGGTGCCGGCGCCGGTGGCGGAGTGCGAGGTCTGCTCGGCGGAGTGTCCGGCGCCCACCAGATGCTGGGCGTCCGGCACCGGATGCTCGGCAGTCTGTCGGCGCTGGGTGACGGAGCCGGGATGCCGTTCTCCCCGGAGGGGATTGTCGGAGCTGCGGCCGCGGAGGGCAGGCGTGGCCTGGCCCCGCTCGCGCTGGCCGGCCAGGCGGGGGCCCTGGGGCTGCGCGGCGTGTACGGGGCGGTCATCGGGAAGAAGCCGCAGGAGCACGAGTCCCTCCGGCGGCTTCGGGCCGTCGTCAACGGCAAGGGCGGCACGAGGAGCGGCCCGCACGGGGGGAGCTCGTTGTCCAACGGGACCCTTGCCGTCGACACGAAGACGGGCGAGATCCTCCACGACCCGGCGACCGACCGGCCGCTGTTGGGCTCACGAATCCACGCGAAGGCGTCCCGGGTACGGGCGTACCGCGCCGCGAGCGCAGTGTCCCGCTTCGGGTATGGAGCGACCTTCGCGCTGCCCCGCAAGGCGACGGAATACACCAGGGAGGCGCAGACGCAGCTCAGGGTCGTTGCGAACCAAGCCCGCGAGGATGCCGCCGCGTGGGCGCCGGTCGGACGCGCCACGGTCCGCGCAGGACGCGCCGTGGGGAGCGCTACGACCCAAGCCTCGCAGCGGGCGGCGGCGGCATGGGCGGCCCACGATCCGCAGACCGCTGTTCGCAACACCCTCGCCAGCGCGGTCATCGTCGCGTCGCCGCCTCGGCCGACGGCCACGCCGTCCAGGGATCTGGGCGGCGGGAACCTGGCGGCGACACGGCAGGAGGATCCCTCCGTCGATGCACGGCGCCGGGTGTTCGACGCCCTGATGCAGACGCAGCGAGCGGTGCAGGAGGCCCAGCCGGTCTCGTGGGATTCGGGAGCGGTCCTGCCGAGGGAGCCGGAGACGCCGCGGCCGGCGCCCGAGGAGCAGTCGGTCTCGTGGGATCCGGAAGTGGTCCTGCCGAGGGAGCCGGAGACGCCGCGGCCGGCGCCCGAGGAGCAGTCGTTCCTGTCGGATCCGGACGATGACATGCCGGAGGGGTGGGATCCAAATTGGTAGCGTGGCGGAAGGCGGGGTGCCTCGTAGTAGTGCTGCTGGTCTGCGGCGCGGCGGCGTGCACGGCGTCGACTCTGAACTCGGTGATGACGACGGCGACCTCCCTGGCCGCCGCAGCGTCTGGTGACGCCGGAGGCGAAGACCTCGGCGGTGAGGCCGAGGGCATCCCCGACCGGATGCTCGCCGCGTACAAGAGCGCGGTCCGGTTGGTGTCGAAGGAAGTGCCGAAGTGCCGGGGCATGCGGTGGCCAGTGCTCGCCGGAATCGCCCGGATCGAGTCCAACCATGCCGTGGGCCGCACGATCTCCGCCGACGGCGCGATCACACCTCGCATCCTGGGCCCGGTCCTGAACGGATCCGGCGCGGGCGGAAACACCACTGCGTTCCCCGACACCGACAGCGGCCGGTGGGACGGCGACACCCGGTTCGAGCGGGCGGTCGGCCCGTTCCAGTTTCTCCCCCAGACGTTCAAGTCGATGGGGCGCGACGGCAACGGAGACGGAGAGGTGGATCCGCACAACGCCGACGACGCCGCCCTCGGCGCGGCGGTCTACCTGTGCGGCAACGGGCGGAATCTACGGGACGACAAGCAGCTGCGCAGCGCCCTGTTCGACTACAACCGGTCCGACGCCTACGTCGCCGAAGTAGCCGGCTGGATCGACCGGTACGAAGCCGCGGCGACGAGCGGCGGCGGAGTCGGATCCGCAACGGGCAACGTCCGTACGGTCCTGGACGCCGCGCTCGCTCAGCGCGGGGTGCCGTACTCGTGGGGCGGCGGAAACGCGAAGGGAAAGTCGCGGGGGAGCTGCTGCTCTCCGAACGGGCAGGACGGGCGCACGGTCGTCGGGTTCGACTGCTCGGGGCTGACGCTGTACGCGTTCGCGCGGGCCGGCGTACGTCTCCCGCGGCTGGCTGCTGATCAGGCCGGTGTCGGTACCCGTATCCCGGCGTCGGCGGGCTACAAGGCTCTGAAGCCGGGCGACCTGGTGTTCTTCGGCTACGTCCCGACCCGCAACAGCACGATCCATCATGTCGGGATCTACCTCGGAAAAGGGCAAATGATCAACGCCCCCCGGCCCGGAACGAAGATCCGCATCGACGCCCTCAGCTCCATGGGCGACTACGCGGGAGGGGCGAGGGTCCTGTGATCGCCTCCTCCCGCGGACCTGCCCCCCTGATCGCGCTGGCGGTCCTGCTCTCGGTCGGCGGAGCGGTCCTGGTCGGTGTCGGAGTCTCCGGCAACGGTGCCGACGCGGCAAGGACTGCGCCCTCGTCGGCGGCCAGCTCTTCGCCGCCGGGCCCGACGCCGACGCCGACGGCGGCGTCTGCGTGGCCATCCCCGCCGACATCGGCAGCCCCTTCCCGCACGGTGGGCCGGTCCTCGCAGCCGGCCGAGAGCGAGAATCTGCCGCCGACGCTGTCCGGCCCCGGCGCCGACGCAACCGTACAGCGCGCCCTCGATCAGGCCATCCCGCCCGATCTGCCCGTGGACGTCGCCCAGGAGATCGCGGATCTGGGCCGACGGGTATGGCTGGCGGAAGTCGCCGGACCAGGCCGGAGCCAGTGGCCCGGCTACTTCCCCGCCGACGCCCGCGCGGCGCTCTACACACGGGTCCGCGTCCAGGCCGTGATCGGCCGCCGGGACCGCGACGGGCCCGGAGCGGTGGCTCACCTGGTCTGGGCAGGAGCCGGCCCCACCGGAACGTACATGGACAGCCGCAGCGCGACCGTCCGCTTCATTCGCAAAGGAGAGTCAGGGACATGGACGCCTCAACGGTGACTGCATCCAGCCCCCCGCAGGTCCTGTGGGGGTGGCTGGTCGCGGCCGGCACCGCGGCCTGGGAGACAGCGGGCTGGATCTACGACCAGGCGTTGTGGCTGGCTCTGGTCGGCGCCCTGCTCTGGATCGGGTGGAACGTCCTTGAGCGGCGGCTCGCCGCCAAGGCGCTCGAACGGCGGACCTATGTCGAGTTGCGGCCGACGAAGCAGTTCGAGGCGACGGCGGAGGAGATCCTCCGCTTCGGCGGACAGCTGGCACGGGCGGCAAGTGCGGGACCGTGGTGGACGCCCCGGGCGGCCCGTTCGGTTCGGATCCGGCTGCGCGCCGATGGTTCGTCGGCGCTGGCCTACCGGGTGGAGGGACCGGCGTCGGCGGCTCACCTTCTGCGGCAGACGCCGTACGCCCAGGTACGTTCGGTGCCTGCCGGCCCGGTACACGACAAGGCCCGTAAGCACACGGTGCGGGCTGTTTTCGCTCTTCACGGCAAGCCGGGGGCCCGGCTGCGAGATGTTCCTCTGGAGCCGGATCCGCTGCAGCCTCTCATCGACGCCGTCGCGGACCTGCGGGCCGATATGGGTGACCTCGCCGAGGTGTGCGTCGACCTCTCGCCCGCGTCGAAGTGGGGGCTGCATGCCCGCCGGTGGCAGGTCCTCAACGCCGCCCGCCAGGACGCCAGGCGGGAGTCTCGGCGCGAGGCCCGGCTGATGTCGCAGGATGCCGCGACGATGGAGGATGCCCTGGCGTGGCAGGTGACGCGGCTTCTGGTGCCGCCGAATCAGCGCGGCCGCGAGAGCAACGGGGCGCGGATGATGATGTCGCCGCGGCCGCCGAGGGTCGAGCGGGACAAGGCTCTGGGCAAGCTGATCGAGGACACCGGCCTGGTTCGCGCGCAGATCCTCGTGCGGTGCAGCTCGGACATGGTGGGCCGTGCCGAGCGGCGGCTCCGGCACATCGAGGCAGGCCTCGACATCTATGCGTCCCGTACGCGCCTGTCGTCGGCTGGCTGGTCGCTGGGGCCGTGGAGGTTCGGGCCGGACCGGTGGCCGTGGCGCACGCAGTTCGACCTGCGGTGGGCCAGCGGGTTGATAAGGCCGTCGAGGGATTCATGGGCCCGGGTCGAGGAGTTCGCCGGACTGATGAAGCCGCCCACCCGGCACACCCGCCTTCCGGTGATGCTCGGCGATCTGCCGACCTACCAGCGGGGCAAGGGTCTGATCCCGCAGGGCTGGCACCGGGGTCCGGACGGGCGGGAGCGGATGGTCGCCACCCGCGAGGAGGACACATTGTTCGAGATTCAGTCCGGGAAAGCCGGGTGGGGGAAGACGATGCGGTCCCTGTGCCAGGCAGTCGACGCCGCGCACGGCAAACGGGGGCTGGCGTTCGTCGACCCCCACCGCGACTCCTTCGCCGAAGCCGCGCCGTATCTCGCCCACCCGAGCATCATGCGCCGGGCCATGCTCTACGACCTGACCGTCCGCGATCCGCAGGACCGGCTGGCGTGCTGGAACCCTCTGAGCATGTCCGATGCCCCCGCCCAGCACGAAGTGGTCGCGGCAGCCGTCGACGGGTTCGCGTCCGGCCTCGGGTGGGGCGACACGAACGCGCCGCGAGCGATCACGATCCTGACGAAGGCCGTGGAGGCACTGGTCGCGGTCAACGCCCAGGCCGTCGCCGCCCGCAAGGAGAAGTCTCAGGCAACACTGTTCCAGATCCGGACGCTGCTCAGCGACCCCGGCTTCCGCGCTGCGGTGGTCAGCCGCCTCGACGGCGAGGCGGCCCGCTGGTGGGAGACCTCGTTCACGGAGATCCCCAAGGACGCCCTGCCCACCGTCCTCAACCCGCTGGACCGGCTCGCCTCCTCCCCTGTGGTCCGGGCCTTCCTCGGCTCGCCGGTCGGCAGTTACAACATGCGCCAGGCCATGGACCGGTCGAAGGTCGTGTGGATCTGCCCGGCCGGCACTGGCCCCACCGACCGGCTGCTGGTGTCCCTGATCTTCCGCGACATGCTCCGTGCCGGGCTCTCACGCCGGGACATGCCCGCCGGCGACCGGGTGTTGTTCCGCCTGTATCTGGACGAGCTGATCTCCCTGGTGGGAGCGGCCTCCGCATCCATCGCCGAGATCACCGAGCAGCTGCGGAAGTTCGGCGTGCGCCTGCACGGCATGACCCAGCTCCTCAACCGCCTCAGCCCGGACGTCCGTACATCTCTCCTGCAGAACGCGTCCTGCCTGTCGACGACGGCCGGGTCGATCGACGCGATCCGGCACATCACCGACGAGTGGGGGGACCAGGTCGCCCCCGCGGAGGCCGCTGAGCTCGACCGGTATCACCACTGGGCGTCGTTCACCGTCGCCGGGAAGCGGGTCGGCCCGCTCATGATCCGTGGTGCGGCCCTGAAGGAGTTGTTCGGCGACCTCGCCAGGCCGGGCAAGGTCCGCGCGCTGGTGGCGGCCGCGCACACCAACACCGGTGCCAGGCCGCTGTCCGAGCTGACCGCCACCGCCGACCAGCACGAAGACACTGTCCGGGCCTTCCTCGCCTCCCACCCGCGCCCCCGCCCGGCCCCCACCGGCTCCGGGTCCGGCACTCCCCCCGACGACACCACCACCCAGGAGCAGTACGCATGAGCACCACCGTTCCCCAGGAGTCCGCCGCCGCGGAGGAGACGCAGCCGAACGCGGGCGAGACGACGAGTCACCGGGCCCTGGCTCTCCTCGCGCAGCACCGGTTGGTCACCTCGCCGCAGCTGCACCAGATGCTGTCACCGGGCAAGGCGCGCAGCCGAACGGCCACGGTCCTGAGCCAGCTCCGCGAGGACCGGCTGATCGCGTCCACCCATGTGCCGGGCTCCGGCCGGCTCCGGGCGTGGTTCCTCACCTCCCGGGGAGCGCGGGTGACCGCGGGTTGGCCGGAGCTGCGCGGGCACTCGGTGCTGACGCCGGACGGCGCCACGGACGCTTCTCTGCGCACCGGGCACACCCTGACCGTGGTCCGCACGCACCTGGCGTTCCTGCGGGACGCGCAGGAACGGGGTGACGAGTACGGGCCGCTGGACTGGGTGCCGGAGGTCTCGCACCGCCTTCCCGACACCGGTGGGGAGGACAAGCTGATCGCGGACGCCGTGATGCACTACACCGTCTCGTCCCCGCGCCGATTGCAGTACCGGGCGTTCGTCGAGGTCGACCGGACGACGATGTCCTCGGAGCGGCTGGCCCGGAAGCTGATCTCCTACGCCCGCTTCCACGACTACGTGCCGCAGCAGGTCGGGCGCCGGGGCACCGTCGCCGATCAGGGCGCGATGCTGGCCTGGCACCGGTTCTACCCGCGGTTTCCCCGGGTCCTGTTCGTCCTGACGAACGCCTCGGCGGTGAGTCTGCGTAACCGGATCGAGGACCTGCGGGCCATGGCGGCGGGGCACCAGCTCGTGTCCCGCCTCGCCGGGAAGATCCCGCTGGGCGCCGCAGTGCTGGAGGACCTCGAAGCGCGCGGTGCGTCGGCGCCGGTATGGACGCCGCTGTCGGGTCCGGACGAGCCTCGCTCGTGGACGGAGCTGTGAGGCCGGCCCGGCAGTACAGGGTCCGAGCGGCAGAGGCGGTGGCGCGATGAGCATGCTGCCGATGCTGTGGGCGATGAAGAGCGCTCCGGTCATCGACGCGGAGGAGCGCGGCACCCTGATCGCGCTGGCCGAGTCGGCGTGGATCGACGGGACGGACGCTTTTCCGTCGAAGAAGACGATCGCGGAGATCGCCGTCGTCGACCCGAAGACGGTCCAGCGCCGGCTCCGGTCATTGGCCGCCCGAGGGCTGATCGCCGAAGGCAATCAGGACGCCGCCGCGTATATCCCGGCGTGGTGCCGGCCCAAGGTCTACGACCTGATGATCCCGTACTCCTGGTATCCGGACATCGAGCAGGTCAACGCGGAGCGCAAGAGGCGCGGGAAGCCGCCTCTCACCTCCCAGGAGCGGCCGGATCTCGCTCCGGCACCGCCGAGGAAGCGCCGGGCCGACAAGGGCAAGCCGAGGAAGCTCTCTGCGGCCCCGCCGGAGGGGAGGGGACTTGCAGTCCCCCCTGTGGAAAACCGGGAAGGGGGGACTGCAAGTCGCCCCCGGGTGGACTGCAAGTCCCGTACCCGTGGACTGGAAGACCCCCAACCCTCCCCTGTTAACCCACCCCAGGACACACCCCGTCCTTCCGCAGCACCGGTCAGCGGAGCGCGGTCCGAGGACGGGACGGACGGGAAGCCCGCATCCGAGTTGAGCCCGGGGGTGGAGCTGCTGTTGGCGATCGGGTCCCGCGACCCACGGTTCCTGCTGACAGGCCGGACCCTGCGGGACCAGGGACTGATGGTGACCGGCATGCTCCTGGAGGGCTGGACTCCTCAGCAGCTGGAGCACGTCATCGCCGGCCGCCCCCTCCCCCAGCCGGTGACCGCGTCCGTCGGCGCAATCGTCGGCCGTCGGCTGCGGGACGCGAGCACCGCGCCTGCCCCCGCGACCGCGCGGTTCCCTCAGCAGCCGGAGCACGCGGGGGCCGGGTCCCGCGCGGCACCCGCGGAGGGGTGGGTCGACCAGCACGTCGTGGACAGGTTTCGGGAGAACACCGAGTGCGACGGACGGGGCGGTCTGTGCGGCCGCCCCCTGCGCCCTGGTTCCACGAGGTGCTGGGAATGCTCATCAGCCATCGGAGCGGCGGCGTTCACCCAGTGCCATGACGGCGGTCAGTGACGCGTTCGGGTGGTCTGCGGGGCTCTCCGCTCGGAGATCGGCTATCCAGCCACCGTTCGCAAATCAGCCCACAACCGCCAAGTCCGGAGGAATACTGGTGAGTCAATCGGAGGAGGCAGGATGAAGACCGTTGCCGAACTGGCCAAGGAACATCGGGAGAGGCACCTTCAAGGACCGGGGAATCAGCAGATTCCCGTGCCGACCCCATGGCCAGCCCTCACCGAGGTCGCCGACCTCGCCTACTGGCACAAGGTCGGCATCGTCGCGCAGCGCGGGACCCGCGAGGCGAAGGTCGGCCGCGACGTGGCCGTGCACGCCGCCCGGGCAGGCATTCCCACCGTGTTGTACACGGGGTATCCGCCTGACGGGCAGTGCGAGTGGCTGGCCGTGGACGAGATGCCAAGGCCGACCGCGGAACATGTCAACGTACGGGCGAAGCAGCCGATCAACGGAAAGCAGCCCCAGCTCGTCGTCATCGAGCGCTACGAACGGCTGGCTCCGGCCCCGGCGACCGCGGCCGTCGACGCCGACGACTGCTGGGACGACCCGGATATCGACCCCGCGACGGAGCCGTCCTGGGGCGACGAACTCGTCAACACCGTCCGGCGCATCCGCATCAAGATGCCGCTGCTCCTGACGACCGTCATGGACGTCGAGCCCGATCTGTCCCGCCGTATGTACACCTATCTGCACCGCGATCATCCTGCCGAGGTGATGACGGACATCTGCATCCCGACGCTCGTGGTCCATCGGACCGGACCGACGACGGTAAGGGCGTCGATGGACGTCTCAGCCGAGACGTACGTGGGACCCCAGGATCTCGAACTGCCGTGGGAGCCGTTGATCCTTCGTGGGCGCAACGGGGGCTGAAGTGGCCAGGGCCGGTACATCCCGGCCCTGCGCGCTACCCTGGCTGTCCGGCGTGACCCGGGAGGGCGTATGAGGCACGAGGAATGGACCGTGGACCGGCTGCATGTGACGCTGCCGCACTCGGCGTCCCGGCAGCAGTTGCTCCAGGACGTGAACCTGACCCCGATCGAGGACCTGCCCGGCGTGCTGGACGGGTGGGCTGCGGCTGCCGCGCAGCTGGAGTCGGCGCGGCCGCTCATCGAGGCGGCGCGCGCCCACATGAAGGCGCACGGTGGCCTGCCCGCGGAGCTGGAGACCCGGGACGTCACGGCCGAGGTCCTTGACGACGCGGAGCCTCGGCGGGTACCCCGGAGCGAGCGCGGTCAGGGAGCGGCGTGACGTACCGGCTTCACTTCCCGGCCGACGTCTTCGACGTCTACAAGCAGCTGCCCGAGCCTGCCCGGCGGGACCTCGCGCTCGCCCTGGTCGATGCCCAGCAGGACCCGATCGCCGGGTCGGAGCCGTACGGGCAGGACGACGGAGTCATCCGCACCGTTGCCCAGGGGCACGTCACCGCGGTACTTCTGCTCGGCCATGACACGTTGACGATGACCGTCCTCACCATCGCATACGCCGGCACCGCCTGACCTGCTGTCTGGCGGGCACGGTCGTACGGGGGTTGGTCAGGCCGGTGCACGCCGGCAGCAGATGTCGGCATCAGCAGGTAGGTTCGCCTCGTCCGCATTGCGGGCCGCTCTCGCCTGGCCTTCTGTCGCGGCCAGGCGAGAGCGAGTGCGCGCCCCCTGATCGTTCTCGGCACGGGGGCGCCCTCCTTCCGGACTGGAAGGTCCGACGCACAAGGGCGTCGTGTTCCATTGGCGGTCGCGCGGCGCAGGATTTCAAGGAAATCCAGGAACTTCTCCCTGAAGGTGCGTCAACAGGCAAGTATGTCCGACTGCTGTGCGAGTTTCCGGGTCGATGGGCTTCTCCGCCGCCGGTCCGCCCACGGAGTTGTTCCGCGATCCACGGCATTGTTCCGAGATTCCATGATCACGTGGTGTAACGGCCTTGTCGCCCTCCATGCTGGTTCGACCCCGAGCTGCGATTCGGCACCGCTGCTCGGGAGCTTCCGGACTACGTACAGAGGGAAAGGTCTCGATGTCCAAGCAACAGGTTCTGATCGTCGTCACGCTGCTGATCGTCTTGGTGTGGAGCGTGGTGATGGCCGCGCTCGGGTACATCGCCGCTATCGCGGCGCTCGTCCCTTCGCTCGTCCTGATCGTGCAGCAGGTCGTCCACGCCGGGCGACAGTCCGGCACCTCCGTCAGCTCGGAGACGGCATCCGCTCCGGTCGACCGCACGGCAGTGGTCGGGCAGGCTCCTCTCCTCGGAGACGAGGAGCGCGCCGGGTGAATCCGCCTTCCGAGATGCCCCAGCGCCCCGATGGGGGGTCCGGTAAGCCGGGCCGCAAGCTGGGGCCGATCGCCGACGGTGTCGGCAGCGCCCATCGGGCCTGGCTGGAACCTCTGCGCTCCAGCTTCCTGGCCAGCGGGTTGACGATCAACGAGCTGTACCTCAGGACGGGGTGGGCGAAGTCGAAGATCTCCGAACTCCTTCGGGGTGCGGGGCTGTATCCGCGGTGGGAGATCACGAACGCTCTGCTCCAGGAGCTGCAGATCCCGACGTGGCCGATGCGTCGGCTGTGGGCGTCGGCCGCGCTGGATGCGCACAAGAAGCAGGAGTGGATCGACCGGTCGGCCGGCGAGCCGATGCTGATCTCCACCAGTCCCGAGGTACCACCGCTCGACCACCGGGCGTTCATGGAGCTGCAGCACGGGCCGTACATGGCCTACGCGAGCGTCTTCCTCCGGGGCTACGGGCTGGCGGACCAGGCGCTGGCGGAGACCTTCGACATCCTGTGGCTGCGCTGGGACGAAGCGCTGTCCAGCTCGGACGTGGTGAGGTTCGCGTGGGCGATCCTCCGGTACAGCGTGATGTCGAGGACCCCTCACGTCGACGACTGCCCGAGCTTCGGCGTGTCCGCGTTCGACACCGTCGCCCTGGCACAAGCTCGGACTCACGAGGCGCGGTTCCGTCAGTACGAGGAGTCCTCGGCGGTGTTCAAGGCCATGAGCCGCCTGCCCGACCAACAGCTCGACGTCATGGTCCTGCGGAATCTGCTCGGTATGACCCCCTCTGCCGTTGCCGATGTTCTCGGCGTTCCGATTGCCTCCGTCCGGTCCGACGAGCGGCACGCCAGGCACGTGCTGGAATCCGTTCTCGTCGCCGAAAGCAACCCCGAAGGGAATGCCCCGTGACCACAATCGACGAACTTCTGCTCCGGACGCTCCTTGTCGCCAACCCTCGCTCGCCGAAGGACCCGTACGACGAGCTGTACGGGGGCGCCAGTGAGTCCGTCGGCTCCTCGCGGAGGCCGGACGGCCCGGATCCGCTCAGCGAGGCAGCGTCGCAGGACCTGTCGGCTCTCTGCGAGGCGCTGGTCTCCAGCGCTCCGGCGTCGGCGCTCAGCGGCTTCGTCACCGAGCAGCTTCCGGGGCCGGACGGCGCTCGGGTTCTGGGCTGCATCCTCCAGTTGGCCGATTCGGAGGACGGCGCCAGGTCCTGGTGGCAGTACGCTTCCGGTGCCGGTGACCGGGCTGCCTCGTACTGCCTGTACCTGCACCATCTCTCGCTCGGCGAGAGCGAGGCTGCGGCCTGGTGGTATCGGCAGACGGACACGGGCGCCGCGCCGCCGGCGCGCGCAGCGTCGGCGGACAGCGAGGGTGCGGCTGCCCGAGGTGGGACCTGGAAGGTCCCGGAGACGGTCCAGGCTCTCAACCTCGACACCAGCACGCCGACGGTGCTGCGGGTGTTCCGCCAGCTGATCCGGCGGGCTGAGCGGCGCCGGTCCGAGGTCGTGGACGCGCTCATGCAGTATCTGCCGACGGCGGTCGCGGTCGGGTACGTCCATGACGAGCCGGACGTCGACCTGCCCCTGCCGGGGCCTCACTTCGCTGAGCAGATCGGCATCCTCATCGCGGCTGCGTCGTCGCTCGATACGGGGAGAGAAGATCACGGGCCGCGCGAGGGGGCTCTGTTCCAGCGTCGTCGGCAGCCCGGTGGGTCCGGCGGGAGCGAGCGCTCGCAGGAGGAGGTGGGCGGTGTCGTGCGAGGAGGCCGCTGACCGGGCCTCGATCGAGGCGGCGAGCGGCCGGGCGCGGTTCAGCCGGTGCCGGTGGTTCCTTTGTACGAGGTCGGCACCGGCACCTGTCGGTTAGTGGACCGCGTGGTCCGTTTTCTGATCACCTGGCCCTTATCGGCCCTGCAGGTTCATCGAGAGGTCCCGTTGGATGAATCTGCGGATACCAGGCCATCACGGATGATAGGTACGGTCGTTGTTCCTGGTGCTGGTGTGATCTAGCAGAGAAGGGTGGGCTACGGGGGCATCTTTGCGTAAGGTACTGGAATAGACCGGTGGGTTTGTTTTTTGTGACGCGAAGACGCTGCTTGTGGCCCCGGATCGCCAGTCCTGGTCGGAGCACGTCACGGCATATGCACGGGGAGGCGCGGTGTCACTGTCAGCGCAACGCGGTCGGGTGAGGTTTCGCGAACGGAACCGGGGCCGTGTGCTTGTTGCCCTGGCGGCCGTAGCGACGCTCTCGGCGGCCACCGCGTGTTCCACCGACGATCCGGCGGATGAGAAGCCCGCGCCGAGCGCACCGGCCTCAGCCGCTGAGAAACCGACTCCCACGCCGACGGCGACGAAGTCGGAAAGCCCGGGCGAAGCCGCCCACGCCGAGGCCATCGCCGTCTACCAGGCGTACTGGCGGGAGATGCAAGGCATCTACGCCGATACGGGGGCAAAGACCGATGGGCTGAAGCAGTACGCGGTGGCCGAGGCGCTGGTCAGCGCCAAGCAGGACATCAAGCAGATGCGCGACGCGAACCAGGTCATCACCGGGAAGGTCACGGTGGGCTCGCCGAGGGTCCTCAAGTCCGACCTCAACCGCAAGGTGCCCAACGTGTTCCTGTCCAGTTGCCTGGACATCAGAGAGTGGAACGTCCTCAACGCGGAGACGGGCAAGCCGGTTTCGCTCCCGTCAAAGCGGCTGACCAAGTACACGGTGGAGTCCACCGTGGAGAAGTGGCCCCAGGGCTGGAGGGTCGTTCGGGACCGGCCGACGGAGGAGGTGTGCTGACCCGGGGTCGCTCGCTCGGGGCGTTCGCGGCGGGCGCACTGGCCGCTCTGGCGTTGAGCGGACCGTCCCACGCGGACGAGCCGAACGTCGGGGTGGGAACGTGCGGGAAGTGGATCTGCACGGAAGTTGGAACCGGTGGCTCTTCCGGTTCCAAGGGCTCCGGGTCGCAGGCCGGCGGCGGCGAGGGTGGCGCGTCGGATGACAAGCCCAAGTGCACGTACAAGAAGGCCAACGGGTACGAGGACACCGAGAGCCAGCCCGTGCTCGGCAGCGGCCTCTGGGAGGGGCACGACCCGTCCGACGGCGGTGCGCTGTGGTACGTGACCTGCGGGGAGACCACGACACTGCAGTACTTCGGGCCCGGCGGCCCGGGGCCGGAAGCCGTGAGCCCGGCAGTCCTTGCCCAGCGGGCCCTGGACAAGATGCTTCTGCGCGGTCCAGCGATCGGGATCACGCCGAAGCCGGGCGGCACCGGCGTGGTGGGCATGCCGGTGTATCTGTGGACCGAGACGGGCGCGGAGACGTACGGGCCGAACACGGCGTCCGCTTCGGCGGGCGGGGTCACGGTGACCGCGACCGCGAAGGTCAGCAGGATCGTGTGGTCGATGGGCGACGGCAAGAAGGTCGTCTGCACCACCGCGGGGACGCCGTACAACGCGAAGTTCGGAGCGGAGCCGTCGCCGGACTGCGGGCACCAGTACACGAAGGCGTCGAAGTATCACGTGACAGCGACGTCGACCTGGGTCATCGACTGGAACGGTGGCGGGCAGAGCGGCCAGCTGACCGAGCTCCGCGACAGCGCGGTGGATATCTCCGTCGGCGAGGTCCAGGTCGTCAACTAGGTCCCCCCTGAGCATCCCCTCTTTCTGGCCCTCGGGCCCCATTCGTTCACAGGCAGGGAGCCGGATTCGGTCTGCCCGCCTGTCAGGAGGCAGCAGATCGTGAGTAAGAGCAGCACCATCGCCCCCGGACCGGCCGCGCAGGTGCCCGGCCAGGGCGGATCGTCCGCGAAGCCCGTGGCGGCGCCCCGGCTGGTCAGGCAGCGCCGTCGCCGCCCAGGCCTGATCGCCCTGTCGGTCGCGTTGATCGCGGCGGGCGGGTTGTCGGGCGCCGTGCTGTACGCAGCGTCCGGACAGCGCTCGGCGGTGGTCGTCGTCAGCCGGGACGTACCGGTCGGATCGCTCATCAAGAAGGAAGACCTCGCCCAGGCGTCGATCGCGCTCGATCCGGCGGTGAAGTCGGTGAAGGCTTCCCAGAGCGACAGCCTGATCGGCCAGCGGGCGGCGGTGGACCTGCGTGCGGGCAACCTCCTCTCCCCCGCCCAGGTGACGAAGGAAGTGCTCGTCGGTCCCGGAGAGCAAGTGGTGGGCGTGAGCCTGAAGCCCAACCAGCTCCTGGCGACGAAGCTGAACCTCAAGCAGCGGGTCCTGGTGGTCAGCACTCCAGATCCGGATGCTGCTGGCTCAGAAGCGCCGGCTCAGCCCGGCACCCCGAAGTCGCTGCCGGCCACGGTGGTCGCGGTTGGGGCCCCGGCCGTCGGCACCGGCAACATCGTCATCGACGTGGCGGTGCCCGCGAAGTACGGCCCGGGGCTCGCCGCCCAGGTCGCGACCGGAAACGTCGCAATCATCATCGATGCCCGGGACGGCAGCTGATGGCGGTCATCGCGCTGGCCGGAGGGCTCGGGGCCCCCGGCGTCACCACCACGGCGATGGCGTTGCTGCTGACGTGGCCGCTGGAGACGGGGCACCGGGTCGTGCTGGCCGAGTGCGACCCGGACGGCGGAGCGATCCTGCCCGGTGCGCTCCAGGGGACGATCGGCAACACCCACGGGCTTCGGAACCTCGCCGTCGCAGGGCGGCAGAACCAGCTCGCTGAGGCGTTCTGGCGGCAGCTCGTCGACGTGACCGACGCGGGAAGCCGCGACCGGCTGGTGCTGCCCGGGCTGTACGACCCCGCGCACGCGTCGTCCATGGGCGCGGTGTGGGATCAACTGGCGCACCTGTTCGCCGGGGTCGAGAAGCATCAGCACGACATCCTGGTGGACCTGGGCCGGCGCGGGGCAGTCGGCCCGTCGTCGGTACTCGCCCAGCGGGCGGACCTGGTGCTGCTGGTGGCCCGGAACACACTGCGGGGCCTGCAGAGTGCCCAGGTGAGGCTCGACGCGATGCGGGACCAGTTCGGATCGACGACGGAGATCGGTCTCGTGCTCGTGGACCGGGGCCCGTTCGTCAGGGACGAGGTCGCCAAGCACCTGGGTGCCGACGTGGTCGCGACGATGCCGTGGCGGCCGGTCGAGGCGGAAGTCCTGTCCGACGGGGCGCCGCAGCCTCGGAAGTTCGAGACGAGCGAGCTGATGCGCGCCGCCCGCTCGGCAACCAGCCGTGTGCGGGAACTGGTCGACGTACGGCGGGCACGGCTGGCTGCGCCGGCCGGGGCCGGTCAGGGGGTGTCCCGTGCGGGCTAGTCCGTTGCATCACAATCCGCAGGTCACCCCGTTCGCGGAGCGGATCGCCGCCCCGCAGCGCGCGGCGAGTCCGGCGGCCGCGCGTTCGCAGATGCACCGTTCGGCGGGGCCGGGTTCCGTTCCCGGCCCGGGCTCGCTGCCGGATCAGGGCGTGGGGGTGCAGCCGGTCGTCGACTACGCGGCTGTCCGGCTGATCAAGCGGGAGGTCGGTGAGCGGCTGACCGCTCTGTTGCGGGCGTCGCCGGGGCTGAGTCCGGCGACGCAGGAGCAGCAGGGCCGGGCCCTGATCAACGAGCAGGTCGCGATCTGGTCGGACGCCGAGGCGGTCAAGCGGGGGACGTCGACGTCCAAGGCCGAGGACGCGGCTATCGCGCAGGCGGTGTTCGACCTCCAGTTCCGTGCCGGGCGCCTGCAGGCCCATCTGGACAACCCGGCGGTGGAGAACATCTTCATCAACGGATACAGCGATGTGTGGCTGGACTTCACCGATGGGCGGCGGGTCCAGGTCGCGCCGGTCGCGGACTCCGATGAGGAGCTACGGGAGCTGCTGCGGGACGTGGCCCGGCGTACCACGGGGCAGAGCGAGAGGAGTCTGTCGACCGCTGATCCGTTCCTCGCGCTGCGGCTGGAGGACGGATCGCGGCTTCAGGCGGTCATCGACGTCACGCCGGGGACGTACGTGACGATCCGCCGGCATAGCATGCGGCACGCGGACCTGGGCGACCTGGTGGGCCTGGGGATGATCGACCCGACGCTGGAGTCGTTCCTGCGGGCCTGCGTACGGGCCGAGAAGAACGTGATGATCGTCGGCGGCCAGGCGGCGGGCAAGACGACGCTGCTGCGGGCGCTGCTGAAGGAGATCGACCCGAACGAGCGGTTCGCGACGCTGGAGACCGAGTACGAGCTGTTCGCCCACGAGAACGGGTACCACCAGCAGGTAGTGCCGATGGAGGCCCGGCAGTCGAACGGGGAGTGGGTCGACGGTCACAGCGCGGGCGAGATCACGCTCATGGACCTGATGTACCGGGCGCTGCGGATGACGCTGGCGCGGATCGTGGTCGGTGAGGTCCGCGGCCCGGAGATCGTAGCGATGCTCCAGGCTATGACGAACGGTCAGGGCGGCAACCTGTGCACCCTGCACGCGATCGGCCCGCAGGTGGTGTTCGACCGGATCGCGGAGCTGTACCTGCTGGCCCAGGCGAACATGTCCGAGCAGCTGGCTTACCGGCAGGCCGCGAACGGGCTGCACTTCATCGTGTTCGTGAGCTCCGTCGACGAGACGAAGATCGGCGGGCACCGGCACCGGTTCGTCTCGCACGTGCTGGAAGTGACCGGGATCGGTGAGGGAGGCCGACCGGACACCAACGCGATCTTCGGGCCGCGCCCGGAGTGGAACGAGCCGCGGGCGGTGCCGTTGATGCACCCGCGGTGCATCAACGATCTGCGGCGGGCCGGGTTCGACTCCGACCTGCTCAACGCCCAGCAGGGCACCTGGTCCGGGGCGCTGCCCCTGATGGTCCAGGGGGCGTCATGAGCAGTCTGCTGCTGTGGGTGGTGTGCGGGCTCGCCGTGGCCGGCGGGATCGTCGGTCTGATCGCGGGCGTCGTCGGCACATCGGCGCCCGCCGGGCCGTCACTTGCGGCCCGGCTACGGGCCCGGCCGGGGAAGGCCGACCGTGACGCCCGGGTCCAGCGCCGCAACCGGCTGGCCGCCGGGGCGGTCGTCGGGGCGGTGCTGTGGCTGGTGACCGGGGTATTCGTCCTCGGCGTGCTGGCCGTGCTGGTCGCGGTCGGCGTTCCGTGGTTGCTCTCGCCGACCAAGGGGGCGACCGTACGGATCGGGCGGCTGGAGGCGCTGGGCGACTGGACGCAGCGGCTGGCGAATGTGCTGCGGCTGGGCCGGGGCCTGGACGAGGCGTTGAAGGTGTCGCGCAAGGGCGCGCCGGAGCCCATCGCGGAGGAGGTCGGCGATCTCGTCGACCGGCTTCAGGTGGGGTGGCGCCCAACCGATGCGCTGAGGGCGTTCGGCGACTCGCTGGACGACGTCACGTCGGACAAGGTCGTCGCCGCGCTGATTCTGTCCGCCTCCGATCGGGGCCCCGGTCTCGCGCAGGCGCTGGAGGACCTCGCGGAAGCGGTCCACGAGGAGGTCGCGAAGCGGCGGGCGATCGAGGCGGACCGGTCCAAGTCCCGCACCACCGTGCGGTGGATGACGTTCATCACGCTGGGCGTGGTCGGTGCCGGGCTGCTCGTACCGAGCTACACCGCCCCGTACGGAACGCTGCTGGGGCAGATGGTTCTCACCTTGCTGATGGCTGGGTTCGTCGGGGTTCTGGTGTGGATGCGGCAGCTCGCGGAGCACCGGCCGGTCCCCCGGTTCCTCGTCGAGGATCCCCGCTCCCGCGTGGCGCTGCCGTCACCGGCCTCCCCGGTCGAGCGTGTTGAGGAGACAGCATGATTTCCGTTGGTGCGGTCATCGCCGGGTGCACGGCCGGGGCCGGTGTCGCTCTGCTGGTGCGGGAGCTGGCCCGCCCGGTTCCGGCGCTCGGTCCGGCGTTGCAGCGGCTGAACCAGCCCGCCACCCCGGCCCCGGAGTCGCTGAGCGCGGACCGCGACGAGCGGTGGGGAGCCTGGCTGGTCGAGCACCTCCAGACGGTCCCCGGGGTGAAGATCCCCCACCGAAATCTCGCCCTGGTGGGACAGTCGCCGGGCCGGTTCCTGCTCACGAAGGTGGCCCTGGCCGGAGGCGGGCTGCTGGTCCCGCCGCTGGGCACCCTGCCCTTCCTGCTGTTCCTCGGCATGCCCATCTACCTGCCCGCCGCGGTGGGCCTGCTGTTCGGGGCGCTGCTGTGGTTCACTCCGGACCTCGCGCTGCGCGATCAGGCCAAGCGGGCGCGGGAGGAGTTCGCGCACGCCATGGCCGCCTACCTCGAACTGGTCGCGCTACGGCGGGCCGGGAACACCAGCGCCGAGCAGGCCATGGAGCAGGCCGCCCAGGTCGGGCAGGGGTGGGCGTTCCGCCGGATCCAGGACGCCCTGGCTCGCTCCCGCGTCGACAAGGTCGCCCACTGGGAGTCCCTGGAGCGCCTCACCCGCGAGCTTGACCTTCCCGTGCTGGACGACGTCGCCGCGATCATGCGGCAGTCCAGCGATGACGGAGCCTCCGTCTACATGACGCTGCGCTCCCGGTCGAAGAACCTGCGCGCGCAGCTGCTGTCCGAGCAGGCCACCGAGGCCAACGCGGACAGCGAGAAGATGACCGCCCCCGGCGCTCTCCTCGCGGTCCTGGTCATGATCCTCATCGCCTTCCCCGCCGTCATCAGCGTCCTGACGGCCTGACCTCCAACAGAGTGAAGAAGGAGAACACCATCATGCGTACAACGCTCAACCGTCTGTCGGCCCCGGTCCGGTGGATCGGCGACCGGATCGCCCAGGGCCGTGCCAGGGGCGACGACACGGGTGACGTCTCCATCACCACCGTGATCATCTGGGTCGCCACCATCACTGGAGCCCTGGTCATCGCGGGCCTTATCGGTAACCTGCTGTCGAAGTACGGCGCCCAGATCACCGGATTGTGAGGTGAGCCGTTCAACAGTTCTGGGCCGCTGGCTGTCTGCTGGCAGAGACCGGGGTGACACCAGCATCCAGATGGTGATCGTGCTCCCCCCCGTCATTCTGGCCACGCTCTTCACCGTGCAGTACTTCTTGTTCCAGCACGCGAGCTCGGCGGCGATGACCGCGGCCCGCCAGGGTGTCAATGCGGGCGGCGCTTACCAGGCGTCTTCGGGCGCGGGCGCCACCCGCGCGCAAGAGGTCGCGGGCCGGCTCGCTGGCAATACCCTGCGTAACGCATCCGCCAGTTCGGCCGGAAGTACCACGGAGACGATCAGGGTCACGGTCACCGGGACGTCGATGTCGATCCTGCCGGGGCTGCTCACGCTTCAGGTGTCGGAGACCGCGACCGGCCCCCAGGAACGATGGGTGGCGCCATGACCTCCGAAGGGCGAGCACCTTGTCGCCTTCGCCTCCGGCTCCGCCAGGACCGGGGCAGCGAAGCGATCCAGGCGGCGATCGTGACCCCGTTGTTGCTGACCTTCCTGTGCCTCGCGGTTGCTGCCGGGCGCATCGTCGATGCCGGGTGGAAGGTCGACGCCGCTGCGGAAGACGCCGCGAGAGCGGCGTCGATCGAGCGGACTCACGGGGCGGCATCGTCCGCTGCCTCACAGGCCGCAGCCCGTTCGCTCGGCGACCAGGGGGTGTCGTGCGCGTCCAGCAGCGTGTCCGTGGACGCTGGCGGACTGAGCGTGCCGGTCGGGCAGGTCGGGTACGTCACTGTGACCGTGCAGTGCACGGCGCGGTTCGATGACTTGCTGCTGCCCGGCACACCGGGGTCCAAGACGATGACGAGCACGTTCCGGTCCGTCGTCGACGCCTACCGGTCGAGGGAGGGCTGAGCGGATGCGTCACGTGATCCGTCTCCACCAGCGTATGCGGCGCGACGACGGAGGGGTGGTTCTGTTCGTCGCGATCTGCACCGTGGCGCTTCTCGGGATCATCGGACTGATCCTGGAGGGCGGCGGGAAGATGCAGGCATCCGCACGGGCCGACGCAATCGCCATGGAAGCAGCGCGGGCCGGTGGGCAGGCCATCGACCCGGCCAGCGCGGTCACCGGCGCCGGAGTCCGGGCGGACCCGGCGGCCGCCACCGCCGCCGCGTACGCCTACCTGTCCTCGGCCGGGGTCAGCGGCCGTGTCAGCGCCTCGGCGGACGGCCGGAAGCTCACCGTCACCGTCACCGACACCTACGTCACGAAGATTCTGCCCGTGGTGGGCATCGGTTCCATGAGCGTGACCGGGCACGGCACCGCGACGCTCCTGCACGGCGTGACCCAGCCCGAATAGCTCCTCACCAACCAACATCCCCACTCGAAGGGCGACTCGATGCCTTCCTCACCGCCCACCAGGCTCACCCGCCGGCCGGACCGTACGCCGCGGGGGACCGCGGGCACCGTGCTCACGCTCGTGCGGGCCGCGGGCAGCCTCGTTGTGCTGGCGGTGCTGCTGGCCGGACTGCCGCTGCTGCTGTGGTGGGGAACGGCGGCCGTCGGTCCCGACGGCATGCGCGCGTTGGGGAACCTGCTGTCGACGCAGGACTCGGGGCAGGTGTTCCTCCTTGCTCTGGCCGTGGCCGGATGGGTCAGCTGGGCGCTGTTCGCTCTGTCCGTGCTGCTGGAGATCCCGGCGCAGCTACGCGGTCGCACAGTCCCCCAGGTTCGGTTGCTGGTCGGTCAGCGCGCGGCGGCCACCCTGGTCGGAGCGGTCCTGCTCGCGCTGCCCACCGGCACCGCGCTGGCCGCCTCCGCAACCCCGGCGCAGGCCTCTCCCCCGGTCGCGGTCGCCTCCGTCCTGTCCGGCATCACCACCACGGGCGGCGCGCACGACCAGGCCCCAGCGGCTGAGGCGGTGAAGAGCACCGCCATGCACACCGTGCTGGAGGTACGCCCCGCGGAGAGCCTGTGGTCGATCGCCGAGCAGCGGCTCGGTGACGGGAACCGGTGGGAGGAGATCGCCGATCTCAACGCAGGGCACACGATGGCCGACGGCGGCGTGTTCCGCGCCGACGGCCCCATCCAGCCGGGATGGACCCTGATCCTTCCCGCCGATGCCTCGCTGGCCGAAGCAGCAACGGCCCCGGCAGCTGCCGATGGCGCGCCACAACAAGCGCACGACGGGGACGGGCTCAGCCCCCAGGGGCACCGTACGGTGGCGACCGCCGACGGCGAGGTCTACACGGTCGTACCGGGCGACAACCTCTCGGAGATCGCGCACAAGGAACTCGGGGACGCAAACGCCTACCCGTCCATCTTCGAGCTGAACAAGGGCGAAGCCCAGCCCGGCGGAGGCACGTTCACCAACCCCGACCTGCTCTACCCCGGGCAGAAGCTCGACCTGCCCGCCCAGGCCGATGCGCCCGGCGCGGGAAGGGATGCCGCCGACCGCGCTACGGACGATGCGGCAGAGCAGGACGTCGAGCCGCCGGCCGCCGGTCCCGACGAGAGCAACACGCCAAGGAACAACGAAGCAGTCCCGCCGCCCGCCTCGTCGTCGAGCCCACGCGTATCCGCTTCGCCGTCCGCGACTGCGGAGGTCAAGAAGCCGGATGCTGCGGACTCGGGCGGTGCCGCTGCGAAGCCGGACCGCGACGACGCCGACTCGTCCACGCCGACTCCATCCCAGCCGTCGAAGCCGCCAGCACCGGTCCAGTCGCCCGAGGCGACCTCCCCCTCAGGGCCCGCCCAGTCCGCTACGGCCGCTCCGACGGCCCAGGCGCCGGAATCCGGTGACACTACGTCGGCCTCCGGTGGTGTGCACCAGGTCGCGCTGGCAGCCGGGATCGGCGCGCTCCTGGCCGCGTCGCTGGCCGGTACGCTCGCGGTCAAGCGGATCCTTCAGCAGCGCCGCCGCCGCGCGGGCGAGACGATCGCCATCGACGCCGACCCCACCCCGCTGGAGCAGGTCCTCAACACCCAGGGCGGGCCCACCGGAGTCGCGCTCCTGGACACCGCGCTGCGCACCCTCGCGTTCCACGCCCACGCCGAGGAACGGGACCTGCCCGTCCTGCGCGGGGCCCGGCTGTCCGACCGCACCGTCGAGCTCATCCTCGACGAGGCTGCCGAGCCGATCGCGCCCTTCATCGAGGGAACCACCTCTGGGCGGTGGGTCCTCGACGCACACGCCACTCTGCTCGCCATCGAGACCACGGAGGACATCCCCGACGCCCCCTACCCGGGGCTCGTCACGCTCGGGGCGACGGAGAACGGGGACTTGCTGCTCGCTGATCTCCTGTACACCGGGACGCTGCTGCTCGACGGCACAGCCGACGACGTTCTCGCCGTCGGCAGGGCCATGGCATTGGAGGCCGGAACGTGCGGGTGGACCGACCACACCGAGATCCTGACGGTTGGTCTCGGCAGCCGCCTCGCAACACTGCTGCCCCGCGGCCGGGTCCGGCCGCTGCCCCACGTGTCCGCCGTGGTCGCGGACCTCGGCGCACTGCTCCTGGAGGTTCATCAGCAGGGCGGCGGCCCGGACATGCCCGAACCTCTGCCGTGGATCCTGGTCTGCGCCGGCGACGTTGATGCAGAACAGGCCTGGCAGCTCGCCGACGCCGTCTCGGCTGCCCGGGACCTGCCCATCGCGATCGTCCTGCCCGCCAACGAGGCAACACGTGCGGCGTTCCCCTCGGCCGAGAGCGTCGAAACCGCGCCGGGTACCCGAGTGACGCTCCCCCAGCTCGGCGACGAGCTGGTGCAGTTGCAGCGGCTGACGGACGAGCAGTACCGCCAGTACGTTCACGCCCTCCAGATCGCCGAGGAGCCGGCCGAGCCCGCCGCCGGAACCTGGCAGCTCTCCGAACCCCACGAGCAGACGGCAGCGGCTGACCGCCCGGAACCCCACCCCCTGCTACAGGTCCGGACGTCCGACGGCGAAGCCAACAGCGATCCCGGCAACCCGTTTCCCTCTATCCTCGCTTCCGTCGGCCCCCGGGCCGTGAAGGAAGAGTCCCCGGTGCCGACGGACACTCCGGGGGAGGAACCCGCCCCGGGCGAGCCGACGCAGGCCCCGGCCGTGAAGTCCGGTGACGTGGCCGAAGGCTCCGGTACCGATCCGGACGAGCCGCCGGCCGGATCGGGCGACAAGGGACCTTCGGCGCCGGAGATCTCGGTGCTGGGGCCCCTGACCGTCAGCGGCATCACCCACTCCGGGCACGGGCCGAAGGTCGCCGCGCTGGCCGCGCTTATCCACCTGCGCCCCGGCCGTACCGCTGAGTTTCTCTGCACCGCGATGGACCCGGTCACCCCGTGGTCGACCCGCACGCTGCAGACGCGGCTCTCCGAAATCCGCTCCCGCCTGGGTACCGCCTCCGACGGGCAGCCCTATCTGCCCCGTCCCAAGCACGGCTACAGCTTCCACCCTGAAGTGACCTCGGACTGGCGGCGGTTCCAGGACCTGGCCACCCGAGGCCTCGCCGACCCGAACGGCGGCACCGAGGACCTGGAGAACGCGCTCGCTCTGCTGCGGGGCAAGCCGTTCGAAGGGCGGAACTTCTCGTGGGCCGACTCGGTAGAACAGGAGATGATCTCGCGAATCGTCGACACTGCCCACACGCTGGCTGTCCGGCACACCGAAGGCAACCAGCCCGATCTGGACGCCGCCCGCCGGGCAGCCCTCCGCGGGCTGGAGATCGACGAGACCGCCGAGGTGCTCTACCGGGACTGGATGAACATCGAATGGGGCGCCGGAAACACCGCCGGAGTCCGCAAAGCAATTTCCCGGCTCCAACAGGTCGCTCGAACCTACGATATTTCCCTCGAACCCGTCACCGAGCAACTCATCAATCTCGTCCTGTCCGACCGGCCCTTCCCCGCACGGACTTGAAATCGCGACTGCGCGGGAAAGTTTCTCCGCGCAGTCGCTTCTGGTGGCCAACGATGGCCGTTGCCATCATCTTTTACGGAATCATCTCGATACGCGCCTTCAGGTATGGAAGAACCCATACGACGGTGAAGGAAATGATGCCGAGGAGCAGCATAAATCCCAGGTTGCACCAGATGATCATTCTTAGAATGTAGGACCTCTCGGCGTCAGAATACTGCTCCCCGCCAGTCGCCGAATCCCTCTGGACTGGATACCTCTTCTTCTTCATCATTGCTATCCCCCTTGCGTGAAACATTCCGGAATATCAAGAGTGCACATTTGGAGCGAGGTCATCTTGGTGCAGCGTTCTTCAGTTTGAGTAGCGGCAGGACCGAACGTCCATAGAACGGCCGCCTCGCCCGGCCGCGATCTACGGCGTGCTGTTCGCGGGCTGGGTTGCGAACAGCGGCAGCCGTAGGAGTCCAGGAGGTCGCGTGAGGCCGTGTCCGCCGGGGTGAGCGGTCGGCGGCCCGCTGCCGTTCAGCATGTGCGCCTTCGCGGTGACGCCGAAGGCCGTCGTCATCATGACGGTCGCGCTGTTCCACGCGAGCAGCGGCGGAGCGTCCCCCGGAGGCTCGGAGCGGTTCACCGCGGTCATCGGCGCTTCCGGAACGGGTCGGCGATGTCGCCGCGCAGGACGCCGTGCAGGAGCTGGGCGATCTCGCGGATGCCGTCGGGGGTGTCGGGGGCGTGGATGGTGTGGACCGTCGTGCGGGCGGCGTTGACCATCAGGTGCCAGCCGCTGTCGGAGTAGAGCGCGATGGTCAGGCCGCCGTTCGTTCCCCAGGTGGGGCCGCCGGGCAGTGGGGCCACGCTCGTGCCCATCCGGATCTGGGCGGGCACGATCTCCAGGCCCTCAGCGGTCAGTGCCGTGTTCAGGTCGCGCACGAGCTGGTGCAGCTCGGCGGACGTCCGCTCGGCGGCGGGGCGGCTGTACTTCCGCGCGACCGCCTCGGCGGCGCTGAGCGCGAGCCACCCTCCGTCGTCGGCGGCCTTGCGGTCCAGGCCGTGCTGTTCGGCGGTGGCGAGGTATGCGTCCAGGAGGGCGGCGGCCTCAGTGACGATGCTATGGACGTACAGCCCGGTGTAGCCGTCGTAGATCCGGCGGATCAGGGCTGGCGAGTCGGTGGTAGGCGTGCTCATCGAATTCCTTTCACAGGTGGTGCAGTTGCAAGATGCGAGGACAAGCCGCCCTCGCGCGGGGGTTCACGGCGTCTACGCCGACCGGGCCCTTTGCGCGGCGATTTCTACCTCCGCCCGGAAGTAGAGCTGCCACTCGCGCTCTTGCTGGTCGACGCCGGCCGCCCCCGAGTCGACCTTGTAGTGATCAGAAGGGCCGGGATTTGCTCCGGGGGGCAATCGGCGGCTCGTCCGAGTACACGGACGCGGGCAGGTGCCACAGGCGCAGCAGAGCCTCGGCGACGGTGTCGCCTTCGCCCTGGCCGATCTCGGCGCCGTCCGGCTCCTTGGCGCGAGCGATGTACCGCTCGGGGACCGGCTCCTGGAGCACGTCGCCCTCCTCGTCGGTGGCACCGTCCTGCCCTGGATCGAATTCGAGGGTGATGGTGCCGCCGCCCCGTAGGAAGGTGTCGATCTCGACGCGCTCACCGTCCGGTGGAAGGTCGATCAGGGCGAGGGCGGCAACCAGGGCGACGACCGGGCGACGGTGCCGGGTGAGGATTTGCGGTGTTCCGTCGGGGAACTGGGTGGCGGCCAGCACCACGTCCGCGAGCTTGGCCCGGGCCGAGGTGAGCGGCCACACCGGGCACCGGGCGGGGTCGGCGACCGTGTCCAGGGGGGCGATGGCGGCCCATGCCGGGTAGCCGAGGCTCTCCGCGGTGTCCATCGCGATCAGGGTGACGGCACCGCCCTCGGCGGCGGCCACCAGCTTCCCCCAGCGGGTGCGGGCGTTCTCCACGCCGACGGCCGCGCCCCATCGCTCGACGAGTTCCTTGTACAGGGGCGGTACGCGGGCGGGACCGCTGGCGTACCGCACGGGATGCTTCTCCATGAAGAAATCGTAAGGCTCCTTACGGCAATTCCGCAAGGAGCCTTACGTTTTGGCTGGATCAGAGAGCGGATCTGTCCCGTTTCCGGCAAAGGTGAGCTGTTCCGGCCAGCGAGGTGGCCGGAACCCAGCTCCTGGACATGGCCCCCGGTTCGGGGACAGGGCGACCAATCCCCGAACGCCTTCCACGCCGGCACCGGCCGTACGCCGAGCGGCAGAGACCGACGGCCTCTGCCGGGCGCCGCCGCGCGCCGCCGACCGGCGCAGAGCGTGTTCTGGCGGTAGCCACACCGGCACCGGTGTGGCTCCGTCGAGTCAGCCGGCAAAGAGGGATGAGCCGAGCGAGATGGCGGCTGCGAGGCCCTGGTCCGTGCCTGCCGCAATCAGTTCGGGGGGCACCATACGGATGAGCCTTCGGAAGATCCTTGCACCGCGCTCTGGGTCTGCTCCCGCACCTTCCAGTTCGTCGATCTCCTGCCTGAAGTCCTCGGCGTCCTGATCCGAGAGCCCGAGGTTCGGCGTGATCTCCCGAAGCTTGACAACGAGCTCTGCGAGAGCCTGCGGTTCGATTCCCTGGTTCACGGTTTGGGTATTGCCGCCTCCCGTGGCCAGGTTGGCGTTGTGGGCACTTCCATGCACGTGATTGCTGTTGCTGCCGTAGATGACCGTTTGGGCCAGCGGCCGCTGATTTGCCATAAAGGTCCTCAGGTTCTGATTGGAGAATACGAAGTCGATACCCTCGGCGGTCGGTGCGATATGCGTGGGGGCTGGGTCTCGCTGGACTTTCAGGATTCCTTTGTCTTCGAGATAGTCAACGGCGAAATCTACTTCCCTCCAGGTCATTTCGGTGCCGCAGAACCACCAGTTCTCGTCAGCGGCGAACATCTGAAGGCTTGCCCAGTCTCCCGACGGTGTGCTCTGGTGGGCCCAGCGGGGCAGAACATTATGTAGGTGCTGTTCACGCGCGGCCCGGGATTGCGATCTCTGCCGCAGGTGACTAGCCCTTTCTACGCCGCTCGGCGTGAGACGGATGAGGGGCGAACGGCCGTTGGCCTGGTTGACCGCGCGCTGCGCCCACCGGCGTGCAATCAGCCCCGAGACGATCGCGTTCTCCTCGGCTGGTTCCAGCTGGGCGGTGCGCAGGACCTGCCGCGCATCCACAATCCCTTGAAGGTCGTCTCCGAGAGCGTCTAAGGCGCGAAGGAGAAACTGCTCGGCGTTCCGTTCACTCGTCATAGTTGTTCATCGTAAATCCGGGAATCGGGGCGGTGATCTGATCGGCCATCAGCATGGTCATCGGCGGGCCCGTACTCCCTCGACCAGGTTCTGGGTCCGGCCTGATCGCTGCCGGTTTCGATACGGTCCACGATGCTGGCGATCGTGGTGTGGCCGGCGAGCCCTCCACCTCCTGCTCCAGCATGGTCAGCCGCCCGCCGCGCCGGAGGGGCCCCGCACCGGGTTCCGATGCGGGGCCCCTCCGGCTGTGCTGCTTCTGGGGGCCAGCTGGTTAGGGTCAGGACCGGTTCCCGGCAACGTCGCCCTGGGGAAGGGGCGGCGGTACGAGAAGGGTTCGGATGGTGGCGTTCTCGTCCGGGGTGTAGGGGGCTCCGCGGAGGAGGATGACGGGCCGGGCGGCGCTGGACTGTCCCATGAGGGCGGAGGCGGCTCCGGCGAGTTCGTCGACGCGGTTGAGGTCTCCCCACATCGGGTTGCCGTACAGGTCGACGTCGTCGGCGGTCGGCTTCTCGACCGCGGCGATGCCGGCGAGCCCGATCGCGGCTCCGGCCGAGCCTTCCCGGTGGGGGTTGCCGTGGCTGTCGGACACGATGACCGCGACGGTGGCGCCGGTCAGCTCGCGGACACGGGTGCGGATCCGGCGGGCCGAGGCGTCGGGGTCGACGGGCAGCAGGCACGCCCACCCCTCGGCGAAGACCCCCGCGTTGGAGGAGTCGACCCCACCGGAGGTGTCGACCAGGCCGCGCTTGTCGAGCGTGACGACGTGGCGTCCGATGACCTGGAGGACGGCCGTCGACTCGTCCAGGTAGAGCTGGACGAGCCGTGGGTCACGCCCGATCCGTTCGGCCAGCTCCCGGGCGCGGTCGCCGGGGGTGACGGTGTCCAGGCGGACGACGCGGTCTTCGGCCTTGGAGACGACTTTCTGCGCGACGACCAGCACGTCGCCGTCGGTCAGGGTGTGTCCGTCCTCGCCGAGTGCCTTGACGATGAGGGCGCCCAGGTCGTCACCGGCGGTGATGCGGGGGATGCCGGGGAGGGCTCGCAGGGTCATGTCCCAGCCGCTCAACGTGTGCCTCCTGAAACGTGGTTGGGAGGGTGCTTCTGTCCAG
The DNA here is from genome assembly GCF_055792845.1 of Streptomyces sp. DSM 106670. Taxonomy (NCBI): domain Bacteria; kingdom Bacillati; phylum Actinomycetota; class Actinomycetes; order Kitasatosporales; family Streptomycetaceae; genus Streptomyces; species Streptomyces sp. DSM 106670. The sequence continues at coordinate 57,003 of NZ_JBSNCL010000002.1, forward strand.
TATGACCGTGATCGCGGGGCTCTGGTGCACCTTCTGGTTCTGCGGGCGGGCGTTCAACGGCGGCGGGACGGAGCTGGACGGTCAGGCCGCCGTCCAGGGTGAGGGTGTGCCCGGTGGCGGTGTCGAAATGGGGGCTGCCGAACGCGGCAACGGCCTGCGTCACGTCGTCCAGGTCCGCGTACGTGCCGCGCGGTACGAGGTCGACGAGGGCGGAGCTGCGCTCGCCGTCGGCGGCCGTCGTCGCGGACTGCGCGATCGGGCCGAGGGCGACGGCCCGTACGGCGAGGTGATTGCCGAATTCCAGGGTGAAGGCGCGGGCGAGGGATTCGGTTGCGGCCTTGGCGGCGTCGTAGCCGACGAGGTAGCGGTGGGCGCGGGCCGCGCCGACGGAGCTGAGCAGTACGGCGGCCGCGGGCGTGTGTGCCTGGCGGGTGGCCAGGGCGAAGGCGCGCAGCGCGGTGTAGGTGGTGGTGAGGTTGGCGGCGACGGTGCGGGCGAAGTCGCCGGTGGGTGTGTCGGTGATCCGGGCGAGGCCGGGTACGTGGCCGGCGGCGTGGTAGAGCTCGGCGCGGTCGTGGCCGTGCAGTTGCTCGGTGAGGAGGTGGGCGAAGTCCGGGCTGGTGATGTCGGCCAGGACCACGGCGGGGTGGTGCGGGGTTGTTGGGGCGGGGTGGGTGTCGAGGGCCAGGAGGGTGCCGGGGAGCTGGGCGAGGTGGCGGGTGAGGGCGGTGCCGACCATGCCGTTGGCGCCGGTGACGACGCGCAGGCAGGTCACGGTGTGCTCCGGCGCAGGGTGGCCGCGTACCAGGCGGGGCCGAAGCGCCGGATCTCGGCGAGGTGGAGTCCGGCGTTCTCGGCGGTCTTCTTCAGGGTGTCGGGGTCGAGCCATACCCAGTCAAACCAGTCGCCGGTCTGCCCGTTGTGGCGCAGGCGCAGGCGGACGTCTCCGGGGTAGCGGCCGTCGCTCGTGGCCTGGTCGACCCAGGCGCGGTGCTGGTCGGTGGTGGCGGTCCAGTCGACGCTGGAGACGATGAGCTGTCCTGCGGGGGTGAGCCACGAGGTGAGCCGGCGGAGGAAGCCGGGGACCGCGGTGAGGGTTCCGGCGATGCCGGGGCCGCCGCCGAGCGCGATGACGGTGTCCACCGGCTGCGGCGGGGTGTAGGTGTGGGCGTCCGCGACGTCGGCCCGGTTCCCGTCGGCGCGGGCCCGGGTGACCGCCGCTTCGCAGGTGTCGATGCCGTGGGCGCTGATCCCGCGGGCGGCCAGGTAGCTCAGGTGGCGGCCGGTGCAGCAGCCGATGTCCTCGGCGGTGCCGGGAGCGGCCCAGTCGAGGGCGGCGAGGTCGCCGGGGGGCCGGGCCTCGTACTGGTGGAGCCACCAGCCGAGGTCGGTGGTGCTGGTGTGGCCGTCGCTCCGCTCGATGAGCAGCGGTCCGCTGCCGGGGTGGGAGAGGGCGTTGCTGAAGATGTCGGTGCTCACAGATGTACTCCTGGGGTGCGGGTGATCCAGTGGGCGGGGACGTGGAGTTCGCCGGTGGTGATGTCGCCGGTGCCGGTGCAGGTCAGCTGCCGGGCCGGGGGGCCGAGCGCGGTGAAGACGCGCAACTGGCCGACGTTGGCGGGCTTCACGGCGACGGTGGAGCCCGGGGCGGTTGCGGTGGTGCAGCAGACGCCCATCACGGCCAGGTGGATGGCGTCGTACCCGGTGAGTGCTCCCCTGCGGCGTGCGGAGCGGGGCCCGGCGGCGGTGCGGAGCGCGCGGTGGGTGAGGGTGCCGAGCGCGGTTTCGATCCGGTCGGGGAGGTCGGGCAGGTCGGTCAGGAACCGCACCTGCCCGCGGTGGTCGGCGGCCAGGCGCTGGTAGCGGGCGCGGGCTTCGCCGGCCGGGTAGGTGCGGTAGCTGAAGCGGGGGGTGAGGTCGTCGATGACGAGGGTCACCGGACCGGCCAGGGCGGCGGCCGCGATGAGCCGTCGGGTGCTGTCGGAGACGGCGGGGGCGCCGAACAGGGGGACGCTGACCGGGCTGCCGAGGGGGTGGTCGTCCGCGCGGATGCGCAGCGGCTCGGCGGGGGCGGCGATGGTGTAGTGGCCGGTGAGCTGTTCGCGCCGCAGGCGGTGCCACAGCGGCCCGGTCCGGCGGCCCAGCGCGGCGACGTACGCCTGCCGGTCCTGGGAGGGGTCGGCCGCGCCGGTCAGGGCGAGGGTGAAGGCGCTGGACCAGAGCGCGTCGGAGCCCGCCGGGGGCTTCTTCGCCTCGGGCGGCGGATCGGCGAAGGGGTCGCCCCGGTCGTGCAGTCGGCTGAGCGGAGCGATCAGGGGCAGGGTGTGGAGGTTGCGGCCGGGGACCAGACCGTCGGTGAGGAAGACGCCGGTGGCTCCCAGGGCGTCGGCGGCGGCCGCCGTGAGCAGGTCGGGGACGTCGACGGACCGGCGGGTGCAGCCCATGGTGCAGGCCCGGGCCACCAGGTGCGCGGCGCCGGCCAGTTCGCTGACGTCGCCGCCCGCGGCGACGGGCAGGCCGTGGGCGGCGAACACCTCGGCGATGCGCCGCACGAGTTCCCCGGCCTTCGGATCGGAGCCGTGGCGGGAGGTCGGCACGGACACCAGCAGGACCCGGCCGCCGCCGCGTTCGGCCTCGCACGCGGCGTCGATGAGGTGGTGGAAGGCGGCCGTGGTGATCTGGGGCCGCTTGTTGTAGAGCAGCGGGAAGAGGACCACCGCGTCGGCGGGGCGGGTGCGGTCCCACGCGGTGGGCCAGAGGGAGGCCGAGGTGGGCAGCAGTTGGCGCAGGGACGCGCTGTCGTCGGCTCTCGGGTCCAGCCAGGTCGACGAGGCCCGGTCGAGTTCGTCGACCAGGGCGGCCAGGTCCGTCATACGTACCCCCGCCAGCGCGGCGTGATCCGCCATTCGGTGACGCCCGGCAGCGAGGGGGCCATGACGGTGAGGGTGCGGTCCAGGACCTCCCGCACGTACGCGGGGTCGTGCAGGATCTTGAGGCCTTCGCGCTGTCGGCGGGCGGCCTCGGCGCGGCGCTCGGCGGGACCGGCCGTCCACCACTGGCGGTCCGGGGAGTCGGGGTCGAGGCGCAGCGCGCTGTAGAAGTTGGGCAGGCCCAGCCACTGGGCGTGGACCACGCCGGGCGACAGCGGCACCGGCACGTCGCCGCGTACGGCCTCCAGCGCCTGGAGGGCCTTGTGCGCCAGGGCGACGTCTGCGGCGGATTCGACGACGAGGAGCACGTCGAGGTCCGAGGACGAGCACGGCGGCTTGACCGAGAGCGGGGACTGGCTGCCCTCCACGTAGAGCGGCAGCATGCCGCCGACCGCGTGGTGGAGCCGGTCGGCGAGCGCGGTGTCCAGGACGCGGGGCACCGGGGCGACGGTTTCTACGTACTCGAAGGGGCCCAGGCGCCGGACCCGGTAGCTTCCCGGGTCGCCGGTCAGGGTCGCGTCGAACTGGGTGAAGTCCTGCGGCCACATCCGGGTCGCGTCCGGGTCGAGGCGGAACATCGCCTCGGCGCAGCGCAGCAGGGCGGCGTCGTCCGGCTCCGGGGCGACGGCCGCCGCCGTGGCGGCGGTGTCCGCACGGAACCCGGCGGCGGCGAGCTCGGCGTGCTCGGTGGCCGAGGCGCCGATGCGCTCGGCCTCGGCGACGAACGCGTTGACGGTGACGTACACGCAGCCCTCGGTGCCGGGGGCGGCGACGGTGTGGTGCCAGCCGGTCGGCACGAACAGGGTGTCGCCGGGCCGGCAGTGGTGCCTTCGCACGTCGCCGTTGCGGCGCAGGGTGGCCGCTCCGATGCCGGAGATGAAGACGAAGGTCTGTTCCATGTCGGTGTGCACGTGCTCGGGGACGGCGCGGCCGGCGGGGACGCGGACGGTGAACGTCTCGGTGGCGAGCGCCTTTTCGCGGTGGAGGAGGAAGTCGTTGCTGTGGGTGGCGAACTCGAAGGGCTCGCCGCCGGTGTACGGGGCGTGGACCGGTTCGATCTGCTGGGACATGAGGGGGTCGTCCTTCCTGGTCTGGCGGGGGTCAGAGGATGCCGACGCGGGCGGGCGCCGTACGCCGGGGTGCGGCGAGCGGTGCGGTGCGCGGTTGCAGCCGGGCGTAGAACGCGGCCAGGTGTTCGGCGGCCTGGGGCCAGGCGGGCAGTGCGAGCGCGCTCGGCGGAACGGCCGGGGAGAACAGGGCGGTGCCGGACCACGCCTTGACGGCCTTGTGGTCGTTCCACGGGTCGACGGTCGTCCACCACCACCGGTGGGCGTTGCGGGCGTACAGGCCGGTCCCGCCGATCGGCGTGGGGCTCAGGATCCGGCGGCGGGCTTGGAGGGCGGCCACCAGTACGCCGGAGGAGTGCAGGCGCTCGTAGGGGAGGGCGACCCACTCGACCTCGGCGAGCAGCTGCCAGAAGTCGTCGTGGTGGTCGCGGAACCCGGGCCGGTAGTCGAGGCGGGCGTCGGCGGCCGCCAGCCGGGCGAAGGCCTCATGCGTTTCGGGGGTGTCCGGTTCTCCGGCGATCAAGAGCCGTGCGGCCGGGGGCGCCCCGTCGAGGAACGCCCGGGCGAAGGGCAGGGTCCGCTTGTAGTCGCGCAGCCTGCCGAAGCACCCCACCGACAGCGGGCCGGGCCGCCGCCGGCCCGGGGCGGAAGCGGGCGGGCCGGGCATCAGCGGGTGCGGTACGTGCACGCAGGCCTGCGGCAGATACGGGCGCAGGAGCCGGGCGGCCGTCTCGTGTTCGGGGGAGAAGAAGTGGGCGCCGTCGCTCAGGGCGTCGATCTGCCGGGCGTACGCGGCGAGCGGCCCGGTCGGCTCGTGCGGGGCGAGGTTGTGGACCGTCTGCACGATCAGCGCCCCGTCCTCCTTGAACCGGGTCAGGACGTCCAGCGCGGTCTGTGCCCCGTACTGGCGGGCGAGCTTCTCCGGCCAGTGCAGATGCACCACGTCCGGCCGCACCCGCTCCAGGCCGGGCAACTCGGTTGGCCCCGTGGGGGTTTGCGGGTTGTCCCGGCACAGCCCCGGCCGCAGCACGGTGAGACCGCTGCCGGCCAGGGCCCGTTCCCCGGCGGCGACGTACGGGTTCCACCCGCACTCCTCGGGCACCTGAAGCACCGACAACCCCGCGCCGACCGGCTGGCGGGGCGAGGGGGCAGGCGCGGCCGGCCGGCCGGAGGCGGTGCGCAGCGACCACGGCACGAGGGCGTGCAGAGCACCGGAGAGGTTGCTCCGGTAGTCGAAGGACCGGAGCCGTTCCTGGCCGGCGGCCCGCATCCGCGCCCGCGTACCGTCGTCGGCGGCCGCCGCGCGGGCGAGCGCGTCGGCCAGGCCCGCAACGTCGCCCGGGGCGGCGGTGAACCCGGTCACCGAATCCTGCACCTGCTCGGCGAGACCCCCGGCGGTCGTCGCGACCACCACCGCCGCCCCGGCTGCGTACGCCTCCAGCGGGATACGGCCGAACGGCTCCACCCGCGAGGGCACCACCACCATGCGCAGAGCCGGATGGGCCAGCAGCTGACGCACCTCGGCGGAGAACCGGGTCAGCAGCGTGACCGGCAGCGCGTGCTCGGCGACGTACGCGGCCAGCTCCCGCTGATGGACGGTGAGCTCGTCGCTCTCGGCGACCGCCGCGAGCACCAGGTGCTCCAACTCCTGCCCGCGCCCGCGCAGCAGCACCAGGGCCCGGAGCAGGTCCATCATCCCTTTGCGGGGCACCGCCCGCCCCATCGCGAACCAGAACCCGGACCCGGCCGCCGCGGCGGGCAGCAGTTCCCCGCCCCGGCCGGGGGTGAAGTCCCGGTCCTGCTCGGTCAGCCCGTTGACGAGGTCGACGACCGCCGCGGCGTTCACGCCGAGGTCCTCGATCAGGTGACGGCGCATCGCCTGGGAGATCGCGCCGACACGGGCTCCGGCGGCCGCCGCCCGGGCCAGGCTCTCGCGCTCCCACTCCACCCGCCGGGTGTGCTGCGGGCAGTGCAGCGCGGCGCTGGAGCGCGGCAGGACCAGCGTGTCCCAGCCCGGCCGCTGCTCCAGCTCGGCGGCGACCGACAGGAACGGCACGTCGAGGAGGAGCACCAGCCCACGCCCGAACCGCGCCCGTACGGCGGCGATCTCCGCGGCGGCCGCTCCGGTCAGGCCGTTGAAGGCCTCCAGCCCGCCGAACCGCCGTCGGCCGCCAGTGCCGTTGTTCACCGGCACGATCCGCACGGTTCGCCCGGACCGGTCCAGGGACTCCCGGACCTGCCGGTGCCACCCTGCGTCGAAGTGCTCGCTGTCCTTCTCCAGCCGGACCGGCAGGACGACCAACTCCACCTGGGGGGCCAGCACATCGTCCAGGAGCTCCAGCACCCGCCGGTTGCTGTGGCCGGCCCCGGTCCCGCAGCCGAAGAACCCGTCGTGCAGGGCCACCACGACGGCGGCCCCCGTGTCCTCTCGCATCCCGATTCCCCCTCCGTAGCGCTCGTGTTCCAGGTGGAGTGTGGGACGGGCGGGGTGAGCGGGAGCAGGGAGCGCACCCGGGGCACTTGAGAGGCGCAGGGCGTGGCGCGGAGGGGGAAGCGCGCGGGGGCGGGCCACCGGAAGCGCTACGCGGCGCGCACTGGTGTACTACGTTCAGTAGTGGTCCGATTCGCTGCCCACGCCGAGGTGGAGGCCCCGCCCATGTCCGACGCATCCGAGTCCGGGACTCCTCAGCAACCCGCCGTGGGCGAGTCGGCGTTCAGCTACTGGTTCCGGCAGTCGGGCTTCACAAAGAAGGGCCTGGCGGCCGCCGTCACCGAGCAGGCCCGCATCACCGGCCAGCCGCAGATCAGCACCGACGGCTCCCGCGTACGGCGCTGGCTGGGCGGTGAACAGCCCCGGCCCCCGGTTCCCGACCTCCTCGCCGCCGTCCTCTCCACCCGGTGCGGCCGCCACCTGACCGCCGGAGACCTCGGCTTAGCCCAGGCGGACCCGGACGACCTCGCCCGCTACCGGGGCCCGGCCGAGATCCTCGCCGACCTCACCCACACCACCACGGCCGGACTCGCCCACCACCCGGTCGAGCCGCCCGCGCTCCTCGACCCACAGGTCCGCATCGACATCCCCTACGACCCCGAACGCCTGCTGCCCGCCCTGGACACCTGGGCCTACGCACCCCCGCACGTACTGCCCGGCACCGCCGCCGACGCACCGGGGCGACGGCTCGGCGCGACCGACGCGGCACGCATCGCCGACTACACCCGGGTCTTCCGCACCCTGGACAACCAGCATGGCGGCGGCTCCACCCTGCACTCCGCGACCGGCCAACTCGCCTGGGCCACCCGGATCGTCCGCGAAGGCCGCTACACCGAGGCCGCCGGCCGCGACCTCTTCCGCGAGCTCGCCGACCTCGCCGGATGCGTCGGGTGGATGAGCCACGACACCGCCCAGTGGCACGCCGCGATCCGCCACCTCACCCTGGCCGTCCACGCCGCCCGCGAGAGCGGCGACCGTAACCTCACCGCGCACCTCCTGCAATGCCTCGCCCGGATCTGGGGCTACCTCGGCCGCCCCGACATCGCCTCGGACTGCATCGCGCTCGCCCTGTACGGCACACGCAACTCCGCCCACCCCGTACTCCGCGCCGGACTCCACTCCCTCGGCGCCCGCTTCGCCGCCCTCCAGAACGACGGCCGAGAAGCCCTGCGCAACGTCCGCCACGCCCAGGAGATCTTCGGCGAGGAAACCCCCGACGACCTACCCCCCTACGTCGCCTACCTCGACCACGCGGAACTGTCCTCCACCCTCGGCGAAGTCCTGCTCTTCCTCGCCCGCACCAGCGGACAACCGCACCACGCCAACACCGCCGTCGAACTGCTCAACACCGCCTCCGCCGAACGCGACCCGGCCCGCGCCCGCTCCCGGGCGTTCGACGCCGTCGCCGCTGCCCGCGCCCTACTCGTCGTCGGCGACCTCGATGGCGCCTGCGATGCCGGGCGCCGGGCCCTCAGCGTCGGCAGAGCCGTGGACTCCGCCCGGGTGGACCGCCGCTTCCTGGACCTGGCCCGCGAACTCGCACCGTACGGGGCATCTCCGGCCGTCGGTGATCTGCGCGAACAGCTACTCGGCTCCCACAGGAGATAGCCGCGTGGTCGCGGGTGTTCAACGCATCCGGTGTACCGCACAGGTACATCGTGGGGACTTCTTCGCGCCGATCTCACCGAAGCACCATGCCTTGTACCAGCTGCTCTTAGACCCCACGGACGACGAACGGCGGCGCCTTGAGCAAGCCGCCGACCAGGCCCGGGCCCGATTCGGCTCCCACACCGTCCGCCCACGCTCATGCCGAGCCGCGCCGATAGTTGACTGACCGGGAACATTCGTGGTGGGAGCCTCTGCCCATAAGGGCACGAGCAGGAAGCCCGTCCTAACAAGGCTCCCACCACCCCGTGTGCCGAAAGGAATCAGCACGCAGTACACAGTGAGGGACATCCATCGAAAACGCTGGCAACGACGCAGCTTGGTCACTACATCGGCCGAGGGCGAGTGCCCGAGTCACCGTGGCCCGCTCGTCAGCTCGTCAGGTGGTCCAGGATGCGCGGGCCGAGGTCGGTGACATCGCCCGCTCCCATGGTGAAAACGAGATCGCCGGGCTTCGCCATTCCCGCGACGGCGGCGGGCACGTCCGCCTGGTCGTGAACGGCGGTGACCTCGGCACCCGGCACCTCGGTGAGACCGTACGAAGGGGATCCGGCGGACGGTTCCGCCGGATCCCCACGCCGTACTGATGAGGGGATGCCCCGCACTGAAGACGACGACCATCTTGTCAGCGGCACGTGAGACCGTGAGGCCCCACGACGCACATCAGAGGGAGGACCCGAAGGTGAAGAAGAAGCCGCCGCCGTCACCGCGCCTGGCCGCCGTCGCCGTGCGGGACCCCGACCTGGCCGAGAAGGATCGGGACCTCTTGGTCCGGGCCGAACGTGACCCGCGCTCCTACCCTCGTGGCGAGGTGAGCGTCTGGTGGTCCACGGCTCCCCACCTGCTCCGCCCCAGTGCCGTTGTCGTTGGTCTCGGAGTCGGAGCCTGGGTCACCGGGCAAGTTGAGTGGGACAGGCCGAGCCCGCACGGCGGCGGGACCACGGTGAACGACGCCTTCGGACGACCGATGCAGGAACTCTTCGACGGCCTCCACTCCGCCCTCCTCATCGCGTGGCCGATCGGGGCCGTCGTCCTCCTGCTCATGGCGTGGACGTACTCGGGGACCGCTGTTTCGCGGAACAAGACGGCACGGCGCCTGACGGAGCTCAAGGACCGATGCGTCCAGCCCTCCGACCTAAACGACGACGCGCGGACCCTCCTGGCCCGTGCCCAGCAGGCCAAGAAGTCGGTGCTCACCTCTGCGGTGCACCGCTTCGACCTCATCGACCGGCAGCACAATGACGTGGCCCTACCCCGGCAGGAGTGGGAGATCGCGGAGGCGCTGCGGGAGTACACCCGGCTGGTGAAGGCCGAGCCCTCGAACCCCAAGAGGGGCAAGGTGGCCGCGCTGCTCGACACCCGGCGCCGGGCTCTGCGGGCAAGCCTCGACGGGATCACCCGGCGGGTCAGTGCCCTGGAGTCGTACGCCGACCAGGTGGCGCAGGCTGATGACCGGTACCGCGAACTGCAGCAGATTCAGGCCCTGACCGACGGCAGCGACGACGTCCTCGACCTTCTCGCCCGCACCGCACGCGATGACCTCGCCGTCGCCGAGATCGAAGGCATGACCGGAAAGGCCACCGTCGTCTCCGGCGCTTTCACCGTGGCGCTCGAATCCGCCAAGGAAGCCGCCGTCATCGCCCTGCCCGTACGCAAGACCGCCTGACTGGCGCACCGTTGTCCGGGGCCGATTGCGATGGTCCCGGACGCATCAGTTTTGCAGGATCGGCCGGTCGATGTGTCGGTGCTCGACCTCGCACCCGATGCCGGCCTCCCGGAGATGCACCGCGATTTCCTCGGCGACGGCGACCGAACGGTGGCGGCCGCCCCCACAGACCGTGTGGACGTCCACGCGATACGGCTTCGGTCCGCCGATCCGCCGCTGACTGCCGTATCGCAGCAGGGCGCTCACCTTCGCGGCGGCCTGCGCCACGAGAGCCTTTGTGCCCGGCGTCGCCATGACGTACCGGCGGACCTCCGGGTCCAAGCCGTTGCTGTGCAGCATCCGGTCGCGGCCCTCTGGGTCCTCGGGCGGGTTACGCAGAGGGCGGGTGTCGACCACCACGGCGTTGCCGCCCGGGTCGTCGTGGTGGCCGGCGCCGTACGAGGTGATGACGCTCTGGACCCGTCCGTCCCAGTACAGGGTGCCGAGGTCTTGCGGTGTGTTCTCCATGCTGCTCAGACTCCATGGCGCCCGCGGGCTGCGGCAGTCGGTTGGCCATGTTGCCCGTTGCCGATTCGGGGGGCGTCATGCCTCCCCGGTTCGAGGGGCCCTTCGTCGTGGTGCAAGGGCACGAGGGGGTGATCTCGTTGCTTCAGCCATCGGCCGTTCCGCGGTCCCGAGCAGAACCGACGCCGCGGAACGGGTGGCGGGTGACGCCAGGTCAGCACCGTCTCACCGGCACGACGAGGGCCTACAGGTGGTCCAGGATGCGCGGGCCGAGGTCGGTGACATCGCCCGCTCCCATGGTGAGAACGAGATCGCCGGGCTTCGCCATTCCCGCGACGGCGGCGGGCACGTCCGCCTGGTCGTGGACGGCGGCGACCTCGGCGCCCGCCGCCTTCGCCGCGTCGATGATCAGGGCGCTGGTGATGCCGGGGATCGGGTCCTCGCGGGCCGGGTAGATGTCCAGGACCACGGAGGCGTCGGCCAGCGCGAGGGCCTGGCCCATCTCGGTGCCCAGCTCCTGGGTACGGGAGAACAGGTGCGGCTGGAAGACGACCAGGATGCGGGCGTCGGCGGCCGCGCCGCGCATGGCCTCCAGGTCGGCGGTCATCTCGGTGGGGTGGTGGGCGTACGAGTCGATCACCTGCACGCCCGCCGCCTCTCCCTTGAGCTGGAGGCGGCGCTTGACCCCGGTGTACGAACCGAGGGCGGAGGCCAGATTGTGCGCCGGGATGCCGAGGGCGACCCCGGCGGCGAGCGCGGCGACCGCGTTGTGGGCGTAGTGGGCGCCGGGGACCGAGACCGTGAAGGTGAGGAACTTCCCGTTGAGGAGGACGGTGACCTCGCTGGTCAGGCCGCGCGGGGTGACCTTGTGGACGCGGACGTCGGCGTCCTCGGCGGATCCGTAGGTGACGACCTTGAGGTCGGACAGGTCGCGGACCCGGCGGGTCAGCTCGACCGCGCCGGGCTGGTCGGCGGAGATGACCAGGGTGCCGCCGGGGACGATCTTGCCGACGAAGGTCTCGAAGGAGTCGTAGATCTCGTCCATCGAGGCGTAGTTCGCGTGGTGATCCAGCTCCACGTTGAGGACGATCGCGACCTCGGGGTCGTACTTCTGGAAGCTGCGGTCGCTCTCGTCCGCCTCCGCGACGAAGATGTCCCCTTCGCCGTGCGTGGCGTTGGTGCCGGGGCCCTCCAGATCGCCGCCGATGGCGTACGAGGGGGCCAGGCTCAGCGAGGAGAGGGCGACGGCCAGCATCGACGTCGTCGTCGTCTTGCCGTGGGTGCCGGCCACCGCGATGGCGCGCAGGCCGTTCATCAGCGAGGCCAGCGCGTCGGAGCGGTGCACCACCGGGATGGCCAGCTCGTTCGCCCGGAGCAGCTCCGGGTTGTCGGCGCGGATGGCGCTGGAGACGACCACACAGGACGCGTCGTCGGCCAGGTGGCCTGCCGCGTGTCCGATGTGCACGGTCGCCCCCAGCGCCCGCAGCGATGCGGCGGTGGCGGAATCCTTGGCGTCGCTGCCCGCCACCTTCGCCCCGCGCTGCGCGAGGATCTTCGCGATGCCCGACATTCCGGCGCCGCCGATGCCGATGAAGTGCGGTCGTTCCATGGCGGCGGGAATGCCGGGTGCCATCGCTCAAGTCCTCCGAGGTGTTAACGCGGCTCCGTACAGAGCACACGGCATCAGCATATGTGCTGGTCGCAACCCTGAGGGGAGACCTTCACGCATCAAGGTCTCTCGGAGGCCGGTTGGAATGAGCCGGATGAGCCGGCCCATTCCCTCGTGAAGGTGAGCATCCGGGAATTCTGCTCACCAAGGCACCCACGGGGGCTACGGTGCGGCGGCATGGAGCCAACCGTTGTCACCACCGTCCGCATCGGCCAGCGCGGGCGCCTGATCCTGCCCGTCCAGGCCCAACGCGCCACCGGCATCGCCCAGGGCACCCAGGTCGCCTTGCGCACCGGGCCGAACGGGTCCATCACCATCGAACCGCTGTGGGCGGTGACGAACCGCCTGCGCGCCGAGTACACGGAGCTGCTGGACGGCTATCTGCCCGACGGCCCGGCTCTGCTGTTCGCCGGCGGCTGCGAGGTCGATCCCGACGACCTCACCGACCTCGGTCCGGCCCTGCACCACCTGCCCGACCGGGACCCCGGCACCGGCCGCCGGGTGTACCGCGACGACCGCGGGCCGGTGCTCACCTCCCGCGCCGTCCTCGCCTGGCTCACCGCCGAGTTCGGCACTCTCATCGCGGACGCACTGCCGTACGGAGTTCTCCCTGAAGCCGCGGTCACCGACCTCGTCACGCAGCTGGCCCGGGCCGGGGCCCACGAGCGCGCCGACGAGCTGCTCACCGAACTCGGAGTCCTCGGTCTCCGGATGCCCGGCACGGCCAAGAACCGTGCCACGCTCGCCGAAGACACGGCGATGGCCCTGGAGCTGATCCGGACCGCCGACACGGCCGGGTACCTGCTCACCATGCCCGACGCCCTGTGTGCGGCGGCCGCCCGCCGTCTGGAGGCCGGGCTGGTCGCCGCCGACCTCCTCACCCCCACCGCCTCCTGACCACCGGATCAGCAGCCCGTGCGGCTTCCACCGATACTGGACCCACCGGACGTGCTGCGTCGTCAGGCGGCTGCGGATTCCACCGAGACGCGGATGCCCGGCAGGAGGGCTGGGTCCTCCCCGATGACGAGAGGGGCCCACGGCCGCCCCGCGCCGACCGTGGGCGGAGCCGCCGGAGCTCGTCACACATGATCGGCCGGGGTGCGGCGGGCCCACCACAGGCGAAGCAGCATCGGCGGGTGGCTGCGTAGCGCTGTGACGGCACCCCAGAGCCGTGGGGCCAGGGGGATGCTGCGGGCCTCGGCGACGTCCTGCTGCCACGAGGCGATGGCGACGTCGCGGCCGCAGTGCCGTGCAGCGTCGCGGTCGCAGGCCAGCTCGACCCACCACCGATAGCCGACTGCAGCCGCGGCGAGCACGGTCAGGGCCAGAAGGGCGTGGGCGAGCGAAAGCAAGCCGACGCACAGGACGAGCAGGCCGGCGCACAGGGTCGTGGTGCCACGGCGGGTCCGCGAGTCGTTGCGGCGCAGGTGGGCAAGCTCGTGTTCCACGGTGTAGGGCAACGCGGCGGCGCGGTCGGGCCACAACCAGAAGTACCCCAGGGCCACGTGCCCGCTGCGCTCGAAACGGATGGACGCTGCCTCGTTCCACAGGCCGATCCGGCCGCCGGTCACCGCGAGCGAGACGTCCTCCACATCCGATTCGCGGAGGAACTCCTGGACGCGGTTCTCGATCTGCTGCATCTGCCCGACCATGAACTCGGTGTCCGGGTCGAGCGGCCCGTCCCGTCGTACCGGCCCGTCCGGGCGGAGGTAGGCATACCAGGTCATGTCTCGGCTGACCATGCCTGCCCAGATCGCTTTGCTCAGGGACAGGCCGATCAGGAGCCACCAGATCGCGGCGGTCAGAACGGCTGCCGCCACGACGCCGACGACGCTGAGCAGGTGCTGCCAGCGCATTGCCACCACGCCGACGGTCATCACCGTCAGCGCGGCGCGCGCAACGTGCGTGTACGTCACCGTCGTCAATGTCATGGCAAGGGACCGTACCGGTGTACGTCGCTCGGCGGTGACCTTCGTCCGTGACCCGCGATGGCCTCGCCCGACGAGATTCAACCCCGCTGAGCGACCACCGCGCCCTGATGATGCATCAGCCACCGCACACTGAGCCCCTCCGGTCAGGCGAGACGGTCAACCCGCTGGGGCCACAGCAAGCTGATCGGGCATCAGCCACGCCCTGCTGCGATCGTCATCAGCCCGGAACCGCCGAGGGGTTACGACGGTGCGGAGAGAAGTCCGCCGAGGACCGGAGCGCTTGCGCGAGGACCGCAGGCCCGCCTCAACGAACCGTCAGGTGCTCACCTTTTCGATGCATAGAGAAGACGTAGCCCCCGCAGGTCGCTGACCTGCGAAAACGATCAAGGTATCGGCATCCGCCGATGCCCATATCGGCATCCTAGGATGCTGATCCATGACCGCTGTGGTCATGTCGTCAGGGGTCATGGAGCGAACCCCAGGATTCCTTCGGTGACCTCTGGCGACATGTCGCGATTGGCGAGCGAACGAACCATAGGATTCCTTCGCCTACCACAGGCGACATGTCGCCAGAGGTCACCGAAGGAATCGCCGAGTTCCTTCACCTACCGCTGACGACATGTCGCCTGTGGTAATCTTCAGGAGTCAGGGAAAAGCCCAGGTCAGGGGACGTAAGTGCCAAGTCAGCGCGGCCGAGAGCTGGTCAACACTGCGACCGGTGAAGTCCATGAGCTGTGGGAGCCCGAGGAGGACGGCGGCCAGCGGCGGTCCTACAACCTGGGGGGCAGGCACGGCCAGTTCTCGTTCGAACGTGTACTTGCCATGCTGGACGGTGACTCGGGGATCACTGGAGACGCGTTCCGGGTGTTCTGGTACTGCGGGATCGCGACGTATCAGAGCGGCGGTGCCACGGCCAAGGAGGCGGCGAAGCACCTCAAGCTCACCCCGCAGGCGACGCGAAGGATCGCCAAGGAACTCTCCGAGAACAAGCTCTTGCTGGTCGCCGATGTCGTCGGACGGACGATCAAGTACAAGGCGAGCCCGCACATCGTGTCCAGCCTCAGCGGCGCAGAGCAGTCAGAAGAAGCCGCCGCATATCATCTTCCGACTCTGCCGGGCCGTCGCACCGGCGCGAAGCGAAGGGCGTGACCATGCCAGCTACCAGCGAGTACCCCGAACTCGAAGCTCTGCAGTCGCGCATAAGTGAACTGTCCCACCTCAAGCAGAACATCATCATGACGTACGCGATCCTGGGCGGCCTGGAGCGCAGCGTCGAGCGTACGGCGGCCACCCTGTCCAAGCTGATGGGCGTACCCGCCCCCCACTTCAGCCGGGCCCGCCGCGAGCTGGAAGCCGAGGACTGGGTCGAGCTCACACACAGCGAGGGCCAGGTGAAGTTCTACCGGCTCGGCGAGAAGGCCACCGGCCGAGAGGTCGTCGTCCAGCTGCGAAGCCGACCGACGGCGTGACCTGAACCGAGAGCGAAACTGCCGGGGCCGGGAAGGTGACTCCTTCCCGGCCCCGGCGTCTTGCCAAGAACTGGGCCGGGAACAGCACACCGTTCCGGCCGCCCCGTGGGGTCAGTGGGCGCCGCCGTCTCTTCCTGGCCACCGGCCCGCACGACGGGACGACGCCCAGCCGGGCCGGCACCGGGTGGGACCACATCTGCCGGAGGCCAGCTCCACACCGTCCCGCGCGTACCGGTCCATCACGCCGTACGGTCCGGCCGGCGGGAGGTGGCCGCTCCCGGGGTAACGGTGGTCAGCCCCGCACGTTCGGCGGCAAGGCGTTGCAGGGCCCGCGCTCGGGCCACGTCACTGGACCGGACCCGCTGCTGGGCATCGGCGCGGGCGCGGAGGTCAGCGAGGGCCTGGCGGCCGTCGGCGAAGTGCTCCTCCGGTTCCCGGATCCGGTCGCGGAGTTGGCGCTCGGCGGCCGCCTGGATGTCGGGGTTGGTGCGGTCTCAGCACGTTCGGCGGCGAGCCGTTGCCGAGCGCGGGCCCGAGCTGCGTCGCTGGGCTGGGTTCGGCTGGCGCCGTCGCGCGCGGCACGCTGTTCGTCCTTCGCCCGGCGGCCCTCGACGAATCGGTGCTCGGGTTCGCGGAGGCGGTCGCGGATCTGCCGCTCCGCCTTCGCGCGGACGACCAGGTCGGTGTTTCGGTCGCCCGACCGGGCTTGCTGGTGAGCAGCCAGGGCTTCGAGGTACCTGGGGTCCCGAGCCCGGGGTCCCGGCTGCTCACCCGGGGCAGGGCGGGCCGCCGGTGGCGGCGCGAGGGGCGCCGGAGAACCTTCCGTCCGCACCTGGTGGTCGGGAGCGCCGGGCCGCAAGATCTTCAGGCGGGACACGGTTCCCGAGCCGACCGCTGCGTTGACGCGGGCGACGATCGCCTTTTGATGCAGGGCGAGTTGGGTTCGGTAGGCCGGTGAGCAGGGGCGCAGGTGCAAGGTGCGGGTCGCGTTGTCGTACCGGACGGCCTGGACCTTGTCCTGCAGCTCGGGTGCGATGGTGGCCCACTGGCTGAGTACGGTGCGCCGTACCTGCCCGCCGGCCGCTCCGGTTTCGAGGCCGTGCTCGGCGATCATCCGGCTGACGGCCGCGCCCAGGGCCACGGGCTCCCGGCCCTCGGAACGGGCCTGGCGGGACGGAGCCGCTCCGGTACGGCGAGGGCGCTGTCGCGGTGCGGACTTCGCGGCCGCGCGGGCGGCGCGGAGCGCGACACGGGCGAGGTCCACGCCGCTCGCGGCCGAGGGTGCGGTGTCGGTCATGCCGGAACCCTTTCGAGGAAGACGGCCATGTCGGCGGCCGCGTCGGAGTCGGTCAGGTCATCGAGGCCGTGCTCGGCCTGGCGGGCGGAGTAGGCGGCCATCCCTTCGGCCAGGCCCTGCATCACGTCGAGCACCAGCTCCGGCCTGGACGCGGTGAACGCCTTGGTGGCGGCCGCCTCGTCCCAGCTCTCGGCCGCGTCGTATGCCGCCGCAGCGTGCTCGGCGGCGGCCTGCTGCGCCAGGCGGGCCCGGATGTACGCGGCGGGCCGGGCCGGGCTCCAGGTGAGCATCCAGGAGTGGAGCTGCGCCGCGATCATGTGCGCATCCCACCCAGCGTCCGTAAGGGGCCGCAGCGCAACCTCCAACGGCCGGAGGCCCTCCCGCTGAGTCCAGTTGACCAGGGGCCTGACCTGCTGGACGACCGCGATCCCGGCCCGCGTCTGAGCCGCCGTACGACGGGAGCCGTCGCTGTTGAAGCTGATCTTCGGGGAGGGGATGGGAGCTGTGCGGCAGCTCGCGCGCTCGCGCGGGATGTAGTTACAACCCCTCTCAACATCAACTGCAGGTGCTCGGTGGTGAAACCCAAGAGAATGGGGCTCACACCCCGCCGAACAGGCCTTTTCCACAGCCGAGTTATCCACAGCCCGGGCCGTACGAACGCCATGCCGAACACGCTGACCGGACCGGCTCGTACGACGCTGCTCCTGCCGGGCGTCGGCCCGCGCCGTCGCACCGGCGACCGCGAGCTCCCGACCCGCCGGAGTCACGCCGCACACCCGAGCCTCGTAGCCGGCCCCGGCCAGCCGGTGCCCCACCGCGTCGTCGTACACCGGAGGGATCACCGCGCCGTAGATCGTCGCCGTCGCCATGTACTTCTCGCCCGGGGCCGCCAGGTTGCGCTTGCTGCCATGGACCATCCAGACCAGCGCACCGAGTTCCCGCAGCATCCGCACGTGCCGTTTCACCGTCGCCGGTGACAGCCCGGTCCGCTCGACAACCCCTGCCAGGCCGTACACGACGACACCGCGCCGGTAGTCCATACGGTCCGCGAGGTCCTGCGCGACCATGACGGTCGACGGCCCGGCGGCCGGATGCATCCCGGCCTCCACCAACTCCACCACCACGCGAAGCCACGCCCGCGGCTCCGAGCGACGTGACCGTGTACGCAGCACGTCCTGGTCCGCCTCCGCGACCAGCTTCACGGCAGGCAGGCCGGCGAGGAGCTCGACCGGGTCGAGGGGCGCGGGGATGGGCGAGCCCGTCACCGCCACGGTGATCACAGATTCACCTCGTCGGCAGCCGCCGACGCGCGAGGAGCGGGCGGGAATGCACTCGGAAGGATGAAGGTGTCGTGGCGGCCGGGCAGGACAGCGGTAGTGACCTTGGTCACTCCGGTGCTGTTCCCGGGTGCGAGAACAGGGCGGATGAGAGGCGTGCGGGCATGCCGATGCTGGCAGGCACGCAAAACGTCGTGCACAATGACTCCCGTGTCAGGGGCATCGCCTCATGGCACGACGAAGCCCCAGTGAGGGCTTCTGGTTTCGGCTCGAAACCAGATGTTGAACCGCTCGACCGGGTGGCACCGGGCGGGCAATCCCTTCGGAGGGGCTGTGGCGGCTCCTCCGGTGTCAGAAGGGCGCTCCGGCTGAGGCGACGGCTAATCGCTTCGCGGCTCGGAGGCCCGGGGCGGCAGACCCATTGGGTGCCGCCCCAGAAGGACCTACGTCATCCCGACCCCCTCGGCAGAGGTGCGGGCGGGGGCGTTTTCAGGGAACACGAACACCCCGTCGAAGGACCAGCGACTGAGGTCGCTGAGCCCACGGCGGGGTGCAGTGTGTGCGCGTGCGGGTACAGGTACCCTGAACACGTCGCCACCTCCTGGGTTGTAGGAGTGAGCGGCCAGCCCAAGAACCCCCACCACAAGGTTCTTTGGCCCGAGTGGCCCCTCCCGGTTGCCAAGCCGGTCGACGGGGCCACTCCCATTTTGATCTACGTCACCCGCCACCCTATCGCTCCGGGCCGGTGCGTCCGGCGCTTGGGCACCACGTGTCGAATCCCCCGCGCACCCTAAGTTCTGATGCAGGATCACGACAGCGCTGGGCGGGAAGCGGGCCCTCACCCCGGTCCTCCCCCCATGTGTCCGCCTGGCCCGAAGCGCACGTGCGCCGCGGTCGCGTCGTCTGATCGCTTGAACCGCGGCCATCGCTCACCCACGGGGTCAGCGAGCTCGGCTTCCCGCGTGCGGGTGATCAAGGCTGACGGGCCCTCGGCGCAGAGCAGGTCGAGGAGTTGCTCCCAGCTCAGGGCGTCGAAGCTGTCAACGAGTCGACTCGCGCCGTCCGTGAGTAGGGCGGCCTGCCGGACTCGGGCCAAGTCGACGGTTCCTGTGATCGCCTCGTCGGCTGCGGCTGGGTCAGTAGCCGCGACCCAGTAGCCGCCAGGTCGGTTCCGGAGACGCCGTTGAACGGTGACGAGCGCGGAGACCCGGGCAGCGTGCTCGGGAGTTCCCGTCGGTCCTCGGAGCGCGGCGCGCATCTCCTCGCCAGCGACTTCTTCAACCCGCTTGTCGGTGACGGTCCGGACGCCTTCGTCGCCGAGGTCGAGCACCAACACGTTGTCGGAGAGCACGAGGTAGTCGAGAACGTCTTCTCGTTCGCGGATCAACACTACGTCGACGCCGGGACGGCGTCCTTGTCTAGAGCGCAGGTACCACGGTGGAGGTCGTTCACATCGGAGATACCGGCTCGCAGTGCCTCGCGCAGCGTCACGCCGTTGTCGCCGATCAGGTTGAGCAGTCTGGTGCCGAGCTGTCGTACGAACCATGGGGTTCCATGGATGCATCCCATCGGCAGATCCTTGGGTGCGGACAGGCCGTCCAGCACGACGACTCCGGTGGGGCTGGCGTGGACCGTGTCCTCGTTGGCGACGCCTACACCTTGGGCCGAGGCCATAGATACCTGCACGTCAGGACCCTTCCGGACGGTAGAAGGGAGTAATCCGCTCACTCTCGGTGATCTCCAGTGTTTCCGGGTCAAAGCGGCTGGAGATGAGGGTCGAGAATCGTCGCACCTTGAGCTCGCGGTGCACGGTGGCCAACTCGTGATTGAGCCAGTGGACGACGCCACCGGAGCCACGGGCGTGGATGCCGGCGACGTAAAGGAAGGTGCCCTTGCCGTCGGGGCGAGGAAGCCGACCGAAGTACGCGACGTCGCTGTTCTCACCGCGATCCATGGGTGAGCGATAGACCTGGCCGGTGTTCCGATCCGTGAGGTACCAGCCGTCCTCGTCCTTGGCGAACCGTAGGTGAGGGTCCCCTTCAAGGATCTGTTCGATGAGAGGCGACAACCGTGGGCCGCAGATGACAACGAGGTTGTTGCGATTGAGCCGTACGTTACCTCCGAGAGGGATCCGCTCGAAGCTGATCTCCAGTCCGACCTCTTCGGCTAGCTCGCGTAGACGCTCGTAGGTCTGGAAGTCCTCTGTGGCGATCACGGGGCCCTGGATGGCCTTCTTCTTGCCATCCTTGTCGTTGCCGTCCTCCATCTTCTCGGCCAGTGCCACGATGACCCTGCCGGAGCCGAGGAAGAGGCGTTCCGGTGGTGCTCCCTTGGCGAGCTGGCTTACGCGGCCCTTGCTGATGCCGAGTTGAGAAGCGAGCTGGGTGCTGTTCAGCTGGCCCTCGCGCAGCGTCTCGTTCATCGCCTCGTTGCGGACCACCTGGAACTCGTTGCCGTAGTCCTGCGCCCGGCCAGCGAGTGCGTGCGCGAGCTTTGCGCGCTCAAGGGGGTCGGGAAGCTCCTTCAACTGCGACAACGCAACATCGAAAGCTGTGTCCAGCTGCTCTCTCAGAACTGCTGGAGCGACATCGTGCGCCTCCATGCGTGCCTCCCTTCGTAGGGTCATGTTTACCCCATTAAACCGCATGGGTTCAAGATGGTTGACGCGAGGCGTGACGACACCTATGGTTTTCGTAGTCGAGCGGCTTAGGGCGCTAAATCGCTCGGTTGCGTCAGCTATAACTGCACGTCAAGCGCCCGTTTACCCCCTGCACGTGAGAGCGCAGGGAGTAGACCTGCACCACCACATGACTAGTCGCCACTTCGGTGGCCGCAGTAGGGGTCTGAGGCAACTAACTCCCCCTTCCGCGACCGTGACTGCCGTTTGCACGTCGCAGCGCGTATGCGCTGTCGGTCCGTCAGGACGCCCGGTTCTCCGGCGGGTCCTGACGTGGCCGAGAGGGCACCCGCGACGCCTTACCCGAACCGCCTGCCTTCGTGAGGAGTTGTCCCGTGACCGCACCCGTTCGTGAGCGTGAAGTGCAGACCGTCAGCCAGGAGCGCAAGCGCCGGCCCCGGTCCCGCACGATCAGCCCCCTCCCCCCGATCGTCGTCTCCAGGCTCCCGGCGCACGAGTACGATCTCGATCCCGCCTGCATCTCCCTGGTGTGCCCGACCTGCCGCACGTGGGTCCCGATCCGCGTCGCCGAAACGGAGCGGGCCACGGCCAAGCTGGTCCCCCACCACACCGAGCCCGCCGGCACCGAGGACCCGGTCCGCTGCCGTCTCGGCAGTCACCGTCTGGTCACGATCGACGTCACCGTCGCCCGGTGGTCCCGCCGCCTGGAGCAGGGCGTGGCGGAGACCAGCGCCCGCCGCGCCGAGCGCGTCGTCCGTAAGCCTCAGGTACGCCCCGCCCCGGCTGTCATGCAGATCGTCGGCGGCCTTGTCGACGACCGCACCGCCCGCAAGATGAACGAGATCCACGTCAGGGGCTGCATCACCTGCTCGGCCACCACGCCCTGCTG
The DNA here is from genome assembly GCF_055792845.1 of Streptomyces sp. DSM 106670. Lineage (NCBI taxonomy): Bacteria > Bacillati > Actinomycetota > Actinomycetes > Kitasatosporales > Streptomycetaceae > Streptomyces > Streptomyces sp. DSM 106670. The sequence continues at coordinate 78,496 of NZ_JBSNCL010000002.1, forward strand.
CGCGGACGGCCTCCGCATCGCCTCCGCCGCGCCGAAGCTGATCGACACGCACCTCACCGACTGCACGACCTGCGCCCCGGCGAACTCCCGCTGCACCGCCGCCCGCCAGATCGCTGACACCGCCCCCAAGCTCCTCGGCGCTCACCTCACGGCCTGCACGGCCTGCGCTCCGGAGGCGTCCCGCTGCACGGCAGCCCGTCGCCTCGCGGAGACCGCACCCAAGCTCGTCCTCGCGCACATCACATCCTGCACGGACTGCTCGCTCGCCGGGTCCCGGTGCGCCGACGGCCGTCGGCTCGCGCATCTCGCCGCCCGCACCCAGCGGACCGCGCCTCTCCGCCGCCAGCGACAGACGCAGGACGAGGAGTGGGAGGACAAGCGCGCCTCGGCGGTCCGTCTGCTGCACGATCAACAGTGGAACGCAGTGGGCGGCCGGGTTCACGAGACCGACCAGCAGCGCGTCCGCGACGTCCTGACCGCGCTGCGCATGATGCGCGACGCCCCGACCAAGCCCGATGCGCGGCCGCTCACCACGTGGGAGCGAGCCGACCTGGAGGCCACCATCGCGGTCGTGGAGCGGCAGCAGAAGGACCTCACCCACCGCTGGTAGGCGCCGGACGAACGACCACGGCCGGTCACCCCGACGAAACGGGGTGACCGGCCGTGGCTGCTCGTACAGCAGCACGGGGCCACCGGCCCCGAACAGCGACGCACCCCCGGGCTTAGGCCCCCGGGGGTGCGTCTTCGCAGATCACCCTGATCGAGAGGGCAACCATGCGCGTGAACAGGATGACATTCCATCAGTACCCGCCGGCCCGGGGGGCCGCTACGACCGGCGTTGTTCTCGACCGGCACGCGGGGAGGGCCCCTGCTCCGGCTGCCGCCGGTGGGTTCGGTGGCTGGGAGGACGAGGACAATCAGCGCGGCTACGAGCGTGACGAGACTGACCAGTTCCAGCAGCTCGTCGGACGGCTCGTCGCGGACGGCGACCAGCGGGCCGCCACTGCTGGCCGCCGGGCTCGACGCACCCGTGCCGAGATGGCCCCCGGTCAGACTCCTCAGCCTGTGCTGTACATGACTCGGAAGCTGACCTTCGCCCCATCGGCCCCCGCACCGCGGTCGGGCGGACAGTGCACCAGCTGCGGCGGGCGGGGCGGAAAGATCGTCGACACCAGCGGCGACGGCGTGTCCAGGAAGAACTGGCAGTCCTGCCAGCCCTGCGGCGGGACGGGGGTAGCCCGATGAGCAGTTGCGGACACCCGCCCCGCCTGGTGACTGTCAATCACATCGGTTCCGACGGCAAGCCGTACCAGTCCGTGACTCACGAGCCCTGCCAGTGCGGTGGCAAGCAGTAGAGCCGCAGTGCCGCATCGGATACGCGCTGCCCGGACCGCGCAGTCGGTTCGGGCTCTCACCGTCCACGGCCTGGCGCACCCGATCGCCCTCGCGCTCCTGGCGGCCGCCTCCGCGGCGGCCGCCAGGGCGTGGGAGGCCGGTCACGAGGTGAAGCACATCCACCCCGCCAACACGGCGAGCAGCCCGGAAGCCAACTCCCCGGGCTGCTCCGCACACCCTCCGGAGCCCTTGATGCAGAGCATCTTCGTCAACGCCGTCAACGCCTCCTCCTCAGACCTGCCGGTCAACACCAGCTGGCGGACCCTCGCGGTCTGCGTGGACGAGGACCCCGACCTGTTCTTCCCCATCGGTACCACCGGCCCGGCTGTCGCCCAGGCGGAGGAGGCCAAGGCGGTGTGCCGCCGCTGCCCGGTCATGGAGCGCTGCCTGGACTGGGCGCTGGAGTCCGGCCAGGACCACGGGGTGTGGGGCGGTACCGACGAGGAGGAACGCCGCCGGATCAAGCGCCGGATCGCCCGCCGCCGCCAGGCGAACAAGACCGCGGCGTGACGACTCCCGGCAAAGGGCGCGGCCTGTACGACCTCTACATGGCCGCCGCAGCGGCCGTCCGCGAGCACGATGCCTCCTGCGCCACGTGCTCGCCGACTGGCCGATGCGCCACCGGCCGCCGCCTGTTCGGCGAGCTCGTCCGCCTCCAGAACGACTACCTCACCCACCAACGCACCAAGAAGGGCACGTCATGACCAGCCTCTCCATCCTCACGTTCGCGCCCGCCCCGTCGCCTGCCGCCGAGCCCCGCGACCACGAGTACGTCGCGCCCGCGCTCGTCACCGTGGACCGCATCGCCACCCTGGGCGGGGCCGCTGTGCACATCTGCCAGGACTCCGACGGTTCCCTGAGCAGCGACTGCACCGGCTGCGGCGAGTACGCCTGGACGCTCGCCGTCACCCGCGACTTCGCCCGCGAGCACGCCAAGACCTGCTTCCGCGCGCCGCGCCCGGCCCGTTCCGCCGCCTGATCCGCACCCGCGAGGAGTAGGTGACAGCCGGTCTGCCTGCTGCCTCCCCCGCCCGTCCCCGCCTTCACGGCTGGCACGGGCGGGGGTGTGGGGAGCCGGACAGCCCGTCCCGCCCGTAGTAACGAGGAGTTTGCTGATGAAGCGTTCCGAGGCCATCGCCCACCACACCGAGGAAGCCGAGTCCGCCGAGCGTGTCGCCGCTCGGGCGGTACCGGGAACCCCCGGCCACCGTCACCAGACCGACTACGCCCGCGAGCACCGCGTCCTGGCTGAGGCCGCCCGGCTCGGGGACTACCCCGACGCCGAACTCCAGGACTGATCCGCTCTGTCTGCTGCCTCCCCCGCCCGTCCCCGCCCCCGGGCTGGTACGGGCGGGGGCGCGGGGAGCCGGACAGCCCGGAATTCCGAACCGAGAAGAGGCCCTGATGCCCGACACCACCACGTCGTCGTCCGTAATGATCACCGCTGGGGTGATGGAGCAGGCCGCCACGCTCATGGTCGGCGTCAACCGCCCGCTGTGGACCGGGCGCTCCGGCGAGCGGTCGACCGGTGAGACGGTCGCCCGCCACCTGGAAGCCGCCGTCGACCTCCTCGACGAGACCGGCTGGATCCGCACCTGGACCACGACCGGGCAGCTCGGCCCGCGGGAGGAAGACGCCCCTGGCAGGCCGGAAACCGCGGTCACCGCGCTCACCGCGCTGAGCCGGATCGCTGGCACCGAGCACGGCGACCCCGACACCCGCGACATCGCCCAGGAGGTCCTCAACCTCCTCGTCCAGGCCCTCACCGGCCACCCGACCGCACGATTCGCCGCGTGGGCCGAACGCCAGCACCGCACCCACGCCGAGATCACCCTCATGCTCACCGCCGGGGCGCTGTTCGCCCGCACCCACGGCCCCAAGCCCACCACCGCCGACTGACCGGCCACCCGCCCGTTCCTGCGGACCAGCCGCCGAAAGAAAGAAGGACCCCATGTTCGGTCACACCACGATCACCGCCGACGAGGCGCGGGAACTCGCCGAGCGCCTCGCCCCGTACTTCCCCGCGAACCTCAAGACGCTTGAGGGCAGGCAGTACGGTCCGGGCCTCGACTACACCTTCGACCCGCCCTTCACCGGCCGGGAGAAGGAACCGGAGCAGCCGTCCCTGAAGGACGATCCCCGCCTGTGCTACGTGCCGGGGGACCAGGACCCGGTGGAGCACCAGCTGCGGGAGAAGGCCCTCCAACTCCTCACCTACGTGTACGAGGAGGCCGGCAGGCGCTGGAGGGACGCGGCCTACATCGCGGACCTGAAGGACGTCGTCCAGGACACCCCGGCCCGGTGGGCGGCCTACCAGCAGGCCCTGGCGACGGTGACGCAGGCCGCCGCCTACCTCCGCACCCCGAAGGCGCACACGGAGTGGATGCCCGCCGTCGCCCGCCTCGTCGACGCCCAGCAGGCCCTGGTCGCTGCCGCCGACCGGTTCGACGAGCGAGCCGAGCTGATCGCCCGCGCCCACCACAAGCACCTCTACACCGACCTGTCGGCCGAGCAGGCGCTCAAGGCCGCCGGATACCCGGAGGCCATCGGCTGGACCATCGCGGACGTCGAGGAGTACGAGCGCGGCGGATACAGCGACTGGCACCCCTGCCCGCCGCTGACCGAGATCACCCGCCGCCTGATCGCCCAGCAGGAAGAGCGCCTCGTCACCGTCCGCCGCCTCACCAGCACGGACACCTGACCGGCCACCGCATTTTTCACGCCGTACGCAGTGGCGGGCCCGACCTATGACCGGGTCAGGACGCCCGGACGGCAATCCCAGCGCGACGGCCCTCCGAGCCCCCGGCATCTGAACTACCGGGGGATCGGAGGGCCTGGTCGCAACCCTACCTCCACCCCGTAGATCCACGGCGCCCCTTCGCACGGAGGCGCGCCCGGAAGAGAAGGGACACCCTTGTGGCCCGCAAGAAGCAGCCCCGCCGCGGGCGCCAGGCCCCGGCGACGGAGCAGCCCCGCAGCGGCGGCGGGCGCGCCAAGGCGTCGATGCCGTCGGCCGACGTCCCCGTCCAGGCCTCCGCTCTGGAGGCCGACCCGGACCTGCCCGACGCCGCCGGCCTCGCGGAGCGCGCCGCTGCCGACGTCGCGCGGATCCTCGCTGACGGCGAGGCCCGTGCCGCCGAGCTTCTGGACGGCGCCCGCGCCGAGGCGGCCTCGATCACCGAGGCCGCTGCCACGGAGCGGGTCCGCCTCCTGGACGACGCCGCAGCGGAGGCCGACCAGGTCCGTACGGATGCCGCCACCACGGCGGCCGCCGACGCCGAACAGCGCCGGGCCGCCGCCGAAGAGGCCGCGGAGCAACTGCTCGCCGACGCCCGCCGCCAGGCTGAGACCGTCACGTCGACGGCGGCCGCCGAGGCTGAACAGGTCCGCGTCACCGCCGAGGCGGCTGCCGAGCAGCTGCTCGGTGACGCCCGCCGTCAGGCGCAGGAGGCCACCACCGTGGCGGCCGCGCAGGCGGAGCAGGCCCGCGCCGAGGCCGCGCAGGCCGCGGCACGGGTACTTGCCGACGCGGAGAGCGCGCGCACCGAGCTGCTCGCGGCTGCAGAGCGCACCGCTGCTGAGACCCGGAACCGGGCCACCGCTGACGCCGAGCGGGTACTGGAGCGGGCGCGGGGCGAGGCCGAGGAGGTGGGCGTGCGGGCGGCGGCCGACGCGGCTTCGGCGCGCGAGCAGGCCGGCCGGGAGGCGGCACAGGTCCGTGAGGACGCTGACCGGGAGCAGGAGGCAGCCCGCCAGGCCGCCGCCCGGTTGAAGAAGCTCGCCGACGAGGACATCGCACGGTTGAGGGCGACGGCGGCCGAGGACGCCGAGCGCCTGACCCGGACCGCCCGCGAGGAGGCCGAGCGGATCCTGGCCGAGGCCGGAGAGAAGAAGGACGCGGATCTGGCGGAGGCCGCCGACACCATGGCCCGCGCCAAGGACAGGGAGGCCGACGCCGACGTCATGCTGAAGGCCGCGGACGACATGGTCGCCGAGGCCGCCGCCCGGATGGCGCGGGCAACGGACCGCACCGAGCGGGCCCTGGAGCGCAGGCGTCTCAAGGAGACGGCCCGTCAGCAGCGGCGCACGGCCAAGGACGAGCGGAAGACGAGGGCCCGGAAGTCGCGGGCCGAAGCCCGTGCCGGTATGCCGACCCCCGCGGAGCGGGGCAAGGAGTTCGTCCGCGTCAACGCGGAGCGGTTGATGGTGGTCGGGCCGATCACCGCGCCGATGGCGGTCGCCTGGACCGGGCAGGCCGGATTCGCCGAGGACATCCTCGACTGGGTCATTCCGTTCACGATCCTGTTCGCGGCCGCCTGGGAGCTGTCGACGGCGTTCGTTGGATGGATGTACCACCAGGCCCGCCGCGGCGGCGACGCCGGAACCCTCTACCGGGTGGCCACGTGGATCTTCGCCTTGGGGGCGGCGGTCATGAACTTCTGGCACGCCTCCGGTGAGCCGGTGGCCGGCAGCCGGGTCTGGGACGCGAAGGCGGAGATCTGGACGGAGCAGATCACTTACTGGCACTTCACCCCGAAGGCCGTCGCGTTCGCCGCCATGAGCATCGTGGGGATGGTGCTGTGGGAGCTGTACGCGTCGCTGATCCACCGGCGCACGCTCCGCGAGGACGGCAAGGTCGCCAAGGCCCGCCCGTCGATCGGCGCGGTCCGCTGGATCCGCTACCCGGTCCACTCCTTCACCGCATGGTCGCTCGCGATCACCGACGCCAATCTGACCACCCTGGACCGGGCTTGGACCGCCGCCGGCGAGCAGCTCGCGGTCCGGAAGACGGTCCGCAACGCGAAGAGTGCGGACCGCAGGGCGGTCCGGAACGGGCGGGCGCTCCAACGCGTCGTTGTTCCCCGGGTCGGGGCCAAGGATCACGGACCGGCAGCCATCCCGTCAGTCCTCACGATCACCCGGACCGACCGGTCCGGACCGGGCTACGGACCGGCTCCGGTCCACCCGGTCCAGCAGGAGCGGCAACCGGTCCGGACCGGTCCGGCCGACCTGATGCCGGTCCGCGGCACGGTCCGGACCGCTGCAGGGCTGGACCTGACCGGCGGACCGGCGCTCGCCCTGGAAAGCGGTCCGGCCGGTCCGCACCGGCCCGACCAGGAGGCCAGCTCCGGTCCGGACCGGACCGCGAAGGCGGTACCCGCCGCCCACACGAACCCTCCAGGACGCGCGGTGACGGTCCGGACCGCCGCTCCGCCCCCCGCGGGTGACGGTCCGGACCGGACCGCCGATGCCCGCCCGGTCCGGACCGGAGCGGAATCCGGACTGGACGGCACCGGCAGCTCGACCCCGGACCGGACCGAATCTGAGCAGGTCGCCGGCACCATCCCGGACCGGACCGTCATCGAATTGACGGACCTGGAGCGGACCGCGCTGGACCGGCTGCGGACCGCGAACGAGGCACTGAACCGGAACAACATCGCCAAGGCGGTCCGGACCGAGGGCGGGACCATCGCGACGGACCGCGCCGGCCAGATCGCCGTCGCCCTCAAGCAGCACGCGGCCCGCTGACCGGACGGTCCGGACCGCGGCCCACGGCGCGTAAGCGAGCGCCGACAAGCTCTCTCTCTGGCAGAAGCCCCTGCCTCTCATGGTCGCCCCCGGTCCGCGCTCACGCTCCCGAGCGTGAGCGCGGACCGGGGGCGGAGCCGGGGCCCTGGATCCGGCCTCTCCGTCTGTCACCACTGCTCCGCGGCTGGTGGCAGACGAAGGTGCCCGAACCACGTACGGACACCCGAGACGCCTGAACCGTTCAGGCACCCGAAGCCCTCAACTGCAGCGTGATGCAGGGGCTCCGGTTTCCCGCTCACGCAGGAAGGAGCGCAGCATGGCACCCACGACGAGCGGGGCCGCCCCGGCGTCGGGGAGCTTCACCCGCACGACACCGCCGCCGGAGTCCCCGCCGGCCCCGCCCGCAGTGATTCCGCAGGCCTTGGGGATCTGGGCGCCCGAACCCCCGACCTGGGGCCAGCGCATGATCCCCAAGGGGATCCGGTCTGCCATGGCTGACCTGGGGCTTTGGCAGGAGCCGCGGCCTTTGAAGCCGTCGTTCCATCTGCTCCAGGTGATCGAGGTCCTCACCCGCTACGGCTGGTGTCAGTCCTTCGATTTCTCCCCCACCGGACGCATGTGCATGAGGGGTGCCCAGACCTTTCTGGAATCCACCGGGCACGTGACTGCGACCGACCGGGAAAAGGCCGTCAATTATCTCCAGGCCCAGTTGGACCGCCAAGGTGTGAACATGCGGTTCTGGGAATGGAACGACCTCCCTCACAACACCTTCCGGGGTGTGGAGGCTACGATTTCCGCAGCCTCTGACATTGCACGAGAGAACGGAGACTGAAATGACACCGGACGAAGAGAGAGCATTCGAGGAAATCCAGGCCGGAATTTCTTCGGGAATTTCTGCTGGAATGAACTTCGGAAGCAGTGGTCCGGCGGTATCTCCGTACGCCGATGAAGGACCGTACGGCACCCCGGTTGTGAGGCACAAGAAGGCGGGTCTTACTCGTCGCGGGAAGGTCGCCGTCGTGGTGGCATCAGTGGCGATTGTCGGCAGTGGGGCGGTGTGGTTCCAGGCCCATTCAGCCGCCGTCGCAAAGGACGAGAAGGAGGCTGCTGCCCTCCAGCTCCAGATGAAGCAGCTGGAACTGGAGGAAATGAAGATCCGGAACGACAGGGCGGCAGCTGACATGGAGGCCGCGACCGCTTCGGCCGCCAAGGTCCAGGCGGCCCTCGACCAGTGCGTGAAGGACACCTTCGCTCAGGTCAACAAGGAGTACGGCACGCCCTCCAAGAGTGCGGTCGTCGCGGACTGCAAGCGCCAGTACAGCGCTGGTGACGGTAGCGACATGGCGGCCGCGAGCAGCGCCCGCGACACCGGCGGCGCGGACGAGGGAGGCGGGGTCAACTCCCCCGCTTTGCTCGGCATCGTCGCGGGCGGCGCCCTGGCCCTCGCGGTGTTCGCGCGCAGGGGCAAGAAGGCCGACGCCTAGTAACTCACGGTCATTACTTACTCCCTCCTTCCCGGCGGAGAGCGCGCAACCAGACCCCACAGGCGGTCTGAACAGCCGTTCTCCGCTGGGAGGTAGGGAGTGAGGAACCACCGGAGAGCACGGAGAGTGAGGAAGAGATGGCGACCGACACGGCGCCCCCGGTACCCGCAGGCCCCCCTGACCCGCCCGCCATGCCCGCCGGCGCACCGGCCCCGGCAGGGGGCACCGGCATCATGGCCGCCCTGATGGCCGCGGTGGAACCGGCCCGGCCGGTCACCGAAACCACGGCAAGCGCCCGGCCCGAGGGCGACGACCCGGCCGCGAAGTCGGACCCCGACGGTGCGGTGGACCGCTCGTCGCCGGGCTTCACCAGCGCCGACGTCAGGGCGCCGGAGGGCCTCGTCGGCGAGCCGGGCGACGACCCGGCCGGCGCACGGCACAAGGAGGGCGTGATCAAAACGCTGCTCCGGGCCGGTGCGACCCGCTGGGCGAAAGGTGGCGGGACGGCGAACAAGCGCCTGGACCTGGAAAAGGTAAGAGCCGGGGCACATCAGGTGAAGGAGACCCGGACCACCACGGTCATGAAGTCCCCCGGACTTCCCGCGAGAAGCAACTCCGGGGGAACTTCAGGAAAAGGGGCAGGGCCCAGCGGTAAGAGTTCCGGAAATCCAGGAAAGAATTCCAGCGCAAACGGCTCCGCGGGTACCGGGCGCGATGGAACCTCCGGACGCGGAGGCCGGGGTTCTGACGGTTCCAGCGGGAATGGTCGTTCTGGCGGTGGCGGCTCCTCCGGATCGAATGGAACCAGCGATGCAGGAAAGGGAAAGCCTGCCGGGAAAGATGCCGGGAGGGGTGCAGTCAAGGACTCGCCGAAGAACTCCGAACCCAAAAAGGACGGAAGTTCCGGGAGCAAGGGCAAGGATGGTTCCGCTGGAAATTCTGGGGCCGGTGGAAAGAGCGGAAAGGATGGAAAGCCCGGGGTTTCCGGAAACGGAGGCGGATCGGGTACGGGCGGCTCCGCCGGTTCAAAGAACAAGGACGGCAGGAACAAGGACCAGAAGAGCGGCGCGGACAAGGACGGCCCGAAGGCCGACCGGGAGAAGCCCGGCAGCAAGGACCCCGGGGCCGGTTCCGCCGGGAGCGGTGGCAGCGCCGGGAAGGGCGGCTCCAGCGGCTCCTCCGGCAAGAGCGGCAAGGACGGCAAGGGCGGTGCCGCCGACCACAGCCCGAACGGCACCGGCAGCCGCACTCCGCTCCAGAAGTCGCGGGAGACGGGGCACGGCGACGGGGCCGCGGCCCGGAACCTGGTCGACCACGTGCAGGCGTACGCGAAGGGCGCGAAGGACGGATACCGCGACCAGAAGCAGGAGAACGGCAAAGAGCACGCGCGTCTCGACAAGGCACACGCCCAGCACAGGGCTCAGCAGGACGAGAAGAAGGACGACCCGCAGCAGGGGACGAAGGTCGTCGGACCCGATGGTCAGACGCTCGTCATCGCCCCACCGGACGAGAAGGACGACGGCATGAGCACCGACGTGAAACCGCTCCTGGTCAAGGAGATCGACCCCAACACGCTGACCCTGGGCACGGAGGGCGCAGCCGGGTCGATCAGCCGGAAGGAACTGCGGAACTTCAAGCAGTACGAACGGAAGCTGGAGGCCAAGGAGAACCACCTCGTCAAGGTGGCCGACGCGTGCAAGTCGCTGGAGGCCCAGGCGGAGGACGAGGCGAAGGACTGCCAGCAGCTTGCCGAGCAGGCGAAGGCCGTCGAGGGCGGGGAGAAGCTGGCCGCGAAGCTGTCGCGGCTCGCCGACAGCGCGAAGGCCCAGGCTACGGAGGCCGCCGCACTCCACAAGCAGGCGCAGCGGGCGGCGGAGATGTGCCGGGTCGTCCTGACCAACATCGGTACCCGGTACGCCCCGCTGTACAAGGCCGTGGTGGACAGCGACGAGACGAAGCCCGCCGAGCTCCGCTTCTACAACGACAAGGGCTCCTACGCGACCGCCGCGTAGCAACAGGCCAGAATCAGGAGCTGACCATGGCAGAGCTGACGTACAGGGCCCTCATCCGGAGGACCGAGGCCAAGGAGAAGGCCCTGGCCCGCAACGCCGAGGGCGTCAAGAAGGCCGCGGAGAACATCAAGGAGCTGGCCGACGACACCGCCTCGGACGCGGACGCGCTCGGAGCCAGGAGCGTCGACCGCGACTCCCTGGCCGAGTGCCAGGAACTCGCGAAGGCCATCCGCGGGGTCTCGGACGGCGCGATCACCTACGCGTCGAAGACCGCCGACACCGCGAAGGCCGCGAGGGCGGCCGGCGACCAGGCCCGCACCACCCACGCCGGATTCCAGGAAGCGTTCGACCGCTCCGACGTCCCGGACCTGGAGCTGGTCTCGCGCGAGTGGCTCGAACAGCAGTAGACCCACCAGCAGCGGCGCGGCCGCCCCGGGGACCACACCACCCCGGCGGCGGCCGCGCCCTTGTGCACCGCCCAGGAACCAGACAGGAGAAGCCCCCCATGTCCACGCCCACCCTCACCAAGACGGTGCCGAACGCGGAGCCGGCGGAGCGAGCCGCCGCAGCACTCCAGGTCGCCCTCCCCGTCGGGGTGGGCATCCTCGCACCCGCCCTCGACCCGAACGCGGCCGTCTACGCCGGAGCTGCGTTCCTGGCCGGAGCCACGTTCACCGGCGCCAACTACATGAACCGCCTCGGCCGCTGGGCCGACCAGCTCCCCGGGATCGACATCGCGCGGGCGCACCGCGACACCATGGGCATCTCCACGATCACCACCGGCATGGGCCTGGCGCTGGGCCAGCTGGGCGGCGCCGAGACGTCCGAAGCCCTGATGGCCGGGCTCGTGGAGCCGGCCACCGTTCCCGGGATCCTGTCGCTGGGCTGGTGGGCCGCGGTCGGGTTCACCGGATGGCGACTGCGCCGCGTCTTCGGCCACCGAACGGTCAAGGTGCAGCCGCAGACGGTCGCCGGTGCCGTACCGGTGAACACCGGTGATCCCAGCCCGGTGTCGCTGGCCGACAAGATGATCGCCGCCTGGGGGCGTGTCATCAGCGACCCGAAGGCGGGACGCCACCGCAACCAGGTCCTCTCCGACGTCGTGATCTACGTCGACCGCTGGGAAGGCCGGATCACCGCGGCCCTGGGTGACTCCGTGAACGTGTCGAAGGAGGCCGTCAGCAGCCTCTTCGGCCGCTCGGTCGACGACATCACCCTCAAGTACGGGGCGCACTCCGGAGAGGCATTCATCACCGTCTGGTACACCCAGCGCCCGGAGCTGGACCCCACCACCCTCCAGGGCGCCTGGAAACGAGTCCAGGCGCGGGTCCTGCCCAAGACCCACCTGGAAGAGGTCGGCGAGGACGCGAACACCGGCGGCCAGGTGGCGCGCGTCGTCGCCGACGACGACCTGGACGCCCTCCCCCGCGTCGTCAACATCGGAGAGCTGGCCGGAGCGCTGCGCCGCTCCATCGACCTCGTCTCCTACGAACCGGGACGGCGCGACCCCCGGCGCGCGATCATCCGCGTCATGGACCACAACCCGCTGGAGGCCGGGCACGAATTCCAGGGCCTGGACTCCCTGGTGGCCACCGAGGGCGGCTGGGTCAACATCGGGAAGATCGTGAGCGGGTTCCCAGCGAAGATCCAGCTGTTCGACCCGAAGCTGGGCGCCCTCCACGTCGTGATCGCCGGTACCACCGGCTCCGGCAAGGGCGGCACGGGCCAGATGATCAGCCTGGCGTACCACGCGAACAAGATGGCCCAGATCTACGGCGACCCCAAGGGTGCGTCCAACCCCGCGATCCCGAAGATGGCCGCCTACAGCGGCCTGACGAAGTACGGCGCCCTGGGCGCCATGCGGCTGTCCTGGTGGGTCCTCCAGCACCGGATCGACGAGGCCGCCCGCCTGGACCTGAAGAACTTCGAGCCGTCCGAGATGCGGCCGTACTGCGCCACGATGCTGGACGAGGCCGCCCAGATGCTGGCGCCGGGAGCGGAGAACCGCAAGGAAGCCATCAAGATCGTGAAGGACGGTGCCTCGCTGACCCGCTCCATGGGCATGCCCTGGGTCCTGATCAACCAGACCGTCAACCTGGACCAAATGGGCGGCGAGCAGGCCATCCGCGCCAATCTCCTGGCCGGCGGAACCTGGATCATCCTGCGCACCGACAGCGACCAGGTGAACCTGGGCGACCTTCCCCCCGGCTTCGACGGACTGGACCCCTCGCTGATCCCGCCGGTGTGGGTGGAGGAGGACGACGCCCTGGTGTACGACCCGACCATGGCGGAGTCGGACCCGCGCCGCACCTTCGGCCTCGGCTTCGTAGCGGCACCCGGCGGGCGCGCGGGCATGATGCGCATCGACACCCTGGAAGACGCCACCGAGCACATCCGGCCGGAGAACATCATGGCCCCGGTCGACGTGCCCTGGTGGGGCGACCAGGCGCGCATGGAGGAGCTGGCCCAGACGCCCATCCCCGGCTTCGAGGAAAAGGACGGCGAAGGCGGAACCCGCGAGGCCGGGACCTCGTTCCCCGGCATCGACCTCCCGAAGGTCAAGGAACTGACCGCGGAGGAGAAGGTCCTGGCCGCCCTCCGCGACGAGTCCGACCCCATGTACGTCGACATGCTCGACCAGGGCGACGAGATCGACCCCGACGACATCGACTACGTCGAGCGGGGCCAGCTACAGGACGCCTGCGGGGTGGCGGAGTCGACCTTCGCGAACGTGCTGAACAAGCTGGAGAAGAAGGGCGAAATCCACAGGATCAAGGAGGGCAAGGTCGCGAAGGTCGCCCTGGGCAGCCGCCCCGACGAACCCGCTTGACCTCCCCGGTACACACCGAGGCGCCCCTCACGGGGGCGCCGTTCCCATGCCCGGACCGGCCAGAACCCGAACCACGATCCGGCAGCCCTGCCGCGCCTGACCCAAGCACACCAACACCGAGAAGGGACCCCCATGCCCGCAGAATCCCGCGACGAATCCTCCCTCGAAGCCGCCGTACGCGAGCTCGGCGAGGAGACCGGCATCCCCGTCCCGGCCGACGTCCTGCGGCAGGTCGGTGCCTTCGACTCCCCCGGGCGCGACCCGCGCGGCCGGTACGTCACCGTCGCCTACACCGCGACCCTGCCCGAGCGCACCGCCCCCAAGGCCCTGGACGACGCGGCCGACGCTCGCTGGTGGCCCCTGAACAAGCTCCCGGACCTCGCGTTCGACCACGCCGTCATCCTCGCCGCCGCCACCCGCTGACCTGACCCTCATCACCGCGCCCCGCCGAAGAACCCAAGCACCCGTCGGCGGGGCGCCGCTCTGCCCGACTCCGGCGACCCCGTACTCCTCGCCGACGGGTGTCGGCGGGCTGAACGCCCGGGGCGGCCGCCGGCACTGGCCCGGCCGCCCCGGAGCACCCCGCTCCAGCCCGGCCCCGGAGGTCTCACCTCCCCGCCCGTACCACCATCGCGCTCTCCTGGAGGTCCTTCGTGCTCACGCCCCGCCCGCGCCGCCGTATCGGTCGGCCCCGCCCGCAGCGCCCCGGCCCCCGCTACCCGCTGCCCCAGCGCCGGCTCCCCGGCACCTGGAGCCGGTGATGCCCCGCACGCGCCGCCCAGGCATCCGGGTTCCACGCAGCGCCGCGCTCCTGCCCGAGTTCGATCGTGGCACCGTCCCGGAGGGCCTCGTCACCCGGCGCGTTTTACGGGACATGGGCCTGAGCCCCGGCGACAACACCGGGCCGGTCGCGATCCTGCGGTGCAGGCTGTGCGCCACCCGCCCGAACTGGTCGTGCCGCCACCCGACCCGCGGCTTCCTGCTCCGTATCGACCTGGCCCGGCCGAAGCGGACGCCGACGCTCGCTCAGGAGCTGGCACTGGACCGCGCGATGGCAGCGAGAACAACCTGCCCCCGGTGCGCGAGGCGCTACGACTACTGCCTCCCGCTACGCACCGTCGGATCCTGCGACGCCTGCGCCCAGGGCTACGAGCCCACCCCCGGCACCTACGTCCTCACCACCGCCGTGCCGGTCACGCACCACCTGGCCGCCTGAACACCCCCTGCCGAAGGAAGCGATCACCGTGACCGAGACCCTCACCCCGCCCGTCACCGGCCTGGCACCCGGCTCCCCGCTGGCCGTCCTCTTCGGCATCGCCGCCGATACCGCTCGCCTCACCGAGGACGAGGAGCGTGACGGCGCGGAGACCGCAGCCGCCGACCACGTCTACACCGCCTACCCGACCACCCTCGGCCGCGCAGTGGACCACGACGCCTGGACCGGCCACCCCGCCCTCCGCGACAACGCCGTGCAGCCCAGCGCGGTGGCCCACCTCGACGGCGGGCTGTGGCTCCACCACACCATCACCGCCGACGCCGACTACCGCGACGTCCTCACCCTGATCGTGCCCTGCACCTGCGGCCGCGGGTACATCACCACGCTCCTGGAGGACGAGGACGACCTCCTGGAGCTCCTCCAGGAACTGCGCCCCACCGGCGGGCGCAGCGCCCACGACGGCGACACCGGCGGCCCGCACTGCGCCAGCACCCCGGTCACCTGAACACCCGCCCACAGACGCACACACGCCGTCACGGCAAGCCGCGCACCCCGAACCCCGTACGTCACCACCGGCTGTTGTCGAAGCGTGATGCAGCACGGGGGACCGCGGTGAGTGAACCGGTGAGTACTCACCGGTTCAGTACTCGGACCAGCCAGTTCAACCCACTCAGAAGACAGGACATCTCTCCATGCCCACCCAGAATCCCCGCACCACCCGCAGCCCCGGCTCCGAGCTGCTCCCGGTGGTCATCCTTTACACCAGCGTGGTCATCGGCCTGGTCGTCGCGGGAGCGGCGTTGAGTACGGTGCTCACCACCGACCGCTTCGGGGCCCTGCGCATCGTCGTCGCCGCGGCTCTCCTCCTCCTCACCGCGGTGATCGCGGAATGCGTCCTCCACCGCCTCATCCGCCCTCTGCGCTACCCGATGCCGACGCCCCTCTCCGTCATCCGCCCGCTCCCCTCCGCCAGTGGCCCGGTCCACTCCGGCGCGCGTGATGGTGCCCGCCGAGCCGCCGCCTTTCCCGCCACCGCCGAGGAGGTACTTCCCGAGCTCTCCGACGCCGCGGTGAAGGACGCCGAGTCCAGGGCTGCGATCGATTCGTTCATCATCGACCGCAGCCGGTACCTCGAAGCGGCAGGGTGGCGCGGCTACCCGGCGGGCGACGCCACCCTCCTCATCTGCCCCGGTACCGTCCTGCACTTCCACTCCGCCGGAGACCTGTACCCCGCCTTCACCCTCTACACCAGCGCCTCCAGCACCCCGACGCCGATCAAGCGCGTCAGCGAGATCTGGGAGCACCTGAGCAGCGACGCCCAGAACACGGACAGCTTCCCCGCCGGCAAGTCCGCCGAGGTCGAAGAGGTATCCCCCCGGCCGGAACCCGCGCCGCTGGACCCGGAGTTCTGAGGCCCCCCATGACACGACCGAGGAACCGCCTGCTCGCCGCGGTGAAGAACACGATGAAACTCCCCTGGACGAGCCGCTCCAACAGGAGGCTGGAGGCCCTGGAGAAGGGCTTCTACCGGCCCGTCCCGCCCCCTCCGTCCCCTGCCCCGCGCGTGCTGTGCCGGACGTGCGACTGCACCAACATCCGCTCCCAGGTCTGCGGGGACGGCTGTACCGGTGTCGTCGACCAGGCCGACGGGCGCTGCGCGGCGTGTATCGACCCCAGCGTGATCATCGACTGGGCGACGGGACTACACGCAGGCGAAAGCGAATGCGTCTTCTGCGGCGCCCTGTTCTTCGGAGCCCGCAGGTACTGCTCCGAGGAGTGCGAGAGCGCCGACCACGTCGACGAGTACGAACGGGCCCCCGAGCCGAAGCCCCGCACCGCGTTCCCCGTGGACGACACCGTCGCCCCCTGGTGAACCGCACCGAACGGATCGTCCGGCATCGGCAAACACCCAGGCTCGCGCTCTGACGGCCCTGCCGTGCCGCCCCACCCAGCACCGGGTGGGGCAGTGCGCAGGACCGGCCAGCCCGCCCATCGAACGGCCGCTCCGGCCCACGCCCCATCACCCTGCTCACCCTGGAGACCTCATGAAACCGGTGCTTACCGCCTCCGTGCCCCAGCTCCGCCGGCTGCGCGAGCGGATGCTCGCCACCGCGTACACCAACGCCGACTACTGGACCCGGCACATCGCCTTCCTCACCGACCAGGCCGTCGCCGCGCTCGCCCACCGCGACCCGGAAGCCGCCGAAGCGCTCGCCGGATCGCTCCTCGCCCGAGAGGAACCGCTCTACGACGCCGAGATCCTGACCGCGGCCTCGGACGCCGGGATCGACACCAGCACCTGGGCCGCGCGCCGAGAAGCTGTCCAGACCTACTCCCGCGACGCCGACTCGCTGCCCCCGCAGACCGGCCCGGCCGTGGCAGCCGACCGGGTCTGGGCCTCGCTCTACCACCACTACCCGCAGATCGCCGTCGCCCTGGTCGTCCTCCTGCGTGATCTCCCGCCCACCTGGGATCAGGACCTCTTCACCAAGCTCTCCCCCTTCCCGGCCGCCGACCCGGTCGGATCAGAGGTCTGCGGACCGGAGATCGCGCCGTACGACCCGCACGACCCGGAGAACTGCGAGGCCTGCATCGAGGCGCGGAAGCCGTGCCGCCACCACGGCGGGTTCGCGGCCGGCCAGGACTACCAGACCGCTCTGATCATGACGGCACTCACCGATCCACTGGCCGCCGAGCAGCTCCATGACCGGCACACCGCAGTCGAGACCGCCAAGGCCCGTTCCTGACATGGCGCGTATCCGAACCGCCGCGCTGGCTGCGGCGGTCGTTCCCGTCACCGTCGTCGTGGCCGCCGCCGTCCTGGGAACTGGAGGCTGTACGTCGACCGGCACCGCCTCCACGTCGCCGCCCTGCCCCGCCCGGACTGCCCGCGCTGTCACGGCGACGGCGGCTGGTGGGCCGGCGGCGCGAACCCGGAGACGGAGGCGTGCGGCTGCTGGGCCGACCGGCCCAAACTGCGCGTCCCGCCCTGGCCGGACCACCCCCCCTTCTTAGCCCTCGGATCACCCAACCCGGGGTGCGGGGCCGACAGGGTGGCTGCGCATCGGGAGCGGGGCGCCGCCCCGCTCCCCCACCGCCTTTCGAGATCAGGAGAGATTCCAGCATGCATGCTCACCGTCCCGCCGTTTTCGCCGCTCTGCTCGGCCTGGGCCGCGCCGCCGCCGGAATCGGCGACTTCTGGGCGCAGCCGGACTACTGCGCCCGGGTGAAGGGCGCTACCGACGACCAGCCGGTCATCTACACGGACCCGGTCACGGAGAAGTCGACGACCCACGGCACCGCCGACGGCCGTAGGGCCTGCCTCCGCCACTGCCTGACGTATACGGCCACGCAGGCAGTCGTGGCCGGGGCCGGGGCGCGCGCGCTCGGCATCCGGGTCCACCCCGGCGCCGCCGCGGCCGCGCTCGCCCTGTCCTTCGGCACGCACTACATCGCAGACCGTCGAGTTCCGGGCCACGGCGTCCTGGAGAAGCTCGCCGCCAAGGCCGGTGTGAGCGGCTTCTATCAGCTGACCTCGCACGGAATGAACGGGGCTTTCCAGCTCGACTCCGCCTGGCACCACTGGTGGGAGGCCGCCGCCGCCCTCATCGCCACCACGAAGGCCACCGCCCGGTGACGGCCGCCCGCACCTCACCTAGTCGCCAACGCAGCCCAGCACCGCAACACCGAACGCCAGCGGATCGAGACCGAGTTCCGGCAAACGACCGACCGCCTGCAAGGGCGCTACCGCGGTGCCCAGTAGGGCATCGCCGACGAGCTCGGCATCAAGCGCAACCAGATCCTGCGGCAGACCAAGAGCTACCGGCCCGCCGCCCAGGACGCCGCCAACGACTGACGGAGAAACCCACATGAGCAAGACCACCGAGACCACCGAGGCCGTTCCCGCCGCCGTGCGCGACTGGTCCGTGAGCTGGCCGCAGTACGCGCCGACCGACATCACACCCCCCGAACTGCTCCCCGCCGCTCTGACCCACCACGTGCCCGACTGGGCCGAGGCCGCCCCCACTCCGGCCGATGTCCCGGACTGGGACCGGCGCCAGGCCGACGCACTTGTCCCCTACCAGCTCGACGCCCTCGGCCGGCCGCGGAACCCGCTCGGGCGTACCGGCAGGTGCGGCCGGAACCTCAGGAAGTGGGGTGAGAACGCCGCCGCCGACCCGATCGTGGTCGCGGGCACCGGCCGGGACCGCCGGGTTCTGCTGATCACCCGGTCCGACATCAAGGTCGAGGCCATCCCCGGCGGAATGGTCGACCCGGACGAGACCGCCCCTGCAGCTCTCGTCCGCGAGCTCCGCGAGGAGACGCGCGTCAACCTGCGCGACCACACCCCGGTGATCCTCGGTGTCGACCTGGTCGACGACTGGCGCAACAGCGACCACGCCTGGGTCGCGTCCACCAGCGCGCTCTACCAGGTCGAGACCACGCTGACCGCTATCGGTGACGACGACGCACTCGAAGCCACCTGGTACCCCTTCGGGTCCATGGACGAGCTGACCGCCGCGATCGAGGCCGCCGGGCGCACCCTGTACACCGCGCACCGGCCCCTGCTGCAGCGCGCCCTCGACCACCTTGACCAGGCCGCGGTCACCGCGCCCGTCAGCTCGATCGCCGAGCTGGTCGCGCGGCACGCCACGCACCTCGCCCACCTCACCGAGGAGCCGCTCGCCGAGACCGGGTCCGACCTCATCGACCAGCTCAGGGAGGCCGAGGAGCGCCTCGACCGGGCCAAGATCACCGGCGGCGACCAGCTCGGTGAGGCCGCCGGCCTGCTCGACCAGGCGCTCGACGTGGAGCTGGACGGCGGCACCCGGCTGGAGCAGCAGGTGTTCGTCGTCCGCGCCGCGGACCTGCTGCGCACCCTGGACGAGATGACCACCGAGTACCGCCACGCGACCTGAGCACCGCCCGTTGTTCTATGCGGACCTACGCGACTGATTGGAACACGCATGCCCAGCAGTGACATCACTCCCGCTTCCATCAAACTTCTCCGCGCCATCGTCGAGCAGGACGACGGCCACGGCGTCGTGTTCCACACGGAGCCCAGGTCCCGGTGGCGCTTGAACGGCTCCCGCTACACCGTCAACGCCAGGACCTTCTTCCCTCTCGCTGGCAACGGCCTGGTCGACGTCGGAAACGGCACCACCGACCCGGTCAAGATCACTCCGGAGGGTCGGGTCTACCTGCAGAAGCTGGACGAGAACAAGAAACCGGAGTCGCAGCAGAGCGCAAGCAGCGCTGCCTGATTGGCCACCGTCGGTGGCGCAGGAGAGGAAGGCCTCGATGACCAGCATGACGATCGACGACGGCGACATCATCATCGGCCGCCGGAAGATCGTCTCGGGCGGCCGGACCGTCGTCCCGGAAGGCACCCGCGTCGACAACGACGCATCGGGCTCCATCACGGTCGCCGTACGCCTGCCCAGCCCCAAGTCCTGCGTTCACATCGCCGACGAACTCGGCATCAGGCGCAACCAGATCTCGCGCCAGACCAAGCGCTACCGGGCCACCGCACCGGGCGCCACCAACGACTGAAAGGGCCCTTCTGTGATCCTCGAACTTCCCGCCGGTGCGCTGTGCGCGCTGATCGGGCCGCCGGGCTGCGGCAAGACCACCTTCGCCGCCCAGTGGCCCGACAGCTGGCGCATCTCCCTGGACGCCTACCGCAAAGCCGCGTCCGACACCGAGAAGGACCTGACCGCCACAACGGTCGCCGTCCAGGTCCAGGGCCTGTTCCTGGACGCCAGGATGGCCCGAGGGCGGACCACGATCGCCGACTCCACGAACGTCGCCCTCCCCGACCGGGCAGGGCTGCTGGCCCGCGCCCGCTACTGGCAGCGCCCCGCAGTAGTGGTGCTCTTCGACGTGCCGCTCGCGACCGTGGAGGCGCAGAACGCGGCCCGCGACCGAGTCGTCGACACCCACGTCGTACGCGACTTCCACAGCCGCATGCCCACCGTCGACCAGCTGCACGATGAGGGCTGGCCGACCGTACACCTGGCCTCCACCCTCACCACCAGCCCTCACACCCGATGAACGGCCGCGGCACCGGGACGCGCGAACACCCCTTCGTCACCACCACCGACACCCAACTGCCGGTCGTCTGCTTCTGGTTCCTCGACCCCGACGGCACCCTCTGCCTCGCCCCAGGGTGCACAGCCCGGATCCAGGACCCCGAGGCACAGTGCCTGTGCGACACCCTCGCGGCCCGCCTCGACCGGCTCACCGCGAAACTGCAGAACCTCCAGGAACGGCAGGACACCGAGAACGCGTGGTGGCACGCCCTGAGCGACGTGGTGCACGACCACCCCGACAGCCAGACGATCCTCACCGCCACCCGCACCCGCACCGGCCGCTGAACTCGGCGGGCGAGCGCCCCCTGACTAAACCTCAGCGCCGACAAAGCGCTCGGGACCGCCGAGGCAACGGCGGTCCCGAGCTGTTCCCCACCCGTGCACAGACGAGAGGGACCCCCATTATGTACGACCTCCTGCTCGCCACCGGCGTCCCGCTCACCGGCTGGGCGATCCACGCAGCCGCGCTGCACAAACGCATCGCCGCCACGAAGCGCGACCCGCTCACCGGACTCCTGCGCCGCGACGCCTACACCACCCGCGCCCGCCGCCTCCTCGCCCGCGCCGGCAAAGACGTCACCGTGGTCATGGTCGACGCCGACCACTTCAAGCAGATCAACGACCGCCACGGCCACGCCGCCGGCGACACGGTCCTCGCCGCCTTCGGCACCCGCCTCACCGCTTGGGCCGGACCGCACGCAGCGATCGGACGCCTCGGAGGCGACGAGTTCGCCATCGCCCTGCAACTGAACGCCGACCGACGCGAGCAGCGTCTGGAACAGCTGCTCCAGACGCTCCACACCCCGGTCGTCCTGGACGACGAGCGCACCGTCGACGTCGCCGCCTCGGTCGGCGCCGCAACCCCGGACGCGCTCTGCACCCGCGACCTGTCGCACCTCCAGAGGGCCGCCGACGCAGCGCTGTACGAGGGGAAGCACTCCGGCCGCGCAGTCGTCGCCACGGCCGCGCACGCGGCCACGCCGTCCATCAACGGGCGCCGGGCCGGCCGCCCGGGCACCACCGTGTGGGGGCGAGCCGCATGAGCGCTCTGCCCCTGCCCGAGGGCGACTGGATCCGCGGCATCAGCATCAAACAGCCCTGGACAGCCGCGATCCTGACCGGCGCAAAGATCATCGAGAACCGGCCCCGGCCGTGGCGCCCGGGCTGGGCGCTCCTGCATGCGAGCCAACAGATCGACCGCCCCGCACTACGCCTCCCGCTGGTCGCCCGCACGATCCGCGACCGCCAGCTGGTCACCGGCGCGGTGGTCGGCATCGCCCGGATCACCGACTGCCACCAGGACCCCGAAGGGTCCCCGCTCTGCTCCCCCTGGGCGCACCCCGGCTCCTGGCACCTCAAGCTTGACGACGTCCAGGAACTGCCCCTGCCCGTCCCCGCACGCGGGCAGCTCGGCCCCTGGCGGCCCACCGAGGACCTCGTCAACCAGGTCCTCCAGCAGCTGCCCGACTTCCGGCCGTGACCCGCACCCGAGCCAAGACGCCGCCAGTGGAGCCGGGACTGATCCCGGCCCCCGGCGGCCTCCTCAACTGGCCTCAGCACTTCGACCGCTGGCAGAACCGCCCCTGCGCCCTGAGCGACCAGCCCACACCTATGCGCTCCCACACCGGCGAGCCCGTTCACAAGAGCTGTGCCGAGTCCTGGATCGCGGCGAACCCCGTCTCGGCCAGTTCGCCTCGGACACCCAGGCCAGCCGCCGCCGAGGTCACGACCACGCCTGAACCACCCACCAGGACAGCCCGCAGTCGCGCCCGCCACTCACCACGAAGGCGTCACCGACCCGTGACCCCGAGCGACTCACCACATGCCCCGCCACAGCGCCACCGCAGCGTCCACTCCTGAACCCCCTCCTCCGGAGGCACCTCATGAGCACCAGCACGCACGACCGCGCCTACCCCGAACCCGCCGCCCACCCCAACTGGACCACCCGCCGACCCGCACCGCACCCCCTCACCCCCGCACAGCAGCAGCACAACCGAGACGCCCTCCTCCGCGCCCAGCACACCCCGAGCCCCCGCCGCACACGGAAGAACCCCACGGAGGCAGCCCGATGAGCAACGTCACCCTCGACGGATACATCGACACCTCCCCCGAAACCGTCACCGGCACCACCGTCCGCTTCGACCTGATCCACTCCCCCGACCACCTGGACCCCACCGATCCGGACGCCCCCGAGCAGGTCTACGCGTGCACCACCGATCACCCCGCGGCCGCCGAACTCGTCCTGCACCAGGCCAAGCTCGGCGACCTTCTCCGCGTCACCGGTGCCGTCACCGAGCCAGACACCGCCGGCGCTCCCCCGTGCCTGCGCGTCCACACCGT
Source organism: Streptomyces sp. DSM 106670 (assembly GCF_055792845.1). Taxonomy (NCBI): domain Bacteria; kingdom Bacillati; phylum Actinomycetota; class Actinomycetes; order Kitasatosporales; family Streptomycetaceae; genus Streptomyces; species Streptomyces sp. DSM 106670. The sequence goes on from NZ_JBSNCL010000002.1 coordinate 101,394, forward strand.
CGACATCCTCGACGTCGTGCCGCTGACCACCGTGAGCGGCACGGTGCTTGAGCGCTACGGCAGCTACGTCGTCGTCTTCGACGCCGACCGCAACGAGGTCCCCGTGTTCACCATCGCCGGCAGCTGGGTCGGCGAAGCCACGACCCCCGAGGGCATCGGACACCTCATCCGCGCCTTCGAGAACACCAACCACCCCTGAGCCCCTGGCCGTACGCGGCCACCAGCCATCCTCCTGCGCGGCACGAACACCGCGCCGTACCCAGCGACCCCACACACAAGGACCAGCCCATGACACGCCTCACCGAGTTCCCGAAGCGGATCGCCGACACCACCTCCCAACTCACCGCACAGGGCATCCCGCTCCTCGCGCCCGTCACGCCGGCAGCACCGCCGGACCCCGATGACCCCTGGGGCAGCAACCACCCCGCACCGCCGGTCGACCGCACCACCCTCGCCTGGTGCACCGCCATACAGCTGCTCGCCGATCACCACCACACCGCGATCGAACGGCAGGTCCTCGCCGCCGACGCCCTGCTCCGCGAGCTCGGAGTCCGCGGCCTCGCTCAACTTCACTCCGACCTCCACCTCGGCGCGCCCGTCGACTACCGCTTCACGCGGTGCCCGTACTGCTCCGGCCTCGGAGAAGACCCCACGCTGCCGGACTGCCGAGAGGTCGGCTGCCCACCGCAGTACGAGTTCGCCGACCACCCGCACATCTGCCCTGTCTGTCAAGGAGCGGACTGCCAGCCCGAATGGTTCGCGGAGAAGCGCGTTGCCGAGCTCGACCGGTGGCTCGCTATCTCCCTTCGCCATGGGTCTGGACGGACCCTCTGGTACCGGAGGCTGGCTCAGCGTTCCCGAAAGCGTCGGTGAGCTATCTGCAGAGAGCATCGTCAGGCCCGTGCCCCTCGTGAGGGGCACGGGCCCCTTTTTGGTTATGGGATCGGCGTCGCGTCTCTGCCGCACCCGCACGCGATCCTTCGTGCCCCGGAACTCGGCGCAGCTCCCAGAGGGAGACATATCTCGTGTAAGTAACTTTCCGCCTGAAAAGCGAAGCGCTAGACCGCGCCTTGCGCGGACGATCTCCGCAGTGCCGGGGTGATGGGATGCGGCACAGGCTGAGAGGCCGCCTGTGGGCCTCACAGGCGTTTTCGCCTCCTGTAAACGGGAGTTGATTCACCCGAATGGCTCCACAAGGCGGGTCAGGCGACCGGTCTGTCGCACGGTCCGCGGCGACCCAATGTAGAGAAGGCCTTCCTACCGCTAGGGTCGTCCCATGCTCATCGCGAACGTGTCACCTCGAACCGGCGGGAAGACGACCAACTCCGGATGGTTGGCGCATGCCCTTCAAGAGGCCGAGGAGGAGTACGAGGTGGCTGGCTTCGATGCCGACCACTCGCAGCAGTTCCACTCCTGGAGCCTTACCGGCGAGTTCACGTTTCCCGTCGAGCCGGCGGCCACCGCGAAGTTCCACACCAGCATCACCCTGCCCCCAGGGAAGATCAACATCGTGGACTGCGGGCACACCGAGAACCACCCCGACATCACGAACAGCGTCTTGCGTGTTGCGGACCTCGTCATCCTCCACATGTCGCCGACGAAGGCCGACTTCGACAGGATCATCGACCCGCCAGACAAGACGAAGATCGGCGAGATCATCGCGATGAGCGCAGCCCTCCGCGAGGACCGCACTCCCCCGCCCGCCTGGGTGCTCCTGAACCGCACCATCTCAGGAGCCAGCAGCACAGGCCTCTACCGAGACATGATGCAAGACGAGGGGTGGAACGTGCTCACCACCGTCATTCCCCGCTCCGAGGCCTTCGGCCAGTCCGTGAGCTACCCCGTAACCGGAGCGAGCAAGGGACCCTTCGGCCAGCTGGTCACCGAACTGGAACAGAGGGGCCTGCTGAAGTGACCTCCTCTCACACCCAGCGGCTCCGCGACGAGAGGGAACGCCGCCGCCTCGAACGAGAGAAGCGCGAAGCCAGCAATCCGGTCGTCGCTCCAGAGGGCGGTGACGGCGCGGCGACGAGCGGGGCGGAACGGCAATCAGCAGGCCGAGCAGTGGCGACGAGCGGAGCAGCGGGGGCGGCGAAGCGCCCGCAGCCATTCACCCCTGACCTGCTCCCGGCGACCGACGCGAGGGATGCGACCGGCAGCCTCTCAGCCGAGGAACTGGACGAGCTGGACCGGTGCGAGCGGGCCTTCGCCAACGCCGACCAGGCGCAGTGGATGCGAGGCCTAGCACTTCATGCCGTGCGCGACAGGCGGCTGTACCGCGACGGCGGCCGCACCTGGATCGAATACTGCGAGGAGATCGGCCTCAGCGAGTCCGAAGCTCACCGGCTGATCCAGGAGTACCCGCTCACCCGGGCCATCTCCCAAATTTGGGAGACCCCGAAGATCGTCGCCGCCTCCCATGTCCGAGCCCTGCTCCCCCTCGTGCCTGCCTTCGGTCTGGACTCAGTGGCGCAGGGATACGCCCACCTCCGCATCTGGGCACAGCAGAACAAGCAGAAGGTCACCGCGGCCGATCTCAGCGCACTGACGGAAAGAGCCGCACTCGGGAGTCCGGCCTCGGCAGAGCCCCTCCCCGTCGCGGAGTTTCAGGCCCGTCGCAAGGCCCTCGAAGCCGGCGTGCCGCCACAGGCAGGACCACCCCCCGGAGACACCGCAGCACCCACAGCTCAAGCGGCAACCGCGCCAGCTGAGAGCTCCAGCCCGAAGCCGCCCTCGGAGGTCTCCACAGGCCGGCCAGAGAGCAGTCCGAACATCCCGGGGCCGGCAGATACCGAGGAAGAGCCGGAGATTCTCGACGCAGAGATCGTCTCGGCGGATCAGGCGAAGGCCGTGCTCGCCGCGCTCCAGGACCTTCAGCAGGACATCAGCACGAAGCTCGCGGGGGCCTCCGCCGAAACGCTGATCGGCATCGCCTCATCCGCGCGAGCCGTTGACGAAGCAGCGCGCGCGGCCCTCGGGCGATAGTCCGGTCTCCCAAATTTGGGAGATTGGCAGCAGGTTCTGTGGTCGGCGAAGAGGTGGGTCCTGCGCCAAGGTGCCACCTGGGAGGGTCTTGCTGAGCAGGGGCGTGGCCGTACGGCCACGCCCCTGGCCCTTGCCATCCAGGACGGGTAGGCCCGCACCCGCACCACTGGGGCATATGTCAGAGGCACTGTGTAGCCTCGCGCGGTGATCATTGACCGGCACGCAAGTGTCACCCCGAACCGCTACGAGGCCTCGTGGCTGCGCCGATCGATCGGTAAACGACTAGGCCGCGCTGACCGTGATGACCTTCTCGCGGCGCTCGTCTGGGTCGCAGAGGTGCGACTCGCAGAAGGCCTGACAGAGGAGTGGCGGGAGTTCTGCGCCCATCTGCAGCGGGAACAGGATGGTGCGGAGAAGAGGCGAAACTTGCTGGCGTGGACGTCTGATGACCAACTAGCTGATCACATGGGCGAGCGTGCCTCGAAGGTTGCCGACGCGCTGGGTGAAGAGCACTACGAGGCCGAGCAGTGCCTGAGTCAGAGCAAGCAGATAGCTCAAGAGGCCAGCGACCACCTAGGCCTTGGGCTGGGCGAAGGCGACGAAGCCTGTCGCGAGACCCGGGTGTCCCTCGGCATCCTTGCAGCACAGCTGGAAGCTGCGCGGCAACGCGTGGACCAACTGATGAGCGAGTACCGCGGGAAGGCCCACGTACTCGCCGAGCTTGAGGCGCTTCACCAGCGGAGCACCCACACTCCTACCCTCACTCAGCTCGACGCCATGACCTCAGATCAGTTCGACGAAGTCATACGGAAGATGTTCGAGCGCTCAGGATGGCAAACCAAGGCCCGCGGCCCCAGGATCACCGAGATTTCTCGTGCCGACGAGAAGATGCTCGTGTACTCCGCCCACGTGCAGAATCCCAAGGAGAACGAGACGAGCGACGTCCGCTCCATGGTGCTCGCGCAGTTCGCGGCCAGAACAGCAGGCTTCGACGCTGTGCTGGCAATCACCAACCTGAAGTACATCTCGCACCCCGCCCACCGCTACACCAAGGAGACGGACCCCACCGTCCAGCTGGTCCAGCGCAACGAGCTCCAGAGGTGGATTCAGTGGGAGATGCCGCTGGAGAAGGCGGAGGCCGAGTAGATGCACATCAACTGGCGCACCACGGTTCAACTACCCGACTACGGCAACGACCATCTGAATGAGCTGTTTCAGCGTCACCTCAGCGAGGCGACAGACGACGACCTCCTCGCCGCGTACCTGCATTGGACGGAAGGGCGCATCGCTCTCGACTTCTGCGGCACGGCTGAAGCCCTGGTAGAACGCTTCTACTCCGAAAACGAAAGCCTCGACAGGCTGCGCATACCCCACGGATCGCGGTACGCCAGCATCTACCAGAGCGCTCGACAGGACCTCCGGCATGCCATCGAGCAAGCCATCGCCACCACCGAGAGCACCCGCCTGAAGGCTCGCGAGAGCTGGCGAAGCCTCTGTGCGCAGACTCGCCATGACCTTGCAGGCCGATATCGGCAGGCCGACGAGATGCATCCCGGCCGATCAGCTGTCGCCCTCATCGGCCAGCTGGGTGAGCAGAACGCAGAGGCCGAACGGGTCGTGCGGAACGCCCTGGTCCGACACCGGCACGAGATGCACCGAGTCGCCGTCCTCGAACAGGAGATGGCCACGTTTCTGGCCTCTGACGGCAGCTTCGATCTCCAGGACGTGGACACCATGAACCCCTACGAGTTCGAGCACATGGTGGCCAGACTCGCCCGACGAGACGGGCTCAACGTTGTCCGGTCCGGCGGTGGTTCACGTGACCTTGGCGCCGACGTCATCGCGGTCACGGCTGGCGATCTTCGCATCGTCTTCCAGTGCAAGCACCGGCATGCGGGCGTCGGCAAGGTGGGGTCCCGGGACATGCAGACGCTCAACGGGACCGCTCGACCAGAACACCAAGCGGACATCGTCATCGCCGTAACCAACGGCACCTTCACCAAGCCCGCCATTGACTTCGCGCGCTCCCACACCATCCACCTTCTAGGCCGCACTGATCTGAGGAGATGGGCGACTTGGGGGGACCCTCTGTTGTCGGTTCTCGGCCTCACGGACGCACCGCTCACCACCACCCCAGGTACACCGGACAGCGACCCCCCATACGTCCAGGCCAGTTAGGAACCGGACGTCTCCGCTCCCTGACCACATGGAGGGGTGCGCCGGGCGCGGCCGCTGGCCTTTGCTTGTTGTCTCCCAAATTTGGGAGACAACAAGCATGGACGCCCTCCCAGCACGCCCAGCCCTTCCCGGTCAGCGTGTTCTCTCCCGCTCACAGGAGAGCCAACCGGTGGAACGTGAGAACCTGGCCCGGCAGATCAAGTACTTGGGAAGGCCGCCGGGTGACAGCGGGAGACAGCAAATGGGGGGTTCGATGCAGCTGACACGCACGCATCGGATCCTGATCGGGGTCGTCGTCGCGGGTGCGGTGGTCATCGCCGCGATCGGGTTCGCGGGTTCCTACGCCGCCGTGCGCGAGCTGGCGGAGGAGAAGGGCTTCGGGTCGTTCTCGCTGGTCTTCCCGATCGGCATCGACGCGGGCATCTGCGTCCTGCTGGCGCTGGACCTCCTGCTCACCTGGATGCGGATCCCGTTCCCGATGCTGCGCCAGACGGCGTGGCTGCTGACGGCGGCGACGATCGCGTTCAACGGCGCGGCCTCCTGGCCCGACCCGCTGGGCACCGCGATGCACGCGGTGATCCCGGTGCTGTTCGTCGTCTCCGTCGAGGCCGCCCGGCACGCGGTGGGCCGGATCGCGGACATCACGGCGGACAAGCACATGGAGGGCGTCCGCCTCACCCGCTGGCTGCTCTCGCCGATCCCGACGTTCAAGCTGTGGCGGCGGATGAAGCTGTGGGAGCTGCGCAGTTACGAGCAGGTCATCAAGCTCGAACAGGACCGGCTGATCTACCAGGCCCGCCTCCAGGCCCGTTTCGGCCGCAGCTGGCGGCGCAAGGCCCCGGTCGAGTCGATGATGCCGCTGCGGCTGGCGAAGTACGGCGTACCGCTCTCCGAGACCGGTCCGGCCGGACTGGCCGCCGCCGGGATCGAACCGGCCCTGCTGCCGCCGGTGCCCGTCGAGGCCGACCGCCCGAAGGCCGAGCTGGCGTACGGGCCCCAGCAGGACCACCGGGGCCCGGGCCGGCAGGAGCACCAGGGGCACGGGCCTCAGCAGGACCAAGGGCTGGGCCAAGGGCTGGACCAGGACTTGGCCATGGCCCACCCCCAGCAGCAACAGCCCCACCCCGGCTCGCTCCAGCAGCAGGTTCCGCCGGGCCCGCCCACCCACGACAGCCCCTGGTTCGCCGCCCAGAAGCTGCCGGACAACGTCCACGAGAGCGCGTACGACCCGCAGTACGTCGAGGGGCTCGAACCCACCCCGGTCCAGATCCCCGCGGGCCCCGGCCGCACCCGTCCGCTGGGTGACGTCGGCACCATCGGCGCGGTCCCGCACCCCCGCCACGAGGAGCCGTCGCCCGAGCCGCCGGAGCTTCCGGCCCCCGAAGAGGCCCCGCACGCGGGGGAGCGAAGTGTTGAAGCTGAGCGTCCCGCCGGAGCCGGGCGCGAAGTGACGGTGACCGGCCTCTCCAGCACCGTTCAGGAGGCCGCGCCGGAAAGGCCGGAGCCGGTGCTCCCGGAGGTGGACTACCTGGCGGCCGTCGAGGAGTACGTGGCACAGCAGGGGCACTTCCCCGACGCCGAGCAGTTCGTGCTCTTCCTCGCCCAGCACGGCGTCATCGACGTCTCGACCCGCGGGCCGTTGCCCGCGGCGCTGCTGACTCCCGTGCTCGAAAGCCTTCGGGGCGAGCACGACGACAGGTTCGTCCGACAGCACCAGGGCCTCACGAGGGGCGACGGAAGGTCTACCGGATCCGAGCCCGAGAAGGCGAAACCCGCTCCGGAGGCCGCTGTCGGGGAACTGCCAGGCCCCCCGGGCGTGACCAGCGCCTGGTCCGACTCCGGCCCGGCGGCACCTGCCGAAGGCGCGACGCAGAACAGGTTGGAAGACCTGGAATCCTGGAACGACGCGTCCAGGGACACAGAACTCGACGACGAACATTCCAGTTCCAGCAGCGTTCCAGTCGCAGCTGCGGCGTCCGGCGGAGCGACGGCGGACCGGACAGGGGAGCGGCGCCGTGTCGTAGAGGTGCGGATCCCCGACGAGGAACAGCCCGAGGACTCGATCCCCGGTGACCGCGACGAGGAACGACCCGAGAGGGACGAGACGCCGGTGCAGCCGACTGGGGCAGAGCTGGTGGCTGCCCGCTACTGGGAGCTTTCCGCCGAGGAGCGTTCCAGGAGCGCCAACTCTCTGGCCCCGCAGCTCGCCGAGGGCACGCCCTACACGGTTGGAACGGTGCGCAAGTACCTCGGCGAGATCAAGAAGCGGCAGGCCGCACCCAGTACCGGTTGACTGCCTCGGCCTCCCGCCGTCCTCCTAGAGGAATCCAGGGAGTCCGCTCAGCAGCGGAGAAGCCCGTGCTTCTTGGCGAGTGGAGCTCGGTGAAGGTACTCACCGCGCCGCAGTGAGACCGCCCGACCGGACCTAGAGCCCCTTGCGCGAAGCGGTGCCAGGAGGCCGCCGTAGATCTGGAAGTCATGTTGGAACGAGCTGACCTGCAATTTTCCAACTCTCGCTGTCGGACCGCTTGAGCGTCCCCGGTGGGAGGTGCCCATGCCGGAATGGAACAGCCCGCCTGTCGGCGCGAGGACCGAGACGGGGTCGCTCCGGATGCCCGGACTTGGAATCGGCTGCCCCGTTCGCGGAACACCGGCAAGGCGTCATCGCTACTCACCACGCCCCGAGTTCCAACTCGGCCCGGCCCGAAACCCGGGGTGGTGAGTTCCGTTCCAACTCACCACGGTCAGGGACAGGCAGCTCACCATGGGAGCGATGGAACTCACCACCGCTGATCAGAGGACCGCCGTCGCCGGCCTACTCGACAACGCGCAGTCGCCCGCATTCCGCGAAGGCTTCCTCGGGGGCAGCTGCGCCACGGCCATACTGGATGGCGAAGCGCGCATGGAACGGCTACGCCGAAGAAGTCGCCCGGCATCGCTGATGTTCCACAACCTGTCCGATGCCGCGCTTTCGGACGACGGCTCCACATTGCCGCTGCCGTCCTGCGCCGATCTGACGCCCACCCCTCAGCACCGGAGGCCGTCGTGCCTGATCCGCATCCCACCCCGCCGAGACCGGACGAGGAGGCCGAGGGCCCCCTGCTGGAAATCCTGCGCGCGCACGCTGGCCCTAGGCAACGGTCAGTGGACGACCACATGTTCACCGGCGGCTCGGCTTGTGGAGTGCCGAGCACCTTCCGGCTGCAGCTGTTCACCGCCCCCGGGCGCCGGCCGGTAGCCGTGGCGACGCAGGACTTCGACGAGGGAGTCGTCAGCCTGACGAACGACGCGGAGCGCTACGCCCTCCGCGTGTGGGAGCAACACGCCCCGGAGAGCCCGGAGCCGCCGATCTGGATCGAGCGCTATGTGGACCGGGAAGGGACCCTCCCCGGCGATGAGTTCGACATGGTGACGTTCGACATGGACGGCGACGACAACCTCCGAGCGGTCGGATGGTGGCCCGTCTCTCCACAGCAGCTCGCGAAGCTGGTCGGCACCGCAGTTGACGGGTCCCGCGGATCGGGATACGTGCCGCGCCCGTCTCCTCCTGAACCGGTACTGCAGTACCGGTTCATCGCCGTCGCCGACCTCCCCGAGCCCACGCCGTTCCGGGAGAGCTGCATGGCGGCTCCCCGAAACGGCTTCGCCCGGCTCCGCCGGAGCGCCGCCTGCTGCTGGTATCACGACCAGAACTGGTCACGGGTCAGCGAGCTCGCGGTCGAGCTGATTGAAAGGGCGCGAGGTACGGGGAAGACGGATCAGGAGATCTCCGAGCAGCGCTTCACGTTGGCCACGGAACTCGGCGTCGGCCATGCGGACCTACCAGCCCTCCACTCGCTGCTCGTGCCTGCTACCGGAATCGTCGCTCACCTTGGAGAGAACGCCTCCTACACCAACGGAAACCACCGGGCCCGGGCGATGAAGGACGCAGGCGTCGCGCGAACCGTCGTGACCACCTGGCTCCCGGCGGACGCCGATCAGGGCGACTCCTCGGATCACGCCTCGTCCTAGTGCGATGCGAGGCGCACCGGTGGGCCGACTCCGTGCCGCTGCCGGTGCCGCCGACGGCACAGAACGGAAGGCCGGTGCAGAGGTCACCCGGAACGCCGCGGCCGGACACGCGAGGAACAGCGTGTCCGGCCGCGGCGTCGTGCTGGGCGGGAGGGGTCAGACCGCCGGGCGGACCTCCACGGCCGCCAGGTTCTTCTTGCCCCGGCGCAGCACCAGCCAGCGCCCGTGCAGCAGCTCCCCGGCGTCCGGCGCGACCTCACCGTCGGCGACCTTCACGTTGTTCACGTAGGCGCCGCCCTCCTTGACCGTGCGACGCGCCCCCGACTTGCTGGGCGCGAGACCGACCTCCACCAGCAGGTCCACCAGCGGACCCAGCTCGGCGACCGTGGCGTGCGGCACCTCGGACAGGGCCGCGCTCAGCGTCGCCTCGTCCAGCTCGGCCAGATCACCCTGCCCGAACAGCGCCTTCGACGCCGCGATGACGGCCGCGCACTGCGCACCGCCGTGCACCAGCGTCGTCAGCTCCTCGGCCAGCGCCCGCTGCGCGGAACGCGCCTGCGGCCGCTCCTCGGTCAGCTTCTCCAGCTCCTCCAGCTCCGCCCGGCTCTTGAAGCTGAGGATGCGCAGGTAGCGGGAGACGTCCCGGTCGTCCACGTTCAGCCAGAACTGGTAGAACGCGTACGGCGTGGTCATCTCCGGGTCGAGCCAGACCGCGCCGCTCTCGGACTTGCCGAACTTCGTCCCGTCCGCCTTCGTCATCAGCGGCGTCGCCAGCGCGTGCACGCCCGCGCCCGGCTCCAGCCGGTGGATCAGGTCGATGCCCGCGGTGAGGTTGCCCCACTGGTCGCTGCCGCCCTGCTGGAGGGTGCAGCCGTACCGGCGGTACAGCTCCAGGAAGTCCATGCCCTGGAGCAGCTGGTAGCTGAACTCGGTGTAGCTGATGCCCTCCTGCGACTCCAGCCGCCGGGCGACCGAGTCCTTGGTGAGCATCTTGTTGACCCGGAAGTGCTTGCCGATGTCCCGCAGGAACTCGATCGCGGACATGCCCGCGGTCCAGTCGAGGTTGTTGACCATCGTCGCCGCGTTCGGGCCCTCGAAGGTGAGGAAGGGCTCGATCTGCCCCCGCAGCCGCTGCACCCAGGCGGCGATGGTCTCCGGGTCGTTCAGCGTCCGCTCGGCGGTGGGCCGCGGGTCACCGATCTGCCCCGTGGCCCCGCCGACCAGGGCGAGCGGCTTCAGGCCCGCCTGCTGGAGCCGCCGCATGGTGAGCACCTGCACGAGGTGTCCCACGTGCAGGCTCGCGGCGGTCGGGTCGAAGCCGCAATAGAAGGTGACGGGACCGTCCGCGAGAGCCTTGCGCAATGCGTCCTCGTCAGTGGACTGGGCGAACAGCCCGCGCCACTTCAGCTCGTCGACGATGTCCGTCACGGTTCCGGTGCTCCTTATGTTTGTGAAAGAGCCCCGAGCTTACGGGAGCGCCCAGTGCCTCCTACGAACCGGCCCGTGCCGCAGCCTGGACCTGCCTGCCAGGTGGAGCGCGAACGGGGTCGGGCCTCGGCCTGGTCAGGTGATGCCGTCGGGTGCGAGGTCGGGGCGCAGCCGGTGCCAGGAGGGGTGGCGCAGGCGTCCGGCGCGGGTGCGGGAGGTGTACCGGACCTCGCCGACGAGCCGGGGGAGTACCCACCGGGCTCCGGTCACCGGCGGGACCTGGGCGAAGGGGCAGGTGTCGATGGCTGCCACGTGAAGGAGTCCGGCGAGGCGGGCGCGTTCGGCCTCGTTCCAGCCGGTTCCGACGCTGCCTGCGTAGTGCAGCAGCCCGTCGCGCCGTTCGCCGACCAGGACGGCGCCGGGCAGACCGGCCAGCCGGCCACGCCCGGGGACCCACCCTCCGATCACGACGTCGGCGAGGCGGTGGACCTTGACCTTCACCCAGGACTTCGACCGCGCGCCGGGCATGTACCGGGAGTCTCGCCTCTTGCAGAGCAGCCCCTCCAGTCCGGCGGCCCGTACCGTCTCCCAGGCCTCAGCCCCGTGCCCGGTGATCGCTGCGGGCGTCGACCACGCCGGTCCGTCCAGCCCGAGGCCCTCCAGGAGACCACGACGTTCCGCCCACGGGAGGCCGGTCAGGAGCCGGCCGTCGAGGTGCACGACGTCGAAGATCATCAGGTGCGCGGGCAGTCGCGCGGCCATGCGCGCCGCTTTCGCCGGGGCGAGCCCCATCCGCTGCTGGAGCCGCTCGAAGTCGCTCCGGCCCTCGTCGAGCGCGACGATCTCCCCGTCCAGGACCGCGGGCCGCCCGCCGAGGACCGTGGCGAGGGGGAGGAGCTCGGGGTACGCGGACGTGATGTCCGCCCCTGACCGGGCCCGCACGAGCATCGTGCCGTCGCCGGGGAGGTAGATCATTGCCCGCTGGCCATCTTGCTTCACCTCGAACGCCCACCCGTCCTCGACGGCGGCCGACGGGAGTGCCCCGGGCGTCGCGAGCATCGGTTCGATCCTCGGCAGCGCCGTCGGCGCAGGGTGAGAATCAGGAGGCACTGCGCTTCTTCGTGGCCGTCTTCTTCGCAGGCGTCTTCGACGCCGTGGTCTTCTTCGAGGCGGCCGTCTTCTTCGCTGGTGTCTTCCGGGCGGTCTTCTTCGACGGCCGCATCTCGTGCACGGTGGCGTCCTCGCCGTCCTCCCCGCGGGATTCCTTCGCGGCCGCGACCGAGGCGTTCAGGGCGGCCATGAGGTCCACGACCTCGCCCTTCTCCTGTGTCCCGTCCTCGGCAGGAGCGGGCAAGGGCTTGCCCTCCGCCTTCGCGGCGATGATGTCCTCCAGGGCCTCGCGGTACGCGTCGTGGAATCCGGACAGGTCCTCGATCGTCATCTGCTCGGCCAGCTGGAGGGCCTGCTCGACCTCCTCCTCGCTGACCTCGACCTCGCGCGGCGCCGTGACATCGTCGGGGCTGCGGACCTCGTCGGGCCACTTCATGGAGTGCAGCACGATCGCCCCTTCGCGGATCCGCAGCAGGCCCAGGCGCTCACGGCCGTGCCACGCGAACTTGGCCACCGCGACCTTCGAGGACCGCTGCAGGGCCTTGCGCAGGAGGGTGTAGGGCTTGGCGGCGACCTGCCCGTCGGCGGCCAGGTAGTAGGAGTCGCTGATGCGGACCGGGTCGATCGTGTCCGCGTCGACGAACGCGGCGATCTCGATCGCCTTCGCCGTCGGCAGCGGCATCTGCTCCAGCTCCTCGTCCGTCACCGGGACCGTCTGGTCCTTCGCGATCTCGTAGCCCTTGCCGATCTCGTCCTGGGACACGACCTCGCCGTCGATCTCGCAGACCTTCCGCGTTCGGACCCGGCCCATGTCGGTGAGGTGCACCCGGTGGAAGTGGACGTCGTGGTCCTCGGTCGCGGACACGATCTTCACGGGGATCGTGACCAGCCCGAAGCTGATGGCACCGGCCCACAGCGGCCTCGGCATATCTACCTCCACGCCCCCTCAGCGGATGTCGAGCAGCGGAGCAAACCGGAGCGCCGGGCGGAGCGCGCCCTGGACCGCAGCCCGCACCTCGATCCTCACGCCGCGCCGGGCGGCCCGCATCTCCACCGCGCGCCGGTGCCCACCGCGGCCGGGCGCTGGCGCTGGCGCTGCTGCTGGCACGAATGACCGCCACGTCGTACGTACGCCCCGGGGCGACCCAACAGTGACGGCGGTTGTCACCGGTACGGGTATTCGTCGCCCGGCGACCGGAGAACTGGGGCAGGGTCGGAGTGCACACCCACGGGCATATGCCAGCCCGAACGGAAGGGTGCGCGTGCTGTCCGGGGCGACCGGACGGTCATGGGTGCAGCAGCGGGCGAGAGGCAGGCAGGGACCATGTGGTCGACCGAGGAGTTCGGGGCATCGCACGAGGGGCAGCCCGGAGTCGTGCTGGCGGACGGGACCGAGCCGGGGCCGGTCTTCTTCGATACCGGCAGTGGGCCGGACGTGCACCAGAGCGCCTCCTGGTGGGTCTACGACGGCACTCTCCGGGCGCCGGTCGCGGCGCAGCTGCGCGGCGCGTGCTCCTGCGGCTGGCGCGGCGAGCGCCTCTACCCGATCGACTGGGACCAGGTCGACCGCCGGGAACCCTATGCGTACGACACCACGGGCCCGGAGGACGACTGGGAACGGCACATCGCCGAGGTCGAGGCCGGCGCTGCCCCGCTGCCCGACGACGTCGCCGCGCTCCTCGCCCAGGTCCAGGAGCGGCTCGACACGCTCGCGGACACCGCCCCGCTCGCCGCGCTCCGGGCCGTCGCCGCGCTGGAGCGGACCACACAGATCATCGGCCGGGTCGCCGCGAACCTCGCGGCCGCCGACGACCCGGCAGGGGAGCGGACCGGCCCCGCCCTGGGTATCACCCCGGACAAGGCCCGCTCCCGCCTCGTGCACTACGGCCTGCGCTGACTTTCAGCCGCCGGTAGATCGGGCTGGCGATCACGCTGAGCGTGCCCGGTCGTGCTGGCCCGCCCCGTCGGCGAGGGCCGCCGGTTTGATCACGTCGGTTCCGTAGCGTTGGCGGGCGCGGTCCTGGACGGCCTCGATGAGCAGGGCCTTGTCGAGGGTGTGGTCGAAGGCCAGTTGGCGGGTGGCGTGTTCTGCGGGGCGAAGGTGTTCCGCCCGTAGCGAGATGCTCCGGACGCGGGCGCGCTGGAGGCCGAGCGTGTCGTAGAGGTCGTACGCGCAGCGGGCCAGGAGCGTGGTGTGGTGGGTGGCCTCGGCCAGGGTGCGCGTGCGGGTGGTCGTTGATCCGTCGGCGTACCGGACGGTGATCGTGAGACCGGCGGCGGTCTGGGCGTCGGTCCGCATGCGGGTGCCGAGCTGTCCGGCCAGGTGAAGAAGCGCCCGGCGGTGGCGGCCCGGGTCGAGCTCGTCGCGGTCGAAGCGGTGCTCGGCGGTCGTGGAGCGGGCGACGGGCTCGGTGACCACGGGCCGTGGGTCGCGTCCGTGGGCGCGGTCGTGGAGGAGGCGTCCGGTACGCGCGCCGAGAAGGCGCTGGGCGGTGGCGACGGGGAGGTCGGCGAGGCCGCCCACGGTGTGGACGCCGTACTGGGACAGGAGCCGGGCGTTGCTGGGGCCGACGCCGGGCAGTTCCCGGATCGGTCGGGGCCGCAGGAACGTCTCGACCTCGGCGGGGTCGACGGTGCGCAGCTGCCCGGGAGGAGTGAGGGCGCAGGCCATGGTGGCGGCCATGCGGGACGGCGCGGTCGCCGCGGCGGCCCGGACGCCGTGGTGTGCGGCGGCCCGGAGCTGGATGAGCCGGGCGATCTCGGACGCGTCGCGGTCCCAGAAGCGCAGGGCGCCGGTGACGTCGAGGACCGCGCTGTCGGGTTCGAGGAGCTGGACCTGCGGGGTGACCTGTTCCAGCAGGGGGCGCAGGTCCTCCAGGCGGACGTGGTCGGGCAGTTCGAACCGGAGGTGGACGACGTGCCGCAGTTGCCGGGCGGTGGTGGTCATCCGGGGCTCCCGGGGCTGCGGTGGCCGAGTCGGCGGAGGTCGGCGGAACGGGTGCCAGCCGGTTGGAGGTCCGCGTAGGGGTGGAGCCGGGCCCCTGCGGTGCCGTCGGTCAGGGTCCGCCCCGCGCTCGGGCTGGGGCCGGCGGGGGTGGGCGCCGGGGTGGTGGTGCCGAGGAGGTCGAGGGCGGCCTGGGGGCCGTGATCGCGGCGGGCGGTGGCGACCTGGTCCAGGTCCCAGGCCTGCTCGCCCACGACGGTGCGGCGCGGCCCGCGGGCGGTGACCGTGCCCCTCACCAGCAGCAGCCCGGAGTGGAAGACTGTATGCGCGCACCGTTCGTGCGAATCTTGAAAGAACGCCAGGTCAACGAGTCCGCTTCCGTCTTCGAGGGTCACGAAGATGATCCGCTTGCCGGACGGGATCGGCGGGGTCTGGGTGGAGGCGCGGACCCCGGCGACCAGTACCTTCTGTCCCGGGTGCATGGCGGCGAGGTGCGCGGCGTCGGTCGCTCCGAGCTCCCGCAGCAGCCGGTGATGATGTTCCATCAGATGGTGGGTGGCGTCGATGGACAGCACTTCCAGCTCGGAGTCCAGGGTGTCGCGGCTGGTCATCTCCGGCAGCCCGCTCGGGGTCGTGGTGACCAGCTCGCCGCCGAGCGGGAGCTGCCCTTCCCCGGCCCGGCGGCCGCGCTGGTGACGGTGGAGCTCCGTGGCCTGGAGCAGGAGGTCGCGGCGGTTCAGGGTGCCGCGCAGCGTGTCCAGCGCGCCGATCCGGATGAGGCGCTGGACGGTGGGCAGCGCCGGGCGGGCCCGCTGCCACAAGTCCTGGAGCGAGGAGTACGGGCGGCCCGCGGCGAGCCGGGCGGCCTCGTCGGCGCTGATGCCCTTCACCCCGGACAGCGACAGCCGCACGCCCCACCCCCGCTCGGTCTCCACGACTCGGTACGCGGTGTCGGATTCATTGACGTCGACCGGGAGGACCGGCACGCCGAACTGCTTCGCGTCCTGAACCAGCACGCGGGGCGCCCACATGCCAGGATCGTGTTCAAGCACCCCCGCGAAGAACGCGGCGGGGTGGTGCGCCTTGAGCCAGGCCGACTGGACGGCCGGGATCGCGAAGGCCACCGCGTGCGCGCGGCAAAATCCGTACGCCCCGAACTCCTTGACGGTCTCCCAGACCTCGTCGATCACGTCCGGGCTGTAGCCGCGTTCGCCGGCGCAGCGGCGAAACCACACCTCCACCTTCGGCAGCCGCTCGGCGTCGGCGAGTGCGCGGCGGGCCACGTCCGCGGCGGCGCGGTCGCAGCCGGTCATCGTGGCCAGGATCATCATGATCTGCTCGTGCCAGATCACCACCCCGAAGGTGTCGTCCATGATCGGCACAAGGTCGGGATGCGGATAGCGCGGCTCCTCGATCCCGTGGCGGGCGGCGATGAACTTCGCGGGCATGCCGCCGGCGACCGGCCCGGGGCGGAAGAGCGAGATGTCGGCGATGACGTCTTGCATGTGCCTCGGCTGGAGTCGCGCGATGAGATCTTGCTGACCTGAGCTTTCGATCTGGAAGCAGCCCAGCACCTTTCCGCTGCGGATCAGCTCGAAGGCGGGCACATCGGCGAGGTCGACGTGGTCGGGGCTGTCGAGATCGAGCTGCCGGCCGGTCGTACGGCGGATCTCGGCGACGGCGTGCGCCATCGCGGACTGCATCCTCACCCCGAGGACGTCCAGCTTCAGCAGCCCGTAGCCGCCGAGTTCGACGTCTTCCTTGTCGGCTTGGACCATCGGGTAGCCGCCCGGTGTCGGCTGCACCGGCACCCGGTCCAGGAGCGAGCTGTTGGAGAGGATGACGCCGCAGGGGTGCATCGCATACCCGCGGGGGAGTCCGTCGAGGCCTTCCGCCAGCTCCCACAGTAGTCCGTACTCGCCCGCCCGGGCAGCGAGGCCGCGCAACTCGGGCAGCTCGGCGAGAGCGGAGCGGATGTCGCGGGCCCGGATGTGCGGGAACGCCTTCGCGATCTCGGCGATCTGCTGCGGCGGCATCCCGAGGGCGAGGGCGGTATCCCGCAGGGCGTGCCGGGCTCTGTAGGTCTCCGGCATGCCCGTCACCGCGACCCGGGAGCGGCCGAACCGTTCGAAGATCTTGTCGTAGACCTCCAGACGGCGGGCGGACTCCACGTCCAGGTCGATGTCGGGCAGGCTGGTGCGCCGCTCGGACAGGAACCGCTCGAACAAGAGCCGGTGCTCCAAGGGGTTGGCCGTCGCGACGAACAGCGCGTGGTTGACCATGCTCCCGGCACCGGAGCCGCGCGCGGCGACCCGGATGCCCATCGACCGGACGTCCGCGACGACCTGCGCCACCGCCAGGAAGTACGCCTCGTAACGGAGACGGCCGATCACGCCGAGCTCGTACTCCAGCTGCGCCACCGCCCGCTCGTCGCGCTCCAGACCGCGGGCGGTCATCCCGGCCTCGCACCGCTGCCGCAGCAGCCGCATCGCGTCCCCCGGCTCCCGGCCGGCGCCGACGGCCTCCGGCTCGGGGAAGTGCGCACGGCCCATCCCCAGATCGGCGACCGGGTCGACGCGGCAGCTGTCGGCCGTGGCCGCGGTTTCGGCGAGCAGCGCGACCGCCCGCTCCGGCCCGGCACCGGCGGCCTCGGCGATCCGCCCGGCGACCTCGGCCATAGCGTCGGGGCCCTTGAGCCAGCGCTCCCCGCCGTCCAGGACCCTGCGGTCGATCGGGCGCAGCAGGCGCGCGGCGTCCAGGACGTCGGCGATCCGGTGCTGAGCGGGATCGGCGTAGCGGACCGCGGTCGACACGACCACCGGCACCTGCTGTTCGTCGCCGAGCTGGAGCGTACGGGCGGCCAGGCGCAGCGAGCCGGGGCCGGTGCCCTGGCGCCCGAGCCACACCGCCTCCAGCCGCAGCCCCGCACCGGCGACCGCCCGCCACGGCTCCAGCAGCCGCCCGGCCACGTCCGGCCGGCCCGCGGACAGCGCCCGCACCGGCTCGGACACCGGCCCCAGCATCACCACCAGGTCCTCGCCCGCGAGATGCTCTTCCAGCACCGGCCACGAAACCACCGGCGCCCCGCCCACCGGCGCGGCGTGCGCGGCCGACACGATCCGGCACAACCGCGCCCACCCCGCCCGGTTCCGCGCGAGCAGCGTGACGCGGTACTCCGCCTCGACGACATGGGCCCCGCCCCGTACCGGGGTACGGCGGCGGGCCCCAGGGGCGGCGGCCGACGCGTACGGGGCCACGGCGACGTCGACGCCGAACACCGGCCGGACGCCGGCCCGTCCGGCGGCCGTCGCGAAGCGAACAGTTCCGGCCACCGTGTCCCGGTCGGTCAGCGCGAGCGTGCCGATGCCGCGCTCGGCGGCACGAGCGACCAGTTCATGCGGGTGCGAGGCCCCGAAACGGGCCGAGTACCCGCTCGCGACATGCAGCTGGACACCTCCACCCATCACGCACCTCCGTCAGAAACCCCCAAATCGTCATCAACCTACTGGCCGAAACTCCACCGTACCGAACAAGTATTCGAACGCGCCAGCGCGAAGGGCCGCGTCCAGGTCCGAGGCGGCAAGCGCGCGACCGGCGCCGTCACGGGACGGCGCCGGTCTCAAGGTCACCGCGACGCCGCTCTCATCGGGCGCCCCGCCCCGACCGACCAGACAAGTGAAAACGCGGACTCCAATCCGATCCGGTGATCCAGAAGGCTGCGGACCGGGGCATGAAGCTGGCCAGCTCAGCGACCTGGCGGCTGGTCTTGAGAAGCTCGGTACGCCGCCGCACTTCGAGCACATCGAGATGGCTGACAGGCGCGCTGAGCACCTTCTTGCTGGATGACGGAGACTTTCGGGTGGGGCCGTCAGCGGCCGTACGCCGAGCGGCAGAGACCGACGACGCCCCGTCCGACGCCGCTGTGCGCCGCAGACCGGCACAGGGCGCGCATGTCGCTGTAGGCCGTGGCCGCCTTCGGGCGGGCGGGGCGCGGTGTCGCGCGCGGGGGTGCGGCGGGAGCGGTCCGGGCCGCGCGGGGGTTCTGCGGCGCCGGCCGCGCCTTCACCGGTTCCGGTTCCGGTTTCGCGTGGTTGCGCGGCTTCACGTCATCGGTGCGGGCCAGCTCCTCGCGCCCAGGAGCCTGATGGGGGAGCGGGTCGGGAGCCGGCGGGGTTGTGTGCACGGAGGTGGTGGAGGCCGGAGTCGCGGGAGGAGCGGGCGCCGGGACGGCCACGCAGGCCGACGTGGCGAGGAGGGCGGGGAGAGCGAGCAGAGCGGCGAGGCGAGGCATGTGATCACGGTGGCGCAGGGCTGGGCCACCGTGGTGTCCGGCGCGAGCGTGGTCACCGGGACGAGTGAACGGGGACGATCTACGTCACCAGAACCCCGGGGGAGACCGCGTCGTTGGACAGGGCATGCCTCGGTTCCGTCCCGTCCTCGCGTCCGTCCCCGATCCCGGGGAACACACGGTCCGGGGAGTCGCGGCCCGGCTCCGGGCCGCAGCAGCGATCCAGGCCTCCGGGCTCGGCCGGGCCGACGAGCTGCTGGCGCTGGTGGAGGCCGGTGCCCTGGAGCGCGGTGCCGAGGCCGTGGTCGACCGGGCCGACGACGGGGACCCTGCTCCCGAAGCCGCCGGCGGGTACGCGGAGGGCTGGCGGGACGCCGTGCACGCGGTCGCCGCCGAACTGCTGCGCCAAGCGGCCGTGCTGGGGGACCGGGCCGGTGATGCTGCCGAGGCCCCGGCATTCCTCCCCACCGCGTACGAGCAGGGGCCCGCACCGGTCTACGGCGCCGGGCAGGTGCCGAGGACCCTGTGGACCCGGCAGCAGCTCCAGGCAGCGCGGATAAACCTCCACCCGGGGCAGGCCCCGGCCGCGTACGAACGAGGCCCTGGTGCCCGGCTGATTCCCCGCTACGCGCCGGGCCGCGCCGTACCGATGCGCCGCCAGACTCCACTGGAGCTGCGGGAGATGGCCCGCTGGCGGGTGTGCCGCCGCTGCCGGACCGCCTCCACCAACCTGCTGGGCGAGGACGGCCTGTGCCGCCCGTGCATGGACGAGCGGCACGGCCGCACCTGCTGGCGGTGCGGCACGCTCTGGCAGCTCCCGCTGGCGCTGCGGTGGGAGGAGCATCCGGTGTGCCACGGGTGCGAGGAACGCCTCCGTACCGCCCACCGCGTCGCCATGGCCCTCGCCTACCCGCCGGTGGCGTCCGTGCTGAACTGGTCACAGGGCTGACGGGGGCACCGTCATCGGCGCCCAGGCCCAGGCTGTCGTACGGTTCCGGCCGACGGTCCGCCCGGTGTCGAGCGCCCCACGAAGGGGGACTGATGCGCACCGACACCGACAACGCCCTCGCGTACGACGTCGGCCCGCGCGCCGTCGACTTGAGGGAGAGCGTCCGGTAGGGGCGTCGTCCTAGCTCTGCGCCGGAGCCTGGGCGGCTTGGGCAAAGTGCATGACGACTCCCTTCGCCCCGGCTGCGACTTCGTCGATCAGCTCGAAGCCGCGGGGATCGTCCGGGTGGTTACGGACCCAGATCATGGCGTGGCTGATGATCTGGTTGATGTCGCTGGGGCGCAGAAAGATGGCCTCGCCGGTGTGGAGCGGCTCGGGGGCCTTTCGCTGCCACAACCGGTAGTACCGGCCCTCGGCATCGTTGAAGCCGAGGTGCCGGTCGCCGTGCGTGTTGATCAGGTGAGTGGTGAAGGGCAGATCGTTCGGGCCCGGTTGCCAGGGCTGCTCGTGCTGGCTCAACGTGTCCTCCGTCGGTACGTGGTGATCACGACGTTGCCGAGTGTGCCAGCGCGGGGCGGGGCGGTCTGGGGTTGCAGGTGACCGGATCGACGATGGGAAGCAACCGTGCCGCTCAGCAGCGGACGCTGCGATGACTCTGTGGCTGCCACTGGCCGTTGGCTTCCTCGCCTCGCTCAGCAGGGCCCGCCGACAGGTCGAGCGGCAGCTCGCGCTGTTCTCGGTGGTTGCCAGGCTCACCGCACGCGACTGACCGGACCCAGGATTACGCCTTCTCGTCCGCCCTACGCACATCCCGCCCCGGCGGGGTCAGCACCCGTGCTTGTCGAGCACCACCCGGGTCGCCCGATCGAGCGGACGCAGTGGATGCGCAGAGCCGTTCTCGGCCGGTCCGAGGCGCAGCGTCGTTCCTCCGCTCGCCGGGGTGACGGTCAGCACCCCGTCGAGGACCGTGGCCTGGACGGCGTCGGACCGGTAGAAGCTGGCGGCGAGACAGCCGTCCGCGTACTGGCGGTTGTAGCGGTCGTACGGCCCCGCGAAGAAGTAGTTCGCCACGGGCCCTTGGCCCTGCCACACCAGGACCGCGAGCAGGGCCCCCACGATTCCGGGCACCGCCGCCCGGGGGCCTGATGTCTTGAGGAGTTTCGGCCCGAGCCGGGCGACGAGCCCAAGGCCCGCAAGGGCGATGAGGACGGCCGCCAGGAGCAGCAGCTTAAAGTCGTGAAGCAGGTGGGCAGCCATCCCGAAGGTGAGGGGCACCGCCGCGCACGCGAGAACCAGCCAGCTCAGCCCGGCCATGGTCATGAAGTCGAAAAGGCCGAGCTTCGCCGGCCAGGTCGCGCGGTCCGGGACCAGCTGCCGCTCGCGCCCCACCCAGCGTCCGGCACCGCGCAGCCGCCCGGGCTCCGGAGCTACTCCTCCGGCCCGGCGGTCGACGAGGAGGGCAACGACCGCGTCGCCGAAGGCGATCGACCGTTTGTGCACCGCGAACCGGTCGGACGACATCTGATCCAGCTCGTCCTCACGGCCCGGGATGACCCGTATGCCGCTGCCCCGGGCGAAGGCCGCGTTGACCGGGTGCCACGGGTTGGGGAAGCCGGGAAGGGTGGGTACCGATCGGCCACTCCCGAAGTCCCCGGATTCGTCGGGGATGTACGACTCGTAGAGCCGGTCACGGGTCCGGTTGCCTCGGAGACTGGCCTGCAACGCCTCGGCCTGGACCGCGACTTCGGCGAGAAGAGCGTCGGAGGGGACACTGCGCATCCGAGCCAGATCGGCGTTGCTCGGGATGGCCCGCCACACGCCGCCGAACCGGCCCACGGCCCGGGACTGCCACTCGTCGCGGAAGCATGGCCAGACGCGGGCGACCGGCAGTCTCCTGGGCGGCTGCCGGTCGGCGAGGTGCGCACGAAGAAGCGCGTTCGCGCTGCGCAGGTAGTCCGTCTCCGCCGTGTAGGAGACGGCCACAGCAGTTTCGCGCTCCTCGATGGAAGCGTCGTCCACCCGCTGGGCTGCTGCCCGGGCGGCATCACCCTGGGCTCGCAATTGGGCGATAGCCCGATACCAACGGCTCACTGAACCCCTCATTCGGTACGTCGTGTGGTGCAGGGGCCCGAGACTACCCAGGCCCGCGGCGATTACTCATTCGCCCTGATCAGGGGCGGAACGGCGGAGCTGAGGCTGCGTACTCGTGGTCGATGATGGAGTGGGTCACCGAGTCACGCCACCGGCCGTCGCGTTGGACGTGCTCGCGGATGTAGCCCTCCTCCCTGAGCCCGGCGCGTTCCATCGTCCGGGCGGAGGCGGTGTTGTGCGGCGAGCGTGCTCCCCATACCCGGTGCAGGGCCAGGTCCTCGAAGGCGCAGGCGATGAGGAGCCGTACGGTTTCGGTGCCGTAGCCGTTGCCCCAGGTGGCGGGGTTGAGGGCGAAGCCGAAAGTGGCGGCGCGGGGTTGGTGGGGGTCCAGGGCGAGGCGTCCGAATCCGATCAGCCGGTCGTCGGCGGTGCTGGTGACGGCCAGGGCGTACTCCTGGCGCGGGTCCACGGTCGCGGACGTGATCGAGCGGGCGACGATCGCTTCGACGTCGTCGCGAGTCCGCGGGGTGAAGGACATGTGCTCCGTGGCGCGGACGTCGCCGTAGATCGCGAAGACGCCCTCTGCGTCCTCGGGGCGGAGCTCGCGCAGGTGAAGGCGCTGGCTGTGGCGGCTGATCGGATACATGGCAGGACTCTACGGTCAGCGCGGCAGCGCCTTGAGCGGGGGACTGGAAGGGGAGAACTGGGTGATTTCCTCGGTGAGGTCCCGGGCGAGGAGGGAGCTGCGGGCTGGGCTGCGGGTCAGAGCGTGGTGCACGCGGTGGGCGGAGACGACGATGCCGCGGTTGCGTTGTGACCGAGGCAGGTCCAGCACGGGGCGCAGTGCGTCGGCGGCGCCGTCGAGCTGGTCGTCGTTCAGCCGGATCATCGCCAGGTTGCAGCGGGAGCCGGCCTCGTCCCCGAACGCCCAGTGCGGGGCGGATCGGTCGCTGAAGGCTTCCACCGCCCGCTCCGCCTCCGTGACCGTGCCCGCCGTTCCGTGCCCGAGCAGCACTTCGGTCTCGACCCGGTAGTAGAGCTCCTTCTCGGTGGGGAAGGTCAGCAGCCCGCCGAGCTCGTCCAGGTCGTCCGGCTCGACCACCTCGCGCAGCCGGGCAGCCTGTTCGACGGCGGAGGCGGCCCCGGCCTCGTCGCCGACGAGGGCTGCGGCACGCGCCTCCAGCGCGGGCAGCCAGACCCCCACGGTCCCCCGGAGCTGCGGGTGCTCGGCCGCGCCCTTCCGGGCGTGGAAGAGTGCGTCCGCGCCGTATCCGGACCAGTAGGCGATCAGGCTTTTGAGCCCGTAGACGAGGGCCTCCAGAGCCGGATGCTCGGCCTTCTCGGCACTGACGCCGGCGGCGCGCGCGTGCATCATCGCCGAGCCGCTCTCGCCGAGGTCGTGGCAGGCCTTGGCCATGTGCCAGGACAGCAGCGTGGAGAGGAAGTACAATGGAGATGCCGCCGCCTCCTGGGTGAACCTGTCCTCCGGGGGGACCGAGACGTGAAGGAGCAGCGATGGACCGACCAGCGGCATGGGCCGAGGCCACGCCACCGGACCTCTACACCGTGCAGTGCGACGTCGACCATGCCCTGTCCCGTCGCGTCGAACTCCCGCCGCGCAGCGTCATCGACTCCGGAATCGACGCGCTTGTAGGACACCTGAACCGGTACATGGACTACGACTACGGGCAGGACAACCGCGAGCGCGCCGCCGTCGCCGTGCGGAACCTGTACCGGATGGCCGAACGCAACCTCGACCTCCCCGTGCGCCCGACCCCCGAGACCAGCCACCGCGTCGCCTACGTCTACTGGCACACCATCGCCAACCTCACCGCCGCGTTCCGCGACCTCTACCTCGCCCACAACCGCCCAGCAGATCAGGAGCTCCCGACGTGACGCGCACCGCCCAGATCCCTGCCCCCCGAACGACGTTGCCGGGCGCGGACCTGGAGCGCGTCACGTTCGAACAGGCCAAGGGGTGGCGCTGCCCCCTGTGCAACGACACCCTCACCGCCGACCGGCTGCTCGGCACGTTCACCGCCGAAACCGGGCTCCTGACCGAACCCACCGAACTGTGGGCCTGCGCCCCCCGATGCCGGTAGCTTCAGCACTTGGAGCACTCACGGCCCGTGACCGGCCCCTGGCGCTCTCCCCCCGTAGGGAGCCAGGGGCCCTCCCACGCCCGGCATCTACTACGCACGCTCGCGCCGCCGCCCCGTGCCCCCGGCCGTCATCGGGGAGCCAGTGAAGCGAAGCCGTGCCGTTTCGACCTCGGCTGACCGGGGCGTTCCCGGTGAAATGCCGCAGGGTATGGCAGGGGTGACACCGGAGTGTCGTACGATCGGGGCGGCGGGGAGTTGTCCGCCGAGAAGCAAAGAGAGCCAACCACCGGTTGCGACCCGGTAGCCGGCCCTCTCCGCAGGTACTGCGGTTACTGAGCCCGGCCGTGTGGAATTCGGCCGGGCTCAGTCATGTGACTGGACCGGCATCGAACGTCCGGGGTCATTCGCTCGGTTCTCAGCCGAGGTACTGCAGTACGTCGATGATCAGCGCGACCACCGAGATCCAGTCCACCACCGCCTGAAAGATCGACGGGCGGGTGCGGCAGGCGCACGGTTCCTCCGAGCTCATCGTCCGATTCCTTTCGTTGACCCCAACCGGCCCTGGGGAAGGGCCCGCACCGGTGTGGTGCAGTCTGTGAGGGGTCAACTCTTGGAAGCGGGCTCTACTTTAGGCGATGCCCACGATCCGCATGTACCGAGACCACAACTTCTGGGTGACTGGAGCAGTCCAACCACCAGATCTAGGGTTCAGCCCTTCGTGGTGTGGTTCTCGACCGGCCGGGTTGCCGCGAGTCCCGCCGACTCCGACTTGTGGGCCGGGTGTTCAGGTGCGGTCGATGATCTGCACGCACGCCGTACGGGAGCTGCCCTGGTAGCGGGCGCAGAGTTTGCCGTCGGGGAGGGCGCCGGGGGTGAAGGCGGCGATGAGCTGGCCGCGTGAGCGGCGGGCGGTGAGGGTGTAGCGCTGGCCGCCGGGCTCGGTGATGTGCACCGTCGCGGTCCGCTTGCTCTGCGGCGGGTTGGTCCAGGCCGTGGTCACCCTGCCCGGGTTCTCGCTGCCCGACTCTCCGTTCGTGGAGATGCAGACCTGCGGGCCGGAGAGGTGGTGTGTGCAGGCGGAGGCGGCGGCGTGCGCGGGGACGTCCAGGGTGGTGGCGAGCGCGGTGGCGGTGAGGACCACGGCCAGGACACGGAGAAGACGATTCATGCCGGGTCAAACGATCGTCGCCCGGATGCGGCACGTCGCCCGCTCTACCTGTCGGTCGAGATCCCTCCGCCCCGACGTCTCGGCTGCCCCCGGACGGGAAGAGCCGGCCCCAACTGTCGGCCGTGCTGGCCGCCCGCGTCGGTACGGCGGTCCTCGACGACGTTCCCGCCACGGGGGAGCGGCGGGTGGGCGACGAGACATACACGGCGTTCGATGCCGAACCGGTGGTCGAAGTGCTCGCCGGTTCGGGCCGTCACGGCACGCTGAGCGTCGACGGGCCCGCTGAACGGCGGCCCGTGCCTGTACGGCGGTGGTGCCGGTTGTTCCGGGTATGACGATCGCGTATCTGCCTGTTCCTGCCGGGCCTCCTGACGACGTGCCGCTGTACGAGCCGTGGGAGGGGGAGGCCGAGGCCCTGGCGACGGCTGCGGATGCCGGCCGCCGGGCGGCTGCGTGGATCCGGTCTCTGCCCGGCCCGCCGGTCCCCGCCCCGACCGGTGACTGGCTCGCCGGGACGCTCCCCGACGCGATTGAGGCCGTGATGGGCAGCCTCGACCCGGCGGACTGCGACCGCCGGGGCCCGGACGACCGGTTCATCCACGGGACCGGTGGTGCTGACCCGGCCATGATGAGGACCCTGCACGCCGTCCCCTACCTGATGCCGGAGCTGGACTGGCTCACGCTGGACCAGCAGGTCCGGCTCCTGGCGGTGACCTCCGCAGTCTCCGGCACCGTGGAACTGCTCGCCGCCGATCCGGGCACCGCGATCCTGCACGGCCTCCTGGTCCGGCACAGCGCCCTCATCACGCACGCCGCCCGTACGGACTGAGCAGTCCCGGCTCGCACAAAAATTCGAACAAGGTTTCTAGTGGGAGTATGGACCGCTTCCCCTTCCCCGACGACCTGATCCGCGCCCAACAGCAGTGGCACGCCACCTACCGAGCCCTCGCCGTGCCCCGCCCGCGCCATGCCACCGAGCTGCGCCGCCGCCTGCTCCACCTGTCCGTGCGGTCCGGCGGGGTGGAGTCCGGCGGCCCGGGTCGAGCTGCGGCGGCGGGCCGGTGACGACGACGACCGGCGGGCGACTGCGTGAGCCGGAGCCGTGCCCGGCCCGGTCGGGCACTATCAGTGAGCCTTCGACGCCGATGCGGCACGGCTGACCAGGGTGGGCGGGCGTCATAGCAGGTCAGTGATTTGCGGCTTCCCGCCGATCGGCGGGAAGCCGTCGCTGTACGTCACTTCGGTGACGTACGCCGGGGTTGACGACGTACGGGCCGGCCGCCGGGCTGACCGGCGCTGCTGGCCGGTCGGCGGGCGTACGGTGGAAGGGTGAGCGGGTACGCCGAGTGGTTGGCCCGGTCTCGACGGCAGACTCTGTACGAGGCCGCGCGGCTCACTGCGCGCGCGGAGCGTCTGGTGCGCGACGACGGGGACGTGGATGTCGACGACGCCCTGGCCTTGATCAGACTGAGCGCGAGTGTGTACCACCATGCTCGCCGGGACGGGGTGCGTCAGGCGGTGAAGGCGGGGGCCACCGTGGGGGAGGTCGCGATTGCCCTCGGGATGTCGATTGTCGACACCCGGGCCCTCATCGGCCAGATTCGCGAGCGTGACCGCCTCCTCGCGGAGAACAGCCGAGCGGGCTCCGTGAGGGCCTTCAGGAAGGGGTCCTCTCCGCGGCGGCCCGGTCGCACGGCTGGATAGGGTCGGAGCAGACCGCGCCGTATGGGTGTGCGGGACAGGCCCGGGTCCCCGGAGTACGGCTCGGGCCCCTGATGCCGGAGGGGGCCCGCCTCCTCCGGCACCGGGCCTTTCGGCGGCCAGGGGCCGCCTGATCCTGCTCAGGCGGCGGGTTCGTACTCGACGGTCGAGTCGGCGCACGGTCCGGCGAGGTCGAGGAGGGCCGCCTGCTCGGTCTCGTCGGCGGCCAGCTTCCAGCGGAGCTTGGTGGCGGTCCAGTCGACGAGGTACGTGCACGTCGCGGACGCGGCGGGCGGCATCCACTGGGACGGGTCGCGGTCGGCCTTCGACCGGTTCGTCTTCGCGGTCACCGCGACCAGGGAGCGTTCCGCGTCGAGGTCGTTGGCGTAGGCCTCACGGCGTTCGGGTGTCCAGTCGTAGGCGCCGCTGTCCCATGCCTCCGCCAGGGGCACCATGTGGTCGATGTCGAGGCGCTTCGCGTCGGTCACCTCGACCTCGTCGTAGTACGACAGCCAGCTGCCCCCGCTGAGCGTGCACCGGTCGCCCTGCTCCGGAGCGGTGACCGCTTCGGCGATCAGGACCTCCTGCCGGGTGGGGCAGCCGTCGCCGTCCTCATCGACCCAGTGCTTGAAGCTGTCGCGCTCGTAGCCGGCGCGCTTCTCCTCCGCGACGGGGATCTTCTTGATGGCGTCCGCGAGCGTGAGCCCGCCCCCCTCCGGCGCTCCGCCGGGTGCACCGGACGGCGCGGTGGTGCCGGACGCGGAGGGCTTGGGGTCGTCGGCCTCCACGCTCTGGGCGGAACAGGCGGTCAGGGCGGCGGCGGTGAGCAGGACGGCGGGCAGGAAGCCGAGGCGGCGCAGCGTCACGGGGGTCACTCCAGCAGATCGGGGGACTGATGCGGCCTCATACTCGCAGCTCAGCACTGGTGGTGAGGTCCCGTCATTCGATCGAGCGAAAGGCGCGCCCGCGCCCCGTTGCTGCTTCTTCCCCGTGCGGCCCGCCGCGGTGCTCCGATGCGCGGGTATGGCGTCCGGGCCGGTCCCGGGGAATCGCCTGCGGAACGGACCGCGCCCCCGGGCGGTGGGGGCCAGGGGGCGCGGGACGACGGGGTCGTGGTCGGGGTGTCAGGTGGTGGCCCAGTCGACACCGAGCGCGGCGAGCTGCTCGCGCTGCTGGTCGGTCAGTTTGTTGCGGCGGCTGCGGGTGTTGCTGATCCAGGTGCCCAGCCGGACGGGTCCGTGGGGCGTCTCCTCAACGTGGGCTCGGGGTACGACGATCCGGCCTTCCCGGGCGGCGTACTGGGTGAGCGCGGTGATGCCCCGCTCGAACGTCCCGCCCTTCGCCGCCGTCGTGGTGGCGGGTGCTGCGGGCCGGGGCGTGAGCCCGAGTGCCTCCAGCCGCTTCTGCTGTTCGGGGTTCAGGGTGTCCCAGACGGCGGGGTCGGTCTGCCGGGTGGTCCAGGTGCCGACGTCGACCCCGTTCACGGTGACGCCGGGCAGCAGCTCGGCCGGGCGGCCCTGTTCCTCGGCCAGGAGGTGGCGGGCGGCGGCGTAGTGGCGCTGCCAGTCGACCGACCACCCCGCCGGGTTCCATTCCGGGTCGATCGTCTCCAGGGCGCGGCGGCGCTCAAGGGCGCGGTCGGGGTTGGTGCCGAGGCCGCCGGGGCGGCGCAGATTGGAGAGCCACTGGCCCACCGGGACCCCCTCCCACACCGTGTTCTTCGGGCAGGCGAGGGTGCCGTGGGCGGCGTGGTAGGCGCGGGCGGCACCGAGGTTCTTCCAGAACGCGGCGTCGCCGACCGACCAGACCATGCCCACCTCGTTCAGCAGGTCCACCCGCCACGCCTTCAGCGTCCCGGCCTTGAACGCCCGGCGCTGCTCACTGACCCAGCTCCCCAGTCCGTAGGTGTCGCCGTCGCCCGACTTCACCGTGGCGTCGCTGGGGACGCGGGCGTGCCCGTACTCGTCGACGAAGGTGCGCAGGGCGTTGTAGCCGGTGAGCCAGACCTCGGAGTCGGGGCGCAGGACGCGGGTCCGCAGGAACAGGGCGATGCTTTCGGGGGCGCGGGGGAGGGAGAACCGCAGCAGCGGCGTCGTGCTGACGGGGGCGATGCCCGGGGCCGCGGACTCGCCGTCCTCGTCCTGGTCCTCCTCGCCCTCATCGTTCTGGCCGTCACGATCGCCGTCATCCCGGGGCTCGGTGCCGGCCGCCGCGGGTTCCCGGTCGGCGCCCTGCTCCTGGCCGTCGTGCTCGTCGTCCTGGTCGTCGTTCTCGTCGGCAGGGGACGGCTGCTGCGGGTCGAGGGCGAGCACGGAGGTGATCTGTCCGCGCGCGGTCGTGGTCGGCAGGGCCATGCGCTCGATGACCCGGTCGTCGTGGGCGCGCAGGCCCTGGAGGATCGCGACCAGGGGGCGGTAGCTGGAGGACGCCATCATGTCGCCGGGGTCCTCGCCGGGCTCCAGGAACACCGGCACGACGATCCGGGAGACCTTCCCGTCGCCGGGGTCCTGGCGCAGCGCCCGCCCGATGATCTGGACGATCTCGACCGGCGAGCTGCGGGTGTCGGCGAAGACGACCGCGCCGACGCCGCGCTTGCCCCGGATGTCGACCCCTTCACCGAGGACCCGGCAACTGGCCAGGAAGCTCAGCTCAGCGACCCATCCCTCCGCGTCCAACCCGTCGGCGTACCGGGCGAGGACGTCGCGGCGGTGGGTGGCGGGGTGCTCGCCGGAGAGCCACTCCGCGCCGACCCGGGCCGGGTAGGCGGCGGGGTCGGCGTGGTGGAGGCGGGCGGCGGTCTCCGGCATCGCGCGGGCGAACGCCATGGCGTCCAGCGTCCGGGAGTGGAACGTCATGTACGAGCGGGTGCCGGACTCGTCGGCGTGCTTGAGGAGCGCGGCCTGGAGGGCGGCGAGCCGGCGGCCCCGCCGCTCCTCCAGCGAGGCGTCCTCCTCGATGGGTGAGGGGTCGCGGATCTCCAGCACGTCCACCTCGAACCGGGCGAGGATCCCGCGCTCCACGGCCTCCATCAGACCGGTCTCGTGAAGGACCGGCCCGTACAACTCGACGTCGTCCATCGAGGCGACCAGCCGCCCGCCCAGAGCCTCCCCGCCGCTCTGCGGGGTGTCGGCCGCCCCGTCCGAGCCGGGCTCGTCACCGTCCTCGTCGGCCGTCCGGGGGGCGGCTTCCCACAGGCGCGGGGTCGCGGTCATGTACAGCCGCCGGGCGGCGGGGATCCGCTGCTGGTCGTGGACGGACGCCCACGCCTTCGCGGCGTTGCCGGACGTGCGGTGCGCCTCGTCGACCACCACCAGGTCGAAGGGGGCCATGGCCTGTCCGTACGTGCCGCGCAGCGCCTGTTCCAGCACCCCGGGCGCGGTGGCGTCCGGGGCGTCGTCTTCCTCGTCGGCCAGGCCCTGCGAGGCGAGGGAGGCGTACGTCGCGAACACGAGCATCGGCCCGCCGCTGGCCCAGAGGGCGAGCTGCGTCGGGTTGGTCGTGCACCGCACCCCGAGCGCTTCCAGCAGCGGGTCGGCCCCGAGCGAGCAGACGGCGACGGCCGGGCCGTAGTGCCCCACCCGGCGCCACGCCTCCACCGTCTGGGTCAGCAGGTCCAGGGTCGGGACCAGGACGCCGATCACCCCGGTCGGGCACAGCCGCAGCGCGGCCCTGGCCGCGGTGATGGTCTTGCCGGTCCCGGTGGCCATGTGGACCTGCCCGCGCAGCCCGCGTACGGGCATGGTCCCGCCGGCCGGGAGGGAGAGGCCCGACACGATCCGGTCGACGGCTTCGGCCTGGTGGGGCCGGAGGGTGATCCCGGACCCGTTCGCCTGCGGTGTCTGCTGCATGACCTCTATGCTCCTCGCTACGCGCTGCCCAAATGCGATACGGACGCTGCACAATCTAGCATCAAATCTAGATCAGTGGTGATACACTTTTCTCATGAGTGAGAAGCTGAGCGTTGAATCGCTGCTCGAAGAGGCCCGGCTCGCCAAGGTCATGCCACCCCCGGAAGAGCGCCTGCGGCTGCGTGAGGCGGCCGGGCTGACCCGCGCCCAGGTCGCCGAAGCGGTCGGCGTCGCGCGCGGCACCGTCCTTGCCTGGGAGGCCGGGAAGTCCGACCCGACCCCGCCCGGCCGACTGCCCTACCTGCAACTCCTGGAGGGCCTGGCCGAGCTCCACCCCGCCCCGGCCGCCCCGGGCGACCCGATCGCGGCCCTGTTCACCGACCAGCCGTACGGCACCGCCCCTGTCCAGGCCGCCGCCGGGACGCCCGCTGTCGCGGTGCCGGCCGCGCTGACCGGGTTGGAGACGCTGCGCGGTGAGGACGGCCGCGCGATCGAGGGCGACCCGGGCCCGTGCGTCCGGTGCGGGGTCGAGACGACCTACCAGTCGACCGACGGCCGCCCGCTGCACTCCGGGGCGATGTGCCAGCCCACCACCACCGCGCCCGCCGTTGTCCCGGCCGCCGCGCCGCCCCCGGCCCCGCCCGCTCCTGTCCCGGCCGCCGCTCCGGCTCCGGCGGCTGTGGTGTCGCCGGTTCCGGCCCGGGTGCCGACCCGCCCGCAGCGCCGGTCCAAGAGTGCCGAGCGGGCCGAGGCGGACCTGATGGGCCTGATCCGGGGCGCGGTCGAGCAGGAGGCCGAGCGCGCCGGCGGGGACGAGGAAGCCGCGCTGAAGGCGCTGATCGGCCGGGCGATCCCGGACGTGATGCACCTGTTCAACGAGACCAGGTCCACCGCCCGTTACGAGTACACCGCCTATCCGGCGCTGCCGGACGTGCTGCACAAGCCGTCGAAGAAGGAACCGGATCAGATCTGGGAGGCCCGCCCCGCCTACAACAACCCCGCCTACTCGATGCGCGCCCCCGAGCGGGACGTCAAGGTCACCGCCCTCGACGTCAACGCCGCCTACCTGTCCGCGCTGAAGGTCTGGCTCCCGATCGGGAAGCTGGAGCACTCCACCGGTATGGACGGCGTCGGCCCGAAGCGCAGCGGCGTTCACCTGGTCACCCCCGCCGAGTGGGCCCACCCCCACCTGCCCAACCCGCTCGGCGACCGCGACGAGCCCGGCGCCCTCTGGATCACCGACGCCACCCTCCGTCTCCTGCTGCGCCTGTCCGGCCCCAAGTGGGCCCTGACCGGGGCACCGACCGTTCACGAGTCCTGGACGTCCGGGGCGACGGAGAACTTCCTGGACGCCCTGCGTAAGCTCCTGGTGGCCGCCCGGTCGGAAGCCATCGCGGCCGGGGACGTGCTGACGCTGGAGTACGTCAAGGCGATGTACAGCAAGTTCGTCTCCACGATGGGGGAGTCGGTCCACAACCGGGAGATGGTCCGCCCGGACTGGATGCACAACATCCACTCGCAGGCGTACGCGCTGCACTGCGGCCGCGCCTACAAGGCGCGCCAGGCCGGCCTCGACGTCGTGGCGCTGAAGAACACCGACGAGCTGCACGTGACCGGCGACTGGCGGCAGGTGTTCACCGAGGGCCGTGGGGTGTCCGAGCTGAAGATCAAGCAGGGCGACGCCAAGACCTCCGGTGAGTACCTGGTCGGGAAGGTGGGCGGCTGATGGCCGGACGGTGGATGGACTTCGGCCAGTACGGCGCGGCCGGCGCACCCGGCGCCGAGGCGCTGGGCATCGCGATGGAGAAGATGGTCGGCGGCATCGCCTCGCCCGTGGACAGCGACCGCGGTCTCGCCGCCCGCCTGAACTACCTCACCAAGAGCGACGCCGGGTACGAGGCGATGGACCGGGCGGGCATCCACGTCTCCCCGCGCACCCTGATGGCGTGGCTCGCGGAGGAGCGCACCCCGAACCGGGCGAACCTCGCACGGCTGGATGCGGCGTACTGGGACCTGCGCCGCCGCAACGTCGCCGCCGACCTCAAGCACCGGCTCAACAACAACGGGCGGGGGACCCGGGTGGAGATCAACCCCGTCGACCAGAGGGGGGTGGAGCAGAGGTTCCGGCGGGACCTGGCTCCCCGCAGCGTCAACGTGCGCGGGGTGTGGGACCGGGCCGTGGACGCGTGGATGGACGACGACATGGAAGAGCTGGACGCGGTGTGGGACGAGGTTCTCGACCTGCTCGGCTCGGACTACGACGGCTACAGCTACGTGTCCTCGATCGGCTGGTCCGCCTGACGCCACCCCGCCACCCCGGGCAAGGCCCGCCCCTGGTACTGGAGTTGCCGGGGGCGGACCGGTCCGAGGGTGCCTGGCGGCCCGGTACCGCGTGATGAGCGGCGCGCGGGTCGGGACACAAAAGGGCCGGCACCCAATCCGTCCACGGGGACGGGTGGCAGGGTGCCGGCCAACGCAGCCACCCCGAAGGGGGCCTGCCCGCAGCGTACCGCCCACCGGCCCGCAGACCGGGCCGATACCGTCGTTCGACACCGTTGAGTTCTGGAGGAGTAACCCCGTGATCAGAGCAGGCCGTCAGCACCTCGTGCGCACCCTGGCGGACCTCGCCGCGCAGCAGGGCGTCGGCATCGACCACTACACCCGCCTCAAGCCGTACGCGGCCGAAGGGTTCCCGGCTCCGGTCAGTTCGGAGGGGTCCCGTACGCGGCTGTACGACGGGGAGCAGGTCGACGCCTACCTCCTCGGCAAGCCGGTGCCGCCGCTTCCGGAGCCGGAGGGCGAGGACGACGGGGACCTCCTGGACCGCCGGGAGTGCGCGGCGCTGCTCGGGGTCAGCCCCCGATCCTGGGACGTCTACAAGCGCGACCCCGCCCTGACCGAGGCGCGCATCGAGGCGGGCGGGGTCGAGCACTGGCCCCGCCGCGCGGTGAAGGCGTTCCAGGCGGGCCGCCCCGGCGACGGGGCGCAGCGGACCGGCCGGCCCAAGAGCACGGGGGACCAGGTCCCGCGCGACCAGGTCCACGGGCTCGTCGCCGACCTGCTCGACGCCGACCCCACGATCAGCGCCGCCACGGTCACCGAGCGGCTCGGTGTCCACCGCAACACCGGGCAGGACGCCCTGACCCGGCTGCGCGCCGACCGCATCGCCGACCACATCGAAGCCCACCCGACCCTCACCCCGGCCGAGGCCGCCGCCCAGCTCGGCTACCCGGCCGGTCAGGTCCGCCGCGCCACCGCCCGCGCCGAAACCGTCCTGCGCGCCCGCCACGTTCGCCCGTACCTCGCCGACGTCGCCGCCGCCCTCCACCGGGCCGGCTGGACCACCACCGAGGCCGCGCCCGACATCCAGTTCCCCGGCGACGACCGGGTCGTCGCCGCGCTCGTCCTCGACGCCGACCAGGCCCCGGTCCCCGCCCTGGTCTGGGACGAGCGGTACGGGTGGCGCACCGCCACCTCCCGCCGCCACCCCATCACCAAGGGCGCCGCACTCCCCTCCGAAGGCGACGGCGTGCGCTACCTCGCCGGGGGCATCACCCCGCCGCCCACTGTCGTCGTCACCGCCCTCACCCACTGAACCCATGCCCGGACAGGAGCAGCACATGGACGACAGCACCGACAAGGCCGCCGTGCCCAAAAGCGAGCTGCCTCCCACCAACTACGCCCCGTCGATCGCCCAAGCGGCGGTGGAGACGGCGCGGGCCCGGGGCTGGGAGCCGCAGGAGCCTCCGCCGTTCTACCGGCACACCCCGTGGCTGATGAAGTGCGTGACGTGCGGGCGGGAGGCCCGGCTGTCGATGCTGGCCCTGACCCCGTGCGACCACGGCGACGAGACGAACCGCAGCGCGCGGATCCGCCAGCTGGAGGAGACGGCGTTCGAGCGGGTGCGCGCGGTGGGCTGGGAGCCGAACGGGCCGTTCCCCGGGACGATGCAGGCCCGGATGGACCTGAAGTGCCCGGAGTGCGGGCACGAGGTCAGCCGGCCGACCACTCCCGCTCAGGTCCGCCCGTGTCATCACCCGGGGCAGGCGGCTGAACGGGCCGCGGTGTCCCGGGAGGAGAAGGAGCGCCGGAGCGCCCTGGCCAAGGCCGGGCTGCGGCCGGTGGAGCCGTTCCCGGGTGTGGGTGTGTCGTGGTGGGTGGAGTGCAAGAAGGCGGGCTGCCGTCGCCGGTGGATGCGCGGCGCCAATCCGAAACCGTGCCCGCACACCGGGGACGGGCGCCGGAACCCGCCGAAGCGCTGAACGGCCGGGGGCTATCCGGTGGTGCGGCGGTCGGGTTGGCGGGTGTTGGTGGCGGGCTCTCCTGTGATGACGCGGAGGCTGGGGTGGTGCATGGGCTGCCAGCCCATGATCCGGACCCACGCGGGCCGGGGCCGCCATCCGTCGAGGTGCATGGGCCGTACGGTGCCGTAGGCGTGGCGGCGCAGGTCCGACTGCTGAGTCCAGAGGTCCCTCACCTGGGGGTCTTCGCAGACGCGGTCGACGATGGCCCGTAGTGCGGTGCTGCCGAGTACTGCCTGGCGGAGCTGGGCGAGCAGGGGCGGCGCCCAGTGCTCTTCCCACTGGGCGCACTGGTCGCGGCCCGGCCCCGGCAACAGAAGGTCGACCATGACGTTCGCGCCGGGCCGGGCCGCCCATGGGCACGCGCGGGCGGCGTGCCGGTTGTAGGCGAGGACCGAGAAATCCGGGGCTTCGAGCAGGGCGGGGAAGGGCCATCGGTCGATGTGGTCGCGCAGGTCCTCGGGAACGTCCGGGGCGATGGGGGAGAGCAACGGGGGCACGGGGCGGCCGGCCCAGCGGTACAGGGCCGTCTGTTCGTCCGGGTGCAGGGTGAGGATCCGGGCGATTGCGGCGATGACGTCGCTGCTCATCGGGCGGCGGCCGGATTCGAGGCGCCGGTAGTGGTGTTCGCTGATGCCGAGCTGTTCGGCCATCACGGTCTGTGTGACCGGTCCGTCGCCGGCGGCGGGGTCGGCGTCGGGCAGGGTGGCGAGGGTGCGGCGGGCCCGCCATCGTTTGAGGAGGGCGGGCACGTCCGGGGCTGCCTCGGGCATGCGCACCTCCTCACGTCATCGTGTGGACACGTTACCTATTTCCGGCATTCGCGACCGGGCCAGGGTTGGCCCGGGGCCAGGGTTGGCCCTTCCGCCCGCTGTGCCGCGGGCGGAGTCTGGATCTGGCCGACAGACTTGTCGGTCGCCGGTCGAGAGGGAGGATTCTGCGTCATGACGTGTCTGCTGTTGCCGCCGCATCCCGCGTCCGTACGCGCCGCACGGCGGTGGGCGGCTGAGCTGCTGACCCCCGACGTCCGCGCCGACGTCCGTGACGGTGTCGTGCTCGTCGTCTCCGAGCTGGTGACGAACGCCGTCGCCGCCGACGAGGCGATCGACGCGACGGACGACATCGAGGTGGAAATCGTCGTCGATCCGCCGCACGAGCACGTCGTCCTGGCCGTGACCGACGCCAGCGACCGCCCGCTTCCCCCGAGCCCCGCCATGGTCCCCGGGGACGAGGACGGCGGCCGCGGTCTGCTCCTGCTGCACTCCCTCGCCGACGATCACGGATGGGCGCCGCGCGCGTGCGGCGGGAAGTGCGTGTGGGCCCGGTTCCGGTGCGCTCCCGTACAGCAGTGCCTCGCCATACCGCCGGTCCGGGTGGAGTGCGCCGATGCTGCCTGACGTGGGTGGGCCCCTCGGGGGCGTGCTGCCGGGCCCCCGGGTAGCGTCGGAGGCGACCGAGGGAGGCGTCACGATGCAGGAGCGCGGAGAGCGGGCCGAGCGCCGCGAGCAGACCGCTCAGCGCATCGTCGAGGCCGCCGGGGC
The DNA here is from genome assembly GCF_055792845.1 of Streptomyces sp. DSM 106670. Lineage (NCBI taxonomy): Bacteria > Bacillati > Actinomycetota > Actinomycetes > Kitasatosporales > Streptomycetaceae > Streptomyces > Streptomyces sp. DSM 106670. Next base: position 138,039 of record NZ_JBSNCL010000002.1, read on the forward strand.
TGTGATCGACCGCAAGGGCTACGCGGCGGCGAGCATCCCGGAGATCCAGGACGTCGCCGGCGTCTCCCGCGGCGGCTTCTACCACCACTTCGCCTCGAAGCAGGAGGTCGGCGACGCGGTCCTCGCCCGCCAGCACCAGTTCTTCGAGCGGGTCTCCGAACAGGCGGCGGCGGGGCCGGCCCCGGCCGTGTGGCTCCAGGCCCTGATCGACATCAGCCACCACTACACCGCGAGCATCCTCCAGGACCCGGTCCTGCGGGCCGCCGTACGGCTGTCGATCGAGCCGGGCCCGTACCAGACCGCCGAAAGCTACGCCGGGTCGCTCACGGCCGTGATCACCGTCCTCGAATCCGCCGGTGCTGCCGGTGAGCTCCAGGACCACGTCGACCCCGCCGAGGCCGCCCGAACCCTGGTCGGCTGCTACAGCGGCGTGCAGATGCTCGCCCTCGCCATGGAAGAGCGCGACACCCTGCACCGGCAGGTCAGCGCCATGTGGGCCCTGGTCACGCCCGGCCTCGCCCGCCCCGCCGTCCTCACCCGCCTGCGCCTGGACCCGCCGGACTCCTGATCACCCGATCCGGGGTGTGATCAGACTCCGGGCACACGGCTGAGGTAGAGCGCGGCCGCGGTGAACCCCGGGCCGAAAGCGACCAGGGCGCCCTCGGTGACACCGTCTGCACCGTTGTCGTCCAGGATCCGGGCCAGCACGTCCAGCACCCCGACACCGCCGAGATTCCCGCCCGTCAGTGAGTCCCGGGCATGCCGTCCGGCGGTCTCCGGGTCGAGGCCGAGCCCGGCCAAGGTCCCGGAGATGATCCCGGGCCCGCCCGGATGGACCACCGCCCACGTAACCGGCCTCCCGGCCAGCCACCCGGTCAGGTACGGCAGTACCCGCCCCGGAGCCCGAGTGGCCTCCTGGTCCGAGTTGAAGAGGACCCCCCGCTCATGCACGTCACCCCAGTACGCGTCCTGGCTGTCTGGCAGCACCAGCTCCCACACGTCCTCGGCGACCACGTCGCCCGCGCCTGCCTGGTCGACGGCGGAGACCACCACCGCCCCGGCCGCGTCGCCGAAAAGCCCGCCGTAGAGGACCGACTGCATGGTGGGCCCGGGTTCCCGCCGGTTGAAGGTGAGGATCGCGACGGCCAGGTCCCGCAAGGCCGACCGCAGAGACGGCGGATCGGATTCCCGGGGGCCGGGGGCGAACAGCTTCTTGCTCCCGGCGACCAGGTCCCGCAAGGCCGACCGCACAGTCGGCGGATCGGATTCCGGGTGGTAGAGGGTGGAGAGATCCTCGGCCGCGACGACCAGGGCACGCTTCCCGGGGCGACCCCGCAGGGACCGGACCGCGTGGACCAGGGAGTGCGCGCCGCCGACGCACGCCGCGGTCGCGAGCCCGATCCGCTCCACGTCCGGCCTCAGCCCGAGCCGACCCACCAAGTCGACGTCCAGCCCGGGAATCGTCCAGGACGTGGTGTGCGTGGTGATCAGCACATCCACCTCCCACGGGCTGAGATCCGCCTGTACCAGCGCGTCCTGTGCCGCCGTCACCGCCCGGTCGCGCGCCGCCGCGTACGCGGCCCGTGACCGTACCCCCACCCCCGCCCGCTCTGCGGTCTCCTCCAGCGGAGCCGACCACGGCCGCCACTCCACCCCCGTACTCCGCAGCATCCGCACCCAGACCGGCAACTTCGGGTGGTCAAGGCGCTCCTGTAGGTCTTCCACCAGGTCGTCCGTGCTCACCCGGTGGTCCGCCCGGACCACCACCGGGCGGCCGATCACCACGTCGCCGGTCACCGCGTCCATACCCAACCCCGCCCATCCGCCCGTCCGTCCAGCCTTGTCCGTTCACGGTACGCACCCCGAGGAGCCCCACGATGTCCCGTCTGCCGCACCCGAGCCTGCTGCCCGCCCTCCCCGACCCGGCAAGCAGGGCAGCCGTACGCCGCCCGTTCGACCTCCGCGTCCACGCCCAGCGCATCCAGATCGACGAACTGATCGTCACCGACCCCCGGACCGTTCTCGCCCACGCCCGCACCGCCGCCCGCCAGGACCCCGACACCGCCGCCATCGTCGGCTACAGCCCCACCACCCCGCTCACCCTCCCGGCCGCCGCCGCCCTGCTGTGCTCCCTCCACGCCCCCGACGACCTCGCCGACATGGGCCTGCGCCTGGTCGCCACATCACCCGCACCACAGCAGCCACCCAGCACCGCGACCCCGTCGTCATGGAACTCGTCGACGCCCCGGAAGACGCCGGCCGATGACCACCCGCCTCGCGCGGCGGCTACGCCTGCGCGCCCTGCACCGCACGCCCCCCGCCGCCACACACCGCCCGGCCCAACCCTGCGGAAACCGGCCCTGCGGTACCCGTTTCCTGGCGTAGGTACCGGGCCCCGGAACGCTGTAAGACCGGTGAGGACACGACGGCGCCATCGCCGACAAGCCGCTCGCTCGAAGCTCGTCGGCGCCTCAACGGCAAAACCGGCTGCGCACCGGCACAACGGGCAACCGACCGCCACTGAAGGGGCACTGTTTCGGACGGCTGACCTGCCGGTTTGATGTCATAAAGCGCTATGGACCGGGGGTGAAGGGCAGAAAACTGCTCCTTAACCCCGGTCTGCGCTGTATCGAGTGAGATCGAGACCTGCCTCGCGGGCTTCCTTCAGCCGAATGGACACCAGACCAGCGGAGACGGACAGCTCGCGCGCGATCTCGTAGCCCTTGAGGCCCCTGCGGTGCAACTCAACGATCTCATCGCGGCGCTGCTGGGACCGGCCCTCGTATATCGCCCGTTCCTCCGCGATCATGCGCAGCACTGTCCTGGGCGACACCCCGAAGCGATCCGCGAGTTCACGGGCCGTCACAGTGCGACGCTCCCGCCTCGGCCCCTGCGTCAAGACGTCCCCCTCATGTACTCAAGCATCGCCGCGGTGCGCTCATCCCGGCGCGCAGCACGCGCTCTGCCGCTCTTCCTTCCCCGGGCGGACTGGATCGAGACGAAGGTGGCCTCGTAAACGGCCGCTCCGTCCTTCCACATCCTCGACCTCGTCGTGATCCACCGGTGGATGCTGTTGGCAATCGCCCGCGCCTCCACACCCGGCAACGGCTCCGTGAACTCGGCGTTCCGGGTATGCACTTCCGCGTGAATGGCGGTGTGCAGGGTGTCGGGGCTGCCGAAGTGGTGGCGGACCTCGCGGTACGCCCAGGTCCGGGCCGTCTCGAAGATCGAACAGTTACGCCCCAGCCCCGTGATGTTCGTACGGAACCGCTTGGTCTCCCTCCAGCGTCCCGGCGGCATACGGGCGCCCAGCGCCTCCTCCAGGCCGCCCAGCGTATGAAGCCCGCCATGGAGCCACTCGGTGCTCCAGTCCGTGTGCAGCGGGTTCTTCGTCATCAGCCCCGAGTACGCCGCGTCCCCGTCCAGCGCGCGGCGCAGTCCCTCGGTGACGGCAGCGGCGTAGGCCAGGGGCTTGCGCCGGGCGTACTCGGTCCGCGTCACTGCCTCTTCCAGGGCCCACACCGCATGGGCGTGCCCGTTCACCGGGTTCTCCACGACCGCGTTGGGCAACGGATGCGAGCCGACCGACGATACCGCCCGCAATACCGCGTCCGAGTGGTCCACGTCCACGACGAGGAGGTTGCTCAACGCCGAGGGGTTCGCCTCCACATAGCGGCGCGTCATCGCCACCGGCCGCCTCTCGCGCCGGATCCCCTCGCGCAGCTGGTTCGTTGCATACGGTCGCAGCGGCAACCACAGCTCATCCCACTGGACCCCGGGCAACTCCACGTTCATGCGCTGATCATTCCAGCCCAGGCGGAGCAGAAGGACACGGACACACCACAATCTTCAAGGTAGGTCACCAACCAAGTCAGATGGTTCCGGGACTTGAGCCTCTGCAGCCCGATCCCCTGCTCGGAGTGGCCAGACATACCGTGATCTTCAAAGTACGTCGCAGACCAAGTCAGATGGTTCTTGCGTCTGCTCGACCTCCGTCTCCACCGTCTACGACGCTCTGGCCCGGCTCACCAAACACGTCGCTGTGTCTCATGCGGTCCGGAGGGAGTACGGAAGGGCGAGGCGTAAACGCAAGAGAACCTGATTGGACTTGCGCTCCCACCTGCCTTGTATGTGCGCTCGGATCATCGGACCGGCCAGAGTGGGCGTAGACGACCGATTGCGCCCCCTGCCGGTACGGAACAGGGCGTGAGCTCTGAACCCATCTCAGCCTCCTCCGGGGATGGTCCCGGAGGCGAAGTCAGCGTGTTATGAACTCGGCGAAAGCGATCACGCCGCCGATAATCCCAGCAAACTCGGCGAGGATGGTGAAAACTGGGCGCTTTTCTCCATGATCGGGCTTACCCCACCAGTCAACTAGAAATGCACCCAAAGCAACTGCTACAACGACAGAGAGAAATCTTTCACCTGAAATCCACATGAAGGAACAAAGCGCCCCAATTGATACGGATAGCACCCAGCCCAGCATGTCGCGGTCTGTCACACCGTCCCCCTCGTTTGCGCGACATTCTCTCGCCTGACAACGCCGAAGGGGACCGATTAAGCTTCCTCTTCGGGGTGGTCCAGGCCCGCGCCGCGTCCTTGCTGGACCGGGCCCGGTCCCTGGCCGCCCGTCTCTCCGCCTCGTACGTGGCGTTCGATGTCCTGGCCCACCCCGGCCACGGCGGCGACGCCCTGGCCGCACGCCCGTACGCCGAGCGCCGTACGGGCCTGGTCGATGTCCTGGCCAGCATCGGCCCGCCGCTCCAGCCGGTCCTGGCCACCTCCGACCGGGACACCGCCCTTGAGTGGTACGAGACGCTCCAGCCCCAGGGAGTGGAAGGGATCGTGGCGAAGCCGTCCGGCAGCGCCTATCCGTTCGGCGGCCGGTCGGTGTGGCGCAAGATCCGGCACGCGGACACCACCGACGCGAACGTGGTCGGCACCGTCGGGCCCCGCCGCCGCCCGCGCCGCCTCGCCCTCCTCCCGCACGGAGAAGGCCGGCCCCGCCTGTCCGCGCCGCTGGATCCGGTCCTGGCCGCCCGGCTCGGGGCGCTCCTGGACGGTGCCGCCGCGACGGGGGAGCAGCGCACCGGGACGGGCGAGGCCTACACCGCGCTCGCCACCGGCCTGGTGGTCGAGGTACTGGCCGGGACGGGCCGCCACGGCACGCTGACCGTCGTACGGGCACGCTGACCTGCACCGGTCGTACGCTGGGGTGATGAGCACCCAGACGGGCCCCTGCGCCTCCTGCCGGCAGCCGACCCACCGGTACGGGCACGGCGGGAACCCCCTGTGCGCGAAGTGCCGGGAGGACCTTCCCGCGAAGAAGCCCACCGCGGCCTGACCCACCGTTCGACGAGCTGGGCGCGGTGTCGTGCGGGAACGGACACGGCGGACGACGGGCGCCGGGTGTGGGCGGGGATGTCCGGCCGTCGCGGGTAGGGCTGATCTGCTGCGCTCCTCGCCCTCTGCTTGGGATGATCCCCTTCTCAGTACGGAGGGAACGGGGGTTGGCGCTATGGCGTCACAGTCAGGTAACGGGCATCTGATCGGTGATCGGTATCGCTTGGACGAGCCGGTGGGCCAGGGCGGCTTCGGAACCGTGTGGAGGGCCACGGACACCAGGCTCGACGTGACCGTCGCCCTGAAGGAACTCCGCTTGGACCCGCTCTTGGAACCGGGCGAGCGTGAGTACCGTCTTGCCAGCGCCGCCCGCGAGGCCCGCAACGCAGTGCGGCTTCGTCACCACCCGAACATCGTCTCCGTCCTCGACGTCGTCGACGACAACGGGATGCCATGGATAGTCATGGAATTCGTTACCGGCACAACCCTGGAATCCGAATTACGCCAGAACGGACCTCTCTCGCACAAGAGGGCCGTCTGGGTGGCAAAAGGTCTGCTCGCGGCACTGAAAGCAGCTCACAGTGCCGGGATCGTGCACCGCGACATAAAACCCGCCAACATCATGCTGACCAAAGAAGGCGGTGTGGTGCTCACGGACTTCGGAATTTCCATCGACAAAACGTCCACGACGCTCACCTCCGCCGGAGCTGTGATCGGCACTCTGGAATACCTGGCACCCGAAAGAATCGAGGGGAAGAAGGCAACGCCGGAAAGTGACCTTTTCTCCCTCGGCGCAACACTCCATCAGGCCCGAAGCGGTTCCTCACCATTCTCACGCGGCTCCACAGCCGCAACGCTCAACGCGCTGCTCCATGAGGACCCCCGACCCGAACTGACCGGCAGCGGGCCGCTCCACCCGCTCTTGCGGCTGCTCCTCAGCAAGGACCCGGAAGCACGGCCTACTGCCCAGCAGGCACTGGGCATGCTCAAGGCGGCCCAGCCCGTGCCCTCGGCGCCGGGCCAAAATCCCGCAGCCCGGCGAGCGAAGGCCCGGAGCAGCACCGACCCCAACGCCGCCCCCTTGGAAAACGAAGACAGTGGAAATTCTGGCTGTGCTGGACCAATTGTATTGGGCTGCCTCGTTTTGATTTTTGTTATTGTGGCACTCTCTCAAACTGGGCGCGATATCGGTGAGGCGAAAGTCGGTGCCTGTGTCGTGAAGTACGAAGATGGAGGATGGACCTCCGGGAAATGCGGCTGGACATGGTTGGACACCATGGGGTACGACTTTGATGCGGAGCCCGATGCTTTCGCCTACCGTGTAGTCAACCGGCTGCCGGGAAACACGCAACAGGCGTACGACCGGGTATGCGGCGATGTGGGCAGTACCACAGGAAAGTCCTGGGGCTGGGGCGCCGACGGTGACACCCCGGCCTTCGTGCTCTGTCTGGAACCCAAGTGATCGACAGGGCGGGGCGATGGCGACCCCGGGGCGTCACCTTGTGTAATCGCTCCTGTTCGCAGCGTGTAATATTGGGGTATGAGTGAGATTGCTCCGCTGGCCGCAAGGGTGGTTGCCCGGCCGGCCGCTACCGCCGTTGGCACCTGGTTGAACAGGCGCAAGGACCGCCAGATGATCACGTTGCAGACGCCGTCAGTGAAGCCTCACCGGGACTGCGCGGACGGTCCTCACGCCAGCCTGTGCGAGAGCGCCGTGTCGAACTGGTCCGCCGCGCGCGTCTTCGACGTGCAGCTGCACCTGCCCGGCGCGACGGGCGAGGAGATCGCCACCATCGGGAAGCCGACGCTGGCTCCGGGGGAGACGTGGAAGGTCGACTGGAGCGTGGACCGGGGCAGCGGCCTGGCGCCGCTGCTGCGCCCCGACGAGGGCGGCCGGTACGACGTCGTCATGAACCTGGCGTGGGCCGATACCCCTGGCGGCCCGTTGTGGCAGCGGGGTGCGGACGGGAAGGCGCGGCGGGCGCCGGGGCACACCATGTGGCGGCGGATGCTGCGGTCCGTTCGCGGGCGGCTCCCGGCCCGCTGGTCGCCGCGGCTTCGGTCCCGGTAGTCGGCATCCCCCTGCGACGGGGCTCACGCCGACGCCGGGAGCCGCCAGCACTGAGCACACCTTGGCCCCGCCCGTCCGCGCCGTTGGATTCGGCGCCGGCCGCCCGGCTCGGCGTGGCGGCCGACGCCCCGTGACAGGGGGCACCGAGCCGGGCGAGGCGTACACCGCGCCTTGATCGTCCGTCCGTTCGCCGGCGGTTCGCTCCCTCAGCGGCCCCCGGGGCGGCGGTGCCTATCAGTCGTCGTCGCAGTGGCACCCGACGCACACCAGGCAGCAGCGGCATCCCCAGCACTGCTGGCTCATCAGGTCCCCGCACGGCTGGAAGGCGTCGTCGGTGGGCGCCGGGCAGTAGCACTCGCAGCAGGAGCCGCACTCCTCGTGGACGCGGTCGCGGCGGCGGCCGTTGAGCACGATCGTGCCGCGGTCCCCGCAGTCCCGGCAGCGTCGGGGCAGTACCGGGGCCGGCTCCGGCAGCGCGTCCATCTCCCGCACCCACGCACCCAGCGCCTGGAGGTCGCCGGCGGTGAGCCCGGCGGCCGGGTCGACCGCGTACGGCAGCAGCGGGCCCACCGTGGAGTACATCCGCCGGGCCGCGCTGCGGACCTCCCGTTCGTGGTGGTCCCCGGCCCGCACCCACGCCACCGGCCTGTCGTGCGTCTGCGCCCAGAACGCGATCTCCTCGGTCCGCCGGTGGAGATCGTTCTCCGCGTCGGGGAAGCGGCCGGGGTCGTCCACCCGGAGGTAGTGCACGGTGCCGGTGTCCCGCAGCGGCACCATCGGCGGCAGCGTGTCCCAGCCCAGGGCGGGGAGCAGCGGCTCCAGTTCGGCCGGGGCGTAGGAGGAGACCAGGACCAGGTCGGCGGGGAGGTCCGCGAGGGCCCGCCCGACCGCCGGGTCGAGGGCGAGCGCGAGGCCGCGCGGGGGCGGGTAGACCCACGCCGCCCAGTCGCGCCAGGCGGCCGACTCCGCGGCGTGCACGGCGTGCCCGGCGGGCAGCGGCCCGCCGTACGGGGACAGCACCCCGTCGATCTCCACAGCAATAAATGAACGCATACATGGATGATATCGAGTACACCAGCATAGAACCCCCCAAATGGCATACGGGGTAGGGGAGTTGGAGCACTCCGCTGCCCGGCGCGGAGGGCGCTGCGGTGCCGGGGCTGGGCGGGGCGCAGCGAAGCGCGGCGGGGGAGGGCCTGGCGGCCTGACGGCCCGTTTTCTACGGGTGGGGGTGGCGGCGGGGGTTGACCGGCCGCCGCGTGCAGGGGTGATCCGCTGCGCTCCTCACCCCTGCGGGGCGTGCCGGGCCGCTCCGCGCCCCGGACCGTACGCTCCGCGTTCTCACGCCCGAGGGGGCCGGCCGCCGGTCCGCTGACGCTCCCCGGCCGCGCGCTCCGCGCTCTCGTCCCGTCCCCCTCCCCGCCGGGTGCGCTCCGCGCCCCACGGCGGGACCGTCCGGCCGGGCGGGGCGGCGCTCCGCGCCACCCCGAGCGCTCCGCGCTGCCGGACGGATCCCGTGCCGCTGCGCGGCAGGGGCGCGGCACCCCGCCAACCCCCGCCGCCACCCCCACCCGTATGGGTTGACCTGCGAAAACACCACGAAAACCACCCCGAATGTCAGTGGAATTAGATACACTTTTCTTGTTGGTCGGCAGTGGCAGCCGACCACAAAACGCAGCCCACCCACACCCAAGGGAGCCCCCATGTCCGAACAGCCCACCCCCGCCGCGACCGCGCACATCACCGCGCCCTACGGCCCGCTCGCCGACGCCCTCAAGACCGCCGCGTTCGGCACCGTCCGCGCCACGGCCCCGGCCCACCACGGCGTCCTCATCGAGGCCGACGACACCGGCCTGACCCTGCGCACCCACGACTGGGAAACCGCCGTCTCCATCACCGTGCCCGACGCGACCGTCACCCGCACCGGGGCCTCGCTGCTCCCGCTCGCCCAGCTCACCAAGTCCCTGAAGGCGATGGTGGCCGGAGAGACCAAGGCGACCGCCGCGCGCACCACGGTCACCCTGGCCGGAGACCTCCTGAGCACCGACCACCTGACCGTCCCGGTCACCGCGTTCCCGGTCGGCGAGTTCGCCCCCGCGCCGACCCCCGCGCCGACCCCCGCGCCGATCGCCGCCCACATCGACGCACAGGACCTCTACCGCCAGCTCCAGCGCGTCATCCCGGCCGCCTGCACTGACGACACCCTCCCCACCCTGACGACCGTTCAGATGACCCTGAAGGGCAGCACGCTCACCCTCGCGGCCACCGACCGCTACCGCGTCGCCGTCGCCGACGTCCCCGCCACCCCCAACCCCGACCGCCCGGCCACCACCCCCGAGCACACCTTGACCGCGCTCATCCCCGCCAGCGTCCTGACCCGCGTCTCCACCTACCTCAAGACCTGCACCGGCCCCGTTGCCATCGCGTTCGGCACCCCCGAACTCACCCTCACCGTCGGCGACACCACCCTCACCATCCAGCCGCGCGAAGGGAACCTGCCCCGCTTCGACGCCATGTTCTCCACCACGGTCGACACCTCCCTCACCCTGGACCGGCCCACCGCCCAGAAGGCCCTGAAGAAGTGCACCGCCCTGATCACCGCGTCGGGCGAGCGGGGCAGCCCGGTCACCCTCCGATGGGACGAGACCGGCACCCTCACCCTGGCCCCGCACATCGGCGAGCCGGACGACCGGGCCCGCATCAAGGGCATGCCCCTCACGTTCACCACCGTTCACGGGGCCACCCCCACGGCGCGCGAAATCCACGCCAACCCCCGCTTCCTCGCGGACGCCCTGGACGCGTTCGCCGGAGCCGACACGGTCGCGCTCCACCTCCGCAACGCCAAGGAAGACAGCACCAAGATGCTGCCGCTCCTGCTCACCACCGGTACCCGCTCCACCGGCGAGGACTACCGACACCTCCTGATGCCCGTGCGCCCCTCCTGACGCCCCACCGGGCCACGGAACACCCCCAGGGGGCGGCCCCGACCGTCCACGGCCACGCCGCCCCCCTCAGGGCCTCTCAGGGCCCGTCCAGCCGCTCCCCGCACGTAACCCACAGGAGACCGCCCCCATGACCACGCACACGCCCGACGACGCCTTGACCCGCGCCGCCCGGAGCCTCGCCGACCACCTGGCCGACACCCCCGACCACCTGGCCGCCATCCTCACCTGCCACGAGCTGACCGACGTGGTCGACCTGCTCGCCGCAGCCGGGCACCACGCCGCCGGCACCCGCTGGACCGAGTGGCACACGGGCGACCCCCGGTGCATCGGGCACACCGCCACCGACACCACCCCGGCCACCCCCGCCCCGACGTTCTCCAGCCTGTACGACGAGCACGGCCGGTACTCTCCCGCCCCGGGCACCGAATACCCCTACAGCGTCGCGGACATCGCCTACGCCACCGCCCGCGCTCTCGGCAAGGACTGGACCGCAGAGGCCCTGCACCGGGGCATCAGCGCCACTCTCCACGGCCCCTACACCGCCCACTTCACGATCCTCATCGACACCGAGGGTGACCTCTGCCTGACCTACGACAAGGCCGCCGCCGACGGATGGCCCGACACCCCGGACCTCCCGCGCGGCGTCCACGAGTACAACGCCGGGACCTACCTTCCCGACGCCACCAGCCCCAACGACCTCGACGACCTCAAGCACGAGGCCGAGCAGATCGCCGCCGCCGTACGCGCCATCACCGGCACCTGACCACCACCCGCCCAACCCCGGGGCGCAGCACCGCACAAAGGGCACGGCGGGACCCTGGCTGAGCGGGGCGCAGCAAAGCACGACGGGCCCGGCCGACCGGGGCGCAGCAAGGCGCGGCCGGGCCCGACGACCTGACGCACACCCATATGGGCGATCCCCGGCGGCGGGCGGTCGACGCGCCGCCGCGTGCGGGGTGATCCGCTGCGCTCCTCACCCCGCAGGGCGTGTCCGGCCGCTCCGCGCCCGGACCGAGCGCTCCGCGCTCTCACGCCCGAGGGAACCGGCCCGCCGGACCGCTCCGCGCCCCGGCCGCACGCTCCGCGCGCTCGAACCGGCCCCCTCACCGCCCGGCAGCGCTCCGCGCTCCCGAACGGACCCCAGCCGCTACGCGGCAGGGGCGCGGCACCCCGCCAACCGCCCGCCGCCGGGCACCACCCATATGGGTTGACCTGCGAAAACACCCCGAGAACCACCCTGTATGCCGGTTCTTCGCGATACACTTTTCTTGTTGGTCGGCAGTGGCAGCCGACCAACCAACGCAGCCCACCCACCCCACGAAAGGGACCCAATGACCACCCAAAAGCAGAACAACTATGCCCTCATTCTCCGAACCAACGGAGAATTCGAAATCATCGACTGGCCCGCAACCAGCGCACGCGGACACCTCGAAATTCTCTACCGCGCCACCGAATCCCACGCCATTGACGGCATCGACGTATCGCCCACCCTCACCATGTGGCTCAACAACGCATCACCGAACGCCGAAGCCCCGGTAAACCGCGCAGCCACGATTCTCTACGCACTCCACCGAGAGCCCCACCAGCACTACCACGGCACCGCAGTCATCACTGGCGGGTCCGACAAGAACGGCGAAACCCTCGGACTCACCAAAGACGAAATCGCAGCACTCGCAGAATTCCATCTGACGTTTATCCCCCTCCGGATTCCCGGCCAGCGCGACCGACGCGGAAACTAAACCCCATTCAGGGCGGCGGGAAATCCCCGCCGCCCCAACCACCCAAAAACAAAGAAAGGCAAGATAGCAAAATGGGGATTCTCCTCAACGTTCCGAGTGACCGCGACCGGAACCGAGCGCTCGATATTTTCGACCGCGTAACCGAGAAAGCAGGAATCGGCAGCCACGGCCTGACGCTCGGCGTAACAGGCCTCAACGGAACAGCCACCGCCCTGTTCCCCTTCGTACAGGACGACGAAGGAATGGCAGCAGACGGCAGCGACCTGTACCCGTTCTGCGAACTCCTCGCCATCGCCGTATCAGGCGCACACCCCAGCGGCCTCGTACTCCGCACCATGGGACAGCCCCAGACCGTACGCGGATGGCGCTTCACCGACGGCGACCCGATGCCCCTCAACCGCGCAGAGACATTCAACGCCTACGCACACGACCTGGTCACCGGTGACCCCGTCGTCCCCATCCCGGGCACGGAATACGCCGACGCCCCCGTAATCCACATCTAGACCACCACAGGGGCGGGGGTATTTCCCCCGCCCCACCCTCACCCAGGAAAAGAGAAATGACGAAAACCACCACCCCGAAGCGCTACACCTACGGCGCACCCGACACCGAATGCAGATATCCCGTTCTCCTCCTGAACGGGGAATTCGTCGGGCATGTCTTCCGATGGCACCGCGCATGGTACGCCGTCCCCGCCGGAATGCTGATCGAAATCCGGGTATCCACTGGGGCCATCGGAAAGGACGCTGCCGCCGAATACCTGTGCGCGGAAGCTGACGCCGGGCGACTCACACCACTTGCTGAATACTCCCTCGTCGCCGGACGCCTCACGCCACCCCCGAGTCCCTTTCAGCACAGCAGTGCAGAAAGAGGAACCGGACCCGCGCCACTGCTTCACCCGAGAATGGACAAGCCGCACAACCGGGCCGCCGCTCTGACGGCCGTACAGGGCCTCTCTGAACTCCACTGGACCCCGCTCGGCGGATACCCCGGAGCAGATAATCCCTGGCTCCTCTCCTGCGACCGCTGCGAATGGGTAGGAGTGAAATACTGGTCCCACCTCCGAGGCCGCAAGGGAAACCCGCCCTCACCGTTCCGGCACCCCGGATGCACGGGCCGGGGGTAGAGCAGAAACCCAACCCTTACACAGGGGATGCATCATGATGCATC